>CAVQKZ010000002.1:0-699772 GCA_963713245.1 uncultured Actinomycetota bacterium
TTGGGCCGGGGCGGCGTGCCTGTTGATCTGCGAGGCCTCGTGTGTTCATAATTGCATATGTTCACGAAAATTGAACAACAGGAAATACTGAACGCGGTCAGCGAGGTGCCCACGCAACGGTGACAACCGCGTTCGGGCGCGACGTCGAGATAGTCCTCGGTCCGCGCGTGATGACACGGCCGACGCGGTCCTGGTTGTCGCAAACGAGGTCCCGCCGGTGGATTACGACGTGGAGGTCAAAGCGACAGTTACACCGGCGACCGTGACCGCTCTGGAGATCGGGGACGCGTGATCTCATCCTCTTCACGCCGCGGCTGACGCCGGCCGTCATGGATGCGTGTCGCCGTCTCGGCCTGAGCTGCCCGATGCGGACGGCAACGTGTACCTCCGCGCGGCCTCCAGCGTGATCGATATTCAGGGCCGGCCGGTGAAAGCGAGCCGGACCCTCACCAGCCAAGAGGACCGGCGCACACGTCTGACCAGCCGTTCCGGCCTGCAGGTTCTGTTAGTTCTGCTGTCGGTTCCCGGCGCCCTTGACGATCCGATGCGAAGCATGGCGACTAGCATCGGGCGTATCTCTCGGTTCGGTCGCGGGCGTGTTCGATGAACTGGCCAGCGACGCTACCTGACCACAACGTCGAGCGGGAGGTCGCTGCAGCACACTCGTGAGCTCCTGGACCTGTGGGCCGAGGGCTACCGACTGCGGCTGCTACTCCCGGCTTCGACTGGGCAGCTTCAGACGTTGACACGGGCAATGGTGGCGGAACTCGGCGGAGGCAGTCCGTGCGGCAGGTGGTCAATGGGGAAGCGAGACAGCCCTTTGGGCGACGGGTGCGAACCTTCGACCTGCTCGCGGCGTCGTCTACGTCGACACCGTTCCGCTGCGTTGGTCGCGGCATTACGCCTGCGCCGTGACGATCGGATTGACGCACCTGCCGAGTTACGGAGACGATTCTGGACGATCCCGGCCTTCGCCGAATCCGATACCGTCCCGACCCCGCTGATCTATGCCGATCTGCTGGCCGACGGTGATCCACGGCTGATCGAAGCCGCAGCTGAGCTACGGGGGAGCGATGCCGACCTTCGACGCCTCGACGAATCCTGAGTGCATTCCGTTCGTCGACGTGCTGATGGCACTGTGCGATCTGGCGCAAGCGGCGGAGTCCAGATCATGCTGGTCGGCGCCACCGCCAGAGACATCGCCTTGGCCGCAGAGGGCCACGACGCGCCGTTGCGGGCGACCAATGATGTCGACATCGCTGTCGTGGTGGCCGACGCTGCCGCCTTCGAGCGCCTGGTAGCCGACTTGGCTGCGGTGCCTGGCGGCGGCGCCCACAAGTTCCTCGTCAATGGCGTCGATGTCGACGTCGTGCCGTTCGGCGGTATCGAGCGCGAGGATCGCACCGTCATCTGGCCGGACGGGTCCACGATGAACACCCTGGGCTTCGCCGAGTCACTCGAGTCTGCGCTGGAGTTGCTCCTGCCGGGCGACGTCGGATGCGGTGGCCTCGATTCCTGCCCAAACCGCATTCAAGGTCTTCGCCTGGGCCGAACGTGGGAACTGGACCGATCGAGACGCTGTGGACCTTCGCGTCCTGCTGCACTCCTACAGTTCCGAAGACCGGCTTGACCACATCTACGCCAACGGCAACCTCGCCGTCCTTGCCGAGTACGACTTCGACGTCCGGCTCGCGGGTGCGCACTGGCTCGGCGTTGATATTCGGCGCGATCTCGGGAACCACGTGGCGCAGCATGCCGGGACATCGTCGTCGCGGACGAAGACCAGGGGCGGTTGCCGCTGGCCATGCGAGGCGACGCCACACAAGACCACGCGCTCCTGGCGGCGCTCGCCGCCGGTCTGCAGAGCAGGCCCCCGGCGGGCCTCGTCCCTTGACCAGCACACGACCATGAGCGAGATGAAAGGGTCCCCGCTACGAGACGAGCGGAAAGTGATCCCGCGGCGGGCTGTGCCGTGCGACACCTGGGCAGACGATATTCACCAGTGACCATCCACCTGATGCCGAGTTCTAGAGCAAATTCATGGGCGTTGGCCAAGCGCTTGCTGCGTCAATTCCGTGCCGCCAGGCGTGCCTGGCCGAGCACAACCTCGTGGCGTGCGACTGCTTGCCCGCCGATCGATCGAGTGGTGATGGGATCGCTCAGGTAGCCCGAGCAGATCCCGTCGCCGGGCAAGAGTAAGGGCCCGATTACGACGGTGGGACGCGTCGCTGGCGTTGCATTATCTATCCCGGTAGCAATTCAATATGTAACCTACGTGCATGATGGTCCATGGCTGAAGGGGATAGCGGATCCGCCATTGGTGATCGGCCGTTTCGATCACACGGCGCAGAGCGATCCCGTTCGGAAGCGGTAGTCCAGAGAGCGGCCCAACGAGCGCTCGCGGCAGGCTTGGTCGATGGTCGCTCCATTTTCACCCCAGATCGCACCATATGGCAGACGGCTGCGGCCAACGATCTCAGGGCTCACTTTGTTGAGAATCTTGATCTCGGCAAAGGACGATTTCTCGACAAGCTGGCGGGCCAGCTCGCAGGTTGTAGTGACGTCGCCATACAACTGGCCGCCGAGTTGCAGTACCTGACCGTCCTACCGCTGATGGACATGACAGGTGCGAAGAAACGGGATCGGATTGACCAAATCCTCTCGTGGATGGCATCTCCCGTGGCTATGCCGACTGAGGTTGCGGACGCGCTTGATGGGGGAGTCTTCAGAGGTGGCATGGGTTTCACCGTGCAGGGATGGAAACAGTATTCCGTCTTCATCAGCTTCGTATCTGACTGGACGACGCTGACCCAGGAGCGAAGGAACGAACTAGCTCACGACCCTTGGCAATTTAGGGACTACGTCAACACCATTCCCGGCCCAACGCCCGCCGCCCAACGGCCGGAACTCATGTATCTCGCTTATCCAGACGTCTTTGATCCGATCGTCAACGACACGCATCGCCGCAAGATCCGGGATACGTTTGCCGATGCTATTGGTGGATCAACGGACGATGTTGACCGTGACCTGTACGAGATTCGGGGAGCCCTCGAGGCGGAAACGGGTGGGCCGATCGAGTTCTACCAAACACCCTATGTCGAACGCTGGCGGCCGAAGCCCGCGAGCGCGCGGTCTGCGCCAGGAACGCCGTCCGACCTCGCGCGCATTGACGACGACGAAGATGGGTCGTCGGGCGTGTGGTGGGTCAATCAGGGTGATTCCTACGCACAGGCACGCGACGCGGGAATCATCTGGGCGCCGCTGACTGACAAGGCCGGAAGGTCCCAAGCACACTGGGACGCGCTCGACGAAGTGCAAATCGGCGACGCGATATTGCACTACAAGGACGGCCGCATTCGGGCGGTGAGTGAAGTCACGAAAGAGGCACAGCGAGCACAAAATCCGTTCAACAACGACTCGTGGGGCGGTGACGGAAGAATCGTTGAAACGGTGTACAAAGAACTCAACGAACAGATACCAGTCGCGTCAATTCCCAAAAGTTCCGCCGCGCCGTTCCCTTCACGGCTGCAGGCTCTGTCCAGCAAAGGTACTTGCAGCCTGTCTCTGATGAGCTCGTAGCGGAGCTGACACAACGCTTTCCTGAGCTTCGAAGCCATCTGCCGTACACAGACGAGGTCGAGGGAGCGGGCCAAGCTGATCTCACACGGGTGAGCCCGGCAGAGGTCTACGAGAACTTTGCGACCGCGGTCGAGGATGCTGGCCTGCGATTTGGATCCACGTCGAGACTAGTGCGTTCTTTCGTCAGCAGTTTGCTCGCGAAGAATTTCGTCATACTCACCGGATTGTCGGGATCTGGTAAGACGCAGCTTGCGATGAAACTCGGAGAGTGGTTCGGCCGGGGCGATCGTGAGCGCGCCCCGCCATCTCGTTGCGCCGGTTCGACCTGACTGGACAGGACCGGAGGCAGTTTTCGGGTACGAGGATGCACTGAGAAGCGATGGAGCAGGCGCTCCCGTCTGGTACGTGCCGGAAGTGTTTGCGTTCATTCTGCGTGCCGCCCAAGATCCGAGCCATCCGTACCTGCTCGTCCTGGATGAGATGAACCTGGCGCATGTGGAGCGCTACTTCTCAGATTTCCTCTCCGGCATCGAGTCACGCCGACCCGTCCTGCCTGACCTAACAAAAGACGAGCGCGGGAATTGGACTCTTCGCGATCCGGCCGCGGAGCGCCTTGCCCTGCCCCCCAATCTGTTCGTGGTTGGGACGGTCAACGTCGACGAAACGACGTACATGTTCTCGCCGAAGGTTCTCGACCGTGCATTTACGTTTGAGTTCCGCGTGGCCGCGGACGATCTCGACGAAAGTTTGGCCCGTCCGCGCGCGGTCGAGTCGGGCGCCGATCATCTGCTGCGGGCGTTCTGCGCTCTGGCAGCGGATGAAGACTGGCACCTGCGCAACCCTCACCCGAGCAGGCAGGAGTTGTCGCAGGCCCTGCGTGAGTTGCACGGAATCTTGTCGACGGCAGACCAAGAGTTTGGCCACCGCAGCTTCTACGAGATGCTCCGGTTCTGCGCGTTCTACGCTGCTACCGGGTCGGACGATGCCGATGCAGCGCTGGACCTTGCCGTCATGCAAAAGCTACTTCCAAGGTTCACGGTGCCCGACGGCGCGTGGAGCCCGTCCTGGTAGCTCTGTTGGCGGTCGCAGCCGGTACCGGTGGCGGCCTCCACGTCTTGCGGCCACTCACGAAAAGGTGTCGCGAATGTTGCAATCAGTGCGTGCCAATCAGTTCGTCAGCTTTGCTGAGTAAGAGGTGGCCACTCCCTCCGTACGCCTGGCGCTGAGGGACCAGACTGACGCGGTCGAAATCGGCCTGGTCATATCTGAGCTGCCGGGCCGGCGAGCGCTCGTCCACCGCGATGACGGTACGCATGCGTTGCGCGAGGCCTCCAACTATCACTACGCCTTCGAAGGGTGCACGGGTCCGATCCGGGTCGAACCAGCCGAACTGTTCGACGCCGATCCTTCCGGCCTCAGCGGGAGACTGAAGACCGGGCAGTCCGTAGGGCGCTTGGCCATCGAGGTCCGCACTGTGGCGGGTCAAGCTCTGCGCTGTTCGCTCGAGGTGGAGCCAGTCAAGCTCGATCAACAATCTGAGTATCGCCAGATGCTGCAGGACATCTCGTCCCACGCCACGGACGCGATCCTGCAGGGTTTTGCACCGACCACGTTGGAGTTGGCGCCGTCCGAGCTGCCTCCCGAACTGCTCTATCAGCGGTTCGCCGTGATTGCCGCGTTCCTCAACGACCCAACATTCGACGGAGCGCTGGCCCGCGTGCTCAATCAGCCGTACCGGTCGTGGGAGCTGATGACAGAGCGCCGCCGCGCAGGCGCCGCGTTTCCGTCTGGATCGGCGTTTCGTCGTGCCCTCGCCGTCGCCTGGTCCGCGAGTGGCCTGGACGGCGTCAACGCATCCCCGGCTGCTAGTCTGCCCTCATACCTTGACCGGGAGCAGCACGAGGAGAGCCTGGACAATGCTCCGAACCGGTTCGTCAAGTTCGTCTTGGACCGGTGGCTTTCGACCGCTCTCGAGCTACTGAGCGCGTTAGGCCCGACGTCCGATGATGCCGAGCCCGGACCCGTACGCCGAGGAAGGCAAGTCGCGGCAGAGATCGTCGCCAGGCTCGATGAGGCGCTTGGCCACCCGATGTTTCGGCAGGTCGAAGCCCTGACATCAGTTCCCTTGAACAACCAGGTGCTGTTGAGGAGAGAGGGCTACCGCGAAATACTCCGCACGTTTGCCATGACGGAGTCCGGCGCAGCCCTTGCGTTCGACCGTCCGGATCTCACCGATCTCTTCGCCGCGTCGCAGCGCAACGTCGCGACGCTGTACGAGTTCTGGTGCTTCCTTGCGTTGGCCGATGCGCTTGGTCGTGTGTGCGGAGAGTCGAAGACCAGTTCGGCGTTTCGGTTGGCCAACAACGGCCTTGTCGATGGCGCTCCAAGCCGGGGTGAAGTCGGCCATCTCGTGGACGGTCATCCGTGGTGGTCGCAGCATGCGCGTCGATCTCTACTTCAATCGAACGTTCGGCGCTGGCCTCCCTGGTTCTCGAGGAGACGGGTCGTGGAGTCAGGCAATGCGCCCGGACTGCTCCGTGCGAATCGGCCCAGTTACGCAGATCCCGCAACGAGTGCATCTCGACGACTTGGCGGTGTGGCTGCACTTCGACGCAAAATATCGAGTCGACAACTTGGTCGAGCAACTGTCGATCAATACCGACGGCAGGTGCCTCTGACGAGCCGGCTCAGGTGCTACGCGAATCGAAGCGGGACGACCTGCTCAAGATGCACGCATACCGAGACGCGATTCATCGGTCTGCGGGCGCGTACGTGCTGTTTCCTGGTGACACCGATAAACAACTTCGGCAGTACCAAGAGCTGCTTCCGGGCCTGGGGGCGTTCCCGTTGCGCCCTGCCGAGTTCGGCGAAGTGGAGGGCTCCGGCGAGCTTGAGCGCTTCCTTGGTGAGGTCTTGGATCACATCAGCCAGCAAGCCACACAACATGAGCGTCAACGCTTCTGGACGACGACTGTCGAGCAGACCGGACCGAACGGGCGAGGCGTCGAAAGGTTCAGTGGCATTTCTTCAACAGCCGCCCGCCGACACCGAGGTGCTCATCGGCTATATGCGGAGCGCTGAACACCGCCGGTGGATTGAGCGAGCAGCACCTACAACCTGCGAGCGAGCGATCGCCGCGGGTCGGTCGAAATTGGTGGACGCGAATTGGGAGCTCAGCTCGTCCTCCTGTATGAGCCGTTGCAGGCGGCTGGGATTGACCCGGTCGCATCAGTCACAGGATGGCGTGCGGTGACGGGGGAGGACCTGGCAGCGTCTGGCTACCCGGACCCTCGAGGTTCGCTGTACTTTGTGGCCGGGCTCCAACCGATTGGCGAGGTGCCAACTTGGCTGCGCGCGATCAATTTCACGACCCTCCAGCCCGACGGTCTCGTGCCCGGCGCGCCCTACGTCCGCACATGGTGGAGCTAATGGTGAACGCAGACCGCGGGGCGGCCGACGACTCTGACACCTGATGTGCCGGTGAGGGTGGGCAAGGGGCCCTTTATCTGGCGGTCAGGAACTCGCTGTGGTCCAGCGGTCGGTTCACGATGCGGGTGTCACCGACGCTGCCGTGGAACACGACGTCGATGGCGCCGGCGTATTCGTGGGCGCCCATCAGCCACGGCAGCCCGAGCGAGGTGAGGCCGACCGACCTGCGCTGGGGGTTGTCGACGACAGGCGCGCCGTCGACGTACAGCTTGGTGAGACGTCCGTCGTTGACCACGGCCAGGTGCCACCACCTCAGCTCGACCATGCCCTGACCCCAGTTGGTCGTCGGGTAGGTGTCGTTGAGCGGGTAGTGGTTGAACTGCGCTTCGCGGCCGTTGTTCGTGATGTTCAGTTGGGCCAGGGGCTCGTCCGGGTCGGTGTTCTTGCCGTGTTTGCCGGCGGCCCCGGCCGAACCCCGGCGGCTGAGGATCGACGCGTTGCCGTTGGCGCCGGCGTCCCAGTCCAGCGGCAGCATCACGAACGTCTCGATCGTGTAGCCATCGGTGAACGTCTCCTTGTTCAGCGGTGCGTTCGGCCCCGTGGTCAGGTACGAGCCGTGCACCGGATTCCGGCCACCGACGAACTTCAGGCTGGCGTGCCCGGGCTGGTCGGGGTGATGCTCGGCGGAGACGGTCAGCGCGTCGGCGGCGGCGCCCGGCAGGCTGACCACCGTCAGGTCGTTGCCCCGGCCGGACAGGTCGCGCACGAGCTGACCGGCCCGCAGCGCGGTGCCCGGCGCGGCCTGCCCGTCGAAGCGCCAGTAGGCCCGTGTGCCGGGCACCAGTTCGCGGGCGACCGGGCGGCCGGGCCGGACCGGGGTGGGGATGAAGCCGGCGAATCGCTGCTGGAAATCGATCGGGATCGAGAAGTTGTCGACCGGCCCGGTGATCCGGGCGATCTCGGCGGCCAGCTCGTTGCGGGCCTCCGGCGGCTGGGCCAGGATCCACGGGTTGATCGTCTCGACGTCGATGGTGTTGCGGGCCAGGTCGAAGTGGTACAGCCGGATCATCCCGCCGCCGCCGAAGTAGCGGTTCTGGTAGTTCGTGATGTGCATGGACACGTCGTGGCCGGCGGCGTTCTGCTTGGTCATCCGCCCGGGCGGCCAGTAGTGGCCGTTGATGGTCAGGAAGATCTGGTCGTTGTCGTTGATCAACGAGTCCCACACCGTCTGCCCGTAACCGGAGAGCACGGCGTCGTTCTCCGGGTCGCCGGACGGGTACGGGAAGACGTTGTCGTCGTACGGCGAGGCGACGATGTCGTGCGACGTCAGGATCACCGGCATCCTGGGGTGGGCCTTGATGACGTTGTTGGCCCAGGCGAAGCCCTGCGCGGTGGTCCGCCAGTCCAGGGCCAGCAGCAGCCACGAACGGTTGGCGGCCTGGAAGATGTGCGCGGTGTTGTAGCCGGTGGGATCGGAACCGGCGAATGTCGTGGAGTTCCTGAATCGCCGTGGGCCCATGGTCTGCAGATAGGGCGTGTCGCCGCGGCTGTCGTCTCCGCTCACGTCGTGGTTGCCGGCCAGGACGCTGTACGCGGCGCCGTGCGAGTCCATCAGGCCGAAGGCCTTGTCGACCTGCGCGAACGACAGCGGGTCGGCGTCCTGCGTCAGGTCGCCGAGGTGGGCCATGAAGACGATGTTGTTGTCGGGATTCCGGCTGTTCTCGATGATGTAGCGAAACGACTGTTCCTGCGGCGTGCGATCGACGCTGTCCTGGCTGCCCCAATACAAGAACTGCGTGTCGGGCATGACCGCGAGCGTGAACTGCAGGGCGGTCGGATCCGGGTTCCAGCGGCCGATTTTCGTCACCGCTGCTAGCCGCGGCTTCGGCGACAGCGGACGTGCGGCCGAGTGTGGCTGCGCCGATGCCCACCACCGCCGTCCCGGCCCCGGCCAACGCCGTGGTTCGCAGGAATCCTCGCCGACTCTGTCCACCCGACGCGGGTGGCGGTGTGTCACCGTGGCTGCACATGAGACCCCCTCGCAACGATCGGCCGAGACGGCAACGACGCTAAAGCGGGGGGACTGCCATCAGGCAGACGCGAGATGACCGGCGAGAATCGATAGTCGGTCCACCATCGAAAGTGATCAGTCGCCTTGTGACGGCGTCAGGTCGAGGCGGGCTACGCCGATCGCCGAATCGGCCATGCCGTAGAAGACGTAGTAGGTGCCGTCGATCTGCTCGATCGCGGTCGGGAAGACGACGTTCGGCACGATGCCGCCGGTCTCGTGCTCGGTGGCCGGTTCCAGCAGCGGTTCGGCCGACCGGGCCAGGATGCGGCGCGGGTCGTCGCGGTCGAGCAGCATGGCTCCCGCGGCATACCGCACGCCGCTGTTGCTGGTCCCAGCCCGGGACGAGTTCGCCGGTGACGCCGTGGTGGATCAGCAACCAGCCACCGTCCACTTCGAGCGGCGGCGGGCCGGCCCCGATCTTGAGGGCCTCGAACGCGTACTCGGGCATGGCGACGAGATGGTGTTGCTGCAGATGGCCTAGCGCGCCGATGTTGTTGCCCACGTCTTCGACCGGGATGTAGGAGATCCAGATGCCGGGACGGTCGTCCTCGATCCCGGCCGGCAGGTAGGTGCCCTCGCCCGGCCGGACCCACGAGAGGTCCCACATCGGCCGGTGCAGCATCGCGTAGGCCGCGCGGCCGTCCGGTGCCGTGACCGGCTCGGGGAAGAACACGCGTGTCCTTGTTGGGGAACAGGTTCAGGTCGGTGTCGAGGTCGGCCTGGTAGTCGAAGTGGATCGGTCCGTGCCGGGTCCAGTCGCGCAGGTTCGTCGAGCTGGCCAGCGCCGGATGCGGCCCGAGCGGGCCGTAGGCGACGTAGGTCATCACGTGCACGCCGAGCGACGGCAGCCACGTGACCCGCGGGTCCTCGACGCCGCCGTGGCCGGCGGCCCGTTCCCAGCCGGCGTCCGGGGCCAGGACGATGCCCTCGCGCCGCACGCCCGTGGGGCGACCGTCCTCGACGATCACCTCGGCCAGCCCGACGCGCGAGACGTTGCCGCGCTCGACCAGGCGGGGCAGCAGCCAGAGCCGGCCGTCGGCGTCGCGCCCGCTGGCCGGATTGAGCACGCCCTCCTCCTCCAGCGGATCGCCGGCCTGGGGCGTCATCAGCACGCCCAGGCGGGTCAACGAAGCGGGAACTGGCGGGGAGCATCGTCAGCCTTTCACGCCGGAGCCGAGGTCACTGTTGACGAAATGGCGCTGGAAGATCACGAACAACGCCACCGCCGGCACGGCCAGCACGCACGCGCCGGCCAGGATCGACCCGAACGGGTTGTGCGCGAGCGGGGCGACCGTGGTGATGTAGTTCGACAGCGAGACCGCCAGCGGTTGCTTC
This sequence comes from uncultured Actinomycetota bacterium, assembly GCA_963713245.1. Taxonomy (GTDB): domain Bacteria; phylum Actinomycetota; class Actinomycetes; order Mycobacteriales; family Jatrophihabitantaceae; genus CAVQKZ01. The sequence continues at coordinate 10,415 of CAVQKZ010000002.1, forward strand.
GAGTGCTGCTTGGTGATCAGGAACGGCCAGAGGAACTCGTTCCACGGCCCGATGAACGTCAGCAGCGCGCCGGTGATGCAGCGCCGGGCGCACCATCGGCACGGCCACGCTCCACAGCACCCGCCACTCGTTCGCCCCGTCGATGCGCGCCGCCTCGAACAGCTCCGGCCGGCAGCTGCAGGAAGTACTGCCGGAACACGAACACCGCCGTGGAGTTGATCGCGAACGGCGCGATCATGCCGATGTAGTTGTCGGACAGGCCGTAGTCGCGCGCGATCAGCACGTAGATCGGGATGATCAGCAGCTGGAACGGGATGGTCTGCAGCAGCAGCATCAGCGCGAACATCACGCCGCGGCCGGGGAAGCGCAGCCGGGCCAGCGCGTAGCCGGCCAGCGTCCCGAAGAACAGCGTGCAGACCAGCACGCCGCCGGTGAAGATGGCCGAGTTGAGCAGCGACGTGCCCAGGTCGACGGCCTTGTCGATCGCGCTGTAGTTGTTCCAGGTCAGGCCGTAGGCCCCGGGCACCAGGCCCTTCAGCGAGCCGTTGTTCCGCTTCGCGAACGAGCCGACGATCATGTAGTAGAAGGGGAACAGGAAGATCAGCGCGCCGATCGTGAGCAGCGCATAGCGCCACCACGCCGGGCGGTGGTGACCTTCGGGCTGCGCGCGGCCGCTGCGGATCGGTGTCGATCGGATCGGCCGTACGCGCGATGGTTGTCGTCATGACGATGCGCTCCTCAGCCGCGGTCGAGCAGTCGTTGGACCCCGGCGAGGGCGAGCACGCCCAGCACCAGGATGACTCCGATCGCCGAGGCGGCGTCGGGACGGTTCTGCTCGATGCCGAGCTGGTACATCAACAGCACGGGCGATGCGGATGCGCCGTTGGGCCCGCCGCCGCCGGTGAGCAGGTAGGGCTCGGTGAACAGGTTCGCGCCGGTGATGATCGCGAGCAGCGTCACCAACGACGTCGCGTGCCGCACGCCCGGGACGGTGACCGCGCGGAACTGCCGCCAGGCCGACGCCCCGTCCACGCTCGACGACTCGTACAGCTCCTTCGGGACGTTCTGCAGCGCGGCCAGATAGAGCAGCACGAAGAAGCCGAGCTGCTTCCAGGTGACGAAGCCGGCGATCGACGGCATGGCCCAGTGGCTGTTGATCAGCCAGGACGGATTGGGCGCCAGGGACCCGAGCACGTTGTTCACCAGCCCGGTGCTGTTGAACATGAACAGCCAGATGCCGACGACGGCGACGCTCGCCGTGACGTACGGGACGTAGTAGGCGGTGCGGAAGAACGTGCGGCCGCGGATCTTGGAGTTCAGCGCGCTGGCCAGTGCGATCGACAGCACCACCGTCAGCGGCACGTTGATGACGAGGAACACGAGGATGTTCAGGAAGGCGCGCTGCACCTGGTGGTTGCCGAGCGCGTCGCGGTAGTTGTCCAGCCCGACCCACGGTTTGGCGACGTTGACGCCGGGCGCGGTGAAGATGTAGCGGTGGAAGGACATGTACACCGCGAGCCCGAGCGGGTACGCGAACAGCACCAGCATGAACAGTGCGTAGGGCGCCATGAACAGCATGCCGACCGGGTTGCGGCCGAACGGCCGGCGCCCGCGGCGCTTGGGCGGTGTCGGCTCGGCGACTGCGGCCGGTCGAGCGGTGGCTGACGGTGGTCATGAGCCGTCCCCTCTTACTTCTTCACGATGGTCTGGTCGATGGCCCGGGCCGTGCTGGCCAGGCTGGCGTCGACGTTGCCGTCGCCGAAGATCACGCTCTTGGACCACGCGTCGCGGAACTGCTGCCAGATCTCGCACGGAGTTCGGCACGTTGGGCACCTCGACGATTCCCGCGGCGAGCGTCGCGAACGGCTTGTAGGCCGGGTTCTTCGCGAAATAGCTCGCGTACACCTGCAACACGTTCGCCCGCGTCGGGCATCTGCCCGGTGATGTCGAGGAACTTGCCGTCCTGGGCCTGGCTCGTCGAGAACTTCAGGAAGTCCCAGGCCGTGCCGCGGTGCGTGCAGGAGGCGTACATCGCGACGTTCTTGGCGTCGCTGAACGTGTGCGGGCTCGGCGTGCCGCTCTTCGTGGGGACGGCCACGGAACCCCAGGTGACCTTGCCCTTGTACTGGGCGATCGCCCACGGTCCGACGATCGACATGGCCGCCACCCCGTCGGCGAAGGCGTCGCCGTTGTAGGTTTCCTTGCCGGCGAGGTTGGCCGCGTAGATCTGGTGCCAGAAGCCGGCCACGTCCCGGCCCGCGGCGTTGTCGAAGGTCGCCTTGCCGTCGGTGATCAGCTGCTTGCCGCCGCTCTCGGCGGCGTACATCGAGTAGAAGTCGTACCAGGACTGGAAGAAGTTGCTCGACGCGTCCGGAAAGATCGCGAACTTGGCCGCGTGCTTGGCCACGAGTTGCTTCGCCGTGGCGATGAAGTCGGCATAGCTCGACAGCTTGGGATGGTTCGGGTCCAGGCCCGCTTTCGCGAAGAGCTTCTTGTTGTAGAAGATCATGATCGGGTTGGACTTCCACGGCAGCTGGTAGAACTTCCCGTCCGGGCTCTTGTACTGGTCGACCTGGCTGCCGCCGCGCTGCTCGATGTACTGCGCCCCGCCCGGGAACTGGTCGAGATCGACGAGGCCGCCGATCGCCTCGAACGAGGGCACCGAGGCCGGCGACGTGTTGTAGATCAGGCAGGGCTCGGTCCCGGCGATGATGCTGGCCTGGATGACCGCCTCCGACGTCTTGCCCGTCGGGATCTCCTGGCCGGTGACCTTCTCGCCCCGGTGCGTGGCGTTCCAGGCCTTGACCACCTGCTTGCCCCACAGCACCTCCTGCGGGTTGTTGGAGTACCAGATGCTGATCGCACCGTGCGACGAGCGGGCCTTGCCGGAGTTGACCGGCTTGACGATGCTGCAGGCCGTCAGCACCGTGGTGGCCGCGGCGACGGACATGAGCAGAACCGTTGGGCGTCTCATCGGCGTGGTCTCTTCTCGGTGGGAGGGGGCGGCGCGATGGAGCTCCGCGCGACGATGCCCGCCGGTGCGAGCTCGATGTGTTCCGGTGGTGCGCCGCCGATGGTGTCGAGCAGGGCGGCTGCGGCGCGCTCGCCCCATCCGGTGACGTCGGTACGCACCGTGGTCAGTGGTGGTTGCACGTACTGCGACAGTTCGGTGTCGTCGAAGCCGGTGACCGACACCTCGTCGGGCACGGCCCGGCCGTTGCGCTGCAGCACGGCCAGCCCGGCGATCGCCATCACGTCGTTGCCGTAGACGATCGCCGTGGGCGGGTGCTCCAGCCGGCACAATCGCTGGGTCACGCGCGCTCCGGCCGCGGCGCTGAAGTCGGTGTACTGGCACCGGCCGCGGGGCAGCCCGGCATCGGCGAGCGCCGCGGCCCAGACGTCGCGCCGGCGCCGCACATGCAGGAAGTCGTTGGGGCCGGTGATGTGGGCGATCCGCGTCGTGGCCGAGCCGGATCAGTTCGTCGAGCAGTTCGCGTACGGCGGCGCTGTCGTCCACGCAGACCGAGCCGACCGCGGGATGGGCGCCGGCCGCGTCGGGACGGCCGAGGGTGATCGCCGGCAGCCCGAGTTCGGCCATCAGGGCCGGACGGGGGTCGGCCGCACGCAGGTCGGTGAGGATCACGCCGTCCACCCGCTGCTCACCGGCGAGCCTCCGATAGGTCGCGATCTCGGCCTCGTGGTCGGGCACGACGGTGAACGTCAACGACTGCCGGAGCGGGGTCAGGACAGTGTTGAGACCGGCGAGGAAGGCCGGGAAGAACGGGTCGCTGCGAACCGTCGACGCGGGCCGGGCGATGACCAGGCCGACCGTGAACGACTTCGCGCGCGACAACGACCGGGCCCGATGGCTGGGCTGCCAGTTGAGGTCGCCGGCGGCCTCGAGGATGCGTCGCCGGGTGGACGGCGCAACACCGGGACGGTCGTTGAGAGCGAAGGAGACGGCGCCGGCCGATACCCCGGCCCGCTCGGCCACCTCGGCAATCGTCACGCGGCGCCGCGCCGACCCGCCCGCACTGCCCGCCATCGATTTACTAAAGCGCTTTAGCGGACGATCGTCAAGAGCACCGGGAGAAGAGGCAAGGCTCGACGTCTGACATAGTTGACCGCACGTTCGTGCGGCCAGCCTCGGCCCAGGTGGAAGTTTGCACACTTCAAAAGCTGTGGCCGCACGTTCGTACGGAAAATATTTCGACTCAGGCGCGATCTGCCGGTACAGTGGGTTCTGGCCGCACGAACGTACGGCCGCGGAGGCCGCGATGGCATCGACAACGGACAGCAGGTTGGCCGGCGAGGTGCGCGCCCGCCGGGCCCAGCTGCACCTGCGCCAAGAGGAGCTGGCCGATCTGGCCGGAGTCTCGGAGCGGTTCGTCTACGCCTTGGAGAACGGCAAGAAGACGGTGCAGCTGGACAAGACGCTGGCGGTGCTGAACGCGCTGGGCATGCATCTGGAGATCCATCGCGGTGCCGATCGCGAGATCCGATGACCGTCCCGTCCGATGACGACCTGGAACGGCTGCGGGTCGTTGAGCAGGCCGATGTCTACAAGAGCGGGCCAGCGCGCCGCGACGCTGACCCGCACCGCCGACGGCGTGGAGTTCCGCTACCTCGACGAGTGGATCGAAGCGGCCGCACCGGCTGTGGCCACGACGTTGCCCGTCCGACCCCAGCCGGTCGTTCGGCCGGGCGGGGCGCTGCCGTCCTACTTCGCCGGGCTGCTGCCCGAAGGCCGTCGCCTCGGCGCGCTGCGGCGCGCGGTGAAGACCTCCGCCGACGATGAGCTGTCGCTGCTGCTGGCCGTTGGCGCGGACGCGATCGGCGACGTCCAGGTCGTCCCGGCGGGCGTCACGCCGGCCGAGGTGCCACCGCGCATCACGATCGAGAACATCGGCCAGATGAGCTTCGCCGAGCTGCTGGTCGAGCTCGGCATCAGGGCGCAACGATCCGCGCTGCCCGGTGTCCAGGACAAGACCAGCGCAGCGATGATCAACCTTCCGGTCGCGCGAGCCGGCGAGCGCTACATCCTCAAGCTCAACCCGGTCGGTGAATACCCGCACCTCGTCGAGAACGAGGCGTTCTTCCTGGCTGCGGCCCGCAAGTCTGGCTTGGTGGTTCCGCCCAGCGAGATCGTTGTCGATCGGGACAGCGCACCGGGCCTGTTGATCCGTCGGTTCGATCGGGTCACCGTCGACGGCCAGCTCCGGGCGTTGGCGGTCGAGGACGGCTGCCAAGCCGCCGACCGGCCCCCTGCTGACAAGTACCTGCTCAGCGCGGATCGCACCTTCGCCGCCCTCGCGGCGGTCTGCGACGCACCGGCTCTGGCCGGCCGCGAACTGATCCGCCAGCTCGCGTTCGCCTACCTCACCGGCAACGGCGACGCGCACGCCAAGAACTTCTCCGTCTGTGCAGGACCTGGCCGGCGAATGGGCGGTGTCGCCCGGCTATGACGTGCCCTGTTCGCTATGTCTACGGCGACACGACGATGGCGCTGTCCATCGGTGCCCGCACCGGCAGCGACTACGGCGTCGACGACTTCATCGCTCTGGGCGAACGCCTCGGTGTGCCCGGCCGGGCCGTCCGGCGGGCGCTGGCCGAGCTGGCCGACCGGACCGATCGATGGCTCGCCGACCTCGATCAGCTGCCCTTCGAGCGCGCCAAGATCGCCAAGCTCAGGCGAGTGATGGACCACCGACGGCAGCGTCTCGCGCCGCGGTAACCAGACTCACCGGATCACTTGTCGGCGCGGATGTCGCCGGTGATGTCTTTCGCCCGGTCCATCAAGAGACAATGTTCGTCGCGACTGCCGAGGCCCCAGCCCTTCTCCGATGGAAAGAATGCCACTGTCTCCAACAGCGTGTGGTCGGTGCCGAGGAACGACGGAGCGGCCATCGCGCACGCGTTCAGGGCCGCGGTCTGTAGCTCCACATTGCCCGGGTAGGGGCCGTCGGGCGCCTGCAAGATCGTAAAGACCTGGCCGTTGTGGGGCTGGGCGCACGGTAGGACGGTCAGGGCGTGAATCACCCCATTGAGTTCACGGGGCACCCGGAGGCAGTCGCCGGTCCGTAGTTCTACTGGTGAGAGCTGACCCTGTCGGGTGATGGTGCCGGAGGTGTCGCGGGCGGGTTGCCGGCCGGAGTGGTAGGCGAACACGCCGACGTACACGATCGTCCACATCACCGAGAGCGCGATCCCCGCGATGGCGAGTCCACGGCCGCGACGCTCGCCGCGTCCGATGCGGCGCAGGGCCGCGATGCCGAAGCCGACGGAGAAGACCACACCGCTGAGCAGACCGAGGACTAGCGACGTGACGGCGAATCCGTCCAGCGGCGGGCGATCCTGAGCTGGCGCCGGACCGTAGGGAGCGCGGTCCGGGCCAGGGCTGCCCATACGGGGACGGGGGCGGCGGACCAGTGCGCCAGTCCGGATATTGCGGTTGGCCACCGTACTGATAGTCCGGCGGGGGCACCGGCGCGCCCGGATATTGCGGTGGTTGCACGCTCATTTGATCGCCCTCATATCCATCCGCGCCACGTGGTCGAAGCGTGTTTCCTGCTTCCCACATCGACACACTTGCCGCGGTTCTGAGGATTAGACGGGGCGCAGTACTCGAGAGACCCGCACTTGACAGGCCTCCGACGAGCAGTAACTATGCGCTTAGTAATTCGGGCAATCGTGACGGGGGGACCGTGCGCGGGGCAAACGTGACGGCTTGCTGGCGCTGCGCGCCTTGCGCCCATGGCCGGCACGGATGCTGAGCCTCGAGAAAGCTCCGGTTGTCCTGGCGGCGGATGACCTGGTCGTCGACTTCAAGCTCGGGCGTCGCAAGCACCTTCGCGCGGTCGACCAGGTGAGTTTCGAGCTGCGCGCGGGGCAGGTGCTCGGCGTCGTCGGGGAGTCCGGCTCGGGCAAGTCGACGCTCGGGCGGGTCGCGGCTGGATTCCTGCACCCCACCTCCGGGCGGATGTCATATCCCGCCGACGACGGTCAGCTGGCCCCGCGACAGCGGAAGCGGGCTCGTGGGTTCCGCGACGTCCAGATGATCTTTCAAGAGTCGGCCATGGCGCTCAATCCTCGGCTGCCCGTCTGGCGAGTCGTCGGCGAGGCCGTGCGGCCCAACCTGGTCACGGCCCCGAGCCTGGGCCGGCCCACCATCGCCGAGCTCAAGCGGCACGTTGCTGCGCAGTTGGAACGGGCCGGGCTGCCGGCCTCGACATTCATGGACAAGCGGGCGGCCGAACTGTCCGGCGGCGAGAAGCAGCGGGTCGCCATCGCCCGGGCGCTGGCCGCCGAACCGGTCGTCATGGTCTGCGACGAGTCGGTCTCGGCGCTCGACGTTTCCATCCGGGCCGTGGTGCTCAACCTGCTGCAGCGGCTCAGCAAGGACGAGGGCATCGCGCTGGTGTTCATCACCCACGACATCTCCGTCGTCGCCCACCTCGCCGACCAGCTGGCCGTCATGTACCACGGCCAGATCGTCGAATCCGGCTCGCCCCGGGACATCATCGACGACCCCCAGGACGAATACACCAAACGGTTGATCGCGGCCGTACCAACCCTCGAGCGTGCTCTGGTCCCGGCGTTCGATCGATCGGAAGAGTTTTGAGGAGCGGGATGATGATGTTCAGGTCAGGACGCCGGATGGCGATCGCGGCGGCAACGATTGCCGCGGTTCTCACCCTGGCCGCCTGTTCGGGGAGTTCGGGCTCCTCGACCAGCGGCAGTGGCGACAACAACGGGACCATGAAGCTCGGCACCATGTTCCCGCCCGGCACCCTCGACCCGACCATCGGCACCCAGGGTTCTGACCTGGCCTACCTCGACTACGTCTTCGACAGCCTCATCAAGCTCAACCCGAACACCGGCGCCCTCGAACCGATGCTGGCCACCTCGTGGAAGTTCGTCGGCCCCAAGAAGTTGGAGCTCGACGTGCAGTTGCGGCACGGCGTCAAGTTCCAGGACGGCACGCCGTTCAACGCCGCCGCCGTCGTCAAGTACTCGACCGACTTCATCAAGGCCGGCGATATCGCCAACCTCCTGCAGTACGTCACGAACGTCACGGCGCTCGGCGATTACGCGGTGGCCTATCACCTCAGCCAGCAGAACGCCCAGCTGCCGAACGGGCTGGTCGGACGCGCGGGCATGATCCCGTCGCCGGCCGCAGTGGCCAGCGAGGGCAAGAGCTTCGGCACCCACCCCGTGGGCACCGGCCCGTACAAGTTCGTCTCCCAGGTGCAGGGCGCGCGCTACAAGTTCGTTCGCAACGACGGCTACTGGAACAACGCCAACCTCAAGCGGGTCAAGAACGTCGAGTTCGACATCTTCCAGAGCGACACCGCACTGGTCACGGCGATCCGCACCGGCGACGTCAACGTGGCCTTCCACCTCGCGTCCCAGGACGTCAAGACGTTGAAGCCGAACTCGAATCTGCAGGTGTCGGTCGGGCCGGGGACGGAGTACAGCCTGGCCTACTTCAACGCGTCGCGGAAACCGCTCAACGACGCCCGGATCCGGCTGGCCTTCAACCTGGCCCTCGACCGCAAGGCGCTGGCCGAGGCGGTCACCGACGGGCTGGGCAAGCCGTCCACCGAAGCGCGGCCGCCGGGCACGCTCGGCTACGTCAAGAGCCTGGACCCGATCTGGACCCAGGACCAGGCCAAGGCCAAGGCGCTCGTGCAGCAGGCCGGCTACCCCAACGGCGTCAACATGACCTGCTACGAGTACCCGGGCCTGGGCTTCGAGCTGGCCGGCCCGATCATCATCGCCCAGGAGAAGGCCGTCGGGATCAAGCTCAAGATCATCCCCGGCACCGCGGCCGCCGTGGCCCCGTTCTTCACGAACAAGGCCGACCCGGTCTGCTACCTGGCCAACTACGGCAACGGCGACCCGGTCGGCGCGTACCAACTGCTGTGGAGCAAGTCCTACTACAACTCGGGCAAGACCAACTTCGGCGTCGACGGGTACTACGACCAGCTGTACAGGACCTACACGAACGCCGGAGAGGCCCAGATCTTCCAGCAGATCAACGAGTTGCAGAAGACGAACCCGGGCTACTCGATCATGTTCACGGCGCCGCTGGTGAACGTCTACCAGAAGAACATCGGCGGCTGGGTCACCAGCAACCTCGGCATCGACAACTGGCGCGGCCTCTACTACAAGAGCTAGCGGGGTCACACACGTGCAGACACTGGGTGAACCGGAGCCGGGGCAGCAGATGCTCCGGATCGACGGGCTCAACGTCGAGTTCCGCACGGGCCAGGCCCGCGTGCACGCGCTGCGCGGCATCGGGCTGACGCTGCGCGCGGGCCAGGTGCTGGGCGTGGCCGGCGAATCCGGCAGCGGCAAGACCACGGCGGCCCTGGCGGCCATGGGGTTGCTGCCGTACGGCACCGCCGTCTCCGGATCGATCCGGTACCGGGACCAGGAGCTCGTCGGCCTGCCCGAGCGCGGGCTGCGCCGTTATCGCGGACGGCACCTGGCCATGATCTTCCAGGAGACGGCGACGGCGTTGAACCCGGTCATGCGCGTCGGCGACCAGCTCATGATGGCCGCCCGCACCCACACCCGCGGCAGCAAGGCCGAGGTCCGGGAACGGGTTCGCGCGGCCATCGCCGACGTCCGCCTGCACGACGCCGACCGGGTCATGGCCAGCTACCCGCACGAATTGTCGGGCGGGATGTGCCAGCGGGTCATCATCGCCATGGCCCTGAGCTGCGGCTCCAAGGTGCTGTTCGCCGACGAGCCGACCACGGCGCTCGACGTCTGCGTGCAGGAGGAGATCCTCGAGCTGCTGCGGGCCCTGGTGACGCAGCGGCAGCTGGCCCTGATGATGATCTCGCACGACCTGGCCGTGCTGGCCGAGATCTGCGACGAGCTCGCGGTGATGTACCGCGGCGAGATCGTCGAGACCGGTGCCGCGACCACCGTGCTGCGCCGGCCGGCCCACCCGTACACCCAGGCCCTGCTCGACTGCCTGCCCCAGCTGCACGGCGAGCGGACCACGCTGCCCGAACTGAAGACGCCGGCCGGGCCGCAGCCGCCAGGATGCCGGTTTCGCCAGCGCTGCGCCTGGGCCACCGACGTGTGCGCGCAGCATCCGGAGCTGGAGCCGGTGTTGGCCGACCCGCAGCGGCTGGCCCGGTGCTGGCGCAGCTCCACCGTCATGGCCGCAAGTTCGCGCCGGGCCGACGCCGATGCCAATGCCGACGCCGATGCCAATGCCGACGCCGATGCCGACGCCAGGGTCGGGAGCGGCTGATGCTCCGGATCATCCTGCGCCGCATCGCCACCTCGATCCCGACGATCTTCCTCAGCACGGTCGTCGTCTTCGCCCTGCGCTACCTGCTGCCCGGCGGTCCGGTCGAGGCCATGGTCGGCGGCGGCTCGGCCGGCCAGGTGTCGGCCAAGCAGATCGCCGCCATCAAGGCCCGCCTGGGCCTGGACGCCTCGGTGCCGACCCAGTACTGGCACTGGCTGGGCAACGCCCTGCACGGAAACCTGGGCACGTCCTACTACAGCCAGGAGCCGGTGACGACCGTCCTCGGGCAGCGCGTCGTCCCGTCGCTGGAACTCATCGTCGGCGCGCTCGTCGTCTCGATCCTCGTCGGCGGCGGCCTCGGCATCCTGTCGGCGATCAAGCGCGACCGCTGGTCGGGCCGGGCCATCCTGCTCGGGACGGGACTCGGGCTGTCCGTACCGGACTTCTGGCTGGCCACCATCGCCGCCGGCTTCCTCGGGTTGACGCTGAAGGTCTTCCCGGCCGTCGGCTTCACCCCGATCTCGGACGACTTCGGCCAGAACCTGCACACGGTGACCCTGCCGATCCTGGTGTTGTCGGTGGTGACCGGCTGCTTCCTGGCCCGGCACATCAGCAGCGCCATGATCGCCGCGCTGGAGAGCCCGTACATCCGCACGGCCTGGGCCATGGGCCTGCCGGGCTGGAAGGTCTACCTGATCTGCGCGCTGCGCAACGCCGTCGGGCCCGTCATCACGTTCATCCCGCTGGCCTTCGCCGCGCTGGTCGGCGGCACCGTGCTGGTCGAGACGATCTTCGCCATTCCCGGGCTGGGGACGGAAATCATCACGTCCGTCACCAACGAGGACTTCCCGGTCGTGCAAGGCGTCGTGCTGCTCGTCGGCGTCCTGGTCGCAGTGCTCAATCTGCTGGCCGACGTCGTCCTCGCCATCATCGACCCGCGCATGCGAAGGGCCACGGCGTCATGACAGAAGTATCCGCCCGCAACACGGCCGGTGAGCCGGTGCTGGCCGATGCCACCGCGGCCGAGGTCGTCCCCGGCGCGCAACTCCTCCTGCCGGCCGGGCGCGGGGTGAGGACGCGCGGGTTCGGTCTGGCCCCCAAGATCGGCCTGGTCATCTTCGCCCTGCTGCTGCTGGCCAGCGTCCTCGCCCCGATCCTGCCCATCGACGACCCGCTGGCCCAGACGCTGAGCCTGCGCAACGCCGGGCCGTCGGTGCACCACCTGCTCGGCACCGATCTGATCGGCCGGGACGTGTTCAGCCGGGTCATCTACGGTTGCCGCTCGGCCTTCGAGGGCGTGGCCATCGCCGTCGGCACCATGCTCGTCCTGGGCATCCCGTGGGGCCTGGCCGCCGGCTTCTCGGCCACCGTCGTCGACGAGATCCTGATGCGCATCGCCGACGCCATGCTGTCGTTCCCGGCGCTGATCCTGGCCATCGGCGTGGTCTCCGCCCTCGGCCCCTCGATGGTGCACTCGATGGTGGCGATCGGTGTCATCTCGTCGCCGGCCATCGCCCGGCTGCTGCGCTCGGCCGCGCTGCCGGTGCGGGGCGCGCAGTTCGTGCTCATCGCGGGCTCCCTCGGGGTGAGCCGGTTCCGCATCGCGCTGCGCCACGTGCTGCCGAACGCCATGGCCCCGGTGCTGGTGCAGACCTTCGCCGTCGCCAGTTACTTCCTCATCGTCGAGGCCGCGCTGGGCTTTCTCGGGCTGGGTGTCCCGCCGCCGGCGCCGTCCTGGGGCCAGGACATGGCCAACGCGTATCTGAACTTCACCGCCAACCCGTCCGCGACCATCGTCCCCGGCCTGGCCATCACGATCGGGGCCTGGAGCATCAGCACCATCGGGGATGGCCTGCGCGGCGTCCTCGTGCGAGCGTGACCGGCATGACCGACCTCAAGATCGAAACCGACCCGGCCGACGCCGGCCTCGACGCCGCCCGGCTGGCCCGGATCGACGCGTACCTGCAGCGCTGTGTGGACGACGGCATGATCCCGGGGTGGCAGTTCGTCCTGACCCGGGACGGGGAGGTTGCCCACACGTCGGTCGGCGGTCTGCGTGATCGCGAGCAGGGCCGGCCGGTCGAGGCCGACTCGCTCTTCCGGATCTACTCGATGACCAAGCCGATCGCCTCCGTCGCGGCGATGATGCTCTACGAACACGGCCTGTTCCAGCTCAGCGATCCGGTCAGCGACTTCCTGCCCGAGTTCGCCGACCTGCGCGTCTACGCCGGCGGCAGCGATCTGGCCCCGACGACCGTGGCCGCCACCGAGCCGATGCGCATGGTCCACCTGCTCACGCACACGGCCGGGCTGACCTACGGCTTCTTCCGTCAGCATCCGGTCGACGCGCTGTACCGGGCCGTGGAATCGACGCCGGGCGAGTCGGGCCTGGCCCGGTTCTGCGAGCGGATCGCCCAACTCCCGTTGCTGTTCCAGCCCGGCTCGGAGTGGGCCTACTCGCGCGCGACCGACGTGCTGGGCCGAGTGGTCGAGGTGATCAGCGGGAAGACGCTGGGCGAGTTCTGCGCCGACCAGATCTTCGAGCCGTTGAGCATGGCCGACACCAGCTTCGGCGTCGGCGACAACCCCACGAACCGGCTGGCCCGGCTCTACACCCAGGCGCACGGCCGGCTCGTGCCCGCCGACGAGGCCGCGGCCGACGTCGATCGCCCCGCGTTCGAGTCCGGCGGCGGAGGGCTGATCAGCTCGGCCCACGACTACCACCGGTTCACCCAGATGCTGTTGCGCGGCGGCGAACTCGACGGCCGGCGCCTGCTCGGCCCGCGCACGGTCGCGTTCATGACCACCAACCACCTGCCCGGCAATGCCGACCTCGAGCACTACGGCCGGCCGTTGTACGCCGAGACGCCGTTGCGCGGGGTCGGCTTCGGGCTCGGGTTCTCCGTCGAACTCGACCCGGTCGCCACCGGCCGGCCCGGCAGCGTCGGCAGCTATGCCTGGGGCGGCGCGGCCAGCACGCAGTTCTGGATCGACCCGGTCGAGCGCCTCACGGCGATGTTCTTCACCCAGGTGCTGCCGCTGCGCCCGCTGCCGTTGCGGGGGATGCTGCGCCAGCTCGTGTACCAGGCGATCGTCGACGGCCGCCCATGAACGCGCCCACGGTCAAGATCGCGAGCGGCCCGGTGCAGGGCCGGGCCGACCGCGCCGGCATGCTGTCGTTCCTCGGCCTCCCGTACGCGGCCCCGCCCGTCGGTGCCCGGCGCTTCGCCCCACCGCAGCCGCCGGCGCCGTGGTCCGATGTTCGCGATGCCACCGCGCCCGGGCCGACCGCGCCGCAGTCCTACCCGGTGGGACCGCTGGCCGACCTGCTGCCCACCGTCATCATCCCGGGCGAGGACTACCTGAACCTCAACGTGTGGACGGGCGGGCTCGACGGTGCGCGGCCGGTCATGGTCTTCATCCACGGCGGCGCGTTCACCAGCGGCTCGGGTGTGATCCCCACCTACGACGGCACCCGGTTCGCCCGCGACGGGGTCGTGCTGGTGACGATCAACTACCGCCTGGGCGCGGACGGCTTCCTCTGGTTCGGGGAGGGGACGCCCAACCTCGGCCTGCTCGACCAGCTCGCCGCGCTGGAGTGGGTGCGTGAGAACATCCACGCCTTCGGCGGCGATCCGGGCAACGTGACCGTCTTCGGCGAGTCGGCCGGGGCCATGAGCGTGTGCACGCTGCTGGCCATGCCGGCCGCGGCCGGGCTGTTCCGGCGGGCGATCGCGCAGTCCGGCGCGGCCCGGTGCGTGATCAGCCCGCGCACTGCGACGCTGATCGGCACCCGGCTGGCCGAGATCCTCGGCACCGACGCCAGCCGGGCCGCGATCGCCGCCGTCCCCGAACCGCAACTGCTGCAGGCCCAGTCGCAGCTGGGCGAGGAGGTCATCGCCGACCTGCGGCCGGAGCGGTGGGGGGACGTGGCCCGCAACCTCATGCCGTTCGAGCCCGTGGTCGACGGCACCCTGCTGCCCGTGCCGCCCAGCGACGCCATCCGGGCCGGCGTCGCTTCTGACGTGGACGTGCTGATCGGGACCAACACCGACGAGGCCAACCTGTTCTACGTCCCGGCCGGGGCCGCCGTCAGCGCCCGCGAGGCCATGTTGGCCATGACGTCCGACTTCTACCTGAAGCCGGCGCTGGAACTGGCCGAGGACCATCACGGCAGCTTCGTCTACGAGTTCGCCTGGCGATCGCCGGCCTTCGACGGGGCCCTCGGGGCCTGCCACGCCCTCGAACTGCCCTTCGTCTTCGACACCCTCGACGACCCCGGCTACGCCCCGGTGCTGGGCCGCCGCCCACCCCAGCCCGTGGCCGACGCGGTGCACCGGGCCTGGGTCGCGTTCGCCGCGACCGGCGACCCGGGCTGGCCGCCGTACGAGCCCGACAGCCGGCTCACGATGCGCTTCGACAACAGGTCCGAAGTCACGGCCCGGCCCTGACTTCGCCGCTCGGAAGGAGAGACCCATGCCGTCCTCGTTGCCTCGCCGACGCGGGCCCGATTGGTCGTGGTCGCCGTCGCTGTTCTGGTCGTCGCGCTCGCCGCGGGCAGCGCGAACGCCGCCCCGGCCCGCGATCATGGCGGCGGGCCGGTCGTCGCCACCGATCGCGGGCTGGTGCGCGGCGCCGCCACGACCGGTGCCGACGAGTTCCTCGGCATCCCGTACGCGGCCCCGCCCGTGGGCGCGCTGCGCTGGCAGCCACCGCAACCGGCCGCGCCCTGGCCCGGGGTCCGCGACGCGACGCAGTACGGCCCGCACTGCCCGCAGACCGCGGGCGCGTTCGGCGCCGGCAGCACCTCCGAGGACTGCCTGTACCTGAACGTCTTCACGCCCGCCGGCCGCGGACCGCTGCCGCGCAACCGGCCGGTCATGGTCTGGATCCACGGCGGCTCCCTGACCGTCGGCGAGAGTGACGACTACGACCCGACGCCGCTCGTCCGCAACGGTGCGGTCGTGGTCACGATCAACTACCGGCTCGGCGCGCTCGGCTTCCTGGCCACCTCGAGCCTGGCCGCCGAGCAGGCCGGCCACGCCGGCAACTACGGCCTGATGGACCAGCAGGCGGCGCTGCGCTGGGTGCAGCGCAACATCGGCCGCTTCGGCGGCAACGCCCACGACGTGACGATCGCCGGGGAGTCGGCCGGTGGGCTCAGCGTGCTGTCGCACCTGGCCTCGCCGCCGGCCCACGGCCTGTTCGACCGGGCCATCGTCGAGAGCGGCGCGTACGCGCTGACGCTGGCGCCCCTGGCCCAGGCCGAGGCGTCCGGCGCGTCGTACGCCGCCGCGATCGGCTGCGCCAGCCAGAGCACCAGCTGCCTGCGCACCGTGCCGGTGTCGACGATCCTGGCCCACGAGGGCACCGGTTACGTGCCCGACATCGACGGCCGGGTGCTGCCCCAGTCGCTCGGGACGGCGTTCGCGAGCGGGCAGTTCAACCGGGTGCCGGTCATGAACGGGACCAACCACGACGAGTGGCGGCTGTTCGTCGGCCTGTACACGCTGCTGGGCTATCCGGTGACGGCCGAGAACTATCCGGACCAGTTCGGCGTGCCGCCGGACGTCGCGGCCAAGATCGTCGCCGAGTACCCGCTGTCGAACTACGACTCGCCGGCCGATGCGGTGGGCGCCGTGGGCACGGACTCGACCTACGCCTGCCCGGCCCTGTCGGCCGACACCATGCTGTCGAAGTACGTGCCCACCTACGCCTACGAGTTCAACGACGAACAGGCGCCGCAGGTCTTCCTGGCCGCGATTCCCGGGTTCTCGTACGGCGCCGCGCACGCGTCGGAACTGCAGTACCTGTTCACCCTGCACTCGGCCTACCCGGCGCCGTTGACCGCGCCCCAGCAGCGCCTGGCTTCGGCCATGCGGGCGTACTGGACGAACTTCGCCGCGCGCGGCTTCCCGTCCGGCCTGGGCGTGCCGCTGTGGCCGGGCTTCACCAGCACCAGGCCGCTCGTCCAGGCCCTGGACACGCCGCGGCCGCACGTCGAGACCGGCTTCGCGGCCGCGCACCACTGCGCGTTCTGGGCGTCGCTCAGCGGCGGGTAGCGCGCGGGCCGGACCGCTTGGGGCTCGACGCCGGAGCCATCACCATCTTGAGGGCCAGTTCGGCGTAGAACTCGCCCATCTGGTCGGGGGAGTCGGTGCCGTTCAGGCGGTACCAGCGGATCAGGTCGATGCTCAGCGAGAGCATGCCGCGCACCACCCGGTTGACGTCGACCGCGGCGAACGCTCCACTGAGGACGCCGCGCTCGACCGCGTCGCGGAAGACCTCGTTGGTGTGCAGCCGGATCTGCATGACGTCGTCGTAGTGCTCGGCCGTGAGCCCGGCCAGCTCGTACTGGGCCACGCGGGCGGCGACGTGGTGCCGGGCGTGCCAGGCCGTGTACCGCGACATCAACACGTGCAGCCGGCCGGCCTCGTCGGCGGCCTCGTCGACGACCGGGTCCTGGATATAGGTGAGCGCGCTCTCATGGGCCGCGCGGATGATCTCGAACAGCACGAGTTCTTTGGACGGGAAGTGCACGTACATCGCGGCCGGGCTCAGGCCCACGCCGGCGGAGATGTCGCGCGTGGTCGTGGCGTGGTAGCCGTTCGAGGCGAAGCACCGCACGGCCGAGGTCAGCAGGCCGCGCACCACCTCGCTCTGGGACTGATCCCACAGATCAGGTGAATCGTCGCGCAGGCGCGGGTCGTCCTCCACGTCCTGCTGGGTGAAGCGAGCCTGTCGCTTGGCCATCTCGCCCCCTTTCTTCGCCGTGAGCGTATGGCCGGAACGTCGCGTTTTGGTGCGACTCGGTGCAACGCGAATCGGTATCGGTCGTCGGTGTGTGTCTTGACACATTCAACCACGGAGGTAACTATGCGCTTAGTCGCATGCCGCTGAACCGACAGCCGAGCACCCCATTTCCCGGGTTCACGTCGAGGAGATTCCCATGGTCAGAACTCGAAGCCTCCGTGTTGCGCTGGCCGGCTGCGCCGTGGCGCTGCTCGTCGCCAGTTGCAGCAGCAGCGGTGGATCCGGCAAGTCGGGCCCGGGTTCGCTGAAGGGCAAGACGATCGCCCTGGTCGGCTACGGGAACGCCAGCCCGTGGGGGGTCGCCTTCAACAAGCAGTTCGAAGCCAAACTGGCCGGCTCCGGCGTGAAGATCAAGAACCTGACGACCATGGACTCCGGCACGCAGATCCAGTACCTCAACCAGGCCGTGTCGCTGCACCCGAACCTCATCGTGCTCGCCGCCCTCGACACCAAGGCCACCGCCGTCCCCATCCGGAAGGCCAAGCAGGCCGGCGTCCCCGTCCTCGTCTTCGACGGACCGACCGATCCGTCCGTGGCCGGTGACGTCATGTCGGTGCTGTCCGACAACGAGAAGCTGGGCGAGTACGCCGCACAGAACCTCATCGACGGCCTCAAGGCCCAGGGCCGCAACTCGGGCAAGCTCATCGTCCTCGAAGGCACCAAGTCCATGCTCGTCACCCAGGACCGGATGACCGGCTTCCACAAGGTGATGGCCACCGCCCCGCAGTACCAGATCATCGACGTGCAGGATGCGAACTGGGATCCCACGCTGTCGGGCAAGGTCGCCCAGGCGCTGCTGGCCAAGTACGGCTGCAGCGGCGTGCAGGCCGCGTACGGCATGGCCGACTACATGGCGCTGCCGATCGTCCAGGCCGCCCGGCAGGCCGGCTGTGCGGTGGGCGGCAAGAGCGGGCTCATCATCACCGGCGGCAACTGCTTCAAGGCCGGCATCGACGCGATCAAGGCCGGTCAGCTCTACGGCACCGCGACCGAGGACCCGATCAGCATCGCCAAGCAGACGGCCGACTACGTCACCAAGTACCTCAGCGGCCAGAAGCCGCCGAAGCAGGAGTTGGTGAAGGAGTACCGCGTCACCAAGGCGAACGTGAGCCAGTACGCGGCGCAGTGCAGCCAGGCATGACCCCGGCCCGGGCCGCCATCTCCGGGCTGTCGCGCAGCTTCGCCGGCATCCCGGCGGTGCAGGACGTGTCGTTCGAGGTGCAGCCCGGCGAGATCCACGCGATCTGCGGACACAACGGCGCGGGCAAGAGCACCGTGGTCAAGATGCTGTCGGGCCAGCTCGCGCCCGACAGCGGGGAGATCCGGATCGACGGCGCGCCGGTCGAGCTGCGCAGCCGGCAGACGGCCCAGCGGCTCGGCGTCGCGCTGGTCGACCAGGAGCTCAGCGTGGTGCCGGCCCTGACCGTGCTCGACAACATGCTGCTCGGTGACCTGGCCGCGCCGGTGCTCAACCGCCGGCGGGCCGCGGCCGCCCGGTGCCGCCAGGTGCTCGACGACATCGGGCTCGAACACATCGACCCGGGCCAGCCCCTGGCCTCGCTCAGCATCGGGGAGCGGCAGCTGATCGAGGTGGCCCGGGCCCTGAACCAGAACGCCCGGCTGGTCATCCTGGACGAGCCGACCGCCACGCTCAGCGACCGCGAGAGCCAGCGCGTGTTCGCGGGGGTGCGCCGCGTCGTCGCGCGGGGCTGCTCGGTCGTCTACGTGTCGCACCGGCTGTCCGAGGTGCTCGAGCTGTGCGACACCGTGACCGTGCTGCGCGACGCCAAGCTGATCGCGACCACGCCGGCCAAGGAGCTGACCGTGGACCAGCTCATCCGGCAGATGCTGGGCGAGGCGCCGCGGCGGCTCGCGGCCACGCGGGCGCCGGACTCGAATCCGACCCACGCGCTGCGCATCGAGGGCCTGCACGTCCCGGACCGGCTCGCGGACTTCACGCTCACGGCCCAGGCCGGCCGGATCTACGCGCTGGCCGGTCAGTTGGGCAGCGGGACCACCGACGTCCTGCGCGCGCTCGTCGGGCTGCACCCGCAGGCGACCGGCCGGGTGGAGCTGCGCGACCGGGCGGTGCCGTTCCGCGATCCGGTGCGGGCGACCGCGGCCGGGATCGCGTTCGTGTCCAACGACCGCAAGTCCGAAGGGCTGTTCCTGGGCGCGACCGTCGCCGCCAACCTGGTCGCCACCCGGCTGCCCGCGCTGGGCCGGGGCGGCGTCATCAGCGGCCGCCGGGCCCGGGCCGCCGCCCGGAGTCTGGCCAAGCTCTCCGGGCTGGGTGATCGCCGCCTGGCCGAGCCCGTCCTGGCGCTGAGCGGCGGCAATCAGCAGAAGGTGTTCGTCGGCCGCTGCCTCGGCCGCGACGACGTGTTCGCCCTGTTGCTGGACGAGCCGACGCGCGGGGTGGACGTCGGCGGCCGGGCCGCGATTCACCAGCTGCTGCGCGATGCCGCCGACGCCGGGATGATCGTGCTGTTCTCGTCGACGGAGCTGGACGAGCTGCTGGAGCTGGGCGACGTCATCATCCCGATGCGGGCCGGCCGCGTGGTCGGGCGCTACGAGGGGGGCGTCGACGGCGCCGTCCTGCTGCGCGACATGACCCACGGCGAGGACGCGGCGTGACCACTGCCCCGGCCACGCGCCCAGCCGAAGCGGTCGAGCCGACGCCCGGTGGCTCGCCGCTGCGGGTCGGGCGGATCGGCCTGCTCGAGCTGATCATCGCCGCGGTGGTGGTCGCCGTCGTCATCACCGGGGCCACCACCAGCCGGTTCTTCAGCCTGGACAACGCCCGGGCCATCCTGGCCGCGGCCGCGTCGGTCGGCATCACCGCGGTCGGGGCGACGCTGATCATGATCGTCGGCTCGGCCGTGTCGCTGGCCATCGCGCAGACGGCCACCGTCGCGGCCATGGTCTTCCTGTCCACCCAGCAACTCGGCCTCGGCGTCGCCATCCTGCTCGCGGCGCTGTCGGGGCTCGGCCTGACCGTGGTGCAGGGCGCGGCCGTCGGGTACTGGAGCGCCAACCCGATCGTGCTGACCATCGCCAGCGGCTTCGCCGTCGGCGGGCTCTCGACCTGGATCAGCGGCGGCTCGACGGTGTATGCGCACACGAACGCCTACTCCTCGCTCAACGCGACCCCGCTCGGGATCCCCGTCGGCGTGTACGTGCTGGTCGCGATCGCGCTGGTGGCCGAGTGGATCCTGCGCCGCACCACGGCCGGCCGGCAGATGTATCTCATCGGCGACAATCCCGCGGCGGCCCGGGCCGCCGGACTGCCGGTCGGCCGGGTTGTCGCGATCGCCTGGGCCCTGTTCGGCGTGTGCATCGCCGTCTCGGGCATCTTCCTGGCCTCGTTCAACACCAGCGCGACCTCGACGTTGGGCGGCACGCTCACCCTGGACGCGACCGCGGCCGTGCTCGTCGGCGGGACGGCCATCGCCGGCGGCCGGGGCTCGGCGCTGCGTACGCTCGGCGGCGCGGTGCTCATCGCGCTGATCTCCGACCTGTTGCTGCTGCGGGGCTTCTCGACCGGGCAGCAGTTGCTGGTCAAGGGGATCCTGGTGTTGTTCGTCGTCATCGTCGTGCACCTGGGTTCGAGCCGGGGGCGACGGTGAGGCGCCGCCTGCTCGGCCGTCCCGAGACCCTGGTGCCGGGCGTCGCGCTGGTCGTCGTCGTGGTCACCTTCATCTGTGCGCCGCTGGCCACCGGGGCCAACCTGACCAAGTTCGACGTCTACAACGCCCTGCAGGGCTTCGCGCCGCTGGGCCTGCTGACGCTGGGTCTGGGCATCACCATGATCGCCGGCGAGTTCGACCTGTCCGTCGTGGGGACGTACGCGCTCGGCGGGATGGTTGCCGTCGAGACCGGCCAGTCGTCGGCCCTGCTCGGCGTCGTGATCGCGGTTGCGGTCGGGGCCGCGATCGGCGCCGTGCAGGGCGGCCTGATCGCGAAACTCAAGATCCCGTCGCTGCCGGTCACCCTGGCCACCTACATCGCGCTGCTCGGCCTGACCAGCGCGCTGTCCGGGGGCCTGAGCAAGACCTATACCAATCCCAGCGCGACGCTGTGGGTCGACAAGACCGTCGCCACGGTGTTCTCGCCCCGCAGCCTGATCACCCTGGCCGCGTTCGTGGTCGCCGCGCTCGTGCTGGGGTTGACCAAGTTCGGCCGCGAGCTGCGCGCCCTCGGCGGTGATCGCCGGGCCAGCCGGGTGGCCGGGGTCCGGGTCGATCGCAACCTGGTCGGCCTGTTCACCGTGTCCGGGACGCTGGCCGCGCTGTCCGGCGCGTTGCTCAGCTACAGCTACGCCTCGGCCAACCCGGACCCGGGACTGCAGCCGCTGGTGCTGGCCGCGGTGGCCGCGCTGCTGGGCGGGGTGTCGCTCACCGGGGGTCGCGGGCTGCCGCTGGGGTTGCTGGCCGGCGCGCTCTCGGTGGCGCTGCTGGCCCAGGTCGCGGCCATCACCTCGATGCCCGACTACGCCACGCAGTTGATGTACGCCGGGTTGCTCGCGGTCGTCGTCGGCATCGACGCCCCCGGGCTGCGCGAGGCCATCGACCGGCTGCTGGCGCGGTTGCGGGCCCGAACCGGCTCCGCGGCCGACGTCCCGGACCCGGCCGGGTCGTCGTGACGGGCAACGTGCGGTTCGACTTCGCCGGCCGGGTCGTGGTCGTGACCGGCGGGGCCCGCGGGGTGGGCCGGGCCATCGGCGAGCACTTCGTCGACTCCGGGGCCACCGTCTACCTCGTCGACCACGACGCCGAGGAGGTCAAGGCCGCGGGGCAGGCCATCGGCGCGACCGGGCTGGTGGCCGACGTCTCGGACACGGCCGCGGTGAACGAGGTGGTCGACCGGGTCGCCGCCGACACCGGGCGGCTCGACGTGCTGGTCAACAACGCGGGCATCCTGCGCGACGGCGTGGTCTGGAAGCTGACCGACGAGGACTACGAGGCGGTGATGGCCGTACACGCCGGTGGGACGTTCCGGTTCACCCGCGCGGTGGTGCCGTTGCTGCGGCGGCAGGGCCGGGGCCGGATCGTCAACGTGACGTCCTACAGCGGGCTGCGCGGCAATATCGGCCAGTCGAACTACGCCATGGCCAAGGCCGGGATCATCGGCTTCACCAAGGCCACGGCCAAGGAACTGGCCCGCTTCGGCATCACCGTGAACGCGATCTCGCCCAACGCCGAGACCCGGATGACCTCGTCCATCCCGGCCCAGAAGAAGGCCGAGCTGACCGCGGCCACGCCGATGGGCCGCTTCGCCGAGGCGGCGGAGATGGCGGCCACCGTCGCCTTCCTGGCCTCGGACGAGGCGGCCTACATCACCGGCGTGGTGCTGCCCGTCGACGGCGGCATCTCGCTGTGACCATCCCAGGGAAGGGGATCTCGTGATTGACACCTCGACGGTCGTGTCCAATGGGCACCGGTTCTTGGAGGCGCCGCGCTGGCGGGACGACCGGATCTGGTTCTCCGATTTCTACGCCGGCGAGGTCTACTCGGCCCGCGAGGACGGCGCGGACCTGCGGGTCGAGGCCGAGGTGCCGCAGCAGCCGTCCGGGCTGGGCTGGTTGCCGGACGGGCGGTTGCTCATCGTGTCCATGCGCGACCGCAAGCTCCTGCGCCGCGAGCCTGACGGCACGCTGGTCGTGCACGCCGACCTGGGCAGCTATGCCACCGGACACCTGAACGACATGTCCGTCGACGCCGACGGCCGGGCGTACGTCGGCAACTTCGGCTTCGATCTCATGTCCGGCGCCCCGGTCGAGCCGGCCGCGCTGCACCGCGTCGACCCCGACGGCACCGTGACCGAGGTCGCCGACGACCTGTGGTTCCCCAACGGCAGCGCGATCACGCCCGGACCACTCGCTGATCGTCGCCGAGACGTTCGGCAACCGGGTCAGCGCGTTCGACATCACCGACGACGGCCGGCTGGTCAACCGGCGGGTGTGGGCCGAGTTCGGGCCGCTGCCGGCCGACCGCTCGCTCGAGGCGGCGCTGGGCGGGCTGATCGTCGGCGGCGATGGCGCCTGCCTGGACGCCGAGGGCGCGATGTGGATCGCCGACGCCACCGGCGGGCGGGTGATCCGGGTGCTCGAGGGCGGCACCGTGACCGACGAGTTGCGGTTACGGTTGCCCGCGTTCGCCTGCGCGCTCGGCGGTGCCGACGGCCGCACGCTCTACGCCTGCATCGCCCCCGACTTCCACGAGGGCGCCCGCAAGGCCGCCCGCGAAGCCGAACTCGTCGCGATCACCGTCGATGTGCCGGCTTCGGGCGTGACCAACGAGCGGACAAACTGATGAAGGGGCGGTCTCAATGGGTCAACGCAACACTTCCTGAATCGCATGCAGCGAGGGAAGTGGTGGTCGTGGCGAGGAAGCGTCGGTTGACGCCGGCGGAGGTGGATGAGGTCTGGCGGCGGTGGCGGTCGGGGCAGGCGGTGAAGGTGCTGTCGCGGCAGATGCGGGTCAACCCGTCGACGGTGCGGGATCTGCTGCAATCGGACTGGCGGGATCCGTCCGGTGCCGCGGCGGCGGTGGGAGCTGCGGCTGGCGCTGGCCGAGCGGGAGGAGATCTCGCGGGGTCTGGCCGCGGGGCTGTCGTTGCGGGCGATCGCGGCCGGCCTGGGTCGGGCGCCGTCGACGGTGAGCCGGGAGGTGCTCGCCAACGGCGGCCGGCGCCAGCTACCGGGCGGCTGCGGGCGGATCGCGGCGGCGTGGAGGCGGGCGGTGCGGCCGAAGCCGACGAAGCTGGCCGCGGGTCGGCGTTGCGCGGCGATGGTGGAGGACAAGCTCGGAGCTGGAGTGGTCGCCGCAGCAGATCGCGGGGTGGCTGCAGGCGGCAGTATCCCGAACGAGATGGAGATGCAGGTGTCGCACGAGACGATCTACCGGTCGCTGTTCGTGCAGACCCGCGGCGGCCTGCGCAAAGAGCTCACCACGCATCTGCGCACCAAGCGGGCGATCGCGCCGCCCGGCCGGCGAGCGGCATGCCGGACGGACGCGGGGCCTGCGGCCGAACATCCTGCAACATCTCCGCAACGCCCGGCCGAGGCTGACGACCGGGCGGTGCCCGGGCATTGGGAAGGTGACCTGGTCTTCGGTCGCGGGATGACCCCGGTCGCCACGCTGGTCGAACGCTCCACCCGCTTTCTGATGCTGGTCGCCCTGCCCGACGGGCACCGCGCCGAGCTGGTCGCCGACGCGCTCGCCGCGAAGATCACCACCTGCCGGCGGCGCTGACCAGGACGCTGACCTGGGACCAGGGCCACGAGATGGCCGAGCACGCCCGGTTCACCATCGAGACCGGCATCGACGGTCTACTTCTGCGATCCGAAGAGCCCATGGCAACGCGGCAGCAACGAGAACACCAACGGACTGCTGCGCCAGTACCTGCCCCGCACCGTCAACATGCGCGACTACAGCCAGGACGACTTCGACGCCATCGCCGACCGAACTCAACGGACGGCCTCGACAAACCCTCGGCTTCAAGACACCATCCCAAGCACTAGCCGAAGTGTTGCGTTGATCGCCTGAACCCGCAGGTCTGACGGGCTGTTTGGTTCTCTCTCAACAGCCCGCACCTGCTCCGGGCGCCGCCAGAAGTTGTCGTTGATGCCGCGTAGAAGCCTGGATTTCTGCGAAGCGCCCTGGCAAGCCATTGACACGTACAAGGTGAGGGCGCGAGATTGTGAAATGTAAAATGGGAGGGTTTGGGTGAAATAAGAATATTGTGGTCCTGTGCGGCATATGGTGGTGTGACGGGATGACGTTGCAAGCTCGGCTAACGCGCAAGTGCGCACGCAGCTCGTGCGGCAGGTGTCCTACGAAAGCGGCGTGACACTGCTCGGGCCGCACACCTTCCGCTTACGGTGTGCTGCTGTGCTGGAGCCTGGGGTCGAGCTTCCGTCCGCTGTCTCCTCGATGTACCCGGTGCAGCGACGGTGACACCGAGAATGTCGGCAGTTACACCGACTGCTCATACGACGGTTCCATCACCGTCGAGAACTGTGCCCAACTCGACTACGACTCCTATGCCTGCTCCGGTGGACATTGCGGCACGATCAACGACGTCTACCTGACTTA
Organism: uncultured Actinomycetota bacterium; assembly: GCA_963713245.1. Classification (GTDB taxonomy): domain Bacteria; phylum Actinomycetota; class Actinomycetes; order Mycobacteriales; family Jatrophihabitantaceae; genus CAVQKZ01. Next base: position 35,600 of record CAVQKZ010000002.1, read on the forward strand.
CCGCGCGAGCGACCATCAGGCGTCTGTCAACAGCTACAAGTGGATCGAAGGGGCGTCCGGCCGCTGCTCCGGGGCTGCACGGGTAGCCTTGGCGGTACTAAGGACTTCGGGTGGCATTCTGTTACCGGTGGTCACACGTACCACTACGCGGGCAACTGGGCCGGGAAGTACACGATCCTCCTCAAGTCGGCGGGTGCTCAGCGTGGCGGGACGAGCAAGCTCGACTGGGAAATTCACCAAAAGTCGTTTGAGCTGGATATTCACCCAGTCCTCAACGACAACGGCGATGGCGGCAGCGATAGGTAGTCCGAGGAATGTCTCTCGACCTCCGTATCGTGACGTGATGCGCGCCACCGGGCCATCTCCAGGCCACGCTAATGCCGCTCGAAGAACTCTTGCATCAGCCTGCCCCAGTCCGGCGGGCCATCGTGGCCGCCGCGATCGTCGCCTTCGAGGCGGCGGTCGCGGCGGCCGTGGCTTGGCGGGTCGTTGCATCGCCAGACGGCTCGACCTCGCCCCCGCGAAATGCCGTCGCTGCAGGCACGACATCGACTGGAACGTCGCCGGTGGGAAGCCACCCCGTGCTTGACGATGCTCAGCATAACGAGCACCCCGGCGTTCCAAGCCGAAACCGCCAGCGGCCAGCACAATGCTCGGTACGTCATCGGTCGCAACAACAGTCACGACTTCCCGATCACCCTCGACCTGGCCTCGCTGCGGGTGCCCGCCAGCTTCGTACTGCTCGGCAATGCCGCCCACAGCAACGATTCCTTCGTACCGAACGATCACCGTCACCTTCGCGCTACACGCGCGCAACTGCGCGAGCGCGCTTGAAGACAGCGATCACTGAGGGGCGTGCAGCATGAGCGTGGAGTATTTTGTGAATGTGGGGGGGAAAGGGTGTGGTGGTAGTAGCATGATGGGGGACAGAAGCCTCCCGCATAGCATGACCTCGTGATCTGCTGGCCGTTCACTGAGGCGTCGAGAGGCTTGCGGTAACCGCCCTGTCGGAAGGCTCCGACGTAGGCGTCTCGGTAACGTTCACCCATGCCGAAACCGCCGCCTCGCAAATTCCTACGTTTCGTGTACGACTTCGAGATCGAACTGCCCGAGGAAGTCGAAGTGTTCCCGGTAGACCCTGAAACCGGCGAGCGGGGGTGGCTGGTCGAGGACGGGCCGACCATCGCCGACCTGAACCGGGCGCGGGCGGCTTTGAACGCTGCTCTCATGACCGTCCCCGGTATCCGCTTCACCGGCAACCATGAGCTGCGAGGACCGCGACTGTTCGATGACAACGGGGAAATTGCTCAAACCGTTCTGGAATCGACATCGTATGGACACGGCCCGTACTGACAGTCAGTCGGCGGACGACGGCTCCGAAGCTCGCGGCGTTGACGACCAAGCAGATCCCGCCCGCCGAGCCGAGGCGAGCGCTGCGGCTGGATCAGTCGAAACGTCGGCGGACCCAGTTGCTGCACGGCCGCACCGTGCCGCGGCGCACACCGGCGCAGGGCGGAAGCGGCGGAGGAGCGACGGCAGGTTCGGGCGCCCAAAGCCGAGGATGCGGTTCGTAGCCGTTCACGAACAGCTCGCAATCGCAGCAGCAGGCGCCGAGGCGGCTGAGCCGGCGGCGGAGCGCGGTCGCCCGGGGCGCGGTGGCATCCCGGAACCGGATCGCGTGGCGATGCGTGCCGTCGCACGGGTAGTCGTCGAGTTGCCGCGCTACGTAGCAGCACAGACACTCGCCCTCGCGCACGCGGGTCAGCTCGGTAGCGAGCCGGCGCACGAGGCCTTCGGCTTCGTTGATGATCTGCGGGACTGTGGTCATGGCTGGTTTTCTAGCCGCGACCACCGACAGATTCGGCATCGTGCACCGGAGCTGCGCGGTCAGCGGGCGGTCGTTTCGGCACGTGCGACGGGGAGCAGCCCGGCCACGACAGATGTCGTCGAGTGCTGTGACGATCGCGCCGACGAATGACCGGTCGCTCGGGAACGCCCGGTTGACGATGTAGATCAGTCCGGCGTGGCTACGACCGCGGCTACTCCAGGCCGCGTGAATGGCGGCGAAGTCGCGAACGTTGGCTGTCACCAGCAGCCGCCCGTCGGAGGTGGCGTGCGCGAGCAGCTCCTCGTCCGGCGTGCCGACCAAGGCCGAGTCCTCGACGACGGCCGGTCACGTCGTAGCCCCTGACTCGCAGCTGTGCAGCGATGTCGCCGCTGAGCATCTCGTCAAGCAGCAACTTCGGCTCGACGGTCACCGGGCAAGCAAGTCCTGGCGTCGTTCCCAGGCCAGCAACGCTTGCTCTTCGAAGGACTCGACCTCGTCGATCCAGACGTCGATCTCGTCCGGGTAGGCGGCCCAGTAGCGGATCGCAGTGTCGATCAGGCGGGCGGGCACGCCGGTGTTGGTCGACACCAAGGCCACGATCTCGTCGGCGTCTAGGTCCGGCTCGGACGCCCGCGCTGACCTGACGCTCGGATCACTTCACGGACGTCGGGGCCTCCGATCAGGACCGCGCGCCGGCCGGTCGGGCCGTCGCGAAAGATGACGCCCGGGTGGTCCTCCATGCGCAGCGCCTCATCGACGAACCGGTTGGCCGCCGACGAGCCGGACCAACCGGGGTGACTCGCGACGTAGGCCGTCAGCCGGTCGTTGACGCGCTGCGTCGAACCGGATCGACCGAGGCGACCCACTACTCATGACTACAGTGTAGCGACAGGAGTAAATCGAGGGTCGGCGGACGGTCATTCCGTCCGGGCGGGGGAATGTGGCCGGACGTCCGTACGCTGGGTCGACGTGAAGAGAATCGGGTTCCTGTCGTTCGGGCACTGGCGGAATGTGGCCGGCTCGGAGACCCGGTCCGCGGCCGATGCGTTGCTGCAGACCATCGAGCTGGCGCAGGCGGCCGAGGACATCGGCGTCGACGGGGCGTTCGTGCGCGTGCACCATTTCGAGCGGCAGTTGTCCTCGCCGATGCCGTTGCTGTCGGCCATCGCCGCGCGGACGAGCCGGATCGAGATCGGTACCGGCGTGATCGATATGCGCTACGAGAACCCGCTGTATCTGGCCGAGGAGGCCGCGGCCGCGGACCTGATCAGCGGCGGGCGGCTGCAGCTGGGCATCAGCCGCGGCTCGCCGGAGATCGCGCTGCGCGGCGCCGAGTCCTTCGGCTACCGCCCGGCCGAGGGCGAGAGCGACGGGGACGCGGCCCGGGCCAAGGCCGAGGTCTTCCTGGCCGCGATCGACGGCGCGGCGGTGGCCCGGACCGACCCCGAGCGGACAGGCGGGGTCAGCGGTGGGCTGGCCATTCAACCCCAGTCGCCCAGCCTGCGCGAGCGGATCTGGTGGGGATCGGGCACCCGCGCCACCGGGCAGTGGGCCGCGGGCCTCGGGATGAACCTGCAGAGCTCGACGTTGCTGAGCGAGGACACCGGCGTGCCCTTCGACCAGCTGCAGGCCGAGCAGATCCGGCTCTACCGCCAGGCCTGGGCCGACGCCGGCCACGCCCGCGTGCCGCGAGTGTCGGTATCACGCAGCGTGCTGCCCATCACCGAGGACATCGACCGGATGTACTTCGGCACCGCTGGCCACGACGACCAGATCGGGCTGCTCGAAGGTGTCCGCTCGCGGTTCGGCCGCACCTACGCCGGCGACCCGGCCGACATCGCGGTCGAGCTCGCAGCGGACGAGGCCGTGCAGGAAGCGGACACGGTCCTGTTCACGGTCCCGAACCAGCTCGGCGTCGCCTACAACGCCCGCATCCTGGCCACCATCGCCGAGCACATCGCACCCGCCATCGGCTGGAGCCCGTCGCCGCGCCGCGAGCCCGCGGCCCGGGCGTAGTCACTCGCACGCGCGTCAGCCGTGGATGGCGCAACAGGACCGCTTGCTCTCCTCCAGGTAGTGCGGATCGTGCCACCAGTACCGGGACTCCGACTCCGGGGTCGGCACCGGCGCCACCAGCCGGTTGGGCCTGGCCTGGACGGCGGCGTGCGCGCCGGCGAACGGAGCCATCAGGTCGTCGACCGTGTGCAGGTAGCCGTTCACCATCACCTGCGCCACGTTGGCGGCCTGGGTGATGTCGTGCAGCGGGTCGCCGCCCAGGAAGGTCAGGTCGGCGAGCATCCCCGGCGCGACTTGGCCCAGCGGTTCGTTGAGGAACCGGCCCGGTTCGCTGGTGGCACTGACCAGGGCCTGGTACGGGCTCACCCCGTACTTGACCATGGCCCGCAGGTTCATGTGGGTACTGACCGCGGTGTGGTCGATCGGTGAATCGGTGCCGGTGACGACATGGCCGCCGGCGGCCAGCAGATCGACGAGCTGCTTGACCTGGGCGGCGAGGTTGGCCCGGTTCACCGTCTGATCGGTCGTCCGCGCGGCGTCGCCGGCCGCGGTCAGCGTCGCGTACTCCCACGACGGGTACAGCGTGCGCACCCGTGGGTCGACGATCAGCGACTGATCCTCCCCGAACAGCGTTGCCGCCCCGAACAGCGTCGGCGTGCGCCGCGCCCCGGCGGCCGCGAAGATGTCGGTGACGTCGGAGTAGCCGGTGCCCAGCGCCGTCACCGTCCGCGAGTACCCGAACCGGTTGGTCGCGCCGACGTGCTCGGTGCCGTCACCGCCGAACGCGAACGCCGGGTAGTGGTAGTGCGACGTGGCGTGGATGCGGTGCTCGTGCGCCCACTCGATCACGCGTTGCTGCCGGGCCGTCGAGAGCCGCACGTAACACTTGGCCAGGTCGTAGTCGAGCGCTTCCGCGCGGGCCAGCTCCAGGGCCAGTTGGTCGTCGTCGTAGGTCGGGCGCATGAAGTTGTAGAAGATGCGGGAGCCGTCAATGGCCTCGCCGGTGGCGAAGTACCGCGGCCCGACCCGCGTGCCGGCCTGGAACGACTCGCGTTCCTCGACCATGTGGTAGGCAGGGCTGCCGGGCGAGCGCGTGGTGGTGATGCCGAGGGCAAGCCAGACGCGGCCCTGGCGGTCGCCGTAGGAGTAGCCCTGCATCTCGCGGTGGTTGTGGATGTCGACCAGGCCGGGGATGACGACGGAGTCGGTGGCGTCGATGGCCCGCCCGCTGCGCCGGCCCCGGTGCGCGGCCACCTCGACGATGCGGTTGCGCTCGACGACGATGTCGACGTCCTCGCGCAGCTGCCGGCTGCGCCCGTCCCACATCCGGCCGGCGTGGATCACGCTGCGTCCGGACGGGGCCGCGTTGGTCCAGGTCTGCGGCACCGGCACGGTGCGGGTCTGCCGCCCGTCGGCCGAGACGATCCGCAGCCGCCCGTTGTTCAGGTACAGCAACTCGCGCGAGTCGCCGCTCCACGTGGGCGCGTCGGTGACCTCGTTGGTGATCTGGCGCGGTGCGCCGGTGGGCGAGCCGTCGGCATCGACGGCGACCACCCACAGCACGCTGGCGACGACGAACGCCATCGACCGCCCGTCCGGCGACCACACCGGCCCGTCGTCTCCGCGGGTCTGCAGGGACTTGTTGGGCAGCGCCTGGTGGTAGGTCGCCTGGCCGGTGCGGCGGTTGATGGTCAGGATCTCGCTGAGCCCCTCGCGGTAGCGAGCCGAGTACGGCTTGATGGCGGCGATGGCGATGGTGTTTCCGTCGGGTGACCACGTCGGCCGGCCCGGCTCGAACGTCGCCGGATACACCCGCTGGATGTCGCCGGAATCGACCGCGACCGTGTACACCGCGCCGGTCTGGTCGAGGAAGGCCACGAACTTGCCGTCGCGCGACCACGTGCCCGAGACCGCGGCCGCGCCGGGCAGACTGGCCAGCCGGGTGTCCTGGCCGGTGGCCAGGTCGCGGACCCAGATCTCGAGGTGGCCGCCGCGGTCGCTGGAGTACGACAGCTTCGTCCCGTCGGGCGACCAGGCCGGGTCGGACTTCCAGAACCGGTCTCGGGTCAGCGGCACCGGGCGCCGGCCGATGCGCATGAGGTAGATGTCGTTGAGCGCCCGGTAGGCGATCTGCCGGCCGTCGGGCGACAGCACCGGGCTGCCGATGCCGCGCACCGGGAACGTCGCGCCCGGTCGGAAGTCGCGCTGCCGCTTCGCGTAGGCCGGGGTCACCGTGCTGACCTGGGCCACCACCCCGATCGTGCGCGCGGCGCCGGAACCCACCGACCGGCTGCGGATCTGGCCGTCGGCCGTGTAGACGAACCGGTCGCCGGACAGCCACGACACCCGGAACGGGAACACCTCTTCACCGGTGACCAGCGGCGCGCCCGAGCGCATGAGCTGACTCGTCCCGTTGGCGATGAGGGTATAGACGACGTCCTTGCTGTCGGGCGTGAAGGCCGGGCTGTGGATGATCTGGCCGGCCGGCACGCTCAGCAGCACGCTGCGGGCCCCAGTGGCCACCGTGACCACGTCGATCTCGGTGTTGCTCACGACGAAGGCGATCTTCGTGCCGTCCGGAGACCAGGCCGGCTCGTACTCCTCGACGGCGGTATCGGTGACCAGGGCGATGTCGGCCGTGTGCAGGTCGTAGGTGTAGATGCCGTAGCTACCGCCCAGGTCCGAGGAGAAGACGAGGTAGCGGCCGTCCGGTGACCACCGCGGCTCGCGGTGGTCGTACGGGCCGTGGGTCAACTGCTGCACATGCGAGCCGTCGGCGCGGATCGTCCACAGGTTGAACGTGCCGTCGCGGTAGGACTGGAACGCGATCGTGCGGCTGTCCGGCGACCATTCCGGCTGGGCGATGTCGTGGTAGTCGCTGGTCAGCCGGCGCGCGGTGCCGCCCGAGGCCGGTGCTACCCACAGCACGCCGACCGTGTCGAACGCGAGGCTGCGCCCGTCCGGAGAGACCTGGGCCGCGACGTCGGTGCCGCTGTGCAGGTCGACCTGCGTCGTGCGTCCGGGGATGACGTGACCGGGCGCAGGCGCGTCGAGCTGGGGCCGCGCGGCCTGGGCCGGGGCGGTACCGGCCAGGGCGCCGCCCACTACGGCGCCGGCCCCGACGCCCGCGCCGGTGGCTAGGAAACGGCGCCGGCTGACTCCCTCGCGTGCTGCCATGGGCTGCGGCCTCCTCGTGTCGGTGGGGTCCGAGACGTCCTCCGGCCGCGGTGCCCGCTTGATACTGACTTCGCATCGAGTCTAGGCAGGTCCGGACAAATCCGGCAAAGCGTTCTCGGCTCGGGACGGCGTCGACGACACGGGAGGATGGCCCGGTGACCGAGATTTCCGGGGACGGCGTCTCGGGCCGATTCGACGACCTGCTCGCGGGCCGGGCGCTGGTGTTCCCGCCGCCGGATCGGGTGTTCACCGCGGTGACGGCCGCGGACGTGCGGCCGGTGCTGGCCGAGGTCGAGCGGGCCACGGCCGGCGGCGCGTGGGCCTTCGGCTTCGTCGGCTACGAGGCTGCGGCCGGTCTCGATGCCGGGTTGGCGGTCGTGGCCGACGGTGCCGGGACGCCGCTGGCCCGCTTCGCCGTCACCGCGGCGCCACGGCTCGAGCCGCTCATCGACAGCCCGTCGGGCGAGCGCGGGTACTGGTGTTCGGGCTGGCGTCTGGACCGGAGCGTCGCCGACTACCGTCGGGCCGTCACCACCGCACTGGCCGAGATCGCGGCCGGCAACATCTACCAGGCCAACATCACGGTGCGGGCCGGCGCGACCGTCCGGGGTGAGCTGGCCGAGCTGTACGCCGACGTGGTGCACGCCCAGCACGCCGCCTACAACGCCTGCCTCGACTTCGGCGACGTGGCTGTGCTCAGCGCCAGCCCCGAGCTGTTCTTCGAGTGGGCCCCGCCGCGCTTGCGGTGCGTGCCGATGAAGGGCACGGCCCCCCGCGGCGCGACGCCGGCTCAGGACCACGACCTGGGTGCGGCACTGTCGGCCAGCAGCAAGGACATCGCCGAGAACGTGATGATCGTCGACCTGGTGCGCAACGACGTCGGCCGGATCGCCCGCACCGGCACCGTGCACGTGCCGCGCCTGTGCCGGCGCGAGGCCTACCCGTCGGTGTGGCAGCTGGTCTCCGACGTCGAGGCCACGCTGGTCGACGGGGTCGGGCTGAGCGACATCTTCACCGCCCTGTTTCCCAGCGGGTCGGTCACCGGAGCGCCGAAGGCCGAGGCCATGCGGGTCATCCGCGACCTCGAGGCCGGGCCCCGCGGACCGTACTGCGGCGCGGTCGGCTGGGTCGCGCCGCCGACCGAACCGGTCCGGGCCCGGTTCAACGTCGCCATCCGCACCATCGCCGTCGACCGGACCGACGGCCGAGCGGTGTACGGGACGGGCGGGGGCATCACCGCGGCCTCGGACCCGGACGGTGAGTACCGCGAGTTGCGCCTGAAGACGGCCGTGCTCGCGGTGACCGAGCCCGACCCGGGCGACGAGCTGGAACTGATCGAGACGCTGGCCTATCAGCCCGGGACCGGGCTGCGGAATGCCGACCGGCATCTGGCCCGGATGGCGGCCTCGGCCCGCTACTTCGGCTGGGTCTTCGACGAGCCCGCCGTCCGGGCCGCGGCGCAGCGCGCGGTGGCCGGCCACCGCAGCGCGCGGGTGCGGCTGGGGCTGCGGGCCGGTGGCGACATCGCGGTGGACGTCGCGCCGCTGCCCGCGCCGCCGTCCGGGCCGGTCCGCATCGCGGTCGACACCGAACCCGTCCCGGCCGATCTGCTCTGGCTGCGGCACAAGACCAACCGGCGCGCGACCTACGACGCGGCGCGGGCCCGCCACCCCGGCGCCGACGACGTGGTCCTCATCAACGAGCACGACGAAATCACCGAGACGTCGATCGCCAACATCGCCGTGTGCGTCGGCGGCACCTGGCTGACTCCACCGGTCGACGCAGGCTGCTTGCCCGGCGTCGGCCGCGCCGTCGCGTTGGCGGAAGGCCGGGTGGCCGCAGCGCCGATCACCGTGGCCGCGCTACGCGGCGCCGAGGAGATCGCGCTGATCAGTTCGCTGCGCGGGTGGCGCCCGGCCCGGCTGATCTGATGGACTCGACCGCGCCCCATGACGAGAGGACCTCATCGTGCCGAAGTTCGGTTGGTTGTCGCCCGTTGCTGCCCACGCCGGCAGCGATTTCCAGCCCATCGTCATGTACCAGACGGAGCACATCCTGCCGCAGGCCCTGCCCCGCTTCGACTCGGTGTGGGTGGCCGACCACTTCTACGGCTTCGACGCCGAGAAGACCGAAGGCTTCCTGGAGGGCTGGACGACGCTGACCTGGCTGGCCGCCAAGTTTCCCGACGTGACGGTGTGCCACCACGTCCTGGGCCACGGCTACCGCAACCCGGCGCTCACCGCCAAGATGGCCTCGACGCTGCAGATCCTCTCCGGCGGCCGGTTCATGTTGGGCATCGGCGGCGGCTGGCGCGAGGACGAGTACCGCGCATACGGCTACGACTTCCCGCCGGCCGCGGTGCGGTTGCGGCAACTCGAGGAAGTCGTCCAGATCTGCCGCCTGATGTGGACCGAGCCCCATCCCCGCTTCGCCGGCAAGTATTTCCAGATCGACGACGCCGCCGCCACTCCGCGCCCGGACGTCATTCCGCCGGTCTGCATCGGCAGCTCCGGCGAGAAGATCGGGCTACCGATCGTCGGGCGGCAGGCCGACATCTGGAACAACGGCTTCCGTGCGCCCGACGACTGGCTGCGTAAACGGGCGATCGTCGACGAGGCGGCGGCCGCGGTCGGCCGCGACCCGGCCGAGATCGAGAGCTGCGTGACCGTGGCCGGTGACCTGCCCGAGTCCGAGCAAGCCTCCGAGCAATGGCGCGAACGGTTGAGCGCGCTCACCGACCTCGGCATCACGTCGTTCGTGCTCGACTTCGGCCACCCGCTGGACGTCGAGCCGGCGCTTCGCTTCGCCGAGCAGGTCATCGCGCCGATGCGAGCGCAGTAGCGCGTGCCCGAGCTACCTGAGGTCGAATCGGCCCGCTCCGTCATCGAACGTGCGGCGCTGGGCCGCAAGATCGTGGACGTCGACGACTCCGACGCCTACGTCACCCGGCCGCACACCGCCGGCCAGCTGCGCAGTGCCCTGGTCGGCCGCCGGCTCACCGCGGTGCACCGGCAGGGCAAGACCATGTGGTGCGAGACCTCGGGCGTCGGCCGGGCCCGGACGCCCGGGCCGAACCTGGGCATCCACCTGGGCATGTCCGGCAAGATCGTCATCGCCAACGCCGACGGCGAGGAGATCGACGGCGGCGACTACTGGGAACGCGGCCGGGCGCTGGGCGACTACCGCTACTCCCGGTTCGCGCTGAAGTTCGCCGACCGCGGCCGGCTGCTGCTCGTCGACCCGCGCCGCCTCGGCCGGGTGCGGCTCGACCCGCCCGTTGAGCTGCTCGGGCCGGACGCGGCCACGATCACGCCGGCCGAGTTCCGGGCCGCGCTCTCCCGCGGCACCGCCCCGGTGAAGGCCCGGCTGCTCGACCAGCACGCCGTCGCCGGCATCGGCAACCTGCTGGCCGACGAGATGCTGTGGCGGGCCGAGATCTACCCGGCCGCCCGGTCGGGGAGCTGACCCGGCTCGAGGTGGACCGGCTGGTGCGCTCCGCGCGCCGCACGGTCGCCATCGCCGTGCGCGACGGCGGCGTGCACATGCTGAGCCTGCTGCCGTTCCGCAAGGCCGGGGCGCGAGTGCCCGCGCGACGGCGCGCCGATGACCAGCGGCACGTTCGGCGGCCGGACGACCTGGTGGTGCAGCCGCGAACAGGCGGCTTAGGTCTGAAACTGACAGACTCGGACAGACGAGCGCTCAGCCGACGAGGGCGTGCTGAATCGCCCACAGCATCGCCGCGGCGCGACTGGAAACGCCGATCTTGACGTAGACGTGCTGGATGTGGTGGTCGGCGGTCTTGGGGGAGATGCAGAGCCGTTCGGCGATCTGTGCCGTCGTGAGCCCTCGTGCGGCGAGGCGGAGCACCTCGACCTCACGGCCGGTGAGCCCTTGCGGATGCTGTGGTCGGGGCGGCTTCGGGCCGTGCGGTTCGTCGTGGCCGGCCGCGGACAGCACGGCCTTGGTGGCGGCTTGGTTCAGCACGCCGTCCGCCGCGAGGCGACGCAGTTCGGTCGCGGTGTACTCGGGCGAGAATGCCGGCCGGTCCGCGCGGTCGCTGGTCAGGCCGACGTAGACATCGGTTGCGGCCAGGACGCCGGCGCACGGGTCGAACGCCTCGGCGCGCAGGCGCTTGTGGTAACCGGACCGTCTGCCTTCTCGTGGTGCGCGGCCGCCACCGGATTGAGCACCGCGAGAGCCGGCGTGCGCCGCAGCATCTGTTCGGTCAGCATCGGATGCAGCTCGACGCGGTCGAATTCGGTCCGGGTGAGCGGACCGGGCTTGTCCCAGATCGAGTTCGGGATGGCCGTCGTGCCGAACTCGTGCACCAGAGCGGCGCGGCGCACCGTGGTGATCTCGCTGTCGGGGAATCCGAGTAGTGCGGCGGCGTCCGCGCCGAGTTGCGCGCATCGGCGGCTGTGCCCGGCCATGTAACGGCGACTTCAGGTCGATGAAGTCCGCCACCACGCTGAGGGCGTCGTCGAGTTCGGCGCCGTCGAGAATCCGGCCCGGTTGGGGCTCGAGCCGAAGCACCGCGTCCCACGGGTCCACCTTGTCGAGGCGCTCGAACCAGGTGGCTCCGTGTGCGGTGAAGAGGTCGGCGAGGGCTGGGTCGTAGGTCCGGTCGCGGCGATCGCGCGCGGCCGCGAGCGCATCGCGCCGGTGACAGGAGGCGGCCGATCGCTTCCATGTCATGGGTGAGGTGCACGATCCGCATGGCCAGTGGGATCTGCTCGCCGCTCGCGCCGGCCGGGAAGCCGGCGCCGTTCCATCGTTCGAACGTGAAGCGCAGGGATTCGCGAACGTCGGGCCCGAAGTCCAGCCGCTGCACCAGCATGTCGCCGACCTCGCACCCGGAAGCGAAGTTGTGCACCGCCCACTCATGCGCGCCGGCCTGGATCGCCTGGACGATGTGCTCCTGCTCCTCCGGGGAGTGACCGGCAGTGGCGTACGCGAACACGTCCTGCATGACCTCGGCCGGATTGGCCGCGTCATGCACGAGCGTCCGAGCGCGAATGGCGATCTCGTCGCCGAAGAGGGTGGCCACTTCGTGGGCGTGCCCGGTGCAGCCGATGTAGCGCAGCAACGCGACCCAGTACGCGGTCGCCGGACGTCGGGATCGAAGCCGCCCTCATCGCACATCGACATCGCCAACAGGCACGAGCGCAATTGTGATTCGAGCGGTTGACCAAATGCATTGTCCTGGGCCAGGGCGAATGTAGCGACGAGTTCGCCGAGCCGGAGCGTCGGAGCGGAAATGGGGAAACCTCCCGATGCTCGGCGCATTAATGACGCGCACGATGACCGTACACACCGAATAGGTCGAAGGAAATGGCCACGGCACCCGGGCGCCGCCCGGGTCACGGTGCGGCTGGTCCATCCACGAAGGAGGAGAGCGCAATGATGCTGGCAACCACGAAGGTCGAGGACGTCGACCGCTTCCTGGACGTCTTCTCGACGAAGGGCGCCGAGAAGCGCAAGCAGCACGGTTCGAAGGGTTCGACCGTGTTCCGCGACCCGGTCGAGAGCGACCGGGTCTGGGTGCTTTTCGACTGGGACGCCGACGGCTGGAAGGCCTTCGTCACCGACCCGGAGGTGCCGGCGATCCTGCACGAAGCCGGACACATCGGTAAGCCGCAGCCGGCCGCGCTCGTCGGCGAGTACGACGCGTAAAGACCGCGAACCAACAATTCGGCGAATGGCCCCGAGCAGAAATCACTGCCGGGGCCATTTGTCGCAATCAGGCGACAAACGGAGGAGTGCACGAAATGAGCGAATCGACGACATCGGGCAATCGGCCGATCAAGGTCGGCGTGATTACCGACCAGACCGGACCGCTTTCGGTCATGGGCATCGCAAATGCCAATGTGGCCAAGATGGTGATAGCCGACATCAACGCAAACGGCGGTTTGCTGGGACGACAGCTCGAGCTCTACCTGGAGGACAGCGAGACGACCGACAGCGTCGGGCAGGCCAAGGCCGCGAAGCTGGTCCAGCAGGACCACGTCGACGTCATCTTCGGCGGCATCTACAGCTCGATGCGGCAGGCCATCAAGGGCCCGGCCGTCGTCGAGGGCAAGAAGCTCTACATCTATCCGGAGCAGTACGAGGGCCAGGAGTGCGACCCGCTCATCTTCTGCACCGGACCGGTGCCGGCACAGCAGGTCGAGCCACTCATTCCCTGGCTGATGCACGAGACGGGCGCGAAGAAGTTCTACCTGCCGTCGGCCGACTACATCTGGCCGCACGTGCTGAACGAGCAAGGTCCGCGAGGTGGTGACCGCGAACGGCGGCGAGATCGTCGGCGAGGACTACTACCCGCTCGATCACACCGACTACGCGCAGACGATCGACCGGATCACGTCCAGCGGCGCCGAGGTCGTCTTCAACACCATCGTCCCGCCCGGCCTCGGCCTCGTTCCTCGAAGGCCTGCACGAGTCGGGCTTCACCAAGCGGGGCGGGCACCTGGTGTGCACCTACTTCGACGAGAACGTCCTGGACATGGTGCCGAGCGAATGGGTCGAGGGCCTCTACAGCTGCCTCGACTTCTACCAGGACGTCAGCGATCCGTTCAGCCGGGAACTGGTCAACGAGTACGACCGGCTCTACCCCGGCAGCGCCAAGTTCACCGCCGGCAGCGCGAGCACCGGGATGTACCGCGGTCTCAAGCTCTGGCAGGCGGCAGTGACCGAAGCCGGATCGCTCAAGCAGGAAGACGTCATCGCGGCGCTGGACCACGCGCGGATCGCCGACGGTCCGGGCGGGCCGGCCGAAGTGGTGCCCGGTCAGCATCACGTCCGGATGAACATGTACATCGCCCAGGCTCGCGGTGGTCAGTTCCGGGTCGTAAAGAGCCTCGGCGTGATCGAGCCGAAGGAACGGTCCCTGGCCGCGACCTGAAGCGCCGGTGGGCGGGTGCCGGCCGAGGTTGTCAGGCGAACAGCAGCCGGTCGCGGATCTTCTGCGGGTTGGTGTAGTCCTCGGACCACCACGGCACCTGTCCGGCCGTGCGCGGGGCGGGATGCAGCGCGAGCGTCTTGCTCGCCGTCTTCGCCTCCGCCTGCAGTCCGCGGAACTCGTAGTGGTCGAAGATCCGCACCGCCTCGACGACGTAGGCCACGGCGATGCGCCGGTCGCGGATGAGCAGCAGGTTCTCGCCGTTCGACGATGTCGGCCGGGGACGAGAAGTTGTACGAGCCGAGGTAGACGCGGGCGGTCGGCTGGTCGAAGTCGATCACGACGAACTTGTGGTGCATGCGGATGCCGCCCCCGCCGGTCGGCTCGGACTTGAACGGCTCGGGGACGTTCGCGCTCAGCGCGCTCGGGCTGACCGGGGCCAGGTTGCCGTCCGGGGTCTGCACGTCGATGCCGCCGACCTTGCGGTCGGAGATGCCGTAGACGAACAGCTGGTCGTCCTCGGTCGCCTTCGTGACCGCGTCGCGGATCGGCCCCTTGGTCTGGTACAGGAAGGCGAGCGAGTAGAACAGCGACGACGTGGTCTGGTCGATGTCGTCGGCGATCGTCGACAGCAGGGCGTTCTGGGCCGAGTGCGGCGAGAAGGCGATCCGGGCGTCGATGCCGGCCAGCTTCAGGTCGGCCCATCGCGCCGAGGGCGACGCGCCGAACGTCGCCGACCTCGTCGCTGTGCCAGTACGCGTCGAACGCGTCGCGGAACGGCTGGACCGCGTCCGCTCCGGTGACGGCCAGGGCGTTGTTGTTCTGCACGAAGAAGGCCCGCCAGCTGAAGTTGGTCGAGCCGCACACGGCCAGGTTCAGGTTGGGGCCGGTGACCACGATGAACTTGTTGTGCTGCAGGTCGCCCATGTGCTGGCGCTTGACGTGGGTGGCCCCGGCCGAGGCGATCAGCCGCGTGGTCGCCGCGGTCTCGGCCGAGTTGGCGTGGCCGTGGGTGTCCGAGTCGTCGACGATCACGGTCAGCCGCGGGCCGAGGCGTTCGAGCCGGTCGACGATCTCGGGCTCGTTGAGGTCGTAGGCCACCGCGCGCACCGTCGTGGTCACGTCGGCCAGGGCCTGGTCGAGCACGTCGAGGATGACGTTGCGGGCCTCGAACCCCATCCAGTCCAGGGCCTCCTTGGCATCGGGATGGGTGGGCACGAAGCCCAGCCCGCCGTCGGCGCTGCGGGGCAGCAGGGTGTCGATGGCGCCGTCCTTGGCGAAGCGGTCGACGAAGGCCTGCGACGAGACGAAGCCGCGGGTGAACGCGACGTTGAGCTGACCCGGGTAGGTCTCGCGGGCCAGCACGATCTCGGCGGTCTGGGCCTCGCCGTAGCTCAGCACGCCGGTGCCGTCCATGAACACCGGCGTCACCCGGTAGGTGAACGCCCCGGCCAGCTCGGCATGTACGGGGAAGTGCACCCAGCGGAACTTCTGGAACGGCGCCCGCAGCGACGACTGCGCGTTCGGGTCGACCGACCCGTCCGCGGTCGCGAACGTGAGCCGGTTGGACAGCGCGAAGAACCGCTGGCCGCCGGGCTCGTGGTACTCGATCGCGAACCCGACGAAGTCGGCCGGCGGCTGGCCCTGTTTCCAGTTCATGCCCAGCAGCACCATGCCCTCGCCGCGGTGCAGCTTGAGCGTGAACAGGGCCGCCGCATTCTGCGCCGTGACCTCGAAGTCCGTGTTCATCGCGCCCACCCCTCGATCGGCAGCCGGCTCGGATCGTCAGTCCGAGTTTGACGCCGGCATAACACCAGCACAACGGCCGATCGGGCAGTCTTCGCCCGCGCCAGGCCGGGGTGGCAAGTAGTTCGGTCCTCGAACCAAAATGCTACCGTGGGGTACGTGCCCGAAACCGTCGACGCCGTCCGCGCCCTGGCTCGCATCTCGCGGGTGCTGGAGCGGACCACCGGCGAACTGAGCCTGGCCCAGTACCGGGTGCTGGCCGCGGTGGCCGGCGGCGACGAGCGCGCGTCGCGGGTCGCGCATCGACTGGCCCTGGGCAAGCCGGCGATCAGCGCGGCCGTCGATGCCCTGTGCGCCCGCGGGCTGCTGGTGCGCGGCGCCGACGCGTCCGACCAGCGGGCCGCGCCGCTGGCACTGACCGCGCCCGGGCGCACCCTGCTGGCCGAGGTGGAGCGAGCCATGGTGCAGCGGCTGGACGCGGATCTGCGCCGGCACGCCCGACCCGGCGCGGTTGGTCGAGTCGTTGACGTGGCTGGGTGCGGCGCTGGACGCGGAGCGGGCCGGGCCTTCCCCGAGGGCCGAATGAGCGACGGCGCGAAACCGGGTTGGGTGCGGCGACTGCTGGCCGTACTGGGCAACCACCGCCGCGACATCGTGCTGGCCGTGGTCGCGGCCATCCTCGGCAGTGCCTGCCTGACCGTCGTCCCGCTCGTGGCCCGCCAGATCGTCGACAAGGTCGTGATCGCGCAGTCGCAACCGCTGTGGCCGTGGCTCACGCTGCTGATCGGGCTCGGCGCGGCCAGCTTCGGCTTCGCCTACATCCGCCGCTACCACGGCGGGCCGGGTCGCGCTCGACGTCCAGTACGACCTGCGCAACGCGATGCACGACCACCTGCAGCGGCTCGACTTCGAGACCCTGTCGCGGCTGCCCACCGGCCAGCTGGTGGCCCGCGCGAACTCCGATTCGACCCTGGTGCAGGGGCTGTTGAGCTTCCTGCCGTTCATGAGCGGCAACGTGCTGATGATGCTGCTGTCGATCGGCGTGATGCTGTACCTCTCGCCGCTGCTCGCGCTGGTCGCCCTGCTCGTCGCGCCGGCGCTGCTGCTCAGCTCGTACCAGATGCGGCGGCGGATCTTCCCGGCCACGTGGGACGCCCAGCAGCGGGAGGGCGACGTCGCCCAGATCGTCGACGAGGACGTCAACGGCGTGCGCGTGGTCAAGGCCTTCGGCCAGGAACGGCGCGAGCTCGAACGGGTGGCCGACGCGGCCGAAGCGGCTGTACGGCTCGCAGCTGCGGGCGGTGCGGCTGCAGGCCCGCTTCCAGCCGCTGCTCGAGGCCATCCCGTCGCTGGCCCAGGTGGCGATCCTGGCCGTCGGCGGCTGGATGGCCCTGCACGGCCAGATCACGCTGGGCACGTTCCTGGCCTTCTCGACCTACGTGGCCCAGTTCGCCGCGCCGGCCCGCCAGCTCGCCGGGCTGCTCACCGTCGGCCAGCAGGCCCGGGCCGGGCTCGAGCGGATCTTCCAGCTCGTCGACCTCGAACCGTCGATCACCGACGCCGACGACGCCGTCGAGCTGAGCGCGATGCGCGGCGAGCTGAGCTTCGAGCACGTCGACTTCGGCTACGGCGAGTCCGACACGGTGCTGCGGGACTTCGACCTGCACATCCCGGCCGGGCAGCGGGTCGCGCTCGTCGGCGCGCAGCGGCAGCGGCAAGTCCACGGCCACGCTGCTGGCCACCCGGTTCTACGACCCCAAGGCCGGTGTCGTCCGCGTCGACGGGCACGACGTGCGCGCGCTGAGCCTGCACTCGCTGCGCCGCCAGATCGGCGTCGTGTTCGAGGAGAGCTTCCTGTTCTCCGACAGCGTGCGGGCCAACATCGCCTACGGCCGCCCGGACGCCACCGACGCCGAGATCGAGGCCGCGGCCCGCGCGGCCGCCGCGCACGACTTCATCACCGAGCTGCCGCGGGGCTACGACTCGATCGTGGGCGAGCGCGGGCTGAGCCTGTCCGGCGGGCAGCGGCAACGCATCGCGCTGGCCCGGGCCCTGCTCATCGACCCGCGCATCCTGATCCTGGACGACGCCACCAGCGCCATCGACGCGACCGTGGAGGAGTCCATCCACGACGCCCTGCGGGTGCTGATGGCCGGGCGGACCACGGTGCTCGTGGCCCACCGGCTGTCGACCTTGCGGCTGGCCGAGCGGATCGTCGTGCTCGACCGGGGCCGGGTCGTCGAGGACGGCACCCACGACGAACTGGTCGAGCGCAGCCCGGCCTACCGCGAGCTGGTGTCGGGTCTGGCCGACGAGGACGCCGACGATCCCGTGCAGCCGCTGGTGGTCGAGACGTCGGGCACGACCGCGGCGGCCTGGGCCGGCAACGGCAACGGGCGGCGCGTCCGGCCGGCGGGCGTGCGGTCGCCGTCGGCGCGCCGACCCTCGGGCCCGGCCTGGGCGGCGCTGGTGGCTGGCGGGTCAGCCTGGCCCCGACCCCGGAACTGGTGCAGCAGGTCTCGGCCCTGTCGCCGGTGCGCGACTTCCCGGCCGTCGACCTCGACGTCGAGTCCCGGGCCGAGCCCGGCTTCAGTCTGCGCCGGGTGCTCGGTGACTTCCGGGTGCCGTTGCTGGTCGGCCTGCTGCTGGTGGTGCTCGACGCGCTGGCCGGGCTGGCCGGGCCCGTGCTGGTCAAGACCGGGATCGACCAGGGCGTCTCGGCCGGGTCCAAGACCGTGCTGTTCGTCGCGTCGGCGATCTTCCTGCTCGTGGTGCTGGCCGACCTGGTCGACGAGACGGCCGAGACGTTCGTGATGGGCCGGGTGGCCCAGCGGATCATGCTGTCGCTGCGGATCCGGATCTGGGCCCAGCTGCAGCGGCTGTCGCTGGACTACTACGAGCGCGAGATGGCCGGCCGGATCATGACCCGGATGACCACCGACGTCGACCAGTTCGAGTCGTTGATCGAGAACGGCCTGCTCTCGGCCCTGGTGTCGGCCGTGACGTTCGTCGGCGTCGGCGTCGCGCTGGTGCTGATCGACGTGCCGCTCGGGCTGGCCACGCTGACCGTGATCATCCCGCTGGCCATCGCGACCGTGATCTTCCGTCGGCGCGCGGCCCGGCTCTACGACCTGTCCCGCGAACGGATCGCGATCGTCAACGCCGACTTCCAGGAGAGCCTGTCCGGCGTGCGCGAGTCGCAGGCCTTCGTGCACGAGGACGCGACGGTGCGCCGGTTCCACCGCCTCGGCCGGGACTACCTCGCGTCGCGGATCGCGGCCCAGCGCCTGGTCGCGCTGTACTTCCCGTTCGTGCAGTTCCTGTCGGCGGCGGCCGACGCGATCGTGCTCGGCGTCGGGGCCGAGCTGATCCGCGGCGGCCACCTGACCACCGGCGCCCTGATCGCGTTCCTGCTCTACGTCGACATGTTCTTCTCGCCCATCCAGCAGCTCTCGCAGGTGTTCGACTCCTGGCAGCAGACCCGGGTGTCGGTGGCCCGCATCGCCGAGCTCATGCACCTGCAGACGCTGACTCCGGAACGCGACGACGCCGTCGGCGCCGGGGCGGCTCACGGGGGAGATCCGTCTCGACAACGTGCGGTTCACCTACCCGTCGGCGCCGGGCTGGGATCCAGGCTCGGAACGGCGCGGCCCGGCCGACGCCCGCAGCCTGATCTCGGCCGACGCGCTGGCGACCAGGCCGCCCGAGGCGCTGCGCGGCATCGACCTGCACGTGCACGCCGGCGAGACCGTCGCACTGGTCGGGCAGACGGGGGCGGGCAAGTCCACGGTGATGAAGCTGCTGGCCCGGTTCTACGACCCCGACTCCGGGCAGGTGCTCGTCGACGGGCGCGAGCTGCGCGGGCTCGACCTGCACGACTACCGCCGCCAGCTCGGCTACGTCCCGCAGGAGGCGTTCCTGTTCACCGGGTCGATCCGCGACAACATCGCCTACGGCCGCCCGGACGCGTCCGACGCCGACGTCGAGGCCGCGGCCCAGGCCGTCGGCGCGCACGCGTTCATCGCCGAGCTGGCCGGCGGGTACCACCACGAACTGTCCGAGCGCGGCCGCTCCCTGTCGGCCGGGCAGCGGCAGCTGATCGCGCTGGCCCGGGCCGAACTGGTCGACCCGGCCATCCTGCTGCTGGACGAGGCCACCTCCAACCTCGACCTCGCCACCGAGGCCCGGGTCGCGGCGGCCATCCAGCACGTGGCCCGGCACCGCACCACCGTCGTCATCGCCCACCGCTTGCAGACCGCGGCCGCGGCCGACCGGATCGTGGTGCTCGACCGCGGCCAGGTCGTCGAGGTCGGCTCGCACGACGAACTGCTCGCGGCCGGCGGGCGCTACGCCGACACCTGGGCCGCCTACGAACTGGCCGGCACGGCCTAGCCGCGCGCTACCCGGCCCGGCTGAGGCTGTGGGTCAGCGCGGTGGCCGTCGCGCCGCCGAGCCGGACGAATATCGGCGTCTGGCTGAGCGCGGCGTGGTAGTTGGTCAGGGTGACCCCGCCGCGGACGAGCCGGTGCCGCAGTACGTCGAACCACAGCCCGGGTGGCAGGTGCACGTTGCGGCTGGTCGCGTCGGTGAGCACCGGGGCCGCGAGCAGCGCGTCGCCGAGCAGCCACTCGTCCTTGATCGAGTACGACGCCTGATCGCTCGGGAAGTCGAAGAACAGCGGCTTCATGATCGGCTCGCCGGTCTTCACCGCCCGCGCCACCTGGGCCTCGATGTACGGGGCGAGCAGCCCGTGCAGCTTGGCCGCCGCGGTGTAGAGCGCGACCGTCTGCGCGTCGTAGCTCTGGCTGCCGGCGTCGTTGGTGACGCCCAGCGGGGACGTCGAGGAGTACATCAACGGCATCAGCGCCGCGGCCTGGGCCCAGCGCACCAGCACCTGCTTGGTCGGCGGGGGCTCGTCCATCGATCCGCCGATCATGTCGGTCTCGACGAACGGGTAGCCGATCGTGCTGATCGACATGGCCTGGTCGATGCCGGCCTGCAGCGAGCCCCAGTCGGTGCCCTTGTCGACCTCGCGAATGACGAAGCCGTACTTCTGCGAGCCGGTCCAGGACAGCCGCACGCCCGCGCCCTGCTGGTCGAACTCGTCGGTCACCTGGGCGCCGAGCTTGATGTAGTCCAGCGCGGTGTAGCCCGGGTAGGGCGCGCACGACTCGTCGAAGAACCGGGTGTCGAACTTGAAGCCGTTGACGTCGTAGGTCTGCTCCAGGTTCTGCAGTTGCCCGACGTACCAGGCCCGCGCGGCCGGGTTGGCCAGGTCGACGATGCCGGCGGTGCCGTTCCACCAGTCGACGCTGCACGCCTTGGTCGGGTCGGACTTGGACTTGAGCAGGTAGCCGTGCTGCGCGGCGTAGGCGTAGTTGTTCGCGTCGTTGTTGATCCAGAGCGTGACCCAGAGTCCGAAGTTGTAGCCCATCGCGTGGATCTGGGCCGAGAGCCCCTTCGGGTCGGGGAACTTGCTGTTGAAGTCGAAGTCGCCGTAGTGCGTCGACCAGCCGTCGTCGATCTGGATGGTGTGGCCGGGCACGCCGGCAGCGTGCAGGCCCTTCGCGTAGGCCAGCACCGAGGCCTGCGAGACCGCGGTGTAGGACTGGGCCCAGGTGTTCCAGAGCGGTTTGGCGTACTCGGCCGGGGTGGCGTCGCTCTTGGTCGGATGGCCGGCGATGCCGATGTAGTCCTGGTAGACGTCGCGCGCGGTGCGCTCGACGAACACGGTGTCGGCCATGCGCCGACTGACCGGTGACGGCGTAGCCGAAGACACCCGGGTCGGTGTTCATCGACACGTCCATGACCTCTTTGGTGTCGACCCACAGGCCCGAGCCGCGCTGGGTGAACCAGAACGGGTCGGTCATCAGGTACTCGGCCGGGGCCATGGCCGGGTCGTGGACCGCGCCGGAGTCCAGCGGCCAGGGCTGCTGGGTGTACGGGCCGCCGTCGTCGGTCTGGGCCTCGCCCTGGCCGTACCAGTGGCCGGACGCGGCGACGCGGTAGTGGGTGGCGACCTGGTCGGCCGCGGTACTGCCCTGCACCTTCCAGTTGACTCGGTACCGGTCTCGCGACGGAGTGATGCGGTAGGCGACGGTGTCACCGGCGCGGGTGGTGGCCAGCGTCAGGTCGAGCACGCCGTCGTGCCAGGCGGCGTGTTGCACCGAGGTCGCGCTGGCCCAACCCGCGGCGGTGTGGAAGTCGGCCGGCCCGGACGAGCCGGTCTGGCCGTCGGTGGTCTGCAGCACGGTGGCCGACCCGCGCTGGGTGGTGATCCGGAACGGCGAACGCTGGATGACCACGCGGTAGCCGGGGGCGCCGGCCGCGGCCGGCACGGTCAGGCGCAGCGTCGACCCGGCCGCGGCGAACGATGGGTGCCGGTCCGGACCGCGCTGGTGCGTGATCGACGGAGCCGCGTTCGCCGCGGCCGGCGCCAGGGAGCCGGCCAGCACGACCGGCAGCGCGACGACGAGCAGGCTGAGCCGGCGCGGGCGCCGGCGGGCCAGGTGGATCCGCGGGGGGCGGGAGGCGATGGTCATCTGCGGGTCCCTTCCGGCTGGCGCCGTCTGAACGAAATGCCACGGACGGCACGACTCGGGCATACCGGCCTGTTTGCCGAGCGTATGGGGCTGGCCGAGGGACGGTCAAGGAATTCCGTGCGTGTTTCTGCTCGAAATGCCCGCCCCGGAGTCGGTATCGCGCAGTTGGTGCGGACGGCTGGCACCGGCGTCCCGGCTACCATCAGGCACTTGATCACCCGCCGCTCGGACAAGGGGGAGACGACGTTGCAGCGGCATGAGCGGCTCAACGCGACGCTGGACTTTCTCGTCAGCCGGGGCTCGCGCACCGTCGAGGAGATCGCCGAGCACTTCGACGTGTCCGTGGCCACCGTGCGCCGCGACCTCGACGAGCTCGCCCACCAGCAGCTCGTGGCCCGCACCCGCGGCGGTGCGGTCGCGCAGTCGGTCAGCTACGACCTGCCGCTGCGGTACAAGCAGGTCCGGCGCGCGGAGGAGAAGACCCGGATCGCCTTGGCCGCGGCTCGGCTGGTGTCGCCGGGTGCGGTGGTCGGCATGAACGGCGGCACGACCAACACCGAGGTGGCCCGGGTGCTGGCGACTCAGGTCGACACCGACAGCGCGGGGGCCGACCCGGTGGCGCTCACGGTCGTCACCAACGCGCTCAACATCGCCAACGAGCTGACCGTGCGTCCGCACGTGAAGATCGTCGTGGTCGGTGGTGTGGCCCGGCCGCGCTCGTACGAACTGATCGGCCCGCTGGCCAACCGGTTCGTCGAGGACCTGACCCTGGACGTGATGTTCCTCGGCGTCGACGCGCTCTCGGTCGAGGACGGTGCGGCCGCCGCGCACGAGGGCGAGGCCCAGATCAACGCCGGCATGGTCGCCCGGTCGCGGCGCGTGGTCGCGGTCGCCGACAGCTCCAAGCTGGGCACGCGCGCGTTCTGCAAGATCTGCGACGCCGACCAGATCGACATCCTGATCACCGACTCCGGTGCCGACCCCGACCTGCTGGCCGCCTTCACCGCGGCCGGGGTCGAGGTGCAGACGGCCTAGAGTGTGGACGTGGCAGACCTGCCGGGCTTCGACGGCGCGGCGCTGATCCGCGCGCTGGACCAGGCGCGGGACCAGCACGCGTTGACGTGGAACACCCTGGCCGAGCAGCTGTGGCAGCAGTCCGCAGCGCTCAACGCTCGGTTGGACGATCACGGCCTGTGCCCGGGAGCGCTCGTTCGCACCGCGCGGCGGGGGACGATGTCGTGTCAGTACGCACTGATCCTGCTGCGCTGGATCGGCCGCGCCCCGGAGGACTTCCTGGTCGGCACGACCGTCGACGTCGGTGAGACCCGGTTGCCGGCTGCGGGGGACGACAGCCGGCTGCGATGGAATCTGGGCGAGCTGCATGCCGCGCTCAACCAGCGCCGCACCGATCGAGGGCTGACCTGGGCCGACCTCGCCCGCGACCTCGACTGCACCCCGAGCCGGTTGACCAACCTGAAGACGGCCCGGCTGGCGGACATGGGCCTGGTCATGCGCATCACCCAATGGCTGGGGCAGCCGGCCGCCCAATTCGTCCACCCGGCCGGATGGTGACCGATGGTCGTGCGGCCGGCTGAGCCCGGCGATGTCGTCGCCATCTGCCGCTTCGGCTGGGCGCACGTTCAAGCCCATTACGCGCCGCTGATCGGCGCCGCCGCCGCGGATGAGCAGGTTCGGCGGTGGTGGAACGAGACGTACATTCGCGCCGCCGTGGCCGACGGTGTCGTGGTCGTCGCCGAGGCCGAGCCGGGCGGGCAGCTCGTCGGCGTCGGGCAGCGTGGCCGCAGCGGCGCCGAGCAGGTGATCTACAAGCTTTACGTCCATCCGGAGCACCGTGGTCGCGGGCTGGGCCCGCAGTTGCTCGCTGCCCTGATCAGGCAGTTGCCGCCCGACGTCGACCGGGTGTACATCGAGCATTTCGCGGCCAACGAGCGCGCGGGCGCGTTCTACGAGCGCGAGGGCTTCACCGTCGAGCGGATCGAATCAAGCCCAACGGACGACCCGGCACTCGCAGTGGTGTGGCGGGCGCGCCAGTTGGCTGCACGCGTACGGACGAGTGCTCCATGCGACCGTGCTGGGTAGGTGGATCTAGTCACCTGGCCGCTCCGGTAAGCGGCGACGCGAGCCACCGGAGCAAGAGAAACTCCTGAACCTGCGCACGATGCAGATTCAGGAGTTTCCGATGTCTTGAGACACCACATGGAGCGGGTACGGGTGTCGAACCCGCCCGGTCAGCTTCGGAAGGTTTGTTTGTAGCCGCGCCCCTAGAGCGTCAGCGTCGGGCTGGTCGTGGGGCCTGGGTAGGAGCAGGGCGTGCTGCAGTGAGGCGAGAAGCCGGCTTTGACGTAGAAGGAACCGTGCTGATTCGCGCTCGAGTCGAACGTAATGGAACCATTCGACAGGCAGAGGTTCTCGGTGTCGTATTTGTACACCTTGCCGTTTTTGTAAAGGTCGACATATTCGGTGCATGACCCGTTGATCGTGATGTGGAAGTCGCCTTCGGCAGTCGCGCGGCCATCTGACGTGTGTCCCACACACGCGGTGTAGGCCGATGTCGTCCTGCAGCCACCGCCGCTTGCCGCCTCGGCCGATCCACTCAAAGCCACTAAACCGATGGACACCAAAAACATAGCAACGCAGAATCCCAGGATCCTCGTCATGCAAACCTCCGGTTAATTTGTGGCGGATCGGTAATATCCGGCACCGGAGGTTAATCTGTCAAGGCGGATTGGCGTCGAGAGCGATCGATCAGACGCGGATTCGCGAGGCTACCGTGCGCACCGGCATCTTCGGTACCTGCCATAGCCTGGTGCGGCTGGTCCAATCCCGCTTCGTCGACGGCCGGCTGCTTATTCCGTACCAAGGACGTTCGATCATTGCCCGGGGCTGATCATCCCCGCGTGCGAGCTGGCGACGATGACGAACACGCGCGACCCGACCGACCACCGACTCCACTGCCGCTGCCCTCTTCACGAACGACCGGCGTCTGGGCCGCTAGTCCTTGCGGAAGATTCGATCGATGAGGGCCTCGATGGCCACGGCGGACATCGCGGAGGCATGAATGGCCGCCACCGACTTCGGGTCGTAATAGTCGAACGCGATATCCGGGCGCACGTCCGGCGAGAACAGCCGCCCGAGTTCGGTATCGAGTGTGGCGTGGAACCGCTGCGCCGCGGGCTCTCGGCTCGGCTCGTACTCCTCGGGCACCAGCAGCCGAATGTGGCCCACGTCGACGACGTGGATCAGGTTGACCAGCGCCCGCCCGAGCGCGGTGCCCGCCGTGGCATATGCGTCCTCCAGCGAGCGACCCGTGGCCACCGCGGCCCGGATCGCGCTCGGCGTGGCCTGGGCGTCCAGACAGCCGCGCTGCCCGCACCGGCACTGGGGCGCGGTCTTGGCGTAGTCGACGCGCACATGCCCGAGCTCGCTGGCCAGTCCGTGCGAGCCGCGATAGACCAGCCCGCCGAGCACCAGCGCGCCGCCGACGCCGTCGTCGAACACGCGGACCAGCGCCCGGTTGGGCCAGCGGGCCGTGTGCTGGGTGCGCAGGTGATCGAGCACGATCAGCGACGTGACCTCGTTCTCGACGATCGTGGTCAGGCCGAGCTCGGCCTGCAGCTTGGGCCCGAGATCCAGGCCGTCCCAGGCCGAGTTGACCGAGCGCACCACGCGGCCCTTGTGGATCTGCCCCCCGAGTTGAATGGCGACGGCCAGCACCGTGCGCGGCCGCTTCTGCGCGGTGGCGATCATGTCGTGTGCGAGGTCGGCCAATTCGGCCACGACGGTGGCCGGGTCGTCGCCGCTCAACTCGCGCGTCGTCTCGGCCAGCACGATGCCGTCCAGGCGGGTCTCGGCGCCGATCAGTCGGGTGGCCGGCTGCCGGCCGTCTTCGATGCGGATACCGACGACGGAGTACTTCTCGTCGTTGAGCGACAGCAACTTCTGCTTGCGACCACCGCCGGGCCGGCCGTCGTTCTCGGCCACCAGCGGCATCGAACGGTTGACCAGGTCGGTGACGGCCTTGCTGATCGTGGCTGGGGAAAGGTTCTGGCTCTCGGAAAGGCTGGCCCGGGTGAGGGCATTGCCGTCGGCGTCGCCCCGGGCAATGGCCCGCAGCACGCGGACCAACGGACTGACCCCGACCGCGCTCGAGGCCAGACGAGCCGCAATCTCATCGATCGCGCTCATGGTCGTCCTTTCTGGGGGGTGATGGGCCACTATAACCCTGAATAGCTCTGCAAGATAGTACGTCAGAGCGCAAAATAATTTCGAAGAAAAATCTATTGACGAAATTATAAACATCGACCTACGCTGACGGTCCGGCTTCACCAAGCACTTGAGCCGAAGGGGGGCTCCGATGACGACCATCGAGCCGTACATGGGGACCAGCGCCGACTACGACCTGGCCGGTTCGCCCGAGCACCGCATCAGTCGCCAGGTCACGAGGTGCGTCGCGCAGATCGACGGCGGCACGCAGGTGCAGTTGGCCCGGATCGATTCCACCGCCGAGTTGCAGGCGGCGAAGGTGGACGCGATGGCCGCGGTCAGCCGCAAGGCCATGCAGGCCGTCGCCCTGCTGACGCAGATGGAAGCTCAGCTCACGCAGGCGGTGCCGCAGGCGGCCGACCGGCTGGCCTCGATCGCGGATCTGGCCGCGGTCGCCTTGAACGAAGTGGTTGTCGACGCGTCGCGTCGTGTCAGGTGGTGAGTGCGATGACAGTTGTGATTCTGGTGCTGGTTGCCCTGGCGGTGTGGACCGCCTGGCGGCTGGTCCGTGGTCACCTCGACCGCGAGCTGGCCGCAGCCCGCGAGCAGGAGGAACGGCTGCGGGTCCAGCGGGAGCAGTACGCGGCGGAGCGGCGCGTCCAGGCGCTGACCCAACGCGCGTTCGACCAACTCCTGGACGAAGCCCGGTCGGTCAACGATGGCATCATGCCGGCAACGACCCACGAACGACCGGCGCAACGAACGGGGTAGCAGAGGTGGCGGACCTGGCGATCCGGCTTCGGCCGATCGATGAGTCCGACCTGGCCATGTTCGTCAGGTTCGCCACCGAGCCCGGTCTGATCGGGCTCGACTGGTGCGGCTACCGCGACCCCAGGGCCGCGGCCCGGCGCTTCGCGGTCGACAGTTACCTCGGCCCCGACGACGGCCGGCTCATCGTCGCCGTCGATCCGGACGGTGAAGCGGCCGGGTTCGTCAGCTGGCACGCGGTCCAGTACGGCGGCGTGGCCAGGCACTGGGAGATCGGGATCGCGCTGCTGCCGCCGTGGCGCGGGCGCGGTGTCGGCTGGCGGGCCCAGGCCATGCTCTGCGACTACCTGTTCAGCCACACGCCGGTGCAGCGCATCCAGGCCGGCACCCATCCCGAGAACATCGCCGAGCAGAAGGCGCTCGGGAAGGCCGGCTTCACGTTCGAAGGCGTGATCCGGGCCTCGGAGTTCCGCGCGGGCCAGTGGCGCGACGGCTATCTATACAGCCGGCTGCGCGACGACCGCGCGCCGGTGCTCACGGCATAGCCAGCTCGACCGCGGCGGCGGCCCGCAGCACGAGCGCATCGGCCCAGCGCGGGCCCATCACCTGCAGCCCGACCGGCAGGCCGTCGCGGCCCGGTCCGATCGGGACGGACGCGGCCGGCAGCCCGGCCAGGTTGGCCGGCAGGGCCAGGGCGCACCAGGCGTCGAACGACTCCGGCACCGGGCGGCCGTCCAGCGTCGCGGGCGCCAGCCGGCCGAGCGAGAACGCGGTCACCGGCATGGTCGGGCTCAGCAGCACATCGACGTCGGCGAAGAACGCCAGCCAGGTCGAGGTGAACCGGGCCCGGGCCTCCTGCGCATCGAGGTAGTCGCGGGCCGTCAGCGCCCGGCCGGCCAACGCGATCTCGGCCGCGTCGGCGCCGACCAGGTCAGGGTGGGCCTCGACGAGCGGGCCTTCCGAGGCGTAGCCCTCGGCCAGCGCGACCGGGTCCCAGAGCGGGCTCGGGTCCTGCGGGACGGGATGGGCCTCGACCAGCTCGGCGCCGGCGTCGGCGATCCGGTCGACGGCAGCCGCGAAGGCCGCGCGCACGTCCGGATCGAGTTCGGCGAAACCGAGGTCGGCCGAGACGGCCACCCGAAGGCCGGTCCAGTCCGGCTCGCGCACGGCCTCGAGGTAGCCCGCAACCGGCGCCGGGTAGCTCAGCGGGTCGAGCGGCGACGGGCCGGCCATGACCGACAACGCCAGGGCCAGGTCGCGCACGTCCCGAGCCAGCGGCCCGGTGACCGACAGCGTGGGCCAGCCCCGGAACCCCGGCAGCTTGGGCACCAGCCCGAACGTCGGCTTGAGCCCGGCCGTGCCGCAGAACGCCGACGGGATGCGGATCGACCCGCCGCCGTCCGTCCCGACCGCCAACGGCACCATGCCGCCGGCGACCGAGGCCGCCGCGCCGCCACTGGAACCGCCGGTGGTGCGGGTCGGGTCGCGCGGGTTGCGGGTCTCGCCCCACAGCTCGTTGCTGGTGACGCCGCGGTAGCAGAACTCCGGGTTGTTGGTCTTGCCGACGATGACCGCCCCGGCCGCGACGAGCCGGGCCACGCACGCGCAGTCCGCGTCGGGGACGAAGCCGGCCAGGGCTCGCGAGCCGTTCGTGGCCGGCAACCCACGCACCCAGACGTGGTCCTTGACCGAGATCGGGACGCCGGCCAGCGGCCCGCGCCGATCCCCCCGGTCGACCTCCGCGGCCCGGGCGAGCGCCGCGTCCGCCGTGACGACGGTGAACGCGTTGAGCGACGGGTCGAGCGCCTCGATGCGGGCCAGGGCCGCGGTGACGACCTCGACCGCGCTCAGTTCGCCCGCGCCGACCCCGGCCGCGATCGCCCACGCCGAAGCGGGCACGTCGGGCACCGGGTCACAGCCGCTCGTGCTTCGCCGCCGCGGCCTCGAGCTCGTCGGCCTCGGCCTCGGCCACCCGGATCTCGGATTCGACGTCGATCGAGCGGCTGAACAGGTAGTAGAGCAGGCCCGACACCGGCAGGCCGATGAAGAACGAGATGTCGGCGCCGTCGAGCTTGTGCGCGACCCAGCCCACGTAGGCCGTGCCCACGCTGAAGAACGGGGTCATGGCCAGGAACCCGGCGAAGTAGGCGACGATGCCCCGCACGCCCCAGCGGCCGTAGATGCCGTTCGGGTTGAAGATCTCGCGGATGGCGTAGTGGCCACGCCGAACCACGTAGTAGTCGACCAGGTTGACGGCCGTCCACGGGATGAACAGGTAGAGCACCAGCAGCAGGAAGTCGTTGAAGTACTTGAGGAAGTGCTCGGTCGCGGCCAGCGCTCCGACCACAGAGAGCAGGGCGGTGAGCCCGATCGTGATCACCCGCACGGCCAGCGTCGGCCGGATCTGCTTGAACGAGTCGATGGCGCTGATCAGGGTCAGCGAGCCGCCGTACATGTTCAGGGCCATCACCGACACCAGCCCGAGCGCGGCCAGGATGAGCACGATGGCGCCGAAGCCGGTGAAGATGTGGTCGCCGACCTGGTCGATCTCGGCGATGCCGGTGCCGTCGAACTTGGCCCCGGCCCAGGCGGCCAGGACCGAGCCGACGATCATCATCCAGGCCCCGCCGATGGCCGAGCCCCAGTACGTCCAGTAGAACGTCTTGCGCACCGGGACGTCCGGCGGCATGTAGCGCGAGTAGTCCGACACGTAGATGGCCCAGCTGATCTGGTAGCCGGCGACCACGCCGAACTGGCCCAGGAACGGGGTGGCCTTGAACTGGCCGACGTCGAACGTGCCCTGCGGGTAGTGCACCAGGAACAGCGCGATCGTGAACACGCCGAAGATGGCCAGCATCAGGTAGGTGAGCACCTGCTCGGCCCGGTGGATGAGGTCGTAGCCGACCAGGGCCACCACGAAGGCCACGACCGTGACGATCACGACCCAGGTCTTGGTGGCGCCGTGCGCGGTGCGGCTCATCGCGTTGCCGGCCAGCACGCTGTTGAAGACGTTGAAGCCGGCGTACTGCACGTAGGCGAACAGCCACACCAGCAGCGCGCCGAGGTAGCCGAACTGGGCCCGCGACTGGATCATCTGCGGCAGGCCGAGCTGCGGGCCCTGGGCCGAGTGGAAGGCCATGAACAGCGTGCCGACGAGCGTCCCGACCACGATCGCGGCCACCGACCAGAACAGCGAACCGCCCTCGCTGATACTGATCAGGCCCACGGCCAGGGTGGCGATCTGGGCGTTCGACATGAACCACAGCGGGCCGAGGTGCCAGACCTTGCCGTGCCGTTCGCGCAGCGGGACGTACTCGATCGAGCGGACTTCGAGGCTGCTGGTCCGGGGCTCGGTGGTGGTCATGCCGACACTCTGCCGCACCAAGGGCCGGGCGTCAGTCCAGCGCGAGGACCGAGAGCAACTCGAAACCGACGTGGGCCGCGGCGATGCCGGTGATCTCGGCGTGGTCGTAGGCCGGGGCGACCT
Source organism: uncultured Actinomycetota bacterium (assembly GCA_963713245.1). GTDB lineage: Bacteria > Actinomycetota > Actinomycetes > Mycobacteriales > Jatrophihabitantaceae > CAVQKZ01. The sequence goes on from CAVQKZ010000002.1 coordinate 66,286, forward strand.
CGACGATGTCGGCCGACACCACGTCGGCGCCGGCCAGCCCGCGCAGCACGGCCAGCAGTTCGCGCGAGCTCATCCCGCCGGCCTCGGGCGTGCCGGTGCCGGGAGCGTGGGCCGGGTCGAGCACGTCGATGTCGACCGAGACGTAGACCGGGCGGTCGCCGAGCCGCGCACGCATCCGCTCGACCGTGCCGGCCACCCCGAGCGTCTCGAGTTCGACGCAGTGGATGGTGGCGAAGCCCAGGTCGACGGAGTCGCTGAGGTCGCGCGGGTCATAGAGCGGGCCGCGGATGCCGACGTGCAGGCAGTGCTCGCGATCGAGCAGGCCCTCCTCGGAGGCCCGGCGGAACGGCGTGCCGTGCGTGTAGGGCGCGCCGAAGTAGGTGTCCCAGGTGTCGAGGTGCGCGTCGAAGTGCAGCACCGCGATCGGCCCGTGCCGCGCGTGCATGGCCCGCAGCACCGGCAGGGCGATGGTGTGGTCGCCGCCGAGCACGAGCAGCTTGGCCGTGGCGCTGAGCTCGCGGGCGCCGGCCTCGATCTGGGCGATGGCCTCGGCGAGGTCGAACGGGTTGACGGTGAGATCGCCGACGTCGGCGACCTGGTGCCGGCGGAACGGCGACACGTCCAGGGCCGGATTGTAGGGCCGCAACAGCCGCGAACTCTGCCGGATGTGAGCCGGGCCGAAGCGGGCCCCGGGCCGGTAGCTCACCCCGCTGTCGAACGGCACTCCGACGACGGCCACGTCGACCCGATCGACGTCCTCGCCGCGCGGCAGCCGGGCGAACGTGGCCGGCCCGGCGTAGCGGGGCACGGCCGAACCGTCGACCGGTCCGATCACTGCGGGGTCGTCGGGCACGACTCAGTATGGCGTCAGTACGCGTGGCCCGGGCTCAGGCCGATTCGCGCACGACGAGCTCGATGACGTCGGCCGCGGCCGGTGCGCTGGGCGGAGGTGATCCGTCGCGGCCGGCGATGATGCCTGCGGTGAGCTGACGGGCGATGACGGCCAGGTCCATCCGGATCGTGGTCAACGGCGGCGCGGCGAGCGGGGCCAGCGGGACGTCGTCGAGGCCGATCACGGCCAGATCGTCCGGGGCACTGAGCCCGGCCACCCGCAGGCCCGCGAGTACGGCGAACGCGACGTCGTCGTTGTACGCGCACACGGCCGTGACCTCGCGCCGGCGCCAGGCCGCCACCGCCCGCGCGGCCGTGGCCGGATCGAGGGGCAGCCGTTCGACGACGGGCGCGGCCAGTCCGCGCTCACGGCACGCGGCCCGCACGCCCTGCAGGCGCGGGGTCAGGAACGCGGTGAGCCGGTCGTCGCCCGGTGCGGCGTAGCCGATCCGGCGGTGCCCGGCGGTCGCGAGGTGCTCGACCTGCAACCGGCCCATGGCCGCCTGGGGCACGACCACGAGCTCGGCCGGGCCCGACCCGGGCTGGTGCGCGCTGGTCGCGAGCGGGATGCCGGCCTCGCGCAGCAGCGCCGCGTCGTGCTCGCCGACCGCGTCGAGGCAGATCACCCCGGCCGGGGAGACGTCGTGCCACAGCGTCGACAGCGGCTGGCGCGACTGCACCCGGCGGATCAGCAGCGACAGGCCGTGCCCGGCCAGCTCGCTCGTGAGCTGCTCGACCAGCTCGCTCAGCGCCGGCCCGAGCGGCCAGTCGGGCAGCAGCAACAGCACGGTGTCGCTGCGGCCCCGGCGCAGGGCCCGGGCGTGCGAGGACGGCCGGTAATGCAGGGCCCGGGCCGCGTCCAGCACCCGGGCCCGGGTCGCGGCCGGGATCGTCTGGCTCGGCGCGTCGTTGATCACGTAGCTCACCGTGGCCTGGGAAACCCCGGCCCGGCGAGCCACGTCCGCTGCCGTGGCCCGCCGACGGCCGGCGGCCGGCTCGTTACTCAAATCGGGTCTTGACACTCAAATCGTCCTCTGCCTAACGTCCGTACTTATTCGTATCAGTGATGCCGAACCAGCGCATCGCCCCCAGCCCCGCGAGGTCAGCAAATGTCGCTTCGTCGTGTCCAGCGGACGTCTCTCCGGGTCGCAGCCGCCCTTGGCCTGACGGCCGTCGCCGCGCTGGGCGCGGCCACGGCTGCGCCGGCGTTGCCGACCGCCGCGGCGGCCCGGCCGTGGCTGGCGCCGGGCCAGACCCCGGTGCAGCGCGCGAACGAGCTGCTGGCCCGGATGACGCTGGACGAGAAGATCACGATGGTGCACGGCGACGGGTTCCCGCCGGGCGGGACGTATGCCGGGCACATCCCGGCCAACACCCGGCTCGGCATCCCGGCGCTGGTGCTGGGCGACGGCCCGAACGGGGTGGGCAACGGCAGCACCGGCGTGACCTCGTTCCCTGTCGCGGTCAGTGATGCCGCGGCGTTCGACCGTTCGCTCGCGCAGCAGTATGGCACCGCGCTCGGGGCCGAGCAGGCCGGCAAGGGCCACAACATCGCGCTCGCGCCGACGATCAACCTGCTGCGCACGCCGCTGTGGGGCCGCGAGTCCGAGACCTACACCGAGGATCCGTACCTGAACGGGCAGACCGCGGCGGCCGAGGTCACCGGCATCCAGAGCAACCACGTCATCGCCACGCCGAAGCACTTCGTGGCCAACAACCAGGAGACCGGGCGGTTCTCCTCGGCGACCGCGGCATCGGTGGACGAGTCGATCTCGCAGCGGACGCTGGAGGAGATCTACTACCCCGGGTTCAAGGCCGCCGTGCAGCAGGGCCACGCCGGCGCGGTGATGTGCTCGTACAACCAGATCAACGGGGCCTACGGCTGCCAGAACCCGCAGACGCTCGGCACGCTCGAACAGCAGTGGGGCTTCGGCGGCTTCGTCATGTCCGACTGGTTCGCCACGCACTCCACGGCCGACGCGGCCAACGCCGGCCTGGACATGGAGATGCCCACCGGCGCCAACTTCGGCGCCGCGCTCAAGGCCGCGGTGCAGTCCGGCACCGTGTCGATGGCCACCCTGAACGAGATGGTGCGCCGCATCCTGGCCTCGATGTTCGCCATCGGCCTGTTCGACCACCCGGTCAGCGGCGGCGACGCGTCGGTGGTCAGCACCGCGGCCCACCAGCGCCTGGCCCGGCAGATCACCGAGCAGGGCAGCGTGCTGCTGAAGAACGCGGGCAACGTGCTGCCGATTGCCGGCCACGCGAAGAAGATCGCCGTCATCGGCGCCGACGCCTCGACCGACCCGCAGGTCAGCGAGGGCGGCTCAGGTGCGGTGCTGCCCACCGGTTCGGTCGTCACCGGCCTGCAGGGGATCCGCGACCGGGCCGGCGCGAACACGCAGGTGCGCTACGCGCCCGGGACGCTCGGCACCTCGCCGCTGCCGGTGCTGTCCGGTCCGGTGCTGACCCCGTCGGCGGGCAGCGGCGCCGGGCTGACCGGCACGTACTACGCCTCGCCCGACTTCACCGGCACCCCGGTGGCCACCCGCACCGACCCGTCCGTCGACGTGTCCAGCCCGCCGGTCGCCGGCCTGCCCGGCGTGTGGTCGGCCCGCTGGACCGGCACGCTGACCCCGGCCACCACCGGCGACTACCGCTTCTCGCTCAACCTGGCCGGGCACGCCCGGCTGCGCGTCGCCGGCCGGTCGCTCATCAATGTCAAGTACGCCGACTTCGCCACGACCGCGCACGGCCTGGTGCACCTGCGGGCCGGCGACCCCGTCCCGATCGAGCTCGACTACAGCAGCGACCGGGCCCTGACCGGCGGCGCGGTGCACCTGGGCTGGGCCGCGCCCGACCGGCTGCGCAGCGATGCCGTGCAGGCCGCGCGCGGAGCCGACGTCGCCGTCGTGTTCGTCAACGACACCACCGGCGAGGGCAGCGACCGCACCGGCCTGGGCCTGCCCGGCGACCAGGACCAGCTCATCGCCGCCGTGGCCAAGGCCAACCGGCACACCGTGGTCGTGCTGAACACCGGCGGCCCGGTACTGATGCCGTGGCTGCACTCCGTGGCCGGCGTGCTCGAGTCGTGGTACCCGGGCCAGGAGGGCGGCGCGGCCGAGGCCGCCCTGCTCTTCGGTGACGTCAACCCGTCCGGCCGGCTGCCGATGACCTTCCCGGCCAGCGAGCGGCAGGGCCCGGCGTCGAGCCCGGCCGACCTGCACGTCGACACCGAGCGCTATGCCGAGGGCCTGCTCGTCGGCTACCGCTGGTTCGACGCCACCCGCACCCGGCCGCTGTTCCCGTTCGGCTACGGGCTGTCCTACACCCACTTCCGGTACAGCCAGCTGACCGTCACTCCCGGGGCCACGACCACGGTCCGGGTGCGGGTGACCAACACGGGCCGGCGCGCCGGCGCCGACGTCGTCCAGCTCTACGTCGCCGACCCGGCGGCCGACCGCGAGCCGCCCAAGCAGCTCAAGGGCTACGCCAAGGTCACGCTGGGGGCGGGGCAGTCGAGCACGGTCACCTTCCGGCTCGACCGCAGCGCGTTCTCGACCTGGACGGGCAGTTGGACCGTCCGTCCGGGCCGTTACCGAATCCTGGTCGGCAGCTCGGCCGGCGACATCGCGCTGGGCCGGCCCGTCCACGTCGGCTCATAACCACCACCGTCGAAGAAGGAGCGTCATGACCGGACGTCAGCTGGTGATCCGTCTCGCCGTAGCCGTGCTCGGCCTGGGTCTGCTCGGGGCGGCCGCCCCCGCGGTGGCCGACGCCCATCCCGCGGCCGGGACGCTGCTGGTGCACACCGACAAGGGCCCGATCAGCGGCGCCCGCACTGACGGCGTCGACAGCTTCCTGGGCATCCCGTACGCGGCCCCGCCGGTCGGCGCGCTGCGCTGGCGCCCGCCGCAGCCGCACGCGGCCTGGTCCGGCGTGCGGGCGGCCACCCGGTACGGCAACCGGTGCGCGGCCCTGGCCAGCACGAACGGCGCCCGCTCCGACTCGGAGGACTGCCTGTTCGTCAACGTCCAGCGCCCCACCGGCGTCGGACCAGGACGCCGGTTGCCGGTGTACGTGTTCATCCACGGCGGCGGCCTGGTCAACGGCAGCTCCAACCAGGCCGGCGGCGACAAGATCGTGCGCGAGACCAACGCGGTCGTCGTGTCGATGAACTACCGGCTGGGCGTCTTCGGCTTCCTCGGCCTGCCGGGCCTGTCCCGCGCCGGCGAGGGCAACTACGGCTTCCTCGACCAGCAGGCCGCCCTGCGCTGGGTGCAGCGCAACATCGCCGCGTTCGGCGGCGACCCCAGGCAGGTGACGCTCGGCGGCGAGTCGGCCGGCGCGTTCTCGGTCTGTGGCCACCTCGTCGCCCGCAGCTCGCGCGGGCTGTTCGCCCGGGCCATGATGCAGAGCGGCTCGTGCACCGACCGGCCGCTGGCCGACACCGAATCGGCCAGCACGAGCTACGCCGCCGCGGCCGGCTGCCCGACCGCGGCTTCGACTCCGGCCACGGCCGTGGCCTGCCTGCGGGCCAAGCCCGCCGCCGCCCTGCTCGACGCCAGTGCCGGCTTCTCGCCGTCGCTGACCAGCGGCACCGACGTGTTGCCCATACCTGACGCCACCGCGGTCGCGCACGGGCGGTTCGCCCGCGTGCCCATCGTCAACGGCTCGAACCGCGACGAGGGGCGCACGTTCGCGCAAGGGTTCATCGGCTCGACCGAGAGCCAGTACACGAGCTGGGTGCAGACCACGTTCGGGGCCGACGCCGCGGCCGTGCTGGCCCGCTACCCGTGGCCGGCCAACGCGACGAGATTCACCGCCGCGTACCTGATCGGCGCGATCTTCACCGACTCCGGCCGGCTGGCCGGCATCGGCGGCTGCGGCGCGCTGCGCACCGACCGGGCCTTCGCGAAGTACGTGCCCACCTGGGCCTACGAGTTCGACGCGCGCACCGGCCCGGGTCTGACGCCGATTCCGGGCTACGTGTGGGGCGCCGGCCACGCGGCCGAGCTCGCCTACCTGTTCCCGAGCTTCGACAACGGGACGCCGATCGCGCCCACGTTCAACGCCGGCGAGCGCCAGTTGTCGCGGGACATGATCCAGTACTGGGGCGGGTTCGTGTTCACCGGCAGCCCCAACGCGCACGGGCTGGCCCGGTGGCCGCGCTTCGACCGGACCGGCCGCATCATGTCGCTGCGGGTCGCCGGGCAGAGCCGGACGATCGACACAGCGGAGTTCACGGCCGAGCACCAGTGCGCCTTCTGGAACGCGCAACCCGCGGTAGCACAAGTGCTATCGTTGGTCCGTGACGACGACCGGGCTGCGTGAACTGCGCCAACGCGCCAGTGAACTCGTGCGGCAGGCCGAGGCCGGTGAAACGATAACCGTGACGGTCAGCGGTCGGGAGGTTGCCGAACTCGGCCCGGTGCACCGCAATCGTTGGCGCAGGGGAGCCGATGTGGCCCAGATCTTTCATGGGCCGGCCGATGAGACGTGGAGCGCCGATCGCGACCGCCTCGATGCGGCGCTGGTCGACCCGTTCGACCGATGAGGATATTGCTCGATACGAGCGTGTTGCTGGGGCCCGACCCCGGGCCCATCGACGGCGACGTCGCAGTCAGCACGATCTCGCTGGCTGAGCTCCATTTCGGGGTCCTGGTGACGCGGTCGCCGGACACGCGGGCCGAACGGCTTCGGCGGCTGAGCCTGATCGAGAAGACGTTCGACGCGATTCCAGCCGATGCGGCGGTAGCTCGGGAGTATGGCCGGCTCGCTGCCGCGGTGGTCGCCGCCGGCCGCCAACCCCGTGCTCGAGTAGCGGACCTGCTGATCGCCGCCACGGCGGTGGCCAATGAGGCGACGCTGTGGACTCGGAACGCGGAGGATCTCGTCGGACTGGACGACCTCGTCGACGTCCACGCGCTGCCCTGACCCGGACCGACCGCGAAGATCTCGAGGCGGCCCCGCGGCGGGCGTCCGGGAGATTTGTCCCTCATGGCGACGTTCGGCCGGCCGATAGCGATGGTGTCCAGCCCAGTGGGCCCGCTCGAGGGACGGCGGGCTCACGTTCGTCCCGATCACCGGCGCCACCGCGGCCGACTACACCACCCCCGTGCTCTCCCGCACCGACGACCGGGCCCGTTACCGCGCGAGCTACACCAACGCGGCCGGGGTCGTCACGACCTCGGTCGCCATTCTCGCGGTACCCCCGGCGTCGCTGTCGGCCACCGGGCACAACTCAACCCCGCTCGGGGTCGACCCCACCCTTGCTCCAGGGACGGCGCTGTCGATCACGCTGGCGTACCTGAAGCCGGACACGACCTGCACCGTGACGCTGCACTCGGCCCGGATGTGCTGGGCTCGCTGACCACCGATGACAACGGCTGGGCCCGCTACCCGATCGTGTTGCCGGCCGGGCTGGCTCCCGGGAACCACGCCGTCGTGGTCACCGACGCCGCCGGCACTGCAGTGTTGAGCTACGCGTTCGCCGTCGCCGAGCCGCCCGGATCGCCGGCGGCGGGCTCGGCCGGGGCGAACGCGGCCCTGGCCCGGACCGGCACCGGCCGACCTGTTCGGCGCCGGGGCGCTGCTCATCCTGGTCGGTATCGGCCTGTCCGTACCCAGGCGCCGCCGCAGCTGACTGGCTCAGCTGTCGGCGAGGACGACCGAGCGGGTGAGATGGCGGGGCCGGTCCGGGTCGAGGTCGTTCGCCTGCGCCCGACGGACGGCGAGCAGCTGGGCCCGGACCAGGTCGGCCACCGGGTCGAGGTCGTCGTCGACCAGCGTCGCGCCCGTCGCCGCGATGTCGGCGATCAGGTCCGGCACCGGCGATCCGAACACCCACACGGCCCGGCCCGGCTGCGCGATCGCGATCGGCCCGTGCCGGTACTCCATCTGCGGGTAGGACTCGGTCCACAGCTGGGCGGCCTCGCGCATCTTCAGCGCCGCCTCCTGCGCGATGCCGTACACCCAGCCCTGGCCGAGGAAGCTGACCTGCTCAGCCGACTCGAGCTCACCCGGCACCGGCCAGGCGCCGTCGAGCACGGCGACGGCCTGCTCGACAACCGCGTCCAGCGACTGGCCGAGGGAGGCCCGCAGCAGCATCAGACTGGTCGTGGCGAACACGGTCTGCACCACCGACTGCTCGTCGGCGAAGTCGAGCACGACCTCGTCGGTGGCCGCCGCAGCCACCGGTGAGTCCGCGACGGCGGTGATCGCGACGACCGGGGCCGCGGCCGCGGCCACGGCCCGCACGACCTCGGTCGTCGTCCCGGAGCGGGAGATGGCGACGACCCGGTCGTAATGACGGCCCTCGGGGAACTGGCTGGGAGTGAAGTAGTCGGTCTCGCCGGCGCCGAGCTGCTCGCGCAGCATGGCGTAGGCCGCGGCCATGAACCACGACGTGCCGCACCCGATCGCCGCGACCTTCTCGCCCGGCCGGGGCAGCGCGGCCGACAGCTCGGGCAGCGCGGTGATCGCCGTGCGCCAGGCCTCGGGTTGGCGGGCGATCTCGTCGGCGACGTGCGAAGGCGGCGGCGTCGGGTGGGTCATCTGGTCGCTCCAGCGGTGCTCAGGTCGTCGCGGGTGGGTTGGCCGGCCGTGCCCCCGACCGCTGACACGGCCAGCTCGCCGGCGAGCACGGCCCGGGCCAGGCTCTCGGTGAGCTCGGCCCCACCCAGCCAGGAATCGAGGAACGCGGCATTGAAAGTATCGCCCGCGCCGGTGGTGTCCACGGGCGTCCGGGCGCGGCCGGCCACGCTGACGGCCGCGCCGGACGGATGGGTGGCCACGGCGCCGCGTTCGCCGTCCTTGACGACGACGAGCGGTCCGCCGGCGGCCAGCCGGGCCGCGGCCCGGCCGGGATCGTCGCCGCCGCCGAGCGCGATCACCTCGTTGCGGTTGGGCAGCAGCACGTCGAGGTGGGCCAGCAGCGCGTCGACGCCGAGCCAGGTGCCGGCCGGGTCGTCGTTGGTGTCCAGCGACGTGCTGATGCCCTGGGCCCGCACGTCGGCCAGCAGGTCGGGCAGCTCGCGGGCCAGGTCGGGCTGCAGGAACAGCGACGACACGTGCAGATGCCGCAGCTCCGGCCCGAACGAGGCGACGGCCCGGCGGACCTCGGCCGCGGTCAGGGTCGGGATCGTGCCCGGCAGGGTCAGGATGGCCCGGTCGCCGGGCCGGGCCAGCACGACGGTGAGTCCGGTCGGCTGGTCGCGGCGGCGCACGATCGGGTCGACGTCCACACCGGCCGCGGCCAGGTCGCGGCAGACCTGCGCGCCGAACTCGTCGGCGCCCACCGCGGCCACGAGCGACACCGGCCGGCCGAGCCGGGCCAGCCCGTGCGCCGTGATCCCGGCCGAGCCGCCGATGACCAGGGCCGCGTCGTCGAGCAACTGCTCGGCCTGGCCGAAGCGGGGGACGACGTCGCCCCGCAGGATGAGGTCGGGGTTGGCGTCGCCGACGACGAGCACGCGGATCGCGCTCGGGGTGCTCGGGTCGCCAGCGGCCATGAGGCCATCCTGGCTGGGCCGCGCGCGTTCTGTCCAGAACCGAACAGCATTGGTGATCGGTATTGCTCGGTTCAGCCGAGCCGTGCCATGCTCGCCCGATGACTACGGTGACATTCGTCGGAGCCGGATCGGCGGTTTTCACCCGCCAACTGCTGCGTGACCTGCTCGAGTTCGCCGACCTCGGCCCGCTCGAGTTCGTCATGCACGACAACGACCCACGCCGGCTCGAGCTGGCCGAGGGGCTGGCCCGCATCGCCATCGAGCAGCACGGCCGGCCGGCCACCGTGCGGGCCACCGCACAGCGGGCGCAGGCCCTCGTCGGCGCCGACTTCGTGATCAACACGGTCAACATCGGCGGCCACGCGGCCACCGTCACCGACTTCGAGATCCCGGCCCGCTACGGCCTGCGCCAGACGATCGCCGACACCCTCGGCGTCGGCGGGGTGTTCCGCGGGCTGCGCACGTTCGGCTTCCTCGACGCCCTGGCCGGCGACATGCGCGCGCACTGCCCGGACGCCTGGCTGTTGAACTACACGAACCCGATGGCCATGAACGTGCAGTACCTCTCGGTGGCCCATCCCGACATCCACGTGCTCGGGCTGTGCCACTCGGTGTTCTGGACCGTCCACGACCTGTGCGCCCTCGTCGACGTGCCGTTCGAGGAGGTGCGCTTCCACAGTGCCGGCGTGAACCACCAGGCCTGGGTGCTGAACTGGGAGCGCGACGGGCGCAGCCTCTACCCGCTGCTCGACGAGCGCATCGCCGCCGATCCCGAGCTGCGGCGGCGGGTGCGGGTGGACATGTACCGCCGGCTCGGCTACTACCCGACCGAGACCAGCGAGCATTCGAGCGAGTACGTGGCCTGGTATCTGCACCACGACGCCGAGATCGAGCGGCTGCGCATCCCGGTCGGCGACTACCTGCAGATCAGCGCCGACAACGTCAAGGAGATCGACGCGCTCATCCCGCAGGTCGCCGCCGGCCAGTACGTCGAGCCCGACGAGCAGGCCGCGGAGTACGCCCCGCAGGTCATCCACAGCCTGGTCACCGGCACGGCCCGCACCCTGCAGGTGAACGTCGCCAACGACGGGCTGATCGCGAATCTGGCCCCCGGCGCCGGTGTCGAGGTGCCGGCGACCATCGACGGCACGGGGGTCCGGCCGCAGTCGGTCGGCGACCTGCCGCCGCAGTGCGCGGCGTTGAACCGGCAGTTCCTGTCCGTCGTCGACCTGACCGTGCGGGCCGCCGTCGAGGGGCGCCCGGAGTTCATCCGGCAGGCTCTGCTCATCGACCCGAACGCCGCGGCCACCCTGCGGGTCGAGGACATGTGGTCGCCTGGCCGACGACATGGTCGCCGCCCACGCCGACCTGCTGCCCGAAGCCCTGCGCGCCCCGCTCGCGCCCTAGCGCGCTGCTCAGCCGACGTCGACGACGTGCACCTGCGGTCCGAGGCGCCGCAGTTCGGCGACCGCGCCCGGGTCGGCGCGCGAGTCGGTGACGATGTCGGACGCGGTGGCGATGTCGGTGATCTTGGCGAACCCGCGCCGGCCGAGCTTGCTCGAGTCGGCCACGACGATGACGCGCCCGGCCGCGCGGACCAGCGCCCGGTTGGTGTGGGCCTCGACCTCGTGATGGGTGGTGAACCCGGCCGCCGGGCTGACCCCGTCCACGCCGACGATGGCGATGTCGAGGTTGATGTTGGCCAGGGTGAGTTCGGCCAGCGGGCCGACCAGTTCGTAGGACTCGGCCCGGGCGCTGCCGCCGCAGACCACGAGTTCGATGTTGGCCCGGACGGCGAGTTCGGAGGCGATGTTCAGGGCGTTGGTGACGACCCGCAGGCCGGGGCGCGACGCCAGTGCGCGGGCCACCTCGGTGGTCGTCGACCCGCCGTTGAGCCCGACCGAGGTGACCTCGGCCGGGACGAGGGTCGTGGTCACCTCGGCGATGGCCCGTTTCGCGTCGTGGTGCTGGCTGCCCCGGTAGCGCATCGGCAGTTCGTAGAGGACGCCGGACGCGACCGCGCCGCCGTGGGTGCGGCTGAGCAGTTTCTGGGTCTCGAGCAGGTGCAGGTCGCGGCGCACCGACGCCTCCGAGACGCCGAACTTCGCGGCCAGACCGGTGACGCCGACCGAGCCGTGCTCGTTGAGCTGCTGCAGGATCGCGCCCAGGCGATCTTCCTGTCGCATGGGTGCACGATACGCGCACGAGCGTGTTCATTTGCCGCAGGCGCAGAACGCGCGTTTCGTCACTGTTTTCCATGGTTCCCAGGGGTTATGCGGCCTGGACCGGTTGACCAGTCCGAACAGACCGTGCAACCCTGAGCAGCGCTGACGATCGAATGTGATCGAATGCCGCGCGGGCGAGGAGTCCCAGATGACCGTAGCCATCAGTGTCCGGCGAGGATTGGTGCTGCTGCGGGCCCGTCGCGCCCTGGTCGCGGCCGTCGTCCTGGTCGCCGGGGCCGGCGTCGCCTGCAGCGGGGGCGGCGGCTCCAGCGGCGGATCCACCATCAGCGTGTCGCAGGGCTACACCGACGTCGAAGCGAGCACGCTCAAGGCCCTGGTCAAGGAGTGGAACGGCCAGCATCCCTCGACCAAGGTCAAGCTGCAGTTCAACGGCGGCAACGACAGCGCGCTGCAGAAGACGGTCGCCGGCTTCACCGCCGGCAACTATCCCGACGTCGCCTACGAGTACGGCTCCTCGGCCGCCCAGCTGGCCCACCAGCCCAAGCTCGCCGACCTCACCGACAAGGTCAAGGACCCGGCCCTGAACTGGAACGACTTCTATCCCTCCGAGCGGCAGGCCGCCACCGTCAACGGCAAGGTCGTCGGGGTGCCGGCCCTGGTCGACAACCTGAGCCTGGTCTACAACAAGAAGGTCTTCGCCCAGGCCGGCCTGGCCCCGCCCACCAACTCGTGGAGCTGGGCGGACTTCCGCACCGCGGCCAAGAAGCTCAGCAACCCGAGCACGCACAACTACGGCTGGGCCTACGTGAACGACGGCAGCGAGGACACCGTCTGGCGCTACCTGGCCATGCTGTGGCAGGCCGGCGGCGAGCTGCTCAGCCCGGACAACAGCAAGCCGGCGTTCGACTCCGCGGCCGGGCTGGCCGCGCTGCAGCAGTTGCGTGACATGGCCGTCACCGACAAGTCGGTGTACCTCGACGCCGGCAACCAGAACTACCTCAACCTCTTCAACAGCGGCAAGGTCGCGATGTTGTGGACCGGACCGTGGGACCTGTCCCAGATCAATGCCGACGTCAAGTACGGCGTCACCTACCTGCCCGGCTACAACGGCAACCACGAGACGATCTCGGGGCCGGACCTGTACATGACGTTCGACCACTCGTCCGGGCGGGCGTCGACGGCGTTGAAGTTCGTCACCTGGCTGACCTCGGCCAAGGTGCACCTGCGCTTCGCCATCGCCACCGGCGACCTGCCGCTGCGCAAGTCCGAGACGACCCTGCCCGGGTACCAGACCTTCCTCACGAAGTACCCGGCCGAGAAGGTGTTCGTCAGCAACCTCGACAACGTCAAGCACGTCCGGCCCAACCTGTCCACCTACGCCCGGGTCTCGACCGCGATCGGCCAGATGGTGCAGTCGGTGCTGCTCGGGCAGGCCCAGCCCGCGGCCGCGTTGAAGTCGGGCAGCAGCCAGGTGACGTCGGCGCTGGCTGGCTCGTGAGCCCAGCCGTGCGGGCCGGGACACGAGGGGACGGGACGGTGGCGTCCCGGCCGCGCCGACCGCGCACGATCCTGCCCCGCCCGGCCGCGCCGCTGCCCCCGGCCGGGGTCACGGCCGGCGCCCAGGCCGGCCGCCGCCGGATGGGGCGGCGGCGCCGCGGCGAGGCGTCCACGGGCTGGGCCATGATCGCGCCGAGCGTCGTGCTGATAGCGGTGTTCGGCCTCATCCCGGTGGTCTGGTCGTTCGTGCTGTCCTTCCAGCGCAACGACCTGCAGACGCCGGGCCAGTGGGTGGGCCTGAAGAACTACCGCCAGCTCACCCACGACCCGGTCTTCCTGGCCTCGGTGCGGCACACGCTCGTCTACACCGTGCTGTTCGTCCCGGTCACGCTCGTGCTGTCGCTGCTGGCCGCGGCCGCGCTCAACCGGCGCATCCACGGGATCACCGTCTACCGGGTGGCCGTGTTCATCCCGGTGGTCACGTCCACGATCGCCACCGGCGTGATCTTCAGCTGGCTCATGGACCCGGACTTCGGCCTGATCAACGCGGGCCTGCACAAGGTCGGCCTGCCCACGTTCCAGTTCTTCACCTCGCCGCACCAGGCGCTGTACGCGGTGGTGATCATGACGGTGTGGGGCTGGGTCGGCTTCGGCGCGCTGATCTTCCTGGCCGGGCTGCAGGGCGTGCCGCAGGATCTGATCGAGGCGGCCAAGATCGACGGCTGCTCGCCGCGGGGCGCGTTCTGGCGCATCCAGGTGCCGCTGCTGCGCCCGATCAGCGGGTTCCTCCTGGTGTGGCTGACCATCAACGCCCTGCAACTGTTCGACGAGGTGTACGCGACCACGAAGGGCGGTCCGCTCAACTCGACGACGGTCATGGTCTATTACCTCTACCAAGAGGCGTTCCAGTACTTCCACGCCGGCTACGCCGCGGCCATCGCCGCCGTCCTGTTCATCGCCATCGCCGTCATCACGATCGTGCAGTTGCGGGTGGTGCGCGACCCCGCCGCGCGGGGTGACGCGGCATGACCACGCTCGAGCAGGTCGAGGCGAGCGGCCGGGTCGGGCCGCCGCGCCGGCGCGCGGCGTCGGCCCTCGGGCTGGCACCTGGTGCTGATCCCGCTCGCGGCGGTGATGGGCGCGCCGCTCGTCTGGATGCTCGTCACCAGCCTGTCGACGCGGGAGGACACCCGGCACTTCCCGCCCCGGCTGCCGTCGAGCCTGCACTGGCACAGCTTCGCCCAGGCCTGGACCGAGTCACCGTTCGCGCGCTGGATGCTCAACAGCACGGTCGTGTCGCTCACCTGCGTGATCAGCAACCTGGTGCTGTGCAGCCTGGCCGGCTACGCGTTCGCCCGGCTGCGCTTCCCGGGCAGCCGGCTGGCCTTCTTCGGCATCCTGGCCACGCTGATGGTGCCGTTCCAGGTGGTGATGATCCCGACCCTGATCATCGTCAAGCACCTCGGCCTGGTCGACACGCTGCCCGCCCTCATCGTCCCGAACCTGGTGACCCCGTTCGGCATCTACCTGCTGCGGCAGTTCTTCCTGTCCCTGCCGGTCGAGCTGGAGGAGGCCGCGACCATCGACGGCGCCGGCCGGCTGCGCGTCCTGGGCAGCATCCTGCTGCCGCTGATGGGCCCGCCGCTGAGCACGGTGGCCGTGCTGACGTTCCTCACGGTCTGGAACGACTTCCTGTGGCCCCTCGTTGTCACGTCGTCGCCGAACTCGATGACCGTGCAACTCGGTCTGGCCACGTTCCAGAGCGCCCATTACACCAACTGGCCCGTCCTCATGGCCGGCACGGTGTTGAGCCAACTACCGGTACTGCTGCTGTTCGTGCTCGGACAGCGGTTCTTCGTCAGTTCGATCGCGAATACGGGGATCAAATGAATAACAGCCGAATTGCCGCGGCCGCCGCAGTAGGCGTGCTCACCCTCGTCGGGCCCGCCTGCGGGGCCACGCCCAAGGCGCCCGCGGCGTCTGCGGCGCACGCCGCCCAGCGGGTGCTGGTGGTCTCGCCCACCGGCTCCGACCAGGCCGCGGGCACGGTCGGCCACCCGCTGCGCACCATCCAGGTGGCACTCGGGCGCCTGCATTCGGGCGGGGTGGTCGAACTGCGCCGCGGCGTCTACCACCAGCGGCTGCGGCTGGCCGGGGTCCGCAACCTCACCGTGCGGCCCTACCACCACGAGGCCGCGGTCATCTCCGGCGCCGGACTGAGCGTGCCTGACGACCGCAGCGCGCTGATCGACGTCGCTGACAGCCGGGACGTGAGCGTGCTCGGGCTCGACATCACCGGCTACCGCACGACCCGCATCGACGCCATGCCGATCGGGATCTACGTGCACGGCCACGACCAGCGCATCCGCCTCGCCGGCAACCACGTGCACGACCTCGGCAACGACAACGGCACGCTGGGCAGCTTCGACATCAACGCCCACGGCATCGCCGTCTACGGCGACGACCCGCACGCCTCGATCACCGGCCTGGCCATCAGCGGCAACACCGTCGACAAGCTGCACCTGGGCGCGAGCGAGAGCGTCGTCGTCAACGGCAACGTCGACGGCTGGTCGATCACCGGCAACCACATCTACGACAACAACAACATCGGCATCGACGCCATCGGGTTCGAGCCCACGCTGAGCGGCAAGTACCGCTACACCCAGCTCAACCGGGCCCGCAACGGGCTCATCGCCGGCAACGTCATCGCCCGGATCCGTTCGCAGGGCAACCCCTCGTACTGGGAGGACGGCGCGTGGTGCAACTGCGCCGACGGGATCTACGTCGACGGCGGCGCGCACATCCGCATCCAGTTCAACCGGGTCAGCGACAGCGACATCGGCATCGAGGTGGCGGCCGAGAACGCCCGCGGCACGGCCGATCACGTCCTCACCCGGTACAACCACGTGACCGGCAGCCTCTACACCGGCATCACCACCGGCGGCTACTGCAACGGCGCGGACGCCTGCGGCGGCGTGCAGACCGGGTCGTCGCACGACAACACGTTCGAGTACAACACGCTGCGCGGCAACAACCGGCTCGACGACGGTTCACCGGAACTGCTGGTGCAGTACCACGCCTACCGCGACACGTTCGTCCACAACGACCTCACCGCGACCAACAGCGACCACGTCGTCCTGGGCACGGTGGCCGATGCCGACACGGCCGGGCACCCCGGCACGAACCACAGCGACCACAACCGGTTCCACGCCGTCGGCGCCAGTCGTAGCACGGCCCAGTTCGGCTGGCTCGGGCACACCTACAAGGGCTTCGACGCCTACCGCCGGGCCACCGGTCAGGACCGGCACTCCACGTTCTCCTGATCCGGGATCAGCTCGGTGGCGGCGTGGTCGATCATGGCGTCGGTCGCCGCGATCGTCATCGGGTCCGGCACCAGCACCAGCCGGTCGACTCCGACGGCGGCGTAGCGCTCGGCCAGGTCGCGGGTGAGCGGCCGGTCGGGGGCGATGGTGATCTCGAACGGACGCTGGGGGTCGATTCCGTACTGCCGGCGCAGCTCGCGCAGGGTGTCGATCGCCGCCCCGGCCGCGTCGACGCCGAGGTTCCACCCGAACCAGCCGTCGCCGACCCGCGCGGCCCGGGCCAGGCCGGCCCGGGCGTGCCCGCCCAGGACGATGGGCGGGAACGGCCGCTGCACCGGCGCCGGGCTCTGCAGTACGCCGTCGAAGCTCACCCAGCGCCCGGCGTAGCGCTCGTCCTGCCGCCACAGGGCCGTCACCACCGCGAGGTACTCGTCGGTCATCGCGGCTCGATCGGCCAGGCCGACCCCGAACGCGGCCAGTTCGGCCGCGACGTAGCCGACGCCCACCCCGACGGTCAGCCGTCCGCCGCTGAGCACGTCGATGGACGTCAGCTGCTTGGCCAGCAGCACCGGTTGGCGTTGCGGCAGCACCAGGACGGCCACGCCGAGCCGAATCCGGGTGGTGACGGCGGCCAGGTAGGCCAGCGTGCTGAGCGCCTCGATGCGGGGCTCGTCGGCGGCGTCGGGCGCGTCCTTGGGCAGGGCGATGTGGTCACCGACCCACAGCGCCTCGAAGCCCGCTTCTTCGGCGGCCAGCGCGCACGTCCGGATGCGGTCCGGCTCGGCGTTCTCGCCGCGATGCAGGGCGTACAGCGCGTACTTCATCGACCAGCTCCTGGGGACGCACGGGGTTGCCGCTGATCCTGTTCCGAAAACCCGAGCGGCGCACGCGAGTTAGTGTTCGAGCTCACCGCCGGGTGCGACCGCCGGCGGATTGGCTGGATTCGCGCACCACCAGTTCGGGTTCGAACACGACCTGCCGGTGCTGGTGGCGGTGCGGCGCGGACACCTCGTCGATCAGCAGTTCGGCCGCGGCCTGGCCGAGTTGGGCGCGGGGCTGGCGCACCGAGGTCAGCGGCACCGCCGCGGCGGCGGCGAAGTCGATGTCGTCGTAGCCGACGATGGCCAGGTCGCCGGGCACGTCGAGGCCGCGGCGGGTCATCTCCTGCAGCACGCCCAGCGCGACCAGGTCGTTGGCGCAGAACACCGCGGTGGGCCGGCTGCGCTTGGCCAGCCGGGCGATCTGCTCGCCGGTGCGGCGCCCGGCCGCGACATTGAGGCCGGGGGTGCGCAGCACGCTGATCGCGTTCTTGGCCAGCTTGGCCTTGCGCGCGGCGGTGCGCGCCCCGGCCAGGCGGTCGCTGACCTGGGTGATGCTCATCGGCCCGCCGACGAACGCGATGCGCTCGTGGCCCTGTTCGATGAGGTGGCCGACCGCGAGCTGGCCGCCGACGACGTCGTCGACCGACACCGAGCACTGCCGGGTGGTCGAGCCGCGGTCGACGTAGACGACATGGGTGCCGCGGGCCCGCAGCTCGTCGATGCGGGCGTTCTTGCCGCGGACGGGGGTGATGAGGATGCCGTACGCGCGGTGCTCCTGCATCAGGCTGAGGTAGTGGTCCTCGCGCGAGGTGCTGTCGGCGCTGTTGCAGAGGATGACCGACAGCCCGGCCTCCTGGGCCGCGGCCTCGACGCCGGCGGCCAGGTCGGTGAAGAACGGGTTGCCGACATCGAGCACGATCAGGCCGATCATCCGGCTGCGCCCGGCCCGCAGTTGCCGGGCGGCCTCGTTGCGGACGAAGCCGAGGTCGGCGATGGCCTGGAGCACGCGGTCGCGGGTGGCCGGGGCGACCCGCTCGGGCCGGTTGAGCACGTTGGACACGGTGCCGAGCGAGACGCCGGCGCGCTGGGCGACGTCGATGACGCTCGCGGACTCCGTCACGTCACCTCCAACACGGACCAAACGCGTTGAATCGTATCAAGGGTTCAGGCCGTACTGGGCGCGCCAGGACGGCGGGCCGAATCCCACTCCCACCCCCCGTTTAGCACCCCTCCCGGCGGCCACAAAGCGCGATCCGCAGCCGGGAAACGTGCAAAGCGGGGGGTGGCGGGGCCGCGTCACGGTTCGGAAACGACGCGGAAACGGAGTCTTGACCGGGCTTGGACGGCCTGATTAAAGTACGTCCCCATCCAGTGAAAGGTTTCACTTTGATGGACCAGCCGTCCGGGTCGCTCGCGCCAGCGCCAGTGCTCGTCCTCGAGCGCGCGGCCAAGCGCTTCGGTGCGGTGCAGGCCCTCGTGGACGGTTCGATCACGCTGTACCCGGGCGAGGCGCACGCACTGCTCGGCGAGAACGGCGCCGGCAAGTCCACGCTGGTCAAGGTGCTGGCCGGCGTGCACGGCCCCGACAGCGGCCGGCTGCTCATCGACGGCGAGCCGGCCGTGTTCAGCGGGCCGACGGCGTCGCGGGCGGCCGGGGTGTCGATCATCTACCAGGAGCCGACGCTGTTCCCGGACCTCAGCGTGGCCGAGAACATCTTCATCGGCCGCCAGCCCACCGGCACCGGCCGGCGCATCGACCGGGCGGCGATGAACCGGGCCGCGACCGAGCTGTTCACCCGGCTGGGCGTGGCCCTCGACCCGGCCCGCGTGGCCCGCGGCCTGTCGGTGGCCGACCAGCAGATCGTCGAGATCGCCAAGGCGCTGTCGTTCAACGCCCGGGTGCTCGTCATGGACGAGCCGACCGCGGCCCTGACCACGGTCGAGGTCGAGCGGCTGTTCGAGGTGATCCGCACCCTGCGGGCCCAGGGTGCGGCCGTGCTGTTCATCTCGCACCGGCTCGAAGAGGCCTTCGCCTGCTGCCAGCGGGTCACGGTCATGCGCGACGGCCGGTTCGTGCGCACCGCGCCTGATCGAGGACGTCACGATCGAGGACATCATCCGGGCGATGGTCGGGCGCGACCTCGACGCCCTGTTCCCCAAGACCGAATCGCCCACCGGCCAGGTCGTCCTGGACGTCGCGAACCTCAACCGGGAGGGCGTGTTCCACGACATCTCGTTCCAGGTCCACGCCGGCGAGATCGTCGCCCTGGCCGGCCTGGTCGGCGCCGGACGCACCGAGGTGGCCCGGGCCGTGTTCGGCATCGACCGGCGCAGCTCCGGCACCGTCGCCGTGCGCGGCGTGGCCCTGCCCAACGGCAAGCCGATCGCGGCCATGAACGCCGGCGTCGCGCTCGTGCCCGAGGACCGGCGCCAGCAGGGCCTGGTCATGGATCTCGGCATCGACCGCAACGTCGCGCTCGCCTCGCTGGGCCGGCTGCGCCGCTTCGGGCTGATCCGGCGCGCCAGCGAGCAGAAGCTCGCCTCGACGTGGGCCCAGCGGCTGCAGCTGAAGTTCGCGCGGATGCGCAATGCGGTCTCGACGCTGTCCGGCGGCAACCAGCAGAAGGTCGTGCTGGCCAAGTGGCTGGCCCGCGACCCGGCGCTGCTGATCATCGACGAGCCCACCCGCGGCATCGACGTCGGCACCAAGGCCGAGGTGCACCGCATCCTCGACGGCCTGGTCGCCGACGGCCTGGCCGTGCTGATGATCTCGTCCGAGCTGCCCGAGGTGCTGGGCATGGCCGACCGGGTCATCGTGCTGCGCGAAGGCCGGATCACGGCCGAACTCAGCCGGGCCGAGGCCGACGAGGACACCGTGCTGCGCGCGGCCATCGGCCAGGCCCCGGTGACCGCGGCATGAGCACCGACGTCGCCGCGCCGCCGGAAGGCGCCCGCGCCACCGGAAGGCTCGACTCGCTGCTGCGGGCCCGCGAACTCGGCATCGGCCTGGTCATCCTGGTCGTCTTCGGGCTGACCACGCTCGACAACCACGCCTTCGCCCACGCCGGCAGCATCCAGCAACTGCTGGTCGGGGCCGCGCTGATCGCGCTGCTGGGCGTCGGCGAGACCATGGTCATCGTCACCCGCAACGTCGACCTGTCGGTCGGCTCGATCGTGGGCCTGTCGGCCTACATCGTCGGCGACCTGTTCAAGCACCAGCACATCCCGGTCGTGCTCGGCTTCCTCATCGGCATCGCGGTCGGCGCGGTGATCGGCGCGATCAACGGGCTGATCACCACCGTGGCCCGGGTGCCGAGCCTGGTCGTCACCCTGGCGATGCTCTACATCATCCGCGGCATCGACGGGCTGATCGTCAACGGCAAGACCATCGACCCGGGCAGCATCCCGAAGGCGTTCACCGCGGTCGGCTACCGCACCGTTCCTCGGCATCCCGTGGCTGGCCATCATCGTCGCGGTCGTGGTGGCCGCGGCCGGCTACGCGATGCGCTCGTTCCGGTGCGGCCCGCGACCTCTACGGCGATCGGCTCCAACCCCGAGGCGGCCGCGCTGGCCGGCATCCCGGCCGGGCGCCGGGTGTTCACCGCGTTCCTGGTCAGCGGCTCGCTGGCCGGCTTCGCCGGCGCGCTGTTCCTGGCCGTGCACGCCCAGATCGACGTCACCGGCGGCACCGGCTACGAGCTCAGCGTGATCGCGGCCGTGGTCGTGGGCGGGGTGGCCATCTTCGGCGGCAGCGGCACCGTGCTCGGCGCGGCGCTGGGCGCGCTGCTGCTCAACACCATCAACCAGGCGCTGGTCGCGACCAAGGTCTCGTCGTTCTGGAACCAGGCCATCGCCGGCGCGCTGCTGCTGGGCGCGATCGCCTTCGACCGCTGGCTGAGCCTGCGCGTGGCCCGCAGCCTGCGCTCGGCCGAGGGAGCCCACCGTGACCTCTGACGTGGTGCTGCAGAAGCCGGCGACGCCCGACTCCGGCGCGCCCGGCGGCCGCGGCGGTCGGCGCGCCGTGGCGGGCGGCGCTGCGCTGGGAGAGCGCCCTGGTCGTCGTGCTCGTGGCCACGCTGATCTTCGGCTCGGTGCAGACGTCCGGGCTTCCTCAACGCCACGAACTTCTTCTACATCGGTCTCAACATGGGCGAGATCGCGATCATGGCGCTGCCGCTGATGTTCATCATCATGACCGGCGAGATCGACCTGTCGGTGGCCTCGATGCTCGGGCTGTCCGGCGCGGTCATGGGCGACCTGTTCAGCAAGGGCTGGTCGATCTGGGCGGCGATGGCGGTGGCGCTGGTCGTCGGCGCGATCGGCGGCGCGCTCAACGGCGTGCTCGTGGCCAAGGTCGGGCTGCCCTCGATCGCGGTCACCATCGGCACGCTGACGCTGTTCCGCGGCATCGCCGAGATCGTGCTCGCGCCGCGGATCGTCACCGGGTTCCCGACCTCGCTGACCAAGATCGGCGTCGTGCCGATCCAGGGCACCCACCTGGCCTACTCGGCCGCGATCTTCCTCGGCCTGGCCGTGGTGTTCGGCGTCATCCTGCACGCGACCCCGCTGGGCCGGGCGCTGGTCGCGATCGGCCTGCAGCCCGAGGCCGCGCAGTTCGCCGGCATCCGGGTCAACCGGATCAAGTTCTGGCTGTTCGTCGTCTCCGGGCTGGTCTGCGCGTTCGCCGGCATCCTGCTCACCCTGAAGAACTCGTCGGTCAGCTACGACGCCGGCACCGGCCTGGAACTCAACGTGGTCGCGATCGTCCTGTTCGGCGGGGTCTCGATCTTCGGTGGCCGGGGCACCGTCGTCGGGCGTCGTGCTGTCGGTGGCCATCGTCGGCTGCCTGCAGCAGGCCCTGACCCAGATGAACGTCCAGCCCGAGGTGCAGAACATCGTCATCGGCGTCCTGCTGCTGATCAGCGTGGTCATCCCCAACGGGGGTGAAGCGCTCCGGCGCATCCGCGACCGGGCCCGGCGCCACGCCTGACGGCGGCCGGGTGCACCGCATTCGCACGGCACCCGCACCACTCACCCAGAAAGGCCAGACCATGCACACAGTCCGCACGGCGCGCCGAAAGGTGACCATCGCTCTGGCGGTGGCACTCGTCGGAGGGTTGGTCGCCGCCTGTAGCTCGTCCACGACGAGCAAGTCCAACCCGACCGGGTCGCCGACCGCGACCGGCGCCAAGAAGGGGCTGACGGTCTACTTCATCCCGAAGGACACCCAGAACCCGTACGAGGTCATCGCCGACAAGGGCGGCCAGCGGGCGCTGCAGGAACTCGGCGGCAAGGTCGTGGTCAGCAGCGGCACCCAGGACACCGCCGCCGCCCAGATCCCGTCGATCCAGGCCGCCATCCAGGCCCACGCCGACGCGATCGTGATCGCCGGCAACGACCCGTCGGCGCTGTGCCCGTCGCTGAACCAGGCGGCCCAGGCCGGCATCAAGATCGTGTCGTTCGACTCCGACATCTCGTGCGGCAGCAAGCCGGCCCACCTGTTCATCAACCAGGCCAACACCGAGCAGATCGGGACGTCCGAGGTCGACCTGCTGGCCAAGGAGATCGGCAGCAAGGGCCAGATCGCGATCCTCTCGGCCGCGGCCAGCGCGACCAACCAGAACGCCTGGATCGGCTTCATGAAGCAAGCAGTTGGCCAAGTACCCGAACATGCACCTGGTCAAGACCGTCTACGGCAACGACGACCCGGCGACCTCGCTGACCGTGCTGCAGGGCCTGCTGTCGGCCTACCCGAACCTGCGGGGCATCATCTCGCCGACGACGGTGGGCATCTCGACCGCGGCCCAGTACCTCGACACCCACAAGAGCCTGCTCAGCCACCTGACGCTGACCGGCCTGGGCCTGCCGTCGCAGATGAAGTCCTACGTGCACGACGGCACGGTCAAGTCGTTCGAGCTGTGGAACCCGGACAACCTGGGTTACCTGGCCGGCTACGCGGCCGCGGGGCTGGCCTCCGGCAGCGCCAGCATGGCGACCGGGTCGAAGTTCAGCGGCGGCAAGCTCGGGCAGTACACCGTGCTCGCCGCCGTCCGGCACGACCGGCCCGTCGGTCGTGCTCGGGCCGCCGACGGTCTTCGACAAGTCGAACGTGGACAAGTTCAATTTCTGATCGCGACGTAGCGGCTCGGCCGGCGGGCAACCCCTGCCGGCCGGGCCGCTCACCCGCACCCTTCCCCGATGAGCGAGGCCCGATGAGCGAGGCCCGATGACGCGCTACTGCTTCCAGCTGCAGGTGCGCCCCGAGCTGCTCGCCGAGTATCGCGAGCGGCACGCGGCGGTGTGGCCGGAGATGCTGCGCGCGCTCGCGGCCAGCGGCTGGCACCGCTACTCGATCTTCGCCCGCCCGGACGGGCTGCTGATCGGCTACGTCGAGGCCGACGACCTGGCCGCGGCCCAGGCGGCGATGGCCGCCACCGACGTGAACCGGCGGTGGCAGGCCGAGATGGGCAAGTACTTCCTCGAGCCTCGACGGCCAGGCCCCGGACGAGGGGTTCGTGCTGCTCGAGGAGATCTTCAACCTGGACGACCAACTGCAGCGCGTCTCGATGCAGGGAGGCCGGCCATGACCACAACCGCTTCGGCCCCGGTCGAGCACCGGCGCCGACCTGCCGCACGTCCCCGTGCGCCGGACGAAGGTCGGGCTGGTGTCCGGCGGGCTCGGCGCGTACTGGCCGCAGTTCCCGGACCTGCTGCCGCAGCTGCAGCGCTCGGCCGCGCGCGTCTCGGAGCGGATGCAGGCGCTGGACTGCGACGTCGTCGACGTCGGCTTCATCTCCGACGCCGAGGACGGCGCGCGGGCGGCCGAGCAGCTGCGGGCGGCCGGCTGCGACCTCATCGTCGGGTTCCTCACCACCTACCTGACCGCCTCGATGCTGCTGCCGGTCGCGCAGCGCAGCGACGCGCCCGTGCTGCTGATCAACCTGCAGCCGACCGAGGTCATGGACCACGCCACGTTCGACACCGGCCAGTGGCTGGCCTACTGCGGCGCCTGCCCGCTGCCCGAGCTGGCCAACACGTTCCTGCGCGCGGGGATCGCGTTCCGGTCGGTGTCGGGCTACGTCGAGGACGAGCGGGCCTGGGCCAAGATCGGCCGGTGGATCAAGGCCGCCGGCGTGCGGGCCGCGCTGCGCACCGGCCGGCACGGCCTGATGGGCCACCTGTACCCGGGCATGCTCGACGTGTCGACCGACCTGACCCTGGTGTCGACCAACCTCGGCGGCCACGTCGAGGTGCTGGAGTTCGACGATCTGCGGGTGCGGGTCGAGGCCGTCACCGACGCCCAGGTCGTCCGAACGCGTGGCCCTGGCCCGCCGCGTCTTCGAGATCGACCCGACCGTCCAGGCCGAGGATTTCGAGTGGGCGGCCAAGGTGTCGGTCGGCCTGGACCGGCTGGCCGAGGACTTCGCGCTGGACAGCCTGGCGTACTACCACCGCGGCCTGAACGGCGAGCAGCACGAGCGACTCGGCGCGGGCATGATCCTGGGCGCGTCGCTGCTCACCGCCCGCGGCATCCCCGCGGCCGGCGAGTACGAGCTGCGTACGTCGCTGGCCATGCTCATCACCGACCGTCTCGGCGGCGGCGGGTCGTTCACCGAGTTCCAGGCCCTGAACTTCCGCGACGGCGTGGTCGAGATGGGCCACGACGGGCCGGCCCACCTCGCCATCAGCGCCATCAGCGCCGGCCGTCCGCTGCTGCGCGGCCTCGGGGTCTACCACGGCAAGCGGGGCTGGGGCGTCTCGACCGAGCTGACCGTCGCCCACGGACCCGTCACGACGTTCGGCCTGGCCCAGCAGCGCGACGGCCGCTTCGGCTTCGTCGCCGCCCAGGGTGAGGTGGTGCCCGGGCCGCTGCTGCAGATCGGCAACACCACGTCACGGGTCGACTTCGGCTGCGACCCGGGCGAGTGGACCGACGCCTGGAGCGGCACCGGCATCTCGCACCACTGGGCCCTGGCCACCGGCCACCTCATCCCGGAACTGCGGGCCACGGCCGAGCTGCTCGGCATCGACCTGGTCGAGGTCGCGCCGTGACGCCGCGACCCGGCCGCACCCACACCGTCGAAAGCAGGTCCGACCATGGCCGACGCTGAGGCCGTCAAGGCGATCCTCCGCACCCAGCACATCGAGCTGCCGTCGTGGGCGTTCGGCAACTCGGGCACCCGGTTCAAGGTGTTCGCCCAGCCCGGCGTGCCCCGCGACCCGTTCGAGAAGATCCAGGACGCGGCCCAGGTGCACGCGTTCACCGGCGCGGCCCCGTCGATCGCCCTGCACATCCCGTGGGACAAGGTCGACGACTACCAGAAGCTGTCGAGCGCCGCGGCCGACGCGGGAATCAGGCTGGGCACGATCAACGCCAACGTGTTCCAGGACAACGACTACATGCTGGGCAGCGTCACCAACCCCGATCCGGCCGATCCGCCGCAAGGCGCTGGACCACCTGTTCGAGTGCGTCGACGTGATGGACCAGACCGGCTCGCGCGACCTCAAGCTGTGGTTCTCCGACGGCACGAACTACCCGGGCCAGGACAACATCCGGGCCCGCCAGGACCGGCTGGCCGAGGCTCTGGCCGCGGTGTACGAGCGATTGAGTGGGCAGCAGCGGCTGATCCTGGAGTACAAGCTGTTCGAGCCGGCGTTCTACACGATGGACGTCCCGGACTGGGGCACGTCGTTCGCGCACTGCCTGCAGCTGGGCGAGCGGGCCCAGGTGTGCGTCGACACCGGCCACCACGCGCCCGGCACGAACATCGAGTTCATCGTCGCGTTCCTGCTGCGGGCCGGCAGGCTCGGCGCGTTCGACTTCAACTCGCGCTTCTACGCCGACGACGACCTGATGGTCGGGGCGGCCGACCCGTTCCAGCTGTTCCGCATCCTGTTCGAGGTGGCCGACGGCGGCGGGCTTGCGGCCGACACCGAGATCGCGTTCATGCTCGACCAGTGCCACAACATCGAGCCCAAGATCCCGGGCCAGATCCGGTCGGTCATGAACGTGCAGGAGGCGACGGCCAAGGCGCTGCTCGTCGACACTTCGGCGCTCGCGGCCGCGCAGGCGCGCGGTGACGTGCTCGGCGCCAACGCGGTGCTGATGGACGCCTACAACACCGACGTGCGCCCCCTGCTGGCCGAACTGCGGGCCGGGCAGGGCCTCGACCCCGACCCGATGGCGGCCTACGCCCGCTCCGGCTACGGCGCGCGGATCGTGGCCGAGCGCGTCGGCGGCACCCAGGCCGGCTGGGGCGCGTGAACTCCGTGACCGACACCGTCAGCTGAACTGATCGAGCGCTCGAACCGGCTCGGGGCCGACCCGCGCAACACCAACTACGCCGGCGGCAACACGTCGGCCAAGGGGACAGCCCTCGACCCGGTGACGGGCGAGCCGGTCGAGCTGCTCTGGGTCAAGGGCTCGGGCGGCGACCTGGGCACGCTCACCGCCGGCGGGTTGGCCGTGCTGCGCCTCGACCGGCTGCGCGCGCTCGCCGGCGTCTACCCGGGCGTCGAGCGCGAGGACGAGATGGTGGCCGCGTTCGACTACTGCCTGCACGGCAAGGGCGGCGCCGCGCCGTCCATCGACACGGCCATGCACGGCCTGGTCGACGCCCCGCACGTCGATCACCTGCATCCCGATTCGGGCATCGCCCTGGCCACAGCGGCCGACGGCGAGCGGCTCACGGCCGAATGCTTCGGCGACCGGGTGGTTTGGGTGCCGTGGCGGCGGCCCGGGTTCCAGCTCGGGGTCGACATCGCCGCGATCGCGGCCGCGAACCCGCAGGCCATCGGCTGCATCCTGGGCGGGCACGGCATCACGGCCTGGGGGACGACCAGCGCCGAGTGCGAGGCCCGCTCGCTGGAGATCATCCGCACGGCTGAGGCCTTCATCGCCGAACGGGGCCGCCCGGATCCGTTCGGGGCCCGGGTCGAGCGGTTCGCCGCGCTACCGACCGCGGAACGGCGGGCCCGGGCCGCGGCGCTGGCCCCGGTCATCCGCGGGCTGGCCTCGACCGACCGCGCCCAGGTCGGGCACTACACCGACGCCGACGTCGTCCTGGACTTCCTGGCCGGCGCCGAGCACCCGCGGCTGGCCGCCCTGGGCACGTCCTGCCCGGACCACTTCCTGCGCACCAAGGTGCGCCCGCTCGTGCTCGACCTCGCCCCGGACGCGCCGCTGGACGAGGTGCTCGACCGGCTGCGCACCCTGCACGAGAGCTACCGGGCCGACTACGCCGCCTACTACGAGAGGTATGCGAACTCCGACAGCCCGGCCATGCGCGGGGCGGACCCGGCCATCGTGCTGGTGCCGGGCGTCGGCATGTTCAGCTTCGGCCAGAACGCCCAGACGGCCCGGGTGGCCGGCGAGTTCTACGTCAACGCCATCAACGTCATGCGCGGGGCCGAGGCCATCTCGACCTACCGGCCGATCGACGAGGCCGAGAAGTTCCGGATCGAGTACTGGTCGCTCGAGGAGGCCAAGCTGCAGCGGCTGCCGAAGCCCAAGGCCCTGGCCACCCGCATCGCGCTGGTCACGGGTGGCGGCTCGGGCATCGGCCGGGCCATCGCCCACCGGCTCGCGGCCGAGGGCGCGTGCGTCGTCGTGGCCGACCGCGACGCCGACAGCGCCGCCACGGTCGCGGCCGAGTTGGGCAGCGCCGACGTGGCCGTGCCGGTGACCGTCGACGTCACCGACGAGGCCCAGATCGCCGCGGCGTTCGCGGCGGCCGCGCTGGCCTTCGGCGGCGTGGATCTCGTGGTGAACAACGCCGGGCTGTCGATCTCCAAGCCGCTGGCCGAGACGACCCTGGCCGACTGGGACCTGCAGCACGACGTGATGGCCCGGGGCTCGTTCCTGGTCTCGCGCGAGGCGGCCCGGGTGATGCGCGAGCAGGGGATGGGCGGCGACATCGTCTACATCAGTAGTAAGAACAGTGTCTTCGCCGGGCCGAACAACGTGGCCTACGGTGCGGCCAAGGCCGACCAGGCCCACCAGGTGCGGCTGCTCGCGGCCGAACTGGGCGGGGACGGCATCCGCGTGAACGGCATCAACCCCGACGGCGTGGTCCGCGGCTCGGGCATCTTCGCCGGCGGCTGGGGCGCCCAGCGGGCGGCCGTCTACGGGGTCGAGGAGTCCGAGCTGGGCCAGTTCTACGCGCAGCGCACCCTGCTCAAGCGCGAGGTGCTGCCCGAGCACGTCGCCGACGCCGTGTTCGCGCTGACCGGCGGCGACCTGGCCCAGACCACCGGCCTGCACGTGCCGGTCGATGCCGGCGTGGCCGCCGCCTTCCTGCGATGAGCGCGGGCTCGGCCGCCGGCCCCGAGGCGGTCGCCGTGGCCGTCGACCTCGGCGCCTCCAGCGGCCGGGTCGTCGCGGCCCGGTGCACAGCGGCCGGGATCAGCCTGCACGAGGTGCACCGCTTCCCCAACGTGCCGGTGCGGGCCGGAGGCGTGCTGCGGTGGGACGTGCTGGCCCTGTACCAGGGCATCCTGGACGGGCTGCGCCGGGCCGCGCGCGAGTTCGGCCCGATCGACTCGGTCGGCGTCGACAGCTGGGCGGTCGACTACGGGCTGCTCGACCGCGACGGCCGGCTGCTGGGCAACCCCGCGCACTACCGCGACCCGCGCACCGGGCCGGCCGTGGCCGAGGCGCTCGACACGGTCGGCGCGGCCGGGCTGTACGCGGCCACCGGCATCGCCCTGCAGCCGTTCAACACGGTGTTCCAGCTGCTGGCCGACCGGGGCTCGGCCCAGCTCGGGATCGCGGCCCGGGCCCTGCTCGTGCCCGACCTGATGACGTACTGGCTCAGCGGGTCGCTGGGCACCGAGCTGACCAACGCCTCGACGACCGGCCTGCTCGACGCCCGTACCCGGGCGTGGTCGACCGACCTGGCCCAGCGGCTGGACGTGCCGATCAGCCTGTTCGCGCCGCTGCGCCGGCCCGGGGAATCGGTCGGCCCGATGCTGGCCGACGTCGCCGCCGACGCCGGCCTGGCCGGCGCGCCGCAGATCGTCACGGTTCCGTCGCACGACACCGCGGCCGCGGTGGCCGGCACGCCCGCGCAGTCGGATCGGTTCGCCTACGTGTGCACCGGCACCTGGGCCCTGGTCGGGCTCGAGCTGCCCGAGCCGGTGATCACCGAGGCCGCCCGCGCGGCCAACTTCACCAACGAGGTCGGCGCCGACGGCTCGATCCGGTTCCTGCGCAACGTCACCGGCTTCTGGCTGCTGCAGGAGTGCGTGCGCGATTGGCGCGCGGCCGGGACGGCCGTGGACCTCGGCGCGCTCACCGACGCGGCCGCGGCCCTGCCGGCACTGCGGGCCGTGATCGACGTCCAGGACCCGGGTTTCGCCGCGCCCAACGACATGCCCGGCCGGGTGGCCCGGGCCGCCCTGCAGACCAGCGGCATCACGGTGACGACGCCGGCCGAGATCACCCGCTGCATCATCGACAGCATGGCCGTCGCCATCCGGCACGCCGTGCGCGAGGCGATGCGCCTGGCCGACCGGGACGTCGACGTGGTGCACATCGTCGGCGGCGGCGTGGCCAACCCGCTGTTCTGCCAGCTCGTCGCCGACGCCTGCCGGCTGCCGGTGCTGGCCGGGCCGGCCGAGGCGGCCAGCTGGGGCAACGTGCTGTACCAGGCCCGCGCGCTCGGCCTGCTCGACGGCGGCAGCGCTGAGGCCCGGGCGGTGATCCGGCGGGCCGACGAACCAGCCGCCTACCGCCCGTGGAGTGACGAGCGGCCCTGGGAGCGGGCCGACGCGATCATTCTCGACGCCCGCACCTCGCGTCTGTGACCGGCGTTTGCTGACGCGGAGTTGACCTCACCAGCACGGTGATCGTTTGGTGCGGCGGATGTTCCGCCGATGTTGCGCGGGCCGAACCGGCCGGTAACCGGTCGTTCCTAGCTTCGGTAGCGAGCCACTCCGGGCCGCTGGCCGGCCGACGCCGAGGACGAAGGATGACCGCCGATGTCGACGATCACCGATCAACCCACTGCCGTCGCACCGGCGGCTGTGCCGCGCCGTTCCCGGCGCTGGATCGAGGACTGGCGACCTGAGGACGCCCGGTTCTGGCAGCAGGGCGGCGCCGCGGTGGCCCGCCGCAACCTGGCCTTCTCGATCTTCGCCGAGCACATCGGGTTCTCGGTCTGGAGCCTGTGGTCGGTGTTCGTGCTGTTCCTGACGCCGGAGTACGGGATCAGCCACGACCTCAAGTCCGCGGCCGCGGAGAAGTTCCTGCTCACCACCCTGCCGACGGCTCTCGGCGCCGGGGTGCGGATCCCGTACACGTTCGCGGTTGCGAAGTTCGGCGGCCGGAACTGGACGATCGTCAGCGCCAGCCTGCTGCTGGTGCCCACCGTCGCCGCCGGCGTCATGCTCGAGCCCGGCAGCTCGTACGGCACCCTGCTGGTGATCGCCGCGCTGGCCGGGGTCGGCGGCGGCAACTTCGCCTCGTCGATGACCAACATCAACATGTTCTATCCGCAGCGGCTCAAGGGCCGGGCCCTGGGTCTGAACGCCGGCGGCGGCAACCTCGGCGTCGCGGTCGTGCAGTTGGTCGGGCTGGCCGTACTGGCGACGGCGGGCAAGGGCCATCCGCGCGTGCTGGTGGGCATCTACATCCCGCTGATCGTGCTGGCCGCGCTCGGGGCCGCCCTGTGCATGGACAACATCGCCCACGTCCGCAACGAGAAACGCGCGCTGCGCGACGCCGGCCGCGACCGGCACACCTGGATCATGTCGCTGCTCTACATCGGGACGTTCGGCTCGTTCATCGGGTTCAGCTTCGCCTTCGGGCAGGTGCTGCAGAACCAGTTCGGCGCGCACTTCCTGACCGCGGGCAAGGTTGACCCGGTCAAGGTGGCGTACCTGACGTTCCTGGGGCCGTTGGTCGGCTCGCTCGTCCGGCCGATCGGGGGCTGGCTGGCCGACCGGTTCGGGGGAGCGCGCACGACCCTGTGGAACTTCGTGGCCATGGCGGTGGCCGCCGCTGTCGTGCTGGCCGCGTCGCGGCAGAAGTCGCTGGACCTGTTCTACGTCGGCTTCATCGCCCTGTTCGTGCTGTCCGGCCTCGGCAACGGCTCGACCTACAAGCTGATCCCGGCCCTGTTCCGGGCCAAGGGCCGACTGCAGATCGCGGCCGGGCGCGACGAGGCGGAGGCCGAGCACGACGCGCGCCGGCTGGCCGGTGCGGTGATCGGCATCGCCGGTGCGATCGGCGCGTTCGGCGGCGTGCTCGTCAACATCGCGTTCCGGCAGTCGTTCCTGACCTACCGGACCGGCGACGCCGCCTACCTCGGCTTCATCGTCTTCTACCTGCTGTGCGTGGCCGTGACCTGGGCCGTCTACGTCCGCGCCTCCGACGACCGCCTGGCCGACGTCTGAACGAAACCGATCACATCCACCTGGGAGGAACCGGAAATGACCATCTACGAATCAATCGGCGGTGCGCCGGCGGTGGCCGCTGCCGTCGACGACTTCTACGTCCGCGTGCTCGACGACCCGCAACTCGCGCCGTTCTTCGCCGACGTCGACCTGGGCCGGCTGAAGGCGCACCAGCGGTCGTTCATCGCCGCGGCCATCGGCGGGTCGGAGCTCTACGCCGGCCGGGACATGGCCGCCGCCCACGCCGGGCTGGACATCAGCGACGACGATTTCGACGCGGTGGTCGCCCACCTGGTCGACACGCTGGCCGGGCTCGGGGTGCCCGCGGACACGATCGGCCAGATCGGCGCCGCCCTCGCGCCGTTGCGCAGCGACATCGTGACCGCGCCCGCCGAACTGGCCGGATAGGCCGCCGAGAACTCGGTTGCCGGGGCCGGCGCAGCGGGCGAATGATCGCGACGATGGCCGCGACCCGGATGCACGCCAACGAGGTGGAGACCGACCCCGCGCTCGTGCGTCGCCTGCTCGCCGGTCAGTTCCCACAGTGGGCCGGGCTGCCGATCGAGCCGGTTGCCTCGGACGGCACGCAACATGACATCTACCGGCTCGGCGGCGAGCTGGCCGTGCGGCTGCCCCGCATCGGCGAGGCCACCAGCCAGGCCGGGACCGAGGCACAGTGGCTGCCGAGGTTCGCGCCGCACCTGCCGCTGGCCGTTCCGGTGCCGGTAGCGATCGGACGGCCGGCTGAGGGCTATCCGTTCGACTGGTCGGTGTGTACGTGGTTGCCGGGCGAGAACGCGACCGGCCCCATCGACGATCTGGAGCGGGCCGCGGTCGACCTGGCCGCGTTCGTGCTGGCCCTGCACCGCATCGATCGCACCGGCGGTCCCCGCCGTCCCGTCGGGCGAGGCGGGTCGCTCGCCGAACGCGACGTCGAGGTCCGTCGGTCAATCTGGCAGCTAGACGATCGTGTCGACGCGGTCGCCACCGTCGCTTCGTGGGAGCAGTCGCTGAGCGCTCCGGCATGGGACCGCGCGGGGGTGTGGGTGCACGGCGACCTGCTGTCAAGCAACCTGATCGTCGTCAACGGCCGCATCGCCGGCGTCATCGACTGGGGTTGCCTCGACGTTGGTGACCCCGCGGTGGATCTGCTGCCGGCGTGGAACCTCTTCACCGCCGCCAGCCGCCGCCGCTACCGGGCCGAACTCGCGGTGGACGACGGGACCTGGCTGCGGGGCCGGGGGTGGGCGTTATGCCAGGCGGTGGTCGCGTTGCCGTACTACTGGGACACCAATCCCGGCATCGTCGCCCAAGCCTCGCGTGCCCTGGCCGAAGTGCTGGCCGGATCCTGATCCCGGCGTGCGCTGTCGGAGTTTGGCCAGCGAACAGGGCACGGCTGAGTCACTCCAGAGGCTGGTGCGTCAGCCGTGCGAACTAGACGTGGAGGGGTTCGTGGGTTCGGTTGCGTCGTGGGGTTTGGTCGGGGTCGAGCCAGGGTGGTGGGGTCCAGTGTGGGGTGCCGTCGATCATGCGGCAGGTCCAGCCCAACGTGGGGTGTTCGCGGTGATGGAAGCCGCAGAGCAGGGTTCCGTCATCGACCGAGGTGCGTTGGCTGATGGCGAAGTCGGTGATGTGATGGGCTTGGCACCAGGCCGGCCCGACCGTGCACCCGGGGAAGCTGCAGCCTTGGTCGCGGGCGATCATGGCCAGGCGTTGGCCTTCGGTGAAGATGCGGTGCGTGTCGCCGTAGGCGGTGATCTGTCTGGTCTTGGTGAGGACGACGGGGATGACCCGGGCCTCCCCAGCCAGGGAGAGCGCCTGCTCGACGGTGATGAGCGCGCCGTGCCCAGTCGTCACGAGTCCGGTCTTGGTCTCGATCTGTTCGCGGGGTCATGGTGAGCACGATGGTGGCCGCGACCCCGTTGCAGGCCGGCAACTGCTCGGAGCGCAGGGCGGCCAGCATCCCGTCCTGCAAAGCATCATGGCGACGTTGACCCGGGGTGCGGGGATCAAGGGTGCCGTCCTCGGCCGGGGCCGGTTTGCCGACCGCGTCCAGCACCGACAGCACCGCTTCGGCACAGACCGCGGTCAATTCACCGGTTACTTGGGCGGAGCCGTCGCGGCGCTGCCGCACGGTGAAGTCCCGGCGGCGGTGGCGGTCGCGTTCTTCGGTGTAGATCCCGTCCGGGTTCACCGTGTCGCTGATGCGGCGGGCCAGCTGGGCCAGCATCGGCGGGTCGAACTCGGCGAGCGTGCGCCAGCAGCACCGCCTGCACCGACTCGTCGTGCTCGGCCTGAACCGCGAAGGGCAAGGCGTTGACCGTCTTGGTGACGACCCGAGCGTGGGCGGGTGAAATCTGTCCGGCCGCCTGCGCCGCGGCCACGGCGCCGAACACCGGCGGCAACGGCTCACCGGTCAAGGCCCGGCGTGGACCCAGCTCGCCGGCCGCCTTCACCCGCGCGGCCGCTTCACCCGGACCGATACGCAGCACCTGCCGCAGCAACACCGTCGTGGAAGCACACGCACGCTCGCGGGCCAGACCCCGCGAGTCGAGTTCACTGATGAGGGCGTGATCGACCGTGACCAGCCGCCGCTTCTGCGTCTCCAGATCCCGCAGCAGGTCGATGACCTCGTCACCGGGTAGGCCGGTCAGGTCGAGGTGCTGTAGTTCGTCGACGAGCGCGCTGAGCCGCGTCACGACCGAAGCCGTGACGCCGCCGTCCAGTTCATCGAACATGTGTAGCAATACACAGCGGATGACCGACAACGGGCCAGCGCTTTCCCGCTCATGCCGAGTGAGCAACGCCGGGCTACCGCGACGAATGTCGCAGCGGCGGACGCCACGAATGTCGCGGTGCGGTTGCGTCATCGGCCCGATGTGCGCTGGCCCGCGCTCGCCGAGCATGGGTAGCCGAATGATCGGCATCCACGACTCGAGGAGCAAACGATGTACAAGCCCAGACTCACCCGCAAGGTCGCACTGATCGGCGCCGCCGTGGCTGTAGCGACGACGGTCGGCGGGGCCGCGACGGCGACCGCGCTGGCCACCGACCCGGCGCCGCCGGCCAGCTATCAGGCCTGCCTGAATCACCTGCTCGGGACCCTCTACAACGTCAAGGTCAATCCCGCTTCGGCGCCGCACTGTCTGCTCCGCGACACGGTCGTGAGCTGGAACCAGTCCGGGCGCGCGGGCGCCGTCGGTCCAGCCGGCCCCAAGGGCGACGTCGGTCCAGCCGGCCCGAAGGGTGACGTCGGTCCGGTCGGCCCGGCTGGGGTAAAGGGTGACGTCGGTCCGGTCGGCCCGGCTGGGGCAAAGGGTGACGTCGGTCCGGTCGGCCCGGCTGGGGCAAATGGGGACACCGGTCCGGTCGGCCCACAGGGCCCGCAGGGGCCGAAGGGCGACTCCGGCCTCGCGGGCCTGTACTGGCTGAGCACCACCAACACGGTCTCGGCCTTCAACGAGGAGGAGACCAAGATCGGATGCAACGTCGGCGACCAGGTCTACGGCGGGGGAGCCTGGATCGAGAGCAACCTCAGCAACATCAGCGAGAGTGCGCCCAGCGGTGATCTCACTGGTTGGTACGTCCGCGTGAACGACGCAGAAGCCTTCACTGACACGTACCACGCGTATGCGCTCTGCGGGCCGGCCGGCTTGACGATGAGCCCGCGCTAACCAAGCTGATCCTGATACGCCCCGCTCGTCATGACGAGCGGGGCGTATCAAGATCGCAGACGCCGGCCCGCTCCGGTTCGTAGGCCAGCCGGTAGCCGCGCTTGACGACGGTCAGCACCACCCGCGGATCACCCAGTGCGGTGCGCAGCCGGCCGATCGCCACCTCGACGGCGTGCTCGTCGGCGCCGTCACCGGGCATCAGCTTGAGCAGGTCGGCGCGGGCCACGACCTTTCCCGGTACCCGGATCAGCTCCCGCAACAGGGTCATGGTCGCCCCGCTCAGCGGGATCAAGCGGCCGTCGAGCACCACGGCCTGCCCGCGCACGTCCAGCACGTGCCCGGCCACCGGCAATGTCCGGCCGCAGCGGCGCGGGATCTGCGTGACGATCTCGCGCACCAGCGCCCCCAGTCGGGCCCGGTCGGGTTGGATGACCGGGATCTCCTCCTGCACCAGCGGCCCGGCCGTCACCGGTCCGACGCAGGCCGGCACGACCCGGCCCATCAGCGCGGTCCGGACCGCCGCCGCGCAGCCCTGCTCGTCCGCAGCGCGCAGGAAACTGGCCGCAGCCGGCGCGCTCGTGAACGCGACCGAGTCGAGCCCCGCCGCCGCGACCGAGTCGATCAACCGTCGCAGCGGCGTCTCGTCCTCGGGCCGCACCCAGCGGTATACCGGCACCTCGATCACCTCGGCCCCGGCCAGCCGCAGCGTCTGCACCACGTCCGGCAGCGGCTCGCCGTGCAGCTGCACCGCGATCCGCTTGCCGGCCAGGTCGTACTCGGCGCTGAGGTGGGCCAGCACCTCGCTGGACGACTCCGACTCCGGCGACCACGCCTCGCGCAGCCCGCAGGCCCGCACCGCGCCCTTGGCCTTGGGGCCGCGGGCCAGGATCGTGGCCGCTCCGATCGCGGCCGTCAGCTCGTCGGCCAGACCCCACGTATCGGCGGTGTCGATCCAGCCCCGGAAGCCGATGCCGGTGGTGGCGATGACGATGTCGATCGGGGCGGCCAGGCACCGTTCGGTGGCCGCGCGCAGTTCGCTGTCGTCGGCCAGCGGCACGATACGGATGGCCGGGGCGTAGACGACCCGGGCGCCCCGGCGCTCCAGCGCCGCGCCGAACTCCTCGCTGCGCCGAGCCGCGGTGATGCCGATCGTGTAGCCCGCGAGTGGCTCGACACAGCCGGCGGCCTCGATCACCCCGCCGCCACCTCGACGACGCCGCCGCGCGACCGCGCGGCGTAGATGAGCACGGCAACGTCCGGCGCATCCAGACAGGCCCCGGTGCGCAGATCGAACACCTGCTTGTGCAACGGCGAGGCCACCGTCGGGATGTCGCCGCGGCTGCCGACGATGCCACGGGAGAGGACGAACGCCCCGGTGAACGGGTCGCGGTTGCCGAGCGCGTACAGCTCGCCGTCGAACGTGCGGAACACCGCCACCTGGGTGTCACCCACCAACGCGGCCACCCCGCGCTCGGCTTGCAACTCGTCGTCGCGGCACACCGCGACCCACGTCGTGGCCAGGGCGGCCGACGGCCGGCTCATCGCACGACCTGCAGGCTCGGCCCGGCGATGGGCACCGGGCCGGCCGGGTCCACCGGCCGCGGTTGCCCCCGTTCGGAGGTGAAGGCGATGCTCGGGTCGGGTGCGTCGGGCGCATTGACGAACGAGACGAAGCGGCGCAGCCGATCCGGGTCGGCCAGCACGGCCGACCACTCGTCCTCGTAGGCCTCGACGTGCCGGGCCACGGCGGCATCGAGTTCGCCGGCGATGCCGAGCGAGTCGTCGACGATCACCGCGCGCAGGTAGTCCAGGCCGCCGTCGAGGCCCTGCACCCAGCCGGCGGTGCGCTGCAGCCGGTCGGCCGTGCGGATGTAGAACATGATGAACCGGTCGATCGTGCGCACCAGGGTCTCGGTGTCGACCTCGGTCAGCACCAGGTCGGCGTGCCGGGGCCGGAAGCCGCCGTTGCCGCCGACGTACAGGTTCCAGCCGTTCTCGGTCGCGATCACGCCGATGTCCTTGCTCTGGGCCTCGGCGCACTCGCGGGCACACCCCGAGACGCCGGCCTTGATCTTGTGCGGGGCGCGGATCCCGCGGTAGCGCAGCTCGAGCATGACCGCCAGGCTGACCGAGTCCTGCACGCCGTAGCGGCACCAGGTCGAGCCCACGCACGACTTCACCGTGCGCAGGGCCTTGCCGTAGGCGTGCCCGGACTCGAACCCGGCTGCGACCAGGCGGGTCCAGATCGCCGGCAACTGCTCGACCCGGGCGCCGAGCAGGTCGATGCGTTGTCCGCCGGTGATCTTGCTGTAGAGGCCGAAGTCGCGGGCGACCTCGCCGAGCACGATCAACTTGTCCGGCGTGATCTCGCCGCCGGCGATCCGCGGGATGACCGAGTAGGTGCCGTTGCGCTGGATGTTGGCCAGGAAGTGGTCGTTGGTGTCCTGCAGCGCGGCCTGCTCGCCGTCGAGGATGTGGCCGCGGTCCAGGCTGGCCAGGATCGAGGCGACCACGGGCTTGCAGATGTCGCAACCCCGGCCGCGGCCGTGCTTCTCGATCAGCTCGGTGAACGTGGTGATGCCGGCCACCCGGACGATGTCGAACAGCTGGGCCCGGGTCTGGTCGAAGTGCTCGCACAGGGCACTGGACAGGACCACGCCGCTCTCGGCCAGCAACGTCTTGAGCAACGGCACGCACGAGCCGCAGCCGGTGCCGGCCTTCGTGCACGACTTCACCCCACCGACGTCGGTCAGGCCCACCGTGGTGATCGCGCCGCAGATCGCGTCCTTGCTGACGCCGTGGCAGGAACAGACCAGCGCGTCGCCGGGCAGCGCGCCCACGGCGACGCCGCCATCGCCGGCCGGCGCGATCATCGCCACCGGATCGCCCGGCACCGGCCGCCCGACCAGCGCCCGCAGCGTGGCGTACTTCGACGCGTCGCCGACGAGCACGCCGCCGAGCAGCGTCCGGGCGTCGTCGGAGACGACCAGCTTCGCGTAGGAGCGGTTGACCGGATTGGTCAGCGTCACCTCGAGCGCGCCTTCGGTGGTGGCCATGGCGTCGCCGAAACTGGCGACGTCGACGCCGAGCAGCTTCAGTTTCGTGGCCGTGTCGGCCCCGCTGAAGCCGGCTGAGCCACCGGTGAGCCGGTCGGCCAATACCTCGGCCATCGCGTAGCCCGGCGCCACGAGCCCGTAGACCCGGCCGCCGATGCAGGCGCACTCGCCGATGGCGTAGACGTGCTCGTCGGCCGTTCGGCAGCCGTCGTCGACGACGACCCCACCCCGCTCGCCGACGGCCAGGCCGGCGTCGCGGGCCAGTTGATCGCGCGGGCGGACCCCGGCCGAGAACACGACCACGTCCAGGTCGAGTTCGACGCCGTTGGCCAGCGTGGCCAGCAGCCGGCTCCCGTCGCGCTCGATCTTGCTGACCGACGTACCCAGGTGCACGGTCACGTCCAGCTCTTCGATCAGCTCCCGCAACACCGCGCCGCCGCCTTCATCGACCTGCAAGGGCATCAGTCGCGGCGCGAGTTCGACGACGTGGGGCGACATCCCGAGCAGCCGTAGGGCCCGAGCTGCCTCCAGCCCCAGCAGCCCGCCGCCGACGACCAGGCCGGCGCACCGGCCGCGGGTACTGGCCGTGGCCGCCGCGGCCGCGGCGCGGATCGCATCGAGGTCGTCGAGCGTGCGGTAGACGAAACAGCCGGGCAGGTCGCGGCCCGGCACCGGCGGCACGAACGGGTAGGAGCCGGCGGCCAGCACCAGCGCGTCGTAGCCGATCGTGCGGCCGCGG
Organism: uncultured Actinomycetota bacterium; assembly: GCA_963713245.1. Classification (GTDB taxonomy): domain Bacteria; phylum Actinomycetota; class Actinomycetes; order Mycobacteriales; family Jatrophihabitantaceae; genus CAVQKZ01. The sequence goes on from CAVQKZ010000002.1 coordinate 105,383, forward strand.
CTGGTGGTGACGGTGCGGCCGGCGCGATCGATGGCGGTGGCGGTCTCGCCCAGGTGCAGCGCGTAACCGTCCTCGTCGTAGCAGCCGGGAGCGACGAGATCGAGTTCGGCTGCGTCGACGCCGTCGAAGTAGGACGACAGGGCGACCCGGTCGTAGGCCCGGCGCGGTTCCTCCGACAGCACGGTCACCCGCCAGGCCCGCTCGACGTCGCGGTCGCGCAGCGCCTCGACCAGGCGCTGGCCGACCATGCCGTTGCCGACGACGATCAGGTGCCGCTGCGTGGTTGGCATCATCGGGTCCTCCTCATGCCGGTACGGCGGCGGTGGGCAACTCGTCGGGGGCGTCGAGTGCGACCCGCGGATCGGTGTCGGCGGCGGCCAGCCAGTCGAGCAGGCCCTCGACGGTGTCGCGGCAGGTGCCGCAGCCGGTGGTGGCCCGCGTGGCCGTCGCGATCTCGGGGATACTGCGGGCGCCGTCCTGCCAGGCCGTGCAGATCCGGGCCTTGGTCACGCCGTTGCACTGGCAGATCGTGGTGCGCCCCGGCAGCGCGGTCGGCGTCTGCGCCGTCGTCACCGGTGCGTTGCGGCGGGCGATCAGCAGGCCGGCGCGGTCGGCCGGCAACGCGGCGCCCCGGTCGAACAGCTGCGTCAGCGTGCCGGCCGCGCGGGTGTCACCGAGCAGGATGGCCCCGGTCAGCCGGCCGTCGGTCACCACCAGCTTCTGGTAGACCCCGCGCCCGCTGTCGGCGAAGCGGATCACGTCCGGCCCGGCGATGTCGTCGTCGGACTCGCCCGGTTCGGCGGTGGAGTCGCCGAGGCAGGCCAGCTCGAGGCCGGCTGCCTTGAGCCGGGTGACTTCGGGCGAGCCGGCGTAGCTGATCGGACGCTCGGGCTGGGCGACGGCCTGCGCGGCGGCCCGGGCCTGCTCCCACACCGGTGCGACCAGGCCGTAGGTGCGGCCCCGGTGCTCGGCGCATTCGCCGATGGCGAAGACGGCCGGGTCGGTGACGCTGCGCAACTGGTCGTCGACGACGACGCCGGCGGCGACGGCCAGTCCGGCCGCCCGGGCCAGTTCTACGCGCGGCCGCACCCCGCAGCACAGCACGAGCAGCTCGGCGTCGACCACGCTGCCGTCGTCGCACTGCACGCCGGCCACCCGGCCGTCGCACTCGCGGATGCCGACGGCCGAGCCGGTGCGCACCGTCACGCCCAACGACCGGGCCGTGCGGGTGAGCAGCCGCGACGCGCCTGCGTCGAGTTGCCGCTCCATCAGCCGCGTCCCGCGCTGCAGCAAGGTGACGGCCAGTCCGCGCCCGGCCAGTCCGCGGGCGGCCTCGAGCCCGAGCACGCCCGCTCCGAGCACGACCGCCGTCCCGGCCCCGGCGGCGAGCCGGTCGATCTCGCGGCAGTCGGCCAGCGTGCGCAGCGCCAGCGCGCCACGGCGCAGTCCACCGGTGCCGTCGTGGAGCCCGTCGACCGGCGGCCGGACCGCGCTGCTGCCGGTGGCCAGCACGAGCACGTCGTAGCCGAGCGCGGTGCCGTCGTCGAGGTGCACCAGCCGGGCCGCCCGGTCGATCCGCACCGCCGACGTCGCGGTCCGCAGCCCGACCCGGTGGCGGTCATACCAGGCGCGGTCGGCCAGCACGATGTTGTCCGCAGACGTCGCTCCGGCCAGGACGTCGGACAGCAGCATCCGGTTGTACGGGTCGCCGGGCTCGTCGCCGACGACGGTGATGCTCAGCCGCCGGTCGAGGTCGCGCTCCACCACCTCCTGCACGAACCGGGTCCCGGCCATGCCGCTGCCGACCACGACCACCCGCCGCGCCGTGTTCACGCGATCACCTCGAGGCGGACGGCGCAGACCTTGAACGCGGGCATCTTCGAGATCGGGTCGAGGGCAGGATTGGTGACCAGGTTGGCCGACGCGCGCCCACCCCAGTGGAACGGCATGAACACGGTGTCGGCCCGGATCGTGTCGGTGATGCGGACCAGGCCTTCAGCCGCGCCGCGCCGGCTGACCACGCGGACCCGGTCGCCCTCGTCGAGGCGATGGGCCTCGGCCAGGTCCGGGTGCAGCTCGACCATCGGCTCGGGCTGGGCCTCGCGCAGCGCGGCGACGCGGCGGGTCTGGGCGCCGGACTGGTAGTGCTGCAGCACCCGTCCGGTGGTGAAGTAGACCGGGTACTCCGGCGTCGATGTCCTCGGCCACCGGGCGGTGCTCGACCGGCACGAACCGGGCCCGCCCGTCCGGTGTGGCGAACCGGTCCAGGAACATCCGCGGCGTGCCCGGGTGCTCGGCCGTGGGGCAGGGCCAGAACACCCCGTCCTCGGCCGCGATGCGCTCGTAGCTGATGCCGGCGTAGTCGGCCGGGCCGCCCGCGCTGGCCCGGCGCAGTTCGTCGAACACCGCCTCCGGTTCGGCCGGCCAGTGGCCGGGCGCGTCCAGTCGGCGGGCGAGCTCGGCCAGCACCTGCAGATCGGTGCGCACCCGCGGCGGCGGGGCCAGCGCCCGGCGGCGCAGCAGCACCCGGCCCTCGAGGTTGGTCATCGTGCCCGCTTCCTCGGCCCACTGGGCGATGGGCAGCACGACGTCGGCCTGCGCGGCCGTCTCGGACAGCACCAGGTCGCTGACGGCCAGGAAGTCCAGCGCGGCCAGCCGCTGTGCGATGCGTCGCGACGAGGGCGCCGACACCGCGATGTTGCTGCCCAGCACCAGCAGCGCGCGCGGCCCGTCCGGGGTGCCGAGCGAGTCGAGCAGCTCGAACGCCGAGCGGCCCGGCCCCGGAATCCGGTCCGGCTCGATGCCCCACACCGCGGCGACGTGTTCCCGCGCGGCCGGATCGTCGATGCGGCGGTAGCCGGGCAGCTGGTCGGCCTTCTGCCCGTGTTCGCGCCCGCCCTGGCCGTTGCCCTGGCCGGTCAGGCAGCCGTACCCGCTGCCGGGTGTGCCGGGCAGCCCGAGCGCGAGGGCGAGATTGATCAGGGCACTGACCGTGTCGACGCCGTTGCTGTGCTGCTCGGCCCCGCGCGCGGTGAGCACGACCGCCCGGTGCGCGTCGGCGAGCAGCCGCACCGCCGCGCGCTGCTCGGCGACGGTGACGCCGGTGATCCGCTCCACCCGTTCGGGCCAGTACCCGGCGACGGCCCGCCGGACCGTCGTCGAAGCCGGTCGTCCGGTCCTCGACGTAGACCTTGTCGACCAGTCCGTCGGCGACGGCGATGTGCAGCAGCCCGTTGGCCAGGGCGAGGTCGGTGCCCGGCGTCACCTGCAGGTGCAGGGTGGCCCGGCGGGCGGTGGGCGTCTGGCGGGGGTCGACGACGATCAGCGCGCCACCGTTGTCCTGCTGCTCGCCCAGCCAGCGGGTGAACGGCGGCATGGTCTCGGCGACATTGCTGCCGACGAGCAGAATCGTGTCGGCCCCGGCCAGGTCCGGCAGCGGGAACGGCAGCCCGCGGTCGACCCCGAACGCCCGGGTGCCGGCCGCGGCTGCCGACGACATGCAGAACCGGCCGTTGTAGTCGATGGCCGACGTGCGCAGCGCGACCCGGGCGAACTTGCCCAGTAGATAGGCCTTCTCGTTGGTCAGGCCACCGCCGCCGAAGACGGCCACGCTGTCGAACCCGGACTCGGCCTGGATCGAGCGCACCTCCTGGGTGATCCGGTCCAGCGCGTCGTCCCAGCCGACCGGTTCGAGCGGTGCGCCCCGATGGGCCCGCATCAGCGGCGTGGTCAGGCGGTGCGGCGTGTCCAGCAGTTCGGCCGCGGTCCAGCCCTTCTGGCACAGCCCGCCCCGGTTGGTCGGGAAGTCGCGCGGGCCCACGGCGGTCGGGCCGGGGCCGTGGCTCAGCGTCATGCCGCATTGCAGAGCGCAGTACGGGCAGTGCGTCAGGACGTCAGCCGGGGGCACTCCTGAACTGTGCGCACCCGCGGTTAGCTCAATGGTTCCGGCGCGTTACATCCGAGCGACGGAAGCCTCTCGGCCGGGCGCCGTCCCCGGTGCGGTGCCGGGGTTGCGCACCTGGCGCTGAACGAACTCGTCTTCGACGCCGCGGGCTGGTCCCACGTCGCCTGGCGATCAGCCGGGCAGCTCGAGCTGGCCGTCGCGCTGCAGCCACTGCACGGCTTCGTGCACGGCCTGCAGCGAGGTGTAGCGCGGCGCGTAGCCGAGCAGCCGCCGGGCCTTGGCGATGCTGGCCGAGGGGCTGCGCGAGATGTGTTCCCAGGTGGCCTGCGCGTGCTCGGGCTTGGTCGCCCGCTCGTACTCGTCGAAGGGCACGAACTGCAGCTGCGCCGCGCGCCCGAACCAGCCGGCCACGGCCTCGGCGAAGCCGCGCAGGGTGAGGGCCCGCTCGCTCACGACGTGGAAGCTCTCGCCCACGGCCACGCTCTGCCGCTCGAGCGCGAGCTGGAAGGCCTGGGCCACGTCGTCGGCGTGGACGTGGTGCACGGTCTCGAGGCCGAAGTTGGGCAGCGTCACGGTCTGGCCGGTGGCCAAGCGCCGCCAGATGTCGAGGTCGAGGTTGCCGGCCGGATTGATCACCGGCCAGCCCGGCCCACTGATGTGGCCCGGGTGCAGGACGACCGAACGCAGCCGGCCGCGGCGGCTCTCGTGCAGCAGCAACTCCTCGATCGCGGCCTTGCCCACGCCGTAGTCGCCGAACGGCCGGCGCACCGCGTCCTCGGTCACGGGCACCTCGACGGCCGGGCCGTGCACCCAGATCGTCCCGCAGTGCACCAGCAGCTCGACTCGGCCGGCCAGGCCGTCGACCAGTTGCCGGGCCGACTCCGGGGTGAAGCAGACCATGTCGATGACGACGTCCGGATGCAGGTCGGCGATGCGCCCGGCGAACGTCCCGGCCGCATCCTCCGCGTCGCGATCCGCGGTGACCCGGGTGACGTCGCGCCAGGCCGGATCGTCCCGGTACGGGCGGCGCTGACCGCGGCTGATGGCGACGACCTCGTGCCCGGCGTTGACCAGGCGGGGGACCAGGTAGCCACCTACGTGCCCGGTGGCGCCGATGACGGCAATTCGCATTCCCGGATCCTATTCGGCCCACTTCTGCCGGCGCTGACCGTCGGGCCGCGGTGGCAATGCCCGGCAAATCGGGACCGACAAGGGCTGGTTCCTGTCGGGGAAGAATCTTGCTCGGTTAGGGGTGTGATAGTCTTGTGAAGTCATCGTCACGCGAGGTAGGCGAATAGGCCGCTAGGGCGTATGGTCCTTGTTAAGGCCGTCGGTGTTTCTCAAGCAGAGCGTCGACGCGGTGACAACATCGTGCGCTCGTCACCGGCGCGGCACCGCACCGCATTCACTTCAATCTCTGTCGCGAACCCCCACGCGACCGATCAGCCGATCCGCTTGGCCCGAACCGGCCAAGGGATTGGCCGGTCGAACGGGGAGAGGGCAAGTAGACATGACTCGCACTTCGATTCGACAGAAATCCGCGGGACGGCTCGCGTCCACCGCGCTGCCCACGCGCTTCGGCATTGCCGCGGTCGCGAGCTCGCTGGTGCTGGCCGGACTGTTCGCGCTGCCCACGACGGCCAACGCCGCCATCGTGCCCACGGTGCAGTCTGGGCGCGGCGGCTTCCTACTCCGTCCTGGGCGGGTCCGCGGTCACCAACGTGCCCGCTCTAGGTACCGACCTCAGCGGGGACCTCGGTGTCAGTCCTGGAAGCTCGATCAGTGGTTTCAGCCCCACCACCGGCCACGTGCACGGCGCGACCCGCATCCCGCCCCAGTCGGACGGGGCCCAGGCCGCCAACGGCACGGCCTACGGCAACGCCGCCGGGCGCACCGGTGGCGCGGACGTCGGCGCGGCCATCCACGGGTGCCACCAAGTTGACCCCGGGTGTGTACAACGCGGCCGTGGCGCTCGACGTCGGCGGCACGTTGACCCTGGACGGCCAGGGCAACCGCAACGCGGTGTTCATCTTCCAGGTCGGCTCGCAACTCACCGTGGACCCGAGCACCCACATCAACATGATCGGTAACGCGCAGCAGTGCAACGTGTTCTGGCAGGTCGGCACCACGGCCGCCCTGGACACCAACATCCAGTTCGTCGGCACGATCATGTCGCTGGCTTCGATCACCTTGGCCAACGGGACGACCGTCGCCGGTCGCGCGCTGGCGGCCGCCGCCGGCAACGTGACGCTGGACGACAACGTCTTCACCGCTCCGACCTGCGACCTCACCGGTCCGCCTCCGACAACGGCACCGCCGACGACCGCCACTCCCGGCGGCGGCGCGGCCTCCAGTGCCGCGGCGGCGTCCAGTGCCGCGAGTCGGGCGGCAGCCAGTCGGTCGGCCGCGCTCGCCAGCGTGAGCCGCGCTCGGTTCGCGACGTCGACCCTGGCCAACACCGGTGTCTCGCCGGTGCTCAAGCCGCTGACCCTCGTGGCGATCCTGCTCATGATCGTCGGCTGTGGATTGCTCAGCGCCGGCTGGGTCCGTAACCGGCGCGGGAGCACCCGACAGCACTGATCCCGACAGCTGCGAGAACTAACGAGCCGGGCCCGCACGCGGAAGTGACCGCGTGCGGGCCCGGCTTCGTGTTGCTGGGCCGTCGCAGTGGATCACTCGCTGCCGTCGGCCGAGCGGGCCTCGCCGGCCTCGCCGGCCTCGAGCAGGTCGCCCAGCCCGCCCATCTCGAGGATGCGCAGGACGCTGTCCGAGACCGCGCGCAGTCGGACGGTCTGGCCGCGCTCGATGGCCTGGTTGCGCAGCTGGACCCAGGTGCCGATGCCGGTCGAGTCGATGAACGCCACCCCGCCGACGTCGATGGTCACGTGCGAACAGCCGGGCTCGGCCAGGGCGGCGTGCCCCGCGGCCAGCATTTCGGGGGCCGCCGCCATGTCCAGATCACCGACCACGGTGAGGACAATTGACCCTGACGCGTCGCGACGTGCGCTCACGGCAAAGTCCGTCACCGGGTTACTGTGTCATATCGGTGGAGTTTGGGTACAACTCACTACAGAGGGTCCAGCAAGCGGCCCGCCGCCACTATCGGGAAGTCTGGGCGAAAGAGCCCCCAATGTGCTGGTCTGCAGAGCAGAGTTTTCCGAGTGAAGTCGGCACCCCGTCCGTAGCCCGGACCTTCGTCAGCTCCCAACTCCAGGGCCTGTTCGGCCCCAGCCTGCGCGGCGGCCGGTTCGACGACGCCGAACTGCTCGTCAGCGAACTGACCACGAACGCCGTCCGGGCCGGCGCCGGCACGGTGCAGGTGAGCGTCCGCGTCCACCACGGCGAACTCGAACTCGGCGTGGCCGACGACGGCCCGGGCTGGCCGACCCGCCTGCGGGTCGGCTCGCACGACCCGCACGGCCGGGGCCTCATGCTCGTCGATGCCATTGCCGACACCTGGCGGGCCGAGCGGGTCGACACGGGCGGCAAGCGGGTGGTGCTCACCCTCGAGGTACCGCCGGAGTGGACCGAGTCGGTGTCCTGCGACCGGGTGCGCACGTCCCTGGTGCTCGGCGACTCCTGAGCCGGCTGTCCTGGCCGAGGCGTGGGTTACTCGCCCGTAACTCCGGGTTGACGACGGCCCGTCCGAGGGGACAATTGGGACATGGCGCTGTCGGAGTACGAGCGTCGCGTTCTCGACGAGATCGAGGCCGAACTGCGCGTTCGGCCCCATCGTCGCTGCCCGCTCGGTGCGGCCATTGCCCTGCTGGTCTTCAGCGCCGTGGTCGCGGCCGGGTTGATCGTGCTGGCCGTGCTCGCTCTGCCGCCGGTGCCCGCGGTCGTGATGGCCAGCCTGTTCGGGGTGGCCGTCGGTTATCTCTGCGGGTTCACGTGGTGCCGCCGCCACCCGCGCCGAACGGAGCGCTGAACGTCACGCGGTGCCCGGCCGCTGCGGGATAGCCTCACCGGCGTGACCCGCCCGCTCGACGACCCGACCGACCGGCTGATCGCCGCCGCCCTCGTCGCCGACGGCCGGAGCACGCTCAAGAGCCTGGCCGAGGCCACCGGCCTGTCCGTGTCGGCCGTGCAGGCCCGGGTGCGCCGGCTCGAGACCGACGGCGTGATCCGGGGCTACACGGCGACGATCGCTCCGGAGGCGCTCGGGCTCTCGCTGGCCGCGCTGATCTCGGTCACGCCGCTGGACCCGGCCCACGAGTACGACATCCCGGACCGGCTGAGCGCTCTGAGCGAGATCGAGGCCTGTCACTCGGTCGCCGGCGAGGACAGCTTCGTCCTCTTCGTGCGGGTGGCCTCGCCCGGCGCGCTGGAGGAGTTGATCCGCGAGATCCGCAAGCGGGCCAACGTGTCCACCCGCACCACCGTGGTGCTGCAGACGTTCTACGAGGGCCGGGCCCATCCGGTGGAAATTCGGCCAACTCCGTGACCGAGCCGGAATTCTGCCGGTAGAGCGGCCATTTTGCCGAAAATGTTCTTGTACGATGACGTCATGACCACGCTGACGCCGGAGACCACGGCCGAGATCACGCCGGCCCGGGTGCACGAGACCATCGCCCGGCACATGCTGGCCGACGGTTTCGAACTCGTCCTCGACCTCGAGGCCTCGCGCGGCTCGGAACTCGTGGACGCCCGCGACGGCACGGCCTACCTCGACCTGTTCACCTTCTTCGCCTCGTCGGCGCTGGGCATGAACCACCCGAGCTTGGCCGACGATCCCGAGTTCCGGCGCGAGCTGGCCGCGGTGGCCCTCAACAAGCCCAGCAACTCCGACATCTACACCGTGCCGATGGCGCGCTTCGTCGAGACGTTCGCGCGGGTACTCGGTGACCCGGCCCTGCCGCACCTGTTCTTCGTCGACGGCGGTGGGCTCGCGGTCGAGAACGCGCTCAAGATCGCGTTCGACTGGAAGAGCCGCTGGAATGCCGCGCACGGCATCGACGCCGCGCTCGGCACCCAGGTGCTGCACCTGCAGGGCGCCTTCCACGGCCGCACCGGCTACACGATGTCGCTGACCAACACCGACCCGGCCAAGGTCGCCCGGTTCCCGAAGTTCGACTGGCCGCGGATCCCGGCGCCGTCGACCAACGGCTCGCCCGACGTCGAGGCGGCCGAGCAGGTCGCGCTGGATGCCGCGCGCGCCGCCTTCGTCGCCAACCCGCACGACATCGCCTGCTTCATCATGGAGCCGATCCAGGGCGAGGGCGGCGACAACCACTTCCGGCCCGAGTTCCTGCAGGCCATGCAGGCGCTGTGCCGCGAGTTCGACGCGCTGTTCGTGCTCGACGAGGTGCAGACCGGCGTCGGCCTCACCGGGACGGCCTGGGCCTACCAGCAGCTCGGCGTCACGCCCGACGTCGTCGCCTTCGGCAAGAAGACCCAGGTGTGCGGCGTGATGGCCGGCGGCCGCGTGGACGAGGTACCGCAGAACGTGTTCGCCGTGTCGTCGCGGATCAACTCGACGTGGGGCGGCAACCTGACCGACATGGTCCGCGCCCGCCGCATCCTGGAAGTGATCGAGCGCGACGGGCTGATCGAGCGGGCCGCGACCCTGGGCCGGCACCTGCGGGCCGGCCTGGACGAGCTCGCCGGCCGGCACGCGGCCGTCTCCGCCGTTCGCGGCCGCGGGCTGATGTGCGCGTTCACCCTGCCCTCGGCGCGAACTGCGCGACGCCGTGATCGCCCGGCTGCGCGACGACGAGCGGGTGCTGGTGCTCGGCTGTGGCGCGAGCAGCCTGCGCTTCCGCCCGGCCCTGACCGTGTCGGTGGACGAGCTCGACCGCGGCCTGGCCGCGATCGACCGCACCCTCACCGCCCTGGCCTGACCGCGCCGCTCAGCCGGCAAGCAGGGGCCGGACCTCCCGGCCGATCAGCTCGGCGAAGCCCTCGACATCGGGCTCGTCGGCCGTGGGCTGCAGCACGACCGAATCCGCGCCGGCCGCCACCCACCGGCTGATGCCCTCGGCCAGTTGCTCGGGCCCACCGGCGATACCGACGTCCTCGTCCGGGTCGAGCGACCACTCCCGCAACTCCGCGGCCAGGCGCTCCTCGGCCCGCGCCCCGGTGACCGCGACGAGATAGACGGTGATGGCATGCGGGCCGCTGACCCCGGCGCCGGCGCGGGCCTCGTCGACCAAGGCACGGGCTCGGCGCACGGTCTCGGGCGTGGTGCCGCCGGTGAGCAGCGTCCCCTCGGCCAGCTCGCCGCTCAGCGCGATCGTGCGCGGCCCGACCGCGCCGACCACCAGTCGGGGCGGGACGGGCGGCGGCCAGTCGAGCGCCACGTCGTCGAGGTGGACGTAGCGACCGTCGGTGCTCACCCGCTCACCGGCGAGCAGGGCCCGCAGCGCCGTCGTGTACTCGCGGAGCAGGGTCATCGGCGAATCGGCGCGGACGCCGACCTGGCCCATCCAGTCCAGCACGCCGTGCCCGATGCCGAACTCGAGCCGGCCCGGGAACAGCCGGGCCAGGGTGGCCGCCTCCATCGCGGCCAGGGCGACGTTGCGCAGCGGTACGGGCGCCAACCCGATCCCGACCCGCACCTGGTCGGTCCAGGCCAGCGCGGCGGCCGCCGTGGCGATCCCGCCCTCGCGGAAGCAGTCCTCCCACAGCCACAGTTCGTCCAGGCCGGCCGTGTCGGCCGCGACCGCCACCGACCGCAGCCGTTCCGGGGGCAGTTGCGGGCGGAAGACCAGCCCGAGCGACGGCGCGCTCATCGGTCCAGCAGGGCCAGGGCGGCCCGCTCGATGGCGTCCTCGCCGAGCAGGACGAGGTTGGCCGCGTCACCCAACGGGACGAAGCTGTCCGCGCTCGCGACCCGGGCCATCCGGCCGGTGAAGCCGTCCTCGACGAGAGCGGTGAGGACGCCCTCGCCGACCCCGCCGGAGTGGCGGGTCTCGTCGGCGACGAGCACCCGGCCGGTGGCGGCGGCCTCGCGCCGCAGGTCGTCGAGCGGCAGCGGGCTGATCCAGCGCAGGTCCACCACGCGAGCGTAGAGGTCGCGCGCGGCCAGTCGCTGCGCCACCCGCAGGCTCATCCGCACGCCGTTGCCGAACGTGACGATGGTCAGGTCGCCACCGTCGCCGTGGGTGCGGGCCGCACCGACGGGTACGTGGGCGGCCGGGTCGTACGGGGCCAGCCAGCCCCGGTCGCCGGGCTCGTGCAGGTCGCGCTCGTGGTACAGCGCGATCGGTTCGAGGAAGACGCTGACCTGTCCGTCGGCTGTGGCCGCGGCCAGGCAGGTGCGCAGCATCGGGGCGGCGTCCTCGGGCAGGGCGGGCACGGCCACCACCAGGCCGGGGATGTCGCGCAGCACGGCCACGGCATCGTCGTTGTGGAAGTGCCCGCCGAAGCCCTTCTGGTAGCCCAGCCCGGCGATGCGCACGACCATGGGGTTCGTGAACGCGCCGTCGGAGAAGAAGCGCAGGCTGGCCGCCTCACCCCGCAGCTGGTCCTCGGCGTTGTGCAGGTAGGCCAGGTACTGGATCTCGGGCACGGGCAGCAGGCCGCTCACCCCGAAGCCGAGGCCGAGACCGAGGATGGCCTGCTCGTCGAGCAGCGTGTCGAACACCCGGGCCGCGCCGAAGCGCTGCTGCAGCCCGCGGGTCAGCCCGTACACGCCGCCCTTGCGGCCGACGTCCTCGCCGAAGACGAGCAGCTCCGGGCGCAGCGCCATCGCGTCGGTGAGCGCGGCGTTGATGCACTGGGCCAGCGTGAGCAGGCCGGCGTTCTCGGGCAGCCGGCCGCCGAACGCGCGCTCGCGGGCGGAATCGTCGGCCCGCTGCTCGGCCGCGGCCGCGATGGCAGCGACGTTGCGGGGCGCGAGCGGCGCGATCACCGCGGCCGTACTCGTCAGCTTGGGCTCGGCCACCGCGTCGGCGGCCAGTTCGCGCACCCGGACCGCGATCGCGTCGTAGCGGGCGGCCAGGTCGGTGCCGTGGATGGTCGCGGCCAGCGCGAGCAGCGGGTCGCGGCCGAAGTCGGCGGTGATCGCGCTCGGGGTCCGGTAGCCCGACTCGACGTCGCTGCCGGCGTGGGCGAGGTAGCGCACCGTGCGCAGGTGCAGCAGGGCGGGCCGGCGTTCGTCACGGGCGGTGGCCGCCGCCTCCAGGGCGGCCACCCGGGCCCCGTCCGGATCGTCGCCGCTGGCCGCGAGGTAGCGGATGCCGGGCCGGCGCGCGGCCTCGGCCACCCACCCCGCGGGCGTCGGCACCGAGATGCCCAGCCCGTTGTCCTCGCAGACGAAGACGAGTGGCAGCGGCAGGCCCTGGGTGACGCAGTATCCCGCCGTGTTCAGCGCGCCGACCGCGGTGGAGTGGTTCAGGCTGGCGTCGCCGAAGCTGCACACGGCCACGGCGTCGGGCGCCCACCGCGTCGGCCGGCCGAGGCGCTTGGCCCGGCCGACGGCGAAGGCCACCCCCACCGCGCGAGGCAGCTGCGAGGCGATGGTCGAGGTCTGCGGGATGATGGCCAGGCCCGCGTCGCCGAAGACCTTGTGCCGCCCGCCCGAGGCCGGGTCGGCCACGGCCGCGGCCAGCCCGAGCAGCACGGCCCGCAGACCGTCGTCCAGCGAGCGGCCGGCCTGCAGAGCCCGGGCCAGGAAGAAGGCGCCCGAACGGTAGTGCAGCAGGGCCGGATCGCCCGGGCGCAGGGCCGCGGCCACGTAGGCGTTGGACTCGTGCCCGGCCGAGCCGATCGTGTAGAAGCCCTCGCCGCGCTCGCGCATGCGCCGGGCCTCGAGGTCGAGCAGCCGGCTGCCGGCCATCGCGTCGAAGAGCGGCAGCAACTCGGGCGGGGACGGTGGGCCGTCGGCGTTTCCGGCCAGCGCCGTGAGCCCGGCCCGGACATGCCCGTCCAGCAGTTCGTGCGGGATGACGGCGCCGCTGCCGCCGGGAGAGCTCACATCTAGATCATGCCGTGCCGGCCCAGGGCGGTCGGCGTCGCGTGCTGAGCACGGTGCACGTGGCCCTGGCCGCGGCCGACCGGGGCGAGATCGCGCAGCCCGAACTCGACGACGTCGGCCGCGCGGAGCGCGAGGACGAACTGGCCGTGGCCGCCGGCCTGGGCGACGAGGACTGATCAGGCCGGGCGCAGTTCGCGGCGCTGCACGCGGTTGCGCAGTTCGGCCAGCAGGGCGATGTCGGCCGCGGTCTCGGGCACATAGACGACCATGCGGCACTCGTTGGTGCGTGGGATCGGGAACCCGGTGGCCCGCACCTGCACCGTGCCCAGGCCGAAGCACCTGAACGACTTGGTGACTGGCGGGCCGGGATCGGCGATCGGGTGGTCGGCCCAGACGCGGGCGAACGTGGGACTGGCCGCGCACAGTGTGTCGATGAGCTCCGTCCAGGCCGGCTCACCCACGTGGGTGGCGTAGTTGGCCCGCAGTATGGACACCATCGCCGCGCACACGTCGGGGTCGGTCAGCGGGGCGTCGCCGCTCGGGCGGGCGTACACCTGCCACAGTGCGTTGCGCTCGATGCCGGTGGCGTCGACCAGGTACGGGAACAGCGCGGCATAGGTCTCGTTGCAGGCCAGCAGGTCGTACTTGCCGCTGTAGGCGCAGGCCGGCGTGGGGTCGAGCGCGTCGAGCACGGGCAGCACGTCGTCCGGCAGCGTCTCGGTGGCCTGGGGGACGGGCACGCCGGGCACCTCGGCCAGCCGGTAGAGGTGCCAGCGCTCGGCCGGCCCGAGCCGCAGGACGCGGGCGATGGCGTCGAGCACCTGGACGCTGGCGTTGATCGGGCGGCCCTGCTCGAGCCAGGTGAACCACGTGACACCGACGCCGGCGAGCTGGGCCACCTCTTCACGGCGCAGGCCTGGTGTTCGGCGGCGCGGCCCGGGCGCCAGGCCGACCTCGGCCGGCGTGACCCGCTCACGGCGGTTGCGCAGGAACGCGGCCAGCTCACCGCGGCGCTGCTTGCTGTACGTGCCTTCGATCACGGTCACCAGTCAATCGTGCGCCACCGACAGCGTGTGTTCCTAGTGCTGGCACTACCAGGATCAGCGGACTCTGCCCGCGGGGTTCCGGTCACGGCCACCGTGGTCGGTATGACCCAAACGACGGCGCGGCCCGACGCCGCCCCCGCGACCCGCGCACCCAGCGCCCATCGTCCGGCTACCCGCCCGGGCGTGATCCTGGCCCTGCTGCTGACCGGCCAGTTCATGGCCATCCTCGACGTCTCGATCGTCAACGTCGCCGCACCGACCCTGCGGGCCGACCTGCACGCGTCCGGGGCCGGGCTGCAGATGGTCATCGCCGGTTACACGATCAGCTATGCCGTCCTGCTCATCAGCGGGGCCCGGCTGGGCGACCGGTTCGGCCACGGGCGGATGTTCCGGGCCGGCCTGGCCGGGTTCACGGCGGCCTCGCTGCTGTGCGGTCTGGCCCCCACGACCAGCGTGCTCGTCACGTTCCGGCTCGTGCAGGGCGTCGGCGCCGCGCTGATGATGCCGCAGGTGATGAGCCTGATCCAGCGCACCTTCGCCGGTGCGGCCCGGGCCCGGGCGCTGTCGCTGTACTCGGCCGTGATCGCCTGTGGCGCCGTGGTCGGGCAGGTGCTCGGCGGCGTGCTGGTCAGCGCGAACCTCTTCGGCACGGGCTGGCGGCCGGTGTTCCTGGTCAACGTGCCCATCGGGCTGGCCCTGCTGGTGCTGGCCCGGGCCCTGCCCGTCGACCACGGTGAGCGCAGCCGCCGCCTCGACCCGGCCGGCGTGGTGACGCTGTCGTCCGCGGTGCTCCTGCTGGTCGTCCCGCTCGTCCTCGGCCACGAGGAGCACTGGCCCGCGTGGGGCTGGGTCTCGTTGGCCGCCAGCGCGGCCGTGTTCGCCTTGTTCGTCCGGCTCGAGCGCCGGCTGGCCGCGCGCGGCGGATCGCCGCTGGTATCCGAGCGGGTACTGCGCGCGCCCGGCCTGGTGGTCGGGGCCGCGGCCCTGTTCCTCGCGATGATCAACTACGGCGGGTTCCTGTTCTCCATCGCCCTGCACCTGCAGTCCGGGCTGGGGGAGAGCCCGGCCCGGGCCGGGCTGGTGTTCGCCCCGGCCGCGGTCGGCTTCGCGATCACCGGGCTCACGTGGCGCTTCCTGCCCGCCCGCGTGCACGGCCCGATGATCCCGTTCGGGCTGGTGGCCGCCGCAGTCGCCTACCTGCTGCTCGCCCCGATCCTGCGCGGCGGGGGCAGCGGCGGCTTCGTGCTCGGCCTCGACCTGTTCGCCGTCGGGCTGGCCCTGGGTCTGGCCTTCAGCCCGATGCTGACGGTGGCCCTGACCCACGTGCCCCTGGCCGACGCCGCCGACGCCAGCGGCGTACTGGTCACGGTGTTCCAGCTCGGCCAGGTCGTCGGCGTGGCCGCGCTGGGCACGGTCTACCTGTCGCTGGTGCACGGGCCCGGCCCGCACCAATCCGCGCACGCGCTCGTCGTCACCATCGTCGTGCTGGCCATGGCGGCCCTGGTCGCGGCCGCGTTCGCCGTGGCTCTGGTCCGGCCCCGCCGCGACCGGATGGCGAATACTTCGCCTGGCTAACTACCCTGGGGTACATGCCCGAACTGACGCCGCGTCGCCGCCTGCTCGTGCTGGGCATCTGCTGCATGAGCCTGCTGATCGTCTCGATGGACGTCACGATCATCAACGTCGCCCTACCCGCGATCCGCACGGACCTGCACGCCTCGGTGTCCGGCCTGCAGTGGACGATCGACGCCTACGTCCTGGTCCTGGCCAGCCTGCTGATGCTGTCCGGCTCGACCGCCGACCGGCTCGGACGGCGGCGCACGTTCCAGACCGGGCTGGTGCTGTTCACGCTGGGCTCGCTGCTGTGCAGCCTCGCTCCCGGCCTGGGCTGGCTCGTCGTGTTCCGGATGATGCAGGCCGTCGGCGGATCGATGCTCAACCCGGTGGCCATGTCGATCATCACCAACGTCTTCACTGAACCGCGCGAGCGGGCCCGGGCGATCGGGGTGTGGGGCGGCGTCGTCGGCATCAGCTTCGGACTGGGCCCGCTGGTCGGTGGCCTGCTCATCGAGACGGTGGGCTGGCGGGCCATCTTCCTGATCAACGTGCCCATCGGGGTGCTGGCCTTCGTGCTGGCCGCGCTGTTCGTGCCCGAGTCCAAGGCCGCCCGGCCCCGGCGGCCCGATCCGGTCGGGCAGTTGTTGATCCTCACCGCGCTGGCCAGCCTCACCTACGCGATCATCGAGGCGCCGACCGTGGGCTGGGGCGCGGCCCGGACGGTGGGGCTGGTCGTGCTCGCCGTGCTGGCCGTCGCCGGCCTGCTGGTCTACGAGCCGCGCCGGCGCGATCCGCTGCTGGAACTGCGCTTCTTCCGCAGCATCCCGTTCAGCGGTGCCACCGTCACCGCGGTGTGCGCGTTCGGCGCGTTCGCCGGGTTCCTGTTCCTCAACTCGCTGTACCTGCAGGAGGTGCGCGGCTTCTCGGCCCTGCAGGCCGGGCTGTGCACCCTGCCGATGGCGCTGATGACGATGCTGGCCGCGCCGCTGTCCGGACGGATCGTCGGCGGTCGCGGACCGCGGCTTCCGCTGCTCGTGGCCGGGGCCGGGATCGGCCTGGCCGCCCTCATGCTGCTGCCGATCGACGCCCACACGCCGCTGCTCTGGGTGCTGGCCAGCTACGTCGTCTTCGGCCTCGGGTTCGGCGCGGTCAACGCCCCGATCACGAACACCGCGATGGCCGGCATGCCCCGCAGCCAGGCCGGGGTGGCCGCCGCGATCGCGTCGACCAGCCGCCAGGTCGGGGCGGCCCTCGGCGTGGCCATCGTCGGGTCGGTGCTGAGCTCCGGGCTGCACGGTCCGATCCGGGCCGGGTTCGCGGCCGCGAGCCGGCCGGCCTGGCTGGTCATGTCGGCGGGTGGGCTGGCCGTTTTCGCCCTCGGACTGTTTACGTCGGGGCGGTGGGCAGTGCAGACTGCGGCGCAGACGAAGCAGCTTTTCGACGACGAGCCGGAGTTGACGAGCAGTGTGAGTGGAACCGGGCCGGCGGGTAGTTGAACGGTAGTAACTACTCCGGTTCGGGCCGGTAGGCGTTGATACGCTCAGGCGCGGGATTCGGCAGTCGGGCGCGGCCGATCGACCTGTCGGCCGAAACACGCCCCAATCGCAGGAGGTGGTAGTGGCGCTGCGACGCAAGAGCCGCGCCACCGGCACGGACGCCTTCCCCGGATTCACCGACGTCAGCGAGATCGGCACGGGCAGCCTGGCCACCGTCTACCGGGCCCGCGAGATCGAGACCAACCGCCAGGTGGCGCTGAAGCTGCTCAACGTCCGGGACGCGTCGCCGCGGGCCCTTGAATCGTTCCAGCGCGAGTCGATGGCACTCGGCGCGCTGAGCGCCCATCCCAACATCGTGACGCTGTTCCGCACCTTCCCGGTGGCCGACGGCCGCCCCGTGCTCGTCCTCGAACTGTGTAGCAACGCGGTCTCCGATCGCCTGCTCGGCGGGGCCCGGATCCCGGTCCAGGAGGCCGTGTCGATCGCGGTCAAGGTCGCCGGCGCACTCGAGACCGCCCACCGGGCCGGCATCCTGCATCGCGACGTGAAGCCGCAGAACATCCTCATCACCGAGTTCGGCGAGCCGGCCCTGGCCGACTTCGGGGTGGCGATGCTGCAGTCCTCGACCCAGACCACGGCCGGCCTGTTCGACTTCACCACCCTGCACGCGGCGCCGGAACTGCTCGAAGGCGGCGAGACCTCCGCGGCCACCGACGTGTACGAGTTGGCCTCGACGCTCTACCAGCTGATCGCCGGGCAGTCGGCCTTCCGGTCCTACGACGGCGAGTCGCCGGCGTCGGTGATCCTGCGCATCCTGCGTGACCCGGTGCAGCCCGTGTTGCAGGCCGGGGTGCCGGTGGCCCTGTCCGACCTG
The DNA here is from genome assembly GCA_963713245.1 of uncultured Actinomycetota bacterium. Classification (GTDB taxonomy): domain Bacteria; phylum Actinomycetota; class Actinomycetes; order Mycobacteriales; family Jatrophihabitantaceae; genus CAVQKZ01. The sequence continues at coordinate 123,177 of CAVQKZ010000002.1, forward strand.
CTGGTGTGGGCGATGTCGAAGGACAAGGACCAGCGCCCGCCGACGGCCGCGGAGTTCGCCGTGCAGCTGTCGCGCATCGAGGTCGAGCAGGGCTGGTCGCGCACCCAGTTCCTGATCCGCAACTCCGCGCCCGGGGTGCCGGGCGGGGTCCCGACGGTCACCCGGTTGCCCGACCGGGCCGCGATCGAGACCCGGGCACCGCTGTTGCCGCCGCCGCCGGCAGCGACGCCGCCCTGGCAACCGCCCCCGCCGCCGGTGTCGGCGCAACCGCCGGTGTCGGCGCAACCGCCGGTGTCGGCGCAGCCGCCCGCCGCGGGCCAGCCACCAGTGCCGGCGGAGCCGCCCGCTGCGGCCCAGCCGCCCGCTGCGGCCCAGCCGCCCGCTGCTGCGGAGCAATGGTCGCCGGCCCGGCCGTGGATACCGGCGCAGCCGGCGGCGTCCGCCCCGCCGTGGCCACCGGCCGGAGCGCCGACGCCGGCCCAGCCGAGCGAGCAGCCTGCGGCCGCGCAACCGGCGGCTGCGGTGCCGGCCCAACCGCCCGTCTTCGAACCGGCCGCGGCCGCGGCGCCGCCCGAGCCCGTGGTCCCCGAGCTGCCCAACCTGATGTTTCCGAACCTGGTGCTGCCGAAGTTGGTGGTGCCGAAACTTGTGTTCCCGAAGTCTGCGTTCGCGGAGCTGTCCGAGCCCGAGCCCGAGCCCGAGCCGACCGAGCCTGAGCTGTCCGAGCCCGAGCCGACCGAACCGGAGCCGGCGGCCGAGGAGCTGCTGGGAGCGCCGGAACCGGTCGTCGCCACCGACGGCGAGACTGCAGTCGGCGACCCGGCCGCGGCGGAGCCGGCTGCTGCCGAGCGAGCCGACGTCGACCGGGAGCTCGTGGCCGGGCAGCACGCCGATGCGCTGAGTGCGCACTCCGCGGACACCCCGCCGGCGCCGCCGAGCGATGTCGACGCGGCCGCGGCCGATCAGACCGGCGCGGAACTATCCGAGGTGTTGCCGCGGCCGGGGCTGCTGCCGGCCGAGTCCGCGCCGCAGGGGTCCCCGGTCGAGTTGCCGCGGCGGACGAACGGGCGAGCGGGGCGCCGAGGTGCGCACGCGGCACCGACTCCGCACGACGACTTCTCCTCGCCGCGGCTGTACTTCCCGGCCGAGTTCCCGCCGCCCGGTGCCGGGCCCTCATTGTCGGTGCCGACGCCGCCCGGGCCGCCGCGCCGGCCGCGGCATCTGGCCGTCTCGCACGAGGCCGACGGGGAGCCGACCGTACCCGTGTCGCCCGAACTCGCCCCGGTCCAGGCGCCGCCGACCTCGCCCGACATGGCCGAGGCGACCGCGGCCGAGTCGGGGGGTCGACCGCGGGCGAGCCGACCGCGGCCGAGCCGAGCGGAGGCCGAGCTGGCCACCGGTGAGCCCGTCGACGCCGAGCCGGAGGTGGTGGTGCCGACGGCGGTTGCACCCGACCCGGTTGCCCCCGATGCGCCAGTGCCGAGTGCCGTCGAGCCCGACGTGGTCGGGTCGGCCGTCGATGAGCCCGCCGTGGTCGAGCCGGCCGTGGTGCCGCCGAGCGCGATTGTGGCGGATGCGGTGACGCCGAGTGCGATCGAGCCGGCTGCGGCCGAACCGGAGACAGCGGAGTCGGCCGCGGTGGTGCCGAGTGCGATCGAGCCGGCCGCGGCCGACCCCGAGACAGTCGAGCCCGCTGCGGCGGCAGCGGCCGACGTCGGTCTTCCGGCGCAGCAGCCCGAGGTCCTCGTCGACGAGCTGCTCGACCCGGACGAGCCGAACGAGCCCGACCTGGATCAGTTGCTCGAGCCGGACGAACAGGACCAGGCGCCGGTGGTGGCCCCGGGCTCGATGTCGACGCCGGCACTCGAGCCGGCCGTTGCGGACACCGCGGCGGCGGGCATCGCGTTGACCGAGCGGCTCCCGGACCTGTCGCCCGCGTCGCCCTGGCGCGATCCCGGCCTCGACATCGGACCGCCGCCGGTGAGCGAACCGCCCGCCGCCCAGAGCCCGTACCCGCTCCGGCCGGACCGGCTGCCGCTGCCGGTGTCGGCGCTGCCGGGCCCGGCGCTGCCGGGGCCGGCGATGTGGACGCCCCCACCCGCGTCCGCACAGCCGACGCCGCCGCCTCCGCCGCCGTTGGCTCCGCCGCCGACCTCGCTGGCCCCGGGGCCGCCGCCACCGGCCCCGGCCCACGCCCCGGCCCCGCCGGCACCACCACCCCAGAGCCAGCCCGGGCAGGCACCACCGGCGCCGGCCGCGGCTACCGCGCCGCCGGCCGCCCCCTCGACGCCAGCCCCGACCCTCGGCCCACCACCGACAGCGCGGTGGACGCTGCCGCCGCTGGCCTCCCCAGCCCCGGACCGCACGCCGACCCCGGCAGCCGGCACCGCGCCGCCGAACACCGAGCCGGGGCCGTCGACACCGCCGCCGAGCGAGGTCCGCTACCCGATTCCGCCCGCCGCCCAGGGCGGCCCGCCCGAGTCGGCGGCCGCCTTCGCCGCGCCCGCCTCCGCGCTGCGCATGCCCCCGCAGCTGGCCCGGGCACCGGAGCCGGCCAACGACCTGGTCATCGATCCGATGTCGCTTCGGGGCAGCCTGCGCCTGCACGCCGGGGTGACCACCCTGACCGTCGACGACCGCGGCCTGACGCTGCGGACCCGGATGAAGCGCACCCGGATTCCCTGGACGGACGTCCTCGGTTTCCAGCCCCAGTACGAGGCCGCCGGGGCCGAGGGCATCACGAACGGCTCGGTCGTCGCCGTCAGCACCACCGGCCCGGTGGAACTGCGGGCCACCCGCGGTTCGGTGGCCGAGGTCCGCTACGCGCACGCGATGCTCGAGGCGTACCAGATCCGCGCGCGGCTGGTCTACAACAGCTGAACCGACGGCCCTCAGTGGGCGTTAGTGCGCTCGGTGCGAGCCCCTGCGCCCGAGCACGTCCGCGCCGCTTCGTGGCGGCCGGCCGCGGTGACGCCCACGACGTCGGGGCCGGCGCCGGGCGCGGCGCCTTCGAGCGGTGGTAGCGCAGGCCCGCGGCCAGCCGCCCGCGCAGGCTGAGGTGGCGCCGGACGAGTCGCCGCAGCGAGGTGTGCGCCGTCCAGGCCGCGTCGGCCTCGGCCGGACCGACGTGGGTCGTCGCGCTGTAGACCACCGCGTTGGCGGCGTGGCCCAGGAACGCGGCGTGCCCGGCCGGCTCCGGGCCGAACTGGGCGTCGGTGGCGGCCACGATCTCGCTGCTGGTCAGGTTCGTCAGGTCGGGCAGGCCGGACTCGGTCAGCACGTCCAGGCTCTCGTGCCAGGCGCCGAGCAACCGGCGGCGCGGATCCGGGACGCGGCGCCGGCGCCGCGACCGGATCTGTTTGCGCAGCAGCAGGACGACCAGCAGCGCGAAGACCAGGACGGCCAGCACGATGAGCAGGCCCACGATCAGCGCCCGGTGCGACCTCGAGGCCGAGTGCGGCACCGTGCTCTTCGGGGCGACCGCGTGCCCGCCGTTGGACTGGGTGATCAGCGCGTTGCGGCTCGGGGTGGCGCTCGGCGTCTGCGAAGGCTGCTCGGACGCCGTCGGCGTCTGCTGGGCATTGGAGAACGAGCTCGGGGCCGGGTCGGCCACGACCCAGCCGATACCCCGGATCGGGAGCTCCACCCAGGTCCAGGCGTCGGCGGTGGTGACGCTGTAGCGCCCGGCCCGCAACGGCCGCCCGCCCTGGCTGGAGCGCACCCGGAACCCGGTGACCACCCGGGCGGGCACGCCGAGCTGGCGGGCCACGAGCGCGAACAGGGTCGCGTACTGCTCGGGGGTGGCGGAGCGATCCGGGCCGACGATCGAGGCCAGCACGTCGGTGAAGCTCACCCCGCCCGTGTGCGGGGACTGCGTGGGTGTCGGCGTCGGCGTGGCGTGCGCCGTGGCCTTGTGCTTGCGCGATGCCTTCGAGGGATGCGCCTTCGGGGTGCTCGACGGCGAGGCACTCGGTGGGGCGCCGGCCAGTGAGTACCGGCTCTGCAGATCCTTGCTCAGGGCCTGCAGGAACGGCAGCGGCGGCGAGCTGGACGTGCCGGTCTCCGCGGCGAACGTGTTGACGACGGTGGTGAGGGTGGTCCGCAGCGCCCCGGGGATCTCGGTGTCGATGGGGGGCGCGGACGTGGCCGGCAGCCCGGCCGAGGTCAGGCCGGCGAACGAGGCCGTCGCCGCGTCGGAGCGGATCGTGTAGGTCTGGCCGGCGTGCAGGGTGTTCGACGGCACGACCATGCCGCTGGTGGCGTCGATGTTCACGGTCGTACCGGTCACCCGCTGCGGGCGGTAGAGGAATGGCATCCACGGTGTCGAGGTCAGCGGCCCGGCGGCGATCTTGTACCGCTGGGTCACTGCCGGTCGCCGCACGTTCAGCGCCGGGTCGGTGTCGGCGGGCAGGATGCCGCCGGACGGCCGGAAGCTGCGGGTGAACGACCAGCCGTCGCCGTCGTAGAAGTCGACGTTGGCGATCCCGAAGTAGGCCGGCGAGGTGCGGTCGACGGTCACGTCGAAGACGGGCCGGCCGGCGTCGCTCGGATTGGCCGGGCGCAGGTCGCCGATGAACGAGACCGGGCTCAGCGGCTGCGACCGGTTGACCGGCGGCACCCGCTGCGGCGTCGTCGTGCGGCCGGCGAACGCGGACGACTGCACGGCCACCGCGGCGACCAGGCCCACGACCAGTGCGGTGACCGTGCCGAGCGCCACGCCGCGCAGCGGCAGCACTCCGTCGGCCTGGGTCGTCTGGGCGCTGGCGTCCTGGCGCACCCACGACTGGGCCACCCGCAGCAGCAACAGGACCACGAACAGGCCGATGGCCAGTTCGGTGTCCGACACCCGGACGTGGTGCACCGAGCCCGACGCGGCCCGAACCGAGCCCGCGTACGACAGCCCGAAGGTCACCAGCCACGCGCCGTACGGGACGATCGTGTTCCACTGCCGGGCCACGCACTCGCCGGCGATGGCGCCCGCGAGCCAGCACAGGGCCACCGGCGCGACCAGCAGGGTGCGCGGGCTGACCAGCGGCAGCGCGAACGTCAGCACCTGCGACGGGCCGTGGAAGATCCCGGCGATCAGGTCGGCGAACCCGCCCGGCTCGTGCAGGACGACGAGCAGCGTGTAGACCACGAACGCGGCCACGTCGATCAGGACGGTCAGCCAGAGCCGCCGGACGCCGAGCAGGACGACCACATAGGGCACCAGCACGCTCAGCAGCGCCGCGCCGAGCAGGGGTGCGGTGATCACGTCGGCCGGGAACGCCCGCCGCCACGGCACGCTGGCCAGCACGCTCGCGAGCAGGGCCAGCGGCAGGATGCTCAGCGGGACGAGGCGGCGGATCACGCGTGCACCTGCAGGTTCCACGCGGCGCAGGCGGTGTCGGCATCGGCGGCGGTGATCACGCCGACGCCGGGGAAGCGGGCCGGGGCGTCGTCGTACTCCGGATCGATCGAGACCACGACCAGCCGTTCGAAGCGCCGGCGCAGCGCGGCGACGAACGGCAGGTCGGCGCGGTCGAGCACGCCGGTGACCACGACCAGCGACGTACCGCCGCGGGCCCGGCGCAGCGCGAGCAGTTGGGCCTGCAGCGAACCGCCGGGGTCGGCGGTCACGCCGGTGAGCAGGTCGATCAGCGGCGTCACGTCCCGCAGCCGGGGGCCGCCGACCGCGCTGCCGTCGGTCGTCCGCAGCTCGACCGGGGCCTTGTTGGCCGACTCGGCCACCAGCACCGAGGCGGCGACGTCGACGGCGGCCTCGAAGGACTCCTCGGTGTAGTTGGCCGGCCGCTGGTCGAGCACCACGACGCTGTAGGGCTGGGACGTGTCGACGTTGTGCTTGACGACCAGCCGGCCGGTGCGGGCGGTCGAGCGCCAGTGCACCAGGCGCAGGTCGTCACCGACGACGTAGTCGCGCAACCGGTGGAAGGTGATGTTGCCCTGGGGCGAGGTGTCCGACGACGGGCCTTCCAGGTGCCGGGTCTGGCCGGCCGGTAGGGCCTGGAAGTCGAGCACCCGCGGGTAGACCCAGATGCGCTCGGGCTGGCCGTAACGGCGCGAGACCCGGAACAGGTCGAACGGGTCGCGGCGGGTCACCTCGATCGGGCCGACGTCGAAGATGCCGCGGCGCGAGGTCGGCAGCCGGTAGGTGCGGGTGCCGCGTTCACCGCGCCGCAGGCGGGGGATGACCGTGCGCACCTGGCTCGTGCCGAAGGGCTGGTTGGCCACCGTCGTGCCGATCGTCACCCGGCCGCGGTTGGCGAAGGTCAGGAACGCGATGGCCATCGACCCTTTGGGCACCCGGGGCGGCTGGATCTGCCGGTCGATCTGCAGTTGCGACGGCCGCAGGATGGTGGCCAGCCCGAGCACGACGACGATGAGCAGGCCGAGGCCGAGCAGGTCGAACGACGTCCAGCCCAGCCAGAGCCCGAGCACGAGCCCGGCCGCGCCGGCCAGCAGCGCGGCAAAACCCATCCTGGTCATGACGGGTGGGTACTAGCTCGTGGCCAGCGCGCGGGGTACCGGCACCGACTGCACGGCCCGGGCGATGAGCTCGGTGCCGGTGCGGCCCTGCAGTTCGGCCTCGGGCTGCAGGATGACCCGGTGCGACAGCACCACCGGGGCGATGTCCTTGACGTCCTCCGGCACCACGAACGGGCGCCCGGCCGCGGCCGCGGCGGCCCGGGCCGCCCGCAGCAGGGCCAGGCTGCCGCGCGGGGACACGCCGAGGCGCAGTTCCGACATCGACCGGGTGGCCGTGGCGATGGCGACGATGTAGTGCTCCAGCGCCGGCGCGACCTCGACGTGCTTGACCGCGTCGATCATGGCCAGCACGTCGCTGCCCGACAGCACCGGGGTCAGCTGGGCCACGGTGGAGCCCATCTTCTGCGTGTGCAGGATCTCGGCCTCGGCCATCGCGGTGGGGTAGCCGACGGTCAGCTTCATCAGGAACCGGTCGAGCTGGGCCTCGGGCAGGACGTAGGTGCCCTCCATGTCGATCGGGTTCTGGGTGGCGACGACCATGAACGGCCGGGGCATCGGGTACACCTGCCCGTCGGTGCTGAGCGTGGCTTCTTCCATCACCTCGAGCAGGGCCGACTGGGTCTTGGGCGAGGCCCGGTTGATCTCGTCGCCGAGCACGACGTTGGCGAAGATCGGGCCGGGCTTGAACTCGAACTCGGACGTGGCCTGGTTGAAGATCGACACGCCGCTGACGTCCGAGGGCAGCAGGTCGGGGGTGAACTGGATGCGGTTCCAGCTGATCGAGATCGAGGAGGCCAGGGCCCGGGCCAGGGACGTCTTGCCGGTGCCGGGCACGTCCTCGAGCAGCAGGTGACCTTCGGCCAGCAGGCAGATCACGGCGTTGCGGATCACCTCGGGCTTGCCCTGGATGACGTGGCCCATGTTGGCGCACAGGGCGGCGACGCTGTGGGCCACGCGCCCGATCTCGTCCGGGGGTCGGGTCATGGTGCTCCTAGGGGGTGCGGTGCGGGCGACGTCAACCGGCTGGGCGTCGCGGTGGTCACGGCGGGGTGCCGCCGACCGGGATCGGTGTGGTGGCCTGCTGGTCGCCGGCGGTGTCGATGTAGCCGACGGTGACGGTCCAGGCGTTGGTGCGCGTCGAGGAGCAGGTGTCGGTGATGCCGACCTCCTGCGTGCTCGGGGTCCCGGGATTCTGGCTGCCGCACGTCTTGCCGGTGGTGTCCTTGAGGACGTAGATCCAGTTCGAGCAGCCGGCCAGGTTGGCCGCCCCGCCGCTGTAGGTGACGCCCACGGCGGGCGCGGCCGCGGTGCCGGCCCAGGTCGCGGTGAAGTCGGAGGCGGCGACGGTGCACGGCTGGTAGGTCGGCGGGCCGCCGCTGAGCTGATAGGTGAAGGAGTGCGAGGCGCCGCCGGCTGTGTCCTGGTAGCCGACCTTGACCGTCCAGCCGCTGGTCTGCCCGCCGAAGCGGTTGACGCAGGTCGCGCTGACCGCCACCTCGATGCCGGCGTGCGTGGGCTGGCTGGTGTCCGAGCCGCAGCCGGTGCCGTTGGGCGCGAACACCTGTTCCGTCCAGCCGGTCGTGATCTGGCTGACGTCGCTGTCGCTCGTGCCGCCCTGATAGCGCACCCGGACGTTCGACCGGCCCCCGGCGTTGTCGAAGCCGACGGCGAAGTCGCCCTGGTTCGCGTCAAGGGTCGACGCGTTGGCGAGATCGACCTGGTGGGTGATGACCGGCGACGTGGTGCCGCCGAACACCAGCGGCGCCTTGGATCCCGGCGCCTCGACGAGGGCGACGGAGACCGAGCACGACCCGCCGAGCGTCAGCAACGACACGTTCTCGACGAGCGAGTCGTTTGCGGGGTCGAAGCTGTCCTTCTGCAGGGCCCGGGCCGTGCTGCCGCACTGCAGGCGGCTGGTGTCGACGAAGCTGAACAACTCGCCGTTGGCGGCCGCGCTCGACAGACCGTTCACCTTCACGGTGAGCGTGCAGTTGAGCACGATCGGGCCGGGGTTGGAGGGGCAGGACGCGTCGACGGTCATGGTCGGCCAGGCGGCGCGGGTGGTGACGGTCGCCGGGCCGACGGTGACCCTCGATTCCGGATGCTTGGGCGCGCTCACGATTGCTGAGGCGCTGTAGTTCGCCCCGGCCTGCACCCCGCTGAACCGGCCCGACAGATGCTGCGACGCGCCGCGGAACGTCACCGGCCCGACCGTCTTCGTGCCGTCCGGCCCGGACAGCCGGAACGTGACCTGCGCGCCGACGCCGCCGGCCGCGCGCACCGGGTTGTCGCCGAGGTCGAGGTTCACGGTCGTGGTCGTCGAGCCGCCCAGTGTCGTCGTGCCCGGTTGCGAGGCGGTGAGGGTCATCCCGCCGGCCACCGGCGGGCGCCAGCTGAAGGCGCAGCCGTCGCTGGTGCCGGGCGTGCCCACCGTCCCTCTGGTACCGATGCCTTCGACCTGGAACTTCAGCCCGCGCCCCAGCACCGAGTCGTTGCCCGGGAACGTGGCCCGGAAACTGTGCTGCGTCGGGTCGCCCGCGACCGACATGGTCGCCGGCGCACTGGCCAGCCCGGCCCCGTCGCAGAAGCTCGGGATGACGCTCCAGGTCGCCGAGGGCACGCAGCCCTGGGCCACGCCGCCGCACGAGTTCCAGGTGATCGTCCAGTTGCCCGCGCTGTCGGTGCTGGCGTGCACGTTGGTCGGCGCGGCCGGCCCTTCGGGCCCGGTGGCGATCTCGACCGGGGCCGACGGCGTGCCCCGGCCGTTGAGGTAGGCGGTGACGGTGATCCGGTAGCGCGTGTCGGGGAACAGGCCGGTCAGGTTCACGCCGTCCTGACCCTGCACGGTGACCGCGGCCGGCGGTGGCGGCGCGGCCGTGCTGAGCAGCTGCACCGCGACCGTGTAGGTCGACGGTGCGCAGTCGCGGGGGTCGAGCAGCGGGTAGCTCCACTGCAACTGCACCGAGCGCGAGCCCGGGGTGGCCTGCGTGATCGTCGGGATGTGCGGCACCTGGACCACGGTGCGGCAGCGGATCTTGTCGCTGATCGGCTGGGCCGGCGCCGGGGCCGCGCCCTTGGCCGGCGCCTTCTTGGTCGACTTCTTGGGCGTGTGGCCCTGGCTGAGCGACGAGGCCGTGCCGGCGGCGTTGAGCGAGACGGCCGCGCTCTTGTCGATGTCGACCGGGGCATGGCTGGCGTCGGTGAACAGCCCGAGGGCCTGGATGTGGCTGGGGGAGTCGAACACGACCCGGGCTCCGCGGCCGATGATGTAGGCGTCGCTGAAGTCGGCCACCTCGGCCGGCTTGCCGGCGCGACGTGCGCACCACCGGGTAGGTGGCCGCGTCGGCGGGCGCCTGCACCGCTCCGCGCGGGCCGATGCGCCACACCCGGCCGGTACCGCCGGTGTCCATCGTGTATAGGCTGCCGCGGCTGGCCGGCCGGCGGGGCCAGCCGGACCGAGCTGTCGATACCGACCAGCGGGATCGGGCCCACCCCGTTGCCGCCGCCGGCCGGCACCGACACCAGGCTCCAGCCCGCGATCGAGTGGTAGAGGAACGACAGGGTGCCCGCGTCCTGGTTGGACGCGGCCAGGATCGTGTCGACGCCGTTGAGGCCCTTGACCGCGAACCTGGTCGGGTTGCCGCTGCCGGTGAAGACCTGCACCTGGCTGGGTGCGGCCACCGCGACCACGTCCCCACCGGCCCGGTCGGTGGTGGCCCCGAGCGCCGACACCGCGGCCACGCTGGCCCGGTCGGCGCTGTGCAGGGTGACCCCGGCGTTGCTGCCGCGGGGCAGGGTGAGCTGTTTGATCGTGCGCCGGCCGCCGCTGCCCACGCGCAGCCACAGGTCGCCGTTCGCGCTCACGGCGTCGCCGGGGGCGGTGGTCGCGGGCTGGTCGATGATCGAGTAGGCCCGGGGCTTGACCTTCGCGCCCACCCCGGTGGCCGACTGGACCGTGGACTGGCCGACCAGGTACACCGACGTCCCGCTCGGGCCGGCCTGGACGATGTAGGCCGAGCTGCCGGCCGACACCCCGGTGGCCGTGGTCGGCCCGGTGCGGGCCGGCAGCGGCACCCCGCCGTTCTTGGTCTTGACCACGAAGCCGGCCGAGTCGATGAGGTTGAACTCGCCGCTGGCCCGGTTGAGCAGCAGCGTGCCGTTGGTCAGCGGCACCACGTCGAGGTCGGTCGTCTGCTTGGCGCTGACCTGGGTGTTGGCGTCCACCAGCCGGACGGTCGGCTTGCCGTTGGCCAGATCGACGGCCACCGGCGCCCGCTCGTCGTTCAGGAACACGGAGCCGTAGAACAGGTCGAAGGCCTGGGCCTTGTTGGGCTTGACCGTGTACGAGGCCACCGCGACGGTTCCGGCCACGAGCACCAGGCCGGCGACGAGGGCGGCGGCCTGCCGTCGGCTCGGGGCCAGGCTGCGGCTGGCCGCGGGATCAGGGCGGAACGCGGCCGGGTCGCGTTGCCGACCGGCCACCGGGCCCTCCAACTGGCCGACCTGTCCGGCCGACCGAATCCGACGATTTCCGTCCCGAAGTCGGGATAACCCGATGAGAATAACGGACGTTTCTGCCGGCCTCGGCGGCGAATCCGCTGCCCGGGCCCGGGCTCACGACACGCTGCTGTGCTCGTCCAGGGCCTCGACCTGCGGTTCGGCGATCGCGCCGGGCCGGTCCGCGGTCACCCGGCCGTAGTGAGCCAGCAGCTGGTCGGTCACCCGGCCCCAGGTGCGGGCCACCACCGACGGCCGGGCCCGGGCCCGCACCGCCGCCCGCTCGGCCGGCTCGTCGCGCACCTGGGCGACCTGGGCGGCGAGCAGGGCCGGGTCGTCGCCGGCCCACAGCCAGCCGTTCTCGCCGTGGCGGACCAGGTCGAGCGGGCCGCCGGTGGCCGCGGTGATGACCGGCACCCCGGCGCACAGGGCCTCCTGGACGACCTGGCAGAACGTCTCGTCCGCGCCCGGATGCACGAGCAGGTCGAGGCTGGCCATCGTCCGGCCCAGGTCGCGGCCGGTCAGCTGGCCGGTGAAGCAGGCCCTGGGCATCAGCCGCTCCAGGGCGCCCCGCCGCGGCCCGTCCCCGACGACGACCAGCTGCACCCCGGGCAGCCGGCGAGATCGGCTCGAGCAGCTCGACCCGCTTCTCGGCCGCCAGCCGCCCGACGAAGCCGACCAGCAACCGCTCGGCCGCGCCCGGCCCGAGCAGGCCGGCCCGCAGCTGCTCGTCGCGGCGCACGGGGTGGAACTGCCGCCCGTCCACGCCGCGGGTCCACATCGCCAGCGGGCCGATGCCGTGCCGGCGCAGGAGGTAGGCGGTGGCGCTCGAGGGCACCAGGGTCAGGTCGGCGGTGTTGTGCAGCCGCCGCAGCCACGACCACATCATCGGGGTGCTGGCGCCGAGGTGGTAGCGGCGCAGGAACCCGGACACGTCCGTCTGGAAGACGGCCACCGACGGCAGGCCGAGCTCGGCCGCGGCCTGGACGGCCAGCCAGCCCAGGACCGCCGGCGAGGCCAGATGCACGACGTCGGGCTGCAGGTCGCGCAGGATCGGGCCGAGCTGGGCCGTCGGCCGGGCCAGCGCCAGCCCGCGGTAGCCGGGCAGCGTCACCGACGGCACCCGCACCACCTCGATCTGGTGCCCGCTTGCGCTGCGGTAACTGGGCCCGCTGGGGGCGATCACGACCGGTTCGTGGCCCCGCTGGGCCAGCTCGTCGGCCACCCGCACGACCGAGTTGACCACGCCGTTGACGGCGGGGGTGAACGTCTCGGCGACCAGTGTCACGCGCACATCCTGACGATCACCAGGCCAGGCGACGGGACGCCGTTCTCGACGTGGCCGCCGGACAAACATCCGGTGGCGCTCCGGCGCGGCGCGGGCCCGGGGGAGCGGCGCCGGGCCTGGGGGAGCGGCGCCGCGTGCCCGGTGGGTACCGCCCGGCCGGTACTGACTATCCTTCAGAGTGCGGCGTTTGCCCGATCGTCGTGTGCAGCAGACCAGCCAGTTCCGAGTTGGAGGCACCTTGACCACGACCGTCGAGCCCCCCTCGGCGCAGGCGCCGGAGCCCCTCAGCCCACAACCCATCGTCGCCCGGCCCTACCCGGTGCACCAGGCCAACAAGGGCTCGATGCTCGGCCAGGTGCTGCGCACCACCGACCACAAGATCATCGGCCGGCTCTACCTGGTCACGTCGCTGGTGTTCTTCGGCATCGGGGGCGTCATGGCCCTGATGATGCGTATCGAGCTGGCCCGTCCGGGCATGCAGTACCTCACCCCCGAGCAGTACAACCAGCTGTTCACGATGCACGGCACGATCATGCTGCTGCTGTTCGCCACGCCCATCGTGTTCGCGTTCGCCAACCTCGTGCTGCCGCTGCAGATCGGCTCGCCCGATGTCGCGTTCCCGCGGCTGAACGCCTTCTCGTACTGGCTGTTCCTGTTCGGCGGCATCACGGCGATGGGTGGCTTCCTGCTGCCCGGAGGTGCGGCCGACGCAGGCTGGACGCTCTACGCGCCGCTCAACAACGACCTGAACTCACCCGGCTCGGGCACCGACCTGTGGATCATGGGCCTGGCCCTGGCCGGGCTGGGCACGATCCTGGGCGCGGTCAACATGGTCACGACGGTGATCACGCTGCGGGCGCCGGGCATGACGATGTTCCGGCTGCCGATCTTCACCTGGAACATCATGGTGACCAGCCTGCTCATCCTGCTGGCCTTCCCGATCCTGACCTCGGCCCTGCTCGTGCTCTGGATCGACCGCCATATGGGGGCCCAGGTCTTCGAACCGGCCAACGGCGGTGCGATCCTGTGGCAGCACCTGTTCTGGTTCTTCGGCCACCCCGAGGTGTACATCATCGCGCTGCCGTTCTTCGGCATCGTCACCGAGATCATCCCGGTGTTCAGCCGCAAGCCGCTGTTCGGCTACAAGGGCATGATCCTGGCCACGATGTCGATCGCGGCGCTGTCGCTCACGGTGTGGGCCCACCACATGTTCACCACCGGGGCCGTGCTGCTGCCGTTCTTCAGCGTGATGACGTTCCTGATCGCCGTCCCGACCGGCATCAAGTTCTTCAACTGGATCGGCACGATGTGGCGCGGTGCGATCACGTTCGAGACGCCGATGCTGTTCTCGCTCGGCTTCATGGTGACGTTCCTGTTCGGCGGGCTCACCGGCGTGCTGCTGGCCAGCCCGCCCATCGACTTCCACGTCTCCGACTCGTACTTCGTCGTCGCCCACTTCCACTACGTGCTCTTCGGCACGATCGTGTTCGCCGTGATGGGCGGCATCTACTTCTGGTTCCCGAAGTACACCGGCCGCTACATGGACGAGCGCCTCGGCAAGCTGCACTTCTGGCTGACGTTCTTCGGCTTCCACCTGACGTTCCTGGTGCAGCACTGGCTCGGGGCCGAGGGCATGGCCCGCCGCTACGCCGACTACCTGCCGACCGACGGCTTCACCACGCTGAACACCGTGTCGACGATCGGGTCGTTCGTGCTCGGGTTCTCGATGGTTCCGTTCGCCTACAACATGTACAAGTCCTACCGCTTCGGCGAGATCGTCACTGCCGACGACCCGTGGGGCTTCGGCAACTCGCTCGAGTGGGCGACGTCCAGTCCGCCGCCGCGGCACAACTTCACCTCGATCCCGCGCATCCGCTCCGAGCGCCCGGCGTTCGAGTACCACTACCCGCACCTGCTCGACCGACTGGAGGCAGAGGCCCACGCCGGCAAGAAGCACCAACCGGCCCAGGACGTGGCCGGCGCGACCATCAGTGGTGACGGTGCCCGGCAGGGTCAGCGGGACCCCGACCCTGGCCAGTGATCTCCCGCGGCGCTGCGCCGCCGACCCGAGATCCCCGGAGGGAATAGTTCATGCAGCCGACGTCCGTGCTGGCCACAATCACCGGCCGCGACCGTCCCGGCGTCACGGCCGCGTTCTTCTCGGCCCTGGCCGCCCACGACGTCGACGTGCGCGATGTCGAGCAGGTGGTCATCCGCGACCGGCTCATCCTGGCCGTCCTGTTCGACCTGCGCGGTGACCCGGCCGCGCTGCGCAAGTCGGTGACCCGGGCCGCGACCGCGCTCGGGATGGAGTGCGAGGTGGCGATGGCCGAGGGCGGGCCGGCCCACCGGCCGCCCGCCGGCACGCAGAGTCACGTGATCGTGCTCGGGCACCCGCTGCGGCCCGGTGCGCTGAGCCATATCGCCCAGCGCATCGCCGACATCGGCGGCAACATCGAATCGGTCACCCAGTTGGGTATCGAACCGGTGGGCAGCGTCGAGATGCTCGTGCGCACCGGCGACCCGGCCGAACTGCGCGCCGTCCTGGTCCAGGCCGCCGACGACACCGGCGTCGACATCGCCGTCGAGCAGTCCGGGCTGCGCCGCCGGGCCAAGCGGCTGGTCGTCCTCGACGTCGACTCGACCCTCATCCGCGACGAGGCCATCGACCTGCTGGCCGAGCGGGCCGGCGTCAGCGACCAGGTCACCGCGATCACCGAACAGGCCATGGCCGGCGAGCTGGACTTCGCCGAGTCGCTGCGGGCCCGGGTCGCGCTGCTGGCCGGGCTGCCGTTCGGCGAGGTGGAGGCGGTGCGCGACGCCCTGCGCCTGACACCCGGGGCCGGCACCTTCGTGCACACGCTGAGCCGGCTCGGTCACCAGGTCGGCGTGGTCAGCGGTGGTTTCCGGGTCTTCACCGACCGGTTCGTGGCCGAGCTGGGCCTCGATTTCGCCGCCGCCAACGAACTCGAGATCGTCGACGGCCGGGTCAGTGGCAAGCTGCCCGGCCCGATCCTCGACCGGCCGGGCAAGGCCGCGGCGCTGGAGCGCTTCGCCCACGAGTTCGGGGTGCCGCTGTCGCAGACGGTGGCGGTGGGTGACGGCGCCAACGACATCGACATGCTGGCCGCGGCCGGGCTGGGCATCGCGTTCAACGCCAAGTCGGCGTTGCGCGGGGTCGCCGACACGTCGGTGAACCTGCCGTTCCTCGACACCGTGCTGTTCGTGCTCGGCATTCCGCGCGAAGACGTGGACGAGGCCGGCGAGCTGCTCTCGGACTGAGGCTCGGGCTCATTCCCCCCGGTGGGCCGGCCCGACCATGGCGCCGACGCCGAGCAGCACGAACCCGCCCACGGCCAGGTAGAAGCCGGTCGAGGTGTGCTTGAGGAAGTCGCCGTAGCTGGCCGTCACGGGCGAGGCGTTGACCAGCTTGATGGCCGCGAACGTCACCGCGATCGCGGCAGCCGCGCCGATCGCGCCGATGATCCGGAAGGCCATCGTCAGCGGCGAGGGCAGGTTGGCCAGCAGCGCGAACAGGGCGACGACGACGAGCAGGGTCCAGCCCAGCCAGGAGAAGTACAGCTTGGCCGTGCCGGTCGCGCTGATGCTCGGGCTGGTGTCGACCACGTCGAGCAGCTTGTGGATGTCGCCGAAGTGACTGTGGGCGTTGCTGCCGGTGGTGATGCTGTTCTTGGTGAACCAGTCCAGCACCGTGAACGAGATCACGATCAGGGCCGCGCCGACGGCAGCGATCACGGAGCCGACGAAGCCGAAGGCCAGGCTCGGGCCAGGGTCGAGGCGGGCCATGCGGGTGGTCTCCGGGCCCATCGTCGGTGGTGTCGGGTAGCCGGTCTGTCCGGCCGCTCCGGGCCGCTGCGTGCTGGTGGGTTCGGGCCCGGATGGGGGTGGGGTCGCTCCAGTCATTGCGCGAACCTAGCCCACAACGGTTTCGGCGTCAGCCGCGCACTGTCGGTTGGCCGACGAGCGCGACGCCGGCAACACGCATTTCATCCAGAGCGGCGGCCACGGTGGCGGCCGCGACGCCCGCGGTGAGGTCCAGGCGGACGGTCGTGGCCAGGCCGGCACGGGCGGCGTCCAGGGCGGTGGCCCGCACGCAGTGGTCGGTGGCGATGCCGACGATCTCGACCGTGTCCACGTCGTGGGCCTGCAGCCAGGCCGCCAGCGGCACGCCGTCGGAACGGGCCTCGAACCCGGAGTAGGCGGCCGCGTACTCGCCCTTGTCGAAGACGGCCTCGACGTGGTCGGTGTCGAGGTCGGGGTGCAACTGCTCGCCGCCCGTGCCGACCACGCAGTGCCGGGGCCAGGTGTCGCGGTAGTCGGGCGTGGCCGAGAAGTGCGCGCCGGGGTCGATGTGGTGGTCGCGGGTGGCCACGGCGTGGTCGTAGCCGCCCTGCTCGAGCCGGACGCTGATTGCTCGGGCCACCTCGGCCCCGCCCGCCACCGCCAGCGAACCGCCCTCACAGAAGTCGTTCTGCACGTCCACCACAATCACCGCGCTGCCCATCCATCCACCGTATCCACCCCGCCCCCGTCCCGCTTTTGACCCGCCAGCGTCACGGATCGGCCCGCTCAGCGGCGCTGGCGGGGTCAAAGCGGGAGAGGGTCAGGCGGTCACCAGGCGGGTGGGGATGGCCGGCTCGCCGCGGGAGAGCTTCAGCCCGTCCCAGGGCAGGCTCACGATCCCCTCGCGCAGGTGCTCGCGCGACGCGTTCAGACTCGGCACGTCGTCCACCAGAACACCGCCCCGGATGAAGGCCCGCTGCATCGGCCGCTCGCCCTCGCCGGGCTCGGGCATCGACCCGACCACGACGATCTCCTCGATCGCCGTCCCGGTCGGCTTGTACGAGCGCAGCGCCGTCTTGCGCCCGCCGTTGGTCTGCTTGTGCTCCGAGCGCTTGGCCACCGGCCGGCCGTCCACCTCGACCAGCTTGTACACCAACCCGGCCGTCGGCGCGCCCGACCCGACCACGACCGCGGTACCCGCGCCGTAGCTGTCGACCGGCGTCGCGGCCAGCGCCGCGATCGAGAACTCGTCCAGGTCACCGCTGACCACGATCCGGGTCCCGGTCGCACCGAGGCTGTCCAGCTGGGCCCGGGCCCGGCGGGTCAGTTCGCCGAGGTCGCCGGAGTCGATGCGCACCCCGCCCAGCCCCGGCCCCGCGACCTCGACGGCCAGTTCGATGCCACGGGTGATGTCGTAGGTGTCGACGAGCAGCGTGGTCGAGGGCCCCAGCGCCGCGACCTGGGCCTGGAACGCGGCCCGCTCGTCGTCGTGCAGCAGGGTGAACGCGTGCGCGGCCGTGCCCGCGGTCGGGATGGCGTAGCGCCGGCTCGCGGCCAGGTTGGACGTCGAGGCGAAGCCGGCCAGGTAGGCGGCCCGCGCCGAGGCGATCGCGGCCCGTTCGTGGGTGCGCCGCGAGCCCATCTCGATGATCGGCCGCCCGGCCGCCGCCGTCACCATCCGGGACGCCGCCGCGGCGACGGCGCAGTCGTGGTTGAGCACGGACAACGCCAGCGTCTCCAGCACCACGGCTTCGGCGAACGTCCCGGACACGGTCAGGATGGGCGAGTTCGGGAAGAACAGCTCACCCTCGGCGTAGCCGTCCACGTCACCGCCGAACCGGTAGTCGGCCAGGTAGTCGGCCGTGGTCGCGTCAACCACGCCCGTGTCGCGCAACCAGGCCACGGTCTCGGTGTCGAACCGGAACTCGGCGATGGCCTCGAGCAGCCGCGCGGTGCCGGCCACGACCCCGTAGCGCCGCCCGTCGGGCAGCCGCCGGGCGAACACCTCGAAGACGCAGTTGCGCTGAGCCGTGCCGTCGCGCAGCGCGGACCCGAGCATGGTGAACTCGTACCGGTCGGTCAGCAGGGCCGTCGTCATAGCACGATGCTGTCAGACGGCCGGGGGCCTCAATCGCCGCGCCGCGGCCCGAGCGCGGCCCCGAGGCCGGCGACCAGGTACCCGCCGATGGCCAGCCACACCCCGGCCCGGGCGTCGTCGAACGCGCTGCGCGAACCGGACCAGCTGGCCAGCTTGACGAGGGCGAGGTAGGTCACGACCGCGCCGCCCAGCCCGAGCGCGAGGCCGGCGACGCGCAACCCGTCGGCGGCCGGGCTGGGTAGGTTGGCCGCGAATCCGACGACGATGACGAGGATGAGCAGCACCCACGCCAGCCAGCCGAAGTAGGCCTTGGCCAGCGCGACCGAGGTACCGGCCGCGGTCAGGTGGTGCAGGTCGGCGAAGCCGATGTGCGCGACCGCGCTGGGCCGGTCGGACCCCGGATACCAGTCCACGGCCGTGAACGACACCAGCAGCAGCACGACCCCGGCCAGGAGCAGCGCGACGCCGGGCACACCGATCGAGCCGGTCGTGCGCGCATCGCTGGCCGCCATGGCCGCGAACCTAGCCGAGGGCCCCGCTCGGCGACAGCCAGCGGCGAAATGCCGGCCCGCCCGTGCCACCATGGAGTCATGCCGGGGACCCTCACGCCGCATCGCGAGGCGGCGCCGCAGGAGGACGTGCAGACGCTGGCCGACCCCGATCTGCCGTGGATCACCATCGTCTGGAACGACCCGATCAACCTGATGAGTTACGTGACCCACGTCTTCATGACCGTCTTCGGCTATCCCAAGAGCAAGGCCGAGAAGCTGATGCTCGACGTGCACCGCCGCGGCAAGGCGGTCGTCTCGTCGGGCACCCGCGAACGGATGGAGTTGGACGTGGCCACCCTGCACGGCTACGGACTGTGGGCCACGTTGCAGCACGATTCGTGAAGGTGCGCCGCCGCGGTGAGCTGATCCGGCTGCGGCTCGATCCGGTCGAGGTCGCCCTGCTGACCCGGTTGTTCGACGAGCTGGACGAGCTGATGAACGATCCGGCCGATGCGCACGACCCGGTGCAGCGCCGGCTGTTCCCGGCCGGGTACCGCGACGACGACGAGGCCGAGGCGGAGTTCCGGTCGCTGACCGAGCTGAGCCTGCGCGGCGAGCGCTCCGAGCGAGCCGGCCGGTGCGCGGCCGAACTGGCCCAGCACCACGGCGATCTCGAGATCACCGACGAGGCCGGGCAGCGCTGGATTCAGGTGCTCAACGACCTGCGCCTGGCCCTGGGCACCCGCCTGGAGGTCAGCGAGGAGGACGGCCCGGAGGTCGATCCGGACGACCCGATGGCCGAGCAGCGGGCCATCTACTACTGGCTGACCGCCGTGCAGGACTCGCTCGTGGTCACCCTGATGGGCTGAGCCGGTAATCTCGGACCTTGTGCTGACCATCGACCGGGCGACGCGGGACGCCATCGTGGCCCATGCCCGCCGCGACCACCCGGACGAGGCCTGCGGCGTCGTGGCCGGGCCCGAGGGCAGCGACCGCCCGGTCCGGTTCGTCCCGATGCTCAACGCCGCCCGCTCGCCCACGTTCTACGAGTTCGACTCGGCCGATCTGTTGCAGCTGTACAAGCAGATGGCGGCCAACGACGAGCAGCCGGTGGTCATCTACCACTCGCACACGGCCACCGAGGCCTACCCGTCGCGCACCGACATCGCCTACGCCTCCGAACCCGATGCCCACTACGTGCTGGTTTCCACCCGGACCCCCGACACCGACGAGTTCCGCTCCTTCCGGATCGTCGACGGCCAGGTCACCGAGGAGCCGGTCGAGGTGGTCGAGGTGGTCGAAAACCATGACTGAAGTGTTGATCGAACGGGTTTTGCTGGGGCACAGAGGGGCCGACGTCCGCTACGACTGTCGGTGACCTTCGCCACCCGCGGGCCGGGTGGGACGATTACCGCCAGCGATCCGCGTTCCCCCTAACACCTAGATCGATCCCCGACAGGAGCAGCAAATCCCATGGCCATCGAGGTCAAGATCCCGACCATCCTGCGCAGCTACACCGACGGGGCCAAGTCCGTCGACGGCAGCGGCGACACCCTCGCGGCGCTCATCGAGAACCTCGACGGCAGCCACCCCGGTCTCAAGGGCCGCCTGATCACCGACGACGGCGGCCTGCACCGCTTCGTCAACGTCTACGTCAACGACGAGGACGTCCGGTTCACCGGCTCGCTCGACACCGCGCTCAAGGACGGCGACGCCGTGACGATCCTGCCGGCGGTTGCCGGGGGCTGAGGCTGTGACCCGCTACGACTCGCTGATCGACGCGACGGGGGACACCCCGCTCGTCGGTCTGCCCAACCTGTCGCCGAGGTGGGCGGGCGAGCACCCGGTGCGGCTGTGGGCCAAGCTCGAGGACCGCAACCCCACCGGCTCGATCAAGGACCGCGCCGCGATCGCGATGGTGCGCGCGGCCGAGGCCGACGGGCGGCTGACGCCCGGCTGCACGATCCTCGAGCCGACGTCGGGCAACACGGGCATCTCGCTGGCCATGGTGGCCAAGCTGCGCGGCTACGGGCTGGTCTGCGTGATGCCCGAGAACACCTCGATCGAGCGGCGTCAACTGCTCGAGATGTTCGGCGCCCGCATCATCTCCTCACCGGCGGCCGGTGGCTCCAACCAGGCCGTGGCCACCGCCAAGCAGCTGGCCGAGCAGTATCCCGACTGGGTGATGCTCTACCAGTACGGCAACCCGGCGAACGCGCTGGCCCACTACGAGGGCACCGGCCCGGAACTGCTGCGCGACCTGCCCACGATCACCCACTTCGTGGCCGGGCTGGGCACCACCGGCACGCTGATGGGCGCCGGGCGCTACCTGCGCGAGAAGGTCCCCGACGTCTCCGTCATCGCGGCCGAGCCCCGCTACGGCGAGCTGGTCTACGGCCTGCGCAACATCGACGAGGGGTTCGTCCCGGAGCTCTACGACGACTCCGTGCTGACGTCGCGGTTCTCGGTCACGTCCTACGACGCGCTGCGCCGCACCCGCGACCTGATCGAGCACGAGGGCATCTTCGCCGGCATCTCGACCGGCGCGATCCTGCATGCCGCCCTGTCGGTGGCCGACCGGGTCGCCGCCACCGACGAGCGCGGCGACATCGCCTTCGTCGTGGCCGACGGCGGCTGGAAGTACCTGTCCACCGGCGCCTACTCGGGCTCGTTGCAGCAGGCGGCCGAGCGGCTCGAGGGCCAGCTCTGGGCCTGAGTGCCCGCGCTCAGCCGGCCATCATCTGCCGGATCCAGTTGGCCCACTTGCCCTGTTCCTGGGTCGGGTCGGCGAACTTGATCGTGCCGCCCTTGTTGCTGAGCTCCACGCCGGTGAACGGCCCGCCGCCGTTCGTGTAGGCCAGTAGGACGCACTGCACCGCGAACCCCAGGCCGTAGTTGGCCTCGTAGTCGAACGTCGTGGCGGCCAGGTCGTAGTAGTAGTCGGCCGTCGCGGCCGAACCGTAGATCTGGTCGTTGCTGGGCCACCGCCCGTCGAACGAGGAGAAGTGCGGGCGCAGGCCGTTCTTGAGGGACGGCAGCGCGTGCATGTTGGGCGAGTTGCCGGAGCTGGGCGAGCTGTAGAAGTACGACTCGATCCACCGGGCGGCGCCTTCGGAGACGGCGCCGGGCACCGGTTTGCCGCCGAGGTAGGCGCCGATGTCATCGTTGGCGAAGATCGCGTGGACGAACTCGTGCACGAACGTCGCCTCGAGGTCGAGGTTGCTCGCGTGCCGGCCGGTCGCGGTGATGATCACCCGGCCGCCGCCGGTGTTCGTCGAGAGCGGGGCCGGCTTGGGCATTCCGGCCGGCACGTACAGCGGAACCTGCACGCCGGGCAGCGGGAACTGGATGCCGGCCGCGCCGCCGACATCGGCGGCCCAGCCCGACGGCTTCTTGGCCGTCGGCGCCCGGAACCAGTGCTGCTCCTCCTGGGCGTTGGCCGGCACGAACACGAGATACCCGCTCAGGTGCAGGTAGCCGGAGCGCTTGGCCCGGGCGAAGAACTGCTGGTTCCACGCGGCCGCCTTCTCGGCGATGGGGGCGATGCGGTGCACCTCGGAGTGCATCGGCGCTTCGCCGGCGATGACGATGTGCCTGGTCTTGACCACGTAGAGCGGGTGGCCGACGTCCCAGGGCGCGTTCGAGAGCGACTGCCAGCCGGTGATGGCGAGATGGCAGGCGGTGCTGCTCGCGCCGCCGTTGCGCACCTCCTTGACGCCGAGTTGGTATTCGGTGGCCGGGGTGTCCGGCGTGGTCCGTTCGCCGGTGTCGCTCGACATCGAGTCGAGCTGGTTGTGGAAGCCGATCTTCACTCGTCGGGTGCTGTCCTGGGTGGGCTCGCCCCCGGTCTCGACCTGGGCGCCGCCGGTGGTGAAGCCGAGCGCGTCGACGTTGTGCCACCACATGGTCATGGCCGACGTCGTAGCCGGCGTCGCGGCGAGGGACAGGAACCGGGTCTTATCGTGCTTCTGCAGGGCCAGGGTCAGCGTGCCGGCCAGTCCCTCGTCGAGCTCGAAGCTCGCCGTGGTGCAGTCCGCCGGCCCGCCGGGCCCGCTGCCTGCGGTGCCGCTGGAATCGGCGGTCAACTTGGGGACGGCGATCGCGGCCCCGGCCAGGACCACGACCGCGGCCGCGACCAGCAGGATGTTGCGGCCCGTCCTTCGGGGCGGGGTGATTTCCGGGTAGGTCACGGCATCGTCCTCGCGGCGCAGCTGTCGGGAATGAGTAGCTGGTCACGATATGCGCCGCCGCACGTCACGATTCTGTTGGGTGGTCGCCGGGGACAGTCTTACGAATCCGATACAGATCGGGCCGCAATCGGGTCATCGCTTCGGCCGCAGGTGAGTATGGAGGCGTGCATGCCAGGCTGAATCGACACGTGTCCGGCGCGCTGATCGGCCTCCTGGCGGCCGCGGTTGCCCTGGGCCTGGGCGAGGCCGTGGCGGCGCTCGTGCGGCCCGCCGCCGCCCCCGTCATCGCCGTCGGCAACCGGTTCATCTTCCTGACGCCCGAGTCGGTGAAGCGCTGGGCCATCCGCAACTTCGGCACCAACGACAAGTCGGTGCTGCTGACCGGGATCTACGTCGTCCTGGGGATCTTCGCCGTGGTCGTCGGCATCCTGGCGCTGCGCCGGCTGGTGTACGGCCTGGTCGGCATCCTCGTGTTCGGCGGCGTCGCCGGCTACGCCGCGTTGAGCGCCAACGGGCACCGCGGTTCGGACGTGATCCCGACGGTCGTGGCCACGCTGGCCGCCGCGGCGGTGCTGACGATGCTGGTCCGGGCCGCCGGACCGGCCCGGCCGACGGTGCCGGACCGGGAGCTGGACCGGGGGCCGGGCCCGAGGCCGGACGCGGCGACACGGCCGCTGGCCGACCGGCGCCGCTTCCTGCAGGGCAGCGCGGCCGCGGCCGGACTGGCCGCCCTCACCGGCTTCGGTGGCCGGGCCGCGCAGCACGCCCGCTTCGACGTCACGGCGGCTCGGGCCAAGGTGCGCCTGCCCGCGCCCGTGCAAGCCGCGTCGCCGCTCCCGCCGGTGACCGCGGCGGCCGGCAGCCCCGATCTGGGCAGGAGCGGCGTCCCCTGGGCCACCCCGAACGGCAAGTTCTACCGGATCGACACCGCGCTGGAGCCGCCCCAGATCGACCCCAAGAGCTGGTCGCTGCGCATCCACGGGATGGTCGACAAGGAGATCACCCTCGACTACGACCAACTGCTGGCCCGGCCGCTGATCGAACGGTGGATCACGCTGTGCTGCGTGTCCAACGAGGTCGGCGGCCAGCTGGTCGGCAACGCCCGCTTCCTCGGTGCCCGGCTGGCCGATCTGCTGCGCGAGGCCGGCGTGCACAACACCGCCGACCAGCTCGTCCTGAGCTCGTCCGACCGGATGACGATCGGGGCACCGACGGCCGTCGTCATGGACGGCCGCGATTCGCTGATCGCGGTCGGGATGAACGGGGTGCCGCTGCCGGTCGTGCACGGCTTCCCGGCCCGGATCGTCGTGCCCGGGCTGTACGGCTACGTGTCGGCCTGCAAGTGGGTGGTCGACATCGAGGCGACCACGTTCGCGGCGGTGCAGCCGTACTGGGTGCAGGGCGGCTGGGCCGCGCAGACCGACATCAAGCTGCAGTCGCGCATCGACACCCCGCGCAGCGGCAAGCGGGTCCCGGCCGGGCAGAGCGTCGCGATCGCCGGTGTCGCCTGGGACCAGCATGTGGGCGTGTCGCGGGTCGAGGTGCAGGTCGACGACGGTGAGTGGCAGGCCGCGCGACTGGCGCCGGTGCCCTCGACCGACACCTGGCGGCAGTGGGTGCTGCCGTGGACGCCGCCCAAGGCCGGCTCGTACACAGTGCGGGTGCGGGCCGTCGACGCGGCCGGCACGGTGCAGCCCTCGACCCGGCGCGACGTGTTCCCGTCCGGCGCCACCGGCCTGCATACGATCACCCTGCGCGCCGGATAACGCGTTATCGTGAACCGTTCGCGTGCGGTTTACGAAGGTAAAGGCATGAACGTCTTCGCCCGATGGGGCTTGGCCATCATCACCGCGGTCGGTCTGGCCATCGACGCCTACGAGCACCTGAAGGTCGCGCACAACTACACCTTCAACAAGACCAGCACCCTCAGTGAGGCCGACCTGTTCCGGGCCGAGGCCGTCCTGGCGATCCTGGCCGGCCTGCTCGTGCTCGTGTGGACGAGCCGCTGGGCCGCCGCGGTGGCGCTGGCCGTGGCCGGCGGCGGCCTGATCCTGCTGCTGGTGTACCGCTACAACAATGTCGGCGCGATCGGCCCCATCCCCGACATGTACGAGCCGCTGTGGAACGTCCAGGGCAAGAAGCCGACCGTCGTCGGCGAGGCGATAGCCATCGTCGGATCGCTGGCCCTGCTCCTCGTTCCCCGCCGCCGGACCGCAGCGGACTGAGGCGCACAATAGGGCCCGTGACGTCGTCGGGGCCGCGCAACTGGCTGCCGGTCCGACGCGACGGCGAGCGCGGCGGCACCGAGCCGCCTTTCCAGGCCAGCAGTTGGAGCGGCGCGCTCATCCTGATGGTCGCGTTCGCGGCCGTGCTCTGGATCGTCGAGGCGGTCAACGCGGCCAACCACTACTCCCTCGACCGGTTCGGGTTGCGCCCGCGCCGGATCGACGGGCTCTGGGGCGTGCTGACCCAGCCGTTTTTGCACGCCAGCTACCACCACCTGTTCTCGAACACCGCGCCGGTGATCATGATCGGCTGGGTGCTGATGCTCTCGGGCCTGCGCACCTGGCTGACCGTGAGCGCGATCGTGCTCGTGCTGGGCGGGCTGGTCACCTGGCTGGTGGCGCCGGCCGGCGTCATCGTCGGCGCGAGCGCGCTGGTGTTCGGCTGGCTCGGCTACCTGCTCGCCCGGGCCTACTTCTCCCGCAAACTGCGCTGGATCGTCGTCGCCGTGCTCGTGCTGTTCTTCTTCGGCACGTTCCTGTCGAACCTGCTGCCGTCCTTCGACTCCCAGGTGTCGTGGCAGTCGCACGTCTGCGGCTTCGGGGCCGGGATCGTGGCCGGCGCGGTGCTGCACCCGCGCCGCACTCGCCCGCCCAAACCGCCGCCCGGGGCGGCGCCGGCCGTATCCTGACGCCGTGCTCATTCGTGACCGCTCCGCGCCGATCGGAATGGTCGACTCCGGGGTCGGCGGGCTGACGGTGGCCCGCGCGGTCCTGGACCAGCTGCCGCACGAGTCGTTGCACTACGTCGGCGACACCGCCAACGGCCCGTACGGTCCCAAACCCATAGCCGAGGTGCGAGCCCACGCGCTGCGGCTGATGGACGAACTGGTCGATTCGGGCGTGAAGGCCCTGGTCATCGCCTGCAACAGTGCCAGCGCCGCCTGCCTGCGCGACGCCCGTGAGCGCTACGACGTGCCGGTGGTCGAGGTCATCGCGCCCGCGGTGCGCCGGGCCGTGGCCGCGACCCGTACCGGCCGCGTCGGTGTCATCGGGACGGTCGCCACCGTGACCAGCGGCGCCTACGAGGACGCGTTCGCGGCCGCACCGGGCATCGCGGTGACCAGCGCGGCCTGCCCGCGCTTCGCCGAGTTCGTGGAGCGCGGCGTGACCAGCGGGCGGCAGCTGCTGGGCCTGGCCGAGGCCTACCTGTCGCCGCTCAACGCGGCCGGCGTCGACACGCTCGTGCTGGGCTGCACGCACTACCCGCTGCTCACCGGGCTGCTCTCGGTCGTCATGGGCGATTCGGTCACGCTGGTCTCGAGCGCCGAGGAGACCGCGAAGGACGTCTACCGGGTGCTCACCGAGACCGGGTTGCTGCGCCCGGACGATGCCCCCGAACCGCAGCACACGTTCCGGGCCACCGGGCCGGCCGAGTCGTTCGCGCGGCTGCGGCACCGGTTCCTCGGCCCCGAACTCGCGGCCGTGGCCCCGGCGTACGGAGGTATCGCGTGAAGCTCACTGTGCTCGGTTGTTCGGGCAGCGTGCCCGGCCCGGACTCACCGGCATCGGGCTACCTGCTCGAGGCCGACGGATACCGCGTCGTGCTCGACCTCGGGCACGGCGCGTTCGGGGCGCTGCAACGGCACGTCGACCCGGCCGAGGTCGACGCGATCCTGGTGTCGCACCTGCACGCCGACCACTGCATCGATCTCACCGCCTACATCGTCGCCCTGCGTTACGGGGGCGCGCGGTTCCGGGTGCGCGGTGCGGACGGCCGCATCCCGCTCATCGGGCCGGCGGGCATGCGCGACCGGATCGAGGCGGCCTACGACCCGTACGCCCGCAAGCTCAAGCTGCACGAACTGTTCGGGTTCTCGACCCCGCGCAGCGGCGAACTCGGCCCGTTCGCGGTGTCGTTCGCGCCGATGAACCACCCGGTGCCGACGACCGCGGTGCGGATCACGCACGGCGATCGCAGTTTCGTGTACTCCGGCGACACGGGGGAGTCCGACGCGCTGGTCTCGCTCGCGCACGGTGCTGATGTGCTGCTGTGCGAGGCGTCCATCGGGCCGGACGACGAGTTCATCCCGGATCTGCACCTCACCGGCAAGCAGGCCGGCCAGCATGCCGACCGGGCCGGCGTCGGCCGGCTCATCGTGACGCACGTGCCGCCGTGGGGGTCGCGCGAGGTGGCCGTGGCCGAGGCCGCGTCCGCGTTCGGCGGGACGATCGAACTGGCCCAGCCCGACGCCGAATTCGAGATCTGAGCCCAGCGCCGACGCTAATCCGGCACCACAGGGCGTCGTCGACGTGGCCCGGTACAGATACGTACAGCTAGGTACGGTCGGTGATCAATGGTCCGAGCATGTCGGCGACCTCGGTCATGCCGTAGCGCTGGTGAAGATCATCGAGGATGTCGTTGGGCGTCTGTCACGATCGCGTCGGCCTTGCGGCGTCCGCCGGTTCGGTGTCGTCGTAGGCGGCCGAGGACTCGGTGATGAACCTGTTGCGGCGGGCGCGCAGCTCTTCGCGGTAGGCGAGGACGTCGGCCAGCAGCAGCTTGCGGCGCTCAGCTCCCGGGACGTGGGCGCTCAGCTCGCCCTCTTTGATGAGGCGCACAACGGTCGGGCGCGACAGTCCGAGGATGTCGGCTGCCTGCTGGGTGCTGATCTCCTGGTCGCGGGTCAGGATGCTGATCGACTGGCCCTTGCTCAGCGCCTGAACGACCTGCTTGAGCAGGGCATGCACCTGCTCGGTCAGCTCGACCCGGTCGTGCTCCTCAGCGCCGGACAGGTAGAAGGACGGAGTCGGGAACGCGCCGCGATGTGCTTCATGGGCCTCGATGAAGCTGAGGACCTGCGCCAGCTCATCGGCATCGGCCGGTGCTGGGCTGACGAGGTCGGCTGGGGTGGTGCGCATGACGGTCGCCTCTCTGCTGAGACCATCACTATACGCCAGTTACGAAAGTTACGAAACGCTCAGCCTGAAGGCTGTTCATCGCGCAGGGGTTGGGTCTGCTCGCTCGAGCGGAGGAACGCCGGTGAGTTCGCTGCCCCCTTCGACCCTCGACGAGGCGCTGCACTACGAGCTGGACGCGTTGCGGGCACGGGCGGCGCAGGTGATCAACGCACACACCAACCACGACGGCGTTTGCCGCGCCTGTGCACGCGCCTTCCCCTGTCCCTGCGCCTGCCTGGCCGAACACAACCTCAGCGTGTGCGCGGAGTCCCGCGATCATCCGCGTCAGGTGTAGTGAGTCCGGTCGGTCGAGTGAAGAACCGTCGTTCGGCCCGCCGTGGCATGCGGGAAAGGCCCCGATCAATGGCGTTGTCCTGCCGTTGATCGGGGCCTCGGCCCTGTTATATGCGCAGCTCAGGTCATACGCGTCAGACGCACTGCTGCTGCATGTTCGTGGCGTCGTAGGTACCGAACAGGGTCACCCGCTCGTTGCAGGCCCACACCGTGTAGCCGGCGGTGTCGCGGTAGCGGCCATCGCCGGCATAGACGCGAGTGATGTACGGCTCGCCCGGGCTGACGAAATCCCAACCGGGCACGCACTGTCCAGGCGAGACGACAAATGTGCTCATGCCCCGCTGCGGGAACATTGCGTCGTAGCTGAACTGGGATCCACCATCGTTGCAGAAGGTGATGGTCACCGTGTCGGCTGCTGCGGCCGACGCGGGAGCACCGCCCGCGAGGAGCAGTCCGGCACTGGACAGGACAGTTGCGGCGACGGCGGCGATCTTGGTCTGAAACTTCACGATTCCCCTTTGGCGGTCAATACGGACAGCAGGCACACGTCGGCGCATGCGCCGTTGGTTCACTCGCGCCGCGGATCATGAGTGGCGCTTGTGAACGAAGGGCGGGGCCGCTGCGTATCTACTCCTGAGTAACGGAGCTGCTGGCGGTCGGTGGCACTGTGTCCAGGCCCGGAACTCGATGTGCGGGGCGTCGAGAAAGGGACTCGGACATGGATGGGTACCGCGCGCCGGTCCGGCCGGTCCGCGGCCCGGCACCGGCGCACCCGGACTGGGCCGTGTACTTCGAACTGGACGCGCTGCGGGCGGTGGCGGCGCGAGCCGAGGCCGCCGCGGCCAGCGCGGCCAGCGCGGCCAGCGCGGCCACCCGAGCCGACGTTGCCGCGGTGCCGCGACCTATCCCGTTGACGGCCCCGGACGGCATACTCGGCCGCGTGACTTCCGTCCCGCCCGCCCGGCACCTGATGCGGGCCAAGGACCTGGCCGACGGCCGCTACTTCGAGCGGCTGACCGTGGCCCAACTGGCCCGCACGTCCGGGCTGTCCCCGGCCCACTTCAGCCGGGCGTTCCGGCGCGAGTTCGGCGAGTCGCCGCACGCCTACCTGCTGACCCGCCGCCTGGAGCGCTCCGCGGCGCTGCTGCGCACCACCGACTCGTCCGTGGCCGACATCTGCATCTCGGTGGGGCTGGACAGCGTCGGGTCCTTCACCACCAGCTTCACCCGGATGTACGGCATGCCGCCGACGGCCTACCGGGCCACGTTCCCACCGGCGCGGGCGCACGCCATCATCCCGGCCTGCGTCCTACGCGCCTACGGGCGCCCGCAACACCGCACGTTTCGAGAAGACCAGGCGGCCGCCTGCTGAATAGCCTCGTCGGTGCCAGACACCCACCAGGAGGACCGATGTTCAAGATCAGCACCACCCAGCTCTGGGTCCATGACCAGGACGAAGCGCTCGCGTTCTACACCAAGAAGCTCGGCATGGAGGTGCGCTCCGACGTCACCGTCCCCGAGATGGGCAACTTCCGCTGGCTCGCGGTCGGCCCGGTCGGCCAACCGGACGTCGCGATCACGCTGATGGCGATTCCGGGCCCGCCGGTCATGGACGCCGAGACCACCGAGCAGGTCCGCGACCTGATGGCCAAGGGCTTCGCCGGCACCGTCTTCCTGACCACCGAGGACTGCCAGGCCGAGTACGAGGAGCTCAGCGCCCGCGGCGTCGAGTTCATCGAGAAGCCCGAGGAACGCCCGTACGGCCTCGACACGGCCTTCCGTGACCCGTCCGGCAACCACATCCGGCTGGCCCAGCTTCGCGAGATCGCCGCGGTCTGAGCGTCAGCGGGGTGGACAAGCGACGGCTGGAGGCCTTCAGCGACGGCGTGCTGGCCGTGGCCATCACGCTGCTCGTGCTCGACCTGCACCTGGACGCCACCGAAGGTCGCGAGGGCGTCGGCACGCAGCTACGGCACGAGTGGCCCTCGTTCGCGGCCTACCTCGTGAGCTTCTTCTTCATCGGCGTCGTCTGGGTCAACCACAACGCCGTGCTGGCCCTGGCCGCCCGCGTCGACCGCGTCCTGCTCTTCTACAACCTCCTGCTGCTGATGTGGGTGACGACGATCCCGTTCACGACGTCGACGTTCGCCGCCTTCCTGCGCGAAGGCGGCGCGGACGCGCGGTGGGCCGTCGTGCTGTACGGCGTGGCCATCGAGGGCATGTCGATCAGCTTCATCCTGATCCTGCGGCGGATGATCACCCACAACCTGCTGACGCACCCGGTCGAGCCGGCCGTGGGTCGCCGGGCGCAGCTGCGGTTCGGGTTCGGCACGCTGGCCTATCCGGTCGCCACCGGCATCGGCCTGCTGTCGCCGCCGGTGATGCTGCTGGCCTACGTCGCCCTCGCCGCCTACTACATGATCGAGCACACGGCGATCCTGCCGACGCCGGCCGACGTCATCCCGCCAGAAAGCTGAGCCGGACCGTTCGCTGCGCGTTGTCGACGTTCGTGTCGACCAGGCAGATCGACTGCCAGGTGCCCAACTGCAGCCGCCCGGCCAGCACCGGGACGGTGATCGAGGGGGCGA
This sequence comes from uncultured Actinomycetota bacterium, assembly GCA_963713245.1. Lineage (GTDB taxonomy): Bacteria > Actinomycetota > Actinomycetes > Mycobacteriales > Jatrophihabitantaceae > CAVQKZ01. The sequence continues at coordinate 154,096 of CAVQKZ010000002.1, forward strand.
TGAAGGCCGGCACCACGTGGTCGCGGCCGTGCCCGGGCGAGCCGTGCCGGTGTTCCCACCGCCCGTCGCCGGGCAGGATGTCGTCCAGCGCGGTGAGCAGGTCGGTGTCGCTGCCCGCGCCGGTCTCCAGGATGGCGATGCCGGCCGTGGCGTGCGGCACGAACACGCTGAGCAACCCGTCGGCCTCCGAACCGGCGAAATCGGCGCACTCGCCGGTGAGGTCGTACACCCGGGGCCGGCCGCCGGTACTGATCGTGATCGTCTCGCTGCGCATGCCCCCATCCTGCCGCGTCGGCACAGCTGGGCACCCCGGGCGTGGAAGAGTGAGCGCGTGCAGGTGGGGATCCTCGGTCCACTGGAGGTACGCGACAGCAGCGGCCGGCTGGTCGATGTCGCGGGTACCCGGCTGCGCGCACTCCTGGTCCGGCTGGCCCTCGACGCCGGCCGGCCGGTCAGCGTGGCCAACCTGGTCGACGCCGTCTGGGGCGACCGGCCGCCGGCCGACGAGGCCAACGCGCTGCAGACCCTGGTGTCCCGGCTGCGCCGGGCCCTGGGCGATGCCGACTCGGTCGTCCAGTCGCCCGCTGGGTACCGGCTCGTCCTCGACCGCGACGACCTCGACGCCAACCGCTTCGAACGGGCCGCCGCCGACGGTGCCTCCGCCCTGCGCGCCGGTGACCCGGCCACCGCGTCCACCCTGCTGTCCGAAGCCGTCGCGCTGTGGCGGGGCCCGGCCCTGGTCGAGGTCGGCGAGTTCGCCACGCCGTCGATCACCCGCCTGCACGACCTGCGCCTGGCCGTGCAACTGGACCGCATCGACGCCGACCTGGCCCTCGGCCGCAGCGGTGCGGCCGCGGCCGAACTCGATGCGCTGGCCGGCGAGCACCCGCTGCACGAACGGGTGGCCGCCCTGCTGATGACGGCGCTGGCCCGCGGCGGCCGGGCCGCCGACGCGTTGCAGGTGTACGAGCGGGTGCGGGCCCGGCTGGCCGAGGAACTCGGCGTCGACCCCAGCCCGGAACTGCAGGCCGTGCACCTGGCCGTGCTGCGCGGCGAGCTGGCCTCGGGCGCGGGGGAGCGCAGCCAGGCGCCGCGCAGCAACCTCAAGGCCCAGCTGACCAGCTTCGTCGGCCGCGAGGACGAGGTCGCCCGCATCGGCAAGTCGCTCGAGGCCAACCGACTGGTCACGATCGTCGGCCCCGGCGGCGCCGGCAAGACCCGGCTGGCCAGCGAGGCCGCGGCCCGGATCGTCGACGGCGCCCCGGACGGGGTCTGGCTGGTCGAACTGGCGCCGGTCACCGACCCGGCCGACCTGCCCCAGACCGTGCTCGGCTCGCTCGGCCTGCGCGAGGCTCCCCACCTGCTCGACCGCCGCAATCAAATGTCGAACGTCGACGCGACGACGCGGCTGCTCGAGGCGCTGGCCGACAAGCGGACGGTCATCGTCCTGGACAACTGCGAGCACCTGGTCGAAGCGAGCGCCACGCTGAGCGATCACCTGCTGTCGCACTGCCCGCAGCTGCGCGTCCTGGCCACCAGCCGCGAGCCGCTGGGCATCATGGGCGAGGCGCTGTTGGTCGTACCGCCCCTGGGCCAGCCGCCGGCCGACGCCTCGGCCGCGCAGGCCCTCGAATACCCCGCGGTGCGGTTGTTCGCCGACCGGGCTGCGGCGGTCAGCCCTGATTTCACCGTCGACGACCGCACGGTGGCGACCGTGATCGAGATCGTGCGCCGCCTCGACGGCCTGCCGCTGGCCATCGAGCTCGCGGCCGCGCGGCTGCGCACGCTGCCCCTCGGCGAGATCGCGGCCCGGCTGTCCGACCGGTTCCGGCTGCTGACCGGAGGCAGCCGCACGGCCTTGCCGCGGCACCGCACGCTGCGCGCGGTGGTCGAGTGGAGCTGGGATCTGCTGCCGCCGCCCGAACGGCTGCTGGCCGAGCGCCTGGCCGTTTTCCCGGCCGGCGCCACCGAAGACAGCGCCACCGCCGTGTGTGCCGACGAGTTCGTCTCCGACGCCGACATCCCCGACCTGCTCGCGTCGCTGGTCGACAAGTCGCTGCTGCAGCCGATCGCCGACGGCACCCGGCTGCGGATGCTGGAGACCATCCGCGAGTACGGGGTGGAGCGCCTGGCCGAACGGCACGAGCTGGCCACGATCCGGCTGCGGCACGCGACCTACTTCGCCGACGTCGTGCGCGCGGCCACCGACCAGCTGCGCGGCGCCGGCCAGCTGCCCTGGATGCGGCTGCTGGAGGCCGAGCGCGACAACGTGCTCGCCGCCCTGCGCTTCCTGACCGACGAGGGCCACGCCCAGTCGGCGTTGGAGATCGCCGCCGGCATGGGCGGATATTGGATGTTCACCGGCGCCCACGCCGAGGCCAGTACCTGGTTGCCGTTCGCGCTGGCCGTCAAGGGCGAGGCCGATGCCGACCTGCGGCTGCTGATCAACTCGATGCTGGCCCTCACCGGCGGCGCGGGCCTCAGCCCGGACGACTCGGTCCAGATCGAGGACAGCCTGCGGCAGCTGAGCGAGATGAGCGCCCGCTTCGAGCAGGCCGACATCGAGCGCTATCCCCTGCTGGGACTGATGCGCCCGGTCATCGCGATGTTCTCCGGAAACACCGAACACCTCGACGCGGCGATGACCGCGGCCCTGGCCTCGCCGGATCGGTGGGTGGCGGCGTCCGCGCTGATGTTCCGGGCCGGGATGGCCGAGAACGAGGGCGACGTCGAGACGATGCGCACGACGATCGGCGAGGCCCTGGCCGAGTTCGAGCAACTCGGTGAGCGCTGGGGCCTGGCCACGTGCCTGCAGGCCATCGGGCTGCTGCAGGCCAGCGAGGGCGATCTGGACGCGGCCCGGGCCAGCTACGAGCAGGCCCTGCGCTACGCCGCTGAGTTGGGGGCCCACGACGACGCGGCCTGGCTGCACCTCCGGCTGGCCGACATCCACGTGCGCCAGGGCGACCTGGCGGCGGCGGCCGACCTGGCCCGCCGCGGCAACGACATCAGCGAAGCGACCGGCTCGCCCCGGGAGGTCATCTTCGGCCGCATCCTCCAGGCCGACATCGCCCGGCGCACCGGCGACCTCGAGCTGTCCCGGACCCTGCGCAACGAGGCGCTGGCCCGGCTCGAGGCGATGCCGGTCGCCCATCCGATGCACGGCCACGGCCTGGCTATCGCGCTCGCGGTCGCGGCCAAGCACCAGATCCTCGACGGCGAGATCGACGAGGCCCGCGAACGATCATGCGGGCCTACGAGGTGTCGTTGGGCACGCAGGACATGCCCATCGTCGCCAGCGTCGCCGTCACCACCGCCGCTGCTGGCCGAGTACGACGGTGCGCTGGAGGGCGCGGCCGAGCGGCTGGGCGCGGCCGCCGGGCTGCGCGGCACCGCCGACCCCACTCAACCCGACATCGCCGAGCTCACGGCGCGGTTGCGCACGGAGCTCGGCGATGCGGGTTTTGCCGCGGCCTACGAGCGGGGCCGCGCGCGAAGCCGGGCGGATGCGATCGAATTCATCCGCCCGGCCCCGGTCGAGCCGGCTCAGGCCCGCCGGCGGTAGGCCCGCAGGGCCAGCGGCACGAACACCAGCAGCAGGCCGGCCATCCAGGCCAGGGTCCAGGTCAGGTTCGAGGCGATCTCGCCGCCCAGCGTCAGCCCGCGCACCGTGCCGACCAGGTGCGAGATCGGGTTGACCTTGACGAACGCCTGCAGCCAGCCCGGCATGGTCGAGGTCTGGACGAAGGTGTTGCTGCCGAACGAGAGCGGCAGCACGAGCAGGAACATGATGCCCTGCACCGCCCCGGAGGTGCGCACCTTCATGCCCACCCACACCGAGATCCAGCAGAAGCACAGCGCGAACGCGATGGACAGGCTGATCGCCGCCACCGCCGACAGCACGTCGGTCTGCACCCGGAAGCCGATCACGTAGCCGAAGCCGAGGTAGATCACGCACAGGATCAGGTAGCGGAAGAAGTCGGCCAGTACCGCGCCGACCAGCGGCGCCGATCGAGCGATCGGCAGCGACCGGAACCGGTCGAAGACACCCTTCTCGATGTCGACGTTCATGTTCTGGCCGAGGGCGATGCTGCCCATCGCGATGCCCTGGCCGAGCAGGCCCGGCAGCAGGAACTGCAGGTAGTCGTGCCGCGAGCCGCCGGCGATCGCGCCGCCGAACACATAGACGAACAGCAGCAGGAAGATGATCGGCTGGAGGGTCACGTCGATCAGCTGCTTCGGGCGTGCGCCAGGTCTTGATGAGGTTGCGCTTGGCCAGGACGAGGGAGTGGCGCAGCGTGCGCAGACCCGCTGGCATCGGGTTGGCCTCCTCCGGAGCGGCGGGCGGGGACTTCTGGGGCGGGGCGGCGAGAGTTGTGCTCATGCCACGGCCTCCTCTTCTGTGGTCTCGGTACGGGCGCCGGTGAGGCTGAAGAACACCTCGTCCAGGCTGGGCAGGTGCAGGGACAGTTCGGTGACCTTGATGCCGGCCGCGGCCAGCCGGGCCACGGTGGCCGGCAGCACGTCGTCGCCGTCGACGGCCACGGTGAGCGCGTGCCGGCCTTCGCGTTCGGCCGGCGAACCGGCGATGTCGCCGAGCAGGGTGGCCAGGGCCGTCGAGCTGGCGTCGCGTCGGCCGGGCGCACGGTGAGCCGCTGGCCGCCGACGACGTGCTTGAGCCCGTCCGGGGTGTCGTGGGCGATGACCCGGCCGTGGTCGATCACGGTGATCTCGTCGGCCAGCGCGTCGGCCTCCTCGAGGTACTGCGTGGTCAGCAGCACGGTGGAGCCGTCGTCGACCAGGCCGCGCACGACGTGACCCATGTCCTCGCGCTTGGCCGGGTCGAGCCCGGTGGTCGGCTCGTCCAGGAAGATGACGGCCGGGCGGCCGACGAGCGACGCGGCCAGGTCCAGGCGCCGGCGCATACCGCCGGAGTAGGTCTTGGCCGTGCGGTCGGCCGCGGCCGACAGATCGAACCACTCGAGCAGCTCGGCGGCACGGCGCCGGGCCTCGGCCATGCGCAGGTCGAGCAGCTGGCCGATCATGACCAGGTTCTGCATGCCGGTCAGGTCCTCGTCGACCGAGGCGTACTGGCCGGTCAGGCCGATCTGCTGGCGGACCTGCTGCGGGTGGCTGGCCACGTCGAAGCCGGCCACCGTGGCCGTGCCGGAGTCGGCCTTCAGCAGCGTGGCCAGGATGCGGACGGCGGTCGTCTTGCCGGCCCCGTTGGGGCCGAGGACCCCGAGGACGGTGCCTTCGCGGGCGGCCAGGTCGATACCGGCCAGGGCTTGGGTGTCGCCGAAGCGCTTCGTCAGGCCTTCGGCTTGGATGGCGTATGTCATGGCCCAGACTGTGCGCCGGCCCGCTGGCAGCGGGCGCACGCCGGGCTGGCACGCGCTGGCACGGGCTGGTACGGCCCTGGCAGGCCGGGCAAGGGGCCCCGCGGCGGCGAGCCGGAGGGCGCGCGAGTGGGCTGGTCAGGCCCACCACCTAAGCTCCAAATCATGTCCCGCCCCGACGGCCGTGCGGCCGACCAGCTCCGCCCGGTCACGATCACCCGCGACTGGCAGAAGTACGCCGAGGGCTCGGCCCTCGTCGAGTTCGGCGAGACCAAGGTGCTGTGCGCGGCATCGGTGGTGCAGGGCGTCCCGCGCTGGCGCAAGGGCAGCGGCCTGGGCTGGGTGACGGCCGAGTACGCGATGCTGCCCCGGGCCACCCTGACCCGCAACGACCGCGAGTCGGTGAAGGGCCGCATCGGCGGGCGCACCCACGAGATCTCCCGGTTGATCGGCCGGTCGCTGCGGGCGGCCATCGACCTGGCCGCGCTGGGCGAGAACTCCATCTCGATCGACTGTGACGTGCTGCAGGCCGACGGCGGCACCCGCACCGCGGCGATCACCGGCGCCTACGTCGCGCTGGCCGACGCCGTGGCCTGGCTCGATGCGCGCAGCGCCCTGGCCCAGGCCAAGCCGCTGGTCAACTCGATCTCCGCCGTGTCGGTCGGCGTCATCGACGGCGAGCCCCGCCTCGACCTCATGTACGACGAGGACGTCCGGGCCGAGACCGACATGAATGTCGTCGTCACCGGCGACGGCGAGTTCGTCGAGGTGCAGGGCACGGCCGAGGGCGTGCCCTTCCGGCGTGAGGAACTCGACGCGATGCTCGACCTGGCCGTGGCCGGGTGCGCGCAGTTGACCGCGCTGCAGCAGTCGGCCCTGCACGGGTGAGCGGCGCCGCCGGGCCGGTCCTGCTCGCCAGCCGCAACGCCAAGAAGCTCGCCGAGCTGCGGCGCATCCTCGCGCCGCAACTGCCCGATGTCAGCGTGCTCGGCCTGGCCGACGTCGCGCCGTACGACGAGAAGCCCGAGACCGGGGCCACCTTCGCCGACAACGCCCTGCTCAAGGCCCGCGAGGGGTTCGCGCACACCGGCCTGCTCACGATCGCCGACGACTCGGGCCTGGCCGTCGACGCGCTCAACGGGATGCCCGGGGTGCTGTCGGCCCGCTGGTCCGGCGGTCACGGCGACGACGAGGCCAACCTGCGGCTGGTGCTGGCCCAGCTCGCCGACACGCCCGACGAACGGCTGGGCGCTGCGTTCGTGTGCGCGGCGGCCCTTGTCGGCGGGAACGGCGAGAGCGTCGTCGAAGGACGGATGCCGGGCCGGCTCGTGCGCGCGCCCCGCGGCGACAACGGCTTCGGCTACGACCCGATCTTCGTCGCCGCCGGCCTCGAGCTCACCAACGGTGAGCTCGACCCGGCCGACAAGGACGAGATCAGCCACCGCGGCCAGGCGCTGCGGGCGCTGCGCCCGCACGTGCTGGCCGCGCTCGGCGGCTGAGCCCGCATCCGCCGCGTTGAGTAGGTTCGCCACCATGGCTGATCTGGAACCGGTTGACGAGTCCTGGACGAGCGCGCTGGCGATCGTGGCCCACCCCGACGATCTCGAGTACGGCACCGCCGCGGCAATCGCGCGGTGGACCGCGCAGGGCAAGCGGGTGAGCTACGTGCTGGCCACCCGCGGCGAGGCCGGCATCGACACCCTGTCGCCCGAGCGGGCCGGACCGCTGCGCGAGCAGGAGCAGCGCGCGTCCGCGGCCATCGTCGGCGTCGATGTCGTCGAGTTCCTCGGTTATGCCGACGGCGTGCTCGAGTACGGCCTGCCGCTGCGGCGCGACATCGCCCGAGCCGTGCGCCGGCACCGGCCCGACGTCGTCGTCACCGGCAACTACCACGACTCGTGGGGGCCGGGCACGCTCAACCAGGCCGACCACATCGCCCTCGGCCGGGCCGTGCTCGACGGCGTGCGCGACGCGGGCAATCGCTGGGTGTTCCGCGAGTTGCTCGACGAGGACCTGCAGCCGTGGTCGGCCCACCAGATCCTGGCCGCCCACGGCCCGCAGGTCACCCATGCCGTCGACGTGACCGAGCACTTCCACACCGGCGTGGCCTCGCTGCAGGCCCACGCGGCATACCTGGCCGGGCTGGGGGACCATCCGATGGCTGATCCGGAGGAGTTCCTGGAGTCCATTGCCCGGGCCACGGGCGCCGAAATCGGGGTCACGTACGCCGTGGGCTTCGAGGTCATCAACTTCTGACCCGTGGACGGAACCGTTTGCCGGTTCCCGGACGAACAGCTCGGAGTAGGCACGTTTTCACTCCGTTGCCGGTCGTTCCGGCGCAACTGGAAGGTCTCGTTCATGAAGAAGGAACTCGCAGTACTGGCTGTACCACTGGCGCTCGGGGCGGCGGCGTTGCTGTCGATGCCCACGTCGGCCGGCGCTTCGGCCGCGAGCAGCTACCAGGCCACGCTCAACCCGCTGAACCACTCGACCGCGTCGGGCACGTTCACGCTCGATCTGAACGGCAGCCAGGCCACGATCACCGAGCACGTCGACGGTCTGGCCGCCACGTTCAGCGGCAAGCCCTACCCGCACGTGCAGCACATCCACATCGGTGGCCAGGGCGTGTGCCCGACCACGGCGGCCGACACGAACGGTGACGGCGTCGTCAGCACCACCGAAGGCGGTCCGTCGTACGGCCCGATCGGCACCACGCTCTCGAAGACCGGCGACACCAGCCCCAAGGCCGGCACGACGCTGACCGTGGCCCCGAGCGGCGGCAGCTTCGACTACAGCCGCACGTTCACGCTGGACGCCAAGACGCTGGCGTCGGTGACCGCGGGCAAGGGTGTCATCGTGGTGCACGGTCTCGACCCGGCCACGCTGAGCACCAAGGCCCAGGGCGAGAAGAGTGACCTGGTTCCGTCGTTGCCGCTGGCCGCGACCTCACCGGCACTGTGCGGCACGCTCGCCGCGTCGCAGATGACCATGCCGGGCGGCGCTGCCGGCACGGGTGGCGGCAGCACGGCCGGTACCGAGGACGAGGCGCTCCTGCTCGCCAGCGGTGGTCTGTTGCTGGCGGCTGGCGGTGCGCTGGCGATTCGCCGGCGTGTGTCCCGCCAGAGCTGACTCGACCGGTCAACTGATCAGGTCGAGTCGATGCGACTGAAGTACGGCGGCCACCGCGGACGAGCCCTGCTCGCCGCGGTGGCGGCCGTGCTGGTGGCCACGGCCGCCATCCTGATCGTGGTCGCGGTGCGGGCGCAGAAGCAGGCGCCCCAGCCACCGGCCTCGGCCGCCGGTAGCTACGCCGCCGGCCGCGACGGCTCGGTCGCCCCGCCCAAACCGGGCGGGGCGACCGGTGCCGCCCCGAAGACGCGGGGCCCGGTGCTGGCAGCATCGGCCCCGCTCGAGCTCAGCATCCCGGCCATCGGGGTGAAGTCGGGCCTGTTGCGGCTCGGACTCAACCCGGACCGCACCGTGCAGGTGCCGCCGTTGGGCGCTGATTCGCAAGCGGGCTGGTACCGCAACTCGCCGACGCCGGGCGCGTTGGGTCCGGCCGTCATCCTCGGCCACATCGACTCGGCCCGGTACGGCCCGGGCGTGTTCTTCAAACTCGGCGCGCTGCGCAAGGGCGACACCGTCTCGGTGCGCCGGGCCGACCACACCGTCGCCGTGTTCCGCATCGACGCGGTGGCCGAATACGCCAAGAACCATTTCCCGACGTTCACCGTCTACGGCAACACCGATCACGCCGCGCTGCGGTTGATCACCTGTGGCGGCAAGTTCGACTTCTCCACCCACAACTACGAGGACAACATCGTGGCCTTCGCCTCGCTGGTGTCCGCCCACCCCGCCACCTAGCCCCGACGAATGGAGCACCGATGATCAGCGCCCGACAGGCTCGACCCGGGATGTGGACGCTCGGCCTGCTCGCGGCCGGCGCGATCCTGCTGACCGGCTGCGCGAGTTCGCACTCGGCCGGCGGGGCGCCGAAGTCGCCGGCGACGAGCGGGGCCATGACGCCGGGCATGGTCATGCCGGACGGCTCCACGATGGGCGCCGCCGCACCGGCCGCCAAGGCGACGGCCAAGCCGTCGGTGCTAGCCAAGCCATCGGCGCCGGCGGCGATGATCTGCTCGGCCGAGGTCCGGTCCGACATCGCCACCGTCCTCGCGGTCAAGCAGGTGCCGCGCGGCACGTCCACGTTCGTCAACGGCCTGTTCACCTGCCGGTACGCGTTGTCGATGGGCCCGCTGGTGATCTCGGTGCAGGAGTCGCCCGACACCGCGGCCACGACCGGCTACTTCCAGGCGCTGCGCCAACGGCTGGGCAAGACGGCCGACGCTGGCCGGCCTGGGCGAAGCGGCCTACGGCACCAGCGACGGCACGGTCGTGTTGCGCAAGGACCACGACGTCCTGCGCGTCGACGCCACCGGCCTGCCGGCCCAGTTCGGTTCGCAGCACGCCAAGCGGTCGGACTTCGCCTACGAGATCGCCTCCGACATCCTCGGCTGCTGGACCGGCGACGACGGCTCCTGAGCCGCAACCACCCGACCGACACCGACAACACCGACCGCTAGGAGAATCAGTCATGGTGAACCGAACCAGCCTGACCGCAGTGCCCGCCCTCGCCCTCGCTGCCTGCCTGCTCACGGCCGGCTGCAGCAGCTCGGGTACCAAGGCACCGGCCACGTCGAATGCGCCCGCGGGCAGCACGTCCATGTCGTCCTCGGCCGCCGCGCCCACGTCGGCTGCGGCCAGCATCACGATCAAGAGCTTCGCCTTCACGGTGTCCGGACCGGCCGCCGCGGGCGCCATGGTGAAGGTGACCAACAACGACGGCGAGGCCCACACGGTCACCGCCGATTCGGGCAAGGCCTTCGACGTGACCGTCCAGCCCGGCAAGAGCGCCACCTTCACGGCGCCGAGCAAGGCCGGCACCTACAAGTTCCACTGCAACTTCCACTCCGACATGCACGGCACCCTGACCGTCAGCTGAGGTTCACGGCTGCCGTTCCGGCCGGAGCATCCGTTCGAGCAGCTGGATGAGGGCGCTGCGCTGGTCGGCATCGAGGCGGCTGGTGGCCGGGGCCAGGGCCCGGCTGACCTCGGCGTGCACCTGCTCGGCCAGCTCGAGGCCGGCCGGCGTCATGGCCACGTCCACGGCCCGCCCGTCGGCGCTGTTCTTCGTGCGCTCGAGCAGGCCCCGGCGCTCGGCCCGGTCGACCAGTCCCGACATCGTCGACTTGTCCAGACCCAGGAACTCGGCCAGCTCGGCCATCCGGGGCGTGCGGTCGCGCAGCACGCCGAGCACCCGCATCTGGGTGAGCGACAGGTCGTGCTCGGCCCCGATCCGGGTGAGCACGCCCATGACCAGGAACCCGCTCTGGGCCAGGGCGTCGATGAGCGCGTCCTCCGTGGGCATGCTGCGACTCTAACTTGATTTGCTTGGGGTTACCAACTACATTAGTTGGTAACACCAACCTAGGAGAGCTCGCCATGCATGCCGCCGTCGTCACCGCGTTCGATGCCCCGCCGCGTTACCTCGAGCACCCGGAGCCGGTCGCACGCGGCGCGGACGAAGTCGTCGTCGAGGTGCTCGCGGCCGGCCTGCACCCCCGGGTTCGGTCCCAGGCCGACGGATCGCACTACACCAGCGATGGCGCGCTGCCGCTCGTCCCGGGCATCGATGCGGTCGTGCGCGACCCGAAGGGCCGCCTCCGGTACGCCGTGCTGGACGACACCACGCTGGGCACGATGGCCGAGCGCACCGTCATCGACGTCAACCGCAGCGTCGTGCTGCCCAGCGACATCGACCCGGTTCTGGTCGCCGCGGCGATGAACCCGGCCATGTCGTCGTGGGTCGCCCTGCGCCGGCGCATCGACTTTCGCCGCGGTCAGCGCGTGCTCATCCTCGGCGCGACCGGGAACGCCGGGCGCATGGCCATCCAGGTGGCCAAGCGGTTCGGGGCCGGGCACGTCGTCGCCGCGGGTCGCGACTCGGCTCGCTTCGCCGAACTGCGCGCGCTCGGCGCCGACCAGACGTGCACGCTCGACGAACTCGCCGCCGCGGCCGACGTGGACGTCGTGCTCGACTACGTCTGGGGTCAGGGCACCGCGCAGGCGATGGTCGGCCTGCTCACTGCGCGGGTCGAGCGCAGTGCACCGCTGAGCTGGATCGAGATCGGTTCGGTCGCCGGACCGGAGGCGGCGATTCCGTCCGCGGCCCTGCGGTCCGCGCGCCTGCAGATCGTCGGCAGCGGCATCGGCTCGGTGCCCGGGCGCGACTTCATCAAGGAGCTGCCCAAGCTCGCGGCCGCGGTGGCCAAGGGCGCCTTCGACGTCCGGGCGCGGGCCGTGCCGCTCGCCGAGGTCGAGCAGGCCTGGACCGCGGCCGCCAGCTCCGATCGCGTCGTCCTCGTCCCGTGAGTCCGCCGACGTCGCGATCTTCCTGCGCTTGAGGCAGTCATGGCCCACTGGGTGCAGGAAGATCCACGTTGACGGCCACCGCCGTCGCGATCTTCCTGCGCTTGAGGCAGTCATGGCCCACTGGGTGCAGGAAGATCCAGGCATGACCCCTAGTGCCCGTGGTCATGGCCGGTGTGGGCACCGTGGTCGTGCTCGGCCATGTCGTCGGGACCGCCGTTCATCATCGCCAGCATGGGCCGCCCGCCGGTGGCGAGGAACCGCCACACCAGCGCCGCGGCCAGGAGCAGGAACACGACGTTGAGCCAGCTGGTGTAGTTCCAGCTGATGCCGGTCATGCCCACGCGGGCGTGCCGGGCACCCGTGGGCACCAGCCGCGCCAGCCCGAAGACGATCTCGACCAGATACCCGGCCGCGACCATCGTCACGTAGAACGTGCCACCCAGGAACAGCGCCATCCGAGTGCCGTAGTACTTCCGGTAGATCAGCAGCAACGGGATGATGATCAGGTCGGCGAAGATGAACGACACGACGCCGCCGAAACTGATCCCGCCGTTCCACAGCACCGCGGCCAGCGGCACGTTGCCGATCGAGCACACGAACGACAGCACGGCCACGAGCGGGCCGATGATCGGCCCCCAGATCTTGGCCAGCAGCGGGTGGCCGCTGAAGAACAGGTGCTGCCAGAAGGTGTCCGGGATCCACGCCGCCGCGGCCCCGGCGATGAGCAGGCCGATGGCCAGGTCGCGCAGGATCGCGGCCCACTCCATGACGAAGTTGTGGCTGATCGAGGTCAGGCCGTCGCGGCTGGCCAGCCGGCGCCAGAAGCTGCGCTCGCCGCCCACGCTCATGTCCATGGCCGCGTGGCCCTCCATCGACCCGGCGACGGCCAGTTCGGCGTGCGCCCGGGCGTCGTCGACCATCCGCGTGGCCAGGAAGCGCCGGAAGATCAGCGCCAGCACGACGATCATCAGTGGGCCGCCGACGAACTCCGCGGCGGTGAACCGCCAGCCCAGCAGCAGGGCCAGGATCAGCCCGAGTTCGATGACCAGGTTGGTGGAGGCGAACTGGAAGGCCATCGCCGCGGTGAAGTCGGCGCCCTTGCGGAACAGCGACCGGGCCAGGGCCACGGCCGCATAGGAGCACGACGACGACGCCGCGCCCAGCGCGGTCGAGGTGGCCAGGCTCCGCGGCCGGTCGTCGGGCAGCAACCGGGCGATGGTGGCCTTGTGCACGAGCGCGGCGATGATCGCCGACAGGGTGAACCCGAGGATCAGCGACCAGGTGACCTGCCAGGTCATCGACCCGGCCACCTCGAGGGCATGCAGCAGGGCGTGCCAGCCGTCGGCGATCACCAGGCCTCCTCCGTCGTCGCGATTACCCCCACCGGGTATTCATACTCACCGCGGCGTCCGGCCGTCAAGTACCCCATGGGGGTATGGTGAACTGACGCACACGACGGCACGAGGAGGCGCCATGCCCGGGTACAGCGAGAACAAGGACGCTTATCTGAAGCGGCTTCGCCGGGTCGAGGGCCAGGTCCGCGGCATCGCCAAGATGGTCGAGGACGACAAGTACTGCATCGACATCCTGACCCAGGTCAGCGCGGCCACGAAGGCCCTGCAGTCGGTCGCTCTCGGGCTGCTCGAGGAGCACCTGGGCAGTTGCGTCGTCGACGCGGCCCGGGCCGGCGGTCCGGACGCCGACGCCAAGGTGCGCGAGGCCGCGGACGCCATTGCCCGCCTCGTGCGCTCTTGACCGGATTGCCTCGGGCGACATCTCACGGCGGGACAACGCGAACGTGGCGTTGACCTGGCCGACACAGCGTGGAAACCAAGTGCAGGCAGCGTCTGGGTCATGACAGCAACCACCTCGGCCGCCGCGGTGGCGAGCGCGTCCCGGGCCCCCGCACCCATCGACGACTCACCGAACAGTTCGCTGGCCGTGTGGGTCCGGCAACCCTGGATGCTGCGGGTCGACGGCCAGAACATCCTGATTCGCGGCAGTGGGCCGCGCGACCTCACCGCGCTGGGCGCAATGCATGCCCGCTGCTCGCCGCCGAGCCTGCTGGCCCGCTACCGGGCCGGCGGGATCGGGCCGTCCGCGGCCGCACTGGACCGGATGCTGCGGCGGCCGCTGAGTTTCGTCGCCTGCACCGGCCGCGGCGAGATCGTGGCCGCGGCGGTGGCGGCCGCCGACCCGTGGCACAAGGAGGGCAGCGCCGAGGCCGGCCTGCTGGTCGAGGACGCCTGGCAGCGCCAGGGCCTCGGCCGGGAACTGGCCGCGCATCTCGCCGGCGCGGCCTTCGTCTGCGGCTACGCCGAGCTGATCGCCTACCCGGCCACGGCCCGGGTCGTGACGCAGCGCCTGGCCACCGCGATCGGGCGCACCCGGCTCGTCGCCGACACCGACAATCCCCACCTGCACATCCAACTGCGCGAGTCGACCACGCTCGGCCTGGGCGCGGTCCGGGAACATATGGCCAGCTGATCCCGCCTGTCATCGCCCGATCGCCGCCGCGAACACGGACAATGACAGGGTGGCCGTCGAGGTGTTCACGTTCGCGTTCGATGCGCTGCACCGCAGGGTGTCGCGCCTGTTCGGGGTCTCACCGGACAATGCCGTCGTGACGCTGCGCGACAGCGAATTCGACGCGTGCTTCGGGCCGTGGCGGGTGAGCACGCCGTACGGCAACATCAGCGATGTCGAGCTCACCGGGCCCTACCAGCTGATCAAGACCATCGGGCCACCCCGGCTGGCCATCACCGACCGCGGCCTGACCTTCGCCACCAACTCACGGGCCGGGGTCTGCCTGAGCTTTCGCGACGCCGTGCCCGGCATCGAGCCGACCGGCCGGCTGCGTCATCCGAACCTCACCGTCACGGTGGCCGATACGGCCGGCCTGGCCGCGGCGCTACGGACCCGGCTGAGCTACTGACCCGGCTGAGCTACTGACCGTCCAGGCCGGGCGCGGGCCGAAACGTGGGTTGGTGTTCGCGTTGCCGTCGTTTCGGTAGCCCCGGCCGTTCACCGGGCAACGGTCCGCTACCCCCATGCGTGTCGGACCCACTCCCGTCGACCCGGTCGTGCTCGCCGCGGCCCGGCCCCGCGGCGTCCTGGTCACCGCGGCCGGCCCGCAGATGCGCGAGGTGCTGCATCAGCTGGCGCTGCCGACGTTCCGCCGCTACGCGCGGGCCTGGGGCTATGACGTGCACGCCGTGGCCCTGCCCGCCGACGGCATCGGCGCGGACGGCGCGGCCCAGCAAGCCAAGTGGGCCAAGATCGCGCTGCTGCGCCGGGCCCTGCGCG
Organism: uncultured Actinomycetota bacterium; assembly: GCA_963713245.1. Lineage (GTDB taxonomy): Bacteria > Actinomycetota > Actinomycetes > Mycobacteriales > Jatrophihabitantaceae > CAVQKZ01. The sequence continues at coordinate 169,173 of CAVQKZ010000002.1, forward strand.
ACTACCCGCTCGCGGTCTGGCTGGATGCCGACGTCTTGCTGCTGCGCGACGACGAGGACATCGCCGCTCATCTGCACCCGGAGCACTTCCAGGCCCTGGCCCTCGAGCAGGTGCCGGCCGAGCACCGGGTCAACCCGAACACCGGAGTCTGGCTGCTGCGCTCGCACCCGGACGCGTTCGCGTTCCTCGACGCGGTCGAGGGCGCCGGTCCCCAGCCCGGCCCGTGGGCCGACCAGGGCGCGGTGCTGGCCGCGCTCGGCTGGCACCGCGGCGACGAGGACTACCGCTGGGCCGGGCCGGGCGCCGGCAACGAGTTCCTGACCGGCACCAGTTGGCTGCCGCCGGGCTGGAACCAGCCCTACGTCACCGGTCGCATCGACACCGAGCTCTACAACGGCAGCGCCGATTCCTACGTGGACCGGCCGCTGGTGGCGCGGCCGCACGCACTGCACTTCATGGGGATGACGCCGGCCGCGCGCCATCGGCACATGTCCGGGGTGGTCGAGTCGGCCTGGGCCCCGGCCTGACCGGACCGGACCGGACCGGCCCGGCCGGGCGAGCGACGGTTCAGGCGGCCGCGTCGTACTGGTCGAAGTGGATCTTGGCCAGCGGCACGCCGATACCGGCCAGGTTGGTGACCGTCGTGGCGATCATCGGGTTGGGCCCGGCGACCAGCACGTCGACGCCGAGCTGGGCCCAGTCGTGCAGCGACGGCACGATGTTCTCGACCCGGCCGCGGTAGCCCGCGTAGCTCGGATCGTCGGAGACCACGCCGTGCACCTGCACCTGGCGCCACTTCCCGCCGGCCTGGATGAGCTGGTTGAGCTGGCTGACCGGGTAGATGTCGAACTTGGTCTTGCCGCCGACGAAGGCGTAGAGCTGCGGCGGTTCCTGCCAGCCCAGGATGGACTCGACGACGGCGGCGATGGGGGCCGCGCCGGTGCCCGAGGCCACGCACAGCAACCCGCCCGGCACCGTGCCCGGTTCGACCACGAGGTCGTTGCCCCGCGGCGGGCCGAGCCGCAGCCGGTCGCCGGGCTTGGTGTTCGTGACCAGCGCGGCCGAGACGCCGGTCGCGCCGACGGCGCGCACCTGGATGTCGAACGTGTTGTCGCCCCGGGGGGCGCTGGCGATCGACATCTGCCGCCACTCGCGCCGGTGGCTGGGCAGCTCGAGGGTCAGGTACTGGCCGGCCTTGTACGGATAGGGCGCGTCGGGCTGGATGCGCAGCACGGCGAAGTCGCGCAGCACCCGCTGGTGCTCGATCACCTGCGCGCCCCACGAGGCCGGCTGGTCCTGGTGGCGCAGCGCCCCGTCGATCATGATCGAGGCCAGCCGGGTGTAGCTGCTGACGACCGCGGCCTCGTGTTCGGCCGTCCACCGCGAGCCGGCCAGCCGGCTCCAGGCGCTGACGAGCGCGACGCCGGCGACCTCGTAGTGCCGCGGCTCGACGTCGAACTTACGGTGGTCGGCGCCGAGCTGGTCGAGGTGCGCCGACATCGACTCCGGGTCGTCGGTGATGACCCACTGCACCAGCGCCCGGCCGAAGTCCTCGCGTTGCTGGACCATGCTCGACGGGAACATGTCGATGGCCTCGCCGGGCAGGGCCAGGAACAGCTCGGCATAGAAGCCGCGCACGAGCTGGTCGGCCCGGTCGCTGATCACGTCCCACGCCTCGCGGAGAACGCGGCGCTCGCTGGCCAGGTCGGCGGCGCTCGGCACGGCAGCGGCCGCACTGGGGGCGGGGACGGGGTCGGGCGCGGGCGGCGTGTAGAACGACGGCAGCGTCAGGGGTGGCCGGCGCCGCTCGGCCGTCCCGACGACCAGGCCGCCGCCGACGGGTTCCTGCGGCACCGGCGGAGGCGGCGCTTCGTGGATCTCGAGTGCGGCCGGGGGGCCCCAGAATCCGCCCGGCTCGGGCTCGGTGGCAGCCACGCCCGGCTCGTCCTCGACACGGGTGAACCAATCGAGCAGTACACGTCGAATTCCCACAGCAAGCCTCCGGTCACGGCCTCCACCCGGCACCATCGTGTCACATATAACCGTGATGTGGGTTGGGCGTAAAGATCCCTTTTGCTCGCGGGCATAATGGGCTGATCGACCGCGTGCCGCGTTCGACGATCTGAATCAAACTGATGCTTCACCCGCGGCTGGACGCCGATGCGCGCCGTGTCGCAGGTAGCCGGGCCGAACGGGGGATTGCGCATGGGACGGGCCACGCCCCAGCCGGGATCGGCCGGGGAACATCTGCTCCAGGATCTGTACGGCACGCGCGAGCGGGCCGAGGCCTTCTACCGGGACCAACTGCTGGACACCCTGACGCCGCGGATGGTCGAGTTCCTCGGCCGGCAGACCCAGCTGATCCTGGCCACGGCCGATTCCGACGGCCACCCGGACGCCTCGGTGCGCTTCGGCGAACCCGGGTTCGTGGCCGTGATCGACGAGACCACGCTGGCCTGGCCGGAACTGCGTGGCAACGGGGTGATGACCAGCCTCGGCAACCTGGTCAAGAACCCGGCAACCCACCTGATGTTCCTCGACGCGGGCGAGCGGATCGGGCTGCACCTGCGCGGTCAGGCCAGCATCGTCGACGCGGCCGTCATGGCGCATGAGCATCCCGAGATCGCCGGGCGGCCGACGACCGGGCGCCCGCCGGAGCGGTGGGTCATCCTGCGGTTGGAGAGCAGCTACATCCACTGCCGCAAGCACTTCCCGCGTACCGACGCCCCGGTCGACTGGGGCACCGACGATGTGCGGGCCAAGGGCGGCGACTACTTCGGGGCCAGGACCACCCCGTCACCGTGGGCCCCGGGGCCGGACCCGGACCGGCAACCTGACTGACCGGCGGCGTTCACCCCAGTCGGCCAGGCTCGGCCCCATCGGCACAGTTCGCCAATCCGGCCGCCATTCTCGGGCACATCATCGCATTGACGGACTTGGCCGATATGACCAGAGTTTTACGTCGGTGGAGTAGGACCGGCCGGTGACGTCTCGGGGGTAATCGTCAATGACCACACGCGCTGTCCGCACGTCGGCCCGATCCCGGCGCGGTGGGGTAATCGCCGCCGCCGGCACCGGCGTCTCGGTGATCGTCGCCGCGACGCTGCTGGCCGCCGGCTCGGCTTCGGCCCACCCCGGCCAGGCGGCGAGCTCGCGCGGCCGCCATCCGGTCGTGCTGTTCAGCTCCGACGGCATGCGCCCTGACCTCATGCAGCGCTACGCGGCCGCCGGCGCGATGCCCAACTACGCCGGCCTCATGCGCACCGGTGCCACGGGCGTCAACGGGCTGACCCAGGGCTTCCCGCCCAACACCGGCCAGGGGTGGTACACGCTGGCCACCGGCGCCGGCCCGGGCGTGCACGGCAGCACCAACAACACGTTCTTCGACGACCGCCAGCCGTTCACCACTTCGACCTCGTTCTCGTTCCACGGCAACGGCGCCAGCCCCGGCACCGACCCCACCAACGTCCTCGAGGCCCAGTCGGTGGCCTCCTCGGCCGAGCTGGCCGGCAAGAAGGTGGCTCAGCTGGAATGGACGGGCGGGCTCAACGCCAACATCAACGGTCCCACCGTCGACTACGCCAGCTTCTACTCGCAGCGCGGTCTGCTCGAGTACCCCGTCAACCCGGCCAAGCAGGCCTCGGCCGCCGGCTTCGGGCTGTCCTACCAGGTGGCGGCGTTCAGCCCCGCCACCGGCTGGACCAACGTGCCGGCCAGCCACGGCGTGCCGGCCCAGCAGAGCACGCTGACCGTCACCAGCACGTCGCCGGCGTTGAACCCGACCCGCACCTTCGACCTCTACGTCTATGCCAGCGGCAACTCCGGCTACAACCGGGTCGTCATGGTCGCGTCCGGCGCGGCCAAGAACGGTGCGCACGCCGCGGCCGCCCTGACCCCGCGCAGCTACAGCGCCGTCAAGCTGACGGGTGCCGACGGCCTGATCGGGACGGCCGCGGGCGAGTCGGCCGGCTTCTACGCCGACGTCACCACCCTGGCGCCCGACCTGTCGAAGTTCGGGCTGTACTTCACCTCGGTCACCCGGCCCAACGCGCACTGCGCCACCGCGGCCTGCAACGCGCTGCCGGCCGGTGCGCCGGGCGAGGACAAGCTGGCCAAGTACATCGCCGACAACCTGCCCCCCGCGATCTTCGGTGACTTCGCGCCCGAAGAGGCCGGGCTCATCGACGAGGACACCTGGTACGGGCAGACCGTGGGCCTCAACCAGGCCTACGACCTGGCCGTGTTCAAGTACGTGCTCGGCACCCTGCAGCCCGACACCCAGGTGCTGCTGGCCGGGACCGACCAGACCGACGAGGTCAGCCACCAGATCCTGGGCCTGCTGACCCCGACCGCACCGGACGGCAGCGCCAACCCCTACTTCGACCGGGTGGCCGGCAGCGGCCCGCGCGATCACCGGCTGGCCCAGCGGGCCGGCTACCTGGAAGGCGCGTACCACTCGGCCGACGCGCGGCTGGGCTACGTGCGGTCCCGCCTCAAGGACGCCGACGTGCTGGCCAGCAGCGACCACGGCTTCGCCCCGCAGTGGGCGGCCGTCGACGCCCCGCTCGTGCTCAAGCAACTCGGCCTGCAGGACGTCGAGCAGACCGGCAACTGCCGGCCGGCCGCGGCCAGCGCCGCCGGCAAGACGATCGCCAAGGCCTGCTGGGCCGGTGCCACCGCGCAGATCTACCTGGACCTCAAGGGCCGCAACCCAGACGGCGTGCTCGAGCGGGCCGACTACACCGCGACCGTGCACAAGATCGTGGCCGCCTACCAGAACCTCAAGGACCCGGCCACCGGCAAGCCGCTTGTCGAGAAGGTGCTGACCAAGGAGCAGCTGGCCGACGTCGCCGGCATCGACTCGCTCAACCCGACCCGCTCCGGCGACGTCGTGGTCGTCACCAGGGTCCCGTACGAATTCGACGGCAATACCGTCGGCACGCTGGTGGCGCCGTCGAAGTTCTTCGGCCAGCACGGGTACCTGCCCGACGACGTCGACCTGGCCCACAACATCAACATGCACGCCACGTTCGTGGCCGGCGGCCCGGACATCGACCACGTCCGGTCGGTGCGTGGCGTCCGGGCCATCGACCTGGCCCCGACGCTGGCCGTGCTCGGCGGCTTCGACCCGCCGCTGCAGGCCCAGGGCCGGGTGCTGACCTCGATCCTGCGCGGCGGGTGGAAGTACTCCACCGGACAGCTGCTGGGGATCAACGACGTGCACGGCAACCTGACCGGCAAGGGCCTGACCTACACCGATCCCTACACCGGGGTGAAGGACGCCGCGGGCGGTATCGCCACGCTGAGCACGTACCTGAAGCGGGCGCGGGCGGCCGACCCGCGCGACACGGTGACGGTGGAGGCCGGCGACATGGTCGGGGCCAGCCCGCCCGAATCGGCCCTGCTGCGCGACAAACCCACCCTCGACGCGCTCAACCGGATGGGCATCGACGTGGGGACGCTCGGCAACCACGAGTTCGACCGCACCGTGCCCGAACTGCTCAAGCAGGTCTACGGCGGCACGTCGACGATCGACCCGTCGATCACGTTCGACAAGCTGAACTTCCCGGTCGTGGACGCGAACGTGATCAGCGACAAGACCGGCAAGCCGCTGCTGCCGCCGTACGCGATCAAGGTGATCGGCGGCGTCCGGGTCGCGTTCATCGGGGCCACGACGATCACCACGCCGACGATCGTCACGACCGGCGGTAGCGCGGGCGTGCACTTCACCGACGAGGCCACCGCGATCAACGGTGTGGTGCACAGCCTGGAGCACCAGGGCATCCACGCCTTCGTCGGCGTCATCCACGAAGGCGGCTCGCAGTCCAGCTACCCGGTCGGCACCGTCACCGACCGGATCAACACCATCGCGGCCAACCTCGACCCGGCCGTGTCGGTGCTGATCAGCGGGCACAGCCACACCGTGGTCGACACCCGGGTCGGGCACGCCCTGGTCATCCAGGCGTCGTCGTTCACCCGGGCCTTCGACGACGTCCACCTGCTGCTCGACCGTCCCGCCGGGACGATCGCGGCCACGTGGGGTTCGGTCGTGCCGGTGTGGACCAACACCGAGCCGGTCGGCTTCGACCCCGACGCACCCGCGGTCGGGCCCGATCCGGCCGTGCAGAAGATCGTCGACGCCGCGGTCACGGCCACCAACCCGGTCACCCAGCAGGTCATCAACACCGCCGCGGCCGACATCCCGTCCCAGCGCGAAGGCGGGGCGACCGCGGCCGGGGAGTCGCCGGCCGGTGATCTGATCGCCGACGCCCAGCGCGACTACACCCACGCCCAGCTGGCCTTCGTCAACACCGGCAGCGTGCGGGCCGGGCTGCGGGCCGGCCAGGTGACCTACGGCGACCTGTTCACGATGCAGCCGTTCCAGGACGACTACGTCGACACGTTCACGCTCACCGGGGCGCAGGTGTGGGCGCTGCTGCGCCAGCAACTGGCCGCGGGCACGGGCGGGATCATGCAGATCTCGGGACTGCACTTCAGCTACACCGGCAGCCAGGGGTCGGGCGCGATCACCCACGTGTACCTGGGCCCGGCCGGCGACAACGGCACGCCCATCGCGGACGATGCCAGCACCACCTACACCGCGACCGCCAACTCGTTCATGGTCGGCGGTGGCGACGGGTTCACGGTGCTGGAAGGGGCGGGCAGCATCGTGCAGACCGCCGACGCCGAACTGGTGCCGCTGGTGAACTACGTCGGCACGTTGCCCAACCCGTTCACGTACACGACGGACGGCCGCATCGCCATCGGCTGACCGTCCGTCTGCAAGTTCTTGCAGGATTCTGCAACCACACTGACTGGTCTTGCCCTAGACTGACGGGCGTGGCGCGACGACTTGCCGATGTGGCCAAGAAAGCCGGGGTCAGCGAAGCCACGGTGAGCCGGGTGCTCAACGGCAAGGCCGGTATCGCCGAGGGCACGCGGGCAACCGTGCTCACGGCGCTGGACGTCATGGGTTACGAGCGGCCCAGCCAACTGCGCGGCGAGCGGGCCCGCCTGATCGGCCTGGTCTTGCCGGAGTTGCAGAACCCGATCTTCCCGGCCCTGGCCGAGGTGATCAGCGGCGCGCTGGCCCAGGGCGGCTTCACGGCGGTGCTGTGCACCCGCATCGGCGGGCTGTCCGAGACCGGCTACGTCGACATGATGCTGGAGCGCCAGGTGTCAGGCATGGTCTTCGCCGGCGGCCAGTACGCCGAGGCCGACGCGCCGCATGCCCACTACAGCCGGTTGCTCGGACTGAAGATGCCGGTCGTGCTCATCAACGCGGCCGCGCCCAACCTCGACTTCCCCCGGGTGTCGACCGAGGACACCGTGGCCCTGGAGCAGGCCTTCGGGCACCTGGTCTCCCTGGGCCACCGGCGCATCGGCCTGATTGCCGGCCCGCACGACCACATGCCCTCGCGCCGCAAGCTCGCCGCCTACGAGGCCGCGGTGGGCAAGGCCGGCCTGGATCAGGAGCGCCCCCTCGTCGAGCACGCCATGTTCTCCCTCGAGGGAGGCCACGCGGCGGCGCATCGGCTCATCGAGAACGGCGCCACCGGCCTCATCTGCGCCAGTGACCCGCTGGCCCTCGGGGCGATCCGGGCCGTGCGGCGTTTCGGCATGGATGTGCCGGGTGACATCTCGGTCGTCGGCTTCGACGATTCGGCGTTCATGACCTGTACCGATCCGCCGCTGACCACGGTCCGCCAGCCGATCGAGGCCATCGGCCGGGCCGCGGTCGCGCTGCTGGTCAGCCAGATCGAGGGGGCCACGGTCACCGCCGACGAACTGTTCTTCGAGCCCGAACTCGTGGTCCGGGGTTCGACCGGGCCGGCCCGCGTGGCCGCCTCCGCCGCCCGCTAGTCCAGCTTCGCGCCAACTCCGCGCCAGCTGCGCGCCCAGATCCGCCCATACCGGGCCGCTGTCTCGAACTGTCTATCTGCTCGTTCGGTTATTGCAAATATATATCGAAGTATTGCAGTTAGATGTCAACGTCGGTACTTTGACGCGCACCGAGGCAGTGGCCGCGGTTTCCGTTGACCCGCAGGAGGGCTCACCGATGAGGACTCGCAAGCTCACGAAGCGCGCCAGGGGCGTCAAGGGCTTGGTCGCCCTCGGCGCCGTTGCCGCCGCCGTGCTGGCGCTCGGCGCATGCAGCAGTAGCGGCAGCGGCGGCTCGAAGCCGAAGGCCCCCGACGCCCAAGCCGCCAAGCCGCTCGACCCGAACACCAAGGTGACGATCAGCGTCAACTGCGAACCGCCCACCACCCAGCCCGCGCAGCGCAAGTTCTGGCTGCAGGACGTGGCCGCGTTCCACAAGCTGCACCCGAACATCACGATCGTCAGCAAGGACCAGAATCCCTGCGACGACCCGAACACGTTCAACGCCAAGCTGGCCAGCGGCCGGCAGGAGAACGTCTTCTACCTCTACTTCACCGACACGGCCCAGGCCATCGAGTCCGGTCAGGTGGCCGACATCCAGCCCTATCTGGCCAGCGTCCCGAGCCTGAAGACCCAGGACTTCCAGCCGTCGATCCTGCAGGTGCTCAAGAAGAACGGGAAGGGCGACCTGTACGGCCTGCCCCGCACCAACTACACCCTCGGCCTGGTCTACAACCGCAAGCTGTTCCAGCAGGCCGGCCTCGACCCCGATCAGCCGCCGACGACGTGGGACGAGGTGCGCACCGACGCGCAGAAGATCACGGCGCTGGGCAAGGGCAAGATCGGCTACGCCGACTACAGCGCCGGCAACACCGGCGGCTGGCACTTCACGGCCGAGCTGTACTCCCAGGGCGGCGACGTCGCCAACGCCGACGGCACCAAGGCCGACTTCAACAACGACAAGGGCCTGGCCGTCCTGAACAACCTCAAGCAGATGCGCTGGACCGACAACACGATGGGCCAGAAGCAACTGCTGCAGTACAACGACCTGATCCAGATGATGGCCTCGGGCAAGTTGGGCATGTGCATCGGCGCGCCGGACTACTTCACCACGATGCGGGACAACTTCTCGGCCAGCTTCGCCGACTACGGCATGGGCCCGATGCCCGGCGCAGGGCACCCTGCTCGGCGGGGACGGCTACATGTTCAACAAGAAGGACACTCCCGACCAGATCAAGGCCGGCCTGCTGTGGCTGCAGTACGAGAAGCTGACGCCGGGCAAGGGCCAGTTCGACTACGCCCGGGCCGCGGCGGCCAAGCAGCCGGTCGGCCTGCCCGAGCCCGACTTCTGGCTCGGGGCCACGGCCAAGGCCGACGAAGCGGCCAAGGCCAGCTACGCCGACATCCCGACGGCCAACTTCAAGCCCTACATCGACGCGACGCCGACGCTCAAGGGCAACATCGAGCCGCCGAGTTCGCAGGCGGTCTACAAGGTGCTCGACGGGGTGATGTCGGCCATCCTCACCGACAAGAACGCCGATCCCCACAAGCTGCTCGACAAGTACTCGAGTCAGGTCACGAGTGTGCTGTTGAACAGCAAGTAGCCATCCGCCGAATCCCCCCAGCGCTGCTTCCCGCCACCGGCCGTTCGGTGGCGGGAAGCAGCCCGGGCGATCCGGCCGCACCCGCGTCCAGCCGAGCCTGCGGAGACCAGCCAGCCATGGCCACGATCGATCTGATCCGACCACCGACCGACCGCCCGGCCCCGGGCGTGCCGGCGGCGCCGCGCGGACCGCGGCTGCAGCGGGTGCTGCGCCGCGATCTCACCGGCTACGTGTTCCTGGCCGGCGCGGTGATCTGCTTCGCGTTCTTCTCGTGGTATCCGATCTACCGCGAGGTCGTGCTCAGCTTCCAGAAGACCAACTTCGCCGGCACCACTACCTGGGTCGGCAGCCGCAACTACAGCCGGGTCAAGCTCGATCCGGAGTTCTGGGCCGCCTGGCGCAACACGATCTACTTCACCCTGCTCGCGCTCGTCCTCGGCTACGCCGTGCCGTTCCTGGTCGCGATCGTGCTCAACGAGATCCGGCACGCGCAGTCCTACTTCCGGCTGCTGGTGTACCTGCCGGTGATGATGCCGCCGGCGGCCGCGGCCTTCCTGTTCCAGTGGTTCTACGACCCGGGCGACGGCCTGTTCAACACCGTCCTGCGCGACCTGCACCTGCCGACGTCGCACTGGCTCAACTCCACGACGATGGCGATGCCGTCGCTGGTGCTGTTCTCCACCTGGATCAACATGGGCAGCGCGACGCTGATCTACCTGGCCTCGCTGCAGGGGATACCGGGCGAGCTGTACGAGGCGGCCGAGCTCGACGGGGCCGGGATCGCCAAGCGGGTCTGGCACGTCACGATCCCGCAGACCCGGCTGATCCTGTCGCTGATGCTGATGGTGCAGATCGTGGCCACCATGCAGGTCTTCCTCGAGCCGTTCATCCTCACCGGCGGCGGGCCCGAGGGTAAGACCACGACCGTCGTCTACCTCATCTACGAGTACGCGTTCCGCTTCAACAACTACGGCAGCGCCGCCGCCCTCGGTGTGGTGCTGCTCGTGGTGCTGGCCGGTTTCGCCGCGGTCTACCTGTGGTTGATCCGCAAGACGGACGAGGAGTAGCCCATGCCGCGCACCGCATCGAACACCCGCACCCTGATCTCCACGTCGCAGCTGAACCGGCCCAAGGCCAAGGCGTTCTACTGGGTGCTGGTCGCCGTGCTCGTCCCGCTGTTCGCCCTGGTGTTCGTCTTCCCGCTGTACTGGATGGCCACCGGCGGGCTGAAGTCGGCCCAGGAGATCATCCAGAGCCCACCGACGCTGTTCCCGCACCACATCCACTGGTCCAACTACACCGCGGCCTGGGACAAGATGAAGCTCGGCCGGCTGCTGCTCAACACCGTGATCTACGCCGGCGGGGCGCTGCTGTTCCAGCTCGTCTTCGACGTGGCCGCGGCCTACGCGCTGTCGAAACTGCGGCCCCGGCTGGGCAACCTGATCCTGTTCCTGATGCTGGCCACGCTGATGATCCCGGCCACGGTGCTGGCCCTGCCCACGTTCCTGACCGTGTTCGACCTGCCCGTGCTGCACGTCAACCTGACCAACACGCCGTGGGCCATCTGGCTGCCCTCGGTGGCCAACGGTTTCAACGTGTTCCTGCTCAAACGGTTCTTCGACTCGATACCCACCGATCTGCTCGATGCTGCCGCCATCGACGGCGCCGGCCCGCTGCGGATCCTGTGGTCGATCGTGCTGCCGGTGTCGCGGCCGATCCTGGGCGTGGTGTCGATCTTCGCCGTCGTCAACGTGTGGAAGGACTTCCTCTGGCCGCTGCTCGTGCTCAACGACCCCAGTAAAGAGACCGTTAACATCGGCCTGTACCAGCTCAGTCAGGGCGTGCCCCAGAGCCAGTTGACCGCGGCCCTGGTCATCGCCACCGTCCCGACCCTCGTCTTCTTCCTGATCTTCCAGCGCAACATCATGTCCGGCCTGAGTGCCGGCAGCCTGAAGGGTTGAGCCTGCGATGACCTCCCGTCTCGCCGCGCCCGCCGTGGCTGCCCGCCCCACCGAGGACGAGTGGTGGCGCCAGGCCGCGATCTATCAGGTCTACGTCCGCAGCTTCGCCGACGGCAACGGCGACGGAGTCGGCGATCTGCGCGGGGTGCGCGACCGGCTCGGCTACCTGCGCGAACTCGGCGTCGACGCGATCTGGCTCAACCCGTGGTACCCGTCGCCGATGGCCGACGCGGGGTACGACATCGCCGACTACCGCGACATCGACCCGGTGTTCGGCACGCTGGCCGAGGCCGAGGCGCTCATCACCGAGGCGCACGCGGCCGGCATCCGGATCATCATCGACGTCGTCCCCAACCACTGCTCGGCCGAGCACCCGTGGTTCCGGGCCGCGTTGGCCGCGGCGCCGGGCTCGCCGCAGCGGGCCCGGTTCTGGTTTCGTCCCGGCCGGGGCCCGGAGGGCGAGTTTCCGCCCAACAACTGGATCTCGCACTTCGGCGGCCCGGCCTGGACCCGGGTGACCGAGCCCGACGGCCAACCCGGGGAGTGGTACCTGCACCTGTTCGCGCCCGAGCAGCCCGACTTCAACTGGACCGACCCGGCCGTGCAGGCCGAATTCCTGGACGTGCTGCGGTTCTGGCTCGACCGCGGCGCCGACGGCGTGCGCATCGACTCGGCCGCGATCCTGGTCAAGGACCCGACGCTGGCCGACGGGCACGAGCCGGCCGGCCCGGGCAACGCCGAGCAGCACTACACCGATCGCGCGGGCATCCACGACATCTACCGCGAATGGCGGCGGGTGAGTGACGCCTACCCCGGCGGCCGGGTGCTGATCGGCGAGATCTGGCTGCCCGACCACGAGCGCTTCGCCCGGTACCTGCGCCCGGACGAGATGCACAGCGCGTTCAACTTCGACTTCCTGCGCTGCCCGTGGGACGCCGACGCGCTGCGGGCCGTGGTCGACAACACCCTGGCCGCGCACGCGCCCGTCGGCGCCCCGGCCACCTGGGTGCTGTCGAACCACGACGTCACCCGGCACGTCACCCGGTACGGGCGCCGCGACACGACCTTCGACTTCGGCGACCGCCAGCACGGGGCGCAGTTCGATCTCGAGCTCGGCACCCGCCGGGCCCGGGCCGCGGTCCTGCTGACGATGGCCCTGCCCGGCGCCGTCTACGTCTACCAGGGCGAGGAGCTGGGGCTGTGGGAGGTCGAGGACCTGGCCGACGAGTTGCGGCAGGATCCGATGTTCGCCCGCTCCAACCACGTCGACCCGGGCCGCGACGGGTGCCGCATCCCGCTGCCGTGGTCCGGCGCCGAGGCGCCGTTCGGGTTCAGCCCGCCCGGGGGCACCGGTGCACCGTGGCTGCCGCAGCCGCCGGAATGGAGCCGGTACACCGTCGAGGCCGAGAGTGCCGACCACGGCTCGATGCTCAGTCTCTACCGGGCCGTGCTGAAACTGCGCCGGGCCGAACCAGCGCTGGCCAGCGACCGGACCCCGCTGCACTGGCTCGACAGCTCGCCGGGCGTGCTGGCCTTCGGCCGCGGCCCCGACTTCGCCTGCGTGGTGAACCTCTCGGGCGCGCCGGTGCCGGTGCCGCCGCGGGCCGCGGTGCTGGTGGCCAGCGGGCCGACGGACGGGCGCCGGCTGGGCCCCGACACGGCCGCCTGGCTGCGGGTCGGCGCGGGCGGCTGACGCGGGCGGCTGAACCGGGCGCGGACGGTCGGGCGTTAGGCGGCTCGGCCGGTATTGCGGTTTTGAACCGGCCGAGCCTGACGTCGGTGCGGCCCGCGGGCGGCGCACCAGCGCCTAGCCCGAGACTCCTCGCTTTGGCGCCAGGCGCAACTCAGCACCGCGTTATCCCCGCGTTTGCTGGTCGCGGCGGGTGTCGCGGATGGCCAGGGCCAGGGCGGCCAGGGCCATCGCGACCGTGACCAGCAGCGCGGCGGCGTAGGCGTGCCCGTAATGCGCGGCCCGGGCCGGACCCGACCGGGGCCTGCCGCCGGCCAACTGCCCGTAGAACACGGCGCTGAGCATGGCCGCGCCGATCGCCGCGCCGACCCGCTGGGCCGTCTGCAGCATCCCCCCGGCCGTCGAGCCGCCCGACACGTCGATCTCGGCCAGCGACAGGGCCTGGTTCGGCGTGATCACGCTGCCTCCGCCGAGCCCGGCCACGAACAGGGGCGGCGCCAGCAACCACGCGACCTCGGCGTTGGGCAGGTGGCCCGCGCTCAGGTGCACCGACACGATGGCCCCGGCGATGCCGACCGCGAACGTCGCCAGCGCGATGACGACGACCAGCCGGCCGCGCCGGGTCACGAACCGGCCGGCCACCGGCGCCCCGATCGCCAGCCCGACGGCCAGACTGGAGGCGGTCAGCCCGGACTGCAGCGCCGAGAACCCGAGCCCGTTCTGCAGGAACAGCGACAGCACCAGGCTGGTGCCGGTGAACCCGGCGAAGTAGAGCAGGGCCAGGCCGAGGCCGTCGGCGTAGCTGCGGATCCGGAACAGGCTGATGTCGATCAATGGGTACCCACGCCGGCGCCCGGGCCCGCGCTCCCACCAGACGAACGCGCCGATCACCACTGCGGCCGGTGCGATGATCACCAGCCGGCTTGCTTGCCGGTCGGCGTCGTACTCGACGACCGGGAACAGCGCCGCGGCCAGGCCCAGGGCGAGTAGACCGGCGCCGGGTAGGTCGAGGCGCCGGACCTTCGCCCGCACCGCGTCGCGGGGCAGCATCCGCCAGGCCAGCACGAACGCCAACGTGCCGACCGGGACGTTGATCAGGAACGTGAGCCGCCAGCCCAGGGCCGTCCCGCCGATCGCGATGATGACGCCGCCGAGCACCGGGCCGACGGCCTGGGCCAGACCGACGTTCAGGCCGAGCAGTCCGAAGGCCTTGCCGCGCTCGCGCAGCGGGAACATCTGCTGCACCAGGCCGGACACCTGCGGGTTGACCAGACCGCCGGACAGTCCCTGCAGCACTCGGGCACCGATCAGCACGTCCGGAGTCGCAGCCAGCCCGGACAGCAGGCTCGTCACCACGAAACCGCCGATCCCGATCAGCAGCATCCGACGCCGTCCGCGGTCGTCGCCCAACCGGCCGGCGATGATCGGCACCATGCCGAACGCCAGCACGTAGCCGGACACGACCCACTGCTGATCAGCCGCGTCGGCGTGCAGGGTGCGCCCGATCGAGGGCAGGGCGACGTTGACGATCGTCGCGTCGAGCAGGGTCATGAACAGGGCGCAGATGCAGACGGCCAGCACGAGCCAGCGCCGCGGGTCGAGCTGTTCGTCGTCCTCGGCCGCTTCGTCGGGCGGCGTGGGGCCCGGTGGCGGCGGACGAGTCATCGCGTCCATCCTGCCCGCCGGCGGCCGGGCGCTCACGGGGATCTTGCTACCGCTCGTCCGCTTTTGTCCGCGGAACAACGTCATCCGCAAGCGTTTGCGTCCGTTATCGGCGTTTACCCGGGTCGGGCCCGGGGAAGGAACGGAGCCCTCATTGCCAACAGAATCGGGGACAGAGCATGACGGACTACCAGAGCGCACCGGCCGCTTCGGACAACGCGCCGGCCACGGCCGGCCGCTCGAACGGGCTGGCCATCGCCGGGATGGTGTGCGGCATCGTCGGGCTCGTCATCTTCGCGTTCATCCTCGGGCCGCTGGCCATCATCTTCGGCGGCGTCGGGCTGTCCCGGGCCGGCCGCGGCGCGCCGCACCGCAACATGGCGCTGGCCGGCGTGATCCTCGGCGTGCTCGACATCGTGCTGTGGGCCGTCTTCCTCGCAACGGCCAAGCACCACGGAGGCCACTTCTACTTCCGTGTCGGCTGACCCGCGGGCGACCGGCCGGCCGATGACCGGTCCGGGCCGCGCGCCCGATCCGGCCACGGCCGGTTCCCCGCAACCGGCGCTGGACGTCGCGCTGGCCCGGCTGCACGACCAGGACCGGGCGCCGTGGGGTTGGCGCCCGGTCCTGGCCCCGTGCCTCGCGCTGATCGCGCTGATCGTCGCGGCCTCGGTCGCGAGCCGGTCGATCCGCCCGCGGACGTTCGAAGGCAAGCTCGCCTTCGCGATCGGGGCCAACGTCGCGCTCGAGGGCCTGCTCGTACTCGCCGTCTGGTTCGCGGGGCGCGACCTCGCCGCGCGCTACGGGGGCTGGGGCCCGACGTTCGGCTGGCGCCGGCCGGTGCGGGCCGACGTGCCGTACGCCGCGGCCGGGCTGGGCGTCGCCTTCGTGGCCCGGGCGGTGGTGGTCGGCCTGGCCAACGCGTTCACCGACGGCCGCGCGGCCAAGCAGGGCCAGAACCTGCACCTGCACAGCACGTCGGTGGCGGTGATCGTGCTGCTGGTCGCGATCACCGTGCTGTGCGCGCCGCTGATCGAGGAACTCATGTTCCGCGGCCTGTTGCTGCGCGCGCTGATGACCCGCTTCGGGTTCTGGCCGGCCGCGATCGTCTCGACCGGCGTCTTCGCCGCGCTGCACACCTACGAGGTCAACACCCTGGTCGGGGCCTTGACCCTGGCCGGGTCGGTCGCCACCATCGGCTTGACCAACTGCGTCCTGGTCCGGCTCACCAACCGGCTGACTCCGGGCATCGCCGTGCACGCGGCGTTGAACGCGCTGGCCGCGGTCGTCCTGATCGTCCAGGCCGCGCACTGACCACTCGGGAGGAAGGTGAGCGCCATGTGGCTGGCCTATCTCGTCATAGTGGTCGTCCTCGTGTTCGGGGCGTACGCGTTCGCGAAGCTGGCCGGATTCCAGACCCGGACGCTCACCCGCCGGACGACCAGACGAGCCGAAGACCTCTACGACCAGTACGCAGAGCCGCCGGCGCGAAGGGCCGGTGGCGACGACCCGTCCTGATTTCGGCGCACAACCTCACGGTGCTGATTCGGCCGGTCGGCTACCGTCTGTCCGACGTCGGCGCTGATCGCTGCCGCCGCGGGGTTTGGGGGGACAGGCGTTGCTAATCGGACTGCGGCCGGCCCGGCGCGCGAACGCGATTCGGGGCGGAGTGCTGCTGGCCCTGGCCCTGGCCGGGCTGGTCGCCGTACTGGCCCCGAGTTCGGCCGGCGCGTCCGCGCATCCGAGCGGCTACGCGCCGCTGGGCCGGCCCGGGCCGGCGCTGGACGTCCCGGCGCCGGTGCTCGCGCACAGCCTGGCCTGCCGTGGCGATCTCGCGACGAGCCGGTACGAGCCGATCCTGCTGGTCCCCGGCACGACGCTCACGCCCACGGTCGACTACGGCTGGAACTACGAGCGTGCCTTCACCGCCCAGGGTCGGCCCTGGTGCGCGGTCACCTTGCCGCAGAGCGCGATGGGCGACATCCAGACCGCCGGTGAGTACGTGGTCTCGGCCATCCGCACGCTGCACGCCCGCAGCGGCAAGAAGGTGCAGATCCTGGGCCACAGCCAGGGCGGCATGGTGCCGCGGTGGGCCCTGCGGTTCTGGCCCGACACCCGGGCCATGGTCGACGACGTGATCGGGATGGCGCCGTCGAACCACGGCACCGTGATCGCAGAACCCGTCTGCCCGCCGGTCGTCGGGTGTGCCCCGGCGTTCTGGCAGCAGCAGTACCGCAGTCCGTTCATCCAGGCCCTGAACTCCGGAGCCGAGACGTTCCCGGGCATCTCCTACACCGACATCTACACCCTCGAGGACGAGGTCGTGCAGCCGAACCTCGACGACCACGGCAGCAGTTCACTGCACGGTGGCGGGGGCGCGATCACCAACGTGTCGGTGCAATCGGTCTGCCCGCTGCACGTGGCCGACCACCTGTTGATCGGCACGGCCGATCCGGTGGCCTACGCCCTCGTCCTGGACGCGCTCGAGCACGCCGGGCCGGCCGAGCCCGGCCGCATCAGCCGGTCGGTGTGCGCTGCGCTGTTCCAGCCCGGCGTCGACCCGCTCACGTTCGCCACGGACTTCGCCGGCCTTGGCACCTATGTGGCCAGGACGCTGGCCCTCACGCCGCACACGCCGGCCCCGCCGCCGCTGGCTGCGTACACCCAGCCCTGACTACCGCCCGCCACCATTTCTGAGTCAGTTTTAACTAATACTTGACAGAAACTATCTTCCCTGGAAGACTTCGGGTTGCGCCGGGTTGGGGGACCGGGCGCAGCGCCGGTCGGGTTCGGGGGTCTCTACCGGCGAGCACCACGGGGGACAGTCGATCGGGCTTCAGGGGTCTCTATCGACAACTGAGGGCAACTGAAGACGGCGTCTCAAGGCCCGCTCGCGCAGTCCGGCGAGCGGGCCTGGGGCCGTTCCCGGCCGGCCCGCCGGCCGAAGCCAGGATCGTGGCAGGCCACGCACCTCATCACCTACGCGGCGTATCAAGATCGACAGCAATGGGCGATTTGCGGCGGCCGGATTAGCTGAATCGCCCAGTTCAGTGGATGCTGAGGTCAGTCTCCGGGGGTGGCTACGCCGCTCTGCCACTTCGGAAGGCTCCCAATGTTTTCCTCTCGCGCCCGGATGTCACGCCGGTCCACGGCCCGTCGGGCACGATCGGCCGGCGTCAGCGGCACCCTGGCCTTCGCCCTGACGGCCGCAGCCGGCGGCATCATGTTCGTCACCGCGACCCAGGCCGCGGCCCTCACCGCGACTGCGCCCGACAACTGCGCCATGACGGGCCCGGTCGCCACGTGCTCGTACACCGCCGCGGGGCAGTACGCACTGCCGTTGCCGTCCGGTGTCACCACCGCTGAGGTGGACGCCTTCGGCGCGGCCGGCGGAGTCGATTACTGGGACCACACCGGGAGTGGAGCGGGCGGGGCGGCCAGCGGCACGATCGACGTGTCGACGACGGCCAGCTTGTGGGTGTTGGTCGGCGGCGTCGGTGGCGGTCCCGATGACAACGGCCCTCCTGGTGGGTACAACGGCGGGGGCCCTGGCGGAGACTTTGGCGGCGGAGGCGGTGGCGGCGCCTCGGATGTGCGGACCTCGGACGGCACGCTCGACAGCCGGGTACTCGTCGCTGCCGGAGGTGGCGGAGCCGGCGGGGCTGCAGCGACACCGTCTGTCGCCGCGGGCGGGTCCGCGGACGCGGCGGGGGCGGGCACGGGGCGCGCCGGCGGTGGCGGCCCGGGCACACAGTCGGCCGGCGGAGACGGCGGTACGTCGAACAACGGTGAACCTGGAAACCCAGGAGGAGCCGGCAATGGCGGCGCGAACGTCATTTACGGCGGCGGCGGCGGAGGCGGCTACTTCGGCGGTGGCGCGGGCGGCGGGGGCGACGACGGCCGCGGCGGTGGTGGCGGTGGCGGTTCGTCCTTCGTCCCGCTCGGCGGCACGACCGGTGTCGCAGTCAACACGCCGGCCAGCGTCACGGTGACGTTCACCGCGACCGCGCCGGACGCCCCGACCGGTGCGACGGCCACAGCCGGCATCGGCCAGGCCGACGTCAGCTGGACCGACTCGGCCTACGACTGGGGCTTCCCGATCACCGGCTACACCGTGACCGCGACCGACAGCACGGACGCCCTCAACGGGGGCCAGACCTGCACGGGCGCCAGCACGACCTGCACCGTGACCGGGCTGACCCCCGGCGACAGCTACACCTTCACCGTCGTCGCGAACTCGACCCCGGACAGTGTGAGCTCGGATCCGTCCAATGCGGTGAATCCGACTTCGAAGCCGGTGGTCACGTCATCGCCGACGTCGCAGGAAGGGCCCGTCGGCTCATCCGCGTCGTTCGGCGCGGCGGCGAGCGGCTACCCGACTCCCGACGTGCAATGGCAGATCTCAACCGATGGCGGGGCCAGTTTCACCGACATCGCCGGTGAGACGACCACGGCCTACGCCACGTCGACGCTGACGTCGGCCGATGACGGCAACCAGTACCGCGCCGTGTTCACGAACAGCGCCGGCACCGCTACCACCACGGTGGCGACACTGACCGTCGACTACGCCCCGGTGATCACGACCTCGCCGGCCAGTCAGAGCGTCGCGGCGGGTTCGACGGCAACCCTCACCGCCGCCGCGTCCGGTGAGCCGGCGCCGAGCGTGCACTGGCAGCGCTCGACCGACGGCGGGGGCACCTTCACCAACATCCTCGGCGCGACGGCAACGTCGTACACGACCCCGACGCTGACCTGCGGCCGACGACGGCAACCAGTACCAGGCCGTCTTCACCAACTCGGTGGACAGCACGCCGACGTCAGCGGCGACGATCACGGTCACCGAAGGGCCGGCCGTGACGACCGACCCGGCGTCGCAGCACGTGGCGGCCGGCGATACGGCCACGTTCAGCGCGGCTGCGAGCGGTAACCCCGCGCCGAGCGTGCAGTGGCAGCTCTCGACCGACGGCGGGGGCAGTTTCACCGACATCAGCGGCGCAACGGCAACGTCGTACACGACCCCGACGCTGACGTCGGCCGACGACGGCAATCAGTACCGGGCCGTGTTCACCAACGACACCGACTCCGCGACGAGCGCCCCGGCGACGCTGACCGTCGACTACGCCCCGGTGATCACCACCTCGCCCACGACCCAAACGGTGGCCGCGGGCAGTCCGGTCACCCTCACCGCCGCCGGCGTCCGGTGAGCCGGCGCCGAGCGTGCAGTGGCAGCTCTCGACCGACGGTGGGGCAACGTTCACCGACATCCTCGGTGCTACGGCGACGTCCTACACGACTCCGACGCTGACCTCGGCCGATGACGGCAACCAGTACGTGGCGATCTTCACCAACACGGTGGTCAGCACGCCGACGTCCGTGGCCACGATCACGGTCACCTACGGGCCGACCGTCACGACCGATCCGGCGTCGCAGCACGTGGCGGCCGGAGATACCGCCGGGTTCAGCGCGGCTGCGAGCGGTAACCCGGCCCCGAGCGTGCAGTGGCAGGTCTCGACCGACGGCGGGACGACGTTCACCGATGTCGCCGGGGCGACGGCGACGTCGTACACCACCCCGACGCTGACGTCGGCCGACGACGGCAACCAATACCAGGCCGTCTTCACCAACGACACCGACTCGGCGACGAGCGCGGCCGCCACCCTGACCGTCGACTACCCCCCGGCCATCACCACCTCGCCGACGACCCAGACGGTGGCCGCCGGCAATTCGGTCACCCTCACCGCCGCCGCGTCCGGTGAGCCGGCCCCGACCGTGCAGTGGCAGCTCTCGACCGACGGTGGGACGACCTTCACCGACATCCTCAACGCGACGTCGTCGTCCTATACGACGCCGGCAATGACGGTGGCCGACGACGGCAACCAGTACCTGGCCATCTTCACCAACGGCGGCGGCACCGCCAGCACGGCGGCGGCGACGATCACGGTCACCGACCCGCCCACCGTCACCACCGACCCGGTGTCGCAGACCGTGGCGGTCGGCGACACCGCGACGTTCACCGCGGCCGCGAGCGGCACCCCGGCCCCGACCGTGCAGTGGCAGCTCTCGACCGACGGCGGGGCCGGCTTCGCCAATATCGGTGCTGCGACCTCGACGTCGTACACGACGCCGACGTTGACGGCAGCCGATGACGGCAATCAGTACCGGGCGGTCTTCACCAACAGCAGCGACGACGCCGCGAGCGCCGCAGCGACGCTGACCGTCGACCACGCGCCGGTCATCGGCACCCAGCCCAGCGACGCCGGCGCGAACGCCGGCGGCACCGTGACCTTCACGGCCAGCGCCTCGGGCACTCCTGATCCGACCGTGCAATGGCGACAGTCCCTGGACGGCGGCACGACCTTTGTGCCCATCCTCGGCGCCACCTCGGCCAGCTACACGACGCCCGTCCTCATCGCCCAGGACGATGGCACCGTGTACGACGCCGTGTTCACGAACGGCAGCGGGTCGGTCACCACTGACCCGGCCACCCTCACCGTCGGGGACGCGGCCACGATCACGACCCAGCCGGCCGATCAGACCCGGCCGCGCGGCGGCACGGCGACATTCACCGCCGACGCCACAGCGAGCCCGACGCCGACGGTTCAGTGGTTGAAGTCGAGCGACGGCGGGACAACCTTCGTCGCCATTCCCGGCGCGACCGCCGCCAGCTACACGACAGCCCCGCTCATCGGCGCGGACGACGCGACCCAGTACAAGGCCCGCTTCACCAACGGGGTGGGCGACACCGACACCGATGCCGCGACCCTCACCGTGCCCGACCCGTCGATCACGGCCCGCGACAGCGACGCGAACGATCTGGGCACCGACCCGACCCTGGCGGTTGGCGCGCGCATCACGCTGCGGCTGTCCTACTTCGTGCCCGACAGCACCTACTCGATGACCCTGCACTCCACGCCCGTGGCGTTGGGCTCGGTCACCACCGACCCGGACGGCGCCGCGACGTATCAGGTGACGGTGCCGGCCGGTCTCGAGGCCGGAAGGCACACCATCGTGGTCTCGAACGCCGGCGGGACCGCGGTCATGACCTACGCCTTCACGATCGCCGCGGCGCCAATTGCGCCGGCCGCGGCCGGGACGGCCGGGTCACTGGCCGATACCGGAGTGAACACCGCCGGCCTGATCGTGTTGGCCGGGCTGCTGATGCTGATCGGTGTCGAACTGACCCGACGGTTCGGCCGCCGGACCGCGCGCTGATTTATCCGTAGTCTTCGTCCGAACACACCGGCACAACACCCCATCGGATGAGGAGCACCCATGCTCGCAGCAGTCGCCACGTCGAACGGTGGTAGCCACAGCGCCGTCGGATTTCTCATCGTCGGCATCGCGTTTGTCGTGATCGGCGGCCTGCAGGTGTTCAAGCCTGACCTGAGCTATCGCCTGTCGAGGTGGCAGTACAAGAACAAGGACGCGCTGCAACCGAGCAATGCGGCCCTGATCGCTGCTCGCGTAGCCGGCGCCGTCGCTGTCGTCGTCGGGATAGTGCTATTCGTGATCGCCGCGACCAAGTAAGGGCCGGCTCGGTCTAGACCGGGTCGGCGGCCAGTTCGGGCACATCGGACTCGGTACCGACCGACTGGGTCGCGACCGGTTCGAGGACGAACACCGCTACGGCGATCGACACCAGCACCAGGCCGGCCGCGACCCAGAACGCCAGGTGGTAGCCGCCGGTGAGCGCGGCCTTGACGTCGCTGCCGGTCGCGGCCAACCGGCTGCTGCGTGACGCGGACAGCGTGGCCAGCACGGCCAGCCCGAGTGCGGCCCCGACCTGCGCGGTCGTGTTGACCAGCCCGGAGGCCAGCCCGGCGTTCTCGCCCGTGACCCCGGACATGGCCAACGTCATCAGCGCCGGGAACGCCAGGCCAGCGCCGATGCCGAGCAGCACCATCACCGGCAGCACGTGCACCGCGTAGTGCCCGGCAACCGGTGCCTGCGTGAACACGACCAGGCCGGCCGCGATCAGGATCAGGCCGCTGATCATGACCGGGCGGGCGCCGAAGCGCGACACCAGCGGCTCGGTGTAGCGCACCGACAACGCCCCCATCAGCACGGTCGTGGGCAGGAAGGCGAAGCCGATCTCCATCGGGCCATAGCCGAGCACCTTCTTCAGGTAGAGCGAGCCCATGAAGAAGATGCCGAACATGCCGGCCACGCTGGCGATCTGCACGAGGTTGGCGCCGGTGACGTTGCGGGAGCGGAAGATGCCCAGCGGCACCAGGGGATTGGCCGCCGTCCGCTCGCGGAGCACGAACAGCCCGAGCAACAGCACGGCCGCGGCCCCGAACCCGAGCGTTGTCGGGGCGCTCCACCCGTCGTTGGCGGCCGGACCGACGATCGCGTAGACGCCGAGCATGAGCGCGGCCGTGATCGTCAGCGCACCGGTGACATCGGTGCCGCGACCCATCCCGATTCCTTCTTCGTGGTCGACCAGCCGAACGGCCAGCGTGGCCGTGATCGCGCCGAGCGGGATGTTGACGAAGAAGATCCAGTGCCAGTTGATGGTCTGGGTCAGGATGCCGCCGGCCAGCAGGCCGACCGCGCCGCCCGCGGACGCCACGAACGCGAACGCCCCGATGGCCCGGGCCTGCTCGCGGGGCTCGGGGAACATCGTCACGATCATGCCCAGGATGACGGCGGAGGTCATCGCTCCGCCGACGCCCTGCACGAACCGGGCCGCCACGAGCAGGTCGGCGTTCTGCGCCAGCCCGCAGAGCAGCGAGGCCACGGTGAAGACGGCCAGCCCGGTGAGGAAGATCCGCCGTCGGCCCAGCAGATCGCCCAGTCGCCCGGCCAGCAGGAGCAGTCCGCCGAACGCGATCATGTACGCGTTGACGACCCAGGCCAGGCTGGCGTCGGAGAACCCGAGATCGGCCTGGATGGCCGACAGGGCGACGTTCACGACGGTGAGGTCGAGGACGATCATCAACATGCCGGTGCACAGGACGATCAGTGCGGCCCAGCGGCGGCGCTCGGTGCTCATGGGTGCGGTGCTCCAGTTCGGGGTGCGTCGTTATTCGGGTGCGGCCAGGAACTTGCCGAGCTGGTCGAGCAGCTCCGCCGTGCCCTCTTCGCGCTGGGCGTTGGTGTCCAGACCGTCCAGGTAGGCGCCCTGCTCGGTGAGCACGAGCGTGGCGCCGCCGGGGGCCGGCGTGATTTCGATGGTGCCGAGCGAGACCGAGATGCGCCGCCCGTCCAGGTGCATCTCGTAGGACCACACGATCCGCTCGTTCTCGACGATGTCCTGGTACAGCGCGTCCAGCGTGAAGCTCGGACCGCCGGGGATGGCGCCGCTCATGTGCTCGCGGCCGCCGACGCGGAAGTCGAGGGTGTGCTCTTTGGCGACGCCGTCCTCGTCGGGGCCGAACCACTGGGCCTTGACCTCCTGGCTGGCCCAGGCCGCGAACACCCGTTCGGCCGCGGCCGGGTAGGTGCGCTCGCAGGGTGAAGGTCGCGTGGCTGACCGAACGCTCGCTCATTTCTTGGTCTCCTTGGGTTTTTCGGGATGGGCGGCCAGGTAGTCACCGAGCCGGTCGAGACTGCGCTCCCACGCCGTCCGCCGGGCGGCGATCCAGTCCTGGACGGTCGTGAGCGTCTTGAGCTCGAGGTGACAGGTGCGGACCCGCCCGACCTTCTCGGACCGGACCAGCCCACTGGCCTCGAGCACGTGCAGGTGCTGAACCACAGCCGGCAGCGACATCGGCAGCGGCTGGGCCAGCTCGCTCACCGACGCCGGGCCCCGGCCGAGTCGCTCGACGATGCCCCGCCGGGTCGGGTCGGCCAGCGCGTGGAAGATCACGTCCACGTCGGCCGGTTGGTTAAGCACGAGCTTAAGTATTCCGATGAACCGGTGTGGATGTCAACCCGGCGCGGCTAAGCGATCTCGCTGACTAAGGCGTCGATCATGGCCCGGGCGCGAGGGTTCGGATCGGCTCCGGTCGCGGCCCACATCGACCGTCGCCACCCGGCGCCGTCGTCGCGGACGCGAACCCAGGTGACACCGTGGGGGATGGCCGTAGCGGCGAACGCCGGTACCAGGGCGATACCCAGCCCGGCCGCGACCAGGCCCAGGCGCGTCGGCCAGTTCCGCACCGTGAAGGCGATGCGGGGCGTCTCGATTCCCGGCCAGACCCCGAACTCCGGTGTGTCGGCCGTATGCGGCCCGACGATCCAGTCCTGGTCGGTCAGTTCCTGTGGTCGCACCCAGTCGCGTCCGGCGAATACGTGTGCGTCGGCGACGGCCACCCCGGTGCCCTGGCTGCTGACCAGTGGGGTCAGCTGCAGGCCCGCGAGGTCGTAGTCCGGCAGTCCTTCGCCGCTGGCCAGGACCGCGACCGCGAGCCGCCCGCGGCGCAGCGCCGACAACTGAGCCGGGGTCGGGGCCTCCAGCAGTCGCACGTGCAGCCCGGGGTGCGTGATGCGCAGTCGGGCGATGGCCATCGGCACCAGCGCCGCGGCGGCAGTGGGGAAGGCGCCGACGGCCAGCCGGCCGGCCAGGCGGTCGCGCAGCCCGGCCAGCTCGGTGGTGGCGGCGGTGATGCCGTCGAGCACCGCGCCGGCGTGCCGGATCAGGACCTCTCCGGCGGCGGTCGGCCGCACCCCGCGGGCGTGGCGCTCGAACAGGGGCGCGCCGACGGCGGTCTCGGTGGCTGCTACTTGACGGGACACGGCGGACTGGGTGTAGCCGAGGGCATCGGCGGCCGCGCTGAATGAGCCGGACCGCCCCACCTCCAGCACGATCCGCAGGCCGGTCACCGTCAGTTCCGCCACATCGTCACTCTAGGCCGGATATGACCAAACAGCATGGCTGCGGTGCTAGACCGTCGCTTGTGGGATACCTATCCGGGGCGCAGGGTGGAGTGTGCATCCACGAGAGAGGAAGACCGACCATGTCGCCCGCGCTGAGCCGAGACGAACTCGTCGCCCGCCTGGTCCGTGCCGGAGAGCTCGAAGTCTCCGGCGCGGACCAGCGGGAGACCGACACCTACTTCGACACCGAGAACTTCTCGTTCCACGGACCGGACGGCTTCGAGGCCGACTACGGGGGCCTGACCGCCTACTTCCAGTCCGTCCGCGCCGCGTTCGACGACCGCACGATCCGCCGCGGCATCGTGGTCGTCGAGGGGAACACCGTCGCCTGCCAGACCTGGATCGAGGGCACGTTCGTCCGCCCGTTCACCCAGTCGCCGGCGGGTCGGCTCGAACCGAACGGGGCGCGGATCGTCATGGACCTGATGAACATCTTCCGGTTCGACGACGCCGGCCGGCTGACCGAGGAATTCGTCCGCACCGACTATCGCAGCCTGCTGCGACAGCTCGGGGCCGAAGGCGGGGATCGGGGCGGTGAATCCGGATAGTGCGACAACCCTGGTTGACACTGACAACCCTGGTTGTCACACTGGGTGCATGACGAACAACCCGAATCACCAGGCGGCATTTCGACGGATCAGGGAAGTGCGGGCCCAGGCCATCGAACACACCAGGAAGGCCCGGGAGCTCCACGACGAACGGCGCACGCTGATGCTGGCGCTCATCGACCAAGGCGTGTCCCAGTCCGACATCGCCCGAGAGCTCGGCGTCACCCGCCAGGCCGTGCAGAAGATGATGGCCGTCTGAGCGTTCGGTATCGCCGAGGGCGCAGGCCGCGAATGGCCAGGAGTACCAGGACACCGACAACGGTGGATCGGTAGACGCCGCGACTCTTGGAGCGCACGACGGACGAACCGGGTGCCTCGGTCGCCGTCCTCGCTCGAGCAGCGTTGTCTTTTCGATCCTCGGCCGGGTCCATTGCGGAACCGTCGTTGCGGAGATGGGGATGGTCGGCGTAGAGCCTGAGGACGGGAGCGGAGCGGCGCTCCTCGGCGGCGTGGCGCGCTTCGCCGAGCCCGTAGCCGGAATCGCCCTGCGGCCCGCACAGTACTGAGTTGGCCGACGCGTACGCCGCGATCCAGTTCTGCCAGCCCTGTTCGTCGTCGGGACCGGTGGGCGAGGCGCCCGGGCTGGGACGTGGTCCAGGCGAGCGCGGGTCGGCCGGCAGGCTGGTCATGAGGTACTGCCGGACCGCGTCGAGGTTGTCCCACAGCTGCTGGGCGTACGCGCACGTCTCGCGAAGCGCTTCTTTGAGCGCTTCGGCGGCCGGTTCGTCGTTGATCGTGAAGTGTTCTCGATCGTCGGACAGCGGTCGCTGCGGGTCGAGTAGGCGCGGCGTCGGAATCGCTTGCACGGGCTCACGTCCTTTCATATGACCAGCCGTGCGGCCGTCTCTATGGCCAGCGCGTGGACGAACGCCTGCGGAAGGTTGCCGCGCATCTGGTGTTGGTGGGCGTCGTATTCCTCGCTGAACAGCTGAGGCGGCCCGCAGGCGGCGCGGGTGCGCTCGTACCAGGCGCGCGCCTGGACCGGGTCGTGTTGTTGGTGCAGGCTGAGGGCGACGAGAAAGCCGCACAGCAGGAACGATCCTTCGGCCGCGGCCAGCGGCCGCTCGTCGTGGCGGAATCTGTAGGCGTAACCGTCACGGGTGAGATCCCGCAGGTACGCCTGCAGCGTGGTCACGGTGCGCGGGTCGTCGGCGGGCACGGCACCGCGCAGGCCGGGCAGCAGCAGGGCGGCGTCGAGTGCCGGCAGTTCGGGCGCGCGTTGCCAGTGCCCGTCCGGATGCAGGGCGCGGGCGGAGGTATCGGCCACGATGTGATCAGCCAGCGCGAGCCACTCGGTCTGCTTCGGGCCGCTCGGGGCGGCGGCGGCGATGCTCCGGAGCCCGGCGGCTGCGGTCAGTCGGCTGTGGGTCCAGGGCCGGTTGTCGATCTCCCAGATCCCGGCGTCGGGTTCGGTCCAGCGCCGGCTGATCGCGCCGGCCGCGGCCTCGGCCGCGCTCCAGTGCCGGGTGTCGAGGTGGTCGTGACCCGCGGCCGCGCCGAAGAGCAACAGAGCCTCGCCGTAGGCATCGAGCTGGAACTGCTGGTTGACCCAGTTGCCGACGATGTCGTAGCCACCTGGGTAACCGGGCAGGTCGAGGTGACGCTGGTCGGGCACCGGCTCGCCCGTCGTGGTGTAGGCGGGGGCGAGCTTGTCGCCGTGTTCGAGCAGCCGGTCACTGACGAACCGGACCGCGTCGTCGAGCAACGGGTGCGGGCCGTCGACGGCGACGGCTTGGCCGACGTAGCACTGGTCGCGGATCCAGACGTAGCGGTAGTCGTAGTTGCGGCCGGCCTCGGCCCGCTCGGGCAGGCTGGTCGTTGCGGCGGCGACCATCCCGCCGCCGCTGCTGGTCAGGCCCCGGAGCACGGCGTAGCTGCGGCGCGTGTCGCGCGGGTTCAGGCCGGCGTCCAACGGAGGTACGGCCCGCTTCCAGGCCGACTCGGTCGCCAACCAGGCGGCGTCGGCGTCCACCGGTTCATCCGGCAGCGGCTGGTCGCTGAGCTCGAGTACCAGGTCGTGATGGCGGCCGGATTCCAGGTGCAGCTCGCCGGCCAGCACTTCGCCGTGGTCGCGGGGCCGGGCGTCGAGTGCGCCGGTCCAGCGCAGGTGCAGCGCTCCGACGCGGGCCGTCCACGTGTCACCGGAGCGGTGCAGCTCCCTGATCGGGTGCTGGTCGTACCCGGCCCGGGGCTGCAGCGAGACGGTGAGCGTCGCGGGGGCGTGCTGGGCGTGTACCCGGCGCAGCAGCACGGCGCGGTGCGGATCGCCGGGAAATGCGAGGGCCTCCCGGGCCTCCACTGCCCCGTGCTCGGTGATCCAGCGGTTGCGCCAGATCATCGACCCCTCTTCGTAGTAGCCGCCCCAGACGTGCCGTCCGGCCGGAGTGACGGTGTATCCGCTGCGGCCGCCGATCAGCGCGGAGAAGACCGCGTCGCTGTCCCAGCGCGGTACGCACAACCAGACGATGTCGCCGGACGGTCCGACCACCGCGCCGCGCTCCCCGTCAGCCAGCAGCGCGTACTCGCGCAGCGCCCTGGGCGCGATGGTGGCGCGGTTCGCCTGTCTCGCCACCTGTCGGTCCTGCGCTGCCACGGTGCCCGTGCGGTCGGCGTCGCTCATCGCCGGCCCGGTCGGGCCGAGGTGGCCGCGCGGGCCGAGATCGCGGCCGAACCCAGCGCGGCCGCGGCACTGATCAGGGCGGCGCGGCGGAACCTCGGGCTGATCGCGGCCAGCACCATGCTGGCACCGTGGGTGGCGTCGACGGCCGCGCTCAGCGCCACCGTCCCGGGCCGCGGCCACGCCGAGACGACGATGCCCTGGCCCAGCAGCCGGACGCCGAGCAGTCGGACGACCCATGGCGCGGGGACGCCGGCGGCGCCGCTCACCGCGTGCGCCACCCGCTCGGGCCTGGTTGCCAGCAGCACCCCGGCGCAGCACTGAGCGACGGGCAGCGCGCGTACCGACAGACCGCGCGCAGCCGTCGAAGCGACGCCGGTGCCTGTGTTGGGATGGGCCGTCATCCCCGCCGCCGGCGCCACAGGCCCGTGCCGAGGCCGGCCGCGAGGCCGCCGATGACGGCGAGGGTGGCATGGTGCTGGGACGCCCACAGTTGCGGGTCGCGCGAGTGGGCCTGGTCGTCGAAGATCCCGTGCGTGCCGAAGTCCCGGCCCTGCGGGCTGTCGGCCGGCTCCCATAGGTTGACCGGCGCGTCGGCGGGCTTGTTCTGCTCGCCCTGCTGGCTGGAGAAGCCGGTCTTGCCGAGGTAGCGGTCGAGCAGGCCGGGGGCGAGCGCGTTCGCGGCGAGGGTGGCCATCGTGCTCGAGCCCACCCAGTATTCGCGGCGGCGGGGATGGTCGGCGGCGAAGACGACGGCCCGGGCGGCGAATTCCGGCTCGTAGATCGGTGGCACCGGTTGTGCCTGTTTCGGCAGCCGCGACAGCAGCCAGGAGAACTGGGGCGTGTTCACGGCCGGCATCTGCACCATCGTCACGCGCACGTTGCTCTTCTCGTGCAGTAACTCGCAGCGCAGCGCCTCGTGGAATCCCTGGATGGCGTGCTTGGCGCCGCAGTAGGCCGTCTGCAAGGGAATGCCGCGGTAGGCGAGTGCGGATCCGACCTGCACGATGGTGCCGCGGTCCCGGGACTTCATGTGTTTCAGCACGGCCATGGTCGCGTAGACGTAGCCGAGGTAACTGACCTCGGTCGCGCGCCGGAACTCGTCCGGCTTGATCTCGTCGAACGGGGCGAACACCGACGAGAACGCGACGTTGACCCAGATGTCGATCGGCCCGACTTCGCGCTCGACCCGCTCGACGACGTCGTGCACCTGGTCGGCGTCGGCCACGTCGACCGGCATGGCCACCGCTCGTCCGCCCGCCGCTTCGATCGCCTCGACAGCGGCGTCGAGTCCCTTCTTTCCCCGAGCCAGCAGCACGACCGTATCCCCGCGCCGGGCAAAGGCCGCCGCGCTGGCCCGGCCGATACCCCCGCTGGCGCCGGTGACCACAACAGTTCTCGCCATGGGCGATTCATCTCCTCTCGCGCGCGGGACGCGCGCGGCTGGTGGATCGGTTCAGGTGGTCGGCCAGCCGAGTGACCAGAGGTCACGGTCGGCAGCCTCGCCGCCGGCGGCTGCGAATTCAGCCAGCAGGCTGACCAGTTGCTCACGGTGCTGCTTGGGCAGCCGCGCCAGGATCGGCTTCAGCGCGGCGCGCCGCTTGTTCGTTGCCCGGCTCACGACGCCGCGCCCTGCGCCGGTCAGTGTCAGTTGAAGTTGGCGCCGATTGGTCGGATCGTCGGCTCGGTTCAGCAGGCCCATGCTCACGAGCCGGTCGCACAACCGGCTGGCCGTGGACAGATTCATGCCCGCAGCGGCGGCCAGTTCGCCCAGCGAGGCCGTGCCGTGGCTCGACACGATGACCAAGGCTCGGAACTGGGGCGTGTCGACCGCGTCGTCGACGGCCGCGATGGACTGCGCGCTGACTGCCACCAACACCCGGCAGGCGGCTAGGACAGCGTCCAGCTCGGCATCGCTGACCGGAGCGCCGCCGGGCCGCCCGTCTTGAGGAAGCTGTGTGACCACCAGGCCATCTTGCCGACTTTGCTTGCAGAATGCAAGAGTTACGAGTAGACACAATTGCAGATCGAGATTGGTCACAACTTCGGCACAGAGGGGTGAACGCAGATGGGTGACACCGTGGCCGACGCACTGCTGGCGAGACTTCGTCAATGGGACGTCAAGCAGGTGTTCGGATACCCGGGCGACGGCATCAACGGGTTGCTCGCGGCCTGGGGCCGGGCCGATGACCGGCCGCAGTTCGTCCAGGCTCGCCACGAGGAGATGGCTGCCTTCGAGGCCGTCGGCTACGCGAAGTTCTCCGGCCGCCCGGCCGTCTGTGTCGCCACCAGCGGACCGGGGGCGGTGCACCTGCTCAACGGGCTCTACGACGCGAAGCTCGATCACGTGCCGGTTGTCGCCATCGTCGGGCAGACCGAACGCTCGGCGATGGGCGGCTCCTATCAGCAGGAGATCGACCTGCTGAGCCTGTTCAAGGACGTCTGCAGCGACTACGTGCAGATGTGCACAGTTCCCCAGCAGCTGCCCAACCTGATCGATCGTGCCATCCGTATCGCGATGAGCGAGCACGCCCCGACCTGTCTGATCTTCCCGTCCGATGTCCTCGAGCTTGCGTACGAGCCGCCCCAGCATGCCTTCAAGCAGGTGCCATCGAGCCTGGGCCTGACGGCGGTGACACCACGCGCCGACGACGCGGCGGTGCGTCAGGCGGCCGACATCCTCAACGCGGGCGCGAAGGTCGCGCTGCTCGTCGGGCAGGGTGCCCGCGGCTGCGTCGACGAACTGACCGAGGTTGCCGACCTGCTGGGCGCGGGGGCGGCGAAGGCCCTGCTCGGTAAGGACGTGCTACCCGATGACCTGTCCTGGGTGACCGGATCCATCGGACTGCTCGGCACGATCCCGTCGTACAAGATGATGATGGGCTGCGACACGCTGCTGACGGTCGGCTCGAACTTCCCGTACACCCAGTTCATGCCCGAGTTGGACCAGGCCCGCGCGATCCAGATCGACCGTTCCGGCAAGTGGATCGGTATGCGCTACCCCTACGAGCTGAACCTCGTCGGCGATGCCAAGACGACGTTGCAGGCCCTGATCCCATTGCTGACCCGCAAGGACGACCGGGACTGGCGGGAGCAGATCGAGGCCGACGTGGCCGACTGGTGGAACACGGTCGAACGCCGGGCCATGACCGACGCCGACCCGGTCAACCCGATGCGGATCTTCCACGAACTGTCGCGGCGGTTGCCCTCGAACGCGATCGTGGCCGCTGATTCCGGTAGCGCGGCGAACTGGTACGCCCGGCACCTGCGCTTCACGCGTGACGTGCGCGGGTCGCTGTCCGGGACCCTGGCCACGATGGGTCCGGGCGTCCCGTACGTCATCGGCGCCAAGTGGGCCCACCCCGACCGGCCGGCGATCGCACTCGTCGGCGACGGGGCGATGCAGATGAACGGCCTGGCCGAGTTGATCACGGTCGCGCACTACTGGCACCAGTGGAGCGATCCCCGACTGATCGTGGCGGTGCTGCACAACAACGATCTGAACCAGGTCACGTGGGAGATGCGGGCCATGGAGGGCGCACCGAAGTTCGCCGCCTCCCAGACCCTGCCCGACGTCGATTACGCCGCCTTCGCCCGCAGTCTGGGTCTCGGTGGCGTGAACGTCGACGCGGCGGACGGTGTCGGGCCGGCCTGGGATAAGGCGCTCGCGTCCGATCGGCCGACGCTGCTCGACATCCGGTGTGACCCGGATGTCCCGCCCATTCCGCCGCACGCCACCTTCGAGCAGGTCAAGTCGATGGCCGGCGCCGTGTGGCACGGTGACGAGGACACCTGGGGCTTCGTCAGGCAGGGCGTCAAACAGAAGATCCAGCAGTACCTGCCCGGCAGCAAGGGCGGTGCCTGACATGCGCCGCCCGGGCCGTCGCGTAGCGCCGACGAGTCTGGCCGAACGCGCCGTGCGCGACGTGCGCACCGGACGGTTCGAGCGAACGCTGGGCGCGCTGACCGCGGCGGGCGCGGCGGTGACCGCGGGAGAGATCTACCTGTCCCACGACGGGGCGAGCTTCGGCAACAAGATGATGTGGTGGCCGATCGCGGTGGTCCCCACTGCGATCCCGGCCGGCGTGGCCGCGGTCTTCTCGCGCCGCGCCGCGCACACCGTGCTGCCACTCGCGTCAGCTGCGATCGTCGCCAACGGTCTGCAGGGCACCTACCTGCACTGGCGTGGCATCGCCCAGCGCCCGGGCGGCATCACCCGCTACAACCTCGAGGCCGGGCCGCCCGCGTTCGCGCCGCTGCTCGCATCACTCGTCGGCGGAATGGGCCTGCTCGCGGCGGTGCTGCGCCGCGAAGGACGCCGGCCGCAGGGCGATCGACCGGAGCCGGCCTGATGCCGTTCCGCAGCCCGCGCCAACGCGCCGTCACGCCACAAGGCCGCGGCCGCTTCGGGCGCTTCGACGTCCTCGACAGCGTCGACGCATGGGACGACGTCACCGCCGGGGCCGTGCTGGCCCGGCTCGCGCTGCCCGGCGAAGTCGCCTTCTTCACCCCCCGTGAAGTCGGCATCGCCGCGCCCCTGCTCGACCTGCTGCTGGCCCAGGACGGCGACCCGCGCATACCGGTCCTGGCGCTCATCGACCAGCGCCTGGCCGTAGGCGAGACCGACGGCTGGCACTACGACGACCTACCGGAGGACGCCCAGGCGTGGCGGGACACGTTGGCTGCCCTGGATCAGGACGCCGGCGAACGGCACCACGGCCGTGGCTTCGCCCGGCTGGTCAGCAGCGAGCAGGCGCCGCTTGTACAAGGCGTGCAGGATCTCTCGACCCACGGCAAGCACTGGCACGACTGGCCGGCCGAGCAGGTGTGGAGCCTGTGGACCCGCTACGCCTGCACGGCGTTCTACTCCCATCCCTGGGCCTGGAACGAAATCGGCTTCCCCGGACCGGCCTACCCGCGCGGCTACCTGAACGCCGGCGTCGGCGGTCGCGAGCGCTGGGAGGTGCGCGATCGGCTGGATCGCGACCCGGTGTCGTTCGCCCAGCGGGTGGAGGCAGCCCGCAATGAGCACGACCTGCTGTTCGGGCGCAGCGAATGATGGCGATCGGCGGCCGAAGCAACTACGCCGACATCCGCGCGCGAAACGAGTCGGCCTGGCTGATCCCGAACGACGGCAGCCGCACCAACCACCGACTGCGGCAGGACATGCGCCACTACGCCGACGGCGACGAGGTCGATCTCGTCGTCATCGGTGCGGGCGCCGGCGGGGGCGTGCTCACGCAGCGACTGGCGCGGGCCGGCTGGCGAGTTGTGTGCCTGGACGCCGGGCCGTTCTGGGACCCCGACACCGACTGGGTCTCCGACGAGCGGGGTTCGCACACGCTGTACTGGACCGAGCCCCGCCAGATCGGCGGCAGCGATCCCGTCCCGCTCGGCTCGAACAACTCCGGCCGGGGTGTCGGCGGGTCGATGGTGCACTACGCCGGGTACACGCCGCGGTTCCACCCGTCGGACTTCCACACCTACACCGCTGACGGCGTCGGCGCCGACTGGCCCATCGAGTACGCCGACCTCAAGCCGTACTACGCGGCGATCGAGCAGGAACTGCCTGTAGCGGGTGAGGATTGGCCGTGGGGTGACGCGCACCGCTATCCGCATCATCCCCATCCGGTCGGCGGCAACGGCGAGATCTTCCTGCGCGGCGCCAAGGCGGCCGGCATCCAGGCGCGGGTCGGGCCGGTCGCGATTCCCAACGGCCGCTTCGGCAACCGGCCGCACTGCATCTACCGTGGCTTCTGCTTGCAGGGCTGCAAGGTCAACGCCAAGGCCAGCCCGCTCATCACCCACATCCCGGATGCCCTGGCCCACGGTGCCGAAATCCGGCCCGACAGCATGGTGACACGCGTCGTGGTCGACGACCGGACCGGCGCGGTCACCGGCGTCGACTACCTGCGGGCCGGCCGCGAACATCACCAGCGCGCCCGGGCCGTCGCCGTCGCGTGCTACTCGATCGAGACGCCACGACTGCTGCTGCTCTCGGCCAGCCGGCGCTATCCCGATGGCCTGGGCAACGCCCACGACCAGCTCGGGCGCTACCTGATGGTGCAGGGCGCGCCGCAGACCGCCGGGCGCTTCGAAGACGAGATTCGGATGTACAAGTCGCCGCCGCCCGAGGTGTCCTCCGAACAGTTCTACGAGACCGACCCGACCAAGCCCTACCGGCGGGGCTGGTCGATTCAAACGGTCAGCCCGCTGCCCATCACCTGGGCCGAGCACGTCTCCGCCCAAGGACACTGGGGCGCTCCGCTGCGCGAGTACATGCGTGACTACGTGCACTGGGCCACGCTCGGTGCGCTGTGCGAGTTCCTGCCGCAGCCCGACAACCGGGTCACCCTCGCGGATGAGAAGGACCGGCACGGCCTGCCGGTCGCGCACTTCTCCTACAGCCAGTGCGACAACGACCGGCAACTGACCAAGGCGGCGACGGCGTCGATGGAGACCATCCTCAAGGCGGCCGGGGCCACCGAGGTCATGACCATCGACCGCTACGCCCACCTCGTCGGCGGGGCCCGCATGGCCGCCCGTCCCGAGCACGGTGTCGTCGACGCGAACCACCGGGTCTTCGGTGTGCCGAACCTCTACGTCGTCGACGGCAGCACGCTGCCGACCCAGGGCTCGGCCAATCCGGCCCTGACGATCATGGCGCTGGCGGCCCGGGCGGCCGACCGGCTCATCCACCTCGGCCGCCGCGGGTTGAGCGAACAACAGCTGGCGGCCTCGTCGTGATGAGCACAGGCCCGGCCGGCCCGCCGATCACCGAGGTGCGGGCGGCCGTCTACACGTTCCCGACGCCGGCGCCGGAAGCCGACGGCACGCTGGCCTGGGCGGCCACCACCGCGGTCACGGTGACGCTCGAGGCCGCCGGCGAGACCGGCTTGGGTTGGACGTACAGCAGCCCGGCCGCGGCGGCGGTGGTCGGCGACAAGCTGGCCGCAACGCTCCACGGCCGCTCGGCGTTCGACACCGCCCGGAATTGGTCGGCCATGCACCGGGCTGGTCGCAATCTCGGCACGAAGGGCGTTGTGATGCAGGCCCTGAGCGCCGTCGACATAGCCGGCTGGGACCTCAAGGCGCGGCTGCTGGGTGTCTCGCTCAGCCACCTGCTCGGGCAATGTCGCACCGAGGTGCCGATCTACGGATCCGGCGGTTTCACCTCGCTCACCGACTCCGAGCTCGAGCAGCAGGTCGACTGGTGGCGCTCGGTCGGGTGCGCGATGATGAAGATCAAGATCGGCGAATCGTGGGGGACCCGCGTCGACCGCGATCTCGATCGGGTCCGCGCCCTGCGCGATCTCGCCGGCCCGCACGCCGAACTGATGGTCGATGCCAACGGCGGCTACACGAGCGGCCAAGCGCGGCGCATCGGCGCAGCCTTGGACGACCTGGGCGTGGTGTGGTTCGAAGAGCCGGTCAGCAGTGACGATGTCGACGGGCTGGCCGACGTCCGCGGCGCGGTCACGTGCGACGTCGCCGCCGGCGAATACGTCGCCGACCTCTACGACGCCCGCGCGCTGCTGCGCGTCGTCGACTGCCTGCAACTCGACGTCACCCGCTGCGGCGGCTACACCGGTTGGCTGCGCGCGGCCGCACTCGCGCAGGCGCACAACCTGCAGGTATCCGGGCATTGCGCACCGTCGCTACACGCCTGCGTCGCCGCGGCGGTACCCAACCTGCGTCACGTCGAGTGGTTCGCCGACCACGCCCGCCTCGAACCCCTCCTCGTCGACGGACTGCCCGACGTCCACGCGGGAGCCCTGCACCCGGATCCGGCCGCACCTGGCCACGGCATGCGGCTGTCGTCGCAGTCGCGGCAATGGTGCTCCGGCTGACGAGCTCGAGACCGCCGGCGACCGACCGCCCCGACGCTGCCGGCGGACCTACCGTTCGACACCGCGGTGGAGATCGAGGCGGTCGTGCAGGTGTCCGGCCCTTACCGGGCTCGCGGTCGTTGATGTTCAGACCGGAACGCCGCGCACCGACTCACTCAGCCAGACCCTTCCGCGCGAAGTCGACGGCTTCGCCGAGCAGCGTGCGCCAGACGGGCCGGTCGAGGGTGGGGATCGAGACCCATTCACGGAAGACCTTGCCGGCCGGGGCGAAGGGGTCGCCGGTGCCGTTCTCGACGAGTTCGGCGACTCGGTGCTGGGGCAGCTTCACCACCAGACACCTGGCCCGATCGTCGTAGGACGCCACAAACCTCCCGGCGAACCGGATACAGGGGCAGCCCATCATGGTGGCTCGGCCGATGGCGGGGTCATAGAGCAGATCGTCGGTGACGGCGTCATAGAGCGCGCGGGCCTCGTCCCCGCCGGCGTTCGGCGGGGACGCGCCCTTCGTGTCGCGCACTGTTAGGCCGTCGGCGGGCTGAAGATTCCGAACTGGTTGCCCGACGGGTCACGCAGATAGGCGAATTTCGGAGCGCCAGGCCCCGGGTCGAGATGCTTGCTCACCACCGTGCCGCCGAGTTGCTCGGCGTCGGCGCAGGTGGCCTCGACATCGGCGACGAGAATGTAGAACACCGCGTGGCCGGGCAGTTGACCCCCCGTGCCGAAGATGCCGCCCATCGGAGCGGCGGCGCCGGAGGCCTTGATGTTGCGGTAATCCAGGCCGCCGCCAGCGGCGGGACCGTCGGCGTCGAAGGTCCAGTCGAACAGGCTGCCATAGAACTTCTCGGCGCCGTCGGGATCGCTCGTCGCGACCTCGAACCAGGCCAGCGTGCCAGGGGCAGGGTTGGACATCGGAGTCTCCTTCTCATTCGTCTCGGATCGCCCGCCGCCTCCGGCGGGCTCAACCCACTCTCGCCCCGGCTCGCGACAGCCCTATGTCGGTGTTAGGGAACAGATCTTCCGGACGCAGCGCGCCGGCCGGCAGCCTCGTCTGGTGGCCGTCGACGACCGGTTCGGCGGCAACGGCTGGCGCCCGGCGCGGCGCGTGGGTCGGTTCGGCTCGGGTGATGCGATCCATCCGAAACACCCGGTCGTCACCGCGAAGGTGGCACCACGCGGTGAGATACGAGCCGTTCGGGCCGACCACGATGTGTTGCGGCTCGACATCCCGCTCGGTCTCGATACCGCCGACGTCGATGTAGTGAACGTGCAGCACGCGGTTATCGCGCACGGCCTGCCAGATGGCCTCGGCCACCTCGGCATCGGGGTCAGGTGTGGCCAAAACGAGCAACCTGATTTTCTCCGCGGTGGCGCGGGCCTCGTGCACTGCCCGTTCAGGCATGGCCGCCACGATCTTCTGTAGGGCGGTGCGGGCGTCGCGCGTGAACAGCACGTGCTCGCTTCGGCTCAACGCGACGGCCACGGCCGCCGCCTCGCGGGGCGTGAAGTTCAGCGGCGGCAGGCTCATCGAGCGGTCGAGCGTGTAGCCCCCGGTGCGCCCTTGTTTGGTCGCGAGCGGGACACCGGCCTGGCCGAGCGCGCTCAGGTCACGCTCGATGGTCCGGACACTGACCTCGAAGTGGGCCGCCAGCTTTCGCGCCGTGCGCCCCCTCGGGCCGGCCGCCCGCAGCTCCTCGACCAGCGCATACATCCGGTCAGTACGGTTCATGGCCGCAGCGTAATTGCGGCCGCCGACGACGCGGCCGTCGCGCCTGGACATGTTTTCATGGGCCAGTATTGCCATGCAGCGGCTGACGCGCGCCGCCTGGCGGCGGCGGATGCTCAGCCGTGGTGACGGTTGAGGGCGTGGCGCAGGACGTAGCGCCCGATCCGCTCGCCGAGCCTGCGGCCGACCCGGTCGTCGATACGGGTGTGCACACCGGCATAGATCCGGCTCAGCCCCGCTTCGGCGACAGCGGCGTGGAACGTGTGGAAGGCGCGGGTGACATCGGGCAGCGCGGGCGAGCTGACCGTGAACGACTCACGGTTGCCGTAGATCGCGCTGAGGACGGCGGCCGCGGCCGCACTCAGCGTGCTGTGCGCACCGGGGTAGGACGGGTCGGCGGGGGTGGTGGCCAGCGGCGTCCAGGTCGGCTCGGCCTGGGTTCGCGGGTTGCCGTCGGTGTCGGCGAGGCGAATGGCGCTGATGGGCCGCCACAACCGGTAGGTGTACTTGGCGTCGTACATGGCGATGGTGGCGTCGGCCAGGCCGAGGTCGAGCAACGCGAAGGTCCGGGCCGCGGCCGCGGTGTCGTCGCGGTGGGCCAGGGCGACCTGCTCGGCGATCGCGTTCCAGTAATTCTGGATGGGCGCGGCCCAGAACTTGGCAATGGTGGTCTGGTCAGCGCTACGCGCCATGCTGGTGTCCTGGCCGAGGACCTTGACCTCGTTGACGGCCGCGGCGTAGGCGCGGCTGGTCAGGCCGGGTGGCGGTGCGGGCCGGAACTGGTCGCCACGGCGCAGGACGAACGGGGTTACCCCGCCCCAATGGACGAACACCGGGGTCGCGAAGCCGGGTGGGGTCGGCCGGAAGTCACCGGGGGCGCCGGTGCTCTGGTACGGCGGTGCCGTCGTGCTCGAGCCGTCCGCTGCGCGGGCGTGCAGTTCGGCCGCCGCGGCCCGGGCGCCGGCGTGGATACCAGCGGATCGGGCCGGGCCGGGTGCGATCGGGGCGAGGTCGGCGCTCAGTTGCTGATCGAGGTCGGGGATGGAGCCGGGGAACATCGATGTCAGCGTGTCGTGCGCGGCCTGCGCAGCCGCGGCATCCTGGAACGCGCGGCGACCCGTCCAGTGGTGGCGGTGGCGGCCGGAGGGGGCGTTCACCGCGTCGTACACGGCGGCGCTCATGATCGCGAAGTCGCGCGTGGGCTGGATCGTGGCCGGTTGAGCCCCGGGCGTCTGCACGAGTGACAGCAGGGTGCGGTTCCATTCCACGACGACGTTGCCGTTCGCCCGCGCAGAGGCGGCGGGCGATGTCGGCGTGGCGGCGCGGGCGGCACCGGTCAGGGAGGCCGCGCCGATCGTTGCGGTCGCGGCCAGCGTGACGAGGAGAGGTGAGCGGCGGGTGATCGCCGGGGGATTCGGGTTGCTGGGCATGACAGATCTCCGATCGTGGTCAGGACGGTTGGGACACGGGGTCGAGCCGCCCGAAGTCGGATTCCGCCGACGCAGTGCCCGGACGCCCGGCCCCTCGGCCGCAGTGCCAGCCGGCATCAATTCCCGTGAATGACACCGTTGTCGGCCAGGGAGTGATGCGCGGTCGCCGCCCCGGCCACCGCCGGCGCAGCCGCAGCGACTGCGGCCGCCGCCACGATCGCCGCAGCCGCGATGCGCACCCTCCGCGAGGGCCGGCGTGGCCGGTAACCGGCATCACGCCTGCGCCGCGGACGTGAGAGCGAAGCCGGGTCCGTGATCTTCTCTAGCCGAATTCGTCGCATAACCATCCCCCTGACCGTCGGGCCTCCGTCGTGGACACACGTCGTCTTGTTGGCGACGCTGGGGCCCGGCTATGAATAGGACGGCCGGTTACAGTCGCGCCCGGCGCCAGCCGCGGGCGGCGGACCTCAACGATCCGGGGGTCGGCCAAATCTCACCGGATCGAGTCGTGGATCGCTCAGATCGGGCCTGGATCGGCCGATGTTCAGGGCATGCGGCTTCGCGCGTGGCAGGCGTACGGGACGGCCATGGCGCTCGCCGTCGGCGGGTTCTTCCTGCTGCCCGATTCGAGCGGTCTTTCGGTCTGCTGGCAGGTGGCGATCGGCTGGTCGGGAGCAGCCGCCATCGTCGTCGGCGTCCGGGTCAACCGTCCCCAAGCGGGCTTGGCCTGGTACCTGTTCGCGGTCGGCGTCTTCCTGAACTCCAGCGGGATCGCGCTCGAGGCGTTCCTGACCCGCGGCGGGCGGGAGCTTCCGCCGCCGTCAGTCGTGGACGTCCTCTATCTCAGCCTCTACCCGGCTCTCGTCGCTGGGCTGCTCGTGTTGATCGTGCGGCGCACGGCCGGACGTGAGTGGGCCAGCCTCGTCGACACGATGACGATTTCGACCGGTCTGGGGTTGCTGGTCTGGGTGTTCATGATCAGTCCCTCCCTCGGTGATCCGACCTTCACCGCGCTCGGGCAGATCGTCACCGTCGCGTACCCGATCGGCGACATCGTCGTCCTGGCGATGATCCTGCGGTTGCTGATCGGTTCGGGCGGACGGGGCGTGACGTATCGGGTCCTGGCCGTTGCGGTGGCCACGTTCCTGGCCGGTGACATGGCCTGGGCGATCGTCACCCAACTCGGCCTGGCGCCCGGCGTGCATTCCTCGGCCTTGCTCTCGATGATCTTCCTCGTCGGCTACAGCCTGTTCGGAGTCGCGGCGCTGCATCCATCGGTGCGCAGCGTCGCCGACCGGGTCAGCGCCCCGCGGTCGCGGCTGAGCCCGTCGATGCTCGTCATCCTGGCCACCGTGTCGCTGATCGCCCCAGCCTTGCTGATCGTCGAGGTCGTGCGCCACAACGTCCAGGACGGGATTGCCATCGCCGTGGGCTCCATGAGCCTGTTCCTGCTCGTCATCACCCGAATGGCCCAGCTGTTCCGGGAGGTCGAGCAGCAGACGCAGCAGCTCAAGGATCTCACCCAGGTCGACGAGCTGACCGGGCTACCCAACCGGCGGGCGTGGACGTTCAGACTGCCCAGTGCGATGGAAGGCGCCCGGCACAGTCGGGCCCGGCTGTCGATCGCCATGCTCGACCTCGACCACTTCAAGCTGTTCAACGACCAGTACGGCCACCCCGCCGGCGACCGGTTGCTCAAAGCCGTCGGCACCGCCTGGCTGGCCCAACTCCGCGACAGCGATCTGCTCGCGCGCTTCGGCGGCGAAGAATTCATCCTGCTGCTGCCCGACACCTCGGACCAGACCGCGCTCGAGATCCTGGCGCGGCTGCGGGCCACGACGCCACTCGGCCAGAGCTTCTCGGCCGGGCTGGCGACCTGGGACCACAGCGAGACCTCGGACGAGCTGATCGCCCGGGCCGACCTGGCGCTGTACCAAGCCAAGGACGACGGCCGCAACCGGACCACGGTGGCGTCAGCGCCGACGTCGGTGCCGCGGTCGGCTGCGGACGGCCCGGTCGACCGCCGTGACCCCACCCGCCCGATCCTCATCCCGTAGCGCCGGCTCGGCGCGCGATCGAACGGATCGTCCCGGCGCGCCGGGGCGGCGAACGGGTTGTAACCCGGCTGCGTATCCCTCGATGACGGGCGTCTGCCCGCGCCGAGAGACCCAGCCGAGAGACGGAGGCGATGAGCCGTGCCCGATCGCCGGGCGTGCCGCCCTGCCGACCGACCCGAACGGCGGGCCACGGACTCGCGGACTCGCCGGACTCGCCGGCACCCGCGCGCCTGCACGTGGTCGGCCCGGACGAGGCGTATCCCGACTGGGAGGCGATCTACCGCGACAACGTCGGGCGCATCTACCGGCTGATGTTCACCAAGGTCGGCAACCGGGCCGACGCCGAGGACCTCACCGCCGAGGTGTTCGTGACGGCGCTGCGCCCGCTGCGCGTCTCGGCCAGCATCGGCGAGGTCCGCGCCTACCTGCTCGCGACGGCCCGCACCGTCCTGGCCGGGTACTGGCGGCGCACGCTCGGCCGAGAGGTGACCACCGTCGAGCAGAAGGAAATCCCAGAGGTATTCACCGAGGCACCGCACAATGCTCTCGCACTCACCCGGGCCCAGGAGATCCTGGGCGAGTTGCCCGACCGGTACCGGCGCATCCTCGAACTCCGCTTCCTCGGCTCCTGCTCGGTGAAGGAGGCCGCAGCCGAACTCGGTGTCAGCGTGGCCAATGCCAAGGTGCTGCAGCACCGCGCCCTGCGTCTGGCCGCGGAGAAGGGAACCTGACCATGCGCAAGCTGACCCGCTATGTCGAGGACCTGCTCGGCCGCCGCCGCCCACGCAGGTTCGACGCGACCGCCGACGATGCGGCGGTGGCCCGGGCCGCGATCACCCTGCGCGCCGCCCGGCCGGGCAGCGACGAACCGCGTGCGGCGTTCGTGGCCGAGTTGCACGATCGACTGGCCGCCGAGCTCGGGGCCACTCCCGAGCCTCAGGCCCGGCCGGCGACCCGGCGTCAGTTCGTGCAGGTCGCGTCGGTCGCGGCGTCGGCCGCCGCACTCGGCGCCGGTGTGGTCAAGGCCGTCTCCGGCGAGTCGCCGCACCGGCCGAGCGCGGAGCCCACGCTCTCGCCCAACCTCGGCGAGTGGCGCACGGTCGCCCGCACCGTCGATGTGGCCGAAGGTGGCGTGCAGGCCTTCGACCTCGGCTCCGTCGTCGGTTTCGTCACCCGGAC
The DNA here is from genome assembly GCA_963713245.1 of uncultured Actinomycetota bacterium. Taxonomy (GTDB): domain Bacteria; phylum Actinomycetota; class Actinomycetes; order Mycobacteriales; family Jatrophihabitantaceae; genus CAVQKZ01. Next base: position 212,256 of record CAVQKZ010000002.1, read on the forward strand.
CCGCGGCCGCGTCCAGGCAGTGTCGGGTATCTGCACCCACCAGAGTTGCCGGCTCGCGTTCCAGGCGTCCACCCGCCGGCTGACCTGCCCGTGCCACAACGCGGCGTTCGCACTGAGCGGTGCGGTGGTGACCCATCAGCTACGGGTGGCCCCCGCCCCGCTGCCGCACCTGCCGGCCCGCGAGGTGGCGGGCGCCGTCCAGGTCTATGCGCCCCCGCCCGGTTCGTAACTCCTGTCCCTATCTGTTCATGTGGACCCGCATCGGGCGGGTCAGTGCGTCCGTGCGCGTGCGCGCGCGGACCGGATGGGAGACAGGATGACGGACGAGCAACACCGCCGGCACCGGGTTCGGCTGCTGGCCACTGCGCTGGGCGTGGCCGGGATGACCGTGGTCACCAGCTGCAGCTCCGGCGCCTCGGGCCACGCGTCAGCGAAACACGACTCGACCTCGGTGCAGCCGGGGATGCCGGGCATGACGGGCGGGGCGACGTCGATGCCCGGCATGTCGATGCCGCCGACGGGCAGTGCCGCCGCGCCCACGCACGCCGCGGCACCGGCGGGCGCGAACACGGTCGCCATCCGGGGATTCGCCTTCTCGCCGCAGAAGATCAGCGTCAAGGTCGGGACGACGGTCACCTGGACCAACCGCGACCAGGACGCGCACACCGTCACGGCCAAGAGCGGGCCGTTCCGCTCCAAGCCGCTCAACACCGGCGACACGTTCACGTACACGTTCACCAACGCCGGCAGTTACGACTACTACTGCACGATCCACCCGTTCATGACCGCGACGGTGGTGGTGACGAAGTGACTGCCGACGATCCGGACGGCATGACCCGGCGGCAGTTGCTGCGCCACACGGCCTGGTTCGGCGCGGCCGTGGCCCTGACCGTCACCGGCGGCGAGGTCATCAGCCACGTGACCGACGACCCTGCTCGGGCCGTGCCGTCGGCCGGTCCCAGCACCCTGCGCTTCGTCCAGGTCAGTGACAGCCATCTCGGGTTCCAGGGCACGGCGAACACCGACGTCGTCGGGTCGTTCAGCCGCGCGATCGAGCAGGTCAACGCGCTGCCCGATCGGCCGGACTTCGTCATGCACACCGGCGACCTGACCCATCTGGCCACGGACGCGCAGTTCGACCAGGTCAAGCAGATGCTCAGCGGCGTACGGACCGGGCGGGTCTTCACCGTGCCCGGCGAGCACGACTCGATCGACGACCACGGCCAGAAGTACCGCAGGCGCTTCGGCGCGGGCACCCGCGGGGACGGGTGGTACAGCTTCGACATCAAGGGCGTGCACGTCATCGGTCTGGTCAACACGCTGGCCGCGGAGGCGCTCGGGCACCTCGGTACCGAGCAGCTCGACTTCGTCCGCCGCGACGTTGCCGGCCTGTCCAGCGACACCCCGATCGTCGTGTTCAGTCACATCCCGCTGTTCGCGATGTACCCGAAATGGGGCTGGGGCACCGACGACGCCGTGCGGGCGCTGAGCTACCTGCGCCGGTTCTCCTCCGTGACCTGCCTCAACGGGCACGTCCACCAGCTGTTCACGAAGACCGAGGGGAACGTGACGTTCCACAGCGCGACCACCACCGCCTACCCCCTGCCCAAGCCGGGGACCGCGGCTGCGCCGACACCGGTGACCCTGCCGGCGGGCAAGCTGTCCAGCGCGCTCGGCATCCGCGACGTCACCTACGTCAAGGGCCAACAGTCGCTCGCCATCCGCGACCGGACGCTGGCATGAACAGGGCAGCCGCGACCGCGACCGCGACGAGGACGCTCGCCGCCGCCTGCCTGGCCACCAGCGGATACCTGCACGCCTGGCTGTACGGCAACGGCTACCGGGCCATCCCGAAGATCGGACCGTCCTTCCAGTGGCAGGCGGCCGCGAGCCTGGCCGTGGCTGTGCTGTTGCCGCTGACCAATCTGGTCCTGCTGCGGCTGGCGGCCGGCGGCCTGGCCGCCGGATCGCTGGGCGCGTTCGCGTTGTCCCGTACGGTCGGCGTGCTCGGCTTCACGGAGCACGGCTGGGTACCGGCTCCCCAGGCGCTCATCAGCGTGCTCGTTGAAGTGACAGCCTTGCTCGCGCTCGCCGTACCCGCTGCCGGCTGGCTGCGACAACGATTGCGGCGCATGTCGGCCGCGGTGGCCGGCCCGGCGACGTGATCAACGCGAGCACGTCCAGCGATGCCATGCCGCTACCGAGCCGGCCACCGCACTATCGGGGACCACGGCGCCCAGCGTGTTCGGTGACCGCCTCCGGCGCCGGTACGCCGTTGAGTCTTTAGCGTCAGGGCCAACGGCCGCGTACGCCAGATCGCCGAAAATTGCACAAGTCGGACAGCGAGATCATCCGGGCGGCTGCCACGAAACCTGGCCGATCGGATGGCGGCGTTCGGTTGTTGCTGCGATGCTCCGCCCGAGGCAGGGAGGAAGTCATGACGGATGAGATGTCGCGCCGCGAGAAGTGGGCGGCGGCGGATGCGGCTCGCGCGCAGGCTCGCTGGGGCATGAGCTATATGCCGGATTCCAGGACAGCGACGCCTGAACGACTTGCTTACGAGGCTCGCGAGCGCGGTGATCAGTGGTTCCAGATCGACGTCGCAATCAACGTTGTGCAGGGCGCAGTGAACGCCGTTGCTGGCTACACGCAGACCGCCCGAGCAGAGCCAGTGGACTTCATCGGTCCGATCGAAGCGCAAGGCTGGGCGTTGCAGCACGTGTCAACGACGTTCGTCATGCGTGGACAGTCCTCAATGGCAGCGCTCGGAGGCGCGGCCGAGCATGCCTTCCATGGCGATCTGGTCGGGCTGTACGTCTTTCGGCGAAGTGGACTGGTGGATGGCTAGTACTGGCTACACGCCGCCGGCTACACGCCGCCTCCGCGGTGGCAATGCGCGGGAGCAGGCTCGACACGGACACCACACCCGCCTCTGGGCGGGTACGTCGTTGAGTCTTCAGTAGTCCGGAGCCCATTTTTGGGGGATCTGGCTGTCCTGACTGTCGATGGCGGCTATCGTCGCCTGAGTTTCATGGCACGAGAACGTGCGTAGGTCGTTGCTCCAACGGCTGCATGCGCCAGATCGCCGATTAGGTACGTCGTAGCGGTGCCGGTCTGGACCAGGGATCGCGCCGATCGACCGGTTCGCGCTGGACCGGTCGGTGATCAGGCACGGCGTCCCAAAATGGACGCGCCCAGGTGCCAAGATTAACGGCGTGGCAACCTCCCTCCTCGATCGCGCCATCTACTCCTACGCGGACGTCGACCGCCTCGTTGGCGTGCATGCTGGGACCGCGCGACGGTGGCTTGAGGGCTACTCGCGCAAGAATCACTTCTATGCCCCTGTGCTGCGCCCGGAGCCGAGCGGCTCGGACGTGGTCACCTGGGGAGAGATGGTCGAGGCTCGTCTGCTAGCCGAGTTCCGCGACCGGAGCGTGCCGCTGTATCGAATGCGGCCGGCGATCGTCGAGCTGCGCAAGGAGTTCGGTCCCTACCCGCTCGCGAATGCTCGCCCGTTCCTCGATGTCGAGGGACGCGAGTTGGTGCGCGGAGTTCAGGACAGCGTCGGCTTGGAGCGCAGGCTACAGCTCGTGGTGGTCCGCAGCGGGCAGCTCATGCTTACCGTCGAGGCCGAGCGCTTCTACGGCACCGTCGAGTACGACAAGCAGGGCGCGGCAAAGCTTCTCCGCCCACAGCCTGCAACCCCGGGCGTGGTGATGGACCCGCAACGCGCATTCGGTCAGCCTGCGATCCGAAACGTTCGGACCGACACCCTCGCCGAGGAGTACCGAGCTGGCAGCAGCCGTGACGAGCTCGCCGATCTCTACGACCTCACCGCCAACCAGGTAGACGAGGCAATTCGATTCGAGCTGATCGCTGGTAGTGAGCGCGCTGCCTGATGGCGGCCCAATCCCGAGCGGTCTACTTCGCAGACGAGAATGCTCTGGGTCTAGGCAAGCTGCTGCGACGCAGCGGTCGTGAGGACGTGCTGTATCCAGGACACGAAGATCTGCCCGAGGTGCCGCTGGGCACACCCGATGTCGACTGGATGACTGTCGTTGCTCGCCGCAATCTCATAGTGCTCACACGGGACCGCAGGATCAGGTCACGTCCAGCCGAGCTGAAGCAATACCACGAGTTAGGCATCCGTTCGGTTTGGATAGGAGCTAAGCAGGATCTCACTGCTCAAGCTCAGCTCGAGTTGTTCCTCCAGCATGAAGCTCGGCTGCAACGCGAAGTGGTGAAGCGCGGACCTGGCCCGTGGGCCCTGGCGATGAGCCCGTCGGGGGTTCGACCACTCCAGATCCGGGGCGTGTGCTGCTGACGTTGGTCGGTGACGGGCTGGGCTGTCTTGTGTAGCAGTCTCTCGTAGGGCGTCTGGCCGTCAAGCCCGCCGTGGGGTCGGTGGTAGTTGTAGTAGTCCTGCCACTCGCGCAGTTTGCCGTTGAAGGCCGGTGTCGTCGGTGACGGCGCCGTCGAGCACGCGCCACTGGAAGCCGGACTGGAACTCGCCGCCGCCTGCCTGGCCACCAGCGGATACCTGCACGCCTGGCTGTACGGCAACGGCTACCGGGCCATCCCGCAGATCGGCCCGTCCTTCCAGTGGCAGGCGGCCGCGAGCCTGGCCGTGGCTGTGCTGTTGCCGCTGACGAATCTGGTCCTGCTGCGGCTGGCGGCCGGCGGCCTGGCCGCCGGATCGCTGGGCGCGTTCGCGTTGTCCCGTACGGTCGGCGTGCTCGGCTTCACGGAGCACGGCTGGGTACCGGCTCCGCAGGCGCTCATCAGCGTGCTCGTTGAAGTGACAGCCTTGCTCGCGCTCGCCGTACCCGCTGCCGGCTGGCTGCGAGGCCCAGAATTACTGGGCTGGAAGGTGGTGCGCCGCCAGGGACTCGAACCCCGAACCCGCTGATTAAGAGACCGGCGACGCGTGGCGAACGTGCTGCAACTTCTGGAAATGCTGGCCCGGTCCGTGTCCGTGCAGTCCTGCCTGGCATAGAACGGCGGCGTTTCAATGACAGATTCATTGACAGCCGTCTGGCGTTGCGATCTCCGCGAGCCAGCCAGCGAAACAATGCCGTAGCTCGACTAGCTAGCGGCGCACAGGTGACCGGCGCGCTCCCACCCTCCGGCTACCGCCTGTGCCCGGCTCAGGCTTCAGCGTCCAGAGCCGATTTTTCGCGAGACAGAGTGTGGCCTGCTTCGTGGCCTGAACTTGAGTCGCACGGAGTTCGCATAATGCCCGCGGGAAAGCTCGCGGTGCCCCACAAGCGCTGAGATGTGACGCCATTGGCCGTTGAGCGCTTCTCGTGGTGAGGGTTGTCCGGGGTTCGGTTTTCGGAGGCGGCTCGAATACCTATCGGGAACGGTAGGCATGAGCGGCGGCATCCAGGCAATCCGTATTGCTGGAAGTTGCGTGCTTAGTTAACACGGACTAAACTTCACCATAACTCGCCGCCGATTCCCAGGCCGCGCCAATGACGGGATGACTCGTGCGCGGAACCCCCACCACGAATTCTGTTCGGCCGGTCTGGCTGATCCGGCTCGTATCCCGCACCGCGGCCAGGCGCAGATCGTGCGGTCGACATCGCCGCCGTAGTGTCGCTGTCGCGGCGACCCTACGTCGGAGTGCGCTGTTCGTGGTGGCCGCTACCGTCGGATCGCTCATGTTCGGTGTCACTGCGCCGCCCACCCCGGCACAGCCACCAGCCACCTGTGTCAACTCCGAGTGCACGATCGTCTTCGACTACACCGGCTTTCCTCAAGAGTGGCAAGCGCCGATGTCGGTGGCCTCGGCGACGATAAGCGTCTTAGGGGCGCAGGGCGGGACAACCCCGAACGGCGTGCCGGGCGGTGCGGGCGCCCACATCGTCGCGACCGTGCCCGTGGCCTCCCACAGGATCTATTCGATCCTGGTCGGCGGCGCGGCGCCCGGTGGCGCCAGCCCGGAAGGCGGCAGTTTCGGTGGCGGTCAGGGATCGGACGACGGCGCCGACGGCAGCGCGGGCGGCGGCGGGGCGTCCGGAGTCGACGATCCCTTCTCTGGTCCGCTATTGGTGGCCGGTGGTGGTGGGGGCGGCGGAGGCCACGGCTATGGCTCGGCCAGCGGGACCGGCGGCGCGGGCGGCGCGAGCGCGGCGTCCGGCGCTACCGGCGAACGTGCGACCGGCCTGGAAAACGGTGATGGCGGCGACGGAGGCCAGGCTGCGTCCCCTACTTCCGGCGGGGGTGGCGGCGGCGGCGGCCACGGGGCGACAGACGGGACAACGGGTGGTCCGGGAACCTCTGGCGTCGGGGGCGATGGCGCCCTCCGTGTCGACACCGGCGGCAGCGAGGGCACCGGCAGTGGCGGCGGCGGTGGCGGCGGCTACTTCGGGGGCGGTGGCGGCGGCTCCGGTGGCACGGCCGTGAATGTGGCGTTGCAGAATTTGGGCGGCGGTGGCGGCGGAGGTGGCGGCGGGTCCAATTTCGTCGGTAACGCTGCGAGGTCGGTGACGGTCACCGATGGCGTTCGAACCAGCAATGGCGAGGTCGTCATCACGTACACGGTCGACAACAGCACCACAACCACGTTGCAGTCGACACCTAACCCGTCGACTGCGGGCGAGGCGATTGATTTCAGCGCGACCGTCGAACCAACGGTTCCTCCGTCGTCAGGCACCGACTGGTGGGTCGGCACGGTGACCTTCACCGACAACGGTACGACGCTGGGCACGACGGCCCTGGGCGGAGACCGCGGCGACACCGCCACCCTTTCCGTTCGAACGCTGGCCGTGGGCAGTCACTCGATAACAGCTACCTACAACGGCGACGCCAACCACAGCGCATCGGCCTCTTCCACCCTGGTGCAGCAAGTCCTCCCCCTCGGGCAGGTGATCGCGTTCACGACGCCGGCGCCGTCGGCGGCTGTGGTTGACGGACCGGGCTACACGCCGGCAGCCAGCGGCGGGCAGTCCGGCAACCCGGTCACCTTCACCATCGACTCGACCAGCAGTGACGTGTGCACCCTGAGCGCCAGCGCGGTGTCGTTCACCGCGCCCGGCACCTGCACCATCGACGCCGACCAGCCCGGCAACAGCAACTACACCTCCGCTCCGCAGGCCCAGCAGGCCTTCGCAGTCGGCCAGGCCGACCAGGTGATCGCCTTCACGACGCCGGCGCCGTCGGCGGCTGTGGTTGACGGACCGGGCTACACGCCGGCAGCCAGCGGCGGGCAGTCCGGCAACCCGGTCACCTTCACCATCGACTCGACCAGCAGTGACGTGTGCACCCTGAGCGCCAGCGCGGTGTCGTTCACCGCGCCCGGCACCTGCACCATCGACGCCGACCAGCCCGGCAACAACAACTACACCTCCGCTCCGCAGGCCCAGCAGGCCTTCGCAGTCGGCCAGGCCGACCAGGTGATCGCCTTCACGACGCCGGCGCCGTCGGCGGCTGTGGTTGACGGACCGGGCTACACGCCGGCAGCCAGCGGCGGGCAGTCCGGCAACCCGGTCACCTTCACCATCGACTCGACCAGCAGTGACGTGTGCACCCTGAGCGCCAGCGCGGTGTCGTTCACCGCGCCCGGCACCTGCACCATCGACGCCGACCAGCCCGGCAACAACAACTACGCCACCGCCCCGCAGGCTCAGCAGAACATCCCTGTCGCTCCCGGCGCTCAGGCGATCACAATCACGAGCCCAATCCCGGTCCACCCCGCCGTCGGCCATTCACTGGCGATCACCGCGATCGGTGGAAAATCCGGCAACCCGGTCGTGTTCACGCTCACCAACGCCAGCAGCGCCGGTGCCTGCACCGTCACGGGCACCGGACTAGTTTCCTTTACCGGACTCGGCAGTTGCGTTGTCCTCGCTCAGCAGTCTGGAGACAGCGACTATGGGACCGTCACCGCGACCGTGCTCATCGACGTGGACACCATTCCCCCAGCGATCGTGAACACCCGGTTACCGGGCGGGAAGGTCGGCCTGCGCTACACGTCGGTGATCACCGACACCGGCACGCCCACGCCAACACAAACGATCACTGCCGGCCACCTACCACCCGGACTCGCCCTACGCGGCGACCACGTCCTTGCTGGCACCCCCACCACCGCCGGCACCTACACGTTCTCCGTCGCCGCAATTAACCGCGGAGGCCCCACGACAGGCCGCTTCGCCCTAACCATCGGCCCTATCACGCCGACCACGCCGACGCCGACGCCGCCTACGACCAGCCGGACGACACCCAGCAGTACCGCTTTGCTCGCCGTCACCGGCGCGCCGATCGCACAGCTGGTTGCGCTGGCACTGCTTCTGATCGCCACCGGCGGCGCCCTCGCGCGACGCCGCCGACCGCGCCGTTAACCAGCCGCCATGGCTGCGCACATTGCTGGACAGAGTTCGACCTCGACGTAGGGCAGGACGCCAAGAGCGCCGGATCGGAAGGCCGGTGCGCCGATGAGTCTTCAGTGTCCAGAGCCCATTTTTAGGGCGATATAGCTGTCCTGACCGTCGACCGTGGCGACCGCCACCTGATTTTCAATGCACAAACCATTGCACGACGAGGTACGTGGGCCGCGGTTCATAACGGAAGCAGAAGGCGGGAACGCTCACGCCTTCGGGACTCGAACCCCGAACCCGCATTAAGAGAGCGACGTTGCGGGCCGGCCGTGCTGGAATGTCCGCGCACGCTGAACGGATCCGTGGCCTGCCGTCATCCGTGGCATGGAACAGCGGCGTTTTCAATGACAGATTCATTGACAGCTGCTTCAGCGTGCGCGCCCGAGTGTGCCAGGTTAGCTAGCTAACGCGAGAGTAGTCCCCTCCTGGCGCTCGGTGTACCGGACAAGCGGGGCTGCTGCGCGCGAGCGTCAGACGATCTGTGCCGGAACGATCACTCAGATCCGATTGGGTGCGCGGTCGGCCGCTTGCGACGGATCCTGAGGGCTAACGTCAGGCCGGACAGTAAGAACAGCACGCCGGTAATCCCAAGCCAGCGTGAGAAGTAGCCGCCAGAGGACAGGCCGGTTGTCGCCGTGAAGATGTCGCTCAATCTCGCGATGCTCGGCAGGTAGACCAGCAGCAGTAGAGCGGACAACGCCGCTGGAACGCGGACGTAGTTGATCCACGGCGATACGCCGGGTCGCGCAGGGCGGTTTCGGCGAATGAGTGTTCTGTCGGCAATCGCATACAGCGGGAGCACCAGCAGGTCGTGGCCGACGGCTGCGCCAACAAACCACACGATCACCTCGATGGAGCGGGAGTGGACGAGTTGTATCGCGGCGTAGCCGGCCAACGCGAAGCTGGCGACCATCGCAAGCAGATGCAGTGGATGGGCGCCGTATCGCCTGGAGAAGCTCGCCATGTCATGCCTCGAAGCTGAGCCGGGTGACCCATTTCGTGTTGTGCACACCAGGGTTGTCGGGAACGATGATCCGCGCGGGAAAGCCGTGATCGAGCGAGAGGTCGACGCTGTTCACTTTCAGGGCGAGCAGGCTGTTTCCGTCCATGATCTGGTTTCGCCGCAGTGAGGCCGCGCCGAACGACCCGCCCTTTTCCAGCGATTCCACGAATACGCTGCTGGGCGATTTCACGCCGGCCAGGGCTGCGAGATCGCGCAACCGAATGCCCGTCCATCTCTGGTTCTCGGTCGACCATCCTTCGACGCACGCGATCGGAAGGTGCGCGGTGTGCTGCGGCATGGCCAACAGTTGCGCCCGGGTCAGTTCCACCGGCGTAGGACCAGCGAGATTCAGCCGCCAGGCCGAACCGGACTGCTCTGCAGTGATGCCGACTTGGTGTGCGGTCTTGTTGATCTGGAAGCCGTTAGGCCCCGAGCCGGGGTTCTGTCCGCGCGGCGCCAGCAGTGCCGTTCGCCGGAATGGGCCGCCGAGGCTCTGCCCGACGGTCATCACCAGGAGTGTCAACGAGCCGGCGCCGACCATGGCGAGCACGCCGCGGCGTGAGATCGTCGGCGCGGCGGGGTTCGGCGCGACCAGGTCGTCCGGGTCCGGTGGTTCGGGCTCGGTGTGTGCGGTATCGATGCGAAGTTCGTCGCGCAGGCGACGGTTGCGCAGGGTGGATCGCATCTTCGGAAACCTCAGGGCGACGTGCACAACAAATGCGGCGATGAACACCCACGCGCCGTAGAGATGCAGCCGGTAGAAGGATCCCGGGAACACGTACCAGTACTGGATGTTGAGCACGCCGGTGACGAACTCGAAAATCGCGCCGCCCACGAGCAGCAGCAGCGACACGCGCTCCACCGCCTGTGCGGGCGACTTGATCGGCGGCCACTGGAACAACTTCGGGATCACTGACCACAGTTTGGCCAGGAGCACCGGGATCAGCACCAACCCGAGCGTGACGTGCAGGCCTTGCGTCACCCGGTAGAGCCAGTAGGGGTGGGTGGGCCAGTCGAACAGGTAGAACCCGAGCAGGCCCTTGCCTGGGGTGGTGTCGTTTCCGCGCAGGCCCGGGTTGTATGCCGCGTAGGAGAGCAGGCCGGTGATGAGGACGATGGTGAGGCCGACCAGGAGTACGAGCCCAAATACGGCGGTCAGCCAAGGACCGCGGACCGGGCTGCGCCAGAATTCGCGCTGAAAAGGGCCGCCGGGCGGTCGCTCCGGTAGCCGCAATCGCAGCGAACGGTGCCGCGGCTTCCGCGTGTGGCCTTTCCTGGCATTATCTGCGTGCTGCGACATCGTGCGCACCTCGAGCAATCTTTGCGGCTGTTTGGTCAGCCCCTGCAGGCTTTCGATATCTCAATCGGCTACGCGTGCGGATATGGGCAACATACGCGTCCAATGAGCTGCACCATCGAAGGGCGCGGCGGGCACGCGTCATGTCGAATTGCTGCTGGCCACGACACGCCGACCAAACTCCCGCCGCGCCCCGACTCGGTGGTCCGCACGGCCGGTTGCCAGGTCTGGTCGATGGCGAAACGGGTGACCCCCGTTGGGCTTGTTCGCCCGGCGGTCACCCGTTCCTCACCATCCGGCTATGGACCGAACGTGCTGTGCCCGTGCTACTTGGTGTTGACGACGATCGTCGCGACACCGACCAGCAAACCAGCCTTGACGGCGCTGGTCTTGAAGGTCTTGTTCAGCAGACCGGCGGCGGTCGAGGAGATCAGCACGCGGGTGCCGGTCAGCGTTGCCGTATTGCCGGACGTTGTCATCGGCTTCAAGGTGCTGCCGTCGAGGGTGAACAGGGCGGCGTGCTTCGCGGCGACCGTTCCGTTGACCGAGACGTCGCCGAACAGCGTCGAGTTCTTGCCGGGATTGATGTCGAAGTTCTGTAGTTGGACGGTCGTGGCGCCGGCCTTGAGTGAGAGGCCGCTGCCGTCGTGCTTGATGTCGCCCTGGACGTAGGGGTTGACCTTCCCCTTCTTGTACACGGTGACGTGTCCGCTGGTGATCGGGAAGCTCACCGACCCGTTGGCCAAGCTGGCGGTGCCGAGCGTGCCCGGCGTCAGGCCGAGCGACGTGAGTGCTTTGGCGAATCCGGCGTCGAGCAGCACCGAAGTGCTTTTGCCGGAGAGGCTGGCAATAGTGGCAACCGGCTTCTTGTCAGCGCTGGATGTGGAGCTGCTGCATGCAGCGATCGAGGTGGCCAGCATGCCGGCGGCGGTAACTCCCATAATGGCTCGACTAATCTTGCGCATTCTTTTCCTCCTAAGAGCATTTGCTTGGTCTCCAGTGCATTCGTGTGCCGAGACCGATCCGGTTCCATCGTGATTTAGCCGCGATTCGTTTTGCCGCGCCGTCGCAGTGGGTAGCGTCAGACATGCAATCGACCTCGACATCGTGCTGCCGTGCCTGGACGAGGCGGCCGCATTGCCCTGGGTGATGAGCCAAATCCCTTATGGCGCAAGGGCAATCGTGGTCGACAACGGATCGAGCGACGGGTCGGCCAGAAGTCGCACGTCGAGCTCGGCGCGCACGTCGTGCAATGCCCGGACCGCGGGTACGGCGCGGCATGCAACGAAGGCTTAATGGCAGCCACTGCCGACATCGTCGCCTTCTGCGATTGTGATTCATCTCTCAACCCGGCAGAGGCGATGCGACTGTCCGCGAATTGCGGCTTGGCGCCGATCTCGTCATTTCCCGACGCCGTCCGGTATCCATCAACGCGTGGCCTTTGCATGCACGAATCGCGAATATCGAATTGGCCCGCCGGGTGCGCCGGCGCACGGGCATTCGCAATCCGGGACGTCGGTCCGTTGCGGGTCGCACGGCGCACCGAACTGATCCGGCTGGGGCTGCGCGACGGCGCAGCGGATATCCGGTCGAGACGTCGTGCGCGCGGCGCAGGCAGGTTGGCAGATCGCCCAGGTCGACGTCGCCTACCACCCGCGCGTCGGGCGCTCCAAGGTCACCGGCACGCTGCGCGGCACGATGCAAGCGGTCCACGACATGAGTCAGGCGCTGGCCCGGTGATCTCCGCGCTGATCGTCATCGCCAAGCAACCGATCGCCGGTCGGGTGAAAACCCGGCTCGTCCCGCCATTGACCCTGCAGCAGGCGGCCGACGTGGCCGGCGCCGCATTGCGCGACACGCTGCGCGCGGCCAGCGCCAGCGTGGCCCGGGATCGCATCCTGGCCTTTGCCGGGTGCGCCGAGGATTGGCTCCCGACCGGCTGGCGGCTCAGTCCGCAATCGGTCGGAACCCTCGACATGCGCCTGGCCGCCGCGTTCGCCTCCGTCGAGGACGGGCCGGCACTGCTGGTCGGCATGGACACCCCCCAGCTACGCCCAGAACACCTTGCCGCCTTCAACCCGCGTCGCTATGACGCCTGTCTGGGGATGGCCCCCGATGGCGGGTACTGGGCCATCGGCTTGCGGGACCCGCGCCTGGCCGCGGCTGCCATCGAAGGCGTCCCGATGTCCAGCCCGCACACTGGAGCGCAGCAACTGGAGCGGCTACTGGCCCTGGGCCTGCGCGTCCAACTACTCGACGAACTCACCGACGTCGACACCATCGAGACCGCCGTTGAGGTCGCGGCCCTCGTGCCGAACGGGTCGTTCGCCCACGCGCTGTCACGGGCGCGCGCAGCGGCCCTCGCCGAGCCGGTGCGCTGATGCAGGTAGGAGCGCTGGGTCCGTACGAGCAGTCCCTGCTGACCGCGAGCCCGCTGTGTCTGCACGACACCGAAGGCCGGGTCACGTCGCTGGACGTCGATCGATACCTTGGTGCCGTCGACGACGCCGATCTGACCGTGCTCGCGCGCTGCGTCGGGCCGACGCTCGACGTAGGTTGCGGACCGGGACGCTTCGTAGCCGCACTGACCGAGCGTGGTGTCGTCGCGCTCGGGGTGGATATCGCCGAGACCGCGATCACCTTGACACGTGGCCGCGGCCTGCGCGCCGTGCTGCGCAGCGTGTTCGCGCCGATCCCCGCTGAGGGCCACTGGCGCACGGTGTTACTGATGGACGGCAACATCGGCATCGGCGGGGATCCGGCGCTGCTGCTCGCACGGGTGCATGCGTTGCTTGCCCCCGGCGGACATGTCTTGATCGAGAGCCACGCCGACCCGGACGCCGATGAGATGCTGACCGTCCGGTTCAGTCAACACGGCGAGGTCATCGGTCCGAGTTTTCCGTGGGCGGACGTCGGCGTCGGGCCCCTGCTCGGTTACGCGCGAGAACTCGGCTACGGCACCCCCGAGGTATGGTCGGCGGCCGGACGCACCTACGTTTCACTTCCGCGCTGATGTCTGACACGCTCGACGCTGTGCGCGAACGACCGGCCACGCGCCCGCGCTTGGCCCGTGCCACGCTCGCAACCACGTTGGCCGCCGAAGCGTTCCTGGTGCTCGTCCTGACCCGACGCACCGGTATGTCCGACAGCGCATTGTGGTTGTTCTGCCTCACCGGCCCGCTCAGCGCACTGGCCGTGTGGTCGTTCGCACGCTCGCGCCTCTCGCGCCAGTCGTCGCTTCTGGTGCTACTCGGCGCCGGGGTCGTGTTGCAACTGCTCGCCCTGACGCATGCACCGACCACGTCCGACGATGACTACCGCTACATCTGGGACGCCAAGGTTCAACTCGCCGGAATCGATCCGTACCACTACACACCGCAGGATCCAGCACTCACATCGCTGCGCGACCGGTTCCTGTTTCCGGGCGGACACTGCCCGCACCCCATCCCTGGTGGTTGCACCACCATCAACCGTCCGTCGGTGCACACGATCTATCCTCCGGTCGCAGAAGGCGCGTTCGTCCTGATCCGGCTGGCATCCTTCGGCGGCCACGGTCGACATCTGCCCGTCCAGCTCGCCGGGGCGCTGGGCGTGCTCGCCATCGCCGGGCTGCTGGCCCGGGCCGCGCTGGCTCGTGGCCGACCACTGTGGACGGTCGCGATATGGGCGTGGAGCCCGCTGCCGATCATCGAATACAGCAACGCCGGACACATCGACTGGCTCGCCGTGCTGCTCGTGGTGCTCGGGCTCAGCCTGGCCGCGCAGCGGCGCAGCGGGTGGGCGGGGCTGCTGATCGGTGCGGCGATCGCGACCAAGCTGTATCCCGCGGTCGTGCTCCCGGCCCTGTTGCGTCGCCGCCCGCGGCTGGTGCTCGGCACTGCGGCCGGCCTCCTGGTCGTGTCCTACATCCCGCATGTGCTTGCGGTCGGCAGTGCCGTGATCGGCTACCTTCCCGGTTACCTGCGCCAGGAGGATTACACCAGCGGAGATCGCCTGCTCCTACTCGGATTGGTATTGCCGCATCCGGCCGACACCATCGTCGGGATTCTGGTGCTCGCGGTGGTGGCCTGGTTCGTGTGGCGGCGAGTCAACCCCGACGCGCCCGAAGACGGGGGTGTCGTGCTGATGGGCGCGGCGCTGCTCATCGCCACGCCCGCCACCGGCTGGTATGCCGGAATCCTTCTCGCGCTCATCGTCATGACAGGAGCCTTCGAATGGCTGCCCACCGCGTTCGCGCCGACGCTGGTCTATCTCGTGCGGTCAGACGTCGATCCCAACCCGCTGATCAGTCGCATCATCTTCCTGGTTGCAGCCGCGCTGACACTCGTGGCTCATTTGCAGCGCCGGCGGCTGCGCGCGGATCCGCGCTGGCAGGCACGACGCGCGGTCTTCGGCGAAACCCCGGCCCGCGGCGGCGGCCAGCCGTGAACCGGTCCACGCACCGGGCCCGGTTGGCACTGTCATGAGGGTGTTGCTCACGGGCGCCGCCGGATTCATCGGAGGACACGTCCACGGCGAACTCATCGCGCGCGGGCACGACGTGCGCGCACTGGATTCGATGCGCGCCGACGTACACCACGGACGGCCGACGCAGGTGCCAGACCTAGTGGTTGCGGACGTTCGCGATGGCGATGCCCTCGACGTCGCGTTGTCCGGGGTCGACGCGGTTTGTCACCTTGCCGCCAAAGTCGGGCTCGGCGTAGACGTGCAGGACCTCCCCGACTATGCCGCATCCAACGATCACGGCACGGCCGTGCTGCTCGCCGCGATGGCCCGCGCCAACGTGCCCCGCCTCGTGCTGGCCAGCTCCATGGTCGTCTACGGCGAAGGGCTCGGTTCTTGCCCGACTCATGGCGACGTGACGCCAGGCCCGCGTACCGAAAGGGATCTCGCTGGTGGACGATTCGAGCCGCCGTGCCCGCACTGCGGAACGCCACTCGACCCGTCGGTCGTCGGCGAGGACACACCGGCCGATCCGCGCAACGCCTACGCCGCAACGAAGCTCGCGCAAGAACATCTGGCCGCTTCGTGGGCACGCGTCACCTCCGGGAGCGTGGCCGCACTGCGCTATCACAATGTCTACGGGCCGGGCATGCCTCGTGACACTCCGTACGCCGGGGTGGCGGCCATATTCGCCTCCACACTTCGACGCGGCTACGCACCCGTGGTGTTTGAGGACGGCGGACAACGGCGAGACTTCGTCCACGTGCGTGACGTCGCCTCAGCCACTGTCCAGGCGACGGAGCGACACGACGACGGGGTGCGCGCCTACAACGTCGGCTCCGGGACCGTCCGAACGGTCGGGGACATGGCCGCAGCCCTGGCGCGGGTCACCCACGGCCCAGCGCCACGAATCACCGGGCAGTACCGTCTCGGCGACGTACGGCACATCACCGCAGACTCGTCCCGATCAAGGGCCGAACTCGGCTGGCAGCCGCAAGTGGCGTTCGCGGACGGTGTGGGCGACCTGCTCTAGAGCTGCGCATCCGCCATCTTGAGTCAAATTGGTGCTGACACGCGCGGTCGCCGATTCTGCAAGATCACCCGCGCCGGTCTAACATCGATGTGATGTGTGAGTGATGGTCGGTCGATATGACCGTCTGCAAACGTGACGGAAGAGGACCGTTTCGAGGCCCGTCGGCGTGACACGTTAGGGATGTTGATGACCAGCAAGTCAGAAGACCACCAGATGAGTCACGACAATCCTCCGTCGTTACAGGACAGCCTCGCGGCCTTGTCGACGCTAGCGAGCGGCCACATGCACTTGGGTGCGATGCTCACCCGTGTGGCCGAGCTCGTCGTCACCGTGATCCCCGCAGCCGACGGCGCCGGTTTGACCCTGCTCGAACGCGGTCAGGGCGACACGATTGTGGCCAGCGCCCCGTTCGTCGCCGAGGTCGACGCCGTCCAGTACGGCATCGGCGAAGGCCCGTGCATCACGGCCGCAGCTGACGGTCGCACGGTCCGCTGCGGGTCGCTGGGCACCACGACCGAATGGCCGGCCTTCGGTCCCCGGGTCGCCCAGCTTGGTGTGCACAGCGCGTTGTCTTTGCCGCTGATTACCTCGCGCGGCATCGTCGGCGCGATGAACGTTTACGCTCACTCGCCCAACGCATTCGACGAAGAAGCGGCGCGTCTCGGCGAGTTGTTTGCCGTGCCGGCGGCCATGTCGGTGCAGAACGCGCAGGTACTCGCCCAGGCCCGGCGGCTCGCGCAGCGACTGGAAGCCGAACTCGTCAACCGGTCGGTCATCGACCAAGCAATTGGCATACTCATGAGCCGTTCCGGAAGCACGCCCGAGGAAGCTGTCGACCTGCTCGACTCGACCGCCCGCCGCGAGCAGCTGCCCCTCGGCGACGTCGCGCACCGGCTCGTCAACACAGCCGTCCGACGAGCCCAAGAACGCGACGGCAATACCTGATAAGAGGCGCCACATCACTAACCGACCGCTTAGCCCGACAGGGCGCAGGCGCGACGGCAAGGCGCGAGGGAAGTATCGGGATCTACGCCAACGACGCACCCTGTCGACCAGACGGCGTTCCACGGTAGGAGTCGGTCGCGGTTCGAGCGGCCGCCTGAGCCCCGCGTTTCCGCCACTGGGGCCGGCGCACACACCTCGATCGTGGCGACACCCCGAAACCTGACTGTTTAGGCGACTCCAACGGTGCGCTGGCCGGGATGTCGCTCGCCGATCATTCGACAGCGCGTCTCGATTCACAATCCCCATCTAGTGGACTGCCGACGCGCCGTCGAGTCTCGGCTGGCCGATAATCCGGTCATGGGATGGGAAGCCGACCTCGAGGCTAGGCACGGGATGCCGACAGATCAAATACCTGGACACGTTTACGTGCTGCACTACGACGTGCCTCAGATTGTGAAGTCCGTCAGCGGCGACTACGCCGACCCGGTCCCCGTGTTGACGGCGATGGTTTTCCTGTCGGCCAACCCAATCCGTCACTACGTCGGCTGGACGCAGCAGAAGCTGCCACGCAAGCGGATCAACCGACACGGGCCAGCGGTATTGCGTGAGATCGTTCATCTCCAGCCAGGGACGATGCACGACAAGCAGACGCTGAAGGTAACGGGGGCATGCTCTAAGTGTGGGGAGCCGCTGGCTGCATCCCTGGCCCGCCCGCACAGATCGACGTCGGACTAAGCGGCCAACGAAACACTCGTTCCGTTTGTGTGCAGATGCCCGGTGGTCTCGGCCCGGTCACAGGCGACCAGGGACACAATCCGAATACGCTGGGTTCCCGTATTCCCCCGGGGGACGAGCTAGAGCGACCCGCCCCGTTCTGGGGCGGGTCGCTCGTCGTTGCGAGGCGGGTGGGCCGCCGCGAGGCTCGGCGCGCAGCGTGG
This sequence comes from uncultured Actinomycetota bacterium, assembly GCA_963713245.1. GTDB lineage: Bacteria > Actinomycetota > Actinomycetes > Mycobacteriales > Jatrophihabitantaceae > CAVQKZ01. Next base: position 230,293 of record CAVQKZ010000002.1, read on the forward strand.
TCGGACCTGCAGAACGAAGGCCCCGGGCGACACCCGCCTCAGCGCGATGTCCGTGAGGCAACCGCTCGGGACGCGGGTGGGCCGCCGGCGGCTGCGGGGGCTCACAATGATGAGTCGCGAAGCAGTGCCGACCGTTCTAGGCGAGGGGCGCGGCTTGGGCGGCTGTGGGTGTTGTTGTGGTCATGCTGGCGTCGTTCGTGGCGGTTTCGACGCGGTTGCGGCCGTGGTCTTTGGCGAGGTAGCAGGCGCGGTCGGCGGCGCGTAGGAGGGCTTCAGCGGTGGCGGCGTGGTCGGGGATGACGGCGACGCCGAAGCTCGCGGTCAGGGGCCGGGCTAGGTGGGGGATCTCTTCGCGGGTGAGTGCTTCGCGGAGTTTCTCGGCCAGCCGCACGGCGCCGGGCAGGTCGGTGTCGGGTGCGAGGACGAGGAATTCTTCGCCGCCGATGCGGGCGGCGAAGTCGCTTGCCCGCATGCTCTCGCGCAGGCATTCCCCGACTGCCGATAGGGCGGCGTCGCCGGTTTCGTGGCCGTGGCTGTCGTTGATCGTTTTGAACCGGTCCAGGTCGAAAGCGATCGCGGCCAGGGGCTGGGCGGCGCGCCCGGCGTGGGCGGCCATGCGCTGCAGGGTGTCTTGCATGGCGCGGCGGTTGGGTAGGCCGGTCAGAGCGTCGGTGGAGGCGCGGTTCTCGGCGATAGCGATGGTCTTGAGGTTGGCCAGTACCGGCGCGGCTTGGGCGACGGTGTCGGCCACGCTGCGCTGTTCGTCCTCGTTGGGCGCGTGGGGCTGCTCGATGAGGACCGAGCCGATGACTTTGCCGGCGACCAGCAGCGGCTGGCAGGTCGTGGTCCCGGGCAGGCGGCTGCACAGCGGGCAGGAGATCAGTTGGTCGGTCCCGGCGCCGTCCTGATGGGCCCGGCCCAGCCGGATCGCCAAGCAGTCCCGTGGGTCGGCGTCGGCGAGGGTTTCCGTCAGCACCGATGTGGCTTCGAGCTCGGTGGCGGGCTGCAGGCGGTTGTCGGAGTTGTTGCGGGTCAGCACCGTGGCTCGCCCATGGGGAAGCGAACGCTGCAGGTGGCGTTGCACGAGCTCGTGGGCTTCGTCCTCGCTGTCGACCGCCTGGATCAGATCGGCGAACTGTCGCTGCCGCACGCCGTAGGCGATTTCCTTCTCCCGATCGGCGAGTTGGCGGCGCCCGGTCAGTTGCATCCGCAGGAACCCGGCCAGGGCGAGCAGCGCGCCCAGGCACAGGATGCCGATCGTGCCGGCCAGGCCGCGCAGCCGCAGGCTGGCGTCGCGACGCTGGTCCAGGCGAGCCCGCAGCTCGGTGTTGGCCGCACGGAAGGCGTCCATCTTCTGCTTGCTGCTCAGGGCCTGCCGCAACTGCAACGGGGTGCGCACGGCGGTGGCGCCGTCGTGGCGGCGGGCGGCGATCCGGACAGCCGCCAGCGCCTGCCAACTGCGTGCCTGAACATCTTCGGCCTTGGCCAGGCGCATCGAGGCCGGATCACCGGCGGCCGCGCTCTGGACCTGCGCGCGGGCCTGCCCGTAAGCATCGCGACCGGCGACATAGGGCTCCAGGAACTCCTCCTGCCCATTGAGCAGAAACCCGCGCATACCGGTCTCCTGATCCAGCATCGCCGTCAACGCTGAGACCGCGCTTTCGGTACGTCCAGCCGCCGTCACCGCAGCATCGCGCTCATTCTGAAAGGCATAAACCAGCACCGCGGCAACCACCGTCACCGCACACAGCAGATACGCCAACGGCCGACGCGAGGACCTATGCACACCCCCAAGATCGGCAAAACATGTCCGCACCTAAGCCCGACCGGCCCCGACACCCCCGGGGATGCCTGCTGCGGTCAGTGCAGATGCTGGCTGATCGAGGTGACCGCCTGCCGGCCAAGCGCGGCCGATTCCTCATCACCGAGCTCGGCATAGGCGCGGGCGCTGCTGCCCGCCTCAGCCACCACGAAGGCCCACTGCGCCCGACTCAGCGTGATGGCGATGAGTTCGTCCATCGGCCGGCGCTCCCCGTCGAGCCCCCGGGCCTGAACCCAGCCGGCCTGCCGGATCCCGGTACCAAGAGCGACGACGTCCTCATCGCCGCCGACCAACGCCAAGTGCACCGCATTGTCCATATCACCATCAAGGGCGGACCACACCCTGGCCGCAAGGCGGATCGTTACCGCCTCACTCGCACCCGAGCTCACGACCACATCATGTCGCGGCCAGGCAGGATGGCGATCGAACCGCACCGATCAACGGCACAGCTAGCGGTAGGAGATAGCCGCGGGCGTCGGTGACTCCGTCCGGCACGGAAAGTACAGGCGATCAGCGTGCGCGCAGTGGGGTCTATCTCGCAGTGCCTGATGCGCTGACCTGTGACGTGCTCAGCTGTTGAGCGCTCGCTCGGAATGAGGCTGTCGGCGACGGTGACCTCAAGGGGGGACCCGGTGGGGACGCAACTGGAAGCGAGGCGCGGTCGGGCCTCGCTCGTGATCGGCACTTTGTGTCCTTGGCATTGCTTTTGCCGCGAAAGCGCGGATGGTGGACGTAGGTGTCCGCGCAGCGAGCCGGTGTTGGCGCTTAGGTCCGGCCGGGCGTTTCCCGCGGGGGGTGCCCGGCCGGGCCGCCCATCGGGGGACGGGTTGGTCGTGGATGGCCGTCGCTGTGTATGTCAGGTACCGGGGCGAGCGCGGCTTGGTGAGCGTGTTCGCGGGCATGCTCGAGGCTGAGGGTCTGGCGCTGGATTGGCAGCCGTTGGCGGGGCCCGGCGGGGTGGGGGAGGTCTTGATCGGCGTCGTTGAGCCGACGATCTCGGACTTGAGCCTCGACGCGATCCTGAACGCGGCGAGGGCAGCTGCAGCGAGGTTCCGCGAGCGTTTCCCTGATCGGGCCTAAGAGCGAACTGATGGTGTCGGCTCGCCGGCGGGTTGGTCGTAGTGATGATCGTGCTGTTTGGGTAGGTACGTCGCTGGTCGATGTCCGTCCTAGGCGGCGCTTCGATCTAGGCCTCGGCTGGTGAATCAGACACCATCCGAGGCCGCCAAGATCCGCAGACTTTCTTCGGACGCGACCGTCGGTAGCCGTAGCGGTGTCGACTGAGCGTGCATATGGTGATGGCGTCGGGGAGGGTATTGATTACCCGAGGAGTGGCCATGGCAGCGAAGTTCGAGGTTTATCAGAGCGGGACTGAGTTCCGATTCCGCCTCAAGGCAGCCAATGGCGAGATCGTCGCATCAGGGCAAGCCTATGCGACGCGGGCCGGCGCCCATGAGGGCTGCGAGGCAGTCAAGCGGGCGGCGGCGGTGGCTACGATCGAGGACGTCTGAGAAGCGCCCAGAGCCCGAACTGATGGGACGGCGAAGCGCACCGTAGGCGCTATCAATCCAGTGGCTGCATCGGACGTACGGCTGGCGGGCTGGCGGGCTGGCCTGGATTGGTATCCGTTGGCCGAGTCCGGCGGGCCCGCTGAGGGGTAGAACGAGCACTACAGACGCCTAGACGGACCGAGCACATGGACCTGTCCACGAGTCTGTCCACGAACTGCCGCCACGACAAGCCATCCGAGGCACAGCTGCCAACGGCCAGGCCACGAATACCGGGACCCTGACAGCTCAGTAGACGAGGCACAGTGCTCTACGGATCAAGAGACGGCGGGGATGCTACGAGGGTCATCGGAGCGCAAGAACCGTCGATATGGAGCAGTCTATGGAAGGTCTCCGACCGCACATATGAAACGATCAGTCCCAGCGGCCCCTTTCGCTTGTTCTCCGCGGTGGCCGAGCGATGGCTAACCAACCCACAGCGTCCCGGCGGTGGCGTTGACTCTGTCGCGGCCAGGCGCCATGGTGTGCGGCATCGGAAGGCGAGGGATTCAGTGGCGACAAGGATGCTGTGCATGGTCGCCTCCCTCGCAGCATTGGTGACCGGTTGCGGTGGCGGCTCGCACCACGCCGACACGTCGACGCACACGGCACCCGGCGTCACGCTGAACAGTCAGGACGTGAAGGCCGCGCCAACGTGCTCCTCATTAGTGGGTCGCGTACTCAAGGCATCGGACGTCAACGAGATATGCTCGGTGGGCGGCACCGTCTACCCGGCTGGGTCGACGCGCTGCACAAACGGACTGACCTACCTCACCTTCGGCCCTCTTGTTGGCGGCGTAGTAGGAGGCAAGGCAGCCGTGACTAGGCGGAATCAGGCGCTCGATCGCGCCACATGTAATCCGATCTAGCGCTGCCGCGAAGAAGATCGATCTATTAGATCGCTTACGTTACTGCGCTCGGTTTTTGCTGGCCGCTGGAGTCGCGCGCCAAGTATTTCCGCGGCGCTTCTGTCAGCAGCGCCGACCCATGCTGCATACACGCGGAGTGTCGTCGCGCCACCGCCAGAGTGCCCGAGACGCCCAGCGACAGTGCGCAAGTCGACGCCGGCGGTGAGGAGCTCGGTCGCGGAGTAGTGCCGCAAGGCATGCAGATGGCTATGGATGCCGAGCTGGGCGCACATCTTCGTGTACCGGTGGGTTACCGCGTCCGGGTGGTACGGGCGGTCACACATCAATTCGTGCGAGAAGAGGTACGCCTGCCCGGTCGGACGCTCGCCCACCTGGCGCACGGCGTCCGCGTACCGCTCGTGATGGCTGGCGAGGACTTCGACGGTCGCGGCGTCTAGCGAGATTCGGCGCATTCGATGGGTCTTGGTTGCCTTCTCGACGCCCCTGCCGTTCACCCACACGTAGTTCCTGCGAATCTGGACAATGCCGGTGCCCAGGTCGATGTCGTCCCAGCGGAGCGCGAGCAATTCCGCGCGGCGCATGCCAGTGACGAGAGCTATCCAGACGAGCGTTCCCCAGGCGTCGTCCTCCTCCCAGGCCGCGGCGAGGATGCGTGCGGCTTGCTCGGGACTTGGTGGGTCAGGTTCCGGAGCCGTCTGCCGTGGTTTCTTCGCCACGGCCGCAGGATTGGTCTTGATCCACTCCCAGCGAACGGCTGTCGAAAGCGCGGCGCTGATGGCGATATGGATCTGTCGGATCGTCGCAGCCGAGAGGGGCCGGCAGACGTGAGGAGGGCAGACCTTTTCGATGCAACCAGCTTCGGCGCAGTCATGAAGAGTGCCGCCGCGCGGCCGTCCCGGCGGGCGCCTGTGCCGCACCACCCGGCACTCGTGTGGACCCTCGACACGGTGATCGATGGGTACGCGTCCGTTGCAGCGGATGCGGCAGCGGCGCAGCTGCGCGTACAACTCTTCGAGCATCTGCGCGTTGATCTTGCCGATCGGCACCGAACCGAGCGCAGGCTTGATGTAGAGCCGGACGTGGGTCTCGTAGCCCTTGCGTGTGTTCTGCTCGACCTGGTGCACCCCCAACCACGCGTCGACCGCTGCGCCCAATGTTGCGGTGGTGCGGACGTTGCGCTGCTCGTCGACCTCGGTCAGCAGACGCCGCATGATCACATCTGTCTGCTTCTCATCCGGGGTCGACTCGGTGAGATAGCGCGCCCGTCCGGTTACTGGATCGACGCCCGCGTACACGAGCACTTGGAAGGAATTGCCACGCTTGCGGACGTGCCCGCGGCTTCGGCGGGGCGTCAGATCGGCCTTCCGAGCCATGCTCAGAGACTACTCGATGACAGAGCTCATTGACATTGATCAACTTGCCCGGCGCTGGGATCGAGCACGAGGCCCAGGATTACTGGGCTGGAAGGTGGTGCGCCGCCAGGGACTCGAACCCCGAACCCGCTGATTAAGAGTCAGCTGCTCTGCCAGTTGAGCTAGCGGCGCGGTACAAACGACCGGCCCACCGGAGTGGGCCGAGAACGAACTTTAGCATGTGACCGACGTGGACAAAACGGGCAGCACGACCACGCTCAGGTTTGGCTAGCCGATGCTCGGCGGCTCCGGCGCGCCTTCGGCTGCCGGGTCGTCGGAGAAGAACGAGATGCGGCCGTTGGTCTCCAGCACCGCCACCCGGATGTCGGCGAAGCGCTCGATGCCCTCCTGGCGAGCGGCGCTCATCAGGTCGTCGATGGAGACGTTCTCGGACCGCAGCGTGGCCATGATCGGTTCGCCGTGATCGACGATGACCACCGGCACCCCGTGCGTGATCGGGCGGATCCGGCGCGACCGGCTGTTCAGCCACGAGATCGCCACCGTCAACAGCGCGAAGACCCCGACGGCCAGCACGGCCGAGGTGACCGAGTAGTCCTGCTGCGTCACCGACTGCTGCACCAGGTCGCCCATCGTGACGTACAGCAGCAGCTGGAACGTACTGAGCTCCCCGAGCGTCGAGCGGCCGCTGACCCGGGTGATGAACCACAGGAACCCGAAGATGAACAGGGCCCGGAAGATGACCTCCATTACGGCACCAGCCAGGTGTGAAACGTGGTCCGGGCGACCTCGCGGCCGCCGACGAGCAGCCGCACCGTGGCCGACTTGCCGATCTGGCTGGCCGGCTGGATGTAGGCGTCGTACTCCAGCACGAAGTCGCGCCCGGGCCGCAGGCCGGTGAAGTGCATATAGACGTAGTCGCCGTCGTTGGTGGCGCTGTCCGGGTCGGGATAGAAACCCTGGGTCTCGAACATCCGGAAGTAGGCCGAGCTCACGGCCAGCGTGATGTCGGAGTTCACGCCGCCGGCGCGATGGACGCGGGCCCGCCACGGCACGTCCAGCCCGGCCCGGGCCACCTGGGGATAGGTCACCGACAGCGTGTACCCGTTGCTGCTGCGAGTGGTCGTGCGGCTGTGCACGCCGAAGACGCCGAGTGCGCCCAGGACGACCACGACCAGGAGCACAGCAACCCCGGTTCGGCGGCCCCAGTGCGAATGTGGGCCGGCCGATGCGGGGGCCACATCGACGAGCGTGCTGCCGGGCCTATCGGACATACGTTGGTCCTACCACCCGCACCGCGCGGCGGGCGGCCGACACGGCGGGACGCAATGGGGTGAGTGACGGGACTTGAACCCGCGACATCCGCGACCACAACGCGGCGCTCTACCAGCTGAGCTACACCCACCATGTCGGCGATCATCTCGCCGAGCCGGCTCAGTCTACCTGGCCCTCCGCAGCGCCGAGAATGGCAATTGCCGCCGCTCGGGCCTCGTCGGTGGACGGCCCGGGCAGCGGCACGAACAGCGTCTGCCGGTAGAACGCCAGCTCCCGCACGCTCTCGCGGATGTCGGCCAGGGCCCGGTGGGCCAGGCCCTTGGCCGGCTGGGACTGGTACACCCGCGGGTACCAGCGCTTGGCCAGCTCCTTGATCGAGGAGACGTCGATCATCCGGTAGTGCAGGTGCTCGTCCAGGTCGGGCATGTCCCGGGCCAGGAAGCCGCGGTCGGTGGCGATCGAGTTGCCGCACAGCGGCGAGGACTTCGGCTCGGGCACGTGGTGCTTGATGTAGTCGAGCACCATGGTCTCGGCCTCGCCGAGCGTCACCGTCGACGCGCGCACCTCGTCGGTCAGCCCCGACGAGGCGTGCATGTCGCGCACGAACGGCACCATCGTGTCGAGCACGTCGTCGGCGGTGTGGATGATGACGTCCAGGCCGTCGTCGAGCAGGTTCAGGTCGGCGTCGGTGACCAGCGCGGCCACTTCGATCAGCGCGTCGCGCTGCAGGTCGAGCCCGGTCATCTCGCAGTCGATCCACACCAACTGGTCGGTCACAGTCATTGAGGCTATACGCCCTCGATACGGTGGCTCTGGACGTCGATCGATCCGGGAGGTGCGGCATGTCGCAGCAACGCGCTCAGCCAGCAGGATGTCGACGCCCGGCTCGCCCCCCTGCACGCGGGCTGGACCGGGCACGACCGAGAAGCTGGAGCGCTCGATCGAGTTCGCCGATTTCCCGACGGCGGTCGAGTTCATCAACCTCCTGGCCCCGCGCTGCGAGGCGATGGACCACCACCCCGACCTCGCCCTGCACTGGCGCTGGGTCGACGTCGTCCTGTCGACCCACAGCGCCGGGGGAGTCACCGAGCTGGACGCCGAACTCGCCGGCGTCATCGACGAGGTCGCGGCCGGGCTGGCCCAGGCCGGCTAAGGCGCGCTGCGCCAGACGCCCATGCCCAGCGCGATCAGCCGCAACTGCCGCTCGGCCCGGTCCAGCACGAGTTGCTCGTCCTCGGCGTGCCGCTGGTCGACCTCGAGCAGGTCCATCACCGCGGCCAGCATCGTCGACACCATCAGGTCGGCCGCCATCTCCAGGTCGTCGGAGGTCCAGTCCAAGCCGGCGGTCATCCGGGCCAGGTCGATGGTCAGCTCGCTGGTGAACAGTCGTAGCTCGGTGGCGATGGCGCGGCGGACGGCGGTCACGCCGCCGTAGCGCTCGCGGCTGAGGAACTGGAACTGGGCCGGATGGTCGCGCACCTGGCGGCCCAGGATCTCGACCGTGCTCTTGATGATGTCGCCCTTGCCGCACGTCGCCGCGGCGGGTGTCGCGGATCATCTGCCGCAGCGGCCGCATGCTCTCGTCGACCAGTTCCACGCCGAGCGCGTCGATGGACTCGAAGTGCCGGTAGAACGCGGTGGGCACGATGCCGGCGGCCCGAGCCACCTCGCGCAGGCTGATGCTGGCCAGGCTGCGCTGTGCGATCAGGCGCAGCGTGACGTCGAGCAGGGCCTGCCGGGTGCGCTCCTTGCGCTGGGCGCGACTGGCTGTCCGGACGCGCCTCACTCACGCCCACGAGAGTACGCGCGTCCACCCGCGACCGCCTTGACGCGATGTCCCCGAGGTCACACCGGGCACGAGTTGACAGGCCAGGACGGCGGCCTGTTTCACTGTTCAGTGTACGAATGTGCACTGAAATGCCCGCGCGACGTCCCACCGAAGGAGGCCGCAATGTCCACCCTGGCACCGATCCGGTCGGCCCGGCGCCGGTTCTCGCCGCTCGGCGTCTGTTCGAGGCGCTGGCCACCCCGCACGGCGTCGACCGCTACCTCGAGCTGGTCAACCCCATGCTCACCGTGCGCGAACTGCGGGCCGAGGTCACCGACGTACACCGCAGCACGGCCGACACCGTCACCCTGACCCTGCGCCCGACCCGGCAGTGGCGCGGCTTCCAGGCCGGGCAGTTCGTGCAGCTCACCGTCGACATCGACGGCGTGCGCCGCACCCGGTGCTACTCGCCGGCCGGCTCGCAGCACCGCGTCGGACGGCCGCATCGAGCTCACGGTCAAGGCCCACCCCGGCGGCGTGGTCTCGCAGTACCTGCACGACCACGCCGCACCGGGCCTGGTCGTCGGGCTGGCCCAGGCCGACGGCACCTTCCAGCTGCCGCCAGCCCCGGCCGGCCAAGGTGCGTGCTCGATCAGCGGCGGCAGCGGGATCACCCCGGTGCTGTCGATGCTGCGCACGCTCTGCGACGAGGGCTACCGCGGCCGGGTGACGTTCCTGCACTACAGCAACGCCGCGGACGACGTCGGCCTACCGCGACGAACTGCTGCGCCCTGGCCGCCGAGCACGACAACGTCAAGCTCGTGCTGGCCTACACCGCCCAGCGCCGGCGGCGACCTGCACGGCTACTTCGACCCGGCGCACCTGGACGCCGTCGCCCCATGGGTGCGACGCGGCCGAGACGTTCCTGTGCGGGCCGCCCGGCCTGATGACGGCCGTCCGAGCCGACTACGCCGACCGCGGCCTGGCCGACCGGCTGCACGTCGAGGACTTCGCGCCCGCGCCGGTGGTCGCCGACGGCGACGCCACCGGCGCGGTGAGCTTCGAGCGCAGCGGCGTGCGAGCCGACAACAGCGGGGCCACGCTGCTGGAGCAGGCCGAGGCCGCCGGGCTCACGCCGGAGTACGGCTGCCGGATGGGCATCTGCCTTCTCCTGCACCCAGATCAAGACCACCGGCTGCACCCGCAACATCCGCACCGGCGACACCGACGCCGACCCCGACACCGAGATCCAGCTGTGCATCTCGGTCCCGGTCGGCGACGTCGCCATCGACCATCTGAGCCCGTGACGACAAGGAGAACACATGACCATGACTCGTCACCCTGACGCCCGAGCAGATCGACGAACTCGGCCGCGAACTCGACGCGATCAAGAAGCGCGTCGTCGACGACCTCGGCAAGGAGGACCGCGACTACATCTACAACGTCATCAAGGCGCAGCGCGCCCTCGAGGTCGCCGGCCGGGGCTCGTTCTTCCTCGGCTTCCTGCCGCCGTTCTGGCTGGCCGGCGTCGCCGCCCTGTCGCTGTCGAAGATCCTCGACAACATGGAGATCGGCCACAACGTCATGCACGGCCAGTACGACTGGATGCGCGACCCGGCGCTGAACTCGAAGATGTTCGAGTGGGACACCGCCTGCCCGGGCGACCAGTGGCGGCACTCGCACAACTACATGCACCACACCTACACGAACATCCTCGGCAAGGACCGCGACATCGGCTACGGCGTGCTGCGCATGGACGAGTCGCAGAAGTGGAACCCCTACTACCTGGGCAACCCGGTCTACGCGTTCCTGCTGATGATGTTCTTCCAGTACGGCGTGATGGCTGCACGACCTCGAGGCCGAGAACCTGATCACCCGCACGACGCAAGTGGTCCGACACCAAGGACCTGCGCCGCGGCATGCTCAAGAAGGCCGGCCGCCAGACGCTCAAGGACTACGTGCTGTTCCCGGCGCTCACCGGCCCGCTGTTCCTGTCGACGCTGACCGGCAACGCCGCGGCCAACCTGGTCCGCAACGTCTGGGCGTACTCGATCATCTTCTGCGGGCACTTCCCGACCGGGGTGGCCACGTTCACCGAGGAGGAGACCGAGAACGAGTCGCGCGGGCAGTGGTACCTGCGCCAGATGATGGGCTCGGCCAACATCACCGGCAGCAAGCTGTTCCACATCATGTCCGGCAACCTGTCGCACCAGATCGAGCACCACCTGTTCCCGGACATCCCGGCCCGGCGCTACCCGCAGATCGCGCCCGAGGTGCGGGCCCTGTGCGAGAAGTACGGCCTGCCCTACAACACCGGGCGCTTCTCCAAGCAGATCGGCTCGACCTGGGCCAAGATCTTCCGGCTGGCCCTGCCCTTCGGCGGCCGCGGTGAGCAGGAGCCGACGCCCGCCGTTACCGTTGTCCCGGACAGCGTTCCCGTCGCCGCCTGACGGCACCGGACGCAATCGGACTGGGGGCAGGCGATGGTCGGCAGGGTCGAGATCGGCAAGGACACGCTGCAGGTGCTCACCGAGTCGGCGGCCGCGCATGTCGGGCGAATCGCCACGATCATCACCGGCGCCGTGCGTGAGGTGACCCACGAGCTGGGCGAGTGGGCCTCGGACGCGTTCGAGATGCGCGACGCGGCCGGGCGGGCCGAGCACGACGCCGTCGAGCCCGCCGTCGAGCCCGCCGTCGACCCAGCCGTCGACCCCGCCGGCTGAGCGCCCGCCGCAATTTCCGGCTCGTGTCCCGGGCTCCCCATGCGGGCGGCGCGACCGGCGTGGGGGACGATGCATCCATGCTCGGTTTGCCAGACGCGGTCACGGCGTGCCTGTTCGATCTCGACGGGGTCCTCACCGACACCGCGTCGGTGCATCGAAAGGCCTGGGCCCAGGCCTTCGACGAGTTCCTCGAGCCCCGCGGCCAGCGGCCGTTCAGCGACCAGGACTACGCCGACTACGTCGACGGCAAACCGCGGGCCGACGGGGTGCGTGACTTCCTGGCCTCCCGCAGCATCGTCCTGCCCGAGGGCAGCCCGGACGACAGCGGCACGACCGAGACCGTGTTCGGCCTGGGCAACCGCAAGAACAAGCTGCTGCTCGAACGCATCCACACCGACGGCGTCGAGGTCTATCCGGGCTCGCGCCGCTACCTGGAGGCCGCCCGCGACGCCGGGCTGCGGCGCATCGTGGTGTCCTCCAGCGCCAACACCGCGGACGTGCTCAAGGTGACCGGGCTGGCCGACCTGGTCGAGGGCCGCGTCGACGGCAACACCCTCACCGAAGCGCACCTGCGCGGCAAACCGGCGCCGGACTCCTTCCTGGCCGGCGCGAAGCTGGCCGGGGTGCCGCCCGCGAGCGCCGCGGTGTTCGAGGACGCGATCGCCGGCGTCCAGGCCGGCCGGGCCGGGCACTTCGGCCACGTCGTCGGAGTGAACCGCATCGACGACGAACACGCGCAAGGCGCTGCGCGAGCAGGGCGCCGACGTCGTCGTCGATGACCTGGGGGACCTGCTGTGAAGTGGGAGTCGCGGTTTCCGGTCGAGCCCTGGCACCTGCGCGAGTTCGGCGTCGACTTCGACCTGCTGGCCCAGTCCGAGTCGCTGTTCGCCCTGTCCAACGGGCACATCGGGCTGCGCGGGAACTTCGACGAGGGCGAGCCCTACGGCCTGCCCGGGACGTACCTGAACTCGTTCTTCGAGAGCCGGCCGCTGCCCTACGCCGAGGCCGGCTACGGCTACCCGGAATCCGGCCAGACCATCGTCAACGTCACCAACGGCAAGGTCATCCGGCTGCTGGTCGACGACGAGCCGTTCGACATGCGCTACGGCGAGGTCCGCCATCACGAGCGGATCCTCGACCTGCGCGGCGGCCGGCTGCGCCGCGTCGTCGAGTGGATCTCGCCCGGCCGGGCAGCGCCTCCGGCTGCGCACCACGCGGCTGGTCTCGTTCACGCAGCGCTCGATCGTCGCCATCCGCTACGAGGTCGAGGCCATCGGCCAGCCGGCGCGAGTGGTGGTGCAGTCGGAGCTGGTGGCCAACGAGGACGTGCCCGAGCGCTCGGGCGATCCGCGCGTGGCCGCCATCCTGGCCAGCCCGCTGGAACCCGAGGAGCACATGGGCTACGGGCACGCCGGGCCCTGCTGATGCACCGCACCCGCTCCAGCAAGCTGCGCATGGCCGCCTGCATGCAGAACGAGATCGACTGCCGCAGTGCCCACGTGGACGAACTCGACGTGCACGACGACTGGGCCCGCCTGAGCGTCGCCACCCGGCTGGAGCCGGGCGAGCGGCTGACGCTGACCAAGTTCGTCGCCTACGGCTGGTCGAGCCAGCGCTCGGTGCCGGCCCTGCGCGACCAGGTCGGGGCCGCGCTGGCCTCGGGCGTGCAGACCGGGTGGGACCAGCTCGTCCGCGACCAGCGCGACGCCCTGAACACGTTCTGGCAGGGCGCCGACGTCCAGATCGACGGTGACCCCGCGGTGCAGCAGGCCGTGCGCTTCGCGCTGTTCCACACCTTCCAGGCCGGCGGTCCGGGCCGAGCAGCGGGCGATCGCGGCCAAGGGGCTCACCGGCCCGGGCTACGACGGGCACGCGTTCTGGGACACCGAGAGCTTCGTGCTGCCGGTGCTCACGGCCACCGCGCCGCACGCCGCCGCCGACGCGCTGCGGTGGCGCTGGTCGACGCTCGACCTGGCCCGGCAACGGGCCGAGACCGTGCACGTCAAGGGTGCGGCGTTCCCGTGGCGCACGATCCGCGGGCAGGAGTGCTCCAGCTACTGGCCGGCCGGCACCGCGGCCATGCACGTCAACGCCGACATCGCCGTGGCCGCGATCCGGTACGTGACCTGGACCGGCGACGACGACTTCGAGCGCGACCACGGGCTGGACGCTGCTGGTCGAGACGGCCCGGCTGTGGATCTCGCTCGGCTTCCACGGTGCGGACGGGTACTTCCACATCGACGGCATCACCGGGCCGGACGAGTACAGCGCGATCGTCGACGACAACATCTACACGAACCTGATGGCCCGGCTGAACCTGCTCGGGGCGGCCGACGCGGTGCAGCGCTGGCCCGACGAGTCGGCTGCCCTCGGCGTCACCGACGAGGAGACGGCGGCGTGGCGGGCCGCGGCCGAGGTGGCCATCCCGTACGACGAGGCGCTGCAGGTGCACAAGCAGGACACCGACTTCACCGACCACGACCTGTGGGACTTCGAGCGAGACGGCCAAGAACGGCGGCTACCCGCTGCTGCTGCACGCGCCCTACTTCGACATCTACCGCAAGCAGGTGATCAAGCAGGCCGACCTGATCCTGGCCATGCAGTGGTGCGGCGACATGTTCACGCTGGAAGAGAAGGCCCGGGCGTTCGCCTACTACGAGCCGTTGACCGTGCGCGACTCGTCGCTGTCGGCCTGCACCCAGGCCGTGGTGGCCGCCGAGGTCGGGCAGTTGGACCTGGCCGCCGACTATCTGGCCGAGGCCGCGCTGGTCGACCTGCACGACCTGGCCCACAACTCGCGCGACGGCCTGCACATCGCCTCGCTGGCCGGGACCTGGCTGGCCATCGTCGCCGGGTTCGGCGGGATGCGCGACTACGGCGGCCAGCTGTCGTTCCACCCGCAGCCGGCACCCGGTTGGAACGGCTTCTCGTTCGGCGTGCACTGGCGCGGAGCCCGGATCCGGGTGACGGTGGCCGGGTCCGAGGTGACCTACGAGTTGGACGACGGCGTCGACCTGCAGATCGAGCTGGTGCACTGCGGCGAGCCGTTCACGCTGAGCACCGGCACGTCCGGTCGTGCTGCCGCTGGAGCAGGTCAAGCCGCTGACGCCGCGCCCGACCCAGCCCAAGGGCCGCGAGCCGCTGAACGCCGCCGACCTGCGGGCCCCGATCGTCTAGCCGTTACCGAGTGCGGCGGCGGGCGAGCAGGACGACCAGAGCGATCCCGAGGACGGCTTCGATGGCCGCCGTCTGCCGGTAGTCGGTGCGGTCCGAGCCTGACCGGCCGGCGGCGCGATAGAGCTGCACCAGGGCCTCGGCGAACAGCACCGACCCCGCCATCGCGATGCCGACGAGACTGTGGACCCGGTCCGCGGACCGAGCCCAGGCGCCGGCCGGGGCGAACAGCGCCCCGACCACGACGGCGAACACCAGCCAGACGCGGGTGGTGGACGAAGTCAGGTTGCCGAGACTGTCGTGTTGCACGACTGCCGCGCTCAGGTAGTACGCCTCGACGGCCGTGACCAGCAGGACGGCCCCGGCCCCGGCTACACGCCACCGCGCCGGGCCCGTCGACCAGCCCAGTGCGAACGCGCCCAGAGCCCAGACCGCGCCGGAGTTGGCCAGGTTGGCCCACGGGTAGGGCAGCAGCTTCTGCGCGGCCAGATCGAGCGCACCGAGGATCACGCCGGCCGCGATGGCGACGGCGAGGAGGGTCCATGGCCCGAGCCCGGGTCGGCGACGCGGCGGTCCGGTCTCGTTCGCGGGGCCGCGGGCCTGTTCGGTGGACATCCGGCGCATTATGCCCGGATGTGGATCAGCGGGGCAGCCAGGCCTCCGGCGCGGCCACCATCCGCTGCACGTGCGCGGGCAGCCGCCCGCTGAGCACCTGTGCCACCGTGGTGTCGTCCAGGACCCGCCGCAGGCTGGCCCGGACCGCGACCCACAGCTCGGGCAGGTGCTGCGCGGCGCCCTGGTAGGTCGTCTCGTGCGGCCGCAGCCCGCGCACCTCGGCCAGCGGCCCGTCGACGGCGCGGATGATCGAGCCGATCGTGATCGTCGACGGCGGGCCGGCCAGGGCATAGCCGCCGTCGACACCCCGCTGGCTGCGCACGATCCCGGCCCGGCGCAGCTCGCCGAGGATGGCCTCGACGAACTTGCGGGGCAGGTCCTGATGCGAGATCAGCAACTCGGATTTGACCAACTCGGGCCCGTGGGCGGCCAGTTCGAGCACGGCGCGCACGGCATAGTCAGCTTTGGCGGAAATCTGCACTTGTCTATCTTGGCACTCGGGAAGGTCCGGCTCCGGGACGTCGATAGCATGCGGCGATGCTGACTGTGCTGGACGCGCTGATCTCGCGGCCCTCGGAGCTCGTCATCGCCGCTCCGGGCGCGGGGGCGGGGTTCTGGGCCGGTGCGCCGACCGCGGTGCCCGCCGACGGGCAGATCTGGCTGGCCTACCGGCTGCGCCGGCCGATCGGCCACGGTCGCGGCTACGCCAACGTGATCGCCCGCTCCGCCGACGGCCGCCGGTTCGAAACGGTGGCCACGGTGACCAGCGACCAGTTCGGCGCCGCCTCGTTGGAACGCCCGGCGCTGGTCCGCCGGCCGGACGGCGGCTGGCGCCTGTACGTCAGCTGCGCGCGGCACGACTCGAAGCAGTGGTGGGTGGAGGCCCTGGACGCCGACACCCCGGCCGAGCTGCCGCGCGGGCGGCGGGTCGTGGTCCTGCCCGGCACCGAGCGGGAGGCGTGGAAGGACGTCGTCGTCCAGGTCGGTGCCGGCGGCTGGCAGATGTGGGCCTGCCGGCATCCGCTCGACGGCGGCGACGAGGGCGCCGACCGGATGAGCACGTGGTACGCGACCAGCGACGACGGCCTGGCCTGGACCATGCAGGCCGAGGCCCTGCGCCCGGCCCCGGACAGCTGGGACGCGCGCGGTACCCGGATCAGCGCGGTCTGCCACGTCGACGGCCGGTCCTGGGCGCTGTACGACGGGCGCCGGACCGCCGAGGAGAACTGGCGGGAGCGGTCCGGGCTGGCCGTGGGCGACAGCCCGGGGCAGTTGACCGCGGTCGCGGGCCCGGTCCCGGAGCGCATCGCCTCGACGCTGCGCTACGTCAGCCTGGTCGGCGTCGACGGCGGGCTACGGGCCTACTTCGAGGCGACGGCCGCCGACGGCTCTCACGACCTGCGCACGGTGTACATCCCGCGGCCCTCGGCCGAGAGCCAGTCGGAGTAGTCGTCGTCCAGCAGCCGGCCGAGCAGAGCGTTGTCGTCGGCGAAGCCGGCCGCCAGTTGGGCCCGGACGTCCGGGGCCAGCTTGGGGCGGGCCGGATTGCCGCGCCGCAGGGCTGCGAGCAGCGGGCGCTGGGCCGTCCGCCACAGGGCCGGATGGGCGTACGCGCCGAGCCGCGCCCCCGCGCCGATCGCCCGCCGGAGCGTGCCGTTGAGCCGGCCGTCGCCGGCCCACCGGCCGAGGTTGGAGTCCGGCAGCTGCGTGACGCGACCGGCCTCGACACCGAGGAACACGCAGAGGTCGTCGAGGGTGCGGGCCGGGGCGTCGATGAGCCGGCGGTAGCGGATCACCCGCACCCGCTCGGCCGGGACGTGCTGGTACAGGTGCTGTAGTTGCTCGCCGTAGCGACCCAGTTCGAGGTAGCGCCAGAACGGGGCCCAGCCCGCGGCCACCCGGGCCGGCTCGGCCAGGCAGGCGCGCAGGAAGTCGGGCTCGGGCTCCAGACCGTCCGCGCGCAGGTGCGACCAGTTCGAGAAGGCCCGGTCGACCGGATCGCGGATGACGGCGATGAGCTTGACCTCGTCGCCCAGCGTGCGGGCGATCCGCTCGTGGCTGGCCCGATCCCACAGGTAGAACGGCGTGCTCTCGAAGCGCACCGCGCCCTCGGGGGCCGACTCGAACAACCGCTCGTAGTCGGCGGCCCGCCACACCCACTCGCGGGCGCTGTGCGCGTCGCCCGGACCGCGCTGCGTTGCCCGGTCCGGCGGTGCGCCGCCGGTCAGGAAGTACTTGGGTTCCTTGATCGGCGCGGCGTACAGCTGTGGATGCCCGGCCAGCGCGTCGTGCAACGCGGTCGAGCCGGCCTTGGGCGCGCCGACGATCAGGAAGTCGGGCCGCGGCCTTCGGGCACCCGGAGCAGGCATACCGCAGTCTATCTATCGAATTAGCCGACAAGATAGCTGCTGGTTGGCCTCAGCTCTCGCCGCCTGCCGGGATCTCGGCGTTGGAGTAGTACACCGCCCAGGACGGGAAGGCGGTAGCCATCCAGTGCCGGATGGCCTGATAGGCCTGGGCGTAGTAGCCGCGGTCATAGGCGGCCGGGGTCACCCACCAGCTCGCGTCGACGTCGTACTCCAGCAGTTCCGCGGTCAATGGCGTCCGCCGGCCGACGGGGTACAGGTAGAAGCAGCCGAGGTACTGGCCGCCGCCGTCGTACAGGCCATAGGTGAACGAGTCGCCTTCGCGGAACTCGCACTCGTGCCAGACCAGGTCCACGTAGTCGAAGTCATGGGTGACCGGCTCGCTCGGCCATCGACCGCCGCGGGTGCGCCGGATGAGGTCGAGGCTGGCGTTGATGCCGTTGACGTCGTCGTCCAGGTGATCCCGGGTCAGCGCCACGGCCCGGACGTCACCGTGGCTCAGCTGCCGCGGGGCTGAGGACCCACTGGGCAGCCGCAACTGCTTCACGAGCCCGGCGTAGTGCCGGTCCGGCTCGAGCGTCATCGTCCTCACCCAGGTCGAGGTCAGCTGGTCGCCCTAGTGAACTCCTCCGGGTCAGCCGACGCCAGGTCTTTCGGGCCGCCCCGAACGACGACCGGCTGGCCGACGTGCGCGTGCTCATGCTGACCAACTACGGCCTGGACGAGTAGATGTTCAACTCGTTGCGGGGCGGCGCGTCCGGGTTCGTCGTCAGGGATACGGAGCCGCCGACCCCGTGCAGGCGCTGCGGGTGACACTGGCCCGCATGGTCGTCACTCTCGAGTCGGACGAGATCATGGGCAAGGAAGAGGCAGCCCAGCAGGTCTGCGCCCGACTCGCCGCTCCCCATGCCGGCGTGGTCGACCTCGCGCGGCTCCGGTGCGCTCGCTCGGACCTCGCGGAGCGCCGCAGGGGATGACGGTCAGGGCTTGCGGGCCAGGACGTACAGCCGCTGCGTGGTCTCGCCGCGGGCGACGTGCGCGCCGCGGTGGTACCACTCGACGTCGACCAGGCCGGCGCGCTCGACCACGGCGACGATGTCGGCCCGGTCGTGCAGGACGAAGTCGAGGTCGACCTCGTGGCCGAACCAGTCGGTGACGGTGCGCACCTCGGCCCCGGCGTGCAGGGCCAGCACGAGCCAGCCGTCCGAGCGCAGGGGGCGCACCAGCGCGGCGATCGCGGCCGGCAGTTCGGAGCCGGCCAGGTGGATGAGGGAGTACCAGGCCAGGACGGCGCCCCAGCCGTCGTGGGTGCTCGGCCGGATGAGCTGACGCAGGTCGCCGACCTGGTACGTGCCGCCGGGATAGCGGCGGCGGGCCTCGGCCACCATCTCGGCGAGATGTCGAGACCGGTCGCGTCGGCCCCGGCCTCGGCCAGGAACGCGGCCACGTGACCCGGACCGGTGCCGACCTCGATCACCGGCGCGCCGCCGGTCAGGTCGGCCACCCGGCGCAGCAACCACGACTCGAACGGCAGGACGGTGAGCTCGTTGAATAGGGTCTCGGCATAGGACGCGGCCACCGCGCCGTACGCCGCGCGGACCTTGTCGTCGCGCGCGTCGGGACCGGCGGCCAGCACCGATTCGCGGTCGACGGGCGGCTCGGCCGGGACGGTGGCCGGTGCGTCGACCGGGCCGAGCAGATGGATCCAGCGGCTGTCCTGCTGGCCGGGCTGGCGCGGGAGCTCGCGCACCAGCGGCGGGTCGGCCTCGGCCATCCGGGCCAGGCACGCCTCGGCCTCGGTGCGATCGGCGAAGCGGTGCAGCCGCTCGGTGCGGGTCTTGAGCGCGCCGGCGGGCTGGGGCCCGCGCAGCAACAACACGGTGAGCAGTGCGCGCTCGTCCGGTTCGAGCCCGCGCCGCTGCGCGAAGGTCTGCACGTACTTCACCACCCGGCTGCCGGTGCCCTGCCAGGTCAGGGCAACCAGGTCCTTGCCCTTGAGCGCACCCAGGGTCTGATGCACGAGGTCCTCGTCGTAGTCGACGACGGGCTCTCGGCTGCTGCTCTGATTGCAGGCGGCGCGCACCGCGTTGATGCTCATCGGGTACGACGCCGGGACGGTGATCTCCTTCTCGAGCAGGCTGCCGAGGACGCGTTGTTCGGCGGCGTCCAGTACGGGCAGGTCGGTCACGGCGCCGAGGCTAGCGGGCCGGGTTGCGCGCCCGCAGTTGGGCCCGAGCGGTCTTGACCGCGAGTTTGAGGCTGTCGACGTCGTAGGCGCCGTAGTGGCGCTGGCCGTTGATGAAGAACGTCGGCGTCCCGGACACGCCGCTCAGGTCGGCCGATTCGACGTCCTGGGCGATGCGGGCCTCGTGCACGTGGCGCTTGAGATCTTCGCGGAAGCGGTCGACGTCGAGCCCGAGTTCGCCGGCGTAGCGCAGCAGGTCGCCGAAGCCGAGGGCGTCCTGGTTGGCCAGGAGCAGGTCGTGCATCTCCCAGAACGCGCCCTGCGCCCCGGCCGCCTCGGCCGCCTCGGCCGCGAGCTGCGCGGCCGGGTGCACATCGGTCAGCGGCAGGTGCCGCCAGACGTAGCGCAGGTCGGTGTCGGCCAGCAGTTCGCGCACGATCGGTTCGGCCCGGCCGCAGTACGGGCATTCCAGGTCGCCGAACTCGATGAGGGTGATCGAGGCGTCGGGGGAGCCGCGCAGGTGATCGGTCGACGGATCGACCTCGGGGACGAGGTCCTGGATGAGCGTGGTGTCGCCGAGCAGGGCCCGGGCCCGGCGCCCGGGCGACATCCG
Source organism: uncultured Actinomycetota bacterium (assembly GCA_963713245.1). Classification (GTDB taxonomy): domain Bacteria; phylum Actinomycetota; class Actinomycetes; order Mycobacteriales; family Jatrophihabitantaceae; genus CAVQKZ01. The sequence goes on from CAVQKZ010000002.1 coordinate 250,620, forward strand.
CGCGGTGAGCCGGTACACCAGCCAGGTCAGCACCGAGGCCACCAGGGCGGCCGACAGGGCACCGAGCTTGGCCTCGGCCAGCTGCACGCCGCTGAACGCGCGGTCGGCGATGAGCAGGGCCACGGTGAAGCCGATGCCCGCGATCGTGCCGCTGCCGAGGACCGCGGCCCAGCCGACCGGCGGGCGGATCCGGCCCCGGCTGAGCTTGCCCACCAGCCACGAGGTGCCGACCACGGCGACGGGCTTGCCGACGACGTAACCGAGCAGGATGCCGAGCGTGATCGGAGTGGTGTACGCGTGCCGCAGAAAGCTGCCCTTGAGCTCGATACCGGCATTGGCCAGGGCGAACGCCGGCACGATCAGGTAACTCGTCCACGGATGGTAGAACGCCTGCAGCCGCTCGTTCGGCGACAGCGTCGAGGTCAGCCCGGCCGTCGCCGTCCGGGCCAGTTCCGGGGTCGGCTGTTCGCGGAACAGCCGCACCAGGACCGTCGCCTCTTCGAGGTCGCTGCGCGCGGGGGTGTAGGCCGACGCCGACAGGCCGATGACCAGCCCGGTGACGATCGGGTCGACCCCGCTGGCCAGCAGCGCGGCCCACATGAGCACGCCGATGACGACGTAGACCCAGCGCTGCCGGATCTGCCGGGCCGAGGCCACGAGCAGGCCGACGAACACGGCCAGGGCCAGGCCGAGATGCATCACGTCGATGTGGTCGCTGTAGACGACGGCGATCACGAGCAGGGCGACCAGGTCGTCGACGACGAAGACGGTGAGCAGGAACAGCCGCACCCGGTCGGGCACGTGGCGCCCGAGCAGCGCGAGCAGGCCCAGGGCCAGGGCGGTGTCGGTCGACATGGCCACGCCCCAGCCGTGCGTACTGGCGTGCCCGGCGTTGACGGCCAGGTAGATCAGCACCGGGACGGCCATCCCGGCCAGGCCGGCCAGGGCGGGCAGGATGAAGCGGCGCCGTTCGCGCAGGTCGCCGAGGTCGAACTCGCGCCGGGCCTCGAGGCCGATGACCAGGAAGAACAGGGTCATCAGCCCGCTGTTGATCCAGGTCCGCGCGTCGCGGGTGATCGCGAGGTCGCCGAGCCGGATCGAGAAGCTGGTGTGCCAGGCCCGCTCGTAGGAGCCGATGTCGACGTTCGCCCAGATCAGGGCGGCGACCACGGCCGCGAGCAGGATGCCGGCGCTGCCCGACTCCGTCTTCAGGAACGCGCGCAGGGGCGCGGCCCGGTCGCGGGCCCAGATGGTGCCGCCCCGGCCGATCGAGGAGGCCGTGTCGGTCGACTCCGCCACCTCAGCCGCCGCCGGATGTCGGTGCGGCCCCGGCCGGATGCGTGCACTCGAGCGGCACCCGACCGGCGTCGACCAGCCCCAGCTGTACGGCCCGCGGCGGCATGACCGTGTTGATGGCCCAGTCGGTGGCGGTGCGGGTTCGGTTGCCGGGCAGCGAGAGCAGGTGGTAGCCGCGGGTGACGGTCTTGGCCGCGAACCCGGACAGCGGGACGTGCAACGGGTTGGCCGCGGCCTTGGTCCCGCCCAGATCGACCAGGAAACCGAGGTCGTGGTGCTTGTAGGTCGCGAGGTCCTTGCCGGTCAGTGATGCCGCGACATTGCGGGCCACGAGCCTGCCCTGTCGCTCGGCGTGCTGCGCCGTCATCCCGGTGACCGAGCCCGGACGCGTGACATCCGGCACCGCGGCGCAGTCGCCGCAGGCGAAGACGTGCGCGTGGCCGCGAACCAGGAGGTTCTCGTGCACCTGCAGCCGCCCGTGATCTGTCGGCAGGGACAGTGCGTCGACGAGCGGATCGGGGCGCACGCCGACACACCAGATCAGCGACCGGGTGGCGATCTGCTCGCCGCCGGTCATGCGCAGGCAGTCGGCCCCGGCGTGCTCGATCGACTCTTTGAGCCGGATCTCGACCCCACGCCGGCGCAGCACCCGCTCGGCCGTGCGCGACATGCGCGGGCTGAGCCCGGGCAGCAGCCGGTCGGAGACGTCGGCCAGCAACCAGCGCATCGGCTGCTGGCGCAGGGCCGGTAGCTGGCGGGCCAGCCGGGCGGTGAACAGCTGGCCCTGGGCCGCGACCTCGGTGCCGGTGTAGCCGGCCCCGACGACGACGAACGTGCATCTGGCGTCGCGTTCCGCGCGGTCGGCGGCGACGGCGGCCAGCTCCAGCTGGCGGGTGATGTGATCGCGCAGGTACAACGCCTCGGAGATCCCGCGGAAGCCGTGGGCGTACTCGGCCACCCCGGGGATCGGGAGCAGCCGGTTCACGCTGCCCGCCGCGAGCACGAGCCGATCGAACTGCATCGCCTTGCGCCGCCCGTCCGGGTCGACCCACTCCACCTGGTGTCCGGTGACGTCGATGTGCGTGACGGTGCCGAGTTCCAACCTGACCTTGGGCAGCCGGTCGGGCAGCGAGATGCAGATGCGGCGCGGCTCGAGGATCCCGGCCGCGACCTCGGGCAGCAGCGGGAGGTACAGGAAGTAGTCGGTCGGATTGATCAGCACGATCTCGGCATCCGGCGCGTGCTTCTGCAGGCCTCTGGCCGCGTTCAGGCCGGCGAATCCGGCTCCTACGATCACCACTCGGGGGGCGCTCATCGGGCCATGGTTTCATCGATGGGCCGGCATCTCCATCGCGTAGCGACCCCTGGTCGGCCACGATGAGGGCGTGGAATACCTCGGCCGCGTCCCGGCGGCGCCACTCGACCGCTTCATCGACGATATCTACTGCCTGACCGGGGTGCCGCGCCATCGCCGCATCAACGTCCCGCCGATGCCGTCGGCCCACCTGTTCATCAATCTGGGAGGGCCCGTCCGCCTGTACGACTCCGGCCCGGCAGCGTCGCCGGCCGTGTTCACGGACGGCTGGTTCATGGGGGTGTGGACCAGGCGCTACCTCATCGAGTTCCAGCCGCCTGTGCGGGTGGTCGGGGTGCACTTCAAGCCGTGGGGAATGGCGCCGTTCGTGGACATCCCGTCGAGCGAACTGCGCGACCGTTGGCTGCCGGTCGACGCGCTGTGGCCGCGGTCGTTGGACCGGCTGCGCGAGCGGATCGGCGGTGCGTCGTCGGCCGGCGAGGTCCTGCAGCTTCTCGAGGATGAGCTGCGCTCCCGGCTCGTCCCGGCTCCATCGCAGGGCCTCGCGTTGGTCGGGCATACGGCCGGGCGCCTGGCGGCATCCTGGGGCGCGGTCCCGATCGGGACGCTGACCGACGGTGCCGGTGTCAGCGGTAACCAGCTGGCCACTGCGTTCAAGTCCCACGTCGGACTCACCCCGAAGCGAGTGGCGCGCATCTACCGCTTCGCCCGACTGATCCTGTCCGTGGACGCCCGACGTCCGGTCGACTGGTCGCAGCTGGCCCAGGGCGCGGGCTACTTCGACCAGGCCCATTTCAGCAAGGAGTTCAAGGACTTCACCGGCCACACCCCGACCGCCTACCTGGCGCTGCGGCGCCGGTTTCCGGCCCAGCCGGGGTTCCCGCCGGACAACGGCCCGATGCCGGCCGGGTGATTTTCTACAAGACCGGGGGCGCCCGCGGCCGACAGGATCGGGGAATCCGCAGCAGACAGGAGGAGATCCCGTGGGCACAGTGATCATGCACGACGTGGTGTCGGTCGATGGCTTCATCGCCGACGAGAACGACGACGTGGGGCCACTGCACGAGTGGTACTTCAACGGAGACACGCCGATCAGCGACGACGGCGACCCGGCGTTCGACCACTCCGGAGCGGGCGGCGGCTTCCGGATCCCGAGCACCTCGGCGGAATACGTCCGGTCCACGTGGGCGTCGATCGGCGTCATCGTGATGGGCCGCAACCTGTTCGACCTGGTCAACGGCTGGGAGGGCGAGCCGCCTGCCGGTGACCACGTGGTCGTGGTGTCCCATCGACCCAAGCCCGACGGCTGGCACCCCGAGGCGTCCTACCATTTCGTCGACGACGTGACCGCGGCTGTGGCCAAGGCCCAGCAACTGGCCGGGGCGCGAACCGTCGCGGTCAACGCCGGGGACGTCGGCAGCCAGATCTTCGCGGCCGGACTCGTGGACGAGGTGGCGATGGACGTGGTGCCGGTGGTGTTCGGTTCGGGCAAGCGCTTCTTCGGCCGCATCGCCGGCCAGCATCTGCTCGAGGATCCCCATGTGGTCATCCCGAGCAAGCGGGTGCTGCACCTGCGGTACAAGGTGCGCGATCGGGCCGGCCCCCGGTGATCGAGCGGGCCGACGTCGACCGCGTGCTCGCGGCCAACCGCTACCTCGTGCTCGGCACGGCCGACTCGGACGGACGGCCGTGGCTGAGCCCCGTCTTCTTCGCCCCGCTGCCCCCGAACCGCTTGTGCTGGGTGTCGTCGCCGGACAGCCGGCACTCCCGCAACCTCGCCCGCCGGCCTTCCGTCGCCATCACCGTCTTCGACTCCACCGTGGCCGTGGGGCAGGCCGAGGCGGCCTACTTCGACGCCCAGGCCACACCGGTGCGGCCGGACGAGGTGGCCGCAGCCCGGCAATCGCTCAACTCGCGCCTGCCGCCGGACAAGCAGCTCGTTGCCGAGGATCTGCAGCCGCGCGGGCCGCTGCTCGTCTACCAGGCCGACCTGGAGCACAGCTACCTGCTCGTGCGCGGTGGCGACCCGGCGTACGGGAACGTCATCGACACGACCGTCGAGGTCTGAGCCCGGCGGGCGCGACCAGCGCTCGGCACCCCTACTTACGGGACCGCGAAAGGCCCGGCGCCCAGGTCCGGACAATCGGCCCGCGGATGTTCGCCCAACCTGCTGGGCTCCAGCCCTTGAATTCCGGGCTCGTAGGTACCAGCATACGCATGCAGCCACTCGAATGCCGGGTGCTCCGCTGCCCGCCGGCGAAGGAAGCGCGCTGAGCGGATTGCTACCGAATCGGCGTGTTTGGGGCTTCGCAACAGAAGGGGTGCATCATGAGAGCTAGAGACTGGTCCGGCGCCTGGCGCGTCGGTGCGGTCGCCGCCATCACCGCGCTGGCGGTGGCCGGGTGTTCCAGCAGCAAGGCCGGGTCGGGTCCGACCGGGTCCGCGGCCAAGGGCGTCCCGAGCGGTGCGCAGTTCTGCAAGGGGATGAAGATCGTCTTCTTCCCGGGCGGCACTGCCGGCGGTGGGTTCGAGACCGTGGTCTACAACGGGGCCAAGGCGGCCGCGGCCGCCCTCGGCCCGTCGGTCACCTACCAGTGGTCGGACTGGGACCCGAACAAGATGATCACCCAGTTCCAGCAGGCGGTGGCCACCAAGCCCGACGGCATCGCGGTGATGGGCCATCCCGGCGACTCCGCCTTCGACTCGTTGATCGACCAGGCCCGCAGCCAGGGGATCTTCGTGACGGTGATGAACACCGAACTGCCCAAGGCCGAGGCGAAGTACGCGGCCCAGGGCACCGGCTACGCGGGCGCCACGCTGTACGACGCGGGCGCGGCGCTGGCCAAGGAAGGCATCGCGCGCGGCAAGCTCAAGCCCGGCAGCCGGGTGTTCGTCTGGGGTCTGAAGTCGCAGCCGGGCCGCGGCGAACGCACCAAGGGCATCGTCGACACGCTGCAGAAGGCCGGTATGAAGGTCGACTACCTCGAGATCAACGACGCGACCAACTCCGACCCCTCGGCCGGTGTCCCGATCTTCACCGGTTATGCGTCGAAGCATCGCGACGTCAAGGCCATCTTCATCGATCACGGGAACCTGACCTCGACGATCCCGACCTACATGAAGGCGGCCAACCTCAACCCGGGTTCGATCTACGCGGCCGGTTTCGACATGTCGCCGGCCACCGTGCAGGGCATCCAGAAGGGCTACATCAGCCTGGTCATCGACCAGCAGGAGTGGCTGCAGGGCTACTTCGGCGTCGAGCAGCTGTGCCTGTCCAAGGAATACGGGTTCAGCGGCCTGCACATCGACACCGGCGGCGGGTTCGTGGACAAGTCGAACATCGACCAGATCGCGCCCCTCGTCAAAAAGCAGATCCGGTGACGTTCGAGAACACAGGTTCGCAGGACGCGGCGGCCGGAGAGCTTCAGGCTCTCCGGCCGTCCCACCCCGGCCGGGCCACTACGTCGAACGAATCCGGGCGCGCGCCGGTACTCGAACTGCGCCACGTCGCCAAGTCCTTCGGCGGTGTGCGCGCCCTCGACGACATCAGCCTGCGGCTGGGCGCGGGCGAGGTGCTCGGGCTGGTCGGCGACAACGGCGCCGGCAAGTCGACCCTCATCAAGATCATCACCGGATACCACCAGCCGGACGAGGGCGAGATCCTGTTCGGTGGACAGCGGGTCAACGACCTCACCGTCCGCAAGGCGCGGGCAATGGGCATCGAGACCGTCTACCAGGAACGGGCGCTGGCCGAGCAGCAGTCGCTGTGGCGCAACATCTTCATGGGCCGCCCCATAACCCGCCCCGGCGGCTTCCTCGACGTCGGCAAGATGCGTCAGGTCACGGCCGAGCTCATGGGCGAGTCGATGGGGTTCACCTCGGCCATCCTGACCCCGGACACGTCCGTGACCGGACTGTCCGGAGGTGAACGCCAGGGCCTGGCCATCGTGCGCGCCCTGCATTTCGAGGCCGACCTCATCATCCTGGACGAGCCGACGATGGGCCTGTCCCTCAGCGAGACGGAGAAGTGCCTTGACTTCGTGCGTCGCATCCGGGCGGCCGGCAAGTCGGCCATCTTCATCGACCACAATCTCTTCCACATCTACTCGGTCGCCGATCAGGTCGTGATCGTCGACCGCGGCCGGATCGCCGGGGCGTTCCCCACGAAGACGTACACGCTCGACGAGCTCACCACGATCATGCGGGAGGTCGCCGCGACCGGCCGGTACACCGAGCCGCACCGAGCCCCCGCCACGGAGGACGCGTCATGACCATGCATCCCGCAGACCTCCTGCGCTGCGCTCCTCACTCGCTGGGGCTCGCTGCGATGCTCACTCCGGAGGTCCGCTCGTGACCGAGACGGCTGAGCAGACCCACGGCCCGGTCCGGGTGCGCCGGCGCTGGACGCCGCGCACGTTCACGGTGAGCTGGGCCTCCCAGATCGGGATCACGACCGCGTTCCTGCTGGTGTGGTTGATCTTCACCATCCTCGCGCCGAACACCTTCCTGCACGGCGACATCTACGTGTCCTACGCCGAGACCGTGCCCTATTTCGGGCTGATCGCCCTGCCGCTGACCATGCTGATCGTGGCCGGCGACATCGACCTGTCCTTCCCCTCGGTCTTCGCGCTCGGCATGGTCGGCTACATCGGCGTCGAGCACACGACGCACAATGTGGCGCTGGGCGTCCTGGCCACCGTCGCCGTCGGTGCCGCGGCTGGGCTCGTCAACGGGATCTTCGTCTGCGTCGTCGGTATCCCGGCCCTGGTCGTGACGATCGGCACGCAGTTCCTCTATCGCGGGCTGGCCCTCGTGCTGGTCAACGGCAAGAGCTACACGCTGCTGGAGACGAACGACAGCATCGCCGGGCGCCTGCTCACCGGCCGCTGGTTCGGCTTGCCCATGCAGTTCGTGTGGTTCGTGATCATCGCCGCGCTGACCTGGGCGTTGCTGTACCGGCACCGGATCGGCCACAACGCCCATGTCATCGGCGACAACCGGCTGGCCGCCGGCCTCATGGGCATCCCGATCATCCGCACCCGGATGATCCTGTTCGTGCTCACCGGCATGGCCGCGGCCCTCGCCGGCGCGATGAACAGCTTCGCGATCGTGAACTTCTACCCCAACCAGGGTGGCAGCACCCTGCTGCCGGCACTGGCCGCCGTCTTCGTGGGCGGCACGTCGGTCTTCGGCGGGCGCGGCACGATCTGGGGGACATTCATCGGGGCGTTCCTCATCGGCGGCATCGAGGCCGGCACGGTGGCCGTCGGGCTCAAGGACTTCTGGACCCAGGTCATCTACGGCGCGATCATCCTCGCCGCGGTGAGCGTCCACGCGCTGTTGCAAAAGGGGTTCGCGCGCTGACGGGCTGCTACTGGCCAGGACGGGCCGTCGACGACCGCTGCACGAGGGTGGGCTGGAGCACGACCGTGCGGTGCCCGTCCTGCGCCTCGGGCGGGTCCAATGCGGCCCGCACGGCCTCCTCGACCATCTCGCCCACGGGCATGTGCACCGTCGTCAGGGCCGGTACCGCGTACTCGGCCATCGGGATGTCGTCGAAGCCGGTGATCGACAGCTGCTCCGGCACCCGCAGCCCGTGCTCGTAGGCGCCGTGCAGCAGCCCGATGGCCAGGGTGTCGGTGGAGGCCACGATGGCGGTGGGCCGATCGGGCAGCGCGAGCAGGTGCTCGAGTGCGGTGATGGCGGTCTTCGGATCGTTGGCGCCGTGCTGGAGGTAGCCCGGGGCCGGCGGCGCCCCGAATTCGTCCAGGTACTCGACGAACGCTTCTTCCCGCTCCTTGATGTCGCCCAGCCGGCGACCGCCCACGAACGCGATGCGTCGATGGCCGAGCTGGGTGAGATGGTCGAGCACGGCCCGGATGCCGGCCCGGTTGTCGACGGCCACGGACGCCGCTCCGGTCGGCTGGGCGCCCTGCCAGAGCACGGCCACGGGCACGTGCGCCCCAGCCAGATCCTCCAGCAGCCGCGGCTGGTCACCCATGTCGCCGAGCAACAGGATGGCGTCGCAGTGCCGGGCCTCGAGGACTTCCCAGAGTGCGATCGCCTCCTCGGCACGGGCGTGGGCGTGCCCGAGGACGACGTTGTAGCCCCGGTCGGCGGCCGCCTTGGTCGCCGCCTCGATCGCGCCGGCGAAGAAGGGGTCGGTGATTTCGCGGACGATGACGCCGAGCAGCATCGTGCTGGCCCCGCGCAGGCCGCGCGCGAGTGGGTTGGGGCGGTACCCGAGGGCGGCCGCGGTGGCCAGGACGCGTTCGCGGGTCTGCTCGGCGATGGGGACGATGGTCGACGTCCGGTTCAGCACCCTGGAGACGGTGCTCTGCGAGAGGTTCGTCGCTCGCGCGATCTCGCGCATCGTGACGGGGGCGCTCCGGGCCCCCGGTGCGTCCGGCCGTCCGGCGCCCGACCGGCTGCCGCGCGGGGTCTTGGCTGCCAAACGAGCCCCCGATCGCGAGTGCGGTGCCTGTGCACTGCATACGTTCGCAGTCAATCCTATCGCGCGGTCGCACCCCCGATGACAGCGACGGATGGAGGCAAGCCGGCGGTATTGCCTGCATGCGGGCAATACCGCCGGCTCAGCGGGTCGTCGCTCAGAACACCACGTGCGCCTGGTGGCCGCCCGCAGTGAACTTGTAGGTCGTCGTCGAGGTGAACGTCTTACCTGCGTTCAGCACGACCGACGGCCACCCGGCCTGACCGATGTGGTGCGGGGTGTCCGGGAAGCGCTGGGTCTCCAGCGTGAAGCCGCTGGTCTGCCGGTAGGTGTGCCCGCTCGTGCCGGTCAGGTCGCCCACCAGGAAGTTGCCCGAGTAGAACTGCACCCCGGGCTGGTCGGTGTAGGTCCGCAGTCCGATGCCGTTGCGCGCGTCCTGGGCGAGCGCAACGAGGCGGTAACCGGAACCGTTCAGGATCCAGTTGTGGTCGTAGCCGTGCGCGAGCACGAGTTGCTTGTACGGGCCGCTGGTGCCGTCCGGCATCGCCACGTTGGTGATGTCGCGGCCGATCGGCTTGGCCTTGCGGAAGTCGAACGGGGTGCCGGCCACCGAAACCCGGCCCGACCCGATCGGAATCGAGTTGGCGTCGATCGGCGTGTACTGGTTCGCGTTGATCGCGAGCTGCTGGTCGAACACCGGACCGGAGGCCTCACCGGCCAGGTTGAAGTAGGCGTGGTTGGTGAGGTTGAGGACCGTCGCCTTGCCGCCGGCCGGTTCGTTGTTGATCGCGCCGTACTGGATGCGCACTGCGTTGTCCCGCGTGACGGTGTAGGTCACTGTTGTCGTCAACGCGCCGGGGAAGCCCTCGTCACCGTCGGGGCTGGTGAGCTTGAGCCGCAGGGCCACGTGGTCGCCGGCCGTGATCGGCGTTGCGCTCCACACCTTGGTGTTCCAGCCGAGGTCCCCGCCGTGCAGCGTGTTGGTGCCGTTGTTGGCCGGCAGGGTGTAGGTCACGCCGTTGTTCGAGCAACTGGTGCAGTGCATGGTGAACGAGTGGTTGGCGATCCGGTTGGCATAGCGCCCGATCGTCGAGCCGAAGTACGTGTCTCCCGATCCACCCGCAAGCGGCCAGGCCACCCCGGTGTGCTGCTGCAAGAAGTCGTTCACGTAGCCGGACAGCGTGGGGAAGCCGAGCAGGACGTTCACCTGGTGACCGTGCCTGTCGGGGACCCACAGCGACTGCAGGGTGGCTCCGAAGTTGGTGATCTTGACCGTCATGCCGTTGCCGCTCTTGAGCGTGTACAGGTGTACGGGCTGACTGTCGAAGCTGCCCCAGGCTGCACTGGAGATGGTCGGGTGTCCGCGATGAACGGCTCCCGCGCTCGCGCTCGCCGAGACTCCGACGGTCAGGGCCGCGACGGCGACGGCCGTCGCGGCGACGGCTCCGGCGCGGGTGAACGGTCTGCGTGGGACATGTACTCGCTGCATGGCTGCCTCCTCGAGGGGGTGACTTACCTACGTGAGCCTGCATTCGTTTGCATAGAGTTATAGCGACAAAACCGGGCGATCGCTACGGTTAGGGCACATTCGGGTCGGTAAATGTCCCCGAGCGTTGTGCTAGCCGGCTGGCTTCGCTGAGGACACAGCCGGCCGCGGACGGCGACCGCGGCGTCCACCCGACGTGATCGGCACCGAACTGTCCCTCACGACGAGGGGCGGGGCCAGCAACACGTGCACGGTCGAACCGGATCCGTGCACCCGGGACACCAGCGACTCGACCGCCCGTTCGGCCATCTCGGCCAGCGGGTTCTCCACGGTGGTGAGCGTGATCGAGCCGTTCAGGCCGAGCGGGCTCATCGCCACTGCGCAGACGGAGACGTCGGCCGGTACGTCGCGACCGTGCTGCTGCAGGGCCGGTACCAGCCCGGGCAGCGACATCTCGTTGATCGAGACGATTCCGTCGACGTCCGGTACGCGCGTCAGCAGCTCGGACACGAAGCCGGCCGCGGCGTGCGCATTGTCGTCACACGGCATCGACTCGCCCCGCACGCCGTGCTCCTGGACCACCTCCAGGAAGGCCCGGCGCGAGCGCACCGCCGACCCGTAACCGGCGTCGACCAACGGCGCCGAGCGGTTGACCAGGACCAGCCGCTTGCGCCCCACCTCGACCAGGTGCTCGACGCACGCGCGCACGGACGCGGCCCAGTCGAGGTCGACCCAGTCATAGGCCGGCCGGTCGACCGTCCGGCCGATGACCACGAACGGAACCCTGGATTCCTGGGCCTGTTTGACCCGGGTGTCGTGCACCTGAGCCTCGGTGATCAGCAGGCCGTCGATGCGGCGGGTTCCGATGAGCCGGGCGAGGGACGCATCGCGATCCCGGCCCCCGGGAGACATCAGCACGTCGAAATCGCGGTCGGCCGCCGCCTCGACCGCGGCCCCCACGAGGACGAGCTGGCCGGCGGTCAGGTGACTGTGGTCGGCCGGCGGCATGGCCATCCCCAGCGTGTTCGTCGAACCGGTGCGCAGCGCCTGGGCTGCCGCGTTCGGCTTGTATCCGGCCTCGCGCATCACGGCGAAGATCCGCTCCCGGGTCTTCTCGCTCACCGGGCGCTTGCCCGTGATCGCGTAGGACACCGTGCTGCGGGACACGCCGGCCAGCCGGGCGACTTCCCCGATGTCCTGGGCGCCCGGACGCTTGCCGGTCACGGCGCCGCGCCGGAGCCGGGCGCGGGGGACGACGCCCGCCCGACGTACTCGCCGGCCAGGATCAGGTACACCGCGGCGGTCCAGGTGTAGGCCCGGTCCCGCAAACCATGACCGGTCTGGGCGTCGAAGTTCTCGGCAAAGCCGGACCGCTCGCACAGTGCGCGGAACCGGGCGCTGAGCTCGTCGGCGAAGTCGTCGTACCCGGCCGACCGCAGCCCGTTCTCGACGATGAACGTGGACGGGGCCCAGATCGGGCCGCGCCAGTAACCGTCCGATTCGTAGTGCTCGGACTCGACCGGTTCGGTGGCCAGGCCGTGAGCGGTCAGCAGCCCGCGCAGCTGGGCCACGAGCGCATCGGCGACGTTGCGGGGCAGCCGGGCCCCGGCGACGATCGGCAACGCGGTCAGCAGGCTCTCGCTGCGCCACCGGCGCCCGGACAACGGCGCCGCCGCGACGAAACGGTCCCCGTCCCACAGCTGCGCCAGCAGCTCCTTGCTCAGTTGCTCGGCCCGCGCCGACCAGGTGACCGCCTCCTCGTCGCGGCCGAGTTCGGTGGCCAGCCCGGCCAGGACGTCCAGTTGCAGCGCCAGGAACGCCGCGAGGTCAGCGCTCTCGATCACCCGGTCGGCGTCGAAGGCCGTGCTGTTGTCCCACCCGCTGTCGTTGCCGTGGTGGTAGGCCGGCAATTGCCGCCCGGCGCCGATGCGGTGGTTCAGCCAGAAGGACGACCAGCGGGCGAGGCGGTCGTAGATCGAGGACAGCGCGTCTTCGTCGAGAGCGGCCGGCAGCCGCCGGCGCAGCAGGGTCAGGGCCCAGCCGTGGATGGGCGGCTTGACGAAGTTGCGCAGCACCCGCGAGTGGGTGACCGAGTCGGGCAGCGCCCCGGTCGAATCCTGATGGTCGAACGGCAGGTGGAACTGGTCGAGGGCGACGTCGGGCAGGCCGGGCGCGAGAGCCAGCGCGTTGAAGCAGTGGTCCCAGCTCCACACGGAGTCCATCCAATGCTTCGACATCAGGATCGCCTCGCGTCCCATGAACCCGCTCGGCTCCACCGTAGCCGACCACAGGACGTAACCGGCCAGTTCGGCGGCGGGCGTCCCGGTCGTGCGCCATGGCGCCACCGCGTCGACGTAGGCCGCGAACTCCGAGCGCACCCGGGTGACGATCGCCGCGAACGATTCATCGCTGTGGTAGGCCGGGCGGGCGGTCTGGATCTCCTCGAGCTCGGCCTCCCACCGGCCGTCGCCGCCAGGCCCGACCCGCACCTCCCGGTTCGCCTCGCCCAGCGCCTCCACCCCGGTGGCGGTCGCGACGCCGGCAAGAACGGTGACGCGGTACCGCCGCCCGGTCTCGTACGAGGTGAACGTCCAGGTCCGGTCGACCGGGTCGCGGAACAGGTACGTGCCGGTGAACGGCGTCAGCACGGGTTCGGCCGCGCGGAACGTCATCCCGATGCCCTGACCGCGCAGCCGCAGCCCGGTCGTCGTGTCGAAGGCCGCCTCGGCCGAACCGTCCGCGGCCACCCAGCGCAGCGACGCGGCGGTGGCCCGGCGCTCGGCCGGCACCGGTGCCCCATCCTGCGTGGGCACGAGCGCCAGCACCGCGGTCAGGTCGGTCCGGTGCGAGACGAGGTGCAGCTCGTCGCTGCGCCGATGCAGCCCGACGATCGGTGACACGTTCAACCACGAGCCCCGGTAGCTGAACGGGATGCAGTCGATGTCGAACGCCGGGTCGGCATGGTTCACGGGTCAGTCCTTCACGGCGCCGGCGGTGACACCGGCGGCGACGTAGCGTTGAGCCACCAGCAGCAGCGCGGCGGCGGGGACGGAGGCGACGGCCGACGTGGCCAGGATGGCGTTCCAGTCCTGGGTGTTGTTGCCGATGTAGCGGTAGATGCCGAGGGTGATCGGCTGGTGCGCACCGCCGCTGTCGAGCGTGGTTGCGAACAGGAAGTCCGACCACGACCAGAGGAATGCGAACAGGCTCACGGTCACGACGGCGTTGCGGCTGATGGGCAGGACGATCGCCAACAGGATGCGCAGCCGCCCGGCGCCGTCGATGGCCGCCGCTTGGAGCAGCTCGGCCGAGATCCCGCCGATGAACGCGGCGAAGATCAGCACGCCGAACGGCACGGCCAGCGTCGAGTCGGCCACGATCAGTCCCCACGTCGTGTTGAGCATGCCGAGGTCGAGGTAGATCGCGTAGAAGCCGAAGGCGATGATGATGCTCGGGATCATCTGCGAGATCACCAGCAGGAAGCTCAGCAGTCGCCGCCCCGGTAGGCGCAGTTTCGCCACCGCGTAGCCGGCCGGTGCGGTGACCAGCAGCGTCAGCACGACGGTGCCGAACGCGATGACGAGGCTGGTGAGCAGGTAGCCGCCCTGATCGTGGATCACCTTGTCGTAGCCGGCGCCGGTGAGGTGCAGCGGGAACAGTTGCGGGTTGTCCTGCCGCAGCCGGTCGTTGGGCGTCAGCGAGACGTTGATCATCCAGTAGAGGGGAAAGAGCATGACGGCGGTGATGAGGACCCCGATCGCCGTCTTGATCCGAGAGCGGGACGGCCGGCTCATACCCGGGCCCTTCCTTCGAACCGGATGTACACGACGCCGGCCAGGAACGCGACGACGATGAGCATGTTGCCGACCGCGGAGCCCGGCCCGAACTGGGGCAGCAGGTTGCCGAAGCTGAGCTGGTAGGACCAGGTGGCCAGCGTGGTCGAGGAGTTGGCCGGCCCGCCGCGGGTCATGATCCAGATGATGTCGAAGACCTTGAGGGTGTAGACGAAGCCGAGCAGAAGGGTGATCGCCGAGACGGGGCGCAGCAACGGGACCGTCACGAACCGAAACCGCTGCCAGGCGTTCGCGCCGTCGAGGGCGGCCGCCTCGTATACGTCCGCGCTGATGTTCTGCAACCCGCTGTAGAGCAGCACGAGATTGAACGGGATACCGATCCAGATGTTCGCGATCGTCACCGAGATCAGCGACTGCGGGTTCGCCGTCAGCCAGTGCACGTCGTGACCGCCGAGCATGCGCAGCAGCGAGTTGACGACGCCCGACTCGCTGTTGAGCATCCAGGCCCAGACGGTGGCCGAGACGATCAGTGGCAGCAGCCAGGGCACGAGCAGGAGCGCCCGCAGGGTTGCCGAGAGGCGGAAGCTCTGGTTGAAGAAGATCGCGAGGGCCAGGCCGATCGAGTACTGGAACACCAGCGACGTGCCGACGAAGAAGGCGGTGTGCCAGACGGCCTCGGGGAAGACCGGGTCCGACCACGCGGTCGAGTAGTTCTTGAGGCCGCTGAATTTCGCGCCGCCGTGCACGAACGACATCACGGTGTAGTCGCGCAGGCTGAGGTCGATGTTCCGGTACAGGGGATAGGCGAAGAACAGCGCGAGATACGCCGCCACCGGCGCCGCGAACGCCCAGGCGACCAGGTGTTCGCGCAGGAGCCGGAACCGCCGGCGCGGTCCCGCGGCAGGAGGGCCGATCCCGTCGGTGGCGACGGCCGGGGGACGGGCAACGGCGGTCACGATCGTCCTTCCTTCCTCGGCGCGGGCGTTGACGGCGCGGGGTGCGAGCGAACGTCGCCCGGGCCGGCGGATGGGACGCTGGCCCGGGCGCGCTCGCGGCGGGAGAGCTAGCCGCCGGCCTTCTGCTGGGCGTCGCTCATCGCGCTCTTCGGCGAGCTGGACCCACTGAGTGCCGCCTGTACCGCGTTCCACATCGGTTCGGAGATCTTGGGGTACTTCGTGCCGAGGTTGTCACCGGTGCGGCCCTTGGCGGCGTTGACCGCACTGACCCATTCCGTCAGGAGCGGGTTGGCCTGCACCTGCTTCGCCTGCACGCTGGCGATGGCCGAGACGTAGCTCAGCGTGTTGTCGACGTTGAACGCGTTGTCCGGGCTGGCCAGGCAGTTGGCGATCTTCGCGGCGGTCTTCTGCTTGTCCGAGTTGCTCTGCTTCGTGACGGTGACGAACTCACCGCCGGTCGGCGCGGCCGCGAGCCCGCCGTTCTTCGCCGGGATGGGCAGGACACCCCACTTGATCTTCGACGTCTTCAGTGCGCCGAGTTGCCAGGTGCCGTTCTCCGCGAAGGCGTACTTGCCGGTGAGGAACTCCTGGAAGCTCGTCTGCTGGTTGTTCGAGATGACGTCGTTGGGCGCGTAACCCTTCCTCACCCAGTCGGTCCACAGTTGCAGCGCGGACACACCCTCGGACGAGTCGAGCTTCGTCAGTTTCGCTCCCGAGCCCCAGAACCACGGCAGGAACTGGAAACTGCCCTCTTCGGTGTTGACGGCCGAGAAGGTGATGCCCTTCTTGCCCGCGGCCTTCGCCTTCTCGAGCGCGGCGGTCAGCGACGCCCAGTCCTTCACCGAGGCGATGTCGATGCCGGCCGCGGCGAGGACCGACTTGTTGTAGTACAGCGCCAGGGTGTTGGCGCCGATCGGGACTCCGTACGTCTTCCCGTTCACGACACCCGCGTCGATGATGTTCTTCGCGTACCCGTCGGTGGTCTGGCCGGTCTCGCTGGTGTCGCTGAGAACGCCGGCCTGGACGAGGGTCGACACCACGGGGTTGTCGACGATGACGACGCTCGGGGGGTTGCCCTGCTGCGCGGCGAGCAGCACCTGGCTGGTCAGCTTGGTCGTGTCCCACCCGGTGCGCTTGACGGTCACGCCGTTGTCGGTGCCGCATTTGGCGACGAGCTTGCCCCAGTCGGAACTGGCGTCGTACTGCGGGTACGGATCCCAGACCGTGTAGGTACCGCCGCCACCGCCGGAAGTCTTCGTGCCCGTCGAACCGCTGGCGCTGGAGTCGCTCTTCTTGCCGCTGCTGCTGCAGGCGGCGAGCGCCACCAAGGTGGCCACGCCCAATGCGGCGCCGAGCGCGCGCCGCGCCGTCGGATTCTTCATTGCTGTCCCTTCCGGGGTCCCGTCGCTGCGACGCCGGTGGTCGCGGAATGAGGCCGGCTAAGTCGAATCGATTCGTTGAGGTGGTTCAGTACCGTAGCTCTGCTGTTACACGGATGCAATAGGACAGGGCGAAGAAGCTTGATCGGCCCGCTCTTCGGGCGTCGAATCAATTCGGAATCAGCGCCTCTGATCGCGGCCGGTGGCATCGTGCTCGGCGACCAGGCCGGGTCGGGCTTCACCGTCGATGAATCGGCTGGAGCCGCCCCCGTCTGGGCAGGGCTCGTCGGTCGATTCCGGCCGCACAGCCGACCGTTGCGCGGCGGGCCGGGCGCACTCTGAGAGCGCGGGTCTTCTACGTGGTCGTCCCGCCGCAGATCGGGTCGTGGTAGCCGGCGAGGCGCAGCAGCAGCGTGTGCAGACGTCTTGCGGCTGTCGGCGTCCAGCGGGCTGAGCAGTTCGTCCTCGAGGTCGCTCGAACGTGGCCCGCAGCCGAAGTAGTTGGCGGCGGCCGGCGGTGGTGAGGCTGACGACGTGGCGGCGCCGGTCGTCCGGATCGCGCTGGCGGGCGATGAGCCCGCGCTCCTCCAGTCCGTCGAGGATCCCGACGAGTTGGCTCGGGTCGACGCCGAGCGCGTCGGCGACGCTGGACTGGGTCTTGCGCGGCTGTTCGCCCAGCATGGCCAGCACGCTGTAGTGGTACTGGCTGAAGCCGGCCGCTTCGAGTTCCTGGATGGCGCGCATCTTGAACGCCATGCCCAGCCGCACCATCAGGAACCCGCTCTTGGCCAGCAGCTCGTCCGGCAGCCGCAGCGGTCGGCCACGTTCCTCGGCGATCCGGCCCGCGGGCATGGAATAAGACTAGCAAGCGAACGTTGAACCGATAGATCGTGGACCCAATCAACGATTTATTGGAGCAACGGATGAGTACCGAAGCACTGGAGCGTGAGACCAGCGGCGCCGACCGGAGGCGGTGGTGGGCCCTGGCGGTGATCGTCGCGGCGCAATTCATGGTGGTCCTGGACGTCGCGATCGTGAACGTCGCGCTGCCCTCGATCAAGACCGACCTCGACTTCTCCCAGGAGAGCCTGCAGTGGGTGATCACCGCCTACGCGATCTTCTTCGGCGGCGTGCTGCTGCTCGGCGGCCGGTTGGCCGACCTGCTCGGCCGGCGCCGGCTGTTCATGGCCGGGCTGCTGCTGTTCACGGTCAGCTCGCTGCTCGACGGCCTGTCCTGGTCGGAAGGCTCGCTGATCGCCTTCCGGTCGCTGCAGGGACTCGGCGCGGCGCTGCTGTCTCCGGCGGCGCTGTCGATCCTGACGACGACCTTCCGCGAGGGCCGCGAGCGCAACGTCGCCCTCGGCATCTGGGGCGCCGCGTCAGGTAGCGGCGGGGCGGCCGGTGTGCTGCTCGGCGGCGCGCTGACCAGCGCGTTCAGCTGGTCGTGGATCTTCTTCATCAACGTCCCGGCCGGGGCGCTCGTCCTCGCCCTGAGCCCGTGGCTGCTCAAGGAGAGCCGGGCCGACCTCAACCATCGGCACTTCGACTTCGCCGGCGCCGCCTCGATCACCAGCGGTCTCATGGTGCTCGTGTACGGCATGACCCGCGCCACCCAGCACGGCTGGGCCACGGCCACCACGACCGGCCTGCTCGCCGCCTCCGCCGTGCTGATCGGCGCGTTCGTGGTCATCGAGCTGCGCTCGAAGGCGCCGCTGCTGCCGATGCGGATCTTCCGCCTCCGCACCCTGGCCGGCTCGAACGCCAGCGGCCTGCTGATGGGCGCGGCGATCTTCTCGCAGTTCTTCCTGCTCACGCTCTACATGCAGCAGGTGCTGCACTACTCGGCCCTCAAGACCGGCGTCGCCTACATCGCGCTCACCGTCACCATCGTCGGCTTCTCGGCCGTGTCCCAGGCCCTGGTGACCCGGCTGGGCATCCGCCCGATCCTGACCGCCGGGCTGGCCGTGTCCGCGGTGGCGCTGGTGCTGTTCGCGCGGCTGCCGGTGCACGGGCACTACTGGCCGGATCTGCTGCCCGCGTTCCTGCTCAGCGGCATCGGGTTGGCGCTGGCCTTCGTGCCGATGTCCATCGGCGGCCTCACCGGCGTGCGCCAGGCCGATGCGGGCATCGCGTCCGGGCTGATCAACACCACCCAACAGATCGGCGGAGCGATCGGCGTGGCCGTGGCGACCACGATCGCCACCACCTTCACCAACCGGTACGTCACCGACCACCCCGGAAGCACCGCCGTCGGGGGTGCCGCGCTGACCCACGGCTTCCAGATCGCCTTCTACGTGCTCGCGGCACTGGCTCTGCTCGGTGCTCTGCTCGCCGCGGTGCTCGTGGAGCCGGCGCCCCGGTCGGCCCCGGTCGGCACGGACGAGGACCACAGCCGGGTGATGGAGGAGGCGGCGGTCTGAGCTGACGCCTACCTCGACGAGCAGCCGGGTGGCCGGGTCGAACAGACCCGGCCACCCGCGCGCTCCGAACGTGCGTTCAGCAGGGATCGCCCGACCAGGTCACCGCCACCGGCGAGCCGACGCCCGCGGCGCTGGACCCACTGGTGACGATGTCGAGTTCGGCCCCGCTGGCGATCTGGGCGGCAACGAGCTGAACCGCAATCCGCCGTCGACCTTCGAGAGCTCGTCGAGCGCGACCAGCTCCATGAGGGCGCGATCGCGGCGGGGCAGCGCCGCGAGGGAGGCGTAGAGAGAGCGCGCGCCTTGCCCTTCGGCGTCGATTTGTTCCTCGATCCGGCCCAGTGAGTCCGGATCGAGCACGCGCCGGCCCGAGATCCGCCCACGACGGCACGCTCGCGGGACTGCCGACGGAACTCGGTGGCGACCACGTGGCGGGCCACGCCGAGCCACGCCGGCGGCACGCCGCGGTCGGGCCGGTAGGACGACGCTGAGTCGATCGCGGCCAGGAAGATCTCGGCGGTCAGATCGGCGGCGAGATGGGGATCGGCAACTCTGCGGGCGACGAAGCGCCGAACCGCCGACCTGAAGGTGGTGTGAGGGCGATGCCCCTGTTGTTCACCTCGAGTTTCCGCGCGTGATGGGTGTCCTCCGCATGGTGAGGTGCGCACCGCGACGACCTGTCGGAATCGACTGAGGAGCTCGCATGACTGCACGCCGCACGTCCGTCATCGCCGGTCTGGGGATTGGCCTGCTGGCCATGACCGCGGTCCCGAGCGCCCTCGCCTCCGCGTCAGGCCGCCATTCATCGCCCGCCAAGCACGTCCTGCTCATCTCCGTCGACGGTCTGCACGAGTCCGACCTCGCCTACTGGATCGGCGTGCACCCGCACTCGGCTCTCGGGGAGCTGGTCGCCCATGGCGCCGACTACACGCACGCGCGCACGACCTTCCCGTCCGACTCGTTCCCCGGAATGGTTGCGCAACTGACCGGAGGTGGGCCGGGCACGACCGGCGTCTACTACGACGACACCTACAACCACGCCCTGCTGCCACCGGGCACGCTGGACTGCAGCACGGCGGCGCGCGGCACCGAAGTGCCGTGGACCGAGGCGGCCGACCGCTCGCAGAACCCGATCACGCTCGACGCCGGCCAGAACATCGCGGCGCCCGCGCTGACCCACCTTGCGACCAACAGTGCGAGTCAGACGCTGACCAACTCCGCGGCGATCACCAAGGCGATCCTGGCGATGACGCCGAACCCGCAGTCGCTGCTCAACCCGGCAGCATTGCCGGTCAACTCGGCGACGTGCCTACCCGAGTACCCGCACGACTACCTCAAGGTCGACACCGTCTTCGAGGTCGCCCGCACTCACGGGCTGCGCACGGCCTGGTCGGACAAGCATGCGGCCTACGAGATCCTCAACGGGCCGTCGGGAACCGGTATCGACGACCTGTTCACGCCCGAGATCAACAGCGTTGCCGACAATGCCGGTGACGACTGGACGACCGACAACGCCCTGACCCAGGAGTACGACAGCATCAAGGTCGCGGCCGTGTTGAACGAGATCGACGGGAAGGACCACTCCGGGCGCCGGCACGTCGGTACCCCGGCCGTCTTCGGGATGAACTTCCAGAGCGTCTCGACGGCCGAGAAGCTGCCCAAGTCCGACGGACTGGCCGGGGGCTACCTCGGTAACGGTGCGCCGGGCCCGCTGCTGATGAAGTCCCTCGACTACGTCGACACCGAGGTCGGGGCGATGGTCGCGCGACTTGCCCATGACCACCTCAGCGCCAGCACCACGATCATTCTCTCGGCCAAGCACGGCCAGTCACCCAAGGACCCATCCGCACTCCGCCGGGTCGACGACGGGCCAATCATCACTGCCGTCAACGCCGCCTGGGCGCACCTGCATCCGGCCGCCGCGCCATTGATCACCTTCTCGGTGGACGACGACGCGATGCTGATGTGGCTCTCGGACCGCAGTCCCGCCGCGATCGCGTTCGCGAAGAACTATCTGCTGAGCCATCCCGCCCCGGCCAATCGGGTGAGCGATCCCAAGGGCACCCACTCGACGACGGTGGCGTCGTCCGGCTTGACATCGGTCAGCGTCGGCCCGGCGGCGGATGCGCTGGTCGGGGCGAAGCCGGGCGACAGTCATGCGCCCGATCTCATCGGCATCGCCCAGCACGGCGTCGTCTACACCGGCGGAGTGAAGAAGATTGCCGAACACGGCGGAGCGGCGGCCGACGACCGTGACGTCGCGCTGGTCGTCGCCGGCGCCGGCGCGTCGCATCGGGTGGTCACCGCGCCCGTGCAGACCACACAGATTGCCCCGACGATCCTGGCCCTCCTCGGACTCGATCCAGCCGCCCTGCAGGCCGTCCGGATCGAGCACACTCGGACGTTGCCCCGGTCCTGACCCGGCACCACAGGGCCCGCCAGCCGGTCTTGGGTCGCGGTGGACTCAGCCCGGCGCGAAGCCGGCCGCCCCTGTCCGGCTTGGCCGGCGGCTGGGTCAGCGTGAGGCGGTGCGGCTGTTCGCTGACGAGGACGCGGCCGATGAGTTCGAGGGCGCGGTCGCCGGTGACCGCGGGCATGAAGAGGAAGCCCTGGCCGGTGGCGCAGCCGATGTCCTGGAGGAACTGCAGTTGCTCGGTGGTCTCGACGCCTTCGGCGACGACGTCCAGGCCGAGCGCCTTGCCCATGGCGATGATGGCGCGGACGAGTTCCTCGGTGCGGTCGCTCGTGGTCAAACCGGCGACGAACGAGCGGTCGATCTTGAAGGCGTCGACCGGAAAGCGGTGGAGCGTGTCCAGGGACGAGTAGCCGGTCCCGAAGTCGTCGATGTGCAACTGGAGCCCGGCGTCGTGCATGTCACGCATCAGGCGTAGCGCCACCTCCGGGCGGCGCATGATCACGCCTTCGGTGATTTCCAGCGTGAGCCGGTCGGCGGTCAGTTCGTGCCGGCGCAGGCCTTGCAGCACATGGGTGAGCAGGTCGCTGTGCCAGAACTCGCGGTCGGACACGTTCATGGCGACGTTGGCGACGGCCGGACCCCAAGCAGCCAGCTGGCGGCAGACCTCGTCGATGATCCAGTGGCTGAGCTGGACGATGGCGCCGGTCTCGATCATCGCGGGCAGGAACTCGTCCGGCATGACCAGGCCGCGCTCGGGGTGGCGCCAGCGTACGAGTGCTTCGAACCGGTCGGTGCGCCCGGTCGCGAGGTTCACGATGGGTTGGTAGTGCATCTCGAACTGGTTCAGTTCGATCGCGCGGCGCAGATCGGCATTCAGGCGCAACTCGTGCATGGCCCGGGCGTGCATCTCCGCGCCGAAGAACGAGACGGTTCCGCGCTCGGTCTCCTTGGCGCGGTACATCGCGGTGTCCGCGTCGCGCAGGACATCCTCGGCCGAGACGTAGCCGTTGGCGCTGGTCGCGATGCCGAGGCTGGCCCCGATCGCGAACTCGTGACCGTCCAGACCGATTCGCTTGGCCAGCCCGGCCTGAACCCGATGGGCAACCCGGAGGACCGCGTCGTCGCCGGTGTCGTGCAGCAGGATCGCGAACTCGTCCCCGCCGAAGCGGGCGCCGGTGTCGACGTCGCGTAGCTCGTGCTTGAGGCGGGCGCCGACTTCGTTCAGGACGCGATCGCCCATCTGGTGCCCGAGCGAGTCGTTGATCGCCTTGAACCCGTCGAGGTCGAGGAAGATCACGGCGAACGGTGTCCGGTCCCGGTGCCACAGGGAGACGGCGTGATCGAGACGGTCGAGGAACAGCCGACGGTTCGGCAGCCCGGTCAACGCGTCGTACAGCGCGTTCTCCCGTAGCTGGTCCTCCAGGGCCCGGCGCTCGTGGACGTCGGCCAGCGAACCGACGAGCCGCTCCACGGTGCCGTCGGCCGCGCGGACACCGAGCGCGCGCGACAGCACCCACCGATACGAGCCCTGCGGGTCACGCAGCCGGTACTCCGAGGTGACGGTGTCCACCTCACCGCTGACGACGGTGTCGGTCGCTCGCTTCAGCTCCACGACGTCGTCGGGATGGACGAGGGCCATCCACCGCTCCAGGTGCCCTGGAGCGGGATCGGAGTCGAGGGCGACGATCCGGCGACACTGCTCGGACAGGTAGAAGTCGTTGCTGCGCAGATCCCACTCCCACAGCCCGTCGTTGGTGGCGCGGGCGGCGAGAGCGTAGCGACCCTCACTGGCCTGCACCGCCTGGTGGAGTTCCTGCTCCTGGAACGATGCACACAGCTGTGTCGCCCAGTGCCGGTAGGTCTCCAGGGCCGAGGCCGTGTTGATCTCGCCGATGATCGCGAGCAGGCCCCAATCGCGGTCCGTGGAACGCACCGGCACAACGATGCACACACCGTCCTCGACCGTCGCGGCCGCGTCGATCAGGCTGTGCGGCGGGAACTGCTCCGGGGCCACGACGGTGTCGAGCTGATCGGCGAGTAGCTCGTCCGGGTCGTAGGTACTGGCAATCCTCAGCCGGCCCGAGGACGGTCCGTCCTGCCACAGCGCCAGTGCGCCGGCGCGCACCCGGGTGGCGGCGAGCCAGTCGAGGCTCGGTGTTCCCGAATGCGCGACGTCGAGCATCCTGGTCTCGACCACGTACTGCTCCTCGAGGGCGGACTGGGTGTTGCCGGCCTGCTGCAGGAAGGCGCCGGCCTGCAGCTGCCATAGCGCGGTCGTCACCCGCGCGAGCCCGGCCGCCCCGGCTTGGTCGGATTCGCCGGATTCGGCGCTCGCCTCAGCGGCGCGCCGAAGGTAGTCCAGCACCTCGCCCGCGAGGCGGCGAAGGACATCGGGGTGAGAGGTCAGCCGGTGCAACGACGCCGTGAGGCCCTGGATGTCGGCCGCGCTGATCGTGGCGCTGCTGTCGACCAGCTGCCCGGCCGCGGCCACCGTCTCGGCGAGTGCCTCCCACATGGGCTCGTCAACGAGGGTGTGCCCCGTCAACAACCGCTTGTACAAGCTGTCCTTCAGCTCCCCGCACAAGACGGCGGGTGTCGCCCCGAGAGATCGGCCGGCCGAGGCCGTGCCGCGGCCGAGCGCATCGGTCGCGCACCCGCACGAACCGCGCAGCACGAGCCGGGCCGCCGGCGGAGCATTCGGGGTGAAGCTCGCCGCTTCGCCGAGGATCTGGGCGAGCACGAGCCGGCCGGCGAGCGCGCCGACTTCGTCGAAACGCTGGTTCACGCTCGTCAGTGGTGGCGAGCTGAACGCGGCTTCCTCCAGATTGTCGAATCCGACCACGGCCAGGTCGCCCGGGACGGCCACGCCGGCGGCGCTCAGGGCCTGCATGAGTCCGATGGCGTTGCGATCGGTGGCGACCATGACGGCAGTCGGTCGCTGCGCGGCGCCCACGATGCCCGCGGCTGCTCCGGCACCGCCGCTGAAGTCATTGGTGGCGGCCGCGAAGAACCAACGGGGATCAGCCGTGAGGTCGTGCTCCTGAAGAATCTGCACGTAGGCGGCATAGCGGTCACAGACGTCGAATTGAGCGAGATTCCCGACGAACCCGATCTGCGTATGGCCGTGCGCGATGAGATGTTCCACCGCGGCGCGGGTCCCGTCGTGGTTGTCCGGCACAGCGAGCGGCGCATCGAAGCCCGGCGGCCGGGCACTGGCCAGAACCACTGGCTTACCCGCATCTCGCAGCCGCTGGAGATAGGCACCTCCCACGGCGCTCGTGATCGACACGACGCCGTCGACCTCGGCCCACGCCACCGGCACGTCGAAGGCGCTCACCTCACACTCTTCGTCCCTTCGCAGACCACCGTCGAGGGTCTGGACGAGCACCAGTCGCCCGCCCGCGCCGGTAATCTCGCGACTGAGTCCAGTGAGAAGCTCGCCGAAGTAGTGGCCGCCCACCATCGGCGTCAGCACGAGGACGGTCAACGGCCGAGAGCCCGGTTCCGCGACAGCTATGCGCAGTGACGACACGACACATCCTCTTCGGGGGCCGCGGTCAGGAGCGACTGACACCGGCCCGAGGCCGGATCCGGCTACCGCCCCACCTTATCGCATATGTAAAGCTAGCGTTAAATCTGGCGTAAGGATCTGCCACTCTAGGTACACCACCAGCGGGCGGTACCCCCGGCAGGACTCGAACCTGCGGCCAATCGCTTAGAAGGCGACTGCTCTATCCGCTGAGCTACGGGGGCGGGCGGTCTCTATCGTGCCACCCGGGCGCCCGGATTCCGCCCGTTGGCGGCCTTGCCGGCTCAGTGCGCGTAGAACTGCAGGAGTTTGCGCCAGACCGGATAGTTCAGGTAGCCGGTCACGCTCAGATGGTGCCGCCGCTGGAAGGAAATGAGGATCGCGCGGGTGGCGGGGGTGTAGTTGCCCGAGGCGGGGACGTGCAGCACCTTCTGGACGACGGCCAGCGCTGGTCCGGCCGACGACTGTGCGCCGGAGTAGTGCACCAGGGTCTTGACCGTGGCCGACGCCCCGGCCGGCGGGTTCACGACCGGGAAGCGCGCGCACGCGAGCGAGTTGTAGACGTAGTAACGCGCGGCCCAGTTCAGGTCGCGGGGGCGGCACGGTCCGTAGTCGGTGGCGTAGACCTTCCTGGCCCAGTAGGTCGTTCTGCCCTCGGCGCCGTTCCACGTGAGCGAGATGTGCACGTGGGTGCGGTGGCAGGCGTTGTCGTTGCTGACCTGGGGCAGGTGCGCGCAGTTGTTGTACGGCTGCCAGGAGCCTTCCCAGATCTTGTTGTTCCAGATGATGTACATGACGCCGAGCCGGCGGGCCATCGCGAACTTGTGGCCGGCCTTGTCGGTGGCCAGCAGCCAGTTGATGAACGCGCCTGCGTCCGCGGCCTGGGCCTTGTTGCGCAGTGACGTCATCCAGTCGATCGCGCGGCCCTCGTAGTGCTCGCTGCGCGATCCGTCGGTCCCGCAGTTGTACATGCCGCCGACACCGATGCCCCGATACGTCGTGGCCAGCAGGTGGGCGAGCTTCACCGTGCCGGGCTGGAAGAACGGATCGCAACCGGTCTGGCCCACGTACGGGGTGTTCTGGGCCTCGATCGCACTGGGCAGCCGCGAGGGCACGGGCGGCACGGTCGCGGTGGCCGGACCGGCGGCCAGGACCAGCGCCGAGAGCATGGCCGCCAGCGCGAGCGCAACGACAGCGGGTCGGACGGCGGCGCGGGACCTGGTGCGGATACGCAGCATGGTGCCCTTATCGGCCTTTCCGGACCGCACTTGAGGCCCCTAGGGCATGTCTGACAATCCCATGCTCTGCTGCGCGGCGTCCGGGCGACGCCTGGCTGCGTTGTCCTCGTCGTCCATACAACAGCGGTATGGCCTCCTCGTCCGCCTTGCCAGCCGCCGCCCGGACGCCGCTCGCGACGAGCGGGGATTGTCAGACACGCCCTAGTCCCGAATTCTGACAATCGGCCGCCCGTTGTCCCCAGGCCCGGACTTGTCCACAACTCGCGGCTGACCGAGGTCCGGTGTCGGCCGGACCGGGTTCAGTGGCCGTACGCCCAGGGAGGGTGCACCGGAACAGAACCGGATCGAACGAGTAGGAGCAGGGCTGTGAATGACACGATCATGACGGTCGTCGGCAATGTGGTCGACACGCCGCGGATGCGGATGACCAAGAGCGGGCACGCCGTCACCAACTTCCGGGTGGCCTCGACGTCGCGCCGCTTCGACCGCGAACAGCAGCGGTGGGTCGACAACTCCACGCTGTTCGTCAACGTGACGTGCTGGCGAGCCATGGCCGAGAACGTCGCGTTCTCGGTGCACAAGGGCGAACCGGTCGTGGTCTGCGGCCGGTACTACTCGCGCGAGTACGAGATCAACGAGACCGTCCGGGTCAGCTACGAACTCGAGGCCAACGTCGTCGGGCACGACCTGTCCCGGGGCACCGCGGAGTTCCGTAAGACGGTCCGGCCGAGTGTCGCGGCCAGTGTCGAGGTCGACAACGAGGGCATCCCGGCCGACCACAGCGACGCCTGGCTCGACCTGGCCGAACCGGCCGGGGCCGCTGCCTCCGCCGTCGCGGACGAGGCTGCCGACGCCCGCGAACTCGTCCCGGTGGGCTGAGCGGGCGCCGTCGCGGCCCGCTGCCCCGGCACGGGGGTAGCGGGCCGCACCGTTCGACAGGGCTGGGACACTGGAGCTTCCGGTCCGGAATGCCAGCGCCGGCCGACGACGTTCTGGTACAGACTTTCTAATACAGATCAAGGACGGATAGTGGCTCAGTTCATCTACACGATGTACAAGGTGCGCAAGGCGCACGGCGACAAGACGATTCTCGACGACGTCACCCTGTCGTTCCTGCCCGGGGCGAAGATCGGCGTGGTCGGTCCGAACGGCGCCGGCAAGTCCACCGTCCTGAAGATCATGGCCGGGCTGGACCAGGCGTCCAACGGTGACGCCAATCTGGCCGCCGGCGCCTCGGTTGGGCTGCTGCAGCAGGAACCGCCGCTGGACGAGACCAAGACCGTCCGCGAGAACGTCGAGGACGCCGTGTCCGAGATCCGGGGCTGGCTGGCTCGCTTCGAGGAGGTGTCGGCCGCCATGGGCGAGCCCGACGCCGACTTCGACTCGCTGCTCGGTGAGCAGGGCGACCTCATGGAGAAGATCGACCACGCCGAGGGCTGGGAACTCGACAGCCGCATCGAGCAGGCGATGGACGCACTGCGCTGCCCGCCCGGCGACGAGCCGGTCACCCACCTCTCCGGCGGTGAGCGGCGCCGGGTCGCGCTGTGCAAACTCCTGCTCGAAGCGCCCGACCTCCTGCTGCTCGACGAACCGACCAACCACCTGGATGCCGAGAGCGTGCAGTGGCTCGAGCAGCACCTGGCCAAGTACCCGGGCACCATCCTGGCCGTCACCCACGACCGGTACTTCCTCGACAACGTGGCCGAGTGGATCCTCGAACTCGACCGCGGCCGGGCCTACCCCTACGAGGGCAACTACTCGGTCTACCTGGAGAAGAAGGCCGAACGACTGAAGGTCCAGGGCAAGAAGGACCAGAAGCTGGAGAAGCGGCTGCGCGAGGAACTCGACTGGGTCCGGCAGAACGCCAAGGGCCGGCAGACCAAGAGCAAGGCCCGCCTGCAGCGCTACGAAGAGATGGCCTCGGAGGCCGAGAAGACCCGCAAGCTCGACTTCGAGGAGATCCAGATCCCACCGGGCCCGCGGCTGGGCAACGTGGTCGTCGACACCAGCCACCTCGACAAGGGCTTCGACGAGCGGATGCTCATCAAGGACCTCTCGTTCAGCCTCCCGCGCGGCGGCATCGTCGGCGTCATCGGCCCGAACGGCGTCGGCAAGACCACCCTGTTCAAGATGATCATCGGCCAGGAGCACCCGGACTCCGGCGAGGTGCGAGTCGGCGACACGGTCAAGGTCAGCTACGTCGACCAGAACCGGGGCGGGATCGACCCCAAGAAGAACGTGTGGGAGGTCGTCTCCGACGGCCTGGACTACATCAACGTCGGCCACGTCGAGATGCCGTCACGGGCCTACGTCTCGGCCTTCGGGTTCAAGGGTCCCGATCAGCAGAAGCCGGCCGGCGTCCTGTCCGGCGGTGAGCGCAACCGCCTGAACCTCGCCTTGACCCTCAAGGAGGGCGGCAACCTGCTGCTGCTCGACGAACCGACCAACGACCTGGACGTCGAAACCCTCGGCTCGCTCGAGAACGCCCTGCTCGAGTTCCCCGGCTGTGCCGTGGTCATCAGCCACGACCGCTGGTTCCTCGACCGGGTGACCACCCACATCCTGGCCTGGGAGGGCACCGACGAGAACCCGGCCAACTGGTTCTGGTTCGAGGGCAACTTCGAGTCCTACGAGAAGAACAAGGTCGAACGCCTCGGGGCCGACGCCGCCCGCCCGCACGCCGTCACGTACCGCAAGCTCACCCGCGACTGAGCGGCGACGCGACGCCGTGGCTCGATTCGTGCACGAGGTGCACATGCGCTGGTCGGACATGGACGCCTACCGGCACATCAACAACACCGCCTACCTGGCCTACCTGGAGCAGGCCCGGGTGGCGATGTTCTTCGACCGGGCCCGCGACGTCGAGAACGGATTCTCCAGCGGCACCGTGATCTCGCGGCACGAGATCGACTACCGGCGTCCGGTCGTCTACCACCCCGAGCCGCTGCGGCTCGAACTGTGGATCGACCGGGTGCGCGGAGCGTCGTTCACCGTGCACTACGAAGTGTTCGACGACGGTGTCCTGGCCGCGGTTGCCGCCACGGGCGTGGTCACCTTCGACTTCGCGATCGACCGCCCGCGCCGGCTCACCGACGCGGAGCGCGCCGTCCTGGCCGGCTTCGCCGACGACCCGGCGTGAACCACCTCGAGGCGATCACCCGAGCGGACCTGGCCGAACTCGCCCCGGTCCTGCGCCGGGCGGCCGGCCTCGACCCCGGCGGCCTGGCCCGGGTCCGGGCCGCCAACGGTCAGCTGTCGGTGCTGGTGCGGCTGCCGTTCGAGGTCCTGGTCGCCCGCACCATCGCGGTGGCGCCCACCGCGGCCGACGCGGTGCTCGACGCGACCATGCGCACGGCCGAACTGCTGGACTGGCTCGACGAGCCCGATTGCGTCGGCACCGCTCCGCAGCGTTACGACCGCGAGTGGCAATCCGGGCTGCCACCGGCCCGGGGCTGGCGGCGCATCGACACCGTGCCCGACGACGTGGTCCGCGGCCTGGTCCGCAGCGGCGCCCAGGCTCTCGAGGACGCGGCCGCCCGCGAAGGCGTGCCCGGCGCCCAACCCCGGGCCGAGGTGGCCGACGCCCTGCTCGACTCGGTCGTGCTCACCGTCTCGGCCGATGCCGGCGGCCTCGGCACCCCGGTCACGCTGCGGGTCCTGAGCGCCCTGACCCGGATGGGCTTCGTGCCGCCGGGCTCGCACGTCGCCGTCGACGTCGCCGGCCGGTGGACCCGGGTCGCCGGCCAGTACGGCTCGGTCTACGCCGAACGCCCGGGTCTGGGCCTGCAACTGCTCTGAGCGACGGCCGGATCAGCGCAGCCAGGCCGCCGCGTTGCCCGGCAGCGTGCCGTCGACGATCGGGGCCGAGGCCAGCAGCACCTCGCCGGCCGGCAGCGGGATCGGCGCGTCACCCGCGTTCAGCACCACGACCACGTCGCCGCGGCGGAAGGACAGGCTGCCCTCCGGCCCGGCCACCCACGCGAACTCGCCGTGCCGCAGTTCGGGCACGGTCCGCCGCAGGGCCAGGGCCTGCCGGTACAGCCGCAGCGTGGAGCCGGGGTCGTCCTGCTGCGCGGCCACCGTCAGCGCCGCCCACTCCGGCGGCATGGGCAGCCAGGTCGTCGCGGCCGAGGTGAACCCGAACGGCGGTTGCGACCCGGACCACGGCAGCGGCACCCGCTCCCCGTCCCGGCCGCGCTCGGTGTGCCCGCTGCGCTCCCAGGTCGGATCCTGCAGGGCCGAGTCGGGCAGTTCGACGTTGGCCAAGCCGAGCTCGTCGCCGTTGTAGACGTAGGCCGCGCCGGGCAGCGAGAGCTGCAGCAAGGCCGCGGCCCGGCTCCGGGCCGCCCCGACCGCACCGCCGCCGTAGCGGGTCGCGGCCCGGTTGACGTCGTGGTTGGCCAGCACCCACGTGCACGGCGCGCCCACACCCGACATGGCCGCCATCGACCGCTCGATCGCGTCGCGGAACGTGTCGGCGCCCCAGTGCGCCTGGACCAGTTCGAAGTTGAACGCGAGGTTGAGCTCGTCCTTGCGCACGTAACGGGCCAGCCGCTCGGAGTCGGGCACCCAGGCCTCGCCCACGGCCATCCGGTCGCCCGGGTAGGAGTCGAGCACCCGCCGGAACATCCGGTGGTATTCGTGCACCCCGTCGCGGTCCCACCGGATGTCACCGAGCGAGGGCATGGTCGCACCCTCCTCGCGGTGCGGGATGACGGACAGGTCGACGTCGGGCAGGCCGGGCTCCTTGGCCAGGCCGTGGGCGACGTCGATGCGGAACCCGTCGACGCCGCGGTCGAGCCAGAACCGCACGATGCGCTCGAACTCGGCGCTGACCTCCGGATTGGACCAGTCGAGGTCGGGCTGCTCGGGCGCGAACAGGTGCAGGTACCACTGCCCGTCGGCCACCCGGGTCCAGGCCGGTCCGCCGAAGACCGACGGCCAGTTGTTCGGCGGCAGCTCACCGTGCTCGCCCCGGCCGGGCCGGAAGATGAACCGGGCCCGTTCGGCGCTGCCGGGGGCGGCCGCGAGGGCGGCCACGAACCAGGCGTGCTGATCGGAGACGTGGTTGGGGACCAGATCGATCGTGACCTTGATGTCGCGCTCGTGCGCCTCGGCCACGAGCGTGTCGAAGTCGGCCAGCGTGCCGAACAGCGGGTCGACGTCGCACGGATCGGCCACGTCGTAGCCGCCGTCGGCCATCGGCGAGCGGTAGAACGGCGAGAGCCAGATCGCGTCGATGCCGAGGTCGCGCAGGTAGTCCAGCCGCGCGGTCACGCCGATCAGATCGCCGGTGCCGTCGCCGTTGCCGTCGGCGAAACTGCGCGGGTAGATCTGGTAGAAGGCGGCCGAGGTCCACCAGGGCAGGCTGGAAGCGCTTTTAGTCACCCGGCCCATGGTGCCAGACGCTCAGCCGGGCACGTTGCGCATCGACTCCGCGGCCCGGACCAGGTAGTCCCACAGCGCCTCGTCGTAGGCCGCGGGCAGGGCGAGCGAGTCCAGCGCGGCCCGCATGTGCCGCAGCCAGGCGTCGCGCTGGGCCGAGCCGATCGCGAACGGCGCGTGCCGCATCCGCAGCCGGGGATGCCCGCGCTGCTCGGAGTAGGTCGTCGGGCCCGCCCCAGTACTGGATCAGGAACATCCGCAGCCGGTCGGCCGCCGCCGCCAGTTCGTCGTCGGGATACAGCGGCCGCAGCACCGGGTCGGCGGCCACCCCCGCGTAGAAGTGCTCGACCAGGCGCCGGAAGGTGTCCTCGCCCCCCACGGCCGCGAAGAACGTGTCGGCGCTGGTGTAGGTCGGGTCGGAGTTCGGCGGTGACGGCACGTAAGCCATTGTTCTCACATCGCCCGGCCCGCGCACCGTACGGTCGGGGACATGGCGCGCACAGACTTCGACGTGATCATCCTCGGCCTCGGTCCCGGCGGCGAGGAGGTGGCCGAACGGGTGGCCGAGGCCGGCTGGGACGTGCTCGGCGTCGACGCCGGGCTGGTCGGCGGCGAGTGCCCGTACTACGGCTGCATCCCGTCCAAGATGATCCTGCGTGGGGCCGATCTGCTGGCCGAGGGCCGCCGGATCGACGGGATGGCCGGGCACGCCACCGTCGAGCCGGACTTCGCGCCGGTGGCCAAGCGGATCCGGGCCGAGGCCACCGACGACTGGAACGACCAGGTGGCCGTCGAGCGCCTCGAAGGGCTGGGCGGCACGTTCGTGCGCGGGGCCGGTCGCCTGGCCGGCCGGGACGACGACGGCCGGCTGCTGGTCGAGGTCGGCGGCCAGACCTACCGCGGCCGCCACGTCGTGGTGTCGACCGGCACCGCGCCGGTCATCCCGGACATCGACGGGCTGGCCGACCTGCGCACCAGCAGCGCCGCCGCCGAGAACGCCGACGGCCTGGTCTGGACCAACCGCGAGGCGCTCAAGGCCACGACCGCGCCGGCCTCGCTCATCGTGCTGGGTGGGGGCGCCGTCGGCTGCGAGCTGGGTCAGGGCTTCGCGCGATTCGGCACCAAGGTGAGCATCATCGAGGCCGGCCCGCGCATCCTGGTCCAGGAGGAGCCCGAGGCATCGGCCGTGGTCACCGAGGTCTTCGGCCGTGAGGGCATCGACGTCCACCTCGGCGGCGAGGACCAGAAGAACGGGGCCACGCACATCGCCGCCGGCGGTGACGGCGTGCAGGTGACGCTGGCCGACGGCACCGTGCTCACGGCCGAGAAACTGCTGCTGGCCGCGGGCCGGCGCCCCAACCTGGCCGACGTCGGGCTGGAGACGGTCGAGCTCGATCCCGCAGCCCGCACCGTGCCGATCGACGAGCACATGCGGGTCCAGCACGCCGACGCCCCGATCGACGGGCTCTACGCGGTCGGCGACATCACCGGCCACGGCGCCTTCACCCACGTGGCGGTGTGGCAGGCCCGGGTGCTCATCGCCCACCTGCTCGGCCGCGACGAGCCCTACGGCGGCTACCACGGGCTGGCCTGGGTGACGTTCACCGATCCCGAGGTCGGCCGGGTCGGGCTGACCGAACAGCAGGCCCGCGACAAGGGCCTGCGGGTGCGGGTCGGCAGCGAGGCGATCCCGAAGTCGAGCCGGGGCTGGATCCACGGCCCGGGCAACGACGGGGTGGTCAAGCTGGTCGAGGACGCCGACCGCGGCGTGCTCGTCGGTGCGACCGTGGTCAGTCCCTACGGCGGCGAACTGCTCGGCCTGCTGACGCTGGCCGTGCACGCCGAGGTGCCGGTGAGCACCCTGGCCTCGATGCACTACGCCTTCCCGACGTTGCATCGCGCGGTGCTCGACGCGGTGCGGGCCTTGGCCTAGACGGCCCGAGACCGGCTAGACCGGCTGGACCGGCCCGAGACCGGCCTAGCCGGGGGAGTTCGGGGCGGGCAGCGGGCCCGGCTGCGGGCCGTCGGCCGCCGGTGGCTCGGCCGGCAGGTCGGCGTCGATGTCGAGACGGTCCAGCCGCTCGCGGATGCGCCGGCGCAGCTCCCGCGCGACCCGCCACTGCTGCACCGGCCGCACCCGGGCCACCAGCCGGATGACGGTCTCCTCCCGGGTCAGCCGCTCCACGCCCTGCACCTCGGGCGGGGCCAGGAAGCGCGTCGGCCCAGCCCTCCTCGTCGTGCATCCGCTGCGCTACCTCGGCCATGGCCGCCGACGCGGCGTCGATGTCCTGACCCGCGGCGATGGGCACGTCGAGCACGACCTGCGCGTAGCCCTGGCTCTTGTTGCCGACCCGCACGATCTCGCCGTTGCGCACGTACCAGACCGTGCCGTTGACGTCGCGCAACTGCGTGGTGCGCAGCCCGACCGCCTCGACCGTCCCGGCCGCCTTCTCGAAGTCGATGACGTCGCCCACGCCGTACTGGTCCTCGAGCATCATGAACATGCCGGACAGGAAGTCCTTGACGATGTTCTGGGCGCCGAAGCCCAGCGCGACGCCGACGATCGAAGTGCCGGCGATGAACGGGGCCAGGTCGATGCCGACCTCGCTCAGCACCAGCAGCGACGTGATGACCAGGATCGTGAACGAAACGCCCGATTTGAGGACCGAGCCGATCGTCGCCGCCCGCTGGGTGCGCCGTTCGGAGAGCAGCCCGGTGGATTCGAGCAGGACGCTGGTGCCGACCCGTTCCTTGAACGGACGCAGGATCCGGGGCACGTCGCCCACGTGGATCGGGCGCACCGCCCGCTTGATCATCCGGTGCAGAATCGCCCGGATTATCAGGGCCACCACGACGATGACGACGATCCGGATCGGGATCTCGATGAGCACCTTGCTGTGCTCGTGGACGTACTTCGGCAGGGTGGACAGGACGTGGCGGTGCGGGGAACTCACGCTCGCCAACCTTGCCATGTGGTTAAGAAACGTGCGCAAGGGCTCGTGGTCGGGTTCACTGGTACTCCTCGGAGGTGTATCGGGATGTCAGGGGCGCTGGTTCTCAACGCGACGTACGAGCCCCTGTGCGTCGTGCCGCTGCGGCGCGCCGTCGTCCTGGTCCTGGCCGAGAAGGCCGTCGTCGTGGAAGCGGGCTCGGATGTGATGCGCTCGGAGCGCACCTCGATCCAGGTCCCCACGGTCGTCCGGCTGTCGCACTACGTGCGGGTGCCCTACCGGCGCGAGGTGCCGTTGACCCGCCGGGCCGTGCTCGACCGTGACGGTCACCTGTGCGGGTACTGCGGCCTGCGGGCCGACACCATCGACCACGTCCGGCCCCGCTCCCGCGGCGGTGCGCACATCTGGACGAACGTCGTCTCGGCGTGCGCCCGCTGCAACCATCGCAAGGGTGACCGGCTGCTCACCGAGCTCGGCTGGCACCTCGCGGTAACTCCCATACAGCCACCGGCAACGGTGGCTGTGGTCATGGGATGGGCCAAACGCGATCCGGCCTGGCAGCGCTATCTGAGCGGTCACGGTCTCTCGGTCGAGGTCGCGCCGGCCGTCTAGTGTCGCGGTCATGGCCGAACTCCATGACCTGTCCATGCTCGACGCTGCCGCCGCGGTCCGCCGCCGGGAGGTGAGCCCGGTCGAACTGGTCGAGCACGCCCTCGACCGCATCGCCCGGCTCGACACCCAGGTCGGCGCCTTCGTCACCGTCACCGCCGACACCGCGCTGGAGCAGGCCAAGTCGGCCGAGCGCGCGGTGCACGACGCCGCCGATCGCGACGCGCTGCCGCCCCTGCTGGGCGTGCCCACCGCGATCAAGGACCTCAACCTGACCGCCGGCGTCCCGACCAAGCTCGGCTCGCGGGTCTTCGCCGACTGGGTTCCCCACGATCGACGACCACGTCGTCACTCTGCTGCGCGCGGCCGGGACGATCAGCCTGGGCAAGACGGCCACGCCCGAGTTCGGGCTGCCCTGCTACACCGAGACCGACCTCGGCCCGCCGGCCCGCACCCCGTGGGACACCACCCGGCTGGCCGGGGGCTCCAGCGGTGGCGCGGCCGCGGCGGTGGCCAGCGGCTTCGTGCCGGTGGCCCAGGGCAGCGACGGCGGCGGCTCGATCCGCATCCCGGCCAGCGTGTGCGGCCTGGTCGGGCTGAAGACCTCCCGGGGTCGGGTGTCGCGAGGGCCGCTGGACTTCGACGCGGCCCGGCTCGGCGTGTTCGGCCCGCTGGCCCGGACCGTCCGCGACGCGGCCGCGTTCCTGGACGCGATCGCGATCGCCCAGCCCGGCGACCCGGACCCGCTGGCGGCCCTGCCCGCCGGTGAGAGCTTCCTGGCCTGGTGCGACCGCGAGCCCGGTCCGCTGCGCATCGGGCGCTACGTCGATTCGCCGATCGAGTCCGAGCTCGATCCCCAGGTGTTGGCCGCCTGGGAGCACTGCACCGAACTGCTGGCCGGGCTCGGGCACGAGGTCGTGGACATCGCCGCGCCGTTGCCGCGCGAGGCCATCCCCGCGTTCGAGACGGTGTGGGCCGTGTCGGCGGCGACGATCCCGGTCGATCCGGCCCGCACCGGCGAACTGCGGTCGCTGACCCGGCACCTGCGCGGCCGGGGCGAGGCGATCAGCGCGCCGCAGTACGCCTCGGCGCTGGGCCAGCTCAACGTCCACGCCCGGCAGGCCATCGCCGCCACCGAGCACCTCGACGCCGTGCTCACCCCGACCGTCGCGATGCTGCCGCGGCCGGTGGGCTGGTTCATCGGGGACGACGACGATCCGGCCGCCGACTTCGAGCGGCAGAAGCAGTTCACGCCCTACACGGCGATGTACAACACGACCGGCCAGCCCGCGATCTCGCTGCCGCTGTACCAGAGCGAGGAGGGCCTGCCGATCGGGATGATGCTGGTCGGGCGCCGCGACGCCGACGCGCCCCTGCTCGCGCTGGCCGCGCAGCTCGAGAGCGCCGCGCCCTGGGCGCAGCGGCGCCCGCCGATCTGGAGCGAATGACGGCGGTGCCTCCTGCGGGCCGCACAGGACGATTCGCTACCGTCACAGCATGAGCATCGTCCAGACCGTGCTGGTGTTCGTGGGCATTCCGGCCGCGATCATCGCCGTCATCACGTTCGGGGTGTACGGCCGGGCCCTGCTGCACCAGCCGAACCGCTACCGGCCCGGGCAGCCGTGGTCCTACGAAGCGGCCTGGTTCGTGCCCCACCCGGACGCGGTCGTGCGCCCGGACCACGACCGCCCGCAGCTCGAGCCCGGGGCCGGTACGCGGACGACAGCCGTAGGGGGTGCCAGCGGTGAGTGGTGATCTGGCCAAGGCCGACCAGCGCCTCGTGCAGTACGGCCCGATCGGCCGCGACGTCGACGCGCGAGGCTTCACCGCCCGGCAGCTCAGCCGCCTCGACGAGGCGCTGACGCTGTCCAGCCGCGAGTCCGGCCTGATGTTCTCGCTCTACATCGGCGAGCTCAAGGCGCCGGCCCGGGCCCACGCCGAGGCCCTGTTCGAGAAGCTCAGCGACGACGCCGTGCTGCTGGCCGTCTCACCGGGTCAGCGCACCCTGCACATCGTCACCGGGCCGGTGTCGGCCAAGCGGCTGCCCAACCGGGCCTGCGCGCTGGCCGCGCTGGCCATGCGGGCCGCCTTCACCAATGGTGACCTCACCGGCGGGCTGGTCACCGGGTTGCGCATGCTCGACGACGCCGCCGGGCACATCTGAGCGCTCGCCCGACCGGGCTGACAGCCGGCTACACGCAGATCCCGAGCAGGTTGACGATGCACGTCTTGGTCGGAGTGGGCGTCGGGGTCGGCTTGGGTTTCGGCTTCGGGATGGTCAGCGTCGGCAGCGGCAGGATCGGCGCGGTCGAGGTCGCTCCGGCGCCACCTCCGCCTGCGGCTCCACTGCTGCCCGAACCGCCGCCGCCCCCGGCTGAGCCGCCTGCGGCCGTGCTGGTTGCCGGGTGCGACGATTTCTTCTTGGCCGCGGCCTTCTTCGCGGCGGCCTGCTTGGCCGCGGCCTGGCGCTGGGCCGCGGTCTGACTGACCGCGGTGGGCGGGCCCGGGTTGACCGGCGGGGCGTAACCGGTGTTGTGCACCGGCGGCAGGGCGCCGGTGATGTTGCCGACCGGCAGGCCGCGCACCGGGATGCCGGTGCGGTAGGCGGCGGCCAGGGCCAGCACCTGGGCCAGGTACTGGTCGGAGTGGTTGTAGGCCAGCACCGCGGCGACCTGTCCGGCATGCGTGCGCAGGTTGCCGCCGGCCGCGCACAGGTAGCGGGCCGAGGTCAGCGCGGCATCGTTGATGTTGAACACGTCGGCGATGCCGTCGCCGTTCGCGTCCGAGCCGTAGGCGGCCCAGGTCGAGGGGATGAACTGCATCGGGCCGACGGCCCGGTCGTAGACGGTGTCGCCGTCGAGGCGCCCGTGGTCGGTGTCGGGGATCAGGGCGGTGCCATGGCCGTTGAGGGGGATGCCGATGATCCGCGGTGTGGAGGTGCCGTCGGCGTTGAGCGTGGCCCCTGCGAACTGGCCATGGTCGGACTCCTCACGCCCGATACCGGCCAGCAGGGCCCAGTCGATGCCGCATCCGGGTTGGACGGTGGCCAGGCGCGCGGCCGCCACCCGGTAGGCGTTCAGGGCGACGTTCGGGATGCCGTTGGCGGCCAGCCCGGAGATGACGGCCTTGGTCGCCGGGGCCTGCTTCTTGACGTGCTCAGGCTTGGTCGCGAGCACACCCTGGACGGCCGGCGCATCGGTCGGGAACAACTGGGGCAGGTCGGGCACGTGCGCCGCGGTGGCGGCCGCCGCCTTCTTGTGGTCGGCGTCGGCACCGGCCGGCAGCACCAGGCTGGCGATGACGAACAGGGCCACGCCGGCGGCGATCGTGCCGCCCGCGGCTTGCCGCACCAGGCGAGGATGGCGGCGCAGCATGGCCGCCAATCCGGGCGCGCGGATCGGCTCGTCGTCGTCGGCTTCGTCGGGCATCGGGCGCTCCGGGGACGTCGCGGCGGGCTACAGAGAGAACAACGAGGTCCAGCTGCGTAGGGTACGCGTTAGATTCGCAGCCATAATGCCCGGTGCAGTCGGGACGCTAACAACTTTCCTACCGGCTCTAAGCCGCGGCCGCGTCGATCGCGCGGGCCCGCAGGGCCCGGAGCACGTCGGCCCGGCCCTCGCCGACCAGCCGCCGCAGGGCCGCCGGCAGACCGGGGCGATCGAGGAACTCGTCGGCGGCCGCCACCGTGTCGGGCGAGATCGCGACCGACCAGGTGGGGAACAGACCGATGACCACGTTCTGCGCGAGCTCGCTGGCCCGGCGCTGCCACACGCCCTCGACCTCGGCGAAGTACCGGGCGATGTACGGCGCGACGAGCTCGC
The DNA here is from genome assembly GCA_963713245.1 of uncultured Actinomycetota bacterium. Lineage (GTDB taxonomy): Bacteria > Actinomycetota > Actinomycetes > Mycobacteriales > Jatrophihabitantaceae > CAVQKZ01. The sequence goes on from CAVQKZ010000002.1 coordinate 289,666, forward strand.
CCTGGCTGGAGTGGGCGAAACCGCGGATCACCGCCTCCTGCACGGCGTTGGGCACCGCGTCGTCGGTGACGGCCAGCCGCCAGGCCTCGGCCTTGGCCTCGGGCCGGGGCTGCAGGGCTCGCGCGGTCACCGCGTGGCGCTGCCCGGCGGCGGACGGGTCGCGCTCCTGTTCGGCCTCGATGTCGCCGGGACCGAGAGCGCCGAGCGCCGACAGCGACTGCACGATCGACCAGCGCAGTTCATCGTCGATGGCCAGGCCGTCGATGACCTGGGCGCCGTCGAGCAGGCCGCGGATGAGCGCGATGTGCTCGTCGCTGCGCGCGGCGCCGAGCAGGGCGTGGGTCCAGGCCAGCTGGTGGTCGGACCCCGGCGGGGCGCTGCGCAGCGCCGCGAGCGCGGTGTCGGCCAGCGCGGTATAGCCGGTCGGGGCCCACTGCGGGTCGGCGTAGATGTCCAGGGCCCGCAGGGCCTGCCGGGTGAGCGACTGCATGACGCCGATGTCGGTCTCTTGCGCGGCGCCGGCCAGGACCAGGGCGACGTAGTCGCGGGTGGCCAGCTCGCCGTCGCGAGTCATGTCCCAGGCCGCCGACCAGGCCAGGGCCCGGGGCATCGAGTCGACCAGTTTGGCGATGCCGCCGTTGCGCAGGGTGGCCAGGCTGTACTCGTCCAGGCGCAGCTTGCAGTAGGTCAGGTCGTCGTCGTTGAGCAGCAGCACCGCCGGGCGCTTACGGCCGACCAGCTGCTCGACCGGGGTGTGCTCGGCCACGACGTCGAGCTCGATGCGCTTGGTACGCACCAGGCGCCCGTCCTGCTCGTCGTAGACGCCGACGGCCAGCCGGTGCGGGCGGATGGTGTTGGTGGTGGCGACATCGTTCGGCGCGGACTGGACGATCTCGAAGCTGGTGTAGCGGTCGTCGGCGTCGAGGGTGAAGTGCGGCCGGATGGTGTTGATGCCCGTGGTCTCGAGCCACAGCTTCGACCAGTCGCCGAGGTTGCGCCCGGACGACTGCTCCAGGGCGCTGAGCAGATCGGCCAGCGTGGTGTTGCCGTAGGCGTAGGTGCGGAAGTAGTCGCGCAGCCCGGCCAGGAACGCGTCGACGCCGACGTAGGCGCCGAGCTGCTTGAGCACGCTGGCGCCCTTGGCGTAGGTGATCCCGTCGAAGTTGACCTCGGCCGTCTGCACGTCGGGCGCGTCGGTGGCGATGGGGTGGGTGGACGGCAGCTGGTCCTGGCGGTAGGCCCACGTCTTCTCGGCGTTGGCGAACGTCGTCCAGGCGTCGGTCCAGCGGGTCGCCCGGGTCTGGCACAGCACCGAGGCGTAGGTGGCGAACGACTCGTTGAGCCACAGGTCGTCCCACCAGCGCATCGTGACCAGGTCGCCGAACCACATGTGGGCCATCTCGTGCAGCAGGGTCTCGCCCCGGCGCTCGTAGCGGGCGTCGGTGACCTTGCTGCGGAAGACGTAGTCCTCGCGGAAGGTGACGCAACCGGCGTTCTCCATCGCGCCGGCGTTGAACTCCGGGACGAAGAGCTGGTCGTACTTGTCGAACGGGTACCGCATCCCGAAGTTGGCGTGGTACCAGTCGAAGCCCTGGGCGGTGACCTTGAACAGCTCGTTGGTGTCGAGGTGCGCGGCCAGCGTGCGCCGGCACCACAGCCCGAGGTCGATGCCGTCGTGGCTGGCGCGGGCCACCTGGTACGGGCCGGCGACGAGGGCGGTGACGTAGGTGCTCAGCGGCGGCGTGGTCGCGAAGCGGACCAGCTTGCCCGCGCGCAGTTGCTCGACGGCGAGCTGGCGGCCGTTGGAGCAGACCTGCCAGTCCTCGGGGACGATCGCGCTGATCGTGAACTGCAGCCTTGAGGTCGGGCTGGTCGAAACAGGCGTACATGCGCTTGGCGTCGGCGGTCTCGAACTGCGAGTAGAGGTAGGTCTCGCCGTCGAGCGGGTCGACGAAACGGTGCAGGCCCTCGCCGGTGTTCGTGTAGAGCAGGTCGGCGTCGACGAACAGGGTGTTGTCGGTGGCCAGGTCGGTCAGGTCGATGCCGTGCTCGCAGTTGTAGCCGGACACGTCGACGTCGCGGCCGTTGAGGGTGACGCTGTGCAGCGTGTCGGCGATGATGTCGACGACGGTGGCCGAGCCGGCGCGGGCGGCGGCGAAGTGAATCGTGGTCGTGGAGCGAAAAACCCGGTCGGACGGCTTGCCGCCGCCGTCGGTGAGGTCGAGCTCGATCTCGTAGTCGCGGACGTGCAGCAACGCCGCCCGCGCCCGGGCGCCCTCGCGGGTGAGGTTCGGTACGGCCACGCGCTGGTTCACTCCTCTGTGCAGGTTGGTTCGGACGAGTCTGTCACGCCGAGGCCCTTTTCCCCGCTGGGGTTAGGGTTGGCGTATGCGTGCCGGCGACGAGGTTCCCGATTTCGAACTCCCGGACCAGGACGGCACACCCCGGCGGCTGTCGGCCCTGCTGGCTGAGGGCCCGGTCGTGCTGTTTTTCTACCCCGGAGCCATGACGTCGGGGTGCACGAAGGAAGCGTGTCACTTCCGCGACCTGGCCGCGGAGTTCGCCGCGGCCGGCGTGCAGCGGGTCGGGATCAGCCGGGATTCGGTGGCCAAGCAGAAGGAGTTCGCCACCCTCCACTCGTTCGACTACCCGCTGCTGTCCGACGCGGCCGGCGATGTGGCGCAGACCTTCGGGGTCAAGCGCGGTCGGCTGGGCGAGCGGCTCGGTGCCCCGGTCAAGCGCTGGACGTTCGCGATCGGGCCGGACCGGGTCGTCGTCGCGGCCATTCACAGCGAGGTCGACATGAACACCCACGCCGACAAGGCCCTGGCCGCTCTGTCCGCCGTGGCCGGCGGCGGTCCGACGGTTTAAGGCTCAACCACAGAGAGGTAATGTCGAAGCATGGCTTCCACTCGTCCCACTGTCGGTTTCTGGTTCGACCCGCTGTGCCCGTTCGCGTGGGTGACCTCGCGCTGGATCCTCGAGGTCGAGCAGCAGCGCGACATGGATCTGAGCTTCCACGTCATGTCGCTGTCGGTGCTCAACGAGGACCGCGAAGGCCTGTCCGACGACTACCAGGAGCTGCTCAGCCGCGGCTGGGGTCCGGTGCGGGTGTGCATCGCGGCCGAGGAGGCGCACGGCCCCGAGGTGCTGCGCCCGCTGTACACCGCGCTCGGCCGGCGCCGGCACGACGAGGGCCGCGAGTTCGACCGCGAGCTGATCGTCGAGGCGCTCGAGGAGGCCGGGCTGCCGGCGGCGCTGGCCGACGCGGCCGAGTCCACCGAGTTCGACGAGCAGCTGCGCAAGTCGCACCACGAGGGCATGGATCCCGTCGGCATGGAGGTCGGCACGCCGACCATCCACGTCGACGGCGTCGCGTTCTTCGGCCCGGTGCTCACCCGCATCCCTCGCGGCGAGGACGCGGTGAAGATCTGGGACGGCACGCTGCTGGTGGCCAGCTACCCGTACTTCTTCGAGCTCAAGCGCACCCGCACCGAGTCGCCGCAGTTCGACTGACGGGTGGCGGTCTTGCCAGCGCCTATCGGTAAGTGCTAGCTTACGGTTCGTGTCCACTTACCAAGGTGCTGTGCTCGACGCGCTCGGTGACCCGACCCGCCGGTCGGTCTTCGAGACGCTCGCGGGCGGGCCTCGGTCGGTCGGCGACATCGCCGCCGCGCTCCCGGTGAGCCGGCCGGCGGTCTCGCAGCACCTCAAGGTGCTCAAGGACGCCGGGCTGGTGCTGGTGCGCCCGCTCGGCACCCGGCGGCTGTACGCGGTGGACCCTGCCGGGGTGGCGGCCGCCCGCGACTACTTCGCCCGGTTCTGGACCGACGCGCTCGACGCCTTCAAGGTGGCGGCCGAGCGCCCAACCGAGGAGAAAACATGACCGCACACGTCGACAACGGTGCCATCGTCCGCACGACCATCGAGGTGGCCGCGTCGCCGGATCGCGCGTTCACCGTCTTCACCGCGCAGCTGGACACCTGGTGGCCGCGCACGCACCACGTGCAGACCGGCGAACTCAAGGCGGTCGGCGTCGATCCCGAGGTCGGCGGTCGGCTGTGGGAGGAGAACGACGCCGGCGACGTGTGCGCGTGGGGCCGGGTGCTCAGCTGGGACCCGCCGCGCACGTTCGCGTTCTCGTGGCTGATCGGTACCGACTGGGCCCCGCCGCGGGCCGACGCGGTCGGCAGCCGGGTGACCGTGACGTTCACGCCGACGGCAGCCGGCACGCACGTCGAACTGGTGCACGACCAGCTCGAGGCCCATGGCGAGGGCTGGGAAGGCATGCGCGACGCCGTCGCCGGCGACGGCGGCTGGCCGCAGGGCCTGCAGTTGTTCGCCGCCGCGCTGTGACGGTGGATCCGCTGTTCCACATCGTGGCCCGGCCGGACTGGCGGGCCGCGGTCGCCGCCGGCGAGTACCGCCCGGCGTCGCTGCGCAGCGAAGGCTTCGTCCACTGCTCGTTCGCTGCCCAGGTCGCGGCGACGGCGAACGCGCGCTTTCGCGACGCCCACGACCTGTGCGTGGTCGAGCTCGACCCGGCCCGGTTGCGCGCGCCGGTCCGGGTCGAGGACAGCTACGGCAGCGGCCAGGAGTTCCCGCACGTGTACGGCCCGATCCCGCTCGCCGCGGCCACGGCCGTGCACGACCTGGCCCGCGGGCCGGACGGCGACTACCGCTTCAGCGGTCGCGGCGCAGCCGGTGCTGCATCGCCGGATCGGTGAGCCACCACGGGGCGTCGACCTGGCTGGCGGCCTCGCCGGTCTCGTCGACGCCGGAGCGGGCGATGCGTTCGGCATCGAGCACGGCATCGATGACGGCGGCGTCGCGCGCGTCGGCCCGCAGCCAGCGCCGGTAGACCAGGAGCAGGAACGGCAGGTCGATGACCTCCGAGACGCACCACAGGATCGCGCCGGCGATGTGCTGGTCGTGGATCGGGCTCGGGGCCCAGCTGCGGGCGGTGCGGTGGTCGAAGTAGGACGTGACCAGTGAGGTGTGCAGCCGCAGCGCGATGCCCGGGATGGCGTCGAGCACGAGCTCGAACGAACCGATGGCCAGGGTCAGGCCGACGGCGAGCGAGCTCGGCTCGTCGTCCAGGCCGAGCAGCGGCAGCAGGATGAGCCCGCCGACGGCGACGAGCCCGAGGTGCAGGATCCAGCCGAACACCGGGGCGGCGACGGCCCAGCCCGGCATCGGCCCGAAGAACAACACCGCGGACAGCAGCGGCACCAGCGCCGGCCCGACCAGCGGGTTGCCCAGGATGCGCCCGGGGCGCGAGCGCAGGAACGTGTCGACCGGCCCGGCCCGGCCGGACCGGTGGCGGGCCAGCTGGATGGGCTGGCCGAGCAGGATGACGCCGGGCACGATCAGGAACAGCGCGAGCGTCTGCGTCGTCCACGCCCAGTACAGCGACGCCGCGTAGGCCTGCAGGAAGCCGCAGCCGGCCCAGACCAGCAGGGCCAGCCCGGCCCCGAACAGCACCGAGCGGCGCACCGGCCAGGTGCCGCCGGCCCGCACCAGCCGCCGTACCGACCGGGCGTACCAGACCGCGAGGGCGATCGCGGCCACCAGGACGAGCGGTTGCACCGCCCACTGGGTCGCCAGCGCGCCGACCGTGGGGGAGGGCAGCGCCGAGATCACCGCTCCAGTGTCCCAGGTCGACCCGGGTCCGCCGCCTGCCATGATGACGGGCATGCGCGTCTTCCTCGGCAGCGACCACGCCGGCTTCGAGCTCAAGGCCCGGCTCATCGAGCATCTCACCGAGCAGGGTCACGAGCCGATCGACTGCGGCGCGGCCACCTTCGACCCCGACGACGACTACCCGCCGCCGTGCTTCGCCGCGGCCGAGCGCACGGTGGCCGAGCCCGGCACCCTGGGCATCGTGATCGGCGGCTCGGGCAACGGCGAGCAGATCGCCGCGAACAAGGTGCGCGGCGTGCGCGCGGCCCTGGCCTGGAGCGACGACACCGCCCGGCTGGCCCGCCAGCACAACGACGCCAACGTGGTCAGCATCGGCGCCCGCGAGCATCCCGAGGCCGACGCCCTGCGCTTCGTCGACATCTTCCTGGCCACGCCGTTCTCGCAGGATCCGCGGCACATCCGCCGCATCGGCCTGGTCACCCATTACGAGGACACCCACCGGGCCTGAACTACGCCGCCGGCCTCACTGGGGCGGCGTCCAGTGCCGGCGCACGATCTCGACGTCCCGCTCGGCCTCGGCCAGGTCGTCGTCGGTCGGGCGGTTGACGTCGCGCCCGCGCAGCGCGCCGCTCACCCCAAGCTGGGAGCGGCCGCCGCCGACGAGATCGTGCAGGCCGCCATCGCCGGCGTCGCGGGCCGGGCGGCGCGGACGCCGTTGCTTGGGCGCCGGTGCTGCCGGCGCGGGCGCCGCAACCACCGGTTCGGCCGCGACCGCAGCCGCGGTGGAGTTGGCCGGCTGGGCCGACTGACTGCGGGGCGGTCCCTCGCGCGAGGACGCCCGCCGTCGGCGCCGGCCCGAACCGCGGCCGGGGGTTTCGGTCATCAGCCGATCCTGCCGCACATCGGCGCCGCCGGACCGTTTCGAGTGGCGAGTTCGCGATTGGCCAGACATTGTGTCTCCGGGAAGCCGCACTCATCGGGGGTTGAGTTGACTCGTTCGGCAGGCAAGCTGGTTCGTCGGAGCATCGTCCTGGCCGCGGTGGCGGCGGTGGTGGTGACGCTCGTCCCGTCCGCCGGCCCCGGCGGCGGCTCGGCCGGTGCGGACACGGCCGTCTCGACCGCGTACCGCGCGAACGACTACGCCGACGGGCAGGCGATGAGCATCCTGCCGCCGGGCGAGAACGGGCTGGTCAACGCCGTCGACGCGGCCGAGTTCGAGCTGCTGGGCCAGCGCCCGGCCGACAGCCAGGACCAACTCGGCAAGTACGCGAACCTGCTCTACGGCGCGTCGTCGCTCACCGACGCGACGCTGGGCAACTACTACAACGACGAGTCGTTCGGCGTGCCGCCCGGCGACGTCATGCGCACCGAGCGCCCCGGCGCCGGCGTGACGATCTACCGCGACACGCACGACGTCCCGCACGTCTACGGCAACACCGACCAGACGATGGCGTTCGGCGCCGGCTACGCCCAGGCCGAGGACCGGCTGTTCCTGATGGACGTGCTGCGCCACTACGGCGAGGGCACGCTCGCGTCCTTCCTCGGCGGCTCGTGCGAGTTCGAGCAGATGGACCACGACCAGTTGCTGCTCGCCCCGTACACGCCGGCGCAGGCCCAGGCGCAGGTCGACGCGCTGCCCGGCGAGTACGGCGCCGCAGGGCACGCTGGCCAAGTCCATGATCGACAACTACGTCGCCGGCGTGAACGCCTACATCAGCGCAACGCGCGACCGACCCGCTGCTGCTGCCGGCCGACTACGCGGCCGCGGTGCCCGACGTGCTGCCGCACCGCTGGACCGTCGGCGACGTCGTGGCCATCGCCGGCCTGATCGGCGGGATCTTCGGCAAGGGCGGCGGCAACGAGATCGCGAACGCGGCGCTGCTGAAGTACCTGCAGCAGCACCTCGGGGCCGCGGGCGGCAAGCAGGCCTACCAGCGAGTTCAAGATGTCCGAACGACCCGCTCGCGCCGACCACCGTCGTCGACAAGTCGTTCCCGTACGAGAACCCGGGCACCGTCGACCCGGCCACCACGGCCATGCCCGACGACCCGACCAAGCCGCTGACCGGCGGGCCGGTGGCGACCGATCCGAACTGCGACCTGCAGCACCCGAACCTCGAGGCGCTGACGATCATCGCCGCCCTGAGCGACCTGCCCAAGCACATGAGCAACGCGCTGGTCGTCAACGCCAACCACAGCGCCGACGGCCATCCGATCGCCGTGTTCGGCCCGCAGGTCTCCTACTTCGCGCCGCAGATCCTGTCGCAGCTCGACCTGCACTCACCGACCTACGACGCCGAGGGCGCGTCGTTCCCCGGCACCGGCATCGTCGAACTCGGCCGGGGTCAGGACTACGCCTGGTCGGCCACGTCGGCCGGCAGCGACCTCATCGACCAGCGCGTGGAGAAGATCTGCAACCCGAACGGCGGCGCGCCCGACCCGCACGGCACGTACTACACTGTTCAACGGCCAGTGCCTGCCGATGGACGAAGGAGATCCTTCAACGAGATCGCGCTGCCCAAGCCCGGCGGCATCGGCGCCCCGGCCGTGCTCAACCACGACATCTACCTGACCAGCCACGGCATCGTGCAGGGCTGGACGACCGTCGGCGGCAAACCGGTCGCCGTGGTCAACCAGCGCTCGACCTACAACCACGACGTCGACTCGGTCGTCGGCTTCCTGGGCTGGGGCCAGCCCGCGCTGACCCACGACGTGCAGTCGTGGATGCAGAGCGCGGCCAAGATCGCCTTCACGTTCAACTGGTTCTACGTCGACGACAAGGACACCGGCTACTTCGTCAGCGGGCTCGACCCGGTCCGCCCGTCCAACGTCGACCCGACGCTGCCGACGTGGGGGACGGGCGGCTCGGAATGGCAGGGCTTCCTGCCGGCCAGCCAGCACGTCCACGAGATCAACCCGGCCCAGGGCTTCTTCGTCAGCTGGAACAACAAGCCGGCGCCCGGCTTCTCGGCCGCCGACGACCAGTACGGCTACGGGCAGGTCTACCGCTCGATCATGCTCGTCAACCAGCTCAAGGCCCAGTTCGCCGCGCACGGCGGCAAGGTCACCCGGGCCAACGTGGTCCAGGCGATGGAGACGGCGGCCACCCAGGACCTCGACGGGGTGAGCGTGCTGCCGCTGCTGCTGCAGCTACCTGGCCGGGCGCAGCGAGCCGGCCGGCGTCAGCGCGATGCTCGACCCAACTCGAGGCCTGGATCGCGGCCGGCGCGCACCGGCACAAGGCCGCCGCCGGCGACACGCAGTACGCCCGGGCCGCGGCGGTCGCGATCGCCGACGAGCTGATGCCGAACCTGATCCAGGCGCTCTACGACCCGATCCTGCGGCGCCGGCGGTCTCGGCAGCGGCGGCTCGACCGGCGGGGCCACCGCGCCGGCCTACAGCGTCCTGCCGATGCAGTTCGTCAACACCCCGAACTCGGGCGGGGCCCACCTCGGCAGCGCCTACGACGGCGGCTACGAGGGCTACCTCGTCGCGACCCTGCAGCAGCTGCTGGGCCAGCATCCGGCCGACGGGTTCGGCACCGAGATCACCAGCCGCGAGTGCGCGGGCGGGCCGGCGACGTGCCCGGCCACGATCGACGCCGCGCTGCGTCGACGTACACCGCGCTCGTCGACCGCCAACGGGTCGTCGAACGTGTCGAGCTGGACGGCGTCGTCGGCGGCCAAGGCGGCCGGGCAGACGATGCCGGTGTTCGACGCGATCCAGTTCCGCGCGCTGGGCCTGATCGGCCAGCCGGCGATCGACTGGCAGAACCGGCCGACGTTCCAGCAGGTGGTCGAGTTCCCGCGGCACCGCGCCCTGAGCTCAGGGCTGCTCAGCTCAGGGCGAGGATCTCGATCAGCGTGCGGGCGGCCTGGCCGCCGTCCTCGAGGGCGATCTCGAGCGCGCGCGGCACGTCGAGGTCGTCGAGCAGGGCCGCGGGCAGCGCGGCCACGCCGATGTCGCCGCCGGGCTTGGCCGCCGCCGCGTAGAGCTCGTCGAGCAGCGCGGCCGCGGCGTCGAGCGCGTCCGGGGTGTACGACCAGGGCTGGGCCCAGCGCCGGTTCAGGCACAGCAGCCGGACCGCGGCCGCCGGTGTGCTCGCGCAGCAGGTCGTCGACGAGCACCAGGTTGCCGGTCGACTTGGCCATCTTCGCGCCGTCGACGCCGACCGTGCCCGCCCGCAGCCAGGCCCGCGAGAACGGCGTCACGCCGGTGGCCGCCTCGGCCAGCGCGGCCTCGCAGGCGTGGTGCGGGTAGGCGAGGTCGGCGCCGCCGCAGTGCAGGTCGACGCTCGGGCCGAACAGCGCCAGCACCATCGCCGCGCACTCGGCGTGCCAGCCCGGCCGGCCGTCGCCCCACGGGCTCGGCCAGCTGACCTCCTCGTCCGTGGTCTCCTGCCACACCGCGACGTCGAGCGGGTCGTCCTTGGCCGGGTCGTCCGGATGGTCGTGGTACTCGTGCGACAGCGCGAGCGCGGTGGCCTGGTCGAGCCCGGCCAGCCCGGCCGCGCTCGAGGTGCGGGCGTACACGGTGCCGCCGCGCAGGTAGGCGGCGTCGCGGGCCAGCAGGGCGGCGGCAAGCTGGATGACGTGCCCGACGGCCTGGGCCGCGGTCGGCGAGTGGTCGGGGATGCGCACCCGCAGCGCCGCCATCGTCGCCTCGAACGACGCGCGCTGCAGGGTGGCCAGCATCGAGGGCGACTCACCGCGCCGGCGGGCCTCGGCGAACAGCACCTCGTCGACGTCGGTGACGTTGCGGGCGAGGGTGACGGTGTGCCCGTGCCAGCGCAGCACCCGGTCGGCCGCGTCGGCCCAGACGTAGGTGGCGGCGTGGCCGAGGTGGGTGACGTCGTACGGGGTGATGCCGCAGACGTACATGCGGACCCGGCCGACCATCGGCAGCACCTCGCCGCCGAGGCGCAGCGGCATCGGCGGTCCGGTCAGGCGCGAGGAGTCCACCCCCGCAGTGTGCCAGCCGGGCCCGGGCCGCGGTGCGACCCGCGCGTCGGCCGGGCCGGGGCCGCAGTGCATCCTGAACCCCATGAAGGTGGCGCTGTTCATCACGTGCCTGGTCGACGGGATCGTGCCCGACGTCGGCCGGGCCACCGTCGCACTGCTGCGCCGCCTCGGTGTCGCCGTCGAGGTGCCGCTGCAGCAGACCTGCTGCGGCCAGATGCACATCAACACCGGTTACCCGCGCCAGGCCGTGCCGCTGGTGCGCAACCACGTGGCCACGTTCGCCGATTACGACGCGGTGGTGGTGGCCAGCGGCTCGTGCACCGGGTCGATCCGCCACCAGCACGCCGAGGTCGCGCGCCAGGCCGGCGACGACGCGCTGGCCGACGCGGCCGAGGGGGTGGCCGCGCGCACGTACGAGCTGTCGGAGTTCCTGGTCGACGTGCTCGGCGTGGACGACGTCGGCGGCTATTTCCCGCACCGGGTCACCTACCACCCGACGTGTCACTCGCTGCGGGTGCTGCGGGTGGGTGAGCGGCCGCTGCGGCTGCTGCGCCACGTCGACGGCATCGACCTGGTCGAGCTGCCCGGGGCCGACCAGTGCTGCGGTTTCGGCGGGACGTTCGCGCTGAAGAACGCGGCCGTGTCGGCGGCCATGCTGGCCGACAAGCTCGACGCGGTGGCCGCCACCGAGGCGTCGGTGTGCGCCGCCGGCGACTCGTCCTGCCTCCTGCACATCGGCGGCGGGCTGTCCCGGCTCGGGGTCGGCACGCGCACCGCGCACCTGGCCCAGATCCTGGCCTCGACCCGAGAGAAGGCGTGGGCATGACCTACCTGGGGATGCCGGGCGCGCCGCCCGGGGTCGGGCAGTTGCGGGGCTCGCGGCCGTTTCCGGAGTCGGCCGAGACCGCGTTGGGCGACGCCCAGCTGCGGCGCAACCTGGCCCACGCCACCGGCACGATCCGCACCAAGCGGGCCGGGGCCGTGGCCGAGCTCGACGACTGGGCGCAGCTGCGCCAGGCCGGGGCCGCGATCAAGGACGAGGTGCTGGCCAACCTCGACACCTACCTGGTCCAGCTGGAGGAGCAGGTCACCGCGCGCGGCGGCACCGTGCACTGGGCCCGCGACGCCGACGAGGCCAACCGGATCGTCACCGAGCTGGTCCGGGCCACGGGTTCGCGCGACGTGGTCAAGGTCAAGTCGATGGCCACCCAGGAGATCGGCCTCAACGATGCGCTGGAGCAGGCCGGGATCACGGCCACCGAGACCGACCTGGCCGAGCTGATCGTGCAACTCGGCCACGACTACCCCAGCCACATCCTGGTCCCGGCCATCCACCGCAACCGCAGCGAGATCCGCGACATCTTCCTGCGCGAGATGCCCGACGTGAACCCCGGCCTCACCGACGACCCGCCCGCGCTGGCCGAGGCCGCCCGGCGGCACCTGCGCCGCAAGTTCCTCAGCGCCCAGGTGGCCGTGTCGGGTGCCAACTTCGCCATCGCCGAGACCGGCACGCTGATGGTCGTCGAGTCCGAGGGCAACGGCCGGATGTGCCTGACCCTGCCCCGCACGCTCATCACGGTCATGGGCATCGAGAAGCTGCTGCCGACCTGGCGCGACCTCGAGGTCTTCCTGCAGCTGCTGCCCCGCTCGTCCACGGCCGAGCGGATGAACCCGTACACGTCGATGTGGACGGGCGCGGTCGAGGGCCAGGACTTCCACCTCGTCCTGCTCGACAACGGCCGGTGCGCGACCCTGGCCGATCCCCAGGGGCGTTCGGCCCTGCGCTGCATCCGCTGCTCGGCCTGCCTGAACGTCTGCCCGGTGTACGAGCGCACCGGTGGGCACGCGTACGGCTCGGTCTACCCCGGCCCGATCGGCGCGGTGCTCTCGCCCCAGCTCACCGGCGTCGACGAGAACGCCAGCCTGCCGTTCGCGTCCACGCTGTGCGGGGCCTGCTACGACGTCTGCCCGGTGGCCATCGACATCCCGTCCATGCTCGTGCACCTGCGCTCGCGGGTCGTCGACGCCAAGGCGGCCGAGCACCGGCTGCCCACGCCCGAGCGGGCGGCGATGGCGACGCTGGCCTGGACGATGCGCGCGCCGCGGCGCTGGACGAGGGCGCTGCGGGCGGCCCGGCTCGGGCGGGTGCTGGGCCGGCGCCGCGACCGGATCCGGCGTCTGCCGCCGCCGATGTCGGCCTGGACCGCGGCCCGGGACGCGCCGCGGCCACCGAAGCAGTCGTTCCGGGACTGGTGGGCCGACGAGGGGAAGCAGTGGTGAGCGCCCGGGCCGAGATCCTCGACCGCGTTCGCCGCGCGCTGGCCGAGCGACCGGCGGCCGCGCCCGTGCCGCGCGACTACCGGGGCCCGGGTGGCCGCACGGTTGCCGACCCGATCGCACTGCTGAGCGAGCGGCTGGTCGACTACCGCGCCGGGGTGCGGCGCTGCTCCGCCGACGGCGTGGCCGCGGCCGTTTCCGACTGGTTGGGCGAGCGGGGCATCACGAGGGTGGTCGTGCCGGCCGGCTTCCCGTCGGCGTACCTCGACGCCGGCTCGCTGGAAATCGCCGGGGACGAGCCGCCGCTGACGCCGGCCGAGCTCGACCGGCTCGACGGCGTGCTCACCACCTGTGCGCTGGCCGTCGCGCTGACCGGCACGATCGTGCTCGACGCCGGCCCGGGCCAGGGCCGCCGCGCGCTGACGCTGGTGCCCGACTACCACCTGGTCGTGCTGCGGGCCGACCAGATCGTGGCCGGGGTCCCGGACGCGATCGCCGCGCTCGACCCGACCCGGCCGCTGACCTGGATCAGCGGGCCGAGCGCCACCAGCGACATCGAGTTGCAGCGGGTCGAAGGTGTGCACGGCCCACGGACCCTGGACGTGCTGATCGTCGATTCGGCCGAGCCGTCCGCAGAGCCGACCGCGGCCGATCGGGACATTGCACGTCAGTAAGTTCCGGCCGATTCCGCGATGGCGCCGCCGGGGCGTAATGTGAAATAGTCCCGGTTTCTCCTGAGCATTCGCGCCGCGTTCGATGCCGACTGGGAGCACGCTCCCAGCGCCTCACCGGGCGAAGTCAGGTTGCACCCTTCGTGAGTACTTCCCCCGAGGTCATCGCTGCTGCGTCGAACGCACCGGCGCTGCGGCTGCGAATGGCGCCGCGCCTGGTGCATGCCAACAGCATCGACGGTGCGTGGTGGCCGCGCTCCACCGACCTGACCGCCGAACTTCCGCCGCTGCTGGCCGCGCTGTGCACCCGACTCGGCCGGATCCGCGGCGTGTTGCTCAACCAGGGCGAGTGGGAGTCGGTGCCGGTGGACTGGACGCCGCTGGGCAACCATCGCGTCCGCATCGGCTGGTACGGCCACCAGGACGAGCACATGGCCGTGATCATCGGCGACAGCGTCAAGCGCGTCGACCTGTTGGTCATCCCGCCGGAGGCCGACTCGGCCAGCGCGGCCGCGGCGATGGCCCTGGTCGCGGCGACCGGCAACACCCTCAGCGGCCCGCAAGCCCTACTCGCCGCCGGCCTGCCGGCCGGTGGGCCCGCCAACCCGTCAGGAGCAAACCATGTCTCCCTCAGCTGATGCCCTAGTCGTCGATGCCGCTGTCGACACGGCCGCGCTCGAACTGCCGATGTGCGGGATGTGCCTGCACCCGCTCGAGGCTCACGACGCCATCGCGACCCGCTACTGCGACGCCACGGCCAGCAGCGCGCTGGCCCGTGGTTGTGTGTGCGGCTCGCCGGCGGCAACCGCGGTTCAGGCGTAGCGCCGGATCAGGCCCCGCAACGCCGGTGACGTCAGCGCGTGCGGCACGAACGCTCCGGCGACGGCCATGACTTTGGCCGGCAGGCCGGGAACGACGCGCCGCCGTCCCTTCGCCATGCCCTCGACGGCGGCCTCGGCCGCATCGCGGGCGTCCACCCAGACGAACCGGGGCAGGGCGTCGGCGGCCGCCTCGACGCCGGCGCGTCGCGCGAACTGCGTGCGCACCGGTCCGGGAGCGAGCAGCGTGCACACCACGCCGGTGCCAGCCAGCTCCGCGTGCAACGATTCGGCCAGGGAGTTCACGAACGCCTTGCACGCGGCGTAGGTGGCCGCGCCCGGGACGGGCTGGTACCCGCCCACTGAGCCGACGAGCAGCAGCTGCCCGTCGCCGCGCTTGATCATCCCGGGCAGCACCGCGGCGGCGAGGTCGTGCATCGCGACGACGTGCAGAGCCACCTCGTCGTGTTGGCGCTGCGGGTCCACGTCGACGAAGTCACCGAACGTGCCGTAACCGGCGTTGTTGCAGAAGACGGCGATGTCGCGCCGGCTCAGGTCGGTGGCCAGCTCGGCGCGGGCCGAACGGTCGGTCAGATCACAGGCGCGGATCTCGACGCCGACGCCGTGCTCGGCCGTCAGCTCCGCGGCGCGGCGACGAAGGGCGTCGTCGTGCCGGGCCACCAGCAGCAGTCGATGACCGCGGCGGGCCAGCGCGACGCCCAGCGCCAGGCCGATGCCCGACGTCGCCCCGGTGACGACGGCCAGACCCGGCTGCGCCTCGGTCGCTCTGCGCCGACCCCGAAGTGCCGGCCACGCCCCGGCTGCGCGCCGAGCACCGTCTGGGCGCCGGAGTTCCGCTCACCGCCCGCTCGTCCCCGGATGACTCGAGTGCCGGGCCTGATGGGCCTCCTCGGCGCGCTTGGTCTGCGCGTCGTCGAGCTTGCGGGTGTCGCGCAACTCCATGAACGGCTCGACGTCGTCGGGCATACCGCCTTCGATCGCTTGCTGGCGTTGGATCTCGGAGTTGAACTCGGCCCCGAGCAGGATCGCGATGTTGGTGATCCACAGCCACACCAGGAAGATGATCACCGTCGCGACCGTCCCGTAGGTCTTGTTGTACGACCCGGAGAAGGCCACGTAGACCGCGAACAGGCCGGAGGCGATCATCCACACGACCACAGCCAGGATGCCGCCGGGTGTGATCCATCGGAAGCCGGGCTGCTTGACGTTAGGGCAGGCCCAGTAGAGCAGCGAGAACATCAGGCTGACCACGACCAGCAACACCGGCCACTTCGCGATGTTCCACACCGTCACCGCGGTACTGCCGATGCCGAGCGCGTGCCCGACCTGGTTGGCCACCGGTCCGGTGACGATGACCATCACGGCACTGGCCACCAACATGATCACGAGGACGAGCGTCACGCCGATCCGGACCGGTGCGGTCTTCCAGACCGGCCGGCCCTCGTCGACCTCGTAGATGGCGTTCGAGGCCCGCATGAACGCGGCGACGTAGCCCGACGCCGACCACAGCGCGAGCACCAGGCCGACGACGGCGCCGATGCTTGCGGCCCCGGACCGTCCTTGCACCTGCTCGATGACCGTGCGCAGGAAACTGTTCACCCCGCCTGGCGCCACCTGGCCCAGGTTGTCGAGCACCTTGTGGGTGGCCGATTTCCCGAGCAGGCCGAGGATCGAGATCAGCACCAGCACCGCGGGGAAGATGGCCAGCACCCCGTAGTAGGTCAGGGCCGCGGCGCGGTCGGTGACCTCGTCGTGCTTGAACTGCTTGACCGAGCGCACCAGGATCCCGCGCCAGGCCGGTGGCGGGATGTCGGTCGGCTTCTCGGGTTCCGTCGCGACGGTGTCGGGCGGGTCGCCGGACGCCATGGCCTCTCCTCTCGGCTACGGCCCGAGGCTGGTATGCGGCCCAAGGCGATCGCAGATTAGTGCTGCAGGGGTTCCTTGACGTCACTGGCGGCCGACTTGGCCTGGTCGGCCGTTTCGGTGGCCGCGTCGGTGGCCGTGTCCTTCACCTGCGCAATGGACTGCTGCAGCGGCTCCTGCAGGTTCCCGGCGAGCTCCTGAGCCTTCCCCTTCAGCGGTTCCGCGAGGTCGCCGGCCTTGTCCTGAGCCATCCGGGCGACGTCCTGCTCGCGCTCGGTCGCGGGCGGCAGGGACGAGAGCAACCAGCCGACGCCGAAGGCGATCAGACCCGCGGCGAGCGGGTTGCCCTGGGCCTGCCGCCGCACGGCCTGGGGTGCGCCGGAGGCCGAGTCACCGACGCTCGACAGCGCGTCGCCGACCGTGGCGGCGGCCGAGCCGACCGCCCCCTTGGCCGAGGACGCACCGGAGCTCACCGAGTCACCGGCGCCGCGCAGCCCGGTGCTGGCATCGGCCGAGCCCATGACCCGTTCCTTGACCGAGGTGGCCGTGCCCTTGATGCGCTCGACCCGCCGGCCGACCACCTTCGCTGGTGACACCTTCTCGTTGAGCCGATCGACGTCGGCGCTCAACGAGGCCCGCGTCTGCTCGATGTTGCGCTGGATCTCCTCTGGACTGCTCATGATGTCTCCTTACCGGCCTTTGAGGGCATCGGGAACCTGCTGGATCGTGTCGACGGTTCGTTCGGGCTTGGGATGGATCGAGCGCAGGTGGCTGCGTCCGGTGGCGAACAGCGCGCCGCCGATCGCCGCCCAGACCACGGCGACGATGAGCGCGGCCCAGCCCTGGTCCATGACGTTGGACAACCCCCACCACAGGGCGAGGGACAGGAACAGCAGGACCATGTAGCCGGCGAAGCCGGCCCCGCCGAGCATGCCGGCCGCCCGGCCGGTCTTCGCGGCTTCGGTCTTCAACTCGGCCTTGGCCAGTTCGAGTTCCTGACGCATCAGGGTGGACAGGTCGCGGCTCACCTCCGAGATGAGCTCGCCGACTGATGCGGAGCCGACATCGCTTCGGCCGTCGGTGTCTGGTGCACTCACCGCTAGATCCCTCCGCCCGATTGGCCTGCCTGAGTCGATCCGTTGCCGGCGCCGTGCTGCTCGGTGGATTGCGTCGCCGGGCTGGCGGGTGTGTCCGCCGGCGGCGTCGAGTAGCCGATGACCTCCGTCTCGAGGTTGGCGTCGGTCGCGAACTCGGTGGTGGGCGGCGTCGAAGACCCCGGCGCGGCCTCGGCCGGTGCTGAGGCGCTGGGCTGCGGTGCCGGGCCTGAGTCCTCCGAACGGGTCGCGGCGACGCCCCGGGTCAGCCGCCCGGCCACAACGCCCGCGACTGCGGCCCCGAGCAGGAACGTGCCCGGCCGGCGCCGGGCGAAGGAACGGACCTCGTCGAGCAGTTCGCCCGGTTCGCGTCCGTCCAGCCAGTTGGCCGCGCCCTGGACGCGCTGGCCGGCCTGGCCGACCAGCTCGGTCGCCACTCCGCCCTGCTCGTTCGCGTTCGTCATCGAGCTGAGTTCGTCGGCGAGTGCGCGCAGGTTGTCGACCAGCGCGCGATGCTGATCCCCGGCCTGCTGCTTGACCTGGCCGCGGGCCTCGCCCAGCAGGTCGCGAGCCTGCTTGGTCGTCTCCTGGGCGACGTCCTTGGCCTTGTCGGCTGCGGTCTGGGCCACGTCGGAGCTGGCGTGCCTGGCCGCTTGGGACGCCTCGGTGGCCCGGTCCTTGACGGACGTGCCACCGCCGTCGTCGGACCCGGCGGAGTGCGCCGCGGGAGTCGGTGAGTAGTCGGTCATGGTTCCTCCGGGGTGTGGGAACTGAGGCAGCAGGTCGCTGTCGAGGGCGGGACAGGTCGGTGATGACCGGGCTTGTCTCGGGCGACCGCGAACTCCCGCCAGGCGGGTGATCGGTAACCGGGCCGAGAGTGGATCCCAGCGGCGGCATTCGGGCCGGCCGCATTCGGTCCATATTCAAAGTCGGGCCGCCAGCTTGACCCGCGCTGCAATGTCCCGGCTTGATACCCCGGCGTTTGCGGCTCCTAACACCGGATTCTTGCGCCTTCGTCAGACGCCGAGTGGGTCGTGGGTGCAGTTGCGTCGGGGCTTGGCCGGCCGAGACAAGCTAGTCGCGGTCCTGCCAGGTACAGACGCACACCTCATTGCCCTCGACATCAGCCAGGATCCAGAACGCCCGCGCCTCTGCGTCGCTGACCAACGTGCCACCAGCAGCCAGCGCCGCCTGCAGCCGCGCGTCGGCCTCGTCGTGCGGAACAGTGATGTCGAAGTGGATCCGGTTGCGCTGGGTCCGGGGCTCGTCCATCTGCTGGAACCAGATCGCCGGGCCTTGCCGCACCGGATCGATGATCGCGTTCGGCGGTCCGTCACGTCCGGGCTCGTCGCCGTAGTCCAGCACGGCCTTCCAGAACGGCCGGATGGCGGCGATGTCCATCGCGTCGATCGCAATCTCGAGACCCTGGACGCCGCGTGCTCCCTCGGCGGCGGCACGGGTGCGGAAGCCCAACGCCGTCACCGTCGACGAGACCCGATGGGCCAGGTCCAGATCGAGTTCGGTCAACCCTGCGGTAAGGCTGGTCTGCAGCGTGAACTCGACCCGGTCGGCGCGGACGTCAGCTCGGAGGTGCCCGTCGGCGTCGGCGCCGCAGGCCGCGACGGCAACAGCGCAGACCCGCAGCGCGTCCTCGAGCGACGGCACCGCCACCGACGTGCACAGTGCGCCCAGGAGGTAGCGCCAGCCGATCGGCTCGACGGCAGCGGAAGCGGCGGCGCGGGTCATCGTGTCAACAGGCATCGGCCCAGCATCGCGTCCGGCCCCGACAATGTCAGCCGGCCGGAACGAGCGGAGCGGGCGACGGGAATCGAACCCGCACAATCAGTTTGGAAGACTGAGACTCTGCCATTGAGCTACGCCCGCATGCGCGCCCCGCCACACCGCCGAGCGCGCGGCACCCAGGTTACCGGCTCCGGCGCGGCCCGCTCGGCAACGCCCGTACACTGGTGCCCCGTCAGCGCCCGGGGTGTGGCGCAGTTTGGTAGCGCACTCGCTTTGGGAGCGAGGGGCCGTGGGTTCGAATCCCGCCACCCCGACCGAGCCGGCCCCCGACCGAGCCCGACCGAGCCCGTCCGAGCGTCACCCCTGCCCGCACCCGAGACATCGAAACAAGGAGCAGCAGCACTGTGAAGAGCACCGTCGAATCCTTGAGTCCGACCCGAGTTCGGCTCGCCATCGAGGTGCCGTTCGAGGAGCTGAAGCCCAGCCTGGACGCGGCCTACAAGAAGATCGGCGCTCAGGTGCGCATCCCCGGGTTCCGGCCGGGCAAGGTGCCGGCCCGGGTCATCGACCAGCGCGTCGGTCGCGGCGCGGTGCTCGAGGAGGCCATCAACGAGGCCCTGCCCCGGGTGTACAGCGAGGCCGCCCGGGATGCCGCCATCCAGCCGCTCGGCCAGCCCGAGATCGACGTGACCAACCTCGAGGACGGGCAGACGCTCAGCTTCACCGCCGAGGTCGACGTGCGGCCCGAGATCGTCCTGCCCGAGCTCACCGGCGTGGCCGTCACCGTCGACGACGTCGTGGTCACCGACGCCGAGGTCGACGAGCAGCTCGACGAGCTGCGCGACCGGTTCGGCACCCTCACCGGCGTCGAGCGCCCGGTCCAGACCGGCGACTACGTCTCGCTCGACCTGCTGGCCATGGTCGACGGCGTCGAGGTCGAGGGCGGCTCGGCCAAGGGGCTGTCCTACGAGGTCGGCAGCGGCAACCTGATCGACGGCCTGGACGAGGCCATCGTCGGCAAGTCGGCCGGCGAGTCGGCCACGTTCGCCACCACGCTGCAGCAGGGCGACGCATCGGGGTCCGAGGCCGAGATCACCGCCACCGTCAACTCGGTCAAGGAGAAGGAGCTGCCCGACATCGACGACGGCTTCGCCCAGCTGGCCAGCGAGTTCGACACCGTCGCCGAGTTGCGCGACGACCTGCGCACGCGTCTGGGCCGCACCAAGGCCCTCGAGCAGGGCGCCCAGGCCCGCGACAAGGTGCTGGCCAGCCTGCTCGACAGCGTCGAGTTCGACCTGCCCGAGTCGGTGGTCCAGGCCGAGATCGACTTCCGCGAGCACGAGGTCGTCCACTCGCTCGGGCACGACGACGCCATGCTCGACCGCTATCTCGAGCTGCAGGGCAAGACCCGCGACGAGTTCACCGCCGAGCTGCGCGAGGGCGCCGAGAAGTCGGTGCGGGCCCAGTTCGTCCTGGATGCGGTCGCCGACAAGACCGAGGTGCAGATCGGCGACGGCGAGCTCACCGAGTACCTGGTGCGCGAGGCCGCCCGGTACGAGATGCCGCCTCAGGACTTCGCCAACGAGATCGTCAAGTCCGGCAAGCTGCCCGGACCTGATCGCCGGCGTGCGGCGGAACAAGGCGCTGGCCAACGTGCTCGAGACGGCCGTCATCACCGACGAATCGGGCAATCCGGTCGACCTGGCTGCGCTGTCGCCCACGGCGATGGCCGAACTGCTCGACAGCGAGGACGGCGCGGGCCCGGCTCTGGACGACGACGAGCCCGAAGCCGAGTGAACCGTGAAGCCCTGAGCGAACGCGGCCCCAAACGGGAGTGTTCGCCCGGTGCCCTTCGTTAGGGTCGATGTCACCACTTGATGAAAGAAAGGTCCGCTGAAGTGAGTCGCTTCGATCCTCAGCCCCTGCGCGTCGCCGAGATGCGCAGCGCGGGCGCCGGCATGACGCTCAATGACTCTGTCTACGACCGACTGCTGCGCGAGCGGATCATCTTCCTCGGGCAGCCGGTCGACGACACCATCGCCAACCAGATCTGCGCCCAGCTGCTGCTGCTCTCGGCCGAGGACAGCAGCCGCGACATCAACCTCTACATCAACTCGCCCGGCGGGTCGGTGACGGCGGGCATGGCCATCTTCGACACCATGCAGTTCGTCGACTGCGACATCGCCACGTGGTCGCTCGGGCTGGCCGCCTCGATGGGCCAGTTCCTGCTGTCGGCCGGCACCAAGGGCAAGCGCTACGCCCTGCCTCACGCCCGCATCCTGATGCACCAGCCGTCGGCGGGCATCGGCGGTACCGCGTCCGACATCCAGATCCAGGCCGAGCAGTTCAAGCTGACCAAGGTCGAGATGGCCGAACTGATCGCCGAGCACACCGGCCAGAGCATCGAGCAGGTCCGCGCCGATTCCGAGCGCGACCGCTGGTTCACCGCCAAGGAAGCCCTCGAGTACGGCTTCGTCGATCATGTGGTCAGCCGGGTGGCGCAGGTCGCCAACGGCTCCGGCCCGGCCCCGGCCTGAGAGGGATACCGATGAACGAGCTACACACCCCGGACGGCGCCACCGGGCCTGCACCTGCCGCAGTCGCGCTACGTGCTGCCGTCCTTCGTCGAGCGGACGAACTACGGCATCAAGGAGTCCAACCCGTACAACAAGCTGTTCGAGGAGCGCATCATCTTCCTCGGCGCCCCGATCGACGACGTGGTCGCCAACGACGTCATCGCCCAGCTGATCGTGCTCGAGTCCAGCGACCCCGACCGCGACATCCTGATCTACATCAACTCGCCGGGTGGGTCGTTCACGGCGCTGACCGCCATCTACGACACCCTGCAGTTCGTCCGGCCGGAGATCCAGACGTACTGCATGGGCCAGGCCGCCTCGGCCGCCGCCGTCCTGCTCGCCGCCGGCACCAAGGGCAAGCGCTACGCGCTGCAGAACTCCCGGGTGCTCATCCACCAGCCGTCCGGCGAGGGTCAGGGCCAGGTCACCGACCTGGAGATCCAGGCCAACGAGATCCTGCGGATGCGCGGGCTGCTGGAGTCGATCCTGGCCAACCACACCGGCCAGACCGAGGAGAAGGTGCGGGCCGACATCGAGCGCGACACCATCCTCACCGCCGAGCAGGCCAAGGAATACGGCATCGTCGACGAGGTCATCTCCAACCGCAAGCTCATAGACAGCTAAAGGGCGCGCCGAGCCCGGATTACGCAGGACTTCACTGCTTTTTCCGGGTAGCGTTCGGATCCAGCCGTTATTTGGTCGAGAGGAACGAGTCGCTCGTGGCGCGTGTCGGCGAGACCGGTGACCTGCTCAAGTGCTCTTTCTGTGGAAAGAGCCAGAAGCAGGTCAAGAAGCTGATCGCCGGTCCGGGCGTCTACATCTGCGACGAATGCATCGATCTGTGCAACGAGATCATCGAAGAGGAACTGGCCGAGACCAGCGAGTTCACCTTCGACGAACTGCCCAAGCCCAGTGAGATCTGCGACTTCCTCAACGGCTACGTGATCGGCCAGGACCACACCAAGCGCACGCTGGCCGTCGCCGTCTACAACCACTACAAGCGAGTGCAGGCCGGCACCGACACCAAACCGCGCAACGCCGACACCGCGGTCGAGCTGGCCAAGTCGAACATCCTGCTGCTCGGCCCGACCGGCTCGGGCAAGACGCTGCTGGCCCAGACGCTGGCCCGGATGCTCAACGTCCCCTTCGCGATCGCCGACGCCACGGCGCTGACCGAGGCCGGCTACGTCGGCGAGGACGTCGAGAACATCCTGCTCAAGCTGATCCAGGCCGCCGACTACGACGTCAAGCGGGCCGAGACCGGGATCATCTACATCGACGAGGTCGACAAGATCGCCCGCAAGGCCGAGAACCCGTCGATCACCCGCGACGTCTCCGGCGAGGGCGTGCAGCAGGCCCTGCTGAAGATCCTCGAGGGCACCACCGCGTCCGTACCGCCCCAGGGCGGCCGCAAGCACCCGCACCAGGAGTTCATCCAGATCGACACCACCAACGTGCTGTTCATCGTCGGTGGGGCCTTCGCCGGGCTCGACACGATCATCGAGGCCCGGGTCGGCAAGCAGGGCCTGGGCTTCGGGGCCGAGCTCTACACCAAGTTCGACAAGGAGACGCGCGACGTCTTCGGTGACGTGATGCCCGAGGATCTGATCAAGTTCGGGCTCATCCCCGAGTTCATCGGCCGCCTGCCCGTGATCACCTCGGTCCGCCCGCTCGACCGGCACGCGCTGGTGCAGATCCTCACCGAGCCGCGCAACGCCCTGGTCAAGCAGTACGCCAAGCTGTTCGAGCTCGACAACGTGGAGCTGGAGTTCGACCAGTCCGCGCTCGAGGCCATCGCCGACCAGGCCGTGCTGCGGGGGACGGGTGCCCGCGGGCTGCGGGCGATCATGGAGGAAGTGCTGCTCTCGGTGATGTACGAGGTGCCCTCCCGCGAGGACGTCGCCCGGGTCGTCATCACCAGCGAGACCGTGCTCGACCACGTCTACCCGACCCTGGTCCCGCGCGAGGCCCCGAAGCGCCAGCCCCGCGAGAAGTCGGCGTAACACCTCAGGCCGGCTCGGCGCTCAGGCGGCGACCGGCAGCTGCGCCTTCGGCCGACGCCGTCCGCGCGCAGACGGCGGCGGCCCGCACCAGGCGGCGGCCGAACACCAGCGGGCCCAGCAGTCCGGACAGGCCGGCAGCGGCGAAGATCTCGCGCGGCGTGAGCGCGGCGGCCAGCAGCCCGCCGAGCGCGTACGCCCCGAGCTGGGTGCCGGATGCGACGCCGTTGAGCACCGCCCCGACCCGGCCGCGGGCCTCGGGCGCCGGCCGGCTCATCACCAGCGAGCCCAGGGCCACGTTGAGCGCGCCGTTGGCCGCGCCGACCGCGAACGCCACCGGCAGGGCCACGGCCACGTTGGGGACCGCGGCCATCGCGGCCAGGCCGGCCGCCAGCGCCGTCGCCGCGGCCGCGAACGCGCGGGCCAGGGGCAGCTGGCCGCGCAGCCGGCCGCCGAGCAGCGCGCCACTCAGCGCGCCGACACCGAACATGGCGCCCGACCAGGCCGTACCACGTGGTGCTGGCGTGCAGCGTCTCGCGGACCAGGAACACCTCGACCACGTTCACCATCGCGCCGAGGGTGATGAACAGCGCGAGCAGTCCGATCAGCATCCGCAGCAGCGGGTCGGCCCAGACGATGCGCAGGCCGCCGCCGCGGCTCGGGCCGGCCTCCGACGCGGCGGCGGCACCGCGCCGGGTGGTGATCAGCAGCCCGGCCGCGGTGATGGCCAGGAACGTCGTGGCGTCGAGCAGCAGCGGGACGCGCGCGCCGTAGAGGCCGGTCAGGATCCCGGCCAGCGCGGGTGCGGCGATGCTGGCCATGGTCGTGCCGGCCTGGGTCAGCCCGATGGCCCGCGGCAACCGCTCGCGTGCCGACGATCGTGGGCAGCAGGGCCTGCCAGGTGGCCCCGTTGATCGCCTGGCCCACGCCGAGGGCGGCGACGAGGCCGAGCACCGCAGTGGTGCCGCTCGTGTACGCGAGCAGCACGCACAGCCCGCCCTGGGCCAGGCTCGAGGTGACGAGCAGGACGCGGCTGTCGACCCGGTCGACCAACCGGCCCACCGGGCCGGCCAGCAGCAGCAGGGGGAGCATCGCGGCGATGAGCAGGGCCGCGATCGCGGGGGGCTGGGCGCCGTGCGACTGCAGGCGCAGCATCAGGGCCACGGCCGCGACCTCGTCGCCGAGCAACGAGACGGACTTGGCCAGTACGACGAGCCAGAGATCACGACGGGAAGATGTGAAAGACATATTGCGAAGTTAATGCTTCACAATATTCACGTCAAGACCTACGACGGCAAGTAGCGTGGTGAGCCGTGCCCACCCGCCCGAAGAAGCCGGCCGAGCGTCCGGCGGTAGTGCTCCAGGACGCCAAGTCGATCAAGGCGCTGGCCCACCCGGCCCGGCTGGCCGTCATCGACGAGCTCTACGCCGGCCGCGAGCTGACCGCGACCGAGTGCGCCGAGGTCGCCGGGCTCAGCCCGAGCGCGATGAGCTACCACCTGCGCGCGCTGGAGAAGGCCGGCATCGTCGAGCGGGCCGAACCAAGCAACGACGGCCGGGAGCGGCCGTGGCGGGCCGCGGGCAGCAAGCTGAGCGTCACGCCCGGCGACGACGACTCGCTGGTCGCCTTCGCCGCCGGCGCGGTGATCGGCCGGACGGTGGCCGACCGGCTGGGCGAGGGCTTCTCGGCCTGGCTGGCGCGGACGCCGAACGAACCTCCACAGTGGCGCCACGTCGGCGGCATCAGCAGCGCGCTGGTCTGGCTCACCCACGAGGACGCGGCCGAGGTGGAGAAGACCGTCACCGACCTGATCGACAAGTTCCGCGGCCGCTCGAAGGACGACCATCCCGACGGCGCCCGCCGGCTGCGGGTCGGCTTCCTGCTCTTCCCGAACGAGGAACCGGACCCGGCGCCGTGACCCGGCCTCAGGCGTACTCGACGTGGGCGCGGTCCTCGACCGGGTAGTAGCCGAGCCGTTGGTAGATCTTGTTCGAGGTCGCGTTGGCCAGGTCGGTGTAGAGCACCGGGGTCGCGCCCTCGGCCAGGACGTCGCCGGTGGCCGCGGCGGTGGCCGCCGATCCGTAACCGTGCCCGCGCTGGGCCGGCGGCGTGTACACCGGCCCGACGCGCGACACCCCGAACGAGACCGCGCGCCGCCAGGCCATCGCCACCGGCCGCCGCCCGGCTCCGTCCAGAGCCAGATCCGCGACGTCGCCAGCGCGCGCTGGACGACCGCGGCCGGGTCGAAGGCCGGCGGCGGCCGCCCGAACGCCTCCACCGTGAACGCCTCGGCCCACTCGGCCAGCCGGGCCAGATCGTCGCGGCCGGCCAGCCGTGGGGACCCGGTCACCTCAGCCGGCGGGGTCAGCTCGTCCAATCGGAACAGCCGCTCGGCGACCCGCGCCGTGCTGGCCAGTCCCCGGGCATCGAGAGCGGCTACGAGGTGATCCACCACCGGCGCCGGACCCCCGATCGCGGCCAGCGAGGGCAGGGCGGCCAGCGCGTCGGCCAGCGGGGCGATGTCGTCCCAGCCGGGCGTCACGACGACCGGGGTGTGCGGCTGCGACCGGACGGCCAGGACATCTGGGCGGTCTGGCGGCCGGGCGCACCAGCCGTCCGGATCCGGGCCGCGCAGCGCGGTGGCGATGCTGCTGAGCACGGTGTTGCGGACCGGATCCGCGGCCAGCAGCGGCTCGAGCAGACCGACGATCCGTACCGGGTCACGGGTCACCACCAGAGCCATGGCGCAGATGATCCACGCGGTCGCGCGTGGCACGCCAGCATTTATCCGCGTCCAGGCGCTCACTACGCTGGACCGATGAGCGAACCAGCCGAGTTGCCACCGCTGCGCCTGCCCGCCGACGACGGTTGGGTGCCGTTCGTCGGCGACCGGGCCGACCGCGGCCTGCAGCGCGCCCGCGAGCTGCTCGACACGCTCAAGGACGGCAGCGTGCGCTCGGCGGCCGACGCCCTCGGGCTGTGGAACGACGCCGACATCGCCCTGCGCAGCGCCGGCGCCCTGGTCGGCGTGCTGGCCCAGGTGCACCCGGACGAAGAGGTCCGCACGCTGGCCGAGGACCGCGAACAGCAGATCTCGCGGTTCGAGACCGACCGCGGCCTGGATCGCGACCTGTACGCGGTCCTGGCCGCCGTCGAGCCGGACGGGCTGGACGACACCGCCGCCCGCCTGCTCGAACTGACCCTGCGCGACTTCCGCCGCAGCGGGGTCGACCGGGCCGACGACGTCCGCGACCGGCTGCGCGCGCTGGCCGAGCAGGCCACCCTGGTCGGCCAGGAGTTCGGCCGCAACATCCGCGACGACGTCCGCACCATCCGGGTCGGGCCCGAACAGCTGGCCGGCCTGCCGCAGGACTTCCTCGACAATCACCCCGCCGACGCCGACGGCCTGGTCACCCTCACCACCGACTACCCCGACGTCATCCCGTTCCGCACGTTCGCCCACGACGGCGCGGCCCGCCGTGAGCTCGTCACCGCCTTCCTGAACCGGGCCTGGCCGCAGAACGACGCCCTGCTCAAGAGCCTGCTCGACCTGCGGGCCGAACAGGCCGAGCTGCTCGGCTACGACAGCTGGCCCGACTTCGACGCCGAGGTCAAGATGATCGGCAGCGGGCCGGCGATCGCCGAGTTCATCGAGCGCATCACCGCGCTGGCCGAGCCGGCCGCCCGCCGCGACCTCGCCGTGCTGCTGCGGCGCCGGCAGGCCGACGAGCCGGGCGCCACCGGCCTGGACGCCAGCAACAACATGTACTACGGCGAGCTGGTGCGCCGCGAGCAGTTCGACGTCGACGCCCAGCAGGTGCGCCGGTACTTCGACTTCGCCCGGGTCCGGGCCGGGTTGCTCGACGTCACCGGGCGGCTGTTCGACATCGACTACGTCCCGGTCGAGGACGCGCCGGTGTGGCACCCCGACGTCGCCGCCTACGACGTGCGGGTGGCCGGCGAACTGCGCGGGCGGATCTACCTCGACCTGCACCCGCGGGCCGGCAAGTTCAAGCACGCGGCCCAGTTCGACCTGGCCCCGGGCATCGCCGGGCAGCAACTGCCCGAGGGCGTGCTGGTCTGCAACCTCCCGCGCGGGCTGATGGAGCACTCCGACGTCGTCACCCTCTTCCACGAGTTCGGCCACCTCGTGCACCACGTGCTCGGCGGCGGCCAGCGCTGGGCCCGGTTCTCCGGCGTGGCCACCGAGTGGGACTTCGTCGAGGCCCCGTCGCAGATGCTGGAGGAGTGGGCCTGGGACGCGCAGATCCTGGGCTCGTTCGCCCTGGACGCCGACGGCACCCCGATCCCGGCCGCCCTGGTCGAGCGGATGCGGGCGGCCAAGGAGTTCGGCAAGGGGCTACTTCACCCGCACCCAGATGTTCTACGCCGCGCTGTCCTACCGGCTGCACCTCGAACGGCCGCAGGACATCACCGCGGCCGTGCGCGAGCTGCAGGCCAGGTACGACGCGTTCGACTACATCGAGGGCACCCACTTCCACGCCTCGTTCGGGCACCTGGAGGGCTACACGTCGGCGTACTACACGTACATGTGGAGCCTGGTCATCGCCAAGGACCTGTTCGCCCAGTTCGACCCGAGCGACCTGTTCGACCCGACCGTGGCCCACCGCTACCGCGACGAGGTGCTGGCCCGCGGCGGTGCGGCCGACGCGGCCGACCTGGTCGCCAACTTCCTGGGCCGGCCGTACTCGTTCGACGCGTTCGGGCAGTGGCTGGCCGAGGCGCCTCAGCCCGCCGCCGCTCCCGAGGATGCCCACGTGACCCCGACCCCGCCCCGTCCCGAGCTGCCGAGCGAGTACCGGCCGGCCGAGGTCGAGGGGCCGCTGTACGAGCGGTGGGTCGAGCGCGGCTACTTCACCGCCGAGGTCGACAGCGACAAGCCGCCGTTCTCGATCGTCGTCCCGCCGCCGAACGTCACCGGCAGCCTGCACCTGGGCCACGCCCTCGAGCACCCGATGATGGACGCGCTGACCCGGCGGGCCCGGATGCGCGGCTTCGACGCGCTGTGGCTGCCGGGCATGGACCACGCCAGCATCGCCGTGCAGAACCTGGTCGAGCGGCACCTGGCCGAGGCCGAGGGCAAGGGCCGCTTCGACTACACCCGCGAGGCGTTCATCGAGAAGGCCTGGCAGTGGAAGGCCGAGCACGGCGGGGCCATCCTGGGCCAGATGCGCCGCCTGGGCGACGGCGTCGACTGGTCGCGCGAGCGGTTCACGATGGACGAGGGGCTCTCGCGGGCCGTCCAGACGATCTTCAAGAAGCTCTACGACGACGACCTGATCTACCGGGCCGAGCGGATCATCAACTGGTGCCCGCGCGACCTCACCGCGCTCAGTGACATCGAGGTCGACCACGACGACGAGCCGGGGGAGCTCATCTCGATCCGCTACGGCGACGGTGACGGCGCGCTCGTGGTGGCCACGACCCGGCCCGAGACGATGCTGGGCGACACCGCGGTGGCCGTCCACCCCGACGACGAGCGCTACCAGCACCTGGTCGGCACCGAGGTGGCGCTGCCGCTGACCAACCGGCGCATCCCGGTGGTGGCCGACGATCACGTCGACCCGGCGTTCGGCACCGGCGCGGTCAAGGTGACGCCGGCCCACGACCCCAACGACTTCGACATCGGCCGGCGGCACAACCTGCCCATGCTGACGATCATGGACGAGCGGGCCGTGATCACCGCGCCCGGCCCGTTCGCCGGCCTGGACCGGCTCGAGGCCCGCTGGGCCATCATCGCCGCACTGCGCGAGGACGGCCGCATCGTGGCCGAGAAGCGGCCGTACGTGCACTCGGTCGGGCACTGCTCGCGCTGCGACACCGTGATCGAGCCCCGGCTGTCGCTGCAGTGGTGGGTGCGGGTCGCGCCGCTGGCGAAGGCGGCCGGCGACGCGGTGCGCGACGGCCGGGTCGTCATCGAGCCGGCCTCGCTCGCCCCGCGCTACTTCGCCTGGGTCGACAACATGCGCGACTGGTGCATCAGCCGCCAGTTGTGGTGGGGCCACCGCATCCCGGTCTGGTACTCACCCGACGGCGACGACGCCTGCTTCGGCCCGGACGAGACGCCACCCCGCGGCTGGACCCAGGACGAGGACGTCCTCGACACCTGGTTCTCGTCGGCGCTATGGCCGTTCTCGACAATGGGCTGGCCCGCCGACACCGCCGATCTGCGCAAGTACTACCCGACCACGGTGCTGGTCACCGGCTACGACATCCTGTTCTTCTGGGTCGTCCGCATGATGATGTTCGGCCTGTACGCCATGGACGGCCAGGCCCCGTTCGGCACCGTGCTGCTGCACGGCCTGGTCCGCGACGCCACCGGCAAGAAGATGTCCAAGTCCCGCGGCAACGTCATCGATCCGCTGCAGTGGATCGACACCTACGGCGCCGACGCGGTGCGGTTCTCGCTGCTGCAGGGCGCCAACCCGGGCGCCGACCAGGCCGTCAACGAGCAGTGGGTGGTCGGGGCCCGCAACTTCGGCAACAAGCTGTTCAACGCCACCCGGTTCGCGCTGCTCAACGGGGCGACGGTGGCCGGTGACCTGCCGGCCACGGTCACCGGGGCCGACGCCTGGATCCTGTCGCGGCTCAACGCCGTCGTCGCCGAGGTCGACGGGCTGTACGAGCGCTACGAGTTCGCCAAGATCGCCGACGTGCTCTACCACTTCGCGTGGGACGAGGTCTGCGACTGGTACGTCGAGCTGGCCAAGGTCACGCTGGCCGGGCCGAGCGGCGACGACACCCGGCGCGTGCTCGGCGAGGTCCTCGACACGCTGTTGCGGCTGCTGCACCCGATGGTGCCGTTCGTGACCGAGACGCTGTGGCTGGCCCTGACCGGGGGTGAGTCGATCGTGGTCGCCGATTGGCCGGTGGCCGATCCCGGTCGGGCCGACGCCGGGGCCGAGCGCGAGATCGGCGCCGTGCAGGCCGTGGTCACCGAGGTGCGCCGGTTCCGCTCCGACCAGGGCGTCAAGCCGTCGCTGCGGGTGCCGGCCCGGCTCACCGGGGCGGCCGGGGCCGAGACCGCGATCCGCTGGCTGGTCCGCCTGGACGAGCCGGCGGCCGACTTCGCGCCCACCGCCTCGCTCACCACGGCCGCCGGCGTGCTGGTGGAGTTCGACCTGTCCGGGGCGGTCGACATCCCGGCCGAACGGGCCCGGCTGGCCAAGGACCTGGCCGCGGCGCAGAAGGAGCGCGACGTCAACTCGGCCAAGCTGGCCAACGAGGCGTTCACCGGCAAGGCGCCCGAGGCCGTCATCGGCAAGGTCCGCGACCGGCTGGCCACCGCCGAGGCCGACATCGCCCGCATCACGGCCGCCCTGGCCGAGCTGCCGCCGGGCTGAGCAACGCGGCCCAGGGGCGATCCGGTGCCGCCGTAGACTGGCGCGTCGTGGTCACCGAGGCGGACAAGTACGCGACCCTGCTGCGGCAGGTCGAGGCCGAGATCACCAGCCGCTGGGGCGAGGGCCGGCTCGAGCCGACCAAGGCGCGGATCGAAGCGCTGCTCGACCTGCTGGGCCAGCCCCAGCGCAACTACCGGGCCATCCACCTCACCGGCACGAACGGCAAGACCTCGACGGCCCGGATGATCGACGAACTGCTGCGGGCGTTCGGGCTGCGCACCGGCCGCTTCACCAGCCCGCACCTGTCGCAGATCACCGAGCGCATCGTCGTCGACGGCGAGCCCATCTCGGCCCGGACGTTCGTCGAGGGCTACCGCGAGATCGCGCCGTACCTCGAACTCGTCGACGGCCAATTCGACATCAAGCTGTCGTTCTTCGAGGTCATGGTCGCGCTGGCCTACGCCGTGTTCGCCGACACCCCGATCGACGTGGCCGTGGTCGAGGTCGGGCTGGGCGGCACCTGGGACGCGACCAACACGATCGACGGCGAGGTGGCGGTGGTCACGCCCGTCGACCTCGACCACACCCAGTTCCTCGGCCCGACGGTGGCCACGATCGCGGCCGAGAAGGCCGGCATCATCAAGCCCGGCGCGACCGCGATCCTGGCCAAGCAGGCCCCGGACGCGGCGGCCGAGCTGTTGCGCCGGGCGGTCGCGGTCGAGGCCGCGGTGGCCCGCGAAGGGCTGGAGTTCGGCGTGCTGGAACGGCGGGTGGCCGTGGGCGGCCAGGTCGTCACGCTGCAGGGCCTGGCCGGGCGCTACGACGAGATCTTCCTGCCGCTGCACGGGGCGCACCAGGCCCAGAACGCGGCCTGCGCGCTGGCCGCGGTCGAGGCCTTCTTCGGGGTCGGCGCGGCGACCGGTCCGCTGGAGGCCGACCTGGTGCGGGCCGCGTTCGCCGCGGTGCGCTCGCCCGGCCGGCTCGAGCCGGTGCGCTCGGCCCCGACGATCCTGGTCGACGCCGCGCACAACCCGCACGGCATGGCCGCGTCCGTGGCCGCCATCGCCGAGGGCTTCGACTTCCGCCGGCTCGTGGCCGTCGTCGCCGTGCTCGTCGACAAGGACGTCACCGGCATGCTCGAAGCGCTCGAACCGGCCGTGGACGAGATCGTGGTGACCGAGAACTCGTCGCTGCGGGCCATGAACGCCGACGAGCTCGCCGCGCGGGCCGTGGCCGTGTTCGGCCCCGACCGGGTGACCGTCGAGGGCCGGCTCGACGACGCCATCGAGACGGCGGTGCGGCTGGCCGAGGAGACCGACGACGGGGTGCCCGCCGGGGCGGGCGTGCTCGTCACCGGCTCGGTCGTGACCGCCGGCGAGGCCCGTGTGCTGCTGGGTGCCCGGTGACGACGACGCCGCCCGCGGCGCCGGAGCCCGACCCGGCACCGGCGGCCGAGCCGCCACCGGAGCCGACGGAGGAGCAACTGGCCGAGCGGGCGGCCCGGGCCGACCGGGCCACGCGGGGTGCGCTGGCCGCGATCCTGGGTCTGGAGGCCTTCGTCGCCCTCCTGGTGCCGAGGGCGATCGCCTACACCGAGAACGGGCTGGGCGGCACGCGCACGGCCCTGCTCATCGGCCTGGCCGTGCTCCTGGTCGCGGCGGCGGCCGTGCAGCGGCGGCCGTGGGGCATCGGCGTCGGGTCGGCCCTGCAGGTGCTGTTCATCGTGACCGGGATCCTGCTCGCGGCCATGTTCGTCGTGGCCGCGATCTTCGCCGGCATCTGGCTCTACCTGCTCAACCTGCGCCACGAACTGGTCGGCACGCCGAGCGGGCTGCGCATGTTGCGGTCCTGACTCGATCCGGGCGCGGACGGCCCGGCCGGGCGACAATAGGGACGTGGACGGTGGTAGCGAGATCGAGTCGGGTCAGGTCGAGTGGCTCGACGTCGGGCCGTCGGAGCGGCCTCCGCGCGGCGCCGGACCCCGCCGCCGGCGCTGGCCCGGGTGGTACGCGCTCGCGGCCGTCGTCGTGGCCGCGGCCGTGGTCGTCGTCGCCGATCCGGCACGGCGGTTCGCACCCGACGGCCGCGCCGACCCACAGCCCGTCCCCGAGCCTGTCGGCGTCGGTGTCGGTCGCCCGGCCGGCGGTGCCGCCGCCGGCCGTGGCCGTCACCGATCTCGGGCGTCCGCTGCTGGCCGTGCCCGGCGACTGGGAACTGATCGCCCGCGGCGTCGGCGTCGTGGTCCGCATCGAGCTGGCCCGGGGCCTGATCATCCGCACCACCGCGCCCGCCGTCGCCACCGGCGGACCGATCTCCCTCGTGCCCGGGCCCGACCGGGTGATCGTCCAGCCGCTGGACGCCGTGCCCGGCTACGAGGTGCGCGACGGACATCGCGCCCAAGCGTTGCCGCCCGCGTTCGGGACCAACGGGCTGGCCTATCCGGGGCCGGATCCGGCCCACCTGTGGTTGCCCGCCGCCGACAACCGGCACATGACCCTGTTCGACTTCGACGGGCGCCGGGCCGGGCCGTCGCTGGCCATTCCGGTGAGCAGTCCGGGCGTCGCCGCCGACGGCACTGGTTACCTGCTGTTCTACGGCACCGGCGGTGCCTACGACGTGCAGCCGAGCGGAATTCACCGGATCACCAGCGGGGAGCTCCTGGCCGCCGGCCCGACCCGCTGGTTGACCGACGAGTGCGACCAGCACTTCCGCTGCTCGACCGTGGTGATCGATCGGCGCACCGGGGCGCGCCGCACGATCCGGGCGCGGACCGGCGCGAACGGCGGCCTGGGCGCGATATCTCCGGATGGCTCGACGGCGGCCCTGTTCGCCCTCGACTCCGGCACCGCGCCCAACCTGCGGCTGCTCGACCTGGCCACCGGGGTCAGCCATGCCACCGACGTCTCGTTCGACCCCGACTACGCCTTCGGCAGCGGCTCGTTCGTATGGTCACCGGACAGCCGTTGGCTGTTCGCGGCCGGGGCCGACGGCGGCATCGCGGTCATCAACCGGAGCACGATGCGCTCCACTGAACTGGCGACCGGCCTGCCGTCGGTCAGCCAGGTCGCGCTGCGCACCGGGCCGGGCTGAGCCGACCTGGAGGCGCGGCCGGGACGCCGATCGGGCCCGTTACGCTGCCTGCGTGACCGACACCCCCACCGAACGCACGCTGATCCTGGTCAAGCCCGACGGCGTCGCGCGCGGGCTGACCGGCGAGGTGCTGCGGCGGGTCGAGGCGAAGGGCTACCGTCTCGTCGCCGTCGAACTGCGCACCGCCACCCCCGAACTGCTGGCCGAGCACTACGCCGAGCACCAGGGCAAGCCGTTCTACCAACCGCTGGTCGATTTCATGCTCTCCGGCCCGATCGTGGCCGTCGTGGCCGAGGGACAGCGGGTGGTCGAGGGCTTCCGGGCCCTGGCCGGGGCCACCGACCCCACCGCCGCGCTGCCCGGCACGGTGCGTGGCGACCTCGGCCGCGACTGGGGTGCGGCCGTCCAGCAGAACATCGTGCACGGCTCGGACTCGCCGGAATCCGCGGCCCGCGAGATCGGGCTGTGGTTCCCGGGCGGCTGAGCCACCGCTTTACCTCAGTCGTCACACCAGTCCCGCCAATCCCGCGCGTCGCAACCGGGTTTGGCCGGGTGCGAACCCTACGATCGGGCTGACTTCCGATTTTGAAGGGTTTGGGCCGTGACGTTCACCCCGCTGGCACGGCTCTCGCTCGTGTCCCAGCTCGGTGGCGACCTGCTCGGCGGTGACCTGGCCGTCGACCTCGGCACGGCCAACACCCTGGTCTACGCCCGCGGCCGCGGAATCATGCTCAACGAGCCGTCCGTGGTCGCGGTCGACACGTCCACGAAGAGCGTGGTCGCGGTCGGAGCGGAGGCCAAGCGGATGATCGGGCGCACCCCCGGCCACATCAGAGCCGTGCGCCCGCTACAGGACGGCGTCATCGCCGACTACGAGGTCACCGCCGAGATGCTGCGCTACTTCGTGCGCAAGGTGCTGCGCCGGCGGGGCATGTTCACCGGCCCGCGGGTGGTCGTCTGCGTACCCAGCGCGATCACCAGCGTGGAGCAGCGCGCGGTCAGTGAGGCCGTCTACGCCGCCGGCGCGCGGCGCGTGCACATCATCTCCGAGCCGATGGCGGCCGCGATCGGGGCCGGCCTGCCCGTGCACCAGCCGTCGGGCTCGATGGTCGTCGACATCGGCGGCGGCACGACCGAGGTGGCCATCCTCGCCCTCGGCGGGATCGTCGCGTCGACCAGCCTGCGGGTGGCCGGCAACGCGCTCGACGCCGCGATCGTCGACTACGTGCGGGCCGAGTTCTCGCTGCTGATCGGCGAGCGCACGGCCGAGGAGCTCAAGATCTCGGTCGGCTCGGCGTTTCCGGTGGCCGGGCCCAAGAACGCCGAGATCCGCGGCCGCGACGTCGCCACCGGCCTGCCGCGCAACGTCACCGTCTCCGGCGACGAGTTGCGCAAGGCCATGGACGCCCCGGTCGCGCGGATCGTGGCCGCGGTCCGCTCGACCCTGGACCGCTGCCCGCCCGAGCTGTCCGGTGACCTGGTCACCCGCGGGATCGTGCTCACCGGTGGCGGGGCGTTGCTGCGCGGGCTCGACGCCCGGCTGCAGCACGTGCTCGGGGTGCCCGTCCTCGTCGCCGACCGGCCGCTCGACTCGGTCGTGCTCGGCACCGGCACCGTCGTCGAGCACTTCGACCAACTGCAGAAGGTCGTCGTCGACGGCCATCGCCGTTAGCCGATCGGCGATGCGGCGGCTAACTCGGCGGCAGCGTCTGGCCGCTATCGTCCTGGCCGTCGTCGCCCTGAGCCTGATCACCCTCGACCTCGGCGGCAGCGGACTGCGCTCGGCCCACGCCGGGGTCCGCGGTGCGCTCGGGTCGCTGTACCGCGGCACCGACGCGGCCCTGGGCCCGGCCCGGCGCTTCGTGCAGGGCGTCCCCTCGGCCGGCACCGACCAGGCCCGCATCGCCGCCCTGCGGCACGAGAACGCCGAGTTGCGCGGGCGGCTGGCCGCTGCGGCGGCCGACCGGTCGACCAGCGCCCAGCTGGCCCGGCTCCAGCTCACCGCGACCGGCGTCGGGCACCGCGTGCTGCCGGCCCGCGTGATCGCGCTCGCGCCCGGCGCCGGTTTTGACTGGACGGCCACCCTCGACCGCGGCACCCGGAACGGCGTTCGGGCCGGGCAGACCGTCACCGACGGGGTCGGCCTGGTCGGCCGGGTGCTGCACGCCGACGCCGCCACCTGCGTGGTCCTGCTCGCGGCCGACCCGGGCTCCGGGGTCGGGGTGCGTGACCTGCGCACCGGGCAGGTCGGGATCGCCACCGGCCGGGGCACCGCGGGCCTGCGGTTCGTGCCGCTCGACCCGGCGGCCGTGGTCCGGGTCGGCGATCCCCTGGTCACCGGGCCGGCCGGCTCGACCAGCTACGTCGCCGGCCTCGCGGTCGGGACGGTGACCTCGGTGCGGGCCGGCGCGGACGGCGCGGCCAGCGCGGCGGTGCGGCCGAACGTCTCGGCCACCGCGCTCGACCTCGTCGGCGTCATCCTGGTCGGCGGCCAACCCGCGCCGGCCGCACCAGCACTGACCCCGAGCGCCCAGGCCCACCGATGAACCCGGCGCGCCTGCTGGCGGCGTTGACCGCGCTGCTGACGGCGCTGCTGCTGCAGGCCACCCTGGTCGGGCCGCTGGCGATGTGGGTGCCGGTCAGCCTGCCCGCCGTGCTGGTCGCCGCGGTCGCGCTCGTCGACGGGCCGGCCACCGGCATCTCGCTGGGCTTCACCGCCGGGCTGCTGGCCGACCTCGGCTCCAGCCACCCGGCCGGGGTGCTGGCACTGAGCTGGCTCGGCCTGGGCCTGGTCTGCGGATTGGCCGCCGACCGGCGCACCGTCCTCGGCGACGCGGTCGTCGTCGGCGCATTCGGCGCGGCGACAGCGCTGTTCGCCACGCTCGCCCTCACCGTCGTGCACGCCGGCGGGGCAACCGCGGCCGCGGGCCTGCGCACCGCCGTGCCGGCGGGACTCGGTGACGTGCTGCTGGCGCTGGCCGTGGTCCCGCTGGTGCGGGCCGCGCTGCGCAGCCACCGACTGCGGGCCCGGCCGGCCCCGGTCGCTGTGCTCGACCTCGGGCCGGTCCGTGGCTGAGCGGCGCCGTCGCGACCTGGGCGCGCGCCGGCTGACGGTGATCCTGGTCCTGGTCGTCTCGATGGTGCTCACGCTGGCCGTGCGGCTCTACTACGTGCAGGTGCTCGACCCCAACAAGCCGGTGCAGACGGCCGGCCGGCTGCACGACGCGACGATCGTGGTGCCGGCCCCGCGCGGGCAGATCATCGACGCCCGCGGCCGGGTGCTGGTCGACAACACGTCGGCCCGGATGCTGACCGTCGACCGCGAGACGCTGCAGGCCCGGCCCGATCACGGCCTCGCCGTGCTCACCCGGCTGGCCCGGCTGCTGGGCACGACCGCGGCCCGGCTGGCTCGCGAGATCACGCCCTGCTCGCCGCGGGTGCCGGCCCCGTGCTGGACCGGCGAGCCGTTCCAGCCCGTCCCGGTCGCGATGAACGCGTCGACGGCGCTGGCCCTGGCCGTGAGCGAACACCGCGAGCAGTTCGCCGGGGTCGCCCTGAGCACCGTCACGCTGCCCGACTATCCCGGCGGCAGCCTGGCCGCGCACGTGCTCGGCTACACCGGCGAGGTCACGGCCGCCGACAAGAAGGCCGACCCGGCCCTGACCGACGCCGACACGGTCGGCCGCAGCGGCCTGCAGGCCGAGTACGACAGCGCGCTGCGGGGCATCGACGGCCGGCAGATCGTGCGGCTGACGCCGCAGGGCACGGTCGCGGGGCAGGGCGCCGACGTCCCGGCCGCGCAGGGCGACACGCTCGTCACCAGCATCGACGCCAGGGTGCAGCGCCTGGCCGAGACCTCGCTGGCCCAGCAGATCGCCGACTCTCGGGCCAAGGGCAAGCGGGCCACGTCCGGCGCGGTCGTGGTCATGGATCCCAACACCGGCCGAGTGATCGCGTCGGCCAGCTACCCGACCTACGACCCGCAGCAGTTCATCGGCGGCATCTCCCGAGCGGATTACGCCGCCCTCACCGCGCCGTCGGCCAACGCCCCGCTGCTCGGGCGGGCCACGGCCGGGCAGTACGCACCGGGCTCGACGTTCAAGCTGATCACCGCGTCCTCGCTGCTCACCCATCACGAGATCTCGCTGGACGGCAGCTACCCGTGCCCGGGCTCCCTGAGCATCGACGGCCGGGTGAAGACCAACTACGACTCCGAGGCGTTCGGGTTCCCGCTGAGTCTGCGCGATGCGCTGGGCTACTCGTGCGACACGTTCTTCTACGCCCCGGCCGCGGCCGAGTACTACGCCGACCAGGCCCGGGCCGCGGCTGGGCAGCGGCCGACCGAGTACCTGCAGCAGACGGCGGCCGCGTTCGGGGTCGGCCGCGCGCCGGGCATCGACCTGCCCGCGGCCGAGCAGGCCCCGGGCAGCTACGCCGACCGCGAGTCGCGGCTGGACCGGTGGCGGGCCAACCGCACGCAGTACTGCCAGGACGCCCGCGGCGGCTTCCCGCACGAACCGGATCCCGCGCAGCGCACGTACCTGACCGCGCTGGCGGCCGAGAACTGCACCGACGGCTGGCGCTACCGCGCCGGTGACAACGCCGACATGGCCATCGGCCAGGGCGAGACGACGCTATCGCCGCTGCAGTTGGCGATCGCGTACTCGGCCCTGGTCAACGGCGGCCGGATCTGGGCCCCCACGCTGGGCTGGGCGGTCGTCGACGCCACCGGCCACGTCGTCAAGAAGATCAAGCCCACGGTGCGCGACACCGTGCCGGTCAGCCCGAGCGACCTGGACTACATCGCCAACTCGCTGGCCTTCAGCCGGGGCTGGGCCGTGTCCGGCGCCTTCGCCTACCTGCAGTCGCCGTACCGCAACCAGCTCGGCGGCAAGACCGGCACGGCCGAGGTGTTCGGCCACCAGGACACGTCCTGGCTGACGACCTGGGGACCGACCAGCACCGTGCACGGCCACGTCCGGGCCCGGTTCGTCGTGGTCGGCATGGTCGAGCAGGCCGGGACGGGAGCCACGGCGGCCGGGCCGATGCTCAAGCGGATCTGGGACGGGCTGCTGGGCGCCGACGGGCCGGCTGTCATCCCCGGCTCGCGCCCGGCCACCCGGCTGCCCACGGTCGCCGGGCCGGGCCGATGACGCTGCTGGCGCGCGACCCCCGCGCGCCGTTCACGCTCACCCCGACGGTGTTGCCGCCCGAGCGCCGGACCCGCGGCTACGACTGGCTGCTGATCGCGGTGGCCCTGGCTCTGGCCCTGGCCGGCGCGGTGCTGGTGTGGGCCGCGACCCGCGACGCCGCCCGGGCCCACGGCCAGAACCCGCAGAGCGCGCTGTACCGGCACCTGGTCAACGTCGCCGTTGCCGCCGGGCTGCTGGTGCTGGCCTCGCGCCTGGACGCCCGGCTGCTGCGGCTGTTCGGGCCGATCGTGTACGGGGCCAGCCTGCTCGGGCTGGTGGCCGTGTTCGCCGTCGGCTCGACCGTGAACGGCGCCCATGCCTGGATCCGGTTCGGCGGCGAGTTCGAACTGCAGCCCGCGGAGTTCATGAAGCTGGGCCTGGTGGTCGGGATGG
This sequence comes from uncultured Actinomycetota bacterium, assembly GCA_963713245.1. Classification (GTDB taxonomy): domain Bacteria; phylum Actinomycetota; class Actinomycetes; order Mycobacteriales; family Jatrophihabitantaceae; genus CAVQKZ01. The sequence goes on from CAVQKZ010000002.1 coordinate 329,372, forward strand.
CCGTGCTGTTCGCCGACCGGGCCCGGCGGACCGGCGGCGATTCCGGCCGGATCGACCAGCCGCCGACACTGGCCGAGGTGCTGGCCGCGTTCGCCCTGATCGCGGTGCCGCTCGCCCTGGTGCTGCTGCAGCCCGACCTCGGCTCGGCCATGGTGCTGGCCGCGGCCGCGTTCGGGGTGCTGGTCGCGGCCGGGGTGCGGGCCCGCTGGACGGTCGGGCTGCTGGCCCTGGCCGTCGTGGCCGGGGTCTTCGCGGTCAAGGGCGGGCTGCTGGCCGACTACCAGCTGGCCCGGTTCACGTCGTTCACCCATCCCGGCCACGACGTGCAGGGCGCCGCGTACAACGTGACCCAGGCCCACATCGCGATCGCCAACGGCGGGCTGTTCGGCACCGGGCTGTTCCACGGCCCGCAGACCAACGGCGGGTTCGTGCCCGAGCAGCAGACCGACTTCGTCTTCTCCGTCGTGGGCGAGGAGTTCGGCCTGGCCGGCGGGCTCGCCCTGATCGGGCTGTTCGCGCTGCTGTGCTGGCGCGGGCTGCGCATCGCCGCGCACGCCGATCGAGCCGGTCGGCTGGTCGCGGTCGGCGTGGTCTGCTGGATCGCGTTCCAGGCCTTCCAGAACATCGGCATGAACCTCGGTTTGATGCCCGTGACCGGACTGCCGCTGCCGTTCGTGTCCTACGGTGGCTCGTCGATGTTCGCGCAGGGCCTGGCCATCGGGCTGCTGCAGGCCGTCCGGCGCTCGTCCTCAGACTGACGGCTGGGGCGCCTCGCCGGCGCTGCCGACCGAACCCGGGCCGGTGATCGTCGTGCCCACGCTCGCCGTCACCACCAGCACCAGGGCGAGGAGCAGCACGCCGGTCAGGTGCTGGCTGAGCACGAGCACGCCGGCCAGCGCGGCCACGGCCGGCTCCAGGCTCATCAGCAGGCCGAACGTCGAGGCCTTGAGCCGGCGCAGGGCGACGATCTCGAGGGAGTAGGGGATCAGCGACGAGAGCAGCCCGACGAGCAGGCCACCGGCGAGCACGCTCGGACGGCCGAGGGCCGAGCCGCCTTCGACGATGCCGGCCGGGATGACCAGCAGCGTGCCGACGACGAAGGCGATGCCCAGCCCGTCGAGCGCGGCGAAGCGGGCACCCACGTGCTTGGACAGCAGGATGTAGGCGGCCCAGCAACTGCCGGCGCACAGGGCCAGCAGCACGCCGACCGGGTTGACGTCGTGGTGATCGCCCCGGAAGGCGAGCAGGACCACGCCGCCGCCGGCCAGCACGACCCAGACCACGTCGAGTGCCCGCCGCGAGCCCGCGACCGCGACCGACAGCGGGCCGACGAACTCGATCGTGACCGCGACGCCGAGCGGCAGCCGGTTCAGGGCCTCGTAGAAGCTCCAGTTCATCGCGCCCAGGACCAGGCCGAAGGCGATGGCCGCACCCAGATCGGCCCGGCCGCGCCGCCGCAACCCGGCCAACGAGGGGCGGCTGATGGCGAGCAGGACGACTGTGGACATGGCCAGCCGCAGCAGGACCACGCCCCCCGGGCCGGCCTGGGCGAACAGCTTGTCGGCCACGGCCGAACCGAACTGGACCGAGGCGATACTGCCCAGCAGCAACAACTGCGGGGGCGGTGTACGCACCGGCCCCATCCTGGCAGACCCCCGATCCGCCTTTGACCCCGCGATCGTCGCTCGCCGAGCCTCCGGGCGACGCTGGCGGGGTCAAAGGCGGGTGGTGGGGACGTAGCATGGACTCCCGTGCCTATCGAGTCCCTGTTTCCCCGGCTGGAGCCGCTGCTGCCGCGCGTCAGCAAGCCGATCCAGTACGTCGGCGGCGAGCTGAACGCGCGGGTCAAGGACTGGGACGCGGCCGCGGTCCGCTGGGCCCTGATGTACCCCGACGCCTACGAGGTCGGGCTGCCCAACCAGGGCGTGCAGATCCTGTACGAGGTCATCAACGAGCGCGACGACGCGCTGGCCGAGCGCACCTACTCCGTGTGGCCCGACCTCGAGGCCCTGATGCGCGAGCACGGCATCGGCCAGTTCACCGTCGACGCGCACCGCCCGGTGGCCGCGTTCGACCTGTTCGGCATCTCGTTCTCGACCGAACTCGGCTACACCAACATGCTCACCGCCCTGGATCTGGCCGGCATCCCGCTGCACGCGGCCGAGCGCACCGAGGCCCACCCGATCGTGGTCGCCGGCGGGCACGCAGCCTTCAACCCCGAGCCGATCGCCGACTTCGTCGACGCCGCGGTGCTGGGCGACGGCGAGCAGGTCGTCGGCGCGATCACCGGCATCGTCCGCGACTGGAAGGGCCAGGGCCGCCCGGGCGGCCGCGACGGTCTGCTGGAACGGCTGGCCCGCACCGGGGGCGTCTACGTCCCGCGCTTCTACGACGTCAGTTACCTCCCCGACGGCCGCATCGCCGCCGTGACGCCGAATCGCGACGGCATCCCCGAGCGGGTCAGCAAGCACACCGTGATGGACCTGGACGAGTGGCCCTACCCCAAGGCCCCGCTCGTCCCGCTGGCCGAGACCGTGCACGAGCGCATGTCGGTCGAGATCTTCCGCGGCTGCACCCGGGGCTGCCGGTTCTGCCAGGCCGGCATGATCACCCGGCCGGTGCGCGAGCGCAGCATCACCGGCATCGGCGACATGGTCGCCGCCGGCCTGGCCGCCACCGGCTTCGAGGAGGTCGGGCTGCTGTCGCTGTCCAGCGCCGACCACTCCGAGATCGGCGACATCGCCAAGGGCCTGGCCGACCGCTACGAGGGCGAGCAGGTCTCGCTGTCGCTGCCGTCCACCCGCGTCGACGCGTTCAACATCGACCTGGCCAACGAGTTCTCGCCGCAACGGCCGCCGCTCCGGCCTGACGTTCGCGCCCGAGGGCGGCTCGGAGCGGCTGCGCCGCGTCATCAACAAGATGGTCAGCAAGGACGACCTGATCCGCACCACCTCGACCGCGTACGCCCAGGGCTGGCGCCAGGTCAAGCTCTACTTCATGTGCGGCCTGCCCACCGAGACCGACGAGGACGTCCTCGAGATCGCCGAGATGGCCCACGACGTCATCCGGGCCGGCCGGGAGGCCGCCGGGCACAAGGACATCCGCTGCACGGTCTCGATCGGCGGCTTCGTGCCCAAGCCGCACACGCCGTTCCAGTGGGCCGCGCAGACCGATCCCGAGACCGTCGACAACCGGCTGCGCAAGCTGCGCGCGGCCATCAACGCCAACAAGTCGCTCGGGCGCGCGGTCGGGATGCGCTACCACGACGGCGAGCCGTCGCTGGTCGAGGGTCTGCTCTCGCGCGGCGACCGCCGGGTCGGCGCCGTCATCGAGCGGGTCTGGCGCGAGGGCGGCCGCTTCGACGGCTGGTCCGAGCACTTCTCCTTCGCCCGCTGGGTCGCCGCGGCCGACGCCGAACTGCACGGCGTCGACCTGGCCTGGTTCACCACCCGCGAGCGCGACGGCGACGAGGTGCTGCCCTGGGACCACCTCGACTCCGGGCTGGACAAGCAGTGGCTCTGGGACGACTGGCAGGACGCGCTGGCCGAGTTCGAGCAGGACGACTGCCGCTGGACCCCGTGCTTCGACTGCGGCGTGTGCTCGAACCTGGGCACCGACATCCAGGTCGGCCCCACCGGCCGCGCAGCTGCTGCCGCTCGCCCCGAAGTAGATGGCTCGACGCGTCCCGGAAGGCCCGCCACCGCCGCCGGTCGTGCAGCGGGTCCGGCTGCGCTACGCCAAGCGCGGGCGGCTGCGGTTCACCTCGCACCGCGACTTCGCCCGGGCCTTCGAGCGGGCGCTGCGGCGGGCCGAGGTGCCGATGGGCTACTCGGCCGGGTTCAGCCCGCATCCCAAGATCTCCTACGTCGGCGCCGCTCCCACCGGGGTGGCCAGCGAGGCCGAGTATCTGGAGATCGGGCTGGCCCGGGCCGTCGACGTCGAAGCCCTGCGGGCCCGGATCGACGCGGCCCTGCCCGATGGGCTGGACATCGTCGAGGCCGTGCCGGCCGGGCCCGGGTCGCTGCCGGAGCGGATGCAGGCCTCGGTGTGGCGGGTCGAGCTGCCCGGAGTCCCACCGGCGGCGGCTCAGGAGGCCCTGACCGCCTTTCTGGCCCGGGCCGAGGTGAGCGTGCAGCGGCTGACCAAGGACGGCCGCCGCGACATCGATGCCCGCTCGGCCGTGCTGTCGGCGGCCGTGTCGCAGGTCACTGACGAGCCTGATGGGGCCGGCCGTGCGATACTGGATCTGGTCGTCCGGCAGGTTACGCCCGCCGTTCGACCCGACGACGTTCTTGCCGCATTGCGTGCCGTCGCCGGTCTCGCCCTCGCTGCACCGCCCGTTGCGGTCCGCTTGGCGCAGGGACCGCTCGATGACGCCGGTGCGGTCGGCGACCCGCTGGCCGCCGACCGGATCATTTCGGAAACGACGTCGCCGTAAGTCAGCAGACTTCGCGAGAACCCCGCCCGGGGTGCTCGCCATAACCGCCCTCGTGCGGTCGCGGTCGCCCCGAAATGGTGCACCGCGCCCGGGGGCATAGAGATGGAGTGATCGAGCAGATGCTCGAACCCGACAACCCCGACAGCCCGTCCGCGGCAGAGGGCCAGGAAACCTCGAGTCCGGCCGCACCGGCCAAGGCCGCACCCCGCAAGCGGGCGGCAAAGAAGACAACTCCGGCACCGGCGGCATTCAGTGCCACGCGAGGCTGAGCCGCGCCCCGGCGCCGCGCAAGCGGGCGGCCAAGAAGGCCCCCGCGGCGGTGGCTGAGGCCGCGGCTGACGACCCGGCCGGCGAAACCGCCCGCCCGGCCCGCAAGACCACCCGCCGGGCCGCGAAGGCGGCCGCGCGGCCCTCCCGCCGGCGCCGACGAGAGCTCCGAGACCGAGCCACCGGCCCGCGCCCCGCCGCAAGCGCGCGGCCAAGAAAGCCGTCGCCGCACGACACCGACGGCGGGGGCGATACTGCCGCCCCGGCCCTGGCCGCCCCGTCCGTCCTGTTCGTCCCGCCGAGCGAGGTCGCGCCGCCCCGCCGCGCGCGCCGGTCGGCCAAGGCCGCCGCCGGCCCGGCCGCGGCCGACAGCACCGACACCGGCGAGCCCGCCGCCGCCGACGCCGACATCACCGTGGCCGAGGCGGCCGAGGACCAGACGGCCGAGCCCGACGACGTCCGGGAGGCCGCGGTCGAGGAGGCCACCGGCGCCCGCCGGCGCCGCCGCCGCGGTCGCCGCGGCCGCGGCGGGGCCGCCGGTCGCGACAGCGACGACAGCCATGACGACGACGAGGCGACGCCGGCCCGTCCGCGGACGCCGACGGCGCCAGCCGCCGAGGCCACCGACGGGGCCGACGAGCGCCGACGGCAGCGACGACGGCAGTGAGCGCGGCACCGGCACCCGCCGTCGCCGGCGGCGCCGCTCGGGCGGCGGAGCCGGAGCCGACGGCGCCGAGGACGACCCGCCGAACACCGTCGTGCACGTCCGGACGCCCCGCGCCAAGGCCGACGGCCGACGGCCGACCGGGCCGACCGGACCGACCGGACCGACAAGGCCGACCGGGACAAGGGCGGTGACGACGACGGCGTCCGCGGCGTCAAGGGCTCGACCCGGCTCGAGGCCAAGCGCCAGCGCCGCCGCGACGGCCGCGACACCGGCCGCCGCCGTCCGCCGATCCTGACCGAGGCCGAGTTCCTGGCCCGGCGCGAGGCGGTCGACCGGGTGATGGCCGTGCGCCAGCACGGTGACCGCACCCAGATCGCCGTCCTCGAGGACGACATCCTGGTCGAGCACTACGTCACCCGGGCCAGCGCCACGTCCTACGTCGGCAACGTCTACCTCGGCCGGGTGCAGAACGTGCTGCCCAGCATGGAGGCGGCGTTCGTCGACATCGGCAAGGGCCGCAACGGCGTGCTCTACGCCGGCGAGGTCAACTGGGACGCCGCCGGCCTGGAGGGCAAGTCGCGCGCCATCGAGAACGCGCTGAAGTCCGGCGACATCGTGCTGGTGCAGGTCACCAAGGACCCGATCGGGCACAAGGGCGCCCGGCTGACCAGCCAGGTCTCGCTGCCCGGCCGGTTCCTGGTCTACGTGCCCGGCGGCGGCATGACCGGCATCAGCCGCAAGCTGCCCGACACCGAGCGGCACCGGCTCAAGGCGATCCTGAAGAAGATCGTCCCCGAGGACGCCGGCGTGATCATCCGCACCGCGGCCGAAGGCGCCAGCGAGGAGGACCTCACCCACGACGTCGAGCGGCTCAAGGCCGCAGTGGGAGAAGATCTCGAAGAAGGCGGCGAAGACCTCGGCCGCGCCCGACGCTGGTGCACGGCGAGCCCGACCTGGCCATCCGGGTCGTGCGCGACGTCTTCAACGAGGACTTCAAGAAGCTGATCGTGCAGGGCGACGACGCCTGGCAGACCGTCTCGGAGTACGTCGCGGACGTCGCCCCCGACCTGGCCGAGCGGGCCGCGCGGCACACCGCCGACACCGACCTGTTCCACGACCTGCGCGTCGACGAGCAGCTGGTGAAGGCGCTCGACCGCAAGGTCTGGCTGCCCTCCGGCGGCTCGCTGGTCATCGACCGCACCGAGGCGATGACCGTCATCGACGTCAACACCGGCAAGTTCGTCGGCTCGGGCGGCAACCTCGAGCAGACCGTCACCCGCAACAACCTCGAGGCGGCCGAGGAGATCGTGCGCCAGCTGCGGCTGCGCGACGTCGGCGGCATCGATCGTCATCGACTTCATCGACATGGTGCTCGAGAGCAACCGCGATCTCGTGCTGCGGCGGCTGACCGAGTGCCTGGGCCGCGACCGCACCAAGCACCAGGTCGCCGAGGTCACCTCGCTCGGGCCTGGTGCAGATGACCCGCAAGCGGGTCGGCGAGGGCCTGCTCGAGGCGTTCAGCGAGCCGTGCGCGGTCTGCCACGGCCGGGGCGTGCTCCTGCACGCCGAGCCGGTCGACAAGGCCGCGCCGGACGACGACGACGACGGCGGTGACGCCGACCGTGGCCGCGCGCAAGCGCAAGCGCGGCGGCAAGAAGGCGACCGAGCCGGTCGAGTCCGAGCTCGAGGAGCACGAGGAGCAGCGGCTGGCCGCGATCGCCGCGATCCACCGGGCCGCCCATCCGCGACGACGACGATGCGGCCGGCGCCGACGACGAAGCCGGCCGAGCTCCAGGACGAACTGGTCGCGGTGGTGCTGGACGCCGAGCCGGTCGACGCCGAGCTGGTCGACGCCGAGCCGGTCGACGCCGAGGACGGCGACCGCGGGCGAGGCCGATCGACGACACGGTCGAGGTGTCCGGCGTCGGCCGACGACGCTGCCGGTCGGCGACGCTCCGGTCGAGCCCGAGCCGGCCCCGGACGAACCGGCCCGCCGCTTCGAGGCCGAGCCGGCCCTGTTCACGCCGGACTGGCAGCCGGCCCCGTCGGCCACCGCCTCGGCCACCGTGGCCGCGCCCGAAGCGGCCGAGGCCGACGACGACGAGCCGGCCGACCGCCGCCCGGCCGCGCGCCGGCGCCGGGCCGCCAGCCGCCCGGCCGGCCCACCCGTCGCCGCTCGGTGACCGACGGCGGCCGTTTTGCCTCGCCGCCCGGCGGTGCCGTAATCTGGACGACGGCCCATCTTGCGGTGGGCCGCCGCACTGGGCCCCGCACCGGGTCGCCTGGCGGGCCCGCCGTCACTGGCAGCCGTCACATCCGCAGCACAGCAGTCAACCAAGGAGTGGATTCCGCGATGTATGCCATCGTCAAGACCGGCGGCAAGCAGTACAAGGTCGCCGTCGGCGATGTCGTCGAGGTCGAGAAGCTCGACGCCGCGCCCGGCGCCGAGGTCGCGCTGCCCGCGATCCTGCTCGTCGACGGCGACGCCGTCACCCACGAGGCCGACAAGCTGGCCAAGGTCGCCGTCACCGCCGAGGTGGTCGCGCAGACCAAGGGCCCGAAGATCCAGATCCACAAGTACAAGAACAAGACCGGCTACCACAAGCGCATGGGCCACCGTCAGCAGCTGACCCAGGTGAGGGTCACCGGCATCGACGCGACGAAGAAGTAGGGGCGTACCGACATGGCACACAAGAAGGGTGCTTCCAGCTCCCGCAACGGTCGCGACTCCAACCCGCAGTTCCTGGGCGTCAAGCGCTTCGGCGGCCAGCCGTCAAGGCCGGCGAGATCCTGGTCCGCCAGCGCGGCACCAAGTTCCACCCGGGCACCGGCGTCGGCCGCGGCGACGACGACACGCTGTTCGCGCTGGTCGCGGGCAACGTCGAGTTCGGCCTCTCCCGCGGCCGCAAGACCGTCAGCATCGTCCCGGCCGAACTCGTCGAGGCCTGAGCCCAGGCCCCACCGCCTACCGCTTCGCGCGCCCGACCGTGCCACTCCCGCCCGCGTGATCGCGGGCGGTGTCGCACACTCGGTAGCCGGACGGAGGCGTAGCACGACATGGCCAGCTTCATCGACCGCGTCGTGCTGCACCTGTCCGCCGGCAACGGCGGCCACGGGGTCGCCTCGATCCACCGCGAGAAGTTCAAGCCGCTCGGCGGCCCGGACGGCGGCAACGGCGGCCGCGGCGGCGACGTCATCCTCGATCGTCGACGCCAACGTCGCACACCCTGCTCGACTTCCACCACCACCCCCACCAGCGCGCCGGCAACGGCAAGCAGGGCGCCGGCAGCCACCGCAACGGCGCCGAGGGCGGCGACCTGGAACTGCGCGTCCCCGACGGCACCGTGGTCGCTCGACGAGCGACGGCACCGTGCTGGCCGACCTCACCGGCGCCGGCACCCGCTTCGTCGCCGCCCAGCGGCGGCCGCGGCGGGCTGGGCAACTGCCGCGCTGGCCTCGCCCCGCCGCAAGGCCCCGGGCTTCGCGCTGCTCGGCGAGCCCGGCGAGGCCCGCGACGTCGTCCTCGAGCTCAAGAGCGTGGCCGACGTCGGGCTGGTCGGCTTCCCAGCGCCGGCAAGTCGTCGCTGATCGCCGCGATGTCGGCGGCCCGGCCCAAGATCGCCGACTACCCGTTCACCACGCTGGTGCCCAACCTCGGCGTCGTCAGCGCGGGCGAGCACGACGTACACCGTCGCCGACGTGCCCGGCCTGATCCCCGGCGCCGCGCAGGGCAAGGGCCTCGGGCCTGGACTTCCTGCGCCACATCGAGCGCTGCTCGGTGCTGCTGCACGTGCTCGACTGCGCCACCCTCGAGCCCGGCCGCGACCCGATCAGCGACCTCGACGCGCATCGAGGCCGAGCTGGCCCAGTACCGAGGGCACGCTTCGGCGACCTGCTGGCCCGGCCGCGGCTGGTCGCGCTGAACAAGGTCGACGTACCCGAAGGCGCGCGAGCTGGCCGAGCTCGTGCGGCCCGAACTCGAGGCGCGCGGGCTGCGCGGTCTTCGAGGTCTCGGCCGTCAGCCACGCGGGGCTGCGCGAGCTGTCCTTCGCCCTGGCCGAGGCCGTCGAGGCCGACCGGGCCGGCCCGGCCCGCGCCCGAGGCCGGCCCGGATCGTGCTGCGCCCGCAGGCGGTCGACGACGCCGGGTTCACCGTCAGCCCGACCCGGCCGAGCCCGGCGGCTTCGTCGTGCGCGGCGACAAGCCGGAGCGCTGGGTGCGCCAGACCGAGCTTCGACAACGACGAGGCCGTCGGCTACCTGGCCGACCGGCTGGCCCGCCTCGGCGTCGAGGACGAGCTGGCCAAGCAGGGCGCGGAGCCGGGCGCGGCCGTCACCATCGGCGACGGTCACCTTCGACTTCGAGCCCACCGGCGGGGTCGACGAGTCGCAGTACACGCCCACCCGCCGCGGCACCGACGAGCGGCTGGAGACACGTCACCCGGCCCAACGCCGACGAGCGGCTTGGCGGCCAAGAAGGCCCGGCGGGTGCGCGGTCGACGACCTCGACGCCGACTGGGCTCGACGGTCGAGGCCGGACGCGACGATCCGGCCGTGACGAGGCGATGAGCCGCGAGCGGTGATCGCCGCGGCCGCGGCGCACCGTGGTCAAGGTCGGCTCGTCCTCGCTGACGTCGCGACGGCCGGCTCGACCCGGCCCGGCTCGACGCGATCGTCGACGCGCTGGCCGCCCGGCACTCGGCCGGCCAGCAGGTCGTGCTCGTCTCCTCCGGCGCGATCGCGGCCGGCATCGGGCCGCTCGGCCTGCGCGCCCGCCCGCGCGACCTGGCCACCCAGCAGGCGGCGGCCAGCGTCGGGCAGCTGCTGCTGGCCGAGCGCTACGCCGCGTCGTTCGCCCGGTACGGGCTGCGGGTCGGCCAGGTGCTGCTCACCGCCGACGACCTGCACCGCCGCGGCCACTACCGCAACGCCGACCGCACCCTGGAGCGGCTGCTGGCCCTCGGCGTCGATCCCGATCGTGAACGAGAACGACACCGTGGCCACGCACGAGATCCGCTTCGGCGACAACGACCGGCTGGCCGCGCTGGTGGCCCACCTCGTCGCACGCCGACGCGCTCGTGCTGCTCTCCGACGTCGACGGCCTCTACACCGGCGAGCCCGGGCCGGCCCGGCTCGGCGTTCATCGAGCGACGTGCGCTCGATGGCCGAGCTGGACGGGGTCGAGGTCAGCGGCACCGGCAGCCACGTCGGCTCGGGCGGCATGGCGACCAAGGTCGACGCCGCCGCGATCGCCACCGGCGAGGGCATCCCGGTGCTGCTGGCCGCGGCCGAGTCGCATCGCCGACGCGCTGGCCGGCGGCGCCGGCACGCTGTTCCACGCCGGCCGGCGACCGCACGGCGTCGCGGCTGTTCTGGCTGCGGCACGCCACCACGCCCCGCGGCCGGCTGGTGCTCGACGCGGGCGCGGTCAGCGCGGTGGTCGAGCGGCGGACGTCGCTGCTGCCGGCCGGGATCACCGGCGTCGACGGCGAGTTCGACGCCGGCGATCCGGTCGAGCTGGTCGGCCCGGACGGCACGGTGGTGGCGCGCGGGCTGGTCGGCTACGACGCGGCCGACCTGCCGGCGCTGCTCGGCCGCAAGACCGGCGACCTGCCGGCCGAGTTCCGCCGCGAGATCGTCCACCGCGACGACCTCGTTCTGCTCTGACCCAGGGCGGCTACCGGTCGGCTGCGGGCAGATCGTTCGCGGCGGTGATGACCCGGGTGAGCGCGGCGTGCAACGCCTCCAGCTCCGGCAGTTCGATGCCGAGACGGGCGACGACGGCCGGCGGGATCTGCTCGGCCCGCGCCCGCAGCGCCCGCCCGGCCGCAGTCAGGTCCACGTCGAGCTGGCGTTCGTCCGCCGCAGTACGGGTGCGGGTGATCAGGCCGGCGGCGTCGAGGCGCTTGAGCAACGGGGACAGGGTGGCCGAGTCGAGTTGCAGCAGTTCGCCGATCCGCTTGACCGAAAGCGGCGAGTCGCCCCAGAGAGCCAGCATGACCAGGTACTGCGGATGGGTCAGGCCCATCGGCTCGAGCAGCGGCCGGTACACCGACAGCACGCTGCGGGTGGCGACGGCCAGGGCGAAACAGACCTGCCGCTCCAATGCCAGTGGATCCGTCGGAGTAACATTTACTTTGTGCACGATTTAATAGTAACCGATCAGACAGTGGGACAGGCCATGAACAGCAGCGACACCGGCGAGGCAGACGGCACGGCCGGGGTGCGGCCGGACCCGATCCACTGGCTCGGCTACGCGTTCGGGCTGGGCCTGCCGGCCCGCAACCGCACCTGGGTGCTGCACGACACGACATCGCCAATCTGGGCGCTGCGCCATCTGGCCCGGGCGCTGGTGCAGTTGGCCGTCCCCGTCGCGCTGGTGTGCGTCTTGCTGCCCGGCCCGGCCTGGATCCGCGTGGTCACGGTCGTGGCCGCTTCGAGCATGGCGCTGGTGTTCAGTTTCGCCTTTGTGGTCGAGACCACCGAGCACCGGCTGGTCAAGGCCGGCTACCCGGCCGGTCTGGGCGAGCGGACGCGTCAGCAGCAGGCCGTGCGTAGCCAGAACGAGTCCAGCGCTCGCCGGCGTGAGCGGATCGCCGCCCGCGCGGCCCGGCGCTGACACCGGGCCGATCAGGACGGAAGTTGGCCGTACCCTGGGCCCGTGAGTGAGTTGACCGGCACCGAGCAGGACGTCCGCGCGGTCGCGACCCGGGCCCGCGCGGCCGCGGCCGAGCTGGCCACTGGGCCGGGCCGACAAGGACGCCGCGCTGCACGCCATGGCCGAGGCGCTCGGGACGCGACCGACGAGATCCTGGCCGCCAACGCCCGCGACGTCGCCGCCGGGCGCGACGGCCGGCCTGGCCGAGGGGCTGATCGACCGGCTCAGCCTGACCGCCGAGCGGGTGACGGCGATGGCCCAGGGGCTGCGCGACGTCGCCGCCCTGCCCGATCCGGTCGGGGAGGTGCTGCGCGGCTACACCCGGCCCAACGGCCTGGAGATCCGGCAGGTGCGGGTGCCGTTCGGCGTCCTCGCCATGGTCTACGAGGCCCGGCCCAACGTCACCGTCGACGCCGCCGGCCTGGCTCTCAAGAGCGGCAACGCGGCCCTGCTGCGCGGCTCGGCCTCGGCGCTACCAGTCCAACGTCGCCCTGGTCGGCGTGCTGGCCGACGCGGCCGAGAAGGCCGGGCTGCCGCGCGGACTCGGTCAGCTCGTGCCCGGCACCGACCGGGCCAGCGTCGGGCACCTGCTGCGGGCCCGCGGGCTGGTCGACCTGATCATCCCGCGCGGCGGGGCCGGGCTGATCAGCTACGTGGTCGAGAACGCCACCGTGCCGGTCATCGAGACCGGCGTGGGCAACGTGCACGTGTACGTCGACGCCGCGCGCCGACCTCGACATGGCCGAGCGCATCGTCATCAATTCCAAGACGTCGCGGGTCAGCGTGTGCAACTCGGCCGAGACGCTGCTGGTGCACCGTGGCGTCGCCGACGAGTTCCTGCCGCGCATCACGACCGCGTCTGCAGGCGCGCGGGCGTGACCGTGCACGGCGACGAGCGCTTCGCCGCGCGCGACGGGGTCGAGCCGGCCGACGACGACGACTGGGCGCGCGAGTACCTGTCGCTCGACATGGCCGCGCGGGTGGTCGACGACGTCGACGAGGCGATCGCGCACATCCGGCGCTGGTCGTCCGGGCACACCGAGGCCATCGTCACCCGCGACCTGACCACCGCCCGTCGCTTCGTCGCCCGGGTCGACTCGGCCGCGGTCATGGTCAACGCCTCGACCCGGTTCACCGACGGCGGCGAGTTCGGCTTCGGGGCCGAGATCGGCATCTCGACCCAGAAGATGCACGCCCGCGGGCCGATGGGGCTGCCCGAGCTGACCTCGACCAAGTGGATCGTGACCGGCGACGGCCAGCTCCGCTGAACCCGGCCGGGCCTAGTCCGGCGTCTGGGTCGAGTCGCGCTTCGTCTGTTCCGGGTGCTCGGTGCGCTCGTCGGAGTCCTCGAGGATGATCTCGGCCTGCCGGCGGGCGTCGTCGCTGCCGGCCGCGACCTCTTCCGGGGTCAGGTGGGCGCGGCTCTCGACCCGGTCGGCGTCCGGAGATTCGGTCATGGCACGACCGTACCGACGATCGACGACGCACCGGAGGCCGGCCGGGGCCGCGCGGGTCATATCGTGGCTGCCGTGCATCGGATCGAAGCAGCGCTGCTGATACCCGGACGGGGCAAGCCCGTCGCCGACGGCGTCGTCCTGCTCGACGGTGAGGTGATCGCGTTCGCCGGGCCGGCGGCCGAGGCCCCGCCGAGTGACGGCGCGTCACTCACCCGGGCCGCGGTCGTCATGCCCGGGCTCTGGGACTGCCACGCCCACCTGATGGGCCTGCGCAGCGCCGAGCTCAGCCTGATCGCCACCGAGCCCATCGCCGTCCGCGCCGCCCGCTGCGTGCCCGATCTGCAGGCCGCCCTCGACGCCGGCGTGACGTCGGTGCGCGAGGTCGGCGGGCTGGGCGTCTACCTGGCCCGGGCCGTGGCCGAGGGCACCGTCGCCGGGCCGTCGATCTACGCCGCGGGTTCGGTGCTGTCGACCACCGGCGGGCACGGCGACCTGCACTCGGTCCCGTTGCCGTGGATGGCCGACCTGGCCGCCCATGAGGCCGAGCTGCGCCTGGCCGACGGCCCGGCCGAGTGTGCCAAGGCCGCCCGCGAGCAACTGCGCCGCGGGGCCAAGGTGATCAAGGTCTGCGCCTCGGGCGGCGTGCTGTCCGAGCTCGACCACCCGATCCACCAGCAGTTCACCGACGCCGAGCTGCGGGCGATCGTCGAGGTCGCCGGGCTGGCCGAGCGGGCCGTCGCGGCGCACTGCCACGGCAAGCCCGGGATGATGGCCGCCCTCGAGGCCGGTGTGCGCACGATCGAGCACGGCACCTACCTCGACGAGGAGGTGTGCGCGGCGATGCGCGAGACCGGCGCCATCCTGGTGCCGACCCGCACGATCATCGAGGAGTTGCTGGCCAGCAACGCCGCCCCGGAATGGGCGATGGCCAAGCTGCGCGCGGTGGCCGAGACGCACGCCGAGGCGATGGCCCTGGCCCACGAGCACGGCGTCACCATCGCCGCCGGCACCGACATCTCGCTGAGCGGGCCCGAACTGCCGAACTCCTGGGGCCGCAACGGCCGGGAGCTACCGCTGCTGGTCCGGGCCGGGCTGACGCCCCTGGAGGCCATCGAGGCCGCCACGGCGACCGGCCCGCTGACCCTCGGCCCGCAGGCCCCGCGGTCGGGGCAGTTGGTCGCGGGCTACGCGGCCGACGTGATCACGCTGGACGCCGACCCGTTGGCCGACATCAGCGTCCTGGCCGACCCGCACCACGTCGGGGGCGTGTGGCGGGCCGGCCAGTCCGTCAAGCGCGGGGTCAGTTCCCCAGCGTGATCCGGAGCGTCGCCGTGGCCGTGTTGGCCGCGGTGACCGTGATCGTCGCGTGGTGGGCCCCGCCGCGGTGATACGTGTGCTGGCCGCGGATCTCGTACAGGCCGTTGACCGAGCTGCTGGTCGCGGCCGCACCGCTGAGCACGCCGGGGCTGCTGGTGCCGTCGCCCCAGTTGATCGTGGCCGTGAGCGCGCCGGTGGCGAAGCCCGGGGCGGCCAGCGTGGCCAGCGTGCCCCCGACCTGCCCGTGGTGCCCGGTGTGGGGGTGGGCCGCGGTCAGGTCGAGCCCCCACGGCACCTCGGGCGACGGGTAGAAGTTGACCCCAGCGGCCTGCCAGCGCGGTCCCTGGGCCGCGAGCCGGGCCAGGAAGTCCTGGTAGGCCGGACTGGTGGCGGTGCGGGTGACCTTCGGTGACCAGCCCAGTTCGGCCAGCGCGGGCAGCCGCGGGAAGGCCATGTAGTCGACCTCGTTCAGGTTGCGCAGGGTCTCGCTCCACACCGCGCCCTCGACGCCGATGACGTTGGCGTCGGTGACGCCGTCGACGTAGCTGCTCGGATCCCAGTTGTAGAACTGGTCGACGTCACAGCCGTTGTTGCAGGCCCAGCTCAGGCCCAGGTTCGCGGGCACGCCCTTGGCGTACTTCTGGTCGAGGTAGGCGTGGTTGGCCGGCGCCATCACGACCTTGAGGTGCTTGGCCACGGCCTCGGTGCCGCTGGCCGTGTCCGGGTCGGAGCCCGACGCCGGGTTCCAGTACTCGGCCACCGAACCGGGCGCGAGCTTGGTGCCGGCGCCGGCGATCTCGGCCCAGCCCATCACCGTCTTGCCGCGGCTGTTGACGATGCCGGCTTCCTTGGTGACGAGGGCGGCGTACTGGGCCTGGGTCAGGACGGTGCTCGGCACCTCGTCCCCGCCGAGGTTGTAGTACTTGCTGCTCGACAGTGCGGTCAGCTGGTCGATGATCGCGGTCAGGATCGTCCAGGTGTTGTCGCTGCTCGGGCACAGCGCGCTGAAGCCGACGGCGTCGGTGTAGTTCCAGACCGGCGGGTTGCTCGTGGTGCAGTTGATGTCCTGCGGGTGGCCGTTGAGCAACGGGTTGGCCGTGTCGTTGTACTCGGACATGACGATCGCGTTGTTGTGCCCGGGGGTGTCGACCTCGGGGACCACGGTCATGAACCGGGCCGCGGCGTAGGCCACGACCGACTTGTACTCGGCCTGGGTCCAGAAGCCGCCCGGGTCGACGGTGCGCCCGTCGGTGCCCACCGAGCCCTGGGCGCCGATCGCGGTCAGGTTCGGGAAGCCCTTGATGACGAGCCGGAAGCCCTGGTCGTCACTGAGGTGCAGGTGGAAGGTGTTGACCTTGTAGGCGGCGGCCTGGTCGATCAGGTGCTTGACCGCGGCCGGCGGCTCGTAGTGCCGGCCGATGTCGAGCATCAGGCCGCGGTACTCGTAGCGCGGGTAGTCGGTGATGCGCACGGCCGGGATCGTCCACGGGCCGGAACGCCGGGTCGGGCTGGAGATCCAGGCCGGCAGCAGCTGGCGGATGGTCTGCACGCCGTTGAACAGGCCGTGCGCGGTCTTCGCCGTCAGGGTGGCGTGGTCGCTCGTGACGTCGAGTTGGTAGCCCTCGCCGAGCTTGTCGGCGCCGAGGGTGCCCGGGTTGCCGAGCTGCAGGCGGATGTCGCCGTCGTGGGCCCGGCCGGAGACGACCGGCAGCCGGTAGCCGGTGGCCGGGCGCAGGTAGCCGGCCAGGTCGCCGGCGACCGTGCCGGCGCCGTGGCCGGCGACGATCCGGGTGTGCCCGGTGAGGGTGAGCCGGCCGTGCCCGACGGTCGTCGACACCGGCTTGGGCACGATCTGTGGCGCCGCGGCCGTGGGGTCCGGGGCCTTCTTGGCGGCGGCCGGCGTGATCACCGCCGCCGCGAGACACAGGGCGATCCCGAGCGCGCCGGCGAGGCGGGCCGTGGACCGGGGTGCGTTGCGGAGTACCGACATGGTCGTCTCTTTCCGTTCGCCGCCGCACGAAGCCGGCCCGATGACGGTCGGCGGCTGGTCCGCGACTGTCTGGTCTGAGCCGATCCGTTGTGGTCTATACCACTAGCCATGGTCTACACCAATTGGCCGGGGCGGGCAAGAGCGGGTTTGTCCGGGTTACCGCCGCCGCAGAACGGGCACCGCGGGCGCGCCCACCTGGCCGGACCCGGCGCAGCGGGCGATCAGGGTGTCGGCCCAGGCCAGCAGCCCGGGCACGTCGATGTGATGGGGCGGGGCCGCGGCGTACGGGGCGATGCGATCGTGACCGCGCCGGAGCAGGGCCGCGGCTCCGGTGTCGTTGCCGCGCAGGGCGTGGGTCAGGCCGACGGCGAGCTGGGCCAGGCCCTGCCACAGTTCGCGCTCGGCCACCGGCGCGGACTTCCAGCTCGCCTCGAGCACCTCGTGGGCGTGGAAGGGCAGGCCATCGTCGAGCAGCCGCTGGGCTTCGGCCAGGGCAGCGTCGGGAGCCAGGGTGATGCCGTCGGGCACCCGGGCCACGCCGTCCGCGCCGCGGGCCAGCGGCCGGCCCAGTCCGTCGCGCGGGCGGGCGTTGAGCGGCCGGCCGCGGCTGTCGCGCTCGCGATCGGGCACGTCAGAACGCCGTCACGTTGAAGACGGCGGCCAGGGCCAGGCCGAGGATCATGGCCGCGCCGGCGTTGCGGGTGTGCAGGAACGTCCAGGCCGCGTACCAGAGCGGCCAGACCGGGAAGCCGGTTGGTTTCGTCGCCGGCGGCGGTTTCGACAGCGCTCGCCACGTCGCCCGCGCGGCCGGCAGCCCGGCGCAGCCGAGCAACGCCGGCCAGGGCAGGGCGCCGACGGCGACCGCGGCCACGAGCAGCAGGTAGAAGCCGGCGATCAGGGCCTTGGTGACGAGCAGCGCGCGGGCCCGGCCGAGCAGCACCGGCACCGTCCTGATGCGCAGCGGCGCGTCGAACGCGATCTTGTCGGTGTGCTTGCCCATCAGCACCGCGGTGCACAGCAGCGCGTACGGCAGGCCGGCCACCACCACTTGCCATGGCAGGTGCCCGGTGGCGGCGAAGTACGTGCCACCCACCATCAGCGGCCCCCAGGTGATCAGCACGTCCAACTCGCCCAGGCCGCGCTTCTTCAGCCGCAGCGGCGGGGCGGTGTAGGCGGCGCTGAGCAGGAAGCCGCCGAGGGCGAAGACCAGCACCCACGGCCCGCGGGCCACGACCAGCGCGACCATGATGGCCAGGTCGACGACGTTGACGGCGATAGCCACGGCGGCGAGCTGGCGCCGGGTGGTCAGGCCGGACAGGATCGGGTGCGGCGCGTACTGGGCCCGCGGGTAGTCGGCGGTGTCCTGGCCGACGTCGGTGTCGAACAGGTCGTTCATCAGGTTGTTGGCGATGTGCGCGGCGACCACCCCGATCAGGGCCAGCGCGAAGTACAGCCACGAGAACCCGGGCGCGCGCACGGCCAGCAGCCCGGCCAGCAAGCCGGCGACCAGGGTCATCGGCAGCACGGCCGCGCGGGTGAGCACGATCCACTTGGTGAGGAAGTCGACGTGGCCGCGGGGCGGGTTGGTCGTCACGGCGGCGTAGAGCCAGCCGTTGGACCGCTGCCGCAGCGTCGGATGGTCCGGGACGTGGGCGACCAGGGCCTCGCCGGCCGAACGGTCGGGCTTGGGGCGTGGCGCCGGCCGCTCGCGGTCCGGGGCCTCGGTCACCAGTCGAGCGTAGGCCGCCGGGGCGTTCCGGCGGTGGCATGCGTCGGTCGGACGTGTCAGGGTGGAGGCATGTGCCGCAACATCAGAGTCCTCAACAACTTCGAGCCCCGGCCACCTCGGACGAGGTGCGCGCCGCCGCCCTGCAGTACGTCCGCAAGGTCAGCGGCACGACCAAGCCGTCGGCCGCGAACGAGGCCGCGTTCGCCGCGGCGGTCGACGAGGTCGCGCACGTCACCGCTCATCTGCTCGACGCCCTGGTCACCAATGCGCCCAAGCGTGACCGAGAGGTCGAGGCGGCCAAGGCCCGCGAGCGCGCGGCCAAGCGCTACGCCACCGTCTAGCGACAACATTTCTCGAGGAGGCCGGCATGGCCGGTGATGTGCTGCCCGATCCCGGTACCGACTTCGGCCGGCGGGTCCGCGAGCGGCTGAGCACCGAGCGGGTGATCTGGTTCACCACGGTCGGCACCGACGGCACGCCGCAGCCGAACCCGGTCTGGTTCCTGTGGTCCGACCCCGCGACGGTGCTCGTCTACAACCGCAGTGACGCGCGCCGGCTGGGCCACATCGCCGGCAATCCACGGGTGGCGCTGCACCTGGACGGCGACGGGGAGGGCGGCGACATCGTCGTGCTCACCGGCCGGGCCGAGCTGGCGCCGCAGACCCCGCCCGCGGCCGAGAACGGCGACTACCTGGCCAAGTACGGCGACGCCATCATCGGCGTGAGCGGCAGCGTTGCGCAGTTCGCCGCCGACTACCGGGTGGCGCTCACCGTCCAGGTCGAGCGCGTCCGCGGTTTCTGACACTCAGCCGAGTGCGTGCAGGGCGGCCGCGGTCGCCTCGTCGGCGGGGTAGAACGACTCGATCGCCAGCTCCTCGACGGTGACGTCGGTAGCCGTGCCCACGGCGGCGCTGATGCTGAAGAACGAGAGCTCCTGGTCGCCGTGGCGGTAGCGCAGGGGCAGCACCACGTCGGTCGCTGACGGCGCTGCGGCGGTGCCGCCCGGGTAGGACCGCAACTCGTCGTGCAGTTGGTGCAGCCGCGGGTCGCCCATGGCCTCGGCCCGGCGGTGCAGCTGGGCCAGCAGGTGCGTGCGCCACTCGGCCAGGTTGACGATGCGCGGGGCCATGCCCTCGGGATGCAGGCTCAGCCGCAGCACGTTCACCGGCGGCTCGAGCAGCCACGGCGCCGCGCCGGCGGTGAGCAGGGCGACGCTGGCGTTGGCCTCCTGCAACTCCCACCAGCGGTTGATGACCACGGCCGGGTAGGGGTGGTGGCCGGCCAGCACCTGGCCCAGCGCGGCCCGCACGTGGGCCAGTTCGGGCTCGTCGAAGCCGTGCTGCGGATAGGCCGGTGCGTAGCCGCCGGCCAGTAGCAGCGTGTTGCGCTCGCGCAGCGGAACGTCGAGCTGCTCGGTCAGCCGCAGGATCATCTCGCTCGTCGGCCGCGAGCGGCCGGTCTCGACGAAGCTCAGGTGCCGGGTCGAGATGTCGGCCTGGATCGACAGGTCGAGCTGGCTGAGCCGGCGCCGTTCGCGCCACTCGCGCAGCAGCTCCCCGACGGGTCGGGCGTGGGCCGGACGGGCGCTGACGGCAGGCACGACGGCGAGGCTAGCGAGCCCCGCGGCGCGTCGCCATTACCTCTCGCGTAATCGACAGCCCTCATGGGGCCGGTCAGGATCGTCGCGTCGACAACGACGAATCGCCTACTGCGAAAGGGATTCCGCCATGAACGACATCGTCGCCCGCTACCTCGGCAGCTGGAACGAGACCGATCCGGCGGTGCGCCGCAAGCTCATCGACGAGCTGTGGGCCGCCGACGGCAGCTACATCGACCCGATGGCCGAGGCCCACGGCCGCGACGCGATCGACGCCACCATCGCCGCGGTCCAGGCCCAGTTCCCGGGCTTCGTGTTCAGCCCGGTCGGGTCGGTGGACGCGCACCACCACCAGGCCCGCTTCGGCTGGGGCCTCGGGCCGCGCGACGCCGAACCGGTCGTCATCGGCTTCGACGTCGCCCTCACCGACGAGGACGGCCGGCTCACTCGGGTCCTCGGCTTCCTCGACAAGGTCCCGGCCTGAGGCCCGGCGGCGGGCTTGTCCTTGGCTCCCCGCCGATTGCCGTGTCACCTTTGCGCTTGGCTTCGGTGAAGAGCGGCGGCGACGGAGGGAGTTGGGTGCTGGGCTGGTCGCGCCGCCGGGCGGCGGTTCCTGCTGTCCCACGGCCTCGTCTCTTGTTGATCAACTCGCCTTTGGTGCGTGGCCGGTATCGGAAAGGCGGTTGCGTCCCCTCGGGCTTGTCAGTATATTGAACGTATGTTCGTAAATGCGGAGCGGGATGGCCTGGAGCTGGTCCTGGACCGGCTCAGTCAGGTTGTCGACGATCTGCAACGTGCCGACCTGACCTCTCTACGCGGCGACGAACTGCTTCACCTCCTCGGCAAACTCGAGGTGCAGAAGCGGCGGCTCGCGTCCGTTGACCATGCCCTGATCGCCGAGGTCGACGCTCGCGGCCTTGCCCACGAGCGGGCCTGCCCGCGGACGGCGAACCTGCTCACCCAGCTGTTGCGGATCAGCCCGGGTGAGGCGTCGGTGCGGGTGCGGGCCGCCGCCGATCTCGGTCCGCGACGTGGGTTGACCGGCGAGGCCCTGCCGCCGCTGTTCGCCCACGTCTCCGCCGCCCAGGCCGCCGGGACGATCTCGGCGGCACACGCCCGGGTCGTCACCCGGACGATCGACGCCCTGTCGGCGGCGGTCCAGGCCGAGCACGACGAGTCCGTGCAACAACTCCTGGTCGAGCACGCCGAACAGTTGGACCCCCGGCTGCTGGCCCAGGCCGCCCGCCGGCTCAGCGACACCCTCGACCCCGACGGCACCCTCACCGAGGAACGCGACCGCAAGCGGCGCCGCAACCTGAGCATCCGGCAGCGGCGCGACGGATCAGCCCACGTCGACGGCGAGCTGACCGCGATCTGTGCCGAGGCGCTGCTGTCGGTGCTCGACTCAGCCGGCCGCCCGGCCCCAGCCGAGGACGGCACGCCCGACCCCCGCACCGCCGGCCAGCGCAATCACGACGGCCTGCAGGACGCGATGCTCGCCGCGCTGCGCTCGGGCGAACTGCCGGCCTGCAACGGTGTCGCGGCCACCATCGTGCTCACCCTGACCGAGCAGCAGATCGCGACGAGGACCGGGCTGGCCACTACCGGGCACGGCGCGCTCATCCCGGTCGAGCAGGCCCTCACCCTGGCCGGCGACGCCCGCATCGTGCCCGTCGCCCTGACCACGACCCGCGAGATCACCGCCTACGGCGACACGCACCGGATCTTCACCGAAGGTCAGCGG
Organism: uncultured Actinomycetota bacterium; assembly: GCA_963713245.1. Classification (GTDB taxonomy): domain Bacteria; phylum Actinomycetota; class Actinomycetes; order Mycobacteriales; family Jatrophihabitantaceae; genus CAVQKZ01. The sequence continues at coordinate 351,235 of CAVQKZ010000002.1, forward strand.
TTAGCGATGATCGCCCGCGACCAAGGCTGCAGCTTCCCGGGCTGCACCGTCGGGCCGGCCTGGTGCCAGAGTCACCACATCACCGACTTCGCGATCACGAAGCGAACCTCGGTCGACGACGGCACCCTGCTCTGCGGCTTCCATCATCGCGAACACGCCAACCTCGGCTGGTCGTGCCAGCTGGCCGACGGCGTCCCGCACTGGACCCCGCCGCGCTGGCTCGACCCGAGCCGCACTCCCCGACGCAACCGGATGCACGCACCGGCTCTCGTCTGAGCCAAGGAAGGCAGCCGTCGTGCCTGACACAATCACGCCCTTCCGGATCGACATCCCGGAGCTCGAGCTGGCCGACCTGCGCTGGCGGCTGCGCGGCACCCGGTGGCCCGAGCGCGAGACGGTCGACGACTGGTCGCAGGGCGTCCCGCTCGGCTACCTGTACGAGCTCTGCCGCTACTGGGCCGACGACTACGACTGGCGGGCCACCGAAGCCCGCCTGAACGCGCTGCCGCAGTTCCGGACCCGCATCGACGGGCTCGGCATCCACTTCGTGCACGTCCGCTCGCCGCACCCGGATGCGCTGCCCGTGATCCTCAGCCACGGCTGGCCCGGCTCGATCGTCGAGTTCGGCAAGGTGATCGGGCCACTCACCGACCCGACGCGGTACGGCGGGTCGGCCGGCGACGCCTGCCACGTGGTCTGCCCGTCGTTGCCCGGCTACGGCTTCAGCGACAAGCCGAGCCGGCCCGGATGGACAGTGCAGCGCATCGCGACCGCCTGGATCGAGCTGATGGCCCGCCTCGGATACGAACGCTACGGCGCGCAGGGCCACGACTGGGGCAACAGCATCACGACGAGCATCGGCCAACAGGATCCCGACCACGTCGCCGGCATCCATGTCCTGCCCCCGATCGCCGCGCCCGACCCGGACACCTTCGACGAGCTCACCGACGCCGAGCGCGAATCGCTGGCCGACTTGCGCGCGGCCGCGGAGTCGGAGTCCGGCTACTCGGCCGAACAGGCGACCAAACCGCAGACCCTCGGCTACGGGCTGACCGATTCGCCCGCGGGGCTGCTGGCCTGGATCGTCGAGAAGTTCTGGTCCTGGGCCGACCACGACGGAAATCTCGACAGCGTCCTGAGCCGGGACGAGTTGCTCGACAACGTCATGCTCTACTGGCTGCCGGCGACGGCCGCATCGTCGGCCCGGCTCTACTGGGAAAGCTTCGGCCAGGTGTCGGCCTGGTTCCGGGAGGCGACGACCGACGTGGTCACGGTGCCCACCGGCTGCTCGATCTTCCCCGGCGAGGTGCCCCGCCCGTCGCGCCGCTGGGCGGCCAAGCGCTACACCGACATCCGGTACTGGCACGAGCTGCCCAGCGGCGGCCACTTCGCCGCGTTCGAGCAACCGGAGGTGTTCGTCGACGAGGTCCGCAACTTCTTCCGCCTCGTGCGCTGAGTTTCGCTCACGAATCCAGGTAGCGCAGCACGGCCAGGACGCGGCGGTTCTCACCCTCGGACGGCGGCAGCCCGAGCTTCATGAAGATGTTGGCGACGTGCTTCTCGACCGCCCGGTCGGAGACGACCAGGGCGGCGGCGATGCCCGCGTTGGACCGGCCCTCGGCCATCTTCTCCAGCACCTCGCGCTCGCGCGGGGTCAGCCCGGCCAGCGCGTCGGTGCGCCCGCTGGCCCCGAGTAGCTGGGCCACCACCTCGGGGTCGAGCGCGGTCCCGCCGTCGGCCACCCGGGCCAGCGCATCCACGAACTCCCGCACATCGGCGACCCGGTCCTTGAGCAGATAGCCCACCCCGCCGATCGAGCCGGCCAGCAGTTCGGCCGCATAGCGGGTCTCGACGTACTGCGAGAACACCAGCACGCCCACGCCCGGATGGTCGTGGCGCACCGCGATCGCCGCCCGCAGCCCTTCGTCGGTGAACGTCGGCGGCATCCGGATGTCGACGATGCAGACGTCCGGATCGTGCGCGGCCACCGCGGCCCGGAACGCGTCGCCGTCAGCCACCGCGGCCACCACCTCGTGACCGCGGTCGGCCAGCAGGTGGACCAGCCCGTCGCGCAGGATCACGCTGTCCTCGGCGATCACCACTCTCATCGGATGCGCCGCGCTCTGCAGCGGCAGTTCGATCGTGACCACGGTCGGCCCGCCGTCCGGGCTCTGCACCGACAGCCGGCCGTCGACGGTCCGCACCCGCTCGGACAGCCCCGACAGGCCGCTGCCCGCGCCGACGCTGGCGCCACCGCGGCCGTCGTCGCTCACCTGCAGCCACACCCGGCCCTCGACCGTGCGGGCGTCGAGGCGGGCGTGCTCGGCCCGGCTGTGCTTGGCCACGTTGGTCAGCAACTCCGCGGCACAGAAGTAGGCGATCGTCTCGATCGCCGGCGACGGCCGCACGGCGATGGCCGTGCGCAGGTCGACCGGGACGGCGCTGTGCGCGGCCAGCGTGGCCAGGGCGCTGTCGAGCCCGGCGTCCAGCACCGGCGGGTGGATGCCGCGGGCCAGGTCGCGCAGTTCCACGATCGCCTCCTTGGCCGTGGTGTGGGCCTTGACGAGCAGTCGTTCGGCCTCGGCCGGATCGCGGCCCTCGGCCAGCTTCTCCCGGGCCAGCCCGACGTTCATGGCCAGCGCGACCAGCCGGGCCTGCGTGCCGTCGTGCAGGTCGCGCTCGATCCGGCGCAGGGTCGAGGCCGAGTCGTCCACGGCCTGGGCCCGGGTCTGTTCCAGCTCCCGGACCCGCTGCCCGGATGTCGTCGGGCCCAGCAGCCACCGGACCAGGACGCGGTCGACGGTCAGCACGCCGTGCACCACCCACGGCGCGAGCAGCAGCAGCACGATGCCGATGACGGTCGTCAGCCCGATGCGGAACGGCGTGTCGAGGTAGAAGTCGTCGCCGAACTCGACGCCGCGCTGGCAGGCGCCGCCCGGGGTCCCCTCGCACGGCGTGAGCGGCTCCCAGAGCGAGTAGGTGAGGCCCCCGAGGCCATAGAGGTAGAACGCGACCGCGGTGACGGACGTGACGATGCCGACCGGCAGTTTGACGCACCAGGTACACCCGGGCCCGCCAGGCCGTGCCGTCCTGCAGGCAGGCGCTGATCCAGCCCAGCAGGCCGGGGTGCGACCGGAACGGCGGTGGCGCCGGCACGGCGCTGCCGATCAGCGAGTTGGACAGCCGCCGCAGGTGCGAGCCGATCCAGCGCGTGACCAGCCCGGTGATCGCCAGCAGCGGCAGGCCGACGAAGGTCACCAGCAGCAGCGCGCTGAACCCGAGCGCGCCCGCGGTGAAGAAGAAGCCGGCCGCGCCGATCGGCAGGCCGATCAGGGCATACAGCAACTCGGCCCAGGTCCGCCGGATGAACAGGGTGCCGACAACGGTGCGGGCGCTGATCATGACGAACTCAGCCTGCCAGACGCCGGGCCGGCGCCCGGCGTTTCGCCGGTGCTGTTCACGAGGAGTGTCGACCCGGCCGCCCGGTCGGGCGCAGCGCGAACGGGCCGCGCCCGAAGACCAGCAGCGCACCGCCGGAGTGCAGGGCCAGGATCCCGAGCAGCGCCGATGTCATGAGCTCATGCTCCCGATTCCCGCCCGGTCCCGCGATGGCGCCAGTACGGGCAGTTGTGGTGCGGTTAACCCCACCCCGCGCTGTGGGCCGGGCCGGCGCCGGGCCGCCGTAGGGTGGGAAACAGCCGTCGAAGGAGCCCTGATGTCCACCGCCACGCCCGCCGTCGGCCAGCCACCGCGGCGCGGACCCTTCGCCTGGGTGGGTGCGTTCACCGGCTTCTACCCGGCCCAGGCCGACGAGTTCGCCCACCTCGACCCGATCACCCGGTTCCTGTACGCCTCGCGCAGCGTGATCCTGGTCATCTCGGCCCAGTCCGCGCTGATCGCCGGGTTGCTCGCCGCCACCCACCGCCGCTTCGAGGTGCTGCCGTTCGTCCTCGTCTTCGTCGGCTACGTGGTGCTGCACTCGATCAGCAACCTGTCCAACGACTACTTCGGCTACCGCCGCGGCCACGACACCGAGGACTCGCCCCGCCGCCGCTACACCCTGCACCCGATCGCCAGCGGCGCGGTGACGCCCCGGCTGCTGGCCGGCGGGCTGGTCGTCCTCGGCGTCGTCGCCGTCGCCATCGCGGTCTACTTCGTCGCCCTGCGGGGCTGGGGCGCCGTGGTCCTGGCCGTCGTCGGCGCCGTGCTGCTCTACGCCTACGACGCCGCGCCCCGGGCCCTCAAGGAACTCGGCCTGGGCGAGCTGGCCGCGTTCGCGGTGTGGGGTCCGCTGATGATCGGCGGCGGCTACTACGTCATCACCGGCAAGGCGTCGGGCGAGGCCTTCCTGGTCTCGGTCCCGATCGGGCTCGGGGTGGCCTCCATCCTGATCGGCAAGCACATCGACCAGCGCGTCTTCGACACGTCCCAGCAGCAGCGCACGCTGCCGGTGCTGCTGGGCGAGCGCGGCGCCCGGGTGCTGAACCAGCTGGCCGTCACGGCGATGTACGTGGTCACGGTCGTGGCCGTCGCCACCGGCGCGCTCACCGTCTTCGCGCTCGTGGTCGGCCGCCGCCCTGCCGCGGGCCGTCCATGCCCTGCGGGTGATGGCCCGCCCGGCCCCGGACGCGCCGCCGCCCGGCTACGTCGGCTGGCCGCTGTGGTATCACCGGGTCTGCCTGGTGCACCACCGGGCCTTCGGCTGGCTGTTCATCCTCGGCCTGGCCGTCGGGCGCGGTCTGGCCCGACGTCCGGATCGGCTGAGCTTCGGCCCGCCCGGGTGGAATTCCGGTGCCGACTGCACGACACTGCCAGTGACGATCGCCCGTCCGGGGCGGCTGGGGGACGAGATGGCGTACTTCGTGACGGGCGCGACCGGGTTCATCGGCCGGTTCCTGATGGCCGAACTGCTCGAGCGCGAGGGCACCATCTACGTGCTGTGCCGGGCCCGTTCGCTGGACAAGGTCGACGAACTGCGCACCCGCCTGGGCACCGACGACCAGCGGGTGGTCGCCGTGATCGGTGACCTGGCCAAGCCCCGGCTGGGCGTGGACCCCGACGAGATCGAGAAGTTGGACGGGCAGATCGAGCACTTCTTCCACCTGGCCGCGATCTACGACCTCACCGCGGACGACGACAGCCAGCGGGTGGCCAACGTCGAGGGCACCCGCCACGCCGTGCAACTGGCCGAGGCCGTGCACGCCGGGCACTTCCACCAGGTCAGCTCGATCGCCGCGGCCGGGCTCTACCGCGGCACGTTCACCGAGGACATGTTCGACGAGGCCACCGACGTCGACAACAACCCCTACTACCGGACCAAGCACGAGTCCGAGGCCGTGGTCCGCAACGAGTGCACCGTGCCGTGGCGGATCTACCGGCCGGCCGCGGTCGTCGGGCACTCCGAGACGGGCGAGATCGACAAGATCGACGGCCCGTACTACTTCTTCCGCACCATCCAGCGGCTGCGCGGCATCGCGCCGTCCTGGCTGCGCGGCATCGGCATCGAGGGCGGCCCGATCAACCTGGTGCCGGTGGACTTCGTGGCCAAGGCGATGGACTACCTGGCCCACCAGCCCGGGCTGGACGGCCGGGCCTTCCACCTCACCGACCCCGAACCGCTCACGGTCGGCGGCATGGCCAACGTGTTCGCCAAGGCCGCGCACGCGCCGTCGTTCGCCTACAACGTCGACAGCAAGTTCCTGGACGCGCTCCCGGGCTCGCTGCTGAGCGGGCTGAGCCGGCTGCCGGTGGCCAAGCAGGCCACCGACCTCGTCCTGGCCGAACTCGGCATCCCGCGCGAGGTGCTGCACTACATCAACTACCCGACCACGTTCGACTCGACCAAGACCCAGGAGGCCCTGGCCGGCTCGGGGATCGAGGCCCCGCCGCTGGCCAGCTACGCCTCGGTGCTCTGGGAGTACTGGGAACGCACCTACAGCCCCGACCGCCGCAAGGACCGCGCGCTGGCCCGGGCCATCAAGGGCAAGACCGTGCTCATCACCGGCGCCTCGTCGGGCATCGGCCGGGCCACCGCGCTGCGCGTCGGCGCGGCCGGCGGCAACGTCATCCTGGTCGCCCGCACGGCCGACAAGCTCGAGGAGACCAAGCGCGACATCGAGGAACTCGGCGGGATCGCGTCCGTGCACCGCTGCGACCTGTCCGACATGGCCGACATCGAGCGCATGGCCAAGGAGGTGCTCGACGAGCACGGTCGCGTCGACGTGCTGGTCAACAACGCCGGGCGATCGATCCGCCGCTCGATCGCGCTGTCCTACGACCGCTTCCACGACTTCGAGCGGACGATGCAGCTGAACTACTTCGGTGCCGTCCGGCTGATCCTCAGCCTGCTGCCGGTGATGCGCACGCCCAGCGACGGGCGCAAGGGCGGGCACATCATCAACGTCAGCTCGATCGGGGTGCAGACGAACACGCCGCGCTTCTCGGCCTACGTCGCGTCCAAGGCGGCGCTGGATGCGTTCTCGCGCTGCATCGCGTCGGAGGTGATCGACGACGGCGTGTACCTGACCACCATCCACATGCCGCTGGTGCGCACCCCGATGATCGCGCCGACCAAGATGTACGACCGGTTCCCGACGATCACCCCGGCCGAGGCCGCCGACATGATCTGCAAGGCCATGATCCGCCGGCCCAAGAAGGTCGGCACGGCGCTGGGCAACGCGGGGGAGCTGGCCTACCAGATCGCGCCGCGCGGCGTGGACGTCATCCTCAACGCCGGCTACAAGATCTTTCCCGACTCGCACGCGGCCCGCGGCGGCGACCGCACCGGCAAATCCGACGAGCCGTCGAGCGAGAGCGTGGCCTTCGCGCACATCCTGCGCGGCGTGCACTGGTAGGTCTCGCAGCTCGAGCGGGGCGGGCGGATGACAGGTCAAGGCGCGACGAGCCACTTCGCAGGGGGTAGGAAGTGGTCGCCGCGCCTCGGTCACCCGCGCCAGGCAGCTCGTTCGCTACGCCGGCCGGGGAGCTGCGCCTGCTCGCCGGAGGGATGCCGGCGCCTCGGGACGGTCAGGGCTTGATGAGCTTGCCGGTCGGGGATACGGCGAACCAGACTCCGCCGGAACCCTGGCCGTTGGTGTCGCCGGCCTTCTGATCGCCGGAGAACCGGTAGAGCGGCCACTTGCCGGCCTTCAGTTGCTTCTGCCCGGTGGGGGTGTCGACCACGCTGAAGATCGAGGGGTCGAGCCCGGACGGCAACGCCGAGCCGGAAACCAACAGTGGTGGCCAGACGGTGGCGCACGCGGCCGTGCAGGTCGGCGTACCGGAGCTGTCCTTGGTGATGCCGTAGAGGGTGTGCCCCGTGCTGTCGACCAGCGTCGGACCCAGGTTGGTCTGCCCGGTCTTCACCGGGCCGGCGGTGCCCGCGCTCGGTGGTGTGCCGCCGGCACCGGGGTAGGCCGCACCGGTCTGGCCCGGGTACGGCGCGTTGCTTGCGGGGGCACCGGCACCGGACTTCGCGTTGGTGATGAGCTTGCCGTCGATGCCGACGACGAACCAGACGCCCCCACTGCCTTGCCCCGAGGTGTCGCCCGGGGACGTGTCGCCGGAGTAGTAATACAGCGGCCACTTTCCGACCGCGAGCTGACTGGTGCCGTCGTCGCGGGTGACGGTCGAGAAGATTCCGGTGTCCAAGCCGGGCGCCACCGTCCATTGCGCGCCGGTGGTCAACGGAGGCCAGGCCGCGGCACAGGTGCTGTAGCAGGTGCTACTCGCGTTGATGTCGTTCGTGAAGCCGTACAAGGTGCGGCCGTCAGGACCGGCGAGGATCTTGCCGAGTGACGAGTTCGCGACCGTGACGGCTGAGCGGCCGCCGGCATCGGTGCCGCTCGCGGCCCCGTAGCCCTGCGCCTGCTTCGACGGTGCGACCGTCCCTGAGGCATTCTTGGTCGACGAGCTGCAGGCGGTCGCTAGCACGGCCAGTCCGAACAGCGATGCGATGAGGGCGAGTCGTACAGCCTTGCTGCGTTTCATGGTCCTACCTCTTTCTGATGATGGGGATGTGGGTCAGTTGCCGCGGACGCGGAACAGCTGCCCGCGAACCGCGCCACCGGGGAACTGCGCGGTGTGCAGGTTGGTGTAGAAGTGGCTCGGGTCGGTGTTGACCTGACTGAGCAGGGCGGCCTGGACGCCGGTGACGCGGCCCGCGACACCGGTGATGTTGGTGGGCAGGCCCGCTGCGGCGGCGAAGAGCGGCAGGACGACCGGGCCGTCGGAGCCGACGCTTGCGCGATGCAGATGCGCGGCGGTCGGCGCGGTGAGACCGGACCAGCTGATCGCGTAGTGCAGGGACGCCGGGCCGGGGTGGAGGAACGCCACGGCGTGCCCCGTCGGATGCCCGGTGGCCTTGCCGTCGGCGGAGGGGATCTCCTGATCGCCGCTGTCGAGGGACGCGAGCGGCCCACTGCGCAGCCCGCTGGTCAGATCCTCGGGGTGAGCGTCGACCGCGAGCTGTCCACGCACGGCGCCGCCTGGGAACCGGGCGGTGTGCAGGTTGGCGTAGAAGGCGTCCGGTTGGGTCTCGATCCGGGCCAGCTTGGTGGGGTCGGGCACGGTGACGGCGCCGGTGACCGCGTCGATGCCGGCGGGCACGGCGCCCACGAACAGCGGAATCTGCACGCCGCCGTTCTGCCCGGACGGCCCGATGTGGATGTGGCCCGCGGTCGGCGCCGAAAGTCCGCTCCACCTGAGGGCGAAGGACACCTGGTCGCCCTGCACTCGCAGCACGATGCGGGCCTGTCCGGCCGGGTCGCCGACGGCCTCGCCGCCGGGCTTGGGAACCTCGTTGCGGCCGCTCAGGGTCGCGGCCAGGAAGACGGGGTGCCGCTGCTTTCGCGGCGCCGGCGCTGGTGCTCGTCTCGGCCGCACGTGCGGGGTTGCCGGGCATGGGCATTCCGGCCATGCCCGATCCCGGATCGGAGTGCTGCGACGTGGTCGGTGCCGGGTGAGCGCTGCTCTTGTTCGTCGGGACCGCCAGGGCGATGCCGGCCGCGGCCACGACAGCAGCCACGGCGACGGCCGGGATCAACACTCGGGCCCGGGGGCGAATAGCCATCACGAGAGTCCTTCCTGAATCACATCTCGGGTGCGCCACTCATCAGCGCTGCGAACAACACGCGCATCAACGCAATGCGGTTCGGTGTGGGACGCAGTGATTCGAAATGGGCCCGCGCACGCGGCGCGCGGGGTCGCATTGCGGCCGGTGACTCGCTGGGAGCGGGTGCCGCCGATGCAGACGCGGCTCAGCCGCAGTGCGTACCGGTGTTGATGCAGTTCACGACGCGAGCCATGAGGTCGCCGGGCATGACGTTGATGAACTCGCTGTGGTCGGTGATCGGCGAGCGCCGCTCAGCCGGCATCGTGTCGATGGCGAAGCTGCGCCCGGGGTTCACCGAATAGCTCACGACGACGTGAAGTTGGGGCACCGGGTAGGTCTGCGGCGGACAGACGCCGTTCGATCGGGCGAATACGAGGTGGGTGCGATGGTTCGGGCTGTCGGTGTGCAGGCCGTCCCAGCAACCGGGGAAGTCGAACGTGCGCGTCACCTGCTGGCCAGGCGGGCAGAGCGGGTAATAAGCAGAACTTGATCCGGGAACGCCCGAGCAGCCCCATTGGACGTGCTCGGCTCCTACTCCACGCTGGGAAAATGCCTTCGCGTTGCCGGTGAGCGCCCGCAGGAAACGCGGCATGGCCACGACCTTGCTGGTGGGGTTGCCGCGGAACTGGATCAGGACCGTATCGGGCCGGACTATTCGTCCGGTGTTGTGGCCCAGCTGCGGCGAAGCCGGGCCGGCGTTCGGCCCGATCGCCCGTAATACCGTCCAGTAGTAGCTCGAACGGTCGCCGGCGCCACAGGTGGTGGACGCGGCCGCCAGGCTCTGATCAGTGGAGTAGGCGTTGGTGGACACATTGCCGACGTAGTCGTGCTCGTGCATCGCACCGCCAGGTTTTCCAGGGACGGTGATGACGTTGTCGGCGTTGCGATGGCCGTCTTCGTTGCGGCCGCAGTGCGAGACGTAGGTTCCGGTCGAGGCGCCGTTCAGCGTGGCCGGGACGGGCGTCCGGGCCAGGCGATCGGCGGTCACATAGTCGGCCGCGGCCGGCGTGCGCGGCGCGGGCTCGGACCGGTTCACGACGACGATCGCCGCAGTGGCGACCGCGGCGCCCGCGACGGCCAGGCCCACGACCGTCACCGGCGACAGGTTGCCCCGACGCCGGCGTTCCTGGTCGGGCTGACGCGACACCTGCAGAGAATGACACGCCACGAGATCAGGCGGGCGGCCGGCTGGTGAATCAGGCGGTGTCGGCTTCGTTGTGCGCAACCGTCACCGTGCCGGCGACGAGTTGTCGCAGCGTGCGTAGCGCGTAGAACAAGCGGGACTTGACCGTGCCGGCTGGAATCCCGAGCGCGGCGGCGACTTCGGTGACGGTCTGGCCCCGGTAGTACATCTCGACCAGCACGCGCTGCTGGTCGACGGGCAGCTCGCCGAGCAGCCCCATCATGGTCATGGTGTTCACGACACTGTCCGCGTGATCACCACTGATCGGATCGGCAGCCGGCGAGGTGGCAACCTCCTTCGGCCGCGACGCTCGAGCTCGGGCCTGATCGATGACGATGTTGCGGGCCACGGTCAGCAGCCAGCCCCGAACCGAGCCTTTGCCGTTTTCCATGACCTCTGGATGCTGCCAAGCCCGCACCAGCGTTTCCTGCACCACGTCTTCGGCCGCGTACCGGTCACCGGTGAGCCGAGTCGCGTACGCGATCAGGGCGCCGCCATGCTCCTGCACGAGTCCGGCGACCATCGCTCGCTCGTCGGGCCGTTTGGTTCCGAGACCGACCATCTCAGCGAACCTCGGGCCGGGCTCGAGCCCGCGCCGCGCGCGGCACCTCGATCATTGCGACTCGTCCGCGATCAGGCCGCTGCGGTGACGAACGTTTTGCCGGCGGTGTTGGACACGGTGACGGCGGCCACCTGATCGGCCGGGACCAGAGCGGTGCCCTGTAGCGCGGTGCCCTGCCGTGCCCCCGCCGCCGACACCATCCAGCTACCGGCCTCAACCGGCCGGCCGTGCTTGGGGACGACGTACAGCACGCATCGTTGGCCCTCCGGGATGCCGGTGACGGCCACCGAGATCCGTACCCAGCCCTGGGCCGGGACCACCTGCGCGGTCAATCGGGCGCCGGTGCCGGCGTCGGTCGCGGAAAACACCGTGGTCCCCGGCACGACCGACGCCGATGCCGACGCCGAGGGCGACGGGGACACCACGGGGAAACCCTCGGCCGCCTGCTTCGGCGCGGTCTCTCGACCGATCAGCACCGCGGACGCGATCGTCACGATCCCCGCGACCGCCGCGACGGACAGGCCGCGCCACCGTCCGCTGCCGGGACCGGGGCGGCCCGAGTCGATGCGCCGCAGGGTGCGGTGCACCAACAGATCGGCCCCCTCGGGCGGCCCGTCGATGAACGCTTCCGGGGGCACCTCGTCCAGTTGGGCGACCGTGGCCTGCAGCCGGGGCAGCTCCGCGGCACAGATGTCGCAGGTGCGCAGGTGCTCCTCGACCGCGCCGACCTCTGCCGGGTCGAGTACCCCGAACACGTAGCCGGCCAAATCGGCCAGGTACGTCTCGTGCGGGTCGCGAGTCACCGAGCCCATCGCATCCGGCCCATCTCGTCCCATCGTCGTCCTCCGTGATAGCCAGAACGCCCAGCCTAGGCAGGAGGATCCCACAGGCCCAGGGCCGCCGCGCGGGATCAGCCGTGACCGGGCACGGACGGCTGTTCTCACACGGATCTCGGGCGGATCCGGTTCGGTGCGGACCCGAACTTCTCCACTACTCGTAACTTTCAGCCCAGCGCCGCCAGGTATGCGGTGACGGCCCGCGTGGTGCGGGCGACGTCGCCGGTGGCGAGCAGGTCGAGCAGGGCGCCGCGCAGCACGGCCAGCAGTGCGGTGCGCTCGGCCCGCCCGGCGGCGGTGTTGCGCACCGGCGCCGGCTGGGCCCGGGCCAGCAGGGCCAGCCAGTCGTCCACGGTCGAGCGGGCGAACCCGGCCCAGGGCCCGGTGTCGTCGAGCAGCGAGGACGCGTAGCTCTCGACCCAGAGCACGAGCACCGGGCGGTGGTCCGGCGCGCTCAGCCACGACCACAGCTGGATGCCGATCCCGGCCAGGCTGTCGTCGGCCTGGAGGTGGTCGAGGAGGGCCAGCTCGTCCTGCCGGGCCCGCTCGAGGATGGCCCGGACCAGGCCGTCCTTCGAGCCGAACAAGAAGCGCAGCACGCCGGTGCTCGAACCGACGGCCTCGGCCACCGGGCGCAGCGAGGCCGCGGCCAGCCCGTGCTCGAGCACGTACCGGTAGGCGGCATCGAGGATCTCGGTTCGACGCGGGGACGGCTCGGCCGGCATAACCGCATTGTGCCTCACTGATACAGTCGTGTCAGTAGATGAGGAGCCCGCCGTGACCACGACCCAGCACGCCACCATCCGCAGCCTCGAGCGCCCCGGCGACCTGGGCTGGGTCGTCCAGGCCCACGGCGAGCTCTACGCCCGCGAGTTCGGCTGGGACGCCGGCTTCGAAACCCTGGTCGCCCGCATCGTGGCCGACTACGCCGCCGGCCGCGACGAGCGGCGCGAGGCCGCGTGGATCGCCGAGGTGGGCGGCCAGCGGGTCGGGTGCGTGTTCTGCGTGGCCGACGACGACAGCACCGCGCGGCTGCGCATCCTGCTCGTCGACCCGGTGGCCCGGGGCCAGGGCTTGGGGGAGCGGCTGGTGCGCACCTGTCTCGACTTCGCCCGGGCGGCCGGCTACCGGCGCATGGTGCTCTGGACCAACGATCCCCTGGTCGCGGCCCGCCGGATCTACCTGAAGGCCGGCTTCCGGCTCACCGCGGAGCAGCCCCACCACAGCTACGGCGTCGACCTCGTCGGCCAGACGTACGAGCTGGATCTGCGCGATCCGTAGGATCGCGACCATGGCACGGCGGGTGGGGATCATGGGTGGCACCTTCGACCCCATCCACCACGGGCACCTCGTCGCCGCCTCGGAGGTGTCGTCGCTGTTCGAGCTGGACGAGGTCATCTTCGTCCCCACCGGCGAGCCGTGGCAGAAGACCGAGCGCCAGGTCAGCCCGGCCGAGCACCGTTACCTGATGACGGTGATCGCGACCGCGTCCAACCCGCGGTTCTGGGTCAGCCGGGTCGACATCGACCGGGCCGGGCCGACGTTCACCGTCGACACCATCCGCGACATCGCGGCCCAGCGGCCCGGCGTCGAGCTGTACTTCATCACCGGGGCCGACGCCCTGGGCCAGATCCTGTCGTGGGAGCGGGCCGAGGAGGCGCTGCAGCTGGCCCGTTTCGTCGGGGTCACCAGGCCCGGCTACGAGCTCACCGACGCCCACCTGCCCACCGATTCGGTCACCCTGCTCGACGTCCCGGCCATGGCCATCTCCTCCAGCGACTGCCGGGCCCGGGTGCAGCGAGGCCAGCCGGTCTGGTACCTCGTGCCCGACGGAGTGGTGCAGTACATCAACAAGCACCGGCTCTACCGCACCGCCCCGTAGGCTGGGTGCTCGTGACCGCCACCGATACCGCCCGCGACCTCGCGCTCGTCGCCGCCCGGGCCGCCAGCGACAAGCTCGCCGTCGACGTCGTCCTCATCGACGTCAGCGACCGGCTGGCCATCACCGACGTCTTCGTCATCGCCACCGGCAGCAACGAACGCCAGGTCGAGGCCATCGTCGACGAGGTGGAACTCAAGCTGCGCGAGGCCGGGGTCAAGCCGTTGCGGCGCGAGGGCCGCCGCGACGGCCGGTGGGTGCTGCTCGACTACTCCGACATCGTCGTGCACGTCCAGCATGCCGAGGAGCGCGTCTTCTACGCCCTGGAACGGCTCTGGAAGGACTGCCCGTTCATCCCCTTCGACGACGGCAAACCCTCCGGCACTGCTGTGGTTGATGGGTGACCACAGCGCGGTGAGCGCTCGCGCGAGGTCCGCTCCCGAGGCGGAATAAGGTTGAGGGTGATCGTGCTGCGGCACGGGCGGACCGCCTGGAACGCCGAGCGGCGCTTCCAGGGTCAGTCCGACCCGCCGCTTGATGACGTCGGGCGGGCTCAGGCCTGGGAGGTGGCCGCGCTCGTCGCCGCGCTCGCACCCGACATCCTGGTCAGCTCCGACGCGATCCGGGCCCTGCAGACGGCCGAGCCGATCGCCGAGCTCACCGGCCTCGACCTGCTCGTCGACGCCCGGCTGCGCGAGCGCTCGCTCGGCCACTGGGAGGGGCTGACCCGCGACGAGGTGGCCCAGCGCTACCCGGACGAGTTCACCGACTGGGTCGCCGGGCGCGACGTCAGCCGCCGCGGGGGCGAGACCCGCGACCAGGTCGCGGCCCGGGCCGGCGCCGCCTTCGCCGACCTGCCCGACGTCCCCTGCGCGGTGCTCGTGACCCACAGCGCGACCGCCCTGTCGCTGTGTTCGGCGCTGCTCGGGCTGCGCCAGGACGTGCATGTGCTCGGCTCGCTGGCCAACTGCCACTGGTCCGAACTCGGCGCCGAGCAGCAGGCCGACGTCACCCCGAAGTGGCGGCTGCGGGCCCACAACATCGGCGCCCCCGGCACGATCGCCCCGCTGCCGGTGCGGTTGGCCGGCGACGGCGAGGACGCCCCCGACGCCGAGGCCTGAATTGGCCGGCCGGGCCCCCGCGCGCCGCCACGGCCAGGCCCGGACGTCGATCTACAGTCGAAGGATGCGGTGCCCCCGCGTTCGGCGGCGACGGACGGCGGGCGCGGGGCGAGCACCATATACCCCACATATTGGGCGGCCGGGATGCGCGGCGGTATTCTGTTCTCATGAGCACTGAACGCCTGCTCCTTCCCGGGCCGCGCGGCTGACTGAGCACCGTCGCCAGCGCGGCCGAGCCTCTGCGAAAGTGCAGGGGCTCTTCTGTTTGTAACGGGACGAAATCCGGCAGAGCACGAAACACGGAGGAGCAGCACACGATGAGCACCACCGACGACGCACCGGCGGTCGCCCAGCCCGACGCCGTGGCGCAGGCCGTGGCCGAGGCCGTGGCCGCGAGCAAGGCCGCCGCGGCAGAGGCGGCCGGCACCGCCACGGCCAACGGTGGTGCCGCCGCGGACCCGGCCGACGACATCCCCCCGCACCGCTACACGGCCGCGGTGGCTAACGAGATCGAGCTGTCCTGGCAGGACCGCTGGGAGCGCGAGGGCACCTTCCACACGCCCAACCCGGTCGGCGACCTGGCCGAGGGCTTCGACCGCGTGGCCATCGGCCCGCACGCCTTCATCATGGACATGTTTCCGTACCCGTCCGGCGCCGGCCTGCACGTCGGCCACCCGCTGGGCTACATCGGCACCGACGTCTACGCCCGCTACCTGCGCATGCGCGGCGAGAACGTGCTGCACACGATGGGCTTCGACGCGTTCGGGCTGCCGGCCGAGCAGTTCGCCGTGCAGACCGGGCAGCATCCGGCCACGACCACCTACGCCAACATCGACATCTACAAGCGGCAACTGCGCCGGCTGGGGCTGGGGCACGACGAGCGCCGGGCCGTGGCCACCACCGACCCGCAGTTCTACCGCTGGACGCAGTGGATCTTCCTGCAGATCTACAACGCCTGGTACGACACCAATGCCGACCGGGCTCGTCCGGTCGAGGATCTGATCGCAGAGCTGGACGCCGGCGCCCGCGAGCCGGCCGAGGGCACCAACCCGTTCGACCGGCCCTGGCGTGAGCTGAACGAGATCGAGCGGCGTCAGGTCGTCGACAACCACCGGCTGGCCTACCGGGCCGAGTCGACCGTCAACTGGAGCCCGGGCCTGGGCACCGTGCTGGCCAACGAAGAAGTGACCTCGGACGGGCGCAGCGAGCGCGGCAACTTCCCGGTGTTCCGCAAGCCACTGCGCCAGTGGATGCTGCGCATCACCGCGTACGCCGACCGGCTGATCGACGACCTGGACCAGATCGACTGGCCCGACAAGGTCCGCACCATGCAGCGCAACTGGATCGGCCGCTCGAGCGGCGCGCACATCCAGTTCCCGGTGCACAGCGACAAGGGCGCCCACGAGAGCGGCCGGCCCGACCCGATCGAGGTCTTCACCACCCGTCCCGACACGATCTTCGGCGCCACGTACATGGTGCTGGCTCCGGAACACCCGCTGGTCGACGCGATGATGCCCGAGGCCTGGCCCGAGGGCACGGCCGAGGCCTGGACCGGCGGGCGGGGCACGCCGGCGGCGGCGGTCGCGGCCTACCGTGCCGTCGCGGCCGGCAAGTCCGAGCTGGACCGCCAGGCCGAGGGCAAGCTCAAGACCGGCGTGTTCACCGGCGCGTTCGCCACCAACCCGGTCACCGGTGCCCGGCTGCCGGTGTTCATCGCCGACTACGTGCTGATGGGCTACGGCACCGGCGCCATCATGGCCGTGCCCGGGCAGGACGAGCGCGACTGGGAGTTCGCCGAGCGCTTCGGGCTGCCGATCGTGCGCACGGTCGCCCCGCCGGAGGGCTTCGAGGCCGCCGGCGGCAAGGCCTACACCGGCGAGGGTTCGGCCATCAACTCCGCCACCGACGGGCTGAGCCTGGACGGCCTGGGCGTGGCCGAGGCCAAGGCCCGCACGATCGAGTGGCTGGAGGCCAACGACGCCGGCCGGGGCGCCACGACCTACCGGCTGCGCGACTGGCTGTTCAGCCGCCAGCGGTACTGGGGCGAGCCGTTCCCGATCGTCTACGACGAGGACGGCCTGCCGGTGGCGCTGCCCGACTCGATGCTGCCGCTGGAACTGCCCGACACCGACGACTTCTCGCCCAAGGCCTACGAGCCCGACGACGTCGACTCCGAGCCGGCGCCGCCGCTGGGCCGGCTGGACGACTGGGTCAACGTCGAGCTGGACCTGGGCGACGGGCCCAAGCGCTACCGGCGCGAGACCAACACCATGCCCAACTGGGCCGGCTCCTGCTGGTACGAGCTGCGCTACCTGGACCCGCGCAACAGCGAGCGCTTCGTCGACCCGCTGATCGAGCACTACTGGATGGGCCCGAGCGCCGACCGCCCGCTGGGCGGCGTCGAGCTGTACGTCGGCGGCGTCGAGCACGCCGTGCTGCACCTGCTGTACGCCCGGTTCTGGCACAAGGTGCTGTTCGACCTGGGCTACCTGAGCAGCTGCGAGCCGTTCCACCGGCTGGTCAACCAGGGCATGCTGCAGCTGCCGGCCTACGCGAACAAGGACGGGTTCTACGTCGAGGCGGCCGAGGTGGAAGAGCGCGACGGCGAGTTCTACTACGGCGACGAGAAGGTCACCCGCGAATTCGGCAAGATCGGCAAGAGCCTGAAGAACGTCGTCACGCCCGATGACTTCATCGCCGAGTTCGGGGCCGACACGTTCCGGCTGTTCGAGATGTTCAGCGGCCCGCTGGAGCAGTCCCGGCCGTGGGACGCGAAGGCGATCGTCGGGCCCTACCGGCTGCTGCAGCGCATCTGGCGCACCGTGGTCGACGAGCAGTCCGGGGCCGTCCACGTCACCGAGGACGACATCCCCGACGAGCTGAACCGGTTGACGCACAAGACGATCGCGGCCGTGCGCGAGGGCATGGAGACGCTGCGGTTCAACACCTCGATCGCGCGCATCACCGAGCTCAACAACGCAATCACGCAGGCCTACCCGCACGGCGGGGCGCCGCGCGAGCTGGCCGAGACGCTGGTGCTGCTGCTGGCCCCGCTGGCCCCGCACACCGCTGAGGAGCTGTGGTCGCGGCTGGGCCACGAGAGCTCGCTGGCCTGGACGCTGTTCCCGGTCGCCGACGACGCGTTGCTGGTCGACGCCATGGTCGAGGTGCCGGTGCAGGTCAACGGCAAGGTGCGGGCCGTCATCACCGTGGCCGCCGACGCCGAGCGCGACGCGCTGGAGCAGGCCGCCCGGCAGGACGCCCGGGTCGTCGCCGCGTTGGACAGCCGCGAGGTGCGGCGCGTGGTGGCCGTCCCCGGCCGGCTCGTGAACTTCGTCGTGTAACGCCGTGGCCGCCGAGCACGACGCCGTGCAGCACGGTGCCGCCGAGCGGGTCGCGGTCGTCACCGACTCCACGGCCTACCTGCCCGACGGGGTCGCCGCCGCGTTGGCGGTGCGGGTGGTGCCGCTGCAGGTCTCGATCGGAGCCCGCACCGGCACCGACGGCGTGGACGTGACGGCGGTCGAGGTGGCCCAGGCCCTGCGCGACAAGGTGCCGGTGACCACGTCGCGCCCGGCCCCGGCCGAGTTCGCGGCCGCGTTCCAGGACTGCCTCGATTCCGGCGCGACCCGGGTCGTCTCGATCCACCTCGCCGCCGCCCTGTCCGGCACCTGGGAGTCGGCCGCGCTGGCCGCGCAGGACTTCGAGCACGGCGTGGTCCGCGTGGTCGACTCCCGCTCGGCCGCGATGGCGCTGGGCTTCGCCGTCATGGCCGCGGCCGAACGCGCGGCCGGGGGCGCGTCCGCGGCCGAGGTGCAGGGCGCGGCCACCCGCACGGTCGACCGCACCCGCACGCTGTTCTACGTCGACACGGTCGAGTACCTGCGCCGGGGCGGGCGGATCGGCACCGCGGCGGCGATGCTGGCCACGTCACTGGCGGTCAAGCCGTTGCTGCAGATGGTCGAGGGCCGCATCGTCCCGCTGGAGAAGGTGCGCACGGCCACCAAGGCCATCGCCCGGCTGGTCGATCTCACCGCGGCCGCGGCCGGCGACGGTCCGGTGGACGTGGCCGTGCACCACCTCGAGGCCCAGCCGCGGGCCGACCAGGTGGCCCGGGCGCTGCGGGCGTCCATCGGGCGGCTGGGGGAGCTGTACATCGCCGAGCTGGGCCCGGTCATCGGGGCGCACCTCGGCCCGGGAGCGATCGGCACCGTCGTCGTCCGGCGCTGACGGAAAACCGCGGAGGGACGAATAGCCGCGGTAGAACACCTCATCGAGCAAGGCCACACCAGGATCGGCTTCGTAGGCAACCTAGGGCAGGCAGACATGCGCGAACGATACGACGCCTACCACGGAGGCTCTGGCCGAGCACGGCCTGCACGGACGAGCGCGCGCTGCTGAACGCCGCGGTGGACAACGAGACAACGACGGAGGCATCCAGGCGGCGAAGGCCGTGCTGCGAGCGCCGTGCGCGCCGACCGCGCTGATGGTCGGCGACCGACCGCAACGCGATCGGCGCTCATGGGCGAGCTGACCGACAGCCGGGCTGGGAATCCCGGGCGACTGGCGGTGGTGGGCTTCGACAACATCGAGGAGGCGCGTTCAGACGACCGCCGCTGACGAGCGTCAACCAGCGCTTCGACGAGATCGGCGCGCTGGCCGGCCGGCTGCTGCTCGAACGAGCTGCGCGGGGACGACGACGCTGTACACGGGCGCACACGCTGCCGACGCGGCGCTAGAACTGCGCGGCTCGTGCGGCTGCGCCACCGAGGAGATCGGCAGCCGGGATCGCGCAGTCGACTGCCCGGCCGACGAGCTCGCCGGAGCGGGCTCGGAACAGAACTCTGCGAACGGCGAAAAGCAAGGACTCTGCTGACAGGGCACGGCCCGACGCGACGCCGCGATGCGCGAGGCCGTAAGCCCCGATCGTGGCGAGAGTGCGGAATACTGCTGAACGGCGGCGGCGAGATCGCGGCCGAGGACATCCGGTGAGCTGACCGGCGACGCTGCACGGCTGCGACCGGCGCGAGGTGCTGCGCCGGGTCACCCGCGCGGTGATCGAGTACGTGCACCGTCGCGAGACACCGGAGACCGGCGCGCCGGCCAAACGCCCCCGAAAAGGCGGATCGTCGGCCAGCTGACGACGGCGCTGTGGCAGGTGCAGGCCGGGGCCTTCCTGCGCCAGTCCGAGATGACCCAGGACGACGCTGGAGGAGCAGTACGTAGGTAGACGCCGCGCTGCTCGAGGCCGCCCGGCGACGACTGCGGCAGCCTGGACTGGCTGGCGCGATCACCCACGTCACGGGTCGGGCGCCCTGGCGCTGTGGGAGGACGGACGGCCTCGGGCAGGCTGCGGATCACCGACGTCCACGACCCGGAGGGACTGCTGGGCGACCACGACCGGCCCGACACACGCCCGAACAGCTTCCCGCAGGCCGAGATGATCAGCGCGGCGCGGACCAGTCGACCGGCAGCGAGTGCATCGTCGTCCCGGTCGGCAACAAGGACGGCGACTGGGGCCTGCTAGGCCGTGCTCAGTGAGATCAACACCGACCTCGACCTGGAGACCTATCACCACTGGGCGACCAGCTGTGCGCGTCTTCGAGGCAGGAGGCCTGCAGCAGGCCGTGCGGGCCAGCGTAGACCGGCACACCCTCGCCGCGCGGGCAACCAACGACGGGATGTGGGAGCTGGACGTGACGGACGAACGAGTTCTACATGTCCGAGCGGTGTTGCGCTGATCGTCGGCCTGCCGAGCTGAAGACGACCACCGGCCACCTCGAGCGAAGTGGCAGGCACTCGTGCACCCGGACGACATCACCGGCGATGCTAGGCCAACGTGACCGCGGAATCGCCGGCGGCGAGAACCGACACGATCGAGCACCGAGTACCGAGCTGCGCACCGCGGACGGTTCGTACCGGTGGCTGCTAGTCGCGGGCCTCAGCGTGCGCGGCCCGACGACGGCACGGTAGAAAGGCGTGGTAGGCTCGCTGGCCGACATCCACGAGCGGCGCGTCCTCGAGGACCGGCTGCGCGAGAACGCGCTCTACGACGCCCTGACCGGGCTGCCGAACCGGCGGCTGTTCCTGACCCGACTCGACCACGCCGTCGAGCTGTGGCGCCGGTCCGAGACCCCGTACGCCGTGATCTTCCTCGACCTGGACGGGTTCAAGGCCGTGAACGACTCGCTCGGCCACCAGATGGGCGACCGAGTGCTGAGCGTCGTCGGCGACCGGATCGGGCGGGAACTGCGCGGGGTGGACACCGGAGCCCGGTTCGGCGGTGACGAGTTCGCGATCCTGCTGCACGACGTCCGAGCACGACGACAGTGGTGCGGGTGGCCGGGCGGGTCCAGGCCGCACTGGCCGAGATGGTCGACGTCGACGGCCACGAGTTCGAGGTCGGAGCCAGACTGGGCATCGCCGAGCAGCGCCATCGACTACGACTCGAGCCGAGGCCGTACTGCGCGACGCCGACGCGGCGATGTACGACGCCAAGGAGACCGAGCGGGGCACGGTGTGCTTCTTCGACGCGGCGATGCACGCGCACGCCGTGCACCAGATCGCGGTTGAACGAGGAGATGCGGCGGGCGCTGGACGTAGAGCCAGTTCGAGATGCACTACCAGCCGATCGTCGACCTCGGCACCGGCCGCGGCCGACCGGTTCGAGGCGCTGGTGCGCTGGCGGCACCCGGAGCGCGGTCTGCTGCTGCCCGTGGAGTTCCTGCCGCTGATGGCCGAGAAGGGACTGATCGTCTCGCTCAGCCACTGGATCGTCGACGAGGTCTGCCGCCAGCTCGGCGCTGACTCCTCGACCTCGCCGGCCGGGTCCCCGGGCTGGCCAGTGGACGACAGCGTTAGGGAGTGGCGGCGCCGACGACCGGGCGGTGCGGGGCCGCGCCCGACGACAGCAGCCCGGCGATGGGCAGCGTGGCCGCCCCGAGCGCGACCGCGTCCTTGCCGAGGTCGGCCTTGACGATCTCGACGTGGCTGAACGGCAGGCGCAGGGCCTCCCGGGACGCGGCCTCGACGATCCGGGGCAGCAGCGCGTCGCTGAGGGCCTGGCCCAGCCAGCCGCCGACCACGACGCGCTCCGGGTTGAACAGGTTGACCAGGTTGGCGATGCCGGCGCCCAGGTAGGTGACCGTCTCGTCCAGCACCTGGGCCGCCACGTGGTCACTGTCGCCGACCGAGAGGATCTCGGCCACGCGGTGCTCGAGTTCGTTCTGGCTGACCGGGACCTTGCGGCGCTTGAGGTGGTCGTAGCGCTCGACGATGGCGCCGGCGCCGACGTAGGCCTCCAGGCAGCCCGACGCGCCGCACCGGCAGGTGCGCCCGCCGACCAGGACCGTGGTGTGGCCCCACTCGCCGGCGCTGCTGGTCGCCCCGCGGTAGAGCTCGCGGTTGCTGATGATGCTGGTGCCGACGCCGATGCCGAGCAGCACGATGACGGAGTTCTCGCATCCACGGGCGGCGCCGAACCAGGTCTCGGCCTGGCCCAGGGTCTTGGCCCCGTTGTCGATCAGCAGCGGCAGCCCGGTGCCGTGGCGCAGCATCCGCTCGAACGGCACCGCGTCCCAGCCGACGCTCTGGCCGTGCACGATCGCGTCCGCGCCGTGCTCGACGACGCCGGGCACGCCGACTCCGACGCCGAGCACGTCGGCCTCGGGCACGCCCGACTCGGCCAGCACCGCGTCGATGCCCTCGATGACGTGGGTGACGGCGTCGTCGGGATCGAGCCGGGTGAGGTCGGTGCTGGACACGTGCCGGGCCCGGACCTGCATCCCGAGGTCGAACAGCTCGACCAGGAACTCGGTCTCGCCCACGTCCACGCCGATGACGAAGCCGTACTCGGGGTTGACCTGGAACAGGCCGCGGGGGCGCCCGCCGTTGGACTCCTGCAGCCCGACCTCGATCACGACACCCTGGTCGACGAGGTCACCGACCAGGTTGCTGACCGTGGCCAGGCTGACGCCGGCGGCCCGGCCGACGGCTTGGCGGGTCATCGGCCCGTGCATGTACAGCTCCCACAGCGCCCGGGACCGGTTGCTGTTGCGAAGGTCTCGGACGGTGACGGCACTGGGCCTGGGCATCGACGGTTCCTGACGCTGTGCGGGCGGGGCGGGGGCCGGGGTGAACATCGGTGACCATACTTCACGACGTGCGGAAAGCGCTCTCACCGCTCCCTCGCCGTGGTCCGCTTGGTAACGAATCGGAAACGAAACCGCCCTCGTGTGTTGACGCGCCGCCGCGGGACCCAGATTATTCACGCCTTAGAGGAAGTCTTGGAAGACCGCGGCGAACCCAGCCGAATCCCGTCCGTGCCCGGGCGGGAGCGAGCGACTAACCCCTGGAAGGATCCATCGTGCGACTGAAGAGGTTCGTGGTGGGGGCCGTGGCCGCCATCGGCATCGCTCCGGCTCTTGTGGCCTGCAGCAGCAGCGGCAGCGGCGGGGGTTCCGGGCCCGCGACCTTGACGTACTGGGCCAGCAACCAGGGCACCAGCCTGGCCAACGACAAGCAGGTGCTCAGCCCTCAGCTGGCCAAGTTCACCAAGCAGACCGGCATCAAGGTGAAGGTGGAGGTCGTGCCGTGGTCGGACCTGCTCAACCGGATCCTGGCCGCCACCACGTCGGGCAAGGGCCCGGACGTGCTCAACATCGGCAACACCTGGTCGGCCTCGCTGCAGGCCACCGGCGCCTTCCAGCAGTTCGACGACGCGACCATCAACGCGGTGGGCGGCAAGTCGCCGCTTCCTGCCCGGCAGCCTGTCGGCCACCGGCGCGGCCGGTAAGCCGCCGACGGCCGTGCCGCTCTACAGCCTGGCCTACGGCCTCTACTACAACAAGAAGATGTTCGCGGCCGCGGGCATCACCACCCCGCCGGCCACCTGGTCGGAGATGATCGCCGACGGCAAGAAGCTCAGCACCGGCGGCAAGTGGGGCCTGTCGCTCGAAGGCGGCAGCATCAGCGAGAACGTGCACGCCGCGTTCACGCTCAGCCAGCAGCAGGGCGGGGCGTTCTTCGACTCGGCCGGCAAGCCCACGTTCGACACGCCGCAGAACGTCGCCGCGATCAAGCGCTACCTCGACCTCATCCAGACCGACAAGATCACCAACCCCAGCGACGCCGAGTACTCCAACGGCACCGAGGCCCTCAGCGACTACGCCACCGGCAAGTCCGCGATGGTCATCTGGCAGGCCTCGGCCGGCTCGCTGGCCCAGCTGGGCATGAACTCGGCTGACATCGGGGTCGTCCCGGTGCCGCTGCCCGACCCGTTGCCGGCCGGCGGCAAGAAGGTCACCAGCATGGTGGCCGGCATCAACCTGGCCGTCTTCAAGAACACCCACCACAAGGACGCCGCGCTCAAGTTCGTCAAGTTCATGACCAGCACCCCGGAGCAGGAGGCCCTCAACAAGACCTACGGCTCGCTGCCGACCGTGGCCGACGCCTACAGCAACCCGGCGTTCAAGACCCCGGCGGTCACGACGTTCAAGAACATCCTGGCCACCAGCGCCGCGCCCATGCCGGCGGTGGCCCAGGAGAGTCAGTTCGAGACGCTGATCGGCACGGCCATGAAGAACATGTTCGCCGACGCGGCCACCGGCAAGAAGGTGAGCGACAGCGAGATCTCCAGCCAGCTCAAGGCGGCCCAGCAGCAGCTGGGCGGCTGAGCCGACCGACCCGGTCGGTGCCGACGACCACGAGGAGGCCGGCGAGCGCGACAGACGCTCGCCGGCCGGGAAGGAGACGTCCGGGTGGTCGACACCGCCGAGCTGGAGCGACCCGCGCAGCTCCCCGCAATCGAGCCGCCGGCCAAACGCCGGCGGCCCCGGCGTGAGGCGCTGCCCTACCTCCTGCTCATCCCGGCCGTCCTGCTCGAACTGCTCATCCACATCATCCCGATGGTGGTCGGGGTCGGGATCAGCTTCCTCAAACTCACCCAGTTCTATCTGAGCAACTGGCGCCAGGCGCCGTACGCCGGCACCCAGAACTACCGCCTGTCGCTGAACTTCGACCAGGCCGCGGGCAAGGCGCTGCTGCACTCGTTCTCGGTGACGCTCGCGTTCACGCTCATCGTGCTCGCCCTGTCGTGGCTGTTCGGGATGGCCGCGGCCGTCTTCACCCAGCGCATGTTCCGCGGCCGCGGGCGTGATCCGGACGATCTTCCTGATCCCGTACGGCCTGCCCGTCTTCGCGTCGGTGATCACCTGGAGCTTCATGTTCCAGCGCGACACCGGCGCGGTGAACCACGTGCTCGTCGACCAGTTGCATCTGGCCAATGGCGGCGCCGCCCGCCCGTTCTGGCTCATCGGGCCGAACAGCTTCGTCTCGCTCGTCGTCGTCGCCCTGTGGCGCACCTGGCCGTTCGCGTTCCTGTGCCTGACCGCGGGGATGCAGAGCATCCCGGGCGAGCTGTACGAGGCGGCCGCGCTCGACGGCGCCGGCGTGATGGCCCAGATCCGGCGGGTGACGCTGCCGCTGCTGCGGCCGGTGAACCGGGTGCTGATCCTGGTCATGTTCCTGTGGACGTTCAACGACTTCACCACGCCGTACGTCCTGTTCGGCAAGTCGGCGCCGCACCAGGCCGACCTGATCTCGATGCACATCTACCAGAACTCGTTCGTGACCTGGAACTTCGGCACGGGCTCGGCGATGTCGGTGCTGTTGCTGATCTTCCTGCTGGTCGTCACCGGCATCTATCTGGCCATCGTCCGACGGGGGGAAGAGCATGCGTGAGCCGACCTGGTTCAAGTGGGCCCGCGTCATCGGGCTGACGTTCCTGACGCTGTTCGCGCTGGTGCCGGTCTACGTCATGCTGACCTCGGCCCTCAAGCCGCTGCGCGACGTCCAGGGCACCTTCCACTGGCTGCCCGGGCACCTGACCGTCCAGCCGTTCATCGACATGTGGCACACGATCCCGCTGGCCACCTACTTCGTGAACAGCATGATCGTGTCGTCGATCGCGTCGGTGGCCTCGGTGGTGGTCGCGCTGCTCGCGGCCTACGCGGTCAGCCGGTACCGCTTCCGCGGCCGGCAGGCGTTCTCGATCTCGGTGCTCTCGACGCAGATGTTCCCGGGGATCCTGTTCCTGCTGCCGCTGTTCGTCATCTTCGTCAATATCGACCGGGTCACCGGGCTCAACCTGTACGGCAGCCGCACCGGCCTGATCGTCACCTACATGACGTTCACCCTGCCGTTCGCGATCTGGATGCTGGTCGGCTACCTCGACTCGATCCCGCGCGAACTCGACGAGGCGGCCAAGGTCGACGGCACCGGGCCGATGGGCGCGCTGGTGCGGGTCGTCATCCCGGCGGCCGTGCCCGGCATCGTCGCCGTGCTCATCTACGCGTTCATGACCGCGTGGGGCGAGGTGCTGTTCGCGTCCGTGCTCACCGACGACTCGACCCGCACCCTCGCCGTCGGCCTGCAGGGCTACGCCACCCAGAACAACGTGTACTGGAACCAGATCATGGCGGCGTCGTTGACGGTCAGCGTCCCGATCGTCGTCGGCTTCCTGCTGCTGCAGCGCTTCCTGGTCGCCGGCATGACCGCCGGCGCGGTGAAGTAGCGCCATGCCGGCCCACCGCGCACCGCACCGCACCGATCACCCCGACCGCACCGATGACCCCGACCGCACCGACCGCCCGGAGACCCGATGACCAACCGTCCCGCCCTACCCGCCGACTTCCTTTGGGGAGTCGCGACCTCGGCCTACCAGATCGAGGGCGCGGTCGACGTCGACGGCCGGTTGCCCTCGATCTGGGACGACTTCTGCCGCGTGCCCGAGGCCATCGACGACGGCGACACCGGCGCGATCGCCTGCGATTCGTACCGGCGGGCCGCCGATGACGTCGAGCTGCTGCGGCAACTCGGCGTCGACTCGTACCGGTTCTCGATCGCGTGGCCGCGAGTGCAGCCGACCGGCCGCGGCCCGGTCAACAGGCCCGGGCTGGACTACTACGACCGGTTGGTCGACACGCTGCTGGCGGCCGGGATCAGGCCGTTCACCACGCTGTACCACTGGGACCTGCCCTCCGCGCTGCAACGTGACGGCGGGTGGGGCGCCCGCGACACGGCGTACCGCTTCGCCGAGTACGTGACGGCCGTGGCCGGGCGGCTGGGCGACCGGGTCACCGACTGGGTGACGGTCAACGAGCCGCTGTGCTCGGCCTGGATCGGGCACCTCGAGGGCCGGATGGCGCCGGGGATGCGCGACCTGCGCACCGCGGTGGACGCGTCCTACCACCTGCTGCTGGCCCACGGCCTGGGCGTGCAGGCGTTGCGGGCCAGTGCGGCGGCCGCGCCGTCGGTGGGCGTGGTCAACAACCTGAGCCCGTGCGAGCCGGCCACCGACCGCCCGGAGGATGTGCTGGCGGCCGAGCGGGCCGACGGCCACACCAACCGGTGGTGGCTCGACCCCATCCACGGCAAGGGCTTCCCGGCCGACATGCTCGAGCTGTACGGCCTGGATCTGCCGGTCGGGGCCGGCGATGCCGACGTCATCGCCGAGCCGCTGGACTTCCTCGGCATCAACTACTACTTCCGGATGACGGTGGCGGCCGATCCGACCGTGGCCACTCTCGGGTTCCGCAATGTGCCCGCCGACGCGGATGCCGCGGTCACGGCGATGGGGTGGGAGGTGCATCCGCAGGGCCTGCACGACACGATCATGCGGGTGACCAAGGACTACAACCCGCCGGCGGTGTACATCACCGAGAGCGGGTCGGCCTGGATCGACGAGCCGGATGAGAACGGGTACGTGGTCGACCACGATCGGGCGCGATACCTGTGCGATCACGTCGACGCGGTGGCCGACGCGGCGGCGCTGGGTGCACCGGTGAAGGGCTACTTCGCCTGGTCGCTGCTGGACAATTTCGAGTGGGCGTACGGGTACTGGCCGCGGTTCGGGCTGGCCTACGTCGACTACGAGACGCAGCGGCGCACGCTCAAGCGCAGCGGTGAGGTGTACGCGCAACTGGTCGAGGAACATCGCCGTGCGGGTGCTGCGGGTGCTGCGGGTGCTGCGGGTGCTGCGGGTGCGGCCGGCGCGGCCGGCGGGTGACGTTGCGGGGCTGACCCGCGTGGCGCATTAGCACAGGGCGGCGACGGGTCGGGGCGGTCGTCCACACGGCTGGGTCTGTCCACAGATCGCTGCTGGGCCGTCGTTGGCGGGCCTCGCGTTTCCTAGCGTCGGGCGGGTGCGAAACGGGACGGCCTCCGGCCGGGGCGAGCGGGTGCGGGTGGCGCAGCGGGTCCGGGCCATCCTGGCCGAGGTGGCTGCGGCCGGCCCCGACGGTGCGCCGCCGGTCGGCCCGGCGCATCGCGCGGCGGGCGCCGAGTCGTGGTTGCCGGGCGATGACTTCGGCACCCCGAGCTGGCCGGCCCCGGTCCAGCCGGTCACCGGCCGGCCGTCGGTCCCGCTGCCTGAGGCGCAGCGGCCCGAGCCGCCACCACCCGAACTGCCGGCGGTACCGGCCGGGTTGGTCGAGCGGTTGGCGGCTCGGCTGCCGGTTCGTGTCGACCCCGGACGGCGCGGGGCCATGGCGGTCGGTGCGGCCGTTCTCGTCGCGGCCGTCCTGACCGGCGGGTGGATGCTGTCGTCGCGTCCGCACGCCGTTGCCGTCTCGACGGCGTCGGCAACCACACCCCGGCCGGTCATCCCGACCGCGTCCGAGACTGTGGCGCCAGGGCCTTCTCCCGCGGTAGCCGGCACAGCGTCCGTGTCGGCCGCGGCACCGGCCGTGCTGGTCGTCGACGTCGCGGGCAAGGTCCGTCACCCGGGGCTCTACCGCCTGCCGGCCGGCTCCCGCGTCGACGACGCGGTGCGGGCGGCCGGCGGAGCCCTGCCCGGCGTGGACCTGACTCCCCTCAACCTGGCCGCCAAGGTCACCGACGGGCAGCAGATCGCGGTCGGCCGTCCCGGCGCCGCCCCGGCCGCCGTTGGCGGCGACGCGAGCGCCGCCCCGGATGGGCCGAGCGCCCCGGTCGACCTCAACTCCGCGACCCTGGAGCAGCTGGAGACCCTGCCCGGCGTCGGCCCGGTGCTCGGTCAGCACATCCTCGACTGGCGGGCCGCGCACGGGCAGTTCACCAGCGTCGACCAGTTGCGCGACGTCTCGGGCATCGGCGACGTCAAATTCGCCGCCGTGCGCTCGCGGGTGACCGTATGACGGCCCGGTCACCGCTGGCTCGACCCCGCGCCGGCCGCGCCCACGCCGAGCTGGACCTTCGGTTGATGGGCGGCGCCGCGGCCGCGTGGCTGGCGGTGTTGCTCGCGCTCGGGCATGGGCCCGGTTCGGTGCTGGCCGCTGCGGTCGGCGTCGGGGCGCTGGGGCTGGGTGCACTGGCGGCCTCGGCGATGGGCGTCCGCGGCGCCGCGGCCGCGGCCCTGGCGGCGTTCTGTGTCGCGCTGGTGTTGATCCCGCTGGCCGGGCGGCTGGCCCGCAGCCGGGCCTCGCCCCTGGCCCACCTGGCCGCGCAGCATGCCTCGGTCACTGCCGACCTGAGGGTGACGGCCGACCCCCGGATGCTGGCCGCGACGGGAGTCGCCGGGGCCCCGCGGGTGGCCGTCGCGGCCGTGGCGTCGTCGGTCGTGGTCGCGGGCCGCCGGATCCGTACCGGCGGCGGGGTGCTGGTGCTGGCGCCCGCGGCGCCCTGGCGCGACGTGCTGCCCGGCCAGCGGGTCCGCGTCGACGGCGCGCTGGCTGCGTCCCTGGACAACCGGTCGATGTCGGTCACGCTGTTCGCCGACAGCGTGCCGGCGCTGATCGGGTCACCACCGTGGTGGCAGCGAGCCGCGGGCGCCATCCGCACGTCGCTGCGCCGGGCCGCGGCCGGGCTGCCGGCCGACACCCGCGGCCTGCTGCCCGGTCTGGTCGACGGCGACACCACCGGCCTCGACCCGGTGCTGGCCGAGCACTTCCGGCTCGCCGGCCTCACGCATCTGGTCGCGGTCAGCGGCACCAACTGCTCGATCCTGGTCGGATCGGTGCTGCTCGTGCTGCGCCGCTTCGGCCTGCGGCCGTGGCTGTGTGCGCTGGCCGCGGCCGTGGTGCTGGTCGTGTTCGTCGCGGTGGCCCGCCCGTCGCCGAGCGTGCTGCGGGCCGCGTTCATGGCCGTGATCGCGCTGGCGGCCCTGGCGAGCGGGCGCCCCCGTCAGGCCCTGCCCGCGCTGGCTGCGGCCGTGCTCGTGCTGCTGCTGTGCTCGCCCGAGCTGGCCCCGAACCCCGGCTTCGCCATGTCGGTGCTGGCCACGGCCGGACTGCTGGTGCTGGCGCCGGGCTGGGCCGCGGCGCTGCGCCGACGACGGGTGCCGGCCGGCCTGGCTGAATCGATTGCGGTGGCGGCCGCGGCCACCGTCGTCACCGCGCCGGTCATCGCCGCGATCTCCGGTCGGGTCAGCCTGGTGTCGATCCCGGCCAACGTGCTGGCCGAGCCGGTGGTGGCCGTGGCCACGATCCTCGGCTTCGGGGCCGCGGTCGTCTCGCCGCTGTGGCTGGCGCCGGCGCGACTGCTGGCCGGGCTGGCCGGGTGGCCGTGCCGCTGGCTGGTGTGGGTGGCGAACTACTTCGGGGCGCTGGCCGGCGCCACGGTGCCCTGGCCCGGCGGAGTGGCCGGCGGCCTGGCCCTGGTCGCGCTGGCCGGCGGCGTCGTCGCGGCGGCGGTGCACGCCGGGCCGCGGCGGGCGCTCGTCGCCGCCGGGATCACCGCGGTGGTGGTGCTGATCCCGATCCGGTCGGTCACGACCGGCTGGCCACCGCCGAACTGGATCTTCGTGGCCTGCGACGTCGGGCAGGGCGACGCCCTCGTCCTCGCGGCCGCGGCCCACGCGGCCGTCGTGGTCGACACCGGGCCCGATCCGGTGGCGATCGACCGGTGCCTGCACGACCTCGGGATCGACGACATCCCGCTGCTCGTCTTCACGCACTATCACCTCGACCACGTCGGCGGGATCGTCGGCGTCTTCCCGGGCCGGCGCGTCGGCCGGGTGCTGGCCGGGCCGCTGCCCGACCCGGCGTCGGGGGTGCGACTCGTGCAGGCGACGCTGGATGCGCACGGTCTGCCGCCGCCGAGCACGCCCGCGGTGGGCCAGCAGTTCGACATCGGCTCGCTGCACCTCGACGTGCTCGGCCCGGCGGCCGCGTTCCACAACACCCGGTCCGACCCGAACAACTCGTCCCTGGTCCTGCGGGCCACGATCGGCGGCGAACGCATCCTGCTGCCCGGCGACGCCGAGATCGAGGCCCAGCAGGCCCTGCTCGCCTCAGGCATCGACCTGCGGGCCGACGTGCTCAAGGTGCCGCATCACGGTTCGGCCTACTCCGATCCGGCCTTCCTGGCCGCGGTGCGGGCCCGCGTCGCCGTGATCAGCGTCGGCCGCCACAACGACTACGGGCACCCGTCGCCACTGTTGCTCACCGAGCTGAGCCGGCTGGGCGTGCCGGTGCGGCGTACGGACCGCGACGGTGATGTCGCCGTCGTCGCCGACCGGGGATCGCTGTCGGTCACCGTCCGTGGAGCGCGCCAGAGTGCGGTGGCATCCGGCCGGGCGGGCCGACCGGGCCGATCGCGGCCGCACGCGGTGTCCGGGCTCAGTGCCAGGATGGAGCAATGCCCGCCCGCCCGGTCAGCCTCGACGACCTGCCCGACGACCTGCCGCCCGTCGTCCTGCTCGTCGGCGACGAGGAGTTGCTCGTGGGCCGGGCCATCAGCGCGATCTCCGCCGCGGCCCGCCGCCGCGACCCGACGGTGGTCGAGGTCGAGCGGGCCGGGGCCGAGATCGAGGGGCCCGAGCTGCACGAATTGGTCGGCCCCTCGCTGTTCGGCGACGCCCGGCTGGTCGTGATCCGCTCGGCTCAGGACGTCAAGGTCGCCGCGCTCGCCGTGCTGCGTCCCTACGTCGAGGCGCCGGCCGAGGGCACCACGATCGTGCTGCACCACGTCGGCGCAGCCAAGGGCAAGGCCCTGCTCGACGCGGCCCGCAAGGCCGGCGCGCTCGAGATCGGCTGCGCCAAACTCACCCGCGCCGACGACCGGATGGCCTTCGTCCGGGCCGAGGTCCGGCGCGCGGGCGGCACCATCGGTCCCGACGCGGTGGCCGCGCTCGTCGACGCCGTCGGCAGCGACCTGCGCGAACTCGCGGCCGTGTCCGGGCAGCTGGTCAGCGACGCGGGCGGCCCGATCGACGTCGACCTGGTCCGGGCGTATCACCGCGGCCGGGCCGAGGTCACCGGCTTCGCCGTCTCCGACCTGGCCGTGGTCGGCAACGCCGGGGGAGCGCTCGAGGCGCTGCGGTTCGCGCTGTCGGTCGGCGTGCCCCACGTGGTCATCGCCGATGCCCTGGCCGACGGCGTCCGCACGATCGCCCGGGTGGCGACGGCCGGCCGCGGCGATCCGTACGCGCTCGCGCCGAAGCTGGGAATGCCGCCGTGGAAGGTCAAGCGGGCCCAGTCGCAGGTGCGGGGCTGGACCGAACCGGGCGTGCGGCGGGCACTGGGCGTGGTCGCCACCCTCAACGCCGACGTCAAGGGCGAAGCCGCCGACCCGTCCTACGCCCTGGAACGGGCCGTGCGCCAACTGGCCGAGGCCCGCGCCCAGCACTGAGCTCCGGCCACTCTCCGCCTTGACGCCTGACCCCGCCATCGTCGTGAATTCGGTCGCCCAACGACGCTGGCGGGTCGAAGGCGGATCGCGGTCCGGGCAGACGAGCCGCGACCCCGATCCCTCCGGATCGGCCGCGGGCTTCGGTTGTGCGCTTAGAGCGAGTTGACGCGCTGGGCCATCGCCGACTTCTTGTTGGCGGCCTGGTTGGGGTGGATGACGCCCTTGCTGGCCGCCTTGTCGAGCTGGCGCGACGCGGACGTGAGAGCGGCCAGGGTGGCCTCGCGGTCGCCGGAGTCGGCGGTCTCGCGGAAGTTGCGCACCGCGGTCTTCAGCGCCGACTTCACGCTCTTGTTGCGCAAGCGGGCCGCCTCGTTGGTGCGGATGCGCTTGATCTGGGACTTGATATTCGCCACGAAGAACCCTCGACGTTCGCAAGATCGACTGGATGGACGCCCGCCAGGTGCCGGCAGGCCGGCGGGCAGACAACCTGGCCAGGCTACCAGCGCCGGGCGGCCGGTCCCAAATCCCGGGACGGGGCGGCGCCAGCCCCGGGCGGCCCCAGCTCAGCTGGGGTTGGCCCGCACCGTCACCAGCTCGAACTTGGTGTACAGGTAGGTGCGCACCCCGTCCTCCGTGCTGATGACCTCGGTCACGTCCTGGTCGGCGCCGTTGTCGGTGGCGTACATCATGGCCAGCCCGTCGGTGAAGTAGACGCCGGAGTCCACCGGCGCGATGTCGGTGAGCTGCACGGCGACGTAGCGCCCGCCCAGCGACTCGACGAGGGTGCGCACCTCGTCCGACTTGGCCTGGCCGGCCTTGGTGTAGACACCCAGGACCTGCTGCCAGTCGTCCTCGCCCGGCGAGGTGTTGACCAGGTCGCCGGGGCGGAGCTGGGCGGCGGGGATGCGGTATTCGGCGGCAACGCGCGGGTCGGTCATGCCCACATCCTTGCCGATCCGGTCACCGGCCCGCTCATGGGACCATGGAGTGACCGCAAAGAGAGTGAGCCAGTGACCGCCCAGCAGATCCCCGCAGGCCATACGGACCCTGCCCGTATCCGCAACTTCTGCATCATCGCCCACATCGACCACGGCAAGTCGACCCTCGCCGACCGGATGCTGCAGGCCACCGGAGTGGTCGAGGGCCGCCAGATGCGGGCCCAGTACCTCGACCGGATGGACATCGAGCGCGAGCGCGGCATCACGATCAAGTCCCAGAACGTGCGGATGCCGTGGCGCTCGCGCGAGACCGGCGTCGAGTACGTCCTGGACATGATCGACACCCCGGGCCACGTCGACTTCACCTACGAGGTCAGTCGCAGCCTGGCCGCCTGCGAGGGCGCCGTCCTGCTCGTCGACGCCGCCCAGGGCATCGAGGCCCAGACCCTGGCCAACCTCTACCTGGCCCTCGAGAACGACCTGCAGATCATCCCGGTGCTGAACAAGATCGACCTGCCCGCGGCCCAGCCCGACGTCTACGCCGCCGAACTCGCGCACATCATCGGCTGCGAGCCCGACGACGTGCTGCGGGTCAGCGCCAAGACCGGGCAGGGTGTCGAGGAACTGCTCGACGTCATCTGCCGCGACATCCCGGCCCCGATCGGCAACGCCGACGCGCCACCACGGGCGATGATCTTCGACTCCGTCTACGACATCTACCGGGGCGTCATCACCTACATCCGGGTCATCGACGGGCACTTCACCCCGCGCGAGCGGATCAAGATGATGTCCACGGGAGCCACCCACGAGCTCATGGAGATCGGCGTCATCTCGCCCGAGCCCAAGCCCACCGAGGGTCTCGGCGTCGGCGAGGTCGGCTACCTGATCACCGGGGTCAAGGACGTCCGCCAGTCCCGCGTCGGCGACACCGTCACCGACGCGGCCAAGCCGGCCACCGAGTCCCTCGGCGGCTACCGAGACCCGCGCCCGATGGTCTACTCCGGGCTGTATCCGCTCGACGGGTCGGAGTACCCGCTGCTGCGTGACGCCCTCGACCGGCTGCGGCTCAACGACGCCGCCCTGGTGTACGAGCCGGAGACGAGCGCGGCGCTCGGGTTCGGGTTCCGGTGCGGGTTCCTGGGCCTGCTGCATCTGGAGATCACCCGCGACCGCCTCGAGCGCGAGTTCAACCTCGACCTGATCAGCACCGCGCCCAACGTCGTCTACCGGGTGTTGCTCGAGGACGGCGCCGAGCACATCGTCACCAACCCCTCGGACTGGCCGAGCGGGATGAAGATCGCCGAGACCTACGAGCCGATCGTCAAGGCCATGATCATCGCGCCGAGCGAGTACATCGGCGCGATCATGGAACTGTGCCAGGAACGGCGCGGCGCGCTCGGCGGCATGGACTACCTGTCGCCGACGCGGGTCGAGTTGCGCTACACGCTGCCCCTGGGCGAGATCATCTTCGACTTCTTCGACCAGTTGAAGTCGCGCACCCGCGGCTACGCCAGCCTCGACTACGAGCAGGCCGGCGAGCAGGCCGCCGAGCTGGTCAAGGTCGACATCCTGCTGCAGGGCGAGCCGGTGGACGCGTTCTCGGCCATCGTGCACAAGGACAAGGCCTACGCCTACGGCACGTCGATGACGGCCAAGCTGCGCAAGCTCATCCCGCGCCAGCAGTTCGAGGTGCCCATCCAGGCCGCGATCGGGTCGCGGGTGATCGCCCGCGAGAACATCAGCGCGATCCGCAAGGACGTGCTGGCCAAGTGCTACGGCGGTGACATCACCCGCAAGCGCAAACTGCTGGAGAAGCAGAAGGAAGGCAAGAAGCGGATGAAGATGGTCGGCCGGGTCGAGGTGCCGCAGGAGGCCTTCATCGCCGCCCTGGCCACCGGCGACTCGGCCGAACCGGCCAAGCGGTAGCCACTGGGTCAGGCCGTGCCGCGCGCGATCACCGCGTACGTCGGGACCTCGACCACCTCACCGTGGACGAACTCGGCGAACCGGTCCGCGATCATGGCGCGGGCCTGGTCCTGACGCAGCGGGTCCAGGGCCGCGAACACCCCGCCGAACGGGGTGCCCGACAGCGCGGCGACGAGGGTGTCGACGCCCGGCCAGCGGGTGACGAGCTCGACCTCGCGCGCTTCGATGTCGGTGAACCCGGCGCCGCTGAACAGTGCCGCGGTCTCGGCCGCGCTCAGCACGTAGCTGGTCTCGTCGTACCCGCCGGGGAACGGCGGTTCGGCGCCGACATCGCGCAACGCGCCGTTCAGCAACCCGAACGGCAGGACGCGGTGACCCGGACTGAACACGGCAATGCCCGCGACCCCGCCCGGGCGCAACACGCGCCGCATTTCGCGCACCGCGCCGGCGCGGTCGGAGATGAACGGCATGCCCTGCTGGCACAGCACCACGTCGAACTCGTCGTGGGCGAAGTCGAGTTCGGTCGCCGGCACGATCCCCGTCTCGATCGGGGCGGCGCCGGGCTCGGGCGGGTGGCCGGCCAGAAAGTCGATCATGGCCGGGCTGATGTCGGTCGCGACGACCCGGCCGTCGGTGCCGACGCGCCGGGCGGCCGCGCGGGCGACCACACCGGTGCCGGATGCGACGTCGAGCACGGCGGCGCCCGGTGCCGGGGCGACCTCGTCCAGCAGCAGCTCCGCCCACGGCTCGAACAGATACGGCGCGAGATGCCGCTCGTAGTTCGCCGGCACCGACGCGGCCGTGAACGACCCGGCCCGGTCCGCCGCTGTGCTCATGACGGCACGATAGGGGTGTCCCGGCCCGGAAACCAGCCGGTGCCGCCCGGTTACCGGCCGACGACCCGGCCGAGTGCGGTGTGGGCCACGTCCCCGCGACCACCGACGAGGATGGTGGCCAGGGCGTCGACGGTGCCCCGGATCGGTCGGTACTGCGCGCGCACCGCCGCCTGGATGGTCCGCAACTGTGGCTTGGGCACGCGCGTGGCGAGGGTGCAGTGCGGCACCCACTGCGCCGGGTCGCTGCGCTCGCCGAAGGCCGGCGGCCACCCGGCCCGGTGCAGGGCGGCGGCGACGTCCCGCTGGAGTGCGGTCAGCGCCGGTGCCGGGTCCGGACCGAGCCAGATCGCGCCGGCCCGGCCGAAGCGACCGACCTGGTCGAGGGCGATGTCGAGCGGTTCGTGCTCGGCCGCCACCTGCGCGGCCACGCTCACCAGCTGCGGCAGCCCGGCACCGCGGTCGACCCGGGCCGCGGCCAGGCTGAAGTGTGGGCGGTGCGGGGGCCGCGGGGGCAGCGCGATCCCGGCCGCGCGGACGAGTTCGCGCACGGCCAGAATCCGCTCGTCGGTCGCCGGGTCGAACGCGGCGCAGACCACCGCCGTCACCAACCCGGAGCCGACCCGGTCAGCTCCGGTGGCCACCGATCACTCGGCTATGCGGCAGACGGCCTCGACGTTGTTGCCGTCCGGGTCGCGGACGAACGCCGCGTAGTAGTCCGGGTGGTACTCCGGCCAGACCCGAGGCTCGTACAGCACCTCGGCCCCGGCGGCGACCGCGGCCGCGAAGAAGCCACGCACCGCCTCGCGGGTCGGGGCGGTGAACGCGAGGTGCGACTCGCGGAAACCCTCGCCGGTGTTGTGCCGGCCGATCCAGAACTCCGGTGTGCTCGTCCCGTAGCCGATCGAGTCGACGAGGTCCACGATCTCGCGCCCGCCCAACGGGGCGAGGATCGCGTCGTAGAAGCTCGTGCTGGCATCGAGGTCCGTGCACTGGATAGCCACGTGATCGAGCATGCGGCGATTATGCCGGGATTCAGACCTCGAGCACGACCTTGCCCACGACTTCGCCCGCGGCGATCGCGGCCAGCCCGGTGGCGGCGTCCTCCAGCGGCAACAACCGGTCGATGGTCGGGCGCAGGCCGGTGGCCCGCAGGAACGCGATCAGCTCGCCCAGCTCGGCCTTCGTCCCCATCGTCGAGCCGACCACCTGCAGCTGCAGGAAGAAGACCCGGCTCAGGTCGGCCGGCGGGTTGGACCCGGACGTCGCTCCGGAGATGACGATGCGCCCGCCCGGCTTCAGCGACTTCACCGAGTGGGCCCAGGTGGCCTCGCCCACGGTCTCCATGACGGCGTCGACCCGCTCGGGCAGGCGCGCACCGGAGGCGAAGGCCTCATGGGCGCCGAGTTCGAGCGCCTTGGCCTGCTTGGCCTCGGTGCGGGCGGAGGCATACACCCGGAAGCCGGCCGCCCGGGCCATCGCGATGCAGGCCGTGGCCACGCCACCGGTCGCCCCCTGCACCAGCACGGTCTGGCCCGGCCGCAGCTGCGAGTGCACGAACAGCATCCGGTAGGCCGTCAACCAGGCCGTGGACAGGCACGCGGCCTCGGCCCAGGACAGCTCGGCCGGCTTCGGGACGACGTTGCCGGCCGGGACGATCACGTACTCGGCCAGCGAACCCTGATGCTTCTCCGACAGCAGCGACCGCTTCGGGTCGAGGGTGTCGTCGCCGCTCCAGCCCGGGGCGTTGATGACGGCGTGGACGACGACCTCGGCGCCGGTCGACTCATCGATCCCGGCGGCGTCACAGCCCAGGATCATCGGCAGCTGGTCGGCCTTGATGCCCACGCCGCGCAGCGTCCACAGGTCGTGGTGGTTCAGGCTCGCGGCCTTGACCGCGACCCGGGTCCAGCCGTCCGGGGCGTCCGGCTCAGGTCGCTCGCCGACGACCAGGCCGCTCAGCGGGTCGTCGGGGTTGATGGACTCGGCGTAGACGGCGCGCATACCGCCGACCCTATAGACCCCCCGCTTTGACCCAGCCGGCGCTGCAAATCCGGCCGGGTCATGGCGACGGCGGGGTCAAAGCGGAAAGCCAGAGCGGGTCAGGCGGTCAGGTCGGCGGGGGCGGCGGCCAGCGCGGACTGGATCGCGGTCACCAGTTCACGGGCGGAGGCCGCCGTGAGCTCCATCGCCACCCGGGCCGACGGGCCGCGGGACGGATCGGCCAGGTCGATGTTCAGGGTGTGCTCGGCCATCGCGTGTACCGGATGGTCGAAGTACACCGTGGCGTCGGTGACGTGGAACCAGTTGCCGTTGGGACCCTTCGCACTGCCGTCCACGGCGGCGCGCTCGGTCGCGTACGTGCACATGCTCAGCTCCCCAGGTTCGTGGCGTAGAAGGCGGCGATCTTCTCCCACCCGTCGTTCGCGGCCGCGACCCGGTACGAGGGCCGGTCGACGGCGAAGAACGCGTGGCCGGCGTCGGGGTAGCTGTGCACCTCGAAGTGCTTGCCGTTCGCGGCCAGGATCTCGCCCAGCTGGGCCACCTCGGCCGGCGAGGGGTGCGTGTCCTCGGCCCCGAACAGGCCCAGCAGCGGCGCCCGCAGCCCCGGCAGCTGGTCGACCAGGTTCGTCACCTTCAACGGGTAGCCCTCCGGCGGCGTCCCGGTGACGAACGCGCCGTAGCAGTCGACGGCCGCATCCAGGTCCAGGTTGCACGCGGCCAGCACCGACTGCCGCCCGCCGGAGCAGTATCCGATCACGCCGACCTTGCCGTTGGACGTCGGCAGCGACCGCAGGTAGGCCGCCGCCCCGCCGACGTCACCGACCAGGCGGGCATCGGGCACCCCGCCCTTGGCCCGGACCGTGGCCGCGGCATCGTCCGGCGCGGCACCGGGCGCCTCGCGCGAGTACAGGTTCGGGCAGATCGCGTCGTAGCCCAGTTCGGCGAAGCGCCGCACGATCTCCTTCGTGGCCCGGTCGTAGCCGGGCAGGTGGTGGATGACGACCACGCCGCCCCTCGGCCGGTCGCCGTCGGGCCGGGCCAGGTAGGCCTCGATCTCGTCGTCGCTGTCGCCGGTGATGGTGATCGTCCGTGCGGTGAGGGAGTCGGTCATGGCCTGATCGAATCATGGCCACCTGTGCCGCCGTTCGCGGACACTAAAGTCACCGCCGTGCCCCGAATCCGCCGTCCGCTGCTGGCGCTGATCGTGCTGGTGGTCGCGCTGGCCGTCGGCTACGGCATCCGCGCGGCCCGCTCCGACGGCGCGCCGCCGCCGCGGCCAGCCGCGTCAGCCGCGCCGGCCGCGGCCACAGCGCAACAGCAGCCGTGATCTTCCCGACCGGCCGTCGGAGTTGCCCGCCCCGGCCGGGGCCATGACGCACAATTGAACGGTGCCCCCCGCCCTGCCCCACGGCGAGCCCGCGCCCGCCAACGGGCGCCTGACCCGCACCACGCTCGAGGCCGCCCGCGACAGGCAGTTCGGCTTCTACGTGCACATCCCGTTCTGCCAGACCCGGTGCGGGTACTG
Organism: uncultured Actinomycetota bacterium; assembly: GCA_963713245.1. Taxonomy (GTDB): domain Bacteria; phylum Actinomycetota; class Actinomycetes; order Mycobacteriales; family Jatrophihabitantaceae; genus CAVQKZ01. The sequence goes on from CAVQKZ010000002.1 coordinate 390,761, forward strand.
CGACTTCAACACCTACACCGCGGTCGAGCTCGGCCCCGGGGTCAGCCGCGGCTCCTACGCCGACACCGTGCTGCACGAGATCCGGCTGGCCAGCGACGTGCTCTACGACGGGGACGCGCTCGGCGACCGCATCCCGCCGGTCTCGACGGTGTTCTTCGGCGGCGGCACGCCCACGCTGCTGCCGGCCGAGCACCTCGGGCTCATCATCCGCGAGATCCGCGAGCAGTTCGGGCTGACGGCCGACGTCGAGATCACCACCGAGGCCAACCCCGAGACGGTGACCCCGGCCTACTTCGCCAAGCTGCGCGAGGCCGGCTTCACCCGGGTCTCGATCGGGATGCAGTCCGCCGTGCCGCACGTACTGGAGGTGCTCGATCGCCGGCACCGCCCCGGGCGCCCGGAGGCGGCGGTGGCCGAGGCCCGCGCGGCCGGCTTCGAGCACGTCAACCTCGACCTGATCTACGGCGCGCCCTACGAGACCGAGGAAGACTGGCAGGCCTCGCTCGACGCCGCGATCGGGGCCGGCCCCGACCACGTCAGCGCCTACGCCCTGGTCGTCGAGGACGGGACGGCCCTGGCCCGGCAGGTCGCGCAGGGCGTGCTGCCCGCGCCCGACGACGACGTGCTGGCCGACCGCTACGTGCAGGCCGACGAGACGCTGCAGGCGGCCGGCTTCGACTGGTACGAGGTGTCGAACTGGGCCACCGGCCCAGCGGCCCGGTGCCGGCACAACGAGCTGTACTGGAGCGACGCCACGTGGTGGGGCGCCGGGCCGGGCGCGCACAGCCACGTCGGCGGGGTGCGCTGGTGGAACGTCAAGCACCCGGTGCGCTACGCCGCGATGCTCGAAGCCGGCCAGAGCCCGGCCGCGGCCCGCGAGTCGCTCGACGAGCAGGCCCGGTTCACCGAGCGGGTCATGCTCGGCGTGCGGATGCGGGCGGGGCTGGCCGTCGACGAACTCCCGCCGGCGTCGCAGCAGGTCGTGCCGCAGTTGGCGACGTGGGGTCTGGTCGAGCACAGCGCCGCCGCGATGGACCGGGTCGTGCTCACCCAGCGTGGCCGCCTGCTGGCCGACGCGGTCGTGCGCGAACTACTCGCCTGACGGCGGCGGTGACGCCGACGACGGGCTCGACTGCGGCTGGGACTGCGCCGGGTCGTCGGAGTCGGCCGGGTCGGCCGGGTCGGCGGGGTCGGCCGGCTCGGACGGCGTTTCGGTCGGCGGCGGGGGCAACTGGGCCTGGGCCGGCGCCGGGCGCAACGCGTCCAGGTCGAGCACCCGCACATGCATGGTCCGCCGGTTCTGCAGGGCCGCCCGCAGCGCCCGGTGCAGCCCGTCCTCGAGGTAGATCTCGCCGTGCCACTGCACCGCATGCGGGAACAGGTCGCCGTAGAACGTCGAATCCTCGTCGAGCAGGTGGTCGAGGGCCAGTTCGCGCTTGGTCGCAGTCAGTTCGGCCAGGCGAACCGACCGGGGCGCGACCGTGGCCCAGTCCCGCGACGAGAAACCGTGATCGGGGTAGGGACGGCCGTCCCGTACCGCCTTGAAGATCACTGCTGCACCCCTGAATTCCCGGCAATCGTCCACGCCGACCCTAGCGCGGCCGGCAGCGCGCCACGCCGTCGTGCGCCTCGAGCGAGCCTCTCGCTCTAAGCTGGACACAGGAACAGCGAGGGATGTGAGCGGCCGAAAATGAGCGTCGAGGAGCGCAAGCTCGAGGTACTGCGGGCCATCGTCGAGGACTTCATCGCCACCAATGAGCCGGTCGGCAGCAAGGCCCTGGGCGATCGGCACAACCTCGGCGTGTCGCCGGCGACGATCCGCAACGACATGGCCGCGCTCGAGGAGGAAGGGCTGATCGCCCAGCCGCACACCAGCGCGGGCCGCATCCCCACCGACGCCGGGTACCGGCTGTTCGTCGACCGGCTGACCGAGGTCAAGCCGCTCTCGATCGCCGAGAAACGGGCCATCCAGGCCTTCCTCGACCACGCGGTCGACCTCGACGACGTGCTGCACCGGGCCGTGCGCACCCTGGCCCAGCTGACCCGCAACGTGGCCGTGGTGCAGTACCCGTCGCTGTCGCGCAGCAAGGTCCGCCACCTGGAGCTGGTCGCGCTGTCGGCGTCGCGGCTGATGCTCGTGCTCATCACCGACACCGGCCGGGTCGAGCAGCGCGTGGTCGAGTTGCCGGCGCCGGTGAGCGAGGAGACCGTCGCCGACCTGCGGACCATGCTCAACGGCCGCCTGCGCGACCGGCCGCTGGCCGAGGCCCCGGAGGCCATCACCCAACTGCCGGTGCCGGTGGCCCCGGAGTTGCAGGGCCTGCTGACCACGCTGACGTCCGTGTTGCTCGAGACCCTGTTCGAGCAGCAGAGCGACCGCATCGTGCTCGGCGGCACGGCCAACCTCACCGACCACATCCAGGACTTCCCGGCCATCCGCCCGGTGCTCGAGGCCCTGGAAGAGCAGGTAGTGCTGCTGCGGCTGCTCGACCGGTCCGAGGCCACCAGCCAGATCGTGGTCCGCATCGGCAACGAGAACGGCCACGAGGGCCTGCTGGCCACGTCGGTCGTCACCAGTGGTTACGGCGCGCACGGCGCGGCCCTGGGCGCGGTCGGCGTGCTCGGGCCCCGGCGCATGGACTACGCCCACACGATGGCGCGGGTCGCGGCGGTGGCCGGCTACGTCGGCGACCTGCTGGCCGAGCGGTGAGCACCGTGAGCGCCGCCGCACGGGCGCAACGGTGAGCGGCGCGCGTCCGAGCGCGACCGTACACTTGCTTGGCACTCCTCACTGCTGAGTGCCAGACGATGACGATGACGAAGACGGGACCGGTTCGTGGCTGAGGCTCCACGCGACTACTACGGCATGCTCGGGGTGCGCAAGGACGCCACCCCGGAGGAGATCAAGCGCGCCTACCGCAAGCTGGCCCGCGAACTGCATCCCGACGTCAACCCCGACCCGGCCGAGCAGGACCGCTTCAAGGCCGTGACCACCGCCTACGAGGTGCTGGCCGACCCCGAGAAGCGCCGCATCGTCGATCTCGGCGGCGACCCCCTCTCGCAGGGCGCGGGCACGGCCGGCAACCCGTTCTCCGGGTTCGGCGGCGGCTTCGGCGACGTGTTCGAGGCCTTCTTCGGCGGCTCCGGGACGATGGGCGGCGCCGGGCGCGGCCGCCGCAGCCGGGTCCGGCCCGGTGGTGACGCCCTGCTGCAGATCTCGCTCTCGCTCGAAGAGGCCGCGTTCGGGGTGCGGCGCGAGCTCACCGTCGAGACCGCCGTCGTCTGCGAGAAGTGCCACGGCAGCGGCTGCGCGCCCGGCACGTCGCCGCGCACCTGCCAGTCCTGCGGCGGGGTCGGCGAGATCCAGTCGGTGCAGCGCTCCTTCCTCGGCCAGGTGATGACCACCCGGCCCTGCCCGGCCTGCGCCGGCACCGGCGAGCAGATCCCGTCGCCGTGCCCGACCTGCGGCACCGAGGGCCGGGTGCGGGCCCGGCGCACGATCACCGTCGACGTGCCGGCCGGCATCGAGGACGGCATGCGCATCCGGCTGTCCGGGCAGGGCGAGGTCGGCCCGGGCGGCGGCCCGGCCGGCGACCTGTACGTCGAGGTGGCCGAGGCGCCGCACGACACGTTCACCCGCGACGGCGCCGACCTGCACTGCACGATCACCGTGCCGGTCACGTCCGCGGCGCTCGGCAGCGATCTGGTGCTGACCACGCTCGACGGCGAGGAGAAGCTCGACATCCGGGCCGGCACCCAGAGCGGCAGCGTGCTCACCCTGCGGGGCAAGGGCGTGCCCCGGCTGCGCAGTTCCTCGCGCGGCGACCTGCACGTGCACGTCGAGGTGCGCACCCCGACCCGACTCGACGAGGCCCAGGAGCGGCTCCTGCGCGAGTTCGCGGCCCTGCGCAACGAGGAGGTCGCGGTCGGCACGAAGGGCGGCAGCCTGTTCGGCAAGGTCCGTGACGCGTTCGGCGGGCGCTGAGCCGAGCGCTGCTCAACCCAGCGCAGACCGGCCCCGCCGATGACGCCGCCGCTGTTCCTGCTCGACCCGCTGCCGGCCGGTGACGACTTCGTGCTCACCGGCGACGAGGGCCGGCACGCGGCCCGGGTCCGGCGGCTCGGCGTGGGCGAATCGCTGCGGGTCGGCGACGGGCACGGCACGGTGGCCGACTGCGAGGTGGCCGAAGTCCTGCCCGACGGCCTGCGGCTGCGCGTGCTGGCCCGGCGCACCGAGCCCGAGCCTCAGCCGCGGGTCGTCGTGGTGCAGGCGCTGCCCAAGGGCGACCGTGGCGAGCTGGCCGTGGCCATGCTCACCGAGCTCGGCGTGGACGAGGTCGTGCCCTGGTCGGCCGGGCGCTCGATCGCCCAGTGGCGCGACCAGCGCGGGGCCAAGGCCCTGGAGAAGTGGCGCCGGGCCGCGGCCGAGGCGGCCAAGCAGAGCCGCCGTACCCGGGTGCCCGTGGTCGCCGCGCTGGCCGATACCGGGCAGGTCGCCGCCCGGCTGCGGGCCGGCACCGGGCTGGTGCTGCACGAGCAGGCGGCCATGCCGCTGACGGAGGTGGCGCTGCCGTCGAGCGGCGAGGTCGTGCTGGTCGTCGGGCCCGAAGGCGGGATCAGCGACGACGAACTGGCCGCCTTCACCGCGGCCGGGGCCCGGGCCGTGCGGCTGGGCGAGCCGGTACTGCGCACGTCGACGGCCGGCGTGGCCGCGCTGGCCGCCCTGTCACCGCTGCTCGGGCGCTGGTCGTGAGCCAGTAACCTCCCCGCCATGGCTGCTGACTGCCTCTTCTGCGCGATCGTGGCCGGCGACATCCCGGCCGACATCGTCTACCAGGACGCGGACACGCTGGCGTTCACCGACGTCAACCCGCAGGCGCCGACCCACATCCTGGTGATCCCCAGGCGGCACATCGCCAACATCGCCGACCTGGGCGCCAACGCCGAGGCCAGCGCGGCCCTGCTGGCCGGGATCCGGGCCGTGGTCGACCAGCAGGGGCTGGGTGACTTCCGCACTGTGTTCAACACCGGCCCGGAGGCCGGGCAGAGCGTGTTCCACGTGCATGCCCACGTGCTTTCCGGGCGCCCGATGGGCTGGCCGCCGGGCTGAGTGCTCGCGGGCGGGAAATCGGCCCCGGCCGCCGGTACAGTGGAACGGTCCACGTTTCCGGCCAGAAAGCACCTCTTGTCCGATCCCACACGCAGCCCGGGCCGCGTCTCCACCCTGATGGTCGTGCCCGGTGAGCAGGCCATGGTTGCCCTGCTCGGCTCGCGCGACGAACTGCTCCGGGTCATCGAGCGCAGTCTCGACAGCGACATCCATGTGCGCGGCAACGAGATCACCATCACCGGAGCGCCGGCCGACAACGCCGTGGCCGTCCGGCTGTTCGAGGAACTGCTCGAACTGGTGAAGGCCGGGCAGAACCTCACCCCGGATTCGGTCAGCCGCGCCCTGGGCATCCTCACCGCCGATTCCGGCGAGCGCCCGGCCGAGGTGCTCAGCCTCAACATCCTGTCGCGCCGGGGCAAGAACATCCGGCCCAAGACGCTGAACCAGAAGCGTTACGTCGACGCCATCGACAAGCACACCGTCGTCTTCGGCATCGGGCCGGCCGGCACCGGCAAGACCTACCTGGCCGTGGCCAAGGCCGTGCAGGCGCTGCAGGCCAAGCAGGTCACCCGCATCATCCTCACCCGCCCCGCGGTCGAGGCCGGCGAACGGCTCGGCTTCCTGCCCGGCACCCTCTACGACAAGATCGACCCCTACCTGCGGCCGCTGCTGGACGCGCTGCACGACATGCTCGACCCGGAGTCGATTCCCCGGCTGACCCAGGCCGGCACGATCGAGGTCGCGCCGCTGGCCTACATGCGCGGGCGCACCCTCAACGACGCGTTCATCATCCTGGACGAGGCCCAGAACACCACGGCCGAGCAGATGAAGATGTTCCTCACCCGGCTGGGCTTCGGCTCCAAGATGGTGGTCACCGGCGACATCACCCAGATCGACCTGCCCGGCGACACCCGCAGCGGCCTCAAGGTGGTCCGCGACATCCTCGGCGACCTCGACGACGTCCACTTCGCCAACCTCACCAGCACCGACGTCGTCCGCCACCGCCTGGTCGGCGACATCGTCGAGGCCTACGAACGCTGGGACGCCACCGAGGCCGCCAACGACACCCCGCGCAACGCCCCCCAGCGCCAGCAGCACCGCGCCAAACCGGGACGATAGAAGACCCGTGACCACCCAACTATCGGTCGAGGTGACCACAACGCGATGAGCGCTCGCGCGAAGAGCGCCTCGCCGAGCCGGAGGCTCGTGCGGGCCGAGTGTCCGCCGCGAGCTTGCGAGTGGTGGCCCGCGAGGTCCGCTCCCGAGGCGGAATCAGCTTGAGCACCGAGATCAACAACGAGTCGGGGGCCGAGGTCGACGAGGTCGGCCTCGTCGCGCTGAGCCGGTTCGTGCTCGACGCGATGCGCATCAATCCGCTGGCCGAGCTCTCGATCGTGCTGCTCGACCGCGACGCGATGGCCGCCCTGCACAAGCAGTGGATGGACCTGCCCGGCCCGACCGACGTGATGGCCTTCCCGATGGACGCGGCCGACGGCCCGCTGGAGCGGCTCGACCCGTCCGCGCCACCGGCCACCGACGCCGACCCGGGCGAGGCCATGCTGGGCGACGTCGTGCTCTGCCCGGCGGTGGCGGCCGACCAGGCCGTCAGCGCGGGTCATTCGGCCGAGGCCGAGCTGCACCTGCTGTGCACCCACGGCATTCTGCATCTGCTCGGCTTCGACCACGGCGACGCCGACGAGGAGCGCGAGATGTTCCAGCTGCAGGCCCGGCTGCTGGCCGACTGGGTGGCGGCGAGCGGGCGTGGCCCGATCCACGCGCCGTTGCCCGGCACCGGTGGCGAGGGCCGCGACACCGCATCCGGCGGCCGTCGTGGCTGACCCCGCGAGTCCGGTCCGACCCGAACCGTCCGCGGTGGATCGATGACCGGCGACGACGCCATCGCGCTGGTCGTCGCGATCTGCCTGGTTCCCCTCGGCGGCCTGCTGGCCTGCGTCGACTCGGCGCTGGGCCGGGTGTCGGTGGCCCGGGTCGAGGAATTCCTGCGCGAGGACCGCCCCGGGGCCCGCGCCCTGAGCGTGGTCGTGGCCGACCGGGCCCGCTACACCAACCTGCTGCTGATGCTGCGGATGACGTGTGAACTCACCGCCACCGTCCTCGTGTTCATCGTCGCCCGCTCGGAGTTCGGCACCCGCTGGTGGGTGCCGGCCGGCACGATCGCGCTGATGGTGGTGGTCTGTTACGCCGTGATCGGGGTCGGCCCGCGCACGCTCGGCCGTCAGCATCCCAACCGGGTCGCTCTCGCCGGTGCCGGCGGCGTGCGGCTGCTCGGGCGGGTGTTCGGTCCGCTGGCCTCGCTGCTCACCCTGCTCGGCAACGCCATCACGCCGGGCCGGGGCTTCCGCGACGGGCCGTTCTCGTCCGAGGTCGAGCTGCGCGAGCTGGTCGACATGGCCGAGCAGCGCGGCGTGGTCGAGCACGGCGAGCGCGAGATGATCCAGTCGGTGTTCGAGCTCGGCGACACGATCGCCCGCGAGGTGATGGTGCCCCGCACCGAGGTGGTCTGGATCGAGCGCACCAAGAGCGTCCCGCAGGCCCTGGCCCTGGCCCTGCGCAGCGGCTTCTCGCGCATTCCGGTGGTGGGCGAGAACGCCGACGACGTGGTCGGTGTCGCCTACCTGAAGGATCTCGCCCGCCGGGCCCAGGACTCCGAGAACGCCCGCAACACCCGCGTCGACGAGGTCATGCGCCCGGCCATCTGCGTGCCGGAGTCCAAGCCGGTCGACGAGCTGCTGCGCGAGATGCAGGCCCACCGCACCCACATCGCGATCGTCATCGACGAGTACGGCGGGACGGCCGGGCTGGTCACGATCGAGGACATCCTCGAGGAGATCGTCGGCGAGATCACCGACGAGTACGACGTCGAGCGCCCGCCCGTCGAGCGCATCGACGCCGACACGGTCCGGGTGACCGCGCGGCTGGCCGTCGAGGACCTGTCCGACCTGTTCGGCGTCACCGTCCCGGACCGCGACGACGTCGAGACGGTCGGCGGCCTGCTGGCCGAGTCGCTGGGCCGGGTCCCGATCCCGGGCGCCCGGACCTCGGCCTACGGCCTGGAGCTGGTGGCCGAGAGCGCGGGCGGGCGGCGCAACCGCATCGACACCGTGCTCGTGCGGCGGCTGCCGACCAGCGACATCGACGCCGAGGCCCGCGCGGCCCAGGCCGAGGAGGCCGAGCACGCGTGAGTGACGCTACGGCTGCTCTGGACCCCGAGGACGCCAAGCTGGTGACGCTGGCCCGGTCGGCCCGGGCCCGCACCGGCGCGGCGCAGGGCGCGGCCGTGCGCGACGCCGACGGGCGCACCTACGTCGCCGCCGCGGTGGTCTTGCCATCGTTGACGCTGTCGGCCCTGCAGGTGGCGGTGGCCATGGCCGTGTCGTCCGGCGCGCCCGGGCTCGAGGCCGCGGTCGTGCTCGGCGCTGACCCGACCGACCCGGCCGGGGTGGCCGCCGTGCGCGACGTCGCCGCCACCGCGCCGGTCTACGCCGCCGACCCGCGCGGCGCGGTCACCGGCCGGCTGTAGCGCTAGGGGTGCAGCCGGCCGCCGCGCAGCACCTTGTCGACGGCGTTCTTCGGCCCGTAGACGCCCAGGCCGACCAGCCGCAGTTCGGCCCGCGGCACGGCCCGGACGGCGGCGCGGTTGTCGCGGTCGTTGCCGGTGGCGAAGAGGTCCTCGGTGAACACCGCGGTCGGCAGGCCCCGGTCGACGGCCTTCGCGTGCGCCGACGTGAGGGTGGCCGCGTCGCCGGCGAAAACCAGAACGGGCTGGCGGAACATCGGCAGGTACGCGGTGCCGTCGGCGTCGACGTAGGGCGCACCGATGACCTCGGGCACGGTGGGGCCGATGCCGCTGACCAGGAAGGCGGTGACGTTCAGCCGCTGCCAGCTCTCGAGGTCCTCGCGCAGCAGCACCGCGATCTTGGTGTCGAATCGGATCGGTTCGCTCACCGTCAGCTCCTCCCAGTCTGTGCCGCGCGGCCGGTCGGGTCCGAGTCTGGCGGGAACGAACGGGCCCGTCTTGGACGTTCCTGACCTGATGGACGGCGACCGGAACCGAGCTCGGCCGGTGGGCCGTGAGCGGGTATCGGCCTGGCAGCCGGCCGTGCCCGGCATCGCCGAGGTGCTGCACGCCCACTTCGTCGAGCACGTCTACCCGGCGCACACCCACGACACCTGGACGTTGCTGCTCGTCGACCGGGGATTCGTCCGTTTCGATCTCGAGCGGGCCGAACACGACGCGGGAGCGGCATGGGTGACCCTGTTGCCGCCGCACGTCGCCCACACCGGCCGAGCCGCGACGGCGGCCGGATTCCACAAGCGGGTGCTCTACCTCGACGCCACCGTGCTCGGCGACGGTTTCACCGGCCCGGCCGCCACCGCACCGAGCTGGGCCGATCCGGTGCTGCGGCACCGGGTGAGCCAGCTGCACCACGAATTGGGCCGGCCGGGTGAGGAGCTGGCCGCCGAGAGCCGGCTGGCGCTCATCCGCGCCCGGCTGCACGAGCACCTGCGCCCGGGCCGGCCCCCGGATCACCGGCACCCGGATCGGCGGCTGGCCGACGAGCTGCGCGACCTGCTCGACAGCCACCTGACGACCGGGCTGACGCTGCGAGCGGCAAGCGCCGTACTGCATGCCCACCCCGATCACCTGGTCCGGGCGTTCTCGGCCGCGTTCGGGCTGCCGCCGCATCGCTACCTCACCGCCCGCCGGGTGGACGCGGCTCGGCAGCGGCTGCTCGACGGCCAGGCCCCCAGCGAGGTCGCGGCCGCGGTCGGCTTCCACGACCAGGCCCACCTGAGCCGGCACTTCACCCGGCAGCTCGGCGTGCCGCCGGGGCGCTATGCCCGCTCGGCCCGCACCTCGCGCTGACGACGACGGGCCGGGCACCGCGCAGCGGCACCCGGCCCGATCGCACGACCCGGGCTAGCCGATCAGGGCCAGGGCCGGGACCAGCGTGTTCGCCTTCGGGCTGCCGAGGCCGCTGGCCGCGTCCCAACCCGGCCCGGCCGTGAAGCCGGGCACGGTCACGTCGCCGTGGTAGGTGTTGTCGCCGACCGTGACGTCGTGGAACAACCCGCTGTAGAGCCTCGACGAGAGCGTGATGGTGTACAGCGCCGGGTTGATCGCACCGACCCGGCCGTGCCGCAGCTGGTCGGCCAGCGCGATCAGGCCGGCCCACTGGGGCGAGCCGGCGCTGGTGCCGCCGAAGCGGAAGACCAGATCGGCGCCCTGGCCGGAACTGCTCCACACCGCCAGCACGCCGCCGATGATGGCCGCGTTGTACGCGACATCGGGCACGCCGCGCGACGGCAGGCGCCGGGTCAGCTGGTAGGCCGGGGTGTGGAACTTGACCGAGAACCCGCCGCCGCCGGCGGAGGCGAAGTCGGGCTCGTTCCAGACCGTCTCACCGTGGTACGCGCCGGTGACGCCGTCGGCGTCGAGCCGGGTGCCGCCGACGCCGGTGACGTTCGGGTCCGAGGCCGGCGTGCTCGTGGCCTTGAAGAACGAACTGCCGTCACACGTCGCCTGGGCCGCACCCTGGTCGCCCGAGGACGCCAGCAGGGTGATCTTCTTCCGGGTCGCCCGGGCGAACAGCGCCGTCTGCTGCGCGAACAGCGTCGGGTCCATGCACTGCTCGGCCTCGCCGAAGCTCTGCGAGATCACGTCGCCGAGGTTGTGATCGACGGCGTAGGTGGTGGCCGAGAGGATGTCGGCGTCGTTGTTGCTCTTGGCCAGGACGAGGTCGATCGTCGCGTCCGGCGCGATGGCGTGGGCGTACTCGACGTCGAGCGTGATCTCGCCGGCCCACCCGACCTGGTTGGCGTCGTTCTGGTCGAACGGGGTCAGGCCGTCGGGGGCGATGATGTTGAAGGTCGGGGCGGGCAGGCCGAACAGGGTGTCGAACGTGGCCAGGTCGTGCTGGATGGTCGGGCTCTGGTAGGCATCGACGATGACGATGGTCCGGCCCTTGCCGCTGAGTTTGGTCAGCTTGTCGACGCCGTAGGCGGCGCGGACCTGGGCCGGGCCGTAGCAACCGGCCGGCGTGGTCAGCTGGCAGCTGAACGTGGTGGCGTGGGGCTGGGCGTGGCCCTCGACCGAGTAGTGCGGATGCACCCCGAGGCCCGGGGTCATCCGGCCGGTGGCCCGGGCCTGCGCGGCGGCAGGCGTGGCGACCAGGGCGGCGGCGGCGAGCGCCAGTGCGGTGACCAGCACGGCGATCAGCCGGGCTCTGCGGTCAGTGAGTGAGCGGACCATTCTGTGGTTCCCCCGTCTTCGGGCTGGACGTACGGCGGACTGCCGTGCGGGTCGGCCGGAGATCACCCGGGCCGGACCGACGGCAGGATACTGAAACTTGTGCTTAACGTGAGTTAAGTCTCGGTTATCGATCGGCGCGGGACTTGCGGGGCTTGCGACGTGTGATTCAGCGGTTTGGCCGGGGTCGGGTCGTCAGGCCCGCAGCAGTCCGGGCAGTGCGGCGACGACGGTGCGCCAGGGCGCCGCGGCCGGGTCGATCAGCGTGAAGTGGTCGCCCTTGGTCTCACGCAGGGTCACGGGCGCGCCGGCCTTGGTCGCCGCGGCCACGTAGGCGACGCTCTGTGCGAACGGCACGTTCTGGTCGGCCCGCGAGTGCAGGCACAGCACGGGGGCGCTCAGCGGGACCTGACGGATCGGATCGGCCACGGCGTAGCGCTGGGGCACCTGCGCCGGTGACCCGCCCACGAAGTCGGCCACGGCGGTGCCACCGACTCCTGTCGTGGCCGCGGTGCCCAGGTCGAGCACCCCGGCCTGGGCCACGACCGCGGACACCCGCACCGCGGGATGAGCACCGGGCGCAGCGTCCGGCAGCGCGGCTCTCCCGGCGGCCCAGGCGGCGAGCTGGCCGCCGGCCGAGTGCCCGATCGCGACGACGCGGCTGGTGTCGACGTCGAGCGCGGTCAGCCGGTCGAGGCCGGCGGCGACGTCGGCCAGGGTGGCCGGCCAGCCGCCGCCATCGCCCACGCGCCGGTACTCCAGGTTCCAGGCCGTGTACCCGCGGGCGGCCAGGTCGGCGGCCAGCGGCGCGCCCAGGCTCAGGTCGTAGGCCGACCGCCAGAAGCCGCCGTGGATGACCACGACCGTGCCGATGGCGGCCGGCTTGCCGCTCGGGCGGTACAGGTCGCCGAACTGGGACTCGTCAGGGCCGTAGGCGTGGCGGACGGCAGTGGAGCGGCTCACGGCTGAAGTGTGCCCGGCCCGGCCGGAACAGGCCGTGAGCCCCAGCCCGGCCACGGCCCCGAGCAGCACCTGACGGCGGGTGGGCGGCATACCCACCGTTCGCGCCCGCGGCCCGGATCGGATCTGCGCAATCGCCTGGTTTGTGGGTGCGAGGATGGAGGGATGGTCTTCCGGTCCGGTTTCGCCTGCCTGGTCGGGCGCCCCAATGCCGGCAAGTCCACGCTGACGAACGCGCTGGTCGGGGCCAAGATCGTGATCACCAGCGCCAAACCGCAGACCACCCGGCACGCCGTGCGCGGCATCGTGACCCGCGCCGACGCCCAGCTCATCCTGGTCGACACCCCGGGCCTGCACCGGCCCCGCACGCTGCTGGGCGAACGGCTCAACGACGTCGTGCGCACCACGCTGGCCGAGGTGGACGTCATCGGCTTCTGCGTGCCGGCCGACCAGAAGATCGGCCCGGGCGACCGGTTCATCGCCGCCGAGCTGGCCGAGCTCAAGGCTCCCGTGATCGCCATCGTCACCAAGACCGACGTCGCGTCCCGCCAGCAGGTCGCCGCGCAACTGCTGGCCCTGAACGAACTCGGGCCGTTCGCCGACATCGTGCCGGTGTCGGCCGTCGCGGGCGAGCAGGTCGACCTCTTGGCCGACCTGCTCGTGGCCCGGCTGCCCGAAGGCCCGCTGCTCTATCCCGGTGACGTCACCACCGACAACGACACCGAGACGCGCATCGCCGAATTGATCCGCGAGGCCGCGCTCGAAGGCGTCCGCGACGAACTGCCGCACTCGATCGCGGTCACCGTCGACGAGCTGCGCCCGCGCCCGGCCCGTCCCGAGATCACCGAGATCTTCGCGACCATCCATCTCGAGCGCGACAGCCAGAAGGGCATCGTGATCGGGCATCAGGGCAGCCGGCTCAAGCACATCGGAACCACCGCGCGGGCCGGCATCGAGGCCCTGCTCGGCGGCCGGGTGCACCTCGACCTGCACGTCGCCGTCGAGGCCGATTGGCAGCGCGACCCGAAGAAGCTGGATCGGTTGGGCTTCTGACCGTGCTCACCACCTACCGCGCGGTCTTCCGCGCGCCGGGCTCGGCCGCGTTCTGCGCCGCCGGCTTCATCATGCGGTTCTCGATCGCGGTGTACCCGATCGGGCTGGTGCTGCTGATCTCGATCCGCACCGGGCACTACACGTTCGCCGGCCTGCTCAGCGGGGTGTACGTGCTGTCCAACGGCATCGGCAACCCGGTACTGGCCCGGCTGGTCGACCGCTACGGGCAGAGCCGGATGCTGCTGCCGTGCTCAGCCGTGCACCTCGTCGGCGCGGTCACGATCATCGCGCTGGCCCAGGCCCGTGCGCCGGACTGGACGCTCGTCGCGCCGACCGCCGTGTGCGGCTTCGCCTACCTCTCGGTCGGTTCGCTGACCCGGGCCCGGTGGTCCTACGTCCTGGCCGGGCGACCGGAACTGGCCACCGCGTACTCGTTGGAGTCGACCCTCGACGAGGTCATCTTCACCGTCGGGCCGTTGCTGGCCACGGTCGTGGCCACCCAGGTCGATCCGGTGCTGGTGTTCGTGATCGCGGCCGGTCTGGTGGCGATCGGGACGGTATGGCTGCACCGCCAACCGGCCACCGATCCGCCCGCCCACGTGGCCGGCACGCCGCGGCCCGGATCGGCGCTGCGTTATCGGGGCATGGCACTGATCACGCTGGCCGCCGTGGGTATGGGCGGCGTCTTCGCCAGCGCCGAGGTCTCGATCGTGGCGTTCTGCGGCCAGCACCGCGCCACCGGCCTGGCCGGCGTGGTGCTGGCCTGCCTCGCCTTCGGCAGCGGGATCTCCGGGTTCGTCTACGGCTCGCGTACGTCATCGGGGTCGGTGCTGGACCGGTTCCGGCGGCAGTCGTTGGTGTTCGCGGTCCTGCCGCTGCTCTTCCTGGCCGCGGTGAACATCCCGGTGCTGGCCGTGCTCGGGATCGTCGTGGGCCTGGGCATTGCCCCGACCCTGATCACGTCGTTCAGCCTGATCGAGCAGATAGTGCCCAACGGGGCCCTCACCGAGGCGCTGGCCTGGCTGACCACCGGTCTCTCGGTCGGCTACGGCATCGCCGCGGCGATCGTCGGCCGCGTGGCCGACGGCTACGGGGCGCGGGTCGCGTTCCTGGTCGCGATCGGGTCCGGCGTCCTGGTCGGCGCGCTCGCCCTGGCCCTGTACGCCCGGCTGCAGGACCGGGCGACCGAGTCGCAGGCGGCCGTCGTCGGCTGACGGTGGGATCATGGACCGGTGCCGCTCTACCGGGATGAGGCGGTCGTCCTCCGTGTGCAGAAGCTCGGTGAGGCCGACCGGATCGTCACCCTGCTCACCCGGCGCCACGGCCGGGTGCGTGCGGTCGGCAAGGGTGTGCGCCGCACCACGTCCAAGTTCGGCGCCCGCCTGGAACCGGGCAGCCACATCGACGTGCAGCTGCACAGCCGGCTGCCCGAGGGCCAACAGGCGCCGGGCGGGCAGCGCGGGCTGGATCTCGTCACCCAGACCGAGTCGCTCGGGGCCTACGGGGCCCAGTTGGCCGGCGACTACGGCCGGTGGACGGCGGTGTCGGCGATGTGCGAGACGGCTGAGCGCCTCACCGAGGAGGGCGAACCGGCCCTGCGGCTGTACCTGCTCGTCGTCGGCGCGCTGCGGGCCCTGGTCGAGCGGGTGCACCCGCCCGGGCTCGTCCTCGACGCGTTCCTGATCCGGGCCATGTCCAACGCGGGCTGGGAGCCGGCCCTGACCGAGTGCGCGAAGTGCTCCGCGCCCGGGCCGCACACCGCGTTCAACGTGGCCGCCGGGGGCGCGATGTGCGAGAACTGCCGGCCCACCGGCTCGGCCCGCCCGCAGCGCGAGTCGGTCGAGCTGATGGTCGCCCTGCTCGGCGGCGACTGGACCTCTGCCGACGCCAGCGAGGAGCCGGCCCGCCGCGAGACCAGCGGCCTGGTCGCGGCCCATCTGCAGTGGCACCTCGAACGGGGCCTGCGCTCGCTGCCCCTGGTCGACCGGGCCTGAGCCGCCGACCCGCGGCCCGTCGCTGGTGGTGGGTGGTCCCAGGCGCCTCGGTACCGTGTCCGGATGACCTCGCCGACCGCCAACCCCAGCCGGGCCCGGGGCCGGGGCGGTCGCTCGGCGACCTGGCCCGACCCGCCGGCCCACCCGTCCGGCGCCACGCCGCCCGCGATCCCGGCCGACCTGGTGCCCAAGCACGTCGCCATCGTCATGGACGGCAACGGCCGCTGGGCCCACGCCCGCAACCTGTCGCGCACCGACGGCCACCGCGCCGGCGAGGCCGCCCTGATGGACGTCCTGCACGGCGCGGTCGAACTCGGGGTCTCGACGGTGTCGGCGTACGCCTTCTCCACCGAGAACTGGCGCCGCTCGCCGGAGGAGGTGCGCTTCCTCATGGGCTTCAACAAGGAGGTCATCCGCCGCCGCCGCGACGAGCTGGCCGAGCTGGGCGTGCGCATCCGCTGGGCCGGGCGGCGCCCGCGGTTGTGGCGCAGCGTCATCGACCAACTCGAGGACGCCGAGCAGTTCACCCGCGAGAACGACCGGCTGACCCTGCAGTTCTGCGTCAACTACGGCGGGCGGGCCGAGATCGTCGACGCCACCCGGGCGATCGCGCGGGCGGCCGCGGCCGGGACGCTCAACCCGGCCAAGATCGACGAGCGCACCGTCGCCGCCCATCTGTACGAGCCCGACCTGCCCGAGGTCGACCTGTTCATCCGCACGTCCGGTGAGCAGCGCACCTCGAACTTCCTGCTGTGGCAGTCCGCGTACGCCGAACTGGTCTTCGTCGACACCCCGTGGCCGGACTTCGACCGCCGCCATCTGTGGGCCGCGTGCCTGGCCTACGCCCAGCGCGACCGCCGCTTCGGCGCCGCCGGGCCGGTCGTCGCGCCGATCGAGCCGTGACCGGCCCGCCGGACGCCGGGCCGGGCGGCGCCGGCCTGATCTCGGTGACCCACTTCGCCGCGTCCGACGACGGCTTCGCCGAGCGGGCAGCGCGGGCCCTGGCTGCCCTGTCGGCCTGCCGCGGCTACCAACGCGGTCGACTCGGCCGCTCCACCGACGACACCGGCGACTGGGTCCTGGTCACCGAATGGGCCAACGTCGGCTCGTATCGCCGGGCCCTGGGCAGCTACGACGTGAAGCTCCAGGCCACGCCGCTGCTGGCCGAGGCCCTCGACCGGCCCAGCTCGTTCGAGGCCCTGGTCGAGATCGCAGCAGGTGGGGCCGCGGCCCGCTCGGCCAGCGACCATGCTTGAGCAGACGGCCCGCACCCCGGCCCGGGCCGACCCGGCGCCGAGCCGCGCGCACCGGATCAACCGGATCCGCCGGATGCGCCGCCGGCCGGACTGGCTCACCCCGGGCCTGCTGACCTGGACCCGCTGGGCCTGCCTGGCCGGGTGGGCGCTGGCCTTCGTCCGTGAGGTCGCGGTCTACGGCATCCCGTACTTCCGCAGCGACCTGCTGCTGTGGCTGGCGATCGGGCTGATGGCCGCCAGCATCGGCAAGCGGGCTATGTGGACCGTGGCCGTCGACTTCGTGCCGTTCGCCGCCGTTCTGGTCGCCTACGACTACCTGCGCGGTGTGTCCGACACGCTCGGCATGCCGACCTGGTGGTACCCGCAGATCGACGTCGACAAGTTCCTGTTCGACGGGGCCGAGCCCACGGTGTGGCTGCAGGAGCACCTCAAGTACCCCCGGGCGCAGTGGTGGGACGTCGTCGTCGGGCTCACCTACGTCTCGTTCTTCTTTCTGCCCTACGTCACCGCGGCCGTGCTCTGGCTGCGCAGCCGGACCGAATTCCGGCGTTGGGCCGCGCGGTTCGTCGCCCTGTCGTTCCTCGGCTTCGCCCTGTTCGCGCTCATTCCGGCCGCGCCGCCGTGGGCCGCGGCCAAGTGCTCGGCCGGCGACGTCGCCGACCGGCCGGACGCCCCGGCCTGCCTGGGCTACTTCGCCCGGTTCACCGACGGCGGCGTCCTCGGCCGCGTCTCCGGCCAGCAGCACGGCGCCAACCCGTGGATCGAGCGGATCTCCGGGCGCGGTTTCGGGGTGCTGCACCTGAAGTTCGCCGGCGCGGTGGTCAAAGCCGGGCAGAGCGGGGTCGACCTGGTCGCGGCCGTGCCGTCCCTGCACGCGGGCGGGACGATGTTGTTCGTCCTGTTCTTCTGGCGCCGGGCCCGCCGGTCGGTGCGGGTGCTGCTGGCCGGCTACGCCCTGCTCATGGGTTTCGCCCTGGTCTACTCCGCAGAGCACTACGTTTCGGACGTCCTGGCCGGGTGGGTGTGCGCGGCCGTGGTCGCCGTCGGCTTCGACGCGGCCGAGCGGCGGCGAAAGCGCGCCGGGGCGGTGGATACGCTTGGGGGACCGCCGCACCCCCCTGAGCCGACCGCCAGCCGGATGGAGAACCCGTGCCCGCCGACCGCAACGACGCCGTCGTCAACCTGAGCAAGCGTCGCGGCTTCGTCTTCCCCTCCAGCGAGATCTACGGCGGCTCCCGCTCGGCCTGGGACTACGGCCCGCTCGGCGTCGAGCTCAAGGAGAACATCCGCCGGCAGTGGTGGCGCTCGATGGTCACCGGCCGCGACGACATCGTCGGTCTGGACTCGGCCGTGATCCTGGCCTCCGAGGTCTGGGAGGCGTCCGGGCACGTGGCCACGTTCTCCGACCCGCTGGTCGAGTGCACGAACTGCCACCACCGCTACCGGGCCGACCATCTCGAGGAGGAGTTCGAGGCCCGCAAGGGCCGCCCGGCCGAGCACGGGCTGGCCGACATCCCGTGCCCGAACTGCGGCACCCGCGGCGCGTACACCGAGCCCAAGCAGTTCTCGGGCATGCTCAAGACCTACCTCGGCCCGGTCGAGGACGAGTCCGGCCTGCACTACCTGCGGCCCGAGACCGCCCAGGGCATCTTCGTCAACTTCCTCAACGTGATGACCACGGCCCGCAAGAAGCCGCCGTTCGGCATCGCCCAGACCGGCAAGAGCTTCCGCAACGAGATCACGCCCGGCAACTTCATCTTCCGCACCCGCGAGTTCGAGCAGATGGAGATGGAGTACTTCGTCAAGCCCGGCAGCGACGAGGAGTGGTTCGACTACTGGCTGCAGCAGCGGTGGGACTGGCACGTCGGCCTCGGCATCAGTCCGGACAATCTGCGCTACTACGAGCACCCGCAGGAGAAGCTGTCGCACTACTCCAAGCGCACCATCGACATCGAGTACCGCTTCGGCTTCGGCGGCACCGAGTTCGCCGAGCTCGAGGGCATCGCCAACCGCACCGACTTCGATCTGACCACCCACTCGAAGCACTCCGGCGCCGATCTCACCTACTTCGACCAGGAGCACAACGAGCGTTGGACGCCGTACGTCATCGAGCCGGCGCTGGGCCTGACCCGCTCGCTGCTCGCCTTCCTGCTCGACGCCTACACCGAGGACGAGGCGCCCAACGCGAAGGGCGTGCTGGAGAAGCGGACCGTGCTGCGGCTGGACAAGCGGCTGGCCCCGGTCAAGGTCGCCGTGCTGCCGCTGTCGCGCAACTCCGACCTGTCGCCCAAGGCCCGCGACCTGGCCGGGGCGCTGCGCCGCAACTGGAACGTGGACTTCGACGACGCCCAGGCCATCGGGCGCCGCTACCGTCGCCAGGACGAGATCGGCACGCCGTTCTGCGTCACGGTGGACTTCGACACCCTCACCGATGATGCTGTCACGGTGCGCGAGCGTGATTCGATGACCCAGGAGCGGGTAGGCATCGACCAGGTCGAGTCCTACCTGGCCGCGCGTCTCGTGGGGGCCTGACCGTGAGCGCGGCACGACTCGAGGAGGAAGCCCGATGAGCTATCCCGGCGGTGGCGGGCCCGACGCGCCCGACGAGGGGCCCGAGCCCGACCCGGGCCAGCCGCCATCGGGCGACGCGCCGGGTTACGGCCAGCAGCCGCCCTACCCGGACGAGACGGTGCCGCTGCCGTCCCTGCCACCGTCGTATGCGCCGCCCGCCTCCGCCGCCTTCGCCGCCGGCTGCACCACCTCCGCCGCCACCGGACGCGACCCGGGTCCTGCCGGCCGTCCCGCCGGTGTACGGGCAGCAGCCACCGGCCTACGGCGAGCCGGCGTACGGCGAGCCTGGCTACGGTCAACCCGCGTACGGGCAGCCGGGTTACGGCGAGCCGGGCTACGGGCAGCCGGGTTACGGCAGCCGGGCTACGGCCAGCCGGCCTATGGTCAGCCGGCCTACGGTCAGCCGGGTTACGGCCAGCCCGGCTACGGGTCGCGCGGGTACGGTCAGCCCGGCTACGGCCAGCCGCCGGGACCGCCGGTGACACCCGGCTACGGCACGCCCTACGGCCCGCAGCCGCCCGGGCCGGGCTCGGGCAGGAACACCAAGCTGCCCTGGATCATCGGCATCGTCGTGGCCGTGCTCGTCCTGGCCGGAGTGGGCACGTTCTTCCTGGTCAGCGGCCACCACAAGTCCAAGCACGAGGCCAAGACCACGCCCACACCGTCGCCCACCGTGTCGTCAACGTCGTCGTTCCCGACCTCGAGCGCGCCGACGGAATCGACGCCGCCCACCGAGGGGTCCAGCTCGTCCAGCGACATCGTCGAGTCCGAGGCCCGCCTCGTCGTCGACCAGTACCTCGACGACATCAACAAGCAGGACCGCGCCGACGCCCAGACCCTGGTCTGCACCCCGCTCGTCAACAGCTGGAAGCAGAAGATCGACCAGCCCGGCGGCGACTTCACCGTGACGATCACCGACAAGGTGTTCGAGTCGTCGAACCCGGGCTCCGCGAGTCTTGACCTCAAGTACAGCCTCTCGGTCAAGAGCATCAGTTCCGGCCAGACGGGCACCAGCGACGTCACGTTCACGGTGGTGCGCGAGAGCGGGCTGAAGATCTGCGGCGAGCAGTGAGCCCGGCCCGCTGATCGCAGCCGTCCGAGGGCGGGTCCGTACCGTGGCAGCATGACCCGAACCGCGCCGGCGCCCCTGCGCCTGTCCGAGCGGGTCTGCGCCGACCCACCGGTGGTGCTGGCGCCGATGGCCGGCATCACCAACACCGCCTTCCGCCGGCTGTGCCGCGAGGCCATGCGCGAATCGCTCGGGCCCGGGCGCGCGGGTGGTCTGTTCGTCAGCGAGATGATCACGTCGCGGGCCCTGGTCGAGCGCAACCCGAAGACGCTGCGGCTGATCCGGTTCGAGCCGGACGAGACGCCCCGCAGCATCCAGCTGTACGGCGTCGATCCGCACGTCGTCGGTGCGGCCGTGCAGATGATCGTGGCCGAGAACCTGGCCGATCACGTCGATCTCAACTTCGGCTGCCCGGTGCCCAAGGTGACCCGCAAGGGTGGGGGAGCGGCGCTGCCCTGGCGCGGCGCGCTGTTCGGCGACATCGTCACCGCGGCGGTGCGGGCCGCCGCGGGCGCCGTGCCGGTGACGGTCAAGATGCGGATCGGGATCGACCGCGCGCACCACACCTACCGCGACGCCGCGCTGCGGGCCCAGGACGCCGGCGTGGCCCACGTCGCGCTGCACGGCCGGACCGCGGCCGACTTCTACGGCGGCACGGCCGACTGGGCCCCGATCGCCGAGCTGGCCGACCTGCTCGACATCCCGGTGCTCGGCAACGGCGACATCTGGGAGGCCGACGACGCGGTGCGGATGGTGCGCGAGACCGGTTGCGCCGGGGTGGTCGTGGGCCGGGGCTGCCTGGGCCGGCCGTGGTTGTTCGCCGACCTGGCCGCTGCCTTCGACGGCCGGCCGGAGCGGGTCCGGCCCGGGCTGCGCGCCGTCGCGGCGACCATGCGCCGGCACGCCGAGCTGCTGGCCGAGTGGATCGGCGAGCAGCGGGGCGTCATCGACTTCCGCAAGCACGTGGCCTGGTATCTGAAGGGTTTCGCCGTCGGCAGCGAGCTGCGCGCTTCGCTGGCCCAGGCTTCGAGCCTGGCCGAGCTGACCGAGCGGCTCGACCTCCTCGACATCGACCAGCCCTTCCCGGCCGCGGTCATCGGCCAGCCCCGCGGGCGGACCAGCGGCGCGCGGGCCGTAGCCCTGCCCGAAGGCTGGCTGGCCAGCGGCGCTTCCCGCCTCGTCCCGGCCGAGGCCGAACTCGCCCACAGCGGCGGCTGAGCCCGGCCGCGCATCGTCTCGCCGTAGTGCGATCTTCCTGCGCTGAGCGGTACCTATGGCCCACCATGCGCAGGAAGATCCACTGCGACGGACTCACGGGAAGGCGGGCACCCGCTCCTTGGCCGCCAGCAGCGCCTGCAGCTCCTCGTCGGTACGCACGTACCCGCCGGGCTTGGGCCGGGTCTTGCCGCCCGGGAAGGCCAGCCGGATGATGGTGCGCTGCACCGTGCCCCACTGCTTGCGGAACGGGCCGGTGTTGTACGGCAGCCCGTACTTCTCGCACACCTCTTTGACCCGCGGCGCGATCTGCTTGTAGCGCGAGCTGGGCAGGTCCGGGTACAGGTGGTGCTCGACCTGGAAGGACAGGTTGCCGCTCATGAAGTGGAAGAAGTCGCTGCCGTCGATGTTGGCCGCGCCGATGAGCTGGCGCACGAACCACGCCCCGCGCGACTCGTCGGCCACCTCCTCCTCGGTGAACATGTAGGTCTGGTCCGGGAAGTGGCCGCAGAAGATGATCGCGTGCGACCACAGGTTGCGCACGATGTTGGCGGTGACGTCGGCCCAGAGCGTCTGCTTCCAGCCCTTGCCCGACAGGGCCGGGTAGGCCACGTAGTCCTTGAGGATCTGCCGCCGGGCCTTGACCCCGATCGCCTTGAGCTCATCGCGCACCTGGCTCATCGGCTTCTCGCCCTTGCGGATCTTCTCGAAGTCGAGGTCGTGCACGGCCACGCCCCACTCGAACAGCGCCATCAGCAGCACGTTGTAGAGCGGCTGGGCCAGGTACACCGGCTTCCAGGGCTGGCGCGGGTCGATGCGCATGATCTCGTAGCCGACGTCGTTGTCCTTGCCGATCACGTTCGTGTACGTGTGGTGGACGAAGTTGTGCGAGTGCTTCCACGCGGCGGCCGGCGACGCGGTGTCCCAGTCCCAGGTCGAGGAGTGGATGTTGGGGTCGTTCATCCAGTCCCACTGACCGTGCAGCACGTTGTGCCCGATCTCCATGTTCTCGACGATCTTGGCCACCGACAGCCCGGCCGTACCGAGCACCCAGGCCGCCTTGTTGCGCGAGCCGACGACCAGCAGCGCGCGCGACATCGCGCCGAGCCGCCGGTGGAACTGGATGATGCTGCGGATGTAGCGGGCGTCGGACTCGCCCAGGTCCTGGCGGACGCTCTGCCCGATGTCCTCGAACTCCTTGCCGATCGCCTCGAGTTGTTCGTCGGTCAAGCGGTGCAGCGGGTTGGTGTCGGTGTCCGGCACGGGCTCACTCCTTCGATCGGTGTTCACAGGTCGACCTCGACGTGGCCTTCCGGGGCGTTGATGCAGATGCGGACCATCTGCCCGTCGGCCTGGGTCAACTCGCCGTTGCGCAGGTCGCGGATGGTGCCTTCGCGCAGCCGGCCGACGCAGGTGTGGCACACGCCCATCCGGCAGCCGAACATGAGCTTGGCCCCGGCCTGTTCGCCGCCGTAGAGGATGGACTGGCCGGGCTCGCACTCGGCGTCGCAGTCGCTCACCCGCAGGCGCACGGTGCCGCCGGCGCCGTCCCCGCCGCCGGTCCCGATGACCGGCTGGAAGCGCTCGGTGTGCAGTTGGTCGGCCAGCCCCTCGTCCTCGAAGCGTTCCAGGGTGGCGTCGATCATCTCGCGCGGGCCGGACAGGAACGTCTCGCGCTCCCGCCAGTCGGGGCACAGTTCGTCGAGGCGGTCGGGCGTGAACCGGGGCTGCTCGCTGGTGTGGATCTCGCACAGCCGGTAGCCGTCGCGGCGCTCGGCCAGCCGGCGCAACATCCGGCCGAAGATCATGTCGTCGGCGGTGCGGGCACTGTGCACGTGGACGGCGTCGCCGAGGGCGTCGCGCCGGTCGAGTTCGCGCAGCATGCTCATGATCGGGGTGATGCCGCTGCCCGCGGACAGGAACAGCGTCTTGTCCCGGCACGGCTCGGGGATGCCGAACGTCCCCTCCACCTCGCCCAGGAACACGACCTGGCCCGGCTGCACCTGCTGCACGAACACCGGCGACATCCGGCCGCCCTCGGTGAGCTTGACCGTGATCGACAGGACGCCCTCGGGATGGTCCGGGTCGGCCGTGATCGTGTACGCCCGCCAGCGCCGGATGCCGTTGATCTCCATCCCGATGCGCAGGTACTGGCCACTGGTGTGCCCGGGCCACGGGAAGTCCGGCTTGATGACCACGGTGCTGGCATCGGCGGTCTCGCGGCGGACCCGCACGATGGTCCCGGTGAGTTCACGGGTGGACCACTTCTTGTTGATCAGGGCCAGGTAGTCGTCGGGCAGCAGCGGGGTGGTCAGGGCCTTGGCTGCCTGCAGAAATCGCCGTCGAACCGGCGAAATCTCGGGTACCGCCCCCGTCTCGACCATCTGTCTTCCGATCTCCCTCGTCGTCGCGACCTGTCCCTTGCACCGAATCAAATCAGTGCACAACTGTCAACTGAAAGTGGTGCTGTCGGCCGCGGTGCGATTATCCGGAAATCGGTCATAAGCTGACCAGCACGCCACGACGTTCATCAGCTGACGGAGCGCTCCATGCCCAAGTACGTCTACGACTTCGACGAAGGCAACAAGGACCTCAAGGACCTGCTGGGGGGCAAGGGCGCCAACCTGGCCGAGATGACCAACCTCGGGCTGCCGGTGCCGCCGGGGTTCACCATCACCACCGAGGCGTGCCAGGCGTACCTGACCAGCGGGCGCCAGCCCCAGGAGATGGAAGCCGAGGTGTCCGAGCACCTCGAGGCGCTCGAGAAGGCGATGGGCAAGAAACTCGGACAGTCCGACGACCCGCTGCTGGTGTCGGTGCGCTCGGGGGCCAAGTTCTCGATGCCCGGGATGATGGAGACGGTGCTCAACGTCGGCCTCAACGACCAGTCGGTGCGCGGGCTGGCGGCCCAGTCCGGCAATGAGCGGTTCGCCTTCGACTCCTACCGCCGGCTCATCCAGATGTTCGGCAAGACCGTCCTCGGCATCTCCGGCGAGCACTTCGACGACGCCCTCGACTCGGCCAAGCACGCCAAGGACACCACGGACGACCTGGACCTCGACGCCGACGACCTGCGTCAGCTCGTCGAGACCTTCAAGGAGGTGGTGGTCAAGCAGGCCGGGCGCGAGTTCCCGCAGGAGCCGCGCGAGCAGCTCGACCTGGCCGTGCGGGCGGTCTTCGACTCGTGGAACACCGAGCGGGCCGTCATCTACCGGCGCCAGGAGCGCATTCCGGGCGACCTCGGCACCGCGGTCAGCGTCGTGGCGATGGTGTTCGGCAACCTCGACATGGACTCCGGCACCGGCGTCGCGTTCACCCGCGACCCCGCGTCCGGGGCCCAGGGCGTCTACGGCGACTACCTGCAGAACGCCCAGGGCGAGGACGTCGTGGCCGGCATCCGCAACACGGTGCCGCTGCGCGACCTGGAGAAGCTGGACAAGAAGTCCTACGACGAGCTGCTGGCCAACATGCAGGCCCTCGAGGAGCACTACCGCGACCTGTGCGACATCGAGTTCACCATCGAGCGCGGCAAGCTGTGGATGCTGCAGACCCGGGTGGGCAAGCGCACCGCCGCGGCCGCCTTCCGGATCGCCACCCAGCTCGTCGACCAGGGCCTGATCGAGATGGACGAGGCCGTCTCGCGGGTCACCGGGGCCCAGCTGGCCCAGCTGATGTTCCCGCGCTTCGACGAGCAGGCCGCCGACAAGAAGAAGATCGCCCAGGGCATGGGGGCCTCGCCCGGCGCCGCGGTCGGCAAGGTCGTGTTCGACTCCTACACCGCGATCAAGTGGTCGCGCTCCGGCGAGGACGTCATCCTGGTCCGCCGCGAGACCAACCCCGACGACCTCGAGGGCATGATCGCGGCCAAGGGCATTCTCACCTCGCGCGGCGGCAAGACCTCGCACGCCGCGGTGGTCGCGCGCGGGATGGGCAAGACCTGCGTCTGCGGGGCCGAGTCGGTCAACGTCAACACCAAGCAGCGGGTGCTGAAGGCGCCGCACGGAGTCGAACTGCACGAGGGCGACGTCATCTCGATCGACGGGACGAGCGGCGACGTATTCGTGGGCGAGGTGCCGGTCGTCAGCTCGCCGATCGTGCAGTACTTCGAGGGCGAGCTCGACCCCGACGACGAGGAGGCCGACGACCTGGTCAAGGCCGTCGACCGGGTCATGCGCCACGCCGACGGCGCCCGGCGGATGGCGGTGCGGGCCAACGCCGACACCCCCGAGGACGCGGCCCGGGCCCGCCGCTTCGGGGCCCAGGGCATCGGGCTGTGCCGCACCGAGCACATGTTCCTGGGCGAGCGCCGCCATCTGGTCGAGCAGCTCATCCTGGCCGACACCGACGAGGAGCAGCAGCGCGAGCTGACCGAGCTGCTGCCGCTGCAGCGCGAGGACTTCATCGGCATCCTCGAGGCGATGGACGGGCTGCCGGTGACGATCCGGCTGCTCGACCCGCCGCTGCACGAGTTCCTGCCCGACATCACCGAGCTGTCGGTGCGGGTGGCCGTGGCCGAGTCGCGGGGCGAGAAGCGCGAGGGCGATCTGCGGATGCTGCAGGCCGTGCACAAGCTGCACGAGCAGAACCCGATGCTGGGCCTGCGCGGGGTGCGCCTGGGCGTGGTCATCCCGGGGCTGTTCGAGATGCAGTCGCGGGCCATCCTCGAGGCGGCGGCCGACCGGATCCGGGCCGGCGGGGTGCCGCGGGTCGAGATCATGGTGCCGCTGGTGGCCAACGTCCAGGAGTTCGAGACGGTCAAGCAGCAGATCATCCAGGTCGCCCGGGATGTGCGGGCCGAGACCGGGGTGCACCTGGAGTTCCTGGTCGGGACGATGATCGAGCTGCCGCGGGCCGCGCTCACGGCCGGGCAGATCGCCGAGGCGGCCGAGTTCTTCTCCTTCGGCACCAACGACCTGACCCAGACCACCTGGGGCTTCTCCCGCGACGACGTCGAGGCCGCGTTCTTCTCGGCCTACCTGGAGAAGGGCATCTTCGGGGTCAGCCCGTTCGAGTCCATCGACCGTGAAGGCGTCGGCGAGCTCATCAAGATCGCGGCCGAGCGCGGCCGGGCCGAGCGGCCGGCGCTCAAGCTCGGCATCTGCGGCGAGCACGGCGGCGACCCGGACTCCGTCCACTTCTTCGAGGAGGTCGGCCTGGACTACGTCTCCTGCTCCCCGTTCCGCGTCCCGGTCGCCCGCCTGGAGGCCGGTCGCTCGGTCGCCGAGGACTGAGCGGTCCGAGGGGTGACCACCAGGCGATGAGCTCCCCCGCAAGCGGGGGGACCCCCAGCGAGGAAGAGCCCCGCCGCCGCGACGCGGTCGCGCCGAAGGCGCGTTGTGGCCCGCGAGATTCCCCGCGAGCTTGCGAGTGGGGGAGATCGAGGGACACGCGGCGGGATAAGCACAGGGACACCCGGCGGTAGGGTAAATCGGTGTTGTGGCGTCGATCCCGGGCCGTAATCCGGGACTCCCTGGCCTCTCGGCAGCGCGATCCCGACGGCGGGACCTCGATCGGGCCCAGCGTGGCCGTCGTCGAGCAGATCCTGGACGAATTCGGCCTGAAGCACGCCATCGACGACGACGGCGACCTCACCGTGCACTGGGAGAAGTGCAGTGTGTTCTTCTTCTTCTACGGTGAGCGCCGCGAGGTGCTGCAGGCCCGGCTCTACCTGAACCGGCGGTTCTCGGTCGACAACCGCGGCGGGCTGGCCCTGCTGCTGGACGAGTGGAACCGCACCAAGCTGTTCCCCAAGGCCTACACCGTGCTGCCCGACGACGGCATGGTCGGCATCTGCGCCGAGCAGTGCTACGACTTCGAGGCCGGCGTCACCCGGACCCAGCTCAAGTACGCGATCGGGATGTGGGTCGACACCCTGCTGCGCTTCACCGACTGGATCGACGAGCAGGTATAGGGCCGGTGCCCGACTACGACGCGGCCGACCGGGAGCGCAGGGTCGGCGAGCCGGCCAAGCGCGCCGGCGCGGATTTCGGCGCCGCCGTGCGGGGCGAGTTCCAGCGCGACCGGGCCCGCGTCCTGCACTCGTACGCGTTCCGGCGCCTGGCCGACAAGACCCAGGTCGTCGTCCCCGGCGAGGACGACTTCCCGCGCACCCGGCTGACCCATTCGCTCGAGGTGGCCCAGATCGGCCGCGAGATCGGCGCGGCCCTGGGCTGCGACCCCGACGTGGTCGACGCGGCCGGGTTGGCCCACGACATCGGGCACCCGCCGTTCGGGCACAACGGCGAGGACGCGCTGGACTCCGTCGCCGGCCCGTGCGGCGGCTTCGAGGGCAACGCCCAGACGCTGCGCATCCTGACCCGCCTCGAGGCCAAGGTGCTGTTGCCGTCGGGGGAGCCGGGCGGGCTGAACCTCACCCGGGCCGTGCTCGACGCCGCCTGCAAGTACCCGTGGCCGCGGCGCGAGGGCACCCGCAAGTTCGGCGTCTACGACAGCGACCGCGCGGCCTTCGAGTGGCTGCGCACCGGCGCGCCCGAAGGCCGGCGCTGCCTGGAGGCGCAGGTCATGGACTGGGCCGACGACGTCGCCTACTCGGTGCACGACGTCGAGGACGGGGTGCACGCCGGGCTGATCCGGCTGGCCCACCTGCAGCACGACTCCCGCGCGACGCTGTGCGCGGTGGCCAGCGACCTGTACTCGGCCCACTCACCCGCGGAACTCGCGCCGGTGCTGGACGAACTGCTCGACCTGCCCACCCTGCGCGACCTGGCCGACTACGACGGGTCGTACCTGGCCCAGGCCGCGGCCAAGCGGGCCACCAGCGAGCTGACCGGCCGCTTCGCCGGGGCCGCCATCCAGGCCACCCGGGCCGCCTATGGCGACGGGCAACTCACCCGCTACGACGCCGAACTGGTCGTGCCCGGCGCGATCGTGGCCGAGTGCGCCCTGCTCAAGGCCCTGGCCGCGCACTTCGTCATGCAGCGGCCGGGTTCGGTGCATCGCCAGGCGGCCCAGCGGGCGCTGCTGGTCGAACTCGTCGAGGTGATCGCCGCCGGGGCGCCCGACACGCTCGACCGCGGCCTGGCCCCGGCGTGGGAGCAGGCCGGCGACGAGGCGCAGCGGCTGCGGGTCGTCATCGACCAGGTGGCCCAGCTGACCGACTCGTCGGCGCTGGCCTGGCACCAGCGCCTCGTGCGGTCGGGCTGATGCGGCTCAGCTGGTCAGCGCGGTGCGCAGCGCGCGGGGGGTCAGTCCGCTGAAGGCCGCGACCTCATGCGCGAGGTGGGCCTGATCGCTGTGGCCGGTGGCCGCGGCGACCACGGCCAGCGGCTCGGCCGGCTGAGCTCGTAGCCGCTCGAGCGTCGCCTGGAACCGGACGATGCGGGCCAGGGTGCGTGGGCCGTAGCCGAACGCGGCCGTGCACCGGCGGCGCAGCTGTCGCTCGCCCAGGCCCAGGTCGGCGGCACCGGCACGCCGGCCGTCGCGCAGCCGGCCGACGATGGCCTCGGCGATCCGGTCGGGCGACGCATCGGCGATGCGGCCGGCGAGGAACCGTTCGAGCAGCTCGGCGGCCCGCGCGGGATGCTCGGCGTCGAGCATGGCCTCGGTGACGTCGCGGCCCGGGACGCCCCAGAGGTGCGCGACGTCCACCCGCTGGTCGCGGATCGCCGACGCCGGCGCGCCGAGGACGGCCGGCACCAGGCCGGGGCGGAGCTGGAACCCGATGACCAGGCGCCCGGCCGGCAGGCGTTCGAGACACGCGGTGGTGTCGGGCCCGGCGATCATCAGCCGCTCGTCGGCGAAGACCAGGTCGACGGCGGCGTCGGGCAGGACCCGCAACGTGGCCACATCGGCCGGGACCCAGGTGCTCCACACGGTGCCGACGACCTCACGCAGCGCGGGATGGCGCGGGCGGCGGCGCCGGACCACGCTGGGCGGCGCCAGCACTTCGTCGGGCGGCAGGGACGTCAGCACCGCCTCAGTGTCCCCGATGCCACTGACGACGACCGGTTCGTACAAGACGGACCGGTCCGAGGGCCACCACAATTGGCGTAAACATCCCCCGAGGAGGACCTGTGGACGTGCAGTACATCGCCAGCGTCTCGATGATCGCAGCTGACCCCGCGGCGAGCCGGAAGCTCTACATCGACGCGTTGGGCCTGCCCCTTGAGCAGTTGGACGGCGAGTACTACGCCAGCGAGCACATCGGCGGCAGCAAGCACTTCGGGGTCTGGCCGCTGACCCAGGCGGCCCAGGCCTGCTTCGGCACCCCCGACTGGCCGGCCGAGCACCCGGTGGCGCAGGTCAGCGTCGAGTTCGGGCTCGCGAGCGCCGAGGCGGTGGCCGCGGGCGCGGCCGAACTCGAGCAGCAGGGCCACACGATGCTGCACGGCGCCCGGACCGAGCCGTGGGGCCAGGTCGTGGCCCGCCTGCTGTCGCCCGAGGGCGCCATCGTCGGACTGTCCTACGCGCCGTGGCAGGACGAGGCCGCCGGGTGAGTCGCGGCGTCGCCGCCGTGTCCGGCGCCGCGCATAGACTCACGGCGTGGCAGGGCGCATCCGGGACGAAGACATCGCCCTCGTCCGCGAGCGGACGCCGATCGACGAGATCATCGGCGAGCACGTCCAGCTCCGCAATGCCGGCGGCGGCAACCTCAAGGGCATCTGCCCGTTCCACGACGAGAAGTCGCCGTCGCTGTCGGTTTCGCCGTCGCGCGGCCTGTACCACTGCTTCGGCTGTTCGGCCGGCGGCGACGTCATCCGCTTCGTCCAGACCATCGAGAGCCTCGACTTCACCGAGGCGGTCGAGCGGCTGGCCGCGCGGGCCGGCGTCCAGCTGCGCTACGTCGAGGGCGGGTCGCGGCCGTCGGGCAACCACGGCCAGCGGGCCCGGCTGGTCGAGGCCCACGCGCTCGCGGCCGCGTTCTACGCCGAACAACTGCGCACTCCCGACGCCCGGCCGGCCCGGGAGTTCCTGGCCTCGCGCGGGTTCGACGAGCAGGCGGCCGAGCACTTCGGCTGCGGCTACGCCCCGGCCGGCTGGGACGAGCTGAGCAAGTACCTGCTGGGCAAGGGCTTCAGCGCGGCCGAACTGACGCTCGGCGGGCTGTGCCGCGAGTCCGGCCGCGGCTCGCTCATCGACCGCTTCCACCGCCGGCTGCTCTGGCCGATCCGCGAGGTGTCCGGTGACGTCGTCGGCTTCGGCGCCCGGCGGCTGTACGACGACGACAAGATCGAGGCCAAGTACCTCAACACGCCCGAGACCCCGATCTACAAGAAGAGCCACCTGCTCTACGGCGTCGACCTGGCCAAGCGCGAGATCGCCCGCCAGCACCGGGCCGTCATCGTCGAGGGCTACACCGACGTGATGGCCTGCCACCTGGCCGGCGTCACCACCGCGGTGGCCACCTGC
This sequence comes from uncultured Actinomycetota bacterium, assembly GCA_963713245.1. Taxonomy (GTDB): domain Bacteria; phylum Actinomycetota; class Actinomycetes; order Mycobacteriales; family Jatrophihabitantaceae; genus CAVQKZ01. The sequence continues at coordinate 421,629 of CAVQKZ010000002.1, forward strand.
GGCACGGCCTTCGGCGCCGACCACGTGTCGGTGATCCGGCGCATGCTCATGGACTCCGACGCGTTCACCGGCGAGGTCATCTTCACCTTCGACGGCGACGCGGCCGGCATGAAGGCGGCCGAGCGGGCCTTCGGCGACGACCAGAAGTTCATGTCCCAGACGTTCGTGGCCGTGGAGCCGAGCGGGATGGACCCGTGCGACCTGCGGATGAAATCGGGCGACACCGCCGTGCTCGACCTGGTCGCGCGGCGCATCCCGCTCGTGGAGTTCGTGCTGCGGGCCACGGTCGGCCGCTTCGACCTCGACACGGCCGAGGGCCGCGTCAACGCGCTGGAGCGTGGCGTCCCGCTGGTGGCCCAGATCAAGGACCGCTCGTTGCGCGACGAGTACGCGCGGCGGCTGGCCGGGCTCGTCGGCGTCGGCGACCCGCTCGACGTGGTGGCCCGGGTGCGCGGTCTCGTTCGCTCCGGCGAGCAGCGCGCCGGCGCCCGGCCCGCGGCGGCCGCGCCGGGCGAGGCGGCGCCGACGAAGATCGACGAGGCCGTGACGTCCGTCGAGCGGGAGGTGCTCAAGATCGCGCTGCAGCTGCCCGGTGTCGCCGGGCCGCAGTTCGACGCCCTCACCGAGGAGGCGTTCCTGCTGCCGGCGCACCGCAAGCTGCGGCGGGCGATCGCCGCGGCCGGCGGGACGGGGGCCGCGGTCACCGGACCGGCCTGGACGTCGTCGGTCGAGGCCAACCTGCCCGACGAGGCCCTGCGCAACGGCGTACACGCGCTGGCCGTCGAGCCGCTGCGGGCCGCCGGCACCGAGTCGCAGGACCGCTACGCCGACGCCGTGCTGGCCCGCATGCACGAGATCGTCGCCGCCCGCCAGGTGGCCGCGCTCAAGTCGAAGCTGCAGCGGATCAACCCGCAAGAGCAGGAAGAGGAGCACAAGCGGTTGTTCGGCGAGTTGATCTCACTGGAGACCTACCGGCGCAGCCTGCGCGAACGGGCCATCGGCGGTCAGTGATGGCGTTGTTGCACCGGCGGCCGACGCCGCCCGCTGACGTGGTGTCCCGGCTGCCCAAGGGCGAGCGCGTGGTGGCGTGGGCCGACGTCGCCGGCGGCGGGGTGGTGATCGCCACGCCCCGCGGGCTGTGGTGGCCGGCCGACGACGACGTGCGGCTGATCGGCTGGGAGCACGTCGACAAGGCGGTCTGGCGCGACGACCGGCTCACCGTGATCGAGGCCGAGGTCGTCGACGACCTGCTGCTGGTCGACCGAGCCCCGGTCGCGGTCGAACTGAGCGTGCCGCGCGACCTGCCGGCTGTGGTGCGTAAACGGGTCGAGGGCAATGTGGTGCGCACCGAGGTCCGCAGCGCGGGCGCCGGCCTGGCCCGGTTCGTGGCCCGGCGCATCCCCGGCCGCGACGGCGTGGTCTGGTGGGTGCGGCTCGAGGGCGGCGTCACCGACACCCCCGAGCTGCGGGCCCAGCTGGCGGCCGAACTCGTCCTGCTGCGCGAGCAGTGGCGCGACGACCGGGACTAGCTGCTAGCGGTCAGCCGCGGTGGCCGTTGGCCCGGCCGGTGCCGGCGCCGCTGACCGGGGCGCCCCGCAGCCGGGCCGCCACCGTCTGCAGCGCCTGCGACTTGACCGTGTCGACCTGGGCCCGGAGCACACCCGCCGTGGACTGGACGGTCTGACTGCCCGCGGCCTTGCGGCCCCACGCGACGATGGTCTCGTACCGTTCGCGCCCGGCGCGGGTGCCCAGCACGTAGCCGACGGCGGCGCCGACCAGGAACGAGAGCTTCATCGAGAGTCCTCCAAGCAGTAGGTCGGCCTACTGTAACCCTGGCGCGGCGGCACCCGGCGGTGGGATAAGCTGGCTCGGCTGCGACGCCCCGAAGGCGGCGTGAACGGCGATCCCCCGTAGCTCAATTGGCAGAGCATTCGACTGTTAATCGAAGGGTTACTGGTTCGAGTCCAGTCGGGGGAGCCAGCTAACAGCCCCGAATTTCGGGCTTTTCACGAACTCAGCAGGTCTTGCTAGTTGATCTTTGTCCATGTCACGTTCGGGCACTTCCACGACGGAAAATGGGCCACCACTGACGGCAGACTGCCGGAGCTGTTCATCGGCGGCGAAGGCCTGCAACGCGGCCCAATCCCTTTGCTGGGGACGCTGCTGCACGAGGCCGCCCACGGCGTCGCATCGACGCGCGGTGTCAAGGACACGAGCAGGCAGGGCCGCTACCACAACACCCGCTACCGCGACGGTCATGAGGTAGCCGTAGGGCGATTCACCGTAAGCGAGCCGGAACTCGCGACTCAGGTGCCCGGCCGACATGTGCGCGCCGCGGGCCAGTGCCTCGACGTCCAGCGGCTGCGCATACTCGCGGTCGATCCGGTCGCGGACACGGCGCAGCCACGCCAGGTCGCGCAACCGCTGGGCCGTGCCGGGACTGCTGGTCACGTCCTGATCGTGTCATGGGCCGGGTCCTAAGAATCACCGAGAAACGTTTGCAAAGATATCTTTGCAAAGATATGTTGTCGTCCATGGACAGGAATCGAAGGCTGGAGGTCGACGCTGCGACCCTGAAGGCGCTGGCTCATCCGCTTAGGGTGCAGATCCTGGGCGTCCTGCAGTTGCGCGACCGGGCCAGTGTCACCAGCCTGGCCACCGAGCTCGGCGAGACGACCGGAGCGATCAGCTATCACCTGCGCCAGCTGGCCCGGCACGGTCTGGTCGAGCAAGCCTCCGGCGCCGACGAGAACACCCGCCAACAGTGGTGGCAGATGGCCGTCGACCAGATCCACATGACCGGCTTCGACCTCCTGCAGAACGAGGACACCCGCGAGGCGGCCGGATTCCTGCTCCGCGAGTACCAGGCCAGCCGGAGCCGGCGGCTGGCCAACTGGTTCGCCACCGCGACCCAATGGCCGCAGGCCTGGCAACGGGCGGGCAGCGACCTGGACGGCCAACTCGACCTCAATGCCACCCAGGCGCGGGCCCTCGCCGATGAGCTCGCGGCGGTCGTCGATCGCTATCGCCGGCTCAAACCGGGTCGGGGCGCGCGCAAGGTCGACGTGCAGTTCGCGGTGTTCCCCACCGACACCGGGCACCGGCCGTGAGAGGGCTGGGGCGGGTCTTCTGGCGCATGTATGCCAGCAGCGCGACCGCGAATCTCGCCGACGGAATCGGGCGCACCGCGCTGCCGCTGCTCGCCGCCACCTACACCCGCAATCCGCTGCTCATCTCGGGTCTGGTCACGTTCGCCTTCCTGCCGTGGCTGTTGTTCGCGCTACCCAGCGGCGCGCTCGTCGACCGGCTCGACCGCCGCCACGCGATGTCGGCGGCGAATACCGTGCGGGCCGTGGCGACCGCGACGCTGGCCGTCCTGGTGCTCACCGACCTCGCGAACATCGTGACGCTCTACGTCGTCGCGTTCGCTCTGGGGCTGGCGGAGACGGTGTACGACAGCGCGGTTCGCGCGATCTTGCCGCAGGTCGTGCCGGACGAGCGGCTGGACGCGGCGAACAGCGCGCTGACCGTCGAGGAGATGCTCGGCCAGACCTTCCTCGGTGCACCCGTGGGGTCGCTGGTGTTCGCGCTCGCGGCGGCGATCCCGTTCCTGCTCAACGCGGGCGGGTTCGCGCTCGCCGCCGTCCTCATGTTGACGCTGCGGGGCAACTACCGGCCGAAGCGCACAGGGGCGAAGACCAGCTTCCGCGGCGACATGGCCGAAGGCGTGCGGTGGCTACGTGCGCATCGGCTGCTTCGCGGGCTCACGCTCATTTCGGCGGCCACTGCCGGCCTGTCGAGCATGGCCGACAGCCTGCTCGTGCTGTACGTACTGGAGGTCCTGCGGCTGCCGCCGGGCGATTTCGGCCTCGTCCTGATTGCCGGCGGTCTCGGCGGTCTACTGGGCGGGCTGGCCACGCCTGCGCTCGCGCGTCTTTTCGGTCGCGGGCCGGTGCTCACGTGCGGGGCGATCTTCAGCGCGCTGATGCTGGCGCTGCTCGCGCTGACCCGCAACGGGTATGTCGGCGGCGCCTTGTTCGGGGCCTGCAGCGCCGGCGTGATGACGTGGAACGTGCTGACGATGTCGCTTCGGCAGGCCCTGATCCCGCACGAGCTGTTCGGACGGGTACAGGGCGCCTACCGAACATTGGTGTGGGGTGCGATCGCCGTGGGTTCGGTGACGGGTGGGGCCGTGGCGAACCGGATCGGGCTCCGGCCGGTGTTCCTCATCGCCGGCGCCGGATCGCTCGTAGTGGCCGTCCTCCTCGGGCTGCTGCTTCGCTCTCACGCCGCTGCCCTGCGCTCCCCCGCCGGCGAGCCCCATCCTGCGGCACTTACCCCAGCTTGATTGCCCGCCCGGCTATCGTCGCCCGCTCGCAAGATTCGCCTCAGCCGCAGCACCTTCGACCAAGGCCCGATCGACTGTGGCCTGTGCGGCGAGGCATTCACCGGCCGCGACACCTGAGCCGCGCCGTGCGCCGGGACCGGGCGGTCACTCGACCGCCCGGCCGGCTTCGCGGAACGGTCCGACCTCGCTGTTTCGAACGTATGATTGTTAGATTCGCGGCCATGGTGGCGCCTCGGGTCCGGCTCACGGTCGGCCGCGGCTACGGGGACCTCGAACTGTGGGGCCGTACGCCCGACGGCCAGTGGTGGGCACTCGTCTCGTGGGAAGGGTGGATCGCGCACGGATTCGAGAGGGCCCGCTCGGTTCAGTGCTCGGGCTGGGCCGCCGCCGAGCAGGTCATGCCCGCACCGGCCGTCAACTACGCGCCGCCCAGTTCGACGTCATCAAGACCGTCGTAGCCGCGAGCGCCGGGTCGCTGACGGCGTGGATTTTTCGCCTGGCCGTTCCTTATCCCGATTCCTCGACCTTGCGCACCCGGGTATCGGCCGCGTGGACAGGGGCGCCGTCTGGGGTGGTGTACGTCAGGCGAGGTAGGGGACGGTCGGTGGCTCGGTCGACGAGCACGGATCGGGGCTCACCGGGATCGAAGGCGTGTTCCTGCCCCCATTGGCGCAGGCTCACGATGAGGTCGAACAGCTCCGCGCCCTTCTCGGTGAGCACGTACTCCTGGTAGCTGGTGCCGTCGGCGGCCGGCTCGGTGCGCAGCAATCCCGCATCTACGAGGCCGCGCAGCCGGGTACTGAGGATGTTCTTGGCCACGCCCAGGCTGCGCTGGAACTGCCCGAAGCGGCGCACGCCGTCGAACGCATCGCGGATGATCAGCAGCGACCACTTGTCGCCCACGACATCCACGGTGCGAGCGACCGGGCAGCTCGAGTCCGCCAATGCGCTGTTCGCCATCTGAACCTCCCGGCCAGGCCTGGTGGTGACCCGTAACAGATGCAAACGTGGTTGCAAATTGCTACCACGATCCCTAGTGTGGTTTCAATCTACTACCACTTTCACGCCATGCGTCTGCCGCGAGCCGCGGGAGAGCGCTTTTAAGGGGAGCAGTGCCTCGAGTCAGCCCAGGGCGTACAGCCAGCGTCGGCCCGCCGCAACCAGCCTTGACACCATCGGCGGGCGTGAGCACCCGCCTTGCCGTGCTGCTGGCGGTCGCCTGCGGGGCGTCGGTGGCCAACGTGTACTACGCCCAGCCCCTGCTGGACCGGATCGGCGCTGACCTGAACATCAGCTCGGCCGCTCTCGGGTTGGTGACCACCGTGACCCAGGGCGGCTACCTGTTGGGGCTGGTCCTGATCGTGCCGCTGGGGGACCGGTTGAACCGCCGCGCCCTGATCATCACCCAATCTCTCGTCGCCGCCGCCGGTCTCATCGTCGTTGCCGTTGCCCCGCAGGCGCTCGTCTTCTTCATTGCGAGCGCGATCGTGGGACTGGCGTCTGTCGTCGTCCAGGTGATCGTCGCCCATGCCGCGGTGTTAAGCGCCCCGGCCCAGCGCGGGCGGGTCGTCGGCGTTGTGACCAGCGGCGTCGTCATCGGCATCCTGCTGGCGCGCACCGTCTCCGGGCTTGTCGCCGATGCGTTCGGCTGGAGGGCGGTCTTCGTCGTCTCCGGCGCACTCATGGTCGTGCTCGCGTCGGTGCTGTCGCGTCTCCTGCCCCGCGATGGCGCCGTTGGCGCGCGCGTCTCCTACGCCCGGCTGATCACCTCGGTGGTGCGGCTGAGCGCACGTGAGCGGGTGTTCCGGGTTCGCAGCCTCATCGCCTTGTTCATGTTCGGCGGCTTCGGGGCCGTGTGGGGGTCGATGGCCCTCCCGCTCGGCGCCACGCCGTGGCACCTGTCGACTGGGCAGATCGGCCTGTTCGGCCTTGCCGGGACGGCCGGCGCGCTGGGCGCTGCCCGAGCCGGCTGGCTGGCCGACCGAGGCCTGGCGCAGTGGGTCTCAGGGCTCGCCCTTGTGCTGTACATCCTGTCCTGGGCCGCGATCGCCCAGACGCCACATTCGCTCGTCCTGTTGAGCATCGGCGTGCTGAGCCTCGACTTCGCCGGGCAAGCCCTGCATGTCACCAACCAGCACCTGATCATCGACATCGACCCGGCCACGAGCAGCCAGGCGATCGGCAGCTACATGGTCTTCTACTCGATCGGCACCGGAGGCGGAGCCATCGTGGCCACGAGCCTCTACGCCGCGGCCGGATGGGGCGCCGTCAGCATCTTCGGCACCGGCCTCGGCGTGCTCGCACTACTCGTCTGGGGCGTCGACCGACTGTCCTCATCAATCACCCGCCCGAGCTCGACTCCGCCCAGGCACTGTCGCCCCGCAGCCGGACAACCATCAAGGGAGATCGCATGACAACGCGTTACCGCACCATCACCATCGATGGCGTGAACGTCTTCTACCGGGAAGCCGGAAATCCGGACAAGCCGACATTCCTCCTGCTGCACGGGTTTCCGGCCTCGTCGTTCATGTTCCGACGACTGATCGACCTCGTCGCCGATCAGTTCCACGTCATCGCCCCGGACTATCCAGGGTTCGGGCACAGCGACGCGCCGGCGCCGGCGCGGTTCAGCTACACCTTCGACCATCTCGCGGACGTCATCGGACAGTTCACCGACGCACTCGGGTTGAGCCGCTATGGGCTCTATCTGCAGGATTTCGGGGGGCCGGTGGGCTTCCGGCTCGCCACGCGGCACCCGGAACGGGTCTCGTTCCTCGTGGTCCAGAACGCCAACGCCTACGAACAAGGCCTTCCTGACAGCTTCTGGACTCCGCTGCGCGCGTACTGGCAGGACCCGAACGTGCCGAACCGCGATGCCATCCATGCCGGCGGCATGTCCGACGCCGCCTTGCGGTGGAACTACACCCACGGCGTGGTCGATCCGGCCCTGATCGACCCCGACAGTTGGCTGCTGCAGAGCGCACTGCTCAACCGCCCCGGCAACAAGGACGCGATGCTCGACCTGCTCTACGACTACCGCACCAACCTCGCCCTGTATCCGGACTGGCAAGACTACTTCCGCGCCTACCAGCCACCGACACTCGTCGCGTGGGGAGCGAACGACGAGGTCTTCCCCGAAGCGGGCGCGCACCTCTATGCCGGCGATCTGCCGAAAGCCGAGATCAACATGCTCGATACCGGTCACTTCGCCCTGGAAGATCACGCCGACGCCATCGCCGACCACATCAAACGATTCACCTCAACAACCTGAGCGTCCGCGGGGTCAGCCAATCGGCCGTGCCACAAGTGGGACGACTTGCCGGTCAGCTGCGCGGCTGGTCGACCACGGCGCGCAGCCGGCCGGAGGGCCCGGGCCTCGCCCGCGAGCCAGCTTTTCCAGCTGACCGGCGGAGATCCCATCAGCTGAATACCCGCGCGGCTGCACCCCTGTTGTGGCCGGTACAGGCGGGTGCGCGCTCGCTCCGGTGTAGCCGTGGCGATACCGGCACCGACCTCAATCGGGATTGGGACTCGCGGTGCCGCGCCCGCGGTCGCTGTGATAACTAGCCGGGCGCATGAGCCAGGATTCGAAGCGTGTCATGGCCGGCGACTTGATGTTGCACGGGAAGCGCGAGCCATGCTGGGTGGGTCGGTTCGGCCAGTTCGGCAGCTAAGTGCTGTATGCGTTGGCTGTCGCTACCGGCGAGGCGCTTCAACTCGGCAGCGTGGTCGCTGATGCATGCGGCCAGCATCGCCGCGTCTTGAAGGTGACGGGCTGTGTCGCGGTTGTCGGCGATGTGCGCGGCGCCCTTTAACACCAACGCCCCGAGCTCGTCCGGCACACTGAACGAGAAGATGTCACCCTCGTCCGCTATTTCGTAAATCATCGTGCGGCGTAGCGCCTGCGTACCCCCTTCCACCGGAAACATCGGCCGGCCTCGGAGCAGCTGCTGCGTTCGTGGCGGGGCGTGGTCGGCAGCCATCACGTCGATCTTGTCCACGCCAAGTTCGCTCGGGCGCGCGTACCGGTAGTGCGGACTCGCCGCCCTTCGTGGATCAGGTGGCTCGAGGAGTTGATAGCCGAGGCGCGTGATCTGATCATGTGCTTCGCCCGCGACAGCCTCGCCCACTTCAATGTGCAAGAGGAGGTCAAGGTCGTCGGTCGCCCGCATTACAGGGATATTGTGGCCGACCGCATGCGCTTGAACCATGACGCCTCCGACGAGGGTCCATTTGGTCGTCGGAAGCACGCGCGCAAGCTCGAATGCGTTTGGCCAAGGATGCGTCCACCCGTCGGGTGGCGCCGGAAGTCGGACGCGACGCCGTTCGGCGGTCACCGCAACGAGGCGAGCCTGTCGCGGAGCACCGTCAGACCCGCGGCGCGTTCACGAGCGTCGAGCGATTCGGCCAGGTCGAGCGCGACTGTGACGACATCAGCGATCGCACCATCGCCGGCCCCGCTGTCAGTAATCCGCAGCGTGACATTGCCTTGCGTGTCTTCGATCAAGAAGTAACGTTCGACCAACTCCGTTGCGGTGGAACGGTCGACGTACCCATCCACAACGTTGCGCTGCGTGGTCCCTAGACCTAGCTGACTGGCGATAGCTCGGTCAGCATCCACGGCGGCACCGCCGGTAAGAAGTACCCGACCACGAAGGTCTTCCAGAAATGAGATCGACGCGCGGTACCGAACAACCTCGGCACGTCGACGAGTTGCACGTGTCAGCTCTGATGCCGTCATGCGACGAAGCTTGGCTCGTAGCCGAGAGCGCTGAGCGCTTTCGAGCCGTTCAGTCCGGCCACTGTTAAGAAGGTCAAGCGCGGCACGAACGGTGGCCGTGGCCCAGGGCCGACCCCGAGCTGCACCACGTTCACGAAGTCTGTGCATCGATGCGGCGTCAACCAGCAATACGCGGCCCACAGTGCCGGCACGAGCTAGCTCACCAGAGGCCACCATGCGTTCGATCTGACGCATGCTGACGCCCAGCTGCCGAGCTGCCTCTGCGCTAGTCACCTGTTCCGTCATGAGTAACATGACATATATAGTCGCATGAGCGACGCGTTATGCCAACTCTCGCCGTTGGAGAGGGCTGCTATCGCCGTCGTCCTCCGCCATCGGGGGCACGAGTGCCAACAGTCGAAGGGATACTGGTTCGAGTCCAGTCGGGGGAGCCACCTCAAGGCCGGCGATTGCGGGGTCGCTGCCGCTCTGGCCCCTATTGGAAGCCGACGACCTCGTGCGGCGTGTACGGCGCGGTCAGCCGCTCGACCTCGTCGTCGGTGAGGTCGAGGTCGACGGCCGCCACGGCGTCGTCCAGGTGGTGCGCCTTGGTGGCACCGACGATCGGCGCGTCCACGACCGGATTGGCCATCACCCAGGCCAGCGCCACCTGCGCGCGCGACACCCCGCGTTCGGCCGCGACCTGCGCGACAGCGTCGACGATCTGCTTGTCGCTGTCGACGTAGAGGGTGCGGCCGAACTCGTCGGACTCCGAGCGGTTCGTGGTCGCGTCCCAGTCGCGGGTCAGCTTGCCGCGGGCCAGCGGGCTCCACGGGATGACGCCGACACCCTCGTCCGCGCACAGGGGCAGCATCTCGCGCTCCTCCTCGCGGTTGAGCAGGTTGTAGTGGTTCTGCATCGTGACGAAGCGCGTCCAACCGTGCGTGTCAGCGACGTGCAGCGCCTTGCTGAACTGCCAGGCCCACATGGACGACGCGCCGAGGTAGCGCGCCTTTCCCGACTTCACGACGTCGTGCAGGGCCTCGAGTGTCTCCTCGATCGGGACGTCGGGATCCCAGCGGTGTATCTGGTAGAGGTCGACGTAGTCGGTCTGCAGCCGGCGCAGGCTCGCGTCGATGCCGGCCATGATCGCCTTGCGGGACAGGCCTCTCGAATTGGGGCCGTCGCGATCGACCGGCATGAACACCTTCGTTGCGAGCACGACCTCGTCGCGGTTCGCGAAGTCGCGCAGCGCCCGTCCGGTGATCTCCTCGCTCGAGCCGGCCGAGTACGTGTTCGCGGTGTCGAAGAAGTTGATGCCGGCATCGAGCGCCTGCCGGAAGAACGGCCGGGCGTCGTCCTCGCCGAGGGACCACGGGTGGGGCCCGCGGTCGGGCTCGCCGTAGCTCATGCAGCCGAGGCAGATCGCGGACACGTCCAGGCCCGTGGTGCCGAGTTTGCGGTACTTCATCTGTCGCCTTCCGTCAGAATTGCAGGACCAGCCGGCCGCGCACGCCGCCGGCTTCCAGTCGCCGGTGTGCCGCCACGGCCTCGTTGGCGGGCAGGACGTCGGCCACCCGCAGCGTCAGGACCCCGTCCTCGACCTGCGTGCGCAGCCGATCCAATGCTTCCCACTCGAGCGCGTGCCTGGCGATCATGACAGGCCCGACCGTCACGCGGTCCTGGCCGCCGCCGTCCCAGCCGCGCACCGTCACCATCCGGCCGCCGTCCCGGACCGCGGGCAGCGCGCGCTCGTTGAGCAGAGCGGCATCGACGAGGGCGTCGACGCCGTCGGGATACCGCGTGCGAATGGCGTCGACATACCCGTCGCCGCGCGGCAGGACCACGTCCGCGCCGAGCTGTTCGACCAGATCGCGGTCCTGCTCGGCTGCGTCGGCCGCCACGGTGATGCCGTCAGCCTTGGCGAGCTGGATGACGTAGCCGCCCAACGCACCGGCGGCCCCGGTGACGGCGAGCACCTGTCCGGGCTGAAGGTGCAGCGAGTCGAGGGCGAAGCGTGCGGTCAGGCCGTTCATCGGCAGCGTGGCCGCCTCGACATCGGACGCACCCGCGGGGACGTGGGTGACGGAGCGGGCCGGCACGACCAGGTCGCGCCGATAGGCGCCGTGCGGGCCCGACGGCACCACGACGGCCATGACTCGATCGCCCACGGCGACGCCGGTGTCGACCTCTGCGCCGACCTCGACGACCTCGCCGGCCGCGTCCATTCCGGGCACCACCCCCGGCGGTGCCGGACTGGGCTTGTTGTCGCGAAGGCCGCTGCGCACACCGGTATCGGTCGGGTTCACTCCCGCCGCGGTCACGCGGATGCGGACGTCCGACGGGCCGAGCGGTTCGGCCGGGACATCGATCTCGTGCAGGGCGTCAGGGCCGCCGTACGTGGTCACTCCGATTGCTGTCATACCGGCCTCAACCGCGTCGTCCCGGAGGGGATTCCAGGAGGGCGCACCCTCTACGGCCAGGACTACCCGAGCGCGGGCGCACTGGCCGCGCTCAGCTCGGCGGCATGGCGGCGATCAGGTCTCGGGCCTGGCCGATGACGTTGTGGGCGACGAGCACTTCGTACTTGGTCGCGACGATCTGGCTGACCGAGGCGAAGTCGCGGGTCCCGCCGCGCGTCGCGGCCGTGAAGCCGAGCTGGCTCCACACCAGCATGAACACCGCACCCAGGATGGGCGTGGTGATCAGGAACCCGAGCTGGCCATGGTTGCTGAACAGGGCGAAGGCGACGCCCACGAACAGGCCGATCCAGAGGCCGGAAATCGCGCCGGCCACGGCGACCTTGCCGCGCGTCAGCCGCCCGGTGATCCGCTCGATGGACCTCAGTTCGGTGCCGACGATCTCGACGTTCTGCACCGGGAAGTCATGATCGGCCAGGTAGTCGACGACGTGCTGGGCCTGCGGATACCCGTCGTACACGCCGAGCGACATCGGGTACTCGAGCTGCAACCCGGACCCAGGGGTATTGCTGCGCGGAATGGTCATGGACGCAGCCAACCACGCCGATCGGATGCCAGCTACCCGCGTGGCCGGCGGATGCGCAGCGACTCAGGATTCGGCCCGGTGGCGGCTTCGGCTGGCGCGCACTACGAGGTCGTGGGTGTGGTGCGCCCCGGCCCCGCCGGTGATCGCGCGCTCGCGGACCTCGTCGACCTCGACATCCCAGCCGGGACCGAGCAGCCTGGCGACATCACGCGGGCCCACCCAGTCGGCCGGGTCGATGCCGGTTTCGAAGGCGCCGGCCTCGCCGCGCAGGTCGTGGTGGACGACGAGCAGGGTGCCGCCCGGCGCGACTGCGCCGATCAGGGCCCGCTCGGCGTCGTCGCCGGGAGTCCGGCGCAGCGCCGGGTACTGCGCGGTGACGAGGTCGAAGCCGCCGCCGGGCAGGTCGGCGTCGAGCACGCCGCTGTGCAGCCAGGTCACCTCGACCCCGGCCGCGGCGGCATGTGCGCGCGCCCGGTCGAGCGCGACCTGCGAGACGTCCAGGGCCGTGACATCCCACCCCTGGGCGGAGAGCCAGACCGCGTCCGCGCCCTCGCCGCAGCCGATGTCGAGTGCTCGTCCGGGCCGCAACCCGGCTACTTCGCTTACGAGCGCGCCGTTGGGCTGTCCACTCCAGATCCGGTCGGGGCCGGCGTAGCGCTGGTCCCATTCGGCCGCCGACTCGGGCGCGCCACTCATCAGGCCGCCGCCGCGTCGGTCGTGATCAGGTCCATATTGATCATTGCCGCAGCCGTCAGTCCGGCGGCGGCCGCACTGATCACCTGGGCCTGGACGTCGGCGATGTTCCCGGCCACGTAGACGCCCGGGACCGAGGTCGCCCCGCCCGGCGCGGCCGGCACGTACGTGCCCATCAGGGCGTCACCCGTCCGGAGCTGCGCCACCTCGACCCCGAGCGGCGCGAGAAGTTCGGCCCGGGCCCGGCAGACGGGCGCGACCACCAGGGCGTCGAGCGAGACCGTTGTCCCGTCCGCCAGCCGAAGCCCGGTCAGCCGATCGCTCGTCGATTCCACCGCCGCCACCTCGCCCGCGGCCACAGTGATCCCGAGGGCGTCGAGCTGGCGACGCTGCTCGGCCGTCGGATCCGGGCCGCGGTGGGTGAACACGGTGACGCGATCGGTCAGCTGCCGAAACAGCAACGCTTGGTGGACGGCCACCGGGCTGGTCGTGAGCACACCCACGCGTTGGTCGCGCACCTCCCAGCCGTGGCAGTAGGGGCAGTGCAACACGTCGCGTCCCCACCGCTCGGCCAGGCCAGGTACGTCGGGCAGTTCGTCGCGCCCACCGGTCGCGACGAGCAGGCGCCGGGCTCGCACCGCGCGCCCGGCCAGCGCGACCTGAAAGAACTCGCCGTGCCGCGAGATCGATTCGACCCGGGCTTCGGTCACCTCGCCGCCGTAGCCGGCCAGCTCGTCGCGTCCCAGCGCGTACAGCTGCCCGGGGGGCGTGCCGTCGCGGGTGAGGAAGTTGTGGACGTGCACCGCGGGCGCGTTGCGGGGATCGCCCGCGTCGACGACCAGCACCGTCCGTCGCGAACGGGCCAGCGCAACCGCTGCGCTCAATCCGGCGGCCCCGCCACCGATGACCACCACGTCGTATTCATCGTCCATGCCGGCCAGCGTGCGGCGCCCCGCGGCGGCTTGACAAGTTCCTTTGCCAGAACGGCAACATGGTGGGCATGGACTCCGACATCGACGCTGCACTGGCGGCGGTGGGCCCGCGGCTTCGAGCCATCCGCGAGCGGCGCCGCTCGACGCTCGCCCAGGTCTCGGCGGCGACCGGCATCTCGGCAAGCACGTTGTCGCGGCTCGAGTCGGGTGCACGCCGACCCACCCTGGAACTGCTGCTGCGGCTCGCCCGCGTCTATGACATGCCGGTCGACGACCTGATCGCCGATGGTGCCACCCTCGACCCGCGCGTGCGCCGTGCGCCGATGCAGCACCCCGGCCGCACGATGGTGCCGCTGACCAACCGTCCGGGCGACGTCCTCGCCTACAAGATGATCATCGAGCCGAGCGAGCAGGTGACCCGCCAGCGCATCCACGATGGCTACGAGTGGATGTACGTCCTGGCCGGCCGGCTGCGCCTGCTGCTGGGCGAACTCGACCTGGTGCTGCGCCCGGGCGAGGTGGCCGAGTTCGACACCCGCACCCCGCACTGGTTCGGGAGCGCGGGGACTCGGTCGGTCGAGTTGCTCGTTCTGTTCGGCCCCCAGGGCGAACGGATGCATGTGCGGGCCCGGCCCCGCTCGGGCTGAAGGCCGCCAAACGGGGGACAGTGGCTCGCCCAGCCGACGCGGCGGCCGTGAGCGCCTGCGGAATAACCCGGCAACAGGTGTCGTTCCGGCCAGGTAAGATGATGAGGTACCTCATGGTGAGGAACCCCAGTTTGCTGAGGAAGGTCCCATGGCAGCGCCCGATATGTCCGCCCTCGAGGTCGGTCTGACCTACCTCGACCTGCATCACCGGATCCACCGCATCGTCGATCAGGCGATGTGCGCGGCCGGCCTGTCACTGGCCCGGGCCAAGGTCCTGGTGCGGCTGGGCGAACACGGCCCGATGAACCAGGCCACCCTGGCCGGGCTGCTCGGCCACGCCCCGCGCTCGGTCACCGAGACGGTCGACGTCCTGGAACGCGACGGGCTCGTCACCCGAACCGAGGACGAGCACGACCGGCGGGCCCGCATCATCACCCTCACCGACGCCGGCCGCGCGGCCAAAGAGACGGCGCAGGCCGTCCGGCTCAAGACCATGGACGAGATCTTCGGCAGCCTGTCCGCGGGCGAGCGCACCACCCTGGGCGACTTGCTCACCACGATCCGCACCAACCTCCGGACTGGAGACACCCCCTGTGACCAGTAATGCCACCCTCTCGCCCACCTCGGCCCACAGCCAGCGCGACCACCGCTGGCTGGTGCTCGTCGTCGTCTCGATCGCCCAGCTCATGGTCGTTCTGGACGCGACGGTCGTGAACATCGCCCTGCCGTCCGCGCAGGCCGACCTCGGCTTCCCCGACAGCCAGCGGCAGTGGGTCGTCACGGCCTACGCCCTGGCCTTCGGCAGCCTGCTGCTGCTCGGTGGTCGACTCGGTGACCTCATCGGCCGCAAGCGCACCTTCCTCATCGCGCTCGTCGCGTTCGCGGCCGCATCCGCCCTCGGCGGGGCCGCGCCGTCGTTCGCCGTGCTCGTCATCGCCCGCGCGCTGCAAGGCGTGGCCGGCGCCCTGCTCGCCCCCGCGGCGCTCGGCACCCTCGTCACCACGTTCCGCGACCCGCGCGAACGGGGCAAGGCCTTCGGCGTGTTCGGCACGGTCGCGGTCGGCGGCGGTGCGGTCGGGCTCATCCTCGGCGGCATCCTGACCCAGTACCTGTCGTGGCGCTGGTGCATGTACGTCAACGTCTTCTTCGCCGCGGCCGCCTTCGCCGGTGCCCTGGTGTACATGGCCGAGGCCAAGCCGCCGACCCGGCCGCGCATCGACCTGATCGGCACGGTGCTGGCCGGCCTGGGCCTGTTCGCGCTGGTGTTCGGCTTCTCGCAGGCCGAACGCGATGGCTGGGCCTCGACCACGACGATCACGGCCCTGGCCATCGGTGTGGTGCTGCTCGTGGCGTTCGTCCGGGTCGAGATGCGGGTGGCCCACCCGCTGCTGCCCCTGCGCGTGGTGGCCGACCGGTCCCGGGGCATGGCCTTCGCCGCCGTCGGCATCGCCGGTATCGCCATGTTCGGGCTGTTCCTGTTCCTGACCTACTACCTGCAGGTGGTCAAGCACTTCAGCCCGGTCACGTCCGGGTTGGCGTTCCTGCCGATGATCGGCAGCATCATGATCAGCTCGAACACGTCCAACATCGTCACGCTGCCGAGGTTCGGGCCGCGGGTCGTCATCACGGTGGGTATGGCCACCGGCTTCCTCGGGCTGGGCTACCTCAGCCGTCTCGACGTGCACTCGTCCTACGTCGGCGGTGTGCTGCCCGCGCTGATCCTGATGGGCCTGGCCATGGGGATGGTCATGGCGCCGTCGATGAACACGGCAACCGCCGGCGTGCAGCCCCAGGATTCCGGCGTCGCCGCGGCCCTGGTCAGCACGATGCAACAGGTCGGTGGCTCGATCGGCACGGCCGTGATGAGCACGATCGCGGCGTCGGTGACGGCGTCGTACGCGTCGGCCCACCACGCCGGCCGCGGGTTCGACCCGGTCGCCGCCACCCACGGCTACACCGCGGTGTTCCTGACCGCGGCGCTGGTCTTCGCCGCGGGCGGCGTGCTGGCCGCGGCCCTGTTCCCGTCCAAGGAGCGGCTGCGGGCCATGCGCGAGTCGGTGCAGGCCGCCGCGGCCGCGGCGCCGGCTCCCGCGCCCGAGCGGGCCGCCGACAGCGTCGCCGTCGACGCCTGACGTTCTGCTAGCCCGGATCGGCGGCGAGCACGGCCACGCTGACGTCGTCGCCGCCGACCCGGGCCGAGTCCGACAACCACGCCGGTAGCTGCTCGCCGAGCTGGGCCCAGCTGGGGCCGGTGACCGCGGCCAGGAAGTCCCGGCCCACCGCGGTCCGCCAGTCGGGATCGGCGAACGCCGTGCCGTAGCCGTCGGTGGCCAGCAACACCACGGCCGCCTCGGCCGCCGGCACCGAGGCGAACCGGAAGTCCGCCCGCGCGCCCGGCGTGCACAGGCTGGTCGTCTCGCCGGCCACCAGCCGGTCGTCGCCGGGCATCGGCGCCGACACCGCTCCGGCGGGGGAGGCGACGACGATGTCGCCGTCACCGATCTGAGCCAGGTGGACCCGCTGGGTCGTGCAGAGCGCGACGAGCAGGGTGCTGCCGTAGGCGAGCACGGGATCGGCGTCCAGGTCGGCGCCGGATCGGTCGCGTTCCTCGGCGCTGAAAGGATGGGCGCGGTGATCAGCCCGGGCCCGCGCCTGCCACTCGTCGACCAGCTCATCGGCGAGCTTCTCGAGCGGGTTGCCGGGGTGGCTCAACTCGAGCGCGAGCGCCACGGCCAGGGCCGCGCCGCGCTCGCTGCGGACGTAGCGGCGGCCGCCGTGACCGTCGGCCACGGCCGCGACCACCGCGGTTTCTCCCCACGCCTGCGCCGCGACCGCGTCCTGGTTGGGCAGACCGGCGCGCTCGTGCATCGACCCGCGCACGCTGGCGGTCGCGGCCTTCCAGCGCGCCACCGTCACCAGACCTGACTGGAGCCGTCTTCGGCGAGTGGGGTGGCCACCGGTCCGAAGGGTTTCGGGGGCACGGTGGCCAGCTGCGACGCGATCCGCGACACGTGCGTGGACGCCCAGCGGATCATGCTCATCAGCTGCTCGGGATTGTTGGCGCTGACCGGGGCCAGGTCCGACGAGCCCATGAACCTCGACAGCATGGAGTGTTCGGCGTCGCGGCCGATGCCGATCGCCATGCGCACGGCCCGCTGGCCCCACGGCTCGTCGAGCATCAGGCCCAGCGCCGCGCGGTAGTCGTCGGTCGGCATCCCGTCGGAGATCAGCACCATCGCCGGCGGCAGCGCGCGCTCCTGCATCGGCGGCGAACGCAGTTCCGGGGTCAGCAATCGCAGCGCGGCTCCGAGGTCGGTGTAGCCGGACGCGGTGAGGTCCTCCCACACCAGTCGCTCGACCGGCGTCGGCGTCTCGACATGCCAGCGCGCGCCCGTGGAGAAGGCCAGCACCCGGACCAGGACCTCGGCGTGCGGATTCTGGGCCGCGATTTCGGTCAGGTGGGGGATGGTTTCGCGCAACGCATTGTTGAGCGCCTGTATTTTGCCGTCGGCCGCCATTGATCCGGAACAATCGGCCAATACGACAAAATGTAACGGGCGGCGGGCCAAGACCGAACCCGGTCGCTGCGCCATGACATCCCGCCTTCCCGATAATCGCCCATAGGATAACGATGGCGGGTGGGGCGGGCCAGGTTCCGGCACAACGGCGCGGCGGCCCCGTTTTTTGACGACCAGTTCGGTAAGGGGCCACAGCGTTGTTCGCCGACGGGGAGCGGGTCCGATTCTCCGGGCACGACGCGTTCTGCACCATCGTGCGCACCATCGGCCAAGGCAGCCAGGGCACCGTCGTCGAGGTCAGCGACCACCTCGGCCGCTCGCGCGCACTGAAGTGGTACTACCCCCACACCGCCACCCGGTCGCAGCGCCAGACCATCGAGGAACTCATCGAACGCGGCTCACCGAGCCCGGCCTTCCTGTGGCCCGAGCAGATCGTCGCGATCGACCACCGGCCCGGCTTCGGTTACCTGATGCCGCTGCGCGAGGACCAGTACGCCGGCCTGTCCGACCTGCTCACCGGCAACGTCGACGTCGCGTTCTCGACGGTCTGCACCCTGGCCCTGCTGCTGGCCGACGCGTTCCTGAACCTGCACGCGCAGGGCCTGTGCTACCGCGACATCAGCTTCGGCAACGTGTTCTTCGATCCGGCCACCGGCGCGCCGCTGATCTGCGACAACGACAACGTCGGCATCGACGGCGTCAGTCCGTCGCTCGTGCTGGGCACCCGGCGGTTCATGGCCCCCGAGATCGTCCGGTCCGAGGCCGCGCCCAGCATCGCCACCGATCTGTTCTCGCTGTCGGTGCTGCTGTTCTACCTGCTGATGGTCGGCCACCCGCTGGTCGGCGCGCGCGAGCTGGCCTACAGCGTGTTCGACGACAGCGCCGAGCTGGATCTCTTCGGGGCCGCCCCCGTGTTCATCTTCGACCCGGACGACGACACGAACCGGCCGCTACCGTCCCACCACGGCTCGGTCACCGACAACTGGTTGATGCACCCGTCGTTCATCCGGGACCTGTTCGTCACCGCGTTCGGGCGCGGGCTGCGCGATCCGCGCAACGGGCGGGTGCGCGAGAGCGTCTGGCGGGCCGCCGCCTCACGACTGCGCGACTCGATCGTGCAGTGCCAGTCGTGCCGGAGCGAGAACTACTTCGAAGCGCGCACCCCGCGGCTGCGGTGCTGGTCCTGCGACACCGAGATCGCCGATCCGGTGCGGCTGACGTTCCGCTCCACCAGCCTGGTGCTGAACGCTGACACCTCGGTGTACCCGCACCACATCCACCGCAACTACGACTTCCACGAGCCGATCGCCCGGGTCGTGCTGCGACCGGACCAGGCCTCCTGGGGGCTGCGCAATACCGGGGCCAGCACCTGGGCCGTGCGAATGCCCAACGACACCAAGGCCGACGTCGAGCCCGGGCGGGCGGTGGGTCTGGTTGCCGGTGCGGTCATCGACTTCGGCGGTACCACCGCCACGATCACCACGTAGGGCCGCGGCCGCGCGCTCAGGCCCGGCGGGTCGACTTCGAGTCGCCGCGTCGCAAGAGGTAGGCGCAGACCAGCACGGCGACGACCCCGACCACGAGGCAGCAGGCCAGGTCGGTCAGGTAGGCCGAGGCCGTGTGGTGCCACAGCGGATCCGGCGGTCCGGTCTTGAAGTGGTGGTCACTCGTGCGCAGCACCGCGTTGAGGTCGACCGACGAGCCCACCGCGGCGTAGCCCCAGCGGGCCGGCGCCAGCCAGCTGAACTGCGACAGCCCGGGTTTGCCGGCGATGGGCACCAGGCCGCCGGACAGCACCAGCTGGGCCATCGTGATCAGCACGAGCAGTGGCATCGTCTTGTCGGCGCTGTCGACCACGGCCGAGATGAGCAACCCGACCAAGCCCGATACCACCGCCGTGACCATGACCGCGAGCAGTACCTCGAGCAACGGCGAGCCCAGGAGCACGCCGTCGCTGGGGGTGCGGCCCAGTACGCCGATCAGCGCGAAGATGATCGCCTGGGGGGCGGTGAGCACCAGCAGCACGATGACCTTCGAGGCCAGGTAGGCCGTCACCGACAGCCCGATGGCCCGTTCCCGGCGATAGATCGGCCGTTCCTTCACGATCTCGCGCACCGAGTTCGCCATCCCCATGAAGCAGGCGCACAGAATGAGCACCATCAGCACCGTGGGCGCGTCCTGGTTGGGTTGCAGCGGGATCGTATGCAGCCCGTGTTTGGCCGGGACGACCCGCGGGATGATGCCCAGCAGCAGCGGGAACGCGACGATCAGCCGGATGTAGGACTTGTCCGAGACGACCACCCGCAGGTAACGGCGGACGAGCGTCGACAACTGCCGCAGCACCGGTTGCTGCCGGATGCTCGGCAGTTCCTGCTCCACCGCGCGCGCCGACGGTGCCCCGACGGCGGCCTTGACGTACAGGTTCGACGTGCGGAACCGGGTGTCCCACTCCGGGCCGGGCGTGGCCTCCAGCGACAGGAAGACATCGGCGAAGTCCCGTTCGCCGAAGTAGGCCAGCGCGCCCTGCGGCGGTCCGAGGTAGGCCACGTAGCCGCCGGGGGCCAGCATCAGGACGAGATCGCAGACGTCCAGGTTGGCCACGCTGTGCGTGACCACGACGACGGTGCGGCCGTCGTCGGCCAGCGCGCGCAGGGAATGCATCACCGACTTGTCCAGCCCGGGGTCGAGGCCCGAGGTCGGCTCGTCCAGGTACAACAGGGACGGCTTGGTCAGCAGTTCCAGGGCCACGCTGGTTCGCTTGCGCTGGCCACCCGAAAGCTGGCCGACCCGGGTGTCGGCGTGGTTCGTCAGGCCGAGTTCGGCCAGCACCTCGTCGACCCGCGAGGCCCGTTCGGCCGGGCTGACGTCGGGCGGGAAGCGGAGCTCGGCGCCGTAGGTCAGGGCCTTGCGCACGGTGAGCGACGTGTGCAGCAGGTCCTCCTGCGGGACGTACCCGATCCGGCGGCGCAGCTCGTCGTAACCGGTGTACAGGTCGCGGCCGGCGTAGCGCACGTGGCCGGCGTCGGCCGGCCGGAAACCGGTGAGCGCGTTGAGCAGCGTGGACTTGCCCGCCCCGGACGGGCCGACCACGGCCAGCAGCGTGCGGGCCGGGAGCCGGAAGCTGACGTCGTGCATGAGCTGCTTCTTGCCGGCGAAGACCGACAGCCCCTGGGCCTCGAAACTGACGTCTCCCGAGTCGACGTACTCGACCAGCGTGCCGTCCTGCACCTGCAGCAGGTAGTGGCCGATGGCGATGACGTCGCCCTCGTAGAGCGGCGACTCGGTGATCCGCTGGCCGTTGACGAACGTGCCGTTCGCCGAGTCCAGGTCGACGATCTCGGCGTTGTCGCCGCCGACGCGCAGTTCGGCGTGCTGGCGCGAGACCAGCAGATCGGGCAAGAGCACGTCGCTGCCGGGTTCGCGCCCGATCGTCATCCGGCCGACCGACAGCGGATGGTCGGTGCGCGGCTCCTGTTCGAGCTCGGTCGCTTCGGGGCCGCCGAGGCTGCGATCCGACGTGCCCGCGGCCGGGACGGGCCGGCGCGGCAGGACGGTCCGCTGCTCGTCCAGGCGCGGGATCGGGGCTCGGGCGCTCGGCGGAGGCCGGTGCGTGACGACGAGTTCCGGGCCGTCGTCGGCGCCGAGGTGGATGCGCAGCTCGCCCCCGACCGGGACGAGGGCGCCGTCGGCCCCGATGCGCGTGCCGTTGTGCCAGCTGCCGTTGGAGCTGACGTCGCGGATCCGCCAGCTGTTCCCTTCGGGCTCGATGACGAGATGACGCCGCGACACCTGCGCGTCGTCGATGACGACGTCGACGTCGTGCGAACGGCCGACGACGCAGCCCTTGTCGGCGGCCACGACCGCGGTGACCGGTTGCGCCGAGCCGCCAGAGCCGCCGGAGCGCCGCTCGCGATCGCCAGTGTGGCTGTGGCCATGCCGGCCCGCCCGGTGGTCGTCATCGTTGCGTCCCGTCGAGGTGGAGGTGGTCGGCCGCGGCCGAGGCCCGCACGCCGCTTGGGCCGACGTCGACCGACGTCAGCCGGAGATCGAACGGCAGATCCGGCAGCGGCACCGGGACCGGTGGCAGGAACTGCGCCGCATCGCCCAACACGCCGGTGACGTCATTGAGCACTCCGCCGGCGTCACCGCCGCCACTGGCCTGGATGTCCTTGGGTGACACGGTGAGACCGGCGCCGTCGGCCGTGACGACGGCGCTGCCGCGGACGGTGATCGTGGTGCCGTCCTGCTGGAAGGCCCCGGAGAACCTCAGCGCACCGTTGCGCTGCCCCAGCACCAGGTGCCCGGGCTGATTCTTCAGGAACGCGTTGAGATCGGCGAAGGTCATGAGCACCGTGGCCCGGACGTGGTCGACCGGAATCGTGGTCACGTGGCCGCCGATCGCCTTGGCCAGCGGGATGTGCGCGCCCTTCAAATGACCGGAGATCTGAGCTATGCGCGGTGCCCCCGCGGCGGTGATGCCCGTGATCGTGACGCCGATGTCGGTGTACTTGCCGAAGGCGACCTGGGTCAGGAACGGGAACCCGCCGAAGGACACCGTCGGCCGGCCGGTCAGGCCCTGGCTGCTCTGCACGACCTGACCGACCGCTTCCTTCGAGGCCGCCCGGGCCGCGACCCGATCGGCGATCACGAACAGGACGATGACGATCAGGGCGGCGATGGCGAGCCGGCGGCCACGGGGCTTGGTCGCACGGGCGGGCGGCACCGGGCCGGCCCGGCCCGATGGTTCGGGGGCCGCCGTGGGCGGCAGCATGGCCGTGGCCGTGGCCGTGGGCGTGGGCGTGGCCGTCGGCCCGGTGCGTGCGGGATCGATCACGACCGTGGACGCGTCGGCCGGGGCCGGACGGTTGGCGAACAAGACGATCTCCGGGCCGCTTCGATCGCCCAGGTTGAACCGCAGCTGGCCCGGGCCGCGCAGGGTGACGCCGGCCGCGCCGAGCCGGGTGCCGTTGTGCCAACTGCCGCTCGAGCTGGCGTCCTTGACGAGCCAGGCCGACCCGGCGCTCTCGATCACCAGATGGCGGCGAGACACCCGCTCGTCCTTGATCACGACGTCGGCCTCGTGCGAACGGCCGACGACCCACGGCTTGGCCGACGTGATGACGAGCTCGGTTGGTCCGGCCGCGCCATCCGAACCGGCTACGACCGTCACCGTCGCGGTCCTCATGCTCGGCGCTCAGACACGAGTGTGCTCCCGGCGTGATCGGTCGGAAGGGCGGCTGGGTCGGCCAGACCATACGCCGGGTTGCGTACCTCCCGCGAGACAATCCGCTAATCGTTGGACGCTGCGTTGATCGTCGCGGCGTCATTTCAGAGGGCATATCGGCACGCATTGGAATCAAGCGGTCACGGTGCGAGTTCGTCGTCGCTCGGTGCTGTTGGTGACCCCTATGATGACCGGCAAAGTCATGGCGACGGGCGGCTGGTCGACGCCTTTGGGGGAATCGCTGATGTCGGAATCTGCGCCGGGCGACGATCCGGTCGGCGACGCCCTCCGCAATTTGGTGCGCGATTTCGGCCGGCTGATCGGCCGCGAGCCCGAGCGCGTGCGCTCGTTCATCAAGGACCTGCTGGGCGAGCGGGGATGGACCTACCGGCGCAATGCCGACGCCGTCGTCCAGGCCGCCGAGTTCGGGGTGCCGGACATCCTGCTCTCCGGCCAGGCCGACTCGACGGGCACCCCGGTGCGCGATCGATTCCGCGACAACGGGTTCAGCGCGGACGAGGCCGACTACGGCATCAACGCCTGGGCGTCGGCCCTCTCGATCGACCAGTTGCCGGCCCCGCTCGTGGCGGCCGGCGCGGGGCGGCCCACGGCGTCATCGCAGGCGGCCACCGTGCTGCCCGGCTCGGACGTCACCGTGGTCCCGACCGGGGCCAGTCCCGCTTCCGGTCCGCCTCCGCAGCCGGGCACCGAACTCGCCGGCGGCGGTGTGCGGCCCGCGCACCCGCGTGCGGCCGGCCCCGACGCCACCGTCGTGCCGGCCCACCTGACCAACGGTCCGACCCAGCCCGACGACCGGCAGGTGCGGCTCGGGAGTGCACCGAACAACGGGCTGCCCGGCGACACCGGCCCGGCGGCCGGCCCACAACGGCCGCGCCGCAAGCTGATCCTCATCGCGGCCGCGGCGGTCGTGGTGCTCGTCGCCGGAATCGTGGCCGCGCTCACCCTGTCCGGCGACAAGAAGGGCGGTGGAAAGGGGACGGCTGCGCCGGCCAACAACACCGGCGTCGCGAGGGTCCTGGGCCACGACGACGGTCTCGGCACCGCCAGTATCGCCCGCGGCTCGACCACCCTCGCCGTCAGCAAGTCCACGACGCTGCGCGTGGGCGACCGCGTCAGCGCCGTCACCGGAGCGGTGCAGGTGGATACCGGTGACAGTTCGGTGCTTCGGCTCGACAAGGGCGCGCAAGTCGTATGGTCCAAGGCCAAGCCCGGTTCGGGCTCGGCGTCGGCGACCCCCGAAGAGTTCCAACTGGTGAAAGGCCGGGTGTACGCCACGGTCAGCCGTGGCCATCAACTGGTGCTGCACACGGTGGGCACCACGCAGGCCAAGCTCGGGCCGGGCCGCATCGTCGTAGCCTGCGGCGCCGAATGCTCGTACCAGGCCCTGCAGGAGAACCAGCAGGTCCAGCTGTCGTCCGGGCCGGCGCTCACCCTGCTGGCCCATCAGCGGGTCACGGTGAGTGCGGCCGGCCAGGCCAGCCGGCAACTGATCCTGCCCGACCTGATTCGCGGCGACCCGTTCGTCGCGGCCAATGTGAAGCTGGACGGCAAGCAGGGCCTGACGGCGGCACCGATCGCCGGGCCGTCCGTGCTCGGTCCCTGGGCCGTCAAGGTGCTGTGGCAGAACGGCACCGCCGCGCATCGCCTGATCTACCGGCAGCTGACGTTCTCGGTGGATTGCCATACCGGTCAATGCGCGCTGAAAGCGGTGCAGACGCCGGCGCCGATGACCTGCCCGCCGGCCACCACCTGCCCGATGCAGGCCACCGTCGCCGCCGGCGTGGCCCAGACGACGGGCGAAGCGGACACGTTCGCGCTGAACTTCGGCGGCCGGGCCGCGGACTGCAGCGGCGACGGCAAGCGCGACGGCACCGAGTCGACGACGGCCGATGTGCGGCTGAGCGGCAATGCCAACGGTCATCGCACCGCCTTCCAAGCGACCTATCACACCCTGTTCAAGGCGTCCGGGCCGGCGTGCAGCCAGTCCTACCTGGAGCCGCCGGACTACGACCGAGCCGAGGGGAAGCCAGGGAAACAGTCGACGTCCGTCCTGCCACAGCCCGGGGCCGAGGAGAACCTGCTCAACCGCAACACCCGCACCCAGGGCCCGTGCGCTCGCAGTACCACCCGTCCGGCCGGCTCCACGGCGGCGATCTCGTGCCAGCCGGCCCAGGGTCAGCGCGACCCGGCCAAGCGTCCGGCCACCATGCTGCTGATCTCGTTCTCGAACGCGGCCGCGCTGCGCACGGCCTACAACGCCCAGCTCTCGGCAATGGGGGGTGCCACGAACTACGGCAGCTGCGCGAGCGCGCAGTCCTGCGAACGGCCGATCGCCGGCACCACCGGACGGTTGAGCATTCTGGCCCACGGCGGCACGACCGACCTGATCGCCTACGCCCCGGAACAGTCGTTGGTGCTGCTCGTGGCCAAGGGCTTTCAGACCACGGCCGTGGCCTATCCGTGGTTCGTCACCCGGATGGACGCGGACCTGCCGTGGCTGCCCATCGCGCACTTCTGACGGCCGGCCGAGCCCTGCTCGCCTGCTCGGCCGTCGTCGCGGTGATCGGCGCGCTGGTCGCGTGCACGAGCACCGCGGCCCGGACCGGCCCGACGAGCAGTGCGCCCGCCACTCGCTCCCCGTCGCGGTCGCCGGCGCCGGCACCGACCGCGGGCGTCGCGCGCCCGCGCGTCGTGTTCCTCGGTGACTCGTACACATTCGGATCGGGTGCGTCCACCCCGGCCAAGCGGTGGTCCAGCGTGGTCGCGGCCGTCCAGGGCTGGATCGAGATCAATCAGGGCGTCGGCGGCACGGGCTACGGCACGCGCCGGGACGACCCGCCCGGAGCGCCCTATCCCGACCGGCTGGCCGAGGTCGTGGCCGCCCATCCCGACATCGTCGTGGTCAGCGGCGGGATCAACGATCTGCGCAGCCCGGCTCCGGCCGTGGCCGGCGGGGTCACCCGGACGTATACGACGCTGCGAGCCCTGTTGCCGGGCGTGCGACTCATCGCGATCGCACCGTTCTCGAACGACGCGCCGCCGACGCCCGCCCTGCGCGCGATCGCGGCCGAGGTGCACGCGGCGGCCGCCACGGCCGGCGCCGATTTCGTCGACCCCGGATACGTGCTCGAGGGGCACCCCGATCTGGTGCACCAGAGCGGCCCGCATGCCGGACACCCCAACGATGCCGGCTACGCCCGGATGGCGGCCGCGATCGACTCCGCATTGGCACTGAATTCGTGACGTGCCCGTTGCCCTGGGGCGCGCTGTGCGGTGAAGCGTCGCGAACAAACGGTATCGACGATGACGGAATTGCCGGAATCGGGCTCAATATTGCATAAACAGTCAATTCCGGTCGACCCAGAATTTGTTGAGTACCTACCCTTGATAAGAACGTCGAATGCGCGCCACACTGGCCCTGGCTCAGGGGGCGAAATGGCACTCGATGATCTCCGCGAACTCGATCAATTCAAGGCGTCGACGTTCGCGCCGGGATATCCGGCCAACGCGCGCACGTTCTACAGCCCGGTCGATGCGGTTCACGACGTGCTCAAGACGCTGCTGTCGTCGGCGACCAAGAGCGTCGTCGTGGGCATGTACGGCTACGACGACGCCGAACTGAACGCAGTGCTGCACGACAAACTCGCCTCGGACAAGATCTATGTCCAGCTGAGCCTCGACAGCACCCAGGCCGCGGGCAAGGCCGAAAAAGCCTTACTGGCCCCTTGGCAGAACGACGGCACCGGCAACAGCATCGCCATCGGCCACAGCGAAAAGCACGCCATCATGCATCTGAAACTGGCGATTGTCGACGGACTGGATCTGATTACCGGCAGCACCAATTGGTCGGCCGGTGGAGAAGCGAAGCAGGACAACCAACTCACGGTTATTCGCGACCCGTTCGTCGCCGCCGAGGCCAGGGCGCGCATGGACATCATCCACGACGACATGCTCAAGCAGATGGCCGCGAAGTCCGCCGGTGCCGCCCCGCCGGCGCCGACGCGCCCGCGCCGCTCGTCCCGGGCGATGGCCACGAGCGGGCGTCCTTAGCAGCCACGGCCCGCCGCCATCGGGGTCACAGGTCGACGACCAGGTCGGTCGTCGGTCGCGAGCAGCACAGCAGCAGTTCGCCGGGCGGCGGTGCCTCGAGCGGGGCGATGAAGTAGTCCGCCGCGCCGGACACGACCGGCGTCGTGCAGGTGTGGCAGACGCCGGTGCGGCACGACCACCGCGTGGGCACGTCGCAGGCCTCGGCCAGTTCGAGCACCGAGCCGTACTGCGCCGACCAGCCCGTGGTCAGCCCGGACCGGGCGAAGGTGACCTGCGGTCCGGTACCGGGTGGGCCGGGCGGCTGGTGCGGACGGTGCCGCGTGACGCCCACGAGCCCGGGGTTGATGGCGGACTGCGCGCCGAACAGTTCCGAGTGCACCCGGTCCGGGCGGAGGCCGAGGTCGACGAGCGCCGCCCGGACCTCGGACATGAACGCGTCCGGGCCGCACACGTAGGCGTCCGCGTCGGTCGGGAGCCCGAGTCCGGCCAGCACCGCGGGAGTGAGCCGCCCGGCCGTACTGCCCTGAGCTGACCCGCTCGGGTGGGTGTAGAACACCTGCCGGCGCGCGTTCGGCAGCGTGTCGAGCAGGGCACGGGCCTCGTCGGCGAAGACGTGCAGTTCGGCATTGCGGGTGGTGTGCAGCCACCACACCTCGCGATCGCTGTGCCGGTCGGCCAGGTCGTGCAGCATGGCCAGTACCGGCGTGACCCCGATGCCGGCCGAGATCAGCAGCACGGGATTCGCGCCGTCGGCCAGGACGAACTCACCCCGCGGAGCGGCCACGTCGACGCTGGCCCCGGTGGTCAGGGCGTCCTGCAGGCGGGCGCTGACCAGGCCGTGGGCCTCCCGCTTGACACTGATCCGGTAGGTGCCGGCCGCCGGATCCCCCGACAGGGAGTAGCTGCGCACCGGCGCCGGATCGCCGAGACCGGGCAGGCGCAGGGTGACGAACTGGCCCGGTACCGGCCGGGGCAGCGCCGTGCCGTCCTCGGCCCGCAGCGTCACCGACGTGACCAGGGCATTCTCGGCGACGACGCGGGTGACGGTCAGCGGGCGGAAACCGCTCCAGCCGGGCTCCACGCCGGCCGGCGGCGCGTCGGCCCGGTGCCCGTCGCCGGCCGCAGCCAGCAGATCCCGGAACGAACCCTGCCACCCGGGGCTCAACGCGGGGATGTCGACGACGGCCCGCAACTGGTTCATATTCCGGTCAGGCAGGTAGAGCAGGGCGTCGACGTCGGCAACGCTGAGCCGGTGCCGGCCCGGGCGAGTGCGCGTGATGCTGTCACCGGCCGCGACCTGGCCTTCGGTGATCACCCGCAGGTAGAACCCCGGCCGGCGGTGGGCCACCAGCAGGGCCGGCAGTTGCGGTTGCCCGAGGCGCATACCGACCCGGAAGCAGGTGACCCGCGGCTGGGTGACCTCGAATTCGGCCTGGCCGATCCGGTAGCGGTCGCCGATGCAGACCTCGTCGTCGCTCATCCCGTCCACGGTGAAGTTCTCGCCGAACTGACCGAACTGGTGCTCGGTCCAGCCGAAGTGGTCCTGCCAGTGCCGGTAGGACTCGAGCTGATACACGAGCACGGCGCGCTGCTCGCCACCGTGCCCGGCAAGGTCGCCCTGGCCGTCACCGTCGATGTTGAGCCGGCGCACCATCCGCGATCCGGCCACCGGCTGCTTCCAGATCCCGGTGTGCACGGTGCGGCCGTTCCAGGCCACGTCCTGCGGCAGGCCGATGTTCAGTGAGATCAGCGTCGCCATGGGGGCGCTAGCTGAGCAGCCGCATCTTCGCGGCGTGGAACTCGTCGTCGGTGAGCGCGCCCATGTCGTGCAGGCGCGACAACCGCTCCAGGTCCGCGACGAGCCCGCCGTCGACGTGCGTACCGTTCGTGCCGTTGACCTTGGTCGGGGCCTCGGCCTCGGGTGTCACCAGTGGGCCGGGCACCCACGGGGCCAGAACCGGGCCGGACTCCGGCGGCCCGTACGGCTCCGGCGCGGGCTGCGGCTGGAACTGCGGCGCCGGCTCCGGGGCGGGCGCAGGCGAAGCCGAAGGCGCGGGCGGGGGCGGAGGCAACGGCGCCGGCACGTCGAAGCTGATGGGTCCGCTGATCGCCGTGCCGTTGGCCTGGGTCAGCCCGTTGATGTACATCGGGGTTCCGTACGTCTCCGAGCCGAGTGTCGCCGGCGTCTCCTCCACGTAGCCGGCGTGCGGGAGCGTGAAGCGGCCGGTGCGGGCCGCGTCGTCCTCGGCCCGCAGCACCCGGCGCAGCACCTTGCCCAGGATGTTGCGCGGCAGGTCGGCCCGGAACTCGAAACGGGCCGGGACCTTGTAGGCCACCAGCCGGGTCGCGCAGAAGTCGTGCAGCTCTTCCTCGGTCACGTGCTGGTCCGGCTCGAGCACCACGAACGCCTTGACCGTCTCGCCCCGGTAGTAGTGCGGCACACCCACGACCGCGCAGGACTGCACGGCCGGATGCTCGTTCAGCACGTCCTCGATCTCGGACGGGAAGACGCTGAACCCGCTGGCGTTGATCACGTCGCGCTTGCGGTCGACGATCGTCACGAAGCCGTGGTGATCCATGACCGCGATGTCGCCGGTGTGCAGCCAGCCGTTGTGCAGCATGGTCGCCGTCTCCTCCGGCTGCTGCCAGTAGCCGTGGAAGACCTGCGGCCCGCGAATGCACAACTCGCCGGCCACCCCCGGCGGCAGGTCGCGCGAGGCATCCTCCGGGTCGGCGATGCGCAGGTCGGTGCCGGGCACCGGCCAGCCCGATCGTGCCCGGCCGGGCGTTGCCGTTCAGCGGGTTGGCCGTGGCCACCGGGGCGCTCTCGGTCAGTCCGTAGCCCTCGACCAGGCGCCCGCCGGTGACCTGCTCGAAGCGCTCCGCCGTCTCCGGCGGCAACCGCATCGCGCCGGAGACGCAGGTGCGGATCGAGCGCAGGTCATGCTTGCTGGTGCGCCGCGACCGCACGATCTGGTCGTACATCGGGGGCACGCCCGGGAAGAGCGTCGGCTTCCACTTGTCGATGGCCTTGAACAGCAGGCCGAGCTCGAACGTCGGCAGCAGCACCAGGGTGCCGGCCGCGAGCATGTTCACGGTCAGGCACATGGTCAGGCCGTAGACGTGGAAGATCGGCAGGGCGGCGAGCACGATCTCGCGGCCGCGCTCCATCTCCGGATCCCACGCCGAGGCCTGGTAGGCGTTCGCGACCAGGTTGCGGTGCGTCAGCATCGCGCCCTTCGGCAGCCCGGTCGTGCCGCCGGTGTACTGCAGCAGGGCCAGGTCTTCCGCCGGCGTGATCATGGCCTGCCGCACCGGACCGCTCGAGGACTCCAGCAGGTCGGCGAACTGCAGCACGTCGGCGCCGGCGGGCAACTCGGCGACGAGCTGCTCCCGTTTCTCGCGCACGCTGCCGAAGGGCAGGTGCAGCGCCAGCCGCTTGCCCGACGGCAGGTAGTCGGCCAGCGAGGTGACGATCACGTGCTCCAGCTCGGTGGCTCGCCGCGCGTCGGCCAACCGGCGGTAGGCCCCGTCGTAGACGATGGCCACGGTCGCGCCGCTGTCGGAGAGCTGGTGTTGCAGCTCCGGGGTCGTGTAGAGCGGGTTGTGCTGGACGACCACCGCACCGAGCTGGAGCACGGCGAAGAAGGCGATGACGGCCTGCGGGCAGTTGGGCAGGATCAGGGCCACCCGGTCGCCCTTGCGTACGCCCAGGTCGTGCAGCGAGCCCGCGAACCGGTCGACCGACGTCACGAGGGCCTGATACGTCATCGTCCGGCCCAGAAACGCGAGGGCCTTGCGCCGCGGGAAGTCGTTGGCCGCGTCGTAGAGCAGCTGGGTCAGGGCCACGTCGGGGACGTGCACGCGCTCGGAGACACCAGGCGCGTACCACCGCACCCAGGGGCGCGTGTGATATTCCCCGGATTCGCCCATTTGCGAATTCAAGCATTGCGGCCGAAGGTCACGCTAGCGATCAGCGCGGCCAGTTGATCGATCTGTCACTGAGTGGTCTGAAACCGTGCCGCCGACGCGACCCGGCCCGCCCCCCGATCCCCGCAATGTTTCGACAGTCCGGATGGCGGATCCGTCGATGGACCGACCGTGAAAGCTGCCGACACGGCGTCGCGCTGGTGTGCGTGCGGCGCTTGACGGGATTTGGCCAAACGCTTACGGTTCAGGCGATTCGCGGCATTCCGGACCGAAATCTTTCGAGCCGGAAGTGCTGGACCGGGCGTGACCATCGCTGCGCGAGCAAGCCCGACGTGACTGTCCGTCATTTCCGCGACCGCCGACCGTAGGAGCCGTCATGAGCAAGCGATCATCGACCCTCGCCGCGAGCGCCGCCGGCGCCCTGGCCGCCGCCGCGATGGTCGCCTCACCCGTCGTCGGCACCTCGGCCGGCGACCCGGCGGCATCGAGCCGGCCGTCCCACTGGGTCGACACCTGGGTGGCGATGCCCCAGCTGACCGAACCGGCCAACCTGCCGCCCGCGCCGTTCACCCAGGACAACCTGGTCCTGGCCGACAGCACCGTCCGGCAGACCATCCACGCCTCCGTCGGTGGCCGGCATGTGCGGCTGCGGTTCTCCAACGCCTTCGGGGGCGCCGAGCTGCCGATCACGGCCGTCTCCGTCGCCCGTCCCGTCGATGGGCGGGCCGGGGTCAGCGCGATCCAGGCCGGGACGGCGCGGCCGGTGACGTTCGACGGGCGCCCCGCGGTCGACATCCCGGTGGGCGCGCAGGCGGTGTCCGATCCGTTGACCTTCGCCGTCGCGCCCGAGTCGAACCTCACCGTGACGGTCTACCTGGCCGACGGGCAGGCGTCCGACAGCATCACCTCGCACCCCGGCTCCCGCACCACGTCCTACCTGCTGGCCGGGGATCACGTCGCGGACCCGGACCTGCCCGGGGCCACGCCCGTCGACCACTGGTACTTCCTCAGCGGGCTCGAGGCCTGGTCCGGCGGCAACACCGAAGGGGTCGCGATCCTGGGTGATTCGCTGACCGACGGCCGCGGGTCGACGACCAACCTGAACGACCGCTGGCCGGACCAGTTGCTGCACCGGTTCCGGTCGCAGCCGCAGACCGCCGGCGTCGCGGTGCTCAACCAGGCCGCCGGCGGCAACCGCGTGCTGCACGACGGATTGGGCCCCAATGGCCTGGCCCGATTGGACCGCGACGTGCTGGCCCAGAGCGGCATCGAGTGGTTGATCGTGTTCGAAGGCGTCAACGACATCGGCACGGCCGACGCCACGCCGGCAGCCCAGCACCAGGTGACCGGCGACCTGATCGCGGCCTTCGATCAGATCGTCACCCGGGCCCACGCCCAGGGCATCCGGGTGTACGGCGCGACGATCACCCCGTTCGGCGGCAACACCGGCTACGACGACGCCCAGGGCTACCGCGAGGCGGCTCGCCAGGCGGTCAACCACTGGATTCGCACCAGTAACCGCTTCGACGCCGTGCTCGACTTCGACCGGGCCGCCCGCGACCCCGACAACCCCCGGCAGCTGCGCCCGGCCTTCGACGTCGGCGACCATCTGCACCTGAACCCGACCGGCTACGGTGCCCTGGCCGCTGCGGTGCCGGCTGGCCTGTTCCGGCCGCAGCCGCTGCCCCCGGGCTTCGGCTTCAACTAGACCGCCCGCGACACTGGCCCGGTGGAGCTACGGATCGAACGGGCCGATTTCGCCGACCCAGCACTGGCCGCCTTCCTGCAGGCGCACCTCGACGAACTCGAACCCACCGCGCCGGCCGAGAGCCGGCACGCCCTGGATCTGGCCGGACTGCAGCGCCCGGGCGTGCGCATGTGGGTGGCTCGCAGCGGC
Source organism: uncultured Actinomycetota bacterium (assembly GCA_963713245.1). Classification (GTDB taxonomy): domain Bacteria; phylum Actinomycetota; class Actinomycetes; order Mycobacteriales; family Jatrophihabitantaceae; genus CAVQKZ01. Next base: position 454,615 of record CAVQKZ010000002.1, read on the forward strand.
GGACACCTCGTCGGTACCAGTGCGCTGGCCGGGCTCGAGGCCGGACACGAAGAGCTGAAGAGCATGCGGACCGCGCCGGCCCGGCGCGGGCAGGGCATCGCGTCGGGGCTGCTGGGCCATCTGGTCGCCGACGCCCGCGGGCGGGGCATCCGGCGCATCTCGCTCGAGACCGGCAGCGGGGCCTTCTTCGCCCCGGCCCGGGCGCTCTACGCCAAGTCCGGTTTCGCGCCCTGCCCGCGGTTCGGTGCGTACGTCGACGACCCGAACAGCACGTTCATGACACTCGCGCTCTGATCGCGCCGTGCCGCGGCGGCCGTGGGGGCCGCCGCGGCACGGGTGCGGCGCCGGTCAGCTCGGGCTGCAGGAGACCGTTGGCCAGGTGGTGCTGCCGTTGGTCTGGATGGTGACGCCCCAGTTGTTGCCGCTGCCGTTGGGTTTGGCGGTGAGGACCTGGGCGCTGGGGTAGCTGGCGTTGATGTTCCAGGTGGCGATGATCTTCTCGGGGGAGGGGACGGTCATGGTGACGGTCCAGGTGCTGGATCCGGTGACGGCGACGTTGAGGTTGTAGCGGTCGCTCCATTGCTGGCCGGCCGACAGGGTCGCGGTGCAACTGCTCCCGCCACCGCCGCCACCGCCTCCGCCGCCTCCCCCTCCGCCGCCACTCCCGCTGGGAGCGACCGCGCGCCCGGTCTGCGGCGAGATCATGCCGGCGCACAGGCCTCGACTGGCCAGGCCCTGGGCGATGCGCGGGATCGCGGCCAGCGTGTTGGCCGGCCACTCGTGCATGAGGATGATCTGGCCGTTGGTCAGCCGGGCGTTGGCCTGCACGATCGCGTCGGTGCTGGCGCCGTTCCAGTCCTGCGAGTCGACGTCCCAGATGACCTGGGTCAGGCCGTACTTGGCCTCGACCGCCTGCAGGGTCGAATTGGTCTCCCCGTAGGGCGGGCGGAACAACTGGGGCGTGCCGCCGCCCGCGCTGGCGATGGCCTGCTGGGTGCGGGAGAGCTCCGAGTCGATCTGGGCCTGGCTCTCCTGGATCAGGTGCGGATGGGTGTAGCTGTGGTTGCCGATCCACATGCCGGCGGCGGCCTCGGCCTGTACCTGGGCCGGGTAGGCGGCCGCGTACTGGCCCTCGTTGAACAAGGTGGCCCGCAGCCCGTTCTGCCGCAGGGCGTTCAGCAGGGCCGGCGTGTGGTCGTTGGACGGGCCGTCGTCGAAGGTGATCCCGACGTAGCCGTTGCAGGTGGCGGCCTGCGCCGGCGTGGCGGTGACGGCAAGGGCGACGGTGCCGGCCGCGGCCAGCGCGGTGACGGCCAGGGCCGCGATCAGGGTTCGCATGGTGATGTCCTCTCGTGCTCGCGGCGCCGGTCAGCTCGGGCTGCAGGAGACCGTGGGCCAGGTGGTGCTGCCGTTGGTCTGGATGGTGACGCCCCAGTTGTTGCCGCTGCCGTTGGGTTTGGCGGTGAGGACCTGGGCGCTGGGGTAGCTGGCGTTGATGTTCCAGGTGGCGATGATCTTCTCGGGGGAGGGGACGGTCATGGTCACGGTCCAGGTGCTGGAGCCGGTGACGGCGACGTTGAGGTTGTAGCGGTCGCTCCATTGCTGGCCGGCCGACAGGGTCGCGGTGCAACGCGCCGCCACCGACCGCCACCGCCGCCACCGCCACCGCACCGCCGCCGCCGACCGCCACCGCCGCTGGTGCTGCCCAGCGTGATGTTGGAGTTGCCGCTGCTCTGGTAGCCCTCGGTGGCCAGGATCATGTAGTTGAAGGTGCCCAGGTTCATCCCGGCCCGGGCCCAGGCGTCGAAGTGGTTGCCGGTCGTGATGGTGCCGCCGGTGCGCCTGGACTGCCGCACGCTCCAGTACTGGTTGAACGTGGCCGTGCCCTGGATCGACGGCGCATTGGTGCGCGTCGTCTCGTAGATGTCGTAGGTGCCGCCATCGCTGGTGACGGTGCCCTTGTACGTGCCCGTGGGCCGGTAGGTGCCGTAGTTGTCGACGATGTAGTACTCGACGAGCGGGTTCGTCGTCCATCCGTACAGCGACAGATAGGCGTTGCCCGACGGGTTGAAGCTGCCCGAGTAGTTCACGGCCATGCGCCCGCCGGTGCTCCAGCCCTTGCCGGCGACGAAGTTGCCGACATTGCTCCACGAGGTGCTGTAGTTGCCGCCGGCGCCCAGGGTCATCGACGACGACCCGCCGCCGTCGGTCCAGAACGAGTAGTAGTAGCCGTTGTTGGTGCCGGTCTGGCTCGAGGTGATGGTCGTGTCGGCGCCGGCCGAACCGGGGGCAACCGTCGCGGCCCCGACCAGCGCCACAGCGCAGGCAGCGCCGACCAGGAGCCTCATCAGGCCGCGTCGTCGACTGTTCGGGCGGGCGGGGGCGTCCGTCATGGACATGGTTCCTCCTCGTGAACGCTGGCGGGTAAGCGGGGCCGGCGGCACTGACGGCGAGAACGGTGCAGCGAGTATGAGTCCGATTCGAGGCATTTGTCAACGATCGATATCGAAAGCTTTCGGCCGCGTTACCCATGGAATAGGAGGGTGTAGTTGATCGATTAGTCAAGCAATCGAAACGTTTCGAAACATCGATCTGCTCAAACGGCGGCCCGAGCTGCCCCCCGGCGACCGGTCGTGATCCGGGCGCCGGGTCCGTAGCGCTCAACATCGGTCCCGGCCGGCCGATATACAGACGTGAAGCAGACGGCAGAGCCGATGGCGCCCGACGGGGTGCCCGCTGCTGGCCGGTCGGGGATTGCCCGAGTTTGGCAGGGTCAGCGGGTGGCCATGGCCGTGATCGCGGCGATGTTCCTGGCCCTCATCGGCGTGATCATCGCCGGTTCGGTCGTCATCTCCGACCGCACGACCGCGACGCAACGGGCGGTGATCCTGAACTCGGCGTACCAGCACGCCGCATCAGGCGTGGCGGCCGAGGAGTCGCTCGAGCGCAAGTACCGGCTGGAGGCCGGCCCGGTCCCGCTCGCCGGGCACGCCGCGGCCGAACGGCAGGTGGAGGACGCGCTGGCCCAGGTTCGCCGCGTCGGTACGGCGCGCGACCGCCGACTGGTGACGAAGGTGTCGGCCGAGCACGCCCAGTACGTGGTCGGCGCGGTCGCGCTGTTCGCGGCCGTCGACGCCCACAAGCCGGTTGCGGCCGTCAATCGCGTCGACACCGACCTGGTCGATCCGGTGTTCGGCCGGATGCAGACCCAGATCTACGCCGCCGCCGCGGAGCACGAGGCGAACGCCCACCGTCAGGTGGCCAGCTCGCGCCGCACCGGGCGGATCGTGCTGATGTTGGACATCGCGACGCTACTGGCCGGAATCGGCCTGGTCGCCGGCGGTGGCGCGGCGTTGGCCCGGTCGAACCGACGGCTGCTCGCCGAGCGCGACGCCAACCGGCACCTGGCCCTGCACGACAGCCTGACCGGCCTGCCGAACCGGGCTCTGTTCCAGGACCGCACCCAGCATGCGCTGGTGGCCACGCGGCGCTCCGGCCTGCAGGTCGCGGTCATGTTCGTGGACCTCAACCGGTTCAAGGACGTCAACGACACCCTCGGGCACCACTACGGCGACCTGCTGCTCGGTCAGGTGGCTGCGCGGTTCCGGGCTACGCTGCGGGCCGAGGACACCGTCGCGCGGCTCGGCGGCGATGAGTTCGCCGTCCTGCTGGCCGGCGCCAGTCGCGGCTATGCCGTGGCGGCCGCGGGTCGGCTCACCACCGCTCTGCAGCTGCCGTTCAACGTGCGCGACGTGCTGCTCGACGTCGAGGCCAGCATCGGCATCGCGCTGGCCGGTCCCGACGCCGACGTCGAGACGGTGCTGCGCCACGCCGACGTGGCCATGTACGAGGCCAAGTCCGGCCACACGCCGTTCGCCGTCTACGAGTTGACCCGCGACGACAACACAGTCGATCGCCTGGCGCTGCTCGGCGACCTGCGGCGCGGCATCAGCCGGGGCGAGCTGGTGCTGCACTACCAGCCGAAGGTCGACGCGCGCTCCGGTGAACTGCACAGTGTCGAGGCCCTGGTGCGGTGGCAGCACCCGGTTCGGGGACTGCTGGCGCCCGACTCGTTCATCCCGATCGCCGAAGGGACCGCGGTGATCCATCCGCTGACCGAGGATGTCATCCGCCAGGCGCTGCGCCAGGCCCGGATCTGGGTCGATCGCGGCTGGACGATCCCGGTCGCGGTCAACATCTCGGCCCGGTCCCTGCACGACGCCACGTTCCCCGTGCTGGTGCAGCGCCATCTCGACGCCGCCGGCCTGCCCGGCCCCATGCTCAACCTGGAGCTGACCGAGAGTGCGATCATGATCGACCCGGCCAAGGCCCTGACCGTCCTGCAGGCGCTCGACGCATGGGCGTCGGCCTGAGCATCGACGATTTCGGCACCGGGTATTCCTCGATGGCCTACCTCAAGCGCCTGCCCGTGCGCGAGCTCAAGGTCGACCGCTCGTTCGTCATGGGCCTGGCCACCGAGCCGAGCGACGTGGTCCTGGTGCGCTCGGCCGTCGACCTCGGGCACAACCTCGGGCTCAAGGTGGTGGCCGAAGGCGTCGAGGACGCGGCCACTCAGCACCTGCTCGTCACCATGGGCTGCGACCAGGTGCAGGGGTACTTCATCAGCCGCCCGGCTCCGGCCGAGGCGTTCACCTCGTGGTTCGAGGACCAGCTGGCGCAGGGACCGTGCGGCCGCCCCAGCCCGGCCGTCCACGACCTCGGCACTCCATCCGGAGTGAGCTAGCCGGGGGTTGCTTCGCCGGGCGCGAGCATCCATTGTCACCGGATGCACCCATCTGCACTCGGCCGCGGCCTGCGCGCCGCACCGGGCTGGCTGCGGGCCCGCGACGCCGGCCTGTCCGCGCTGCGCCGGGCCACCCGCACGGCCATCGTCATGCCCGGCATGTTCGCGTTGGGCTCACAGGTGATCGGCAACGCGACGGTGGCCACGTTCGCGGCGTTCGGCTCGTTCGCGATGCTGCTGCTGGCCGACTTCGGCGGGACGATGCGCGAGCGGCTGGCCGCCCAGGCCAGTCTGATCGCCGCGGGCTGCGCGCTGATCTGCCTGGGCACGCTGGCCTCGCGCAACGCGTGGCTGGCCGCGGCGGCCATGCTCGTCGTGGGCTTCCTCGTGCTGTTCGCCGGTGTCGTCAGCTCGGTGCTGGCCGCCGCGTCCACGTCGGTCCTGCTGAGTTTCATCCTGCCGGTGTCCCTGCCCGGGCCGGCCGGCTCGATCCCGGATCGGCTCGCGGGCTGGGCCCTGGCCGGCGGCGCGTCCCTCGTGGCCATCACGGTGCTGTGGCCGGCCCCGGTGCGCGAGCCGTTGCGCAACGCCGCGGCCGAGGCCTGCCGGCGGTTGTCGATGCGGCTGACGGCCGAGGTCTCCGCGGATGGCGAGGGAGCCGATCTGTCGTTCGCCGACACCGTGGCGGCCTCCGACGCCGCCGTTGCCGCGTTGCGCACGACGTTCTTCGCCACGCCCTACCGGCCGACCGGCCTGAGCACCGCCACGCGCGCGATCGTGCGGCTCGTGGACGAGATCATCTGGCTGAACGTGATCCTGAGCCATCTGCCGATGGGCTCCGGCCGCAGCCCGGTCGACGACGCGGTGCGGGCGGTCAAGACGGCCGCGGCCACGCTGCTCGACCACGCCGGCAAGGCCCTCGGCCCGGGCCGCGGCCCCGAGGACAGCCTGCAAGCCCACCTGGCCGACCTGGCCCGGGCCCGCGCCGACATGGAACGCGCGGCCACCGGGAGCCTGCCGGTGAAGCACCCGGCCGACGGCGCGAGCGAACTGGTCAGCTCGCTGGAACCCAGTTTCCGGGCCCACGAGTTGACGTTCGCGATCACGGCCATCGCCGAGAACATCGAGGTGACGCTCGCGGCCCAGCAACGCACGTGGTGGCAGAAGCTGCTCGGGCGCACACCCCCGGGCAGCGACGGCGCGCTGGCCTCCGCGCAGCAGCGGGCCGGCGCGCACGTCGAGCGGCACTCGGTCTGGCTGCACAACAGTGTGCGCGGGGCGATCGGACTCGGCGGCGCCGTACTGATCGCCGACCTCAGCGGGGCCCAGCACTCGTTCTGGATCGTGCTGGGCACGCTGTCGGTGCTGCGCTCGAACGCCTTGAACACCGGGCAGAACGTGATTCGCGGACTGCTCGGCACCGCACTCGGGTTCGTGGTCGGCGGCGTGCTCGTGGCCGGGATCGGCACCGACAGCACGGTGCTCTGGTTCCTGTTGCCGGTGGCCATCGTCGTCGCCGGCATCGCGCCGGCCGTGTCGTTCGCGGCCGGGCAGGCCGGCTTCACCGTCACCTTGCTGATCCTGTTCAACATCATCAGCCCGGCCGGCTGGCAGGTCGGCCTGGTGCGCATCGAGGACGTCGCGATCGGGTTCGGGGTCAGCCTCGTCGTCGGCACGCTGTTCTGGCCCCGCGGCGCGGTGGCCGCGCTGGCCCAGGCCCTGGCCGAGGCGTACGCGGAGTGCGCCAATTACCTGCGGGCCTCGGTGGAATGGGGGGCCCAACGGTGCGCGCCGACTCCGGCCGGGCACCCGCCCGGTGACGAGGCGCTACGGGCGGCCGCGGCCGCGCGCCGGCTCGACGACGCGTTTCGCGGGTTTCTGGCCGAGCGGGGGACCAAGCATCTGGCCCTGGCCGAGGTGGCCGCGTTGATCACCGGCGTGGCCGGCCTGCGCCTGACCGCCGACGCCGTGCGCGATCTGTGGCAGAACTGCGGCGACACCCCGGCCGCGGACCGGGCGGCGGCACAGGCCGAACTGGTCGCGGCCGGTGCGCGGATCAGCGGGTGGTACCGGTCGATGGCCGATGCGATAGTGGCCGGCAGCGCCGTACCGGAACCGCTGCCGCACGACGCCGGCGCCGACGGGCGGCTGGTCGGGGCCGTGCGTCGCGATCTGCTCGACGGGGTCGACGGCGGCCGCCCGCTGGCGGTACGGATCATCTGGACCGGCGACCACCTCGACGCCGCGCGGCGGCTGCAGGACAACCTGGTCCAGCCCAGCCGGGAGGCCGCGGGCTACCGGCACCGCTCCCGCCAGCTGACCCCGTGGCGACAATGACCGGACCGGGCACCGTCCGGTAGGCAGGAGTCTGCAGTGAGCGTGGTGGAGCAACTGCGGGCCGTCCTTGCGGCCGACCGGGTCATGGCGATCCTGCGCTATCCGGCCGGCGGCGACGTGCTCGCCGCGATCGGCGCCCTGCGCGACGGCGGCGTCCGGGTGCTCGAGGTCACCGTCGACACTCCGGGCGCGTGGGACGCGATCGCGACCGCGGCGCGGACGGCCGACCTGCTGATCGGGGCCGGCACCGTGACCACCCCCGACCAGGTCCGCCGGGTCGCGGCCGCGGGCGGGCGGTTCGTGGTCAGTCCCGGCCTGGACCTCGACGTGCTGGCCGCCGCCCACGACTGCGGGCTGGCCAGCCTGCCCGGCGTCGCCACCGGCACCGAGGTGCTGGCCGCGCAACGGGCCGGCGCCGACCTGCTCAAGCTGTTCCCGGCCGGTGCGCTCGGCGTGCGCTATCTCGCCGAACTGCGCGGGCCGTTCGCGGGCACGGGCTTCGTCGCGACCGGCGGCATCCGCACGGCCGACATCCGCGGCTGGCTCGACGCCGGCGCGTTCGCGGTCGCGCTCGGCAGTGACCTGGCCGGCCGAGTCGCCCCGGCGTCCGCGCCCGACGTCGCCACGCTGACCGCGGCCGCGCAACTGGCGCTGCGCGAGGCGAGGGGCGAGCCGGCGTGACCCGCGTGCTCACCCTGGGCGAGACGATGGGCGTCGCCGTCACCGGGCCGGGCCGCCCGCTGCGGGTGGCCCACACCGCGCGGCTGCACATCGCCGGGGCCGAGTCGACCGTGGCCATCGGGCTGCGCCGGCTGGGCGTGGACTCGTGCTGGCTCGGGGTGCTGGGCGACGACGAGTTCGGCGCCCGTATCGGACGCGAGCTCGCGGCCGAGGGCGTCGACATCGGATCGGTGCGTGTCGACCCGGACGCGCCGACCGGCTTCATGCTGCGCGAGTTGCGGACGGCCGAACTGGCCGTGGTCACGTACTACCGCCGCGACAGTGCCGGCTCCCGGTTGGGGGCGGCCGACGTGGACGCCGCCTTCGACCGGTTCGCCCCCGACCTGGTGCACCTCACCGGCATCACGGCCGCGCTCTCGGCCGACGCCGCCGCCGCGGTGGGGCAGGCCGTGCGGCGAGCGGCCGAGACCGGGGCGGAGGTGTCGCTCGACGTCAACCACCGGCCGAGCCTGCCCGGCAGCGCCGCGGCCGCGGAGTTGACCAGGGCGCTCGTGCCCGACGTCGACATCCTGTTCGTCGCCGACGACGAGCTGGGCGTGCTGACCGACGAGACCGATCCGGACCGGGCGGCCGAACGGCTGGCCGCGCTCGGCCCGGGCGAGGTGGTGGTCAAGCGGGGCGCGGCCGGGGCCGTGGCCAACGCCGGTGGCCGCCGGCACCGCGTCGACGCGCTGCCGGTGACGGTGGCGGACGTGGTCGGGGCCGGCGACAGCTTCGTCGCCGGCTACCTCGCGGCCCGTGCGGCCGACCTGCCCATCGCGCAGCGGCTGCGATGGGGCACGATCTGCGCGGCGCTGACCGTGGGCACGCACGGCGACTGGGAAGGACTGCCGACCCGGGCCGAGCTCGACCGCCTGGCCGGAATGGGCGGCACGGGCGGCACTGGTGGCATTGGGGGCACCGTACGCTGAGCCGTCATGCGCGCGGACCAGCTCACCGAGCCCCTGGCCTACCACGGCGAGGGGCCGGTCTGGCTGTCCGGCACGTTGTGGCCGTCGGGCCTGTACTGGCTGGACATGCTCGCCGGCGACGTGCTGCACCTGGCCGCCGACGGCGCGGAGGCGCCGGCGGTGCCGTCGAGCGGCGCAATGTCGCACCGGCCATCGCCGTGCTCCGGCCGCGCGCGGGCGGTGGGCTGGTCTACGCCGTGCAGCGGGGCTTCGCCCTGGACGACGGCCCGGGCACCGAGGTGCGCATGCTGCCCGAGCTCTGGTCCGACCCGGGCATGCGGATGAACGAGGGCGGCTGCGACCCCGCCGGCCGGCTCTACTGCGGCTCGATGGGCTACACGGCCGCAGCCGGGCGCGGGCTCGCTGTACCTGCTGCAGCCCGACGGCCGGGTCGAGGTCGTCGGTCGCGACTTCACCATCCCGAACGGGCTGGAGTGGACGGCCGACGGCACCCGGGCGTTCCATGTCGACACGCCGAGCGGCCGCGTCGACATCCTCGACTGGGACACCGAGCGCGGGCTGCACAACCGGCGGCCGTTCGCGACCGTCGACGGCGGCGGCCAGCCCGACGGGCTGACCGTCGACGCCGAGGACGGCGTGTGGGTCGCGGTGTGGGGCGGCCACGCCGTGCACCGCTACGCCCCGGACGGCACGCTCTCGGCGGTGGTCGAGGTGCCGGTGGCCCAGGTCAGCGCGTGTACGTTCGGCGGCCCCGATCTCGACGAGCTCTACATCACCACGTCGCGGGAGAACCTGGCCGACCCGGAGCCGGCGGCCGGCGCGGTGTTCTCGGTGCGCCCAGGCGTGCGCGGCCGGCCGGTGCGGGCCTTCGCCGGCTGATCGCCCGCGCTACGCCGATTCGCGCACGACCAGGGCCGGGGCAATGACGGTGCTGCGCGGCGGGGTCCGGCCCTCGATCGCGGCCAGCAGGTGCTCGGCCGCGACCCGGCCGATGACGTCGATGTGCATGTCGATCGAGGTCAGCGGCGGACGGGCACCGCAGACCATCGCCTCCCAGTTGTCGTAGCCGACCACGGCGACATCCTCCGGTATCCGCCGGCCGTGCTCGTGCAGCGCCTCGACCACGCCGCGGGCGATCTGGTCGCTGCCGGCGAACACGGCATCGACGTCGGGCGTGCCGGCCAGCACGTCGGCCAGCGCGGTGCGGCCCCACCCCTCGCTCCACGTCCCGAATCGGGTGCGGCCGCGCACGGCCAGGCCGTGCCCGTGCAGCCGGGCCGAGGTGGCCGTGGCCCGCACCTGGGCCGAGCGGTGCCGGCGCGGCCCGGTGATGTGGGCGATCCGCCGGCGGCCTGACCCGACGAGGTGCTCGACGGCGAGCACGGCACCGGCGGCCTCGTCGGGCGACGACCGAGCAGTCGGCCGCGTCGGCCGAGGCGGCGAACGCGTATACGACGGGGACGCCCTCGGTGTCGCGCAGCGGGGGCCGGGGCTCGGTGCGCCGCCCGTTGACGATGATGCCGTCGACGTGGCGGCTGAGCAGGGTGCGCACCTGGCGGACCTCGCGGGCCGGGTCGTCGCGGGTGTCGCAGAAGACGATGCTCAGCTCGCCGAACGTGAGTGCGTCCTCGGCCCCGAGCAGCAGCGGGATGCTGAACCTCCCGAAGCTGTCGGTGGTCAGCAGCCCGACCGAGAAGCTGCGGCCGGTCGGCAGCGAGCGGGCCAGCTGGTTGGGCCGGAAGTCGAGTTCCTCGGCCGCGGCGACGACGCGTTCGCGGGTCGAGGCACTGACGTCGCTGCGTCCGTTGAGAGCCTTGGAGACGGTGGACACCGACACGCCGGCCTGCTCGGCGACATCGCTGATCCGGACCGGCATGCGCCGCCGGGGTGGCTGACCAGCTCGCGGCACCGATGCCTCCCTCCGAGGGCGGGTATCAGCGAATTGTGCCCGAACCCCGCCGCAAACCTTGACGTTCAGGGCATCCGCTCGTAACGTCCCCCGCCGAAACCGTTTTCGCGAAATCGTTTGAGAATCGTAGCGCCCACTTGAGTACCGGGAGGATTCGTGGCCGAGGCAGCCGGGGACATCGGATCGGCGCGACCGGAACGCTCCGCGCCCGGGCCGGTACGCCCGTCGCCGTACGCGGCCGTGCGGCTGCGGCCGTTGCCGTTGACGGACAGCCGGATCGTCGGCGGGTTCTGGGCCGATCGGCAACGGATGAACCGCGAGGTGAGCGTGCCGATCGGCAGCAACCGGCTGCGCGAGGCCGGCAACCTGGCCGACCTCGAACTCGCCGCCGAGCAGCTGGCCGACCCGGCCGCCCCGATCGATGCCGCCGCGTACCGCGGCCCGTGGTTCATGGACTCCGACGTCTACAAGTGGCTCGAGGCCGTGGCCTGGGAGCTGGCGCGCGAACCGTCCAGCGACCTGCTGGCCGAGATCGAGACGTTCAGCAAGGCCATCGCGTCGGCCCAGGCCGAGGACGGCTACGTCAACAGCTACGTCCAGGTGAAGCGGGGCGGGCAGCGACCGGTACAGCCGACCTGGCGATGGGCCACGAGCTGTACTGCTTCGGTCATCTCATCCAGGCCGGCGTCGCGGCGCATCGCGCTATCGGCGACGGTCTGTTGTGGGATATCGCCCGCCGCGCGGCCGACCATCTGGTCGCGACCTTCGGCCCCGACGGCAACCCGGGTCTCGACGGGCATCCCGTCGATCGAGATGGCCCTCGTCGAGCTCTATCGCGAGAGCGGCGACGCGCGCTACCTCGACCTGGCCGAGCACTTCGTCAACAGCCGCGGGCACGGGACGATCAGCGGTCGCGCCCGCGGGCCGATGTACTACTCCGACCGGGTCCCGGTACGCGCGGCCACCGTCGCCGAAGGCCATGCGGTGCGGGCGGTCTATCTCGCGGCGGGGGCGAGTGACGTCGCCGCCGAGGGTCGGGACGCGGATGGCACGCTGGACGCCGCGCTCGAGCGGCAATGGCGGGCGATGCGGGCGACCAAGCAGTACATCACCGGCGGGCTGGGCTCGCGGTGGGACGGCGAGGCTTTCGGCGATCCGTACGAGCTGCCGCCGGACGTTGCGTACGCCGAGACCTGCGCGACGATCGGGGCGGTGCAGTGGGCCTGGCGGCGGCTGCTGGCCACCGGCGAGGTCGACTACGCCGACAGCATCGAGCGGATGCTGTTCAACGGTTTCATCAGCGGGATCTCGCTGTCGGGCGACGAGTTCTTCTACGTCAACGCGCTGCAGGTGCGTGCCGATGCCGTGCCCGACGACCACCGCCAGCCGGTCAACGGGCGGCAGCAGTGGTTCCAGACCGCGTGCTGCCCGCCGAACATCATGCGCACGCTGGCCCAGCTCGGCGGCTACCTGGCCACCAAGCCACACGGACGCGACGGGGGCGGGATCCAGGTGCATCAGTACGCCGCGGCGACGTGTCCGGCCGGCGAGCGCAGCCTGTCCGTGCAGACCGACTACCCGTGGGACGGGCGGATCGAGCTCAGCGTCACGACCACCGACGACGCGCAATGGACGCTCTCGCTGCGCGTCCCGGACTGGTGCACCGGCGCGCGGCTGACCGACCCGGACGGCGCCACCACCGCCGTCGCACCCGGGTACGCCGCCATCACCCGAACCTGGCGGCCCGGCGACACCGTCGTGCTCGACCTGCCGATGCCGGTGCGGCTGACGGCCGCGGCGCCCCGCGTCGACGCGGTGCGCGGTTGCCGGGCGATCGAGCGCGGGCCGCTGGTCTACGCCGTCGAACAGGTCGACCTGCCGGCCGGCCTGGCGGTCGACGACCTGCACCTCGTGACCGCCGATGCCGCGCAACTGCAGCGCCGAGGCCCGGCCCGATCTGCTCGGCGGCTGCGTGGTCGTGCGCGGGCCGGCCATCGGCGCCGGGCGGAGTCACGGGTGAGTTCACGGCCGTGCCGTACTGCCTGTGGAGCAACCGCGGAGCAGGACCGATGCGGGTGTGGATACCGCTCGCCGAGGCGACGGAGGCGCTCGTATGAATGGCCGTCGCCGCCCGCGCCGAGCCGTCGCGCCGTCCTGGCCGTGCTCGGCCTGGCCGCCGGCGGGTGTGCCGGCGCGGGCACCCTGGCGCCGCCGAAGATCACCGGAGCCGGCTTCGGCCTGCACGCCACACGGCGCCGTGCACCTCTGGGTCCGGGCCGCGACCCAGGCCGCGTCGGTACCGATCGTGGCGAGCTTCAACAGGACCCACCCCGGCCTGAAGGTCGAGTTGACCGCGATCCCCGACACCCAGTACGTGACGAAGCTGTCGACGGCGATCCGGGGCCGCTCGGTGCCCGATGTCGTCGACATCGACGACATCAACTCGACCCTGCTTGGCCTATCACGAGGCACTCACCGACATCACGCCGTTGGCGAAAAGCTGCCGTACCTCACCAAGCTCAGCCCGGCGCATCTGAACCTCGCGACGTACCACGGCCGGATCTACGCCGTCCCGTTCGCGGCGGACATCAGCGCGCTGTACTACAACAAGAAGCTGTTCCAGCAGGCCGGCCTGGACCCGGCCAAGCCGCCGACGAACCTCGACCAGGTGCTCGCCGACGCCCGGGCGATCACCAAGCTGGGCCACGGCATCAAGGGGTTGAGCTTCGGCGGCGATTCGCCCGGCATCATGGGCTTCACCGGCCTGCCGTCGATGTGGGCGAGCAAGAACACCTGTTCCACGGTGACCTCGGCGTAGCAGACCGCGCACATCAGCGACAACCCGGCGCTGCGAAAGTTGCTGCAGTTCTACCACGATGCCTGGGCGCAGGGGCTCGCGACGGCGAGCAGCCGCACCGAGACCGGCGCCACCTGGGGCAAGGACTTCCTGGCGGGCACCGTCGGGATCTTTCCCGGCAACGAGGGTGTCCTGGCCGCGGGCATGACGCCGGCGATTCGCCAAGAAGGTCGGGGTCGTCGCGCTGCCCGGCGCCATCAGCGGCAGCAGCGTCTTCGCCGGCGGCGACAACATCGCCATCCCGCGCGGTGCGAAGAACGCCAGCGGTGCGTGGGAGTACATCCAGTACGCGCAGCAACTGGCCCAGCAGGCGACACTGCCGAAGTCGGGCTTCACACCGGTGCGCATCGACATCGCGACGCCCGGCGTTCTCGAAGCAGTTCCCGCGTACGGCCGTGATCCTGAAGGCGCTGGCCACGGGCTACGCGGAGAAGACCCTGGCGTACAACACCGCGGTCAACCAGGTCAGTGGGCCGTGGTTCGCGATGTTCACCTCCGCGGTGTTCGGCAGCAACGTGGCCGGCGCGATCCGCAAGGGCCAGTCCGGCTTCGCCCGCGCGCTGAGTCAGGCGCAGCAATGAGGCCCCCGCAGCCCAGCTGCCTTACCCGTGAGGTGAGACACCGTGACCACGCAGACCTCAGTCGCCACTGACGGCTCGGCTCAGCCGGTTCTCCGGATCTCGTTGCGCGCACGCGTCCGCCGGCGCCGGCGGCGCGGGAGCGCTAGCCCGACCCAGCCGCACCGGCATGCTGCTGGTGGCGCCGGCGTTCGTCTTCGTCGTCGTGCTGGTCGTCGTCCCACTGGTCTTCGCCGATCTACATCTCGCTGACCAACTGGCCGCTGATCGGCAAGTACAAGTACATCGGCCTGGAGAACTACCGCAACATCGGCCAGGACACCACGTTCTGGCACGCCACCGTCTACACGCTGGTCTACACGGCGATCGTCACCGGCCCGATCTTCGTGCTCGGCTACGCGTTCGCCGTGCTGGTGCGCAGCAACCGGCGCGGTTCGGTGCTGTTCCGAACCGCGGTCTTCCTGCCCTATGTCATCGGGCTGAGCACGTTGAGCTTCATGACCCTGCTCGAGGTGCAGCCCAACAACGGCGCCGTCAACGTCGTGCTGAAGAAGTTGCACATCACCGACGGCACGACCGCATGGCTGGTGAAGTCGGTGCCGGCGACGGCGATCATCTGCCTGCTCGTGGTCTGGTTCGCCGTCCGGGCTGACGATGATGCTGCTGATGGCGGCCATGCAGGGCATCCCGCACGAGGTGTACGAGTCGGCCGACCTCGACGGCGCGTCGTGGTGGGACAAGGAACTGCGCATCACCCTGCCCATGCTGCGGCGGGCCATCGCCCTGAGCCTGATCCTGTCGGTCATCGGCTCGTTCCTGGCCTTCAACCAGTTCTTCATCCTTACCCAGGGCGGTCCGGGCACGAGCACGACGACGGTGGTCATGTGGATCTACGAGCGGGCGTTCGTCGAACTGCACCTCGGGGCGGCGACGACGCTGTCGCTCGTCCTCGTCGTCGTGGTCGGCGTGATCAGTGCCCTGCAGTTCGTGCTGCTCCGCGGAGGGGACTGAGCATGTCCCGCCGCACGAGGGAGGGCCACGTCATGACAAGCACTGCCACGACCACGCGGGCCACCGCACCGCGGCGTCGCCAGGCGCACGCGGCGGCAAGGGCACCGCGCTGTACTGGACGGCCGGCATCCTGGCCCTGCTGGTCTTCGTGGTCCCGCTGCTGTGGGCGGTGTTCCGGTCGTTCGAGCCGGCCAGCGGATCACGGCCGCGCCGCACTGGAGCGACTTCAGCCATCTGACGACCAGGAACTACTCGGACCTGTTCTCGGGGCCGATCCACCTGTGGCGCTACGTGGCGAACAGCCTGATCGTCTCGATCGGGACGGCGCTGCTGGTGGCCGTGCTGTCGACGTTGGCCGGCTACGGCTTCGCCAAGTTCCGCTTCTTCGGCTCGGGTCTGGTGTTCGCGCTCATCCTGCTGACGCTGATGGTGCCGTTCCAGGCCGTGCTGACACCGCTGTTCCTGGAACTCAACGCCATGCACCTGACCGACAGCCGGCTCGGGCTGATCCTGTTCTACACGACGTTCAACCTGCCGTTCGGGGTGTTCGTCATGCGCAACACCTTCGCCGCGGTGCCGGCCGAACTCGAGGACTCGGCCTTCATCGACGGCTGCGGGCCGATGCGCTCGCTGGTGCTGGTGCTGCGCCCGCTGGTGCTGCCGGGTGTCGCGACGACGATCCTCTACGCGTTCCTGGCCTCGTGGACGGAGTTCCTGGGCGCACTGACCTTCCTGACCCGCACCGACCTGTTCACCCTGCCGGTGGCCCTGCTCAACATCCAGAGCGGCACCTACGGCGCGCTCAACTACGGCTACCTGATCGCCGGGGCCGTGATCGCGATGGTTCCGTGTGTGATTCTCTATACGTCGCTGCAACGCTTCTACATCCAGGGCATGGCCAGCGGAGCCGTGAAGGGCTGAGCCGCAGCCCGAGGGAGTACAGGAGGTACGGCATGTCGCGGGTCGTCGCCGTCACCGGAGGCAGTGGCAAGCTCGGGCGGGCGGTGGTGTCCGACCTGCTCGCGGCCGGGTGGCGGGTGATCAACCTGGACCAGGCCCCGCCGCCGGAGGACCAGGGCTGCCCGTTCGTGCGCATCGACCTGCGCGACTTCGGGCAGACCGTGGAGGGGCTGACCGGCATCCAGGACCGCCACGACGGCGTCGATGCCGTCGTGCACCTGGCCGCCATCCCGGCCCCGGGCCTGACCGCCAACGCGGCCACGTTCGCCAACAACGCGCCGTCGACGTACAACGTGTTCTCGGCGGCCAAGCTGGCCGGCATCCGCAACGTGGTCTGGGCGTCGAGCGAGACCGTGCTCGGGGTGCCCTTCGACACGCCGCCGCCCTACATCCCGGTCGACGAGGACTACCCGCCCCGGCCGGAGAGCACCTACTCGCTGGTCAAGACGCTCGAGGAGGAGATGGCCCGGCAGTTCTGCCGCTGGGACCCGCAGCTGAAGATGATCGGGCTGCGCTTCTCGAACGTCATGTATCCCGACGACTACGAGCAGTTCCCGGCCTTCGACGCCGACGCCGGCCTGCGCAAGTGGAACCTGTGGGCCTACATCGACGCCCGCGACGGCGCCCAGGCCGTGCGCCGGGCGCTGGATCACGAGAGCACCGGCACCGACGTGTTCATCATCGCCAACGCCGACACGGTGATGAGCCGCTCGTCGGCGGCCCTGGCCGCCGAGGTGTATCCCGGCGTCGAGCTTCGCAAGGACCTCGGCGAGCACGAGACCATGCTGAGCATCGACAAGGCCCGCCGGGTGCTCGGCTACGAGCCCGAGCACAGCTGGCGCGACCACGTCTGAGGCGCCCGCCCGTCGTCAGCCCTTCAGCCCGGTGCTGGTCACCCCTTCGACGATGTTGCGCTGGAACAGTACGAACACGGCGAGCAACGGCAACGCGCCCAGCACGGTGGAGGCCATCACGTCGGCATAGTGCGCGCCGAAGCCCGGGCCACGCTGGCCAGCCCGACCGGAATCGTCATCGTCTTGGTCGAGCTCAGCACCAGCAGCGGCCACAGGAAGTTGTTCCACGTCCACACGAACGTCAAGATCGCGACCGCGGAGACGGCCGGGCGCGACAGTGGCAGGTACACGCTGCGGTACAGCCGGAACCAGCTCGCCCCGTCGATCCGGGCCGCCTCGGCCAGGCTGCTCGGGATGCCGCGGAAGAACGTCATGAACACGAACACGGCGATCACGTTGGGCGCCGTCGGCAGGACCAGCGACCAGTAGGTGTTGGTCAGGTGGATGGCCGTGAACTCCTGGAACAGCGGGATGATCAGCACCTGCGGGGGGATCACCAGGCCGGCCAGCAGCAGGCCGAGGATGACCCGGCGGCCGGCGAAACGCGTCCGGGCCAGGGCGAAGCCGGCCATCGAGCAGATGACGACCGACACCAGCGCGCTGAGACCGGCGGCGATGAAGCTGTTCATGTACCAGACCAGCATGTCGCTGGAGTCGATCACGTGGCGGTACCCGCGCAGCGTCCAGTGGGCGGTCCACCACGAGCTGGGGTGGACGGTGATCTCGTTCTCGGGCCGCAACGAGGTGACGACGGCCCAGGCCAGCGGCACCAGCCAGATCAGGGCCAGCAGCGCGACGACAGTGCCGCACAGGGCGTTGAAGGCCCGGGTCCGGGGATCGCTGCCGACCTTCTGCCCGCGCGGGGCCTCGACCGGTGCCGCCCGGTCCACAGTCGCGGTGCTCATGCGTCCTCCTCCGTCGTGCGGACCCGGCTGAACGCGATCCAGACCAACGAGGCGAGCAGGATCGCGACGAAGTAGACCAGGGACGCGGCGGCGGCGTAGCCGGCGCGGTAGTCGGTGAATCCGATGTCGTAGATGTATTCCAGCGCCGGCCGGGTCGACTGGTTGGGTCCGCCGGAGAGCAGCAGGTAGATCTGGTCGAAGATCTTGAGCGACGCGATCACCTGCAGGGCGATGACGAGGGCGGTGGTGCGCCCCACGAGCGGCACGGTGATCCGCCAGATCCGGGCGAACCCGGTCGCGCCGTCGACGGACGCGGCCTCGTAGACCTCGCGCGGGATCTCCTGCAGCGCGGCCAGGTAGAGGATGTAGTTGAAGCCCATCGTCCACCACACGGTCAGCAGCGAGACGCCGATCATGCCCCACTCGGCCGAACCGAGCCAGTTCGGCGGCCGTGAACCCGAGCGCGCTGATCCACTTCTGCGACAGGCCCACGTCCGGGGTGTAGATCCAGGCCAGATCAGCACGACCGCGGCGGACGGGATGACGTAGGGGGCGAAGAAGGCGAAGCGGTAGAACCACCGCGCCCGCCGCGCGCGTTCGGTGAGCAGGGCCAGCAGGAACGCGATGATCACCAGCGGCGGCGTGGTGTAGATCGTGAACAGCGCGGTGTGCCACATCGAGTGCCAGAACGCGCTGCTGGTCAATGCCTCGCGGTAGTTCTGCACGCCGGCGAAGCTGCCCAGGCCGGTGTGCACGATGCTGGCGTTGAAGAAGCTCAGCACGATCCCGTAGATCAGCGGGCCGATGAGGAAGAGCAGGTACAGCACCAGGAACGGCGCGGTCATCCAGGCGCCGCTGCGCTTGCCGGTGAACTGCTCGGTGCGGGTGCGCTCGCGCGGCGCGTGCGCTCGGGCCGTCGTGGTGCCGGTCGGCCCGCCGACGGCGGTGTCTGTGGCCATGATGGTCTCCGCTCTCTCAGCCCAGCGGGGATGGGGTGTCGGCGTAGGTCTGCAGGTTGGCGCGCATCTGGGCCAGCGCGGCCTTGGGGCTGAGGCTGCCCAGGATGAGGGCCGAGATGATCCCGCCCAGCACGTTCTCGAGGTCCGATCCCGAGCCGGAATACCACGCGTCGTCGTCGTAGTGGACGACGTTGGCGACGTCGGCGTAGTTCGACTGCGGCTTCAGCCGGTGGTACTGGCTGCTGTTCTTGGTCGGCAGCCAGCTGGGGATGTGGCCGCCCTCGGCCCAGGTGTAGCTCTGGTCGAGCATCGACTTGATGAACGCCAGGCATTGCTCGAGCCGGCCGGAGTCGCGCGAGCTGTCCTTGGGCAGTACCAGCGTGTGCGAGTCGGCCTGGCAGGTGTAGGTGTCGTAGACGAACGGGAACCGGGTCATGTTGTACGGCGTCTTGTTGCCGGTGTAGATCGAGTTGTCCCACTCGCCGTCGAACAGGAATCCGGCCTGACCGTTGGAGAACGCCACCACGGTGGCGTTGTCGTCGGCCGCCGGCGGCATGAGCTTCTCGTCGACGGAGATCCGCTTGATCAGTTCCAGGGCCTTGGCGGCCTTGTCCTCGTCGAGCAGGATCTTCGCGCCGCCGTCGGCCAGCAGACGGCCGCCCTGCTGCCAGTAGAACGTCGCGAATATGCGCCAGCACGACGAGGTGTCGTTGACAGTGGCCATCACCAGGCCGAACTTGCCGGTGACCTTCTTCATCCGGCGCAGTGCGTTCAACAGGTCGTCCGGGCCGTGCATGTCGACAAGCGTGCCGTCGGGTTTCAGCAGTCCGGCCTGCTTGCAGATCTTGGTGTTGTAGTAGAGGACGTAGGGGTGGGTGTCGATCGGGATCGCGTAGAGCTTGCCGTCGACATGCGAGTTCTTCCAGGCCAGCGGGGTGAACTTGTCCGGCGTCATGCCGAAGCGGGCCAGGTCGTTCTCGTCGATCGGGGCGAGCAGGCCGGCCCGGGCCAGCGTCTGCATCCGGGTGAGGTGCGAGACGGCGACGTCCGGCGGGCGGCCGCCGCGGGTGGCCAGCGACAGCTTGGTGTAGTACGGGTTGCCCCAGGTCAGGGTGATGGCACTGAGCTTGATGTCGCGGTGCTCGCGGGCGAAGCCGTGCTCCATCTGCACCATGCGATCGCCGTCGCCGCCGGAGAACAGATTCCAGAACGTGAACTGGTTGCTGCTCGGGGCGGCGCCGGTGAGGCCCGTGGCCAGCGGCGTGCCGCACGCGCTGAGCGCGCCGCCGCCGAGCGCCAAGCCGCCCAGGCCGCCGAGCCCGGCCAGCACGGTGCGCCGGCTCGGTCCGGTGGCCGATCGCGCGGGTGATTGCTGTCGCACTGGGCACTCCTCTCTAGCTGATCACATCGGCCGGTCGTCCGTGCCGGTCGTGACGACGGTCCACGACGTCGGCGGCAGGGTGAGCCGGGTCCGGCCGTCCTCGACTCACCGGCTTGTCCTGCTGGGTCGGCCGGGCCGAGGCCGCGGCCTCGGCTCCGGCCAGCGGGCCGCGGTCGTCGGCGAGCACGGTGAGCGCCTCGGCCTCGCCCCACCGCCCGAAGCCGGGGTGGCGCAGTTCGACCTCGGCCGGTCCATCGCCGCGGTTGGTCAGGAACACCGACACCGCGCCGCTGTCGGGATCGTGGGTGGCGGCCGCGGCGAGCACGGGGACGTCCCCGTAGCGAGCGGTGGCCAGTTCGCCGGCCTCACCATGGACGACCAGGCTGTGCCCGGCCGCGCGCCGGATCGTCTCGGCGATCGGATAGAACGTCGACTGCCGCCAGGCCGGGCCGCCGGGCTCGGTCATGATCGGGGCGATGACGTTGACGAGTTGGGCCAGGCAGCCCACGCCGACGCGGTCGGCGTGGTTGATCAGGCTGATGAGCAGGTCGCCGACGACGACCGCGTCGGTGGCGCTGTAGACGTCCTCGATGCGCGGGCCGGACACGTCGATCTCGGTCGCGGCCGTTCCGGCGAAGCGCGACTGGTACCAGACGTTCCACTCGTCGAAGGAGATCCTCAGCCGCTTGCGGCTGCGCTTGCGCGCGGCGACGGCGTCGACGGTGGCGACGACGTCGTCGATGAAGCGGTCCATGGCCGCGCCCGAGGCCAGGAAGCTGGCCCGGTCGTCGTCGTGCTGCTGGTAGTAGGCGTGCATCGAGACGTAGTCGACGGCCTCGAAGGTGTGCTCGAGCACCGTGGATTCCCAGTAGCCGAACGTGGGCATGTCGTGGCCGGAACTGCCGCAGGCGACCAGTTCGATCGACGGGTCGACCAGGCGCATCGCGTTGGCGGCCTGCCGGGCGAGCGAGCCGTACTCGTCGGCGTCCATGTGCCCGGTCTGCCAGGGCCCGTCCATCTCGTTGCCCAGGCACCACAGCCGCACGCCATAGGGATCGGGCGAGCCGTTGGCCCGGCGCTGGTCGGACCAGCGGGTGCCGCCGGGCAGGTTGCAGTACTCGACCAGGTCGGCCGCGTCGAGGATGCCGGCCGTGCCCAGGTTGACGGCGAGCATCGGTTCGACGCCGATCTGCTGGCGTCCAGCGCAGGAACTCGTCGGTGCCGACCTGGTTGGTCTCGATCGAGCGCCAGGCCAGGTCGAGTCGGCGCGGGCGCTCCTCGCGCGGGCCGATGCCGTCCTGCCAGCGGTAGCCGGAGACGAAGTTGCCGCCGGGGTAGCGCACGACGGTGATGCCGAGTTCGCGGACGAGGTCGTCGACGTCGCCGCGGAACCCGTCCGGGGTGGCGCTGGGATGTTGGGCTCGAAGATGCCCGTGTAGACGCAGCGGCCCATATGCTCGACGAACGACCCGAACAGCCGTCGGTCGATCGCGCCCGCGGTGGGCCTCGGGCTCGATGGTGAACGTGAACGATCGGCGCGTCCGTTGGCATCCGGGCGAACTCCTCGCTTTCGCTGGTTCTTCGGACCGTACCTCGCAATTCGCCCAATTGACAGGCCATTGTTAGCGCTAACATTCGGAGGACGACGACATGCGGCCGCCGCCTCGGTGCGGCCGGAGTACCCGTGCATAGACAATGCGCGGACAGGAGGGCCCATGTCGCCTGCGGGCAAGAACCGTCGAGGTCTGGTTTCTGACCGGAAGTCAGCACCTGTACGGCCCGGACATCCTGGCCCAGGTAGCCGAGCAGTCCCAGCAGGTCGCCCAGCTGCTGCAGCGCAGTCGGCGGCTTGTCCGCCGACGGTCGTCTGGAAGCCGGTGCTGACGGATTCGGCGCCATTCGGGCGACATGCAACAGGCCAACGACGACCCGCCTGCATCGGGGTGATCGCCTGGATGCACACCTTCTCGCCCGCGAAGATGTGGATCAGCGGGCTGGACGCGCTGCGCAAACCGCTGCTGCACCTGCACACCCAGCTCAACGCGTCGCTGCCGTGGCAGAGCATCGACATGGACTTCATGAACCTCAACCAGTCCGCGCACGGCGACCGCGAGTTCGGCTTCATCCAGACCCGGCTCGGCGTGGCCCGCAAGACCGTCGCCGGGCACGTCTCCGACCCGGATGTCGTCGCCCGCATCGACGCCTGGGCCCGGGCGGCGGCGGGCGTGGCCCACCTGCGCGCGCTGCGGCTGGCCCGCTTCGGCGACAACATGCGCGACGTCGCCGTGACCGAGGGCGACAAGGTCGAGGCCGAATTGCGGTTCGGGGTCTCGGTGAACACCTACGGGGTCAACGATCTGGTCGAGGTGGTCGACGCGGTGCCCGATGCCACCGTCGAGGACGTCGTGCAGGACTACCTGGCGAGCTACCGGGTCGAGGCCGCACTGCTGCCCGGGCGGCGAGCGGTACGAGTCGCTGCGCTACGCGGCCCGGCTCGACGCCGGGCTGACCGAGTTCCTCGACGACGGCGGTTTCGGGGCGTTCACGACGAACTTCGAGGATCTCGGCGGCCTGCGCCAACTGCCCGGCGCGGCCGTGCAGCGGTTGATGGCGCGGGGCGTCGGGTTCGGCGCGGAGGGCGACTGGAAGACCTCGACGCTGCTCGCGGCGGTGAAGCGGATGGGGCACGGGCAGCCCGCCGGCACCTCGTTCATGGAGGACTACACGTACCACTTCGGCCCGGGCACGCCCGAAGATTCTGGGCGCGCACATGCTCGAGGTGTGCCCGTCGATCGCGGCCGAGCAGCCGTCCTGCGAGGTGCATCCGCTCTCGATCGGCGACCGCGAGGATCCGGTGCGGCTGGTGTTCGACGCGGCGCCGGGCCCAGCGGTAGTGATCGGCATGGCCGACCTCGGCGACCGGTTCCGGCTCGTCGCCAACGTGGTGACGGTGGTCGCGCCAGACGAGCCGCTGCTGCGGCTGCCGGTGGCGCGCGCGGTATGGGTTCCCGAGCCTGAACCTGCCCATGCCGCCGAGAGCCTGGCTGACCGCGGGCGGGCCGCACCACACGGTGCTCACCCAGGGCGTCGGCCTGGACACGTTGCGCGACTTCGCGGCCATGCTGCACACCGAATTCGTCGTCATCGACGAGCGCACCGAACCCGGCGACTTCGCCGACCGGCTGCGGTGGAACCAGGCCTACTACCGGTTGGCCGAAGGGCTGCCGCGCCGGCCCTGAGCGTCGTCGCCGGCGGCCTCGTCGTCCTTCACGTCGTCCTGCACGTCGTCGTCTTTCATCGTCCTCGGGGACCTCGTCCTCGAGCGGGCGCCACAGCGCCCAGGCCAGGAACGCGGCGGCGAAGGCCAGCATGGCCAGGCCGGTCCAGAGGTTCACGTTGATGTTGCCGCTGCGGGCCTTGTCGGTCGACCCGTTGAAGGCCAGTCCCCAGATCAGGCACACCGCGCCGTAGACCCCGAACAGCAGGGCGATGATCGTGCGAACGTCGAAGAGCATCTCGAAGCGCTTCTTGTCGGGCATCAGCTCGTCCTCACACGCTCATCAGGATGTAGCAGCCGGCGGCCAGCACCAGCACGCCGCCGCCGAGTATGGCCGGGTTGCGGAACCAGCCCGGATCGCGCGGGACCGTGCGTTGCTCCTTGGTCGTGGCGCCGCGGGCCAGCCCCTCGAGTTCGGTGTCGGTCTTGGGCGTGGTGCGGTAGGAGACGATGACCGCGGTGATGGCCGCGAGGACGAAGCCGACGCCGCCGCCGAGGAAGCTCGAGCCCTGGCCCGACAGCGTGACCACGCCGACCCGGTTGAGGATGAAGATGACCACGGCGCCGGTGGTGCCGGCCAGCAGCGACGTCCAGCCCGCCGTCCCGGTCATCCGCTTCCAGAACAGGCCGATGATGAACACGGCGAACAGCGGGACGTTGAAGAACGAGAACAGCGTCTGGATGTAGTCCATGATGTTGCTGAACCCGGACGCGATGAACGCGGTGCCCACGGCCAGCACGGTGCCGCCGACGGTCACCCACCGCCCGGCCCGCAGGTAGTGCCGGTCGTCCTGGTCGGGGCGCAGCCAGTCCTGCCAGAGGTCGTACACGACCACGGTGTTCAGCGAGCTGACATTGGCCGCCATGCCGGCCATGAACGACGCCAGCAGGCCGGCGATGGCCACGCCGAGGAACCCGTTGGGCAGCAGTTCGTGCAGCAGCAGCGGCACGACGTCGTTGTACTGGAAGTCCGAGGGCTTGCCCTTCTGGAGCGCGGCGATGCCGGGCACCAGTACGGCCGCGATCATGCCCGGGATGACGATGACGAAGGCGATCAGCGTCTTGGGGATCGCGGCGATGAGCGGGGTGCGCTGCCCGGCGGCCGCGCTGCGGGCCGAGAACGCGCGCTGCACCTCGGTGAAGTTGGTGGTCCAGTACCCGAACGAGGTGACGAAGCCCAGGCCGAGCACGACGCCGAGCACCGAACCGAACGTGCTGCCGATGCCGGTGAGTTCGTGGGCCGGGAACGGGTGCAGCCCGGCCTTGCCGGCCGCGTTCTTCGACAGCGAGTGGGTCAGCCCGTGCCAGCCGCCGACGCGGTGCAGGCCGACCAGCGTGATCGGGACCATGGTGGCCACGATCACGAACAGCTGCAGCACCTCGTTGTAGATCGCGGCCGACAGCCCGCCCAGGAACGTGTACAGCAGCACCACGGCCGCGGCCCCGAGGATGGCCAGCCAGGTGGGCCAGCCCAGCAGCGCGTTGACCACGATGGCCATGGCGTAGAGGTTGACGCCGGCCAGCAGCACGGAGGCGACCGCGAACAGCACGGCCTGGAAGCGCTGGGTGGTCGCGTTGAAGCGCCGGCCCAGGTATTCCGGGACACTGCGCACGCCCGAGCCGTAGTAGAACGGCATCATCACCAGGCCCAGGAAGACCATGGCCGGTACCGCGCCGACCCAGTAGTAGTGGAACGTCTGCTCGCCGTACTGCGCGCCGTTGGCGGTCTGGCCGAGCAGCTCGGTGGCGCCGAGGTTGGCCGACATGAACGCGAAGCCGGTGACCCAGGCCGGCAGCTTGCGTCCCGACAGCAGGAAGTCGACGCTGTCGGACACCCCGCGGCGGGCGATGAGCCCGATGCCGAGCACGATCGCGAAGTAGAACACGACGAGGGCGTAGTCGACCGGCTGGGCGTGCAGCGGCAGTGGCGTGGCCAGTCCGCTGAGGGCGGTGGGGGTCATCCGCGGCATTGTTAGCGTTCACTGCCGCGGTGTCAATCGCTAGCGGGACGCGGCCGCCTTCGCTGCCGCCGACCGGTGCCGGCGTCCCGCCAGCGGGGCCGTGCTGGCGCGCTGGACGAACTCCGGTTCGATCAGCGACACGTGCCGCCGGCGGCCGTCGGGATTCTCCATCAGGGCCAGCAGCAGCGCGAGGCCCTTGCGGCCGACCGCGTCGAAGTCCTGCCGGACGGTGGTCAGCCCGGGTTGGAAGAACTCGGCCTCGGGAATGTCGTCGAACCCGACGACACTGCACTGCTCGGGCACGGCGATGCCGCGTTCGTGCAACGCGCGCAGCACGCCGAGCGCCATCTGGTCGTTGGCGGCGAAGACGGCGGTGACGTCGGCGCGGTCGGCCAGCTCCAGCCCGAGCCGGTAGCCCGACTGCGGCGACCAGTCGCCGCGCAGCAGGGGCGGGGTGCGCACGCCGGCGGCCACGAGCGCATCGCGCCAGCCGTCGACGCGCTGCTGGGCTTCGAGCCAGTCTTCCGGGCCGGCGATCTGCCACACCGTGGCGTGCCCGAGCTCGAGCAGGTGCCGGGTGGCCAGTTCGGCGCCGTGGCGCTGGTCGACGGCGACGACCGAGCGATCCGAGCGATACTCGGCTTCCAGGGCGACGACGGGCAGCGACCGGGGCAGCGCGCCGACCGCCTCGACCGAGCCGCGGTGCGGGGCGATGACGATGACGCCGTCGACCTGCTGGGCGTCCAGGGCGATGACCGCGGCCGCGCCGTCGGCGTCGGCCAGCCCCATCATGCTCATCAGGGTGATGCCGTAGCCGCGCTCCTGGGCCGCGCGCTCGATCGCGACCAGGGTGGAGGCCGGGCCGAAGTAGCGGACGTCGAAACTGATCACCCCGATGCGCTGGGTGCGGCTGGTGACCAGGCTGCGGGCCAGGGCGTTGGGCCGGTACTCCAGCTGCAACATGGCCTGGCGCACGCGCTCGCGGGTGGCCGCGCTGACGTTGGGGTGGCCGTTGACGACTCGCGAGACGGTCTGGTGCGACACACCGGCCAGCCGGGCCACGTCGTGCATCACCGGCCGCCGTGCGGGCTTCGTGAAGTCGCTCGGCACAGGGTGATTCTATGCGTGGGGATGCCCGTTTCTTGACACGTTTCGCCATCCCGCCAAGACTCGCAATGAGGCCCCTGCCCGGCCCGAACCATCCGCTTGCCGCCCCCGCCCGGTGGCCGCCCCAGGGAGATGTGAACGCTAACTATGGCCGATCAGTACACCGTCGGGGTCGACTTCGGCACGCTGTCCGGCCGGGCCGTGCTGGTGCGAGTGGCCGATGGTGCCGAGATCGCCAGCGCCGAGCACGAGTACCCGTCCGGCGTGATCGATTCGTCGCTGAACGGCACCGAGCTCGCCCCGGACTGGGCCCTGCAGGATCCCGACGACTGGATCGAGGTGCTCCAGCACGCCGTGCCGGCCGTGCTGAAGCAGTCCGGGGTCGACCCGGCCGACGTGGTCGGCATCGCCACCGACACCACCGCGTGCACCATCCTGCCCACCCGGGCCGACGGCACCCCGCTGTGCCGCGAGCCGGAGTTCCGCGAGCGCCCGCACGCCTGGCCCAAGCTCTGGCGCCACCACGCGGCCCAGGGCCAGGCCGACCGGATCAACAAGCTGGCCGAGGAGCGCGGCGAGCCGTGGTTGGCGCGCTACGGCGGTCGGCTGTCGTCGGAGTGGGAACTGGCCAAGGGCCTGCAGTTGTTCGAGGAGGACCGCGAGACGTACGCGGCCACCGAGCGCTGGGTCGAGTTCGCCGACTGGATCACCTGGCAGCTGTGCGGGCAGTACACCCGCAACCGCTGCACGGCCGGCTACAAGGGCGCCTACCAGGACGAGCACTACCCGAGCCGCGACTTCTTCGCCGCGCTCGACCCCGACTTCGCCGACTTCGCGGCGTCGCGCCTGGAGCACCCGATCGCCGAACTGGGCGCGCGGGCCGGCGCGCTCACGGCCGAGGCGGCCGGGTGGACCGGGCTGCGCGAGGGCATCGCGGTGGCCGTGGGCAACGTCGACGCGCACGTCACCGTGCCGGCCGCGCAGGCCATCGAGCCGGGGACGATGGTGGCCGTGATGGGCACCTCGACCTGCCACGTCATGAACGGCGACGAGCTGGCCGAGGTGCCGGGGATGTGCGGCGTCGTCCACGGCGGCATCACCTCCGGGCTGTACGGCTACGAGGCCGGGCAGAGCGGGGTCGGCGACATCTTCGCGTGGTGGGTGCGCACCGGCTTCCCGGCCGGCTACGCGCGCGAGGCCGAGCGCAACGGCGAATCGGCCCACGAAATGCTCACCCGGCTGGCCCGCGAGCAGCGGGTCGGCCAGCACGGGCTGGTCGCCCTGGACTGGATGAGCGGCAACCGCTCGGTACTGGTCGACCACGAACTGTCGGGCGTGATCCTGGGCCTGACCCTCGACACCCGGCCCGAGGACGTCTACCGCGCGCTGGTCGAGGCGACCGCGTTCGGCACCCGCCGCATCATCGAGGCGTTCCGCGAGTCCGGCGTGCCGGTGCGCGAACTGATCGCGGCCGGGGGACTGGTGAAGAACGACTTCGTCATGCAGATCTACGCCGACGTGACCGGCTTCGACATCGGCGCCATCGGCTCGGACCAGGGTCCGGCGCTCGGGTCGGCCATCCACGCCGCCGTGGCCGCCGGCTGCTATCCGGACGTGGCCGCTGCGGCGAAGGCGATGGGCAAGGTGCGCGAGCACGCCGTGCATCCCGACCCGGAGCGCCGCGCCGCCTACGACAAGCTCTACGCCGAGTACGTGCTCGTGCACGACCACTTCGGCCGGCGCGCGAGCGAGGACGCCGACGTCCTGCACCGCCTGCGCCGGATCCGCAACGACGCCCGGCGGCAACAGTGAGCGCCGACCGGCTGGCCGCCGTCCGGGCTGAGGTGGCCGGCCTGCACGCCGAACTGGTCAAGTACGGCCTGGTCGTCTGGACCGCCGGCAACGTGTCGGCCCGGGTGCCCGGCGCCGACCGGTTCGTCATCAAGCCGAGCGGGGTGTCCTACGACCAGCTCACGCCCGAGGCCATGATCGTGTGCGACCTCGACGGCAACAAGGTCGAGGGCGAGTTCGCGCCGTCGAGCGACACCGCCGCGCACGCCTACGTGTACCGGCACCGCCCCGACGTCGGCGGTGTGGTGCACACGCACTCCACGTACGCGACGGCGTGGGCGGCCCGCGGCGAGGCCATCCCGTGCGTGCTGACGGCGATGGCCGACGAGTTCGGCGGCGAGATCCCGGTCGGCCCGTTCGCGCTGATCGGCGACGACTCCATCGGCGCCGGCATCGTCAAGACGCTGGACAACCACCGCTCGCGGGCCGTGCTGATGGCCAGCCACGGCGTGTTCACGGTGGGCGACGATGCGCGCGACGCGGTCAAGGCCGCGGTGATGTGCGAGGACGTCGCCCGCACCGTGCACATCGCCCGGCAACTCGGCCAGCCGCTGCCCATCGACCCGGCCGACGTCGACTCGCTGTGGGACCGCTACCAGAACGTCTACGGTCAGCGCTGAGCCCTCGTCACCGGCTGACTCGTTCGAGTCGGGTCCAGCCTCGCCAACCGCGCTGCTCGAGCAGGCCGAGCAACTGGTGTGCGATCGGCACCATGTCGAGGAACACCGAGTCGAGCAGTTCGGCAAGTTCGTCGTCGAGTGGGAAGACGTCGTCGGCCGGTTCGTCCGCCGATGCTGCTTCGATGTACCCGACCAGCCGGTCGGCGAGTGCCGGCAGCCGGGGGTCGTCGGGTTTCCAGTCGACCGCACCCCAGAGGTCGTCGTAGAGCTCGATGACGGCCGGGTTGTCGAGCTGGGCGCGCTTGATCGCCATCAGTGCCGGCATCTGTTCCGGAACTTTGGCGGCAACCAGGATCCAGGCGTCTCGTTCGAGTTCGACGATCCGATCGGCAATGCCGAGCGCGCGGAGGTGATCCAGGTACGCGACTGCCTCCGGCGGGAGCGTGAGGCGGTCGCCGGCCGCGAGTTGGGCGATGCGCCTCCGGTGACCTTGTTTGGCCCGGATCTCGGCTCGCAGTCGCCGGTCGATGTCCTCGACCGCCGCCGTGAACTCCTCGGGCCCGGCGGCGAGCAGTTCCCGGACCCGGGACAGCGGGACGCCGGCGTCGGCCAGGGTGCGGATTCGGATCAGGTCCACGACGGTTTCGGCCTTGTACCTGCGGTAGCCGGAGGCGTCGCGGTGCGGCTCCGGCAGCAGCCCCTTCTGGTGATAGAAGTGCACGGCCCGCACGGTGACTCCGGCGTAGGCGGCCAATCGGCCGATCGTCAGCATGCTGACAACCTGCCTCAGCCGGCCTTCCGGCGATAGCTGGCCATGGCCGACAGATACGCGGCGACGAGGATGCCGACACACCAGGCGAGGGCGATCCAGATGTCGTCGCCGACCGGTTGCTGCGCCAGCAGGGCGCGGATGGCGTTGACGATGGACGTCACCGGCTGGTGCTCGGCGAAGGCCCGCACCGGGCCGGGCATGGTGTCGGTCGGGACGAAGGCCGAACTGAGGAAGGGCAGGAAGAGAAGCGGGTAGGAGAAACCGGTGGCACCGTCGGCCGACTTCGCGGTCAGGCCCGGGATCACGGCCAGCCAGGTCAGCGCGAGCGTGAACAGCGCGAGGATGCCCGCGACGGCGAGCCAAGCCAGAACTCCGGCGCCGGACCGGAACCCGATCGCCAGCGCGACCAGCACGACCACGATCAGCGCGACCGCGTTGGCGACCATCGACGTCAGCACGTGCGCCCACAGCACCGACGACCGCGCGATCGGCATCGACTGGAAGCGTTCGAAGATGCCGCCCTTGAGGTCCAGGAACAGCCGGAACGCGGTGTAGGCGATGCCCGAGGCGATGGTCATGAGCAGGATTCCGGGCAGCAGGTAGGTGACGTAGGAGTGGGTGCCGGTGCCCTTCTTGATCGCGCCGCCGAAGACGTAGACGAACAGCAACAAGAAGGCGATCGGCATGATCGCGGTCGTGATGATGGTGTCCGGGCTGCGCAGAATGTGACGCAGGGACCGCCCGGTGAGGGTGGCGGTCTCGCCGAGGAAGTGGCTGTCCATCGTGGTCCTCACCGCTCGGTGGCCGGGGCCGCGTCGTGGGGTCCGTCGGTCGCAGCGGCGTCCTCGGCCCCGACGATGGCGAGGAAGACGTCCTCGAGACTCGGCTGCTTCTCGACGTACTCCACTCTGGCCGGCGGGAGCTGCGCCTTGAGCTCGGCGAGAGTTCCGTCGACGATGATCCGGCCCTGGTGGAGGATCGCGATCCGGTCGGCGAGCTGCTCGGCCTCCTCCAGGTACTGCGTCGTGAGCAGCACCGTCGTTCCGCCGGCAGCCAGGTCTTTCACGGTGCGCCAGACTTCCAGGCGTGCCTGCGGATCGAGCCCGGCCGTCGGCTCGTCGAGCAGGATGATCGCCGGACTGCCGACCAGGCTCATCGCAATGTCGAGGCGGCGCCGCATGCCGCCGGAGTAGGTCGACGCCCGGCGCCCGCCCGCGTCGCGCAGCGAGAACCGGTCGAGCAGGTCGTCCGCGACCCGGGCCGGGTCGGTCAGGTGCCGCAGCCGGGCGACCAGGATCAGATTCTCGCGGCCGGTGAGGATCTCGTCGACGGCGGCGAACTGCCCGGTCAGGCTGAACGACTCGCGTACCTCCGCGGCTTGGGTGGCGACGTCGTAGCCGCGTACGCGCACGGTGCCCGCGTCGCCCCTGAGCAGGGTGGCCAGAATCCTGACGAGCGTGGTCTTGCCCGCGCCGTTGGCACCGAGGAGGGCGAAGATGCTGCCCTGACCGACGCGCAGATCCACGCCGCGCAGCACCTGCACGTCCTTGAACGACTTCTCCAAACCCTGTATCTCGATCGCGCACGTGGTTGCATCGGTGGTCATCCCACGAGGGTGCAGCCCTGACGTTGCGTCAGGGTCAAGGTCCTTCCGCACTACCCCGAGCGACGGGTCGTGGGTCAGCGGCCGTTGGCGGCGTCGCGCAGAGCGGCGAACAGACTGCGCCGCCGAGTCGGCCGGCCCCGGGCGCCGGGCAGCGCCGAAACGTACTTCACCGGCCAGGGCTGTGGCTCGGTGTCGGCCGGGTCGAAGCGCGGAGTCGGCACCGTCTCGAGCATCGTCATGCCCCGGGCGGTCAGGGTGTCGCGCACCGTGGCCAGCAACCGCAGTTCCGCGGCCACCGTGGCGACGTCCTCGGCCGAGACCAGCACGACCTGGGTGTGCGACCAGCGGCCGCAGTCGTTGCCGGTGCACTCGTGCCCGTCGAGCAGCGCCGCGAAGTCGTCCACGGGCCTCAGTGTGCCCCGGCCGGGCGTGGGCAGCGCGGGGGAGGTCGTTTGGTCGCACGCCCAGCCGGGTAAACGCGCAGACGGAACCGACCGATCCGCCCGCCGCAGAAGTGGAGCCCCGATGTCGTCGTCCGGTGAACGGCTCAACGCCTTGGCTGAGCTCGACCAGCACGTGCCCACCCGCTTCTACTGGTCGCTCACCCTCCTGGCCACGCTCGGCGGCTTCCTCTTCGGCTACGACACCGCCAACATCGGCGCGGCGCTGAACTTCGTCCCGTACCAACTCAACAGCTTCGGCACCGGTTACCTCGTCGCCGGGGCCTCGCTCGGTGCGGCCGCCGGAGCCCTGCTGGCCGGCCCGCTGACCGACCGCTTCGGCCGCAAGTCGCTGCTGGTCGCCGACGCCTTCATCTACGCCGTCGGGGCGCTCCTGTCGGCGTTCACCTGGCACGTCGCCGTGCTGATGACCGCCCGCACCCTGATCGGCCTGGCCATCGGGGCCGACTCGGCCATCGCCACGGCCTACATCGCCGAGTACGCGCCCAGCAACAAGCGCGGCTCGCTGAGCATGCTGCAGCAGTGGATGATCACCGTCGGCATCCTGGCCTCCTACCTGGTCGCGCTGGTGATCCTGAAGCTCTGGCCCGGCAGTCCCGGAGCCGACTGGCGCTGGTTCTTCGGCCTGGGCGCGGTGCCGGCCATCGTCGGGCTGGTCATGCGCTTCCAGATGCCCGAGTCACCGCGCTGGTTGATCCGCAAGGGCCGCTACGACGACGCGCTCAAGACGTTCAACACGCTCGGGGTGAAGGTCGATCTCGAGGACATCGAGCACACCGCCCACCAACTCGAGCAGGACGACGCCCGGGCCGAACGGGCCCACTCCAAGGGTTGGACGAAGGGCGTGCGCCGCGCCCTGTTCGTGGTCTGCGGGTTCTTCGTCTTCCAGCAGATCACCGGCATCAACGTGCCGCTGTACTACGGCCCGCAACTGCTGGCCAAGTACTTCCAGAGCGGCACCTCCACCGTCGCCTCGACCACCGCGGGCGTGGCCGTCACCTCGATCATGACCGCGGTCAACGTCATCGCCACCTACTTCGCCTTCCGGTACATCGACCGCATCGGTCGGCGCAAGCTGGCGATGGGCGGCTTCGCCGGCATGGCCGTGATGGCGGTCGTGGCCGCGTTCGGCCTGGGCGTGCTGTCGGGCACCCCGCGCATCGTCGTCGGCATGATCGGTCTGAGCCTGTTCATCGCCTCGTTCGCCGTGGGCGTCGGCGGCACCGGCTGGCTCATCCAGGGCGAGATGTTCCCGACGGCGGTGCGCGGCCAGGCCGCCTCCATCGCGGCCACCGTCGACTGGCTGGCCAACTACGCGCTCATCGAGGCCTTCCCGGCCTCGCAGCGCGCCATCGGCATCAGCTGGGTGCTGGTGTGCTTCGCCGGCCTGTGCGTGTTGGCCATCGCCTTCGTCAACCGCTTCCTGCCCGAGACCAAGAATCTTTCGGTCGAGCAGATCACCGAGGTGTTCGACAAACAGGTCGAACACCAGCCGGTCGGCTGAGCCCCGGGCACATTCACAGCGATTCTTCAGCGCAATCGCAGCCGGAGTCCACATTGCCACGATGTGCTGCCCCACGACCGGCAGCACGGCCCCGCTGGGCGAGCAGTGATGTGACGAAGGAGTGCGATGAAGGCGACGATGCCGCCGCGGGTCAAGGCCCACCCCTGGATATCCGGAGCCGTTGTGCTGGTGGTGTTGGCCGGCGCCGCGGCCGGCACCTACTTCGGCACCCGCACCGGCGGCGCGTCGGCGAGTGCGGCGACCACGACGGTCGACACGGTCAGCACGGGGACGGTGAAGCAGAGCGTCTCGGCGACCGGCACGCTCGCCCCGGCCGAGCAGGAGGAGTTGAACTTCGCCGTGGCCGGTCAGGTCACCGCGGTGGCGGTGCATCAGGGTCAGGCCGTGACCAAGGGCCAGGCGCTGGCCACGGATCGACTCGGCCGCGCTGGCGGCCGACGTGGCGCAGGCCCAGGCCACGGTGGCCGACGACCAGGCCAAGGTCGATCGACGACACCACCTCGGGGGCCGAGTGACACCCAGCTCGCCGCCGACAACGCTGCGCTGACCGCGGCGCGCAACCAGCTCGCGTCGGCGCAGGCGCAGCTGGCCGAGGCGACGTTGACCTCGCCGATCACGGCGTGGTTGCCGCGGTCGACCTGACCGTCGGGCAGTCGGTGTCGGGCACTGGTTCCTCCAGCGGCGGCAACGGCGGCAGCGGCGGGACCGGGTCGAGCGGGAACGACCAACTCGTCGGCCAGCTCGGACAGCGGTTCCTCGTCCACCGCGCAGGTGCTGGTGATCAGCACCGACTCGTGGCTGGTCAACGCGACCGTCGACGCGACGTCGGTCGGCCTGATCAAGGCCGGCGAGCAGGCCCAGCTGACCGTCACCGGCGCGAGCGACACGATCTACGGCACGATCGCCTCGGTCGGCCTGATCTCGTCGTCGACGTCGGGCACCGCCGAGTTACCCGGTCGTCGATCGACGTGACCGGCAAGCCGAGCGGCCTGCACGACGGCGCGAGCGTGACCGCGGCCCTGATCTACCGCCAGGTCAGCAACGTGGTCGTCGTGCCGTCCATCGCGCTGCACCGCAACAACTCGGGCGGGCAGTACGTCGACAAGGTCACGAACGGCAAGACCGTGCACACCACCGTCCGGGTCGGCCTGTCGTCGCGGTGGCCAGACGCAGATCGTCTCCGGGCTGGCGGTCGGCGACAAGATCGTCGTGCCCCTGATCACGCTCGGGCGCGGCAACTCCGGTGGCGGCACCGGCCACAGGGCAACTTCCCGGCCGGCGGTGGCCGGCTGCCCGGCGGCGGCCAGTTCACCGTCGGCAACGGCGGCACGGCGGGACGGCGGCAAAATCAGGCGGCGGTGGCCTGGGTGGCTAGCGCGGCGACCACCGAACCGGTCGTGCTGCCGAGCACGGGCGCGCACCAGAAGGTGCTCGAACTCGACGACGTCAGCAAGGTCTACCGCAGCGGCGCGATCGAGGTCGAGGCGCTGCGCGCGGTGATCGCTGTCGATCCGCCACGGCGAGTACGTCGCGATCATGGGCCCGTCCGGCTCGGGCAAGTCGACGCTGATGCACATCCTCGGCTGTCTGGACGTCGTCACCTCCGGGCGCTACCTGCTGGCCGGCGAGGACGTCAGCACGATGGACGAGATCGAACTGGCCGAGGTGCGCAACCGCCGCATCGGCTTCGTGTTCCAGCAGTTCAACCTGCTGCCGTCGATGACGCGCGCTTGCGCAACGTGGAGCTGCCGCTGGCCTACGCCGGGACGGCCACGCTCCGAACGGCGCGAGCGGGCCCGGACGGCACTCGAACGGGTCGGGCTGGCCGACCGGATGGAGCACCGCCCGGGCGAGCTGTCCGGCGGCCAGCAGCAGCGGGTCGCGGTGGCCCGGGCGCTGGTCTGCGACCCGGCCGTGCTGCTGGCCGACGAGCCGACCGGCAACCTCGACTCGGCCGCCACCGCGGACGTGCTGCGGCTGTTCGACGAGCTGCAGCGGCCAGGGCCGCACGGTCGTGCTCATCACCCACGAGGCCGAACTGGCCGCCGAACGCGTCGCCGGATCATCCGGCTGCGCGACGGCCGGATCGCGTCCGACGAGCTGCACCGACGTCGGACGGCGGGCGCCCCGATGAGGTGGGCGGACGTCCTCGGCAGCAGCTGGGACGCGATCCGGACCCACAAGCTGCGCTCGACCCTGACGTCGCTGGGCATCCTGATCGGCATCGCCGCGGTCGTGCTCACCGTCGGCCTGGGCCAGGGCGCGCAGCAGCAGGTGTCCAAGCAGCTGTCGGCGCTCGGCGGCAACCTGCTCATCGTGTCGCCGGGCAGCGCGACGACCAGCGGCGTGCGCGGCGGCTTCGGCTCGGCCGTCCACGCTCACCACCGCCGACGCGGCCGCGCTCGGCCTCGAAGGTCGCCGCGCCGGACATCGCCGGCGGTCGCGCCGATCCTGCAGAGCAGTTCCCAGTCGCTGGTCAACGGCGCGACGAACTGGACGACGACCGTGGTCGGGCACCACGCCGAGCTGGCTGTCGGTGCGCGGCCGGCACCTCTCGTCCGGCCGGTTCATCGACAGCGCGGACGAGTCGCAGCGCCGCGGCGGTGACGGTGCTCGCGGCCGACACCGCCAGCGAACTGTTCGGCCCGCTCAACCCGGTCGGGCAGTCCGTGACGATCAACGGGGTGCCCGTACCAGGTCATCGGCGTGTTGACCTCGGCCGGCTCGGACTCCACGACCAACCTCGACGACCAGGCGATCGTGCCGCTGAGCACGGCCTCGCAGCGGATCGTCGGCGGCATCGGACCGCACCTCGGTGCAGACGATCTACCTGAAGGCCGCGGTCGCCGTCGCGGCTCAGCGGCGCCTACCAGGAGGCCGACACGATCCTGCAGGACCGGCACGCGATCACCGCGGGCTCGACGGCCGACTTCTCGATCGCCACCCAGCAGTCGGTGCTGACCACGACCTCGTCGGTCGACAGCACGCTGACCACGCTGCTGATGGGCGTCGCCGCGCTGTCGCTGCGTCGTCGGCGGCATCGGCGTCATGAACATCATGCTGGTGTCGGTGCAACGAGCGCACCCGCGAGATCGGCCTGCGCAAGGCCCTCGGCGGCACGCCCGCGCTCATCCGGCGCCAGTTCCTGTCCGAGGCGTCGATGCTCGGGCTCACCGGCGGTCTGCTCGGCGTCGGCGCCGGCGTCGGTGCGGCGCTGATCCTGCCGCACTTCATCACCAACCCGATCACGGTGTCGGTGCCGTGGATCTTCATCGCCATCGCGGTGGCAATCGTGATCGGCGTCGGCTTCGGCGTCTACCCGGCGGCCCGGGCCGCGAAGTTGTCCCCGATCGACGCGCTGCGCAGCGAATGACGACCCCACGAAAGGCTGACCATGTTCTTCCACTTCGCACCACGCCCGTCGCGGCCGGTCCGTCCGCGCGGCGGCCGTGGTCACCGGCGGCCTGCTGGCCGCGGCCGTTCTCGGTGCGTGCGGCGGGTCGTCGGCGCGGCGGCTCGGCCGGCTCCGGCTCGGGGACGCCCTCGGCTTCCGGCAGTGCCGCCGTCCCGGGCAGCCCCGGGGGCCCGGCGGCGCGCGGCCCGGCCGCGTCCGGGCTGATCGCCGCCGTCACCGGTACGACGATGCAGGTGCAGAACCAGCAGACCGGCCAGGTCGCCGTGACCTGGACCGCGCACCACGAAGTTCAGCCACACGGTCGCGGCCGCCCTCGCGTCGGTCAAGGCCGGCGCTTGCGTCACGGCGGTGGCGCCGTCCGGCACGTCGGCAACGGCGACCGCGTTCACCGCGACGACGTTGCTGGTCAGCGCCGCCGGTCAACGGGTCGTGCACGGGCGGCTTCCGGGCCGGGACCGGTGGCGCAACGGCCGTCGGGCTTCCCGTCGCGTCAGCCGGCCGTCCGGTGCGCCGCCGCCGCTCCGGGTTCCCGTCGGGCGCGTCCGGCGCGGGCCGGTTTCGGCGCCATCGCCATCGGCAAGGTCACCTCGGTGTCGGGGTCGACGATCGTGGTCGCGGCCCGCAGCTTCAAGCCGACCAGGGCGGCGCCGCAGACCACGCAGAAGACGGTGACGATCGGCTCGGGCACGAAGATCACCATGGAGGCCGCGACCACGTCGGCCGCGGTGAAGGTGGGGGAGTGCGTCACCGCCCAGGGCAAGGCCGATTCGACCGGGACGGTCGCCGCGACGAGCGTGCGGATCACCGATGCGACGAACGGACAGTGCACGCATCGGTTTCGGAGGAGGGGCACCGGTGGCTGAGTCGATCCGCTCGCGTCGGCGCCGGGCCCGCCGCCGGCGCGCCGTAGCCATCTGCGTCGGCGTGCTCGTCGTGGCCGGGGGCGGGGCGGTCGCGATCGCGGCCACCGGCGACAACGGTCCGTCGTTGCGGCTGGCGACGCGTGCGCCGGGGCTCGGTGACCCAGACGGTCGAGTCGTCGGGGACGGTCACGTCCTCGCTGAAGGTGACGCCGGCCTTCGCCGCCACTGGGACCGTGGCCTCGGTCGCGGTCAAGGTGGGCGATCGGGTGCGCAAGGGCCAGATGCTGGCCCGACTGGACGCGACCGCGCTGCAGGCCGCCGTCGACAGCGCCCTGGCCACGCTGGCCAGCGCCAGGCAGCGACTCGAAGCCGACCGCAGCGGCCAGCTCAGCCCGTCCTCGACCGGTGCGTCCTCGAACGGTGGATCGACGGGTCGCGGCGGCACCGGCAACCTCACGACCTCGTCGCTGAGCGCGGTCGAACTGAGCGCCCCGGCCAAGCCCACCGCCCCGGCCGGGTCGGGGACTGGCAGCGTCGGCCAGCTCACGGCCCAGGTCAAGCAGGCCCAGGCCGCCGTGCTGGCCGCACAGCACGCCGTTGACGACGACCAGGTGCAGGTCGACGCCGCCCAGCGCACCGTCGACACGGCCGTGGCCCAGAACACGACACTGCGCGACGCGCAGCAGACGGCCTGCGCGGGTGACCAGTCGGGCAGCACCGTCTCACCCGCGTGCGCGAGCGCGATGACGGCCTATGCCGCATCGGCCGACATCCTCTCGGGCGATCTGGCCACGCTGGATGCGGCCATCACGGCCCAGGACGGCGCCCTGAAGAAGGTGGCCGCGGCCATCACCGGCCTCGACCGGCTGGTGACCCAGTTGCGGGGCGCCGCGGCTGCCGCCAGTCGGTCGACGGGCTCCGGCGCCACGCGCGCACCGAGCCAGTCGGGCACCGGGAAGGCGCCGGCGACCGAGCTCGGGCCGGTCGACGACGGGCACCGGCAGCTCCTCATCGGGCAACCCGACGTCGTCCGGCAACTCGACGGCCACGCCCGCGAGCGCCAGCCAACTGGCGGCCGACCAGGCCGCCGTCGACGCCGCGGCGGCCCAGCTCGCCCTGGCCCGGCAGAATCTGGCCGCGGCCACGCTGACCAGTCCGGTCGCCGGCCGGGTCGCCGCGGTCGGGCTGAGCCCGGGCTCGAGTTCGAGCGGCCAGACGATCACGGTCATCGGCACCGGCGTGCAGGGCGTCGAGACCTCCGTCCCGCTGGCCCAGATCGACACGGTGAAGGTCGGCCAGCACGTCACCGTGGCCGCCGACGGCGTGAGCGCGACGCTGCGGGGGACGGTGGCCTCGGTCGGGCTGCTCAGTACGAGTTCGGGCTCGACGACCACATTCCCGGTCACGGTCACGCTCGACCCCGGCAGCCGGCACGTGTTCGACGGCATCGGCGCCGACGTGGTCATCGCCACCGGGACCGTGGCCGACGCGATCACGGTGCCCAACTCGGCCGTGCACTCCGGGGCTGGGGGCACGCACACCGTCTCGGTGCGTAGCGGCGGCCGGACGAGCACCCGGCCGGTCACGCTCGGGCTGGTCGGTACCGACGTCTCGCAGGTGACGAGCGGCCTCAGGGTCGGGGCCCGGGTCGTGCTCGCGCAGCTGTCCAAGCCGCTGCCGAGCAGCAGCACCGACCAGGGCTCGATCTTCGGCAAAGGCGGCCCGGCGGCCTTCGTGCCCCGCTTCGGCGCCGGGCGGGCCGGGGGCCGGTAACCGGCTGGTCTCGCCCAGACGTGGAAACGCGGCCTCGCTCCACCGGAACGGAGCGAGGCCGCGCGTCTTTGCTCAAGCAACCGACCGGGAGCCCCGAGCCCGGTCGGCGGCGGCGGCGTGGCCGCGCCGACACCATCTGCTTGAGATAGACACATCTTCCTACGAAATAATCGGCTGTCAAGATTCAGTGCCGGTTTCCAGTGAAAATCGCCCGGTGGGCCCGGGCGGGCGAGCCCGGACGGCGGCCGACCCGCCGCGGCCACGGCCACCCGGATTCAGCCGGACAGCTGGTGAACTCCTAGGTGCGAAACCCTTGACATTTGGGGGCCGCCCGGCTTTGCTGTGCGTTATTGTGATGGATCGCGTTGGAACTTGTGCACGCCGTCCGAGCCCGCCCGGGGTAGCCCGCCAGCTAGGAGACATCGATGCCTGACCTGTCCGAGTCCGCGACTTCCGTTTCCGGCCTCAGCCGCCGCACCGCACTCAAGGTTCTGGCGGGCGCCGGCGGTCTGGCCGCGGCTCCAGCCGTCCTGGCGGCCTGCAGCAGCAGCAAGAAGAACAGCAAGTCGGGCGGCAACACGACAGCCGGCCGCGGGCGGCGGCAGCATCACGTTCGGCTCGAACTACTCCGACCCGTCGACCAAGGCCGCGTTCGCCGCGCTGGTGAAGTCGGCCACGGCCAGCACCAAGACCAAGATCACCGTCAACACGAGCGACCACAACACCTTCCAAAACAACATCAGCAACTACCTGCAGGGCACCCCGGACGACCTGTGCACCTGGTTCGCCGGCTACCGCATGCAGTTCTTCGCCGCGCAGAACCTGCTCGCGCCGATCGACGACGTCTGGGACAAGATCGGCGGCAACTTCAACGACGCCACCAAGAACCTGTCCAAGGGCGTCGACGGCCACTACTACTTCGTGCCGATCTACAACTACCCGTGGGTCGTCTTCTACAACAAGAGCACCTTCAGCAGTAAGGGCTACTCGGTCCCGACCACGTGGGACGAGCTCATCGCCCTGGCCAAGCAGATGAAGAAGGACAACCTGATCCCGTTCGCGTTCGCCGACAAGGACGGCTGGCCGGCGCTGGGCACCTTCGACATCCTCAACATGCGGATCAACGGCTACGACTACCACATCAAGTTGATGAAGCACCAGGTGCCGTGGACCGACAAGGGCGTCACCGCGGTCTTCAACCAGTGGGCCGAACTGCTGCCGTACGTCCAGAAGGGCGCCACCGGCCGCATCTGGCAGGACGCGGCCAAGGCGCTGGAGAACAAGCAGGCCGGGATGATGTTCCAGGGCTCCAACCAGGTCGCGGCCAACTACGCGCCGGCGAACCTGGCCGACCTCGACTTCTTCCCGTTCCCCACGATCAACCCGACGTACGGCACCGACTTCATGGACGCCCCGGCCGACGGCTTCATGCTGCCGAAGAAGGCCAAGAACCAGGCCGCGGCCAAGGCGGTGCTCGAATACATCGGCACGGCCGGCGCCGAGGCCACCTTCCTCAAGACCGACAAGTGGGACGTCGGGCTGGCCACCGGCCTGGTCGCCCCGACCTACAACGCCATCCAGAAGAAGGCCGTGGCCGAGATCGCCAAGTGCAAGAGCGTGGCCCAGTTCATGGACCGCGACACCGTGCCCGACATGGCCACGGCGATGATCTCGCTGATCCAGCAGTTCATCGACAACCCGAGCGCCTCGAACATCAAGTCCATCCAGAACAGTGCCGAGAAGCAGGCCAAGACGATCTTCCAGTGAGCTGATGTCCTCGGCGACAGAACTCGAGCAGCCGCCGGCGGCGAGAAAGCCTCGCCGCCGGCGTCGGGTACGGACCCTCTCGGGCCGCGACCGCCTGGTCGTCGCGCTCCTGCTCGGCATCCCGCTGGTGCTGGATCTCGCCTTCGTCTGGGTGCCGGCGCTGGGCACGGTGCTGCTCTCGTTCACGAAGTGGAGCGGGGTCGGCGGGGTCCATCTCAAGGCCTGCAGTTCGGCCGGCACGCTGCCGGGCATCCCGCAGCCGGGCTGCCTGTACGGGGTGCAGAACTACCACCAGGCCTTCACCGTCTACCCGGACTTCTGGCCCGCGGTGCGGCACAACCTGATCTGGCTGATGGTGTTCATCGTGATCGCCACCCCGTTGGGGATGCTGTTCGCGGTCATCCTCGACCGCGGCATCCGCGGCAGCCGGATCTACCAGAGCCTGCTGTTCCTGCCGGTGATGCTGTCGCTGGCCCTGATCGGCATCATCTGGGAGCTGATCTACTCGCCGAACCTCGGACTGATCAACACCGTCATCGGCCGCAACGGCAACGACAACCTGATCAACTGGCTCGGCAACCCGCGGCTGAACCTGTGGGCCGTCCTGGTCGAGGCGACCTGGCGACAGTCCGGCTACGTGATGGTGCTCTACCTGGCCGGGCTGAAGGCGGTCGATCCGGCCCTGCGCGAGGCGGCCGTGGTCGACGGGGCCAACGCCTGGCAGACGTTCTGGCGGGTCGTGTTCCCGACCCTGCGCCCGATCAACGTCGTCATCCTGGTCGTCACCGTGATCGAGTCGCTGCGGGCCTTCGACCTCGTCTACATCACCGGCAAGGGCAACCCGGTCAACGGTCTGGAGCTGCTGTCGGTGTCGGTCACCCAGAACATCGTCGGTGAGACCCAGCGGATCGGCTTCGGTTCCACGCTCGGCGTCGTGCTGCTGGTCATCTCGCTGGTGCCCATCACGATCTTCCTGTTCCAGGCCTTCCGCCGCGAGGAGGAGCGGTAATGGCGATCAGCACCGCGACCCTGCTCGACCCCGCCGCGCAGCCGCCCACGCCGGTGCGCCGCCGGGCCGGCGTCGGCAGCATCGCGGCCCAGGTCTTCATGATCGCGGTCTGCCTGGTGTGGATCGTGCCGATCGTGTTCGCGCTCTACGTATCCGTGCGGCCCTACAACGAGACCAACCGGCTCGGCTACGTGTCGCTGCCGCACCACCTCACCCTGTCGAACTTCAGCCAGGCGTGGAGCCAGTCGGACATGTGGCGCTTCTTCCTCAACTCCGCGCGGGTGACCATCCCGGCCGTGCTGATCACGCTGCTGTTCGCCTCGGCCGCGGCCTTCGTGGTGTCGCGGCTGAGTTCGCGCTTCAACATCGCCCTGCTCATCCTGTTCACGGCCGGCAACCTGTTGCCCCAGCAGGTGCTGATCACGCCGCTGTACCGGATCTACCTGGCCATCCACCTGCCGCACTTGCTCAGCGACAGCGGCCTGCTCTACAACTCCTACGCCGGCCTGATCGTCATCAACGTCTCGTTCCAGCTCGGTTTCTGCGTGTTCGTGCTCAGCAACTACATGAAGACGATCCCGGGCGAGATCGACGAGGCCGCGATCGTCGACGGCGCCACGGTGTGGACGCGGTACTGGCGGCTGACCCTGCCACTGTGCCGCCCGGCCATGGCCGCGCTCGCCACCCTGCTGACGACCTGGATCTACAACGACTTCTTCTGGGCCATCACGCTCATCTCGACCGGCAACAAGCGCCCGATCACCTCGGCCCTGAACAACCTGCAGGGTCAGTTCGTCACCAACCAGAACATGATCTCGGCCGCGGCCCTGATGGCGGCCATCCCGACCCTGCTCGTCTACGTGGCTCTGCAGAAGCAGTTCATCTCCGGGCTGACCCTCGGCTCGTCGAAGGGCTGAGCGGGCACCGGGGCGCGGCGGCCTGACTCAGCCGGTCACCGGATGCGCGCCCGGGCTCGGGCGGGCCGGGAAGGTGCCCGGCGCAGCGAAGTCGTGTGCGGCGAACGCGGCCCGGACCGCGGCCGTGGCCGGCTCGAGCCGGTCGGCCGGCAGCAGCCCGATCGCACTGCCGCCGAAACCGCCGCCGGTCATCCGCGCGCCCAGCGCCCCGGTCCCGAGCAGCGCGTCCACCGCGAGGTCCAGTTCGGCCACGCTGACCCGGTAGTCGTCGCGCAGCGACTCGTGCGACGCGCTCAGCAGCGGCCCGATACCGCGCACGTCGCCGGCGCGCAGCAACTCGACCGTGCGCAGCACCCGGTCGTTCTCGGTGACGACGTGCCGGGTGCAGCGCCGCAGTTCGTCGTCGGGCAGCGCGTCGAGGGCGGCGGGCAGCCCGGCCAGGTCGATGTCGCGCAGGGCCGGGACGCCCAGCAGGCCGGCCGCCCGCTCACACGCGGCCCGGCGGGCGCGGTACTCGCCGCTCGCATGCTTGTGCTCGGCCCGGGTGTCGACGACGAGGATGGCCAGCCCGTCGGCCTCGACCGGCAGCGGGACCTGTTCGCCGGCCAGGGTGCGCATGTCGCAGAACAGGGCGTTGCCCTCGGTGCAGGACAGCGCGGCCAGTTGGTCCATGCCGCCGGTGGGGGCGCCGACGAAGTCGTTCTCGACCCGGCGGGTGAGGGCCAGCAGTTCGGCCGGGCCGAGGCCCAGCCCGAGCAGGTCGTCGACGGCCGCGCTCACCGAGCAGACGAGCGCAGCCGAGGACGACAGCCCCGCACCGGGCGGCACCGTGCTGTCGACGTGGATGCGCAGCCCGGGCACGTCGACGCCCTGGTCGCGCAGCACCCAGGCCGTGCCGGCCGCGTAGCCGGCCCAGCCGCCGGCGCCGGGCTCCAGCCCGTCGAGTTCGAGAGTGACCTCGTCGGAGCGCTGGGCCGAGGTGACCGTGACGGTCGCCTCGGTGCGGACGGTGACCGTCGCGGTGCAGCCTTCGTCGATGGCGAAGGGGAGGGCGAAGCCGTCGTTGTAGTCGGTGTGCTCGCCGATGAGGTTCACCCGGCCGGGCGCGCGCCACCCGACGGACCGGTCATTCGACATGGCCTGGCTCCCGAAGTGGCGACTCTTGACTGGTTCTGTTATATCATGTTTGACTTCGTCGAACTCACCACGTTCGTCCGCCGAAGGGGACCCTGCCGTGCTCGCCCAGCAGCGCCAGGTTCGCATTCTGGCCGAGCTGCGTCGCGCCGGCGCGGTGCGCGTCGCGGACCTTACCGAACTGCTCGACGTCTCCGACATGACGATCCGCCGCGACCTGGAACAACTCGCGGCCGAGGGCGTGGCCCGCAAGGTGCACGGCGGAGCCGTGCTGGCCGGGCAGGCCGGCTTCGAGCCCGGCTTCGCCGTCAAGAGCCAGCTGGCCCAGCCGGCCAAGCAGTCCATCGGCGAACGCGCGGCCAGTCTCATCCGCCCGGGCGCCGCGATCGCGATGTCGGCCGGGACGACGACCTGGGCCATGGCCCGGCACGTGGCCTCGATGCCGGGCATCACCGTCGTCACCAACTCCACCACCGTGGCCGACGTGATCACGGC
Organism: uncultured Actinomycetota bacterium; assembly: GCA_963713245.1. Classification (GTDB taxonomy): domain Bacteria; phylum Actinomycetota; class Actinomycetes; order Mycobacteriales; family Jatrophihabitantaceae; genus CAVQKZ01. The sequence goes on from CAVQKZ010000002.1 coordinate 499,315, forward strand.
GATCGACACCGCGAACCAGGTCGGGGTGATCCTCACCGGCGGCGTGCGCACCCCCAGCAGTGCGCTGGTCGGCCCGGTGGCCGACCGGACCATCGCCAGCATGCATGTCGACCAGCTGTTCCTGGGCGTGCACGGCATGGACCCGCAGGCCGGCTTCACCACCCCGAACCTGGCCGAGGCCACCACCAACCGGGTCTTCGTGGCCAGCGCGCGCGAGGTGATCGTGCTGGCCGACTCGTCCAAGTGGGGCGTGGTCGGGCTGGCCGACATCGGGCCGCTCTCGCTGGCCAAGACCGTGATCACCGACGACGCCCTGCCCGAGGACGCCCTGCGGGTGCTGCAGGAGGCCGTCGAGTCGGTGATGATCGTCGAGGTGCCGCAGTGAGCCGGGGGCGATGACCACCCGCCAACAGGTCCAGCTCGCCGATGGACGCGACCTGTTCTACTACGACGCCGAACCGGGCCAGGACCGCTCCGCCTCCGATCAACGCCCGGACCTGCCCGCCGTGTCCACCTCGTCGGAGGTGCGCTGGAACCCGCTGTTTCGCGACTACGCCGTCATCGCCGGGCACCGCCAGAGCCGCACCTACCGGCCGCCGGCCGACCTGTGCCCGCTCGACCCCTCACGGGACGGGAAGCTCACCGAGATCCCGGCCGCCGACTACGAGGTGGTGGTGTTCGAGAACCGCTTTCCGTCGCTGTCGCTCGACGCGGCCGGCAGCGTGCCGCTCGTCGATCTGCCGCCGTTCCAATCCGGTCCGGGCGACGGGCGCTGCGAGGTCGTGTGTTTCAGCAGCCGCCACGACGACTCGTTCGCGCAGCTGTCGCCGGCGCGGGTGCGCACGGTCATCGACGCCTGGGCTGACCGCACCGAGGCGTTGAGCGCGCTGGACTCGATCGACTACGTGTTCTGCTTCGAGAACCGGGGCGAAGAGATCGGCGTGACGCTGTCGCACCCGCACGGGCAGATCTACGGCTACCCGTTCGTGCCGCCCCGCTTCTTCCGGGCCGCGGTCGCGGCGCGGCACTACCGGGAACGCACCGGCCAGTGCCTGCAGTGCTGGCTGCTGAAGTCCGAGCTCGAGGCCCGGGTGCGCGTCGTCACCGAATCCGAGTGGTGGGTGGCCTACGTCCCGTTCGCGGCCCGGTGGCCCTACGAGGTGCGGGTCGTCCCGCGCGCGCACGTGCCCGACCTGCCCGCCCTGGACGACGCGATGCGCCAGGACCTGGCCGCGGTCTACCTGGACGTGTTGCAGCGCTTCGACCGGCTCTTCGACACGCCCGCGCCCTACATCTCGGGCTGGCAGCAGGCGCCGGTACGCCAGGACCGCGACGTGTGGCACCTGGCCGCCGAGCTGTTCACCATCCGGCGCGCGCCGGGCAAGCTGAAGTACCTGGCCGGGTCGGAATCAGGGGCCGGGGTGTGGATCAACGACGTGTCGCCCGAGACCGCGGCCGCCCGGTTGCGAGGCGAGCCCGCGCCGTCCTGAGCCGGCCGCCCTGTTCGATGTCGGGTGGATCTGTGGCATTGGGTCAGCTACCGGCCGGGCGGACGTAGTCGGCGAGATGCTTGCCGGTGAGGGTGGCGCGGGCCGCGACGAGGTCGGCCGGGGTGCCCTGGAAGACGATCCGGCCGCCGTCGTGGCCGGCGCCGGGCCCGAGGTCGATGATCCAGTCGGCGTGGGCCATGACGGCCTGGTGGTGCTCGATGACGATGACCGACCTGCCGGCGTCGACGAGCCGGTCGAGGAGGCCGAGCAACTGCTCGACGTCGGCCAGGTGCAGCCCGGCGGTCGGCTCGTCCAGGACGTAGACGCTGCCCTTCTCGGCCAGCTGGGTGGCCAGCTTGAGCCGCTGCCGTTCGCCGCCGGACAGCGTCGTGAGCGGCTGGCCCAGGCTGACGTAGCCGAGCCCGACGTCGGCCAGCCGGTCGAGGATCTTGTGGGCCGCGGGCACTTCGTCGGCACCGGGGCCGAAGAACGCCTCGGCCTCGGTCACCGGCATGGCCAGCACCTCGGCGATGTTGCGGCCGCCGAACCGGTACTCCAGCACCGAGGCCTGGAACCGCCGGCCCTCGCATTCCTCGCAGGTGGACTCGACCGTGGCCATCACCCCGAGTTCGGTGTAGATGACCCCGGCGCCGTTGCAGGCCGGGCAGGCGCCCTCGGAGTTGGAGCTGAACAGGGCCGGCTTCACGCCGTTGGCCTTGGCGAAGGCCTTGCGGATCGGGCTCGAGCAGTCCGGTGTAGGTGGCCGGGTTGCTGCGCCGGGAGCCCTTGATCGCGCCCTGGTCGACGACCACGACGCCGTCGCGGCCGGCGATCGAGCCGTGGATGAGCGAGCTCTTGCCCGAGCCGGCGACGCCGGTGAGCACGCAGAGCACGCCGAGCGGGATGTCGACGTCGACGTCGCGGAGGTTGTGCGTCGCGGCGCCGCGCACCTCCAGCACGCCCGCTGGTGAGCGCACCGATTCCTTCAGCGCCGCCCGGTCGTCGAGGTGGCGCCCGGTGCTGGTGTCACTCTTGCGCAGTCCGGCCACCGTCCCCTCGAAGCAGACGGTGCCGCCGTCGGTGCCCGCGCCCGGCCCGAGGTCGACGACGTGGTCGGCGATCGCGATCGTCTCGGGCTTGTGTTCGACGACGAGCACGGTGTTGCCCTTGTCCCGCAGCTGGAACAGCAGGCCGTTCATCCGCTCGATGTCGTGCGGGTGCATGCCGATCGTGGGCTCGTCGAAGACGTAGGTGATGTCGGTGAGTGACGAGCCGAGGTGGCGGATCATCTTGGTGCGCTGGGCCTCGCCGCCGGACAGGGTGCCCGAGGGCCGATCGAGCGAGAGGTAGCCCAGCCCGATGTCGGCGAACGAGTCGAGCAGATGCCGCAGCCCGCTGATCAGCGGAGCCACCGACGGCTCATCGACGCCGCGCACCCAGTCGGCCAGGTCGCTGATCTGCATGGCGCAGACGTCGGCGATGTTCTTGCCGTCGATCTTCGAGGCCAGGACCTCCTTGGTCAGCCGGGTGCCGTGGCACTCGGGGCAGGTCTGAGAACGTGATCGCCCGCTCCACGAAGGCGCGCACGTGCGGCTGCATCGCCTCGACGTCCTTGGACAGCATCGACTTCTGGATCTTCGGGATCACGCCCTCGTAGGTGAGGTTGACCCCGTCGACATTGATCTTGGTCGGGGGGCCGTAGAGCAGCTTGTCGAGATCCTTCTTGCTGTACTTGGCGATCGGCCGGTCCATGTCGAAGCCGGCGCCGCTGAAGATCCGGCCGTACCAGCCGTCCATGCTGTAGCCGGGGATGGTCAGGGCGCCCTCGGCCAGCGACTTGCCGTCGTCGTACAGCGCGGTCAGATCGAAGTCGCTGACCGCGCCGGTGCCCTCGCAGCGTGGGCACATGCCGCCCAGGTACACCGCGTTGCGCACGACGTTCTTCTCGGTGCGCCCGCCCTTGTCGGTGCTCATGACCCCGCTGGCCGTGCGGGTCGGGACGTTGAACGAGTAGGCCGTCGGCGGCCCGACGTGGGGCCGGCCGATCCGGCTGAACAGGATGCGCAGCATCGCGTTGGCGTCGGTGACCGTGCCGACGGTCGAGCGGGGGTTGGCCCCCAGGCGCTCCTGGTCGACGATGATCGCCGTGGTCAGCCCTTCGAGCACGTCGACCTCGGGCCGGGCCAGGCTCGGCATGAATCCCTGGAGGAACGCGCTGTAGGTCTCGTTGATCAGCCGCTGTGACTCGGCGGCGATGGTCCCGAACACCAGCGAGCTCTTGCCCGACCCGGACACTCCCGTGAACACCGTCAGCCGGCGCTTGGGGATCTCGATGCTGACGTCCTTGAGATTGTTCACCCGCGCGCCCTGCACGCGGATGAGGCTCTGGCTGTCGGCAACGTGCGGCGTCGTGCTCATCGCGTCTCCATCAGTTCAGCGCAACTCCTGGATGCGGACCAGGTTGCCCGCCGGATCGCGCACGGCGCAGTCGCGCATACCGTAAGGCTGCTCGACCGGCTCCTGGACGATCTCGGCGCCGCCGGCCTGCATCCGCTCGAACGCGGCGTCGAGGTCGGTGGTGGCCAGCAGGATCCAGCCGTAGGTGCCTTTGGCCATCATCTCGGCGATGGTGCGGCGCTCGTCGTCGGTGATGCCGGGGTCCAGGGCCGGCGGGGCCAGCAGGATGGACGTGTCGGGCTGGCCGGGCGGGCCGACCGTGATCCAGCGCATCGTGCCGTCGCCGACGTCGGTGCGGACCTCGAAGCCCAGGATGTCGCGGTAGAAGGCCACGGATGCGTCCGGGTCGTCGTGCGGCAGGACGCTGGCGTGAATGGTGATGTTCATGGCGCTCACGCTAGGTGCGGTTCGGCGGCCGGCGCTTCTCGATTCCTGACCGGTCTGCTCACCTGTTTGGCCACGCACGACGGTATCCCCGCCGTGGTGCGCGCCACCTGGCGCCGGTAGACGCTGGGTGGCACCCCGACGAGCTCGGTGAAGCGGCTGCTGAAGGTGCCCAGCGACGAGCAGCCGACCGCGAAGCAGACCTCGGTGACGCTGAGGTCGCCCCGGCGCAGCAGGGCCATCGCCCGCTCGATGCGCCGGGTCATCAGATAGCCGTACGGGGCCTCGCCGTAGGCCAGCTTGAACTCGCGGCTGAGGTGCCCGGCCGACATGTGCACGCCACGGGCCAGCGCCTCGACGTCCAGCGGCCGCGCGTACTCCCGGTCGATGCGGTCACGGACCCGCCGCAGCCGGGCGAGATCGCGCAGGTGCTGCGCGGCGGTGGGTCGGCTGGTCACCTGGGCGATCGTGCCACGTCGCGCTGATAACGGGACGTTGGTCCCGAACACGGGGTGCGTTCGCCTCAGGCAGGGCCGCGCCCGGCGGACGAGAGTCGGCAGCGAACGGCGAGGACCAAGGACCGCTCGGGGGGGCGATTCGACAACGAGTTGACCGAAGGTGGGCCGGGCATGACCTCCGTGATGAGTCCTCAGGTGACGACCGCCCTGCGCCGCGCGGCCGTACGCGCCACCCGGGCCCCGTCGGTGCACAACACCCAGCCCTGGCGCTTCGTCCTCGACGGCGACTGCCTCGAGATCCACGTCGACCCCAGCCGGCAACTGAGCACGCTCGACCCGCGCGGCATCCGGGCCCGGCTGAGCTGCGGCAGCGCCCTGTTCAACGCCCGCGTCGCCCTGGCCGCATCGGGGTACCGGGCCACGGTCCAGCGCTTTCCCGATCCGGCCCGGCCGTACCTGCTGGCTCGCGTCATCGTCGACGAGGCCGCCGGGCCGGGCCAGGCGGTGTTGACGCAACTCGACCCCATGATCGACCTGCGCCACATGAACCGGCGCCGGTTCTCCGACGAGCTCGTCCCCGGCACGGTGCTGGACACCCTCGTCGATGCCGCGAACGTCGAGGGCGGCGAGGTCGTGCCGATCGTGCGTCCCGGCGACCAGCTCGCGGCCGGCCGGCTGAGCCGGCTGGCCGACCAGATCCAGAGCGCCGATCTCGCCGCCCAGGCCGAACTGCACGCCTGGACCGGCGACGAACTGGGTCGCTGGGACGCCGTCCCGGCCGTCCACCGCCAGGCGGCCGCGATCCGGCCGGGCCAGGACGCCCGGCCGGATCGCGGCCGCCCGAGCCCGACCCAGTGCCTGCTCGTCCTGGGCACGGTCGGCGACGACCCGGTCTCCTGGGTCCGGGCCGGCGAGGCCCTGGAGCGGCTGCTGCTGGAGACGACCCGGCTGGGCTACGTCGCGTGCCCGATGACCTCGGTCATCGAGGTCGAGGCCACCAACGAGCAACTGCGCCGCGAACTGGGCCTGCCGATGCACCCACGGGTGCTGCTACGCGTGGGCCGGGCCCCGGCCACCCCGCCCACCCGCCGGCGGCGGCTGGTCGACGTCCTGAGCGAAGCGGCATGACCGCGTTCGAGCGGGCGTCCGTCGTGACCGCACTCCGCCCGGCCGGCCGAGCGGCTCGGCTGTACGCTGCCGCCGAGCCGGGCCGCGCGGACCCGGACCTGCGCCCGCTGCTGGCTCCGCGGTCGGTGGTCGTGATCGGCGCGAGCAACCGGGCCGGCTCGGTCGGTCACCAGGTGCTGGCCAACATCGTCGAAGGCGAGTTCACCGGCGCCGTGTACGCGGTGAATCCGCGGCACAGCTCGATCCTCGGCGTGCCCTGCGTGCCCACGGCCACCGAGCTGCCCGAAGCCCCCGACCTGGCCGTCGTCGCCGTGCCCGCCGCCCACGTCCCGGACGTGGTCCGGGCCTGTGGGGCGCGCGGCGTGCAGTCGGTCGTGCTGCTCAGCGCGGCCTTCGGCGAAGCGGGCGAGGCCGGCCAGGTGCTGCAGGACGAGGTGCTCGACATCGCCCAGGCCTACGACATGCGCATGGTCGGGCCCAACTGCATCGGCGTCGTCAACACCGACCCGGCCGTCCGCCTCGACGCGACGTTCGCGGTGCTGCCGATGCAGCCCGGCGTGCTCGGCATGGTCGCCCAGTCCGGCGCCTTCGGCGTGGCCTTCCTCGTCGCCGCTGCCCGCAGCGGCCTGGGCGTGGCCCAGTTCGTCTCGATCGGCAACAAGGCCGACGTCAGTGGCAACGACCTGCTGCTGGCCTGGGAACACGACCCGCACATCCGGGTCATCGCGATGTATCTCGAGTCGATCGGTGACGCCCGGCGATTCGTCCGCGTGGCCCGGCGCGTCGGGCGCAGCAAGCCCATCATTGCCATCAAGTCCGGACGCAGTTCCGCCGGACAACGGGCCGGCGCATCGCACACGGCGGCCGCCGCATCGTCCGACGTCGCCGTGGACGCGCTGTTCGCCGCCGCCGGCGTGCTCCGGGTATCGACCATGCAGGAGATGCTCGACGCGTCGCGGGTGCTCACCGGCCAGCCCCGGCCGGCGGGCGGGCGGGTCGCGATCATCGGCAACTCCGGTGGCCCGGGCATCCTGGCCGCCGACGCGGCCGAGGCCGCCGGCCTCGAGGTCGTCCAACTCGGCCCGGTCACCCAGGACCTGATCCGCCAGGCCGTGGCCACGGTGCCTTCGAGCCAGAACCCGGTCGACCTCGGCGCCGACGCCCAGCCGGCCGCGGTCGGCGCCGCCGTGCGTGCGCTGCTCGGCGCCGACGAGGTCGACGCAGTGCTGACCGTCTTCACCGAGATCGCCGTCGCCGACGCCGACCAGATCATGGCCGCCGTGGCCGGCGCGGCCGCGACGTCGGACAAGCCGTTGATCGCGACCCAGGTCGGCTGTGCCGAGCGCACCGTGCCGGTCGCCGGCACGGCGTACGCGATACCGGTCTTCACCTTCCCGGAGCCGGCCGCGGCCGCACTCGGGCTGGCCCACCGCTACGGGCAGCTGTGCGCCGAGCCACCAGTGGCGCCGCACCGGCCCGACGGTATCGATGCCGAGGCGGCCCGAAGTCTGGTCCAGGACCTGCGGGCCGCGGGCACCGATTGGCTCGGGCCCGACGACGTGGCCCGGCTGCTCGGCCACTACGGCATCCCGACGTGCCCGCAGCGGGTGGCCCGCGGCGCCGACGCCGCGGCGCTGGCCGCGACCGAACTCGGCTATCCCGTCGTGCTCAAGGTCGTCGGCGGCGCCGTCCACAAGAGCGACGTCGGTGGCGTGCGGCTGAATGTGCGCGACGAGGCCGAGCTGCGCGCTGCCGTCACCGACCTGCTGGCCATCGGGACCGGGTCCGGCGCCGTCCTCGTGCAACCGATGGTGCCGGGCGGCGTCGAGGTCATCGTCGGCGCGGTGCGCGAGCCCCAACTCGGCCCGCTGGTCATGGTCGGCGCCGGGGGCGTGCTCGCCGACCTCGTCGACGACCGGGCGTTCCGGATGGCCCCGCTCGACCCGTCGACCGCGGACGCCATGATCGACAGCGTCCGCATGGCCCGGCTGCTGGACGGCTACCGCGGCCGGCCGGCCGCCTCGCGAGCGGCGCTGAGCGACGTCCTGGTCCGGGTCGCGGCCCTGGCCGACGACCTGCCCGAGGTGCTCGAGCTGGATCTGAACCCGCTCGTCTGCAGCGCCGAGCAGACCGTCGTGGTCGATGGCCGGATCCGCATCACCACCGCCCGCCACCCACGGGCGATCGGCTCGCCGCACTGACCGACGCTCCGGCCGGGCGGTCAGAGCAGGCCGCGCCGGCGCATGGCGGCCAGGGCGATCCAGCCCGGGATGGCCAGCAGCCAGACCGAGATCAACCGCGACAGCAGGCTGGCGGCCGTGGCCACCGGCAGGGCGACGCCGGTGGCGCTCAGCCCGGCGATGAGCGCGGCCTCGACCGCACCGACCCCGCCCGGCGTCGGGATCAGCGAACCGGCGCTGGCCGCGGCCAGGTAGATCAGCGTGAGCGACAGCAGCGAGGCGTGGCCGCCGACCGCGTGCAGGCAGAACGCGAAGGCCAGCACATGGGTGAGCGTGAGCACCGCGGCGCCGACGACGCCCGCGGCCACCAGCGCCGGGCGGTGGCGGGCGTGCTGCCCGAGCGACACCGCGCTGCGCCGGGTCGCGGCCAGCCCGGCCCGCACCTGGCGACTGCAGCGCGCGGCGATCGTGGCGATGACGGCCAGCGTGACCAGCGCGGCCAGGGCGATGAGCACCGTGCGCACGCCGGCCACGCCCGCCACCGACGCGCCCGACCAGACGCCGAAGCCGGCGACCAGTCCGGTCGTCACCACCAACTGGGCGCTCTGGGCCGCGGCCACGGTGGCCATCGCGTCGGCCGGGCTCGCTCCCGAGCACTTCAGATAGCGCCCGGCGATGGCCGGGGTGCTGAGCGCGGACGGCGCGATCACCCGCAACCCGCTGACCGCGAGCTGCGCGCCGACCGTCGGGGCCAGGCGCAGCCGCAGCGGGCTGAACCCGAGCAGGTTAACGGCGGCGGCCACCAGCGACAGTGCCATCATGGCCACGGCCGCGACCAGGTACCAGACCTGCACGTGGGCCCAGACCGAACCCAGGTCCGCGTTGCGCAGCTGGAGGGCCAGCAGCCCGGCGCTGGTCAGCAGGGCGAGCGCACCGAGCAGGTTCACCAGCTGGGCCGGCCGGATTCGCCGGGCCGCGCGCGCCCCGCCGGCCGCGCCGGCCGCGCCGGCCGCGCCGGCCGCGCCCGAGGCGTGCGGGCCGACCGCGCCGAGCACCGGCACCGGCACCGGCGGGCGGACGGGTCGACGGGCCGGCAGGCGGACGGGGACCGGCGGACGCTCGAGCAGGAGAACCATGACTCTCATGCTCCGGGGCCGCGGCCTCGGTGTCTGTCGGGATGTCCCCCCAGATTGGCCCTGATTCCAGGGGTGCTAGCACCACCCCGCCAGCACTACTACGGCCGGTCCGGGCCGGCCCCGCGCCGGCCCAGACCTTCGCGCGGTGCCGCGCCGTCCCAGCGCAGGTACAGCATGCTGGCGTCGTCGCGCAGCCGGTCACCGGCATGGTGCAGCGACGACCGCACGAGGCGCCGCACCACCTCCTGCGGCGGCCCGGCGGCGAGGTGCTCGCGGGCCAGCAGGTCGCGCAGTCGGCCCTCGCCGAACGTCTCACCCTCGGCGCTGCGCGCCTCCAGCACCCCATCGGTGTAGAACAGGACGCCGTCGCCGGGCTCGAGCTCGACGGTGACGATCTCGGCCACGACCGGGGCGAGATAGCCCAGGCCGAGCGGGAGTGCCGCGACCACGTCGATGTCGGGCAGCGTGCTGCCGCGCCGGACGACGATCGGGTGCGGGTGGCCACAGGTCAGCCAGCTCAGCCGCCCGGTCGGCACGTCGAAGCGGGCCAGCAGGCCGGTTGCGAACGTGGCCGGGCCCGACACCTGGCGCACGGCGGCGTCGATGCTTTCCGCGAGCTCCGTGAGGTCCTGGCCGTCGCGCCGGCCGTGCCGGTAGGCCCCCATCAACAGCGAGGCCAGCACCGAGCTGGCCAGCCCGTGACCGACCGCGTCGAAGATGGCCAGGTCGAGGACCCGGTCGTTGATGGCGTAGTCGAAGCTGTCGCCGCCGACCTCGTAGGCCGGTTCGAGCAGACCGGCGACGGTCATCGAGGCGCTGCTGAAGGCCAGCGGCGGTAGCAGTGACCACTGCATCTCGGCTGCGAGGTCCATGTTCTTGCGGCGACGGAGCAGGTGCGGCAGGTCGGTGTAGTGCGCGCTGGCGATCACGAGATGGGCGGCGGCGATCCCGAGTTCGGTGCAGTGTGCCTCGATGTCGTCGTTCCAGGCCGGCAGGATGATCGACAGCACGCCGAGCTGGTTGACCCGCTCGGTGACCGGGATCCACACCTGCCACCCCGCGCCCCGCTCGATCGCGACCGGCTCGCAGGTGGTGAAGGCCCGCCCGGCCATCGACCCGTCGACGGTGGCGACATCCGGTTTCTCGCCATGCGGCAGCCGGTCTGGATGGGGCATCAGCGCGACCCGCTCGTAGTCCATCAGGTACAGCACCACGTCGGTGCCGCCGATCGCCGCGGCCGCGAGCGAGAGCGTCTCGGCCAGCGCGTCCGGGTCGGCGGACTGGCTGACGCGCAGCAGCCGGCCGATCGGCCGGTCAGTTGCCTCGATCGCTGCCACCTCCCCGTGAGCACCGCTGCGGCCGGACGCGGCCCGAGACCAGGCTAGCCGGTGATCGTGGCCCTCCGATCGGGCACGATGAGGCTCGTGGCCAAACGGGATCTGTCCGAGTACCGGCGCAAGCGCGATGCCGGCCGCACCTCCGAGCCGGTGCCGCCGGCCGCACCCGCGAAGCGCGGCCGGGCCGAGCCCGTGACCGAGGCCGGCCACCGGTTCGTGGTCCAGGAGCACCATGCCACCGCGCTGCACTGGGACTTCCGGCTCGAACGCGACGGGGTGCTCGTCTCCTGGGCCGTGCCCAAGGGACTGCCGCCGGACCCCAAGGTCAACCATCTCGCCGTGCAGACCGAAGACCATCCGCTCGAGTACGCCACCTACGAGGGCAGCATCCCGGCCGGGGAGTACGGCGGGGGGCAGGTGACGATCTGGGACCACGGCGAGTACGAGACCGAGAAGTGGACCGAGCGCGAGGTGAAGGTCGTCCTGCACGGCGAGCGCGTCGAGGGCCGGTTCGTCCTGTTCAAGACCGGCAAGGACTGGATGATGCACCGGATGGGCGCGCCGGCGCGGCCGGGCTGGGAACGCCTGCCCGAGCTGGTCAAACCGATGCTGGCCGTGCCCGGCGAGTTGCCGGAGCCGGCCGACGACGACGCCTGGGCCTACGAGATGAAGTGGGACGGGGTGCGCGCGGTCGTGCGCGTCGACGGTGGCCGGGCCCGGGCGACGTCGCGCAACGACCGCGACATCACGGTCAGCTACCCCGAGCTGCGCGCCGCTGGGCGCGTCGCTCGGCACGACCCAGGTCGTGCTCGACGGCGAACTGGTCGCCTTCGACCACCACGGCCGGCCCAGCTTCGGCACGCTGCAGCAGCGCATGCACGTGGCCGACGCGGCGGCCGCGCGCCGGCTGTCGGCCACCGTCCCGGTCGTCTACGTGATCTTCGACCTGCTGCACCTCGACGGCCGTTCGCTGCTGGGCGAGACCTACGACGCCCGCCGCGAGCTGCTGGACACGCTCGAGCTCGACGGCGCGTCCTGGCAGGTCTCGCCGGTGTTCTCCGGGCCGGGCGCCGACGTGCTGGCCGCCAGCCGCACCCAGGGCCTGGAGGGCGTGGTCGCCAAGCGGCACACGTCGCGCTACGAGCCGGGCAAGCGCAGCCCGGCTTGGCGCAAGATCAAGCACGTCCGCACCCAGGAGGTCGTCGTCGGCGGGTGGCGGCCCGGCAACGGGCGGCGGGCCGGGCGGATCGGCTCGCTCATGCTCGGCATCCCCGACGACGGCGGGCTGCGCTACGTCGGCCAGGTCGGCACCGGCTTCACCGAGGCGCTGCTCACGGACCTCGGCGCCCGGCTGGCCCGACTGGCGCGCAAGTCCTCCCCGTTCGCGGATCAGTTGCCGAGCGCGGTCCGCCGCGACGCGCACTGGGTGACGCCCAAGCTGGTCGGGGAGGTCGCGTTCACCGAATGGACGAGCGACGGGCTGCTGCGGCATCCGTCCTGGCGCGGGCTGCGGCCGGACAAGTCGCCGAGCGAGGTACGCCCGGAGTAGCCGCATCGGGCACCATGGGGCCATGCCGGGCGAGGACGCGCTGCGCTCCGCGGCCGAGGAGCTCTACGCCCTCGACCCGGACGAGTTCACCGCGCGGCGCGGCGAGCTGGCGGCCCAGGCCCGGCGCGACGGCGACCCGGTTGCGGCCAAGGCGATCGGCGCGCTGCGCCGCCCGACCAAGGCGGCGGCCATTCTCAACCGGCTGGCCCGCGAGGAGCCGGCCACCGCGGCCGGCTTGGCCGAGCTCGGCGCCGACCTGCAGCGGGCCCAGCGTGCCCTCGACGGGGCCCGGCTGCGGGAATTGACCCAGCAGCGCCGCAAGCTGATCGACGCCGCGGCCCGGACGGCGTTCCGGCTCAGTGGCCTGGCCGATCCGCCGGCCGCGGTGCGCACCGAGGTCGCCTCGACGCTGGAGGCCGCGCTGGCCGATCCGGACGTGGCCGAGCAGTTCGCCGCGGGCACGCTGGTGCGCTCCGCCGACTGGAGCGGCTTCGGCGACGCCGGGCCGGCGCTGGCCGCGGTGCCTCCGCTGCCGTCCCAGCGCGGCCCGGCCAACAGCGGCGGCTCGGCCAACAGCGGCGGCTCGGCCAAGCAGCGGCGGCCCGGCCAAGAGCGGCGGCCCGGGCAGGAAGGCAGCCCGGGCCGCGCGGTCCGAACCGACCGAGCAGCAGCGGGCCGAACAGCGCCGCCAGGAACGCCTCGCGTCCGCGCAGGCCGCCCTCGACGAGGTGAACGCCCAACTGGCGGCCGCCGACGCGGCCGAGCAGGAGCAGCGCGAGAAGGTCGAGCTGCTCACCGAGCAACTGGCCGACGCCCGCCGCCGGCTGGACGAGGCTCGGCTGGACACCCGGCGGGCGAAGGGACAGCTCCGCGAGGCCCAGCGCCGCGTGGACCGGGCCCAGGGCTGAGACCTACGGCCCGGGCGGCGGCGGCGGTGTGCTCGTGGTCGTGTCGGGGGTGGTGCTGGTGTCGGTCGGCGTCGGGGTGTCGCTCACGCTCGGCGTGGTGCTCACGCTCGGCGTGGTGCTCGTCTGCGGTGCCGGGCTGCCGCCGTTGGGTGCACTGTCCGATTTCGCCGGCGGGGTGCGACGGTGCGACGTGACCTTGGCCGACGAGACCGGGCCGCCGCCGACCTGGTTCGCGGGCGCGATCGCGCCACTGGAGCTGCGGGCCGGCGTGCGGGTCGAGTGTTTGGTGGCCGGCCCGGGCCCGCTGTCGGGCGAGCCGTTGCGGGCCTGGGGGTGCAGGGCCAGGAAGCCGACCAGGGCGAGGGCGGCCACGAGGGCGGCCGCGGCCAGCGCCCAGCCCACCCGCACCCGGCGTGGGGTGTCGTCCTCGGCCGGCGTCCACGGATCGGTCGCCGTGGCGGCCCCGGCGGCCCCGGCTACTCCGGCTGCCCCGACCACGGCTGCGGCCGGGGCGCCGAACGCGGCCAGGCCGACCGTCGGCGTCTCGTCGGCCCGGGCCGGGTCGACCAGGATCGGAGCGGCCATGGCCGACGGCCCGCGCAGCGCGGCCGACACCTGCCCGGCATTGGGGCGCTGCTCGGGATCCATCGCGGTCATCGCCGTCAGCAGCGCCGGCCATGGCGGCGGCAGGTGCTCGGGCACGGCTGGGCCATGGGCCAGCCGGGCCATGACCGCCTCGAGCGGCGGGCCGTCGAACGACCGGATGCCGGTCAGGCTCTCGATCAGGACGAGTCCCAGGGAGTAGACGTCGGCCGAGGTCCCGACGTCCGAACCGCGAGCCTGTTCCGGCGCCAGGTAGGACGCGGTGCCGAGGGTGAACTCGGCGCTGGTCAGCCGTTCGCTGCCCAGCAGCCGGACGATGCCGAAGTCCGACAGCCGGGCCCGGATCGTCGGGTCGCCGGCCGTCCGGTCGCTGCCGAGCAGGATGTTGCCGGGCTTGACGTCGCGGTGCACCATGCCGTCGGCATGCACGTAGGCCAGGGCATCCGCGATCTGGGCCCCCAGTTCGCGGGCCTGCGGCTCGGGCAGCGGGCCCTCGGCGATCCGGTCGGCCAGGCTGGGCCCGTTGATGAGTTCCATGACCAGATACGCCGGGCCGTCGGTCGCGCTGATCGAACCGTCGAACAGGGTGATCAGGTTCGGGTGGTTGAGCCGCGCCAGGGCCTGCACCTCGAGTTGTTGCCGGTCGGCGCCCGACGAACTGTCCTGCGGGCCGGGCCGGTTGCGGAACACCTTGACCGCGACATCGCGCGCCAGCAGTTCGTCGTGGGCCCGGAACACCTCGGCCATGCCGCCCGTGCCGATGAGGTCGAGGACCCGGTACCGGCCGCCGAGCAGCCACCCCGCCGGCTCCGGCTCCGCAGCCGGGGCTTGCGAGTGGTGCCGCTCGGCGTCGAGCGGCGTCGTCTCGTCGGAGATGGTCCCTCCAGGTAGATCGGGCCGGAGCGTCTGGTCAGGGTCTTTCCCAACCGGCGCGCTCCGTCAAACGGTTCTGGGCGGCGAACCTAGCCCATGACGATCAAGCCACGCATCGATGTGCTCGACGACGGCGTCCGGGACCTCGAGTTGTGGGGTGTGGCCGACCCCCTCGAGGATCGCGCCCTCCCACCGCGGATTGGCCGCCAGCGCGGCCTGGGCCGCAGCCACCGGCACCAGCCGGTCGCGGTCGCCGTGGATCAGCAGCACCGGGACGTCCAGTCCGTTCATCAGGGCCTGGTAGCGCCGCGGCCGGGCCAGCACCCGCAACAGGGAACGGGCCGCCTGCAGGAAGGCCGCGTCCTGCGCCGGTCGCCGACGGCGCTCGGCCACCAGTTCGGCCGAGGCGGCCAGCAGGTCCTCCGACGCGCGCGAGGGGTCGGCGAAGCACAGGTTGACGACGCGCTGGACGAGTTGCCGATCGGTCAGCCGCCGGGCCGTGCGCGCCATGTAGCGCTCGCCGAAGAACGGCACCGCGTAGAGCACGAACTGGGCGGCGACCTGCCGGTCGGGCCGGTGCCGCGGCACCGGGAGGGACGCGTCGACGAGCACCAGCCCCGACACCGACTCCGGGTGGGCGGCGGCGGTCAGCAGCGAGATCATGCCGCCCATGGAGTTGCCGACCAGGACCGCGGGCGCACCGGCGATCTCGCGGACGAATCGGTCGAGCACCGCGGCATTGGCCGACACGCCGGCCGAGCGGCGGCCCGAGTCGCTCAGCCCGAAGCCGGGCAGGTCGAGCGCGAACACCCGGCCACGGCGGGCGAGGGCCGGGGCGACCTGCACCCAGTTCAGGTGCGAGCCGCCGAGACCGTGCACCAGGACGATCGCCGGCGCGCCCGCCGGGCCGCCGAAGTCGACCCAGTGCACCGGCCCGTCGAGCTCGGCGACGTGGTCGGTGCCACCCCACGCAGCGGCGAATGAGGGCGGCGCGGGGTCGGCGTCGGCACGCTGCATGTCCCGGATGTCCCTTCCGTGCGGCGCGAAGCGCGCCAAATCGATCCGGTCGGCCCGGTCCATGAACATACCGCCGGAACCGGTGCAGGTTTCGCCCCGCGGTGCCGATAGACCGGGTATGAGGGGCTCGCGGTGGGCCTTCCTCCTGGACTTGTGGTGGGTTGGCACATGAGCGCACATGCGGACCGCTCGAGCGAGGTCAGCCTGCAGCTGGCCGAGGGCGAGGCTCAGCCCGCGCTGCTCGACGCCCAGGCGGCCGCGCTCAGCGTCGAGGCGGCCAGCTCCAAGCGCCGGCTGAGCATGTGGCGCACGGTGGCCCTCCTGGTACTGGTCGCGGGCATCGCCGGCTCGGGCGTCGGCGCCGCCGCATTGGCCCGCAGCGAGGTCGACCGCTCCCACCGGGCCTTCGCCACGTCCTCGGCTCAGATCGCTTCCACGTTGCAGCTGGCTATCCAGCACGAGCAGGACCTCACGGTAAGCGTGGGTGGTTTCATCGCCGGCAAGCCGAACGCGTCCAACGCCGAGTTCCTGCGCTGGACGAACTCGGTCACGGCCATGCAGCGGTATCCGGAACTGCAGGGGGTCGGCTACTCGATCATCGTCCCGGCCAAGGCGCTGCCGGCCTTCGCGGCGCACGAGGTCAAGGTCTCCCCGAAGCACTCGCCGGGCGGCTTCCAGGTCGTCCCACCGGGCAAGCGCGCCTTCTACTGTTTCGCCATCCTCGGCCAGGTGCGCAGCTCGTTGCTGTATTTCCCGCGCGGGTTCGACTTCTGCGCCGGGAGCAGCACGGTCGAGTCGAGGGACACCGGGCTGGGGGACTACACACCGCTGAAGTTCGGCCCGGTGTCGCTGTTGGCCGTCGAGACGCCGATCTACCGCGACGGCGTGGCGCCCAGCACCCTGGCCGCGCGGCGGGCCGACTTCCTGGGCTGGGTGGGAGTGGTGCTCTCCCCGAACCTGGTCGTCTCACGCGCGCTGGTCGGCCACCCGGACA
Organism: uncultured Actinomycetota bacterium; assembly: GCA_963713245.1. GTDB lineage: Bacteria > Actinomycetota > Actinomycetes > Mycobacteriales > Jatrophihabitantaceae > CAVQKZ01. The sequence goes on from CAVQKZ010000002.1 coordinate 515,829, forward strand.
CCGCGGTGACCTTTCGTTACCACTCGAGTTCCTCGGACGCGACGTTCCAGAGCGGCATCGCGCCCAAACACAGCCAGCGGGCCGTCATCGACCTGCACAACGGCGGTGGACCGTCACGACACACGGTCCGGTCGCGGTCGGCGGCATCTTTACCGGCGTCGCCCTCGAACTGCTGATCACCGGAATCGCCCTGAGCGGGCTGCTTGCCCTGCTGATCTTCGTGCTGGCCACCGGCCGGGCCCGGGCGCTGGAGATGGTCAAGCAGAAGACCGGCGAGCTGCAGCACCAGGCCCTGCACGATGTCCTCACCGGACTGCCCAACCGGGCGTTGATCTCCGACCGGATCGAACAGCTGCTGGCCCGCAACCGGCGTGACGGCACGTCGGCGGCGGCGCTGTTCGTGGACCTGGACGGCTTCAAGAACGTCAACGACACCCTCGGCCACGCCGTCGGCGACCAGCTCCTGCAGGCCGTCGCGGCCCGGATCACCACCACCCTGCGCGAAGTGGACACGATCGGGCGGATGGGCGGCGACGAGTTCGTCGTCCTCATCGACGGCGCGTCGCAGCGCGGCGCGCCGGAGCTGGTGGCCGAACGTCTGCTGGAAGTGATGCGGCAGCCGTTCGAGCTCGACACCGCCCCGGCGCCGATGACCGTCACCGCCAGCATCGGCATCGCGATCGGCGACCGGGACGACGCCGGCGAGCTGCTCCGCGACGCCGACGTCGCCCTCTACCAGGCCAAGGCCGCCGGCAGGAACTGCTACGAGGTCTTCCACCAGCAGATGGAGACGAACGTCCAGCACCGCTACGAGCTCGAGTTCGATCTGCGCGCGGCGCTGGAGGGCGACCAGTTCCGGCTGGTGTACCAGCCGATCTACAACCTCGACGACCTCGGCATGGTCGGGGTCGAGGCCCTGATCCGCTGGCAGCACCCGACCTCGGCGAGATCCAGCCCGACGACTTCATCCCGCTGCTGGAGGCGAGCGGCCAGATCATCGAGGTCGGTCGCTGGGTGCTGCATGCAGGCGTGCGCCGCAGATGGCCGACCTGGCGCGCGCGCGGCAGCGACCTGATGGTCTCGGTGAACGTGTCCGGGCGCCAGCTCGACCGCGACTCCATCGTCGAGCATGTCCGGGAGGCGCTCGAGACGAGCGGGCTCGAGCCGCCTCGGCCTTGACCATCGAGGTCACCGAGACCGCGCTCATGCGCAACGTCGACGCGACCGTCCGACCGGCTGCGCGACCTCAAGACCCTCGGCGTCCAGATCGCGATCGACGACTTCGGCACCGGCTATTCGAGCCTGGCCTACCTGCAGCGCTTCCCGGTCGACTGCATCAAGATCGACCGCAGCTTCACCGAGGCGCCTCGCAGTCGCCGGAGGCGGAGGCCCTGATCCACACCCTCGTCCAGCTGGGCAAGGACCTCGGCCTGAAGACCCTCGCCGAGGGCGTCGAGACCACCGGGCCAGATCGACCACCTCCGCGGCGAGGGCGTCCACGAGGTGCAGGGCTTCCTGCTCGCGCGCCCGGTCACCCCGGAGAAGCTGGAAGCGGAACTGCTCGATCCCGGAGCGTCCGGTCGAGCCGGTCAGTACCGCGCCGCCGGTCGTCGACTGAGCTCGCTGAGCCCAGTCGGCCGCCGCGAAGCAGCGCCGCGGATTGTCCACGAGCACCGCTCGCGCCCGTCCACCACGAGGCGGCCCCCGATCAGCAGCAGGATGCCGCCGGCGGCTGATCCGCGGCCGCGTCGGTGCAGCCGGGGCCGTCGCCCGGCGCGCAGCCCATCGTCGGTGCGTCGGCCAGCACGGTGTAGACCTCCCACCGCTCGTTGTCCGGCGCACCCTGCACCCAGAACTTGTCCTGCCGGGCGTAACAGCACTCGCCGCCGCGCTGGTCGATCGAGGCCAGCCCGGCCTCGGCCAGGCGGGCCTGCTCGGCGTCGACGGCGGCGGTGTCGGCCACCTCGACCCCGAGGTGGTTCAGGCTGCCGCCGTGGGTCGGGTTCTCGATGAGGACGAGCTTGAGCGGCGGCTCGGCGATGGCGAAGTTGGCGTATCCGGGCCGGCGCTTGGCCGGCTCGGTGCCGAAGAGCTTGGCGTAGAACGCCACGGCCTGGTCGACGTCGTCGACGTTCAGGGCGAGCTGGACTCGGGACATGGTTCCTCCTCGTTCGATCCGATGCAGACATAGATCCTCGTCTATGTCTTGCCCTGGCACTTTGCCTTAGACATCGACGTCTGTCAATATTGACGCGTGTCGAAGTCATTGCTGCAACTGACGCCCGTCCAGACCGTGGCCTGCTGCTCCCCGCTGGCGCGGGCCCCCATCTCCCGCCAGCAGGCCGAGCAGATCGCCCCGCTGCTCAAGGCCCTGGCCGACCCGGTGCGGCTGCGGCTGCTGTCGCTGGTGGCCTCGCACGAGGGCGGCGAGGCCTGTGTCTGCGACCTCAACGACGCCTTCGACCTGTCGCAACCCACGATCAGCCACCACCTCAAGGTGCTGCACGAGGCCGGGCTGCTGGAGCGGACCAAGCGCGGGGTGTGGGTGTACTACCGCGCCCGCGCCGACGCGCTGACCGGGCTGGCCGCGCTCATCGGCAACTCGGGGTGACCCGGCTGCGCCGAGTCGCGGCCGAGTTCCTGGGCACGGCATTCCTGGTCGCCGCGGTGGTCGGTTCCGGCATCGCCGCGGCCCGCCTGTCGCCGGGGGACCGCGGGCTGCAGTTGCTCGAGAACAGCGTGGTCACCGCCACCGCCCTGGTCGCGCTGATCCTGGCCCTGCAGCCGGTGTCGGCCGCGTTCAACCCGATCGTGACCCTGGTCGAGCGGGCCCTGGGAGCGCTCACCTGGGCCGGAGACGGCGCGCTCTGATCGGCGCGCAGTTCGCCGGCGGGGCGCTGGGGGCGGTGGTCGCGAATGTGATGTTCAGCGAGCCGGCCGTCAGCATCTCGACGCAGCACCGTAGCGGCGGCGGCCGCTGGCTCGGCGAGGTCGTCGCCACCCTCGGCCTGCTGCTCGTCATCTTCGGCAGCGTCCGCGGCGGCCGGGCCGATCGGGTCGCGTATGCCGTGGGCGGGTACCTGCTGGCCGCGTACTGGTTCACCAGCTCGACCAGCTTCGCCAATCCCGCGGTGACCGTCGCCCGGACGCTGTCGGACACGTTCGCCGGCATCGCGCCGGGCGCCGTCCCGATGTTCGTGCTCATGCAACTGGCCGGCGGCGGCCTCGGCTACGCGGCCGTCCGGCTGCTGTACCCCGACGCGGCGCGGGCCCTGACCTGAGGAGAACGCGATGCCGGTTCGCCCGATAGTGCTGTTCGTCTGTGTGCACAACGCCGGCCGGTCCCAGATGGCGGCGGGCTGGCTGACCCGGCTGGGCCAGGGCCGGGTCGAGGTCCGCTCGGCCGGCTCCGAGCCGGCCGCGAGCCTCAATCCGGTCGCGGTGCGAGGCTATGGCCGAGGTCGGCATCGACATCGCCGGTGCGCAGCCCAAGCTGCTCACCCCGGACGCGGCGGCCGGGGCCGACGTCGTGATCACCATGGGCTGCGGCGACACCTGCCCGGTCTTCCCGGGCACGCGGTACGAGGACTGGGAGCTCGACGACCCGGCCGGCCAGGACATCGACGCCGTGCGCCCGATCCGCGACGAGATCCGGGCGAGGGTCGAGGCCCTGCTCACGCAACTGGGGTGAGCAGCGCCGAAGCACGCTCACCCCAGTCAGTGCAGCTGGACCCCGCGGTCAGGCCGCGGCCGAACCGGCAACCAGCACCGACGGCTCCAGCGCCGCCGCCAGCACCTCGCGCACGTCACTGACCAGGTGCACGGTCAGCGCGTCGCGCACGGTGGCCGGCACGTCGTCGAGGTCGGGCTCGTTGCGGGCCGGGATCAGCACCGTCGTGATGCCGGCCCGGTGTGCGGCGAGCAACTTCTGCTTGACCCCGCCGATGGGCAGCACCCGGCCGGTGAGCGACACCTCGCCGGTCATGGCCACGTCCGAACGGACCGGGCGGCCCGACAGCAGCGAGGCCAGTGCGGTCGTCATCGTGACGCCCGCGCTCGGGCCGTCCTTGGGCACCGCGCCCGCGGGCACGTGGATGTGGATGCCCCGCTCGCGCAGGTCGGACACGGGCAGCTCCAGCTCGGCCCCGTGCGCGCGCAGGTAGGCCAGCGCGATCTGGGCCGACTCCTTCATCACCTCGCCCAGTTGCCCGGTGAGGGTGACGCCGGTGGGCCCGGTCTCCGGATCGGCCAGCGACGCCTCGACGAAGAGCACGTCCCCGCCCGCGCCGGTGACCGCGAGCCCGGTCGCCACGCCCGGCAGGGCGGTGCGCTCGGCCGACTCGGGGGTGTGCCGGGGCCGGCCGAGGTAGTCGGCCAGGTTCTGCGGGTCGACGGTGACGGGGTCGCTGTTGCCCTCGAGCGCGGCCTGCGCGGTGATCTTGCGCAGCACCCGGGCGATCAGCCGCTCGAGCTCGCGCACGCCGGCCTCGTGGCTGTACTCGGCGGCCATCCTGCGCAGCGCCTCGTCGTCGATGCTGACCTCGTCGGCGCCCAGCCCGGCCCGTTCCAGCTGCCGGGGCAGCAGGTGGTCGCGGGCGATCGTGACCTTCTCCTCCTCGGTGTAGCCGTCCAGTCGCACGAGCTCCATCCGGTCCAGCAGCGGCGCCGGAATCGACTCCAGCACGTTGGCCGTCGCCAGGAACAGCACGTCGGACAGGTCGAGCTCGATCTCGAGGTAGTGGTCGCGGAAGGTGTGGTTCTGCGCCGGGTCGAGCACCTCGAGCAGGGCCGCGGTGGGGTCACCGCGGTAGTCCGAGCCGAGCTTGTCGACCTCGTCCAGCAGCACGACCGGGTTCATCGAACCGGCCTCCTTGATCGCGCGGACGATGCGGCCGGGCAGGGCGCCGACGTAGGTGCGCCGGTGGCCGCGGATCTCGGCCTCGTCGCGCACGCCGCCCAGGGCGACCCGGACGAAGTTGCGGCCCATCGCCCGGGCCACGGACTCGCCGAGGGACGTCTTGCCGACGCCGGGCGGCCCGACCAGGGCCAGCACGGCGCCGCTGCGGCGGCCGCCGACGACACCGAGGCCGCGGTCGGCGCGCCGGCGCCGCACGGCCAGGTACTCGATGACGCGCTCCTTGACGTCGTCCAGGCCGGCGTGGTCCTCGTCGAGGATGGCCCGGGCCGCGGCGATGTCGTAGGCGTCGTCGGTGCGTTCGTTCCAGGGCAGGTCGAGGACGGTGTCCAGCCAGGTGCGGATCCAGCCGACCTCGGGCGACTGGTCGGACGTGCGCTCGAGCTTGTCCACCTCGGCCAGCGCGGCCTCGCGCACCTTCTCGGGCAGGTCGGCGGCCTCGACCCGGACGCGGTAGTCGTCCTCTTCGGTGTCGGTCTTGCCGCTGAGCTCGGACAGCTCCTTGCGGACGGCGGCCAGTTGCTGGCGCAGCAGGAACTCGCGCTGTTGCTTGTCCATGCCCTCCTGGACGTCCTTGCGGATCGTCTCGGCGACGTCGAGTTCGGCCAGGTGCTCGCGGCTCCACGTGACGAGCCGGCGGAGGCGCTCGGTGACGTCGGCCGTCTCCAGCAGCCACACCTTCTGGTCGTTGGTCAGATACGGGGCGTAACCGGCCAGGTCGGCCAATAACGCCGGATCGGAGATTCCCTGCACCGAGTCGATGAACTGCCAGCCGCCGCGCTGCTGCAGGATCGTGGTCGCGAGCGACTTGTACTCCTTGGCCAATTCCTGGCCGGCCGCCTCGACCGGAGCCTCGTCCTGGACGGTGGCCTCGACCCACAGCGCGGCGCCGGGACCGGACGCGCCGGTGCCGATGCGGACCCGGCTCACGCCGCGCACGACCGCGGCCTGGGCCCCACCTGGCAGCCGGCCGACCTGCTCGACGAACGGCGAGCGTGCCGACGGCGGCGTAGCGCCCATCCAGGCGTGGGACAAGCAGAATCCGGGCCGGTTCGCCCGAGTTCGGTTCGACGGCGGCCTGCGCCGCGTCGACGGCGGCGCGGACGTCGGCTTCGTCCAATTGGACGGGAACGACCATGCCTGGCAATATCACCAGATCGTCGAGCGGTAACAGTGGGAGGGTTACGGTTTCAGTCATGTCCTGGCCTCAGTAGCTCCGGTAAAAGTTGAGTCTGACGTACTCAACTGCGGGAGGGCCCAGGATGTTTCCGGCCGTCGTTCGCTCTCAGCGAGAGCCATTCGGCGTCCCTCGCGGGGGTTGCTGTGCGTCACCGGCTGTGCGCCGGTACTCACAAAGACCGCGCAAGGGCGTACCGTCTTGATCGAGCGGAATGGGGCCGCTCGGCACCGAACGGGGAAACAGTATGACCGACAAAACAGTTGACGGCGAAGACAACCCGAGCGGTCCGCGTGACGTTGAAACAGTCGCGGTGGGCTCGCATGACGATCATTCCGATGGCGACCTGAGTTCGAGCCTGGCCGCGCTCTCGAGGTTGGCGATGGGGCAGCTCGATCTCCGGGACGTGCTGACCAAGGTCGCCGAGTTCGCGGTGGCCGCGATTCCGGGCGCCGATGGCGCCGGGCTCACCCTGCTCGAGGCCGGTCACGCCGACACGATCGTGGCCAGCGCCGCGTTCGTGGCCGAGGTCGACGCGATCCAGTACTCGATCGAAGAGGGGCCGTGCATCACCGCGGCGCGCGAAGCTCGCACCGTGCGCTCCGGAAAGCTGGACTCCGACGAGCAGTGGCCCAAGTTCGGCCCCCGCGTCGGCGACCTGGGCGTGCACAGTGTGCTGTCGCTCCCGCTGGTCACGCCCGCCGGCGTGGTCGGCGCAATGAACGTCTACGCCCACAAGCCCAATGCGTTCGACCAGCAGGCCGCGAGTGTCGGTGAGCTGTTCGCGGTGCCCGCCGCGATCGCGGTGCAGAACGCGCAGGTGCTGGCCCAGACCAAGCGGCTGGCCCAGCAACTGCAGTCCGCCCTCACCAGCCGGGCCGTCATCGACCAAGCCCTGGGCATCCTGATGAGCCGGGTGGGCAGCACGGCCGAAGAGGCGTTCGACCGGCTGCGGGAGCGCAGCCAGGCTGACAACGTCAAGCTGCGCGACGTCGCCCAGCGCGTCGTCGACGAGGCTGTCCGCCGGGCCCGGGCCCGGCACGCCAAGGCCTGAGCCGGAGCGTCGCGGTCAGTCTGCGGCCGTCGCGGGCGGCGCGGTCAGTCCGTCCAGCACGCGCTGGGCCGAGACCATCAGCGCGACGTCGTCCAGCTCGGCCCGCAGGCGCAGTTCGGCCCGGCCGGACTCGGGGGTGTGGCCGTCCTCGATGAGCACGCCGATCGCCTGGTTGATGATCGCGTGCTCCTGCAGCCCGGTCACGACATCCGAGGACTTCGGCACGGCGAGGTGCTCGTCCAGGACGAGCGCGGCCGGGTCGAGGCCGAGGGTCCAGGCCAGATCGGCGGCGAGATCGACGAAGGTCCCGGGCGTGGCGGCGTACAGCACCAGTGAGCTGCCCGGTTCGCTGCCGGCCACCTCGGGCAGCGGGATGCACAAGGACGTCATCGCCACGGCGACCCGGTCGGTCAGCGAGAAACTGATCTGGTGGCCGTCGAGCGCCAGCGTGATCGTGAGGCCGAGATACGAGCCGAACGAGGCGCGCAGGTCGTCGGCGAAGGACGCCAGCCGAACCTCCAGGCCGCCGTCAGGATCTTGGAGCGCGTTCGACAGCGAAGCCAGGTCTGCGGCCAGTGCTGTGGAGAGATCCACGCGATGCGCTCCGGGACGTCCCGATCGCTGATCTGCGTCGTGCCTTTCCAACGGCTGCATACCGCCGCCGCTGGCGCCCGAGCCTGAGGCGGGTCGGGTCCCGATTCATCGGCGTCAGAACACCAACCCTACGCGGGTAGACAAATCGCGGTGTTCACGGGCGGTGCGCCGCGCCAGGCGCTGAGAAATCGGTATCGGCGGGCTGGAGATTCGCCGACCCCGGTTGGGTAGGTTTGGCCCGTTGGACCCACAGCCGGCCCGGACCCTGTCCGCCACCAGTGGCGACGGGGCAGAGCGTCCGCTCGCCGCCGGGCATCGTCGGTGGTCTGCCCGAGGATCACCATGCACACCAGGATGCCCGAACCGATTCCGCACGAGAATCCACCGCCCGCGGACGAGAACGCCGGCCGGTGGGAGGCGACCGTCCTGCGTACGGTGGCCGGGCTCGACACGCTGGGCCGGGACGCGGTTCGCCTGATCTACCAGCACGGGCTGACCCAGGCCCAGGTCGCTGACCGGCTCGGCGTCGCCGAATCGGCCGTGCGGGCCGCAGTCGCCGGTGCGTTCCGGGCGCTGGCCGCGTCGTTGTCGCGCCCGGAAGGGGGGACCTGATGACCCGCGCGGCGGCCACCGCCACCGCACTGCGGTACGACTCCCGGCGCGAGCTGGTCTACGCCAAGCCCGTCTGGCGGGGCTGGATGCACCTGGTCGCCTTCGAGGTGTCGCTCGTGGTCGGCACGCTGCTGATCGCCCACGCCCACGCGCACGGGGTGACCCGCACCGTGGCCGCGGCGATCTACGCCGGGGCCGTGAGTGGCCTGCTGGGCACCAGCGCGCTCTATCACCGGGGCAACTGGGGTCCGGCGGCGCACCGCGTGCTCCAGCGCCTGGACCACGTGATGATCTTCCTGCTGATCGCGGGCAGCTCTACGCCGGTCCTGCTGCTCGTGGTGCCCCACGCCGTCGGGCTCTGGCTGCTGACGATCCTGTGGGCGCTGACCGCGCTCGCGCTGCTCACCCACCTGGTCTGGATGAACGCGCCCGAGGCGCTCGTCGGCGCCACGTTCATCGGACTAGGCTGCGTGGGAGGTGCGGCCCTGCCCTTCGTGTGGATACACGCCGGCGTGGCCGCGTTCGTGCTCATCCTCGCGGGAGGTCTGCTGTACGTCGCCGGCGCCGTGTTCTATCACCAGCGTTGGCCTGACCCGAAACCAGCCGTGTTCGGCTTCCACGAGGTCTTCCACGCCTTCGTCAGTGCGGCGGCGTGCGCACACTATGTAGCGATCGCGATATTCATCATCTGACCGGTTCGCCCCGAGCCGCGTCGCAACGAGAGGAACCAACACGAATGGGCAGCAAGAAGTTTCACGCGGCAATCCCGAGCGCGGACGACGCCCGCGAATACGCCGGCTCCGCGGTCGACACGGTGCGCGAGCACGCCTCGTCGGCAGGCGGCACCGCGGTCAGCGCCGTCTCGGCTGCCCTCGACGACGCCGCCGCCCGCAGCCGCCGGGCCCGCAAGAAGGCCCGCAAGAAGGCCCACAAGCAGGCGAAGTCGGCCCGGGCCACGGCGCAGGAGACCGTCTACAGCGCGCGCCGGCAGTCGGCCCGCCAGTTGCGCAAGGCGGCCGCGCAGGCCGAGAAGCGGGCGGCCCAGCTCGACCGGCCGCGCCGCCGGAAGGGTCGGGTGTTCGCCGCCCTCGTCGCGATCTCGGCCGTCGGCTTCGCCGCGGCGAAGGCGCGCGCGGCCAAGGACCCCGGCCCGGCCGAGCCGTCCGCTACGCCGGAGCGCTGAGCCGCTCCGGTCCGTTCGACCGCCGGTTGCTGGCCCGGCCGGTTCGCCCGCTCGCCGTCGGGCTGGCCGGGTTCGGCGGCGCGGGCGTCGCCGTGCTCGCGGCCGCCTACGCCGGTACGTCGTCGGCCGGGCGGGTCGACGACCGGGTCGACGACTGGCTGATCGGGCACCTGGCCCGCCACGTGGGCCTGGTGCGCGCCGGCGCCGACCTGGGCAACCCGGTCCCGGTGGCCGTGGCCACGGCGCTGCTCGTGCTGGGCCTGGTCCGGCTGGGCCGGGGTCGCGGCGCGCTGCTGGCCGCGCTGTCCGCGGCCGTGGCCAGCGCGGTCACCGAGCTGGTGCTCAAGCCGCTGATCGGGCGCACCCACAGCGGCGGGGTGTCGTTCCCGAGCGGCCACGCCACCGGGCTGGGGGCGGTGCTGGTCGTGGTCGTCGTGCTGGTGCTGGACCAGCGCCCGCCCCGGCTGCCTACGTGGGTGCAGCTGGTCGTCGCACTGTGTGCGGCGGTGCTGGCCGCCGCCGGCTGTGCTGCCCTCGTCGCCGCGCAGTACCACTACGCGTCGGACACGCTCGGCGGCATGGGCGTGGCCCTGGCGACCGTGCTGCTCCTCGCGCTCGGCATCGACGCCTGGTTCGACCGGCGCGCACCGGGCCGCGGCGTCGGGTGAGCGGCGCTCAACCGCTCGTCCAGACCAAGGACTTCTCTATCACTCGTTCGGCGATGCGCCACACGCCGTCGACGCGGGCGAACCGATCGAGGTACCACAATCCGCAGAACATCAGCCGAGCGTCCGGGCCGGGCAGGGTCAGCGGGTTGTGGCACATGGTGCGGGCGGTGGCGGTGTCGCCGTCGAGGACGATCGACGTGTTCGCGACCAGGTGCTGGTAGGCCGGGAACGTCGGCATCGTCGCGCGGAGGAACGCCGTGATCTCCTCGACGCCGCCGCAGGGCCCGCCCATCGCGGTGAAGTCGATGCGCGCGTCCGCGGTGAAGATCTCGCCCAGCAGCTCCCACTGGCCGGTGTCGACGGCATGGCTGTAGCGGACGGTCAGGTCGGTGATCTCCAGCCGGTCGGAGATCTCCTGCAGCGACAGCACGGCGCTAGCCCAGGGCTTCGGCGATGACGGGCAGGCCGCGCGGATCGGCCTGGATGAGCAGGGTGGTGATCACCGTCTGCTCCCACAGTCTGCAGCTCGTCGCGGATCTTCGCGACCGGCCCGATCAGCGCGATGTCCTCGATCAGCGCGGTCGGCACCGCCGCGATCGCCTCGCGCTTGTTGCCCTGCGAGGAACAGCTCGCTGGATCGTCTCGACCTCGCCCGGATAGCCCATCCGGCCGAACACGTCGGCGTGGAAGTTCATCGACTTCGCGCCCATGCCGCCGATGTAGAGCGCGATCGACGGGCGCACCAGGTCGGCCGCGGCCTCGACGTCGTCGTCGGGACGACCGGCAGGAACGCCGGCACCTCGAAGTCGGCGAGGCGTGCGCCGCGCGCCCGGCCGGGCGAAGCCCTCGGCCAGCGCGTCGCGGTAGAAGCCGTCGGTCTTCGGCGAGAAGAACATCGGCAGCCAGCCGTCGGCGATCTCGGCGGCGAGCGCGACGTTCTTCGGCCCTTCGGCGCCGAGGAAGATCGGGATGTCGCTCGCGCAGCGGGTGCACCGTGGACTTCAGCGGCTTGCCGAGGCCGGTGCCGCCGGGGTAGGGCAGCGGGTAGAACTCGCCGTCGTGGGTGACCGGCTCGTCGCGCGCCAGGATCGCCCGGATCGACCTCGATGTACTCGCGGGTGCGGGCCAGCGGCTTCGGGTAGGGCTGGCCGTACCAGCCCTCGACGACCTGCGGGCCGGACGCGCCGATGCCGAGGATGAACCGGCCGCCGCTGAGGTGGTCGAGGGTCATCGCCGCCATCGCGGTGGCGGCCGGGGTGCGCGCCGAGATCTGCAGGATGTTCGTGCCCAGCCGGACCGTCGACGTGGCCGCGCCCCACCAGGCCAGCGGGGTGAGGCAGTCCGAGCCGTAGGCCTCGGCCGTCCAGATCGAGTCGAAGCCGAGCTTCTCGGCCAGTTCGATGGCGTCGGTGACGCCGGCCGGCGGGCCGGCGGACCAGTAGCCGGTGTGGTAGCCCAGTTTCACGGCGCCGCCTCTCCCGGTCCGTCCGATGCGCCTGCCCGGCAGCGGTACACGGGCCAGCCGGCTCAGGCAGCCCATAGTTTGCCCACGCCGAGCGGGCGCGCGACCTGTTTGTGCGCGCCGGCCATCCGTGAGATATTAGGGTCAATCTAGGCGACAACGGAGGTCGCTGGTGTCCGAGAGTCCGGCCCGCTACGAGTTCACCCCACCGGGTGCGGTGGCGTGGCTCGACGTCTCGGCCGAGGACTCCAACGGCAATCTCGGCCGCACCCGCACCGGACCGCTCGGCCTGCAGATCACCCCGCTGCGGCCAGTCCCGGGCGCCGTACTTCTTCAAGGGCGCCCGGCTGCGCGGCACCCGGTGCACCTGGTCGGCCTCCACCGTCAGCGGTGCCGAGCTGTACCGCGGCCCGCGCGCGGTCGAACCGTGCCCACCGACGGCTACGTCCATATCCTGGCCCGCGTCGACTGCCCGGGCTCGGTGTTCGAGCCGGCCGCGGCCCGTCGCAGCACGGCGTGCTGCGGGTCATCGACCCGGCCGAGGAGATCGTCGAGCAGTTCGTCGCCAACACGCACCTGTACACGCTCAACGTCCCGCAGGCGGCGATCGGCGTCGAGCCGGGCACGCTCGCGCGACATGTACGGCGCCACGCTTCGAGCTGACCGCCGTTCCAGACCCAGCTGCTGCGCTCGGCGGTCGAGCCTGCTGCTGGTCGGCGCCGACGAACTGGGCACGCTCGGCCAGCCTGGTCGGCGTCGACCGCTATCTCGCCGTCGCTCGCCGGGCTGCTGCTGCGCACCGCGGTCCGCAAGCCGACGGCCGAGCTCGAGCAGATCGCGTCGATGCGGGCCCGCACCGACGCGATCATCTACGAGCAGGCCGCCGACCCGATGCTGACCCCGGCGACGATCGCCGCGCAGTTGAACATCTCGCTGCGCCAGCTCTACCGCGCGTTCAACGGAACCGACAGCCCGGCCGCGCGGATCCGCAGCCGGCGCCTGGAACGGGCGGCGGAGCTGCTGTCGGCCCGCATCGCCCGCAGCCGCACGTCGAGCGGGTCGCGCAGGAGTGCGGCTTCGTGTCGGCCGAGTACTTCTCGCGGGCGTTCCGCCGCGAGTTCGGGCTCAGCCCGCGTGCCTACCGCGCCGCGCACAAGGATCGCCCGACCAGCCCGGTGTCCTGACACCGGCGAGGTGACGCGGACGGCCGCGGACGGCAGGATGGCCGCATGGCCAACCGGATCACCTCGTGGTGCATCGACTGCACCGATCCCGAACTGCTCGCGTCGTTCTGGTGCGCCGTCCTGGACTGGCAGATCACCGAGCGCGACCAGGAGGGCGTGCGCATCGAGGGCGGCGGCCACGGCGGCGTCGCGATCGATTTCCTGGTCGTCCCGGACGGCCCCAAGCGCGCGAAGAACCGGATCCACCTCGACGTGAACGCCACCGACCGCGACCAGACCGCTGAGCTGGAACGGCTGCTCGCCCTCGGCGCCCGGCCGGTCGACGTCGGTCAGGGCGATGTCCCGTGGCACGTGCTCAGCGATCCGGAAGGCAACGAGTTCTGCCTTCTGCGCAGTCGCGTCGAGCCGCGTTAGCCGAGCCGGTCGATACCGCTCTGGCGCGAGATCTCGGCCCGGCGCTGTTCGAGCGCGTAGAGCAGGCCGTAGGTGAATCCGTTCTCGCCCGGCGTGGTGCCGGCGCGGCGGCCGAGCTGGAGCAGCGTCTCGTTGGCCACGACGCTGTCCTGGAACTCGCCCAGGGTGTCCTGCAGCCTCTTCAGCTCCTTGACCCGGCGCTTGGCGTGCTTGGCCGGCAGCGCGGGGGCGGCGAGTTCCACCGCGTAGCGGGCCCGCTTGGCCGCCTTGCGCGCGCGGTGCACGCCCTCGGGGTCGTCGTCGTGCTCGGCGACCACGCCAGCCGCTTGGCGAGTTTGCGCTGCGCACGATCGGCCAGCCTGCCCGCTCGGGCGGCGGGCTTGCCGGCGAGCGCGGTGAACGGGGGATCGTCCAGCCACCGGTCGATGGCGTCGAGCAGCGCGAAGTAGCGGCGGCCGTTCAGCGTGCGCAGCAGCGCCGCGCGGTGCCGTTCGCCGCTCGCCGATGAGGTGCGCGTCGACCCGGCTCGCCACCGGGCCCAGCACGACCTGCTCGGGCAGGTCGTGGATGACGCCGTCGAGATGCTCGCGCAGCACGTCGGGGTCGCGGACGGCACCGAGCACTGCGGCGTACCAGCGCAGTTCGGCCTCGAGGTGCGCCGCCGCTTCGCGTCGTCGAACACCGTGCCGTAGGTCCGCAGCGTGCTGCGGAATCGGCGCGACGCCACCCGGGTCTGGTGGATGGCGTCGGATCCGCCGCGCAGCTCGACGTCGCCGTCGAGCAGGGCCTGCCGCTGCTCGCGCAGGTAGTCGAGCACCAGGTCGCCGACGTTCGGTGCTCCCGGTCGCCGGCGTCGCGATGGGGGCGACGTCGTCGTCGACGGTTCGTCGACCGTGCGGGCGAGCTTCGAGGAGCTCGCCGAGGGCCGGGCGCCGGCCCTGATCAGCCGCTTCTCGATCCGGCGCTGCAGGCCGCGGTCGCCGGCGCCGAGTTCGACCTCGACCTCGCGCCAGGTGCTGACCACCGTGTGGGCGCCGAGCGTCGTGCCGTGCACGCGGTCGTCGGCGATCTCGACCAGCACGCTGCCGCCGGCGTCGACGATGCGGTGGGCGGTGCGCTCGACCTGCACCCGGGCCAGCGGGCGCAGGGCCCGGCCGCGCCGCAGCCCGGCGGTGAGGTCGCGCAGCTCCTTCGGCACGGTCGTGGCCGTGGTGGGCGGCAGCCGGACCTCGGTGCGGTCGGCGCCGGTCGGCAGCTTGAGCTGCCACCCGGTGTCGGTGTCACCGCCCTCGCGGCGGCGCAGGGTCACCCGGCTCGACAGCAGATCCCGCTCGGCCGTGTCGAAGTACCGGCTGTCCAGGTGGAGTCCGGCCGTCTCGAGGATGCCGCCGGCCGGGACGAGATCGCTCAGGTCCGGCACCGTGAAACCGTCCGGCACGTCCAGTTTCGATTCGCGCTCCAGATAGGTATCAGCCATCGCACCATTCTCTCTTGTCGCGGCGTCGCCCCCGTCGGCACCCTGCGCGTCACGACGACCGGAGCGTGACGATCAGGTCGGCCCGGGACCTGGTCGCAGCCACGGTCCGCGCGTTGTGCTCGTCGCTGCCCGTCGTGGCCCGCTGCGTGGCCTCGGGCCGCGACCGGCCGAAGCTGACGTGCCGCTCGATCAGCCGGGCCCGGCGCAGGTCTTCGGGGACGTCCAGGAACCAGACCTGATCCAGGTACTGGCGCACGCCGGCCCAGCCGTCGCGTTCCAGCAGCAGGTAGTTGCCCTCGGTCAGGACCAGTGGGGTGCCCGGCCCGACCGGGACGGCGCTGCCCACAGGCTCCTCGAGCCCGCGGTCGAAGCGCGGCGCGTACACCACCGGGTCGGTGTTCTCGCGCAGCCGGCGCAGCAGGGCCGTGTAGCCGGCCGGGTCGAACGTGTCGGGCGCACCTTTGCGGGCCTGCCGGCCCAGGCGGCTCAGCTCGGCCTGGGCCAGGTGGAAGCCGTCCATCCCGACGGTGACCGCGTTGCCGGCCAGCCCGGCCTCCAGCGCCGCGGCCAGGCTCGACTTGCCGGCGCCGGGAGCGCCGGTGATACCGAGGATCGTCCGCCGGCCGGGTGTGACCAGGGCCCGGGCGCGGGCCACGAGGTCGGCAACGCTGGCATCGACGACTGGTGGGACCGGTGCCCGCTGCGTCCCGGGGCCGGTCATAGCACCAGTCTGCCCGGGCCCGGCGCGCCCGTCATCGGTGACCTTGGTCCCTAGCTGCGCGGCGGCCGGCCGAGCACAGTTGAGGCATCGACCCGAACCCCCGAGCGACCAGGTGAGTGCCATGACGTCCGTCGTCCGACCTGAGGTGACCAAGCTGCTGCGCCGCGCGGCGGTGCGGGCCACCCGGGCACCGTCGGTGCACAACACCCAGCCCTGGCGCTTCGTCGTGCAGCAGGACGCGCTCGACGTGCACGCCGACCGCACCCGGCAACTGCGGGTGCTCGATCCGCTGCGGCCGCCAGTTGATGATCAGCTGCGGCTGCGCGCTGTTCAACGCCCGGGTCGCCCTGGAAGCCCTGGGGTGCCCGGCTCGACGTCGAGCGCTTCCCGGACCCGGCCGATCCCCAGCCTGGTCGCGCGCGTGATCCCGCGGCCGGCCGGCGCAGCCCCGGCGCCGGACCTGGCCGAGCTGGACCCGGCCATCGACGAACGGCACACGAACCGCCGGCAGTTCCTGGACGACGGAGGTGCCCGCCGGACTTCGTCGACGCGCTCGATCGCGGCCGCGGCGGGCGAGGGCGTCCAGGTGCTCTCGATCACCCGCCCCGAGCACCGCCTGGCGGTGGCCCGGTTGAGTCAGCGGGCCGACCAGCTCGAGAACGCCGACCCGGCCTACCGCGCCGAACTGCGGGCCTGGACCACCGACGACCCGAGCCGGGTCGACGGCGTGCCCGCGTTCGCCGTGCCGCATGTCGACGGCGGCGCGCAGGACGACATGCCCGATCCGCGACTTCGACACCCGCGGCACGGGCTAGCTGCCCAGCCGCACCCGGTCGAGCATGCAACCAGTGCCTGCTGCTGTTCGGCTCGCTCGAGGACGACCCCGCCGCCTGGCTGCGCACCGGCGAGGCCCTCGAACGGGTGCTGCTCGAGATCGCCCGCAACGGCTATGCCGCGAGCCCGCTCACCCAGGTCGTCGAGGTGGCCCAGACCAACGAACTGCTGCGCCACGAGCTCGGCCTGGCCATGCACCCGCACGTGCTGCTGCGGGTCGGGCGGGCCCCGGCGACGTCGCCGACCCGCCGGCGGCGGCTGGTCGACATGCTGCGAGCAGGCGTGACTGCGTCAGCAACGTCGGACGGGCCAGAGCTGAGTACGGTGACGTTATGTCGCCAGAAGATCCCGGCGCATCGACACAGCGATAGCGCTGACCTGGAATTCGCGGAAGGCCCGCGTCTGGAACTCGACCAGCTGCTCAACCAGCTGATCGATCGGGCCGCAGGACGTCATCGCGGCGCAGGGCCGGCTGCGCGGACTGCTCGCGGCCAACCGGATGATCATCGGCGACCTGGAGCTGCACGTCGTGCTGCGCCGGATCGTCGAGGCGGCCTGCCAGCTGGTGCAGGCGCGCTACGCGCGCGCTCGGCGTGCTCGACCCCGACGGCGGCCTGGAGGAGTTCATCTACGTCGGTATCGACGCCGAGACCGTGGCGCGCATCGGACCGCTGCCGTCGGGCAAGGGACTGCTCGGCGCGTTGATCGACGGACCCGCAGCCCGATCCGGCTGCAACGCGATGTCCGACGACCCCCGGTCGGTCGGCTTCCCGCCGGAGCACCCGCCGATGCATCGGCTTCCTCGGCGTGCCGGTCCGGGTCCGCGACGTGGTGTTCGGCAACCTGTACCTGACCGAGCCGGCCGAGCGGCGCGATTCACGCGCCGAGGACGAGGAGCTGGTCACCGCGCTCGCGGCGACGGCCGGCATCGCGATCGAGAACGCCCGGCTGTTCGAGGAGGCCGAGCGCCGGCAGCGCTGGTTGCAGGCGTCCACGCAGATCACCCGGCAGCTGCTGTCGGCCGAGGGCGAGGAGCCGCTGGCGCTGATCGCCCGGCAGGCCCGCGAGATCGCCGACGCCGACATCGTCTCGGTCGTGCTGCCCACCCCGAACGGCAAGCGCCTGATGGTCGAGGTCGCGCGCCGGGTCAGCGCGCCGACGAGCTGACCGGCTACAGCTATCCGATCGAGCACAGCTTCGTCGGGCTGGCCTTCAGCAGCGGGCGAGCCGATCCTGGTCGCCGACGCCGCCGAGGACGAGACGATCCACCTGCACCAGTCCGAGGTGCTGCCGGTCGGCCCGGTGATGGTGCTTCCGCTGGTCGGCTCGCAGGGCATCCGCGGTGCGCTGTTCATCGGCCGGCTGCACGGCGGCCACCGCTTCGACGACGCCGACCTGGACATGGCCAAGACGTTCGCCAACCATGCCGCCGTGGCCCTGGAGCTGGCCGACGCCCGCGTCAAGGAACAGCGGGCGGTGCTGCTGGAGGACCGCGACCGGATCGCCCGCGACCTGCACGACCACGTCATCCAGCGGCTGTTCGCCGCCGGCCTGACCGTGCAGAGCGTCGCCGTCGGGCCTCGGCGACGACGAACGCGCTCGAGCGCCTGGAGCGGGTGGTCGCCGACGTCGACGACACGATCCGGCAGATCCGCACGTCGATCTTCCAGCTGCGCGGGCAGCTCGGGCCGCAGACCGGCACGGTGCGCACCCGGCTGATCGAGGCGTCGCCGAGCGTGGCCGCGCTGCTCGGCTTCGAGCCGCGGCTCGCGTTCAGCGGGCCGATCGACTCCGTGGTGCCCGACGAGGTGGTCGACGACCTCGTCGCCGTCGTCCGCGAGGCGCTCACCAACGTCGCCCGGCACGCCGCAGGCCACCGCGGCCGACGTCACCCTCGACCGCGAGCGCGCGGCGAGTTGGCGCTGGAGGTCGTCGACAACGGCGTCGGCATCGGCGACGTCGAACGCCGCAGCGGCCTGGCCAACCTGCGCCACCGGGCCGAGCAGCACGGCGGCGCGCTCGGTGCTCACCGCCGCGGACCCGGACGATCCGTCACCGACACAGACGAGGGACGCGCCTGCAATGGACGATTCCCTGATCAGCTGACGCCGACGCGATCCGGGTGTTCCTGCTCGACGACCACGAGATCGTCCGGCGCGGGCTCGCCGACCTGCTCGAGACCGAGGCCGGCATCGGCGTCGTGGGCGAGGCCGGCACCGCCGCCGAGGCGCTGAGCCGCATCCCGGCCGCGCGGCCCGACGTGGCCGTGCTCGATGCCCGGCTGCCCGACGGCAGCGGCATCGACGTCTGCCGCGACATCAGGTCGTCGATGCCGGACGTGCGCTGCCTGATCCTGACGTCCTACGACGACAACGACGCGGTGTTCGCGGCCGTGATGGCCGGGGCGGCCGGCTACCTGCTCAAGGAGATCCGCGGCTCCAGCCTGGTCGATGCCATCCGTCAGGTCGCGGCCGGCAAGTCGCTGCTCGACCCGAGCGTCACCGAACGGCTGCTCACCCGGCTGCGCGACGGCGAGCCCGAGGACAAGCGGCTGGCCTCGCTGACCGAGCGCGAACGCGAGATCCTGGGCCTGATCACCGACGGCCTGACCAACCGGCAGATCGGCGAGCGGCTGTTCCTGGCCGAGAAGACGGTCAAGAACTACGTGTCCGGGCTGCTGGCCAAGCTCGGCATGCAGCGGCGCACCCAGGCCGCCGTTTACGGCGCCGAGATCCGGCGCACCTAGCGGTGACCCCCGAGTCCGGCCTGCGGGCCGACTGTGCCACTGTTTCGGGCTGTGCTGCGTCGTCCCGGCCTTCGCGGCCTCCGTCGACTTCGCCATCGACAAGCCGGCCGGGCAGGCCTGCCCCAACCTGGGCCCGGACTTCCGCTGCGGCATCCACGCCGAGCTGCGGCCGCGGGGGTTTCGCGGGCTGCACGGTCTACGACTGCTTCGGCGCCGGTCAGCAGGTGTCCCAGGTGACCTTCGGCGGCCGCAGTTGGCGTGACGACCCGGCCACGCGCAACGCGGATGTTCGACGTCTTCCCGGTGATGCGGCAGCTGCACGAGCTGCTCTGGTACCTGCACGCGGCGCTGGCCCTGGACCGGCCCGGTCGCTGCACGACGAGGTGCGCGACGGGCTCGACGCACCCGGCGCGTGACTGGGTACGGCCCGGACGCCCTGGCCGGCGTCGACGTGGCCGGCCACCGGCGGGAGGTCGCGCAGCTGCTGCGGCGGGTGAGCGAGATCGCCCGGGCCGGCGCCCCCGGCGCGCCGGCCGAGCACGCCGGTGCCGACCTGATCGGCGCGGACCTGAGCGGGGCGGATCTGCGCGGCGCCGACCTGCGCGGGGCCTACCTCATCGGCGCGAATCTCAGGCGGGCGGACCTGCGGCTGGCCGACCTCATCGGCGCCGACCTGCGCGACACCGACCTGCGCGGCGCCGACCTGAGCACCAGCCTGTTCGTCACCCAGGCCCAACTCGACGCGGCCAGGGGTGACGCCGCTACTGCCGTGCCGGTGTTGCTGCAGGCGCCGGCGCACTGGTCGCCGGGGGACCTCTAGCGCCCCGGTTCGGGACCAAAGCCTCAGTCGGCCGGGCCGCCCGCACCCGAGCATTGAGGTGAGACATCGCGGGCGAGGAGAGGCCTCGCCTACCGAGCGAGGAGATCACCCATGAAACGCAGAAGCTTCGACGTGCTTGTCGGCACCGTCGGCCTGTTCCTGGCCGCCGTGATGGTCGTGGCCGGCTCGTTGCTCACCTGGGCGCACACCTTCGTCGACCACGAGGTGCACACCCAGCTCGGGGCCCAGAAGATCTTCTTCCCGCCCAAGGGCAGCCAGGCGATCGCCGGTCCGCGAGTTCACGCAGATGCGGCAGTACGCCGGTCAGCAGCTCACCACCGGCGCCCAGGCCAAGACGTACGCCGACCACTTCATCGCGGTGCACCTGAAGGAGGCCGGCGGCGGCAAGACCTACGCCCAGCTCAGCACCGAGGCCCAGGCCCACCCCAACGACCAGAAGCTGGCCGGTCAGGTGGCCACCATGTTCAAGGGTGAGACGCTGCGCGGGCTGCTGCTCAACGCCTACGCGTTCGGCACGATGGGCATGATCGCCGGCATCGCCGCGATCGCCGCGTTCGTCGCCGCGGCCGTGTTGGCCGCGCTGTCGATCCTCGGCCTCTGGCACGCCCGCCGGGTGTCGCCGGGGCAGGACGTCCTGTCGGGGCACACCGTCCCCAGGCCGCAGCCGGTCGGCGTCAGCTAGTACCGACTCCGCTGGACCCTGGAGCCCACCCGACTCGACGTCGGGTGGGCTCCGCCGTCATCACGAGCAGCGGGCCGATCGGCGCCGGGCCGAGACCGCGACACTCAGCCGGGCCGCCGAAGCTTCGCTGCGTAGACGACGAGCGAGGCGGCGACGAGGCCCGCGCCGACCCAGCCGAGTTCGGGCACGGCGACGGCCCCGAGCAGCCGGGAACCGAGTAGCGCACCGCCGGCGATGCCGATGTTGGTCGTGGCGTTGACCAGGGACGTGGCCGCGTCGGTGGCGTCGCCTGCCGTCCGCAGCATCACCGTCTGCGTCAGTGTCGGGAAGGCGCCGAATGCCACGCCCCACACCGCGATGACCGCGACGATGCCGACCGCCGAGGCGACAGTGGCGGCGAGCACCAGGCTCAGGATCATCAGGACGATGTCGGCGGCGAGCGCTTCGGCCGGACGCCGGGCGACGACCGCTCCGGCGGCCCCGAGGCCGATCAGGCCGCCGCAGCCATAGGCGAACAGCGCCGCACCGACGTCGGCTCGGGCGACGCCGTCGTGCAACAGCAGCGGGCTGATGTAGGTGTACAGCGTGAAGTGTCCGAGCGCGAGCAGGGTGATCACCGTCGCCATGACCACCACCGCGGGACGGCGGACGCCGGCCAGCACCGACGTGCGCGAGGACGTCCGCGTCGGCGCCTGCGCCGGCAGCACCCGCAGGACCGCCAGGGCGAGGCCGCCCAACGCTGCGGCGAGAGCGACGAAGGCCCACCGCCAGCCGAGAGCGGTGCCCAGCACCGTCCCGAGCGGGACACCGAAAACGAGGGCCAGCGCGTTGCCGATCATCACCACGGCGATGGCGCGTCCCGACCGGGTGGCGTCGACGAGCGAGACCGCCGCAGCCACAGCCACGGCGAAGAACCCGGCGTGGGCCAACCCGCCGATCACCCGGGCGACGACGGCCACGGCGTAGTTGGGTGCGGCGGCGAAGACGAGGTTGGCGAGGGTGTAGGCCCCGAGCAGGACCGCGAGCACCACGCGGCGCGGCCATCGCTCGGCGAGCGCCGCGATCGGCACGGACATGACGGCGACCAGGACGGCGTACAGCGATACGAGCACGCCGGCCGCCGACGCCGACACGCCGAGTCCGCGGCCGATCTCGGGCAGCAGGCCGACCGGCAGCATTTCGGTGCAGATCGCGAAGAACACGCACGCCGCCAGCAGGACGAGCGGCGCCCTGGGCGTGTCCGTCACCCCCCGATCATCCCAGGCCCGGTGTGCGCCGCGTGCCGGGCGGCCTACGCTCGCGCCGTCGATGTCGAATCGGGCTTCCGCCGTTCGTCCCCTTGCCGCAACGTCCAGAGACCTCGTGCCGCCTCGCTGTGGTGCGACAGCCGATTGACTCGTCGGCCGTTCACTGCCGTGTCCCTGTGGGTCGCGTCCGACGCGCTGTCACGTCATGTCAGTGACCTGTTCGCGTCGCTCGCCCCGTGTGTGACGCCGGCCGGTGGTCACGACCGTGCTCGTGTCGTAGCCACCGTCCTGCAGGACGATGTCGTCGTCGGACGTGTGGATCCTTCCCTTGGTCAGCTCGATGTCGAATGCCCGATCGAGTCCGGCGAGGTGCAGCAGCCTCGTCACTCGGCCGGACGGGTCGAGGATGGTTAGTGGCAGACCTGCATCATGGGCTGCGTTCCGGAGGTGGATGAGTGCCCCGATGCCGGCGCAATCGATGAATGACACGTCCATGAGGTCAAGAACGAGTCGCTTGCAGCCGTCGTGTGTGAGCAAGCGGAGACCGGCTCGCCCGAGCTCGTTAGCCGTGTCCAGGTCGAGTTCACCGGCAAGGACGAGAAGGTAAGAGCCGTCGAGGCGTTCGTGTTTGGCGATATCCACGGTGACCACCCAGGGTCAGCCGGTCAGGCCGCGGCGCTCCGTGTTTGGGGCGGCGTCACTCCAGCAGACCTCCGCTGAGGAGGCCACCTTGCACGCTACCGCAAGGGCGACGCATCAAGGGGGTACGGTGAGAATTCCGGCGAAATCAGCGCCTCTCCCGCTCGAAGATCCGCAGCGTGTCTTGCGGCCAGGCTTCGAGCTCAATGGATATGAGGCCGACGATGCGTAAACCTCTATCACCGTGACCGGCAGCGGCCCAGTGCCGCAGCTCGCTGAAACCTATATCGACATGTCTCGCCGATTGCTCGCCCTTGAAGCGGTCGGTGACGCCTACGTGGCGTTGACCACCCTGGCCGCTCAGGTGCCAGGCGCTCAGGAAGCCGGCATCACCCAGGCGAGGAACGGCAAGATCACCACTCCGGTAGCAACCGGCGACCTGTGCGTCCAGACCGACGCCATTCAGTACGAACTGCGCAGCGGGCCTTGCGTCGACGCGGTTCTGCAGCCCGGCAACTTCCGCACCGGTGACCTGCGCTCCGACCCACGCTGGCCGGAGTTCGGTCGCCGGGCGTACGAGGCCAACGGGGTGCTGAGCATGCTGTCCGTGCGGTTCTATCTGGAAGAGGACGACCAACTCCGCGTCGGCCTCAACATGTACTCGCGGGAGCCGGACGCGTTCGACACCAACGCCGAGACTATGGCAGTACTACTGGCCACGTACGGGTCCCTGGCCCTGGCTAGTGTGCGGGCACGCGAACAGGCGACCAACCTCGAGGCCGCCTTGGAGAACCGAACTGATATCGGCGTTGCCATGGGCGTGCTCATGGCTCAGTACAAAGTGACCCGAGAGGACGCGTTCAACCTGCTCAGAGTCTCCAGCCAACACACCGGCCGAAAGCTGCACCTGGTCGCCACCGAAGTAGCCGACACCGGCGCACTCCCGCTGCCGGCCACCCGGCCCACCCGCCGGCCGTAGCTCGGGCGCCGGCGGGGGTGTTCCTCGCCGGTAGTCCGTCTTGCCCTAGTGACCTCGTGTTACCCGGATGGTGTTCAGTTTTGGGTCGGCCGCATCGGGTAGTTGCATGCCGGCGTCCACCCCGGTGCGCAGGTACTCGAGCACTCCGGCGCCGATGCGTTCGCCGGGCAGCACGGCGGGGATCCCTGGTGGGTACGGGGTGATCTGCTCGGCGCAAATCCGGTCGATGGCCTGCTCGAGTGGGACGTCCTCGCAGTCGCCGAAGAACGCGTCGCGGGGCAGTATTACGGTGTCCAGTTCGAGTTCGTCCGGGCTGGGCAGGTGCATCGCCGGTGCGGGCGGCAGGGCCCCCGCAGCCTGGACCAGATGGTTCAGCGCTGTGGTCATCCGGTCGATGGCCTCGTCGCTGTCGGCGTAGCTGAGCTGGAGTCCGATGCGGCGGTGATCGCTGGTGCCGACGTCGATGGCGTGCTCGGCTCGCAGCCAGTCGGCGGCGGCATAGCCCGACGGTCCGAGCTCGTTGATGTCGAGCACCACCTGAAGTTCGTCGAGGTCGTGGCTGGCCTGTTCGCCGAGGAATTCCTCGTGCATGACGTTGACGCCGGGCAATCTCGCCAACTCTGTGCGCACCTGGTGTGCTCGTTCGAGCGCGGCCCCGAGCAGCGGCTTCCCATGCTGGGCCATCTGCCGGCGCCACCCGTCCATGGCCGCGTAAAGCAGCACATTGGGACTGGTCGTGGAGAGCATGTCGGCGCATTGGCGTAGATGGGCCCGGTCGATCCGGTCGCCTTGAACGTGGAAGACCGATGACTGTTCCAACCCGCCGCCTGCCTTGTGGGTGCTGACCACACAGATGTCCGCGCCGGCGTCCATCGCCCACGTGGGCAGGTCGGGATGGAACGGCAGATGCGCACCCCAGGCCTCGTCGACGATCAGCGGCTTGCCGTGGCCATGGCAGATCTCGGCGATGGCCGCGATATCGGCGCACGTTCCATAAGGGGTCGGGCTGGTGATCAGCAAGCCGGCGACATCGTTCTGGCGGAACGCCTTGTCGATGTCGCCGGGGGAGGGCGGGTGCGCGAGGTGCCGTTCGGCATCCCATTGCGGTCGCACCCACGTGGGTTGCAGCCCGGACAGGACCAGCCCGGAGATTACGGACTTGTGTGCGTCGCGGCCCACCAGGATGTGACCGTGTCGACCGGCGACGGCAAGCACCGCGCTCTTCACCGACAGTGAGCTTCCGCAGGTCGAGAAGAACGCCGCCTCTGCCCCGACCGCATCGGCCATGAGTGCCTCGGCGTCGGCCACGACATTGCCGCCGGACGACCGGTCGTCCAGCCCGGCCGTGGCCAGAACATCATTCAGATACACGTCCGGACCGAGTACCTCGACCGCCCGCGGGTCGGCTCCGTTCACTCCGCGGTGTCCAGGCGGGGTGAATCCGTATCGCCGGTTGCGGTGGTAGCCAGCCAGCGCCTCAAGCACCGGTGCCCGGTCCTGGTCCATTGTCGTTCCCATCGTCGCTGCGCCTCCGGCCTCTGAGGTGCCGGTGCCGCGGCCGTTCCAGCCCGTCCTGGCTGACGGCCCTGACAGCGTCTCCGGCTGAGCCGGCACCGACGGATTACCCTCGCCGCCGGGGCGTCAAACAGATCAATCGCTCAGAAAGAGGCGCGGCTGTCATGACGTCGGACGACAAGATTGGGCAGTTGATCAAGCGCGCTGGAGATGCATCCACCGTGAGCACGCCTGAGGCGCAGAGCATCATCAGATTGGTGAGGGCCCGGCGCCGACGCCACACGGTGATCGGAGGCGTTGCTTCGGCTGTGGTGGTGGCGGCCACGCTTACCTTGGCAATCATCCAGCCATGGTCGACACAAGGTCCGAAGCACCCTGCTGCCAGGGCGGCCACTCATTCAACGCACGCCGCTCCACCGCTCCGATTGGGGCCGGGGTGCGGGCCGCCAGGAATGTCAGCCGTGATCCCCGGCGCGACGTCGCCATCTCCGAATGCAGAAACGATCATCGTTTCCGGCGCCGCAGGGGCGCCCGTGTCCGTGCGGGCCACGCTTGACAATTCGATGAAATCACGGATCGACAAGGTCAACTTGCTGGTCACGCTCCCCGGAAGTGTGCCCTACTTCGGCCCGGGTCCCGTCCCGGCGAACGCTGCGCAGAATCCCGACAACCAAGTCGCATCAAGCGCACCATCGATCACCTCGAGCGCAACGAGCCAGCAACTAAGCATGGCCGTCACGATCGGGCACCCGGGCAGCTATCCAGCCTGGGAGATCATCTATTACCACCTCACCGGCGCCTGTGCCGTCGGCGCTCCACCAGACCAGCTCTACGAATATGGCCAGCTCGGCGCGATTCAGGTGAACTAGCGTGCGCCCATCAGGAATTGACCTTCGCGACGCGAGTCCCGCGGCGAAAGTGCCCGTCGAACCACGTGATGCGGTCGCCCGCCCCGTCTGTGAGGCCGGCCGGTGGCCACGAGGGTGCTCGTGTCGTAGCCACCTTCCGGCAGGACGATGTCGTCGTCGGGCGTGCGGGACCTTCCCTTGGTCAGCTCGATGTCGAACGCTCGATCGAGTCCGGCGAGGTGCAGCAGCCTCGTCACTCGGTCGGACGGGTCGAGGATGGTTAGCGGCAGACCTGCATCATGCGCTGCGTTCCGGAGGTGGATGAGTGCCCCGATGCCGGCGCAGTCGATGAATGAGACCGGCTCGCCCGAGCTCGTGAGCCGTGTCCAGGTCGAGTTCACGGGCAAGGACGAGAAGGTAGGAGCCGTCCAGGCGTTCGTGTTTGGCGCTGTCCACGGTGACCACCCAGGGTCAGCCGGTCAGGCCGCAGCGCTCCGTGTTTGGGCGGCGTCGGCGATCACCGCCCGCACGGCCTCATACCGCTGCTCAACCACAGAAAGCTCCCTCATCGAGGGAGTGTCAAGGATCAACCGAAACAGCTGTCAAGCATCACCCGAAACACCGTCACCCATCAACCGAAGCAATATAGGAGGCTTGTGGGGCGGGTGGGACTTGAACCCACGGCTGGCGGATTATGAGTCCGCTGCTCTAACCAGCTGAGCTACCGCCCCGTCGGAATTATCGCCGGGTGCGCGCCGCTGGGTGGCGACGACACGGCCCGCAAGGCACGCGGGCGCGCCCAGTATGGCGCATACGGCAAACTGCGTACGGCAGCTGAGATCGCTGGGGTCGGCGCCGGAAGGGGAATCCATGGCTGAGTGTGTCGGGCACGACCCGGGCCCGCCGTGATCCTCGCCGTCTGCCTCAACCCCGCCCTCGACATCACCTACCGCACTGCCACCCTGCGCCCCGGGGGATCGCATCCGGTCGAGGTGGCCGGCGAGCGCGCGGGCGGCAAGGGCATCAACGTCGCCCGGGTCCTGCACCAGCTGGGCATCGCGACCACGATCACCGGCCTGCTCGGGGGAGCCCGCGGCCGCGTGCTCAAGGCCGATCTCGACGCGGCCGGGGTGGCGCACTCGTTCAGCCCGATCGCCGGGGCAAGCCGGCGCTCGATCACGGTCGTGGACGCCGACGACGCGACCGTGTTCAACGAGCCCGGGCCGACCGTGTCGAACGAGGAATGGCGGCTGTTCCTCGACCGCTACCGCGACCTGCTCAGTCGCGCCTCGGCCGTGACCCTGTCGGGCAGTACGCCACCCGGGCTGGACCGGTCGGCCTACGCCACCCTGGTCGGGATCGCCGCCGCCGCGGCCGTACCGGTCGTGCTCGACGCCGGCGGACCGGCGCTGACCCAGGCCCTGGCCCAGGGCCCGACGGTCGTGGCGCCCAACCGGGCCGAGGTGGCCGAGACGCTCGAGCACGCGGTCGACGGGCCCGCCGGGCTCCGGGACGCGGCCGACGAATTGCGGACCCGGGGCGCCGGCAGCGTCGTCGTCTCCGACGGCCCGGATGGGCTCGTGTGCGCGACCCGCGGCGGCGCCTGGGTGGCCCGCCCGGCGCGCCGCGTCGCCGGCAACCCCACCGGCGCCGGTGACGCCCTCACGGCCGCGCTGGCCGCCGGCCTGGTGCGCGGCGACGACTGGCCGGACATCCTGCGTACCGGTGTGGGCTGGGCCGCCGGCGCCGTCGCCACCCATGTGGCCGGCGAGATCGACGAACAGTCGCGGCCGAGGTGGCCGCGGCGATGGTGCTGGAGGAGACGTCGTGACCCTGGTCAGTACGCAGTCACTCGTATGGGAGGCGGTGGACCACGCATCGGCCGTCGCCGCGTTCAACGTCATCACCGTCGAGCACGCCGAGGCCATCGTCGCCGGGGCCACGAGCGCGGGGCACGGCGTCATCCTGCAGATCAGCCAGAACGCGGTGCGCTTCCACGGCGGCCAGCTGCGCCCCATCGCCGCCGCCACGGCGGCGGTGGCCGAACTCGCCACCGTCCACGTCGCCCTCCACCTCGATCACGTCGACCGACCCGGTGCTGCTGCGACAGGCGGCCAACGCGGGGTTCTCCTCGGCCATGTTCGACGCCGGGGCCGCGCCCTACGCCGAGAACGTCGCCGCGACCACGGCCGCCGCCGAATGGGCGCACGGTGCCGGGCTCTGGCTCGAGGCCGAACTCGGCTACGTCGGTGGCAAGCCGGACGCGCCGGCCGGCGCCCACGCGGCCGGCGTGCGCACCGATCCGGACGAGGCGGCGGCCTACGTGGCCGCCACCGGCGTCGATGCCCTGGCCGTGGCCGTCGGCAGCTCGCACGCCATGACCAGCCGCACGGCCCGGCTCGACCACGACCTCATCCGGGCCATCGCCGCGCGGGTGCCGGTGCCACTGGTGTTGCACGGCTCGTCCGGAGTCTCGCCGGAGGACCTCAGCGCCGCGGCCGCCGCCGGCATGCGCAAGATCAACATCGGCACGGCCCTGAACGTGGCGTTCACCGGGGCGGTGCGCGACTACCTCGACCAAGACCCCGACGTGACCGATCCGCGCAAGTACCTGTCCGCCGCCCGCGACGCCATGGCCGCGACGGTGGCCGACCTGATCCGGGGGATCAGGCCTGATACACCTCCTGCATGAGGTGATACAGCAGCAGTAGCTGGGTCATGGCCAGCGGTTCGCTGCGCTCGCCCGGCCCGACCGAACCGAGCCCGGCCGGCAACTCGGGCCGGTCGGCCACCCCGGCCCACACCGCCTTCTGCAGCATGGCCAGCTCGTCCGGGCCGGCGTGGCCGTGCACGTGCAGGCAGTCGACCGGCGTCCCGTCGTTGTCGCGGATGATCTTCAGGTGCATCGCCGTGCGGGTGTCGTCGGTGAGCACGTGGCTCAGCGGCGGATGGGCGATGGTGGGCCGGAGCAGCAGTTCGGCCGAGAGCGGGGCGCCGGGCGGATCGTCGCGGGACGGCACCGATGCGAAGCGCACGACGATGTCGGCGTGGCGCCGCTGTGGCCGGATGAACTCGACCGCGTCGGGCTCGCGGCGCTCGAGCTCGGCCAGCACCTGCTCGGTGGTGTAGCCGCGCTCGCTGGTGTCGCGCTTGATCTTCCAGTCGCGGCGGATCTCTTCCGGCGGGTCGAGGAAGACGCTGATGTCGAAGCAGGCCCGGGCCAGTTTCGTCGACAGCGGCAGCAGGCCCTCGATGATGACGAACTGCCGCGGCTCGACGTACTGCGGGCCGGGTGAACGTGCCGGTCGCGTGGTCGTAGACCGGCTTGAGGATGGGCTGGCCGGTGGCCAGCATCTGCAGGTGCTGCTCCATGATGTCGACGTAGTTGCAGTCGGGGTGCAGGGGCGTGAACGGCAGATCCTGGCGCTCGGCCCGGTCGTAGCGGTGGTAGTCGTCGACGCAGATCGCGGTGCAGCGCTCGGGCCCGATGGCCTCGACCAGCCCGTCGGCCAGTGTCGTCTTGCCCGACGCGCTGTCGCCGCCGATGGCCAGCAGCACCGGTCGCGGGCGGGCCGCGTCCGGCATCCGCAGGCGGGTCATCCTGATCTGCTTGTCAGGCATACCTCTCCTCGGTGCTCGGCCGTGGCCCATTCGTGACGCTAGGGACGCCGGTCGTCCGGCGTCTCACCCGCACGGGTGGTCCGCCGGGTGATCTGCGTGTGTGGATCTTGATCGGCATACCTTTCCACCCGTTACGGTATGAGAATGCGCAAGCCAATGCGCGTTCTGCTGGTCGACGACCACGAGATGGTGCTGCAGGGTCTGGAGGCCATGCTCTCGCGCTTCCCGGAGCAGGTCGAGGTGGTCGCCACCGCGTCCGACGCCGACGAGGCCGTGCGCGCGGTGCGGGCCGAGAGCCCCGACATCGTGCTGTGCGACGTCCGGCTACGGCAGGCCAGCGGTCTGGACGTGTGCACCGCGATCCGGGGCATCGACGCGCAGGCCAAGGTCGTGTTCCTGACCGTGTACGACGACGAGCAGTACCTGTACCAGGCCCTGCGCGTGGGCGCGTCCGGCTACCTGCTCAAGCGCCTGGACGCCGAGGAACTGCTGCGGCATCTCGAGAACGTCTACGCCGGCGAGATCGTCATCGACCCCACGCTGGCCGGGCGGGTCGCGGCGTCGGCCGCGCACCTGCAGAGCGGCGAGTTCTGGCCCGGCGCCCGCCTCGGGCTGACCCAGCGCGAGAGCGAGGTGCTGGCCCTGCTCGTCGGCGGCATGTCCAACAAGGCGATCGCGGCCCGCCTGGTCGTCAGTGACGACACCGTCAAGACCCACCTACGCGGCGTGTACCGCAAGCTCGACGTCAACGACCGCGGCGGGGCGGTGGCGACCGCGCTGCGCGAAGGCCTGTTCCATTGACCACTCCGCCGGCACCAGCGGCCGGCGACGACCGTGGGTTGATCGCCGCTGCCAGCCGGCTCGTCGCCCGCGAACCGGTGCTGGAGCTGGTGCTGACCGGTGCGGCCCGGCTGCTCACCGACGCCCTGGCCGTCGACGGCTGCCTGGTCTACTGCGTCGAGGCCGCCGGGGACCTCGTCGTCTGCGCGACCTACCCCGTTCGCGCCGTCGGCGCGCAGCCGTTGCGACTGCGCAGCGGCTTCGGGGTCACCGGGCGGGTGGCGGCCGACCAGATCCCGGCTGTGCTGGTCGATGACAACCCGCGCAACGCCCTGCACCGCGAACTGCTGGGCCTGCGCGACGGCGAGCTGGTGTCGCGGCTGTGCGTGCCGGCCCGGGCCCCGCACGGCGGGTGTGCCGCCGTCCTGGCCGTGCACAGCCGGGCCCGGCGCGAGTTCCGGGCCGACGAGATCGACGCGGCCCAGCGGGTGGCCGACCTGGTCGGGTTGCGGGTGCACCTCGAGCGGGCCGCCGGGGCGCTGGCCGATTTCGAGGAGGGCTGGGAGAGCCTGGTGGCGGCCACGGTCACGGCCCAGGAGGGCGAGCGGCGCCGCATCGCCGGCGACCTGCACGACGGCGTGACCCAGGCCCTGGCCAGCCTGACCTTCCACCTGTCCGCCGCCGACGTCGCACTGGGTGAGCACGACTACGACTACGTGGCCGAGCAGGTCGGCGCGGCCCGCGCGGCGGCCGACCTGGCCTTCGCCGAGGCCCGCAACGCGATCGCCGGCCTGCACAGCCCGGTGCTCGAGGATCTGGGCCTGGCCGCCGGGCTGGCCAGCATGGCCCGGGCCGTCCCGAGCGTGCAGGTGGACGTACAGGCCCAGGACCTCGAGCTGCCCGAACACGTCGAGACGGCGTTGTTCCGGATCGCGCAGGAGGCGGTGCAGAACGTGGTCAAGCACGCCGAGGCCCGTACGGCCCTGATCAGCCTGGCCAAGCACGGCCGCTCGGTCGTGCTGCGGGTCACCGACGACGGACGGGGCTTCGCCACGCCGGGGACGGTGTCGATCACGCCGCACGACCGCAGCGCGGCGGCCCAGTTCGGCCTGAGCGGGATGCACGAGCGGGTCCAGCTGCTGGGCGGCCGGCTGACCGTGACCTCCCAACCCGGCGCCGGCACCACCGTCGAGGCCGTCATCTCCGACGTCATCGACTGATGCGCTGGGCCTTAGTCCGGACTGCAGACGCTAGATATACTGAATCTCGGCTGTATATACTGGCGATATGGCCAAGCACCTGATCGACGTCGACGAGGAACGGCTCGGGGCAGCACGAGCCGAACTCGGCACCCTTACGATCAAGGACACCGTGAACGAGGCCCTGCGTCTGGCGACGCTCGGGCGCCAACACCGCGTCGCGGCGGGCCTCGATGTCCTTGCGAAGGCGCAGCTCGACGATCGTCTCGACGCGTGGCGTTGACGTTTCTGCTCGACACCAGCGTGATCAAACGAGTCGGCAGGCCCGAGGTACGCATGGTGCTCGAACCGCTGGCTGCAGCGGGTGAGCTCGGTCGGCCCAGCATCTGTGACCTAGAGGTCGGGTATTCGGCTCGCAATTCAGAGGAGTGGGACCGCCTGCTCACCGCGCTCGATACGTTCGTAGCGGTCGAGACCACGGCGGCCCATGTGCGGCGGGCACTGCAGGTCCAGCGGCTGCTCGCCGCACGCAGCCAGCGGGGTCGCAAGATCCCTGACCTCCTGGTCGCGGCAGCGGCCGAGGAACTCGGCGCGACCGTGCTCCACTACGACGCCGACTTCGACGTGATCGCGTCCGTCACCGGCCAGCGCTGTCAATGGGTCGTCCCCGCCGGTCGCGTGGACTAGGCACTAGGAAGCCAACAGACGACGTCGTGCCTCCATCAGCCGCAGGATGAGCGGCGTGAAGATGAGCTGCATGGCCAGCTCCAGCTTGCCGCCCGGGATGACGATGATGTTGGGCCGGGACATGAACGAGTCGTGCAGCATCGACAGCAGGTACGGGAAGTCGATGCCGCGCGGGTTGCGGAAGCGGATCACCACGAAGCTCTCGTCGGCGGTCGGGATGAACCGGGCGATGAACGGGTTCGACGTGTCGACGGTCGGGCACGCGCTGGAAGTTGACGTCGCGTCTTCGAGAACTGTGGGCAGATGCAGTTCACGTAGTCGGGCATCCGCCGCAGGATCGTGTCCATCACGGCCTCGTTGGAGTAACCCCGCTCGGTCTTGTCGCGGTGAGCCTTCTGGATCCACTCCAGGTTGATGATCGGCACGACCCCGATCAGCAGGTCGGGGTGCTGGGCCACGTCGACCTTGTCGGTGATGACCGCGCCGTGCAGCCCCTCGTAGAACAGCAGGTCGCTGTCGGGGACGTCCGTCCACGGGGTGAACGTGCCCGGTTGCTGGCCGAACGGCTTGGCCTCGTCCTCGTCGTGGAGGTACTTGCGGATGCGGCCCTGGCCGGTCTCGCCGTAGTCGCGGAACAGCGTCTCCAGTTCTTCGAGCAGGTTGGCCTCGGGGGAGAAGTGGCAGAAGTGGTTGTTGCCCGCCGCGCTCGGCCTCGGCCTCGGCCTGCTTCATCTCGGTGCGGTCGTAGCGGTGGAACGAGTCGCCCTCGACGATGGCCGCGGTGATCTGCTCGCGCCGGAAGATGTACTGGAACGTCCTGGTCACCGACGAGGTGCCGGCCCCGGACGACCCGGTGACGGCGACGACGGGATGCTTGGCCGACATGGCTACTCCTGCGTCTGCGGGGTCAGGGGGTACGGAACAGCGAGCGGGTGTTGAACAGCGAGGCGTCGAACGCGTTGTCGGCGGCCTCGCCGTCCTCGCGGTGGTAGCCGGTGATGCGCTCGACCTCGTTGCGGGAGCCGAAGATGAGCGGCACCCGCTGGTGCACCCCGTCGGGCTGCACCTCCATGACCCGCTCGCGCCCGGTGCTGGCCGCCCCGCCGGCCTGCTCGACGATGAACGCGATCGGGTTGCACTCGTACAGCAGTCGCAGCCGCCCGGGCCGGGTCGGGTCCTTGGTGTCGTTGGGGTACAGGAACACCCCGCCGCGGGTGAGGATCCGGAACGCCTCGGCCACCAGCGACGCGACCCAGCGCATGTTGAAGTCCTGCTCGCGCGGGCCGGTGCGCCCGGCCAGGCACTCCTGCACGTAGCGGCGCACCGGCGGCTCCCAGAACCGCTCGTTGGAGGCGTTGATCGCGAACTCGCGAGTGTCCTCGGGGATGCGCAGCTTGGGATGGGTCAGGATGAACGCCCCGATCTCGCGGTCGAGGGTGAACGCGTCCACGCCGTCACCGGTGGTCAGCACCAGCATCGTCGACGGCCCGTACACGGCGAAGCCGGCGCACACCTGCCGCACGCCCGGCTGCAGGAAGTGCTCCGCACGCGGTTCGACGCCTGGGTCGGGACTGCGCAGGATCGAGAAGATCGTGCCGACCGAGACGTTGGCGTCGATGTTGCTCGACCCGTCGAGCGGGTCGAAGGCGAGCAGGTACTTGCCGCGCTGGTAGCTGGCCGGGATCGGGTAGATGTCCTCGAGTTCCTCGGAGGCCATCGCGGCCAGGTGCCCGGCCCATTCGGTCTCGCCGATCATGATCTCGTTGCTGATGACGTCGAGCTTCTTCTGCACCTCGCCCTGCACGTTCTCCAGCCCGGCACTGCCGAGTGCGCCGATGAGCGCGCCGCGGTTGACCTGGTTGCTGATGACCTTGACCGCGGTGGCGACGGCGTTGAGCAGACCGGAGAAGTCACCGGTCGAGCCTTCGTGGCGGTGCTCGGTCTCGATCGTGTAGCGGGTGAGCGTCTTGCGCGCGTCGCGCATCGCTCAGGCCCCGACCGCGGCCGAGAGCGCACGGGCGGGGTCCGCGGCCGCGCTGGCTCGCCGGCAATTGTCAGCCAGCTCGCCCTGCGCGGCGGTGACGTTGCCGGCCGCACCGGCCCAGCGGGCCAGCGCGTCGTTGACCAGTGCCCGGCCGAAGGAGAAGGTCAGCCGCCACGGCGCCGACGGGCTCCCGGCGGCCTGGTCGTTGATCTCGGCCAGGTTCGCGCAGGCCTGCTCGTTGGACTGCCCGCCGGACAGGAAGGCGATGCCGGGCACGTCGGAGGCGACGGTCGCCGCGAGCACCTGCAGGGTGCGCCGGGCGACCTCGGCCGGCCCGGGCTGGTCGGACGCGGCCGAGCCGGCCACGACCATGTTGGGCTTGAGCACCATGCCGGCCGGATCGACCCCGGCCCGGTCGAGCTCGTCGAAGACCGCGTTGAGGGTGTTGGCGGTGACGGCCTGGCACATCGCGATGGTGTGCTCGCCGTCCATGATCACCTCGGGCTCGACGATCGGGACGATGCCGGCCTCCTGGCACAGCGCGGCGTAGCGGGCCAGCGCGGTGGCGTTCGCGTGCACGGTGCGGGCGCTGAGCCCGGACGGCGGCAGCACCGCGCGCCACTTGGCGAACACGGCCCCTTGCTCGCCGAACCCGGCCAGCCGGTCGCGCAGCCCGTCCAGGCCCTCGGTGACCACGCCGCCGTCGGCGAACGGCAGGGGAGTGACCCCGGCGTCGACCTTGATGCCGGCCAGGATGCCCGCGGCCGACGCGGCCGGGCCGAACGGCGTGCCGTCGCGCAGGTCCTGGCCGAGCGTCTCGGCGCACAGGATGATCCCGGAGATCCACTCGTCGAGCCCGGGTGTGGTCAGCAGCAGTTCGCGGTAGTCGCGCCGGGCGTCGGCGCTGGCCGGCACCCCGGCGCCCTCGAGCCGCTTGGACATCGTGGCGATGCTCTCGTCGGCGGCGAGAATCCCCTTGCGCGGGGCCACCAGTGCGGCGGCGACGTCATGCAGTCCGGGCACGGCGGGACCTCCTGTTCGGCCAGCGGGTCAGGTGCTAACCACGCTATGGAGCCGAAACCGGGGCCACTTCACCCGCAGGGGCGGGTCACCGGGTGAGCCGCGCTACCCGACAACGGGTGAGGCCCCGGGCCCGCGCGTGGCCCGGCGCCGCCGGAAGGCCAGCTCGCCCGCGACTCGTGGATCGCTCACGTGGTCGAGGAACAGCCGGGTGGTGGCCGTGGGCGCCGCGGTGGTGAGCGCGTGCCACGGGCGCTTGAGCGGGGTGCCGCGCACCGGCACCGGCCGCAGCGCGCCGTCGCCCAGGTGCTTGGCCACGGCGTCGGCCGACACGACCGTGATGCCGAGCCCGACCACGGCCGAGGCGACGACCGCGCCGTGCGAGCCGAGCGTGAGCGTGGGCGGCTGCAGTTGCAGTGCCGCCAGCAGGGCGAGAGTGGTGTCGCGGGTGCCCGACCCGGGCTCGCGCAGCAGCCAGGTGCTCGTGGCCAGGTCGGGCGCTTCGGACCCCGGCGCGCAGACCGCGATCAGCGAGTTCGCGCGCGTCGCCACCGTCGTCAGCGCCAGCCCGGGCAGCGGCCGCCCGGCGATGACGATGTCGAGCTGGTGGTCGGCCAGCAGGGCCAGGATGTGGTCGCGCACCCCGACCTCGAGCGTCACGTCGACGTCGGGGTAGCGGCGCCGGAACGAGGCCAGCAGGCCGGGCACCAGGTACTCGCCGGCCGTGGTGACCGCGCCCAGGCGCACCCGGCCGCGCTCGGCCGCCACCCCCTGCCGGGCCGCGGCCACGCTCTCGTCGATGAGGCCGAGGATGCGGCGGGCGTAGTCGGCGAACACCCGGCCGGCCTCGGTCAGCCGCAGTCCGCGGCCGCTGCGCTCGAACAGGGCGACCCCGACCTCGCGGTGCAGAGCGGCCAGCGAGGCCGAGACCGCGGACTCGGTGACCGACAGCCGGGTGGCTGCCGCCCTGGCCGAGCCGCACTCCACGATCGTCAGGAACGTCAGCAGCCGGGACGGAGTCATGTCCGCCTCATCTAAACATGAGTGATCGCTCATGCAAAGCAAGCAAAAGCTCGCTAGACGGGTCAAGCTTCGTGCGCCCATGCTCAGGGGACGGCGCTCGAGCGAGATCGAGCCGTGCCACCCAGGAGGACTCCGTGCCGAAAACCGATGAGGCCGAGCCGGCCCGCTGGGACCCGGGCGTGCACAGCTACGCCAGCATGGGCTACTACAACCCCGACTACGAACCCAAGGACACCGACGTCCTGGCCCTGTTCCGGGTGACCCCGCAGCCCGGCGTCGACCCGCACGAAGCGGCGGCCGCGGTGGCCGGCGAGTCGTCCACAGCGACCTGGACGGTCGTGTGGACCGACCGGCTGACCGCCAACACGCACTACCAGGCCAAGTGCTACCGGGTCGACAAGGTGGCCGGCCGGGACAACGAGTACCTGGCCTACGTCGCCTACGACATCGACCTGTTCGAGGAGGGTTCGATCGCGAACCTGACCTCGTCGATCATCGGCAACGTGTTCGGCTTCAAGCCGCTGGTGGCGCTGCGGCTGGAGGACATGCGCATCCCGGTCGCCTATGTGAAGACGTTCCAGGGCCCGGCCCACGGCATCGTGATGG
Source organism: uncultured Actinomycetota bacterium (assembly GCA_963713245.1). Classification (GTDB taxonomy): domain Bacteria; phylum Actinomycetota; class Actinomycetes; order Mycobacteriales; family Jatrophihabitantaceae; genus CAVQKZ01. The sequence continues at coordinate 552,541 of CAVQKZ010000002.1, forward strand.
AACGCGAGATCCTCAACAAGTACGGCCGCCCGCTGCTCGGAGCGACGGTCAAGCCCAAGCTCGGCCTGTCGGCCCGCAACTACGGCCGCGTGGTCTACGAGGCCTGCCGCGGCGGGCTGGATTTCACCAAGGACGACGAGAACATCAACTCGCAGCCGTTCATGCGCTGGCGCGACCGCTACCTGTACGCGATGGAGGGCGTGAACAAGGCCGTCGCCGACACCGGCGAGATCAAGGGCCACTACCTCAACGTCACCGCGGCCACCGTCGAGGACATGTACGAGCGGGCCGAATTCGCCAAGGAGCTGGGCAGCGTCGTCATCATGATCGACCTGACGATCGGCTACTCGGCCATTCAGTCGATGGCGTACTGGGCCCGGCGCAACAGCGTGCTGCTGCACCTGCATCGGGCCGGGCACGGCACCTACACCCGGCAGAAGACCCACGGCGTGAGCTTCCGGGTCATCGCCAAGTGGTGCCGCCTGATGGGCGTCGACCACATCCACGCCGGCACCGTGGTCGGCAAGCTCGAGGGCGACCCGGCGACCACCGCCGGGTTCTACGACACGCTGCGCCAGGACCACATCGAGACCGATCCGGGCCACGGCATCTACTTCGACCAGGACTGGGCCAGCCTGCCCGGGTGCATGCCGGTCGCGTCCGGCGGCATCCATGCCGGCCAGATGCACCAGCTGGTCGACCTGCTCGGCGAAGACGTCATCCTGCAGTTCGGCGGCGGCACCATCGGCCACCCGCTCGGCATCGCCGCCGGGGCCGAGGCCAACCGGGTCGCGCTCGAGGCCATCGTCAAGGGCCGCAACGAGGGCCGCGACCTGCTCAAGGAGGGCCCGGACCTGCTCAAGGCGGCGGCCAAGGCCTGCCATCCGCTCGAGGTCGCGCTCGACACCTGGGGCGACATCACGTTCGACTACACCTCGACGGACGCGCCCGACGTCGTCGCCACCCCGAACGCCTGATCGAGCGAGGAGCCGACATGTTGCTGCGCCACGGAGCGTTCTCCTACCTGCCCGACCTCACCGACGAGGAGATCTCGGCCCAGATCCGCTACGTGCTCGACAACGGCTGGCCGGTCTCGATCGAGTACACCGACGACCCGCACCCCCGCAACGTCTACTGGGAGATGTGGGGCCTGCCGATGTTCGACCTGGACGAACCCGACGGCGTGCTGGCCGAGATCAACGAGTGCCGCACGACGTTCCCGGAGCACTACGTCCGGGTGCTGGCCTACGACGCCAGCCTGGGCCGGCAGACCACGGCGCTGAGCTTCCTGGTGCAGCGGCCGACGGATGAGCCGGGCTTCCGGCTCGACCGCACCGAGGCGCAGGGCCGGGTGCAGCGCTACGCCGTGCACCCGTACGCGACCGAGCCCCGGCCGGGGGCCCGGTACCAGCACAACGGGTCGTCGTGACCTCGGGCCGTTCGTCGGGCTTCGCGATGTACCGGCCCGGGCAACCCGGCCAGTCCCCAGCGGATGAGGCCGAGCCCAGCGCGGAGCCGGAGGCACCGGACGATCCTGGACGCCGACGCCAAGGTCGACCTGGGCGACGACGAGGCCAGTGCCAAGGTGCGGGCCGTGCTCGACCGCATCGACGCCGACCTGGTCGGGCTGACCGCGGTCAAGCGCCGCATCCGCGAGATCGCGGCGCTGCTGACGGTCGACCGGGCCCGGTCGCGCTTCGGGCTGTCGGCCAGCAAGCCGTCGCTGCACATGAGCTTCACCGGCGACCCGGGCACGGGCAAGACGACGGTGGCCCTGCGGATGGCCGAAATCCTGCACGCGCTCGGCTACCTGCGGGTACCCAAGGTGCACGCGGTCACCCGCGAGGACCTCGTCGGCCAGTTCATCGGCCACACCGCGCCCAAGACCAAGGAGGCCATCGCCAAGGCCGCCGGCGGCGTGCTGTTCATCGACGAGGCCTACTACCTGTTCCGGCCCGAGAACGAGCGCGACTACGGGGCCGAGGCCATCGAGATCCTGCTGCAGGAGATGGAGTCCGAGCGCGGGTCGCTGGTCGTGATCTTCGCCGGCTACGCCGACCGGATGGAGACGTTCTTCTCGGCCAACCCAGGGCTGAGCTCGCGGGTGGCCCACCACATCGAGTTCGAGAACTTCAGCAAGGCGGAGCTGGTCGAGATCGCCGAGCTGATGCTGGCCCGCGACGAGTACCGGTTCAGCCCGGAGGCCGCGACCGCGTTCGACGAGTACCTCGACCGGCGCCTCGAACTGCCACGCTTCGCCAACGGCCGCAGCATCCGCAACGCGCTGGAACGGGCCCGGTTGCGCCAGGCCAACCGCCTCGTGGGCACCGAGGGCAAGGTCACCCGGGACGACCTGATCGTGATCACCGAGGACGACATCCGCGCCAGCCGGGTCTTCGACGAGTAGCTCAGCAGCCGAACTGGGCCCGGACCTCGGCCACGGCCTGCTCGATGGCCGGGCCGTCGCGTTCGCCGCAGCCGTCGAGGCGCACCAGCCAGGTGATCTGCCCGCCGGCCGGGTCGCGGCGCACCGACAGCGTGGCCGTGCAGGCCGGCGAGATGTCGATCCGGCGGCTGGCCACGTGGCAGGCGGTCACCCGCTCGGCCGCGAACTCCGGCAACTTGGAGTGGGCGCACACGGGCACCGTGATCGCCGACCGGCCGTCGGCGTGGGCCAGCTGCAGCGTCATCGTGGCCGTCGTCCGCGACCAGCCGATCGAGGTCACCTCGCCCCACCCGATCCGGGTCCAGACGACGTGCGCGGCCGCGCTGCCGCGGACGTAGAGGGCGTGGTCGGTGCCGACGCGCTGGGCGCCGTCGTCCGCGGTCTCACGCAGCAACACCCGTTCGTGCCGGGCCAGCCGAGGTCCGCCGGGCCTGGACCGATGCATGAGGGACCTCCCGGACGGCGTCGGCGACGCGCTGTCCGGCCAATCCTGTCGATCATCGGACCCGGCCCGGCTTCCCCCGATCGGGTGAGGACCGGGCTCGACCCGGCCACCCCGGCCCGGTCGGCCCGGTCGGCGTGCTGCGTCAGGCCGAGGCGAACGCCGCGATCGCCGCTGCGTTGAAGGCGTCGAGGTCGTCCGGGTTGCGGCTGGTCACCAGGGTGAAGCCTTCCTCGGTCGAGGTCACCGCTTCCTCGTCGCGCCACTGCGCGCCGGCGTTGCGGATGTCGGTCTGCAGGCTTGGCCAGCTGGTGAGCGTCTTGCCCCGCACCACGTCGGCCTCGACCAGCGTCCACGGGCCGTGGCAGATCGACGCGACCGGCTTGCCGGCCTCGGTGAACGCCTTCACGAACGCGACCGCCTCGGGCATCATCCGCAGCTTGTCCGGGTTGGCGACGCCGCCGGGCAGGACCAGGGCGTCGAAGTCGCCGGCCGACGCGTCGTCGACGGCCAGGTCCGGGTCGAACGTGTCGCCCTTCTCGACGTCGCCGTTCATGGCCTGGACGGTTTCCTTCTCCGGAGCCACCAGCACCGGCTCGCCGCCGGCGTCCTTGACCGCCTGCCAGGGACTGGTCAGTTCGACCTGCTCGACGCCGACGTTGGCGACGAGGAAGGCAATGCGCTTGCCGTTGAGTTCGTTCGACATATCTGTTCCTCCTTGTGACTGTCGCAGGTTCAGTTTCCGATCGGATTGGTGCGCAGGTCGCGCGGCTCGTCGGGGCGGCGCACCTGCACCCGCCCGTCGACGACCCGGACGTCGAGGACGGGCTGGGGCCGGGTGGCCGGCCCGGACGCGATCGAACCGTCCGCGAGCGCGAAGCTGCTGTTGTGCCAGGGACAGGTGACGCAGCCGTCCCGGAGCTCGCCCTCGTGCAGCGGCCCGCCGCGGTGCGTGCAGCGGTCGGCCAGCGCGACCAGCCGGCCCTCGTGGCGGACCAGCAGGACGGGGACGCCATCGACGTCGGCCACGCTCCCCTCCTCGGCCCGCACGTCGGCCTCGGGCCCGGCGTCGGTCCACTCGCTCGGCAGCTGCTGGAACGCGGTCGTGTCGACGCCGACGCCCAGCGCGTAGGACAGGTGGCCGCCGAGCCAGCCCGACGCGGTGAGCACGCCCGCCCCGGCGAGGGCCAGCGCGGCGCCTTTGATCCGGCGGTCGTTGCGGCGGGCCAGCCAACTGCCGGTGTAGAGCCCGAGCGCGGTGTAGTTCAGCAGGGCGTGGGTCAGGCCGACGCGGCGCTCGCCGCCGGACGTGCTGAGCCAGTCGTTCGCGCCGGTGAGCGCGGCCGGCACCGCGGCCAGGTTGCCCAGCCCGACCAGGCGCTGCGCGGCCCGGGCGTCGCCGCCGGTGAGGTCGAGGTAGCTGGCCGCGACCCACGAGCCGATGGGCACGGCCACCAGCAGCGGATGCGCCGGGTGGCCGATCGGCGTGCCGCTCGCGACGTCGGCGACCGGGCCCTCCGGGATCAGTTTGCGGACCAGGCCGGCTAACAGGTCGCTGGGCTTGTCCAGCACCGCGGCCCGTTCGAGTCGGTCAGCGACCTGATCCAGCGTCCTCGACAGCAATTGCCCACCCTTTCGACGGCTCCAGGCGAGTTGTCCTGGCGGAGGCGTACCCAGGGCAACGGCCGGCGAAACGTCGAGGCTCAGCCGGTGGGGTAGTCCTCGTCGGCCGGGCCGGTATCGATACGTTGCTCGGTGAAATCGGCTGGGTCGGCCTCCAGCGGAAGTTCGTGGGCGAGGTCGTCGTCTATGTCGATGTCGACGTCGGGGTCATTCGGTTCGGCCGGTGTTGCGGCCAACGGGTCACTGGGATCGGTCACGCCGACACCTCCTCCGATCTGGGCGGTCCTACCGTAGCGCCGGCGCTAGCGGGCCGATTCGGCGATGGCGGCGAGCAGGGGGACGGCCAGGTCCGGGTGCGCAGATCAGCAGGTCCGGCAGGTACGGATGGGCCTGGTTGTAGCGCAGCGGCGTGCCGTCGATGCGCGATGCGTGCAGCCCGGCGGCCAGCGCGACGCCCACCGGCGCGGCCGAATCCCACTCCCACTGCCCGCCCGCATGCACATAGGCGGCCGCGTCGCCGCGCACCACCGCCATGGCCTTGGCGCCGGCCGAACCCATCGGCTCGACGCGCCGCGCCGATCGCGGCGGCGGCGTCGGCGGCGAAGGCCGGCGGCCGGGTGTCGCTGACCAGCGACTACCCGCCGCCGCGTGCGGCGCCGCGCGGCACGGCCGTCGTCGGTCGCGTAGACCGCGTCCGAGGGCCGGCTGCGACACCGCGGCGTCGGTGATGCCGCGGCCGACCTGCCACAGCGCGACGTGCACCGCCCAGTCGGAGCGCCCCGGCATCCCGAACTCGCGCGACCCGTCCAGCGGGTCGATGATCCACACCCGCGCGCCGCGCAGGCGGGCCGGATCGTCGGTGGACTCCTCCGAGAGCACCGCGTCGCCGGGGCGGTGCTGCGCGAGTTCGTGCAGCAGCATGCGATTGGACGCGGCGTCGCCCGCGTCGCTGAGCTGCCTTGGCCGCGACATCCCGCCGTCCAGCGCAGGCTCGAGCAGCACGTGCGCCCGCCTCCTCCGCCAGCCAGGCCGCCAGCCGGGCGTCGGTTGGCTCAGCCGTCACGCCGTCGAGCCGCTCGAGCAGCGCCAGGATCGCCGCCGCCTGCGCGGACGGGTCGCCGTCCTCGGGCCGCAACAGCAGGTCCGGGTGCGGCCGGCGCCTCGTACGGGTCGTCGACGCCGGTGAACCCGGTGATCTCACCGGCCCGGGCCTTGGCGTACATGCCCTTCGGGTCGCGCGCCTCGCACACTGCGAGCGGGGTGTCGACGAACACCTCGACGAAGGGCAGGCCGGCCTCATCGTGCACGGCCCGCACCCGGTCGCGGTCGGCCCGGTACGGGCTGACCAGCGACACGACCGCGACCACGCCGGCGTCGGCGAGCAGCCGGGCGACCTCGCCGACGCGTCGGACGTTCTCGGCCCGGTCGGCGGCGCTGAACCCGAGGTCGGCGTTGAGCCCGTGCCGCAGGTTGTCGCCGTCGAGCAGGTAGGCCGGCCGGCCGGAGGCGACCAGCCGGCGCTCGAGCTCGACGGCGACGCTCGACTTGCCCGACCCGGACAGCCCGGTCAGCCAGACGGTCATGCCCTGGCTGGCCCGCTCGGCCCGGCTCACCGCACCCTCGTGCCAGACCACGTTCGCGAATCCTGCTGGCTCGGCCGGCTGATCATGCCCGCGGCCACCGTGCTGTTGGTCGCCTCGTCGATGAGGATGAAGCTGCCGGTGTCGCGGTTGCGCCGGTAGGGGTCGAAGTGCAGCGGCGCCTGGGTGCGCAGCCGCACCCGGCCGATCTCGTTCAGCGACAGCGACTCGGCCGCTTCGTCGCGGTGCAGGGTGTTGACGTCGAGGCGGTAGTCCAGCTGCTTGACCACGGCCTTGGTCGCGCTGGTCGTGTGCTGGATCGTGTAGCGGGCGCCGGGGGTGAGCGTCGACGCCGCGGTCAGCCAGCACACCATCGCGTCGATGTCCTGGCCGGTGTGCGGCCGGTTGTGGGGCCGGCAGATCAGGTCGCCGCGGCTGACGTCGACGTGGTCGGCCAGCTGCATGGTCACGGCCTGGCCGGCGAAGCCCTCGTCGATCGGCACGCCGCCCGGGCCCCAGATCGCCTCGACCGATGTGGCGAAGCCCGACGGCAGCACCGTGACCTCGTCGCCGGGCTGGAACACGCCGCCGGCGATGGTGCCGGCGTAGCCGCGGAAGTCGTGCAGCCGCTCGTCGGCCGACTGGGGCCGGATGACGTACTGCACCGGGAACCGGGCGTCGATCAGGTTGCGGTCCGAGGCGACGTAGAGCTCTTCGAGGTGGTGCAGCAGCGACGTGCCCTCGTACCAGGGCATCGCCGCGCTGCGCTGCACCACGTTGTCGCCGAGCAGCGCCGACACGGGCACGAAGGTGACAGGTCGGCGACCTCGAGGCGCATGGCGAAGCGCCGGAACTCGTCGCGGATCTCCTCGAAGCGCTCGCTCGGAGTAGTCGACGAGGTCCATCTTGTTGATGCAGACGACGAGGTGGGGGATGCCGAGCAGGCTGGCCAGGAAGGCGTGCCGGCGGGACTGCTCCAGCACGCCGTTGCGGGCGTCGATCAGGATCAGGGCGACGTCGGCGGTCGATGCGCCGGTGACCATGTTGCGGGTGTACTGGATGTGGCCGGGCGTGTCGGCGATGATGAACTTGCGCCGCGGGGTGGCGAAGTACCGGTAGGCCACGTCGATGGTGATGCCCTGCTCGCGCTCGGCCCGCAGCCCGTCGGTGAGCAGGGCCAGGTTGGGCTGCTCGTCGCCGCGGGCCCGGCTGGTGCGCCTCGACCGCGCGTGAGCTGGTCCTCGAAGATCGCCTTCGAGTCGTACAGCAGCCGCCCGATGAGCGTCGACTTGCCGTCGTCCACGCTGCCCGCCGTCGCGATGCGCAGCAGCTGCGGCCATCAGAAATAGCCCTCTTTCTTGCGGTCTTCCATGCCGGCCTCGGAGATCCGGTCGTCGGCGCGGGTGGCGCCGCGTTCGGTGATCCGGGCCGCGGCAACCTCGGCGACCACCGCGTCCGCGGTGTCGGCCGCCGACTCGACGCAGCCGGTGCAGGTGGCGTCGCCGACGGTGCGGAAGCGCACGGTGGCCTCGTACGGCGACGTCGCCGTCGAGCAGCTGCAGGAAGCGGGTGTTGGCCAGCAGCATGCCGTCGCGCTCGACGACCTCGCGGCGGTGGGCGTAGTACAGCGACGGCAGGTCGATGTGCTCGTCGCGGATGTAGGACCAGATGTCGAGCTCGGTCCAGTTCGACAGCGGGAAGACGCGGATGTGCTCGCCCTTGCGGTGGCGCGGGTTGTACTGGCTCCACAGCTCCGGGCGCTGGTTGCGGGGGTCCCACTGCCCGAACTCGTCGCGGAAGCTGAACACCCGCTCCTTGGCCCGGGCCTTCTCCTCGTCGCGGCGGGCGCCGCCGAACACGGCGCCGAAGCCGTTGCTCGGTGATCGCGCGCAGCAGCGCGGTGGTCTGCAGCCGGTTGCGGCTGGCCTCGCGGTCCGGTCTCCTCGACCGAGCGGCCGGCGTCGATGTCGTCCTGGACGCTGCTGACGATCAGCTGCAGCCCGAGCCGCTGCGACCGTGCGGTCGCGGAACTCGATGACCTCGTCGAAGTTCTCGCCGGTGTCGATGTGCACGACCGGGAACGGCACGGGCGCGGGCCAGAACGCCTTGGCCGCGACGTGCAGCATCACCACCGAGTCCTTGCCGCCGGAGAACAGCAGGGCCGGGCGCTCGCAGGTGGCGGCGACCTCGCGGAAGATGTGCACGGCCTCGGCCTCGAGCAGTTCCAGATGGGACAGCTCGTAGGTAGCGGTCATTTGGTGCCCTCTCGCTCAGGTCGCTGCCCGCCCACCCCGGCGGTGACGGCATCGGCCACTGCCACCAACCCCGCTGCGCGCCGGGCTATTTCGGCGCCGGTGATGGCGGCGCCGACGTACAGGGTAAGGACGAGCTCCTGGCGGCCGTCAGCGTCATAGGTCGGGGCGGCGATCACGCTGACCGGATGCTGGCCCCGCGGCGTCAGATCGGCGCCCAGATAGACCCGCTCACCGAGTTCGGAGGCCAGCTCGCCGACCAGCTCACGGACCTCGTCGGGCAGGTCGTAGGCCGCGACCCCGGCCATCAGCGAGTGCAGCCGGCGGCCGGTCTCGCTCAGCCCCTCGACCAGGTAACCCCGGGCCCGGCACTCGGCCACGACGGTGCGGAGGTGGCCGCGGTCAAGGGTGGTGGGCAGGGTCGGCGGCTTGGCCAGCCAGCGCTCGAATTCGGCATCCGAGTCCCACAGGACGTACATCAGGCCGACCGGCGGGACGAACGGGTAGCGCTGGCCGACCGGGGCGGCGGCCCGCGCGGAGGTGTCGGTGCTGGCCAGGACGACGATCTGCTCGCCCACGACCGCGGACGCGGTGCCGACCGTGCCGTAGCGGCCGGCCAGCTCGGCCAGCGGTGGACCGGCGATGTCGGCGGCGGCGAAGGTCTCGCGGGCCAGCCGGCCGACCGGGATCAGGGCCGGCCCGAGGCCGTAGGTCTTGGTCCGCGCGTCGCGCACGAGGTAGCCGGCCTCGGCCAGCGTCGTGACGATGCCGAGACAGGTCGGCTTGCTCATGGTGAGGGCCCGGGCCAGCTCGGACAGGCCGAAGCGCTGGCCGCGATGCGCGCCGAAGTAGTCCAGCAACGACACGACGCGCTGGGTCGGCGGGGAGCGGCGGGCGGACGTCATTGACGCGATACTAGAACACGTTCTACTGTGCCGGGAAGCAGGCTGGACCGATCGATTACATATTTGTACCGGCAGAGGGGAGCGAGTGTGCTGACCGAGTCCTTCGCCGACGCCGTGATCGCGGCCGAGAAGATCATCACCGAAGCACCGCACATCGTGAGCGAACGCGACCTGCTCGAGGGCTACGACTACCTGGCCGGCAGCATCCGTTCGGCGCTGTCGTCGGCCTGGTCCTACGACCGCGACTTCCCGTACTTCATCCGCTCGGCCACGCCCTACACGAAGGTCGGCCTCGACAACCCGGACACCCTGTACTTCAGCGCCCGCATCCGCGACGACGCCGAGTACGTGGTCACCGGCACGCGGGGCACGACCGCAGACCTGAGCTTCCAGATCCTCAACGGCGACTACTCGCCGGCGGCCGTGCCCGACAGCCTGAACGCGTTCGACGACCGCGACATCGGGATCGGCGCGGACGGCCGGTTCGAACTGCGCTTCGGGCCGGGCCGCCCGGACGCCGGCCCGAACTACTTCGCCCTGGGGCCGGGGGCGGCGATGCTGCTGGTGCGCGAGGTGTACAGCGACTGGGCGGCCCGGCCGGGCACCATCGCCATCCAGCGCGTCGACCGCATCGGGTCAGGCCCCGCCCCGGCCGACCCAGGAACTGCTGGGCAAGCGCTACGACGCGGCCGCGCAAGACGCTGGTCAGCCAGCTCAAGACGTTCCTGTCGTTCCCCGAGTGGTTCTATCTCAAGCTGCCGGTGAACACGATGACCGAGCCACGGCTCACGCCCGGTGGCCTGGCCACCCAGTACTCCTCGGCCGGGCACTACGAACTCGACGACGACCAGGCCCTCGTCGTCACCGTCCCGGTGTCGGACGCGCCGTACCAGGGCTTCCAGCTCGGCACGCTCTGGTACCTGTCGATGGACTTCGTCAACCACCAGACGTCGCTGACCACGGACCAGGCCCGGCCCGACCCCGACGGCAAGATCCGCTTCGTCGTGACCGAGCGCGACCCCGGGCTGGTCAACTGGCTCGAGTGCACCGGCCATCGCCGCGGCTACCTGCAGATCCGCTGGCAGCGCACCGCCCGCGAGTTCACCGCGGCCGACGGCCCGCAGGTCGATTGGTCGACGTGGCCGAGCTGCCCTCGCGGCTGCCGTACTACGCCGACGGCCGGGTCGGCGCCGACGAATGGACGGCGCGGATCGCGGCCCGGCAGGCCGCCGTCGCGGCCCGGATGCTGGGATGACTGCCGCCCTGCTGGCCGGCAAGGTCGTCGTCGTGGCCGGCGTCGGACCGGGGCTGGGCCGAGCGATCGCTGTCCAGTCGGCCCGGGCCGGCGCGGATCTCGTCCTGGCCGCCCGCACCGAGTCGCGGCTGGACGAGGTCGCGGCCGAGGTCAAGGACCTGGGCCGGCGGGTGATCGCCGTCGGCACCGACATCGACGACGACGCGTCGGCCCAGCACCTGCTCGACGCCACGCTGGCCGAGTTCGGCCGGGCCGACGCGCTGGTCAACAACGCGTTCGCCATCCCGCCGCTGGGCCCGCTGGCCACCGTGGACTTCGAGCAGGTGCGGGCCGGCTTCGAGACGAACGTGCTCGGGGCGCTGCGGCTGACCCGGCTGTTCGCGCCCGCGCTCGCCGACTCGGCCGGCGCGGTGGTGATGATCAACTCGTCGGTGCTGCGGCACGCCAGCCTGCCCTACGGCGCCTACAAGATGGCCAAGTCGAGCCTGCTGGCCCTGGCCCAGTCGCTGGCCACCGAGCTGGGACCCCAGGGCGTCCGGGTCAACTCGGTCGCGCCGGGCTACATCTGGGCCGACACCCTCAAGGCGTACTTCGGCTACCTGGGCAAGAAGCGCGGGCTCGACGCCCAGGCCATCTACGACGAGACGGCCGCGAAGACCGACCTGCGCCGGCTACCCGAGCCTGACGCCATCGCCGACGCCGTCGTGTTCATGGCCTCGGAGCTGTCCCGGGCCATCACCGGGCACTGCCTGGACGTCAACTGCGGGGAGTTCCACCACTGATGGGGGCACCGAGCAAGCCCGGGCGCGAGAGCATCGGGACGATCGACGAGCTGCACGAGCTGGCCACCGCGGTCACCGGGCTGGACGACTTCGGCGCTGACGACTACCGGGACGGGCTGGCCGTGCTGCTCGAGTCCTATGAGCGCGACGCCAGGCTGACGCCGTGGGGCAACCGGGTCAACCGGTCGATGCTGCGCGGGGCGCTCGTGGCCCGGCTGCTCAGCCAGGCGGCCTGGGCGGCGCACCCGGAGCATGCCGACGTGCCGATCGAGCGGCCCGTCTTCGTCACCGGCCTGCCCCGCACCGGGACGACGGCCCTGCATCGGCTGCTGTGCGAGGACCCGGGCCATCAGGGTCTGGAGTTGTGGCTGACGCAGGTGCCGCAGCCCCGGCCACCCCGCGAGACGTGGGCCGAGAATCCGGTGTTCGCGCAGATCCAGGCCGGCTTCGACCAGCACCACGTCGAGAACCCCGAGTTCATGGGCCTGCACTTCATGTCGGCCGAGATGGTGGAGGAGTGCTGGCAGCTGCTGCGCCAGTCGATGCGCTCGATCGCGTACGAGAGCCTGGCCCACCTGCCGACGTACTCGGCCTGGCTCGCGACTCAGGACTGGACGCCGGCCTACGAGCGGCACCGGCGCAACCTGCAGCTGATCGGCCTGAACGACCCGGGCCGCCGGTGGGTGCTGAAGAACCCGAGTCATCTGTTCGCCCTGGACGCGCTACTGGCCGTCTATCCCGACGCGCTGGTCGTGCAGACCCACCGCGACCCGCGCACGATCGTGGCGTCGAGCAGCAGCCTCAGCGCGCACGCCAGCGACGGGCAGTCGACGGTCTTCCGCGGCGAGGTGATCGGCCGTGACCAGCTCGAACTGTGGGCCCGTGGTGCCGACTTGTTCCTGGCGGCGCGGGCCCGGCACGACCCGGCTCACTTCGTCGACGTGCAGTACGAGGACTTCACCGCCGACCCTCTGGGGACGGTCGAGTCGATCTACGCCCGCCTCGGGGCCGAGCTCACCGACGAGGCCCGGGCGGCGATGGTGGCCGTGCACGCCGAGAGCCGGACCGGCCCGCGGCGTCCGTCGCACACGTACTCACTCGAGGATTTCGGGCTGACGGAGGCTGACGTCGACGCCCGCTTCGCGACGTACCTCGCGGCCCAGACCGCATGACCCGACGGCGCCGCGCGGCGCCGTCATACTTGGGTGCGTGCCGAACCGGGACGAGGTCATTCGCCGCTACAGCGGATACCTCGATGCCTGTAATCGACGCGATTGGGATGAAGTCCACGGTTACCTGGCCGACTGTGTGCTCGTGAACGGTTCGGCTCGGTCCCGACGCGAGTACGTCGCCGACATCGTGGCCACGACGTCTGTGTTCCCCGACTATCGGTGGGAGTTACGGCGGGCGGTACTGGAGGGCGAGTGGCTCGCTGTTCATCTCCACGACACGGGGACTCGACGCCGTGACTTTCTCAGCGCTCGTGGTGACGGCGCACGGGTCGAGACCGACGAATTCGACATGTACCGAATCGTCGATGGCGTCATCGTCGAGGTGGACGGCACGGCGGACAACGCTCGGTTGTGTCAGTGAACTGGCCCGACGAAACCCGGCGTCATATTCCTTGTGCGTAGCCGCCTCGCCTTCGTGCGGTTCGGTTGCGGTCTTCGCTGGCGTCGGGTTCCGGGTGGGTCGGCCCTCGTTGGTGGCGTTCAGAACGGGGGTGGGTCTGGATCTGCTGTGGTCACCTCGGTTGGTTCGGGCACGTCTGGCGGTGACACGTCCGTTGGTTCCGGTGGTTCCGGTGGTTCGGGCGGCTCGGGTGGCGCAGTGGGTTGGGTCGTGCGGTCGATGGGGTAGGTGGCGGGTTCTTCGACGTAGCGGTGGCCGGTGGGGCTGGTCCAGGCCAGGGAGCCGTCGGGTTGTTGTTGGGGTTGCCAGCCGGCGTCGTGTTTGGCGCGGTGGTGGCGGGGGCAGATGGCGTTGAGGTTGGTGTCGTTGGTGTGGCCGCCGTCGTGCCAGGGTGTGGCGTGTTCGAGGTCGCAGTGGCGGGCTTGGCGGTTGCAGTTGGGGAAGCGGCAGGTGCGGTCGCGGGCGATGACGTGCTCGGCCAGGTCTTTCGGTGGCCGGTAGGTGTTGCGGCCGTAGTCGAGCAGCCGGCCGGTCTGGTCGGTGACCAGGCGTCGCCAGGTGCCGGTGGGGTCGGCGGCGATGCGGCGGGCGAGTGCGGCGGGGATCGGGCCGGAGCCGGCGAGTTCGCCGGGTTGCTCGTCCACCCCGAGCAGGGTGGACAGGGCGACGGTGACCTGGACCGACGGGTGCAGGCCGTGCTCGCGCGGCAACTCGCCGGCCACGGCCCGGTCAGGGTGTTGAGGGCCAGTTGCACCACGGCGTCGGCGCGGCGCTGATCAGCGGTCCGCTCGTCATCGCAGCCAACCCGCCTGGCCAGGGCGTCGATCGCGGTCATGACCGTGGCCGCCCCGACCTCGGGCAGCAGCATCCAGATCTCGGACATGCCGTCCGCCACCGGGCTGCGCACCACCCGCCGCTGGGTCACCGCCTCGGTGTGGCGTTGCTCGGCCGGCTTCGGCGCGACCGTGAGCACGGTCTTACGCACGGAACGTTTGAAGTTCGCCAGCACCTGCTGCGGTGCCTTCACCAACACCGCGGCCTCGACCTCGGCCGCCGTCGGCATCGTCCAACATCGTCACGGTCTCGGCCAGGTGCCGGGAGTGATGGGTGCTGATCTCCCCGCGTTCCTGCAACGCCAGGGTCGCGGGCAGGCGGGTCATTTCTGTCGCGAACGCCAACCGGTCGGCCGCCGTGCGGGCCGAGAGCCGCAACGCGCAGGCCACGTCTTCGCGCACCCACTGCTTGTCCAACTCCCCCATCGAAGCGGGCACGACCGGGTCGGTGGCCATCAACGCCAACAACCGCAACTGCTGGGCCTGCAACCACGAAACGTGCCGCTCCAACGCCGTCAACGCATCCACCCGCCCCGCATACGACAACCGAGCGACGTCGACATGATCAAGCGGCTTCAACGGCGCCGTACCCGGAATGACCGCCGCCGCCCACGCCGCCACATCATCCGGAACCAGATCAGCATCCAGCAGCGACGGCACATACGGCCACGGCTCCGGACCATCACCGTCCATCACGCCTGCTTCGCTCATACGCGCGAATGTAGAACCAGGGTCCGACAGAACTGGTCGGCCGAGTAAGCGCGACCGCACGTCGGCGCCACGTTTGACCAGCCACCATTCGGGGCACCACAACGAAACACAGCGAAGGGAAACCCGATGTTCGGAGGACTAGTGCGCGGCGCGGCTGCGGGGGCGGCGGGCACAACCGCGCTGAACGCGGTCACCTATCTCGACATGGCCGTGCGCGGCCGTCCCTCCAGCGACACGCCGCAGCAGGCCGTCGAGAAGCTGGCCGAGCAGGCCGGCGTCGACGTGCCGGGGGAGGGCGAAACGCGGGACAACCGCATCCAGGGCCTCGGGCCGCTGGCCGGTATCGCCACCGGGGTGGGCATCGGCGTGGCCGCCGGGCTGCTGCGCCCGATCGTGGGAAGGCTGCCGACCCTGATCGGGGCCCCGCTGCTGGGCGCGGCCGCGATGGCCGGCAGCGACCTGCCGCTGACCAAGCTCGGCCTGACCGATCCGTCGAAGTGGACCTCGGTCGACTGGCTCAGCGACGCCGTGCCGCACCTGGCCTACGGCGCGGTGACGTTCGCGCTGCTCAAGCGCCGTTAGCCAGCCGCAGGTCGGCCACCAGGCCGGCGTAGAGCTCCGCGCGGTTGGGCCCGGCCCGCAGCACCGCGGACGGGTGCACGGTCGCGACCGCGGCCTTGACCGAGCCGGCCGCCGCAGCGTCGGCCGGCCAGTCGAGCAGCTCACCGCGGTGCTGGGTCAGCCGGAACGACGAGCCGAACAGGGACTGCGCCGCGACCGCACCCAGGGCGACGACGACCGACGGGCGCACGGCCGCGAGCTCGGCCTCGAGCCACGGGTGACAGGCGGTGATGTGCGCCGCGCCCGGCTTCTCGTGGATGCGGCGCTTGCTGCTGGCTGTGGCCTTCCAGCGGAAGTGCTTGACCGCGTTGGTGACGTACAGCTCGTCGCGGGCCAAGCCGGCCTCATCGAAGGCCCGGTCGAGCAGCTTGCCGGCCGGCCCGACGAACGGTTCGCCCTCGCGGTCCTCGACGTCGCCGGGCTGCTCACCGACGAGCACCATGCGCGCCCGGGCCGGGCCGGCGCCGAAGACGGTCTGCGTCGCCCGCTCGTAGAGCTCGCAGCCCCGGCAGTGCCGGGCCGCGTCGGCCAGTTCACGCAGGTTCGCCTGCTCCGGTACCTCGGCCACCATGTCAGCTGTCGTTCCCCCGGCTGCGCCCGGCCAAACCGCCCGGCGCGCTGTCGACCCGAACCAGCGGTAGGGCATCGTGTGAGCTGTGCCTGAAGAGTCGTCGCCGCAGCAGTCCGAGGGAACCTTCACGGTCCTGCTCGCCCTGGCCGCGAACATCGGGGTCGCCCTGCTCAAGCTGGCCGCCGGCCTGCTGACCGGATCCGGTGCCCTGCTGTCCGAGGCCGCGCACTCGTTCGGCGACAGCACGACCGAGATCCTGCTGCTGGTGGCGCTGCGCCGCTCGGACAAGCCGGCCGACCGGGCCCACCCGTTCGGGTACGGCAAGGAGCGCTACTTCTGGTCGTTGCTGGCCGCCGTGGCCATCTTCGTGTCCGGCGCCGCGTTCTCCGTCTTCGAGGGCCTGCACACCATCCTCGGCCCCGAGGAAGCGAGCCGGAGCATCTGGATCAACTATCCCGTCCTGGGCCTGGCCCTGGTGCTCGAAGGGGCATCGTTGCGCAACGCCGCGCGCCGGATCCGGACCGAGTCGGCCGGCCGGCACCAGAGCGTCGGCCAGTACGTCCTCACCCCGAGCGACCCGACCGTCAACAGCATCGCCCTGGAGGACACCACCGCGATCATCGGCCTGCTCGCCGCCGCGGCCGGCGTCGCCCTGCACCAGCTCACCGGATCGCGGATCTGGGACGGGCTGGCCTCGCTGGTCATCGGCGCCCTGCTGCTGGTGGCCGCGTTCTTCCTGGCCCGGGCCTGCGAGGGGCTGCTGATCGGCCGGCAGGCCGACATCGAACTGGTACGCGCGATCGAGGCCCGGCTGGAATCGCACGACGAGGTCGTCGACGTGGTCGACCTGCTGACCATGCTCGTCGGCACCGGCCGGATCCTGGTCTGCGCGCGGGTCGACTTCGTCGACGCCACCTCGGCCGGCGAGCTGGAACGGGCCTGCGTGCGCATCGACGCCGAACTGCGGACCGAGTTCCCCGAGCTCGACGAGATCTTCATCCAGCCCGCGCCCCGCGGCGACCCCGTGGTCCGCGAGCGGGTGCGGACCCGCTACGGCCGCGCCCTCGCCGACGAATGAGGCACCATGGTCTGGTGCTCGACGCGCCCGCCCACGACACCGACCTGACCGGCCTGAGCGACTTGACCGACCTGCGCCGCCTGGTCGACGGTGGCGACGTCGTCGTCCTCTCCGGCGCCGGGCTCTCGACCGAGTCCGGGATCCCGGACTACCGCGGCCCGTCCGGGGCATTGCGCCGGCAGACCCCGATGAACTACCACTCGTTCGTCCACGACCCGGTGGCCCGGCACCGGTACTGGGCCCGCAGTTACCTGGGCTGGAACCAGATCGCCCGGGCCCGCCCCAACGACGGCCACCGGGCCGTGGCCGCGCTGCAGCAGGCCGGAGCGCTCAGCGGCGTCATCACCCAGAACGTCGACGGGCTGCACCAGGCCGCCGGCACCCGTGACGTGATCGAGCTGCACGGCGGGCTGGACCGCACGGTCTGTCTCGGCTGCGGCGACCGCAGTCCGCGCCTGGACCTCGACCAGCGGCTGCGGGCGGCCAACCCCGGCTTCGGGGCGACCGTCGACGAAGTCAACCCTGATGGTGACGTCGAGCTCTCCGACGCCGAACTGGTCGGGTTCCGGATGGTCGACTGCGCGCCGTGCGGCGGCGGCCCGCTCAAGCCCGACGTCGTCTTCTTCGGTGAGAACGTCCCGCGCGAGCGCGTCGACCGCTGCTTCGAGCTGGTCGAGGCGGCCGGCGCCGTGCTCGTGCTGGGCTCGTCGCTGACCGTGCTGTCGGGGTTCCGGTTCGTGCGCCACGCCGCCCGGCACGGCATCCCGGTGGCCATCGTCAATCAGGGCCCGACCCGGGGCGACCCACTCGCCGACGTCCGGGTCGACGGCCCGCTGGGCACCGTCCTGCCCGCACTGGTGGCCTGAGCGGCGGCCGCCTCTCGATCAGAACTGGGGCAGGTACGACCGGTTGGCCTCGAGGATCGCGTCCAGCAGCGGCACCGCGATGTCCCACTGCCGCACCAGCGGGTTGGCCAGCAGGGCCCGCAGCGCCACCGCCGCGATCGCCGGTGCGGGCGGCCTCGATCGTCAGCACCTCGTACGCGGTGACGGCCTGCACCAGCCCGAGCAACTCCGGTGCGAGCGGGGCGACCGGCACCGGGTGCGCGCCGGCCCGGTCGACCGTGGCCGGCACCTCGACCACGGCCTCGTCCGGCAGCCCGGCGATGGTGCCGTTGTTGCGGACGTCGACGTAGTGGTGCGCGCCGTCGCCGGTGAGCAGCGACGTGACCAGCGCCGCCGCCGCCTCGCTGTAGTAGGCGCCGCCGCGCTGCTCGAGCAGCTCGGGCTTGTGGTCCAGCGCCGGGTCGGCGTACATCGTCGAGCAGCGTGCTGCTCGATCTCGAGCACCTCCTCGGCCCGGTGCGGCCCGGTCGCCTGGGCCTGCACCGCCCGGTCGGTGCAGTAGAAGTAGTGCAGGTAGTACGACGGGATCGCGCCGATCGTGCGCATCAGCTCGACCGGGCACGTCGACGTCGGCCGGCGAGCTCGTCGAGCGCCGGTCGGACGTCGAGCAGCTCGGGCAGCCGGTCGACGCCGTCCACCAGCACCTGCCGGATCCAGGACAGGTGGTTGAGCCCGGCGTGGTCGAGCCGCACGCGGTCGGCGGTCGACGCCGAACCGCGCGGCCAGCCGGCGCTGGAAACCGATGGCCACGTTGCACAGCCCGAGCGCGCGGTGGCCCTCGTCGAGCAGGGCCCGGGTGACGATGCCGACCGGGTTGGTGAAGTCGACGATCCAGGCGCCCGGGCTGCGCGCGCTCGGCCACCACGTCGGCGATGCCGAGCACGACCGGGCACGGTGCGCAGCGCCTTGGCGAAGCCGCCCGGCCCGGTCGTCTCCTGGCCCAGCAGCCCGAACTTGCCCGGCAGCGTCTCGTCGACCAGCCGGGCGCGCTGGCCGCCGACCCGCAACTGGATCAGCACCGCCGCGGCCCCGTCGACGGCATCGTCGAGCGAGGTCGTCGTCACAGCCGGCCCCGGTAGCCCTGCTTGGCCAGGATGCGCCGGGCCAGCCCGCCGACGACGTCGAGCCGGTCGGCGGCGATGTCGTGCAGCACCAGCTCGTCGACGGCGAGCACGTCGGCCCGGCGGGCGAATCCCTCGATCAGCTCGGGCGTGTACGTGCTGCCGCCGCCGACGACCGCGATCTTCATGCAGCGGGTCTCCAGCGACGTCGGCGGTCGCGACATGGCAGGCCGCCGTGTGGCCGGGGCCGAGCACGGCGCAGGTCGGGGTCGACGGTCGCGCACACGTCGATGGCCAGCGGGCAGCGCCAGCGGAACCGGCAGCCCGGCGTCGGGTCGATCACCCGCGGCGGCTCGCCGCGTGTCGGACTCGGCGCCGACGTCGAGCGGCGCCCGCGGATCGGGCACCGCGGACAGCAGCAGCTGGGTGTACGGGTGCTTCGGGTCGGCCAGCACGTCCTCGGTCGGCCCGGACTCGACGATGTGCCCGGCGTACATCACCAGCAGCCGGTCGGAGACGTAGCGGGCGCTGGCGATGTCGTGGGTGATGTAGAGGAACGAGACGCCCTCGTCCTCGCGCAGCTTCGCCATCAGGTTGAGCAGCCCGATCCGGATCGAGACGTCGAGCATCGACACCGGCTCGTCGGCCAGGATCAGCTTCGGCCGGTAGGCCAGCGCCTGGGCGAAGCCGATGCGCTGGCGCTGCCCGCCGCTGAGCTCGTACGGGTAGCGGTCGAGGATCTCGCGCGGCCGGGGTGCAGCCCGACCGCCTCGACCACCCGCTCGGCCTCGGCCTGCGCGCTGCGGCGCGGCTGAGCTCGGGCCGGTGCAGCTTGAGCCCGCGCAGGATGCCGTGCGAGACGCGGTAGGCCGGGTTGAGCGAGCTGAACGGGTCCTGGAACACCATCGGCACGTCGCTGCGGTAGGCCAGGCTCTGCCGCGCGGGTGCGCATGCGCCGCCAGCGGCCGGCCCTGGTAGAGGATCTCGCCGCTGGTCGGCTCGTAGACCCGGGCCAGCAGCCGGGCGATCGTGCTCTTGCCGCTGCCGCTCTCGCCGACCAGCGCGACGATCTCCTTGCGGTTGATGACGAGGTCGGCGTCGTCGACGGCGTGCAGCGTCTTGCGGGAGAGGTTGCCGCCGACCTTGAAGTGCTTGGTCAGCCCGCGGGTCTCGAGCAGCGGCGCGTCGGTCATCGTGACCGTCCTCCGCTGGCGTCGACGCGTCCGAGCACGTGCAGCAGGCAGCGCGACCGGGCCGCGCCGACCTGGTAGAGGTCGGGCGGGGTCGTCGAGCACTCGGGCATGCACGACCGGGCAGCGCGGGTGGAACCGGCAGCCGGTCGGCGGGCTGGGCCAGGTCGGGCGGGCTGCCCGGGATGCCGGTCAGCTCGCACCCGCGGCCCGCGGATCGACGGGAACGCGTCGAGCAGGCCACGGCTGTACGGGTGGGCCGGCTGGTCGAACACCGTGCGGGTCGGGCCCGACCTCGACGACCTGGCCCGGCGTACATCACCAGCAGCTGGTCGGAGAAGTGGCTGACCAGCGACATGTCGTGGGTGACGAAGACGACGGCGAAGCCGAGCCGCTGCTGCAGCTCCTTGATCTGCACCATCAGCGAGCGCTGGGCGACCACGTCGAGCGCCGACGTCGGCTCGTCCATGATGACCAGGTCGGGGGTGAACAGCAGCGCCATCGCGATCATCGCCCGCTGCCGCATGCCGCCGCTGAGCTGGTGCGGGTAGCTCTGAGGTGGATCGGGTCGATGCCGACCAGCTCGCAGCACCTCGGCCGAGCGCTCGGCGATCTCGCGCTGGCCGGACTTCGCCGTGCGCGTCGATGGCGTCCTTGAACTGGGCGCCGATCGTCGGCGACCGGGTTGAGCGCGTTCATCGCGCTCTGCATGACGACCGAGTAGTCGCGCCAGCGCAGCACGTTGAGCTGCTTCTCGGTCATCGTGACCAGGTTCTGGCCCTTGAACGTCGACGCTGCCGCCGGTGATCTCGGCCGGCGGGCTCAGCAGCCGGGCGATGGCGAACAGCATCGTCGACTTGCCGCAGCCGGACTCGCCGACCACGCCGACGAACTCGCCCTGGTGCGACGTCGAGGTCGACGCCGTCGACGGCGGCCGACCGGGCCGCGCGCGGTGGCGTACTCGACCCTGAGGCCGCGGACCTCAAGCACGCGGTGCGCTTGGCACGGCGCCTCCTCACCGGTCGCAGGGCCGGGTTGCTGATCTCGTCGAAGGCGTAGTTGATGCAGGGCGAACGAGACGCCCAGCAGGGCGACGCACAGGCCGGGCGCGATCGACCACAGCGGCATGCCGGTCTGCAGCGCCTGCTGGTTCTGCGACCAGTAGAGCATCGTGCCCCAGCTGATCGAGTTGGGGTCGCCGAGGCCGAGGAACTGCAGGCCGGCCGCGGTCAGCACCGAGTAGAGCGCGGCGCCGAGGAAGTTGGCGACGATCAGCGAGGTCATCGTCGGCAGCACCTCGACCACGATGATGTAGGAGCGCCGCTCGCCGCGCACCCGGGCCGACTCCAGGAAGTCGCGGTTGCGCAGCGACAGGGTCTGCGCCCGCAGCTGGTTGGCGCCGTACGACCAGCCGGTGACGCACCAGCACGATCAGGATGACCAGCAGCGTGCCCTTGCCCGCGTAGGTCGCCAGGATGATGATCAGCGGGAACGTCGGGAGGACCAGGAAGACGTTGGTGATCATCGACAGCACCTCGTCGGCGATGCCGCCGAGGTAGGCGCCGAGACGCCGACCAGCACCGACAGCACGGTGGCGAACAGGCCGGCGACCAGGGCGATGACCAGCGACTGCCGGGTGCCGTAGACGAGCTGGGCCCAGATGTCCTGGCCGAGCGAGGTGGTGCCGAGCCAGTGGTGCCGCGACGGGCTGCAGCGCCGGGCGCGAACGCGAGGTCGTTGGGGTGGCGCACCGAGGTGAACAGCTCCGGCGACCGCGGCCAGCACGCAGAACATCAGGAAGAGGATCAGCCCGACCATGCGCCTTGCGGTTGGTGCGGACCGCGGCCACCAGGCCGCCGCCGCGCGCGGCGGGCCGGTGGCGGCGTCGCCGGTCGGCCGGCGGTGGTGTCGACGAGCAGTGCAGTCATCGGCGTCACCCCTTCGCCCGGGCGCGCGGGTCGAGCCAGGCGATCGCGAAGTCGCAGATCAGCAGCGGCGACCAGCACCGCGACCGTGAACAGCATGAACAGCGCCTGCATCAGCGGGTAGTCGGTGTTCTGCGACGGCGTTGTAGAGCAGGTAGCCCAGGCCCGGGTAGTTGAAGACGTACTCGACCAGGATCGCGCCGGAGATGACGAAGCCGAGCGACATCGCGAAGCCGGACAGGTTGGGCAGGAACGCGTTGCGGGCCGCGTAGCTGGTACATGATCCGGCGGTTGGACAGGCCCTTGGCCCGGCCCATCCGCACGTAGTCCTCGGCCAGCGTGGTGATCATGTTGTTGCGCATGGTCAGGATCCAGCCGCCGATCGAGGTGATCAGGATCGTCGCGGCCGGGCAGGACCGCGTGCTTGAGCACGTTGCGCGATGAAGCGCGAGCGAGAACTCCGGCTGCAGGTCGGTGTCGTAGTTGAAGTCGCTCGGCAGGAAGCCGTTCGTCCACACCGAGAAGACCAGGATCAGCAGCAGGCCGACCCAGAAGTACGGCAGGGCCGAGGTCACCACGAACACCGGCGGCAGCACGCGAGTCGAGCTTGCCGCCGCGCCGCCAGCCGGCGACGATGCCGATCAGCGAGCCGAGCACGAACGCGAGGACGGTGGCGACGCCGACCAGCCCGAGCGTCCACGGCAGCGCCTGCGCTGACGATCGTGCTGACCGGCTCGCCGAGGGTGGCGCCGATCGAGACGCCCCAGTGGCCGGTGACCATGTTGCCGCAGGTAGTCGAAGTACTGCACGACGACGTTCTGGTGCGGCTTGAACCCGAACGAGGTCAGCATCTGCTCGAGCGCGGCCGGCGAGAGCTTGTTGTGCGTGCGGTCGCGCAGCGCCTGCAGCGGGCTGCCCGGCATGAACCGCGGGATGAAGAAGTTCAGCGTCAGCGCGGCCCAGAGGGTGAGCACGAAGAAGCCGAGGCGCCGAAGCACGTATCTCATCGTCCAGCTCCTCCGTGCTCACCCTCGTCGCCGGCTCCGGGCGTCCTACTGCGCGGACTTCGAGTACAGGTGCAGCAGCACCTGCTCGACGTCCGGGACGTTGAACGCCGACGGCTGGGCGTACGGGTCGTCCTTGGTCGGCCAGCCGTGCGATGTCGCGCGGTGTTGTACTGGAACCAGTCGACCGACTCGGTCGTCGGGATGATCGGGACGTCCTTGATCATGGCCGCCGCGACCTGCTTGATGATCGACACCTGGCCGGCGTCGTCGGCGGTCGGGTACTGGTCGAACAGCGCGTCGACCGCCGGGTTGTTGTAGCGCTCGTAGTTGCCGTTGGCCTGCTTGCCGAGCGGCGCGGAGTTCTTCGAGTACAGCATCTGGCGCAGCTCGTAGTACGGCGTCGGGCCGCCGCGGCTCGCCGTAGTAGGCGAGGTCGAAGTCGCCGGTGTAGAGCCGGCTGTCGAACGTCTGCTGGGCGAGGTCCTGCGACGGTCAGGTCGATGCCGATGCGGCTTGAGCTGCTGCTTGATGACCGCCAGCGAGGCGTCCCAGTCGGTGTAGCCGGTGATCGTGATGATCGTCAGCTTGAGCGGGTGCGACGTCGAGTAGCCGGCGCTGGCCAGCAGCCTGCTTGGCCTTGCCGACGTTCGGCTTGTCGTAGCCGGCGGCGGCGACCGCCGCCGGCGTCGTAGTACTTGTTGAACGTCGGGCACGACGATGCCGGCTCTGGTTGGCCGGCGGCTGCTGGCCGCCCTCGCCGATCGTGGCGATCTGCGTGCGGTCGAGGGCGTAGGCGATCGCCTGCCGCACCGCCGAGCTTGCTCGTCGCGCGTGTGCGACGGGTCGAGGTTCGGGAAGATGCTCGACGTTCGTGCACCGGCGGCGACCAGGTGTGGTTGTCGCCGGACTTGGCCAGGTAGAAGCGTCTTGATGTTCGGGATGAACTGGCTGCCCCACTGCGCCTTGCCGTTGGCCAGGTCGAGGTTGGCCGGCCCGTTGTCCAGGTAGGCCGGGTACTCGACCTTCTGGATGTACGGCTTGCCCGGCTGCCAGTAGGTCGGGTTGGCGGTGTACTGGATGTTGTTCGGCGCTGCACGGGTTGACCATGAACGGCCCGGTGCCGACCGGGTTCGTTGTCCGGCCAGGTGTCCGGGTGCGCGGCGGCCGCGCCGGCGACCGAAGATGTGCTCGCGGCACGATGCCGACCTGGTTGGCGAAGTTGAAGAAGTACGGCTTGGCCGGCTTGTCGAAGGTCATCGTGACCTTGTTGCCGCTGGCGGTGACGCTCTGCAGCCCGGCGCCGGTCCACAGCGCGTAGAGGTCGGTCGCCGGGCACCTTCTTCATCAGGTTGAACGTGAAGGCGACGTCGGCGGCGGTGAACGGCTGGCCGTCGCTCCACTTCACGCCGTCGCGGATCGTGAACACGATCGACTTCTTGTCGGCGCTCCACGTGTAGGACGACGCCAGCATCGGCGTCTCGGCCTCGTTGCTTGCAGCAGGTTGACGAAGACCAGCGGCTCGTAGACGAAGCCGAGCGACTCCAGGTTGACCGCCGGGTTGAACGGGTTGAACTGGCAGGTCCAGGTCTGGCCCTGCTCGTTGGAGATGGTGACCGTGCCGCCCTGCTTGTGGATGGCCTTGCCGGTGCTGCTGCCCTGCGGGTCGCGCTCGACCCGGGTGCCGACGTGCCGTGCTCGCCTTCTTCTTCGCGCTCGTGCACGCCGGCGACGAGCAGGCGCCGTTGCCGCGACGCAGTGGCGAGCGCATTCGTTGCCTTGCTGGTGCGCCTCATCGCGGACGCTCCTTCCTGATGGTGCGGGTCGAACGGTTGCGGTGGGCGGTGGCGGTCATGCGGGCGCGGCCTGGCTCAGGATCTCGCGGGCCGCGGCGGTGCTCAGCGCGAGCGCGCCGAGCAGCGGCGCGTCGTACGGGAAGTCGGCCAGGACGAGCTCGGGCGGGAACGGCACGGCGGCGTCGAGCGCCGCGCGCAGCCCGGGCTCCAGCCGCGACCCAGGACGCGCACCAGCCCGCCGCCGACGACGATGCGGGCCGGATCGATCGGCGATGGCCAGGTTGACCAGGTGGAAGGCCAGCTCGGCGACGAAGTCGGCGAGCACCGCGGCGGCGCGGGGTCGTCGTCGGCCCGCTCGAACACGTCGGCCGCGCTGCTGCCGCTCGGGCACCAGGCCCAGGGCCGCGCGCTCGAGCGCCTTGCCGCTGACCGCGTCCTCCAGGAGGATGCGCTCGTCCGCGGGCCGGCCGACGTCGCACGGCTCGCGCAGGTTGTAGCCGATCTCGCCGGCGGCGCCGTTGCGGCCGGCGAGCACCGTGCCGTCGACGACGATCGCCACGGCCAGGCCGGTGCCGAGGTTGAGGTAGATGCCGGGGTCGCAGCCGGCCAGCGCGCCCCGACTCGGCCTCGGCCTGGGCCGCGGCCTTGACGTCGGTGGCCAGCGCGACCTGCGCGCCGTCGGAACGCGCGCCGCAGCTCGCGGCCGAAGGCGAGCTCGCCCCAGCCCGGGATCGTCGGCGCCAGCTCGACGCCGTCCTCGCTGGGGATGCCGAAGGTGCACGCGCCGACGGCCACGAGCGGGCGGCCGGGCGGCGGTCTCGTCGAGCAGGGCCTGGGCGGCGGCGATGCCGCGGTCGAGGGTGGCCTGGCGCCGTCGTCGGGCCGGTTGTGGATGGTCACCGAGCCGAGCCGGTCGCCCGTCGACGTCGCCGACCGCGGCGGCGATCTTGGTGCCGCCGAAGTCGATCCCGAGCACCACCGGTGTCGTGCACCCGAGCCCCCTCGAATGTGATGGACCTTCTGGTTGTTAGGAAACTAGACTGACAATCAATCCAGCACAAGGCGGCCGGGCGAAGAATTGGTCCAGACCATCCGCGATGAAGGGAGACGCGGTGACCGAACGCGTGCGCCAGCGCGTCGCCGGCCGGTCCGCAGCTGATCCGGGCGATGAACGAGCAGCTGCTGCTCGAGCAGATCCGGGCCGGCGGCGAAGCTGTCGCGGGCCGACCTGGCCCGGCTCTCGCGGCTGTCCAAGCCCACGGTGTCGCTGGCGCTGACCAACCTCGAACGGGCCGGCCTGGTCCGCAGCTCGGGCGTGCGCACCGGCGTGCCCGGCCCGGCCGCGGTGCTGTACGAGGTGCGGCCCGAGGCCGGCTTCGTCCTCGCGCTCGACGTCGGCAGCGAGTACCTGCGCGGCGCGATCTGCGACCTGGCCGGCGTCGTCCGGGCCCGCTCGGCGCTCAAGGTCACGGCCGCCGACCGGACCGGGCCTGGTCGCCGAGCTGGGCCGGCTGGCCGACGTGCTCTACGCCGAGGCCGGCGTGCGGCCCGGCGCCGTCACCCAGACCGTGCTCGGCAGCCCGGGCGTCTACGACCCGCAGCGCGACGCGCTGGCCCTGGCCGGCGCCCTGCCCGGGTGGGACCAGCCGGCCGTGCTGGCCGAGCTGCGCCACGCCTTCGGCGCTGCGCTGATGATCGAGAACGACATCGACGCCGCCGCGCTGGCCGAGCAGCGCCCACGGGCACGGCCGCGACGTCGACAGCTTCGCGTTCGTCTCGGTCGGCACCGGCATCGGCATGGGGCTGGTGCTGGGCGGCCGGCTGCACCGCGGCGCCCACGGCGCGGCCGGCGAGATCGGCTACCTGCCGTTGGACGCGGGCTCGGCCCCCGACGCCCGCGACGCCCGCGACGCGCGCCGCCGCGGCCGGCTGGAGGCCGCGGCCTCGGCGGCCGGCATCGTCCGGGCCGCCCGCCGGGCCGGGATCAGCCGGCCGGGCTCGGCCCGCAAGGTGTTCGCAGCCGCCGCCGACGGCGACGAGCGGGCCGCGCGGGTGGTGGCCGACGAGGCCGTGCTCGTGGCCAAGGCGATCTGCGCGGTGGTGGCCGTCGACCGACCCGGAACTGATCGTGCTCGGCGGCGGGATCGGCCAGGCCGCCGGCTTCCTCGACGCGGTCCGCCGGGAGCTGCGGGCGCTGGCCCCGGTGCAGCCCGAACTGCGGGTCAGCGCCCTCGGCGCCGACGCCGTCGTCGACGGCTGGCTGGCCGCCGGCGTCGAGCGGGCCTGGGAGTTGGCCACCGCCGGGTTGCGGCCCAGCGACTCGGTGGCTGCGACCAGCGGCCGATGACCGGCGACCAGGGCCCGGCGGCGCTCGTCGTCGCGGCCGACGGCGGTAACTCGAAGACCGACCTGATCCTGGCCACCGGCCGCGGGGACGTGCTGGCCCACGTCCAGGGCGCCGGCACCCGGCCGCACATCGTCGGCATGCCGGCCACCCTGCAGGCCCTGGCCGACCTGGCCCGGCAGGCGGTGGCCGCGGCCGGGCTGGACCCGACACCGCCATCGCCGCGGCCACGTTCTACCTGGCCAACGTCGACCTGCCCGATGAGGAGGCCGAGGCGCTGGCCGGGCTGCAGCGGCTCGAGGTCGCCGCCCGGGTGCAGGTGCGCAACGACGTCTTCGCCGTGCTCCGGGCCGGCAGTACGCGGGGCTGGGGCGTCGCGGTCGTCTCCGGCGCGGGCATCAACGCGGTCGGGGTCGGGCCCGACGGGCGGGAGGAGCGGTTCCTGGCCCTGGGCGCCGTCAGCGGCGACTGGGGCGGCGGCCATTCGGTCGGGAAGGCCGGTCTGGGCGCGGCCGTGCGGGCCGAGGACGGGCGCGGCCCGGCCACCGCACTGCGCGACCTCGTGGCCCAGCACTTCGCCGAACCCGACGCCGAGGCCGTCGCGGTGCGGCTGCACCGCGCGGGGCGGCCGCTGTCGGCGTACCTGTCGCTGGCCCCGATCGTGTTCGCCGCGGCGGCAGCCGGCGACGACGTGGCCCGGGTGATCGTCGACGCGGTTGGCCGACGAGATCGTGACCATGACCGTGACGCTGCTGCGCCGTCTGGACCTGCTGGCCTCCGACGCCGACGTGGTGCTCGGCGGCGGCACGCTGCAGGCCGGCCACGAGTTCCTGCTCGAGCGGATCCGCGACCACTTGCGCCTGGCCGCGCCGGCCGTCGTGGTGCGCGTGCTGGACGTGCCGCCGGTCGCGGGCGCGCTCGCCGGTGCGCTGGAGTTGGTCGGCGCGTCGGCCGCGGCGCAGGGCCGGGCCCGGGCGGCGGTCACCCGGCCGGGCTGATCAGCGCAGCCGGTGGCCGAAGTGCCGGGCCGGCGGGGCGACGCGGGCCAGCCAGGCCCGCTGCTCGTCGTACTCCTGCAGCAGCCCCGGGTAGTGCGACGCCGTGCCGTCGACCGGCAGTGGCGCGGCGGGAGCGGCCGGGGCGTCCGGCGCCCGACCGGTGGCCGGATGCGGCGCGGGCCGGGCGACGCCGTAGCCGAACAGGCCGACGGCCGCGGCCGCGAGGAGCGCCCACCGGGCGCCGGACGGGATCTGACGTGCCGTCCGGCGCAGGTACCGCGTCGGGCGGCGCAACCAGGCCGGCGCGACCCACTGGCGGCCGACGTCGAGCACCTCCTCGTTGTCGCTGCCGGGGTCGCTCACCTGACCAGCGTGCGCCGCGGGAGCGGGAACTGCCAGTTGTCCGGCCGCGCCCGCTCCGACATGATCTGGCCCATGAGCCACGAGGTACGCGGGGTCGTCAGTATGGCCAAGGGTGAGCCGGTGCGGATCGAGACCGTGCTCGTCCCCGATCCCGGTCCGGGCGAGGCGCTCGTACGGGTACAGGCCTGCGGCGTCTGCCACACCGACCTGCACTACCGCGAGGGCGGCATCAACGACGACTTCCCGTTCCTGCTCGGGCACGAGGCCGCCGGCGTCGTCGAGTCGGTCGGGGCGGGTGTCACCGACGTCGCGGCCGGCGATTTCGTCGTGCTCAACTGGCGGGCCGTCTGCGGCCGCTGCCGGGCCTGCCGGCGCGGGCGGCCGTGGTACTGCTTCGACACCCACAACGCGTCCCAGCCGATGACCCTGGCCGACGGGACGCCGCTGTCGCCGGCGCTCGGGATCGGCGCGTTCGCCGAGAAGACGCTCGTGCACGCCGGGCAGTGCACCAAGGTCGACCCGGCCGTGCGGCCCGAGGTGGCCGGCCTGCTCGGCTGCGGCGTGATGGCCGGGCTGGGCGCGGCCATCAACACCGCACCGGTCGGGCGCGGTGACTCGGTGGCCGTGATCGGCTGCGGCGGCGTGGGCTGCGCGGCCATCGCGGGGGCCCGGCTGGCCGGCGCGGCGCGGATCATCGCCGTCGACATCGACGACCGCAAGCTGGCCATGGGCCGCGAACTCGGGGCCACCGACACGGTGAACTCGCGGACCGCCGACCCGGTCGAGGCCATCCGCGGGCT
Organism: uncultured Actinomycetota bacterium; assembly: GCA_963713245.1. Taxonomy (GTDB): domain Bacteria; phylum Actinomycetota; class Actinomycetes; order Mycobacteriales; family Jatrophihabitantaceae; genus CAVQKZ01. Next base: position 581,658 of record CAVQKZ010000002.1, read on the forward strand.
GACCGGCGGCCACGGCGCCGACGTGGTCATCGACGCGGTCGGCCGGCCCGAGACCTATCAGCAGGCCTTCCAGGCCCGCGACCTGGCCGGCACGGTCGTGCTCGTCGGGGTGCCCACTCCGGAGATGCGGCTGGAGATGCCGCTGCTCGACTTCTTCTCCCACGGTGGTGCGCTCAAGTCGTCCTGGTACGGCGACTGCCTGCCGTCGCGCGACTTCCCGATGCTCGTCGACCTGCACCTGCAGGGGCGGCTGCCGCTGGACAAGTTCGTCAGCGAGACGATCGCCCTGGACGAGGTCGAGGACGCGTTCGCGGCGATGGGCCGGGGCGAGGTGCTCCGATCAGTGGTCGTATTCTGACAATTCGCCCAGTCCGTGGGGTCCTGACTGGCGTAACAGCCGGCCCATGGGCCACAATGGCCCCAGTACATACCTGACACACCTCAAGATCGAACGGGCCGCTGGGGAAGGCGTCGCCGTCGATCCAGGGAGGTGTGCGATGTCCAGTACCCGCACCAGCGGTTCGGGTAGTAACCGCACCATGCCCACGACACGTGGCGTGGTCTACCTGCATTGCTGCCCGTCGGCGATCGCACCGCACGTCGAGTGGGCGCTGGCCGGCATCCTCGGCCGCCCCGTCCGCCTGGACTGGACCGGCCAGCCCGCCGCGCCCATGCACCTGCGGGCCGAGCTGTCCTGGACCGGCCAGATCGGTACGGGGGCCAAGCTGGCCGCCTCCATCCGGGCCTGGCCCATGCTGGTCTTCGAGGTGACCGAAGATGCGACCTGGGCCAGTGACGGCGAGCGGCTGGCCTACGTGCCCGGGCGGGGTTTCCACCGCAGCATGGTCTCGGCCAACGGCGACGTCGTGGTGGGCGAGGAGCGGCTGCGCGGCCTGCTCAGCCGGGCCCGCACCGCTGAGGACTACGAACACGGGCTGGCCGACCTGCTCGGGTCGGCCTGGGACGCCGAACTCGAGCCCTACCGCCTCGGCGGCGACGGCGCCCCGGTCACCCTGCTGCACCAGGTGGTCTGACACCCGCTTTGACCCCCTCGGCGTCGCAAATTCCGTCGGATTTGCGGCGCTCAGGGGGTCAAAGCGGGGACTTCGGACGCTAGAGCGGGATGTTGCCGTGGGCGCCGCGAGCCGGTGGGGCCGCGGCCAGGGCCTCGGCGATCGCGGCCCGGGTCCGGGGCGGCTCGACCAGTTCGTCGACCACGCCGAGTTCCATGGCCCGGGCGACCCCGCCGGCGATGCGGGCGTGCTCCTCGGCCAGCTGGGCGTGCAGGGCCTCGCGCTCGCCGGGCTGGGCCGCGGCCAGCTTCTTGCGGTGCAGGATGCCGACCGCGGCCGAGGCGCCCATGACCGCGACCTCGGCGCCGGGCCAGGCGAACACCCGGTTGGCGCCGAGCGCGCGCGAGTTCATGGCGATGTAGGCGCCGCCGTAAGTCTTGCGGGTCACCAGCGTCACCCGGGGGACGACGGCCTCGCCGAACGCGTGCAGCAACTTGGCGCCGCGCCGGACGATGCCGTCCCACTCCTGGCCGACGCCGGGCAGGTAACCGGGCACGTCGACGAGCACGACCAGCGGGACGCCGAACGCGTCGCACATCCGCACGAAGCGCGCCGCCTTCTCGGCGCTGGGCGAGTCGAGGCAGCCGCCGAGCCGCAGCGGGTTGTTGGCGATGACGCCGACCGTGCGCCCGGTCAGCCGGCCGAGCCCGGTGACGATGTTCGGCGCCCACTTGGCATGCAGCTCGAAGAACGTGTCGTCGTCGAGCACGCCGGCCACCAGCGGGTGCACGTCGTAGGCCCGCTTGACGCTCTCGGGCAGCAGGGCCGAGAGATCCTCGTCGGGCCCGACCAGGCTGAGGTCGAACGAGCCCTGCTGGGCCAACAGCCTGGTCGCCGCCCGGGCGGCCGCGAACGCGTCCTCGTCCGAGCCGGTGACGACATGCACGACGCCGCTGCGCCGGCCGTGCGTGTCGGCGCCGCCGAGGGATTCCATGTCGACGTTCTCGCCCGTGACCGACCGGACGACGTCGGGGCCGGTGACGAACACCCGCCCGGCCGTGGACATGATCACCAGGTCGGTGAGGGCCGGCCCGTATGCCGCCCCGCCGGCCGCCGGCCCGAGCACCACCGAGATCTGCGGGCACCCGGCCCGACGCGCGGATCATCGCCTGGAACACCAGCCCGACCTCGTGCAGGGCCAGCACGCCCTCGGCCAGCCGGGCGCCGCCGGAGTGCCAGACCCCGAGGACCGGGATGTGCTCGCGCACCGCGGTGTCGATCGCGTCGACGATGTGCCGGCAGCCCTCCGCGCCCATCGCGCCGCCCATCGTGGTGGCGTCGGTGCAGAACGCGGTGACCGGCGCGCCGTTGATCGGTGCCGCGGGCGGCGAACACGCCGCTGTCGTCGCGCGGCCGCAGCGGCTGCACGGAGCCGGCGTCGAGGAGCCGCTCGAGGCGCAGTTCCGGATCACGCGGATCGCGGGCGTCCAGTTCCGCGTCCGCGGGTGGATCGGCGATCAGCGTCATCCGGGCTCTCCGGTCAGGCCTTGCGGAACAGCAGCGAAGCGTTGTGCCCGCCGAAGCCGAACGAGTTGTTCAGCGCGGCACCGACGGTCATCTTGCGGGCCTCGCGGGGCACGTCGACGCGGACGTCGTCGTCGGGGTCGTCGAGGTTGATCGTCGGCGGCACGATGTCGTCGCGGACGCTGAGCACGGTCGCGACGGCCTCGATGGCCCCGGCCGCGCCGAGCAGGTGCCCGGTCATCGACTTGGTCGACGGTGACGACGGTCTGCTCGCCCAGCAGGTCGGCGATCCACCGGGCCTCGGCGCCGTCACCGGCCGGGGTCGAGGTCGCGTGCGCGTTGACGTGCACGACCTCGGCCGGCTCGACCCCGGCCCGCGACATGGCCAGCCTGGCCGCCCGGCGCTGGCCGTTGCCGTCCGGGTCGGGCGCGACGATGTCGTAGGAGTCGGCCGTCATCGCCGCTCCGCCGAGCACGGCATATGGCAGTCGCGCCGCGGGCCTCGGCCGAGGACCGGCGTTCGAGGACGAGCACGCCGGCGCCCTCACCGAGCACGAAGCCGTTGCGGGCCTTGTCGAACGGGCGCGAGGCCCGCTGGGGCTCGTCGTTGCGGGTGCTCATCGCCTGCATCTGGGCGAAGCCGGACATGGTCAGCCCGTGGATGCAGGCCTCGGTGCCGCCCACGACCACGACGTCGGCCCGGTCCAGCGCCATCAGGTCCAGGCCGTAGGCGATGGCCTCCGCGCCCGATGCGCACGCACTCACCGGTGTGAACACGCCCGACCGCGCGCCGATCATCAGGCCGACGTGCGCCGCCGGCCCGTTGGGCATGTCCATCGGGATGAGCAGCGGGGAGACCCGGCCCGGGCCCTTCTCCAGCATCACGTCGTGCTGGTGGATCAGGCTGGTGACCCCGCCGATGCCGGTGCCGATGACGACGGCGACCCGCTCGGGCTCGAGGCCGTTGTCCGCCGAGGTACCGGTGAACCCGGCGTCGGCCCAGGCCTCCTGGGCGGCGACCAGCGCGGCCTGCTGGGCCCGGTCGAGCCGGCGGGCCTGCACCCGCGACAGCGTCTCGGCCGGGTCGACGCCATCGGTGCGGCGATGCGCACCTTGAGGTCGGCGGCCCAGTCCTCGGTCAGGGCGACCGACGCCGGAGCGGCCTTCGAGCAGGCCGGCCCAGAACGTGGCCACGTCCCCACCGAGGGGCGTGGTAGCGCCCAGCCCGGTGACGACGATGTCTTCCTCTCGCGGTGGCGAAGAGACGACATCGGTTGGCTCGGTCATCTCAATCCCTCGATCGGGTCAGGCGTTGGTCTGGATGTAGTTGACCGCGTCGCCGACGGTCTTGAGCTTCGGCAGTTCGTCGTCGGGGATCTTGACGCCGAACTTCTCCTCGGCGGCCATGGCCACCTCGACCATCGACAGCGAGTCGACGTCGAGGTCGTCGGTGAAGTTCTTGTCGTCGGAGACGTCGTCGGCCTTCACGTCGGCGACCTCTTCGAGGATCGAGGCGAGTCCTGCGCGGATCTCGTCGGCACTGGCCACAGGGATTTCCTTTCGGTTGGGACTCGCCGGCCACGTCGGCCGGCGAGCTCGTTCGGATTACGGGGAAAGCACGACCTGGCCGGCGTAGGCCAGGCCCGAGCCGAAGCCGAGCAGCAGCACCGGCGCGCCGGACGGGATCTCGCCGCGCTCGACCATCCGGGACAGCGCGAGCGGGATCGTCGCGGCCGAGGTGTTGCCGGACGTGACGATGTCGCGGGCGACCACGGCGTTCGGCGCGTTCAGCTTCTTGGCGATGGCGTCGATGATGCGCAGGTTGGCCTGGTGCGGGACGAACGCGGCGAGCTCGTCGGGCGTGACGCCGGCCCGGCGGCAGGCCTCGAGGGCGACCGGCGCCATCGTCGAGGTGGCCCAGCGGTAGACGGCCTGGCCCTCCTGCCGGAACTTCTGGCTGACCTCGTCGATCGCGACCGCGTCGAACTGCGCGCCGTCGCTGCCCCACACGACCGGGCCGAGCCCGACGGTGTCCGACGGCCCGACCACCGCGGCGCCGGCGCCGTCGCCCAGGATGATGCAGGTGCTGCGGTCGGTGAAGTCGAGCCAGCCGGAGAACCGCTCCGAGGCGACGACGAGCACGTTGCGGGCCTGCCCGGCGTGCACGGCGGCCGAGGCGGCGTTGAGGGCGTAGACGAAGCCCGAGCAGCCGGAGTTCACGTCGAAGGCGCCGGGCGCGTCGATGCCGAGCCGGGTGGCCAGTTGCGGCGCGGCGGCCGGTACCGGGGTGGGCATGGTGCAGGTCGCGACGAGCACCAGGTCGACGTCGCTGGTGGTGACGCCGCTGGCCGCGAGGGCCTTGCTGGCCGCGGCCTCGGCCATGTCGACGACGGTCTCGTCCGGGGCGGCGAAGCGGCGCTCGGCGATACCGACCCGGCTCTTGATCCACTCGTCGTCGGTGTCGACGCCGCGGGCGATCAGGTCGTGGTTGGTGACGACGTTGGCCGGGCGGTAGTGGCCGACACCCAGGATGCGGGTGGCGGCCGGACCGGTGCTGGCGGCGAGAGGCACTCAGGACTCCGATCCGTTGTGAAGACGGGCGACCGGCAGCCCGGCCGGGACGATGTCGCCGTCGGCGCGCAGCCATTCGGCCAGCACGCCGGCGAGCGGGGCCACGATGACGTGGTCCTCGCGGTTGGTCCGGACCGTGCCCAGCGGGTCGCCCTGGCCGACGTCGGCGCCCTCGGCGACGCCCTCGGCGCGGGTGAACACGCCCTTGGCCGGGGTGACGACGACGCGGAACTCGACGCGTGTGCTCGCCCTGGCCGTGGTGCGGGCGGCTGTCGATCATGGTGCGGGCCTGCTCGAGGTCGGCCGGCGACTTGATCGCCAGCAGTTCGACGCCGGGCAGTTCGCGCTTGGCGATGCCGGTGAGCGTGCCCGCGGGTGCCAGTTCGAGCGCCGCGGTGACGCCGAGGTCGGCGCAGGTGCGCAGGCACAGATCCCAGCGCACCGGCAGGGTGACCTGCCGGACCAGCCGGGCGATCAGCTCGTCGCCGGTGCTCGACGGCCGAGCCGTCGGCGTTGGACAGCAGGATCGGGCGCGGGATCGCGCACCGGCATCCGGTCGGCGTACTGGGCCAGGGCCTGGGCCGCGGGAGCCATGTAGTGGGTGTGGAACGCGCCGGCGACGGCCAGCGGGCGCACCCGGGCGCCGGCCGGCGGGTCGGCGGCCAGCTTCGCCAGGGCGTCGAGCGCGCCGGCGGCCACGATCTGGCCCGGCGCCGTTGCGGTTGGCCGGGGTGAGCCCGGCGGCCTCGATGCCGGCGGCGACCTCGTCCGGGTCGCCGCCCAGCAGGGCGGACATGCCGGTGGGCTCGAGCGCGCACGCGGCCGCCATCTCGGCCCCGCGGCGGGCGGCGAAGCGTACGGCGTCCTCGGGTGCCAGCGCGCCGGCGACGGCCGCGGCGGTGAGCTCGCCGATGCTGTGCCCGGCGACCACGCGCTCGCCGCCGCTCGGCCAACGGCAAGCTGCTCGGCGACGATGACGCCGAGCGCGACGATCAGCGGCTGGGTGACCGCGGTGTCCTTGATCTCGTCGGCGTCGGCGGTGGTGCCGAGTCGGCGCGAGGTCGAGGCCGATGGCCGAGCCGAACGCGGCGAGCCGCTCGGCGACCCCGGGCAGCTCGAGCCAGGGCGAGAACATGCCGGGCGACTGGGCGCCCTGCCCGGGCGCGAAGACTGCGATCACCTGAACCACGATGCCGCCTGCACCCCGGTGTGGGCGAGGACGACACCGACAGCGTTACCGGACCCTGTCTTGTAGGTATCCCACAGTTGCGTCGCCTCGATTACGGTCGATTACGGCCCGGCGCTTGTCGGATTGGCTCAATCCTCGCAGCCGGCCGAGGGCCAGCGCCACCCGGAGGGTGAACGCGCCGCGGGCGTCGTTCGGGGTCTGCCCGCACACCTCGGCCACCCGCCGCAGCCGGTAGCGCACGGTGTTGGCGTGCACGAACAGGGCCCGGGCCGTCGTCTCCAGCGCGCCGCCGGAGTCGAGGAACGTCGTCACCGTCTCGATCAGCACGTCGCCGGACTCCACCAGCGGCTGGTAGATGGTGCCGACCAGTTCCTCGCGGGCGTCGGCGTCGCCGGCCAGGGCCCGCTCGGGCAGCAGTGCGTCCGCGCTCACCGGTCGCGGGGCACCGGGCCAGGCTGGTGCCGCCCGCAGTCCGCTCAGCGCGGCCTGGGTCACCGCGCTCGCGTGGGCGATGTCGGCCACCGGCCCGAGCACCACCGGGCCGTCACCGAAGACCGGAACGAGCGTGCGGGCCGCGTCGTACGGGTCGGCGGCCCCGCCGAAGACGACGACCAGGCGGGGGCCGTGCACGCCGGCCATCGCGTCCAGGCCGAGCCGGCCGGTGACGGCGTGCACCTCGGCCAGGGTCTCGGCCGCGGGCTTGTCCGGGGCGGCGCCGACCACGGCCGCGACCGAGCCGGTGGCGCTCCAGCCGAGCGCGGCCAGCTGGCTGGGCAGCGGGTCGCCGATGCCCGCGCCGCGCACCAGCCCGTCGATGACCAGGGCCTCGAGGCGGTCGTCCCACGATCCGCGGGCCTCGGCCGCCCGGGCGTAGACCCGCGGCGGCGGCGAACGCGATCTCGCGGCTGAACCGCAGCAGTTCCTCGCAGCACGACGTCGGCGTCGTCGGGCCCGGCGAGCAGCGGGCAGGTTCTGCTCGGCCACCTCGATCGTCTGCCGGACCAGTTCGACGGTCTGCTGCAGGGTGACCGACCGGGCCATGGCCTGCGGGGCCGCGGCGAAGACCTCGCCGGTCAGCCGCAGCACGTCGTCGGGCGAGCGCAGCCAGTCGACGTAGGACTGCACGCCCGGCCTGGGCCACCAGCGTCACCCACGAGCGCTGGTCGGCCGGCAGCTCGCGGAACCAGGCCAGCTGCTCGTCCATCCGGGCCACGCTCTGGGTGGCCAGCCGGCCGGTGGCCTGCTCGATCCGGCGGATCGTCTCGTCGTGCAGCGCCGGCCTCACGCGGGTCAGCCTGCCACGCGGCCGCTCGCTACGGTGAGACCGTGGCGGGCGTCACGCGATCCGGTGGCCGATTTGCGGCGCATTGCCTTCCTGCTCGAACGCAACGCCGAGCCCACCTACCGGGTGCGGGCCTTCCGCACCGCCGCGGCCGCGGTCGACGCCCTGCCGGCGCCGGAACTGGCCGAGCGGGCCGCGGCCGGCACGCTGACCGAGCTGGCCGGCGTCGGCGAGACCACGGCCGGCTGCGTCACCGAGTCACTGGCCGGCCAGGTGCCGGCCTACCTGGCCCGGCTCGAGGCGATCGAGACCGCGCCCCTCGACCGCCGCGGCCGCGGCGGTGCGCGCGGCCCTGCGCGGTGACTGCCACACCCACTCGAACTGGTCCGACGGCGGCTCGCCGATCGACGAGATGGCCGTGGCCGCGCGCGACATCGGGCACGAGTACGTGGTGCTCACCGACCACTCGCCCCGGCTGACGGTGGCCAACGGGCTCAGCGCCGAGCGGCTCGAGGAACAGCTCGACGTCGTCGCGGCCCTCAACGAGCGGCTGGCGCCGTTCCGGATCCTCACCGGCATCGAGGTCGACATCCTCGAGGACGGCACCCTGGACCAGAAACCGTCGCTGCTGGCCCGGCTCGACGTCGTCGTGGCCAGCGTGCACAGCAAGCTGCGGATGCCGGCCAACGAGATGACCCCGCGCATGATCGCGGCGGTCAGCAACCCGCACACCGACATCCTGGGCCACTGCACCGGCCGGCTGGTCACCGGCGGGCGCGGCACCCGCCCGGAGTCGGAGTTCGACGCCGAGCTCGTGTTCGCCGCCTGCGAGCAGTTCGGGGTGGCCGTCGAGATCAACTCGCGGCCCGAGCGGCTCGACCCGCCCAAGCGGCTGCTGCGGCTCGCGGTCGAGGCCGGCTGCCTGGTCTCGATCGACACCGACGCCCACGCGCCCGGCCAGCTCGACTGGCAGCGCAACGGGTGCGAGCGGGCGGTGGCCTGCGACGTGCCGCTCGACTCGGTCGTCAACACCTGGGCCGCCGGCGACCTGCTGGCCTGGGCGGCTGATCACGCGCGTGCGCCCGTGATCGAGGTCCGGCGCTCGGCCGACCGGTTCGAGACCGTCCAGCCCGGCATCACCACCCGGCACTGCTTCTCGTCCGGCGCGCACTACGACCCGGACAACATCTCGTTCGGGGCGCTGCTCGCCGTCGACGAGCACACCGTCGCGCCCGGGGCCGGGTTCGCCCGGCACGCCCACCGCGGCGTCGACATCCTCACCTGGGTGCTCGCCGGCACGCTGCGCCACGAGGACGCGTCCGGGCGTCCGTTGCTGGTGGCACCGGGCACGGCGCTGCACCAGTCGGCCGGGTCGGGCATCGAGCACACCGAGCTCAACGCCTCGGCCGACGAGCCGCTGCGCTTCGTCCAGCTGTGGCTGCTCGGCGACGTCGCGGCGCCGCGGTCGCAGTTCGCGGCCCTGCCGTTGCCGATCGCGGACGGTACGGTCGCCCTGCTCAGCCCGACCGCGCCCACGGCGCTGGGGCCGGCCGGCCACCTGCACCTGTTCGTCACCCGGGGCACCCTGGTCGCCGGCGGCACGGCGCTGGAGTGCGGTGACAGCGTCCGCGTCCGCGACGAGGCGCTGGTCGTCGAGGGCGACGGGGACGCGCTCGATGTGGCGCTCGGGCCCGGCCGCCCGCGCGGTTGAGCCGTTAATCGGTTGGCCGCCGCTCGAGCCCCCGTTACCGTCGCGGCGATGAGCGACGCGCCCGAGCCCGGCTACTACGAGCGGCTCGACTTCAATGCCCCCCTGTCCGGTGCGCGGGCCGACATGATCGCGGCCGAACTCGCCGCCGTCGGGCCGGGCACGGTGCTGGATGTCGGCTGCGGCTGGGGTGAACTGCTGCTGCGCACCCTGGCCGCCGCACCGGGCGCCACCGGGCGGGGTGTCGACTCCGACCGGCGCGCCCTCGCCCGCGGCCGGGCGAACGCGGTCTCCCGGGGCATCGACGGACGGGTCGCCTTCGAGGCCGGCGAGGCGCGGCGAGGCCGGCGAGCGGCGGGCGACGCGGGCGAGGCGGCGGTGTCGCGCGAGCCCGCCGACGTCGTCATCTGTGTCGGCGCCGACCACGCCTTCGGCGACCAGCGCGCCGCGCTGGCCGCGCTGCACGGTCTGGTCCGTCCCGGCGGACTCGTGTTGTTCGGGTCGGGCTTCTGGTCGGTCGAGCCGAGTGTCGAACAGGCGGCGGCGGTGGGGATGACGCCGGAGTCGCTGCCCGATCTGGCCGGGCTCGTCGACCTCGCGATCGGGCAGGGCTTCCGGCCGTTGACGATCCAGACTGCCAACGCGGACGAGTGGGCACAGTTCGAGTCCGGCTATCCTGGCCGACTGGGAGCACCTGGTTGCTCGCCACGGCGACCAGCCCGGCGCCGACGGCATTCGAGCGAAGGCCGACGTCCACCGCAACGAGTGGCTGCGCGGTTATCGCGGCGTGCTCGGGTTCGCCTATCTCACGCTGGGGTCGCCGGCGCGGGCCAGGTCACTGTGCCCTGAGGCGGACGAAGGGCCGCACGCCGATGGGAGTAAGCATTGGACATGGTGCCGATCGCCGCAGCCCTCGCCGGCCATCACCTCGCCGCCGCCGATCCGTCCCAGCTGCTGCCCGCCCGCGAGCAGATGGCGTTCACGCTCGGCTTCCACATCATCCTGGTGCCGTTCGGGGTGGCCTTCACCGCGATCACCATGATCGCCAACTACCGCGGCATCCGGCGCGGCGACGAGCAGGCGCTGCTGCTGGCCCAGCGCTGGTCGAAGGTCGCGGCCGTGCTCTTCGCCGTCGGCGCGGTGTCGGGCACGGTGCTGTCGTTCGAGCTCGGGCTGCTGTGGCCGCGGCTGATGGGCCGCTTCGGCGCCGCGTACGGCATCCCTTTCGCCATCGAGGGAATCTTCTTCTTCCTCGAGGCCATCTTCGTCGCGATCTACATCTACGGCTGGAACCGGCTCAGCCCGTGGGCGCACTTCTGGACCGGCCTGCCGGTCGTGCTCTGCCGGCATCGGCGGCACCTTCTCGGTCGTGGCCGCCAACTCCTGGATGAACCAGCCCGGCGGCATCACCCTGCGCGACGGCCGGGTCGTCGACGTCAACCCGTGGGCGGTGATCTTCAACCGGGCGTTCTGGTTCGAGGCCATCCACATGCTCATCGCCGCCTACATCGTCGCCGGGTTCGTCGTCGCCTCGGTCTACGCGGTCGGCATGATGCGCGGCCGGCGCGACCGCTACCACCGGGTCGGGTTCCTGATCCCGTTCACCGTCGCCGCGATCGCCATGCCGCTGCAGATCTTCTTCGGCGACGTGGTCGCCCGCGAGGTCTTCCACAACGAGCCGGCCAAGTTCGCCGCCATCGAGGCGCTGCCCACGACCGGCGACCACGTGCGCCGAGAACCTCGGCGGTGTCGTCGTCGACGGCAAGCTGCGCTACGGCATCCCGATCCCGGACGGCGCGTCGATCCTGTCCGGCTTCCGGCCGTCGACCCGGATCGCCGGGCTGGACGCCATCCCGGCGGCCGTGCGCCCGCCCGACCGGCTGGTGAGCATCGTGCACCTGTCCTTCGACGTCATGGTCGGCACCGGGTTCCTGCTGCTCGGGCTGGCGCTCTGGTTCGCGATTGGCCTGGTGGCGGCGGCGCGACCTGCCGCGCAGCCGGTGGTTCCTGCGGGCGACGCGCGCTCAGCGGCGTCGTGGCGGTCGTCTCGCTGGAGAGCGGCTGGGTGGTCACCGAGGTCGGCCGCCAGCCGTGGACGGTCGTCGGGCTGCTGCTGACCCGGGACGCCGTGGCCACGTCCGGCAACCTGTGGCCGTTCTTCGCCGGCGCCCTGGTCATCTACGCCGGTGTGACGGTCGGTGCGGTGCTGGTGCTGCGGGCCATGCACCGCAGCTGGCGGGCCGGCGACGAGGTCGACGTCCCGTACGGGCCCGGACCGGGCGGCGCGTCGGGAGCGCGCCGTGAGCACGTTCGTCGCCGTGCTGCTGTTCGTCGGCGTGGTCATGTACGCGGTGTTCGGCGGCGCCGACTTCGGCGCCGGGTTCTGGGACCTCACCGCCGGCGGGGCCGAGCGCGGCCGGCGGCCGCGGCATCTGATCGACCAGTCGATCGGGCCGGTGTGGGAGGCCAACCACGCCTGGCTGATCTTCTGCCTGGTCGTGATGTGGACGGCGTTCCCGAAGGCGTTCGCGGCGATCATGACCACGCTGTACCTCCCGCTCGGCCTGGCCGCGCTCGGCATCGTGCTGCGCGGCTCCGGCTTCGCGTTCCGCAAGGTGGTCGCTGCGCACGGCCGAGCAGCGGGTGAACGGCGCCGCGTTCGCGGCGTCGTCGGTCGTGACGCCGTTCTTTTTCGGCGCCGTGGCCGGGCGGCATCGCCTCGGGCCGGGTGCCGGCCGGCGGGCAACGGGACGCCGCTGCGAGCTGGCTCAACCCGACGTCGATCCTGGGCGGCGTCCTGGCGTCACCGTCTGCGCCTACCTCGCGGCCGTCTTCCTGACCGCGGACGCCCGGCTGCGCGCCGAGCCCGATCTGGAGGACTGGGCCCGGCGCCGGGCGCGTGGGCGCGGCCGGGTTCGCGGGCGCTGGTGTCGGTCGTCGGCCTGTTCGTGCTGCACAGTGACGCGCACCGGCTCTACACCCAGCTGTCCGGGCCGGCGCTGGTGTTCGTCATCGTCTCGGCGGCTGGCCGGGCTGGCCGCGCTCGCTCGCCCTGCGGCGCGGCCAGCCGCGGGTGGTGCGGGTGCTCGCGGTCGCTGGCCGTGGGCGCGGTGCTGGCCGGCTGGGGAGCGGCGCAGTACCCGTACCTGCTCGGCACGCACACCTCGATCGCGGCGGCCGCTGCGCCGCACGCCGACGCTGGCCGCGCTCACCGTGGTCGCCGTGGCGGCGCGTGGTGCTGGTCGTGCCGTCGATCGTGCTGCTGTTCGTCCTGCAGCAGCGCGGCCGGCTGGAGTGACGCGGCCCGCGCCGGCCTAGGCTCGGGCCGCGGTGCACGGCCAGGCGCAGCGGCTCGGCATCGCCGTGGTGCCGATCGCGGGCATCAAGCGGGTCAAGTGGCTGGAGGACAACGTCGCCGCGCTCGTCGTGCGCCTGACCGACGTGGACCTCACCGACCTCGACCCCCCCGGAGCCAGAGTCAGCCGGTCGCCCGCCACGACGTCGACATCGAGTCGACATCGCCAGGCTTTGCGATGACGAGCACCATGTGCCATCCAGACACGTGGGACTTTGCTGGATCAGCGTTGCCGGAAGGGAACGGTACGACCCGGTCGAGCCAGCCCTTGGCAAGATGGCAGTGGTCACTGATACGTCCTGCCCGTAGACACCAAATTCTCGTGGAACATCGACCCTTCGCCGATAGCGACGGCGAACCATGTCGGCCTGAGGACTGCGGGGTCGTCGAAGAACGCGACATCGACCTCGATCGAGGCGTCGGTCTCGTCCGGCAGTTCATCCTCGTCGAAACTGCCGAGGATGGCCTGGAACCGATGACCAGGATGTCGCCGTCGTCGGTGATACGCGCAGCCGCTCGAAGAATGTGCGCCAGCTGATCCTGGTCATGCGACGAAGAGTTGGTGACGCGGCGCGACGCAGCAAGGAGGCCTGGCGATCGCTGTCCGGAAGCAGGCCGGCGAAGGGTGAGTTCTGCCGGAGTTCGCGCGCGTGCACGGATTTCGATCTCAGTACTTCCAGCACGTTGTCGAGTGGACCGTCGAGCAGATGTTCCCACTCGCGCAGCCAGCGGGCCGCTTGACCTTTGGTGTGGAGGGATTGCAGATGGGCCAGGTTGGTCCGCGCCCGGGACAACCCGGAGTCCGGATCGGCGACCAGCCGGCCGGCGACGGCATAGCCGAGCCACAAGCTGCGTACCTGGTCCCTGGTCATCGTGGCCGTGCGGGCAAGGAGGTCCTCGATGTCCGTCTGTGGAACGCGGCGGTGCGAGCCGACGTGCACGCAGCGCAGATCGCCCCGGTCGCAGAGGTTCACGACGTGCTGACGAGAGGTACCCAGCAGCTTGGCCGCCGCGCCCGTCGTCAGCAGTCGCTCATCGGCTCTCGTCACACCTACAGGATACCGCTAAACGCTACAAACACAACGGCTGAAACGTAGGGCCCACCATAGCGGGGTTAGGAGTCGCCGCCGATGGTGCCGGTACCGGCCGCGGCCACGTCGTGCAGTTCGTAGCGGGCGACCGCCTCGCGCGGCACCTCGGGCTTGACCTCGCCGCGGCGGGCCAGTTGCTCCAGCACGGCGGCGACGATCGACTGGGCGTCGACGTGGAAGAACCGCCGGGCCGCGCCGCGGGTGTCGGCGAACCCGAAGCCGTCGGTGCCCAGCGACGTGTAGTCGCCCGGCACCCAGCGCGAGATCTGGTCGGGCACCGCGCGCATGTAGTCCGACACGGCCACGAACGGCCCGGGGGCGTCGGCCAGCGCCGTGGTCACGTACGGCTCGCGCGGGGTCTCGGCCGGATTGAGCAGGGCCTGGTGCTCGCACTCGACGGCATCGCGGCGCAGCTCGTTCCACGACGTCACCGACCACACGTCGGCGTCGACGTTCCAGTCCTCGGCCAGCAGCCGCTGGGCCTCCAGCGCCCACGGCACCGCGACGCCGGAGGCCAGCAGCTGCGGCCCGGGCCGCCCGGCCTCCGGCGAGGCGGGGGAGTAGCGGTACATGCCCGCGCAGCAGCCCTTCGACGTCGAGGTCGTCGGGCTCCTTGGGCTGGTTGATCGGCTCGTTGTAGATCGTCAGGTAGTAGAAGACGTCGCGGTCGGACTGCGGCGCGCCGTAGGTGCCCGACGCCGTACATCCGCTCCAGCCCGGCCCGGACGATGTGCGCGATCTCGAACGCGTACGCCGGGTCGTAGGTGACGCACGCCGGGTTGGTCGAGGCCAGCAGCGGTGAGTGCCCGTCGGCGTGCTGCAGGCCCTCACCGGTGAGCGTGGTGCGCCCGGCCGTGGCGCCGAGGACGAAGCCGCGGCCGAGCTGGTCGGCCAGCTGCCAGAACTGGTCGCCGGTGCGCTGGAAGCCGAACATCGAGTAGAAGATGTAGAACGGGATCATCGGCACGCCGTGGGTGGCGTACGCGGTGGCCGCGGCCGTGAGCGACGCGGTGGAGCCGGCCTCGCTGATGCCCTCGTGCAGGATCTGCCCGGTCGTGGACTCCTTGTACGACAGCAGCATGTCGCGGTCGACGGCCTCGTACTCCTGCCCGTGCGGCGAGTAGATCTTGGCCGTCGGGAAGATCGCGTCCAGGCCGAACGTGCGGGCCTCGTCCGGGATGATCGGCACGAACCGCTTGCCGATCTCCTTGTCCTTCATCAGGTCCTTGAACAGCCGCACCGTGGCCATCGTCGTGGCGATCTGCTGCTTGCCCGAACCGCCCCGCATCTCGGCGTAGGCGGCCTCGCCCGGCAGCGTCAGCGGCTTGGCCCGCACGATCCGCTTGGGTACCGCGCCGCCGAGCGCGGCCCGGCGCTCCTTCATGTACTGGATCTCGTCGGACTTCTCGCCCGGGTGGTAGTACGGCGGCAGGTCGGCGGCCAGGGCCTCGTCCGAGATCGGCAGGTAGAGCCGGTCGCGGAAGGCCTTGAGGTCGGCGCTGGTCAGCTTCTTCATCTGGTGCGTGGCGTTGCGGCCCTCGAAGCTCTCCAGCGTCCAGCCCTTGATCGTGTGGGCCAGGATCACCGTGGGCTGGCCGACGTGCTCGCGGGCCGACTCGAAGGCCGCGTACACCTTGCGGTAGTCGTGCCCGCCCCGCGAGAGCTTGCGCAGGTCGTCGTCGCTCATGTCCTCGACCATCTTGCGCAGCCGCGGGTCGCCGCCGAAGAAGTGCTCGCGGATGTAGGCCCCGGACTCGGTGGTGTAGGTCTGGAACTGGCCGTCGGGCGTGCTGTTCATCTGGTTGACGAGCACGCCGCTGCCGTCGCGGGCCAGCAGCGGATCCCAGTCCCGGCCCCAGATCACCTTGATGACGTTCCAGCCCGCCCCGCGGAAGTAGGATTCCAGCTCCTGGATGATCTTGCCGTTGCCGCGGACCGGACCGTCGAGGCGTTGCAGGTTGCAGTTGATGACGAAGGTGAGGTTGTCCAGTTCCTCGCGGGAGGCGACCCCGATCGCGCCCAGCGACTCGATCTCGTCCATCTCGCCGTCACCGAGGAAGGCCCAGACGTGCGAGTTGGACGTGTCGGCCAGGCCGCGGGCGTGCAGGTAGCGGTTGAACCGGGCCTGGTAGATGGCGCCGATCGGGCCCAGGCCCATCGACACCGTCGGGAACTCCCAGAACTCCGGCATCAGCCGCGGGTGCGGGTAGGACGACAGGCCGCGCGGCGCCCGCGACTTCTCCTGGCGGAACCCGTCGAGGTGCTCCTCGCTCAGCCGGCCCTCGAGGAAGGCCCGGGCGTAGATGCCGGGCGCGGCGTGGCCCTGGAAGAAGATCTGGTCGCCGGTGCCGCTGGCCAGGTCCTTGCCCCGGAAGAAGTGGTTGTAGCCGACCTCGTACAGCGAGGCCGCGCTGGCGTAGGTGGCGATGTGGCCGCCCGACGCCGACCGTCTTGTTGGCCCGCGAGACCATGATGGCCGCGTTCCAGCGGATGTAGGCCCGGATCCGGCGCTCGATGTCCTCGTCGCCCGGGAAACCAGGGCTCGCGCTCGGGCGGGATGGTGTTGATGTAGTCGGTGCTGCGCAGGGCCGGCACGCCCACCTGGCGCTCACGGGCCCGTTCGAGCAGCTTGAGGATGAGGAACCGGGCCCGCTGGCGCCCGTCGGAGTCGATGGCGGCGTCGAACGACTCGATCCACTCCCGGGTCTCCTCGGGGTCGATGTCGGGTAGCTGGCTCGGCAGGCCGTCGGTGATGATGCTGAATCGGTCTCGGGTCACGTCATCCAGTGTCCACCAACCAGAGCCGCTAGGGTCAGGTGGAGAGTTACCGCGTAGTAATGCAGGATGTGCCCCAACCGCTTGAACCCTCAGGAGGATGTCGTCGTGAGCACGAGCTCACCGCCCGGGAACTCGCCGGGTGTGGCCGAACACATGGGCCTCAGGCCCGGCATGATCGTGATGGAGATCGGCTACGACGACGACGTCGACGACGATCTGCGCGCGATGATCGAGGACTGCACCGGCGAGCAGCTCGTCGGTGAGGATTCCGACGAAGTGGTCGACGTGGTGCTGCTCTGGTACCGCGACGGCGACGGTGACCTCGGCGACCTGCTCGTCGACGCGATCGGACCGCTCGCCGACGACGGCTTCATCTGGGTGCTGACGCCCAAACGCGGGCGCGACGAGTACGTGGAGCCGTCCGACATCGCCGAGGCCGCCGCGGTGGCCGGGCTCTCGCAGACCTCCATCACGACGGCGGGCACCGAGTGGTCGGCGGCCCGGCTGACCTCGCGCAAGTCAAGCGGCGCCAAACGGTGATCGAGGTCGGCCAGGAAGCGCCGGATTTCACGCTCGCGCGACCAGAACAACGAGCTGGTCACCCTCTCGGGGTTCCGCGGGTCGAAGGCGGTGCTGGTGATCTTCTATCCCGCCGCATTCAGCGCCACCTGCACGGCTGAGCTGCAGCGCGGTCCGCGACGATGTCGACGTCTTCCAGAACGACACGGTGCAGGTCGTGACGATCAACGTCGACTCGGTGTACGCCAACAAGATCTTCAGCGAGCGCGAGCGGTTCGACGTTCCCGTTGCTGTCGGACTTCTGGCCGCACGGGGCTGTGGCCCAGAGCTACGGGGCGTTCAACGCCGAGCGCGGGTTCGCCAACCGCGGCACGTTCCTGGTCGACACCGACGGCATCGTCCGCTTCGCGGAGCTCAACGGGCCGGGCGAGGGCCGCGACGCCCAGGCCTGGCGCGACGCGATCGAGCGGCTGTAGACCGTCAGCCGCGGCGGGCCCGGACCAGCGTGTCGATGGCGGGCCGGTCGGCCCCGGCCACCGGCCGGTGCACCGCCTCGGCCCGCTCGATCAGCAGCCCGGCCGCGGCCAGGTCGGCCGCGACTTCGGGCGCGGTGACCAGCACGCCCGGGTCCTGCGGACCGCCCACCCCGTCGGCGATGTTGCTGCGGTCGTGCGCGACGACGAGCAGCGTGCCGCCGGGGGCGAGCGCGGCTGCGGCGTGGCCGAGTGCGGCCGCCCACTCCGCCGGCGCCAGGTGCAGGTAGCACAGCAGGGCCAGGTCGACCGGCTGTTCGGGCCGGAAGGTCGTGGCGTCGGCGTGCACCCAGCTCACCCGGGGCGCGGCCGGGTCCTGGCGCGACTCCAGCGTCCGGGCCTTGTCCAGGGCGACGGCGGAGAACTCGACCGCGCTGACCTGCCAACCCCGCCCGGCCAGCCAGAGCGCGTTGCGGCCCTCGCCGCAGGCCAGGTCGAGGGCACGGCCGGGGGACAGCCCGGCCAGTTCCTGCTCGACCCAGCGGTTCGGGCGCGGTGCCCCACACCAGTTCGGACGCGCGGTAGCGCTCGTCCCACTGTGCCGCCGTCATCGGCCCACCGCTCGCCCGTAGCGGTCGGCCAGCTTGGCCGCGCGCTCCTGCTCCCGGGTGCGCGGCTCGGGCTCGGCGGCCGGGGCGTGGCGGACGTCGAAGTCGCGCTCGTCGACGTGCCGGGTCTCGGCCCGGACCATGGCGATCGGCGCGGCCAGCGCGAGCAGCGCGAACAGGTACCACTGGATGATGTAGGCCAGGTGCTGGGGTTCGACGGCGCCACCGGCCGGATTGGACAGGTCGGGCGCCGGGATGGCGGTGAGCCCAGAGGTGCCGGGCTGCTTCGGCAGCAGTTCGGCATAGCCGTCGTACACCGCGGTGCCCAGCCGGAGCGCCTGGTCGCCCGGGTTGATCGACTCGAGTTCGCCCTTGGGCAGGTGCGCGGCCTGGTCGTGCTTGGTCTCGGCCGGTTCGACCCGGGCCCGCACCGTCACGGGGCCACTCGGCGCGGCCGGCACCGAGGGCGTGCCGACGGCGCTGTCCGCGGCCGGGACGAAGCCGCGCACGACCAGGACCGTGCCGCCCGCGGTCCGGAACGGGGTGAGCACCAGGTAGCCGGAGTTGTCGTCGACCGAGCGCTGGCGGACCAGGCCTTGGTCGGCCGGGTCGAAGCGTCCGGTGATGTGGACGGCCCGGAACTGGACGGCGTGCGCGTGCGGCGGCGCGCCCGCGGTGCCGACCAGCGGCAGGACCGCGCCGAGCGGCACCGGCGCCGCGTGGGCGTTGTGCCGCAGCGCGTGGTTGGCGCTGACCTTGCCCTCCAGCCGGGCGATCTGCCAGGTGCCGGCCAGGACGCAGACGATGGCCACCAGGACCATCAGCAGCGACAGCGCCACGTAGCGTGGTTGGCGCAGCATCCTCAGCACCAGACAACGGTACGGCGGGGCGGATGTGAACCGGCCGGTACCCTGAGCCCGGCCGCCGAGGGCGGCCCACGGGCGCTTAGCTCAGCGGAAGAGCACTCGGTTTACACCCGAGCGGTCACTGGTTCGATCCCAGTAGCGCCCACGCGGCACCGATCTCGATCAGAACGTTCGAGTTGATCTGCGGGTGCTGCTCACTCTTCTGGTCCATGAGCATCTAATCGATCCCGACGTGCACAATCCCAGCGCTGCACGAGCGCATGTCATCGATCACCTTCTCCGGCACAGGCTTGGACACAGTCTGCCGCTGCGTGGACACGATGGGTTCAAACTTCCTGTACGTCAGGATCTTCTTGATCTGCTCGACGACCTGTTCGTTCTTGCCGTGGGTGATGAACACCTGGTTGTTCGTCTCAGGGTCGGTCGGTGCCTTGACTGGGATCTCGGGGGCGTCCTCCACATCGTAGGAGCTGTTGCCCTCGGGCTGTTCCTCTTCTTCGTCGGCCGGAGTCTTTGTAGTTTTCGGCCGTAGTTCGACGGGGCCGGCGGCGTCCAGCTTGACGTACTTCTTGTCCTTGATGTCAATCAGTAGCCCGAGCGCTTCGGCATTGGTGACGATCATCTCGTACGCGCGCTCCGCGACTCGCCTCGTCCCGGCGGTTCTGCGGCCCTTTGCGGCCCTTTTCGGCGCTGCGGGCACCAACAGTGCGAAACCCGGCGACACGACGACGGCCGTCGGGGCAGACTCACTCGTTGTGCTCCTGACGATCTCCACCACCCACGAACCGGCCACCGACCTGGGCTATCTGCTGCACAAGCACCCCGGCCGCGTGCAGACCTTCGCGCAGTCGGTCGGCCCGGCGCACGTCTTCTACCCGGAGGCCACCGACGGTCGCTGCACCGCGGCGCTGCTGCTCGAGGTCGATCCCATCGCGCTGGTCCGCGGCCGCAAGGGTCCGTCCGGCGACGGTTTCACGCTCGGCCAGTACGTCAACGATCGGCCCTACGCGGCGACGAGCATGCTGGCGATGGCGCTCAAGGACGTCTACCGAACTGCGCTGACCGGACGCTGCAATGCCCGGCCGGAGCTGGCGGCATCGCCCATCCCGCTCGAGGTCCACGTTCCGGCCGTGCCCTGCCGCGGGGGAATCGACCTGCTCCGCCGAGTTTTCGAGCCGCTCGGGTGGCGGGTCGAGGCGAGCACGGTCGAACTCGACCCGACGATCCCCGAGTGGGGCGACTCGCGCTACCTCGACGTGCGGCTGGCCGGCGACGTCCGGCTCGCCGATGCCCTCAATCACCTGTACGTGCTGCTGCCGGTACTCGACGACGCGAAGCACTACTGGGTCAGCAGCGATGAGGTCGACAAGCTGATCCGAGCCGGCGAAGGATGGCTGGCGACGCATCCGGCGAAGGAGTTGATCACGCGCCGGTATCTCGCCCACCGTCGCGAACTGACCCAGACCGCGATGGCTCGTCTCGCGGAGGTCGACGACACCGATGCCGACGAGCTCGACAACGCCGTCGGCGGCGCACTCGCGCTCGACGGCCCGGACCGTCCGGTTTCCCTGGCCGAGCTGCGCCGCGGGCGCGGTCCTGGCCGCCGTCCGCGCGTCGGGCGCCCGCCGGGTCGGCGACTTCGGCTGCGGCGAGGGTGTGCTCGTCCGCGACCTGATGGCCGAGCGCACGCATCGACGAGATCGTCGCCGTCGACGTGTCGGCGCGGGCCCTGCAGATCGCGGCGCGAAGGCTGCACGTGGACAAGATGACCGAGCAGCAGCGCGGTCGTCTCCAGATCTTCCAGTCCGCGCTGACGTATCGAGACGATCGGCTCGCGGGCCTGGACGCAGCCGTGCTGATGGAGGTGATCGAGCACATCGACCCGCCTCGACTGGAGGCGCTGGAGCGGACCGTGTTCGGACACGCCGCCCCGGGTTCGGTCATCGTCACCACCCCGAACGTGGAGCACAACGTCCGGTTCGAATCGCTGCCCGCAGGCATGCTGCGCCACCGCGACCATCGCTTCGAGTGGACGCCGGGCGCAGTTCCAGGAGTGGGCGCAGCGGGTGGCCGGCTCGTACGGCTACGGCGTGCGCTACCTGCCGGTCGGCCCGGACGACCCGGAGGTCGGGCCGCCGACGCAACTGGCCGTGTTCAGCAAGGCGGGGCGCTGATGACCCGCGAGCTGTCGATCCCGGAGCTGAGTCTCGTCGTGCTCATCGGCGTCAGCGGATCGGGCAAGTCCACCTTCGGACGCGCGCACTTCCGCCCGACCGAGGTGATCTCCTCGGACTTCTGCCGGGGCCTGGTCGCCGATGACGAGAACGATCAGGCCGCGACTCCCGAGGCGTTCGAACTCCTGCACCACATCGTCGGTGTGCGGCTCAAGGCCGGCCGGCTGACCGTGGTCGACGCGACGAACGTCCAGCCC
Organism: uncultured Actinomycetota bacterium; assembly: GCA_963713245.1. GTDB lineage: Bacteria > Actinomycetota > Actinomycetes > Mycobacteriales > Jatrophihabitantaceae > CAVQKZ01. Next base: position 603,066 of record CAVQKZ010000002.1, read on the forward strand.
GACGCCCGCAAGAAGCTCGTCGCCGTCGCCCGTGAGCACGACGTCCTACCGGTCGCGATCGTGCTCGACGTCCCCGAGGCGGTGTGTATCGCCCGCAACGCCGAGCGTCCCGACCGCAACTTCGACTCGGCGGTCATCCGCCGCCAGCGCGATCAGCTGCGCCGGGGCCTGAAGGGGCTGCAGCGAGAAGGGTTTCCGCACCGTCCACACGCTGCGTGGCGTCGAGGAACTGACCGACGTCTCGGTTGCCCGGACCAAGCTCTACAACGACCTGCGCCACGAGAGCGGTCCGTTCGACGTCATCGGCGACATCCACGGTTGCCGGGTCGAGCTGGAGTCGCTGATCGCCGAACTCGGGTACGCGGTGAGCCGTGACGCTGCCGGCCGCGCGGTCGGTGCCCATCGCGACGACCGGCGCGTGGTCTTCGTCGGCGATCTGGTCGACCGGGGGCCGGACACGCCCGGCGTGCTGCGGCTGGTGATGGGGATGGTGGCCGCTGGCGACGCCTTCTGCGTGCCGGGCAACCACGAGAACAAGTTGCTCCGGGCGTTGCGCGGGCGCAACGTGCAGGTGACCCATGGCCTGGCCGAGTCGCTGGCGCAGCTGGCCGAGCAGACCGACGAGTTCCGGGCCGAGGTCGAGCGGTTCCTGGACGGTCTGATCAGCCACTACGTCTTCGACGGCGGCCGGCTGGTCGTGTCGCACGCCGGCCTGATCGAGCGGTACCAGGGCCGGGCGTCCGGGCGGGTACGCGAGTTCTGCCTCTACGGGCAGACGACGGGGGAGACCGACGAGTACGGCCTGCCGGTGCGTTATCCCTGGGCGCAGGAATACCGGGGCCAGGCCATGGTGCTCTACGGCCACACGCCGGTTCCGGCACCGGAGTGGATCAACAACACGCTCTGCCTCGATACCGGCTGCGTTTTCGGCGGGCGTCTCACCGCGCTGCGCTACCCGGAGCGGGAGCTCGTCTCGGTCGCGGCGGCCGAGGTCTACTACGAACCGTCCCGGCCCTTCCCGGCCAATCCGGCCGTGGCCGGTTCGGAGGCCGCGGGCCGCCGCGAGCCGGACGTCCTCGACATCAGCGATGTGCTGGGCACGCGGGTCATCGAGACGCAGTACCAGAAGCGCATCGGGGTCAGGGAGGAGAACGCGGCCGCGGCGCTCGAGGTGATGAGCCGCTTCGCCATCGATCCGCGGTGGTTGCTCTACCTGCCGCCGACGATGAGCCCGGTCGCGACCTCCACCCGGCCGGACCTGCTGGAGCATCCCGAGCAGGCCTTCGAGTACTTCCGGGCCGAGGGCGTCGACCAGGTGGTGTGCGAGGAGAAGCACATGGGCTCGCGCGCGGTCGCGCTCGTCTGCCGCACACCGGAGGCGGCCCAGGCTCGGTTCGGTGCGCCTGGTGGGCAGTCGGGCGCCGTCTGGACCCGCACCGGTCGCCCCTTCTTCTCCGACGTCCTCACCGCGCGGCTGATCGATGACGTGCGGGCCGCCGCCGAGCGGGCCGGGCTCTTCGACGAGCTCGAGACGTCCTGGCTGCTGCTCGACGCCGAGTTGCTGCCCTGGAGCGCGAAGGCCGGTCAGCTGCTGCGCGACCAGTACGCCGCGGTCGGGGCCGCCGCCCGCGCAGCCCTCCCCGGCGCCGTCGCCGTGCTGGCCCAGGCCGGCGCCGCCGGACTCGACGTCGGTGACATTCTCGATCGCACCCGGGCCAAGGAGCGCAACGCGGCTGCGTTCACCGCGGCCTACCGCCGCTATTGCTGGGCGACCGACGGGCTGGCCGGCGTGCGCATCGCCCCGTTCCAGGTGCTGGCCACCGACGGCGCGGTCCACCACGAGCGGCCGCACGCCTGGCACCTCGACCTCGCCGATCGGCTCGTGGCGGCCGCTCCCGATCTGGTCACGGCCACGCGCCGGATCGCCGTCGACACCACCGACCTGGCGTCGATCGCGGCGGCGACGGACTGGTGGACCGAACTCACCGGCGCCGGTGGGGAGGGGATGGTCGTCAAGCCGGCGACGAATCTGACCCGCGGCCGTAAGGGACTGATCCAGCCCGGGCTCAAGGTGCGCGGACGGGAGTACCTGCGGATCATCTACGGCCCGGACTACACCGAGCCGGCCAATCTCGAGCGACTGCGCGCTCGCGGTCTCGGCCACAAGCGGTCACTGGCGCTGCGCGAGTACGCCCTCGGCCTGGAGGCGCTCGACCGGGTGGCTCGGGACGAACCGCTGTGGCGCGTGCACCAGTGCGTCTTCGCCGTGCTCGCCCTGGAGTCCGAGCCGGTCGATCCCGCGGCTGTGAGTAGCGCCCACTCGGTTTGAGCCCGGACCTCGACGGGATGCGTGACGCCCTGCGAAAGTCAGGCGCTGTGCTGGACGCCGGCGATGCCAAGGAAGGTGACAACGGCCCGGTTGAGTCGCACGATGTCGGCGTCGTCCAGTTCGCCAACACGCTCGCCGAGGTTCGTGCGTCGAACGGTCGTGATCTTGTCGACCATCAGCCTGCTGGGGGTACTGAGGCCGGTACCGGGCGTGGCTTCGATGAGGAGCCGGAACAGCGGTGCGTCGGTCGGATCGGTAGTGAACGGGCAGAGCGTCACGGAATCGGTGTCAAACCGGTCGTCTTGAAGTACGACTGCCGGTCGTGGTTTGCCGGCGTAATCGGGCCCGCCGGACACCGTCCAGATTTCTGCTCGCCTCACTCGCCGGGCCACTCGGACACCGCGTCGACGAAATCCTGATCGTCATCGAGGGCCGAGGAACTCGCAACCAGACGGGCCTGACGATGTGCTTCAGCGGCGAATTCTGGCGAGCGGACGTCCGGCACCCAGATTTGGATCGGGCGCAAGCCCAGGGCGCGCAGGCGGGCACGATGGGCGCGTACGCGGCTTCGAGTGTCGGACATGATCAGCCTCCCGAGGACGTTACATGTAACGCTACCCCGGAGGGGTGGCGGCTGCAACGAGCAGTACTCGGAGAACTGGCGCAGCCCGGCCGGCATCGTGGCTGTCGGCACCGAAGCCAGGTACCGAGCGATTCGGCTCGAGTCCGGCCGCGGCTATCCTTCCGACGTGCGGAGGGACGAAGGCAGGAAGATCGGGACCTCCCGGTCACTTCGGGGTTACCCCGAGGTCATCACCGCACGCAGACCATCGCGTCGCACGCCCACCGTCGCACTGCATGCAACAACGGGCGCGCAGATCAGAGGATGGCTGTCTTCGTCCCTCTCGCCCGGATGAACTCGCGGGAGCACGTTGCTTCGGGGCTGGCCAACGCCATGCTGGCCGGCCCGTGGGTCCGCACGCCGATGCTCTCGCGGTGCCGGGTCGCGTTGGGCCGTCCTCGGCCGCCGCGCTGGTTGATCGAGTTGGTGGACGAGGTCCTGTCCGCCTATCGCGACGAACCGGCCGATCGTCCGCGCGAGCTGGCGGCGTACGTGCAGGTGTGCCCGGCCTGGCCGAAGGCCTGGACCCATCGCCGCCCGCCGCGGATCACGCAGTGGACGATCGCGCCGACCCGAATGGTGAGCCGGCGCTGGCCGGTGGCCGAACTGCACGACCACGCGGCGCTGGCCGCGTTGTTCGACGTCGACCAGGGCGAGCTGGCCTGGTTCGCGGACGTCCACTCGCTGGAGTCCCGCTGTGGCCAGCCGCTGCGGCACTACCGGTGGACAGCCCTGCCGCGCCCGCACGGGGTGCGGTTGGTGGCCGCGCCCAAGCCCAGGCTGAAGGAGATCCAGCGCCGGTTGCTGCGGCACGTGCTCGCCCCGATCAGCCTGCACGATGCGGCGCACGGCGGGGTCCCGGGCCGCTCGGTGCGCACCGCGGTCACCCCGCACGCGGGGGCGACGGTGGTCATCCGGGCCGACCTGGCCGCCTTCTTCGACTCGATTCCCGCCGGCCGCGTCTGGAACCTGCTTCGCGTCGCCGGGCTGCCCGAAGGCGTGGCCCGCACGGTCACCGGTCTGGTCACGACGGTCGTGCCGGCGACAGTCCTGCACACCCACCGCGCGCATCTCGATCCGGCCGCCCGCAGCCGAGCCCGGGTGCCGCACCTGCCGATCGGGGCGCCGACCTCGCCGGTACTCGCGAATCTGCTCTGCTACGCCCTCGACCGGCGGCTGGCCGGGTTGGCCGAACGCTTCGGCGCCGCCTATACCCGCTACGTCGACGATCTGATCTTCAGCGGCGGCAGCTACCTGCGTTCTCGGCGGGCCCGGTTCGTGGAGCTGGTCGATCAGATCGTGCGCGCCGAGGGCTTCGCGCTGAACGATCGCAAGACCGTCGTACTGGGTGACGCCGGCCGGCAGGCGCTGCTCGGGACCGTGATCAATCATCACCCGACCCTGGTTCGCGCCGAACGGGACGAGTTGCGGGCGATCCTGCACAACTGCGCCACCCACGGCTGGCGCAGCCAGGCCCGCGGCCGCGACAACTATGGCGACCATCTCCGGGGCCGAATCGCCTGGGCGGCCGGGCTGGACCCGGCCCTTGGGGCGAAACTGCTCGCCGCCCACCACCAGGTCGACTGGGCCTGACGCCGGGCGCTACTGGGCCGCGAGCTGCTGTTCGAGCTCGCCGAGCACCCGGTAGCAGTCGAGCACGGCGGCGACACCGGAGTTGGGTTCGCGCTGCTCGCGGATCGCGGCCACGAATTCGCGGTCCTGCAGTTCGATGCCGTTGGTGGACACATCGACGGATGAGACGTCGATGGGCTCGTCGGCCCCGGTGACGAGGTCGTCGTAGCGGGCGAGATAGGTGCCGTTGTCGCAGATGTAGCGGAAGAAGCTCCCGAGCGGGCCGTCATTGTTGAAGCTCAGCGACAGGGTGCAGATCTTCGCGGTCCGCGTGCGCAGCTGGATCGACATGTCCAGGGCGATGCCGAGCTCGGGGTGGATGGGCCCCTGGATCGCGTTGGCGACGGTGATGCCCTCGCCGGTCTGGTACTGGAAGAGGTCGACGGTGTGCGCGGCGTGATGCCAGAGCAGGTGGTCGGTCCAGCTCCGGGCCTGGCCGAGGGCGTTGATGTTCGTGCGGCGGAAGAAATAGGTCTGGACGTCCAGCTGCTGGATGGACAGCGCACCGGCCCCGATCCGGCGGTGCAGCCACTGGTGCGAGGGGTTGAAGCGGCGCGTGTGGCCGACCATGCACACGAGTCCGGTGTCCTGCTGCACCTGCGCGACGGCGCGGGCGTCCGACCACGAGTCGGCGAGCGGGATCTCGACCTGGACGTGCTTGCCGGCCTTCATCGCGGCGATCGCCTGTGCGGCGTGCAGCTGCGTCGGGGTGCAGAGGATGACCGCGTCGACGTCGTCACGGGCGAGCGCGTCGTCGAGGTCGGTGGACGCGTGCCCGGCGCCGAATTCGTCGGCCACCGCCTGGGCCTGCTCCAGCCGGCGGCTGATGACGGAAGTGACGGTGACGCCGTCGATCGCGGTCAGGGCGTCGAGGTGCTTCATGCCGAACGCGCCTGCTCCGGCGAGGGCGATACGCATAGGGTCGGTGCCGATCCGGAGTCAGGGGGTGGGTTCGAGGACGAGGTGGCCGAGGGCGGTGTTACTCGCGGGCACGTGGTAGAAGCGGTGCCGCACGTCGACGTGCTCGCCCAGCGCGCCGCGCATGATCAGCCACATGACCATCTCGATGGCTTCCGACCCGGCCTCGCGCACGTACTCGATGTGCGCGATGGCCGCCGCGGCCGCCGGATCGTCGATGATCAGGTCCATGAACCGGGCGTCCCACTCCTTGTTGATCAGCCCGGCGCGGGCGCCCTGGAGCTGGTGGCTCATGCCGCCGGTGCCCCACACCTGCACGGACAGGTCCTCGGGGTAGGCCTCGATCGCGCGGCGGATGGCCTGGCCCAGTCGCCAGCACCGGCGTCCGGTCGGCGGCGGGTACTGCACGACGTTGACGGCGAGCGGGATGACCTTCGTCGGCCAGGCGTCGCATTGCCCGTAGACGAGCGAGAGCGGCACGGTCAGGCCGTGGTCGACCTCGAGCTCGTTCATCACGGTCAGGTCGAACTCGTCGAGGATCAGGCTCTGCGCGAGGTGTGCGGCCAGTTCCGGGTGGCCTTCGACCACCGGTACCGGGCGCCGGCCGTAGCCCTCGTCGCAGGGCTTGAAATCCGCGGCGGTACCGAGCGCGAAGGTCGGGATCATGCGCAGGTCGAAGGCCGACACGTGGTCGTTGTAGGCGAGGATGACGACGTCGGGCGGCTCGGCCTCGGCCCAGGCCCGGGTCCACTCGAAGCCGGCGAACACCGGCGCCCAGTAGGGCTGCGCGGATCGGCCCAGATCGAGCGCCGTGCCGATGGCCGGGACGTGGCTGGTCGTCAGCCCGGCGGTTATGCGCGCCATCTCAGCTCGGTCTCTCGCTCTTGGAGCGCCAGCCATTCGGGCTGCGCCCGCCGGCCAGCATCATCGACTGGTACGCCTCGACCGAGTGCTCGGTCATGGTGCTGACGGCTTGGACGTAGGACAGCCCGTCGCTGGCGAAGATCTTGGCCAGGCAGTAGACGTTGCCGCCGAGATCGAGCATGCGCTGGAAGTCGCGGGCCAGCACGGCCTGCTTGTGCTGTTCGGTCATCGGCCATTCGTCGAGGTAGGCCCGCTGGTCGGCGTGGAAGCGGTCGCGGTTGGCGGCCGTCATCAGGCTCATGCAGAACTGGTTGAGGTGGTAGCCCGTTCGGGAGCGTTCGGCGGTGAAGACAGTCGTTCCCGGGATGTCGTCGAACGCGGAGTTATCGACCATCTACGCCTTCCGGTGAAACTGGGTCAGATCGTCGACCAGCAGCCGGCGCCCGTCCGCCGAGCACGGATTCGAGCGTGCGCAACTGGCCCTGAGTGAGTCTGGATCCCGCGTGGACGCAGACGTCCATTTCGGGAGATATCACTGCTTGCGGGCGTCTCGGTTTAGAACACCCATGCGGCACCATATCGGACACTCGGTGTCGGCGGTACTACGTCGCGCCATGCGCGTGGTGAGCCGATCAGGCGGTGCTGGCGTGCTGGGCGCTCTGTACGCGGCTGGGCTCGTCCCGACGAGAGCGGGCCAATGTTGCGCGGATGGTGCGGCGGCCGGGGACAAACCACCCGGTAACGCGCGTCAGTTGAACCAAGGCCTTGACCAACGCAGTGGCCAGGCCCGACATGACTACCGGGATGGCCAGGAGGACCGTGATCAACATACGGAGGGTATACCCGTGTTAACGGAAATCTAACATGACTGGAGCGGAAGCAGTCGCAGGCGCGCCGGGGTCGTCAACGCCTGCGACCGCTTCCGGTCCGGTCAGCGAAAGACCGGGCTCCCGTGGGGCTGAGGTGCGCCGAGGCTCAGGGCCGCGGCCCGGGCCTTGGCCAGGCCGGCCACGGCCCGATCGAGGTGCCCGGTCAGCAGGCTGTGTTCGGCATTGGCGGTGAGGGCCGCGGTGGCGCTCATCGCCGCTGCCCCGTGCGCCACGATTGCGGCCTGGGCCAGGTCGCGGGCCACCGACGCCAGCAGGTTCTGCTGGGCGAACGAGGCCTTGGTCCCCGAGAGAGCCGCGGCGATCGGGGTGAGGGCCCGCAGTACCTGGTCGGCGTTGCGGACCGAGCCGTCGGCGGCCCAGTTGCGGCGGGCCAGTAGCGAATTCAGTGACCGGACGGCCGAGCGGGCCGAGGCACTGGATTCCAGCCCGTCGCGCAGGCTCTGCAGCCGGGACCGGGCGCTGTCGGTGCGCAGCCCCCAGCCGAATGGGTAGAGCGGGTCGTAGTTCTTGTCGCCGACGTTGATCGGCAACTGGCTCTCGGCCTTGGCCCAGGTCTCGGGCAGCCGGCCGGTGAAAGGCTTGGTGCCGAACAGCACGTCGGCCACGCCCTCGCCTTCGGTGCCGGGCAGCCAGGACGCGACGACGGCGTCGGCCTCGGGGACGATGCCGGTGATGTCCAGCGGGCGGCCGGAGACGTCGAGCACGACGCAGCGCAGGGCCCCGCAGACCTTGTCGATGGCGTCGCGGTCGGCCACCGAGAGCTGCATGGTGTGCCCGTTTCCGACATCACCGACGCCCTCGGCGTACGGCGTCTCGCCGACCACGACGACACCGACGGTGTAACCCGCTGTGCTCGCCGACGCGTCCTTGGAATAGGTGATCGTCGCGTTCGGCGCGTCCTGCTTCATCCCGGCCAGGATGGACGTGCCGCCCGGGATCGCGCCGGACTGGCCCTGCCAGGTGAGCGTCCAGCCGCCGGTCTGGTTGCCGACGTCATCGGCGTTGGAGCCGGCCACGTACACCTTGGCGTTCGTGCGCAGCGGCAGCACGTGGCCGCTGTTCTTCAGCAACACCTGTGACTCGGCCGCGGCCTGACGGGCCACCGCCCGGTGCGCGGGCGACCCGATCGTGCCCAGGTTGGTGCGGTCGGCGAACGGGTGGTCGAACAGCCCCAGCGCGAACTTCTGCCGCAGGATCCGGGTCACGGCGTCGTCCACCCGGGCCGTGGTGACGTCGCCGCTGCCCACGAGGGCGGTGAGGTCGGCGGTGAACTCCTGGTACTTGTTCGGGACCATCACCATGTCGATGCCGGCGTTCACTCCGACCTTGACGTCGTTCTTGTAGTCCGGGCCGATCTGGTCGATGCCGGCCCAGTCACTGATGACGAAGCCCGAGAAGCCCAGCTGGTTCTTGAGCACGCCGGTGATCTGGTCGCCGCGGGCGTGCATCTTGATGGGCGCGGCGTCCTTCCCCAGGATCTGCAGGCTCGAGTACGACGGCATGACCGAGCCGACGCCCTTCCTGACTGCGGTCTTGTAGGGGGCGAGGTACAGCGCGTCGAGTTGCTGCTGGGTGACGTAGGTGACGCCCTGGTCGGTCGTGTACGTGCCGTTCGTGGACGAACCGTACTTCGTGCCGCCGTCGCCCAGGAAGTGCTTGGCCGTGGCCAGCACGCTGGTGTTCCGGGCCAGGTGCCCGTCGCCCTGCAGGCCGTCGATGATCGTCTCGAGCTGCTGGACGAGGGCCGGGTCCTCACCGTAGGACTCGTAGGAGCGGCCCCACCGCTCGTCGCGGGTGACGCACACGCACGGGGAGAACGCCCACGGGACGCCGGTGGCCCGTGTCTCGGTGGCGGCGACGACGCCCTCCTTCTTCACCAGCGCCGGATCGCGCGTCGCGCCCATGCCGATGTTGTGGGGGAAGACGGTGGCTCCGGCCAGGTTGTTGTCGCCGTGCACCGAGTCCTCGCCGTAGATCATCGGGATCTGCAGCGGCGTCGCGAGGGCCTGGGTCTGGAACGCGTCGATCATGTCGGCCCACGCGGCCGGCGTGTTCGGCGTCGGCGTCGAGCCACCGCCGGAGAGCAGCGAGCCGAGCCGGTACTTGGCGATGTCGGTGCCGTCACCGACCGCGCCGCGCTCGGCCTGGGTCATCTGGCCGACCTTGTCGGCCAGGCTCATGCGCCCGAGCAGATCGGCGACGCGCTGGGCCACGGGCAGGTGCGCGTTGAGGTAGGGCAGGCCGTGCGCGTTGATCACGACCACCGGCGACGCGCCGCTGAGGGTGGCGCCGGTCGGGGTCAGCGTCACCGGGATCGTCTTGGCTGTCGAGGCCGGCGTGCCCGCCGTCGTGTGCACGGCGATGCTCTGCGTGCTGCCCGACGGCGCGCCCGCGGCGAACGTCAGCGTCCCGGAGCCGGCGGTGAAGTCGGTGCCGGGCACCGCGGTGCCGCCGCCCAGGCTGTAGGCGACGCTCACCGGGTCACCGAGCGGCGAGCCGTCGGGCGTGGTGACGGTGACCGGGATCGACACGCTCTGCCCGGCGTTGGTGAGGTAGGTGCTGGTGACCGCGCCCACCCGCGGCGTGGCCTTGCCGTACACCGCCACGTCGTCGAACTGCAGGTGCCCGCTCGCGGCCGGCAGGTTGATCGCGAAGCCCCACATCGAGGTGAGGTTGAGGACGCCGTCGGATGGTGCGCCCGGCGGCTGGTAGTCGCCGCGCTTGACCAGGCTGGCGAACGGCTCCTGGATGTGCTGCCAGCCGGCCGTCGAGTCGGTGAAGAAGGCCTGCCACAGCTCGGCGTGCTCGCCGTCGGTGCCGCCGTCCTTGACCTCGTACTCGACCTTCTGGCCCGAGCCGGTGCCCTTGACCCAGAAGCTGAAGCCGGCGTAGCCGCTCCAGTTCTGCGCCGCGCTCAGGTTGTCGCTGAAGCCGCCGTAGCCGCTGACCGTGTACGGCACGTCCAGGGCGTGGTTGCCGGCCGCAGCACCGGGCCGGTCGGCCGCGGCCACGACCGTCAGCGCCGGCGTGCTGGCCGCGTCGCTGCCGAACGGGAAGATGCCCGGGCTGGTGGTCGTGATCGCGACACTGCCCTCGAAGTCCTCGACGAGCGGCAGCGGCCCGGATACGGCCGACGCCGACTGCGACCCGACGACCACCACGAGAGAGACGAGCAGGCCGGCGGCCACGGATGCGGCGGTGGCGCGGCGACGTGTCGGCGATATGCGCATCAGCGTGAGCCTCTCGGGCGAAGCGGACATAAAGCTGAGATGTGGGCGACGCTAGCCAGAAACAATTTGTTGTGTCAAGGCTCAGAAGAAGCCGGTCGAAGCCGAGTCTGTCGCGATAATTAGGCTCTGGTCCGGTCTTAATCGGGCAGAACCTAGCGCCAAGATCGCGGAACGCCGCTACTCTGTGCCGGTGGCTGACCCAAATGCCCGCGCATCCGACGCCCTTCGGGACTTCAATCGGACCCGGATCCTGACCGCCCTCCGCGGCCGCAGTGCCAGCCGGGCCGAGCTGTGCGCGCAGACCGGGCTGGCCCGCAGCACGGTCGCCGGCCTGGTCGCCGAACTGGTGGCCGAGCGGGCCGTGGTCGAGGTGCCCGACGAGGCCGGCGTCGATCGGCGGGTCGGCCGCCCGGCCCGCAAGCTGCGACTCGCCCCTCGGGACGACCTGGTCGTGGCCATCGATCTCGGGCACAGCCACTGCCGGATCGGGGTGCTGGACAGCTCGGCGCGGGTCATCGTCGACCACTACGCCTTGATGGACGTCGACTCGTCGGCCGACCGCGCCCTCGGGCACGTGAGCGCGGTGCTGGCCGACCTCGTGGCCGGCCTGGGCCCGGACCGCGACCGGGTCGTGGCCGGCGCGATCGGGCTGCCGGCCCCGGTGAACACGCTGACGGGCACGGTCGGGCCCGGCGACGTGCTGCCGAAGTGGGTGGACCGCAATCCGGCCCGCGAGTTGCAGCACGACCTGGGCTTCCCGTTCGCGGTCGACAACGACGCCAACCTCGGCGCGCTGGCCGAGATCGCGTTCGGCGCGGCCCGCGGCCTGTCCGACGTGGTGTACGTGAAGGCGTCCACCGGTATCGGCGCCGGGCTGGTGTTACGCGGCCAGCTCTACCGCGGCTCGACCGGCCGGGCCGGCGAGCTCGGCCACGTGCCGGTCGATCCGGCCGGCCAGCTGTGCCGGTGCGGCAACCGCGGTTGCCTGGAGACGGTCGCCTCCGTCACCCAGGTGCTGGCGTTGATGCAGTCCGCCCACGCCCAGCCGATGACGATGGCCCGGCTGGTCGACCTCGTGGCCGCCGGCGACGTGGGAGCCAACCGGGTGCTCGGTGACGTCGGCCGGATCATGGGCCGGGTGCTGGCCGATGTCGTCAACAACCTGAACCCGGAGATGGTCGTGCTCGGTGGCGAGCTCTCGCTCGCCGGCGCACCGCTGCTGGCCGGCGTGCGCGAATCCATCGACCGCTACGGACAGCCTGGCATTGCCCGGGACCTGCGCATCCAGCTCGGCGAGCTCGGCGCCGACGCCCAGTTGCTGGGCGCGGCCGCCCTCGCGCTGGCCGACACCGAGCCGGCCGGCGCGCTGGGCCGCCTGTAGCGGGGCCGGGCGGTGTGACCGCTGTTGCCTGTGGGGTTGCGGGCACCCTAGGCTTCAGAACACCAAGATCATGCGGAGGGGGTATGAGCCCGTTCGAGCGGCAGGCGTGGGCGATCGGCTTGAAGTCGGTCGGCGCGCTGTGCGTTGCCGTCACCGTGTGGCTGATCGTCGCCTGGCCCTGGATCGTCGCCACCCACAACGCGGCCGATCACGGGCACCCGAAGGGCACCCCCGAATACACCGCGGCGGGCTGGACAGCCGAGGTGCTCTACCTGATTGCGCTGGTGCTGCTGGCCACGCTCAGCACGGTGGGCGCGAAGTCGTACCGCCGCCGGCAGATGGGTCACCCGGGCTGGCGGCACGCGCCGACCGACCCGTTCGGGCTGCAGCGGTGGTGGGACGGCACGTACTGGACCGATCGCACCCAGTGGGACTTCGAGGTCGCGCGCTTCGACAGTCAGTACTTCACCCATCGCGGCTGCAGCGTGCGGCACCGCAGTCGCCGGGCGGCCGCGCTGCACAAGTTCTACCGCCACGCCGCCTGAGGCCCGGCGCGCCACCCGGCCGGGTTCGCCCTAACCGCCCCGATCCGGGGCCCGGGATTGTCATACTCGGACCATCGAACGCAGTGCGAACGAGCCGGACGAGGGCCCGACCCTGCCCGCTGGGCAGCAGGAGCTGCCGTTCGACCCGCCCGTGGGCTCGACCCGGCGCCGGCGCGGGCCGGCCTGGATGCGGCGGCGGGCGCACGCGGCGGCCGAACTCGTGGTCCACGACCCGATGCGGGCACTGCGCAACGTGGGCGCCTTCCTGCTCCGGTGGGCCCTGCGCGTGTGCCTGCCGGTCGCGGGCGCCGCGATCATGCTGCACATCTTCCCGTACCGGGCCAGCGCGGGCGGGGCCCACTTCCGGGTGCAGGCCACCCTGCTCACCCGGTCGGGCCTGAGCGCCGACACGACGTTCGGCAACTGGGAGTTCAAGCGCGTCGACGGGCTGCCGATCGGCGCGCACATCAGCCCGGAGGACGTGGACGTGGTGCGGATCGCCGCCGCCGCGACCAAGAACGGCCAGGCCTACGTCGACGGCCTGCGCGACGACCTGGCCCGTCAGATCCCCTGGATGATCACCTGGCTGGCCGGTGAGGCGTTGCTGGGCTTCCTGCTCGGGCTGGCCGCGGCCGCCGCGCTCAACCTCGCCGCCTGCTACCTGCGCAAGCTGCCCCGGCGCGAGCGGGAGTTGCGGCTGCGGGCCCGCCAGCTGGGCGTGGCCTTCGGCGTCCTCGCGCTGGTGGGCGGGTACGGCCTGGTCACCTACAACCCGCACTGGGTCAAGGACTCGCGGGTCACCGGCACCCTGGCCGCCCTGCAGCTGTTCCCTGGGCAGCTGTCGCAGTTCTACACCCGCCAGTCCAAGGCCTTCGACGTCATCAGCGCCATCGCCGGCATCCAGGCGCAGCTGCAGCACAACATCGACCGCGACGCCAACCCGTCGACCGCGTTCAACATCATGTTCATCTCCGACATGCACCTGGCCAGCACCTATCCGCTGGTGCGCCAGTACGCGGCCAACTTCAACGTCGCGCTGATCGTCAACACCGGCGACGAGTCGGAGTTCGGCACCAAGGCCGAGATGACGCCGACCTACCTGAGCCAGCTGCGCGCGCTCACCCGCACGACGCCGATGATCTGGCTGGCCGGCAACCACGATTCGCCCGCGACGATCGCGGTGATGCGCTCGGTGCCGGGCGTCACCGTGCTCGGCGCCAAGGTGACGCGGCCCGACGGCTCGATCACGGTCGGCGCCCAGCTGATGACGGCCTACGGGCTGACGATCGCCGCGCTGCCCGACCCGCGCGTCTACGGCGGCGGGGGCGTCTACGGCTCCAACGACAGCAGCGTGGTGCACGCCCTGGAACGTTCGGCCGCCGACACCGCGGTGCACGACGTGCCGTCGAGCGCGCGCTTCGACATCTTCGCCACCCACGAGCCGGTGGCCGCCGACGAGCTGGCGCATGACCTGCCCGGCCAGATCCGGCAGACCAACGCCGGGCACGAGCACGCCCAGAACGCCGACGCCGACCTGCAGCACAACGGGGTCATCAGCCTGGTCGAGGGCTCCACCGGCGCCGGCGGCCTGGACAACATCAACCGGGGCGTGCCCGCGCCACCGGTGGAGTTCAGCATCGAGTCGGTGGCGCCGAGTTGCGAGTTCACCAAGCTGGTGCGCTTCCAGCTGCAGGGCCCGCCGCCGTCGTCGACCAGCGACACGACACCGGCCGGCGGCCAGCAGGTCGTCGCGTCCACGCTCTACCTCGACCACCAGCCGGTCGCCCGGGGCCGCACCTGCAGCCTCGCCGCCGGCCGCACCCCCATCCAGGACGTCGGGCGGCCCACCGGTGGGTGACGTCGTGCCGTTCGGCTTCGCGGTGGCGATCGTCGCGATCGCGGCCCTGCTCGCCGTCCAGTCGAACCGTCTCAGCGAGCGCGTCCGGGTGCCCGCGCCCGCCTTCTTCCTGATCGTCGCCGCCGTCGCGTCCGACATCTTCCCGAGGCTGCGCGACCTGCCGATCCGGGTCGACCAGCGGCTGGTCACCGTCGCGCTGCTCGTCATCCTCTTCGACGGTGGCATGCACATCGGCTGGTCGCGGTTCCGCTCCTCCGCGGGCGCAGTCGTCTGGTTGGGCGTGGCCGGCACGGCCGTCACGGCCGTCGGCATGGCGTTGCTGGCCCACCTGCTGCTGGGTTTCGGCTGGCGTTCGTCCTTCCTGCTCGGCACGGCCCTCTCGCCGACCGATCCGGCGGTCGTGTTCTCCGTGCTGGGCCGCCGCGAGATCGGCGGGCGGACCGGGACGATCATCGAAGGGGAGTCCGGGGCGAACGACCCCGTCGCCATCGCGCTGATGGTGAGTCTGCTCGGGGCCACGGGCGGCGGAGCCGGGGCCGTCGCCCACGGGGTGGGCGAGTTCGCCCTGCAGATGGTGGTCGGCGCCGCGATCGGCGCCCTGGGTGGCTTCCTGCTGTTGCAGTTGATGCGCCGGGTGCCGCTGCCCAACGCCGCGCTCTACCCGGTGCAGACGGTGGCCTTCGCCTGCCTCGTCTACGGCGCGGCCGCCGTCGCGCACGGCTCGGGCTTCCTCGCCGTGTTCCTGGCCGGGATCATGGTCGGCGACGCCCGGGCCCCGTACAAGCGCGAGATCGAGCACTTCACGTCCGGTCTGGCCACGGTGGCCGAGATCGTGGTCTTCACCGTGCTCGGCCTGACCATCTCGCTGCGCCACGTCCTGCACGGCGGCGACCTCTGGCCGAGCCTGGCCTTGGCGGCGCTGCTGATCCTGGTCGTGCGGCCCGTGCTCGTCGCCGTCGTGCTCGCGCCGATCCGGCTGCGGCTGGGCGAGCGGGCGTTCGTGCTGTGGGCCGGACTCAAGGGCGCGGTCCCGATCGTGCTGGGCACGTTCGTACTCACCGGGGGCGTCGGCGACGCGCCCCGGATCTACGACGTCATCTTCGTCGTCGTCCTGATCTCGGTCGTCCTGCAGGGCGGGCTCGTGCCGAGCTTCGCCCGGTTGCTCAACGTCCCGATGCGGGTCGTCGAACCGGAGCCGTGGGCGCTGGGGATGAGGTTTCGCGACGAGCCGGAGGGCCTGCGCCGCTACTACGTGCGGGCCGGCTCGCCCGCCGACGGTTGCTCGATCAGCGAGCTGGATGTCGGTGAGACGGCCTGGATCAGCATGGTCAGCCGCGACGGGCAACTGGTGCAGGTGCGCGGGCGGACCCGGCTTCGCGCCGGCGACGAGGTGCTGCTGCTGGCCGACGCGGGCGCCGATCTCGGCCCGGTGTTCGGCCCGCCGGCCTAGGCCGCTAGGCCTCGTCGCCCGGACGCTCCGGCTCGTCGCTCGCCCGCGGGTTCTGGCGTTCCTGGGCCTCGCGGGCCCGGCGGCGCTGCTCCTCGGCCCGGGTGCGCAGCGAGGCCAGGAAGTCCTCGTCGTCGTCGGGGTTGTTCGCGGCCGGACGGCCGGCCGGGCGGGCCGGGGTCTTGGCCAGCGGACCGCGCGGTTCGCTGTTCCAGTCCCGGCCGGCGACCAGCCAGGCGATCGAGCCGATGTCCATGAGCAGGATGACGATGAGCAGCCACACGATCTTGGGCAGGTTGCGGCACTGCGACTCGGGCGTGGTGATCACGTCGATGATGCAGAAGATCCACAGCCCGAGGAAGAACAGGCCGAGTACCCCGTCGAAAAGCGGCATCGCGTAAACCCTCCAGCATCCGTCCGGCCCCCATTGTCACGCATCCGGGCCTCGCTGTGGGGTCCAGCGCTCGATGAGGCGCGGTAGGTTCGCGGTCGTGCCGCGGCTCGCCGACCTTATCGCCATCCTCGACGGGTGGTACGACCCGCGCTGGGCCGAGCCCTGGGACGCCGTCGGGCTGGTGTGCGGCGATCCGGACGAACCGGTCGAACGGCTGCTGCTGGCCGTCGATGCCGTGCCGGCCACCGTCACCGAGGCCCTGGCCACCCGATCCCAACTGCTGCTCACCCACCACCCGCTGCTGCTCACCCCCGTCCACGGCGTGCCCGCCGACGACCCCAAGGGCGCCTTGGTGCACCGGCTGATCCGGGGCGGGGCCGCGCACTTCGTGGCCCACACCAATGCCGACGTCGCCGATCCGGGGGTCTCCGACGCGCTGGCCGAGCGCATCGGGCTGGCCGGAGTGGCTGCCCTCGACCCTCAGCCCGACGAGCCGTTCGACAAGGTCGTCGTCTATGTGCCCGCGGCCGATGCGCAACGGCTGATTGACGCGCTGGCCGCCGCCGGTGCGGGCGCCATCGGCGACTACGACCGGTGCGCGTGGAGCACCGAGGGCCTGGGCACGTTCCGGCCGCTGGCCGGCGCCCATCCGGCGATCGGACGGGTCGGCGACATCGAGGTCGTGGCCGAGACCCGGGTCGAGATGATCGTCGCACCGCGGCGCCGGCAGGCCGTGGTCGAGGCACTGCGGGCCGTGCATCCGTACGAGCAGCCGGCGTTCGACCTGCTGGCCGGGCTGCCGATTCCCGGCCGACGGGGCAGCGGCCGCATCGGTGAGCTGGCCGAGCCGATGCCGCTGCGGGACTTCGTGGCCCGGACGGCCGCGGCCCTGCCGGCCACGGTCTGGGGCGTGCGCGCGGCCGGCGATCCCGACCGGCCGGTGCGCACCGTCGCCGTCTGCGGCGGTTCCGGCGCAGCGCTGGCCGAGACCGCCCGGCGGGCCGGGGCCGACGCGTTCCTCACCGCCGATCTCAAGCACCACCCCACCGTGGAGGCGGTCAGCGAACGCGGCGACGGTGCCATGGCCCTGGTCGATGCCGCCCACTGGGCCACCGAGGCGCCCTGGCTCGATGCTGTGGCCGCGCGGCTGCGCGAAACGCTCGGCACTACGGTGGAGGTCCGAGTCTCGCGCCGCGTCACCGATCCGTGGACGCTGCACGCCCCGTCTCCCGAAACGAGTGCGACCGCTACGTGAATCCCGACGCCCTGAGCTCACCCGCCCAGCTGCGCCTGCTCGACCTGCAGGCCGCGGACACGTTCCTCGCTCAGCAGGCCCATCGCCGCAAATCGCTCCCGGAGCTCGCGGCGATCGCCGAGCGCGACGAGCGGGGCCGCAGCCTGCACAACGACGTGGTCGACGCCGAGACCCGGCTGGGCGACATCGCCGGCGAGCAGCGCCGGCTCGAGAACGAGGTCGAGGCGGTCCGGGCTCGCGCCGTCCGCGACGAGCAGCGCATGCAGGTCGGCGGGCTGCCGGCCAAGGAACTGGAAGGGCTCCAGCACGAGCTCACCACCCTGGCCCGGCGCCAGTCGACGCTCGAGGACGAACTGCTCGAGGTGATGGAGCAGCGTGAAGAGGTCGAAACGGCGCTCGCCGAGCTCAATTCGCAGCGCCTCGTCCTGGACGGCGAGCAGGCCGAGTTGCAGGTGGCCCGCGACGCCGCGTTCGCCGAGATCGACGCCGCGTCGGCCGAGCGCGCGACCGAGCGGGCCGCGATCGCGGCCGAACTGCCGGCCGACCTGCTGGCCGTCTACGAGCGGGCCCGCGAGCACGGCGGCGGGATCGGCGCCGCGGTGCTGCGGCAGCGGCGCTGTGAGGGCTGCCGCATCGAGCTGTCCGGCAGCGAACTGGCGGCCGTGCGCAAGGCCGAGCCCGACGCCGTGGTGCGCTGCGACAACTGCCGGCGCATCCTCGTCCGCACGGCCGAATCGGGGCTGTGAGCGGTGATTGACCGCGTCGTCGTCGAGGCCGACGGGGGCTCGCGCGGCAATCCGGGCCCGGCCGGTTACGGCGCGGTCGTCTTCGACGCCGACACCGGCGAGGTGCTGGCCGAGCGCAAGGAGTCGCTCGGCGTCGTGTCCAACAACGTGGCCGAGTACCGCGGGCTGATCGCGGGGCTGACCGCGGCCGCCGAGTTGGGCGCGCGGCACGTCGCGGTGCGGATGGACTCGAAGCTGGTCGTCGAGCAGATGTCCGGGCGCTGGCAGGTCAAGCACCCGGCGATGAAGCCGCTGGCCCGCGAGGCCGCGGCCCTGCGAGCCCGCTTCGACGAGATCACGTTCCAGTGGATCCCGCGCGAGCGGAACACGCACGCCGACCGGCTGGCCAACGAGGCGATGGATGCCGCGGCCGGGCGCGCGCCGCGGGCCGTGCGCTCGTCCGCGGCTGCAAGCCCCGGTGCAGACCGCGATGTGGACGCCGCCGGACGAGACCCCGACCCGGCTGGTCCTGGTCCGGCACGGCGCGACCGAGCACTCGGCGGCCAAGCGCTTCTCCGGCCGTAACGACCTGCCGCTCGACGACGTGGGGGAGCGGCAGGCGGCGGCGCTGGCCATCCGCGCGGCCGGCTTCGGCGAGGTGGCCGGGGTCGTCAGTTCCCCGTTGCGGCGGGCTCGTCAGACGGCGGAGGCCATCGCGGCCGGGATCGGCGCCACGGTCGAGACGAACGACGATCTGGCCGAGGTCGACTTCGGCGCGTGGGAGGGCCTGACCTTTGCCGAGGTGCAGCGTGACTATCCGGATGATGTGGCAGCGTGGCTGGCTTCGCCCGACGCGGCTCCACCGCGGGGGGAGTCGTTCGCCGCGGCGGCGCGCCGGGTGCGCCGGGGGCGCGACGCCGTCATCGCCGGCTATCCCGGGCGGCCGGTCGTGGTGGTCACGCACGTGACCCCGATCAAGACTTTGATCCGGCTGGCGCTCGACGCCCCGCCGGTGAGCCTGTTCCGGATCCACCTCGACACGGCCTCGGTGTCGATCATCGACTACTACGCCGATGGGAACTGCTCGGTGCGGCTGGTCAACGACATTGGGCACTTGGGCTAGCGGGCCGTTCCTCTCGCTGTCGGCTTGCGGTTGGGTTGCTTCTGAAAAGCGGCGCCGAGGGAGGGAGTGAGGTGGGTGGTCGGGTTGCGGGGCCGGCTCACGTTCGGTGGTTGCGGCCGGTCGGGCTGCGCGGTGGATCTTCCTGCGTTTGGTGGGTCCTAGGTCGCGTGGGCGCAGGAAGATCGCCAGCGACGCCAGCGCCGTAATTAAAGGGTTGCGGGTGCTGGGGTCGACCGATATATTAGGTCACATGTTCGAGTACTCCGATAACGGTGCCGCGGCTTCGGTCGTGACGCGACTCAGCGCGCTCGTCGACGAACTGCAGCACCTCGACCTGACCGGCCTACCCGGTGACGACGTTCTTGACCTGTTGCGGGATCTGGAGGCGCAGAAGCGGCGGCTTGCTGTGGTGGATCACGCGTTGATCGGTGAGCTCGACGCGCGGGGCCTGGCCGGCGAGCGTGCCTGTCGTGATACCGCGAGCCTGCTCGGCCAGTTGTTGCGGATCAGCCCGCGGGAGGCCGTCGACCGGGTCGAGGCGGCGGCCGATCTCGGCCCCCACCGCGCCCTGACCGGGGAGGTGTTGCCGCCGGTGTTTCCCGCGGTCGCGGCCGCCCAAGCCGCTGGGGTGATCTCTCCCGCCCACGCCCTGGTGATCACCAAGACGGTCAACGCCCTGCCCTTCGCGGTTCAGGCCGAACACGACGAGTCGGTACAGCAGACTCTGCTGACCCACGCCGCCGAAGTGGACCCGGTCCTGCTGCGCCACGTCGCCCGGCGGATCACCGAGACGTTGAACCCGGACGGGATCTATACCGAGCAGCGCGACCGGGCCCGGCGTCGGGACTTCATCGTGCATCAGCGCCGCGACGGCTCCGCCCAAGTAACGGGTGAACTGACCGCGGTCTGTGCCGAAGCTGTCCTGTCGGTACTGGACGCGGTCGGCAAACCCGCTCCGGCTGAGGACGGCACCCTCGACCCCCGCACCCCGGGTCAACGTCGCCATGACGCCTTGCAGGACGGGATGCTGGCCGCCCTGCGGTCCGGGCAGTTGCCGGCCTGCAACGGGGTCGCGGCCACCATCGTGCTGACCATGACTCCGGAGCAGATCGAAACCAAGACTGGGCTGGTCACGTACTGGGCACGGGGCCCTCATCACCGTCGAGCAAGGGTTGAGTCTGGTCGGGGAGGCCCGGGTCATGCCCGTCGTCCTGACCAAGACCAGAGAGATCACGGCATACGGGGACACGCACCGGATCTTCACCGAAGGCCAACGCCTGGCCATGATCGCCCGCGACCAAGGGTGCAGCTTCCCCGGGTGTTCGGTCGGGCCGGCCTGGTGCCAGGCCCATCACATCACCGACTTCGCCATCAGCCGGCGCACCTCAGTCGATGACGGCACCCTGCTCTGCGGCTTCCATCACCGCGAACACCCGAAGCTTGGCTGGACCTGCCACATGATCGACGGCACACCACACTGGACCCCACCACCCTGGCTCGACCCCGACCAAACCCCACGCCGCAACCGCGTCCACGAACCACTGCGCGTCTAGCGACGCCCGATCACGTCCCGACCACCCGCAGGGCGCCCCACAGGGCGACGCTGGTCAGGGCCAGGATCGGGGCGACGGTGAGGGCACCGAGGGCGTGGAACTCGCGGGCGGCGGGCCGATCGGCGGCGGGCAGCAGTCGCCGCCACAGCAGCGTGGCCAGCGATCCGGCGTAGGTGGCGTTCGGGCCGATGTTGACGCCCAGCAGCACGGCCAGCACCGCGGCCGGATTGCCGGCCACCAGCGGGATGAGCGCGAGCGTGGCCGGCAGGTTGTTGACCAGGTTGGCCAGGACGGCCGCGACCGCCACCAGCAGCAGCAGGGCCGGCAATGCCGTCCCTGACGGGACGAGGTGCCCGAGCGCGGTGGCCAGGCCGTGCCGGGTGACCGCGTCGACGATCACCGCGAGGGCGAGCACGAACAGGCAGAACCCGGGGCTGGCCTCGGCCACCAGGCGCAGGGGGTGCACGTCGCGGCGCAACGCCCGCGGCGCGAGCAGGGCCACGCAGCCGGCCAGCGCGGCCCAGGCCGGCGCGACGTGCAGCGTCGAGGTGATCACGAACCCGGCCACGGTCAGACCGAGGACGACCAGGGCGAAGCGCGGCGCCGGCGGACCGTCGGTGGCCGGCACTCCGGGGCGGGCCAGGTCGCGGCGGAAGAACACCCGCAGGCCCAGCCACTCGGCCGCGCACGCCACCACCCAGGGCACCACCATCAGGGCCGCGAACCGGCCGAAAGACAATCCCGACGCGGTGAAGGCCAGCAGGTTGGTCAGGTTCGACACCGGCAGCAGCAACGAGCCGCTGTTGGCCAGGTGGGTGCAGGCGTACGCATGCGGCCGGGTCGAGACGGCCAGCCGCCGGGCCGTGGTCAGCACCACCGGGGTCAGCAGCACGACGGTCGCGTCCAGCGTGAGCACGGCCGTCACCGCCGCGGCGATGGCGACGACGAGCGCGAGCAGCCGGGGCGTGCTGCCGTGGCTGGCCCGGGCCGCCACCGAGCCGAGGTAGTCGAAGACGCCGGCGTCTGCGCACAGGTGCCCGAAGACCAGGATCGCGGCCAGGAACGCGACGGTGGGCCCGATCTCGCGCAGCCGCTGGTCGGCCGCGTGCCAGGGCACGACGTCGGCAGCGACCAGGATGGCGGCGGCCGGCACCGCGACCACGGCCTCGCTCAGCCCGCGCGGGCGGACGACGGCGACGCCCAGGGTCAGCGCCAACAGGGCGATCGCGAGGGTCTCGGCGCCGGCCCCATGCACTCCGGCAGGCTACTTGCCGGTATCGGCCAGCAGCGCCGTTCCTTCGAACACGCCGAGCTGCTCGTGGTACAGCTCCAGGCCCAGGCCGTTGGGGTCACGGAAGTACAGGCTGTCGTCGGCGCCGCGATCGGGGCCGAGGTAGTCGACGCCGGCCTCGTCGAGCTTGGCCTTCGCGGCCTGGAACTGCTCGGCCGACACCGAGATGGCCAGGTGCTGCAGCGCGCCGATGGTCTCGCTGAAGTCCGGGTGGTCGTGGCCGGGGAAGTCGAAGAAGCCGAGCAGGTTGCGGTTGCCGATGTCGAAGAAGAAATGGCTCGAGCCGGTGTAGTCGCGGTTCTCGACCAGTTCGACGAGCGGAAAGCCCAGAAACTCCTGGTAGAACCGGATCGTCTCCTCGACGTCCTTGCAGATGAACGCGGCGTGGTGCACGCCCCGGGCCGTGCTCTGCGGTCGCTCGGCCAGCGGGTGCAGGTACTTCGTGCGCAGCTCGGCGCGGCGGGACCGGATCGAATCCAGTTCGGCGCCGGTGGGTTCGGGCATGGCGTGGCCTCCGGTGTGGTCGCTTCGACATCGAGGGTAGGCCGGTCCGCGTAGCATCTGCCCTGCGGCGGACGAGCCGACCGGACGGCCGCGTCGGGATCTTGCGATCCCGCCGAGGAAAGTCCGGACTCCACAGGGCAGGGTGGTTGTTAACGGCAACCCGGGGCGACCCGCGGGACAGTGCCACAGAAAACAGACCGCCGGCGCGCGTGCGTGCCGGTAAGGGTGAAACGGCGGTGTAAGAGACCACCAGCGGCTCGGGTGACCGGGCCGGCTAGGTAAACCCCACCCGGAGCAAGATCGAGAAGGATCGTCCCGGCAACGGGGCGGTTCGCGCAGGCGACCGAGGGCGGCCCGCCCGAGTCTGCGGGTAGATCGCTGGAACCTGCCGGCAACGGCAGGTCGAGATGGATGGCCGTCGCCCGGCGTGCGAACGCCGGGCACAGGATCCGGCTTACAGGTCGACTCGTCCGTCGCCTGACGAACAGGGGAGACAGGCATGACGCTCGGCGACGACCCGATCCAGCTCGACGTGCCGCAGCCCGCGCTGCTGTTCGACCTGGACGGCACACTGGTCGACTCGGTGTACCAGCACGTCACGGCCTGGCAGGAGGCGCTGTCCGAGCTCGGCATCGCCCTGTCCGTGTGGCGCATCCACCGCCGGATCGGGATGAGCGGCGGGCTGTTCCTGGACGCGCTGCAGCGCGAGACCGGCGTGCAGCTCGACGCCGGCACCCTGACCCGGCTGTCGGACCTGCACGCGTCCTACTACCTGCGCCGGGCCGACTCGGTCGTGGCCCTGCCCGGCGCGCGTGAGCTGATCGCCACCCTGCATGAGCGCGGCATCCCGTTCGCCATCGCCACCAGTGGGGCCCGGCGCACCGCGATGACGGCGATCGAGCTGCTGGCCATGCCGGCCGGGGTCCCGGTCGTCACTCGCGACCTGGTCGAGCGGGCCAAGCCCGACCCGCACCTGTTCCTGGCCGCGGCCCGGCTGCTGCAGGTCGATCCCCGGCACTGCTTCGTGGTCGGCGACAGCATCTGGGACCTGCTGGCCGCGCAACGGGCCGGCGCGCTCGGTGTCGGCCTGCTGTCGGGCGGGTACGGCCGTGAGGAGCTGGAGGCGGCCGGCGCGTACCGCGTCTACAACGACCCGGCCGACATGCTGGCCCACCTCGAAGAGGTCGGCGTCCGGCCCCGGCGCTGACCCGGGTCGCTGGTCAGCGGGGCGGACGGCAGCGCAGCAGGTCGAGCTCACCGCGCACCCGGACCGCGCCGGCGGCGTAGGGCACGGCGATCGTCGCCCCGGTGCCGAGGTCCAGGGCGCCGCCGTCGACGGTGAGCCGGCCCGCGCCCGCAGTCACGACGAGCACCGAGAAGCCGGGATCGAGGACGGTGTCGACGTCGCCGGCGAAGCGATCGGCCCGGAAGAACTCGTCGGCCGCGGCCGGGAACACGTGGGCGTCGTCCCACCGCCCGCGCAATTCGTCGAGGGCGGCGGCCGAGAGCGCGTCGTGACGCACACAACCCAGGGCGGTATCGAAGCCGAGACCCAGGTGCCCCTCGCGGGCGCCGTCGATCGCGAAGCCCGCGTACTCCAGCAACAGCGACAGGTCGGCGGCCTGCTGCAGTTCGAGCAGCAGGATGCCGGCTCCGATGGCGTGGGGCAGGCCGGCCGGGACGTACACGGTGTCGCCCGGGCCGACCTCGACACTGTGCAGGGCCGACAGCAGGGCGGCCCGGTCCTGCGCCGCCACCCAGCCGGCCAGCTCGGACGGCTCGACCGCCGCGCGGAAGCCCAGGTGCACGCGGGCGCCGGGCTCGGCCGCGAGCACGATCCAGGCCTCGGTCTTCCCCGTGTGTCCGAGCAGGTGCCGGCGGGCGAAGTCGTCGTCGGGGTGCACGTGCACCGGCAGCCGCTCGCCGGCGTCGAGCAGCTTGACCAGCAGGGCCGGGTCGGCGCCGTGCGCGGCCACGTGGGTCGGGCCGAGCCAACCGAGCGGGTCGGCCGCGACGGCCGCGCGCAGCGTGCCGCCGTCGGCGAGGCGGGTCAGCCCGACGTCGTCGGTGCCGGCCACCGCCGTCGTCGACGCGATCCAGTCCTCGGGCACGTGCTCGCCGGCCGCCCCGGCGCCGCGCAAGGCCGCGATCCGGGCGCCGCCACGGTAGAACCGGTCGGCCGGCTGGTTGGCCGGCAAGGCGATGGGCAGCACGGCGCCACGATACGGGCGCCACGATACGGGCGTCACGATACGGGCGTCCGGCTCAGGGCTCGCGCAGCCCGACGACGTCGTGGTCCCAGAACGTGGCCGAGTACACCAACGTCCCGGTCATCCACGGTTCGTGGGCCGGTAGCTGCCGGGCCTGGAAGGCCGGCTCGGGGATGCGCAGCGACGGCCGCCGGTAGCCGAGGCCCCGCCCGGCCCGGAACCCGAACCGGCCGTAGTAGTGCGGGTCGCCCTCGAGGAACACCACCGGAACCGACCGCGCCGCCAGCACGTCGAGCCCGTGCCGGATCAGGGCCGAGCCCACGCCGCGGCCCTGCCAGTCCGGCCGGACCGAGACCGGGCTGAGCACGGTGACCGGCACCAGACGCCGCGGCGCGTCGAGCAGGCTGGGCGAGAACAGCACGTGCCCGACGACGCCATCGTCGGCTTCGGCCACCAGCGACAGCCCGAGCTGCCCGGTGGCCGCCGGGCGCAGCGCGTCGGCCAGCGCCGCGACATCAGGGCCGCGGGCCCCGAACGCGGCGGTGACGACTTCGGTCACGCCCGCATGGTCGGCGGCCCGCTCGCTGCGCACGTCCATGTACGCAGGCAAGCACGCCCGTCAACTCAATGAGCGCCGGGCGGCTTGAGCACGGCGAACGGGTCGGTGACGGTCAGCTCATGGGTGACGAACCGGTAGCGCCGGGCCGGGCGCCCGCCCCCGCTGCCCGGCGGCGTCCGCTCGGCGGTCGGCTCGATCATTCCGCGCCGGGTGAGCACCCGGGCCAGGTTGGTCGACGAGGTGCGGTAGCCCAGCGCCGCACTGACGATGTCGCGCAGTTCGGAGATGGCGAAGTGCGGCGGTGCGAGCGCGAAGCCGATGTTCGTGTACGAGAGCTTGGCCCGCAGCCGGGCGATGGCCGCGTCGATGAAGTACCGGTGGTCGAACGCGGTCACCGGCAGCTGGTCGACCGGATGCCAGGCCGTGTCCGACGGCAGGGCCGGTTGCAGGTGGGCCGGGACCAGGCCGAGGTAGGCGGTGGCCAGCACCCGCCCGCGCGGGTCGCGGTTGATGTTGCTGTGGGTGGCCAGCTGTTCGAGATGGGCCAGCTCGCGGACGTCGACCTTCTCGGCCAGTTGCCGGGTGATGGCCTCGCGCAGCCGTTCGTCCGGACGGATACCGCCACCGGGCAGCGCCCACCGGCCGCGGTGGGGGGCCTGGCTGCGCCGCCACAGCAGCGCGCACAGCCCGGACTCGCGCACGGACAGGACGACGGCCAGCACCTCGTGCGGATAGCTGGGCAACGGCAGGGCCGGCCCGGGCGGCACGGCACCCGGCGCAGCTGGCATGGCCACGATGTTACTGTTCCTCCTGAGTAATCGCCTGACAGTCGAAAACCTCGGAGGAGCGACGTGAGCAGTGCCGTGATCGAGCACAACCGGGCCTCGTGGCCGGACGAGGTGCGGCGACTGGCCCGGGCCCGGGACGCGGTCGTGCTGGCCCACAACTACCAGGCCCCCGAGATCCAGGACGTGGCCGATCACGTCGGCGATTCGCTGGCCCTCTCGCGCATCGCCGCGGCCACCGACGCGAGCACGATCGTGTTCTGCGGCGTGCACTTCATGGCCGAGACGGCCAAGCTGCTGAGCCCGGACAAGACCGTGCTCGTGCCCACGGCCGAGGCCGGCTGCTCGCTGGCCGACACCATCGACGCCGACCAGTTGCGGGCGTGGAAGGCCGAGCATCCCGGCGCGGCCGTCGTGGCCTACGTCAACACCAGCGCCGCGGTGAAGGCGGAGTCCGACATCTGCTGCACGTCGTCCAACGCGGTCGAGGTGGTCGAGTCGATCGACCCGCAGCGCGAGGTGCTGTTCCTGCCCGACCAGTTCCTCGGCGCCCACGTCCGCCGGATGACCGGCCGCGAGAACATCTCGGTCTGGCTGGGCGAGTGCCACGTGCACGCCGGCATCAGCCCGGCCGACGTCCGCCGCCAGGTGGCCGCGCACCCGGACGCCGAACTGCTCGTGCACCCGGAGTGCGGCTGCGCGTCGTCGGCCATCTGGCTCAGCGGCGAGGGCGACCTGCCCGCCGGCCGGACCCGGATCATGTCCACCGGGGCCATGGTCGACGCGGCCCGGACGATGACGGCCCCGACCGCACTGGTCGCGACCGAGATCGGCATGCTGCACCAACTGCGCCAGGTCAACGGGCACACCCGGTTCCTGCCGATGAACCCGAAGGCGTCCTGCCGGTTCATGAAGATGACGACGCCCGAGCTGTTGCTGCGCTGCCTGCGCGAGGGCCGCGACGAGGTCGACGTGCCGGCCGAGGTCGCGGCGCCGGCCCGCCGCGCGGTCGAGCGGATGATCGCCATCGGGCAGCCCGGAGGGGGCGAATGACCTGGTCGCGCGAGGTCGACGTGCTCGTCGTCGGTGCCGGCGTGGCCGGACTGTCCACGGCCCTGGGCCTGGCCGGCACCGGCCGCGTCCTCGTGCTGAGCAAGGGCGACGGCAGCACCCGGTGGGCCCAGGGCGGGATCGCGGCCGCGGTCGGGGCCGGCGACGACCCGGTCGATCACGCGGCCGACACGGCGACGGCCGGGGCCGGGCCTGTGCGCCGAGGCCGAACTGCGCTGCCTGGTCGAGGAGGGGCCGCTGCGGGTGGGCGAGCTGATCGCGGCCGGCGCCCGGTTCGACCGCGGCCCCGACGGCCGGCTGGCAACCACGCTCGAAGGCGGGCACGGCCGCCGTCGCGTCGTGCACGCCGGGGGCGACGCCACCGGGGCCGAGGTCGCCCGGGTGCTCGCCGCCGCGGCCGCAACTGCGGGCGTCGAGATCCTGGCCCCGGCCACCGCGCTCGCCCTGCTGCGCGGCCCGGACGCGGCCGTCACCGGCGCGCTCGTCGAGACCGGCGCCGGCCTCGGTCAGATCTCGGCCCGGGCGGTGGTCCTCGCCACCGGCGGCCTCGGCCACGCCTACGCGGCCAGCACGAATCCGCCGACGGTCACCGGCGACGGGCTCGCGCTCGCCCTGCACGCCGGGGCCACGCTCGTCGACCTGGAGTTCGTCCAGTTCCACCCCACGGCGCTGTTCACCGGGGGAGTGCAGCGGGGCCAGTTGTCCCTGGTCACGGAGGCGGTCCGCGGCGAGGGTGCGGTGCTGGTCGATGCCGGCGGCCGGGCAGTCATGGCCGGGCGTCACCCGCTGGCCGACCTGGCGCCGCGCGACGTCGTCGCCCGCGAGATCGAGGCGGCGATGCGCCGCGACGACGCCCAGCACGTCTGGCTGGACGCCACCGGTATCGCCGCCGCCACCCTGCGACACCGCTTTCCGACCGTGCTGGGCGCCTGTGCCGCGGTCGGCGTGGACGCGACCACCGAGCCCATCCCGGTCGCGCCGGCCGAACACTTCCTGTGCGGTGGGGTGCGCACCGACCGCTGGGGCGCCACCGACGTCCCGGGGCTGTACGCGGTCGGCGAGGTCGCCGCGACCGGCGTGCACGGCGCCAACCGGCTGGCGTCCAACAGCCTGCTCGAAGGACTGGTCTTCGGGCGCCGGGTGGCCGCCCGGCTGGTGCTCGACCTGCCCCCGGCCGCGGCCCACGCCGCGGTGCCGGTCGGCATGATCGGGCGCGACGAGGACCCGGACCGGGTCCGGGCCGTCCTGAGCCGGCACGCCGGCGTGCGGCGCAGCGGGGCCGGCCTGGACCAGGCCGCGGCCGAGTTGAGCCGGCTCGGCGACGGGCCGATCGTCACGGTGGCCCGGGCCGTCGTCGCCGCGGCCGCGGCCCGGCACGAGAGCCGGGGCTGCCACTGGCGGGCCGACTACCCGACCACCCGGCCGAACTGGGCCCGGCGCGTCGTCGTGCGCCTGGGCCCGTCCGGCCGCCCGGAAGCCGGGGCCGAGCCGCTGCGCGCGGCCGCCTGACCGCGCCCGCGAGGGGCCGCTACGAGGGCAGGCCGTTGGCCCGGATCACGTCGCGGTACCAGCGGGCCGAGTCCTTGGGCGTGCGGGCGAGGGTGTCGAAGTCGACGTGCACGATCCCGAACCGCTTCGAGTAGCCCCACGCCCACTCGAAGTTGTCCAGCAGCGACCACACGAAGTACCCGCGCACGTCCACACCGGCATCGATGACGCGCCGCACGGCGTCGAGATGGCCGTCCAGGTAGGCGATGCGGTCGTGGTCGTGCACGACGCCGTCGGCCCCGACCGGGTCAGGGAAGGCCGCCCCGTTCTCGGTGATCATCAGCGGCAGCCCGGGGTAGTCGCGCCCGACCCGCAGCAGCAACTCCGCGAACGAGTCCGGCTCGATCCGCCAGCCCATCGCCGTGTACGGGCCGGCCTGCGGCAGCGAGTAGGCCAGGTCACTGCCGGGCCAGCGCGACGGCTCGTCGCTGCCCTGCGGGTCGTTGACCCAGCGCTTGGTCAGCAGCTTGCGGGTCTCCGGGTCGAGCGCGGCCACCAGGGTGGGCGTGTAGTAGTTGACGCCCAGGACGTCGGGGCGCTGGTGGATGGCCTCGACGTCGCCGTCCTGGACGAAGCTCCAGTCGGTGACCGGCGCGGCGTCGCTGATCAGGTCGGCCGGGTACTGCCCGTCCAGGATCGGGCCGAGGAAGATCCGGTTGGCCACGGCGTCCACCGCCCGGGCCGCGTCCACGTCTTCGGGCGAGTCGGTGGCACTGCGGATGCAGGCCAGGTTCAGGGTGACCGAGACGTCGGTGCCGGCCGGCAGCACCGCCCGCAGGGCCGAGGCCCCCAGGCCGTGGGCCAGGTTCAGGTGGTGGGCGGCCCGCAGCGACTCGGCCAGGTCGGTGCGGCCCGGGGCGTGCACCCCGTTGGCGTAGCCCAGGAAGGCCGAGCACCACGGCTCGTTCACCGTGCCGAACAGGCCGACCCGGTCGCCGAGCGCGGCGCCGACGACGTGGGCGTACTCGGCGAAGCGGGCCGCGGTGTCGCGGCTGGTCCAGCCGCCGCGATCCTCCAGAGCCTGCGGCAGATCCCAGTGGTAGAGCGTCACGACCGGGTCGATGCCCACGGCCAGCAGGTCGTCGACCAGGCGCGAGTAGAAGTCCAGACCGCGCTGGTTCACCGGCCCGGCGCCGGTCGGGCATGATGCGCGGCCACGCGACCGAGAACCGGTAGGACGGCACGCCGAGGTCGGACAGCAGGGCCACGTCCTGGGCGGTGCGGTGGTAGTGGTCCACGGCCACGTCACCGGTGTCGCCGTCGGTCACCCGCCCGGCGTGTGGCTGAACGTGTCCCAGATCGAGGGGCCGCGGCCGTCCTCGGTCGTCGCGCCTTCGATCTGGTAGGCCGACGTGCCGGCCCCCCAGACGAAGCCGGGTGGGAACGTCCGGGCCGGCGCGCTCGAACGCTGGGCCTCGGGCGTGACCAGGTCTGTGCTCATCCCTTCACCGCTCCCTGCATGATTCCGCCGACGATCTGCCGGCCCAGGACGGCAAAGACGATCAGCACCGGGATGGTGCCGTAGATCGTGCCGGCCATGATGATGGATTGTTGTGGTGCGTATCCGGTGGCCAGGCTCTGGAACGAGACCTGGACGGTGGGGTTCTGGGTCGACAGCGCGATGATCGGCCAGAAGAAGTCGTTCCAGGCGGTCAGGAAGCTGAGCATGCCCAGCACGGCCATGGCCGGGCGCACCGCGGGCACGACGATGGAGCGGAACACCCGGAACGGACCCGCGCCGTCGACGAACGCGGCCTCGATCAGTTCGTCGGGGACCGCGCTGGCCACGTACTGGCGCATGAAGAAGATGCCGAACGCCGTGACCAGCGTCGGCAGGATCACCGCCTGCAGGTGGTTGGCCAGGCCCAGGCGGGCCATCAGCATGTAGAGCGGGATGATCCCCATCTGGGTCGGCACCATCATGGTGGCGATGACGAACCCGAGCAGGAACGCGCTGCCCCGGAAGCGCAGTTTCGCGAAGGCGAACCCACCCAGCGTGCAGAAGGCGACCGTCCCGATCGTGATGGCGCCGGACACGATCAGGGAGTTGATCAGTCCCTTGTTGAGCGGGGCGAGCTTGAGGGCGGCCTTGATGTTGGTGAAGAAGCTCCCGTTGGGCAGGAACGGGGGCACCGCCTTGGCCATCTCGGAGTTCGTGTGCGAGGCCATCACGATCGTGTAATAGAGCGGGAAGATCGACACGAGGGCGACGATGCTGACGATCACGTAGGTGAAGCGGCCCGCCGACATGGTCTTGACCGGGGCGTGGCGCCGGGCCCACCGTTGCCGGCGCGGCGCCGCGGGCGCCGCACCGGCCGGCGGGGGTGGGGGCTGGTCGCGCTCGATCGTGGTCGTCATCGCGCCTCTTCCAGGACAGAGGTGATGTTGCTGCCCGCGAGCAGCACGGGCGGGGCGACGGCGCCGCGGCGCGAGCGGCGCTGCACGAGCAGGGCGTTGACGCCGACGGCGAGCAGGATCAGGACGAACATCGTCCAGGCCGTGGCCGAGGCCAGCCCGAGGCGGTCGTTGGTCCAGCCCTGCTGGTACATCAGCACGCCGAGGGTCTGGTAGTTGCCCGACGTGCCGCCGTGCGGCAGCCCGGTCGGGTCGTAGAGCAGCGGCTCACCGAACAGCTGGGCCGAGCCGATCGTCGACACGATGATCGTGAAGATGATCGTCGGACGCAGGCCAGGCAGGGTGACGTTGCGGAACTGCTGCCACCGCGAGGCCCCGTCGATGGCGGCGGCTTCGTACAGCGACGTGTCGATGGCCTGCATCCCGGCCAGGTAGATGAGCGCGTTGTAGCCGGTCCAGCGCCAGATGACGATCGTCGACACGGCGATGCGACTGGGCCACTTGGAGCCCTGCCAGTCGACTTTGGGCAGGTGCAGCAGGTGGTGCAGGACCCAGTTGATCAGGCCGAAGTCGACGCTGAACAACTCGACGAAGATGACCGTCGCCGCCGCGAGGCTGGTCGCGTACGGCATCAGCAGCGCGACCCGGAAGAACGTGCGACCGCGCAGCCGGTAGTTGAGCAGGTGCGCGATGCCCAGAGCCATGAGCAGCTGGGGCACGGTCGAGATCACGCCGATGACGAACGTGTTCCACAGCGCGTTGTAGAAGTACGGGTGGGTGAACAGGTTGCGGTAGTTGGCGATGCCGACCCAGTTGGACTGGTTGTAGGTGGTCAGCCGGGTGTCGTGCAGCGAGACCCAGGCCGTGTCCAGCCAGGGGTAGACCGCGAACGCCGCGAAGACGACGAAGAACGGGGCGATGTAGGCGTAGGCGCTCTTGCTGCCGGGACGGTGGTGCCGGCGCCGTCCCGACGACGCCCGGGCCGCCGCAACGGGCAACGCTCGCCGGCTTCCGGTGGCGGTCATGCGCGGATCTCCTCGACGTGTCGTACGGGGATTGACCCCGCCTGGGCCTGACGCGAGCAAGACCCAGGCGGGAGCTCGATCCGCTCAGCCAGTGACCTGCTCGATCTGGCCCAGTGCGTCCTTGAACGCCTTGCTCGGGGACGTGCCCTTCGTCTCGACGTTGGTGAGCTGGGTCGTGAACAGGTTCTGGATCTGCGTGTCATACAGCCCGATGGGCGGGATCTTCATGGCGTCGGCGATCTTGCCGAACACCTGGCCGACCGGCGCGTTGCTGAAGTACGCGCTCTTCGCGCCGGCGACGGCCGGATCCTGGGCCGCGTCGGAGTTGGACGGCCAGTGGCCACCCTGGGCCTTGGCCGTCCACATCGTGACTTCCTGCTCCTTGGCCGTGGCCCATTCGACGAAGGCGATGGCCGCGGCCTGGTGCTTGGCCTTGGTCGGCACACCGAGCCACGAGCCGCCCCAGTTGGTGGCGCCGCCGGGCAGCACGGGCGCGACGTTCCACTGGCCGGCCCCCTTGGCGTCCTGGCCCTGGATGTAGCCCATCATCCACGTCGGGCAGGCCAGCGCCGCGAACGAACCGGAGCTGAAGGCCTTGTTCCACGGGTCGCTGAACTGTTGCAGCCCGGCCGTGATCTTGTCCTTGGCCGCCTCGGTGGCGTAGTTCCAGGCGGTCTTCACACCGTCACTGTTCTTGACGTCGGCCTTGCCGGAGGCGTCGTCGTAGGCCTCCTTGCCCTGGTAGACCGCGGTCGAGAACAGGCTGGCCGCGCTGTCGAGGAACTTCGAGCCGGCCTGCTTGCTGGCCGAGGCCTGGTACTGCTTGCCGAAGTCGATGAAGTCGTTCCAGGTCGTCCACTTCTGGGCCAGCGTGGCCGGGTCACTGGGCAGGCCGGCCTTGCTCAGCAGGTCGGGCCGGTAGCAGACGGCCTCGGGGCCGGCGTCGGTGCCGAGGCCGACCGTGTCGGAGCCGTCGGTGCTGCTGGCCTGCGTCCACTTCCAGGGGTAGAACGACGCCTTCAGCGTGCTCGCGTTCGGCAGGCTGGCGAAGTTCACGAACTGGCTGGCGTGGTTCTGTACGACGTCGGCCACGAAGCCGATCTCGATGCCCTGCACGTCGTCCAGGCCGCTGCCCGATGCCAGCCGGGTCTTCAGCTTGGTCCAGTAGTCGGCCGACTGCTCGACGTCGTCCTCGGCGATGGTGACGTTCGGGCAGCGCTTCTTGTACGCGGTGTAGAGCCCGTTCTCCTTCATGCCGAACGTGCCGAACAACCCGACGGTGAGCGTGATGTTGTCGGTCGTTCCGCACACGCCCGCGGGCGCTTTGGCCTTGGGCGCTGTGCCGCCGCCCTTGCTGGACGAACAGGCGGAGAGTGCCAGTGCGGCTGACACGACGAGCGCCGCAGCGGCCACCGTTCTCCTCGACTTGCGGTGCATGGATCCTCCTGGTGGCGCGCGGGTGCGCGATGGACGGGCCAGAGATCCTGCGGGGCGCTGTGGCTTGTCGACGGATGTGTGAGAGCGCTCCCACGGATCGGGAACAGAGTCGTTGGTCCGAGCGCGGGTGTCAAGGGTTTCGCGCAGATTGCCATTCGATGAGCAGCGGGTGTGCTCGCGACGAACGAGCCGATCAGGCGGTCAGCCGGGTCACGACCTCGACCGGCAGCACGGTGACACGGGTCGAGTCGCTGCCCTGGATGCGGCGCAGCAGCGTGCGGGCCATGGCTCGGCCGAGTTCCTCGATGGGCTGGCGCACCGTGGTCAGGGCGGGCTGGGCCCGGCCGGCCTCGGGGATGTCGTCGAAGCCGACGACGGCGATGTCGCCGGGGATCGACAGCCCGCGGTCGGCGATGGCCTGCATGGCGCCCAGCGCGGTGAGATCCGAGGCGGCGAACACCGCGTCGATCTTCGGGTCGACCCGCAACAGCCGGCGCATCGCGGCCTGCCCGCCGGCGATGCTGAAGTCACCGGTGGTGATGTGCCGGTCCGGGACCGAACGGCCGGCCGACGTCATCGCGGCCCGGTAACCGCTGAGGCGGTCGCGCCCGACGGCCATGTCGAGCGGTCCGGTGATCGTGGCGACCCGCCGCGCCCCGCGGGCCAGCAGCAGTTCGGTCGCGGCCCGGCCGCCGGCCACGTTGTCGGAGTCGACGTAGTAGAGCTTGCGGCTGCCGGTGATGGGGCGCCCGCTGAGCACGGTCGGCACGCCGGCGGACTCGAGGCGCTGGGGCAGTCGGTCGTGGCCGTGCAGCGAGACGAGCAGCACGCCGTCGACGTGCCCGCCGCTCGCGTAGTGCTCGAAGTTCTGCCCCTCGGCGTGGCTGGACACGACGGCGAAGACGAGTTGCAGTCCGGCCGCGGCGATCTCGGCGTGCGCGCCGCGCAGCATGGTCAGGAAGTACGGGTCGGCGAAGAGCCGTTCCTCGCTCTCGGCCACCAGGAAGGCGACCGAGTCGCTGCGCTTGGTGACCAGCGCGCGGGCGGCCAGGTTGGGCGCGTAGGACAGCTCGCGGGCCGCCGCCAGCACGGCCGAGCGGGCTTCCGGGCTGACGTTGTGGGCGCCGCGCAGCACCCGGCTGGCCGTGGCCCGCGAGACCCCGGCACGGGCCGCGACGACTTCGAGCGTCGGCCGGATGGGCACGTTCGCGGGGATCACCGCCCTGATGTCCGTAGGTGCTTCCGGCCAAGGGGCCGGACGAGCGCCCCGATCGTGCCAGACGCGGCGGGCGCGAGGAATGCCCGCGAAGCAGGCCGCTGGGCGCGGGGCCGGTGCCGGTCGGCCCGAATCGGCTCACAACGTGCCGAAGTCGACTCCCGGGTCGGCCAACCGCTGCGGGTCGACCGGCTGGGCGGCGCGGATGAGCGGGCGGACGGCATCGACCACGTCCCACACGTTGACGTTCATCGCCGCCTTGATGCGATCGGCGTCGTCGAGCCAGAACGCGACGAACTCGCGCGCGGCCAGGTCGCCGCGGATCACGACGCGGCGGTACGACCCGGCCGGGGCGTAGCCGAGGTATTCCAGGCCCAGGTCGTACTGGTCGCTGAAGAAGTAGGGCAGCTCGTCGTACACGACGTCCTGGCCGAGCATGGCCGCGACCGCGACGGCCGGCTGGGTGAGCGCGGTCGCCCAGTGCTCGACCCGGATCCGGGTGCCCAGCGTGGGATGGTCCTGGTTGGCGATGTCGCCGACGGCGTAGATGTTCGGGTCGCTGCTGCCCAGCGCCGCGTCGACCAGGACGCCGTTGTCGCACAGCAGTCCGGCCGTCTCGGCCAGCGCCGTGTTCGGGGCGACCCCGACGCCGACCACGACCGCGTCCGCGGCGATGGTCGACCCGTCGTCGAGGCGCACGCCGACGGCCCGCCCGTCGGCGACCACGATCGCGTCGAGCCGGGCCCCGAGCCGCAGTTCGACGCCGTGCTCGCGGTGCAGGTCGGCGAAGACCTGGCCGAGTTCCGGGCCGAGCACGCCGGCCAGGGGCACGGCGGCCAGCTCGATCACGGTGACCTCGGTGCCGGCCAGCCGGGCCGCGGCCGCGACCTCCAGCCCGATCCAGCCCGCGCCCACGATCACCAGGTGCCGATCCGCGCCGAACGTGGCTCGTAGCGCGTCGGAGTCCTCGCGGTTACGCAGGTAGAGCACGCCGTCGGCGTCCGCACCCGGGTGCCCGAGGCGGCGGGGGAGCGCGCCGGTGGCGAGCAGCAGTGTGTCGTAGCGCAGCGGCGGGACCGTCGGACAGGCGTACCTCGTGACTGCCGGCGTCGATCGACTCGGCGCGGGTGCCCAGCCGCAGGTCGATCCGGTTGTCCTCGGTACCACCGGCCGTCGTGCACGATCGCGTCGGCGAAGGGGCTCTGCGCCATCAGGTAGCTCTTCGACAACGGCGGGCGTTCGTAGGGCAGATGGGGCTCCTGGCCGACGAGCGTCACCGTGCCGTCGAATCCGTCGGCACGCAGTGCTTCGGCCGCCTTGGCCGCGGCCAGTCCGCCGCCGGCGATGACGATGTCGTTCGGGGTCGCGCTCATCTACGCCTCCACGTCGATGTCAGCTCAGCTTGCGCGACCGGTCAGCGCGAAGAATTCC
Organism: uncultured Actinomycetota bacterium; assembly: GCA_963713245.1. Taxonomy (GTDB): domain Bacteria; phylum Actinomycetota; class Actinomycetes; order Mycobacteriales; family Jatrophihabitantaceae; genus CAVQKZ01. The sequence continues at coordinate 639,264 of CAVQKZ010000002.1, forward strand.
TGGCGGGAGCGGGGATCGTCGCGCACGGTGCCCAGCAGCGTCGAGGTGACCGTGGACGACCCCGTGGCCTGCACGCCGCGCAGCGTCATGCAGGTGTGCTCGGCCTCGATGACCACGCCGACCCCGTGCGGGGCGAGGTGCTCGTCCAGCCAGTTGGCGACCTGCTTGGTCAGCCGTTCCTGCACCTGCGGGCGCGCGGCGAAGTGGCTGACCACCCGGGCCAGCTTGGACAGGCCCAGGATCCGCTCGCCCGGCAGGTAGCCGACGTGGGCGACGCCGGTGAACGGCAGCAGGTGGTGCTCGCACACCGAGCGCACCGGGATGGAGCGGGCCAGCACGAGTTCGTCGTAACCCTCGTCGTTCGGGAACGTCGTCAGGTCGAAGGACGGCGCGCTGAACAGCTCGGCGTAGGCGCGGGCCATTCGCCGGGGCGTCTCGCGCCGGCTCTCGGTGTCGGTGCTGATGCCCAGCGCGTGCAAGAAGTCACCGGCCGCGCGCGCGGCCGCGTCGAGGTCGACGACATCAGGGGCCGCGGCGACGTGCAGCGCGGGCCGGCGCGGCGCCCGACGGCGGTCCAGCTCGCTCTCGAGCGGGCTGCGCAACTCGTTTGCCATGGACCGGCCACTTCCTCTAAAGGACAATGAGCAGTACGTTAGACGGACTAGCTCCGTCCCGTCAACGGCGTATTTTTGCCGAGGCCGACTCGCAGGCGGTTGCACACAAAGGGGGTCCCGTGAGCCACGACGAGGACGGCCCGGACGTCCAACTCGATCGCCTGGCCGCCCTGGGGGAGCCGGTCCGCCGGGCGTTGTACCGATATGTCGTGGCCGAGCCCGGGCCGGTGAGCCGCGACCAGGCCGCCGCCGGAGTGGGCCTGGCCCGGCACGTCGCGAAGTTCCACCTGGACAAACTGGCGGCCGACGGGCTGCTCGAGGCCGAATACGCCCGGCCGGCCGGGCGCGGCGGGCCCGGAGCCGGCCGCCCGGCGAAGTTCTACCGCCGGGCCGGGCGCGACATCGCCGTCAGCCTGCCCGGCCCGCCGCTACGACCTCGCCGGGCCACGTGCTGGCCGGGGCGGTCACGGCGGCCGGCGAGTCCGGCGTGCCGCTGGGCGCGGCCCTGCACGACCAAGCCCGCGACACCGGGCGCACCCTGGGCCGCCGCGCTCGCGCCGCGCTCGGCGCGCGGCGCATCGGCGCTCCGGCCGCGGTCCGGGCGGTCCTCGACACGCTGCGCGAATACGGCTTCGAGCCGCGGCCCGAAGGGGACGCGGTCACGCTCGCGAATTGCCCGTTCCACACGCTCGCTCAGGATTACCCCGCGCTCGTTTGTGGCATGAACCTCGACCTGATCGACGGCCTGGTGGCCGAGATTCCCGAATGCGAGCTGCGCGCCGCCCTTCGCCCGGCGACGAATCAGTGCTGCGTGTTACTCACCGCCAGATCCGCGAGTTGAGTACGCCGTTCGCGGCGGTAACCAGGACTGCATTGCGCACTCGTCGCACTCATCAGGATTCCTGATGTTCGCAATTTCGCGCTCGACACGCACGTGTCCGCATTCTGCACATTCGCACCGCCGGCGATGTGCGATGTCGTGCGCACGACTCGGTGCGCTGCATGTGCCGGCGCCGTCACTTTGCGACGCCGACACGACGATGTGACACGCGAACGGCACAAATTCGTCAGAAAGTTTTGCACCGCGAACGAGCCACTTTTCGCTGCGCACACACTGCTCATCAAGCGAGAAAGCCCTTACGAAATAAGGCATTCCTCGACTACTCGCGCACGACTGCGCATGCGCAGCGCGAATTGGCGCGCATTGCTCGCGAGCAATGAAACGGCGTGGCGTGTTGACGGTTGCATGCATGGCATCGTCCACTTGATCGCGACGAATGAGAATTCGTTGACACCTGCCGAGGAGGCAAACGCATGACTGCACCTAGGAAGGCCGCGACCAAGAGGGCCGCTGCGAAGAAATCTCCTGCACGGAAGACTGCTGCGAAGCGGTCGCCTGCGAAGAAGGCAGTGAAGTCCGCTGTCAAGAAGGCAGCAGCGAAGCGGGCGCCCGCCAAGAAGGCGGTCAAGTCGGCCGTCAAGAAGGCAGCCAAGAAGGCGCCGGCCAAGAAGTCTTCAGCGCGCAAGGCCGCGAAGAAGTCGCCGGCCAAGCGCACGGTCGCCGCGCGCAAGGCTCCGGCCAAGCGCAAGGCCGCCGCGAAGAAGGCTCCGGCCCGCAAGACGGCTGCGAAGAAAGCGACGAAGCGCTCGCGCTAGCGATCGCCCGGCGGGCTGACCGGTCATCGTCAGCCCGCCACCGGTTCGCACTGAGCCGCCGGCGCGCCTCGACTTGCCGCATGACGCGACAAGCTCGAGGTGCCCGGCGGCTCTGTTCGTGCCGTGCCCCCGCCCGCGGGCGAGGCGCCGATCAGCTCAGTGGTACTCGTGCTCCGGGGCCGGGTAGCTGCCGGCGCGCACCTCGTCGCCGAACCGGGTGGCCGCGTCGAGCAGGACCGCACCGACGTCGGCGAACTCCTTGACGAACTTGGCCGGCTTGCCCGTGCCGCGCAGCCCGGCCATGTCCTGCCACACCAGCACCTGGGCGTCGCACGCCGGCCCGGCGCCGATGCCGATGGTCGGGATGGTCAGCGCCTGCGTCACCTGCGCGGCGACCTCTGACGGCACGACCTCCAGGACGACCGCGAACGCGCCCGCGTGCTGCAGCGCCTTGGCGTCCTGCAACAGCCGGTGGGCCGCCTCGTCGCCGCGGCCCTGCACGCGGTAGCCACCGAGGGCGTTGACGGACTGCGGGCGTCAGGCCGATGTGGGCCATGACCGGGATGCCGGCGGCGACGAGGGTCTCGACCTGGGCCGCGACGCGCTGGCCGCCCTCGAGCTTGACCGCCTGCGCGCCGCCCTCCTTCATGAACCGGGCCGCCGTCTCGAGGGCCTGCTGCGGCGAGGCCTGGTAGCTGCCGAACGGCAGGTCGGCCACGACGAGCGCGCGCTGGGTGCCGCGCACGACGCCGCGCACCAGCGGCAGCAGCTCGTCGACGCTGACCGGGACGGTGGTGTCGTAGCCGTAGACGACGTTGGCGGCCGAGTCGCCGACGAGCAGCACCGGCACGCCCGCGGCGTCGAAGACGCGGGCCGTGGAGTAGTCGTACGCGGTGAGCATGGGCCACCGCTCGTGCGAAGTCTTGGCGTTCTGCAGATCGCGAATCGTGATCCGCCGGTTCGGCGCGGCGCCGTACAGGGTCGTCTCGCTCATGGCTGGTGCCTCACTCTCTCCTCGAGGCCGGCACGCCGGTCCCCGGGCACGTAACGTGGACGAAACAATCTTGCCCCGCCGGGCTCGATCTGTCTCTACGCCACCGGTGAGATGACGCTCACGTGCCCGGCGTGGCCGCAACCTCGGGTGCCGGCTCGAACTCCCGCCAGCGGTTGGTGATGGGCAGCCGGCGGTCGCGGCCGAAGGATTTGAAGCTGATCTTCGACCCGGGCGGGTACTGCCGCCGCTTCCACTCGGCTCCGTCGACGAGTCGCGCGACCCGCCGGACCAGCTCGGGGTCGAAGCCCTCGGCCGCGATCTGCTCGACGCCGGCGTCGAGGTCGACGTATCTGGCCAGGATCGCGTCGAGCACGTCGTAGTCCGGCAGCGAGTCGGTGTCGAGCTGGCCCGGCCGCAGCTCGGCCGACGGCGGCTTGGTGATCGAGGCGGCCGGGATCGGCGGCACCTCACCGCGGCTCTCGGCCACCGCGTTGCGCCACCGGGCCAGTGCCCACACCAGGGTCTTGGGCACGTCCTTGAGCGGCGCGAACCCGCCGACCGCGTCGCCGTAGATCGTCGAGTAGCCGACCGCGAGCTCGCTCTTGTTGCCGGTGGCCAGCACGAGGTGGCCCTCGGCGTTGGAGATGGCCATCAGCGTCGTGCCGCGCACCCGGGCCTGCACGTTCTCCTCGGCCAGTCCGGTGAGCTCGAGCGCGGCGACGAATCCGTCGACCATCGGCGCGATCGGCACGACCCGGTAGTGCGCGCCGATGCGCTGGGCCAGCTCGGCCGCGTCGGAACGCGAGTGGTCCGAGGAGTAGGCGCTGGGCATCGAGATGCCGTGCACGTTCGCGCCGCCGATCGCGTCGGCGGCCACGGCCGCGACCACGGCCGAGTCGATGCCGCCGGACACTCCGAGCACGACCGAGCCGAACCGGTTCTTGTGCACGTAGTCGCGCAGGCCGATGACCAGCGCGCCCCACACCTCGGCCTCGTCGCTGATCCGCTCGGCCACCAGCAGCGGCGGCGCCGGACCCACCGGCGCAGCGGCCGGCACCCCGGTGTCGACCCGGTGCACGGTCATGGCGGCGCCGACGACGGCCGGCGGTTGGGCCGGCGCGTCGGCGACCGCGACATCGACGTAGTACACGCCTTCGACGTACTGCGGCGCCCGCATGAGCACCGTGCCGTCGGCGGCCACCACCATCGAGTCACCGTCGAAGACGAGCTCGTCCTGGCCGCCGACCATGTTGACGTAGAGCACCGGCGCACCCGCCTCGGCCGCGCGCCGCTGCAGCAACGGCAGGCGCACGTCGTCCTTGTTGCGCTCGTAGGGCGAGCCGTTGATGTTGAGGACCAGGCCCACGCCCGCGGCCCCGGCCACGGTGAACGGGCCGCCGTCCTGCCAGAGGTCCTCGCAGATGGTCAGCGCGATGTCGGCGCCGCGATAGCGCACCACCGCGAGCTCGGTCCCGGGTACGAAGTACCGCCGCTCGTCGAACACGCCGTAGTTCGGCAGGTGGTACTTGAAGTAGCGCGCGACCACGCGCCCGCCGAGCAGGAAGGCGGCGGCGTTGCGCGGCCCGCCGTCGGCGTCGAGGTAGCCGACGAACACGGCGACTGTCGCCGCAGCCGGCCCGCTCGAGGTCGGCGGCCAGCCGCTCCAGCGCGGCTCGCGAGGCGGTGCGGAAGGATTCCCGGAAGACGAGGTCCTCGGGCGGGTAGCCCGTGATCGCCAGTTCGGGAAAGGCGATCAGGTGCGCACCGGCCGCGGCCGCCGCCCGGGTGTGCTCGACGACGGCGGCGGCATTGCCGCGCAGGTCGCCGACCGTACAGTTCACCTGGGCCAGAGCGAGCCGGAGCGTGGGCACAGCTCCATTGTTCCGCACCGGCCCGGGGCACGAGCCCGGGCAGCAGCCCGCCCATACGAGGGCTCGGGCACACTGGGACTACGGCATAATGGTGTCGATCCGGTCAAGGACGCAACCAGGGCACCCATTCGTGCGTCTACAGACTGTGAGCCGATCGTATCCGGCAGGTCCCGGGTGTTCGGCGTGAGTGCGAGACAATGTAGCGGCGGCACCTGCGAGGTGCTGTCACGATCCGCCGGGGGGCGTAGTGGTTTCGGAGGCCGGAATGTCTGACGTGGTGCCCAGTGGGCCAGCGCGTGTGCCTGTTCGCGCGCGACGGCCGAGGGGCACCCGGGCCCGAGTCGCGGTGCTCGTGGGCGTCACCGCGCTGCTCGGGGTGAGCGCCCTGGCGGCGTGCACCTCCAAGACCAACAACACAGCTGGGCCGGCCGCGGGCACGTCGACGCCCGGCACCGCGTCGGCCTCGGCCTCGACCTCGAGCGCCGCCGCCCCGGTGCTGCCGGCCGTCATCACGACCGCACCGGTCGTGGGCACCGCCTCGATGAGCCCGACCAAGCCGGTCACGGTGGCCGTGGCCCACGGCAAGCTCACGTCGGTGACGATGGTCAACACGCTGGGCAAGGCCGTCAAGGGCGCGCTGGCCGCCGACGGCTCGTCCTGGCGCAACGCCGAGGTCCTGGGCTACGGGCGCACTTATCACCTGACTGCCGTGGCGCAGGACGCCGCCGGTAAGACGGTCACCAAGAAGTCGACCTTCACCACGGTGACTCCCGGCAACATGACCATGCCCTACTTCCAGCGGCCCGGGGCCTACACCCTGGACAACGGCACCACCTACGGTGTCGGCATCGTCCCGGTCGTCCACTTCGACGAGGCGATCACGGACAAGAAGGCGGCCGAGCAGGCCCTGGTCGTCACCACCAACCCCAAGGTCGTCGGATCCTGGAACTGGGTCGACGACCAGGACGTGCACTGGCGGCCGCAGCACTTCCTCAAGCCGGGCACCAACGTGCGGGTGACGGCCAAGGTCTACGGCGTCGAGGTCGGGCAGGGACTGTGGGGCCAGGCCGACAAGACGGTCGCCTTCAAGATCGGCGCCCAGCACATCTCCGTCGCCAACGCCCAGACCCACGAAGTGAAGGTCTACTTCAACGACAAGCTCGTCCGCACGATGCCCACGTCGATGGGCCAGGGCGGCTACGTCCAGGGCAAGAACGGCGCGATCGCGCTGTGGACGATGCCCGGCACCTACACGGTGATCGCGCACGAGAACCCGGCCGTGATGTCCTCGGACAGCTACGGCCTGCCGGCCAACTCCCCGTACGGCTACGCCGCCGAAAACGTGTACTGGGCCACCAAGATCAGCGTCGACGGCATCTACCTGCACGAACTCGACACCACGGTGTGGGCCCAGGGCCACACCAACGTGTCGCACGGCTGCCTCAACCTCAACCTCGACAACGCCCGCTGGTACTACCAGACCGCGCTCACCGGGGATGTCGTCGAGGTCGTGCAGTCGGGCGGCCCGAAGCTGCAGGTCTGGCAGAACGGCGACTGGACCGTGCCGTGGGCCACCTGGCTCAAGGGCAGCGCGCTGCACTGAGCGGGCGCCGCGTAACCTCCTGGTAACAACGCCAGGCCACTCTGGAGAGCCGTGGACCGCCAACAGGAATTCGTGCTGCGCACGCTCGAGGACCGCCAGATCCGCTTCGTGCGGCTGTGGTTCACCGACGTCCTGGGCACGCTGAAGTCGGTGGCCGTGGCCCCGGCCGAGCTCGACGGCGCGTTCGAGGAAGGCATCGGCTTCGACGGCTCGGCCATCGAAGGCTTCGCCCGGGCCAGCGAGAGCGACATGATCGCCCGGCCCGACCCGGCCACGTTCCAGGTCCTGCCCGAGCCCGACGGCTCGCCGGCCGACTCGGCGCGGATGTTCTGCGACATCCAGATGCCCGACGGCTCGCCATCGTGGGCCGACCCGCGCTACGTGCTGCGCCGCACGCTGTCCAAGGCGGCCGAGCGCGGGTTCACCTTCTACACCCATCCCGAGATCGAGTTCTTCCTGCTCAAGGACCGCCCCACCGACGGCTCGGAGCCCCAGCCGATCGACACCGGCGGCTACTTCGACATGACCAGCCACGACAGCGCGCACGACTTCCGCCGGGCCGCGGTGGCCACCCTCGAAGGACTGGGCATCTCGGTCGAGTTCAGCCACCACGAGGTCGCGCCCGGCCAGCAGGAGATCGACCTGCGCTACGCCGACGCGCTGTCGATGGCCGACAACATCATGACGTTCCGGCATGTGATGAAAGAGGTGGCCCGGGCCCACGGCGCGCACGCCACGTTCATGCCCAAGCCGTTCCAGCACCAGCCCGGCAGCGGCATGCACACCCACCTGTCGCTGTTCGAGGGTGACCGCAACGCCTTCCACGACCCGTCCGACGAGCTCAACCTGTCGAAGACGGCGCGGGCGTTCATCGCCGGCATCCTGGTCCACGCGCGCGAGATCACCGCGGTCACCAACCAGTGGGTGAACTCCTACAAGCGCCTGTTCGGTTACGCCTCGCGCGACCAGCTCGTCGAGGCGCCCACGTTCGTGTGCTGGGGCCACGCCAACCGCTCGGCCCTGGTGCGGGTGCCGATGTACAAGCCGGGCAAGGCCAACTCCACCCGCGTCGAGATGCGCAGTCCCGACCCGGCCTGCAATCCCTATCTCGCCTTCGCCGTACTGCTGGCTGCGGGCATGAAGGGCATCGAGGAGAACTACGAGCTGCCGCCCGGTGCCGAGGACGACGTCTGGTCGCTGTCGGACACCGAGCGCCGGGCCCTCGGCTACGACGAGCTGCCGCACAACCTGGCCGACGCGCTGCGGGTGATGGAATCCTCCGAGCTGGTGGCCGAGACGCTGGGCGAGCACGTCTTCGACTTCTTCCTCCGCAACAAGCGCGAGGAATGGATCGAGTACCGGGCCGAGGTCAGCCCGTACGAGCTGCGCCGCTACCTGCCGTCCCTCTAGCTCCGGCCCGGCCCACCGCCGGTCCCGCTGCGGCGCCGGACGTTGCACAATCAACATATGGCCGCCGCCCGGGTACTGGTTGTGCAGAACGCCGACGACGGACCGGCCGGCCCGCTCGGCGACTGGCTCACGGCCGCGGGCCTCGAACTTGACGTGCAGCGGCCGTACGACGGCACGCCGCTGCCCGGCGGCCTGAGCGGCTACGCGGGGCTGCTCGTGCTCGGTGGCGGGATGGGCGCGGCCGACGACCAGGTCGCGCCGTGGCTGCCGCAGGTGCGCGCGCTGCTGCGCGAAGCGGTCGCGCGCGAGGTGCCCACGCTCGGGGTGTGCCTCGGCGGCCAGTTGCTGGCCCTGGCCAACGGCGGCCGGGTCGAGCGCAATCCCGGCGGCCCGGAGTTCGGCGCCCAGCTGATCGCCAAGCGCGGCGCGAGCGCGAACGATCCGCTTGTTCGGCCCGCTGCCGATCACGCCGGACGTCATCCAGTGGCACTTCGACGCCGTCGTCGCGTTGCCGCCCGGTGCGGTGCAGTTGGCCGCGTCGCCGGGCTGCGAGATCCAGGCCTTCCGGCTCGGCCGGCTGGCCTGGGGCACCCAGTTCCACTTCGAGACGACGCCGGAGCTCGTACGGCTGTGGGCCGCGCTCGACGCCGACGCGCTCGAGGACTACGACGTGCCCCTGCTCCTGCGCCGTTCGGACGACGCGCACGCCGACGTCGCCGAGGTCTGGGCGCCGTTCGCGCAATCCTTCGCCGGCGTCGTCAAGGATCCGGACGCGGTGCGGGCCTCGCGCGCCGTGCCGACGTCGACGGCCGAGCCGATCACCGACCCGGCCGCTATCCGCGCCGCCCTGGCCGCGGAGCTCACCGCGTCGCGGGGCGGGCCGGCGCCGCTGCCGACACCGGCGCTGCGGCCGCCGGCGCATGACTGATTCGGCGGGCGGCGGGCGGCTGGCCTGGCGTCTCACGCGGCTGTCGTTCGCGCACGGCGCCGTCGCGGCCGAACTGCTCGCGGGTGCTGCGCTGCGCTGGTGGGACCCGGACACGAACGCGCCGCCGGACGAGCGTGCGGCCGCCGTGGTCGCAGCCATCGGCCGCACGGCCGATCCCGACGCCGTGCTGGCCGCGCTGGCCCAGATGATCGCCGGGTCGGGCGGGGCCGAGTTACGCACCGCGCTCGAACACAGCCAGCAGCTGCGCGCCCGCCTGCTCAACCTGCTCGGAGTCTCCTCGGCCCTGGCCGCGCACCTGGTCGCGCGTGGCGCCGACTGGCGCGCGCTGGTGGGTGAGTACGACGCAGGCGGCGTAGCGGGCCGATTGGCGGTCTCGCGTGCGGGCCGACGTCATCCGGCCCGTCACCGGGTCAGCAGGGGCGCGGGCGCGGGCGTAGCGGCGACGAGGCCGTCAGTGCCCTGCGCAACGCTTATCGACGGGAACTGGTCGCGATCGCGGGACGCGACCTGGCCGGCGAGCTCGAGCTGCGCGCGGTGACCGCGGCGCTGGCCGACCTGGCCGGGCACACCGCTGCAGGCCGCGCTCGCGGTGGCCGCGGCCGGCCTGCCCGACCCGGCCGAGCCGTTCCGGCTCGCGATCATCGCCATGGGCAAGGCCGGCGGGCGCGAGTTGAACTACGTCTCCGACGTCGACGTCGTGTTCGTGGCCGAGCCGGGTGAGAGCGACGATCAGGCCGTCGATCACGACAAGGCCCTGGCCGCCGCCGCCCGGCTGGCCGCCGAGACCATGCGCATCTGCCGGGCCGTGGCCTGGGAGGTCGACGCCGCGCTGCGCCCCGAAGGCAAGGACGGCCCGCTGGTGCGCACCCTCGCCAGCCACCAGGCCTACTACCAGCGCTGGGCGAGCACATGGGAGTTCCAGGCCCTGCTCAAGGCCCGGCCGGTGGCCGGCGACGCCGAGTTGGGCGAGCGCTACCGCGCGGCCATCACCCCGCTGGTCTGGACGGCGGCCGAGCGGCCGGACTTCGTCGCCGACGTGCAGGCGATGCGCCGGCGCGTGATCGCCAACCTGCCGACGGCCGTGGCCGAGCGCGAGATCAAGCTCGGCCGCGGCGGGCTGCGCGACGTCGAGTTCGCGGTGCAGTTGCTGCAGCTGGTGCACGGCCGCGGCGACGAGGCGCTGCGGGTGAGCGCCACCCTGCCGGCGCTGGACGCGCTGCGCGACGGCGGCTATGTCGGCGTCGACGATGCCGTCAGCCTGATCGACGCCTATCGCTTCCTGCGCGAGACCGAGCACCGGCTGCAGCTGCGCCGGCTGCGCCGCACCCACGTCGTCCCCGACGACCCGGCCGCGCTGCTCTGGCTGGGCCGGGCGATGGGCTACCGCCCGGACGCCCGCGGGCGACGCCCGGGCCGTGTGGGAGGCCGAATGGGCGCTGCACGCGCGCGAGGTGCGCCGCCTGCACGAGAAGCTGTTCTACCGACCGCTGCTGGCAGGCGGTCGCCCGGGTGCCGTCCGAAGGGCTGCGCCTCACGCCGACCGAGGCCGGCCGCCGGCTGGCCGCGCTCGGCTTCGCCGACCCGCGCCGCGGCCCTGCGGCACATCGAGTCGCTCACCACCGGCCTGTCGCGCCGGGCCGCCCTGCAGCGGGCGTTGCTGCCCGTGCTGCTGTCGGAGTTCGCCGACGCGCCCGACCCCGACGGCGGTCTGCTGGCCTACCGCCAGGTGTCCGACGAGCTCGGTTCGACGCCGTGGTACCTGCGCCTGCTGCGCGACGAGGGGGCGGTGGCCTCGCGGCTGGCCCACCTGCTCGGCACCAGCCGCTACGTCGCCCGGATGCTCGGCCGCGCCCCCGAGGCGCTGCAGATGCTGGCCGACGACGACGAACTGGTGCCCCGCGACCCGGCCGAGACCCTGGCCGCGATGGCCGAGTCGGCCGCGCGCCAGGACGATCCGGCGCGCCGCGGTCGCGGTCGTGCGCGGCCTGCGCCGCCAGGAGCTGCTGCGCACCGCGTTCGCCGACCTGCTCGGGCGCCTGGACGTCGTGGATGTGTGCCAGGCCATCAGCGCGACGACCGAGGCCACCCTCGACGTCACGCTGCGGATCGCGACCCGGGCGGTCGCGGCCGAGCTCGGAGCAGCCGAACTGCCGATCCGGTTCGCGATCATCGCGATGGGCCGGCTGGGCGGCGCCGAGACCAGCTACGGCTCCGACGCCGACGTCATGTTCGTGCTACGAGCCGCGCGGCGCCGACACCACGGACGAGCAGGCCGCGCGGGTGGCCCAGGACGTCGCCGGCCGGCTGCGGGCCCTGCTCGATGCGCCGTCGTCGAACGACCCGCCGCTCGGGGTGGACGCCGACCTGCGGCCCGAGGGCCGCGACGGCCCGCTGGTCCGCTCGCTGGCGTCCTACGCGTCGTACTACGCCCGCTGGTCCTCGCCGTGGGAGGCCCAGGCCCTGCTGCGGGCCCGCTTCGCCGCCGGCGACGACGACCTGGGGCAGCGGTTCATCGCCATGATCGACCCGGTGCGCTATCCGGTCGGCGGGGTGGCGCCGGGCGATCTGGTCGAGATCCGCCGGCTCAAGGGCCGCGTCGACAGCGAACGGCTGCCGCGCGGCGCCGATCCGGCCACGCACACCAAGCTCGGTCGCGGCGGGCTGACCGACATCGAGTGGACCGTGCAGCTGCTGCAGCTCTCGCACGGTCACGACGTCGTCGGCCTGCGCACCACCCGCACCCTGGACGCCCTGCGCGCGGCGGCCGAGGCCGGGTTGCTCGACCGGCGAGCAGGCCGAGCTGCTCGCCGCGGCCTGGCGGCTGGCCACCCGGGTGCGCAACGCGCTGATGCTCGTGCGGGACAAGGCCGAGGACCAGTTGCCCCACCAGGGCATCGCCCTGACCGCCGTGGGCCGGGCGATGGGCTACCCGCCGGGCTGCGATCCGGGCCAGATCGTCGACGACTACCGGCGCGTGGCCCGCCGGGCCCGCCGGGTCGTGGAGGAGATCTTCTACGCGCCGCCCGGCTCAGCCGCGCGCTGAGTCGGCGCCGGGCGGCCAGCTGGGCAGCGGCGGGTCGGGCAGCCCGAAGTCGGGGGCGTCGAACGGCGGCGTGTACGCCCCGTGGCCGGACAGCACCCACTGGGTGGCGAAGCCGAGGGCGACGATGGCCGCCCCGCCGACGGCATCGACGATGAAGTGGTTGGCCGTGCCGACGATGACCAGCAGGGTGAAGACCGGATAGAGCGCACCGGCCACCCGGACCCACGTTGGAGCGGGCGCACCGGATCAGCGCGATGCCGCACCACAGCGCCCAGGCGATGTGCAGGCTCGGCATGGCCGCGAACTGGTTGGAGTGCGCGGCGATGCTCGGATCGGCCAGCGACCCCCAGGTGTGGAACTTGAGCAGGGTGTCGACGTAGTCGTACTGCGGCAGCAGCCGCGGCGGGGCGAGCGGGTAGAGGTAGAAGCCGAGCAGGCCGAACAGGGTGGTCGCGAACATGACCGTGCGGGCCCCGCGGTAGACGTGCGGGCGCCGGACGAACAACCACACCATGACGCCGATGGTGACGATGAAGTGCAGCGTCGCGTAGTAGTAGTCCATGACCTGGGCGATCCACTCGTGGGCGGCCACGAAGTGGTTCAGCGACAGTTCGAAGTTCAGGTGCAGGACGTCCTGCAGGTGCTGGACCCCGCGGGCATGGCGCCGGGCGATGGATTCCTGCTCGGGGACGGCGTTGCGGCCCATCGAGTACAGCAGGTAGCCGATCGCGACGATCGCGATCTCCTGCCACCAGATCGGCCGACGCCAGCGCAGCAGGCGGCGCGGCAGCAGGCCGGCGAACCGGCGCCGGGCCGGTGCCGGGGCAGCGTGCTGCTGCGCCTGGACGGACACCATGACGTTCAGTGTCCCATCCGGTGCTGACAGATTTCGCTGCGCCACGGCACCCACTCAGGTCTCGCTGGGCCGCGGACACAGCGGCGAGCAGTTCGGCGACGGCCGATTCCACGCAGTGCAGCGTGTCGGTGAACGCGGCGCTTCGGCCGTATCGGCCCACCAGCGCCACGGTGGGCACCGGTGCCGACACGCCCGGGGCGAGGTCGCCGACCACCATCACGACCGGCGTGCCCACTTCGGCGCACATGGCCACCACGGCGCCGGGCACCTTGCCCAGGAAGCTCGTCTGGTCGAGCAGGCCTTCGCCGGTGACGACGAGATCGGCCGCGGCGAAGCGCTGGCGCAGGCCGAGTTCGTCGGCGACCAGTTCGCTGCCGGGCCGGATGCCGGCGCCGAGTGCGGCCAGGCCGCCGGCCAGCCCACCGGCTGCGCCGCCCCCGGGACGGGTGGTGACATCGACCCCGAACTCGTCGCGGTATTCGCCGGCGAGCGTCTCGAGCCGCGTGGTGAGTGCGGCGACCTGGCCGGCGTCGGCGCCCTTCTGGGGCGCGAACAGCCGGGCCGCGTCGACGAACGTGGTCGAGACGTCGACGGCGACCACGACCTCGTAGCCGCGCGACCCGTCGAGGGGCGCGCGCTCGCGCAGCACGTCGACCGCACCTCGGCCGCCGTCGGTGGTGGCCGAACCGCCGGCCCCGACGACGACCAGGCCGGCCCCGGCGTCGATGGCCGCGGCGATGAGCTCGCCGGTGCCCCGGGTGTGCGCGGCCAGCGGATCGTTCTGGCCGTCGACCAGCGCCCGCCCCGAGGCCGCGGCCATCTCGATGACGGCCCGCGGCCCGTCGAGGCGCCAGCCGGCGCTGACCCGCGCGCCGAGCGGGCCGGTGACCTCGGTGTGGCGGTTCGCGCCGCCGAAGCAGTCGAGCAGGCCCTCGCCGCCGTCGGACATCGGCCGGGCCTCGGCGGCCCAGCCCGCGGCGGCCGCGGCGCGGGTGATGGCCGCGGCGACGTCGGCCGCACTCGCGGTGCCGCGGAACTTGTCGGGCACGGCCAGCAGGCCAGGTGCGGCGTTCACCTGCGCGAACCTAGTGGGCGGCCCTCGAACCGGCCCGGCCCGGCCCGGTAGGCCGGGCACGGCGGTGGGTAGGACGCGGCCATGACCCGTTATGGATACACCCTGATGTGCGAGCAGTCCGGCCCACGAGAACTGGTGCGTGACGCCGTGCGCGCCGAGCAGGCCGGCTTCGACTTCGCCGTGATGAGCGACCACTACTTCCCCTGGCTGGACAGCCAGGGACATGCGCCGAACGCGTGGGCGACGCTGGGTGCGGTCGCTCATGCGACCGACCGGATCGACCTGATGAGCTACGTCACCTGCCCGACGATGCGCTACCACCCGGCCGTGGTCGCACAGCAGGCCGCGACCGTCGACGTGCTCAGTGGCGGCCGGTTCACCCTCGGGCTGGGCGCGGGGGAGAACCTCAACGAGCACGTCGTCGGCCGCGGCTGGCCCGCGGCCAATGTGCGCCAGGAGATGCTGGACGAGGCGGTGCAGATCATCCGCGCCCTGTTCGACGGTGGCTACGTGAACTTCTCCGGTCAGCACTTCCGGGTCGACTCGGCCAAGCTGTGGGACGTCGAGGAGGGCGGGCCCCGGATCGGGATGGCGGTGTCGGGGGCCCAGTCGGTGGCGCTGGCCGGGACGTACGCCGACGTCATGATCGCCGTCGAGCCCGACCGCGAGCTGACCGAACGTTTCGAGTCGGCCGGCGGGGCGGGCAAACCCCGGGTGGGCCAGGTGCCGATCAGCTGGGACCCGTCGGCCGACAAGGCGGCCGAGCGCGCCCACGAGCAGTTCCGGTGGTTCGGCGGCGGCTGGAAGGTCAACGCCGAGTTGCCCGGTACGGCCGGGTTCGCGGCCGCGACCCAGTTCGTGCGGCAGGAGGACGTGGCCGACGCCATCCCGTGCGGACCGGACGTGGCCGCGCACGTCGATGCGGTGCGGGAGTTCGCCGCCGCCGGCTTCACCGACGTGGCCGTGATCCAGATCGGCGGCGACACCCAGCCCGAGTTCCTGGACTGGGCCGAGACCGAACTGCTGCCGGCCCTACGCGACAGCGACGGGTAGTGGACTCAGCGAACCTCGGTAGCGGCGGCGGTCGCCGGGCCCGCGGCCACGCTGGCGACGATGAGGGTCGCGACCTCGCGCAGTTTCGTGTTGCGGCTCTGGGACGCCTTGCGCAGCAGGTCGAACGCGGCCCGCGCGTCACAGCGTTGCTGGGCCATCAGGATGCCGATGGCCTGGTCGATCGTGCTGCGTGAACTCAGCGCGGTTCGCAGGTTCTCGATCACCTCGCCCCGCTCGACGATCCGCAGGGCGAGGGCGAGCGCCCCGGCGGCGTGCTCGGCGATCTGCGCGGCGCGGACCTGCATCGCCCCGTCGGGCGTGGCCGGCTCGAACGCGTACAGGTTGAGCGCGCCCAGCGCCTCGTCGCCGCTGACCAGCGGATAGGACATGGACGAGCGGGCCCCGACCGCGACCGCGTGTCCGGGGTAGCCGCCCCAGCGCGATTCGAGGGCCATGTCGGTGACGAACACGGGCACGCCCGTGGCCAACGCCTCCAGGCACGGCCCGGCTCCCTCGGCGTACTGCAGTTCGTCCAGTTCCCGGGTCAACTCGTCACTGCTGGCCGCGGTGAACGGTTCGCCGCCGTCGGAGCGCACGGTGATGCCGCAGCGGTGGCCGGTCTCGTTGGCGGCGCGCACGGCCAGCCCGCGGAGGAAGTCCTCGAGCGTGTCGGTGCCCAGCAGAAGTTCCTGCAGCGCGCCCGCGTCCATCGTCCCGGCGTCGTGCTCGTCCGAGGGCGGCATGCAGCACGACCTGACCCGGTCGCTTCTGACCGGTGAGTGAACTCCGTAGGACGGCGCACGTCGGGGTGGTCAATACGCACGAAAAACCCTGCGACCCGTCCACTGTGCTCGCCCGGTCAACCTGATGCAATGTCCGTTTGCCTTAACTCGGGCATACACGTACGGTTTGGTTGGTTGGAAAAACAGCCTGGGCCCTAACAATCGAGGCCCTTGGTGGTCGTGCCGTGAGACCGCCGAAGCCCCGAGAATTCGGGTGGCATCAATATGAGCATCCCCCATCACACCCCATCGACTCCGACCCCCGCCCCGAGTCCGGTGCGCGCGGCGGCATCGCCCGCCGACGGCGCCGGGGACGGGGCGAGCGCAGCGCCGGACATCGTCGCCGCACTGGTCGCGGCCTTCGTCCCGGCGTTCTGTGACGAGGTCGACTTCGCCCTCACCGCCGTGGACGACGCGCCCGCGCCCGACGGCGCCGGACCGCCGCACCGGGCCAAGCCGTCCATCGCGCCGGGTTGCGTGGCCATCGACGTGCGCACCGACCCGGCCGAGGGCGAGCCCACGATCACCGGCACGGTGACCTGCCGCTGGGACGAGCCGAACCGCCCGAGCGAGGCCGACACGATGGTCGCGCAGTTGCTGGCCGACCAGGCCGTGGCCACCATGCGCATCGCCGGGCTGGCCCGGGCCCTGCACGTGCAGCGGGTCCGCACCGCCAACCTGGAAGAAGCGCTGGCCACGAACCGCGAGATCGGGCAGGCGATCGGCATCCTGATGGCCACCGACCAGATCACCGCCGACCAGGCGTTCGAACAGCTCCGCTCGGCCAGCCAGCATCTGCACCGCAAGCTGCGTGAGATAGCCGCCGACGTCGTGCAGACCGGCACGCTCGCCGGCGCGGCCGGCTACGCGCAGTCGCGCTAGTTGCGCAGCTCGGCTAGGCCTGCAGTTCGGTGAGTACGAGGGGTAGCTCGTCGAGCAGCTCGCGAGCCAGGAACCCCAACCGGCCCACCCGGGCGGCCAGCCGGTCGCCGGCCGCGGCGTGCAGGTAGGTGCCCCACCCGGCGGCCTCGGCCGGTTCGACGCCCCGGGCCAGCAGGCCGACGATGGCCCCGGCCAGCACGTCCCCGCTGCCCGAGGTGCCCAGCCCGGCGTGGCCGGTGGAGATGACCCGCGCCGGCGTCTCGGCCGCCGCCACGACGCCCTGGTAACTGACGACGGCGTGCCACCGGTCGGCCAGTCGCCGGGCCACGTCGACCGAGTCGCTGTCCGAGTCGACGTCGGCGTCGAGCAGGTAGCCGGCCTCGGTGCGGTTCGGCGTCAGCACGAGGTGCCCGGCCAGCGTGCGGGCCGGCCCGGACAGATCGGGCAGCACACCCAGCGCGTAGGCGTCGAGCACGACCGGGACGGACGCCGGCACCGCGTCGGCCAGCGCGGCCACGAGCACCTTGGCCTGCTCAGCGCTGTCGAGGCCGGGCCCGGCCAGGACCGCGCCGGCCCGCCCCAGTTGCTCGGCCAGCCGATCACGGGCGGCGCCGGTGAACGGTTCCTCGATGGGGTCGGGCCAGCCGGTCACCGCGGCCTCGGGCACGGCGACGGCCAGCGGCACCGCGACCGGTTCGGGCACCAGCATGCTCAGCACCCCGGCCCCGACGCGCAGGGCGGCCAGCCCGGCCAGCAGAACCGCGCCGGGCGTCGAGCGGGCCCCGCCGACGACGACGACCTGGCCCCGGCTGTGCTTGGAGCCGCCGGGCTCGGGCAGCGACCATTCGCGCAGCAGGGCCGGGGTGATCTGCTCCACGGACGCAGTCACGGCCGAACCCATGTCAGCGCCCATGTCGGCGTCCATGTCAGCGGGCCCATGTCACCGCGTCCGCACGTCGTCGTCGGCACCGTGCACGGTGCGCAGGTCCGCTCCGGCGTACGCGGGCTGAAGGTGGTCATGGCGGTTGAAATCCACGACCTGCCAGGAGTCCCCGACCCGGACCAGCCGGGTCAGGCCGGTGTTGACGATGGTGGCCGACCGGGCCAGTTCCAGCAGGGCGGCTTCGTCGAGGCCCTCGCAGATGTAGCGCAGCAGCATCACGACCGCGTCGTGGGTGAAGACCAGCACCCGTTGACCGTCCTCGTCGCGGTCGAGGTCGCCGAGCACGGAGCGCAGTCGCAGGACCATGTCGGCCCAGGACTCGCCGCCCGGGGGCCGGTAGTAGAACTTGCCCAGCCACCTGCGGCGCTGGGCCTCGAGCGGGAAGCGGGCGATCACCCCGTGGCCGGTGAGCGCGTCCAGCACGCCGAGTTCCTTGTCGCGCAGGCGCTCGTCGACGCGGATGGCCAGGGCCTGGCCCGCGGCGGCGAGCACGGTCTGCGCGGTCTGCCGGGCCCGGACGTAGGGCGACGACCACGCCGCGGTGGGTCTCACGTCGGCCGGCAACTGGGCCAGCCACCGGCCCAGGGCCTGGGCCTGGTGCTGCCCCAGGCTCGACAGGGGCACGTCGGCATCGCGGGCCTCGACGTCGATCACCTCGGCCCCGGCCGCCTCGGCCCGCTCGCGGGCCACGTTCGCGGTGCTCTCGCCGTGGCGGACCACGATCAGTTCGCTCACTGGCATGGCGCCCCGGGATCTCCTTGCTGCGTCGAGGATTGCGCGGTCGTACCGCCCTGGTCTACCCACCTGCCCGCGGCGACAATCCGCCGGCTCGGCTCGGCTCGGCTCAGGCCGGCGGCCGGGGGCGGGGCCGGGCCCGCTGCTGCCCGCGGGCCAGCTTGGGCAGGTCGAGGGCCCCGGTCTCGGTCACCTTGGTCGCGATGTCGGCCAGCTTGGTGTGGGTGTGCTGGCTGGCGATGCGCAGCAGGTCGAAGGCGCTCTCGTCGGTCAGCTTGTGGTTGGCCATCAGGATGCCCATGGCCATCCCGATCGTCCGGCTGGTCTTGAGGGCCCGCTCGAGGTTGTCGGTCTTGTCGCGCAGCCGGGCCGCGGTCACCGCCAGTGCGCCGTGGGTGGCCAGCAGCATGGCGACGGTCTGGGACGTCTCGTCGAAGGCGTCGGCCCGGGTGG
Source organism: uncultured Actinomycetota bacterium (assembly GCA_963713245.1). GTDB lineage: Bacteria > Actinomycetota > Actinomycetes > Mycobacteriales > Jatrophihabitantaceae > CAVQKZ01. The sequence goes on from CAVQKZ010000002.1 coordinate 658,183, forward strand.
CGTAGATGTTGAGCCCGGCGATCATGTCGTCGTGTTCGAGGAAGAAACGAACCGACAGCACGCTGTGCACGCCCTCCTCCTGCACGGCCCGGCGGCCGAACTCGGGCCAGCGCCGCTCGCGGGCGAGGTCGCCGGTGCGATAGACGGTGTTGTCCATGATGGCGTCCACGCACGGCCCGCTGCGCAGGGCGTACTGGATCTGATCGACCCGGGTGGCTCGATCGTCGGTGGGGGCGACGGTCTCGAACGTGCCCCGGTGCGAGCGGGTGATGCCGGCCAGCTCGGCGCCGGGCACGACGGCCACGCTGCGGTGGGTGAGCCGGCTGAGCACCTCGTCGAGGCTCTGCTGGGCCGACAGGTCGCGGCCCAGTTCGGTGAACAGTTCGGCCAGCTGATCTGGGCGACTCGGACTGCCTGGTCGGTGGACGGGGACACGTGTGCTGCCTCGCGAGCTGCGGGTCGCACTCGATGGAGCCGGCGACTGGTCTCGCGGTGGTTGCGCGATCGCACCACCTTATTCGATGCCGGAACGAGGAATGCGCCCCTGCGCCAACTCCGGGTCCGGCGACCGTGATTGACGCGGCCCGGCTGGGTAGCCCAATCGCACAACTGATCCGCAACTGGAGACGGGGTCCGGGGATGTGCCGGGATGCGACGGAGACCTACGGCGGCGAGGTCGGGTCTCCGAATCGCGCCCGGCGTTTCTGTACCGAGCAGCTGGCGGCCGTGTTGTCCGTCGGCGTGCAGCGCGAGGCCGTCACCGATGACGCCACCATCATCGCCAGCGAATTGGTCACCAATTCCGTGAACGCCGGCTCCGGGCGAATTCGCATCATGCTGAGCGTCCACCGCGACCATCTGCGGCTGACGGTGCGTGACGATGCGGACGGGCACCCGCAGCAGCGCAGCGCCGGCCCGGAGGACCCCCGGGGTCGCGGGCTGGCGATCACGGCCCTGCTGGCGCGGGCGTGGGGGATCGAACCGGCTACCGGCGGCAAACAGGTGTGGGCCGAGCTGGGTCTGCCCGTGGAGTTGACCCGCGGCCTCGAGTGCCGCATCTGAGGGTCGCACAGAGTGGTCTTTTGTTAGCCGCGCCTTTATGCTCGGCGAACCGACTGAAACCACAGCACGGGAACATCTTCGAAATCGGCGCCCGACGGCGCGGTATACCGGAGCCACCGTGAGGAGGAATCAGCCGATGAGCGTCTTCCTGGTCGATACTGCCGTCTACGGCGAGCGCTGCGAGCTGACTCTGAGCGGGCAGATCGACCTGTGTTCGGCCGACGAGGTGGCCGCCCTCGGCGCGCTCGGGCTGACCGAACGCGGCGTGCGCACTCTGGTCGTGCGCATGAAGGGCGTCACCTTCATCGACTCCACCGGCATCGGTGCCCTCGTCCGGATCCGCAACATCGCCCTCGAGTTCGACAAGCGGCTGGTGCTGAGCGAGCCGTCCGAACGGGTGCTGAGGATTCTCGAGATCACCGGACTCGACACCGTCTTCACCATCGATCTCACGCCGCCGGTCCGGCTCGAAGACGGGACCGAGCCGGCCTGGTCCGTGCTGAGCCGATACGGCTCGAGCCGGTCCTCCTCGTCGTTGAGTGACAGCGCGGCCGAGGCGACCTAGGGCATTTTGCGCCGCTTTGGAAAGTCCGTTGTTCCGGTATTGACGGATTCCGGGTAGCGGCGATACTGGGGTGGTCAGCGCCCTAGGAGCAGTGCGAATCGGCGTCGAAGAGACCCGGCCACCGAGTCCCGTCCTCCTCGAAGCCGAACAACGACGCCGGTTCACGGTCCGCGGCCTGGTGCAGGGTGTCGGATTCCGGCCCTTCGTGCATCGCCTGGCCAGCGAGCTCGGGTTGCGCGGCTTCGTCGGCAACGACGCCCTGGCCGTGTTCATCGAGGCGCAGGGCAGCGTCGCCGCGCTGGACGAATTCGCTCGCCGGCTGCCCCTGGAGGCACCGCCGCTGGCTGTCGTCACCGGCGTCGACGTCGAGCCGATGCCGCCGGCCGGCTAACCCGAGCCGGGGTTCGCGATCGTGGCCAGCCGGGCCGCGGCCGGGGCCCGCACCCTGGTTGCGCCGGATGTGGCCACCTGCGCGGCCTGCCGGGCCGAGTTGTTCGACCCGGCCGACCGCCGCTTCCGGCACCCGTTCATCACCTGCACCGACTGCGGCCCGCGCCTGACGATCATCCGCGACCTGCCCTACGACCGGCCGGCGACGACGATGGCCGGCTTCGCGATGTGTGCCGACTGCGCGCAGGAGTATCAGGATCCGGCCGACCGGCGCTTCCACGCCCAGCCGGTGGCCTGCCCGGCCTGCGGTCCGGTGCTGTGGTTCGAGCACGGCCCGGACCGGGTCGAGGGCAGCGACGCGGCGCTGGCCGCGGCCCAGCGGGCACTGCGCGACGGGCTGATCGTGGCCGTCAAAGGCGTCGGCGGCTACCACCTGGCCTGCCGGGCCGACGACGCCGCAGCGCTGGCCCGGCTGCGGCAGCGCAAGGCCCGCGACGAGAAGCCGTTCGCGCTGATGGCCCGTGACCTGGCCGCCGCCGGCCGGCTGGTGCACCTGGGCGCCGACGAGCAGCGCGTGCTGACCAGCCCGGCTCATCCGATCGTGCTCATGCCCCGCCGTGCCGACGCCCCGGTGGTCGATGCGGTCGCCCCCGGCAATCCACTGCTCGGGGTGCTGCTGGCGAACACGCCGCTGCATCACCTGCTGTTCGCGCCGGTGCCCGGGGCCGACGTCGCGCCGCCCGACCTGCTCGTGCTCACCAGCGCCAACATCAGCGACGAGCCGCTGTGCTTCGACGACGCCGACGCCGCCAGCCGGCTGCCCCGCCTGGCCGACGCCGTGCTCACCCACGACCGCCCGATCCACGTGCCGTGTGACGACTCGGTCGTGCGGGTGCTCGACGGCCGGCAGTTGCCGGTGCGCCGGGCCCGCGGCTACGCGCCGCTGCCGGTCGGGGTGCCGCCCGGCCTGCCGTCCACGCTGGCCGTCGGCGGCGAGTTGAAGAACGCCTGCTGCCTCATCGACGGTGACAACGCGTTCTGCTCGGCCCACATCGGCGACATGGGCAGCCTGGACACCACGCGGGCGTTCGAGCGTGTGGTCGAGCAGCTGAGCACGTTGCACCGGGTGGCGCCCGAAGTGCTGGCCGCCGACGCCCACCCGGGGTACCTCACCCGGGCCTGGGCCGAGCGGCACACCGGCGGCCCGGGCGAGCCGCGGCTGCACCTGGTCCAGCACCATCACGCCCACGTCGTGTCGTTGCTGGCCGAGCACGGCCGCATCGGCCGGCCGGTCATCGGCGTCGCGTTCGACGGCACCGGCTACGGCGACGACGGCACGATCTGGGGCGGCGAGATCCTGCTGCTCGGCCCCGACTCGGCCCGCTACGTCCGGGCCGGGCACCTGGCCGCGGTCGAGTTGCCCGGCGGCGACGGCGCCGTGCGCAACCCGTGCCGGATGGCGCTGGCCTACCTCGACGCGGCCGGCGTGCCGTGGGAAGCCGGCCTGGCTCCGGTGGACGCCTGCCCTCCGGCCGAACGCGCCGCGGTCCGGGCCCAGCTGGACTCGGCCAACGGCACGGTCGCGTGCACCAGCATGGGCCGGCTGTTCGACGCGGTGGCGTCGCTGCTGGACGTGCGGCACCGCATCGGCTACGAGGCCCAGGCCGCGATCGAGCTGGAGGTGCTGGCCGAGCGGGGCGGGCGACGCGGCCGGCCGCGCCGGCAATGCGCTTCGGCGTCGGCGCCGACGGCGTGCTGGACTACCGGCCGGTCGTGCGCGCGCTGGCCGACGGCATGCGCTCGGGGGTGCCGGCGGCCGCGCTGGCCTACGCGTTCCACGTCGCGGTGGCCGATGCGCTGGCCGAGCTGCGTGCGTCGCATCTCCGACGACAGCGGGGTGCGCGTGGTCGGCCTGACCGGCGGCGTGTTCCAGAACGTCCTGCTGCTGCGCGAATGCCGGCGCCGGCTGGTCGACGCCGGCTTCGAGGTACTCGTGCATCGACTCGTGCCACCCAACGACGGCGGGCTGGCGCTCGGCCAGGCCGTGGTCGCGGCACTCGCCGCGGCCACCAGCGCAGCGACGGAAGAATGAGGGGAGTTGCCATGCACGCAACTGTCGAAGGCGGACCGGGCCGCTGCGCGGATGCGCCCGCGATGGGCATCCCGCCGGACATGCTCGACGGCGGGCTGGCCCGCGATCTGGCCGACGCGTCGCTGGCGCTGGCCCGCCGGTTCCAGGCCGGGGCGACGATGTGGTGCGTCGCCCCGCAGTGGGAACCGCACGCCCACCACATGGCGGTCGAGTTCGTCCATCCGGTGATCATGGGCAAGCGGGCGCTGCCGGCGTTCGCGCTGACCGACCGCGACGTGGTCACCCAGGCCCGCAGCTCGGTGCGGCCCGGCGACATCGTCATCGCCGTGGCCGCGGCCGACGACCCGGCGGTGCGGGACCTGATGCGGCGGGTGCCGGCGTGGGGCGCGCTGAGCGTGTGGATCGGCTCCGGGGCCCGCCCGGCAAGCGGCGCGGCCGATCACGTGCTGTGGATCGGGGACCCCAACCCGCTCGCACCGGCCACCGGGCGGTTCGTGATCATGTACCACCTGCTGTGGGAACTCACCCACGTCTGCTTCGAGCACCCGGGCCTGCTCGTCGAGCCGGCGGCCGAATGCACCGACGAGGTCTGCGTGACCTGCAGCGACGAGGGCCGGCTGGCCGAGGTCGTCGCTCGCGCCGAGCACTCCGTACGGCGACGCGCTGGTGCGCACGGCGACCGGCGAGGAGCGCATCGACGTCACGCTCGCCGCGCCGGTGTCGCCAGGCGACCTCATGCTCGTGCACGCCGGCGCCGCGCTGACCCGGCTCGACCCGGAGGTGTCGCGATGACGAGCCGGCCAGGCCGACCGAGACCGAGAACACCGGCTTCCTGTACCCGTTCATCGAGGCGGAGGGCCACGACCCCGAGTCGCTGCTGACCGACCTGGCCGCGTCGGCCCAGGCAAAGGCCCGCGAGAGCTCGGCGCTGCAGCGCTCGACGCTGGCCGAGTGCGGCGAGCAGCTCGCGACGGCCGGACGGCAGATGGCCGAGCGGTTCACTGACGGCGGGCGGCTGTACGCGTTCGGCAACGGCGGCAGTTCCACCGACGCGGCCACCTTCGCCGCGCTGTTCGCCCAGCCGATCACCGGCCGGCCCTTGCCGGCGATGAACCTGGCCGCCGACCAGGCCGTGGTCACCGCGCTCGGCAACGACGTCGGCTTCGAGCTGGTGTTCTCGCGCCAGATCATCGCCCACTCCGGCCCGCGCGACATCGCCGTCGCCATGTCGACGAGCGGCAACTCGGCCGACCTGATGACCGCGCTGGGCGAGGCGTCGCGGCGCGGGCTGCTGACGATCGGCTTCGCCGGCTACGACGGCGGCCAGATGGCGTCGGCCGACGAGGTCGCGCACTGCTTCGTGGTCCGCTCGCAGAGCATCCACCGCATCCAGGAGAGCCAGGCCCTGCTGGGCTACCAGCTGTGGGCGACGGTGCAGCAGCACCTGAGCTCGACGGCCAGCGTGAGTGACCGACGAGGAGGCACCGCATGACCAGTGACACCGGCACCCGCCCGGCCACGGCCGAGGAGCGCGAGGATCGCGTGCTGCAGCGCATCACCGCGTTCCGCAAGCGCCGGCCCCGGCTCATCGACGACGTGATCACGCTGGCCCACGGCGCCGGCGGCAAGTCGTCGGCCGCCCTCGTCGACGCCGTCTTCGTGGAGGCGTTCCGCAATCCGGAACTCGAGCAGATGGGCGACGGGGCCGTGCTCACCCTGCCGTCGGGGGAGCGGCTGGCGTTCAGCACGGACTCGTTCGTGGTCTCGCCGCTGCAGTTCCCGGGCGGCTCGATCGGCCACCTCGCCGTCCACGGCACGATCAACGACCTGGCCGTCAGCGGCGCCAAACCGCAGTGGCTGTCGGCGGCGTTCGTCATCGCCGAGGGCTTCGAGATCTCGAAGCTGCGCGAGATCGTCGCCGACATGGCGGCGGCGGCCCGCGACGCCGGCGTAGCGCTGGTCACCGGCGACACCAAGGTGGTGCCCAAGGGTGCGGCCGACGGCCTGTACATCACCACGTCCGGCGTCGGCGTCATCCCGGCCGGCCGGCACCTGTCGGCCGCAGCAGGTGCGCCCGGGCGACCGGCTCGTGCTGTCGGGCACGCTCGGCGATCACGGGATGGCGGTGATGATGGCCCGCGGCGACATGGCCATCGACGCCGACATCCACTCCGACACCGCGCCGGTGCACGAACTGGTCGACCTCGTGCTCGCAGCCGCGCCGTCGACGCGGTGGATGCGCGACCCGACTCGCGGCGGGCTGGGCACGATCTGCAACGAACTGGCCCAGGACAGCGGCCTGGCCGTCATCCTCGACGAGGCCGCGCTGCCGGTGCAGCCGATGGTGCAGGGCGCGTGCGACATGCTCGGCATCGACCCGCTGTACGTGGCCAACGAGGGCAAGTTCGTGGCCGTCGTGCCGCCCGGACGAGGCCGACGCGGCCCTGGCCGCCCTGCGCACTCACCCGCTGGGCCAGGCCGCGGTGCTGGTCGGCGAGGTCGTCGAGCAGCCCGAGGGCGTCGTCGCCCTGCGCACCGCCTTCGGCGGCAGCCGGATCGTCGACATGCTCGTCGGCGACCCGCTGCCCCGGATCTGCTGAGCCAGCCCTGCCATTCCCTTCAGCGAGAGGAGAATCGATATGTGTCTCGGGATACCGGGCCAGGTCGTCGAGATCACCGACGCGGCCAACCGCTTGGCCAAGGTCGACGTCAACGGCGTCCAGCGCACGATCAGCATCCGCCTGCTCGACGGTCAGCCGCTCGCGCCCGGTGACTGGGTGCTGGTGCACGTCGGCTTCGCCATGGCCCGCATCGACCAGCACGAGGCCGACCTGACCCTGGCCGCCGTCCAGCAGATGGGCCAGTCGTACTACGACGAGGTCGACGCCTTCAACTCCACCGCGATCGTCTAGGAGACGCTGATGAAATTCGTTGACGAGTTCCGTGATCCGGCGGCCGCGCGGGCGCTGGTGGCATCGATCCGCGACCTGGCCGAGGGCGGCGACGCCAGCGGTGACGTGTTCAAGTTCATGGAGGTGTGCGGCGGGCACACCCACACCATCTACCGGCACGGGATCGAGCACCTGCTGCCGCCCACGGTCGAGCTGGTGCACGGGCCGGGCTGCCCGGTCTGCGTCATCCCGATGGGCCGCGTCGACGACGCGATGTGGCTGGCCGAGAAGCCCGACACGATCTTCACCTCGTTCGGCGACATGATGCGGGTGCCCGGTAGCCGGGGCAGCCTGCTCGAGGCCAAGGCCCGCGGCGCGGACGTGCGGTTCGTCTACTCGCCGCTGGACTCGCTGCGCATCGCCATCGACAACCCGGACAAGCACGTCGTCTTCTTCGCCGTCGGCTTCGAGACGACCGCGCCGTCGACGGCGGTGACGCTGGTGCGGGCCAAGGATCTGGGCGTCACCAACTTCAGCGTGTTCTGCAACCACGTCACGATCGTGCCGCCGATCAAGGCCATCCTCGACTCGCCCGACCTGCGGCTGTCCGGCTTCCTCGGCCCCGGCCACGTCTCGACCGTCGTCGGCAACCGGCCGTACCGGTTCGTGCCCGAGGTGTACGGCAAGCCGATCGTGGTCGCCGGCTTCGAGCCGCTGGACATCCTGGCCTCGGTGCACATGCTGCTGGCCCAGATCCGCGAGGGCCGCTGCGAGGTCGAGAACCAGTACAGCCGGGTCGTGCCCGAGGAGGGCAACCCGCAGGCGCTGGCGTTGCTGGGCGAGGTGTTCGAACTGCGGCCGCACTTCGAGTGGCGCGGGCTCGGGCTTCATCAGCCAGAGCGCGCTGAAGCTCAACGACGCGTACGCGCGAGTTCGACGCCGAGTTGCGCTTCGACATGCCCGGGCATCCGGGTGGCCGACCCCAAGGCCTGCCAGTGCGGCGAGGTGCTCAAGGGCGTGATCAAGCCGTGGGAGTGCAAGGTGTTCGGCACGGCCTGCACACCCGAGACGCCGATCGGCACCTGCATGGTCTCGCCCGAAGGGGCCTGCGCGGCGTACTACAACTTCGGTCGCCTGCACCGCGAGACCGCCTTGATCGTCGGCAACACCACCGCCCGCTGACCACCCGCTTGGACCCCCTGACCGCTGTAATCCAGGCCGATCAACGGCGCTGAGGGGGTCAAAGCGGAACGTCAGACGAAGGCCGACAGCAGCATGACGAAGCCGAAGCCGACCACGGAGACCAGGGTCTCCATCGTCGACCAGGTCTTGAACGTCTGCCCGACGGTCAGCCCGAACAGCTCCTTGACCAGCCAGAACCCGGCGTCGTTGACGTGCGACAGGAACAGCGAGCCGGCTCCGATGGCCAGGGCGAGCAGCGCGGTGTGCGGCGGGCGAGAGGCCGCCGGCCAGCGGGGCGACGATGCCCGCCGCGGCGATGGTCGCCACCGTGGCCGAGCCGGTGGCCAGCCGCAGCGCGACGGCGACCAGGTAGCCGAGCACCAGCACCGACAGGTGCGAGCCGTTGGCCAGCTTCGCCACCGAGTCGCCGACCCCGGCGCCGATCAGCGACTGCTTGAAGCCGCCGCCGGCGCCGACGATGAGCAGCACGGCCGCGATCGGGCCGACGCTCGCGCTCAGCTTGGCCGAGATGCTCGGCCCGGTGAAGCCGACGGCATAGCCGAACGTGATCATCGCCAGCAGCACCGCCAGCGTGAACGCGACCAGCGGCTCGCCGATGAAGTCGAGGAACGACTGGGCCAGCGGCGGGTTCTTCGAGTTGGTCCAGATGATGTCGGCCAGCGCCTTGCCCAGCATCAGCACGACCGGGAACAGGATCGTCAGCAGCGTGACCAGGAACGACGGCTGCCGCTTGACGTCCGCGCTGCGCACGGTCGCGCTGGTGTCGACGCCGCCGGCCAGCGGCCGGAGCGCCGACCGGCACCCACTTGGCCGCCAGGATCGAGAACAGCGGGCCGCAGATGATCACGGTCGGGATGGCCACGACGATGCCCAGGGCCAGGGTGGTGCCGAGCTTGGCGTGCACGGACGAGATCGCGATCAGCGGGCCGGGGTGCGGCGGCACCAGGCCGTGCAGCACCGAGAGCCCGGCCAGCGCCGGGATGGCCACCCGCATCAGCCGCAGTCCCGAGCGCTGGGTGACCAGGACGATCACCGGCAGCAGCAGCACCAGCCCGATCTCGAAGAACATCGGCAGGCCGATGATGACCGCGACCAGGGCCATCGCCCATGGGATCTGCGCCGGGGACGCCTTCGCCACCAGGGTGTCGATGACCCGGTCGGCGCCGCCGGAATCGGCCAGCAGCTTGCCCAGCATCGCGCCGAGCGCGATCAGCAGGCCGACTTCCTGCAGGACGCTGCCCACGCCGTCCTCGAAGTTGGCTGATCACCTTGCTCAGCCCGACGCCGGCGCCCAGGCCGACGAAGGCCGAGCCGAGGATCAGGGCCAGGAACGGGTGCAACTTCGACGACGACGATCAGCAGCACGATCAGGGCGATGGCCCCGACCGTGGCCACCATGAGCCGGGTGTCGTGGGCGTGCCAGGCTCGATGAGCCAGGGTCTGGGGTGTGCACCGCTACTCCTTCGGTTCGGCCGCTGCGCCGGTGCGGAGCCAGGTGAAGGCGCCGGATGATCTCCTCGGACTCCTCGTACGGCGATTCGCCGAGGTCGACGGTGATCGCATTCTCGTCCGGGCCGGGTGGTTCCAGCGTTGCGATCTGCGAGTCCAGCATCCCGGCCGGCATGAAGTGCCCGTGCCGCGCGGTCAGCCGGGTGGCGATCTGGTCGTGGCTGCCGGCGAGATGGACGAAGACCACGTGCTCGCCGCGCAGGACGTCGCGGTAGCTGCGCTTGAGGGCCGAGCAGGTGATGATGCCCGGGCGCCCCGCCGCGGTGTGCTCGGTGGATCCAAGCGGCGATCCTGGCCAGCCAGGGCCAGCGGTCCTCGTCGTCGAGCGGATGACCGGCGGCCATCTTGGCCACGTTGGCCGGCGGGTGCAGGTCGTCACCCTCGGCCAGGTCCCAGCCCAGCCGGCCGGCCAGCAGGCCGGCCACCGTCGACTTCCCGGAGCCGGACACGCCCATGATCACCAGGACCGGCTGCGACGGCCTGGACCGGTTCGCTCATCCGAATCCACCGCCGGGTACCCGGGACGCGACCATGGTGCCGTCCGGCGCCGGCACCGGCCCGCTCTCGCTGAGGGCCGCGAGCAGCGGGGACCGGGCCAGCATCGCCACGCCCGCGCCGATCCCGATGCCGCCGCATGGTGGCCAGGCACGAGCCACGGCCCGGTGCGGGTCGTCTCGTTGTAGACCAGCACGCCCCACAGGATCGAGACCAGCGGATCCATCAGCGTGAAGCCGGGCTGGGCGGCCAGCAGCGGACCGGTGTGCAGCGCCCACTGCATGAGCACCACGCCGAGCACGCCGAAGCCGATGGCGACGTAGGTCTGCCAGGTGGTGACCACAGCGAGCACGCCGCGGTCGGACAACTGGGTGACGACCTCCTTCACCAGCGTGGCGGTCAGCCCGAAACTCGTCCCGGCCGAGCCGCGCCGAGCAGGGCAGTGCGCCAGAACGGGCGCCCGCGCCGCGAGGCCGCGATCAGCAGGGCGATCGCTGCCGCCGTCCCGCCGCCGGCCAGCACGTACGTCACGTGCGCCACGTGCGTCTCGTCGCCCGGCTGCGGGATTCAGGCTGGCGACCAGCCGATCATGCCGGCCGTCATCACGAGGATGCTGGTCCACTCGGCCCGCCCGATCTGGCCGCCGAACACCCGCGACGCGACGAGCACGGTCAGCGGCACCTCGAGGGTGATGATCGGTTCGACCGCGGACAACTCGCCCAGCCCGAGGGCGACGGCCTGCAGCACGAACGACCCGACGAGCGCCACTGAACCCGAGCATCCACACCGGTCGGCGGGTCAGGTCGAGCAGGAAGCCGACGCCGAACGGGCGGTCGGCCGGTTCCTCGAGGCTGGCCTTGCGTTGCATGACGTTGCCCACGGCGTTGCCGGCCGGCGGCCAGCGCGGCACAGACGAAGCTGAGCAGTTGGGCGGCGGTGATCACGGAGCCGGGTCCGACCGCACTCCGCACGGGGCCGGCATACGGGGGGTCCAAGGCTCATACAAGGACGGTAACGGCCTCGGTCAAGGGCACTGGTCAAGCGCGGCCTATTTCGTGCGGGCCTGTTTGACGAGCGTCTTGCCGAAGTCCCAGACCAGGCCCGATCCGCTGTGGGCCTCGTCCATCACGTCGACGAAGGCGTCGACGAACCGGTCGACCTCGGCCTCGCCGATGATCAGAGGCGGAATCAGCTTGATGACCTCGAGGTGGTCGCCCGGACACCTGGGTCAGGATGCGGTGCCGGTGGAACAGGGCGTGCACGATCGTCTGGGCGAACAGGCCCTTGCGCGCGGCCTGCAGGGCCGTCCACGAGGCCCGCAGCTTCCAGGACGACGGCCGGCCGAACTCGATGCCGATCATCAGCCCGCGGCCGCGCACCTCGTGCAGCAGTTCGTAGCGGTCGACCAGGTCGGCCAGCCGCGACTGCAGCAGCTCACCGGTCTTGCGGGCGTTGTCCAGGATCGCCGTCGGCGGCCATGACGTGCAGCGTGGCCAGCCCGGCGGCCATGGCCTGGGCGTTGGAGCCGAACGTCGAGTCGTGCACCAGCACCCGGTCCATCGACGAGTAGACCTTCTGGAAGATCCAGTCCGGGCCGAGCGTGGCGCCGACCGGGATGTAGCCGCCGGACAGCGCCTTGGCGGTCGACGACGATGTCGGGCTCGACGCCGTCGTGCTCGTAGGCGAAGAAGTCACCGGTGCGGCCCGACCCCGCACTGCACCTCGTCGGCGATGAGCAGGGCCTTGTGCCGGCGCAGCAGGTCGTGGGCCGCGGCCAGGAAGCCGGGCGGGGCCACGGCGACGCCCTTGCCCTGGATCGGCTCGATCACGCAGGCCGGCGACGTCGCCGCGGCGCAGTTCGCGCTCCAGCGCGGCCAGGTCGCCGAACGGGATCGGCGGTGTCCGGCAGCAGCGGCCCGAAGCCGTCGCGGAACTCCGCCGCGCCGTTGACCGACAGCGAGCCGGTGGTCAGGCCGTGGAAGGCGTGGTCGGCGTAGAGGATGCGCGGGCGCCCGGTGGCGTAGCGGGCGAACTTCAGCGCCGCCTCGACCGCCTCGGTGCCGCTGTTGGAGAAGTACACCCGGTCGAGGTGCGGCACCTTGCTCGAGCAGTGCCTCGGCCAGCAGCCCGGCCAGCGGCGGGGCGTCGAACTGGGTCAGGTCGGCCAGCCCGGCGTCGAGCACGTCGTGGATCGCGGCCCGGACGACGGGGTTGTGGCGGCCGAGGGCGAACACCCCGAAGCCGGCCAGCATGTCGAGGTAGTCGCTGCCGTCGGCGTCGTAGAGGTAGGCGCCCTCGGCCCGGGTGTAGATCTTGTCGAAGCCGATGGCGTGCAGCATGCGGGGCAGCTGCGGGTTCAGGTGGCGGCGCGTGCAGCTCGTAGCGCTCGTCGCCCCGGCGGCCGAGCAAGCTCGCCGAGGTCGAACGCCGGCCGTTCGGTTCCATGGTGAGCTCCGCAGCCTTCCCCGCGCGCACGAGCCAGCGCGCGCACACCGCTCTACCTGCGTGCAGATTAGCCGAATCGCGCCAGCGTTCGTCAAACGGCTGGCGTCGTCAGTAAGGTTTACCTTGATCGAGCCTGGCTGAGAAGGTTAGCTAGGCAAACGTAATATCCGTGGTGCCTTCGGGGTAGGTGGAACGGCAAACATGAGCGGGCTCGACGCGGGGCGCGACGACGCCGCCCTCGTGCTGGCCGACGTCGCCGCGCGCGCTGCGGCCCAGATGGGCGGCCGAGAACTTCCCGGTCGCCCTGCGCGTGCGTCCCGCGCCGCCCGCGGGACCACCTGGCCCGCGTCTACGCGTTCGCCCGCTTCGTCGACGACGTCGGCGACGAGGCCGCCGGGTGACCGCAAGCCGCTGCTCGACGCCGTCGACGACGACGTGCGGGCGCCTGTGGACGGGCCAGGCCCGGCTGGCCCCGGTCGCCGGGCTGGCGCCGCTGCGTCGCCGAGCACGCCGTTCCCGATCGAGGCCGCTGCTGGACCTGATCGAGGCCAACCGGGTCGACCAGCACGTCGGCCGCTACGAGACGTTCGACGATCTGCTCGGCTACTGCCGGCTCTCCGCGGCGCCGATCGGCCGGCTCGTGCTGCACATCGCCGACGCGGCCACCGAGCGCAACATCGCCGACTCCGACGCCGTGTGCGCCGCGCTGCAGGTGCTCGAGCACTGCCAGGACGTCGGCGAGGACGCCCGCGCCGGCCGGGTCTACCTGCCGGCCGCCGACCTGCGCGCGGCCGGCGTCGCCGACGGCCGACCTGACCGCCGCGACGACGAGCCGGCAGCTGCGCGGCGTCGTCGGCCTGCAGGTCGAGCGCGCGCTGGAGCTGCTGCAGGCCGGGCCGCCGCCTGGTGCGCCGGCTGTCGCGGCTGGGCCCGGCTCGCGGTGGCCGGTTACGTCGCCGGCGGCCTGGCCACGGCCGACGCGCTGCGCGCGCGCCGACTACGACGTGCTGGCGCGCGCGATCCGCCCGGGCAAGGCCGCGACCGCGCGGCACGCGGTGCGCCTGCGCGGTCGGGGCGATAGTCGATGGCCAAGTCGGCGACCGTCGCCGGACGGCCTACGACGAGTGCGAGCGCATCACCCGCGAGCAGGCCCGCAACTTCTCCTGGGGCATCCGGCTGCTGCCCAAGTCCAAGCGGCGGCGCGCTGTCGGCGGTGTACGCCGTCGCCCGCCGCATCGACGACATCGGCGACGGGACGCTGCCGGCCGACGAGAAGCTGCGCGCTGCTCGGCCGAGGCCCGGGCCGGGGCCACCGCGCCGGAGCGAGCACCACGACGACCCGGTGCTGCTCGCCCTCGACGACGCGGCGCAGCGGCTGCCGATCCCGCTCGACGCGTTCGGCGAGCTGGTCGACGGCTGCGAGATGGACGTCGCTCGGCCGCAGCTACGACCGACCTCGACGACCTCGTCGAGTACTGCCGCTGCGTCGCCGGCTCGATCGGCCGGCTCTCGCTCGGCGTGTTCAACCCGGGGCTGCCGGCCGCGGATGCCGCCCGGGCATCCGAGCTGGCCGACGCACTGGGCGTCGCCCTGCAGCTGACGAATATCCTGCGCGACGTGCGCGAGGATCTGCGGCAACGGCCGGGTCTACCTGCCCAGCCAGGATCTGGCCTGTTCGGCTGTCGAACTCAAGTCGCTGCCGGACGGCCGCCTCGACCCGCAGGGCGGCGCGCTGGCCGAGGTGATCCGGTTCGAGGCCGCCCGGGCCTGGGGCTGGTACGACCGCGGCCTGCAGCTGCTGCGACGCTGCTCGATCGGCGCAGCGCCGCCTGCTGCGCCGCGATGGCGGGCATCTACCGCGAACTGCTGCAGCGCATCGCCGCCGAACCCGGGCCACGTGATGCGGGGCGGGCGTCGCTGCCCGGTCGCGACAAGCTGCGGGTCGCGGTCACGCTCGCTGGCCCGCAGTGGCGGCGGACGTGGCTGAGTCCGGGACCGTCGTCGTCGGCGGCGGCCTGGCCGGGATCTCGGCCGCGCTGCGGCTGGCCGACGGCGGCCGGGCCGTCACGCTGATCGAGGGCCGCCCGCGCCTGGGCGGCGCGGCGTTCTCGTTCCGCCGGGGCGAGCTGACGATCGACAACGGGCAGCACGTCTTCCTGCGCTGCTGCGCCGCCTACCGCTGGCTGCTCGAGCGCCTCGGCGTCACGGACCAGGTCGTGCTGCAGCCGCGGCTGGACATCCCGGTGCTGCGGGCGCGACGGGCGCTCGGCCCGGCTGCGGCGGCTGCCCGGCGTGCCCGCGCCGCTGCACCTGTCCGCGGCGCTGGCCGGCTACGGGCTGCTCAGCCCGGCCGACCGGCTGCGCGCGGTGCGCGGGGCGCTGGCCCTGCGCCGGCTCGAACCCGGCCGATCCGGCGCTGGACGAGCAGACGCTCGGCGGCGTTCCTGCGCCGGCACGGCCAGAACGACGCCACCATCGCCGCACTCTGGGGCATCATCGCCACCGCGACCCTGAACATCGACCCCGACGAGGCCTCGCTCGCGCTGGCGGCGAAGGTGTTCCGCACCGGCCTGCTCGACCACGCCGCCGGCCTCCGACGTCGGCTACGCGGGCGTGCCGCTGGGCGAGCTGCACTCCACGGCCGCGCAGCGGGCGCTGGCCGCGAGCCGGCGTCGAGGTGCTGCTCGGCGACCGGGTCGAGTGCGATCGAGCCGGGCTGGGTGGTGCGCACCCGCGGCACGGCCGGCACGCGCAACTGGCGCCGCCGACGCGGTCGTGCTGGCCATGCCGCACCGCGACGCCCTGGCCGCCGTGCCGGCCCTCGGCGCACGGCCCGGTGGCCGCCGCGGCCGGGCTCGGCGCCGCCCCGATCGTCAACGTCCACGTCGTCTACGACCGCACGCGTCACCGACCTGGCCTTCGCCGCCTGCGTCGACTCGCCGGTGCAGTGGTTCTTCGACCGCACCGACACATCTGGCCTGCGCCGGGAGCATCCGGGCGGGCAGTACCTCGCCGTCACCGTGTCGGCGGCCGACGGCATCATCGACGAGCCCAGCCGCCCGCTCGCGCGAGCGCTTCGTGGCCGAGCTGGCCCGGCTGCTGCCCGCGGCCGGCCGGGCCGAGGTGCTCGACGCGTTCGTCACCCGCGAACGCCGGGCCACGTTCCGCCAGGCCGCGGGCACGCGCCGCGCTGCGCCCGGCCAGCGACTCCGGCCTGCCCGGACTCTGGCTGGCCGGGGCGTGGACGGCCACCGGCTGGCCCGACACGATGGAGAGCGCGGTGCGCAGCGGGGTCGCCGCGGCCGAGGCGCTGCTGCAGGTGCAGCCGCACCAGACATTGGGGTTCGCCGCATGAGCGACCGCGCCGGCCGCTGCCATCGTCGCGCGTCCGGGCCGCTGGTGCTGCCCGCGCTGCGGGCCGCCGTCGACGACATCGCCGATCCGCACATGCGGCTGATCGCCAGCTACCAGATGGGCTGGTGCGACGCCGACGGCCGCCCGATCGAGGGCGGCGGCGGCAAGGCCGTGCGGCCCGACGCTGGCCGTGCTCGCGGCCGAGGCCGCCGGCGGGGTCGCCGCCGACGCGGTCGCCCCGGCGCGTCGCCGTCGAGCTGGTGCACAACTTCTCGCTGCTGCACGACGACGTCATGGACCGCGACGTCGAGCGGCGGCACCGGCCCACCGGCTGGGTGGTCTTCGGCGAGGGCCAGGCGATCCTGGCCGGCAACGCCATGCTCACCGCCGCCGTCGAGGTGCTCGTGCGGGCCGGCGACCCCGGGCGGCGCAGCCTGCCCGTGCCTGCTCAGCTCCACCCAGCGGCTGATCAGCGGCCAGTCCGAGGACCTCGCTGCTCGAGGACCGGCCCAGCGTGGCCCTCGACGAGGTGCTGCACATGGAGGCCGGCAAGACCGCGGCCCTGCTGGCCTGCTGCACGCGCCGATCGGCGCCGCTGGCCGTCGACGCCCCGGCCCGACGTCGTCGACGGCGCTGACCGGGTTCGGCCACGAACTCGGCATGGCCTTCCAACTCGTCGACGACATCCTCGGCGTCACCGGCGACCCGGCGGTCACCGGCAAGTCGTCCTCGTCGGACGTGCGGGCCGGCAAGCGCAGCGCGCCGATCGTCGCCGCCCTGCGCGGCGGCAGCGAGGCGTCGGCGCCGGCTGGCCGACGCTGCTCGCCGACGGGCCGCCGACGGCCGAGGACGACGTCGCGCTGGCCACCAAGCTGATCGACGAGGCCGGCGGGCTGGCCTGGGCCGCGCGCGAGGCCGACGCCCGGCTCGGCCGCGCCCTCGGCCCATCTCGACGCGCTCGGCTCGCCCAACCCGGACGCCGTCGCCGACCTCACCGCGCTGGCCCGTTACGTCGTGGAGCGAGACCGATGACCGACCGGAGGACCGCGTGACCGCGCTGACCCAGACCGACCTGGCCGACGACGTCCGCGCCGCGGTGGAGCGCGCCCGGGCACCATCTGGTGGGCCGGCAGGACGCCGGCCGGCTGGTGGAAGGGCGAGCTGCGCACCAACGTCACGATGGACGCCGAGGACCTGCTGCTGCGCCAGTTCCTCGGCATCCTCGGCGCCGAGCGACCTCGAGCAGGCCGCGCGCTGGATCCGCTCGCAGCAGCGCGCCGACGGCACCTGGGCCAACTTCGAGGGCGGCCCGGCCGACCTGTCCACGACGATCGAGGCCTACGCCGCGCTGCGGCTGGCCGGCGACGACCCCGACGACGCCGCACCTCGAGGCCGGCCCGCGAGTTCGTGCTGGCCGACGGCGGCATCGAGGCCAGCCGGGTGTTCACCCGCATCTGGCTGGCGCTGTTCGGCGAGTGGTCCTGGGACGACCTGCCGACGATGCCGCCCGAGCTGGTGCTGCTGCCGAAGTGGGTCCCGCTCAACGTCTACGACTGGGCCTGCTGGGCCCGGCAGACCGTCGTGCCGATCACCGTCGTGGCCACCCTGCGCCCGGTGCGGCCGCTGCCGTTCACGCCTGGCCGAGCTGCGCACCGGCGTGCGCCCGCCGCCCGGCCAAGACCGGGTTCGGTCGCGACCGCGCTTCAACCTGCTGGACCGCGTGCTCAAGGCCTACGACCGGCTGCCGCGTGCATCCCGGCCGCACGCACCGCGTTCCGGCGCGTCGGCCGAGTGGATCATGGCCCGGCAGGAGGCCGACGGCGGCTGGGGCGGCATCCAGCCGCCGTGGGTGTACTCGATCCTGGCCCTGCACCTGCTCGGCTACCCGCTCGAGCACCCGGTGCTCGTCGGCGGCGATCAAAGGACTGGACGGCTTCCTGGTCCACGAGCAGACTCCCGACGGTGTCGGTCCGCCGTCTCGAGGCCTGCCAGTCGCCGGTGTGGGACGCCTGCCTCGCCGTGATCGCGCTGCTCGATGCCGGCGTCGCCGCCCGACGACCCGGCGGTCGTCCGGGCGTGCGAGTGGATGCTCGGCCGAGGAGATCGACGTCAAGGGCGACTGGGCCGTCAAGCGCCCGCACCTCGACCCGGCCGGCTGGGCCTTCGAGTTCGCCAACGACCTCTACCCCGACATCGACGACACGGCCGAGGTCGTCCTGGCCCTGCGCCGCGTCGGCGAGCAGGTGCTGCCGGGCGTCGAGGCCGCGATCGAGCGCGGCATCCGCTGGACGATCGGCATGCAGTCGCGCGACGGCGGCTGGGGCGCGTTCGACGCCGACAACACCCGCCGCATCATCGAGAAGCTGCCGTTCTGCGACTTCGGCGCGGTGATCGACCCGCCGTCGGCCGACGTCACCGCGCACGTCGTCGAGATGCTCGGCCGCACTGCGGCCTGGCCGACACGCGAGCCGGGCCGGCGCGGCGTGCGCTGGCTGCTCGACGCGCAGGAGTCCGACGGATCGTGGTTCGGCCGCTGGGGCGCCAACTACGTCTACGGCACCGGCGCGGCCGTGCCGGCCCTGGTCGCGGCCGGTATCGCGCCGCGACTCGCCGCCGATCCGGCGCGCGGTGACGCTGGCTCGAGGAGCACCAGAACGCCGACGGCGGCTGGGGCGAGGACCTGCGCTCCTACGGCGACGACGCTGGCGCGGCCGAGGCGCGTCGACCGCGTCGCAGACCGCGTGGGCGCTGCTGGCCCTGCTCGCCGTCGACGCCGGCACCGATGCGGTCGGCGCGCGGCGTCGGCCTGGCTGGTCGAGACCCAGCGGGCCGACGGCGGCTGGGACGAGGATCTCTACACCGGCACCGGTTTCCCCGGCGACTTCTACATCAACTACGAGATGTATCGCCTGGTGTTCCCGCTCAGCGCGCTCGGGCGGTACCAGTCGGCCGTCCGGGGAGGCCCGTCATGAGTGGACTCGTCGTCGTCACCGCGCTGCGCAGCGAGTACGCCGCGCTGCGCAGACAGCGCCGGGCGCCACCCTGGAGCGCTGCGGCATGGGTCCCGAGCGGGTGCGGGCCTGGCTGCCCGCAGCTGCAGCGCGCTGCAGCCCGGACGCCGTCGTCGTCGCCGGCGTGGCCGGCGGCCTGGATCCGTCGCTGCGGCCCGGTGACGTGATCGTCGCCAGCGAGGTCCGCGACGAGCACGGGCGCACCGTGCTGCGGGCGGCCGCGCCGCTGGTGGCCGAACTGCGGCGCTCGGGCCTGCGGGTGCGCACCGGCCCGATGGTCAGCTGCGACCACATCGTGCAACGGCGTCAAGCGAGCGCGAGCAGCTGGCCGCGACCGGCGCGCTGGCCGTCGACATGGAGTCGGCCGCGATCGTCCGCGCGCTCGGCGCGACCAGGACCGCGTGCCGGTCGCCGTGGTGCGCGTCATCGTCGACACCGCGCACACCCCGCTGGCCCGGCTGGCCACCATCCCGGCCGGGGCCCGGGCGCTGCTGAGCCTGCGCCGCACCGGCCCGGCGCTGCGGCCGGTGGGCCGACGCTGGCCGGGCCGCGCACGGTGCTGCTGGCCGGCGCCGCGCTCGTTCTGCGCCGGCGTCGAGCGGGCGATCGACATCGTCGAGCTGGCCCTGCAGCGCTACCCGCGGCCGGTGTACGTCCGCCGCCAGATCGTGCACAACGCGCACGTCGTCGCCGACCTGCAGCGCCAGGGCGCGGTGTTCGTCGACGAGCTCGACGAGGTGCCCGACGGCACCACCGTGGTCTTCTCCGCCCACGGCGTCGCGCCCGCGGTGCGGGTCGAGGCGGCCCGGCGCGGCCTGAACGTCATCGACGCCACCTGCCCGCTGGTGGCCAAGGTGCACACCGAGGCCCGCCGCTTCGTCGCCCGCGGCGACACCGTGCTGCTCGTCGGCCACGACGGGCACGACGAGACCGAGGGCACGCTGGGCGAGGTGCCGGGCCGGATCACGGCTCGTGCAGGACGCCGGCCGAGGCCGAACGCATCCAGGCCGAGGATCCTGACAAGGTCGCGTTCCTGCTGCAGACGACGCTGGCCGTCGACGAGGCGAGCAGACGTCGTGGACGTGCTGCGGCGACGCTTCCCGCTGATCGAGTCGTCGGCCACCGACGACATCTGCTACGCCACCACCAACCGCCAGCAGGCGGTGCGGGCGATCGCCGCCGAGTCCGACGTGGTCATCGTGCTCGGCTCGACCAACTCGTCCAACTCGCTGCGCCTGGTCGAGGTGGCCGCAACGCTGCGGCGCGCCGGCCCACCTGGTCGACGACGCCACCGAGATCCTGCCCGAGTGGCTCGACGGAGCCGCCACCATCGGTATCACCGCGGGCGCGTCCGCCCCGCCCCATCTCGTCGACGAAGTCATCGGCACCCTGCGGGCTCTCGGGCCCGTCGAGGTGAGCGAACGAGCCGTCGACGCAGGAAGACATCCGATTCACCCTTCCCAAGGGAGTTGCAGGCTAATGGCCGTTCCACTTCGTCAAGGTGCCCGTATCGGCTGGTACCTGTTCTCGCAGAAGCTGCGCCGCCGCGAGAAGTTCCCGCTCATCGTCGAGCTCGAGCCGCTGTTCGCCTGCAACCTCAAGTGCAACGGCTGCGGCAAGATCCAGCAGCCGCACGACCTGCTCCGCCAGCGCATGCCGGTCGAGCGGGCCGTCGCGGCCATCCTGGAGAGCGGCGCGCCGATGGTGTCGATCGCCGGCGGTGAGCCGCTGATGCACCCGCAGATCGACGAGATGGTCAACGAACTGGTCAAGCGCAAGAAGTACGTCTACCTGTGCACGAACGCCGAACTGGTGCGCAAGCGCTGGGACAAGTTCAACTTCAAGCCGTCGCACGTACTTCTCCTTCGCCATCCACATCGACGGCCTGCGCGAGCGGCACGACGAGTCGGTGGCGAAGGAGGGCGTGTTCGACGAGGCCATCGCCGCGATCAAGTTCCTGAAGGAGAAGGGCTTCCGGGTCACCACGAACTCGACCTTCTTCAACACCGACACGCCGCAGACGATCATCGACGTGATGAACTTCCTCAACGACGAGGTCAAGGTCGACAGCATGATGCTCTCGCCGGCCTACGCCTACGAGAAGGCGCCCGACCAGGACCACTTCCTGGGCGTCACCGAGACCCGGGAGCTGTTCTCCAAGGCCTTCGCCGGTGGCAACCGCAAGCGCTGGCGGCTGAACCACTCGCCGCTGTTCCTCGACTTCCTCGAGGGCAAGATGGACTTCCAGTGCACGGCCTGGGGCATCCCGTCCTACTCGCTGCTGGGCTGGCAGCGGCCGTGCTACCTGATGGCCGACGGCTACACCAAGACCTACAAGGAGCTCATCGAGACGACCGACTGGGACAAGTACGGGCGCGGCACGCGACGAGCGGTGCAACAACTGCATGGCGCACTGCGGCTACGAGCCGACGGCCGTCCTGGCCACGATGGGCTCGCTCAAGGAGAGTCTGCGCGCGCTGCGGGAGCAGGGCTGAGCGGTTCGCACGCACCGGCCAGGTTGGGGGAGCGGCCGATCAGGGCCACGCCCACGACCATGCCCACCAGGCAGATGGATTCGACCAGCAGCCCGACGATGCTGACCGACACCACGTCGCCGAGCAGGCTGACGCCCAGCGCGATGCCGGCGATGGGCTCGGCCGCGGCGATGGGCGGCAGCGAGTAGTCCAGCCGGGCGGCCTTGAACGCGCTCTGCGACAGCAGGATGCCCAGGATCGCGGCCCCGATGACGATGTAGACCCACGGGTTGACGAACATTGACGCGATGCCGTGCTGGTCGGTGACGACGAGGGCGGCGCGGGTGCCGGCGTCCTGCAAGCCGTAGAGCAGGCCGGCTCCGGTGGCCAGCAGCACCGACTCGCCGACCAGGCCGCGCTGCTTGCCGACCGTCACGAGGGCGAGCACGACACCGACGACCGCGCACACCGCGATCGTGATGACGGCCGGGTTCGGGTCGGGCGCGGGCGAGCTGCGCGGGTTGCCGACCTCGATGAACACCCCGAGGGCGGCCGAGAGCAGCACGGCCCCGCCGACCTCCTGCCACCGGATCCGCTTACGCGACAGGGCGGCCGAGAAGGCCAGCGCGAACAGCAGGCTGGTCGACAGCAGCGGCTCCACCAGCGCGACCGTGGCCAGCTGCAGGGCCAGCCCGGCCAGCAGCTCGCCGACGATCATGGCCCCGATGCCGGCCCACCACAGAGGCTTGTGCATCAGGTCGAGCAGTAGCCGGAAGCGCAGTAGTTCCGACAGCGGGGCCGTGGCCGCGATGCGCTGCTGCAGGACGTAGCCGAGACCGAGGGTGAGGGCCGCGACGACTCCGACGAGAAATACCACCGCTAAGCCCGGTGGGCGTGCCGTGCGGACCGCATGCCCGATTATGGGGCGCTACCGGCCCCGGATGACAAGCTTCGGCCGATGTTCTTCCGGCCTTCTCACGCCGCGACGTCGATACGGGGGTGCTTGCGCGGGCGGCCGCGGGGCCGCTTGCGGGCGACCACGACTCCGTGCTCGAAGATCTCGCCGCCCCACACCCCCCACGGCTCCTTGCGCCGCAGGGCGCTGGCCAGGCAGGCGAACCGGGCCGGGCAGTCCTGACAGAACGCCTTGGCCTGCTCCAGCTCGGCCGGCTTGTCGGCGAACCAGAGGTCGGGGTCGTTGATGCGGCAGGGCAGGTCGTCCGGGCAGTCCTTGGCCAGCGGATCGAACTGGTCGCCCCCGCTCGCAA
This sequence comes from uncultured Actinomycetota bacterium, assembly GCA_963713245.1. Taxonomy (GTDB): domain Bacteria; phylum Actinomycetota; class Actinomycetes; order Mycobacteriales; family Jatrophihabitantaceae; genus CAVQKZ01. The sequence continues at coordinate 680,942 of CAVQKZ010000002.1, forward strand.
TGGCCACGGCCAGGTCGTCGGCGGGGCAACTGGTCAGCACGGCGGATCACCTCGGTGTCGCGAACGCGGAACGAACAGGGCCACAGATCGTGTCTTTCGGCGATGTTCTCGGACGGCACCGACACTGGTCCTAAGGCGGCCGGGCCCACATCGGGACTTCTCCTAATCGGACCCTGATCGCCCCGAGGTCCGGTCTAGGGACATATCCCTAGGGAAGCCCGCGCTCGGCCAGGGCTGAGCCGGATCCAGCATGCCCGCGCCATGTTGGATCGCCCGGCGGAATGGGTATGCGTGAGCTGACGGCACGGGCTGCCGTCAGCCCGTCAAGACGTGGCGGGGCGAATTCGTTCTCCGGGGAGAGGTAATGACCGCCAACACAACCACCATGGACAACGCTCACGACGTCGTCAGCTTCCTCAAGGCTCAGCACGAACAGATCAAGTCGCTGTTCGCCGAGGTCAAGGCCAGCGCCGGCACCGACCGCGAGGAAGCATTCACGGCGTTGCGCCGGCTTCTGGCCGTGCACGAGACGGCCGAGGAGGAGATCGTCCACCCGCGGGCCAAGCGGGAGATCGCTGACGGCGAGTCGGTCGTCAGCGCCCGGCTGCAGGAGGAGCACGAGGCCAAGGAAACGCTGGCCGAGCTCGAGAAGCTCGAGCTGGACTCCACCGAGTTCGAGACGAAGTTCGCCCAGTTCGAGCGCGACGTGGTCGCGCATGCCGAGGCGGAGGAGCACCAGGAGTTCGACCAGCTCGCCCAGGAACTGGACGACGCGCAGCTGGAGCGGATGCGCAACGCGGTCAAGCTGGCCGAGAAGATGGCACCGACGCATCCGCATCCCGGTGTCGAGTCGCAGGCGGAGAACATGCTGGCCGGACCGTTCGCCATGATGCTCGACCGGGCCAAGGACCTCATCACCGGCAAGCGCTGAGCGCGCCTCAAGCTCGGCCTGCCCCGTTGCGCAACTGAGTCGGCGGAGCGGGAGCAGGCCGATGCCGGACGTTCGCGTTCGCGTCTCTGCGCCCCTAGGGCGCGAGCGGGTCGTTGATCTCGGCGCTGAACAGGATCGCGCCGGTGTGGGTGTCCCGGATCAGGAACAGGAACGGGTGGTCGAACACCATCCCCGACGGACCAGTCGTGGCCGAATCGGTCATTCCAATCGCGGTGGCCGCGGTGGCTGTCGTGCCTTTGGGCGTGACCGCGAGGGTCGCCTTCTGCTTGACGAACGCGACATACCCGCCGCCTGGGGTCAGGCCAGTCAAGTCGGCTGCGTCCGCTGAAGGCCTGGGTCATACCCAGGGCCTTGAGGGTGGGTTCGAGTTCCATCGTCGACGCGACGTTGAGTTGCGGCATCGACAATCCGCCGGAGGCTCGGACGCAGTCGGTTGACGAGGCCGGTGAGCTTGTCCGGAGAAAGCGATGCCACGTAGCTGGCCAGGCTCGTCCTCTTCGGCTGGATCAGCAGGGCGGCGAATCGGCCGCCGCGGTAGGGCAGCTGGGCGGCCTGCACCTGGTCGTCGGTGAAGGCCGGGATGTCCGCTCCGGTGGACATGGTGGGCACCGGCTTGACCTGGCCGGTGGCCGTGGTGAACTGGCCTTCGCCGGTCTCCGGGAGGGGGGTGGCCCAGTCAGCCTTGAAGTAGACCGCGTTGACGAGGACGAGCAGCAACCCTTGGACGTCGTCCGGCTTCAGCAGTTCAGGGATCTTGCCGTGCGTCTCGCGGCTGACCCAGGCGTCGAGATCATGGGCGGCCTGCACCGGGTTGCGCTCGAAGTCGACCTGCCAGACCCCGCTGTCGAAGTATTCGGCCAGCGCGGCGCTGAACGATGCGACCAGGGGCAGGTTGCGCTGCAGCCATACGCCGTTCGCGGTACTGAGGGCGATCTTGTCCGCGGCGGCGGCCGTGGCCCAGTCGGCCACGAGGCTGGACCAGCCCTGGGCGATCGACTGTGCGCTGCTGCCCGCCGGTCCCAGCAGGGCGGCGATCTGGCGCTGGGTGCGCCCGCGGGCTCCGTAGTTCAGCATGGCCAGCGCATTGGACAGGCTCGACGGCGACACGAGCACGTTCTTCGCCGGGTTGCCCTGCAGCTTGCCCAGCAATCTCAGGGTGAAGTCGGCTTCCGACTGGGCGGTCACCGACTCCGCGGACGGGTCGCGGGGCGCGGGGCGGTTCAGCGCGGCCAGCTCGACCGCGCTGCCGGACCGATCCCGAACCTGCAGGCCGGCAGCGAGCGGCGGCCCGGCGGGGGTGCCGCGGTGCTCCGGGCGGCTCACGGCCACGACGGTCAGCGTGACGGCCGCGGCGAGCCCGAACGCCACCGACGACCGCACCGCCGTCAGCCGCCGGCGCCGGCGCTGGCCGCGCCGCCGCAGCTGTTCCGGATCGGCCCACGGCAGCGGCCGGCCGGGAGAGCGGAGGGCGTCCAGCGCCGCCGCCACCTTGGTGTCGCTGTCGGGGTGGTTGTCAGTCATGGCTGTACTCCTCGGGTGCGGTGAGCGCTGTGGCAAGTTGGGACCGGCCGCGCGACAGCCAGGATTTGACGGTCCCAACCGGTGCGCCCAACTGCGTGGCTACTTCGTCGACCGGCAGGCCGACCAGGTGGTGCAGGACGATGGCCCGCCGGTGGTTCAGCGGCAGAGTGGCCAGTGCAGCCATCGTCGCTTCTTGCTCGTCCGAGCCCGGCCCGGCCGCGGCGGCGACGTGGTCCTGGAGGACCACGTTCTTGGCCCGCCGCCACCGGCCGATGGCCAGATTCACCGCTACCCGGCGAACCCAGCCCTCCGGATCGTCGTAGCGGCCGACCCGATGCCACCGGGCCCAGGCCCGGATGAAGGCCTCCTGGACGAAATCCATCGCCTCGACCCGGTCCCCGCACATCGCGGCGACCTGCATGACCAGGCGGTCGCGACAGCCCAGGTACCAGGCGTCGAACTCGTCATCGGCACTCGTCACTGGGCCTCCCTGTCCAAGACACGTCCCAGCGGCCGCCCAGGTTGCACTGCACTGCCACCAATCGAAACGGGTCCAGAATCAGCCGAAGGCGTGCGGCGTCCAGGTCTGGCCGCCGTCGGTCGTGACCAGCACCGTGGCGCTGCCTCTACCGTTCAGGTAGCCGACGCTCGGCGAGACGAAGCCGTAGTGTCCCGGCGCGTTCACGGTGGTCACGGCATGCCAGCTGATGCCGCCGTCCGTGCTGTGCGACACCGTGTAGCTCGTGCTGGTGCCGTTCTCGACCAGGGCCACCAGGCTGGTCGCGCTTGCCGCGATGATTTGGAACCCGGGGGCCGGATGGGCCGGGCCGAACGTGGCGCCGTTGTCGGTCGACACCCGCACGGTCGAGCTGCCCTCCTGGGGCCGACAGGCCAGGATCACCGATCCGTCCGGGGCCGGGTAGGCCAACGCGCCCGCGGACGGGTCGCCACACGGGCCGGTCTGTACCGCGCTCCAGCTCGCGCCGCCGTCGGTGGAGCGATACAGGTGTGTCGGGCCGGCCGCGATCTTGATCGGTGCGCTCAGGAAGTAGGGAGCGCCTCCAGCCGCGCTCAGCTTAGAGGCGAACAGGCTCGGCGGCAGGCCTCCGGGCGATACCGGTTGCCATGAGCTCGAGCCGATGATCGATCGCTGCAGTTGGCCGCTACATCCGGCCGAACACTCTTGGACGACGGTCAGGGCCAGCACATGCCCACCGGCGAACACCAGATCGATGGCCCCGAGATTGGCGGATCCGAGGTGTTGGGTCACCCAGGTCGCTCCGCCGTCGGTGGTCATGAACATCGAGTGGAAGCTCCACAGGTACCCGTGCAGCGCGTCCACGAACGCGACCTTGTCGACGCACGGCCCGAAGATGGTGCCGTTGTCACCGCACGATCCACCGGTCTGACTGTGGACACCGGCGTCATCCACCGGAGTGAGGCCGGGTGGTGCCGGGACGGCGACCCAGTGCTGGCCGCCGTCCTTGGTCCGCAGCAGCGTCGCGCACAATCCGGCGCTGCACCGGCCGTTGCCGAGGGCCCAGCCGAGCTTCGGGTCGACGAACTGGGCGTTGACCACCGTGAAGCCGGCCGGCACCGCGCTGCCGACCGGCCCGACGGCGCCCGGCGCGGCGGCCGAGTGGGTGGCGCGATGGGTCGCTGCCGGGCTCGGCGTCGACGGCGTGGGCGCCGGCGTGGTGATCGGCGAGTGGCTCGGTGATGGCACAACCGCCGGTGGCGCGTGCCGTTCGGAACGCACGGCAGTGAGCACCGCGGCACCGCCGGCGACGACGATGATCACGGCCGCTGCCGCGAGCAGGGGCGGCAGCCACCGCCGGGGCGTCGTGAAGGGCACGCGGTGCTGATCGCGGGTGGCGACCGTGGCTCCGGCGATCAACCGCTCGGTCAGGCCGTCGGGCAACGGGGTGTGCTCAGCGGTCTGGACCATCATGGTGCGCAGATCGGCTTCGAACTCGCGCAGGTCGGTCATGACCGCCCTCCTCCCGTGCTCTGCCCGGCCGCTCGGGCCGGTTCGGAACTGGTTCGCATCGCGGCCACGCCGCGGCTGATCAGGCTGCGGACGGTGGCGTCTCGGCAGCCGAGTGCGGCCGCGATCTCGTCGTCGGGCAGGTCGTGGAAGTAGCGCATCACCAGTGCGGCTCGTTGGCGTTGCGGCAAGGTGGCCAGCAACTGCCACAGCCACATCCGGTCGGTCACCCCGCTGACCGGGTCGGCCGGGTCCGGGCGGTCGGGTAGCTCCCACATCGCCACGTCGTGAGCGGTCGGCCGGCGCTGCCCGCTGACGAATCTGTTGACCAGGGCCCGGCGCACGTAGGCGAGCGGAGCGTCCGCCTGCGCGGCCCGGTCCCATTTGGGGTAGAGCAGGGCCAGTGTGTCCTGGACCAGTTCTTCGGCGCCGTGGGTGTTCGAGGTCAGCAGGAACGCGGTGCGAAAAAGGGATTTGCTGTGCGCCGTCACGAAGTCGGCGAACTGCACGCCCTCAGCCACGTCGTTCACTCATACCTACTTAACGCGCAGGCATTCCGAACTGTGGCACGCGGACGGCACGGATTCGCGCGGGCATCGTCCGCGACCAACGTTTGCGCCCCGGCCGAGACCGGTTCGTGATCTTGGCCGGCAACAGACTGTGACCGGAGTGCGTCAGGTCAGTAACTAACCGCGATCCCGGAATGGACCCGCCATGCGCCTGACCACACTTCTTCTGGCCGGCTCGATGTTGGTTGGGCTGAGCGCGTGTACGAGCGCCCACGACACCACGTCCCCCTCGACGTCCCGAGGCACGTTCCCAGCGACGCAGAGCTCATCGCCCGCGGCGCCGAGCAGCACACCGTCGAGCGCTGTCGTCTCGTCCACCCCGTCGCCCACGCGGTCGCCGCGCCCCGCTGCCCGGACCACCCAGCGGGTGACGTTGCGGCCGGTCACCGCCGCCGGGCAGCCGGCCGCCGGCTATCGGGTGACGACCGAGACCTGGTCGGGGTTTCAGTGCACGGACGACCCATCGCCATCTGCGGTGAGTCCGAACATCCGCTTCTGCGGACCGTCCGCGTCACAGACCGTCTCCTGCTGGAAGTCCGCCGTGGCATCGACCGTGCTGTGCCTGCGTGACCCGTTCGGCCGCACCTTGGTCCGGATCACGTACTCCGGCACGTTCGCGCCCGTCGCCGCGCCGGCAAAACCCGCACCTCAGGGCCTGGTGCTCACGAACGGCTCGCACTGTCAGATCCGTGACGGCGGCGCATGGGCCGGGCTAGCCCAGCACCCGGACTGGATCGGCTGGTACGAGTGCTCGCACGGCGTCGATGTATACGGACCCAAGGACGGCGACGGAATCGATCGATCCGCAGCCATGTGGACAGTGCACACGGTGGATGGCCGCAGTCTGGACCCGAGCACCGGGGCTTCGGGTCCGATCACCGAGCACGGTGTCGCCAGCGCCTACTACGACGGCACAGCCTGAGCGCGTGGCGATGAATCCAGGCCGGAGGAGCACCGATGCGCGATGGGCCGGTCCACGCGCGCTGATCGGGCTCGGGTCTAGACGTCGTAGTAGAGCTGCACCGAGATTGTTGCGGATTTTTTGCGACTGACGAAGATCAACTAAGCGACAACGCGCATCGCATTTGGGCGTAGTCCGTAGATCTGGAGATCGACCTGGGCCGCATCGCGAACTCACCCTCATGCCGATGTGCGGGCGATTTGGGTTCGCCTTCTCGGCACAGGTAGACGATCATCAGCATGTGCCCCTGACCGCGCGTCAGACGACGGAACAGAATGAACTCGTCGCCGAACGGCTGACAGGACAAGTGATCACTACGGTTCGGTATTACTTGCTTCCGGTAAGCGACGATCAAGAGCCTTGGGACCTCGGCGTGTGGCATCAGCCGACGATGGGCGTCGAGTTGGTCACTGCACGTGGCGAGACCTTCTCATTGATCTGGAACCAGTGCGATGAGTGGGGTTTCGGCGTCGATCTGTACGACGACCCGATGGCTGCGCACCTCATCGACGAGGCAGCCAGTAGCTGGGTCGACGTGTCCGACCGCAGCGCTTGGACGAATGTGGTCGGCCACTCGCTCGAAGTGAGTTTCCTCTGGAACGACTTCGGGACGGGCCGACCGCCGTGTCCCGTGGCGGTCAAAATCTCGACCGATGCGGGAGCGCTCTGGATCATCACCGCCGCCTGGGAGCGTCGCGGGAGCAAGCTATCGATTCAGCTCGGAACGGACGACCTGATGGTGATATTCGACGAAAAGTTCATCGAGGCGCTCGGCCTTTTCGACGATGAGCGTGGTCGTGAACAGGCGAGCGACACCACCGCGCCCGATTAACTGCGGTGCGCGAGGCCGCAGGGCGCACACCTCGAGAGGCTAAAAATTGGTCCAGGACGCGGACGCCCGACCGGCGCCGGATTCGACCACCTCGTAGTTTCCACGATGTACGCCGCCGCCCACGAGCCCCCAAGTGGACGTCAAGAGCACCGCGCCTGGGCGCGGAGTGCCTTTCAGATGGACTGAACGGCCACTCCATGGTCCGCCGACAAGTGCAACGTCCGCGGGTGTGTCACTGTCGAATCGCGACGCGCTCCAACTGCGCGCCCGATACCGGCGTACGAGTATCGCAGTCGCCGCGGCGAGCAACATTCCCGCCAAGACCCCAATCCACATCTCGCCTCCTCACGCCAGCAACTCTCGCCCGTTCACACACGCGCAGGCCATGTTGGCGGACTATCCACCAGCGAGGTTTCCCCAATCCTCGCTGAGATAACGAGGCTGGCCGGCTGGCGGACTCTACTGAACCACTTCTGGACATCCGCTCATGCCGCCGATCGGGTTGAATCGCCCCGGCGAGTCCGGAGGCTCCATCTCTTGAGGAGGATGGGGCTGTGGGGCGAGCGAGTCAGTACCCGCCAGAGTTGCGGGAGCGTGCAGTACGGATGGTCGGCGAGGTCACGCCGGACTATCCGTCGCAGTGGGCTGCGATTACCGCGGTCGCGCAGAAGCTCGGCATCGGTACCGCCGAGACGCTGCGTAAGTGGGTGCGTCGGTCTGAGATCGATGACGGCCTGCGGGCGGGTCTGACCAGCCAGGAGCACGCCGAGATCAAGCGACTCAAACGCGAGGTCGCCGAGCTGCGGCGCGCGAATGAGATCCTGAAAGCCGCCTCGGCTTTCTTCGCGGCCGAACTCGACCGGCCACAGCTGCGCTCGTGAGGTTCATCGCCGAGCACAAGGACCGCACCGACGGCGGGTTGCGGTGGGGTGTCGAGTCGATCTGCGCTGTGCTCGGTGAGCACGGAGCGCAGATTGCCCCGTCGACCTACTACGACGCTGCCAGCAGGACACCGTCGCGGCGGGCGGTGCGCGATGGTGACCTGCGGGTCGAGATCGCCCGAGTGCACGAGGCCAACTACGGCGTCTACGGTCCGCGCAAGGTCTGGTTGGCGCTCAATCGCGAGGGCATCGTGGTGGCCCGCTGCACCGTCGAACGGCTGATGCGCGGCATGGGACTGGTCGGTGCCCGGCGCGGCAAACGGGTGATCACCACGCGAGCCGACGTGGCGGCGGCGCGGCCGGCTGACCTGGTGCAGCGCCGATTCCGGCCGGTGGCGCCGAACCGGCTCTGGGTCGCGGACTTCACCTACGTCTCGACCTGGTCGGGGATGGTCTACGTCGCGTTCGTCATCGACGCCTACGCCCGCCGCATCATCGGCTGGCGCACCGCCACCACGATGCGCACCGAACTGGTGCTCGACGCGATCGAGCAGGCCATCTGGACCCGGCAGCGCGACGGCGTGAGTGATCTATCGGGGCTGACGCATCATCACGACAACGGGTCGCAATACACCTCGATCGCGTTCACCGAGCGGCTCGCCGCGGCCGGGATCGACGACTCCGTCGGCGCGGTCGGCGACGCCCTGGACAACGCTTTGGCCGAATCGGTGATCGGCCTGTTCAAGACCGAACTCATCCGCCGGCGCGGCCCGTGGCGCACCGTCGAGCACGTCGAAGCAGCCACCCTGCACTGGGTCGACTGGTTCAACCAGCACCGGCTCCTCGAGATCAACGGCGATATTCCGCCCGTCGAGCTGGAGCAGGCCCACTACCGTCAAACCGCCGGCCTCACCGAGGCCGGATAGTCAACGAACCGAGTCTCCGGAAACTCCGGGGCGATTCAATCAGTCATGATTGCTCCGATTCAAGAGCCTCAATCCGCGCCGGTGCTGGCTGGCCGCGCCGCCGAATGAGAGAAGAAACAACGCCCCGGCGATCAACGCTTGTGCGAGGTTGCCCGCCAGTGCATATGCAACCGTGGAGCACAGCAGCACGGCTGCGCTGATGTAGAGCACGTAGTACTGCCACGGAAGCTTCACCCTCCATGGGTACCCCGGATTGATCACAGCCAACCAGTCTTCAGCTCGGGGCCGGCTTCACGAGCGAGATAGTGCGCCGTTCCTAAGGCGCCCGGTCCGTCGGAGCAGCAGGGATCAACGACCGGACATGCCGCATGGTGTGTGCGAGATTGCCGCTTGACCGTACTTCGAGCCGGGGCGCGTCTTCGGCGAAGGTGGCAAGGTGTCAACATGGTGACCTCCAGGGCGGACAGGCGAGGGAAACGGGAACAACGTGCTCGCGAAACCTTCGGAGCCGACGGTGATGCTGCCCTCGACCTGCTCGAACTAACCGAGATCGCTTGGCACGACTGCTACGGCGAAGTGACACCGTCCGACGAGGTCGTTGACGACCTGTTCGTTGTTGCTCAGGGGACCTTGGGCGGGCTGATCCGCGCCGCAAGGTTGGCAATCGAGGACTTCCGTGACCTTCGACTCAGGGCTGACGATCTACGCAACTAACGACCGGACATGCCGCGGATGATGCGTCGAATACGCCCGGGAACCCCGCGACCTCGCCAGGACGTGGGAGCCAGAACTCCGGAACTTACGTCTGCCTATACCTTCTCAGCGCCAACAGCGAACCCGTGATGAGGAGTAGCCCACCGACAACTCCGACCACGCCAATACCGATGCTGGCGATGCCTGACTCGGCTAAGAAGCGCAGGAGAAAAAATAGGACGACGAGCACAGCTCCCGCCGCCGCTAGCGTCAGTGGCCGTTTGTAGGGGTCAGCAGCGAGACCGCGACGGTTAGCCACAGCTCAGGCTGTCAACTGGCGGCGGGTGAAAGTGCATCTTCGCGTTGTTCCCCGTTTGCCGTTTCCCGAAACGCACTCTCATGCCGCGCAGCGGCACCATCCGCACATGCCGCGGGTAGGCCGTTTGCAGATGCTGATGACAGCAAAGCTCGTCCCTTTGTACACAACGACCGCTTGACTCCGTGCTTACGCCGTCGGACACTCGCGGGGTGACGGGTGCTCGCGCCAGCGCAGCTGCACTCTCGGTGGTCTGCGGAGCCGCCGCCTTGGTCGCCTGCACCTCGCCCGATCGGTCGGCGCCCCCGCGTCCGATTCCGACGGGCAGCATCGGACGCAGCACCGGGACGCTCGACGGCACCGCCGCGCTTTGTGCCCCGATCATCACCGAGCAGCGCGCAAAGACGGCCAGAGTAGTCGTGATCTTGTCGACTGCTTCTGGCCGAACGATCGCTCGCCAGGTAGCGACCGGGACTCCATGGCACTTCTCCTTCACCACCTCGCCGGGCCGCTATGTCGTATCGGCACCGCACGAGTACGACCACCCGGTCAGCGTGACCGTTCGAAATGGTTCTACCGCGCACGTCGCACTCTTCAACGGCTGTAAGTGAGCCTGACTGCTGCTGCGATATGGCGTCCGGTCATGCCGCAGTCAGCGCGCGGTCGTCGCTCGACGTCGCACCCGGAACTCGTCGAGGTACAAGAAGAAGGCTGCGCCCAGCGGTAGCAGGCCCATCATGGCGACGAAGCCGCGGAACTCGTTGGGGCCGATGACGTCGAACGGATCATGGGTGTCCGGGTGGAGAATCCAGTTCGCGTCTGGGCCGACATTCGCGGGTTCGTTCGACTGCACGTAGACGGTGACGGGGTCGCCGACCGCGACACCGTTGCGGCACGTGGGCGACGGATCGGTCTCGGTCAGCGTGGTGCCGTGCCACGGGAACGACACGTTCAGACGAATTCCGTCGGCGCACTCCTGGGCTGTCAAGGCCGTCTGGGCCATCGCAGAGACTCGAACCGCCGTGACGTGGGACGAAGGCATCAGCGCCGCCGCGATGAACGTGCCAGCAGCCAGGAGGAGGAGGCCGAGGCGGACGTAACGCTGAATCACATATCTAGTATCGGCCAGGTTCTATCGGTCCTGAATCGCCCGCACATGCCGCGATCCGGTGCGCGAAATGGCACCGGCGCCGTCCGGACCGTTCGGCTGTGATGATTGCAGGATGCGGCGATCGTGGTGGGGCAAGCTTATGAGGCCGTGGGCGTCCGTTCGCCTGGTCGGCTCCGCGGCCCGCGACGACGGGCCAGCGGACCCTGACTTCGTGCCGTGGTTGGCATCGGAGCACGACCGATTGCTGGCTGCGCTGCCCGAGTCAAGCGACGCCTCTTGGGCCGCCCAGGCCCTTCGCGCGTGCCTGGAAGGTGTGCGCCACGGCTCAGGATTCGAGCGCATTGCGGTGACTGATGCATGGGTGGATGGCGAGCACGCGTTCTGTGTCGTTTACACCCCGCTGTGGGGCAGCAGTCTCGCCGGCGTCCGCCGCGAACGCGGCGATCCTGACCCGATCTATCAGCTGAGCGATGGCAAGAACGGCTCTGAGCCGACCGAACTCTCCGAATATGCGATGCCCGAAGACCCGGCAGAGTACGGCTCGCGAGTGCACGATGACATCACTGAACCGCTGGAAGAATGGTCAACCGGCTGCGTTATGACGCGGACGGTGTGGGCTGGTGGGGCACGCTTGGGATGACGCTTCCGCAACGTTCGCAATGAACCGGCACGGTCGCAGAACAACACGCGGACATGCCGCCGATGGTGCGTTGGCCGAGGGCGATCGGATCTGTTGATGAGCGCTCGCAAGGCAACTATGCCTATCCTCGCGTCGTGGAGGGCGATGACCGGCGCGGGTGGATCCGCTACTGCCTCACAGTTCTCTGGCCCGGCGTAGCTGTCTTCGCCATTTGCGGATGGGGAGCGTCGCGGACGCACGGAGGCGTGCATATCGGCTTGGTCGTTGCTGTCGCGATCGTCTGGCTCGCGGTCGTTGCCCTAGGCATACGGGGCTACCGGAAATACCTTCGACGTCGGTTTCCGATACTTCGTCGCCGCTGACCGGCGCGCTAACGGCCGCCCATCGCAAGGTCGGAACGACGGTCGCCAAGTTCGTGGGGTCCTCGCTCTCTAGCCGCGAGGCCGCGCTATCTGCTGGGTGATCGTTGACGAGTCCTCACCGACATCCGCACATGCCGCGTTGAGTGCGCTTGGCACGCGCCGCCGTGCTTCCCGCGATCTACACGGGCGCCACTGTGAGGAAACTCCGTCTCCCGAACATGGTCTTGAATTGCCCGAGGCTGGTTTGGGCGGCCGGGGCGACGGCAAACGACGCCGTTTCTCCATTTCGGATGGTGACCCTCACGTGTGCGCTTCCCGTCCAGTCGATGCGAGCCTGGATATCGTGGTCGCCGGCCTCGACGGCAACCTCGACCTCTTCGCCGCCCGCCAAACGGCCCCGCTCCACTCCGTCGATGAAGATCTTGTACTTGCGTGCGGTTCCACCAAGGGAACTAGGAGCCCTCAAGACGGTTATCGCGGTCACGAGGTCAAACTGCCCGCAAGTTTCACACTCCAAACGTCCGGAATTGCCGCGTGGTGAGTTAGTCGCTGGACCGTACTTCGCGTTCAGGCACTTTGCCGGGCGATACGCTCCACGTGATGAAGCGGACTCCGGTCTGGTCTTGGGTGGTCCTTGCCTGCGAGTTCGCGGTGGCAGGACTCTACGGATGGTGGATGGCAGCACCCGACCAGCAGGCGGAAGCCATCGGCTTCGATGCTGCACTCATCGCGGTGACGACGGTTGTGGTCTCGGTCTGTGTTGGGCTCGCAGTGGCTCGAACGGAACTCGCCTTCAGGCTGATGCCGTCCAACTCAGCCGTGGTCCCGATCGTGGGCCTAGTCGTCGCTTGGTTGCGCGGTAATGACGATGGCGCAACCTGGTATGGCTATCTCGTTGTGTGGAGCGTGGCGTTCGCCGTATCGATCGTCGCGAGCATCGTCGGATACGGCCTCGGGAAAGCAACACGACGACCCTCCATCCCGACCTGAATCCTTGCAGCCAGCGAAGTGGGCCTAGCCGCATGAATGTGTTCAGCGAGTCCAGTGAGGGAGAAACGCACGCTCATGCCGCGAGCATGTCGGTCCGTCCTGCTGGCTAGACGGTAAGTCCCAGTTGGCGTTTGACCTCCGCGACTTCTGGCTTGTAGTGCTTGCGGTTCATCATCCGCAGGTCGCTCAGATTCCGCAGACCCAGAAGGGGCTCGAGGTCACCGTTCACTATCCGAGTGGACTCGTAGAGATACAGCACAGTCACTTCGCTCAGGCCGGCGATGGGATGCAACGAGTCGATGTCGCCGCAGTTAGCGACCCAGAGCTCCGAGAGCCTACGCAATGCGCCGATGTCATCGATCGTCGCGAGCCCGCCGCAGGTATCGATCCGAAGTGACCCCAGCGAAGTGGCGACAGACGCTAGGGACGCAAGGTCGTACAGCTTGTGCGCGCCCGCGACCCAGACATCGGCTAAACCCACCATGCCTTCGATACCCAGCAACCGCTCGAGACGTGGCGCCTGCTTCAACGTGATCGACTGCAAGGCCGCGTTGTCAGCCAACGCGAGAAGATCGGTCTCGCCATACCCGTAGACACCCAGATGGCGCAGGCCCGGCGCGAGACACACGGACTCTCGAATCTGTTGCCAGGCCTCTACCCAGAGTCCGACAAGCGTCGGCAATCTTGCGCAGTCGACACTCGTAGTCGGAGCAGTGGTCAGGCTCAGATGTTCGAGTGTCGCCGCCATCCGATAGATGGGCTCGATGTCCTTGATAGTCCGCGCCAATACTTCAAGTCTTCGTAGCGGCCAATCCTGCAAGAAATCAAGACTGCGCTCGCGGTAGCCGCGTGCGTAGTTCAGGATCAGGCCGTCCGCCTGACCAGATCGCAGGACCCTCGCCGCACGGTCAGTCCAGTCGCCCGTGACCACCAGCATGCGCCCCTCAGGAAGTTCCTCGATCAAGAATCCGGCATCTGACCGCAGACCAAGTCCCATGGACCACATCGTCTCAGTACGCACAAGAGATCGATGCGAACGCCCGATCATGCCGCATTGTGTGTGCGGTTCCTTCGTTGGCGAGCCCGGGCTGGCTGAACGCGGTCTCGGGCGGGTCCTTCGACCGTGGTGCCGGCTGGCGGGTTCTTGTGTCCAGGCAACCCAATAGCGCGATGCCGTCGTCTTCATAAGCAGGATGGACGGAAAAGGGGGCGACCGTGGCAGAAGCTGATCGGGCCGCGTTCGAGCGATTCGTCGGCGAGCACGGGGACCGGCTGCTGCACGCCGCCTACGGCCTGTGCGGCGATTGGCAGCACGCCGAGGATCTCGTCCAGCAAGCGCTGACCGCAGTGGCGCGGCGCTGGGGCGCGATCGAGTCCAACCCGCTCGGCTACGCCTACCGCTGCGTAGTGCGCTCGAACATTGATCGGTGGCGGGCGCTGAGTCGTCGTCCTGAGGTACTGCTCGATCCGCACGAGATTGCCGTGGCCGGCCCGTCGGTCTCTGACGCGCACGACGATGGCGCCGTTCTCGCCGCTTTGCGCACGCTCCCGCCGCGTCAGCGCGCCATCGTCGTCCTGCGGTATCTGCAGGACCTGTCCGAGGCCGACACCGCGGTCGCGCTCGACATCAGCATCGGCGCCGTCAAGAGCGGCGCGTCCCGCGCTCTGGCCCGATTGCGGCAATCGACCCTTGAGGAGTCCAACCATGAATGACGAACCCGCGATCGCCACGCTGCGGCGCGCGATGAACGCGCAGACCCACGGGCACCGCCTCGACCCGGGCCTGGCCAGCACGGCCTGGACGCACGCGCACGCCACTCGGCCCCACCGAATTCGCACCGGGCTCGCCGTCGCGGCCAGTGTGATTGCCGTGGCCGGCGGCGCGGCTGCCCTCGCGCTGAGCCGCGGCGAGGGCAACACGGCTACGCCGGCCGGATCGTCGGCCTGCACGGGCAACATTTCGACCGCTGCTCTGCCGACCTGGGCGCGCGCCGGGTTCAGTCCGACCGCGCTGCACACCCGGCACGTGCTCGGCGCGAACGGAGACATCGTCGGAATCCTCTTCACCGAACTGCGCGCGCACCAACCGAAGGGGACCAACAACAAGATCCTCTGGGTCGCGAAGGAGGGTGGCGGCCCCCTGCATATCAACGCGCGACTCGAGGGCTCGGACAAGACGGCAACCCGGACGGTCGACCTAGGGCCATCTATCGTCAACCTGCCGGTGGCCGGCTGCTGGCAGATGACGCTGACATGGCCGGGGCACAGCGACACCATCGCATTCAGATACCAGTAGCAAGGCAGAGCCCGAGAACCCGAGCATCCGGCCGTGGTGCCCACCAACGGCCAGCTGACCGCGCAGATCGTCGACCCGGCAGACGGGACAGTTGTCGGCGGTTACGCCGGCGGCCAGAAGTTGCCGGGAATCGAAACGACAGAGGCCCCGGGAGCCCGGGGCCTCTGTCGTCTGGCTAGGTCACACGTCGTAATAGAGCTCGAACTCGTGCGGGTGCGGGCGCAGCCGGATCGGGTCGATTTCGTTGGCCCGCTTGTACTCGATCCAGGCGCCGATGATGTCTTCGGTGAAGACGCCGCCCTCTTGCAGGTAGTCGTTGTCGGCCTCGAGCGAGTCGAGCACCTCGGCCAGTGTGCCGGGCACCTGCGCGATCGAGGCGGCCTCGTCCGGGGGCAGTTCGTAGAGGTCCTTGTCGATCGGGGCCGGCGGCTCGATCTTGTTCTTGATGCCGTCGACGCCGGCCAGCAGCATGGCCGAGAAGGCCAGGTACGGGTTGCACGACGGGTCGGGGATGCGGAACTCGATCCGCTTGGCCTTGGGGTTGCTGCCGGTGATCGGCACGCGGATGCAGGCCGAGCGGTTGCCGGAGCTGTAGACCAGGTTGACCGGGGCCTCGAAGCCCGGCACCAGGCGGTGGTAGGAGTTCACGGTCGGGTTGGTGAACGCCAGCAGCGACGGCGCGTGGTGCAGCAGCCCGCCGATGTAGTAGCGCGCGGTGTCCGACAGGCCGGCGTAGCCGAGCTCGTCGTAGAACAGCGGCGAGCCGTCCTTCCACAGCGACTGGTGACAGTGCATGCCCGAGCCGTTGTCGCCGAACAGCGGCTTGGGCATGAACGTGGCCGTCTTGCCGTTCACCCAGGCCACGTTCTTGATGATGTACTTGAACTTCTGGATGTCGTCGGCGGCGTGGGTGAGCGAGTTGAACTTGTAGTTGATCTCGGCCTGCCCGGCCGTGCCGACCTCGTGGTGTGCGCGCTCGAGTTCGAGACCGGCGTTGATCAGGGCCGTGCTCATCTGGTCGCGCAGGTCGGCGTAGTGGTCGACCGGCGGGACCGGGAAGTACCCGCCCTTGTACCGGGTCTTGTAGCCGCGGTTGCCGCCGTCCTCGATGCGGCCGGTGTTCCAGGCGCCCTCGATCGAGTCGATGTGGTAGTAGCCCTCGTTCTGGCTGGTCTGGAACCGGACGTCGTCGAAGACGTAGAACTCGGCCTCGGGGCCGAAGTACACGGTGTCGGCGATGCCGGTCGAGCGCAGGTACTCCTCGGCCTTGGTGGCGACCTGGCGCGGGTCGCGGCCGTAGGGCTCGCCGGTGCGCGGCTCGACGATGGAGAAGCTGACGTTGAGCGTCTTGGCCGCGCGGAACGGGTCGAGGAACGCCGTCGCCGGGTCGGGGATCAGCTTCATGTCGGACTTGTGGATGGCGGCGAACCCGCGGATCGACGAGCCGTCGAACATCACGCCATCGGTGAAGAACTCCTCGCCCACCCTGGCGGCCGGCACGTTGAAGTGCTGCTGCTGACCGGGCAGATCGGTGAATCGCACATCGACGAACTCGACACCCTCGTCCTTGATGTAGCTCAGGACCTCTTTGGGGCTGGTGAACATGCGTCCTCCGGGGGCAATAGTGGTTGGCCGAACTTACGAACGCGCGGTTGCCTGGTCGTGTCCCGCGTGTTTCGGCGGTGTTTCGCCGTGGCTGCGGACGCGACGCGGGCCGGGGTCGATGATCATCCGCGGACGACCGCGGTGTCGGTGAGCCGGTCGTGGATGCCCCGGCCGTCGCGGTCCCAGATCACGGCCGGCAGCAGCAGGAGCAGCAGCGCGGTGCGGGCCAGTGCGCGCCCCGGGCCGACGGCGGCGGGCCGGTCGACCCGCACCAGCCGCAGCCCGAACAGGTACATGCCCAGCGTGCGGCCGGCCACGAGCACGCCGACGACGTAGTCGATGGCGAACGGGATCAGGCTCCACGAGCCCGGCAGGTGCCCGGCCGTGCCCTGTGCGGACGTGGCCTGCACGAACAGCGCCGCCACCAGTCCCGAGGCCAGGGCGTCGACCACGAAGGCGCCGAGGCGCTGGCCGGTGGTGGCCAGCGAGCCCGGGCCCTGCTCGGGCAGGCCCAGCACCTCGCCCCGATAGGCCTGCGGTGCGCGCACGGCCGGCGGCCGGGTCATGACTTGCGGCGCACGGCCCGCTGCATGTTGCGCATCTTGGCCCCTTGCGGCAGCGGTCCTTGCGGCAGCGGGCTGCGGGCGGCGCCGAGCGCGGCCAGTCGCTTGTCCAGCGCGCTCACCTCCTGCTTGGACAGGTTGCTGGGCAGCTTGAGCAGGTAACGGCTGAGCTTGGCCAGGCGCAGTTCGCCGTCGCCGGTGCCGACGATGACGTCGTAGATCGGGGTGTCGCCGCTGATGCGGGCGACCTTCTTCTTCTCCTGGGCGATCAGGCCGCGAACCCGGTGCGGGGCGCCCTCGCCGACGAGCACGACGCCCGGCCGGCCGACCAGGCGGTGCACCGCGTCGAGCTGGGTGGTGCCGGCCACGGCCTGGGCCAGCCGCCAGTCGCCGCGCAGTTGCTGCTGACAGCATCCAGCCGGCCGCGCCGGGCTGGCCCTCGGCCTGGGTGAACATCGAGCGCTGGGCCCGGCGGCTGAAGACGAACATGGCCGTGATCAGGGCGGCGAGCACCGCGAACGGGATGGGCAGGATGGCCGAGCCGGTGATGAAGAACGCGATCAGGTACACCACGGCCGCGGCCAGGACGCCGAACAGGACCAGATAGGGCAGGAATCGCGGGTCGTTCTGCCGGGTCAGGGTGAAGGCCTGCCACATGTTGCGCCAGGTCTCACGCCGCGACTGGCGCTTGGCCGTGCGGGCCGCCTTCTTGTCGGCCCGGCTCGGTTTCACGGGCGTGCTCGGCCCAGCAGATTTCGCCATGCGGGCCAAGGATAGATGGCTCTCCCGTCCCGGTGGTGGCCTGTCGGCGCCGGGCGAGGGCGCGCTGTCGATTTGGCGATCGGTCCCGGCGTCCGCATACTCAAGATCCCGACGTAAAATTCATGTGAAGAGGATTGTGTATGCCTTGGCCCGGATCCCGTCACCTCCTGCGCGCCACCCTGGTGGCCGCGGCCACCGCGTCGACGGTGGCGCTGCTGCCTGCCGGCGTCGCCGCCGCAGCGACGCACCCGGTCGGCCAATCATGGATCCGTCCAAGCAGGCGGCCAACGGCATCGTCTCGGTGCAGGGCTGGGCCTTCGACCGCGGGAGCACGACGCCGTCCGTGCGGGTGGACGTGTACGTCGACGCGCACTTCGTGGGCCGGCCGACGGCCAACCGCCCCGCGAGCCGGCGTCAACACCAGGTACCACGTCAGCGGCAACCACGGCCTCTCGTGGACGATCGCGGTCAAGCACCGGGCGCACGTCGTCACGGTCTGGGGCCGGCCCGCTGGTGCACGGCGAGGCGCGGACCCTCATCGGCACGCTGTACCTCAACGGCTACCGACCGCCCGCGCCCGCCGGCACGCGCATCATCGCCGAGGCCCGGAAGTTCGTCGGCAAGGACCCTTACGTCGAGGGCGGTACGTCACCGACGAAGGGCTTCGACTGTTCGGGCTACACCCAGTACGTCTACCGGGTGACCAAGGTGGCCAGTCTGCCCCGCACGGCCGAACAGCAGCGGCACGCCGTGCGCATCATTCCGCGGGCCCAGGCCCGGCCCGGCGACCTGGTCTTCTACCTCAGCGGCGGCAGCGCGTTCCATGTCGCCATCTATGCCGGCGACAACAGGCAGTACGCGGCG
>CAVQKZ010000003.1:0-41522 GCA_963713245.1 uncultured Actinomycetota bacterium
ACGTAGTCTAACCAGTAGGTTAGAAGAACATGGCCATTCGCTCGATTCGCGGAATCGCGACCGATTTCACCACGCGTTCGGACGATGGCGGCCAGACACTGGACCCGCTTTCTTCCATTGCGGCGGCGACGAAGGAAGCGCAGATGCTCTACGAACTGACGCAGGATCTGGGCAATTCCCTGAGCCTGCAGGAGGCGCTCGCGTTCGTCGGGGTGCGGCTGAAGCGGCTGATTCCCTACGAGACGATCACCACTTATATCCGGCGGGGCGACGACGCGCAGCTCGCCCTGCCCGAGCTCACGCTCGGCATGATCCCGGGCTCCGGCGGGGCGTCGCGGCTCGTCAAGATGATCGGCGTGGCGCGCGCCAAGGATGTCGTCATGCGGGGTCGCCGCGTTCCGGCCGCCGAGGCCTTCACCCGTGGGGACTCCTGTGCGAGGTCGTGCCGCGCGACCGGCTCGGCGCCGCCGTCGCGGGGCTGGCCGACGAGCTCGCGGCCCGGCCCGCGCTCGCCCTGCGCACGGCCAAGCGCGTGTCGGCGACGCCCAGGATGCCCCGCTGTCGTCTGCGATGGAGTCGGAGGGCCTGGCCTACGGCCTGTTGCGCGGCTCGCACGACTTCGCCGAGGGCGTCGCGGCGTTCGTGGAGAAGCGGAAGCCGCGGTACCAGGAACAGGTGAGCGCGACGGCGCTCTGCGCGGCCGCATCGGGCTGCTCGTCGCGGTCGCCCTCGCCGGCGCCTGACGCTGCGCCCGCAGCTCGTCGGCCTCGGGCCCGGTGCTGCCGCGCGCCCAGCACGCGCTCGGCCTCAGCCACTCGGTCGCGGCGCTGCTCGGGGCGATCCCCGTGATCGGCATGGGCGTGTTCGCCCCGGCGGCCGCGCCGCTCGCCGCGCGCGTCGGCGCAATCCGCGCCGTGACGGTCGCGTCGCGCTGATCGCCGGCGGCGGCGTGGGGCGCGCGGTCGTCCCCGGCGGCTTTCGCCGCGATCGCGCTCACGGTGCCCGATCGGGATCGGCATGGGGCTCGGCAACGCGCTCATGATCGTCGCGGTCAAGGAGCGCTTCGCCGATCGGCCCGGTGCTCGTCACGGGCGTGTAGCCAGCTGGCATCCAGATCGGCGCGGCGATCGCCGGCCGGGCCTCTCGGTGCCGATCGCCCACGCGGGCGACTCGTGGCGGGCGCCGATGCTCGTGTTCTCCCTCGCGGCCGCCGGCTCGCTCGTCTGGTGGCTCGCGGCGACGCGCGGCGGCGGCCCGCGCCCGGTCGGAAAACGCGCGCACTTCCCGCTGCGCAAGCCGGTCGCGTGGCTCTTCGTCGCGCTCTTCGCGTCCACGGGCTTCGTCTACTACGGCTACGCGGCGTGGCTGCCCGATGCGTTCACCGAGCACGGCTGGTCGGCGAGCCGGGCCAGCCACCTCGTCGTCGCGATCAACGTCTTCGCGATCGTCACGTCGATCTCGGTGACGCTGCTCGGCGACCGCTTCCACTGGACCCGGCGCGCGCTCCTGATCCCGCCTTGCGTGCTCTATGCCGCCGGCGCCATCGGCCTCGCTTCCGATCCCGCCCACGCGCTCTTCTGGGCCTGCGTGACCGGCGCCGGCAACGGCGCCGTCTTCCCGCTGATGATGACGCTGCCGCTCGACGTCGCCGACCGCCCCGAGCAGGTCGCGGGGGTCGTCGGGATGATGCTCGGGATCGGCTACTGCATCGGCGCGCTCGCGCCGCTCGCGCTCGGCGCGCTGCGCGACGGCACGGGCTCGTTCGCGGCCGGGCTCTGGGTGATCGCGCTCGCGGCCGTCGTCAGCCTCGTCTGCGGCGCGTCCTGCTCGCCCGCCCGGCTGGCCCGCGGCGTCCGCAGTCCGTAGGATCGGCTGACGCTCAGGCGGGTCGCACGACGAGGCGCGAGAGGCGGCCGCTCCCGGCATCCAGCGCCACATCGAGATCGACGTCGCCGCGCGCGCTCGGCAAGGCGCAGCGTGGCCTCGGTCTCGCCATCGCCGGCGACGGGCTCGCCGTTGCCGAACGGCCCGTAGAGCGCGGCCGCGACGCGCAGGCCGCGCAGCGCGGCCGCGGCGTCGACGCCGGGCGCGAGCAGCGCCTCGACCGCGTCGGGCCGCGGCTCGCTCGCAAGATCCGCGGCGGCCGCGACGAGCACCGCGAGCAGGCCCGTGGCCGGCAGCACCGACTCGACGTCGAGCGTCTGCACGAGCGGCGGGACGGTCGGCGCCATCGTGATCGCGAGGTCGACGTGGCCGCGCTCGCCGCGCAGGCGCCAGCTTCCGCGCAGTGCATCCTCGGGTTCGATGTCGTTGTCGCGCGCGAGCTCGCCGTGGCGCTCGCGCAGGCCGGCGAGCTCGGCCTTGCGCTCCGCGAGCGGCCGGTCGAGGTCGACGTTGCCGGTGAAGAGCCGCGCCGCGGCGGCATCGTCCCAGTGCGCGACCAGGCCGTCGACGGCCTCGCGCGCGGCGAGCAGCCCGGGGTCGGGCTGGATCGGGCGCCGGGGCAGCTTGGCCTCGCGGGCGACGAGCTCGAGCGCCTGCCGCACCGGGCCCTCGCACAGCGCATAGGTGACGTTCGCGAGCAGGATCGCGCTCAGGCCGAGCTCGGGCACCCAGCGCATCAGCGTGCCGAAGCCGGGGAGGCCGCCGGGATGGCCGACGTGGCGCTGGCCGTCGCGCTCGTGCCAGATCATCAGCCCGCAGCCGTAGCCGCCGGCCACGACGCCGGGCGGCTCGGCCAGCGACGGCCACTCGACGGCCGGCGCGAAGGCGCTGCGTGCGCGCTGCATCTCGCGCAAGGTCGCGCGGCTCACGGGCCCGGTCTCGGGAGCATCGCGCGGCGGATCGGCGGCGAGGAAGACCCCGCTCCAGCGCGCCAGGTCGCGCACGCTGCTGTAGAGGCCGCCGAGCGCCGCGAAGTCGCCGCCGTCGGCCAGCGGCACCTCGGCGGTGAAGCTGTCGCCCGCCGCGCGATACCCCGTCGCGACCTGTCCCGCCGGCAGGTCGCCGGCGCTCCAGACCGTGTCGCGCAGGCCGAGAGGCTCGATCACGCGCTCGCGGATGACGTCCTGGAAGCGCTGCCCCGTGACGGTCGAGATCACGCGGCCGAGCGCGGCCCAGCTGTAGTTCGAGTACTCGAAATGGGTGCCCGGCGCGCGCGAGCGCGTCGCGCCGCGCGCGAAGAGCTCGGTCACCCACGCGGTGTCGTCGGCCATCAGGCGGTCGGCCCAGGGGTCGTCCTGCGGCAGGCCGGCGTCCATGTTGAGCAGCTGCCGGACCGTGACGGCGGGGGCATCGGGGCCGGCCGCGCCGAGCTCGCGCAGGGCGGGCGCGATCTCCGCCAGCGGGGCGTCGATGTCGAGCCGGCCCTCCTCGCGCAGCGAGAGCACGGCCGTCGCGGTGAAGCTCTTCGTCATGGAGCAGATGCGGAACGCGGTGTCGGGGCCCGGCGTCTCGCCCGACTCGAGGCTGCGCACGCCGCAGCCGCCGGCATGCGCGAGCTCGCCGTCGATCGCGATGCCGTAGGCGATGCCCGGCGCGCCCAGCTCGCCGAGCGCGGCCGCGAAGATCTCGTCGATGGCGGGCGCGAGCGCGCGGACGCGCGCGGCGCGTTCGGGATCATTGAAGGTGGCGTCCACGGGGCGAGATCCTAGACCCCCGTCGGTGCGCCGCG
Organism: uncultured Actinomycetota bacterium; assembly: GCA_963713245.1. GTDB lineage: Bacteria > Actinomycetota > Actinomycetes > Mycobacteriales > Jatrophihabitantaceae > CAVQKZ01. Next base: position 3,674 of record CAVQKZ010000003.1, read on the forward strand.
TCTCACCGTTTCGCCCTGCGGAACGCGATCCGCGCGCTGGTGCATTCCCGGGCAGAACGCTCTAGCATCCGTGGCGATGACCGGTCTCCGGATCAATCACGTAAGTGTGTCGTCGCCCGATCAGGACGCGTCCGCCCGCTTCTACGCCGAGATGTTCGGGGCCGAGCGCATTCCCGCACCGAACTTCGGGTTCCGCGTCGACTGGTTCCGCTTCGGCGACACGCAGCTGCACATCTTCCCGGAGGACGGCGCCCCGCCCGCGCGGCATCACCTCGGCATCTCGGTCGACGACATCCTGCCGGTCTACCGGCGGGCCAAGGAGCTCGGCATCTTCGACCCCGTGTTCAGCGACAGCGTGCGGGTGCTCGAGGACGGCTGCGTGCAGTTCTACCTGCGCGACCCGGGCGGCAACCTGGTCGAGATCAACGGGCCGGTCGGGGACTACACGACGGCCGACATCCCCGAGCTCAAGGCCATCACCGAGCTCTTCCCCCAGGGTCCCGAGACCGCCGGCGCCCGCTTGTACCTGTGAATCCCTTGGAGGCGCGATGACCGCACCACCGGAACTGCTGACGCCCACCTCGCCCGCCGAGGCCGCCGCCGCATTCGGCGACGGCGCGGGCGTGACCGTCTTGGCCGGGGGCACGATCCTGCTGCCCGAGCTGACCTACGGCAAGCTGCGCCCGACGCGCGTGCTGATGGTCGGGCGCGCGGGCATGAGCGGCGTCGACGCCTCGAACGGCGTCGTCCGCATCGGCGCCGCAACGCCGGTGGGCGAGCTCGCCGGCGCCCCCGACCCGCTCGTCACCGCCGCCAAGCACGTCGCGGACCGCGAGATCCGCGCGGTCGGGACGATCGGCGGCAACCTCTGCGCGACGGCCGGCGACTCCGCGCCGCGCGGCGACCTGCAGGCGCCGCTGCTCGCGCTCGGCGCCCGCATCACCTCCGCCGGCGCCGGCGGCGAGACGACCGAGGACATCGCGGCGTTCCTCGAGCGCGGCACCGGGCGGCTCGTGCTCTCGATCGAGGTGCCGACCGGGCAGGCCTTCGGCTACGCCCGGCTCGACCGCCCCCACACGCACCACTACACGATGCTCGCCGTGACGGCCGTGAGGGGCGCGGACGGCGTGCGCGTCGCGGCTTCGGGCATCGGCGATCGCTCGCGGCGCCTCGCGGGCGTCGAGTCGGCGCTCGCCGGCGGCGCTTCGGCCGCAGATGCGGCCGCGCGCGCCAACGAGGGCCTCGACCTGCCGACCGACGCGCTCGCGTCGGCCTGGTACCGCGAGCAGATGCTGCCGCTGCTCGTGCAGCGCGCACTCGGACAGCTGGGCTGAAGGGGATGCCGATGCACCTTGTAGTCAACGGCGTCGAAGAGGAGATCCGCTCCGACGCCCTCACCTCGCTCCTGCGCGTCCTGCGCGAGGAGCTCCACATCACCTCGCCGAAGGCCGGCTGCGAGCAGGGCGGCTGCGGCGCATGCACCGTGCTCGTCGACGGCGAGCCGCGGCGCGCGTGCCTGACGCCGCTCGCGGCGGTCGAGGGCTCCGAGATCACCACGCTCGAGGGGCTCTCCGACGGCGTCAACCTCGCGCCCATCCAGCAGGCCTTCTACGACAAGTACGCGTCGCAGTGCGGGTTCTGCTCGCCGGGCATGATGATGGCCTCGACGGCGCTCCTGACGAGCACGCCGGGCGCGTCGCGGGAGCAGATCATGGAGGCCCTCGAGGGCCACATCTGCCGCTGCACCGGCTATGTCAAGATCATCGACGCGGTCGAATCCGTCGCCAACGGCTCCGCCGGAGCCGCGAGCAACGGCGCGCTCGCACAGGGAGGTTCCCGATGAAGGCGGTCGGCGCGCGACTCCCCCGCTACGACGGGCTCGCGCACGTCACCGGGCGCACGCAGTACGTGGCCGACTGGTCGGCCCCGGGCATGCTCGCCTGCAAGGGCCTGCGCTCCCCGCACCACAGCGCGCGCATCGTCAGCATCGACACCTCGCGCGCCGAGGCGCACCCGGGCGTCCGCGGCGTCGTCACGCACAAGGACATCCCGAAGAACGTCGTCGGCCATCTCGAGGCGCTCGGCGTCCCGGCCGACGAGCCGTACTTCGCCGATGGCGAGGTGCGCTACAAGGGCCAGCTGATCGCGGGCGTCGCGGCGATCGACGAGGCGACGGCGACCGCGGCCCTCGACCTGATCGACGTCGTCTACGAGGAGCGCACCCCGTTCCTCGACATCCGCAAGGCGTTCGATCCCGACGCGCCCAAGATCACCGAGAAGGGCAACGTCTTCTTCTACGACCCCTACGACCACCGCAAGGTGACGAAGGGCGACGTGGACGCCGCGTTCGAGAAGGCCGACGTGATCGTCAAGGGCTCCTACCGCCCGAGCGCGATCGAGCAGGCGCCGATCGAGCCGCAGGGCTGCCTGGTCGTGCCCGAGAGCGACGGCCGCCTCACGGTCTACACCTGCACCCAGGCGATGTACTTCACGATGGGCGTGCTCGCCGAGCACCTCCAGCGGACGCCCGGCAGCCTCAAGCTCGTGGGCGGCACCGTCGGCGGCGGGTTCGGCGGCAAGGTCGACTCCGCCAGCGAGCCGTGCGCGGCGCTGCTGGCGCTCAAGACCCGCAAGCCGGTGCGCTGGATCTTCACGCGCGAGGAGGAGATGCTCTGCGGCAGCGTCCGCGCCTCCTGGCACGTCGAGATGGCCGACGCGATCACCAAGGACGGCTGGCTGCTCGGCCGCAAGGTGCTGACCCTGCACGACGCGGGCGCCTACACCCGCTTCTCGAGCTACGGCGCGACGAAGCACTCCTTCCACCTGGCCGGCGCCTACACCGTCCCGGCGCTGCGCACGCGGGCCTACGTCGTGTGGTCGAACCACGTGCCGACGACCGCCATGCGCGGCTTCGGCGTCACCTCCGCGTCGTTCGCGATCGAGATGCAGATGACGCGCGGCGCGCACGTGCTCGGCATGGATCCGTGGGAGTACCGGCTCAAGAACGCCAACCGGCCCGGCGATCTCATGCCCACGCGCAAGCTGCTCGAGGATCCCTCCACGATCGACACGATCCAGGCCTGCGCGAAGGCCGTCGGCCATCCGCTCTCGGCGACCTACGCCGGCATGAAGAACGAGGCGCGCTCGGGCGAGTGGCTGCCCGACCACCTGCGCGACCAGGCGGCAGACGCAAAGCTCGGCGATCCCCAGGGGGCAGCGCGATGAAGCATCGTGGACGCGGCTTGGCCGCCATCGAGTACCCCACCGGCATGAACCAGGGCGGCGATCCGTCGCAGGCCTGGGTCAAGATCAAGCCGGACGGGCGCGTGGACGTGTTCGCCGGCACGGTCGATCTCGGCCAGGGCTCCAAGACGGTGCACACGCAGATCGTGGCGGACACGCTCGGCGTGCCCTACGAGACCGTCAACATGGACGTCTCGAACACCGACTCCTCGCCGCTCTGCACCGGCACGTTCGCCTCGCGCGGCACCTTCATCGGCGGCCTCGCGGTGCTCAAGGCCGCCAAGAAGGCCAAGGAGAAGATGCTCGAGATCGCCGGCCAGGCGATGGAGATCGCCCCGGCCGACCTCGAGGTCGAGGACGGCGTCGTCTTCGTGAAGGGCTCGCCCGACAAGAAGATGACCGTCGGCGAGGTCTCCGCGGCCGCGACCTGGGGCTTCGGCGAGCTGATCACCGGCACCGGCGCGCACCTCAAGGAGTATTCGATGCCCGATCCCGACACGGGCGTCTGCGACCCCGACCACGCGATCTCCTATGCCGCGTGCGTCGTCGACGTCGAGGTGGACGACGAGACCGGCACCGTGACCGTCCTCAGCATGGTGCAGGCCTACGACGTCGGCCACGCGATCAACCCGACGCTCGTCGAGGGCCAGATCGAGGGCGGCGCCATGATGGGCCTCGGGCTCGGCCTGCTGGAGGCGTCGTACCCGCACTACCCGAGCACGGAGGGCCGCGGCGGCGAGTTCGGCGCATACCTCATGCCCGGCCTGCCGGACTTCCCGCAGATCACCTCGGTGATCGTCGAGAACCCCTCGGCGGACGGCCCGTTCGGCGCCAAGGCGATCGGCGAGATGGCCAACAACGCTCAGGGCCCCGCGATCTGCGCGGCGATCCACGACGCCGTCGGCGTGTGGGTGCCTGCAGCAGCCCGCGACGCCCGAGCGCGTGCTGCGCGCCCTGCATGCCAAGGCCGCCGGCACCGACACGCCGCGGCAGGACGGCAAGACGGTGATCTTCGACGAGGACATCAGCGTGATGACGCTGGCCGACGAGTCGTCGATCTTCCGCGAGCGTCATCGGCGTCTGATGAGCAGCCCCTTCCGCAGCTGGAACGACGTCCCGACGCTGGAGTTCCACCCGGGCGTCCACATCCGGGCGATCGGCGGCGAGCAGGTCTGCATCTGCAAGGCGACCTACGAGCCCGGCAAGACGGTGCCGCTGCACTCCCACGAGCACACCGAGCAGGTCATGCTGATCCTCGAGGGCGAGGTCACGATGACGATCGCCGGCGAGACGAAGACGCTCAAGGAGGGCGACGTCGTCGTCGTCAACCGCGGCATCGAGCACTCGCTGATCTCCGAGCCCGGCGTGACGTTCCTCGAGGCGCTCGCGCCCGTGCCGCTCGACCACATCCCGGATCACGAGCGCGATCTCGTGCTCGGCCCCGACGGCGGCTCGCAGCACGTCGACAAGTAGTGACGCGCGTGGGAGCGCCCTGAACGGTCAGGGCGCTCCCGCGGCGTGAACGGCTGGGTCGCAGTCGTGGTGCTCGCGCTGCTCGCGGCGGTCGCTCTTGCAGGCGGCGACGGGCTTCGGCTTCGCGCTGCTCGCCGGGCCGTCGCTGTACGCCGTGATGTCGCCGGCGCACGCCGTCGCGCTGCTGCTGATCCTCGGCCTGTGCGTGAACGTCCTGATCCTCGCCGGGGAGCGCCGCCGCCTGGCGGTCGACTGGCAGGGCTTGAAGCCGGCGATGCTGGCCGCGCTGCCGGGCCTGCCGATCGGGGCCGTGCTCGTGCGGGTGCTGCCGGCCGATGTGCTGCGCATCGCGATCGGGGTCGTCGTCTGCGCGCTCGTCGCGCACCGGCTGCTCGGGCGCAATCCGGCGGTCAGTCGCGCGCCCGGCCGTGCCACGGCGGCCGCTGGCGGGATTCTCGGCCGGCGTCCTGACGACGTCGACGACGACGAACGGCCCGCCGCTCGCGCTCTGGCTCGGCGGCCGCGGCCTGCCAGCCGGCGGTCGTGCGCGACACCGTCTCGGCGGCCTTCCTCTTCCTCGACCTGGTCGGCATCGGCGTCGTGCTCGCCGTCGTCGGCCCGCACCGTGCGCTCGCCGAGGCGTCTGGCTGCCGGCGCTCGTGCCGGTCGTGCTCGTCGGCCACGTCGCCGGGCAGCTGGATCTTCCGGCGCCTGCCGGCGCACCGCTACGACCAGCTGCTGCTGCTCGCGGTCGCCGCCGCCGGGGCGGTGAGCATCGGCACGGGCCTGCGCTGACCGCGTCTCAGAAGAGCCGGTGGGCGCGGTCGAGCAGCCAGCCGAGCGCGGGTTCCAGGATCACCTGGACGACCACGAACAGGATGTCCACGCGGAGAGCGTATCCTCCGCCGCGCGTCCCCGGCGGATTTGCGACAGAATCCGCCGCATGAAGAGCAGGGTGCTGATTCTGGGGGCGGGCTTCGGCGGTCTCGAGCTCGCGACGATCCTCTCCGACGCGCTCGCCGACGAGATCGACGTGACGCTCATCGACAAGGGCGACAGCTTCGTCTTCGGCTACTCGAAGCTCGACGTGATGTTCCGCGGCGCGACGCCCGAGACGGTGCGGCTGCCCTACGAGGAGTTCGTGAAGCCCGGCGTGCGCCTGCTGCGGGAGACGGTCACCGCGATCGATCCCGAGGCGAAGCGCGTCACGACCGACGCCGGGACGCACGAGGCCGAGTCGCTCGTCGTCGCGCTCGGCGCCGACTACGACATGGCCGCGACGCCCGGGCTGGCCGAGTCGGGCGACGAGTTCTACTCGTTCGAGGGCGCCGTGCGGATGCGCGACGCGATCCGCGCATTCACAAGGGCCGCGTCGTGATCGGCGTCTGCGGCGCGCCGTTCAAGTGCCCGCCGGCGCCGAGCGAGTGCGCGCTCATGCTGCACGACGACCTCGTCAAGCGCGGCGTCCGCGACGACTGCGAGATCACGCTCGTCCTGCCCTTCGGCCGCCCCGTGCCGCCGTCGCCCGAGACCTCCGCGGCGCTCGTCGCGGCGTTCGAGGAGCGCGGCATCCGCCTCATCCCGAGCACGCAAGGTGAGCGCGCTCGACCTCGAGCGCCGCGTCGTCGTGCTCGACGACGAGCAGCGAGCTGCCGTACGACCTCTTCCTCGGCGTGCCGAAGCACCGCGCGCCCGCGGTCGTCGTCGACAGCGGGCTGACCGAGGACGGCTACGTGCCCGTCGACTCCGGCCACGCTCGAGACGCGCTTCCCCGGCGTCTACGCCATCGGCGACTGTCGCGACCAGGGCACGCCCAAGGCCGGCGTCTTCGCCGAGGGCGCCGCGCGCGCGCTCGCGCAGTCGCTGATCGCGAGCCTGCGCGGCACGGGCCCCGCCGGCGTCCACACCGGCACCGGCTCGTGCTACATCGAGTTCGGCGCCGGGCGCATCGGCCGCGTCGACATCGACTTCCTCTCCGGCCCGTCGCCGACCGGCGTCTACCAGGCGCCGTCGGTCGCGCTGCGGGCCGACAAGCAGCACTTCGGCTCGAGCCGGCGCGCGCGCTGGTTCGGCCGCACGTCGTAGGGGCGCCCGACGCGGGCCGTCCGGCTCCAGGTCGCTGCACGAACGCGTCTGTCATGCAGCCGGTCGGAGTGCTCATTCGATGCTCCTCCTCGTCGTGACTACGCGAGCGTGACGTCCATCGCCGCCGCGCCCGGCTGGATGGCCTCGGTCTCGCGGCGGTGCAGCAGCGTCGTGCGCACGATCAGCTTGGCGCGCGCGAAGTTGTCGAGCACCAGGGGCACCGGGCTCGCCCGGCCGCCGTTCGCATAGCGCGCGGCGTTGCGGCCGATCTGGCGGTAGGACTCGGGGCGCAGCAGCGGCGCCATGCCGAACAGCTCGAGGTTGTCGAGCGGCTGCAGATCGGCGCGGTGGATCACGGCCGTGCCCTTCGACTGCAGGCCGATCGCGATGCCGGAGCCGGCGAGCTGCGCGCCGTCGTGGGCGATGAAGGCGACGTCGGAGGTGCGGCCGATGCGGACCACGCGGTAGCGGACGCCCTCCTCCTCGATGCCCGCGCAGACCTGGCGCAGCACCTCCTCGTGCGGGATGCCGCCGATCGTCTCGCGCAGGCTGTCGCCGAACGCGGGGCCGACGGCGACGACGACCTCGTCGGGGGCGGCACCACGGGCCGAGGCGCCGAGGTCGCGCAGGAGCTCGGGGCCGTCGGCGACGTCGACGAGCCCGACGGTGGCCGGGGTCGACCTCGTGCGGCAGCGCCTGGAGCAGCGCCCAGCGCTCGCCGTCGAGAACGTAGCCCGTACCCGGGCCGCGGTAGTCGTTGGGGTCGTTGACGGCCGAGTGCACGCGGCCTTCGGCGTCGATCACCGACGAGGTCTGGAGGTAGTCGGCCGAGATGCGCTGGCGCTGCATGCCGACGACGCGCTCGGCGACCTCGCTGAAGCCGCGGCGGTCGAGCGCGAGCGCGAATCCGCGGCCGGTGATGCGCTCGGCGAGCACGCGATCGGCGGCGAGCACGTCCTCGGCGCGGTCGCGGTCCGGCAGATCGTGGCTCGAGTGGCCGAGCGTCGCGGCGGTGACCTCCTCGTCGGTCACCGGCGGGAACCCCAGCTCGTCGAAGACCGCCTGGATCGCCCGCGCGCCGCGCTCCCGCACGGCCAGCACGGCGTCCTCGGTGGCCGGCTCGATGCCCGCGTCGACCTGCCAGTCGCGCTGCAGCGTCATCCACTCGTCGAGATCGTCGGCGTCGTAGTTGCCGCCGCCGAACGTGTTGTCGTGGCGCGGCATGACGCTGTAGCCCGAGGTGACGAAGTCGGTGCCCGGCAGGAACTGCCCCATCAGCTTGGCGGTGCGGCGCGTGGGGGAGTGGCGAGGCGATGGCGTCGTTGCCGGACGCGACCTCGAGGTCGAGCCAGGCCGCGATCAGGTTCTCGGCCAGGATCGCGCGCGTCCCGCCGGGCAGGCTCATGGTCAGCGCGACGCATGAGATGGCGCCGTTCTGCACGCCCTGGGACCCGCACGCGCGCACGAGGCTGAGGCAGCGCGCCTCGAGCGCGAGCATCGAGCAGCCCTCGCTGTGCCCCATCAGCGCCTCGGAGCCGGTGCCCGAGGTGAAGCGCACCTTGACGCCGCGGCTCGCGTAGGCCGACGCCAGGAACGCCTTCGACCAGGGCGTGTCGTCGCCGTCGTCGAACGCCTTGTCGGTGCCGTAGACCGAGAGCGTCTCGGCGTACGTCACGAGGCCCTGGATCGCGAGGCGCAGGTTGAGCCGCTCCTCGACGGCGCACTGCGTCATCACGCCCGAGCGGCCGGTCTGCGACCCCACGAGCAGCGCCATGGCGTTCAGCGGCGCGTAGCGCGACACGCCCACGGTCGTCTCGAGCTCGGCGAATCCGCGCAGCGCGGCCTCGGCGGCGTCGGCGGCCAGCAGCGCGGGGTTCTCCTTGAGATTCGTGACGTGCGCCTGGTTGGCGGGCGCGCGCCGCGCGCGCAGGCGCTTGAGCGCGAACATCATCTCGACCGGATCGAGCAGGCCGGCGACCCGCGCGAGCTTGGCCGGAGTGAGCCCGCGCGCGAGCCGCACGAGCTCGCTGCGCGGCACGTCCACGTCGACGAGCAGGCGCGCGAGCGCGGCGTCGGGGAGCGCCATCGCCTCGGGCGCGACCTCGAGGTCGATGCCGTGCGCGGCGATGAAGCGGTCGAGCGTGTCGAAGCGCTCGCGCGGCTTGCCGTCGAGCTCCGTGACGACGCCATCCGCGATCACGAGCGAGGGCTCCGGGTCGCCGGGGCCGTTCATCGCGACGAGCCCGAGCGCGGCGTCCGGCCGGATCAGCGTCTCGCGCCGCAGCGGCGCGGCGGCGCGCACGCGGAAGCGCTCGCTGCGCGGCTCCTCGCTCACGCGCCGCTCCGCAGCAGCCCGCGCTCGGCGAGCACGGCGGCCGCCTCGCGCACGAAGGCCGCGCAGCGCGGCGCCGCGACGTCGGCGAGGTGCTGGGCGATCGTCTCGAGCTCGGGCAGCGTCGCGCGGCGGGGCCGCAGCGCCGTGTAGACCGCGAGCACCTCGTCGTCGGGCAGCGTCGCCAGCTCGGCGGCGCGCTCGAGGTTCTCGGCCAGCTGGGCACGGTTCGCGGCGCGCGCGACGGCGGCCTGACGGAGCAGCGTCTGCGGCGTCGCCGTCAGCTCGGCGGGCGAGACGCGACCCGCGCGCAGCGCCTCGAGCGTGACCTCCGCGAGCGGGGTGCCGGCGGGGGTCGTGACGAGCTCTCCCCGGCGCTCGCCGAGCGGGTAATCGCGCAGCGGCTCCATGGGCTGAGGCTAGCTGCGCCGCCCGTGACGGGCAACAGCGCGGCCGTGTCCGGACGGCTGCTATACACGCCTGCAATGACTGACACCGACTTCGAGGGGCGCATCGCCCTCATCACCGGCGGGGCCAGCGGCATCGGCGCTGCGAGCGCGCGGCGCATCCAGGCGGGTGGCGGTCGCGCGGCGATCTTCGACCTCGATCCGGCGCGCGTCGCGGAGGCGGCCGCCTCGCTCGGCGGCGGCGCGATCGGCATCGCCGGCGACGTCACGCAGTCGTCCGCGCTGAACGACGCCGTGGCACGCGTCGAGCGCGAGCTCGGCGGGCTCGACATCCTCGTCTGCTCGGCCGGCATCTCGGGCGCGTCGCTCCGCACGACCGATGTCGGCGACGCCGAGTGGTCGCGCGTCATGGCCGTCAACGCCGACGGAGTCTTCTTCGCCAACCGCGCGGCGCTCCCGGGGATGATCGAGCGCGGCTACGGCCGCATCGTCAACCTGGCCTCCGGTGGCGGGCAAGGAGGGCAACCCGATGGCTGCCGCGTACTCCGCCGCCAAGGCCGCGGTGATCGGGATGACGAAGGCGATCGGCAAGGACGTCGCGACGACCGGCGTGCTCGTCAACTGCATCACGCCCTCGCCGGTCGAGACGCCGATGCTCGGCGACATCACGCAGGAGCACATCGACTACATGCTCGCGCGCGTGCCGATGGGGCGCCTCGCGCGGGCCGAGGAGGTCGCCGAGCTGATCGCGTACCTCGCGAGCGACCGCATGACGTTCTCGACGGGCGCCGCGTTCGACCACTCGGGCGGAAGGCTGACGTACTGATGGGCTCCTTCGTTGCGCGCGGGTGGCGGCTCGTGCGCCTCGGCGGCGGCGCGGAGGCCGTGCTCGGCGCGATCGATCCCGCGGCGCCGTCGGTGGTGCGCGTGCTGCGCGAGCGCGACCCGCTTGCGGCCCTCCGCCGCGGCCTCGCGGCGGGCGCCGCGGAGGCCGTGGGCGAGCACGTCGCGGACGACCCGGCGACGCTTGCGGGGCTACCGCTGCTGCGGCCGCTCGCGCCGCAGGAGATCTGGGCCGCGGGCGTGACCTACGAGCGCAGCCGCTCGGCGCGCGTCGAAGAGAGCGAGTCGGCGGCCGACGTCTACGACCGCGTCTACGACGCCGAGCGCCCCGAGATCTTCTTCAAGGACGCCGCCTGCCGGCGCACGGTCGGGCCCGGCGAGCCCGTCGCCGTCCGCACCGAGTCGACCTGGACGGTCCCGGAGGCCGAGCTCGGGCTGGTGCTCGGGGCCGATGGCGAGATCCTCGCGTGGATCGGCGCCAACGATCTCACGGCACGCGACATCGAGGCCGTCAATCCGCTCTACATCCCGCAGGCCAAGCTCTTCGCGGCGTGCTGTGCGATCGGCCCGGCGGTGCTCGTGCCCGACGATCCGGGCGCGCCGCTCGAGCTCTCGGTGCGCATCTGGGATGGCGACGGAATGCTCGTCAACGAGGACGGCACGAGCACGGGGAACCTGCACCGCAGCCTCGAGGAGCTCGCCGGCTGGTGCGTGCGCGAGAACCCGGTGCCCGACGGCACGGTGCTGCTCACCGGCACCGGCATCGTCCCGCCCGACGACGTGGCGCTCGCGCCCGGCTACCGCGTCGAGATCGAGGTCGAGGGCATCGGCGTGCTCGCCAACCCGGTCCGCGCGGCGTAACGCAACACGCGGGGTTGCGCTGCCAGTCAGACCGCCTGGTGGGCGTGGCGGAAGCGCTCGGGCAGCAGCGCGACGGCTTCGATCTCGACCTTCATGCCGGGCACGGGGAGCTCGCGCACGCCGACGAGCGTGCTCGCGGGACGCGAGGCGCCGAAGAACGCCTGGCGCAGGGGGTTGATCAGCGGGCGGTCGTCGACGTCGGTGAGATAGACGTTGACCTTCACGACGTCGGCCGGCGCGCAGCCGGCCGCCTCGAGGATGAGGCCGAGGTTCCTGAGCACCTGCGCGCACTGCGCCGCGGTGTCGTCGCCGCCGACGAGATCGCCGTTGGCATCTGTCGCGGGACACCCCGAGATGAACAGGAAGCCGTTGGCCTCGACGGCGTCGCAGTAGTGGCTGAGCGGCTCGGCGACGCCGGGCGCGGAGATCTCACGGCGCATGGGATTGGATCCTCCTGGGGTGCGATCGGTTCACGGCGTCACGATGACACGGCCGGGCTCGCCGGCGAGCGCGGCTTGGATGGCCTCCTCGGCGCGCTCGAGCGGGAACGACGGGCCGACGAGCGGCGTCAGCAGGATGCGCCCGGCCGCCACGTCGGCGAGCAGCGCGGGGAGCGCCTCGGCCGGATCGCCCGAGCCGTAGACCGTGCCTGTGAGCACCTTCTCGCGGTTCGTGAACTCGGCCGGATCGAGGTCGAGGCGGGCGCCGGCGGGCGGCATGCCGACGAGCGTGGCGCGCCCGCCCGGGCGGACGCTCGCGAGCGCGAGCGCGGCGGTGGCCGGCGAGCCGACGGCCTCGAGCGCGCAGTCGGCGCCGTCGGGGGCGAGCTCGGCGAGCAGGGCGGGCAGGTCGTCCGGGCCGCAGTCGTGCGTCGCGCCGACGGCGCGGGCGAGCGCGCGGCGCGCGGGCAGGGGATCGACGGCCACGATGGCGCTCGCGCCCCGCAGGCGCGCGCCCTGGACGCAGAACTGCCCGACGCCCCCGGCTCCGATCACGACGACGACGTCGCCCGCGGAGACCTCGCGCGCCGCGCCCACGCCCGTCAGCGCCGCGCACCCGAGCAGGGCCGCCTCGGGTGCCGGGAGGTCGTGCGTCAGCCTGAGCACGCCGCTCGCCGGCATCACGACGCGCTCGGCGAGCGCGCCGACGGCGGTCATGCGGTAGATCGTCTCGCCGTCGAGCGAGAGGCGCGTCGTGCCGTCGGGCAGCGTGCCTGCGCCGATGCCCGCGCGCAGCGGGAGGCAGGCGGTCGTGCGGCCCGCCAGGCACGGCCCGCAGGAGCCGCACGCGGGCGCCCAGGAGAGGATTACGCGGTCGCCCACCGCCAGGCCCGTGACCGCGGAGCCCACTGCCTCGACGACGCCGGCGCCCTCGTGCCCGAGCACCATCGGCCGCGGCCGCACCCACTCGCCCTTGATCACGTGGAGGTCGGAGCCGCAGATGCCGACGGCGTCGATGCGCACCAGCGCGTCGTCCGGCCCCGGCCCGTCGAGGTCGATCGTGCGCACGACGAGCGGGGCGCCCGGCGCCTCGAAGAGCGCCGCGCGCACCCGCATCGCCCCTCCCCCCGAGACCGTCAGAGCGCCGCTGCGATTTCCGCCGACGGCGCGATCTCGCACAGCCACGTCAGCGCGTAGCCGATCGCCGCCTGGTGCCACCTCGATGTAACGACGAGGTAGACCAGCACCGTATTGCTCCGAGCCGTCGGGCAGCGGCAGCCGGGCGCTGAAGGCATGGCTGCCACTGATCCGGTAGCTGGCGTCGACGCCGGCGCTGGGGTTGCTGGTCGTGCCGTACCAGGCGATACGACCGTTGACGTACACCACGATCTTCAACGGATCCCCGGGCACGTCGTAGTCATAGGCCCATCCGCCGACCGTTGCGATGTTCGCCGAGACCCGGACGCTGGAGCTGCCGACCGGCGAGCCGGACAGCTGGATCGAACGGCAGCCGAGAGTGCTGTTCAGGCCGGCGCCGATGTTGGTCGCGTAGACACAGACCGAGTTGGTGCCGTCGGCGAGCTCCAGCGAGATCTGGTAGCCGTGGTTGCCCGAGAGGTGCCGACTCGCATTGATATCGGGGCGGGCGAGTGTGGTGGGGCCGTAAGCGGCCAGCTTGCCGTTGATGTACACCACGATCTTCACTTCCGAGGACGGCGCGTTCGGATCGAAGGACCAGCCGCGAGCGGTCGCGTGGTTGCCGTAGACGCCGATGCTGTCCACCGATCCGTCCGGACTGTCGTTGGAGATCCTGCCGGCCGGCATGAGCAACTTGGCCTCGGTGGTCACCATGCCCGAGATCGGAGCGCCGTAGGTTCCGCCCTGGGTCAGGATCACGACGGCGTAGCGATCGCCGTTGACCACCCCGGTCGAGTTGAAGGCGGGCTGCCCGGCGGAGTTGTCACCGCCCCAACCCTGCTTGACGGCCGGGGCGCTGGTGGCGCTCGGGATCCCGAAATTCTGGTACGTGCCGTCGGAACCGTACGTGCTGGCATGGTGCATGGCGTTGCCCAACCAAGCCCACACGTTGGCTCGGGCCCGAACCGCCTTGTAGAACAAGGCCATGCCGTGCGCGTTGATCTGAGTGCCGCCCCACCACCCGCTGCGCAGCGGCGGCGAACCGAGGGACGGGATGTTCAACGCCTGCTTCACCCAGGTGATCACATCGTCACCACCGGCCCGGCCGTACAGCGCGTTCGCCGAGGCGTCGTCGGATTGGGTGATCATCTTGTAGGCGGTGGTCTCGTTCCAGCCCGACATCTGATGGGTCAACAGCAATCGGGTCGCGATGAAGACCTTCATCACCGACTCGGAGGCGTAGGCGCTGTTGTAGTCGCCGGCGCCCCAGAAGGTTCCGGTCTGGGTGTCCAGCACTCCGATCGAACTGCGGTAGCCATGGCCGTGCGCATAGGACACCGCGTTGGCCGCATCGGTGGCCGTCGATGCCTGGGCCGGACCGCTGCCGACCGCTGCCGTCAGCAGCGCCACCACTGCCGAGGTGAGGATGGCACCGAAGAAAACCCTTGTACGCATGGAGCATCCTTTGTTGCCAAGTGCCTCGGACGCTGTTGTCCGATCGTGCCGGCGGGCAGCCAGTTGCTAGCCGGCCGTGCCTGTGAGTTAGCGGGCCGTGCGCGACCACCGATGCGCCGGCCGCGGAATCACTTGCGGACGGACTGGGTGCGGATGGACTGGGTGCGGACGGACTGGGTACGAGCGGACTGCGCGCGGACCAGAAGCGGACTGCCGGGCCGACCTGACCACGAGGACGCCGGCCAGGGCGAGCGCGACGATGCCGGCCAGCGCGGACGCGCGGCCGTCACCGGCGGCCGCCAGGGTGCCCGCCGCGACGGCTTCGACTGCCACCACCGCACGCCGGGAGGCCGGTTCCAACCGGTCGAGTCTCAGGTGCAGCGCGCGCAACGACTCCGGGGAGCGGCACCTGCTGCTGAGCAACACCGCCGCTCCGCGAACGAGGCCGAAGGTCAGCCCGGCGGTTACCGCCCAGCCCGGCGAGCCGGTGAGAGCCGCCAGCAGCACCACCAGGTACGTCGCCGCGGTCATGATGTAGGTGGCGAAACCGGTCCCGATCTGGAACCCGAAGCCGGAGGCGTACAGCCAGCGCCGGTACTGCATGAGCCAGCGCTCGTTGACCTGCCGGGGGTGGATCGGCAGCCGGAATCGACCGATCTTGCAGTCGCAGGCCAGCGCGATCAGGCAGCCGATGCTTCCGATCAACGCGGCTGCCGGCGCCGGCAGCCAGCGTGCCGGCCAGGCGGCCGCGGCGGCGACCGTACCGAGCAGCGCGCCGCCGGCGACGGCACCGGCTACGAACCAGATCGTGGTCAGCCAGTACCGGTAACCACGACCACGCTCGGCGAGCGGGTTGATGGCAGAGACCATCGACAGGCCACAGGGTGACCAGGTACCGCGAGCGCCGGCAACCGCCGCGACGATCAACGTCACGAGCACCCACCGGCCGGTCATGCCCGAACCACCGGATCGGCCGGAGCCTCGCCACAGCTCACGGTCCGACCGCCGATCATGTTCGCGGCAGTGGCACCGGCCGCAGCGGCTGCGTACACGGTGTAGGTGTGGGTGCCCGGCTCGGCGGCGAAGGCCAGCTCGAACCCGTGGTCGCCGGCCGCGCCGTAGTCGCGGTTGACGTCCGGACGAGCCCGGCCACTGGGATGCCGGGAGACCAGGGCGCCGTCGCGGAACACCGCCAGCTCGACCTCGACGGCGGGACGCGCCGGGTCGAAGGCCCAGCCGCTGATCCGGACGAGGCCGCCGATCGCCTCCAACAGTTCCACCCGGCCGAGTGCGCCGGGTTGATCCACCGCTACCGTCCTGCTACCGATGACGACGCTGTCACCGTCGGGGCCGAAAGCATGCACGGTATAGCTGTGCACCCCCGGGCCGGCGGGCACCGTCAGGTCGAACGCCTGCCCGCTGGCCTGTGCCCAGTGCACCGCGTGGCTGTCCTCGTACACCGCGATCGAGAACTCCGCAGCCGGGTCGGCCGGGGCCTGCGCACGGCCGACCAGCCGGACACCGGTCGGACCGGCAGCCGCGGCGCGCAGCTGGCCGGCACCCGAGCCGACCACCACGTTGTGCACGCCGATCAGCGGAGCACCGGACCCACCTGCGAGATTGTGCGCGTACACCTTGTAGTTGTGCCGTCCGGGCGTGGCCGTGAACTGCACCCGGTAGCCGTGGCTGCCGGTCAGGCCGAACGCGGCATTGACATCCGGGCGGTCCACCGTGGTGCTGATGACCGTGTACGGCTTGTCGTCGGCGTAGATCACCAGCCGAACCGGGCTACCCGGCGCGTCGCGATCGTAGGCCCACCCCTTCAACACCACCTGGTTACCGGTGGCGGTGGCCGACTCCAGCGAGCCGGTCGGCGGCGAGCCGGAATTGACGGCGACGTTGTGCACCCCGATCAGCGGGTTGCTGGAACCGCCACCGACGTTCATCGCATAGCACTTGTAGTTGTGGCTGCCGTTGCTCGCGGCCAGGCTCAGCGAGAACCCGTGGTTGCCGCTGATGTGCCGCGCGGCATT
The DNA here is from genome assembly GCA_963713245.1 of uncultured Actinomycetota bacterium. GTDB lineage: Bacteria > Actinomycetota > Actinomycetes > Mycobacteriales > Jatrophihabitantaceae > CAVQKZ01. The sequence continues at coordinate 19,983 of CAVQKZ010000003.1, forward strand.
GACATCCGGCCGGGCCACGTTCGCCGTGACCACCGTCAACGCCTTGTCGTCCTGGTAGACCAGCACCCGAACCGAGGTCGCGGTCTGATCGGGGTCGTAGGCCCACCCCTTCAGGTGCACCAGGTTGCCGGTCGCGGTCACCGACTCCAGGCTGCCCACCGGCGGGTGCCCGACGATGCACGGCGCCGAATGGGTGGCGGTGTTGTTGTCGGTCGCGCTGGAACTGCTGCAGGTCGAGCCGTACTGCACCCAGGGTGGCGTGCAGGACACCACCCGGCACAGCACCGGACCGGTGTTGGAGTACGGGATCTGGGTGTTGCACTGCCCGTACCGGAACTGGTTGCAGGCAACCCGCCGCTGGTCGCAGGTGGTGGTGTTGCAGTGGCAGCTGTAGCGGCCGTCCCGGTAGGCGTTGCAGTCGATGTAGTACCGGGCCGATCCGCCGCAGAAGTTGGAGTGGTCGGCCTTCCACCAACCGCCGATGAACGAGTCCGGGGGACAGCTGTTGCTACCGGCGTTGATGGTGCAGCAGAACACCGTGTAACCGGCCGCGCAGGTGTTGTCCGCGCCGCACACCGCGTCGTAGGCGCTGGCCGGCCGGGTCAGGTAACTCCACGGATCCACCGCGAGTGCCGCACCGAGCAGCGCCGCACCGCCGAGAAAGCCTCGCCGGCCGGGCCGGGGCCGGCCGGCGCGCGCGACGACCCGGTTGACCAGCCGCTCGGCGAAACCGGTGCGGAGGCCGTTCGGTACCCGTCACGGCGACACCTCGATCCGTGCCAGCACGTCGTTGATCTGGGGGCAGAGCGCGCCGGCCTGCCGGTGCGCCCCGAGCACGACGTACAGGCACAGCGGTCGGCCGGCGGCGGTGAAGAAGTGCTGGAAGCCGGCCTGCCCGGCCAGCTTGCGCTGCAGGCCGTTGGGGTTGAAGTCGCGGGCGGCCAGCCGCGGGAAGCCCTGCGGCGCGTACAGCGCGGTGCCCAGGCAGTCGGTACCGAACTGGAGCAGTGCGATGAAGACATGGTCGGCGCTCATGCCTTCCACGGCGCCGGTGCCGAAATCGCCGCGGCCACCCGGCAGGGCGAAGTTGGCCAGGTGCAGCACCGGGTGGGTGCGCTCGTCGTGCCAGCGGGCAACCGACTCCGGAACCGGGCCGCCGGTAAGGTCCGCCGCCAGGCCCGTCCCGACCACCGGCGCGGGCGGAACCGAGGTCGCCCGTCGGGTAGATCCGCCCCTCCCAGCCGGCCGGCAATCCGACCGCGAGGCCGTAGCCGGCGAGCCGGTTCGCGGTGTTCAGCCCGGTCATCGGCGCACCGGCTCGTCCACGCCCGGCTGCTCGTTCGGTTCCGGACGACCGTTCGGTTCCGGACGACCGTTCGGATCGGTCGGCTCCGCGACCGCGTACAGCGAGGGATCGCCCGGCGCGATTCCGGCAGCGAGCAGTGCCCGGTCGACGTCGGATTCCCGGTCGCGGTCGGCTGCCGTTAACCGGTCGCGGTCGGCTGCCGGCTTGACCAACCGGTCGCGGTCGGCGCTGGCCTGCGCGATCAGGCCACCGATCTGGCTGAAGGAGGTGCCCGATCCCTCACCCTTGACCCGGCCGGTGCGGCCGTCGGCCACCACGACGTAGGGCGAGCCCGGCACGGCGTAGTCCGACCAAGCCTGGCTGGACATCACCAGATCGATACCGGGTGGGCACAGCGCATCCAGCGCCGCCGGGCTCTCGTCGGTGGCGCCCTTGGTCACCACCAGCAACCGGGTGCCGTCCGGTACCAGTGCCGAGCCGGGCCGGTCCCCGGTGGCGGCAAGCTCGTGCCAGAAGCCGGTGCAACCTTCACAGCCCGAGGAGAGGAATGCCAGCACGGTGTCGCGCGGGACGCCGACGATGCGGGCCGACACGATCTCCTCGGCCAGCGAAACACCCTCGATGTCGTGCGCCGGCTGCCACTCGTCCCGGCCGGAGATTCCGAGCCCGGCCGCTGCCGGTCGCGACGGCGGCTCGGGCACCTCGGCGATCGTCCGGAACGGCGGCGGCTGGCTGGTCGGCATGGATTCGCCGCCGCCGTCGAGGGCATGCAGGCGTTGCAGCACGCTGGCGTATCCGCGCAGCAGGCCGGCGACCAGGATGCACAGCAGGGCCAGCACCACCGTCTCCACCACCACCAGCGCGGTCATTGCGCGACCCCCACTCGGACGGCCAGCCGGAGCAGGTCGGGCAGGGCGGTCATCAGCAGGTAGCTGAGGTAGGCCAGGGTCGAGGCTGCCAGCAGCAGGGCCAGGCCATAACCGGGACGATCGGCCAGCGATCCGGCGAGCGTCCCGACCGGCCGGTACATCCCGACGACTCCGACCAGCAGGTAACCCAGGTTCACGGCCGTGTGCCAGTGGCTGATCCGGCTCGGCCGGCCGAAACAGCCGCAGTCCGCACCGCGAGCCACCGACATCAACCGGATCGACAGTGCCGCCAGTACCGCGTAGCTGAGCGCGATCAGGGCGGCGCCGACCCGGCCGCCGGCGCCGACGGCGACGGCCGCGACGGCCAGTTCGATCAGGCCGCCGACCCGGGCGGCCGCCTGGCGGGTAACCGGCCGCTGCCGGGAAGCCGGGCCGTGACCAGTGCTGAATTGCCGCCGACCGCGCGCACCGACTTCGCTGCGCCCGCCGCGGCGAGCAGGAATGCCGCCGCGGCCAGCAGGCCGATCACCGGCTTAGCCACTCATCGCTTGTGCACCGTGACGCCGGTGACCCAGTTCTTGCCCTGCGCCGGGCTGGTCACGGTGACCCTGACCGCCAGCCCGTTGCCGATGTAGTCGAACTGCGTCGGGCCGTCCAGGCCACCCATGGCCGGCAGGTAGACGGCCGTCTCCTGTTGGTGCGCGAGCAGGGCGCGGGTGGTGCTCAACGGCACCGAACTGCCGTATACGCAGGCCACCGCCTCCTTCTCGTTCCCGGCGCTGAGCGCGCCCATGTAGGCATCGGCGGTGTTCTGCGCCCGGTCGGTGGCCGCGCACAGGTTCGGTGGGATCGAGATGCTGGTGGCCGCCGATCGGGTGGGCCGAGCCAGGCTGGTCCGGGGCGCCGACGCGGCAACCGTCGCGGACGGGGATGCGCCGGTGCTCGCGCCGGTGCCGGTGGGCGCGGCTGCCTGCTGGTTGTCGGCCACCGAGCCGGAGCAGCCGGCGAGCACGCACAACCCCGCCATGACCACGGCGGCCCGGGCGAACAGGGTCAGGCCGGTGCTGGAGGTAGTGCGCATCATCGGCGACTTTACGCGCCCTTATCGCCTTTGTCTTACCGGAAGCGGGTGTCCCGAGCTGCTTTTCCGCTGGCCGGGTAGCGAAATATCAGTCCAGGCAGCGCTGGACGAACAGCTCGGTCGCCTCGGCGACGGTGTCGTCGAGGTCGTCGTTGACCAGCACGTCGTCGAACACCGGCAGCACGTCGTCCCCGACCCGCACGGCCGGATTCTCGGCGATGAAGCCGAGCGCGTCGGCCTGGTGCAACAGCCGCTGTTCCAATGCCTGCGCCGAGTCGCGGTTGCGTGCCAGCAGCCGCTCGCGCAGCACGGCGAGCCGGGCGTCCAGGGTTTCGCCGGGTGGCAGCAGCGCCACCGAGTAGAGCTGCCGGCCGAAGGCCCGGCGCAGTGCGGCCGCGCCGTCCGGACCGGGGTAGATGCTGTGTACGCACACCAGGCCGCGGCCGATTGCCTCCCGGATCTCGTTCAGATCGGTGGCATAGGCGGTCGATCCGGACAGCTGGACGTTGAACAACCAGTCACCCTCGGCGAGGGTGCGGTGGAACTCGGCCGGATCGGCGTGCCGGTAGGACGGGTCGTCGTCCATCGACACCGGCCGGGTGGTCACCGTGCGGACCCGATGGATGACGTCGGGATACACCTTCAGCAGGTGGTTGATCACCGAGTCCTTGCCGACTGCGTACGGTCCGCTGATGTTGAAGATACGTGCCTTGCTAGCCGATGGCATGGCATCCAATCTGTCCGCGCGTCCCGCGGACCCTACCACGAGGCCGTCCACCGCAGCCTGCACACCCTTGTTCGATAAGCCAAAAGTCTATTCGTGACTGGTTGGCGGCGAGCTTGCCGACAGTGCCGTCCACAGCTACCGGGGCTGTCCACAACTCGGGTCCGACCGGCGTCTGCGGAACGGATCCGGGCCAAGCTCGATGAGTCCGGTTGCGGCGTCTAGCAGGAGGTGGCCAGTGAAGACAGGGTGGATGAACGGCGGTGTGCCCGCGGTGTGCCGGCGAGTTCGGAGGATCCGTGCGACGGCGGCCGAGGCCGGCATGACGACGGCTGAGTACGCGGTCGGCACGGTGGCCGCGGTGGCCTTCGCCTCGGTGCTGTTCAAGGTGGTGCAGAGTTCGCAGGTGCAGGCCGCGCTGTCGCACATCGTGACGTCGGCGCTGAACGTTTCACTGTGAGCGCCGCGCTCGACCTGCTTCGCCGGGCCTATCTGCGGGTTCGCCTATTGCCCGGGCTGCGGGCGGGGCGACGGTGGCATGGTGACCGTCGAGACGGCGATGGTGCTGCCGGTGCTGGTGATGTTCGCGCTGGTCGGCGTGGCCGCGATCGGCGTCGCCCAGGCCAGGCTGAAATGCGCCGACGCGGCCAACCAGGCCGCCCGGCTGATCGCCCGGGGTGATCCGGACTCGGCCGCCGGACTCGCCAGGGCGGTCGCCGGTCGCCCGGTGAGCGTTGCCAGCAGCCGGCACGGACCCGACACGGTGGTGACGGTCCGGACCAGGTTGCGTCCAGTTCACTGGCTGGCGCCGGTCACCATCACCGAGTCGGCGACGGTCGCATCCGAACCTGGGGCGCCTCCGTGACCGGCGGCGGACCGGCACCGGCCCGTCGACCGGCGGTCCTTGGCCACGAGCGGCCCGCCGACATGAGCGCCCCGCTGCCGGTGCGGCGGCCGCGGCTGCGGTCGGCATCCACCCGGCAGCCCGAGCGCGGCTCGGCCTCGATCTGGCTGCTCGGCCTGGCGGCACTGGTGTTGTCGGTGACGCTGGTCGTGCTGGCGCAGGCGAGCGCGACACTCGGGCGGCACCGGCTGGAGCACAGTTCGGACGCCGCTGCCCTCGCGGCCGCCGGCCAGATCGGCACGGGCGGTGACCCATGCCAGGCAGCGTCCCGGATTGCCGGGGCCAACGGCGCGGTGCTCGACGGCTGCAGCGCGACGCTGGATCCGGGTGGCCGTGCCGGCACGGTCGCGGTGCGGCTCAGCGCCCGGGTCGAGGTGCTGTTGCTGGGCAGCCGGGTGGCACACGCACGGTCACGGGCCGGGCGGCTCGCGACGGCCGGCGGGCCCTAGTCCCCTGGTGTCCTAGCGCCTAGTGGTCAGTGCTTCTCGCAGGCGATGCCGTCATGGTCGGCATCCCGGCCGGTATTGAGGGTGTAGACGGCCGAACTGACGGTGAAGTCCAGCACCGGATCGGTTCCGGACCGAGTGATGTCGTGAGCCCCGGACTTGCCCACCCCGTGCGGGTAGACGGCATTTAGCGCAGCGCAGTTGCTGTACTTGGCCGGCGGTGACGCGGTCTGGACTACGCCGCTGGTCGTTCCAAGCGCACCGGCACTGGCCAGCACGATGTAGCGGTACTGGTAGTTGGCAACGGAGATGAAGCCGACCGTGAACAGGCCCTGGGCGTTGGTGACCCGGCTCAGCATGGTTTGCCAGCTGCCGTTGAGGTTTCGTTGCAGGTACGTTCTGCGGTTGGCGCTCCGGATCAGGCCGGTGGCTGAATTCTGCTTCACCAGCCCGTTGACATACACGGCCGATCCCTGGCGGGATGCGGTGATGTAGGCGAAGCTGCTGACCGCACTGGCGGTCGGGGTGCCGGCCTGGGCGCTGGCGGGGAGTCCGGCGAGACCGGCAGCCATCGCGCTCAGCACGGCGACCACGGTCGCAAGTCGACGTAGGAGACGGGTCACAGCAGTGCTCCACAGGCTCGGGGAATGGCCGAGCCACCATAACCTGGCCCGCACCGGCCGAAGCGCAACCGCGGACATGGGTTGGGCGCACTGTCTACCCGATCCCGACAAGGTGCGCCATACGATCGCGGCAGACCGCCCCGGCGATGACACCCGCCGCTGCCGCCAGCCGACCGGTATACCCGATCCGGGACGTTTGACCGGCCCGAGGCTGCTCGCCACTATGGACGTCGGAGTCGGGCCCGGATTCCGACACGCTGCGGAACGCGACCGTGAGTCGATGAGGGGGCATGCCGGGTGAGGTATCTGATCACGATTCAGAGCAATCCCAGGTTCCGCGAACTCTGGGAGAGCTGGCCGGAGCAGAAGCGGATGGAGTTCGGCCGCAGCCACCTGGCACTGAGCGCGTCGTTGCGCGAGTCCGGTGAACTCATCGCGGCCGAGGGGCTCTCCGATCCGTCGATGGGTTTTCGGGTATCGGCCAGCAACGGAGAAGTGGTCAGCATCGACGGGCCCTATGCCGAGGTGAAGGAGCATCTGGTGGGCTTCCTGCTCGTCGACTGTGATGACCGCGAGCGGGCCGTGCAGATCGCGGCCCAGGTGCCGGACGCAGAACTCCGATCCGGGTACCGCAAGAACGAGAGACTCTGGCGGGGGCACCGTCCCTGCTGCTGGCACCGCCCGGCCAGCTGAGCCCCGCCGATAGCCACCCTGTTCGGCCCAGCACCCGGTGGTCGCGGTCTGGGTGGCGGTCCGATAGGCCAGGGCGAAGGCCGGTCAGGCGCTACCGCGACACTGACCCGCCCAGGTGTCGCCAGCGCGGCCTGACGCATTCTCCCGCGTCCAGCACCAAGCGGTAGACAGTTGGTACTAAGTACCGAAAGCAAATCCGTGTTCATTCTTCTTGCTCGGACCGCCGTACCAGCGGGTCGACCTGTGGCACGATGTTGCCTGTCCGGTGCTGGTCGACGGGCTGCCGGGCCCGCGTCGCCGGCCGCAACGACCCGCCCACCACACGTCGAGGTGTCTGAGAGGGGCCGTCGTGGACCTGAGCCTGACCGAGCGCACGGTCGATCAGCACGTGGTCGTCGAGGTTCACGGCGAGGCCGACGTGCACACTGCCCCGGAGTTGCGTGATCGGCTGATCAGCGTGCTGGATTCCGGGCACTCGTCGGTGGTCGCCGACCTGAGTTGGCTGTCGTTCATCGACTCGACCGGCCTGGGCGCCCTGGTGGCGGCCCGCAACCATGCCAACGCCTCGGGCGCCTCGCTGCGATTGGTCTGCACCAGCGAGCGGCTGCTCAAGATATTCCGGATCACCGGCTTGCACGAGGTGTTCGAAATCCACCCGACGCTCGCCCAGGCGACCACCGCCGGCTGACTCCGCGAACGCAGGCGCGCCGTCGGCCGGCCGGGCTACGGCCGCGACCGGTCGCCCGGCCGAGCTGAGCGCGCGGACCGGTTCGGGGATTTGACCGGTTCTCGGCCGGTAGGGACCCCGGCTCCGAGCGCATGCCGGCCGGGTACCCTAGACTCCGCCGCAGCCGTTACGACAGCGCTGCCACACCTGCCACTTCCCTCGTGCGCCGGTGAACCCGCGCCGACGCTGTCGAGCGATCTGCTTACCCGATCTCGATGCGCTGAAGGAGTACTGCGTTATGGCTTTGTCCGATTCGATTGCCTCCCCGGTGGGGCAGGGGATAGGCGTCAGCTTCTCTGGCGGTGACCGGGGGCTGGTCATCGCGATCGGGGTAGTCGCCCTGATCGCGCTGGCCTTCTCGTTCGCCCTGTTCCGCGAGGTGCTGTCGGCCGATCAGGGCACCCCCAAGATGATCGAGATCGCCGAGGCGGTACAGGAAGGCGCCCAGGCCTACCTCAAGCGGCAGTTCCGGACGCTGTCGGTGGTGGTCGTCGTGGTGTTCGTGGTGCTGTTCGCACTGCCGGCCGACGACGCCGGCGAGCGGATCGGGCGCTCCCTCTTCTTCCTGGTGGGCGCGGCGTTCTCCGCTTCCATCGGCTACTACGGCATGTGGCTGGCCACCCGGGCCAACCTGCGGGTGGCGGCCGCCGCGAACACCGCGGGCCGCGAGCGGGCCACCCGGATCGCCTTCCGCACCGGCGGCGCGGTCGGCATGGCCACCGTCGGCCTGGGCCTGCTCGGCGCCTCGATCGTGGTGCTGGTGTTCACCGACCACGCTCCCAAGGTGCTCGAGGGCTTCGGTTTCGGCGCGGCCACGCTGGCCATGTTCATGCGTGTCGGTGGCGGCATCTTCACCAAGGCCGCCGACGTCGGCGCCGACCTGGTCGGCAAGGTCGAGGCGGGCATCCCCGAGGACGACCCGCGCAACGCCGCCACCATCGCCGACAACGTCGGTGACAACGTCGGCGACTGCGCGGGCATGGCGGCCGACCTGTTCGAGTCCTACGCCGTCACCCTGGTGGCATCGCTGATCCTGGGTTCGGTGGCCTTCGGCACCAAGGGCCTGCTGTTCCCGCTGATCGTGCCGGCGATCGGCGTGATCACCGCCATCATCGGCGTGTTCATCACCCGGTCGCGGGCCAACGAGGGCGGCCTGGCCACCATCAACCGCAGTTTCTACATCGCTGCCGGCATCTCGGTGGTGCTGTGCGCCATCGCCGCGTTCAGCTACCTGCCCAGCAAGTTCTCCGACCTCAAGGGCACCGGGTCAGACATCGACGGGGTGACCCGAATCGCCGACCACAGCGGCAACCCGGCGCTGATCGCGATCATCGCGGTGATCATCGGCATCGTGCTGGCCGCCGTCATCCTCTGGCTGACCGGCGTCTTCACCGGCACCGAGGGCAAGGCCGTGCAGGATGTCGGGAAGTCCTCGCTGACCGGCCCGGCCACCGTGATCCTGGCCGGCATCTCGGTCGGCTTCGAGTCGGCCGTCTACACCGCGATCGTGATCGCGGCCGCGGTGTTCGGCGCGTTCCTGCTGGGTGGCTCCTCGGTGTCGGTGGCGCTGTTCGCGGTGGCCCTGGCAGGCTGCGGCCTGCTCACCACGGTCGGCGTGATCGTCGCGATGGACACCTTCGGCCCGGTCTCGGACAACGCGCAGGGCATCGCTGAGATGTCCGGTGACGTCAGCCTCGAGGGCGCGCAGATCCTCACCGAACTGGACGCGGTGGGCAACACCACCAAGGCCATCACCAAGGGCATCGCCATCGCGACCGCGGTGCTGGCGGCCACCGCGCTGTTCGGCTCCTATCAGGACGCGATCCGCCAGGCCATCGACAAGTACCGGACCGGCGACAAGGTCTCCACGTACGTGCAGAACTCCTTCACCAACACGATCGTCAGCCCGAACACCCTGGTCGGCGTGGTGATCGGCGCCGCGGTGGTGTTCATGTTCTCCGGGCTGGCCATCAACGCGGTCTCCCGGGCGGCCGGCGCGGTCGTCTACGAGGTTCGCAACCAGTTCCGGACCCGTCCCGGCATCATGGACGGCACCGAGCGTCCGGAGTACGGCCGGGTGGTCGACATCTGCACCCGGGACTCGCTGCGTGAACTGATCACCCCCGGCCTGCTGGCGGTGATGGCGCCGATCGCGGTGGGCTTCGGCCTGGGGGTCGGACCGCTGGCCGGTTACCTCGGTGGCGCGATCGCCACCGGCACCCTGATGGCGGTGTTCCTGGCCAACTCCGGTGGTGCCTGGGACAACGCCAAGAAGCTGGTCGAGGACGGCATCCACGGCGGCAAGGGTTCGGAGGCACACGCGGCCACCGTCATCGGCGACACCGTCGGTGACCCGTTCAAGGACACCGCCGGTCCGTCCATCAACCCGCTGCTCAAGGTGATGAACCTGGTGTCGGTGCTGATCGCGCCGGCCGTGGTGCAGCTCTCGATCGGCAAGGACGCCAACACCCCGGTGCGGATCGCCATTGCGCTGGTGGCCGTGGCGATCATCGTTGCCGCCGTCGTCATCGCCAAGCGGCGGGCGTCCTCGCTCAACGACGACCCGGCCGAGCGGCAGGCGGCGGTGCACGTCGGCTGAGCCGGCCGAGGATCGATCGACTGCCCCCGAGCGCACGCTCGGGGGCAGTCGAGTTTCGGGACCGGGCCACCGCCGGCCTGCCGCTGCCGGCGCCGGAAGTGCGCGACAATCCAGTCGTGCAGTTCTCACTGTTCGGGGCACAGGCGGCCGATGCCGTCCTGACCGATCTGGACGGCCTGCTACTGGCCGGCGGCGACTGGGTGCGGGCCGAGCGCGGTTGGGCCGCCAGGCTGTCGGTGCTGGTCGACCAGTGGTGGCGGGCCGACGCGCTGATGGCCGAACTCGATCACCGGCGGCTGACTTGTGACACGGTGCCGGCGCCGGGCGGCCTGATCGCGGTGCGCACGCCGATCACCGACCTGCTGCGGGCGCAGGCCGAGCGCTGGACCAGAGGGGCGTCGCTGCGGGTTCCGGCCGACCTGGCGCTGTCGGCGTCCGGGCTGCGGTTGTGGGCGATCGCCGGCGGGCGGTCGGAGGAGGCCGGCTATCTGCTGACGACCGCCGGGGAACGGGCCGACGACAGTTCGGTGCACCGGGCCGCCGGCCGGCAGCTGGCCAGCCTCGGCATTCCGGCGGCCAACCTGACCGGCCGCGGCGGGCCGGGCTGGCGGGTCACCTCCGCGCGGCGACTGCGCCGGCTGGCCGAGCTGCTCGGCGAGCCGCCCGCTCGGGCCGACTGGCCGGTCGGCTGACGGCTGACCGGCGGCTGCCCGGCCGGTCAGATCCGGCGGCCGATCCGCGGCCCGATCCGACGGATCCGCGGCGGCCCGGCACGACCGGGCTAGATTCTTGTGATCATGGACATCGGCATCCACCCCACCGTGGTGGTCATGGGAGTGTCCGGCAGTGGCAAGACCACGGTCGGCCTGCTGCTGGCGCACCAGCTCGGCGTGCCGTTTGCCGATGCGGACGAGTTCCACTCCGAGCAGGCCAAGGCCAAGATGGCCTCCGGACACCCGCTGGACGACGATGACCGGGCACCCTGGTTGCGCCGGCTGGCCGACTGGCTGGCCGGCGAGCAGGACGGTGCGGTGCTGGCCTGCTCCGCGCTCAAGCGCCGCTACCGGGACGTGCTGCGTTCCGGCTCACCCCGGCTGTGCTTCCTGCACCTGGCCGGCGAAGCGGCGGTGGTGACCGAGCGGGTCGGGCATCGACGGGGGCACTACATGCCGGCCTCGCTGGTGGACTCGCAGTACGCGGCGCTGGAGCCGCTGGAGCCGGACGAGTTCGGGGTGGCGCTGAACTTCACCAGCCCGCCGGAGCAGATCGTGGAGCAATTCCTCAAGGAGGTCTCATGAACGTCCAGCTTCTGGCGGCCGGCACGTCCGGCGGTCACGACACCAGGCTCATCGTCGCCGCACTGGTCGGCATCGCGCTGATCATCGCGCTGATCACCTTCGCCAAGCTGAACCCGTTCCTCAGCCTGACCACCGGCTCGATCCTGGTCGGCGGCCTGGCCGGGCTCGGCCTGGACAAGACCGTGACCAGCTTCGGCAACGGCGTCGGCAGCACGGTGGCCAGCGTCGGGACGCTGATCGCGCTGGGCGCCATCTTCGGTAAGTTGCTCGCCGACTCCGGCGGCGCGGATCAGCTGGTCGACACCATCGTCGGCCGGTCCAGCGAGCGAAGCCTGCCCTGGGCGATGGCGTTGGTCGGCATGATCATCGGCCTGCCGATGTTCTTCGAGATCGGCCTGGTGCTGCTGATGCCGGTGATCCTGCTGGTCGCGCGCGGATCCGGGCTGCCGCTGATGCGGGTCGCCATCCCGGCGCTGGCGGGGCTGTCGGCGATGCACGGCTTCGTGCCACCGCACCCCGGCCCGCTGGCCGCGGTCGGCTCGCTGCACGCCGATCTGGGCCTCACGCTCGGCCTCGGCGTGCTGGTGGCGGTGCCGTGCGTGATCATCGGCGGCCCGCTGTTCTCGGCGCTGGCGGCCCGCTGGGTGGACGTGCCGGTGCCCGAACTCTTCCTCGGTCCCGGCCAGACCGCAGCGCCGGCCGAGCCGGTCGGCCGGGCCGGGACCGGCAGCACCCGGCCGGCACCGCAACGTCCCAGCGCAGGCCGACCGAACGCCCGGCGCAAGCCGACCGACGCCTCGCACGGCGACGTCCGGGACCGCGGCCGGCGCGGGACCGGCGCGAGCGGCTGGGTCGAACAGGGCCTGCGCCGGCCCAGCTTCCCGGTGACGCTGTCCACGGTGCTGCTGCCGGTGCTGCTGATGCTGGCCAAGGCGATCGCCGACGTGGTGGACCAGAACGGTGACGACGTGCTCAAGCGGGTGCTGGACTTCATCGGGACGCCGCTGATCGCGCTGCTGGTGGCGGTGCTGCTGGCCATGTACACCCTCGGCGTCGCGGCCGGCTTCGACCGGTCCCGGCTGTCCGGCACGGTGGACGCGGCGCTGCCGCCGATCGCGGGCATCCTGCTGATCGTGGCGGCCGGCGGCGGCCTGAAGCAGGTGCTGGTGGACAGCGGCATCTCCAAGGTGATCGCGTCCTGGGTGGAAGGCTCGACCCTGTCGCCGCTGCTGCTGGCCTGGTTCGTGGCGGTGTTGATCCGGCTGGCCACCGGTTCGGCGACGGTGGCGACGGTGACCACGGCCGGCATCCTGCAGCCGGTCACCGCCACCCTCAGCACGTCCCACGTGTCGTTGTTGGTGCTGGCGATCGGCGCCGGCTCGCTGTTCTTCTCCCACGTCAACGACGCCGGCTTCTGGCTGACGAAGCAGTATTTCGGCTTGTCGGTGAGCCAGAACATCAAGACCTGGTCGCTGATGGAGACGGTACTGTCGATTACCGGCATCGCCGTGGTGCTCGCGCTCGGACTGGTGGTCTGAGCCACGCCGGCACAGAAAGCGGTCGGGGTACGGTACCGTCCGCCGCAGCAGCGCGCACCATAACCAGGCCAGCCGATCACGGTGAGTGATCACAGACAGGGAGCATTCGTGGCGCAGGCACGTGGGAAGAGGACGGCCACCGGCAACAAGCTGGTGATCGTCGAATCCCCGGCGAAGGCGAAGACGATCGGCGGATACCTCGGCGCGGGGTACACCGTCGAGGCGTCCATCGGCCACATCCGTGACCTGCCCCGCAATGCCGCGGACGTGCCGGCCGCCTACAAGGGCCAGCCGTGGGCCCGGCTGGGCGTGAACACCGACGCCGATTTCGAACCGCTCTACGTGATCAGCCCCGACCGCAGGCAGCAGGTGTCCAAGCTCAAGGCGTTGGTCAAGGACGCCGACGAGGTATACCTGGCCACCGACGAGGACCGGGAGGGCGAGGCCATCGCCTGGCACCTGGCGCAGACCCTGAAGCCGACCGTTCCGGTCCGCCGGATGGTGTTTCACGAGATCACGCCGGCCGCGATCGCCCGGGCGGTGTCCGAGCCGCGTGAGATCGACGCCGATCTGGTCGACGCGCAGGAGACCCGCCGGATCCTCGACCGGCTCTACGGCTACGAGGTCTCTCCGGTGCTGTGGAAGAAGGTGCTTCCCAAGCTGTCCGCCGGCCGGGTGCAGTCGGTGGCCACCCGGATCGTGGTCGAGCGGGAGCGCCAGCGGATGGCCTTCCACACCGCGAACTACTGGGACATCGAGGGCACCTTCGCGCCGGCCGTGCGCAAGCCGAACGACGCCGGCAATCCAGCCACCTTCGGGGCTCAACTCGTGGCCCTCGGTGACGAGCGGATCGCCACCGGCCGCGACTTCGACCCGGCCACCGGGTTGCCGTCCTCGGCGGTGCTGCACCTGGACGAGGCCGGCGCGCGGGGCCTGGCCGCCCGGTTGGAGGGCGCCGACTTCTCGGTCACCAGGGTCGAGGAGAAGCCCTACCGCCGCCGGCCGTACCCGCCGTTCATGACCTCGACGCTCCAGCAGGAGGCCGGCCGCAAGCTGCGCTGGTCGTCCCAGGTGGTCATGCGGGTGGCCCAGCGGCTGTACGAGAACGGCTACATCACCTACATGCGCACGGACTCGACGAATCTGTCCGAGACCGCGCTGTCGGCGGCCCGGTCGCAGGCCCGCGATCTCTACGGCGACGCCTACGTCCCGGCCGAGGCGCGGCACTACAGCCGCAAGGTGAAGAACGCCCAGGAGGCCCACGAGGCGATCCGGCCGGCCGGCGACGCGTTCCGCACGCCAGGAGAACTCGCCTCGGCGCTGAGTTCGGACGAGTTCCGGCTCTACGAGCTGATCTGGCAGCGCACGCTGGCCTCGCAGATGGCCGACGCGGTCGGCACCACGGTCTCGGTCCGGCTGGCCGGCACGTCCATCGCCGGCGAGCGCGCCGAGTTCGCCACCTCCGGCCGGACGATCACCTTTCCGGGTTTCCTGCGCGCCTACGTCGAGGACACCGACGAGCCGGCCGAGTCCGCCGGTGGCTCGGGAGAGTCCGGCCGTGACGACACCGAGCGGCGGCTGCCGCAACTGGCCCGTGGCGACCAGCTCGGCGTGCGCTCGCTGCAACCGTCCGGGCACTCGACCAGCCCGCCCGCCCGCTATACCGAGGCATCGCTGGTCAAGGCCATGGAGGAACTCGGCATCGGCCGGCCGTCCACCTACGCCTCGATCATGCAGACCATCCAGGATCGAGGCTACGTCTGGAAGAAGGGTGCGGCGCTGATCCCGTCCTGGGTGGCGTTCGCGGTGACCGGCCTGCTCGAGGGCCACTTCGGCCGGCTGGTGGACTACGGGTTCACCGCCTCGGTGGAGAACGACCTGGACTCCATCGCCGGCGGCAACACCTCGCGGGTGGACTGGCTGCGCCGGTTCTACTTCGGGGCCGGCGACTCCGAGCGGGGCGGCGACGACACTGCCAGTGGCCGGATCTCCTCGCAGGGCGGGCTGAAGAAGCTGATCGCCGAGCGGCTGGAGGACATCGACGCGCGCGGGGTGAACTCGATCCAGCTGTTCGGTCCGGACAGTGACATCCTGGTGCGGGTCGGCCGGTACGGCCCGTACGTCCAGCAGGGCGGGGCGGAGTCCGAGCGCCGGGCGTCGGTACCGGACGACCTGCCGCCGGACGAGCTGACCCGGGACAAGGTCGAGCAGCTGCTGTCGGCGCCGTCGGGTGATATCGAGATCGGCACCGATCCGGCAACCGGGCGCCAGATCACCGGCAAGAACGGCCGGTACGGGCCGTACGTCACCGACGGCGAGCGGACCGCCTCGCTGTTCAAGACCATGTCGCTGGAGACGGTGACCCTGGACCAGGCCGCCCGGTTGTTGACGCTGCCGCGGGTGGTCGGCGTGGACCGGATGGTCGAGGAGGACGGCTCGGTCCAGGAGCTGGAGATCACCGCGCAGAACGGCCGGTACGGGCCGTACATCAAGCGCGGCACCGACTCGCGGTCGCTGGACTCGGAAGAGCAGTTGTTCACCGTCACCCTGGACCAGGCGCTGGCCACCTTCGCCCAGCCGAAGCTGCGCGGCCGGCGAGCCGCGGCCGCCCCACCGTTGAAGGAACTGGGCATCGACCCGGCGTCGGGCAAGCAGATGGTGATCAAGGACGGCCGGTTCGGCCCGTACGTCACCGACGGCGAGACCAACGCCTCGCTGCGCCGGGACGACTCGGTGGACGAGATCACCGACGAACGCGCCTCCGAACTGCTGGCCGACCGGCGGGCGCGCGGGCCGGTGAAGAAGAAGGCAGCCGCCAAGCGGGCACCGGCCAAGAAGTCAGCCGCGAAGAAGGTCGGTGCCAAGAAGGTGCGGGCCAAGAAGGTTGCCGGCAAGAAGGCCTGACTGCGATTTACGCCGCGCGCTTGCCGTGCGGGTCCACAATGAGGCGTGGGCCGAGATGGGTACTCCGACGACATCGACTGGTTCGTGGTCGGCTCCGCCGACGAGCCGGCTGGGACGGCCCCGCCCCGCGAGCCCTGGCCGAGATGGTTCACGCTGGCAGTGGCAGCGGTCGTGGTCGTCGTCCTGGTCGCGGCCCTGAACCGCCATCGGCGGCGCCCCGCAGGCAGCACGGGTGACCGCCCCGCCGACGACGCCGGTCTGGCGACCCCGGCCGCACCTCGGACGTCCGCACCTGCGACGTCCGCGCCGGCGACGGTGCTGCCGTCGGCGGCGGTCTCGGTCACCCGGTTGGGCCACCCGTTGTTCGGTACCACGGGCAACTGGGAGTTGTTCGGCCGCGGCGACGGGGTTCTGGTTCGGATCCAGCCGGCGGCCGGCCGGATCACCCGAACCACGATCCCTGGCTTGCAGAGCGGCGGCCCGGTGTTCATGCTGGCAGGTTCGGACCGAGTGGTAATTCGGCCACTCGATAATGTGCCTGGCTACCTCGTGGCCGACGGGAAGCCGGCCAGCCAGCTAGCCCCGCTGCTCAACCAGGGCCCGATCCTGCCGGGACCAGCTCCGAACCAGATGTGGCAACAGCCCACCGACGACCATGAGCCGGTGATGGCGCTGGCAACCTTGGCCGGCGTCCGGCTCGCGAGTTTCATCCGGATTCCGCTGGACAGCTCTGCTTTCGACGCGACTCCCGACGGGGCGGGCTACCTGCTGTTCTCCGGCATCGGCGGCGTGTACGACGCCCGGCCCGATGGCATTCGCCGGATCAGCACTGGTGCGGTGCTGGCGGTCGGGCCCACCGGGTGGTTGGTGGTCGAATGCGACGAGCAGTACCGCTGCCAGACGGTGCTCGTCGGCCGGCTGGACGGCTCGCGCCGAGTCGTGAACGCCGGGACGGTCAGCCGCAACCAGATCGGGGTGATCTCACCGGACGGGGCGACCGCGGCGATGCAGACCTCCGACTCGAACGGGCGCAGCGGGCTGTACCTGCTCGATCTAGCCTCCGGAAAGCGCCGGGTCGTCCAGATATCGATCAGTCAGGAGTTCATTTACCCAGGCATATCGTTCTCGCCGGACAGCAGCTTGCTGTTCGCGGTCGCCGCGGACGGGAAGCTGGCCGTCATCAATCGCCGGACCGGGGCCGTCGGCACCCTGGGCGCACCGTTACCGGTTCTCACCCAGCTGGTGCTGCGGCCGGCCCGGTAACCGGCAGCTCCGGCTAGCCTGCCAGCTCCGGCCACCCTGGCAGCGCGGTCCGGCGGCAGGCGAGTCAGCGCCGCCGCCGGTCCAGCCGGGCGAACATCTTCTGCCGGCGCTGCTCCACGGTCGTCCGATCGGCGCTGCGTCTGTTGCCGCTCGCGGATCCGCTCGCCGGTGCCGACCGGGTAACCGGCCTTGACCAGCCGGTGCTCGGTCGTCTCGATCAGGTAGCCGAGCGAGTAGACCAGGCCCATGATGACGCCGCCCAGCGCGCTCAGGCCACGGATCCAGAACGGTCCGGGGACGAAGACCAGCACGATGACCACCAGCGGCGCGACCACCAGCAACGAGCGCAGCACCTGGCGCAGCGCCCAGCTCCGGCAGGTGACGTCGTGCAGCACCCAGTCCCGGTAGCGCTCGGGCAGGCTGCCGCCGAGGGAGTACCGCAGCCAGCGCAGTGGACCGGGCCTGAGCACGCCTTCAGTATGCCGCCGCGGCCAGGTCCGCGATCGAGCCATTGTGCGGCCCCAGCTTGCACGACACGCCGTACGCACCTGCAAGTTGTGGCCGCACAATGCGGCGGCGGTAGCGGCGGCTCAGCCTTGCTGGAACTCGATCCGGTTGCCGAACGGGTCGAAGACGTGGAACCGGCGCACCCCGGGCAGTTCCCGGTCGGCTCCGACACCGGGGTGGCCATGCTCGGCCAGCAGCTCGAACAGCCCGTCCAGGTCGGTCACGAGTGAACGCCGGATGTGCCTTGCGAGCCGGCTGAAACGGCCGCTCGACACCGAGGTGCAACACCGCGCTGCCGGCCCGGAACCAGCAGCCGCCGCGACCGGCCAGCGCCGCCGGCTTGGCGAGTTCGGTCATGCCGAGCAGGCCGCCGTAGAACTGGCGCGCCTCGTCCTCGGCGCCGGCCGGGATGGCCACCTGGACGTGGTCGATGCCGGTGATCACTTGTGCGCGACCACGAACGTGCGCAGGAACGGGAACACCGTGCCGTGCTCGGTGGCCGGGTACGCCGTCCGCAGCCGCTCGGCATAGCTGCGCTCGAAGGCGGCGGCGTCGGCGGCCGACAGCGCCGCCAGCACCGGCCGCAGCCCGGTGCCGCGTACCCATTCCAGCACCGGGTCGGCGCCGGGCAGCAGGTGCAGGTAACTGGTCTGCCAGGCAGTCACCCGCAGGCCGGCGGCGCAGAGCCCGAACAGGTAGTCCTGGACGGGCTGACACCGCGTCGGCATGGCGGAGCACACCCGCCAGCTTGGCCGACCACTCGGGCGACTCGGCGAGCTCGCGCATCAGCACGTGGGACGGGGCCGAGAAGTTGTCGGGCACCTGGAAGGCGAGCCAACCACCGGGGTTGAGCTCGGCCGCCCACCGGTTGAGCAGCTCGAGGTGGCCGGGCACCCACTGCAGCAGCGCGTTGCTGACCAGCACGTCCACCCCGGTGGCGGAGAACTCGGCCGCCTCGCCGAGCTGGAAGCTGAGCCGCGGTCCCTGCTGGCCGGCGGCTCGCTCGATCATCTCCGGTGCGGAGTCGATGCCGAGCACCCGGGCGGCCGGCCAGCGCGCGGCCAGGGCGGCGGTCAGCTCGCCGGAACCGCAGCCGAGGTCGACCACCGTGGCCGGCCGGTCGGCGCCCACCTGGCTGAGCAGGTCGAAGAAAGGACGGCTGCGCTCCGAGCCGAATCTGGCGTACTGGGTGGGATCCCACTGCATCGTCGATCTCTCCATTCTCTCGATACCAAGAGATTATATCTTGGTATCGAGATAGTTGCTAGGCTGGGAGGGTGACCGACGAAGTGGATGCGATCGCCCGGGCTTGGCAGGCCCAGCGGCCGGATCTGGAGCTGGCCCCGATCCAGGTGTTGAGCCGGGTCAGCCGGATCGCGCAGTTGCTCGACGAGCGGCGCAGCCAGGCCTTCGCCGAGCACGGCCTGGCGGCGCACGAGTTCGACGTGCTGGCGGCGCTGCGGCGAAGCGGCGCGCCCTATGAGCAGACCCCGGGCCAGCTGATCGAGGCGACCCACGTCACGTCCGGCACCATGACGAACCGGCTGGACCGGCTGGCGAGCCGGCGGCTGGTGGTGCGCAGGGCCCATCCGGTCGACGGTCGGCAGGTGATCATCCGGCTGACCGGTGCCGGCCGGCACCGGGTGGATGCGGCGTTCGAGGCACTGCTGGCCGGCGAGGAGGCGCTGCTGGCAGGCCTGTCCGCCAGCCAGCGGACCGGTCTGGCCGCCGGCCTGCGCCGGTTGCTCGGCCTCGCCACCGGCCTGCCGCGGACAGCCGAATGGGCTGCTGGCATGCCGCTGTTCATCGCCTTCGAGGGCGGCGAGGGCTCGGGCAAGTCCACCCAGATCATGCTGCTGCGCGAGTACCTGGCCGGGCAGGACTGCCGGTGTTCGCCACCCACGAGCCCGGCGCGACCGTCGGTCGGCAAGGCGATCCGGTCGCTGCTGCTGGAGACCGACGAGCAGATCATCGCCGCGCAGCGAGGCGTTGCTGTTCGCCGCCGACCGGGCGCAGCACGTCGAGACCGAGATCCGGCCGAAGCTCGCGGCCGGCCAGCACGTGCTGTGCGACCGGTACGTCGACTCCTCGATCGCCTACCAGGGCGCCGGCCGGACGCTCTCGACGGCCGAGATCGCGCGCGCTGTCGGAGTGGGCGACCCGAGGCCTGCTGCCGGATCTCACGGTGTTGCTGGACATCGACCCGGAGCACGGCCTGGCCCGGGCCGGCGACCGGACCTGGCTGACCGGTCCGGACCGCCTGGAGCGCGAGCAGCTGGCGTTCCACGAGCGGGTCAGGGACGGTTTCCGCCAGCTGGCGCGCCAGGATCCGGACCGGTACCTGATGCTGGACGCGACCCGGCCGGTGGCCGAACTGGCTGCCGCGATCGCGGCCGAGGTGCAGCGCCGGCTGGCGGTCGGCACTGTCTCATGACCGTCTTCGACGCGCTGATCGGGCAGGACGCGGCGGTGGCCGAGCTGTCCCGGGCCGCCCGCGCGGGTGCCGAGGTGGTGGCCGGCCGGCCGGTGCCGCCCGGTCGATGACGCATGCCTGGCTGTTCACCGGCCCGGCCGGCTCCGGCCGCTCGGTCGCCGCTCGGGCGCTGGCCTGCGCCTTGGAGTGCGACAACGCACTGCCCGGCCTGACCGGCGGCGACGCCGACCTGGCCGCCGCCGAGCCGGGCTGCGGGCACTGCTCGTCCTGCCGTTCGGTGCTGGCCGGCAGCCATCCGGACGTCCGCTGGGTGGTGCCCGAAGGCCTGTCCATCGGGGTCGGCGAGATGCGTGCGGTGGTCGGTCTGGCCGCCCGCCGGCCGATGCTGGGCCGCTGGCAGGTGGTGGTGATCGAGGACGCCGACCGGCTCACCGAGGGCGCGGCGAACGCGCTGCTCAAGGCGATCGAGGAACCGCCGGAGCGCACGGTCTTCCTGCTGTGCGCGCCGTCCACCCATCCGGACGACGTGATCGTCGACCATCCGTTCGCGCTGCCGGGTGGTCGGCCTGCGGATCCCGCCGGCCGACGCGATCGCACGGGTGCTGGTGGCCGACGGCATCGAGCGGTCCACCGCGGAGTGGGCCGCCCAGGCCTCCCAGGGCCATGTCGGACGGGCCCGCCGGCTGGCCCGCGACGAGGAGGCGCGCCGGCGGCGGGCGGCGGTACTGGCGATTCCGGCCCAGCTCACCTCGCTGAACGCCTGCTTCGAGGCTGCCGAGCACCTGGTGCGGGCGGCCGAGGCCGAGGCCAGGGTGCAGACCGACGAGCTGAACACCCAGGAGACCGAGGAGCTCAAGATCGCACTGGGCGCCGGCGGTACCGGCAAGGGCGCCGCCACCGCGGCCCGGGGCAGTGCCGGTCTGATCAAGGAGCTGGAGCGTCGGCAGAAGTCGCGGGCCACCCGGCTGCAGCGCGATGCGCTGGACCGCGCGCTGGTCGACCTGGCCAGCTTCTATCGGGACGTGCTGCTGGCGCAGGCCGGAGCGCCGGTACCGGCCGCGCATCCGGACTTCGCCGCCGAGGTCGCCATGGTGGCCCGCTCGGTCGACCAGGCCGGCGTGCTGATCCGGCTGGACCAGGTGCTGGAATGCCGCACCGCGATCGAGCTGAACGTCAAGCCCCGGATCGCGATCGAGGCGATGACGGCCGCGCTTCGGCTGCCCTGACCGCGTTAGTCGCTCGGATGCGCGACGGTCACCGGCAACGGCGGTTAGTCTCAGCGCATGGCTCTGATCTGTGCGGTGACCTTCACCGAGCGGGGCCGGCTGTACTACGCCGATCCGGCCGGCCTGACGCCGGCGGTGGGCGAGCACGTGCTGTATCCCACCGACGACGGGCCCGAGGTCGCGCAGGTGATCTGGGCGCCGCAGTGGACCGCGGACGAGATCGGCGGGCTGCCGCGGCTGGTCGGCATGGCCACCGACGCCGACCTGGCTGCGGCGAACGCAGCCGGCGCAAGCGGGCCGAGGCACGGGTGGCCGCCAGGCGGCTGATCCGCGCACACCAGCTGCCGATGAAGCTGGCCGGCGTCGACCACGTGCTGTCCGGCAACCACACGGTGATC
>CAVQKZ010000004.1:0-79505 GCA_963713245.1 uncultured Actinomycetota bacterium
GGGCAATTCGACCCGGGCGGACACCGGCCGCGTCGCGCGGGGGGCCGTCCAGGAACTCACCCGGACAGTCTGCCGTAAGTGCGACGTGAGCTGGAACTACCAAGCGTTGTCGATCTCGTGACCAACGGACGTTCATCCACCTTTGCCCTGATTTGCCCCGCGGTCAAATTTCGAGCGTTTCCTGCGCCGGCAACCGGGCCGGGTCGACCGGCTCGATCAGCTCGGGGCCGTTGTTCTTGACGTTGCCCACGGCGCTGGACACCACGTAGGGCTCGAGCCGGGCCTCGGGGATCAGTTCGAGCAGCGCGGCGGCGGTGGCCACGTCGCCGCTCGAACAGTCCAGCCACTGGGCGCGCAGGTCCGGGGGAACGACGACCGGGTTGCGGTCGTGGATCTCGCCGAGCAGATCGGTGGCCTGCTGGGTGATGATCGTGCACGTCCACAGCCACCGGGCCGGGTCGTCGTCGCCCAGTGCCGGGTCACGCCACAGCTCGTACAGGCCGGCCATGGCCAGCAGCTCGCCGTCGGGGGCGTGCAGGAAATGGGGGACCTTGCCGCCGTCGGCCTGCTGCCACTCGTAGTAGCCGAGGGCCGGGACCAGGCAGCGGCGCCGGGCGGCCGCGGTCTTGAACGCCGGCTTCTGGGTGACGGTCTCGATCCGGGCGTTGATCATCTTGGCCCCGCCGGTACGGGCCTTGGACCAGCTCGGCACCAGGCCCCACCGCACCGTGCGCAGCTGCCGCACCGGGTCGGCGTCGTCGTCGCCGTGCGGGCGGCGCTGCACGATCACCGGCACCGGGTCGGTCGGGGCGACGTTCCAGGACGGCGGGGGCAGCTCCCCGATGGTCTCCTCGACGTCGAACTCGTCGCTGAGATCAGCGTTCGAGGCGACGCTGACGTACCGGCCACACATGCCCTCCAGTGTGCCGGACGCGCACGGCCCGGCATGCTGGTTGTCATGCCGGCCGCGTCGTCCAGGGTGTTGCGGCTGGACGTCGCGACCCCGACCGGGCCGGCCACCGTCGACCTGGAGCGCCCGCGGGCCACACCGCTGGCATTGCTGGTGATGGGTCACGGGGCCGGCGGCGGCGTCGACGCGCCCGACCTGCGGGCCGTCCGGATGGCGGCCCTGGCGGCCGGGTTCGCCGTGGCCCGGGTGACCCAGCCGTACCGCGTCGCCGGCCGGCGAGCACCGGCACCGGCGCCCCGGCTGGACGAGGCCTGGCTGGCCGCCATCGCCGCAGTGCGCGCCCAGCGCGGCCTGCGCCGGGTGCCCCTGGTGGCCGCGGGCCGCTCGAGCGGGGCGCGGGTCGCCTGCCGCACGGCCACCGCGGCCGGGGCGGCGGCCGTGGTCGCGCTCGCCTTCCCGGTGCACCCGCCGGGCCGGCCGGACAAGAGCCGCCTGGACGAACTGGCCCGGCCCGCGGTGCCCGTCCTCGTCGTCCAGGGCGACCGCGACGCCTTCGGGATGCCGCCGCCGGGCTCGGCCGAGATCGTCGTCATCGCCGGGGCCGACCACGGGCTGAAGAAGGACCCGAGCGCCGTGGGGGCCGCCGTGGTCGACTTCGTTCTGCGCAACCGGGAGCCGGCCCGCGGATAGGCTGCGCGGATGAACGTGGAGATCACCAGCCGGGTGCTGCCGGGCATCGGTGTGTGTCAGGAGATCGCCCTGCACGACGGCCGGCGAGTCGGCATCGTCACCCGGCGCAACGGCCTGCGCGACATCGTGTTCTACGACGACGACGGTGACGGCGCGGCCGCGGATGTGGCCCTGACCGACGACGAGGCCAATGCCGTGGCCGAGATCCTGGGCGCGCCCCAGCTGACCTTCCGGCTGGCCGCGCTGCAGCGCCAGGCCGACGGGCTCACCGTCGAGCAACTGCCCGTGCCGGGCGACTCGCCGTTCGCGAACCGCCCGCTCGGCGACACCCAGGCCCGCACCCGCACCGGCGCGTCGATCGTGGCCGTCCTGCGCCAGGGCGCGGCCATCGCCTCGCCCACGCCGGACTTCGTGCTCGTCCCGGAAGACCTGGTCGTCACCGTCGGCACGCCCGACGCGGTCGACCAGCTGGCCCGGATCCTCGCCGGCACGCTCGACTCGGACCCGCCGGGTTAGGCCGCAACCATGCCACTCGCGGCCGGGGGCGGGACCGACCTGCACGTAGCCAGACTGCTGGTCGAACTCGGCGCGATCCTGTTCGCGCTCGGGGTGCTGGGCCGAGTGGCCCGGATGATCCGCGTTCCGGTCATCCCGCTCTACCTGGTGGCGGGCCTGTTCTTCGGCCAGGGCGGCGTGCTCTCGCTGTCGGCCAGCTCGGACTTCCTCAAGGTGTCGGCCGACATCGGCGTGATCCTGCTGCTGGTGATGCTGGGGCTGGAGTACTCGGCCGGCGAGCTCAAGGACAGCCTGCGCAGCCAGGCCCCGATCGGCGTGCTCGACGGGCTGCTCAACGCCCTGCCCGGCGCGGCGATCGCCCTGCTGGCCGGCTGGGGCGCGCTGGCCGCGGTCACCCTGGCCGGGGTCACCTGGGTGTCCTCGTCCGGTGTCATCGCGAAGACGCTCGGCGACCTCGGCCGGCTCGGCAATCGCGAGACGCCGGCCATCCTCGGCGTGCTGGTCATCGAGGATCTGATGATGGCGCTCTACCTGCCCGTGCTGACCGCGCTGCTGTCCGGCGGCGGCGCGTCGACCGTGATCATCGCCGTCGTCGTGGCGGTCGGGACGGTCAGCGTGGTCATCGTGGTCGCGACCCGCTTCGGCCGGCACGTCACGCTGCTGGTCTCGGCCGAGGACAAGGAGTCGCTGCTGCTGGGGGTCCTGGGCCTGACCCTGCTGGTGGCCGGGATCGCCGAGCAGCTCAAGGTGTCGGCCGCGGTCGGCGCGTTCCTGGTCGGGATCGCGGTCTCGGGCACGGTGGCCGAGGCGGCCAGCGAGCTGCTGGCCCCGCTGCGGGACGTCTTCGCGGCGGCCTTCTTCGTCACGTTCGGCCTGTCGACGAACCCGGGCACGCTGTTGCCGGTGCTGCCGCTGGCCGTCGCCCTGGTCGTCGTCACCTCGGGCACCAAGCTGGGCACCGGCTATGTCGCGGCCAGACGGTCCGGGGTCAAGCGGCGCGGCCGGTGGCGGGCGGCCGTCGCCCTCATCCCGCGCGGGGAGTTCTCCGTGGTCATCGCCGCCCTGGCCGTGGCCGCGGGGGTCGACAGGCGGATCGGCCCGCTCACCGCCTGTTACGTGCTGCTGACGATCCTGGTGGCGGCGGCGGTGCAGGGCCTGCCCGACCGGCTGCCGGTCACACCGGCCGGCCAATCAGCCCGCGGCGATCGGGGCTAGCTCGGCCGGGGCCAGCCGGACCAGGTCGTCGGGGGCCAGTTCGACCTGCAGGCCGCGCTTGCCGGCCGAGACGTACACGGTCGGGAAGGCCGCGGCCGATTCGTCCACCACCACCCGCAGCCGGGACTTCTGCCCCAGCGGGGAGATACCGCCGACCACGTAGCCGGTGGCCCGGGCCGCGGCGCCCGGATCGGCCAGTTCGGCCCGTTTCGCCCCCACGGCCGCGGCCAGGGCCTTGAGGTCCAGGCGACCGGCCACCGGCACGACCGCGCAGACCAGGACCCCGTCGACGGCCGCGATCAGGGTCTTGAAGATCCGCTCCGGGGCCACGCCCAGGGCCGCGGCCGCCTCGTCGCCGAACGCGTCGGCCCGGGGGTCGTGCCGGTACGGGTGCAGGGTGAACGCCGCGCCGGCCCGTGACAGCAGCACGGTCGCGGGGGTGCCGGTGGCCACGAGCCGGACTGTACAAGGAATGCCCGCCCCTGATTGCTGGTTCTTACGGTGACCGTCAAGGCGATTAGGGGATCGGATGACCATGCTGGATCTGCAGGCGCGCCCGTCGGCGTTGCGAATGGAGCGCCGCGAGTGGCCGGTTTCCCCAGGCCCCGTATCCTCCACTAGGCGGGTGGACGACGAAGGGACTGCAGTGGCAGAAGAGACGGTCGAGGAACGCCGGGCACGTTTCGAACGTGATGCGCTGCCCTTCCTGGATCAGCTCTATGCCGCGGCCATGCGGATGACCCGCAACCCCTCCGACGCCGAGGACCTCGTCCAGGAGACCTTCGTCAAGGCGTTCGCGGCCTTCCACCAGTTCACCGAGGGCACCAACCTCAAGGCCTGGCTCTACCGCATCCTGACCAACACCTTCATCAACACGTACCGCAAGAAGCAGCGCCAGCCGCAGGAGTCCAACGGCGAGAACGTCGAGGACTGGCAGCTGGCCCGGGCCGAGTCGCACACCTCCAGCGGCCTGCGGTCGGCCGAGATGGAAGCGCTGGACCATCTGCCCGACTCGGACGTCAAGGACGCGCTGCAGCAGTTGCCCGAGGACTTCCGGCTGGCCGTGTACCTGGCCGACGTCGAGGGCTTCGCCTACAAGGAGATCGCCGAGATCATGGGCACGCCGATCGGCACCGTGATGTCGCGGCTGCACCGCGGCCGCAAGCAGCTGCAGGGCCTGCTCGCCGACTACGCCCGCGATCGCGGGCTCATCCAGGCCGGCGTCGGAGGACAGTCATGAGCTTCGTCGGGGGTTTCGGCCCGGGCAACATCGACTGTGACGAGGTCTTGAAGGACCTCTACCTCTACCTCGACGGCGAGACCGGCGAAGGCGTGAAGAACCGCATCCGCGAGCACCTGGACGCGTGCTCGCCGTGCCTGAAGCAGTACGGCCTGGAGCAGGACGTCCGCTCCCTCGTCGCCCGCTGCTGCGGCAGCGACCAGGCCCCGGAGAGCCTGCACGAGCGGATCAAGGTGCGCATCACCGAGGTCTCGCTCGAGATCGCCCGGGTGGAGTACCGGGCGGAATAGCCAGCCCTCAGCCGCCGGCCAGCTCCGCGTCGGCGACCTGACGGACGTCCTTCGAGGCCGCGTCGGAGTGGTAGTCGGTCGGTTCGGTCTCGTCCGCTCCGGCCGGCGCCTTGAGCGCCCGGAACACGAACGTCAGCACCACGGCCACGACGATGTTGATGACCAGCGCGCTGGCTGCGATGTAGACCTTGGTGCTGGTGAACGGGAAGTCGGCGATGCTGACCCCGAAGTGGCGCATGCCGTGCACCGTGGCCACCGGCTGGCCGTGGACGAGCTTGGTCTTGGTGTTGGGCACGGTCTGCCGGTACGCGGTGACGGTGCCGTAGACCATGGCCGCGGCCCAGCCCGCCAGCAGGGCCCAGCGGTGCAACCACCGGGTGTAGAGCCCGGCCACGATGGTCACGATGGTCTGCAGGATCCATACGCCGCCCAGCAACTGCAGGTTGATGGCGTTCTGCCGGTCCATCTCCAGCACGAACAGCAGGGCCCCGAACTTGACCACGAGCGAGGCGATCTTCGACACCCGCGCTTCCTCGGCCGGCGCCGCGTCGGGCCGGATGAACTCGCGGTAGATGTTGCGGGTGAACAGGTTCGCGGCCGCGATCGACATGATCGCGGCCGGCACGAGCGCGCCGATGGCGATGGCCGCGAAGGCCACGCCGGCGAACCAGGACGGGAAGACCTGCTGGAAGAAGTGCGGCACCGCGAGCTGCGGGTTGGCGAAGCCGTCCTGGCCGAAGACCGACGTCTTCTTGGCGATCGCGGCGAAACCGAGCAGGGCCAGCAGCCCGAGCATGAGCGAGTACGTGGGCAGGATGGCCGTGTTGCGACGGATCACCCGGCGGCTCTTGGCCGACAGCACCGCGGTGACCGCGTGCGGGTACATGAACAGCGCCAGCGCGGAGCCGAACGCGAGGGTGCTGTAGGCCCAGTACTGCTGGTTGGACGGGATGAACGTCCCGGTCCGCGCGCCGGTCTTGGTGGGCGTGGCCAGCTTCTTCTGGGCGCTGTCGAACATCGTGCCGAAGCCGACCTTGGCGCCGATGTAGATGATGGCGGCGACGATGACGATGTAGATCAAGGTGTCCTTGACGAACGCGATCAGCGCCGGCGCGCGCAGCCCGGAGGAATAGGTGTACGCGGCCAGCACGGCGAACGCGATGATCAGCGGCAGGTCGCGCACGAACGCGTTGCCGGAACCGCCCAGGCCCATGGTGTCGAGCACGGCCTGAATGCCCACGAGCTGCAGGGCGATGTAGGGCATCGTGGCCACGATGCCGGTGAGGGCGATGGCCAGCGCGAGCAGCCGGCTGCCGTAGCGCCCGCGCACGAAGTCGGCCGGCGTGACGTAGCCGCGGCGGTGCGACACGCTCCACAGCCGGGGCAGGAAGATGAACACGATCGGGTAGGCGACGATCGTGTACGGCACGGCGAAGAAGCCGGTGACCGCGCCGGTGGCGAACATCGCGGCCGGGACGGCCACGAACGTGTACGCGGTGTAGAGGTCGCCACCGAGCAGGAACCAGGTGACCAGGGTGCCGAAGCCGCGCCCGCCCAGACCCCACTCGTCCAGGCTGGCCATCGACGCGTCGCCGCGCCGCCAGCGGACCGCGAAGAAACCGCCGAACGTGACGACGACGAAGAAGAAGATGACGACGCCGAGCTCGACGCCGTTGACGCCGCTGCCCGCGGCCAGCGCGCTCATCGCGCACCGCCGCGGCGGGCCCGCTCGATCACCAGGTAGGCGCTGTAGGTGAAGCCGGAGGCCAGGAACACCCACAGGAACTGGTACCAGTAGAAGAACGGGAAGCCCCACAGGTGCGGGCCGGCCTTCGCGTAGATGGGCACCAGCGCCAGCGCCGCGAGCGGGATGGCCAGCAGGATCCCGGCAGTCACCATCGTCGCCGGCGACAGCGGCGGTTCCGAGCGCGGGGGATTGCTCGGCGGTACAGGCTCCGACGACATGGCCCCTCCATGGGCTCAAACCGGATGAAAGGCTGTTAACCGACGACGACCATAGCGTGCGATCCGCGCCGTGCAACCCTTTGCGGCTGGCACATTCTCGCCATGGCAGGCTGGCGTGGATGTCCGCTCTCTCCGAGATGCTCGCCGCCCGAACGTCACTGACCGACGCGCAGGTCGAGCACGTCCAACGGCTGGTCAGCGAGTGGCAGTTGCTGTCCGACCTCGCCTTCGCCGACCTGCTGGTCTGGGTGCCGATCACCGTCGAGGTCGGCGAGTCCGACACCGTGCCCGCCTTCCTGTGCGTGGCCCAGTGCCGTCCGACCACCGGTCCGACGGCCTACCAGCACGACCAGGTCGGGGTGCTGCTGCGGGGCGAGCGGGCCACTCCGCTGCACACGGCGTTCAACGAGGGCCGGATCTTCCGGGAGGTCGAGCCGGACTGGGACGGCGACCTGCCCATCCGCCGCGAGGCCATCCCGGTCCGGGTGGCCGGCGAGGTGGTGGCCGTACTCGGCCGCGACGCCAACCTGGCCAGCATCCGCACCCCGAGCCAGTTGGAACTGGTGTACCTGCAGAGTGCCGCCGACCTGGCCGCGATGGTGGCCGACGGCACGTTCCCCGCTCCGGACGCCGGCATCGAGGAGGGCTCGGGCCCGCGGGTCGGCGACGGCGTGGTCCGCATCGAGCCGGACGGCACGATCATCTACGCCAGCCCGAATGCGCTGTCGGCGTTCAGCCGGCTGGGCATCAACGGCAACGTGCTGGGCGAGCCCATCGCCGCCCTGACCAGCACGATCGCCGACGACCCGTTCGACGCCAGCGACCTGGCCGCCGCGGTCGCGGCCGCGATCGACGGCGGGCAGCCGGCCAGCATCGAGGTCGAGGGCGGCGGCGCCACGGCGCTGTTCCGGGCCCTGCCGCTGCGCCCGCGGGGGGAGACCCTGGGCGCGCTGCTGTTGATGCAGGACGTCACCGAGCTGCGCCGGCGCGATCGCCAGATCCTGAGCAAGGACGCGACGATCCGCGAGATCCACCACCGGGTCAAGAACAACCTGCAGACGGTGGCGGCGCTGCTGCGCCTGCAGGCCCGGCGGGTGCAGGCCCCGGAGGCGCGTCTGGCGCTGGAGGAGTCGATGCGCCGGGTCAGCTCGATCGCCCTGGTGCACGAGACGCTGTCGGTGTCGGTCGACGAGGAGGTCGACTTCGACGAGATCGTCGACCGGCTGCTGGTCATGCTGTCCGACGTGATGGGCTCGGGCGAGCGGATCACGGTGCGCCGCCGGGGCTCGTTCGGTGACGTCCCGGCCGAGGCGGCCACCGCGCTGGTGCTGGTGCTGACCGAGCTCGTCCAGAACGCGATCGAGCACGCGTTCCCGGGCGAGGCCGGCGGCTCGGTCGAGATCATCGCCGCACGGGCCCGGGGCCAGTTGAGTGTGACGATCCGCGACGACGGTATCGGCCTGCCCGCCGACTTCGCGTCGGAGAAGTCCGACCGGCTCGGCCTGCAGATCGTGCGCACCCTGGTCTCGGCCGAGCTGGCCGGCGCCGTTGAATTCCGCGGCCACGGCGACGGCGGGGGAGCCGACGCGGTGGTGTCGATGCCACTCGGGCGCCGGCCCCGGGTCGGAGGCTAGTGGGCGCGCCCGGGCGTCAGGAGTCCTCAGGCCGGGAGGTCGGGGCCCGCAGTTGCGGCCCGGGCGGGATCGATCAGGCTAGGCGGGCTCGAGCGCGGGCGTTGCGGCGTTTGAGCGCGCGTCGCTCGTCCTCGGACAAGCCGCCCCAGACGCCGGCGTCCTGGCCGCTCTCGAGAGCCCAGGCCAGGCAGTCCTGCATGACCGGGCAACGGCGGCAAACGGCTTTCGCCTGCTCGATCTGCAGCAACGCCGGCCCGGTGTTCCCGATCGGGAAGAACAGCTCCGGGTCTTCGTCACGGCATATCGCGCGGTGACGCCAATCCATGGCTTCGATCTCCTTACTTGGCATACACGGCACGCCCTGATGTGCGACCGTCCTAGCTTGTGAATCCTTTCACGAGCTCGCGCATGGTTCAAGCGATCGCTCGTACTGCAAGGCAGGTCACCCGTAGATCGGCGGTCGTTGGTTGACCGCGTCAGGCTCCGGTTTTGATCATGTCGGTGCGCATGTCCTGGCGACTCGACTGCCACCACCGTACGCACCGCACGGGCTTCCCGTCGAGCCCATCTTCGGGGCAAAGAGGTCAAATTACGATACGTAATGCCTGTGGAACGCACTTGAAGACCACTTTTTCGCGCACTTCGAGGTAGTCGCCGTCGACTTGGACCGGGGCCGGTTCGTCGGCGCGCACGCTCAGACTGGCCAGGTCGCGCACCACATGGGCGCCCCATTTGCCGACCCGCGGCCGGTTTCCCGACATCCGGGCCATGCCGTACAGGATGCCCGCGGCCCCCATCCGGCGGCGCGCGTAGATGGCCAGGCCGGAGTCCAGGGTGACGCCCGGCGTGGGGTGCAGCGGCCGGTTGCCGACGTAGGTCCAGGGGTCGGAGTTGGCCACGATGACGAAGAAGACGTCGTCGTAGGTGGTGCCATCGGGCAGTTCGACGTGCAGCTTCGGGGTGTGCCGGTCGAACCGGAAGAACTCGCGCACCGCGACCCGCGCGTACAGGGTGTGCGTCGACCGCGTGCCCCGGCGGCGGTGGCGTTCGACCCCGCCCACGACGGCGGCGTCGAAGCCGACACCGGCGGCGAACACGAACCACCGGTCGTCGACCATGCCCAGGCTGACCGCGCGCCGGGACCCGGTGCGCAGGCCCTCGAGCAGGGCGCCGGTGGCCTCGATGCGGTCGTGCGGGATGCCGACCGCGCGGGCGAACACGTTGGTCGAGCCGGCCGGGACTATGCCCAGGGCCGGCACCGCGTCGTGGACCCCGTCGGTGAGCAGGCCGTTGGCGACCTCGTTGACGGTGCCGTCGCCGCCGAGGGCCACGACCACGTCGGTGCCGTCGCGCATCGCCCGGCAGGCCAGCGCGGCGGCGTGGCCGCGGTTGGCCGTCTCGACGATCTGCAGGTCGGCCGTGCTGCCGACGGCGTGCGCCAGTACGTCACGCTCCCGGGCGGTCGTCGCGGTCGCGTGCGGGTTCACCACCACGAGTACGCGCACGGCGTGACACTACCTGCGTCGGTAGGGTGACCGCCGTGGTCGAGGCCGAGGACAGCGCGCGCGGGGCCCCGGTCCCAGCACAGGTCCCTTCCCAGGTGCGGCTCGCGGCCGCGGTCATCGGGCTCGAGGGCCTCGGTCTGCTGGGCGCGGCCGGTGTCCTGGTGGCCAAATCGGCGACCGGGCATCCCGACAGCGTCGGCCGGGCCCTGCTCGGCGCGGCGCTGGCGGTGCTGGCCGCGCTGGTGCTGGGCTTGTGCGCCCGGGGGTTGCTGCGGCTGCGGCCGGCCGCGCGCACGCCCGTGGTCGTGCTGCAGGTGCTCGCGCTGCCCGTGGGCTACAGCCTGGCCTTCCAGGCCGGGGTGGTCGCCTACGGCGGGCCGATGCTGGTGGCCGCGCTCGCCGTGCTCTATCTGCTGTTCACGCCGCCGGCCCGGGCTGCCCTGGACCGGGAACCGGACTAGGGCTGCGCCGCCTAGGGTTGTGGCTCGTCCGCGCCGAGGCTGGTGCGCAACCGCTTGAGCCCGCGGGCGACCAGCCGCGACACCTGCATCTGGGACACCCCCACGATGGCCGCGATCTCGGTCTGGGTCTTGTTCGCGACGAAGCGCAGCAACAGGATCTCGCGTTCGGTCTCGGGCAGTTTCGCGATGACGTCGCGCAGCAGGGCCCGCTGTTCGACCTGCTCGAAACCGGCGTCGACGATGCCCAGGATCGGGTGTTCCGGGACGCTCTCGCCCGGCGCGGCCAGCACGTCCAGCGGCACTCCGGAGTAGGCCCGGGCGGCGTCCAGGGCCTCCAGGACGGCGTCCTCGTCGACCTGGATGCGCTCGGCCAGCTCGGCCACCGTGGGCGCGCGGCCCAGCTCCTGGCTCAGGTCGGCCCGGGCGGTGTTGAGGGTGGTCTGCAGTTCCTGGGCCCGGCGCGGGACGTGGATGAGCCAGCCGGTGTCGCGGAAGTGCCGCTTGATCTCGCCCAGGATCGTCGGCGTCGCGTAGGTCGAGAACTCCAGCCCGCGTTCCGGGTCGAACCGGTCGATCGCTTTGAGCAGGCCGATCGAGCCCACCTGGACCAGGTCGTTCATCGGCTCGTTGCGCCCGGAGAAGCGCCGGGCGAGGTAGACGACCAGCGGCATGTGGGCCTCGACGAGCTGGTCACGCAAGCTCCGGCGGCGCGGGCTGTCGGCGGGCAGGGCGTGCAGTTCGCTGAGCAGTGCCGTCGCCCCGACCGGCTTGCGGTCCTCGCCGTTCGACTTCGCGGCTGCGATCACTGGTCGGCTAACTCGCGGCGCTTGGTCAGGGCGATCGCGAGCCGGTCGTCCCCGGTGTGCACGTCGACCGAGCTGGCCAGGGCGCCGAGCACGGTCCACGCGAAGCCGTCGCGGTCGACGTGGGCGCCGTTGACGCTGGTGATGCTGACCTGGACCTGCAGGCGGGCGTAGGCCAGCTCGAACCGGGCGTCGAGGGTGCTGCCGGCGGCCGCGTGGGGCAGCAGCAGTGAGCAGGCCTCGTCCACCGCGAGACGCAGGTCCTCGATGTCGTCGATGGTCAGTTCGCAGCGGGCCGCGAGGCTCGCGGCGGTGATCCGCAGGGTCGAGACGTAGACCGCGGACGCGGGCACGCGCACCTCGACCACGTCGCCGTCCGGATGACTCGCTGAATTCACTACGCGTTCCCTTCGCCGGCCGCCGGATTGATCATGTTCCATCGATCGATGACCCGCACGTCGTACTGGGTGCTGAGCAGCGACGGCGCCGCCGTGTCGAGCGCGAGCCGGCTGCCGTCGCGGGCCGGCCGGCCGATCCAGCGGGCCCCGATCGCCCGGCTGATGTGGCCGTGCGACAGCAGGATGACCGGGCCGTCGGCCAGGCGCTCGGTGGCCCGCTGCAGCACCCGGTCGGCCCGCGCGCTGACCTGCTCGACGGTCTCGCCGTTGGCCGCGCCATGGGTCCAGATCGTCCAGTTCGGGACGCTCTGCCGGATCTCGTGCGTCGTGCGGCCCTCGTAGTCGCCGTAGTCCCACTCGGCCAGGTCGGGATCGATCTCGTCCACGCGCCAGCCGGCCAGCCGGGCCGTCTCACGGGCGCGTTGCAGCGGGCTGCTGATGACGTGGGCCGGGCGCACGTCGCCGAGTGCCGCGCGCAGGGCCCGGGCCTGGTCCTCGCCGACCGGGGTCAGCGGCAGGTCGGTGCGGCCGGTGTGCTGCCCGGACTTGCTCCACTCGGTCTCGCCGTGCCGGATGAGCCAGAGCTGGACTCCGTCGGGCAACCCGCTCGGCGCGGCGAAGGCCGACTCCTGGTCGGAGCCGGCCCTCGGCGTCGGTACCCGGGTCACGCGTTCACGCGGCGTTCTTCGTCTCCCAGAAGATCTTGTCGATCTCGGCGATCAGGTCGAGCAGCTTCTGGCCCTCGGCCGGGTCGACCGAACCCTTGCCGCCTGCGGCGCCGGCTTCCTTCGTGGCCCGGTTGAACAGCTCGTGCAGTTGGGGGTACTTCTCGAAGTGCGGGGGCTTGAAGTAGTCGGTCCACAGCACCCACAGGTGGTGCTTGACCAGATCGGCGCGCTGTTCCTTGATCAACAGTGCACGGGTGCGGAAGATGGGGTCGTCGTTGCCCTGGTACTTCTCCTGGATCGCCTTGACCGACTCGGCCTCGATCCGGGCCTGAGCTGGGTCGTAGACGCCGCACGGCAGATCGCAGTGGGCGTGCGCGGTGATCGTCGGACGGAACAGTCGCATGGATTGGCCTCCTCGATTGGGCGAAACTCAATTCGACCCTACTACCGCCGCTGCGGGGCCGACGGGCAGCATTGTGGCCATGACCGCGGCCGTTCTTCCCTGGCAGCGGGTGCGCGTCTCGGGCCCGTCCATGGCTCCGACGCTGCGCCACGGCGACGTCGTCGTGGTACGCCACGGGGCCCGGGTGCGGCCGGGAGACGTGGTACTGGCCCGCTTCCGTACGTTGCCCGACCGGCCGGTGCTCAAGCGGGCGGCCCGGCCGGCCGAGGACGGCTGGTGGCTGATCTCGGACAACGCGGCGGCCGGCGGTGACAGCTCGGTGCACGGGGTCGCTGATGTGCAGGCCCGGGTCGTCCTGCGCTGGCGCCGCGGTTCGTGGCCGCGCCTGGTGCGGTGAATGGATGCACGAGTTCGGTCGGACCGTGCCGAGAACCGATAGCGCCGCCGCCGCTCAGAACGGGGGTGGGTCGGGATCTGTCGGGCTGGCCACGGTCGGTTGGTTTGGCTCGGTCGGTTGGGTTGGCTCGGTCGGTTGGTTTGGCTCGGTCGGTTGGTTTGGCTCGGTCGGTTGGCTGGGCCGGTCGAGTTCGTGGGTGTGGTCGATGGGGTAGGTCGCGGCGGGTTCGACGTAGCGGTGTCCGGTCGGGCTGGTCCATGGGGTTTCGCCGTCGGGCTGGCGTTGCGGTCGCCAGCCGGCTTCGTGTTTGGCTCGATGATGTCGGGCGCACAGGGCGTGCATATTGGCCTCGTTGGTCGGGCCGCCGTCCTCCCACGCGGTTTCGTGGTCCAACTCGCACTGTCGGGCTTGGCGGTTGCAGCCGGGGAAGCGGCAGGTGCGGTCGCGGGCGATCACATGATCGGTCAGGTCCTGCGGTGGCCGGTAGACGGTGCGGCCGTAGTCGAGCAGGTGGCCGCGGTCGTCGGTGACCAGGCGGCGCCAGGTGCCGGTGGGGTCGGCGGCCAGGCGGCGGGCCACGGATGCCGGGATGGGGCCGGTGCCGGCCAGTTCCCCGGGCTGCTCGTCCAGGTGCAGGAGGGTCGAGAGGGCAACGGTGACCTGAACGCGCGGGCGTAGCCCGTGTTCGCGGGGCAGCTCGCCTGACGGTGGCCCGTGCAGGGTGTTGAGGGCGACCTGGACGACGGCGTCGGCGCGGCGCTGGTCCGGGGTCCGCTCGTCATCAGGTCCGCAGCGGCGGGCGAGCGCGTCGATCGCGGTCATGACCGTGGCCGCGCCCGGGTCCGGCAGCAGCATCCAGATCTCCGACATGCCGTCCGCGACCGGAGTGCGCACGACCCGCCGCTGAGTGACCGCTTGCTGGTGGCGTTCCTCAGCCGGAGCCGGCGCCACCGTCAACACCGCCTTGCGCACCGAGCGTTTGAAGTTCGACAGCACCTGCTCCGGTGCCTTGGCCACCACGGCACTCTCCACGGCCGTGGCGGTGGCGTCGTCCAACACCATCACGGTCTCGGCCAGATGCCGCGCGTGATGCACCGTGATCTCACCCCGCTCCTGCAGCGCCAGAGTGGCAGGCAGCCGAGTCATCTCGCGGGCGAACTCCAACCGGTCAGCGGCGGTCCGGGCCGACAACCGCAGCGCGCAGGCGACGTCTTCCCGGACCCAGTCCTTGTCCAACACACCGGTCGGCGACTTCACCACCGGCTCGGCCGCCATGACCGCCAGCAGCCGCAACTGCTGAGCCTGCAACCACGCCAACTGCTTCTCCACCGCGGCCAACGCATCCACCCGCCCGGCCGCAGACAACCGGCGCGGGTCGAGGTGCACCAACGGCCTCACCACCGCCGAGCCCGGAATCACGTCGCGGGCCCACGCGGCGACATCATCCGGAACGAGGTCAGCGTCCAATAGCGTCGGCACATACGGCAACGGATCTTCGCCGTCGCCCACCAGTCCCGCTTCGCTCATACGGTCGATTCTAGAGCGACCCACCGACAAGACCCGTCGCACTGGGGCTCAGCGCACGCTGGTGTCTTTCGGAGGGCCCGGCCGGTGCGCTGTCCCGGCCGGCGTGGGCGGGTCCACCACGCGGCAGGCGGCAAAGCACGACGCGCCCAAGCCCGGCATCGCTCGCGTTCTGGTGATGTGTGCCGTGGACAAGGTCGGCTCGGGCGGCGTGATCGAGGCGAACGGCGGCTGGCTCGAAGATGAGCGGAACGGCAAGTCTGCGCTGTCGATTTCTACCGACGGCCTCGGCTCGTGACCGAACGGGCCTGTGGTACTCGGTCAGGAGGCCTGGACCTACTCTTCGTCCTGGCTTTCGCAGCTCAGAACCCGCCGGTGCCCTTCGGGGTGCCGAGTCCGCTGGCGCCGTCCCAGCCGGTCCGAGCGGTGCACCACGCGGCGTTGGCCAGCGGGCACCGGCCGTTGCTGCCCGACTTGACGTCGTTCAGGTTGCTGGCATGGGTCCAGCTGTACGCGGCCGGATACCCCGCCGTGCGGCCGGACATGGTGTACACGGCGGCGATGATCGGGGCGGCCACGCTGGTGCCGCCATAGACCTGCCAACCGGACGCCCCCTGGAACTTGAGGCTGTCGTACATCGCCACGCCCGTGTTCGGGTCGGCGACCGCGGACACGTCCGCCATCGCCTTGCCGGAGCACTGCGTCGCCGCGGTCTGCCACGACGGCTTGGCGTTCAGTCTCGAACAGCCGCTGCCCGCACCCTTCCAGGCCGTCTCCGTCCAGTGCCGGGCATTCGCAGCCCGCTTGAGGGACGTGCCTCCGACCGCGATCACGGTGTCGAAGCTGGCCGGCGACGTGACGCCGTAGCCGTTGTCGCCGGTCGAGGCGGTGATGGCGATGCCGGGATGGTCGTACGCCGGGTTCGGGGCCGAGTCGGCGCTGCTGTAGCTGTTGCTGATGGCCGACACCCCCTGGGTCGCCGCATAGTCGACGGCGGCGGCCAGGTTCGCCATCGATGATGTCGTGGCCAGGACGAGCAGGATCCGGCAGTTGCGGCAGGCGGCCGACACCATCTCGACGTCGAGACTGATCTCGGTGGACCACCCGGCGTCGGTCTTCGGCATCGTCGTGCCACCGACCTGGTTCACCTTGCGAAAGCAGTGGTTGGCGACCGTGCAGGCCGGCAGGCCGAACTTGTTGCGGTAGACCGCGAGGTCGGCGGCCACGTTCGGGTCGTTGTAGGCGTCGACGATCGCGATCGTCTGACCCTTGCCGGCTGACGCGGACAGGGCGTAGGCGGCGCGAATGTCACCGGCGCCGAGGCCGCGCGGCGCCGCACCTGCGGCGCCGGCCCGGATCGCCAGCGGCGTCCGGGTGGAGTCGACGACGAGCTTCGCATCGCAGGACGCGTGCCCCGCGGCCGCTACCGCGCAGGTGTGCTCCACCTGAACCGCCGAGGTCGGCGTTGTCGGCGCCGCGCCGGGGGACACGCACAGTGTCGCCACGAGGGCGGCGGCACCGATGACTGCGGTGCGGACGGAGCGGCTCATTGATCCTCGATTTCGTTTCCCCTGCGGCTACTTCTGGTCGAGCTTCTTGCTCCGATATATCTTCCTTAACAGAGAACATACAGCGAGGCGGCAGGGCTGGCAAGCCGGAATGGCCGCGAGAGCAAGGGGAAACCCGGAATGGCCATCCCGCAGAGCTGTGCTCGCCCGAATCACGGGCACGCAGCGTGACGACTCGCGAGAGACTTCCCAGGAAAGTAGAGCGGCCAGACTGAGGGCCCGGCGTCAGAGCCGGGCCCCCAGTCGGACAATCAGGTCAAACGGCGTCAGAAACTGCTCGTGCCGTTGGGCGTGCCCAGGCCGGTCGGGCCGTCCCACCCCGGGCCGGCCGTGCACCAGACGGTGGTCGAGCAGCTGCCGTTCGAGCCGCTGGTCACGTCGTTCAGGCCGGACGGGTTTGCCCAGGTGTACGAAGCCGGGTATCCGGCCGTGTTACCGGACATCGTGTACACGCTGGCGATGATCGGCGAGGAGGCGCTCGTCCCGCCGTAGACCTGCCAGCCCGAGGCGCCCTGGTAGCGGGTGGTGTCGTAGACCGCGACGCCGGTCTGCGGGTCGGCGACGGCCGAGACGTCGGCCACGGCCTTGCGGGAGCACTGAGTCGCCGCGGTCTGCCACGACGGCTTGGCGTTGCGGCTGGAGCAGCCGCTGCCGGCGCCACTCCAGGCCTGCTCGCTCCAGCCCCGCGCGTTGCTCGCCCGGCTCAGGCTGGTGCCGCCGACCGCGACGACGCTGTCGAAGCTGGCCGGCGACTCGACGCCGTAGCCGGCGTCGCCCGTGGACGCGGTGACCGCGATACCCGGGTGGTCGTAGGCCGAGGTGGCGCTGGAGTCGCTGCCGCCGTAGCTGTTGCTGATGGCCGAGACGCCCTGGGAGGCCGCGTAGTTCACGCCCGCGCCCAGGTTCGCGAACGAGGCCGAGCTCGTCTCGACGAGCAGGATGTTGCAGGCCGGGCAGGCGGCCGACACCATGTCGAGGTCGAGGCTGATCTCGGTGGCCCAGCCGGAGTTGGTCGCGGGCAGGCTGGTGCCGCCGCTCTGGTTGCGGATGCGCAGGCAGCCGCTGGCGGTGGTGCAGGCCGGCAGGCCGTAGGTCGACCGGTAGACGGCGAGGTCCGCAGCCGCGGTGGGGTCGTTGTAGGCGTCGACAATCGCGACGGTCCGGCCGCTGCCGGCCGTAGCCGACAGGGCGTAGGCCGACTGGATGTCGGCCGGGCCGTAGCCGCTCGGTGCGGCGGCAGCCACGGGCGTGCCTGCGCTGTTGACGACGACCTGGGCCGCGCATGCGGCGTAGCCGGTGGGTGCGGCCGCGCAGACACGTTCGGCATGCCGGGACACAGCGGCTGACGTGCTGGTGGGAGCAGCGGCTGCACCGGCGGCACTCGACAGGGCGGCGACGAGCAGGGTGGCGCCGACGCCGGCCGTGAGGGCGATACGGTTCATGTGACCTCCAGGGGAGTTCGCCCGGGTTGGGCGTAATGTCACATTCCCCCCACACTGGGGGTTTGTCCAGCCGGCTCAGGCCCGGTCGATCGACCCCGGTGCAGCGGCCAGGGCCGAGTACAGCTCCAGGCAGGCCGTGTACGTCGGCAGCAGGCCCTGGGCCTCGGCCTCGCGCAGGGACGGGGCCACGGCGTCCTTGTCCGACAGCACCGGCGTGATGTCGGCCGGCCAGGGCAGCCCGAGGTCGGCGTCGAGCGGATCGGTGCCGAACTCGCGCTGGGGGGCGTAGGCCGTGGAGCACAGATAGGTGACGACGCTGCCGTCGACCAGCGACATGAACGCGTGCCCGAGCCCTTCGGACACGTACACCGCGCGGCGGTCGACGTCGTCGAGCCGGACGGCGTCCCACTCGCCGAACGTGGGCGAGCCGACCCGGATGTCGACGACGACGTCGAGGACGGCTCCCTGCGGGCAGTACACGTACTTGGCCTGGCTGGGCGGGACGGCCGCGTAGTGCAGGCCCCGGACCACCCCCCGGGCCGAGACCGACTGGTTGGCCTGCGCGATAGTGAGCGGACGGCCGACGACCTCGGCCAGCACGTCGGCCTTGAACCACTCGAGGAACACGCCGCGCGGGTCACCGAAGCTGCGCGGCGTGAATTCCCACGCCCCGTCCATCGTCAGGGCTCGGGTCTGCATGTCCGCCGACGATAGTGGCGGGACGAATTCGGCTCGGTTCCGGCCCCGGCGTGCCAGACTTGGCGGTGGGCGAACCCCGGGAACGAGGGCCGACCTGCGCCGTAACCTGGCCGGGCACCGGAACATCGAACGAGATGACGCAACGAAGGGCACAGGCCGTGGGGTTCGACCCGGACAGCGAGGTTTTCCGCGTGCACGAAGGCGGCAAGCTCGTCGTGCACAGCACCCTCCCGCTGGTTGACCGTGAATCGCTGTCGCTGGCGTACACGCCGGGCGTGGCCGAGGTCTGCTCGGCCATCGCCGAGGACGAGACGCTGGCGCGCAGCTACACCTGGCGCTCGCGCCTGGTGGCCGTGGTCAGCGACGGCACGGCCGTGCTCGGCCTCGGCAACATCGGCCCGGCCGCGGCCCTGCCGGTGATGGAGGGCAAGGCGGCCCTGTTCAGCGAGTTCGCCGGGCTCAACGCCGTCCCGATCGTGCTCGACACCACCGACCCGGACGAGATCGTCGATACCGTCACCCGGCTGGCCCCGTCGTTCGGCGGCATCAACCTCGAGGACATCTCGGCCCCGCGCTGCTTCGACATCGAGGCTCGGTTGCGCAACCGGCTCGACATCCCGGTGTTCCACGACGACCAGCACGGCACCGCCATCGTCGTGCTCGCCGCCCTCCGCAACGCCGCGACGATCACCGGCCGCAAGCTGTCGGACCTGCGCGTCGTGGTCTCCGGTGCCGGTGCGGCCGGGGTGGCCTGCACCAAGATCCTGCTCGCGGCCGGCATCGGCGACATCGCCGTCGTCGATTCGCGCGGCGTGCTGGACGCGTCGCGCGCCGGGCTGACGCCGATCAAGGACGAACTGGCCCGCACGACCAACAAGGAAGGCATCCACGGCTCGATGCACGACGCGCTCTTCGGGGCCGACGTCTTCCTGGGGCTCAGCGCCGGCGCGGTGGGCGAGGACTCGGTGGCGCGGATGCGCTCCAACGCGATCATCTTCGCCCTGGCCAACCCCACGCCCGAGATCGAGCCGGCGGTCGCGCACCGGCACGCCAGCGTGGTCGCCACCGGCCGCAGCGACTACCCGAACCAGATCAACAACGTGCTCGCCTTCCCGGGCGTCTTCGCCGGGGCGTTCGACGCCGGGGCGCGCGCGATCACCGAGAACATGAAGCTGGCCGCGGCGAGCGCGCTCGGCGGGGTGGTCGCCGACACGCTGGCCGCCGACCGCATCGTGCCGACACCGTTCGACCAGCGGGTCGCGCCGGCCGTCGCGGCCGCGGTGGCCGAGCAGGCCCGCCTGGACGGCGTTGCCTTCTAGTGCGCTCTAGGCGACGACCAGCTGCCGGGTCTGCACCCCGGACCGGCCGAGCTGCGACCACACCCCGGCCAGGCGGCGCACGGCTTCGTCCAGACGTTCGGCCGGCAGCGCGAAGGGCAGCCGCAGGAATCGTTCGAGCGTGCCGTCGACGCCGAAGCGTGAGCCGGGGACGAGGACGACGCCGGCCTGCGCGGCGAGCAGGGTGAGCGGGGTCGACAGCGGCGCGTCGAGTTCGGCCCACAGCGACAGCCCGCCGCGCGGTGCAACGAAGCGCCACTGCGGCAGGTCGCGGGCCAGCGCCGCCTCGAGGGCTTCGCGGCGCGGGCGCAGTTCGGCCAGCCGCTGCGCCGCGATCTGGTCGAGGTCGGCGAACAGGTCGGCCGCGACAAGCTGATCGAGCACGGCGCCGCCCATGTCGATCGAGACCCGCAGCGCGGCCAGCCGGTGCACGAGATCGGTGGACGCCCGCAGCCAGCCGACCCGCAGGCCGCCCCACACCGGCTTGGACAGCGAGCCGATGCTGATGACCGCGGAGTCGATGGCCGCGCTGGGCCGCTCGGGCGGCGCAGCAGCCGAGGTCGACGAAGGACTCGTCCACCACGACGGTCGTGCCGGTGCGGCGGGCGGTCCGGAACACCTCGCGCCGCGCCGCCTCGTCGACGAGCGCGCCGGTGGGATTGTGGAAGTCGGGGGTGAGGTAGGCCAGCCGCGGCGAGGTCTGCCGCAGGGTGGCCGCCATCAGCTCGGTCTGCCAGCCGCCGGCCGCGGCCATCGGCACCGGCAGCAGCCGCGCCGCCGTTGCCACGCACGGCATCCAGCGCGCCCGGATACGTCGGCAGCTCGGTCAGCACGCGATCACCCGGGCCGATGAGCAGCCGCAGCAACAGGTCGAAGCCGTGCAGGGCCCCGTTGGTGACCAGGATCTGGTCGGGTCCGGTGGGCACGCCGCGGGCGGTGTAGCGCTGGGCGATGGCCGCGCGCAGCACCGGCAACCCGGCCGGCTCGTAGCCGTCCCCGGCCGCGAGCGGGGTGAGGCCGGCGGCCGCGTTGGCCACGGCCGCCTCGATGCGCCCGGGCGGGGCCGGCAGGGCGGCGCAGGACAGGTCGATGACGTCGGGCGCGTCGCTGTCGGCCGTGCTCCACCGGGCCAGCGCGGTGCGGACGCGGGAACCGGCCGGGACGCTGACGAAACTGCCCGAGCCGGTGCGGCTGGTCAGGAAGCCGTCGGCTCGCAGCGCGTCGTACGCGGCGGTGACGGTGGCCCGGCTGATCTGCAGGGCCACGGCCAGCTCCCGTTCGGACGGCAGCCGGGTCTCGGTGGCGATGCGGGCGTCGAGGATGAGCGCGGTGATGGCCGAGCTGAGGGCGGTGTAGACCGGGCCGGGCAGGGTGTGCAGATCGGGCAGTTGCGCGGCCAGGGCCCGGCCGCCGAGACGGGAGACTGGAGCCATTGCGCCATCCTGGCACGTCATTGGTCTGATTGGTATGCCACGCGACTGTGATTGGCACGCGATATTGGCTGGCTGGGCCTGAAAGGATGCGGTTATGACGTCATTGGCCCGGTCCCGACTGCCGCGGCGGCTGGTCCAGCTCTACATTGGCCTGATCCTCTACGGGCTGGCCGGCGCCCTGCAGGTGCGCTCCGGGCTCGGCCTGGATCCGTGGGACGTGTTCCATCAGGGGCTGGCCCGGCACCTCGGCCTGGCCATCGGCACCGTGGTCGTCCTGGTCGGCGCCGCCGTGCTGCTCGCCTGGATTCCACTGCGCCAGCGCCCGGGCGTCGGCACCGTGAGCAACGTCGTGCTCGTCGGGGTGTCGATGAACGCGTCGCTGATGTGGCTGCCGCACGTGCACGAACTGGGCTGGCGGATCAGCGACATGCTCGGCGGCGTCCTGCTGTGCGGGCTGGCCACCGGGATGTACATCGGGGCCAACCTCGGTCCCGGCCCGCGCGACGGCCTGATGACCGGCCTGGCCCGCCGCACCGGGCGCTCGATCCGGCTCACCCGCACCGCGCTCGAGATCACCGTGCTCGCGGTCGGCTGGCTGCTCGGCGGCACGGTCGGCATCGGCACTGTGGTCTTCGCGCTCGGGATCGGGCCGCTGGTGCAGATCTTCCTGCCCCTGCTCGACGTGGGCCGGCGCCGGACGACGGCCGTCGAGGTCGTCGCCGTACCGGGGTCGGCTGCGACCGCCGTCACATGATCTGCGGTAACAGTTACCGGCGAGTACCGGTTACTTTGGGTTCTGGCACCACTCGTTCGTTGGTGGAAGGAGAACCCCCATGATCACCAGCACAGGAGCGGGCGTCGCACTGGTCCTCATCGCCCTCGCCGCGCTCGGCGCCATCTCGATAGCCGAAGGCAGTCGCCGCAAGGACCACTGAGCGCGACCACGCATCTCCCGGTGGGCATTCCGAGCACTCCTCGGGGTGCCCACCGGCTTTGCTTCCGGAGCTCAGTCCTCGTCGTCGGCGTCGCTGGACCGGGCCAGCCACGTGGCCAGCCGGTCGATGGCGATCTCGAAGTCGGGGTTGGCGTCGACGAAGCTCTGCAGCCGGGCGGCCAGCCACTCGAGGCTGACCTGTTCGTCGCCCCGGCGCTCGGCCAGTTCCTCGATGCCGCGGTCGGTGAAGTACATGCCCAGTCAGCTCTCGTCGGCCGGATAGCGCACGCCGAGTTGCCGGCGCGACTCGTCGAGCACCTCCAGGATGGCGATGGTCTCGTCCAGCGGGACGGCCGGGCTCTCGAGTTCGCCGGCCCGCAGGCACCGGTGCACCTCGGCCACCTCCGGGCCGTAGCCGTTGCCGGGCAGTTCGTGCCGGATGATCTGCTCGCCGTCGGCGGTGTGCACGGTCATGCTCGCGGGCCGGTGCACCGGCGTGTCGACGCGGATCCAGCCGCGGGTGCCGACGATCAGGCCGCCGAGCGGGCTGTCGAATCGGCGCTGGTGTGCAGCTGGGCCACGTGCCCGCTGGTGATAGCCCAGTTGCAGGGCGGCGCTGGCGTCCGAACCCGTGGGCGACAGCGTGCCCGTGGCCTGCACCGAGTCCGGCCGGCCCAGGAAGAGCCAGGCGAACGTCAGCGGATACACGCCGAGATCCAGCAGCGCGCCACCGCCGGCGGACAGGTCGAACAGCCGGTGCTCGGGCCGGTAGTCGAAGCGGCGTGAGAGATCGCCACGCACGTTCACCAGCTCACCGATGCGCCCGCTCGCCACCAGGCTCTGGGCCTCGACGACGACCGGGTTGAACCGCATCCACATCGCTTCCATGCAGAACAGCTGCCGCGCCCGGGCGGTGGCGACGACCTCGCGGGCCTGCCGGGCGTTGAGGGTGAACGCCTTCTCGACCAGCACCGGCTTGCCGGCCTCGAGTGCGAGCAGCGCGTGCTCGTGGTGCTGGGCGTGCGTGGTCGCGACGTAGACGACGTCCACGTCCGCATCGGCGACCAGTTCGCGGTACGAGCCGTAACTGCGCGCCACACCGTGCCGGGCCGCGAAGGCCGCGGCCCGGTCGCCGTCGCGGGCGCCGACGGCGGCCAGCGCACCGTCGCCGGACGCGGCGATGTCGGCGCTGACGGTCGCGGCGATGCCGCCCGCGCCGAGGATTCCCCAGCGGATCGGTTCGGTCATGGAGCCGCTCAGCCGAAGGCCGACGCGACGACCTCGCGCTGCTGGGCCTCGTGGATGCTGCCCGAGCCGACGGCCGGGGAGGCCGAGGCGCGGCG
Organism: uncultured Actinomycetota bacterium; assembly: GCA_963713245.1. GTDB lineage: Bacteria > Actinomycetota > Actinomycetes > Mycobacteriales > Jatrophihabitantaceae > CAVQKZ01. The sequence continues at coordinate 23,376 of CAVQKZ010000004.1, forward strand.
GGCGACGCGCAGCAGCGGCCGGCCCTCGAGCCGTTCGGGCAGGTTGAGGGCCATGAACGGCCAGCCGCCCTGGTTGGCCGGCTCCTCCTGCACCCACACCAGCTCGGCGTCGGGGAAGCGGCCCAGCTCGGCCCGCAGCTCGTCCACCGGCAGCGGATACAGCTGCTCGACCCGCACGATCGCGACGTCCTCGCGCTCCTGCTCGCGGCGCGCGGCGGCCAGGTCGTAGTAGACCTTGCCGCTGCACAGCAGGACGCGGCGGACCTTGGCCGGGTCGGCGTGGGGATCGCCCAGGACGGGCTGGAACGTGCCCGCGGTGAAGTCGTCGATCTCGCTGACCGCAGCCTTGAGCCGCAGCAGCGACTTGGGGGTGAAGGCGATGAGCGGACGGCGCACCGGCGACAGGCCCTGGCGCCGGAGCAGGTGGAAGTAGTTGGCCGGCGAGGAGCATATGGCCACGGTCATGTTGTTCTCGGCCGCCATCTGCAGGAACCGCTCGGGCCGGCCGGACGAGTGGTCGGGGCCCTGCCCTTCATAGCCGTGCGGCAGCAGCAGCGAGACGGCGGAGCGCTGGCCCCACTTGGCCTCGCCCGAGGAGATGAACTCGTCGACGATCGTCTGGGCGCCGTTGCCGAAGTCGCCGAACTGGGCCTCCCAGCACACCAGGGCGTCCTCGCGCACGACCGAGTAGCCGTACTCGAAGCCCATCGCCGCGTACTCCGAGAGCAGCGAGTCGTAGATCCAGAACGGGGCCTGGTCGTCGGTGAGGTTCTTCAGCGGGGTGTACTCGGTGCCGTTGTTGCGGTCGATGAGCGTGGCGTGCCGCTGGCTGAACGTGCCCCGGCGGGTGTCCTGCCCGGCCACTCGCACCGGGTGGCCCTGCATGACCAGCGAGCCGAACGCGAACAGTTCCGCCGTGGCCCAGTCGACGCTGCCGCCGCTGGCCATGGCCACCCGCCGGTCGATCTGCTGGCGCAGCCGCGGGTGGACGGTGAAGCCCTCCGGCGGGTTGGCGTAGGCATCGGCGATGCGCTTGATCGCCTCGACGCTCACGGCCGTGGTGACCGGCTGCGAGGGCGTGGTGTTCTCGATGTCGGGCTCGGGCGCGGCGGTGCTGGAGGCGTTGCGGGTCTCGACGAAGACCTTCTCCAGTTGCTGCTGGAAGTCCTTCAGGGCCGCTTCGGCATCCTCGAGGGTGATGTCGCCGCGGCCGACCAGGGCCTCGGTGTAGAGCTTCCGGACGCTGCGCTTGCCGTCGATGATGTCGTACATCTGCGGCTGCGTGAACGACGGGTTGTCGGCCTCGTTGTGGCCGCGGCGCCGGTAGCAGACCATGTCGACGACGACGTCCTTCTTGAACTCGCGCCGGTACTCGACGGCGAGCTTGGCTACCCGGACGCAGGCCTCGGGGTCGTCGCCGTTCACGTGGAAGATGGGCGCGGCGATCATCCGGGCGATGTCGGTGGCGTACAGCGACGAGCGTGACGCCGACGGCGAGGTGGTGAAGCCGACCTGGTTGTTGACGACCACGTGCACGGTGCCGCCGTTGCGGTAGCCGCGCAGTTGGGACAGGTTGAGCGTCTCGGCCACCACGCCCTGACCGGCGAAGGCCGCGTCGCCGTGCATGAGCACGGGCAGGACGGTGAAGCCGGCCTCGCCCTTGTTCAGGATGTCCTGCTTGGCCCGCACGATGCCTTCGAGCACCGGGTCGACGGCTTCGAGGTGGGACGGGTTGGCCGTCAGCGCCACCGTGATCTCGCGGCCGCTGGGGGCGTGGAACACGCCCTCGGCCCCGAGGTGGTACTTGACGTCACCCGAGCCCTGGGCCGTGCTCGGGTCGATGTTGCCCTCGAACTCGTTGAAGATCTTGGCGTACGGCTTGCCGACGATGTTGGCCAGCACGTTGAGCCGGCCGCGGTGGGGCATGCCCACGACGACCTCGTCCAGCTCCTGGTCGGCGGCCGAGGCGAGCACGGCGTCGAGCAGGGCGATGACGGTCTCGGCCCCTTCGAGGCTGAACCGCTTCTGCCCGACGTACTTCGTCTGCAGGAACGTCTCGAACGCCTCGGCCGCGTTGAGCCGGCCCAGGATGTGCAGCTGCTCCTCGCGGGTCGGGGCGTCGTTCTTGACCTCGATCCGGCTCTGCAGCCACTGCCGCTGGGCCGGGTCGGTGATGTGCATGTACTCCACGCCGACCCGGCGGCAGTACGCGTCGCGCAGCACGCCGAGGATGTCGCGCAGCTTCATCAGCTTGGCCCCGGCGAAACCGTCGACGGGGAACTCGCGGTCGAGATCCCACAGCGTGAGGCCGTGTCGGGTGATGTCGAGGTCGGGGTGGGTGCGCACGGTGAACTCGAGCGGGTCGGTGTCGGCCATCAGGTGGCCGTTGGCCCGGTAGGAGTTGATCAGCTCGATGACCCGGGCGTTCTTGTCGATCTGGCCCTCGTGGCTGAAGTCGCGGTCGACCAGCCAGCGCACCGGCTCGTACGGGATGCGCAGCGCGGCGAAGATCTCGTCGTAGAAGTCGTCGGCCAGCAGCAGTTCGTGGATGCGCCGCAGGAACTCGCCCGACTGGGCGCCCTGGATGATGCGGTGGTCGTAGGTCGAGGTCAGCGTCATGATCTTGCTGATGGCCCGGTCGGTGAGCTTCTCGTCGCTCATCCCGCTGAACTCGGCCGGGTACTCCATCGCGCCGACGCCGATGATCGTGCCCTGGCCGGCCATCAGCCGGGGCACCGAGTGGTTGGTGCCGATCGTGCCCGGGTTGGTGAGGCTGAGCGTGGTGCCGTTGAAGTCGTCGGCGCCGAGCTTGCCCGACCGGGCCCGCCGGATGATGTCCTCGTAGGCGTTCCAGAACGCGGCGAAGTCCATCGTGTCGGCGGCCTTGATGTTGGCCACGACCAGCGAGCGTGAGTTGTCCTTGCCGACGAGGTCGATGGCGATGCCCAGGTTGACGTGCTCGGGCGTGACCAGGGTGGGCTTCCCGTCGACCTCGGCGAACGAGTTGTTCATCTCGGGGTGGTCGTGCAGCGCGCGCACGACGGCGTAGCCGACGATGTGGGTGAAGCTGACCTTGCCGCCGCGGGACCGGCGCAGGTGGTTGTTGATCACGACCCGGTTGTCGGCCATCAACTTGGCCGGGACGGCGCGCACGCTGGTCGCGGTGGGGACGCTCAGCGAGGACTCCATGTTGGCCACGACCCGCGAGGCCGCGCCCCGCAGCGGGGTGCTGCCGGCGTGCACGGCCGGCTTCTCTGCTGCAGTGGGCTTGGCCTCCTTGGCCTCCTTGGCCTCCTTGGCCTCCTGGACCGCCGGCTTCGGCGTGCTCTGCTGCGTGCGTGCTCTGCGCCGGCTTGGCCGGGGCGTCGGCCTGCTGCTCGGTGGCCTTGGCCTTGGGCTCGGCCGCCGGGTCGGTGCCTGGTGCCGGCGGCGGGCTGCCGTCGTCGGTCGGCTTGGCCGCCGGTGCGGAGGACCGGGCCGCGCCGTTGCCGTTGGGCCGGTAGTCGGCGAAGAAGTCGTGCCACGCCTCGTCGACACTGCCCGGGTCGGTGAGGAACCGCTCGTACATGTCTTCGACGAGCCATTCGTTCGTTCCGAAGTCCCCTGGGGCAGGGGTGGAGTCATTACCTGTCGACTGGTGAGTCGTCACAGTGTCCGGACCATCCTCGGGTCGTCTGGCGGGGCCTACCAACGGTCCAGATTACCCGTCGGTAGGCGTCCACGCCGCGTGATGGCGTTGTTTTGTGCCCAATCAGACGTGCCTCAGGTGATGTCACGATTCATCGTGATCGACGCGCCCAGGATGGCCGGGATGAAGGCCCAGGCCAGCAGCACCACGACCCCGCCGGCCGGGGCCAGCAGGTCGACGCCGTTGGCCGTCCGATCACCGGTGATCGTCAGGATGCTGGCCACCCCGCCGCCGGGCATGAACGGGAACACGTGTTTGACGCCGGGGATGATGACCAGGATGTTCTGCAGGACGAGCAGGAAGAGCACGCCGACCGTCACGGCCACGATCTGGTTCTTCAGCAGGGCGCCGACGCCGAGGCCGACGATGCCGAACAGGGTGACCACGATGAACACCCCGCCGAGCGCGCGCGGGACGTGCTCGCTGCTGAGCGAGAAGTCGATGTTCTTCGAGGACAGCCAGGGCAGCGCGATCGCCAGTTGGACGATGAGACAGATGGCGGCGTAGACGGCGCCGACGATCGCGTAGGTGATCATCTTCGCGGTGATCAGGGCCCAGCGGCTCGGCGTGGCCAGGACGGTGGGGGTGATCGTCTGGTACCGGAATTCGGTCGTCACGCCGAGTACACCGAGCACGAAGACGGCGACGTAGGACGTGGCCGAGGACGTGAACATGTCGACGGCGTCGGCCGTGGTCTCGACGCCGTTCTTGCTGGCCAGCGGGCCGATGACGAACAGGGCGGCGATGGCGACCGCGGCCAGCAACAGCCAGAACCAGACCTGGGTGGTGCGCAGCTTGATGAACTCGGCGTTGATCAGGCGGATCACGCGGCACCTCCCTGGTTCGGGCCGGACCGGGGCGGCGGGCCGGATGGGGCCGGCGGCGGTGGTGGCGGCGGGCCCTGTTGGGGCACCCACTGCGGTGGTGGCGGGAAGCCGCCCTGGGGTGGCGGGAAGCTGCCCGGTGGCGGTGGCGGTGGCGGTGGGTAGCCACCTGGCGGCGGCGGTGGGGGGAAGCCGCCCTGGGTCGGCGGTGGCGGGTAGCCGTAGCCGCCCTGCGCCTGCGGTGGCGCTCCGGCGGGGCCCGAGTCGGGACCGGTGGCCCCCTCGGTGAGGGCGAAGAACAGCTGCTCGAGGTCGAAGCGTTGCAGGCTGAGCTCGTGCAGCTCGACACCGGCGGTGAACGCGAGGTGGCCGACCTGTTCGAGGCTCGCGCCTCGCAGCTCCAAGGTGGCCGGATCCAGTTGCTGGGCCCGCAGACCCTCGCCGGCGAGCGCGGTGCTCAGCTTGGCGACATCGGGCGTGCGCACCCGCACCGAGTCGGTACCGGCGCTGAGTTCGGCGATGGAACCGGCCCGCACCAGCCGGCCGCGGTTGAGGATGACGACCCGGTCGGCGATCTCCTGCACCTCGTTGAGCTGGTGGCTGGAGACCAGGATCGTGCGGCCCTCGTCGGCCAGGTGCCGGAAGAAGCCGCGTAACCAGCGGATGCCCTCCGGGTCGAGGCCGTTGGCCGGCTCGTCGAGCACCAGCACCCGCGGGTCGCCGATCAGGCAGGCGGCCAGCCCGAGCCGCTGGCGCATGCCCAGTGAATAGCCGCGCACCTTGCGCCGGCCGGCGTCGTGCAGGCCGACCAGGTCGAGCACCTCGTCGGCCCGTCGCACCGGCAGCCCGGCGACGGTGCACAGGATGCGCAGGTGGTTACGGCCGGTGCGGGCGGGGTGGAAGCTGGAGGATTCCAGCGAGGCGCCGACCACGGAGAGTGGATTGGCGATGTCGCGGTAGCGCCGGCCGCCGATCGTGGCGTAACCGTCGGTGGGGTTGACCAGGCCGAGGGCCATCCGCAGCGTCGTCGTCTTGCCCGCGCCGTTCGGGCCGAGGAAACCGGTGATCGAGCCCGGTTCGACGTCGAAGCTCAGGCGGTCGACGGCCCGGATGTTGCCGTGGAAGACCTTGGTCAGTTCGTGCACGACGATGCGGCCGTCCGGCTGGCCCGCGTTCGATGCGCTGTCCTGCTGGGTGAGGGTCACGCGCCCTATCTCACCATGGTCCGGTGTCCGGTTTGTGCGCGGCACGCGCACCGCAGCCGGCCCGCTCTCAGGGGTGCAGGGCCGAAGCTGCAGGCGGCACGCGTCGCCGCGAATGCTGCGGCAGCTCGGGCGGTTTAGGTGGTTGCCGCATGGGGGATATGTGGGGGCAGCCCCCGAGAACGGATGACCCGTGCCCACCGCCAGCGCTGAGCAGGCGTCGCCATGTTGACGGCCGCAGTGCCGGCGTGGTCGGCCGAGCTGACGTCGGCGGCCGGCTCCGCGGGCGAGGACGTCGCCCTCGGCCTGGAGCTGGCGGCCGAATACGGGCACCGGTTGCCGCTGCCGGGCGGCGGCGCGACCGCGGTGCGCTGGCGGCTGCTGGCCGAGGTTGCGGCGATCGACCTGACCGCGGCCCGCATCCTGGAGGCGCACTCCGACGCGCTGGCCATTCTGGCCGAAGCCGAAGCCGAAGCCGAAGCCGACGCCGCGCCGGCGTCGGCCGGTGGGACGTGGGGGGTCTTCGCGGCCGAGGCACCGGGCGCGCGCCTGGATGCCGGGTCCGGCCCGTCGGGCTGGCGGCTGACCGGGACCAAGCCCTGGTGCTCCCTCGGCGGCGCCCTCGACCACGCCCTGGTCACCGCCCACACCGCGAGCGAGCGCGGGTTGTTCGCGGTCGACCTCCACCACCCGTCGGTACGGGCCGAGCCGTCGTCGGGCTGGGCGGCACGCGGCCTGCGCAATGTGCCCAGCGGGCCGGTCCACTTCGATGACACCCCGGCCCGGCCGGTGGGCGCCCCGGGCTGGTACCTCACTCGCCCGGGCTTCGCCTGGGGCGGCATCGGAGTGGCCGCATGCTGGTACGGCGGAGCGTCGGCCCTGCTCGCGACCCTGCGGGCCACGGCGGCCAAGCGGGATCGCGACGACGTGCTGTCGATGCACGTCGGCGCTGTCGATGTCGCCCTGCACGGTGCGGCTGCGAGTCTGCTCGACGCGGCCCGCATCGTCGATGGGGGCGGCGCCGGCAGCGCCGGGGAGGTGCTGGCCCTGCGGGTCCGGTCGGTGGTGGCCGACGCGGTGGAACGCACGCTGGCCCACGTCGGCCACGCGCTCGGCCCGGCCCCGCTGGCCTTCGACGAGGACCACGCCCGGCGGGTGGCCGATCTCGAGATCTACGTCCGCCAGCATCACGCCGAGCGGGATCTGGCCGCGCTCGGCGCCCTGATCCGCGGGGCACGGTCGTGAGCGCGGCGTTCGACCACCGCGACACCGGCACGCCGGAGGCCGACTGGGCCGCCTGCGCCCGGCTGGCCGCCTGCCCCACCGTCGTCGTGCCGACCGGCGCCCGGGTCGTCGTCCTGGCCGCCCATCCCGACGACGAGACCCTGGGCGCCGGGGGCCTGGTCGCCACCGCGGCCCGGGCCGGCTCGGCCGTCGAGGTGATCATCGCCAGCGACGGCGAGCGCTCGCACCCCGGCTCGTCCACCCATGCGCCGGCCCGGCTCGCGGCCATCCGCCGGGTCGAGGCCGCGGCCGCCGTGCGCGAACTGGCCCCCGAAGCCACGGTCGCGTTCCTCGGGCTGCCCGACGGGGCCCTGGCCGCGCACCGGCCCGCGCTCGTCGACGCGCTGCGCGGCCGGCTCGACGACGGCGCCGTTGCTGGTCACGCCGTGGCGCGACGACCAGCATCCCGACCACGAGGCCTGCGCGCTGGCCGGGACGGCCGCGGCCGCGGAAGCCGGCTGCGCCCATTGGCAGTACCCGATCTGGGCCTGGCACTGGGCCGACCCGAGCTCGATCGAGCTGCCCTGGGCCGACCTCCGCCGAGTCGAACTCCACCCGGCCGCGCGGGCAGCCAAGGCGGCGGCGCTGGCCCGCTACGTCAGCCAGCATGCCCCGCTCTCGCCGCAGCCCGGCGACGAGCCGATCCTGCCGGAGCACGTCACCGCCCACTTCGCCCGGCCGTTCGAGACGTTCGTGGTGCCACCCGCGCCAGCGGCCCAGCCGGCCTACTTCGACGAGCTGTACGCCCGCAGCGACGACCCGTGGGGACTGCAGGACCGCTTCTACGAGCAGCGCAAGCGCGACCTGATCTGCGCGGTGCTGCCCCGGCCCCGCTTCCGTCGGGCGCTGGAGCCCGGCTGCGCCACCGGCCTGCTCACCGCGCGCCTGGCCCAGCGCTGTGCCGACGTCCTCGCCTGCGACGTCGCCGGTCGCGCGGTGACGCAGGCCCGCGAGCGGCTGGCCGGGGTCGCGCATGTGCAGGTCGAACAGCGGCGCATCCCGGCCGACTGGCCCGCGGGCCGGTTCGACCTGATCGTGCTCAGCGAGGTCGGCTACTACTGCCCGGACCTGGCTGGGCTGAGCGAGTTGGTCCGGGCCGCGCTCACGCCCGACGGTGTCGTGGTCGCCTGCCACTGGCGCCATCCTGCGCCCGACCATCCGCATACCGCCGAGGAGGTGCACGCCGCCCTCGGCACGGGTCTGCACCGCATCGCCGAGCATGTCGAGGAGGACTTCCGGCTCGATGTGTGGACGCCTGGCGGGGCCTCGGTCGCCCGGCTCGACGGGATCCTGGGATGATCGGCCTGGTCGGCGTGATCGTGCCCGCGGCCGACGAGCAGGACACCATCGCGGCCTGCCTGGCGGCCCTGGACGCGGCCCGCCGGCACCTGCACCGCACGGCCGGGCGGCCCATCGGCGTGCGCGTCGTCGTGGTCCTGGACGCCTGCACCGACAGCACGGCCGACATCGTCGCCGCGCACCGGGACGTGGAAGCGGTCACGACCACGGCCCGGCGGGTCGGGATCACCCGCGCCGCCGGGGCCGCCCACCTGCTGCGCGAGGCCCCGGTGCCGGCGGCCGAGACCTGGCTGGCCCACACCGATGCCGATTCGGTCGTGCCGCCGGACTGGCTCTCGGTCGCCGTCGAGGAGGCCGACCGCGGCGCCGACCTGCTGCTCGGGACGGTGCGGCCCGGGCCCGGGCTGTCGGCCGCGAGCGAGCGGGCCTGGCACGGTCGCCATGTGCGGCGCAACGACCATCCGCACGTGCACGGCACGAATCTGGGTATCCGGGCCTCGGCCTATCTGGCCCTCGGCGGCTGGCCGGCGGTGGCCACGGGTGAGGACGTCCTGCTCGTGGGCCGCGCCGGCGCGGCCGGTCACCTGCGGGTGCGGCGCACGGCGGCGATCCCGGTGCGCACCAGCACCCGGCGGGTCGGCCGGGCCCCGCACGGCTTCTCCAGCTACCTGCGCGGCCTCGACGCGGTCGAGCCGGCCCAGGGGAGCGCGGCGTCGTGAATGCCGACGACCTCGCGGCCGCGCGATCGACGCTGCTCGCGGCCCGGGCGGAGGCGAGCGCCGCCATCGATTCGCTGGGCCGCGACTTCGACGCGCTGGTGACGGCGTCGGCCGACGCGAACGCCGACGACGAGCACGATCCGGAAGGCAGCACGGTCGCGTTCGAGCGGGCCCAGCTCGCCGCTGTGCTCGAGGCCACCCGGCACGACCTGGCCGAGATCGACGCGGCGCTGGCCCGGATCGACGCGGGCCGCTACGGCCGCTGCGAGGTGTGTGGCGCGGCTATCGCGCCGGAACGGCTGCAGGCCCGCCCAGCCGCCCGCCGCTGCGTGCGGTGCGCGGCCGCGCGCGGGCCGGCTGCGTGACCTTGGCACGATAGTCAGATGCGTGCGAGCCGGCTGCTGAGCGTCGCGGCGCTGGCCGCCGTCCTGGCCGGCTGCGGCTCGTCGGGCGCCCATCACACTGCGACCCCGACGCACCGGTCGAGCCCGACCGCGGCGCCGGTGCCGAGCTCGCCGCCGGCGTCGTCGTCCGCATTGCCGCCGGCCGGCGTGCCCCGGCCCGATCACGTCATCGTCGTCGTCCTCGAGAACACCTCCTACGACCAGCTCGTCGGCCGGCCGGAGGCGCCGTTCCTGAACTCGCTCGAGCGCCGCGGGGCCGTCTTCACCCGGTCGTTCGCGATCACCCATCCCTCGCAGCCGAACTACCTGGCCCTGTTCTCCGGATCGACGCAGGGCGTCACCGACGACTCGTGTCCGCACACGTTCGCCGGCCCGAACCTCGGCCGCGAACTGCTCGATGCCGGCCGGTCGTTCGTCGGCTACTCCGAAGACCTGCCGTCGGTCGGCTACCTCGGCTGCAGCAGTGGCCAGTACGCCCGCAAACACAACCCGTGGGCCGACTTCAGCGACCTGCCCGCGCGCGTCAACCAGCCGATGACCGCGTTCCCGGCCGATCCGGCCCAGCTGCCGACGGTGAGCTTCGTGATGCCGAACCTCGATCACGATTTGCACGACGGCACCCTGAACCAGGCCGATCGCTGGCTGCAGACCAACCTCGGCCCCTACGCGGCGTGGGCGCCGGCCCACAACAGCCTGCTCGTGATCACCAACGACGAGGACGACTTCACCGCGGTCAACCGCATCGCCACGATCATGGTCGGCGCGCACGTCCGGCCGGGCAGCTACGCCGGGCGGATCGACCACTACACCGTGTTGCGCACGATCGAGGCCGCCTACGGGCTGGCCCCACTGGGCGCCAGCGCGCAGGCCCGGCCCATCACCGCGATCTGGTCGCGCTAGTCAGCCTGAGTCACTGGTCGGCCAACGCCGGGATGACCTCGCGGGTGAACAGGTCGACGCTCGTGCGGTCGTAGGCGGCATCGAGGAAGTAGGCGATCGCGTAGGTCAGCCCCATCGCGTTGGCTTCACGCAGCCGCTCGACCACCTGCTCGGGCGTGCCGACCAGTGGGCTGTTGGCGAAGTTGTTGTAGGCGCCCTCGAGCCGGTCGGCCGGGACGAGCGGCTGGAAGTGCGCCCGGATCCAGGCCAGCTTGTCCTGCACGTCCTTCTCGGTCTCGCCGATGACGACGTTGTAGTCGCCGGAGCGCACGATCGCGTCGAAGTCGGTGCCGACGTCGCGGCAGTGCGCGGCCAGGACCTCGGACTTGTGCCGGAACGTCTCGGGCGTCGAGTCGAAGTTGGTGTACTGCGCGTACTTCGCGGCGGTGCGCAGCGTCTTCTTCTCGCCGCCGCCGGCGATCCACAACGGGATCCCGCCGTCCTGCAGCGGCAACGGCCGGGCGATGGCACCGTCGACCTGGTAGTACTTGCCGTCGAGGGTCGCGGTGCCGGTGCTCCAGAGCTGGCGCATGATCTGCACGCCCTCGTCGAGCATGCCCAGGCGCTCGCCCGCGCCGGGAAAGCCGTAGCCGTAGGCCCGCCACTCGTGCTCGTACCAGCCGCCGCCGATACCCATCTCGACCCGGCCGCCGGAGATCGTGTCGATGGTGGCCGCGACCTTGGCCAGGTAGGCCGGGTTGCGGTACGCCATGCAGGTACACATCTGCCCGAGGCGGACGCGTTCGGTGCCGACCGCAAGCGCCGCCATCAACGACCAGGCCTCGTGGGTGGCCTCCTCGGTGGGCGCCGGGGTGGTGTGGAAATGGTCGTAGACCCAGATCGACTCCCACGGACCGGCGTCGGCCGCGCGGGCGACGTCGAGCATCGTGCGCCACTGGTCCTTGGGTTCGATGCCGACCAGGTCGAGGCGCCAGCCCTGCGGGACGAACAGTCCGAATCTCATTGCTCCACCCTATTGTTCGAGCTGTGCGCATGAGCAGCGACTGGTCGCGCGAGCGCTTCGGCGGCGCGCGGGTCGCGCGACTGGCCACGGCCGACGAGCACGGCCGCCCGCACCTGGTGCCGGTCGTCTTCGCCGCCCAGCGCGTGACGATCCACTCGGCCGTGGACGCGAAGCCCAAGTCGACCACGGCGCTGCGGCGCCTGGCCAACATCGCGGCCAATCCGCAGGTCAGCCTGCTCGTCGACCACTACGACGAGGACTGGACGCAGCTGTGGTGGGCCCGCGCCGACGGGTTGGCCTGGGTGTCCGACGACGGCGGGGGCGCGGCCGAACTGCTGGCCGAGCGTTACCCCCAGTACCGGCAGACGCCGCCGCCCGGCCCGTTCATCACGATCGAGGTCGAACGCTGGTCGGGCTGGTCGGCCCAGCCGGGCTGATCAGCCGCGATCGCCGGCCCGTCGATTCCTCGACGAACCGCATCGGCGGCGTGGGCACCGGCCGCCTCGTGCTCGGCGTCCACGTCGACCACGGTGCCGTCGGGATATGCGCTGGAATCGACGCCGACCAGTCGCACGTACGCACCGTTCTGGTTCGTGACCCGCGCGAACCATCGGCTGCGAAGTGCGGCGCGTTCGGCCACTGCCGTATTACTCGCCCGATCAGAACTCAGCGTGCCCGTTACCTCGGATTGTGATCCGTCCCGGCGACGTTAGCCGGTGATCACCAGCAGTCACGTATTGCTCGACCCATGCGTCCGCCGGGCGACGCAAAGCACGCGCGTAATGCACGGGCGCCGCGGTATCGGCCGCCTTTCCGGCGGCCGCCACCTCAGCGGGCCTGGTATGCGGCGAGAACGGCCGCGGGAATGCGGCCGCGGTCGGCGACCGCGTGGCCGTTCTCCTTGGCCCAGGCGCGCACGGCGCTCAGGTCGTGGCCGCGACCCCTGCCATTGCTGGAACGTCCGGCCCGTCGATTCGACGCGACTGACGTCCGGCGGACCTTGCGGCCGGCGTCGAGATAGGGCTTGACCAGCTTGGCGAATGCCGCGGCGTTCTTCTTGGAGAGGTCGATCTCGTAGGCCGCGCTTTCCCACGAGAAGCGGACCGTGGTGTCGGCCTTGCCGCCGTCGAGATCGTCGGTGAGTTGCTCCACGTATTGCCGAGCCATAATTGGTTACCTATTTCATAGTCGAATGGGGGTTATTGGACGAGCATAGCGCTCCGCGAAATGACCCGGACCCAACCCGCGCCGAACCCCGCACTGGGCAGGCAAATTTCTCAGCTACGGTGAAATTGGCGTATTCGCGGGCAGAACTCGGCCGCGGGACGAATGCGGCGGGCGTCCGGGCCGGTGAATGCGTGCGCCAGTGGGCTACCGCCCCTCGAATTCGACCCACGGGCGATGGTTGCCAACCAGGCGAGGCACGTCGTCGAGGCGCTCGGCCGCGAGCGGATGCATTCCTGGCTCCCGGTCGACGCCCCGCCGCCCGAAGCCGGCGACACCCTGCTGGCTACGCTGCGCTGAATGCGGCGGCAACGGGTAGGGCGGACGGAGCTGGCCGTCGGCCTGGTGCTCGGGACGGCCCTGGACACGGTACTGCCCGACCCCCGCCGGGGACATCCGGTGGCCGGATTCGGCGCCGTGGCCGGCGCTGTGGAACGGCGCCTCTGGGCCGACGACCGAGCGCGGGGGGTGGCCTACGTGCTGGCCTGTGTGGGGCCGCCGGTCGCGCTGACCGCGCTGACCGCGCTGAGCGGGCTGATCGGGCGCCGGGGCCGGTTCGCGGCTGTCGTCGTCACCACCTGGGCCGTGCTGGGCTCGCGCTCACTGCGCACCGAGGCCCGCGCGCTGGGTGCGCTGCTGCGCGAGGACGAGCTGGCCGAGGCCCGCAAGCGGGTCACCCATCTGGTCGGCCGCGACCCGGCGGCGCTGGACGCGTCCGGTATCGCCCGCGCGGGCGTGGAGTCGGTCGCGGAGAACACCTGCGACGCCGTCGTGGCACCGCTGTTCTGGGGCGCGGTCGCGGGGCTGCCCGGGCTGGTCGGGTACCGGGCGGTGAACACCCTGGATGCGATGGTCGGGCATCACTCGCCGCGCTACGAGCGCTTCGGCTGGGCCGCGGCCCGGCTGGACGACCTGGCCAACCTGGGGCCGGCGCGACTCGGTGCCGTGCTCGTCGCGCTGGCCGCACCGGCGGTCGGCGGAAGCGCGGCCGAGACGGTGCGGATCACCCGCCGGTACGGCCGAGACCATCCCAGCCCCAACTCCGGCCTGGGCGAGGCCGCCTTCGCCGGGGCGCTGGGCCTGCGGCTGGGCGGGCGCAACGTCTACGCCGGCCGGGTCGAGGACCGCCCGCGGCTGGGCGACGGGCGCGACGCGCGTCCCGAGGATCTCGACCGGGCCGCGTCGTTGTGCGCCGCGGTGACCGGTGCGGCGGCCGTGGCCGCGGCCGGGCTCGCCTACGTCGGGCGGAGGCGGCGATGAGGGGCGCGCTGCTGGTCGCGGGCACCACGTCCGATGCGGGCAAGAGCGTGCTGACCGCGGGCATCTGCCGCTGGCTGGCTCGCAACGGGGTGCGGGTCGCGCCGTTCAAGGCCCAGAACATGGCCCTCAACTCGTTCGTCACCTCGTCCGGTGCGGAGATCGGCCGGGCCCAGGCCATGCAGGCCGCGGCCTGCGGCATCGAGCCCGAAGCGGCGATGAACCCGGTGCTGCTCAAGCCCGGCAGCGAGACCCATTCCCAGGTCGTCGTGCTCGGCAAGGCGGTGGCCGAGGTCGGGGCGCTGGACTACCGCGACCTCAAGCCCGAGCTGGAACAGGTGGTGGCCCGATCCCTGGCCGAGCTGCGGTCCCGGTTCGACGTGGTCGTCTGCGAGGGCGCGGGCAGCCCGGCCGAGATCAACCTGCGCGACCGCGACCTGGCCAACATGGGCCTGGCCCGGGCCGCGAACCTGCCGGTGATCGTGGTCGGCGACATCGACCGCGGCGGGGTGTTCGCGTCGATGTTCGGGACGCTGGCCGTGCTCTCGCCCGAGGACCAGCGCCTCGTCGCCGGGTTCGTGATCAACAAGTTCCGCGGCGACGCCCGGCTGCTCGAACCGGGGCTGCGGATGCTCGCCGACCTGACCGGCCGGCCGATGCTCGGCGTGCTGCCGTGGCGGGGCGACCTGTGGCTGGACGCCGAGGACTCGCTCGACCTGGAGTCGCGGCCGCGGTCGGCGCTGCCGCCGCTCGGCGCCGAGACGCTGCGGATCGCCGCCGTGCGGCTGCCCCGGCTGTCGAACGTCACCGACCTCGACCCGCTGTCGGCCGAGCCTGGGGTGGTGGTGCGGCTGGCCGACCGGCCCGAGGAGCTGGCCGACGCGGATCTGGTCATCGTGCCGGGGACGCGGGCCACGGTCAGCGACCTGGCCTGGCTGCGCGACACCGGGCTGGCCGCGGCCATCGCCGAACGGGCCGCGGCCGGCCGGCCCGTCCTCGGCATCTGCGGTGGCTACCAGATGCTGGCCGAACGCATCGTCGATGACGTCGAGAGCCGGCAGGGTGCGGTCGACGGGCTGGGCCTGTTGCCGGCGTCGGTGGTGTTCGGGCGGGAGAAGACGCTCGGCCGGCCCCGTGGTGCTGCGCTCGGGGCGGACGTCCTCGGCTATCAGATCCACCACGGCGTCGTCACGGCTGACGGCGGCGACGAGTTCCTGGGTGGCTGCGCGGTCGGGGCGGTGCGGGGCACGACGTGGCACGGCATCTTCGACAACGACGAGTTCCGCCGGGCGTTCCTGCGCGACCTGGCCGCGCGCACCGGGCGGCGACTTCGTCGGGGCCGACGACGTCAGCTTCGCCGCGGTGCGGGAGCGGCGTCTCGACCTGCTCGGCGATCTCGTGGCCGAGCACCTGGACACGGACGCGTTGACCCGGCTGATCACGGCGGCGCCCCGGCCGGGCCTGCCGACGGTCCGCTCGCGCGTTGGAGCGCTGAGTCAGCGGTCCTCGAGATCGCCCTCGGTGTCGAGGTAGACCTGGCGCAGCGCGGCGAGCGTCTCGGGGTCGGGGGAGTCCCAGAGCTTGCGGTCGGCCGCTTCGAGCAGCCGCTCGGTGATGCCGTGCAGGGCCCACGGGTTCGACCGCTCGAAGAACTCGCGGGTGTCGGCGGCGAGGACGTAGGACTGCGTCAACTGCTCGTACATCCAGTCGTGGACCACGCCCGCGGTGGCGTCGTAGCCGAACAGGTAGTCGACGGTGGCCGCGAGCTCGAACGCGCCCTTGTAGCCGTGCCGCTTCATGGCGTCGATCCACCGCGGGTTGACGACCCGGGCCCGGAAGACCCGGGCCGTCTCCTCCTCGAGCGAGCGGGTGCGCACGGTGTCGGGGCGGGTCGAGTCGCCGATGTAGGCCCGCGGCGAGTTGCCGGTCAATGCCCGGACGGTGGCGATCATCCCGCCGTGGTACTGGAAGTAGTCGTCGGAGTCGGCGATGTCGTGCTCGAGCGTGTCGGTGTTGTGCGCGGCCACGGCGATGCGCCGGTACGTGCGTCTCCATGTCGGCCCGGGCCTCCCGGCCGTCCAGGCCGCGGCCGTAGGCGAAGCCGCCCCAGGCCGCGTAGACCTCGGCCAGGTCGGCGTCGTCGCGCCAGTTGCGGGCGTCGATCAGCGGCAGCAGTCCGGCGCCGTACGCGCCGGGCTTGGAGCCGAAGATGCGGGTGGTGGCCCGGCGCCGGTCGCCGTGCGCGGCGAGGTCCGCCGCCAGGTGGGCCCGGACGAAGTTCTGCTCGGGCGGCTCGTCGAGTGCGGCGACAAGTTGGACGGCGTCGTCGAGCATGGTGACCACGTGCGGGAACGCGTCGCGGAAGAAGCCGCTGATGCGCACGGTGACGTCGATGCGGGGCCGGCCGAGGTCCGCCAGGCCGATCACGTCCAGGGCACTGAGCCGGCGCGAGGCCTCGTCCCAGACCGGACGCACGCCGAGCAGGGCGAAGATCTCGGCGATGTCGTCGCCCGAGGTGCGCATGGCCGCGGTGCCCCAGATCGACAGCCCGACCGACTCGGGATAGCCGCCGGTGTCGGTGCGGTAGCGCTCGAGCAGCGAGTCGGCCATGGCCTGGCCGGTCTCCCAGGCCAGCCGGGACGGGATGGCCCGCGGGTCGACCGAGTAGAAGTTGCGACCGGTGGGCAGGACGTTGACCAGGCCGCGCAGGGGCGAACCGCTCGGCCCGGCCGGCACGTATCCGCCGTCGAGGGCATGCAGGGTGTGGGCCAGCTCGTCGGTGGTGCGGGCCAGCCGCGGCACGACCTCGGTGGCCGCGAACTCCAGGACCCGGGCGACGTCGTCGTTCGGGCCGTCGAGCTGGTCGCAGCACGATGTCGGTAACGGCGGTTGCATCCCAGTCGGCCGCCTCCATGGCCTCGACCAGGGCCCGGGCCTCGGCTTCCACCTCGTCGGTGCTGTCCCGGTCCCTCGGAGCGTTCGACGTGGCCGAGGGCCTCGCGCAGTCCGGGCAGGGCCTGGGTCTGGCCGGCCCACATCTGCCGGGCCCGCAGGATGGCCAGCACCAGGCTGACCCGCGCCGCACCGGTCGGGGCCTGGCCCAGGACGTGCAGGCCGTCGCGGATCTGGGCGTCCTTGATCTCGCACAGCCAGCCGTCGACGTGCAGGACGAACTCGTCGAACTCGGCGTCGTGCGGCCGGTCGTCCAGGCCGAGGTCGTGGTCGAGTTTGGCCGCCTGGATGAGCGTCCAGATCTGGGCCCGGACCGCGGGCAGCTTGGCCGGGTCCATCGAGGCGATCTGGGCGTGCTCGTCGAGCAACTGCTCCAGCCGGGCGATGTCGCCGTAGCTCTCGGCCCGGGCCATCGGCGGCACCAGGTGGTCGACCAGCGTGGCGTGCACGCGGCGCTTGGCCTGGGTGCCCTCGCCCGGGTCGTTGACCAGGAACGGGTAGACCAGCGGCAGGTCGCCGATCGCGGCGTCGGCCGCGCACGATGCCGACATGCCCGCCGTCTTGCCCGGCAGCCACTCCAGGTTGCCGTGCTTGCCCACGTGCACCATGGCGTGCGCGCCGAACTCCTCCCGGAGCCAGCGGTACGCGGCCAGGTAGTGGTGGCTGGGGGGCAGGTCGGGGTCGTGGTAGATCGCGACGGGCTGGGCGCCGAAGCCGCGCGGCGGCTGCACCATGACCACCACGTTGCCGGCCCGCAGCGCGGCCAGCACGATCTCGCCGCCCGGGTCGCGGGAGCGGTCGACGAACAGCTCGCCCGGCGGCGGCCCCCACTTCTCGGCCACGGCGTCGCGCAGCTCGGCGGTCGAGCCCGTCGAACCACCGCCGATACGTCGGCCGCGGCGATGCGCACCGGGTTGCCGGCCAGCTGGGCCTCGGTCAGCCACTGCTCGTCCTGCCCGCCGGCCGCGATCAGGGCGTGGATCAGGGCGTCGCCGTCCTGCGCGCTGACTCCGGGCAGCTCGCCGTCGGCGCCGATGTCGTAGCCGGCGTCGCGCAGCGCGGCCAGCAGGCGCACGGTCGACGCCGGGGTGTCGAGGCCGACCGCGTTGCCGATGCGGGCGTGCTTGGTCGGATAGGCCGACAGCATGACGACGATGCGCCGCTGCGCCGGCGGGACGTGGCGCAGCCGGGCGTGGTTCACCGCGATGCCGGCCACCCGGGCCGCGCGCTCGGGGTCGGCCACGTAGGAGGTCAGCCCGTCCGGGCCGATCTCCTTGAACGAGAACGGGACGGTGATGAGCCGGCCGTCGAACTCCGGGATGGCGACCTGGGTGGCCGAGTCGAGCGGGCTCAGCCCGTCGTCGCTGTCGCTCCACTGCGCCCGCGACGAGGTCAGGCACAGGCCCTGCAGGATCGGCACGTCGAGCTGGGCCAGCGCGCCGACGTCCCACTCCTCGTCGTTGCCGCCCGCCCCGGCCGCGGCCGGCAGCGAGCCGCCGGAGGCCAGCACGGTGACCACGATCGCGTCGGCGGCCCGCAGCGTCTCGACGAGCTCGGCGTCGGCCGTGCGCAGCGACGAGCAGAACAGCGGCAGGGCCGTGCCCCGGCGGCCTCGATCGCGTCGGCCAGCGCGTGCACGAAGCCGGTGTTGCCGGCGGCCTGGTGGGCCCGGTAGTACAGCACGGCCACGGTCGGCGCCCGCCGGTCCGTCGGCCGGCGTCGGCCGGCCGTCAGCGGCGGTCGCGGCCGGGCGGTCGAGGCGGCCCCACGTCGGCATCGGCGCCGGCGGGTCGAACCCCAAGCCGGTCAGCAGCAGCGCGTCGGACAGGAAGTTGTGCAGCTGGGCCAGGTTGGCCGGGCCGCCCTGGGCCAGGTAGGCGTGGGCCTCCGCGACCACCCCGCCCGGGACCGTCGACAGCTCCATGAGCTCGGCGTCGGGCGTCTGCTCGCCGCCGAGCACCAGCACCGGCAGGCCGCTGGCCAGGACGGCGTCGAGGCCGTCCGCCCAGGCCCGGCGGCCGCCGAGGATGCGGACGATCACGATGTCGGCGCCGGCCAGCAGGGGCGCCACCTCGTCGGCAGTCGAGCCGGGCCGGGTTGGCCAGCCGGTAGTCGGCCCCGCTGGCCCGGGCCGAGAGCAGGTCGGTGTCCGAGGTGGACAGCAGGGCGATCAACAGTGCTCCTCACCCGTTGCCGTCTGGTCGTTCGTAGCCTCGCACATGGGCAGCGGCCGCGAGCAGCCCGGGAGCGGCGGCCCGGTCCCGTACGATCCGCCTCGTGCAGCCGGTCGAGTCCAGGGGACGGGACCGGGACGACCGTTGTCCCGGCGTCGTCTGGCTCATCGTCGCCGCGGACGGGCGGCTGGCCCGGGTCCGGCTCCCGGGCGGCTTCGTCACCGCGGCCGGGCTGCGCGCCCTCGCGGCCGCGGCGGTCGAGCTCGGGGACGGGCGGTTGGAGCTGACGTCGCGGGGCAACGTCCAGCTCCGCGGGCTGGCCCCTGATGCCGGGACGGAGCTCGGCGAGCGGTTGCACGCCGCCGGCCTGTGGCCGTCGCAGTCCCACGAACTCGTCCGCAACATCGTCGCGTCGCCGCTGGCCGGGATCGACGGCGGCGCCGACCTGAGCGCGGTCGTGGCTGAGCTGGACCGGCAGTTGTGCGCCGACCCGCGGATGGCCGAACTGTCCGGGCGGTTCCTGTTCGCCATCGACGACGGGCGCGGCGACGTGGCCGGCCTCGGCGCGGACGTGCTCGCGGTCGTGGGTGGCGACGGGGCCCGGGTCGAAGGCGTGGCCACGACCGGGGCCGACGTCCCGGCCCTGATGCTGCGGTTCGCGGCCGCGTTCCTGGACGAGCGCGCGGCCCAGCACTCGCGGGCGTGGCGTGTGGCCGAACTCGCCGACGGCCGGCCGCGGGTGCGAGCCCGCCTCGGCTGGCCCGCGTCCCAGCCGGACTCGCCGTCGAGCGGCCCGTTGCCGGTCGGGCCGATACGCCAGGCCGACGGCCGGGCGGCGCTCGTCGTCGCGCCTCGGCTGGGCCGGCTCACCCACGAGCAGGCGCTCTGGGTCGCCGGCCAGCTCGGTGCGCGTCCGGCCCGGATCACGCCGTGGCGCAGTGTGGTCCTGCCCGACGTCGCCGACGCCGACGCGACTGCTGAAGCCGCCGCTGCCGTCGGCCTGGAGTGCCGGCCCGACTCGCCGTGGTCGCTGGTCAGCGCGTGCGCCGGCCGGCCCCGCTGCGCCGGCGCCCTGGCCGACGTGCAGCGCGACGCCGGCCTGGCCGTCGAGCGCTGGCCCGGCCGGCGGGTGCACTGGAGCGGATGCGACCGGCACTGCGGGCGGCCGGCCGGCACCGAAATCGACGTGGTCGCGACGGCCGAGGGCTATCGCGTGCTCGGGGCCGAGCGGAGCGCCGTCCGTGCTTGAGTACGTCCGCGACGGCCGGGAGATCTACCGCCGCTCGTTCGCCACGATCCGGGCCGAGGCCGACCTGACCCGGTTCCCGGACGACGTCGCCCGCGTCGTCGTCCGGATGATCCACGCCTGCGGCATGGTCGACCTGACCGAATCGGTCGACTACTCGCCGGGCGTCGTCGCGGCCGCCCGCAAAGCGCTCGACGACGGCGCCCCGATCCTCTGCGACGCCAACATGGTCGCGTCCGGGATCACCCGGCCGCGGCTGCCGGCCGGCAACGAGGTCGTCTGCACGCTGTCCGACCCGACGGTCGCCGGCATCGCCGGGCGCATCGGCAACACCCGCTCGGCCGCGGCGCTCGAGCTGTGGCTGGACCGGCTGGACGGCGCGGTCGTCGCGATCGGCAACGCACCGACCGCGCTGTTCCGGCTGCTCGAACTGGTCGCCGACGGCGCACCGCGGCCGGCCGCCGTCATCGGGGTGCCGGTCGGCTTCATCGGCGCGGCCGAGTCCAAGCAGGCCCTGGCCGAGAGCAATCTGGAGTACCTCGTCGTCCACGGTCGCCGCGGCGGCAGCGCGCTCGCCGTCTCGGCCGTCAACGCGATCGCGAGCGACGAGGAATGAGCGGCGAGGCGCGCCGGGGGATCCTGTACGGGGTCGGGCTCGGGCCAGGCGACCCCGAGTTGGTGACGGTCAAGGCCGCCCGCCTGGTGGCCGCAGCTGACGTCGTGGCCTACCACTCGGCCCGGCACGGGCGCTCGATCGCCCGGGCCATCGCCGAGCCGTACCTGCGCGCCGGCCAGGTCGAGGAGCAACTCGTCTACCCGGTCACGACCGAGACGACCGACCATCCTGGCGGGTACGAGGGCGCGATCGCCGAGTTCTACGAGGCCGCGGCGCAACGGCTGATGACCCACCTGCGGGCCGGGCGCGACGTCGTCCTGCTGGCCGAGGGCGATCCGCTGTTCTTCAGCAGTTACATGCACATGCACAAGCGGATCTCGTCGCAGTTCGAGACGCACATCGTCCCGGGGATCACGTCGGTCAGTGCCGCGTCGGCCGCCATCGCCACCCCGCTGGTCGAGGGCGACGACGTGCTCACGGTGCTGCCCGGCACCCTGCCGCCGGCCGAGCTGGCCGAGCGGCTGCGGACCACGAACGCGGCCGCGATCATGAAGGTCAGCCGGCACTTCGCCGGCATCCAGGACGCGCTCAAGCAGGCCGGCCGGCTCGACGACGCGTACTACATCGAGCGGGCGTCGGCCGCTGACCAGCGGGTCGAGCCGGTCGCGAACGTCGACCCGAACTCGGTGCCGTACATGGCCGTCGTGATCGTCCCCGGCGTCGAGGCGGCCGCACCCCCCGAGTCCGAGCTGATCGCCGCAGCGACAACCGGACGGGTCGACGTGGTCGGGCTCGGGCCCGGCGGCCGCGACTGGCTGACCCCGCAGGCCCAGGCCGTCCTGGCCGCGGCCGACCACCTGGTCGGCTACGGGCCGTACCTCGACCGGGTCGCGCCCAACCCGCGCCAGCACCGGCACCCCAGTGACAACCGGGTCGAGTCCGAGCGGGCCGAATTCGCACTCGACCTGGCCCGCCGCGGGGCCCGGGTGGCGGTGGTGTCCTCCGGCGACCCCGGTGTGTTCGCCATGGCCAGCGCCGTGGTCGAGGTCGCGGCCGAGCCCCGCTACGCCGACGTGCCGGTCACGGTCGTGCCCGGGCTCACCGCCGCGCAGGCGGTGGCCAGCACGGTCGGCGCCCCGCTCGGGCACGACTTCGCGGTGATCTCGCTGTCGGACCGGCTCAAGCCCTGGGACGTGGTGGCCGAGCGCCTCGACGCCGCCGCGCAGGCCGACCTCGTCATCGCGATCTACAACCCGGCCTCCAAATCCCGTCGGACCCAGGTCGCCGACGCCCGCGAGGTGCTGCTGCGGCATCGCGGTCCGCACACGCCGGTGGTGATCGGGCGGGCCGTCGGCAGCGCCGACCAGCAGGTTACGGTGACGACGCTGGGCGAGTTCGACCCCGAGGTGATCGACATGCGCTGCCTGCTCATCGTCGGCTCGTCCCAGACGAGGACGGTCGCCGGCCCGGGTGGTACGACCCGGGTGTTCACGCCCCGGCGCTACCCGGCCGGCAGCTGAGCCACCCAGGCCAGAGCTTCGGCCACGGTGCCGGCCACCGGCAGCCCGTCGGGCAGCGCCGGGCGCTCGACCAGCACGACCGGTAGGCCGATCGCCCGGGCGGCATCGAGCTTGGCCACGGTCAGCTCGCCGCCGCTGTCCTTGGTGACCAGCAGCCGCACCTCGTGGGTTGTCATCAGGTCGCGCTCGGCGTCGAGCCGGTACGGGCCGCGGTCCAGCAGCAGCGTCATCCGGGACGGGGCCGGGCCCTGCGGCGGGTCGACCGTCCGGACCAGGTAGTGATGGCCGTCGTCGCCCGCGAACGCGGCCAGGTCGCGGCGCCCGGTGGTCAGGAAGATCGTGCCGGGCGAGGTCTCAGCTGCCGACCGGGCGGCCGCCGCGATGTCCGGCACCCGCGCCCAGCGGTCGCCCGGCCGCTGCGTCCAGGCCGGCCGGCGCAGCACGAGCAGCGGCAGGCCGGTGCCGGCCGCGACCGTCGCGGCATGGTCGGTGATCGTGGCCGCGAACGGGTGGGTGGCGTCGACGACGGCCGAGATGCGCTCGGCGGCCACGTACGCCGCCAGCCCGGACGCCCCGCCGAAGCCGCCGACCCGGACCGCTCCCACCGGCAACGCCGGGTTGCTGACCCGGCCGGCCAGCGACGAGATCACATCGACGCCGCGTTCGGTCAGCCCCGCCGCGAGCGCGCGGGCCTCGGCCGTACCGCCGAGCAGGAGCACACGCACGTGCACGACACTAGGGCGCGGGCGGAGCCGGCCCGCCGTCCGCACGGAAGGAACGACGATGCGCGAGATCCTCGTGATCGGGATCGGCCCGGGCCACCCCGACCACGTGACCGTCCAGGCCGTCGAGGCCCTCAACCGGGCCGAGGTCGTCTTCGTCGTCGACAAGGGTGACGAGAAGAGCGGCCTGCTGGCCCTGCGCGACGAGATCTGCCGCCGGCACATCCGCGACCAGTCCGGCTACCGGGTCGTCGCCATCCCGGAGCCACCGCGCGACCGGACGGCCGAGGACTACCAGCGGGCGGTCGAGGACTGGCACGACAAGCGGGCCGCCCTGTTCGAGGCCGCCCTGCTCGACCACCTCGGCGACGACGGCGTGGGCGCGTTCCTGGTCTGGGGTGACCCGTCGCTGTACGACAGCACGCTGCGCGTCATCGACCGCATCCTGGCCCGCGGCGCCGTGCCGTTCGAGTACCGCGTCATCCCGGGCATCACCAGCGTGCAGGTGCTGACCGCGCAACACCGGCTGCCGCTGAACCGGATCGGCGAGCCGATCCACATCACCACCGGCCGGCGCATCGCCGACGCCGGCGGCCTGCCGGCCGGCCTGGACAGCGCGGTCGTGATGCTCGACGCCGGGTTCGCCGCCGCCGATATCGACGACCCGCAACTGTCGGTCTACTGGGGCGCCTACCTGGGCTCGGCCGACGAGGTCCTGATCTCAGGCCGACTGGGCGACGTGGCCGAGCACATCGTCCGCACCAAGCAGGAACTGCGCGAGCGGCACGGCTGGATCATGGACACCTACCTGCTGCGTCGCGACGCTCAGGATCGCTCCCGCGCCACCGAGTAGAGGTGGCTGTCGGTGAATCCTTCGGCCGCGAGCACCGGGCCGACGACGATCACCGCGGTCCGGCGCACCCCGGCCGCCCGCACCGCCCCGGCGATGTCGTCCAGCCGGCCGCGGATGACCTGCTCGTTCGGGCGGCTGGCGTAGGCGACCACGGCCACCGGGCCGTCCGGGCCGTAGTGCGGCGTCAACTCGGCCACGATGCGGTCGATGTGCTGCACAGCCAGGTGCAGGACGAGCGTGGCGCCCGACGCACCCAGGGTGGCCAGGTCCTCGCCCGGCGGCATCGGGGTGGCCTCGTGGGCGATCCGGGTCAGGATCACGGTCTGCCCGATGCCGGGCACGGTCAGCTCGCGGCGCAGCACAGCGGCGGCCGCGGCGAAGGCGGGCACGCCCGGGGTGATGTCGTAGGGCACCCCGGCCCGGTCGAGCCGGCGGCACTGCTCGGCGATGGCGCTGAACACCGAGGGATCGCCCGAGCACAGCCGGACCACGTCCTGGCCGGCCTCATCCGCCGCAACCAGCTCGGCCACGATCTGGTCGAGGGTCAGCTCGGCCGTGTCGACCAGCCGGGTGCCGGGACGGCAGTGCTCGAGCACCTCGGCCGGCACCAGGCTGCCGGCGTACAGGCAGACCGCGCACTCCTGCAGCAGCCGCACGGCCCGCAGCGTCAGCAGATCGGGCGCGCCGGGGCCGGCCCCGACGAAGTGGATGGTCACGGCGTCTCCTTCAGCAGCGCCCACTGGGTGACCGGCAGCGCCGGACGCCAGCCGGTGAAGCTGCCCACCGGCTCGGCTCGCTGGATCATGATCCGGGTCAGCGTCCCGCCCAGGCGGGCGTGCCAGCCGGCCAGCACGCGACTCGGTCTCGACCGTCACCGCGTTGGCCACCAACCGCCCGCCCGGGCGCAGCGCCTCGTGGCCGGCCTCGACGATCCCGGGCCCGCTGACCCCGCCGCCGACGAACACGGCATCCGGCGTCGGCAGCCCGGCCAGCGCCTCGGGCGCGGTCCCGGCCACGATCCGCAGCCCGGGCACGCCCAGCGCGCTCGCGTTGGCGGCGATGCGGGCCAGCCGGTCGTCGCGGGACTCGACGGCGATCGCGCGTGACGCGGGATGGGTGCGCATCCACTCGATGCCGATGCTGCCCGAGCCCGCGCCCACGTCCCACAGCAGTTCGCCCGGCACCGGCACCAGTGCGGCCAGCGTCAGGGCCCGGATCTCGCGCTTCGTGATTTGCCCGTCGTGATCGAACGCGTCGTCGGGCAGGCCCGGGGTGCGGGGCAGGGCGACGGTCGTGGGATCGGCCACGCACTCGATCGCGACGATGGCCAGCGGGTCGTGCTCGCCGCCGGCCGGGCCGACCTGCTCGTGCGGGCCGCCCAGTTGGGCCAGCACGGTGACGGCACTGCCGCCGTAGCCGCGCCCGGCGAGCAGGGCCCGCACGGCATCGGCCCCGTCGGGGCGGCTCACCAGCACCAGGACCCGGCGGCCGGGCTGCACGAACGGGTGCACGCTCGCCAGCGGCCGCCCGACCGTGCTGACCACGTCGACGTCCTCCAGCGCCCAGCCCAGCCGGGCCGCGGCCAGCGAGACCGACGACGGGTGGACGTGGATGCGCACGGACTCCGGCCCGAGCAGCGCGATCAAGGTGGTGCCGATGCCGAAGAACATCGGGTCACCGCTGGCCAGCACCGCGACCCGGCTGCCGGCGTGCGAGCGCAGCCGGTCGGCCAGGTCGGGCCGCAGCGGGCTCGGCAGCGGCTCTCGCGCCGCCCGCACCGACCCGTCGAGCAGGTCGAGTTGGCGGGGCCCCCCGATCACGATCTCGGCCGCCCGCAGCACGGCCCGCGAGGCCTCGGCCAGCCCGGCCCACCCGTCGGCGCCGATCCCGACCACGTCGAGGCCGCCGCTCAAGGACTGGCGCAGCGCCTGATCCGACACGACGTGCAGTCTGCCTCACCCGGCCGGTCGTGATTGACGCCCCGCCCGCCGACCCCCTAGCGTGGCCGCTACGTGATGGCGGCAGGAACCCGGTGCGAATCCGGGACGGTGGCGCCACTGTGAGCGGCGAAGTTGCCGCGAGTCAGACACTGCGCCGTCACGCCGCCCATCAACAGGGGACGCATCATCCCCGGAGGAGGCTCCACGTGAGCAACACCACCACCGCACTGCCGGCCAGCACACCGGTCGTCGTCAGCCTGCCGAAGACGGCCATCCTGCTGGCCGCCACGCTGTTCCTCGGCCTCGCCGTCTACTACTTCGTCGGCATCGACGAGGGCGCGGTGTCGGTGTTCGGCAAGAGCCTGATGGTGCACGAGTTCGTGCACGACGCGCGGCACTTCCTCGGGTTCCCCTGCCACTAGCCGGCCGGGGCCAACCCACGTGGAAGGCAAACTGATCCTGCGGGGCGTGCTCGCCGGTGCCGTGGCCGGCCTGTTCGCGTTCGTCTTCGCGCGCATCTTCGCCGAGCCGCAGATCCAGAAGGCGATCAACTACGAGGACGGCCGCGACGCCGCCCAGGACGCGCTGGACAAGGCCGCCGGGCTCAGGTTGGCGCCGCCCGGGCCGGACATCTTCAGCCGCACCATCCAGGCCAACGTCGGCATGGGCGTGGGCATGGTCGCGTTCGGCGCGGCCATGGGGGCGCTGTTCGCGATCGCCTACCTGGTCTGCCTGGGCCGGGTCGGCCGGTTGCGGCCCCGCTCGATCGCGCTGCTCGTCGCGGCCGGCGGGTTCCTCGGCATCTACCTGGTCCCGTTCGTCAAGTACCCGGCCAACCCGCCGTCGATCGGACACCCGGACACGATCAAGCAGCGCGGCGGGCTCTACCTGGTCATGGTGCTGGCCTCGGTGCTCTTCCTGGTCGGCGCGGTCTGGCTGGGGCAGCGGCTGCGGTCCCGGTTCGGCAACTGGAACGCGTCCCTGCTCGCCGGCGGTGCGTTCGTGGTCGCGATCGGGATCGTCATGCTGCTGCTGCCCTCGGTCGGGCACCTGGCCGCGAACAAGGCCGACTTCGGCAACCACGCGACCGAGACGCCCCTGCCGCTGAAGGACCCGAGCGGCAAGATCGTCTATCCGGGCTTCCCGGCCGACGTGCTGTTCGACTTCCGGCTGTACTCGGTCGGGGCCCAGCTCATCCTGTGGAGCGCGCTCGGGCTGTTGTTCGCGCCCATGGCCGAGCGGGTGCTGGCCCCGCTCACCCGGACCGAGCGGGCCGGCGATCCGGTGGCGGCCTGACCAGCACGCAGTCGCCGCACAGGCCGGCGCCCGGGATCCGGTAGAACAGGCAGCAGTTGGTGCGGACGAACGCGGGGCTGGTGCCGGGTGCCGCGAAGGCCCCGGTGCCGGACAGTGTGCCGCTCTGGACGGCGGCGCCGACGATCTCGGCCGGGTCGAGGACGAGGTTGCGGCCGCTGCCGGTCAGCATGGCCGCCGCCCCGGCCAGCGCCGACGCGGCGTTGCCCCGCAGCACTTGATGTGACAGCCGGAACGACGTCGCGAACCGTGTGGCCAGCGGGGCGACCACCCGGCTCAGCACGCCGGCGTCGAGCCGAGCCGCGGCCTGGGCCGCCGTCGTCACCGGGTGGCCGGTCGGCCCGGCCCAGCTCATCGGGACCGGTCCGCCGTCGACCGGCCGCCAGCCGATCTGGTCCGGGCCGACGTCGGGCACCACTCCGGCCACCGCCGCCGCGCCCAGGGCCGGGGCCAGCACCCGGGAGGCCAGCCCGAGGAAGTGGATCGACGCGCAGGCCCGTTCCTCGATCTGGTCGGGGGCCAGCCCGGCCCGGTCCGCGATGGTCGACCGGACGAAGGCGACGCGCTCGGCCAGCACGGCCGGGTCGTCGAGCAGGGCCGTGAACGGAAGCCAGCCGTCCACCGGTCTCTGGTCCAGGACGAAATACGGCCCGACCTCGGCCGCCGCCGCCAGCGCGCCGCCCACCGAGATCGCCGCCACGGTGCTCAGGTTGCCACGTCCCGGTTCGCGCCCGGCCGATCCGGCGGTGTGAGACCATCGTCGGCGACGGATGCGGAGGAACACCGGTGCGGGCGGCGCTGTTTTTAGGCGGCGCCTCAGTCCGGGGCGGTCCCGCCACTGTGACCGGCGCGAGCCGGAAGCCAGGACATCGGCACCCGTGCCACGAGGCCGCTCGTCTCGTGGTCGTCGCCATCGGTGGGCGTGGACACCCGCCGGATGAGGGGTCGCGCGGTGTCGCAGTTCCCGTTCAGCGCTGTCGTCGAGATGGACGACATGCGCCTGGCCCTCATCCTCAACGCGATCTCGCCGTCGATCGGTGGTGTGCTCGTGCGCGGCGAGAAGGGCACGGCCAAGTCGACGGCCGTCCGGGCCCTGGCCGCGGTGCTGCCGCCGGTCTCGGTCCTGGCCGGCTGCCGCTTCTCGTGCGACCCGGTCGCCCCCGACCCGCTCTGCCCGGACGGCCCGCACGGCGCCGACGGCACCGGCGTCACCCGCACCGCGAGGATCGTCGAGCTGCCGGTCGGCTCGACCGAGGACCGGCTCACCGGCTCGCTCGACGTCGAACGGGCGCTGACCGAGGGCGTCACGTCGTTCCAGCCCGGCCTGCTCGCTGCAGCCCACCGCGGCGTTCTGTACGTCGACGAGGTCAACCTGCTGCACGACCACCTGGTCGACCTGCTCCTCGACGCCGCCGCCCTGGGCACCAACTACGTCGAACGCGACGGGGTGTCGGTGCGGCACGCGGCCCGGTTCCTGCTCGTGGGCACGATGAACCCCGAGGAGGGCGAACTGCGCCCGCAGCTGCTCGACCGGTTCGGGCTGACCGTCGAGGTGGCCGCGCCGAAGCAGCCCAAGGTCCGGGCCGAGGTGGTACGCCGGCGGATGGAGTTCGACGCCGACCCGCGCGGGTTCGCGGCCCGCTTCGCCGCCGAGGAGGCGCGAACTCGCGACCTCGATCCGGACTGCCCGCATGGTGCTGCCGTCGGTCGAACTCACCGACAGCGCGCTGGAGCAGATCGCGGCCATTTGCGCCGCGTTCGACGTGGACGGGATGCGGGCCGACATCGTGACCGCCCGCGCGGCCGCCGCCCACGCGGCCTGGCACGGGCGCGACAGCGTGTCCGTCGACGACATCCGCGCCGCCGCCCGGCTGGCTCTGCCCCACCGCCGGCGCCGCAACCCGTTCGACGCGCCCGGCATCGACGAGGGCGAACTCGACGACGCGCTGCGCGACGTCGACGGCGAGCCCGAGCCCGACCCGGACGACACCGACCCGGACGCCGCGCCGCCGCCGGAACGGGACGGGCCGCAACAGAACTCGCCCACGGACGCCGACGGGACCGGTGAGCGCCCGCCTGACAGTCCCGGGCGGGCCGGCGAGAGCGTGGCCACCCCGTCGCCGGCCTTCCGGGCCCGGCGGCTCGAGGTCCCGGGCATCGGGGCCGGTACGTCCGGGCGCCGGTCGCGGGCCGAGACCGAGATCGGCAAGACTGTCGGCTCGGCCCGTGCCGGGCGGGCGCATCCAGCACCTGCACCTCATCGCCACGCTCGCGGCCTCGGCGCCGCACCAGCGCGACCGCGGCCGGTCCGGCCCGGGACTGGTGCTGCGCCGCGAAGACCTGCGCGAGTCGCGCCGCGAGGGCCGCGAGTCGAACCTGGTGCTGTTCCTCGTCGACGCCAGCGGGTCGATGGCGGCCCGCTCCCGGATGGCCGCGGTCAAGGGCGCGGTGCTGTCCCTGCTGCTGGACGCCTACCAGCGCCGCGACAAGGTCGGGCTGATCTCGTTCCGCGGGGCCGGGGCCGAACTGCTGCTGCCGCCGACCTCGTCGGTCGATGCCGCCGCCCGCCGGCTGACCACGCTGCCGACCGGCGGGCGCACCCCGCTGGCCGCCGGGTTGCTCGAAGCCCGGGCCACGTTGGAGCGGGAACGGTTGCGCGATCCGCGCCGCCGCCCGCTGCTGGTCGTGGTCACCGACGGCCGCAACACCGGTGCGGGCGAGCCGGCCCGGGCCGCGGCCCTGCTCCGCAAGGACCGCACCGCAAGCGTCGTGGTCGACTGCGAGTCCGGCCCGGTGCGCCTCGGCCTGGCCGTCGAACTCGCAACCGCGCTCAGCGGCGGTCTGCCTGCAACTGGGCGAACTCGCGGCCGGCGAACTGGCCGACTCGGTGCGGGCGCTGCGGGCGGTGGCCTGATGCCCAAGGGCGTCCCCGAGACCGTCCCCGACGACGGCCTGACCACCCGCCAGCGCCGCAACCGGCCGCTGCTGATCGTGCACACCGGTGAGATGAAGGGTAAGTCGACGGCCGCGTTCGGGCTGGCCCTGCGGGCCTGGAACCAGGGCTGGGACATCGGCGTGTACCAGTTCGTGAAGAGCGCCAAGTGGCGCGTCGGCGAGGAGGCGGCGTTCCGGGCGCTCGGGCGGGTGCACGACGAGACCGGTGAGGGCGGCGCCGTCGCCTGGCACAAGATGGGCGAGGGCTGGTCCTGGATCCAGCGCGGGCCGGACGAGGACCACGCCGCCAACGCCCGCGAGGGCTGGCAGCAGATCAAGCGCGACCTCGCCGCCGAGCGCTACGGCTGCTACGTGCTGGACGAGTTCACCTACCCCATCAAGTGGGGCTGGCTCGACGTCGACGAGGTCGTCGACACGCTGGCCAACCGGCCCGGCCACCAGCACGTCGTCATCACCGGCCGCCACGCCGATCCGGCCCTGGTCGCGGCCGCTGACCTGGTCGTCGAGATGACCAAGGTCAAACACCCCATGGACACGGGCCAGAAGGGCCAGCGGGGCATCGAGTGGTGAGCCTCCCGCGCGTCGTGATCGCCGCGCCCGCCAGTGGCCAGGGCAAGACCTCCGTGGCCACCGGTCTGCTCGCGGCCCTGCGGGCCCGGGGCCGGACGGTGTCGCCGCACAAGGTCGGCCCGGACTACATCGATCCCGGCTACCACACGCTCGCGGCCGGCCGGCCCGGCCGCAACCTCGACCCGTGGCTGGTCGGTGAGGACGCCATCCCGGCCCTGTTCGTGCACGGCGCGACCACCCCGACCACGGCCGACATCGCCGTCATCGAAGGCGTCATGGGCCTGTTCGACGGGGCCTCGGGGCGCGGTGACTTCGCCTCGACCGCGCACGTGGCCCGGTTGCTGCACGCCCCGGTCGTACTCGTCGTCGACGCGTCCGGGGCGGCCCGCTCGGTCGCCGCGCTCGTCCAGGGATTCGCCACGTTCGATCCGACGGTCGCCGTCGGCGGCGTGATCTTCAACCGGGTCGGCTCGGCCCGGCACGACGAGATCCTGCGCGACGCGTTGGGTGCGATCGGCGTGCCCGTGCTGGGGATGGTGCACCGGCACGACGAGCTGGCCGTGCCGTCGCGGCACCTCGGGCTGATCCCGGCGGCCGAGCGCACGATCGAGGCCGCGCGCACGGTCGAGACCCTCGGCCGGGTCATCGGCACGAGCGTGGATCTGGACGCGGTCGAACGGCTGGCCCGCAGTGCCCCGCCGCTGTCATTCGACGCCGAGCTCATCCCGCCGCCGTCGCCGCGCCCGTCGGTCCGGATCGCGGTCGCGGCCGGGCCGGCTTTCACGTTCGGCTACGCCGAACACCCTGAGCTGCTGGCCGCGGCCGGGGCCGAGGTTGTGCCGTTCGACCCGACCCGGGACGAGACGCTGCCGCCCGACGTGGCCGGGTTGGTCATCGGCGGGGGATTCCCCGAGGTGCACGCGGCCGACCTGGCCGCGAACGTGCCGCTCCGCGACAGCATCGCCGCGTTCGCCCGGTCGGGGGCGCCGGTCGCGGCCGAGTGCGCCGGGCTGCTCTACCTGGCCCGCAGCCTCGACGGCCAGCCGATGTGCGGCGTGCTCGACACCGACGCGGTGATGACCGGCCGGCTCACGCTCGGCTACCGGGAGGCGGTGGCGCCGGCCGACTCCGTCCTGGCCAGGGCCGGGACCCGGGTGCACGGGCACGAGTTCCACCGCACGGCCTGCACGCCGGCGTCGGGCGCCCAGCCGGCCTGGCTGTGGCAGGGCGACGGCGCGGCCGGCGAGGGATTCGTCGCCGGGGGAGTGCACGCGTCCTACCTGCACCTGCACTGGGCCGGGGTGCCCGGCCTGGCCGAGCGACTGGTCGCCGCCGGCCGGGCCGCGCGGGTGCCGGCATGATCGAGCCGAGCGGCGTCGAGGCGCGGTTGCGCCATCACGGCGACGCCGACGCGATGGCCGGGCTGGTCGATCTGGCCGTCAACGTGCGGCCCGGCGCCCCGCCGGCCTGGTTGCGGGAGCGGATCGCGACGGCCGACCTGGCCGCCTATCCCGACCAGACGGACGCCCTGAAGGCCGTGGCCGCCCGGCACGACCGCGATCCGGGCGAGGTGCTGCTGACCGCGGGCGCGGCCGAGGCGTTCGTCCTGCTGGCCCGGGCCTTCACCCCCACGCTGGCCGTGGTCGTGCACCCCCAGTTCACCGAGCCCGAGGTCGCGCTGCGGGCCGCCGGCCACCCGGTCGAGCGGGTCGTGCTCGCCGAGCCGTTCGGGCTCGATGCCCGCCGCGTGCCGGTGGACGCCGACCTCGTCCTGGTCGGCAACCCGACCAACCCGACCTCGGTGCTGCACCCGCGCGAGACGCTGCGCTCACTTGTGCGCCCGGGCCGGCTGGTCGTGGTCGACGAGGCGTTCGCCGACTGCGTCCCGGGCGAGACCGAGTCACTCGCGGCCGCGCCCGACCTGGCCGGGCTGGTCGTCGTCCGCAGCCTGACCAAGACCTGGGGCCTGGCCGGGCTGCGGGCCGGCTACCTGCTGGCCGAGCGCAACGTCGTCGACGCCCTGCGCGCGGCCCAGCCGCTGTGGCCGGTGAGCGCACCGGCCCTCGCGGCCTGCGTCGCCTGCTCCGAGCCCGAGGCGGTGGCCGAAGCCGAGAAGTGGGCGCACGAACTGGCCGCGCGCCGCGACCACCTGGTCGGGCTGCTTGACCGGCTCACGCCTGGCGTCCGCGTCGTCCAGCCGGCGGCGGCGTCGTTCCTGCTCATCCGCACCGGCGCTCCGGACGTCCGGCTCCGGCTGCACGAGCACGGCTTCGCCGTCCGCCGCGGCGAGACGTTCCCCGGCCTCGACGAGCGCTGGGTGCGCGTGGCGGTCCGGGACGAGGCGACGTCCACCGCGTTCGTGCACGCCCTACAGGAGGTACTGGCATGACCGATCAGCTCGAGACGACCATCGCGGAGATCCGGGGCCTGGACCGCGCGGCGGTCGCCGCGGCCGTCGAGCGGCAGGACCGGCTGACCAAGCCCCGCGGCTCGCTCGGCGTCCTGGAGGACATCTCCATCCAGCTGGCCGGCCTGGCCGGGGAATGCCCCCCGCCGCTGCCCGCGCCGGCGGCCGTGGCCGTCTTCGCCGGCGACCACGGCGTGCACGCCCAGGGCGTCACGCCCTGGCCGCAGGAGGTCACCACCCAGATGGTGGGCAACTTCCTCTCCGGCGGCGCGGTCATCAACGCCGTCGCCGCGCAGGCCGACGTCACCGTGCAGGTCGTCGACGTCGGCGTGGCCGCCACGCTCGACCCGGTCGACGGCCTGCTCGACCGCAAGATCCGGCCCGGCACGGCCGACATGACCGTCGCCGCGGCCATGTCCCGCGACGAGGCCGTGGCCGCGATCGACGCCGGCATCGACGTGGCCCGCGACCTGGTCGCGGCCGGCAACCGCTGCCTGCTCACCGGTGACATGGGCATCGCCAACACCACGCCCGCCGCCGCCCTGATCGCCGTGCTGGCCGGCGTCAGCCCCGAGGCCGCAACCGGCCGGGGGACCGGCATCGACGACGCGACCCTGGCCCGCAAGGTCGACGTGATCCGGGCCGCGATCGAGCGCCACGCCCCGGCGGCCGACGACCCGATCGGCGTGCTCGCCGCCGTCGGAGGGCTGGAACACGCCGCCCTCGCCGGCTTCATCCTCGGCGCCGCGGCCACCCGCACCCCGGTCGTGCTCGACGGCGTCATCGCCTGCTCGGCCGCCCTGGTCGCCCACGCGCTCGCCCCGCAGAGCACCGCGGCCATGATCGCCGGCCACCGCTCGGCCGAGCCCGGCGCCGGCCTCGCCCTGGACGTCCTCGGCCTGACCCCGCTGGTCGATCTCGGGATGCGCCTGGGCGAGGGTTCCGGGGCGGTGCTGGCCCTGCCGCTCGTGCAGAGCGCGGCCCGGGTGCTGCGCGACGTGGCCACCTTCGACGCGGCGGGAGTCACCGAGAAGGACGGGCCGTGACCGGGCGCGTCGTCCTGGTCGGCGGCGGTCCGGGCGATCCCGACCTGATCACGGTCCGCGGCCTGGACCGGCTGCTGGCGGCGGACGTGGTCATCACCGACCGGCTGGCCCCGACCAGCCTGCTCGAACGCCTCGGCCCGGACGTCGAGGTCATCGACGCCGCCCGCGCGCCGGGGATGCGGACCTTGAGCTACGACGAGATCGTCGGGCTGATGATCGACCGGGCCCGGGCCGGCCGGACGGTGGTGCGGCTCAAGGGCGGCGACCCGTTCGTGCTGGCGCACGGGGCCCAGGAGGTCGAGTCCTGCACGGCCGCGGGCATCCCGGTCGAGGTCGTACCCGGGCTGACCAGCGCGACGGCCGGCCCCGCGCTGGCCGGCGTGGCCCTGACCAGCACGGAGGGCGCGGCCGGCTTCACCGTCGTCTCCGGCCACCTCGCGCCCGACGACCCGGCCAATCGCCTGGACTGGCCCGCCATCGCCCGCGCGGGCACCACGCTCGTCGTGCTGATGGGGATGAAGCACCTGGCCGCGATCGCCGGGCGGCTCATCGCCGACGGGGTCGCGGCGTCCACTCCGGCGACGTGCATCGCCGACGCCAGCCTTCCCTCGCAGCGGGTGGTGCGCTCCAGACTGGGCGACCTGGCGACTGACGTCGAGCGGGCCGACGTCGGCAACCCGGCCGTGGTCGTCGTCGAGGCCGGCGGCCGGCAGCGCTCGGGCCGCCGCGTGCTCGTGCTCGGCGGCAGCCGGTCGGGCAAGTCCCGCTTCGCCGAGCACCTGCTCGCCGGTCCCGAACCGGTCGAGTACCTGGCCACGGCCGCGCTGCGCCCGGACGATGCCGAATGGGCCGCGCGCATCCAGCGCCACCGGGACCGCCGTCCGGCCACGTGGCGCACCGTCGAGACCGCGGCCGTGGCCGAGCAGTTGGCCGAACCGGGCCCGGCCGTGCTGGTCGACAGCGTGACCACGTGGCTGGCCCGGGTGATGGACGACTGCTCTTACTGGGCCGACGAGCTCACCGAGGTGGCGCGCAAGAGCCTGGCCGCCCAACTCGAGCGGCTGTGCGACGCGTGGCCGGCGACCGCGCGCACGGCCGTGCTGGTCAGTGACGAGGTCGGCAGCGGGGTCGTCCCGGCCACCGCGTCCGGCCGCCGGTTCCGCGACGAGCTCGGCCTACTGAATCAGCGCCTGGCCGCGGCCGCGGACGAGGTGTACCTGGTCACGGCCGGGATCGCGCAGCGGCTGCGATGAACGGCAGCGGCCTGGTGCGCGCGCTGAGCCTGTTCACGATCGCCCCGGTGCGGGCCCCGGCCGCCGTGACGCGCGCCGACGCCGCACGCAGCCTGGCCTGGTTGCCGGTGATCGGGCTCGGGCTCGGCGCGCTCGCCGGTCTGCCTGGCACCGTCGTCCGGCAGTGGGCGCCGCAGGCCTTGCTCGTCGGCGCGGTCGTCGGCGTGGCCGTGCTGGGCGGGCTGACCCGGGGCCTGCACCTGGACGGCCTGGCCGACACCGCCGACGGGCTGGGCAGCCGGGCCCCGGCCGAGCGGGCCCTGGCCATCATGCGGCAGTCCGACATCGGCCCGTTCGGTGTGGTCACGCTGGTGCTCGTGCTGATGCTCGACATCGCCGCCATCGCGGAGCTCCCGGCCGGGGTCTGGACCCCAGTCGCCGCCCTGGCCACGGCGGCCGCCACCGGCCGGGTGGCCGTGCTGCACGCCGCCGTCCCGGCGGTGCCGTCCGCGCGGCCGGGCGGCTTCGGCGCGCTGGTCGCCGGCTCGGTGCCGATCGCGGCCGCCGTCGGGCAGACCGCGGGTGTGCTGGCCGTCGGGGCCGGGCTGGCCGCGTCGGTCGGGGCCGATCCGGGGGGCTGGGTCGTGGCCCAGGCTGCGGCCCTCGCGCTAACCCTCGGGTTGAGGTTGCACACCACCCGCCGGTTCGGCGGTGTCACCGGGGACGTCTTCGGGGCCCTGGTCGAGTGCGCCACGGCGGTAACCCTGGTCGGCATCGCCCTGACCTGACCCGGCCCGCGGCCGGCCCAACCCTGATATCATGCGGTATCGTCCGCGCGAGTCCTCGCTGCTTCGGTGCCCGCTGACAGGAGCCCAGCATGACTGACGTACTGATCCGCGATGTGCCGGAGGATGTGCTGGCCGGGGTGGACGCGCACGCGACCAAGCTCGGCATGTCGCGGGTGGAGTACATCCGCCGGCGCCTGGCCGCGGATGCGGCAACAGCGACAGTTCCAGTCTCGGTTGCTCAGCTGCGGACCTTCGCGGCCAAAGCCGCCGATCTTGGTGACCCCGAGGTGATGGACGCCGCGTGGCGGTGAACGACTGGCTGATCGACAAGTCGGCCCTGGTCCGCCTGGCGGACGCTCCGGACGCGGCGGAGTGGGCGAATCGCATCGAGCGCGGGCTGGTGCGCATCAGCACCGTCACTCGGCTGGAGGTGGGTTACTCGGCGCGCACGGCCGCGCAGGCACGATCGATGTTCCGCACGCCGCCGATCTCGGCGATGCCGGTGGAGTATCTGACTCCGGCGATCGAGGACCGCGCGCTGGAGGTGCAACTCGTGCTGGCCGGCAAAGGCAAGCATCGCGCGCCGTCGATTCCGGATCTGATCATTGCGGCGACCGCCGAGCTCGCCGGGCTGACCGTGCTTCATGTGGACAAGGACTTCGACCTGATCGGCCAGGTCACCGGCCAAGCGCTGCAGCTGCTGCGGGCGCCCTAGCCGTAGCTCGCCGCCTCCGTGGCGATGCGGTCGATGATCGCGCCCGCCGGCTCGGGGGACACCTGCCGCCAGCCGGTGCCGGCCCAGAGGTTCGGCACGTCGGTGTCACCGGCCGCGGTGGCGGCGCTGCGCAGCGGGCGGGTGAGGTGATGGACCTCCGGGTAGGCCGGCGGGGCCTGCCCGTCGTGCTCGCGGGCGAATCGATTGGCCAGCCCCCGGGCGAAGCGCCCGGTGTAGGCGCGGGTGACGATGGTGTCGGGATAGCGCCGATCCAGCAGGGCCCGCCGATACGGCGCCGACGTGCCGGCCTCGGGAGTGCAGAGCAGCGCGGTGCCGAGCTGGACGGCGATGGCACCGGCGCCCAGCACGGCGGCGGCGTCGCGCCCGCTCATCACGCCGCCGGTCCCGATCAGGGGCACGTCGGTGATCTCGCGGATCTCGGCCAGCACGGACAGCAAGGGTCGGTGGTTGGCGGTCAGATCGGCGAAGCCGGCCTGGTGTCCGCCGGCCTCGGTGCCTTGCACCACCAGCAGATCGGTGCCCGCCGCCACCGCCAGTCGGGCCTCGACCGCCGAGGTAACGGTGACGGCGGCCCGCACATCGGCGTGATGCAGCCGCTCGACGACGTCCGGGCTCGGGCAGCCGAAGGTGAAGCTGACCAGGTCCACGCGGGCCGCGACGACGACGTCCAGCTTGGCGGCATAGCTGTCGTCCTCCCAGCGGGGCTCGCCCAAGGCGACGCCCAGCCGCTCGGCATCGGGTCGCAGCGCGGTGGCATAGGCGGCGACCTGCGCGCGATCGCCCGGCAGGGAGGGCACGAACAGGTTCACCCCGAACGGCGCCGGACTGAGCGTGCGAGTCGTCGCGATGGCGTCGTGCAGGGCGTCCGGGGACAGGTACCCGGCGGCCACGAAGGGGTAAGCGCCCGCGGCGGCGACGGCGGCCGCCAGGGCGGGCGTCGACGGCCCACCCGCCATCGGGGCCTGGACGATCGGCAGCTCGCTCGGCAGGGTCACGCCGTCGAGTCTCACCCATGGGGGACCTCGATTCCAGGCACAGCGGAGCCCGGCCGGAACTCCGGCCGGGCTCGGCTGCGTTACCGGCCGCGCTACTTCATGTAACCGATCTTGGTGTAGTCGATCGACGCGAAGCCGAACGAGCCGAGGTTGGCCAGGCCGTTGGCCACACCGCACATCTGCGGCCGCTGGAACAGCGTCAGCGTGTGCACCTCGTCGAAGAGCTTCTTGTCGGCCTGGTTGGCCAGCGAGATCGTCTGCCCCGGATCGGTCGCGCCGACCGACTGCTTGATCAGCTTGTCGATGGCCGGGTTGGTCAGGCCGGTGAAGTTCTGACCACCGCCGGCCTTGGGGGAGGAGTAGATGGACAGGCTGGACGAGACCGGGAACGGGGTGCCCAGCCACGAGAACGGGGACAGGTCGAAGTTGCCCGGAATGATGTACTTGTCGAAGAAGTCATTGCTGGGCACGGTCTTGATGTCGACCTTGACCCCGATCACCTTCATCATCGCCTGCATCAGCTCGCCCTCGTTCTTGCTGGACTGAATGCCGGCCGGAATGGTGAAGTTGATCTCCAGGGTCTTGCCGCCCTTGGTCTGGTACCCGCCGGACATCGTGAAGCCGTCGTCGCTCAGCATCTTCTTGGCCTTGCTGGCGCTGTAGCTGCCGAGGTCGCCGGTGTTGTCCTGGTAGCCGGTCTGGGTGTTCATGTAGATGTGGTTGTCCAGCGGCACCGTCGGCCACGGGATGCCCTTGAGGTCGGACTGGATCAGCGCGTCGCGGTTGGTGCCGAGCACGATCGCCTGGCGCACCTTGTCGTCGGTCATGAACCCGTGCGTGCCGTTGAAGGTGACCTGGCGATAGTCCGGGCCGGCGGCCAGGGTGACATGGCCCTTCGACGCGCCCTTGATCTGCTTGTAGTCGGTCGGATCGACCGCGACGTCGAAGTCGTACCCGAGCTCGCCGTTGACGTAGGCCTGGTTCGCGGCGGTGGACTCCTCGGCCTTGAACACGATCTTGCTCAGCAGCGGCTTGTTGCCCCACCAGTGCGCATCCGGCGTCACGGTCACCGTCTGGGCCGACTTGTTGAACACCGGGTGGCCGAACGGTCCCGCGGTCACCGGGATGGCGTTCAGGTAGCCCTTGTTGAACAAGGCCGGCGAGCTGTCGTATTTGGCCGGGTAGAGCGGGGCGAAAAGCGACTTCCAGTCCGCGAACGGCGTGCTGAACGTGATGACCACGTCGTACTTGCCGCCCGGGCCCTGCTTGACACTGCTGATCTGGTCGTAGCCGGTGCTGCTGGCGACCTGGAAGGCCTTGTTCTTGCCGTTCAGGGCGGACCATTCCGCGGCATAGTCGGCCTCGGTGATGGGCTTGCCGTCGGACCACACCGCCTTCTGGTTCAGCTTCAGCTCGATCGTCTGGGGCGAGGACGACGTCTGCGTGGCCGAGGTCAGGTAGTCCGGGTTGGGCGTGACGTTCGCCTTCGCGTCGTACAGGTACGGCTCGGGCAGGACCGCGTCGACGACGTTCTTCGTCGACGCCTCGGGGCCGTCGACCTCGTTGTAGTTCCACTGCGTGGAGTACTGGTCCAGGCCCCAGACCAGCGTGCCGCCCTTCTTCAGCGCCGACACCGGCTGCGGGTTGATGTCCTCGATCTTCAGGGCCGGGGTGTTCTTCTTGCCCGACGGCTTGCCCTTGCCGCTGCTGCTCTTCGACGATGTGCACGCACTCATGCCGAGCACGACCACGAGCGCCGAAACGGCGACGATCGCGCCGCGTCTGGATGCCTTCACGGGGTCCTCCTGATGGATGGTTGGGGTTGATGGCTGCGGGCGGCGCCGCTCAGACGACGGTGACCGCCTCGGCGAAGTGGCAGGCGGCCCGGTGGTCGTCGCCCTGGACGTAGAGCTGCGGATCCTCGGTCTCGCATCGGGTGCGCTGCGGGCCGCTCAGGGTTTCGTACTTGAAGCACCGGCCCCGGAAGCGGCAGCCCGCGGGCACGTCCGCGGGGCTGGGCAGGTCGCCGGTGAGCAGCACCCGCCGACGCTGCCGTTCCTTCACCGGATCGGGTATCGGGATGGCCGACAGCAACGCCTGGGTGTAGGGGTGCGACGGGCGCTCGTACACGGCGTCGACCCCGCCGATCTCGACGATCCGGCCGAGGTACATCACCGCGACCCGGTCGGCGATCACCCGGACCACGGACAGGTCGTGGGCGACGAACAGGTAGGACAGCGACAGCTCGGCCCGCAGCTGCAGCAGCAGGTTGATGACGCCGGCCCGGATGGAGACGTCCAGGGCCGACACCGGCTCGTCCAGCACCAGCAGTTTGGGGGTCAGCGCCAGCGCGCGGGCGATGCCGATGCGCTGGCGCTGGCCGCCCGAGAACTCCTGGGCATACCGGCCGGCCATCGACGGGTCGAGGCCGACCAGCCGCAGCAGCTCGGCGGTGCGCTTCTCGATCTCCTTGCGGCGCAGGCCGTGGGTGCGCATCGGCTCGGCCAGGACGTCGCTGATCGGCAACCGCGGGTCGAGAGCGGCCTGCGGGTCCTGGAACACCACCTGCAGGTCGCGGCGGATCGTGCGCCGGTCGGCGGCACCGAATTCGCGGGTGTTGCGGCCGTTGATCAGGATGTCGCCCGCCTCGGGTGCGCCCAGTTCCAGGATCTGCAGCAGCGTCGTCGTCTTACCGCAGCCGGACTCGCCGACCAGGCCCAGGGTCTCGCCCTCGCGGATCTCCAGGTCGATCCCGTCCACCGCGTGCACCGTGCCGATGCGGCGCTTGAACACGGCGCCCTTGAGCAGCGGGTAGTGCCGGACCAGCCCGTTCAGCTGCAGCACCGCCGGCCGCTGGTCGCGGCCGATTCGCGTGGCCGCGGCGCTGAACTCCGGTGCCGGGAAGACGTCGCTCACGTCCAGCCGCTGATCCTCGATCAGCTGCTTGCGGTGGCAGGCGGCCAGGTGATCGGGGGCGCCGATGGTTTCGAGCTCGGGTTCGGCCGTGCGGCACTCGTCGATCACCAGCGGGCAGCGCGGCGCGAACGGGCAGCCGACCGGCAGCGTGGCCAGCGACGGCGGGTTGCCCTCGATCGGGGTCAACGTCGAGCCGCCCTGCTCGTCGATGCGCGGGATCGAGCCGAGCAGGCCCATCGTGTACGGCATCCGGGGCCGGTAGTAGATCTGATCGGTGCTGCCGACCTCGACCGGTTTGCCGGCGTACATGACCATGACCCGGTCGGCGATGCCCGCGACCACGCCGAGGTCGTGGGTGATCATGATGATGGCGGCGCCGGTCTCGCGGCGGGCCGTCTGCAGCACGTCGAGGATCTGGGCCTGGATGGTCACGTCCAGCGCGGTGGTGGGTTCGTCGGCGATGATGACGTCGGGGTCGTTGGCGATGGCCATCGCGATCATGACGCGCTGGCGCATGCCGCCGGAGAACTCGTGCGGGAAGGCCCGCGCGCGTTCGCGCGGGTTCGGGATCCCGACCAGGTCGAGCAGTTCGACGGCCCGCTCGAAGGCCGCCTGCTTGCCGATGTCGCTGTGGACCATCAGGGCCTCGACCACCTGCTGGCCGACGGTGTACACCGGGGTGAGCGCCGACAGCGGCTCCTGGAAGATCATCGACAGTTGTTTGCCGCGGATGTCGGACATGGCCCGGTCGTCGAGCCCGGTCAGTTCGCGCCCGCCCAGCCGAATCGAGCCGGAGACGGCGGCGTCGGACGGCAGCAGGCCCATGATGGCGAGCGAGGTCGCCGACTTGCCCGATCCGGACTCGCCGACGATGCCGAGGACCTCGCCCCGGCCCAGGGCGAAGCTCAGCCCGCGCACGGCGTTGATCGCGGAGCCGTCCCCACCGGGGAACGTGACCGACAGGTCGGCGACGCTCAGCACGTCGTCGGCCCCGGCCGGCACGGCCGGCATCACGAATTCGATGTCCTCGGTGGTCACTGGGCCTTCCCTGCTGACGGATCGAGGGCGTCGCGCAGTCCGTCGCCGACGAGGTTGACGGCCAGCACCAAGAGGATCAGGAACCCGGCCGGGAACAGGAACAGCCACGGGTAGGTGAACGCGGCGTTCTGCCCGTCGCTGAGCAGGGTGCCGAGCGAGATGTCGGGCGGCTGCACGCCGAAGCCGAAGAACGACAGGCTGGCCTCGGTGATGATCGCGGTGCTGACGTTGATCGTGGCGTCGATGATCAGCAGCGACGACAGGTTCGGCACGATGTGCTTGAGGATGATCTTCCAGCTCGAGACGCCCATGTACTTCGCCGCGAGCACGTATTCGCGGTTCTTCAGGGCCAGCGTCTGGCCGCGCACGATGCGGGCGGTGATCTGCCAGATGAACATGCCCAGCAGCAGGACGAACAGCAGCCAGTTGTCGGCGAACTGCCGCGACAGGATGGCGATGATCAGGAACGCGGGCACCACGAGCAGCAGGTCGACGATCCACATCAGCACCCGGTCGATCCAGCCCCCGAAGTAGCCCGCGGCCGAGCCGACCAGCGCGGCCACGGCCGTCGCGAACAGCGCGACCAGCAGGCCGATGAGGATGGACTTCTGCGCGCCCCGCATGGTCGCGGCGTACAGGTCGAGCCCGGTCTGGTCGGTGCCGAACCAATGGCTGGAATCCGGCGAGGTCAGGAACGAACTGAAGTCGTGGTCGGTGTACTTCCAGTGGGTGAAGTACGGACCCACGAAGGCCATGAAGATCAGCAGCACCACGACGACGAGGCCGAGCACACCCTGCTTGCGCCGCAGAAAGCGCCGCAGCACCAGTCGCCCGCGGCCGGGCAGGGCCGTCTCGTCGAGAGGGACCGCGTCGCTGTCGGGCGCGCCCGCGCTCGGGAGCAGGGAGTCCGCCGAGATGGTCATGGCCTAACTCCGGACCCGGGGATCGAGCAGGGCGACGATGAAGTCCTGCAACAGCGAGGCCAGCAGCACCAGCACGGCCACGAAGAGCGTCACGGCGGCCGCAGCGTTGACGTCGTTGCTCTGGATCGACGTCACCAGCAACTCACCCATCCCGTGCCAACCGAAGATGATCTCGGTGAAGGTCGCACCGACGAAGATCAGGGCGAAGCTGTACACGAAGATCGTCACGGCCGGGATGAGTGCGGTGCGCAGCGCGTGCTTGGTCAGTGCCGCCCGCCGCCGTAGCCCCTTGGCCCGGGCGGTGCGCACGTAGTCGCTGGCCAGCACGTCCAGCATGGCGTTGCGCTGGTAGCGCGACAGGAACGCGGCCCCGGTGAAGACCAGGGTGATGGTGGGCAGGATCAGGTGGTCGAGCCGGTTGCCCAGCTGGGTCAGCGTTCCGCCGTTCTGGGCCGGGTTGTACTGGCCGGAGTACTGGATGACCTGGTGGCCCAGCCATTTGTTGATCTGCACGGCCAGCAACTGCAGCAGGATGGCCAGCACGAACACCGGCACCGACAGGATGACGAACGAGCTCACCGTGAACAGGTGATCGACGAACTTGTACTGCCGCACCGCCGACCACGCGCCCACCGCTATCCCGGCGATGCCACCGACGATGGTGCCGATCAGCAGCAGTTGGCCGCTCACCCACAGCCGGCGCCCGACATCGCTGTTCACCGAGCCGCCCTGCACCTCGGTGCCGAGATTGCCGGTGGCCAGGTCGCCCAGCCAGTGGCCGTAGCGGACCAGGACCGGCGTGTGCGGGTTCGAGTTGATCGAGTCGAGCTTGGCGCTGATCACGGCCGGCGACGGCCGGGGATTGCGGCCCTCGTAGTTGGACGCGGGGTGCAGGCTCACGGCCGCGAGGATGTAGGCCAACGATGTGGCGATGAAGACCAACACGAGGTAGTTGGCCGCGCGGCGGAGCATGAACCTCGTCAAGGCGGCGTCCTCCCCGCGGTGGCTGTGGACCGGCAGTGAGCGCCATATTGCCATCCAGTTCGCCAGGCGAACTGAATGAGACAGTTTCGTTACGCGCAGTGCGCGTCGGGCCGGCGCACCCAGGTCGTCGCGTTGGAGCTAACCCTCGGGCTGAGGTTGCACGGCGGCGGCCGGTTCGGGGGTGTGACCGGCGATGTCGTCGGGGGCCTGGTCGACGGCGCGGGCGCGCCGGGCTGCGCTGGCTGCGCTGGCCTCGGCCCGCAGCAGCCGCCACGGCAGCAGGGCGGACTCGACCTGCACCCCGAGGGTCATCTTCGACGCCCCGACACTGCGCTCCTCGAACCGGATCGGGACCTCGACGATGCTCAGCCCGGCCCTGACCGTCCGGAAGTTCATCTCGACCTGGAAGGCGTAGCCGTCGCTCTGCATGGTGGCCACGTCGATCTGCGCCAGCGTCGGGGCCCGCCAGGCCTTGAACCCGGCGGTCACGTCCTTCACCTGAAGTCTCAGGATGGCGTTGACGTAGAAGTTGGCCCAGACCGACAGGGCCTTGCGGCGCCACGACCACTCGCCGGCCATCGAGCCGCCGGCGACGTAGCGCGAGCCGATGACGACGGCGGCGTCGCGGGCGTAGAGCGCCTCGATCATCGTCGGCACGGCCTCGACCGGATGCGAGAGATCGGCATCCATCTGCACGACGACGTCGGCGCCCTCGGCCAGCGCGCGCGTCATGCCGGCGACGTAGGCCCGCCCGAGCCCGGCCTTGGCGCTGCGGTGCAGGACGCCGACCCGGCCGGGCGCGTCGAGACTGAGTTGGTCGGCGATCTCGCCGGTGCCGTCGGGGGAGTTGTCGTCGACGACGAGCACGCGCAGGTCGGGCACCGGCAGAGCCAGCAGCGCGCGGACGAGCGTGGGCAGGTTGGCTCGCTCGTTGTAGGTCGGGACGACGACGACCACGCTCCGGCTCATAGGACGATCTTGCCCGGCCGAATTAACGGGCGCCATACTATCGAGCCCGGGCGGCCGGGAAAATCTCAGCAACGTCGACGCGGATCGTCCACGCGGGCCGTGACCCACCCTGTTTCACGACCGCGGAGCGGCCAGAACGCC
Source organism: uncultured Actinomycetota bacterium (assembly GCA_963713245.1). Classification (GTDB taxonomy): domain Bacteria; phylum Actinomycetota; class Actinomycetes; order Mycobacteriales; family Jatrophihabitantaceae; genus CAVQKZ01. The sequence continues at coordinate 68,217 of CAVQKZ010000004.1, forward strand.
GGTGTTCTCGTCGCGGGCGGTACCAAAGTGCGCCCGGCACTGAGGGTGCTTCTCCTGCGGCGCACTGCGCCTCGGCCGCCTGGTCAGGCGACGCGTATTTTGACGGTCTGCATGGCCTGGTACTTGATGCCGAGGTTCCAGTACCGGTGGCTGTGCAGCGAGGCCGTCATCGTGACACCCAGGGCCCAGCGGTTGTGCCCGGCGGGGTAGAAGCGCAGGTCGCGGCGGGTCGGCAGGCCCGGGAAGATGGCGGCGTCGTAGTAGGTCGGCCGGGTCGCGCCGTGGGTGATCAGGGTGTAGGTGTGGCCGGTGCGGATGGTGAACGCGCCGTCGCTGTAGCCGGCGCCCTGGAGATAGGTGCTCAGGGTGCGGTAACTGCCGGAGACGCTGGCCGTGTTGCCGGCCTTGTCGGTGGCGTGGACGGAGTAGCGGGTGAGCCCGCTGCTGGCGGTGTGCTTGACGATGCTGCAGGTGGCCAGGCCGGACAGCGCGTCGCGGCCGGCGCAGCGAGCGGTCGGCGCGGCGCCGGTGTAGCCCGCGCCGTTGCGGACGCCGGCAACCTGCACGGTCGGCCGGGTCGAGTCGATGTTGATTCCGCGCACGGCCACGGTGGCGGTGCCGCCGTCGGTGGCGGTGACCGTCCGGCTGACCGAGAGGCCCGCGCCGTTGTGGGTGAGCCGGACGGGCGCCGGGCAGGCCTGGGTCAGGGCCGCGCTGTTGGTGACGCAGTGGAAGGTGATCGTGACCGAGCTGCGGTACCAGCCGAAGCTGGTCCGGGCGTGCGCGCTGGTGACCGTGGCCGTGATCGCCGGGTTGACCGGTGCCGACGAGGCCGAGGAGGCGGCGTACTGCGTGTCGCCGCTGTAGGCCGCGCCGACCTCGGATCGCTGCGCAGGCGTCGTCGGGTAGGCGAGGGTGGCCACGCCGTTGACGAGCGGGGCCGTGCCGACCGGCACGCCGGCGACGGTGAAGGTGACCGTGCCCGTCGGGGTGCCGGTTGCCGGGGCGACGGCCACGACGGTGCTGCTCAGGGTGGTTGCCGTCACAGTGACGGTGGGGTGGCTGGCGGCCTGGCTGGTCACCTGCGCGCCGGTTCCGGACGCCGCCGCATACGTGCCGGCGTCGTCAGGGGTGAACGTGGCGCCGAGCGGATGACTGCCCACTGTCAACGGATCGCCGACCGAGTCGGTCAGGTCCGCGCTGTGCACGGTCGCGCCGGCAACGGTGCCGGTGACCGCGACCGGATCACCGAAGTCGGCGCCGTCCACGCTGAACTGCACGTCGCCCGTGGCCGAGCCGGTGGCCGTCGAAACCGTTGCGGCGGCCTGCACCGGCGCGCCGAAGACCGATCCCGGCGCGCTCACCGTCACTGTCGTGGGAACCTGTCCGACCGTGAATGACTGCGGGGCGGTCGGGGCCGGGTTGAAGTAGGCCGCGCCATACTGGTTGGCGTCCACGACGCACGACCCGGCCTGCGCGAAGTGGACCGTCGCGCCGGTCATCGTGCAGGCCCCGTTCGTGGTTGCCGGGTCGACGGAGAACCGCACGTCCTGGCCGGACGCCCCGCCCGTTGCCACCACTGAATAGCTGCCGCCGACGACTGCGTCGGTCGGCGCGCTCGAGGTGTAGGTGATCGCCTGGGGAGCCGCAACGGCCCCGAACACGGCCACCCCCCACGGCTGGAACGATGCGGTGTCCACTGTGCGCTGCGGTGACCCGTCCGCCGGGACTTCGACGGTGTGGTTGGTATCGAGGTCGGTGATGTACACGTTCCCGGCCGCGTCAACTGCGACCGCGTACGGATACGACAGGCCGCTGCCCACCGTCGTCTGTGGCGAGCCGTCGGCCGGCACTTTCACCACCCGGCCGTTGTTCCCGTCGGCGATGTAGACGTTCCCGGCCGCGTCAACCGCGACCCCGGTGCCGGCCACGTCGCTGGCCACCGTCGTCTGCGGCGAGCCGTCGGCCGGGACCTCGACCACCCGGGAGTTGTTGGTGTCGGCGATGTAGACGTTCCCGGCCGCGTCAACCGCGACCCCGAACGGCGCGCGCAGGCCGCTGCCCACCGTCGTCTGGGGCGAGCCGTCGGCCGGAACCTCGACCACTCGGTTGTTGCTGGTGTCGGTGATGTACACGTTCCCGGCCGCGTCAACTGCGACCGCGTATGGATCGAACAGGCCGCTGCCCACCGTCGTCTGTGGCGAGCCGTCGGCCGGGACCTCGACCACCCGGTGGTTGTCGGTGTCGGCGATGTAGACGTTTCCGAACGCGTCAACCGCGACGCCGAAGGGATGGTTCAGGCCGGTGCCCACGGTGCCCTGCACCGTTCCGTCGGCGGCCAGCTGGACAACCGTGTCGTCGTAGGCCTCGGCGACGAACACGGTCCCTGGTGCATACCGGCTCGGGGCCACCGCGACGACGCGGGGATTTCCCAGCCCGGTCCCCACCTGGATCGGCGGCCGGCCGTCCGCCGGCACCTGCATCGCCCGCTGGTCGTTGTTGTTCACCGTGTAGACGTTTCCGGCCGAGTCGACCGCCACCGACGTCGGACCAGCGAACCCGGTGACGACATTGTGCTGCGGCGAGCCGTCGGCCGGCAGTTCCACCACCCGTCCGTTGTCGTGGTCGGCGATGTACAGGTTTCCGGCGGCGTCGAAGGCCACCCCCTGCGGGTAGGCCAGCCCGGTGCCCACGTCGGTCTGCGGCGAACCGTCGGCCGGCACCTTCACCACCCGGCTGTTGGCGTAGTCGGCGATGTAGACATTTCCGGCCGCGTCGACCGCGACGGCGGTAGGCGCGTTCAGGCCGGTGCCCAGGTCGCTCTGCGGCGAACCGTCGGCCGGCACCTTCACCACCCGACGGCCGTTGAAGTCGGCGACGTAGAGGTTCCCCGCGGCGTCGAGCGCAATCCCGGCGGGCTGGCTCAACCCGGCGGCCACGGTGCTGCGCGGCGAACCGTCGGCCGGCAACTTCGTCACCCGACCGGCTTGGTACTCGGCGACATACACGTCCCCGGCCAGGTCGACCGCGATGCCGGTCGGGCCGGCCAGTCCGCTGGCCACCGTGCTCTGTGAACCGTCGGGTAGCAGCCGCACGACGCTCCCGCTGTCGTCGTCGCTGATGAACACGGTCCCCGGTAGATAGGTGGTGCTGGGCGTCGCGCCGGCCGGGGCGGCCACGAGCACGGAGGCCACGCTGACCAAGCCGGCGACGAGCACGGCAGCTGAACCAGCAGCGATCAGTCGCGCGAGGCCACGGTCACGAACACCCATCGGGATCTCCACTCAGGTCGAGCTCCCCGATGCGGCGTACTTAGCACCAATTTAACATTAAATTGATCTTCCGGCCAATCGCCGGCTTCGGGGTCGCTGAACCGGCGGGGCACCGACCGACGTGGAACAGGGGTCGGATCGTGCGGTCCGGCCCGTCGAAGGGGTGGGACCGTGCCGGAGTTGCTGCGCCAGTTCGAGACGTTGACCGAGCCGGTGACCTCACCGTCGGGCGGGTGGGCGCTGCGCTACGACGCCGACGGCCGGGCCGTGATCGGCGGGCCGGACGCCACGATCACCTGGGCCGCCGGCGCGGTGGGGAAGCTGCGGTTCGAACTGCCGGGCTTGGCGGTGTACGCCGGCGACGAGGTCGTCTGGCGCGGCGACGTGCCCGTGCGCGGCTTCTCGTCGTTGCACGTCACCGACGAGGGCGACGCGGTGATGTACGACAACGGGCTGCCGATGTACAGCGTGCAACGGGGCCCGATCGAGCCGATCTCGCTGGGCGACCGGGCGCCGGTGGCCGAGATCGGCGGCAACCGCATCCTCGTCTCGGCCAACGGCCGGCGCCGGGTCGACCCGCACTCCGGGCGTCGGCGACGGCCTCCTGTACCGGGTGAGCTACGGCGTGAGCGCGGCGGGCGTGTTCCCCGTGCCGCCGGAGGAGGTCCGGACGCTGGAGCAGCCGGACACCTGGCTGACCTGGCGGTTTCTGGACGGCCGTGGCCGCGGTAGCTGGGAGCTGGTGCTCGTCGGCCCCGACGACGAGCTGCGCTGGGTGCACGGCCGCGGCCACGTCACGACAACCCCCGAACCCGAACCCGAGCCCGCCGCTGAGCCGACGGCCGAGGCCGGCGACTCGTCGCGGGCGTGGCTGGAGACCGGCCTGGGCCTCGAGGACGCGTACTGCGTGACGGTGATCCACGACGTCGACGCGGACGAGGCGCTGCGCCGCTTCGGGGCCGGCGACGAGCAGATCTCCACCTCGACGTGGTCCCAGTTGCTGCGGCGGGCCGGCTACGAGGACGTCGGCGTCGAGCACCACGTGGTGGCGGCATTCGGTCTGGGCCCGCACGCGCTGCTGGTCGAGGACAACGGTTGGACCGGTGCCCGCCGGCCCGACCTGTCGCGCGGCACCTTCGCGGTCTCCTCGTACTGCAGCGTCAACGCCGACCAGACGTTCCTGGTCAGCCGTGATGGTGAGACGCTGGCGACCTTCGACGAGAACTCCCCGAGCTACGCCGTGGGCACCGACCCCGATGTGCTGGTCGACGCGTTGACGGCGATGGGCATCGACGACCTCGAGGCGTTCGACGAGGACTACGACAGCGACCTCGACGACCTGGAGCTGCTGTGCCGGGTGGCCGGCGTCCGTCCGACGATCGCCGATGTCACCGCAGCGGCCCGGGTCGCGATCCTGCCGCTCCGGTATCCGCCCCGGCACTGAACCGCGCTGGGGACAACTGGGGCATGGGAGCTGGCGCTCACCGGGGTTGCCGGTCGATCGCCTCGGCGATGGCCTTGATTCGGCGCAGCCGCCGATCCCACTGGGCCGCGGTCTCGGCCAGGCCCTTGGTGGCCTGGTCGAACTCGTCGGGCCGGATGCGGTAGGTGATCTGACGGCCTTGCGGTGTGCTGTCGACCAGCCCCGCCCGTTCGAGGACGGCGAGGTGTTTGGACACGCCCTGGCGGGTGAGGGCCAGCTGGCCGGCCAGCTTGGTCGGCGTGGATTCGCCCGTGTCGAGGAGCAGGTCGAGCAGCCGCCGGCGGTTGGGGTCGCCGACGGCCGTCCAGACCTCGTCGAGGATCGCGGTCATGCCGACGTCTGGATGGTGAGCCCCTCGGCATACCCGCGCAGGCGAAGCAGGAAGTGCTCCCAGCCCTCGTAGTGTTCGGACGCGTAGGCGCTCTTCGCGGCATCGTCCCAGCTGACCGCGTCGAGCCCGGACTCGCGGACGGCCAGGCGGGTGCCGCCGGATTCCGCGGTGATCCGGAACTCGACGAGCACCGGGTCCGTCGCATCCGGCGTCGCGGCTTGGCGCTCGGGGGAGACCCAGCTGAACGCGAACAGGCGCGGCCGGTCGGCGCTGACCACGGTCACCTCGATCGTCGCCGAGCTCGATCGCCGGTCGCCGACGTGGAAGGTGAGCACGCCGCGCGTCCCGGCCACCGGCTCGAGATCCGCTTCGTCGCTGAACCAGCGCGCGATGTGTTCGGGTTGGCTGACGACGTCGTAGACGGTCTCCGCCGAGGCGTCGATGACGATGTCGCGGGTGATGCTGTCGGTGTTCACATGCTCTCCCATAAGCGCAACTTGTGGTTGCGGATCAGTCTAGACCGGGCTACCTTCTCACGCAACTACTAGTTGCCAATGGAGCTGTTGATGTCGAATCCCCTTTCCCACCGTCACCCGCGCGGCACGCTCGTCGTCGCGTCGATCGCCGCGTTCATGACCAGCATCGACATGATGGTCGTGACGACGGCCCTCCCCGCGTTGCGGCGCTCGCTCGGCGGCGATGTCGGTGCGCTGGAGTGGACGATCAGCGGCTACCTGTTGCCCTTCGCCTGTCTGCTGCTGACCGGTTCCGGCCTCGGCGATCGGTTCGGGCGGCGGCGGATCTTCACGACCGGGCTGGCCGGGTTCGCGGTCTCCTCCACGGCCGCTGCGCTGGCCCCGAGCATCGGTACGTTGGTGGCGGCGCGGGCGGCCCAAGGCGCGTGCGCAGCGCTGGTCCTGCCGCTGACGCTCACCATGATCAGTGAGGCCTTCCCGCCGCAGTCCCGGGGTCGGGCGATCGGCATCTGGGGCGGCGTCACCGGGCTCGGCGGGGTGCTCGGTCCGATTCTCGGAGCCGGCATGGTGCAGGCCTTCGGGTGGCCCTGGATCTTCTGGATCAACGTCCCGATCGCCGTGGCGCTGATCCCGGCGAGTCTGCGCCTCGTGACCGAGACCTACGGTGCTCGCCAGCCGCTGGACGTCGTCGGCGTCGTCCTCGCCAGCTCCGGTTTCCTCGGCGTCAGCTGGGGCCTGACGCAGGCGAGTGCCCACTCGATCGGGTCGGCGGCTGTCCTGCTCCCGATCTCGGGCGGCCTCGTGGTCGTCGCCGGATTCCTGTCCTGGGAACACCGGACCGGCCACCCGATGCTGCCGCTCACCATCTTCCGCAGCGCGCGGTTCAACGTCGCCAACGTGGTCGGCTTCTGCATCTACGGCAGTCTGTGCGGCGCCGTCTTCCTGACCTCGCAGTACTTCCAGATCGCGCAACACCAGAGCCCCCTCGCGGCCGCCGTGCGCTTCGTCCCCTGGCCGCTGCCCACGATCGTCGTGGCACCACTGGTCGGCTCCCTGGCCGCGAAGTACGGTAACCAGCGCTTCATGGTCGCCGGTATGACGATCCAGGCCCTGGCCCTGGCCTGGTTCGCCGCCGTGGCCCACACGCACACGCCCTACCGCGAGTTGCTGGCGCCGCTGGTGGTCAGCGGCATCGGTATCGGCATGGTCTTTCCGTCCTTCTCCAGTGAGGTCGTCGCCGCCGTGCGCCACGACCAGATGGGTATCGCGGCCGGCACCAACGCGACCGTTCGCGAACTCGGCGGCGTGTTCGGCGTCGCGCTCGTCGGCCTCGTCTTCGCCGGCCCGACGACCTACACATCGGCCGACGGCTTCGTCACCGGCTACGTCCACGCGATCTGGGCCTGCGCGATCTTCACCGCAGTCGGCGCGATAACCGCCGCCGCCGGTCTGGGGCTGTCCACAACTGGTCCGCGGACGGCCACGCCTGCGATCGAGGTACCCGTCAACGCCTAGCGATCGAGAACAGGTCAGACGAGCAGGCCGTCGACAATGACCTCGAGCATCGGCGCGATGGATGTGGCGGGCAGGTTGCCCTGGTCAACGACACTGGCGATCCCGCCGACGAGCCGGGCGAACTGGAGTGAGTCGACGCCGGGCCGCAGATCAGCTCCGAGCTGCTCGATGATCTGTGCGTTCGCGGCCCGCAGCGTCTGACACTTGGTGCGCATCGGCGAGGTGTCGTCCTCCATCGCGAGCGTGATCTTGGCCGGTCCGCCCTTGTGGACCGAGATCAGCTCGACATATTGGTCGAACCAGCGCAGCAGGAGTTCCCGGGACGTGCCGCCCTCGGCGAGGACCTTGCCGACCGCGTCTTCGACCCCCGCGGCCCAGGCCTGCATCACTGCGTCGACCAGGGATTCGCGAGTGGGGAAGTGGCGGTACAGGGTGCCGGCCCCGACGCCGGCCGCCTTGGCGATGTCGTCCAGGGGAGCGTCGTAGCCCCTCGTGCGGAACGCCACTCGAGCGGCCTCGACGATCTTCGCGCGGTTGCGCGCCGCGTCCACCCGCACTGCTCGCCTCCTGTGCTCAATAAATCCATTTGCTAAGTGGAGACAGTCTCCGTATTGTCATCGCTGAACCGGAGAACCTCTCCAGATAAGTCTACGTCGGCCCGCCGCTAAACGCACGCGGGCCAGAACAGGACCTCGTTCCGATGACTTCCATGCTCCAAACCCGGCCCGCCCTGGTCCCGGCCCCACGCCGCAATCCGGCGATCGGTATGTGGGTAGTGCTGGTCGGCCAACTGATGCTCGTGCTGGACGCGACGATCGTGAACGTCGCGCTGCCGCACATCGCCACGGACCTTCGTTTCGGCTCCGCGTCGCTGTCCTGGGTCCTCAATGCCTACAGCCTCGCGTTCGGTGGCCTGTTGCTACTCGGCGGTCGCCTCGGCGACGTCCTCGGCCGGCGACGGGTGTTCATGACCGGTCTGAGCCTGTTCACGCTGGCCTCCCTCGCCGGCGGCCTGGCCCAGGCGCCGTGGGAACTGGTCATCTCGCGGGCGCTGCAGGGCGCCGGTGCCGCGCTGTCGGCGCCATCCGTGCTGGCCCTGATCGCCACGAACGCACCGGACGAGGGCGCCCGCAACCGCGCCCTGGCCGCCTTCGCCGTCATCTCCTCCGGAGGGGCGGCCCTGGGCTTGATCCTCGGCGGCACGCTCACCGACCTGGTCTCCTGGCGCTGGACGATGTTCGTCAACGTGCCGATCGGTCTGACCGTCCTGTTCCTCGTCCCCGGTTTCGTCAACGAGACCGCCCGCCGCCACGGTCGGTTCGACTTCGTCGGCGCCGGCTCGGCGACCGCCGCCGCGGTGTCCATCGTGTGGACTGTCATCAACGCCCCCGAACAGGGCTGGAGCAGTGCACGCACCATCGGCGGCCTCGTCCTCGGAGCGGCCCTGCTGGTGGTGCTGGCCGTGACGGAGCGGCGGCACCCGCATCCGCTGCTGCGGCCCGCGCTGCTGCGCAGCCGCAAGCGGATCGCCGGGCTGGTCTCGATGGCCTGTGTGTACGGCGGCATGCTCGCGACCTTCTTTCTCACGGTGCAGCTGTTGTCGCACCAGTTCGACTACAGCCCGCTTCGGTCCGGCCTGGCCTTCCTGCCCGTGCCACTGGGCGTGTTCGCCATGTCCCGCCTGGCCCCCGGCCTGGTCGCGCGGATCGGACCGGCTCCGCTGATCGCAGCCGGAACCGCCAGCGTGTTCCTGGCGATGGGCCTGCTGATCGGCGTCGACGGCTCCACCAGCTACGCCGCCGGCGTGTTCCCGTCACTGCTGTTGATGGGCCTGGGCATGGGCGCGAGCTTCATGCCGATCACGGTCCTGGCCCTCAGCGGCGTCGAGCCGGAGCACACCGGAGCGGCTTCCGGTCTGCTGCAGACCATGCAGCAACTGGGCGGAGCGGTCGGACTCGCGGTGGTCGCCTCCGTCTTCGCCGGGCGGAGCGCGCACGGTTTCGACCCAGCGCTGCGGTCCGGGTACGGCGCGGCGACGGTGCTGGCCGCTCTCGCCTTCGTCAGCGCGATCACCCTGCTCGCCCGCCCAACCGTCGCCGCCACCGCGGTCTAGCGCAGCCCCACCCGAATCCACCGACAGATCGACGTCGTCCGCAGGAGCCGACCATGACGCTAGCCCTCCGCCCGACCGGTCGATATCTCGTGTCGAGCCGGCGCCACGCAGCACCGCAGCAAGACTTCACCCGGGGGGTCAGAGCCCTTACCCGGGTGCTCAGCCTGGCGGTGGCCGGGCTCGTGGTGTGGATCGTCATCCTGGGTGTCAGCCTGCCGAGCGCTGACACGACCCGGCAGTGGCGGCTGCTCTGGGTCGGCTTCGACACTGCGGAGGTCCTGGCTCTCGGCGTCACACTGTGGGCGGTATCCCGGTCGCGCCAACTCGCGATCCCGGCCGCGCTGGTAGCTGGGACCCTGTTTGCCTGCGACGCCTGGTTCGACGTCGTGCTGTCCTGGGGCACTCGCGGGTGGTGGTTCAGCCTCGCCACGGCCGTCCTGGTCGAACTGCCGCTCGCGGCTCTGCTCTGGGGCAGCGCCCGCTCGATGGTCCACGCCGTGATCGCTCACCAGCTCCCACAGACTCGGCAATCCATCGGCGGACCGCACCTGCGCCAGCTCGAACTCTTCCCATCCGAATACGCAACCAAGGACGGATAGCGTCCGCGAACCTGAGCGACGAACTCTGCCGTTGCAGCAAGTTTGCTGTCGCTGGCTAAACTCATTTGTATGCTCGGCGAAGAGACCGACCCGCAGGCGAGTCCTCGCGTCGAGGGGATCCGTGAACGGAAAAAGCGCCAGACGCGCGAGCTGATCTCCAACACCGCGACCCAGATGTTTCTGGCCCGCGGCTTCGACGCGGTCACCGTCGTCGAAATCGCGCGGGAGTGCGACGTCGCAGAGAAGACGGTCTACAACTACTTCCCGACCAAGGAATCCCTGCTGCTGGACCGCGAAGACCAGATCGCCGACTCGATCACGCAGGCGTTCGGGCCGACCGCGACGAATCCTCCGGTCCAAGCCGCGATCGACGTCCTCGCCGCCCAGCTGGACGGCATCCTCACCTCCGTACCGCCCGGACGCCACGGTGTCAGGGCGTTGCGTCAGTTCATCGAACTGCTCGAGTCCACACCGTCCCTGCGGGCCGCGCAGCGCGAGATGGACGCCCGGCTGGTCAGGACCGCCGCACACGCGATGGCGCGACGGGCTGGGCTGGACCCCGACGAGCCCGAGGTGCAGGTCGCTGCCGAAACCATCCTCGGACTGTGGCGCATCCAGTTCGCTGCCCTGCGCCGCTATACGGCCGCCGGTATATCGGTCAACGACGGACTCAAAGAGACCGTCGCCAGCGACGTTGCGCGGGCCGCCCGGCTGATCGAGTCCGGCCTATGGAGCTTCGCCAGCGCCGTCGCCGCGCCCGGCGACCGGCAGCACCTGGCCGCGGCAGCACACGTCGCCCAACGCTCAGCGAAACAAGTGACCGTATTGCTGCAGAAAGCCCGCCGGACACAAAGTCACCGAGCCGCGGCTGGGCCGAAGCCCCGTTCTTCGCCCTAGCCGGTCGCGGCGAAGCCGGCCGCGTCCGCCGGAAAGTGTGAATCTCACTGCTAGCCGCGTACAGTCACATCATGCTTACAGTGACAGTAGATTTGTTGGTAGTGACGCATGAGTGACACGAAGATCGCCCGGGACTATCCGCAAGCTCCGACTGTGGTGTGGAAGGCGCTGACCGATCCGGCGCTGGTGCCGTTGTGGACCACGACCGGGCAAGGGGGCCGACCGGTCGGCTTCGACACGAAGATCGGGACCAAGTTCCGCTACGTCGGCAAACCATTCCCTGGTTGGGACGGCATCGTGCACTGCGAGGTGCTCGAGGTCGACGAGCCTCGGCTGCTCGTCTACGACTGGCGGAACAAGGAGACGGACCGACCCACTGTCGTCAGGAACATCCTGGACGGCCGGCCTGACGGCGGCACCCGGTTGATCTGGGAGCACACCGGATTTCGCGGCGTCGAGGGGGCGTTCATGTCACGCCTTCTCGGTCGGGTGCGACGCAGGATGCTCACCGAGGGACTACCGCGGGTGCTTGACGAACTCGACGACAGCGGCAATCTTCGCCCGAACAGCACCCTGCGCCCCAAGGACTGACCCAGGCGGGGC
>CAVQKZ010000005.1:0-1437055 GCA_963713245.1 uncultured Actinomycetota bacterium
CGCGGCGGGCGGGCCGAACCGGCCCCGACGCCGAGGACCCCGCCGTACTTGCCCTTGGCCAGGGCCCGCTGGTCGAGCACCTCGACGGTGAGGCCCTGGGTCGCGGCCAGTTCACCGGCCCGGTCCGCGAACGTCTCGGGGTAGAGGTCGTTGGGCGGGGTGTTGACCAGGTCGCGGGCGACGCCGACCGCCTCGGCGACGATGCGGGCCCGCCGCAGTGCGCCCGTCGCGGCCGCGTTGGACTTGGTCGCGACCGTCACCTTGCGCAGCACGGGCTTGCCCGGCGTGGACTTGTAGGCCGTGAACGCATAGCTGCCGAGCAGCGCGCCCTCGGCGATGGCACCCGGGTCGGCGTCGATGGCGACGTGCACGTGCTTGTGCCGGGTCAGGCTGCGCAGCGCGGCGCCGACCGCGCGGCGGACCCGCTCGGCGTCGGCCGGGTCGGGGCCGGGGCCGGGGCCGAGGCCGGTGCCGACCACGAGCGGGAACGGGGCCAGCCCGAGGGTGGGGATCTTGGTCACCTCGTCGGACTTGCCGGCCGCGCCCGCCGCCCTGAGCGCCGCCACCAGTTGCCGGCCCAGCGCCGCGTCCACCGGCTTGGCCCCGGGCGCGAGCGCGATGCCGTCCGGACCGGCCAGCACCCCGACCACCACGGCATCGGCCGAGAGCGGGGCGGACGGGTCGACGAGGGAGACGGAGGCCATGACCGCGATGGTAGGCGGGCGTCCTGGGCGGCCCGTGGGCGCGCGTTGTCGATACGGTGCCGCTATGACACTGCTGCGCTCACCGCTCTACGACCGTCACGTCGACCTCGGGGCCAAGCTGGCCGACTTCGGCGGCTGGGAGATGCCGATCGAGTACGCCGCGAGCGGCGGGGGCGTGCTGAAGGAACACGCGGCGGTGCGCGAGAGCGTCGGGGTGTTCGACGTGTCCCACCTGGGCAAGGCCACCGTCCGCGGTCCGGGCGCGCGGGCGTTCGTCAACGCCTGCCTGTCGAACGATCTCGGCCGGATCGAGCCCGGGCAGGCCCAGTACACGCTGTGCTGCGCCGAGTCCGGCGGCGTGGTCGACGACCTGATCGCATACCTGGTCGGCGACGACGAGGTGTTCCTGGTCCCGAACGCCGCGAACACGGCGGAGGTGGTGCGGCGGCTGGCCGCGGCCGCGCCGGCCGAGGTCGACGTCGCGGGCCAGCACGACCGCTTCGGGGTGCTGGCCGTGCAGGGCCCGCGCTCGGCCGAGGTGCTCGGCCGGCTCGGGCTGCCGGCCGGCCAGGCCTACATGGCCTACGCCGACGCCTCCTACGACGGCCGGCCGGTGCGGGTGTGCCGCACCGGCTACACCGGCGAGCACGGCTACGAGCTCATCCCGGCCTGGGCCGACACGGTGCCGCTGTGGGACGCGCTGGTCGAGGTCGTGCGCGAACTGGGCGGGATGCCGGCCGGGCTGGGCGCGCGCGACACGCTGCGCACCGAGATGGGCTACCCGCTGCACGGCCAGGACCTGTCGCTGGACATCTCGCCCGTGCAGGCCCGCTCGGGCTGGGCCGTGGGCTGGAAGAAGGACGCGTTCTGGGGCCGGGACGCGCTCACGGCCGAGAAGGCGGCCGGCCCGGCCCGGCTGCTGTGGGGGATCCAGGCGCTGGACCGCGGCATTCCCCGGGCCCACATGCGCGTGGTCGACGGCAGTGGGGCCGAGGTCGGCGAGGTCACCAGCGGCACGTTCTCGCCGACGAAGAAGGTCGGCATCGGGCTGGCCCTGATCTCGACGGCCTCAGGCGTGGGCGAGGGCGACGAGGTCGCCGTCGACGTCCGCGGCCGCTCCGCCGCCGTACGTGTGGTCAGACCGCCGTTCGTGCCGTCCCACGTCCGGTAGGCCGTCCTACGGCACAGCCTCCGTCGCCGTCGGGTCCACGGGTTCCTTGTTCAGCCCGGCGGTCTCCTTGACCGGGAAGTCGTCCTTCTCGGCCGGGTTGACCGGCGTCGAGCGCAGCGCGTGGACGGTGGTGTTGAGGAAGGCGACGAGTGGCACCGCCATCAGCGCGCCGGGGATGCCGCCCAGCTTCGTCCCGGTGATCACGGCCAGGGCGATGGCCAGCGGATGGACCTCGACGCTGCGGCTCATGATCACCGGCTGCAGCAGGTGGGCCTCGAGTTGCACGAGCACGACGATCGAGGCACCGACGATGATGGCCGCCGTCGCGCCGTGTTCCAGCAGCGTGACCGCCACGCACAGGGCCCCGGTGACGGTGAGGCCGACGAGCGGGATGAAGGAGCCGAGGAAGATCAGCACGGCCAGCGCCGCCGCCAGCGGAACCCGCAGGATGATCAGCAGCAGGAAGATCGAGATGCCGTGGAACAGCGCGATGAGCAGCTGCCCGCGCATGTACCCGCCGAGCGTGCCCCAGCCGGCCCGGCCGGCGTAGTCCAGCCGCGGCTGGGCCCGGGCCGGGAACAGGCCCAGCACCCATTTCCAGACCCCCTCGCCGTCGCGCAGCAGGAAGAACGTGGACAGCAGGACCAGCAACGTCGCGGCCAGGCCCTCCACGGCCGCGCGCAGGGTCTGGATCGCCCCGCTGATCAGCTGACCCTGGTGGGACTGGATCGTCTTGGTGATGTTGTTGCTCAGCTTGTCCAGGTCGGCCGATTTCAGGTGCAGCGGGCCGGTCCGCAGCCAGTGCTTCGTCTTGTCGACGAAACTGGTGACCTGGTCACCGAGCTGTCCCGAGTGCGTGCTCACCTGCCAGATGACGAACCAGCCGACGCCGGTGAGCGCGGCGACGCCGATGAGCAGGGCCAGCGCAGCCGGCAGCGACTTCGGCCCGGGCAGCATCCTGCGCAGGCGCTGCTCAAGTGGATGCAGCACCGCGGTGAAGAACATCGCGACGATGAACGAGAATGCGACCAGCTCGACCCGGCCGAAGATCTTGACGAACAGGTAGAGCCCGGCCGCGATGACGATCAGCCGCCAGCTCCAGGCCGCGGCGACGCGGATCTGCCAGGTGACCGCCTCGACGGCGTCGTGGCGGGTGTCCGACAGCGGTGGCGTCGTGGGCTCGGGCGGGGTTTCGGGCGAACTCACAGGTACGTCCAGTCGGTCGAGGAGGCGTCGTGACGACGATATCGGTCCGGTCGGCCCGAGCTTGCCGATCGGCCGGCTAGGACGGCAGCGAGTCGCCCGAGCCCGATTTGTCGGCCGGGCCGGCTGGCTCGGCGGCGGCGGCGGCGAGCCGGGCCAGCGTGCGGACGGCCGCGCGCAGCACCGGCACCGCGAGCAGGCCGCCGCTGCCGTCGGCCGGCCCGATTCCCAGGTCGAGGATGGAGCGCTTGCCGAGCTTGGTCAGGGCCAGTTCGTGGGCCGGTTCGGCCGAGCGGTCGGCACACTCCCACCAGCGCACGGCCCGGGGCTGGGCCTCGTAGGCGACCAGAGCGGCCGCCGTCGCCGGCAGCCCGTCGAGCAGGACCGGAGTCCGCCGCCCGGCCGCGCGCAGGACGAAGCCGGCCGCGGCGGCGATGTCCGGGTCGCCGGTCGCGTCGAGCAGCTCGACCGGCTCGGCTCGGTGTGGCATGGCCCGGCGGCGGGCGTCACGAACCGCGACGGCCTGGGCCATCCACTCCTCGGGCACCAACCGCCCGCCCCGCGGCAGCACCTTCACCGGTTCGGTGTTGGTGAGGACGCAGACGAGGGCGAGCGCCGGGATAGCCGCGTCCGGGCCGGACACGGCCACGATGAGCAGGTCGGCCCCGGCGTCGACCTCGGCGTCGGCCAGTGCCGCCCCGGCCGAGATGGCCTGGATGGCGGACTGCTCTCGCGGCGGCACGGTGCGGATGCCGGCCCCGGCCAGCTCGGCCAGGGCCTCGGGGCCGGCCGCCGGCCCGGGTCCGGCCCCGAACACGACCGCGCGAACCCGGCCGAAGTCGTGCGGCGGATGCTGCCCCTGCACGCCGGCCAGCCACTCGGCCAGCTCGCCCAGGCGGCCCGGGTCATCGGGTGCGGCGGCCAGCGTCGCACGGGCGGCGGCCGCGGCCTCGTTGTCCGGCCAGTCCACGTCCGCGGCAAGAGACAGCAGTTCGCTCGTCGCCGGCGCGCGGGACGCACTGGTCATGGGCTGAACGTACCCGGCGCCGGCCCGACGGGAACGCCCGCCTGTCGCGCCGGCCAGTAGGGTCCAACTCGCAACGGTGGGCAGGACAACGGGAGGCGTCGATGACCTGGATGTGGCGGCTCGAGTCGGTGGACGGCACCGGCCTCAGCGAGCCGGTGTCGGCCGCCCACGGCAGTCAGTCCGACGCCGAGAGCTGGCTCGGCGAGCACTGGCGCGAACTGGCCGATGCCGGCGTCGCGCAGGTCACCCTGCTCGACGCCGGCACCGTCGTGTACGGCCCGATGTCCCTCGGCGAGGACTAGGCGCTCGGGCTGCCCGCCAGCACCGGCTCGCTCGGTGCCACCGCCACGGCCGCCGGGTGGCGAGAACCAGGCACCCGCCCGGGCCACCAGTTCGCCCGGCCGAGCAGCGTCATCAGCGACGGCAGCACGATCACCCGCACGACGAGGGCGTCGATCAGGACGGCCGCCGCGAGGCCGACGCCGAGTTCCTTCATCTCGACCATGTGCAGCGAGGCGAAGATCGCGAACACCGACACCATGACCACGGCCGCACTGGTCACCGTCCCGGCCGAGCGGGTGATGCCGGCCCGCACCGCCTCCCGGGTGGACAGGCCCCCGGCGGCGGCTTCGCGGATCTGGCTCAGCACGAAGACGTGGTAATCCATCGAGAGGCCGAACAACACCGCGAACGTGAACAGCGGGATCCAGTTCACCACCGTGCCGGTGGAGTGGAACCCGAGCAGCTTCTCGGCCCAGGTGTGCTGGAACGTCAGCACCAGCACACCGAAGGCGGCGCCGGCCGAGAGCAGGTTCACCGCCGCCGTCGTCAGGGCGATCACGAACGACCGGAACACCCAGCCCATGATCAGCATGGTCAGCACGACGACGAAGCCGATGACCCAGGGCATGGCCGACGACAGGGCATGGTCGACGTCCATATTGGTCGCCGTGTCGCCCCCGACGGCCCACTTCGCCCCGTCGATCCCGCGCAGCGAGCTGGCCACCAGCCCGCCGCGCAGTTCGTGCACGCCCTGCTTCGCGGCCGCTGACTCCGTGTCGTAGGGCGCGCGCACCTCGAGGATGTGCACCGTCGCGTCGGCCGAGGCCCGCACCTGCTGCGTCGCGGTGTCGGCCGCGAACAGCCGGCTGTGGTCCAGGCGCCCGGCCAGGGCGGTCAGCCGGGCCTTCACCGCGGGCGCCTCGGCGGCCGCGGCCCGGACCACGATCACGTCGGTGGACTGCTGGCTCGGGAACGCCGCCGACAGCCGGTCCAGCGAGTGGGTGGCCGGGATGGATCGGGGCAGCGAGGCGGCACTGCTGGACTGCATCTTCAGCTCCAGCGTGGGCAGCGCGAGCACGGCCAGCGCGAGCACGGAGATCGTCAGGGTGCGGCCCGGGTGGGTCATGGCCGGCCGTAGCAGCGCCGGCCACATGCGCGGTTCGCGGGTCGAGGCCGACAACCGCCACAGCACCGGCACGCGGGGCCGGTCGATGCGCCGGCCCAGCTTGACCAGGACGGCCGGCAGCACGGTCAGCGAGCCCAGCACGGCGACCGCGACCACGATGATGGAGCCGGTGGCCAGTGAGGCGAACACCGGGCTGCCGGACACGAACAACCCGAGCATCGAGACGATGACGGCCACGCCCGACACGATCACCGAGTGCCCGGCGGTCTGGGCCGCGATCTCGATGGCGTCGAGGTGGCCGCGACCACGCTGCCGCTCGGCCCGGACCCGCTTGACGTAGAACAGCGAGTAGTCGATGCCGACGGCCATGCCCATCAGCAGGATCATGCTCGACGTCGTCCCCGAGTCGGGGACGAAGTGCGAGGCGAGCGCGGCCAGTCCGGTGGCCGAGCCGACCGCCGACAGTGCGAGCAGCACCGGCACCCCGGCGGCCACGATCGCGCCGAACGCCACCAGCAGGATGATCAGCGTCACCGGCAGGCTGAAGTCGGCCGCCGCACCGAGATCCTGGCTGACCTGGTCGTTGACGGCGTTGTTCAGCGACGCGCCGCCGACCTGCTCGACCCGCAGGGCCGGGAACTGCTTCTGGACGGTGCCGGTCGCCTTGAGCAGGGCGCCGACCCGGTCCGACGCCGTCTCCGGGTCGCCGCTGATCGTGGCCTCCACCATCAGGGCCTGGCCGTTCTTGGCCAGCACCGGCGGGTCGACGTGGCTGACCTCGGTCAGCTTCCCCAGCCGAGCGGTCACGGCCGCGACCGCCGGCCGGGCCGCCGCGGGGTCGAGCCGCCCGGCCCGGGCTGTGATCAGGACGTCCTCGGTGGCCGGGTCGGACAGGTGGGCGTCGTGGGCCAGGTGGGCGGCCCGGCCCGACTGCCCCGTGGCGCTGTCGAGGTTGGACATGGTCTTCAGGCCGGAGGCCTGGCCGATCGCGATGCAGCTGAGGACGAACAGCAGCCAGAGGGCGATGGCCCGCCACGGGTGGGTGGCGCTCCAGCGGGCGACCCGGACGGTGACGGGGCGGTGGGCGACGGCGTGTTTCTCGGACACGGTGGTGCCTTTCTGGCCAGGATGTCGATGACAGTGCCCACGCTGCCGCCGCGCCCCCGGAACAACACGGGTGATGGCTCCCGAGTCGTGGTGGACCTAGCTCCACTAGCCAGGCCCGCTTCGTGCGTCAGGATGGACCCAACGACCGACGAGGAGGTGCAGCGTGGTGGGTGCCGGGTTCGCGATGCGGCTACGCCTGCTGCTGTGGGCGTTCGCCGTCACCGCGTTCGCCGTGGCGTCGTTGGCTCTGTTCATCGTCATGGTCACCGGGATCGGCACGGTCGTCGTGTGGGTCGGCCTGCCGCTGCTGTATGTGGTCATCCGAGCCGTCCGGCCCATCGCCGCGGTGCATCGCCGCTATGTCGGCGCGTTGCTCGGCACGCCCATCGAGTCGCCCTACATCAAACCGCCGGCCGGCAATCTGCTCGTCCGGCTGCGCGCCTTCGCCCGCGATCCGGCCACCCGGCGCGACGCGATGTGGCTGACGGTCAACGCGACGGTCGGCCTGCTCCTCGGGCTGCTCGGCGTGGTCGAAGGCTTGCTCGACCTGCTCTTCTGGTGGCTGCCTAGGGGGGTCTTCGTCCACGTGCACGCGCACCTGTCCCGGGCCCTGCTCGCGCCGAACGAGAAGACCCGGCTGGCCCAGCGGGTGCAGGAGCTCACCGAGTCGCGGGCCGAGACGGTCGACACGTCCGCGGCCGAGCTGCGGCGCATCGAGCGCGATCTGCACGACGGGGCCCAGGCCCGACTCGTCTCGCTGGGGATGAGCCTCGGGCTGGCCGAGGAACTGCTCTCCGCCGACCCGGCCACGGCCAAGGCCCTGCTGGCCGAGGCCCGGGCGTCCAGCAGCGAGGCCCTGGCCGAACTGCGCGACCTGGTGCGGGGCATCCACCCGCCCGTCCTGGCCGACCGCGGGCTGGTCGGCGCGGTCCAGGCCCTGGCGCTGGCCTCGTCGTTGCCGGTCGACATCCAGGCCGAGCTGCCCGACCGGCTGCCGGCCCCGGTCGAGTCGGCCGGGTACTTCGCGGTGGCCGAGGCGCTGGCCAATGCCATCAAGCACAGCGGCGCGACCCGGATCGACGTCCGGATGGCCCGCATCGGCGAATCGCTCGAGATCTCGGTGACCGACGACGGAGCCGGGGGCGCCGCGCCCGAACTCGGCACCGGTCTGCGCGGCATCGAACGGCGGCTGTCGGCCTTCGACGGCACGCTGACGGTGGAAAGTCCGCCCGGCGGGCCCACGACAGTGGCTATGGTTCTGCCGTGCGCGTCGTCCTCGCCGAAGATCTCGCCCTCCTCCGAGACGGCCTGATCCGGCTGCTCGAAGCGCACGACTTCGAGGTCGTCGAGGCCGTCGACAACGGGCCGTCGCTGCTGCGGGCGCTGACCACGCACCGTCCCGACATCGCGGTCGTCGACGTGCGGCTGCCGCCCACGTTCACCGACGAGGGGCTGCGGGCCGCGATCGAGGCCCGCCAGCAGATACCGGGGCTACCGGTGCTCGTCCTCTCGCAGTACGTGGAGCAGCTCTACGCGCGCGAGTTGCTGGCCGACCGCACCGGGGGAGTCGGCTACCTGCTCAAGGACCGCGTCTTCGACGTGAAGCAGTTCCTCGACGCGGTGCGCCAGGTCGCCGGCGGCGGGACGGCGATGGATCCCGAGGTCGTCGCGCAGCTGCTCAGCCGGCGCAGCGGGCACCAGCCGCTCGCGTCGCTGACGCCGCGCGAGCGCGAGGTGCTCGGGCACATGGCCGAGGGGCGGTCCAACGCGGCCATCGCCGCGAGCATGTTCATCACCGAGAAGGCGGTGAGCAAGCACACCAACAGCATCTTCACCCGGTTGTCGCTGCCGCCGTCCGAGGACGACAACCGGCGGGTGCTGGCTGTGCTGGCCTACCTCAACGGTTGATCAGATCGGCTCGCCGAGCGACTTCTGCGGCGCCGGCAGGCGCCAGCGGCGGGGCAGGTAGGCCCGGCTGCCGGCGTAGAAGCCGATCGACAACGCGCTGCCCTCGGCCTTGCCGTTGCGCTCGATGGCCAGCTTGCGCAACCGCTGGCCGGTGAACAGCCACTCGATCACCAGGGCCAGGAAGACGGCGATCACCGCGAACTGCACGCCCGGGATCAGGTAGCTGACGATCATCAGCGGGAAGAGCAGGAGCAGGTAGTTGCTGAACATCCGGTGCGAGTCGACGTAGTCGCGGGCCAGCTTGCGGGTCGCGCCCTGGTCGCGGCGGGGCAGGAACGCCGGGTCGCCCTTGCGCAGGGCCTCGCGCCGTTGCTGCGGCGTCATCTTGGCCACCGGAGTGTTGCGGGCCGTCTTGGCCACCTTGGACTGCTGCTTCTGGCGGGCGTAGGCCTCCTTGCGGGTCTTCGGCGCGCTCACCGGTCCGCGCTGCAGGGTCGAGTCGCGACGCTTGGGGGTGGGCCGGCCCTTCCCGCCCGACGGGGTCGGCTCGACCACGTCGTCGAGCACATCGGCGGTGGGATCGACATTGCGGCGGGGCAGCAGCTTCACACGATGAGAGTAGGCGAAAGTCCGCGTGAACACCGCTACGGGGCAGGCCGCGCACTCCCGGCGGCGGTGAACCCGGGTCGCGCTGCACACGTAATCCCATCCACAGCCGGACATGCTGCAATGAATGCGGTCCGCACGCCCACCCGAAGGGACCCGATGACCGACGCGTGGCGCGAGCGCACCCAGCAGGTCGGCTGGGTGCTGCTGCCGGTGCGCGCATGCCTCGCCGTCGTGTTCGGCTACGGCGGCCTGTCCAAGATCGCCGACCGGCGCTTCCTCGACCCGTCCTCGCCGCTGTCGATGCACGCCTCGGTCGTGGCCGCCCGCTCGTTCAGCCCGATCGGCGACTGGCTGGCACCGGTGCAGGCGCACAGCTTCGGCTTCGGCCTGCTCATGGCCGCGGCCGAGCTGGCCGTCGGGCTGGGACTGCTGCTGGGCCTGTTCACCCGGGTGGCCGCGGCCGGCGGAATGCTGCTGGCCCTCTCGCTGTGGCTGACGGTGAGCTGGGACGCGCAGCCGTGGTTCACCAGCGCCGACCTCGTCTACCTGTTCGCGTTCACCCCCGTGCTCATCGCCGGCGCGGGCGGCGTGCTGTCACTGGATGCCTGGCTCGACCGGGCCCGGGCCGCCCACCCCGGCGTCGGCGAGGACCGCACCCGCCGCACGCTGCTCGTCGGTGCGGCCGCCGTCGGCGGGGCCGTCCTGCTGGGCGGGTCGGCACTGTTCCGGCGCTCGCCCCGGCCCGCCCCGGTGGCCAACTCCACGCGCGGGCCGGAGAGTCGGGCGACCGGCCGGGCTCCGGCGCGACGGGCTCGACCGGCCCGGACGGTTCGTCCAGCGCGGCTCACAGCTCGGGTGCCGTGCTCACCCCCGCGGCCGAGGTCCCCGTCGGCGGGGGCCGCAAGGTCACCGACAGCGAATCCTCCGATCCGGTGTGGGTGCTGCAGCTGACGGCCGGCAAGTTCACCGCCTACGACGCCACCTGCCCCCACCAGGGCTGCCCGGTGGGCTTCGTCTCGCCGGACGAGGGCTTCGCCTGCCCGTGCCACGGCTCGCGGTTCGACGCCGAGGGCCACCTGCTCAACGGCCCGGCCCAGCGGGGCCTGACCCCGGTGCCCGTGGTCCTCGACGGGCCGGATCTACGGACCACCTAGGCCGCGGACCACGCCGGGCCCGCCGGGCTGGCTGTACTTGCGGCCCCGGCTGCGTACCATTGGGAATAGCCGGCCGGTGCGAGCCAGTTGGCCCCTTAGTAAGCATCAGTCGCAGCACCACATAAGCCACCGCCCCCAGGGAGCCTCATGACTGCCATCGAGACCTCGTCGGTCGAGCTGACCACCGCCCCGGCCGAAGCGCCCGCCACCTCGGTCGCGCTGACCGATGCCGCCGCGCTCAAGGTCCGGGCCCTGCTCGATCAAGAAGGTCGCGACGACCTGCGGCTGCGCATCGCCGTGCAGCCCGGTGGTTGCTCGGGCCTGCAGTACCAGCTCTTCTTCGACGAGCGCACCCTCGACGGTGACCTCGAGCTCGACCAGCAGGGTGTGCCGCTGGTCGTCGACCGGATGAGCGCCCCGTACCTCGGCGGTGCCACGGTCGATTTCACCGACACGATCGAGCAGCAGGGTTTCACGATCGACAACCCGAACGCGTCCAACGGCTGCGCCTGCGGCAACTCCTTCTGCGGTTAACGCAGGGCTAACGGCGCGTAGCGCCACGAGTCGCTAGCGAGAATTCGTCAGGTACGGTTCGCCCATGCCCGTTCTCGTCGCAGGATCGATCGCCACCGACCATCTGATGCATTTCCCCGGCCGGTTCGGTGACCAGCTTCTGGCCGACCAGCTGCACAAGATCTCGCTGTCGTTCCTCGTCGACGACCTGGTCGTGCGCCGCGGCGGGGTGGCGGCCAACATCGCGTTCGGCATGGCCCAGCTCGGCGAGGCGCCCGTGCTGATGGGTGCCGTCGGGGCCGACTTCGACGAGTACCGGGCCTGGCTGCAGCGCAACGGCGTCAACTGCGACTACGTCTACGTCTCGCCGATCCACCACACGGCCCGCTTCGTCTGCACCACCGACGAGGAGATGTGCCAGATCGCGTCGTTCTACGCCGGCGCCATGAGCGAGGCCCGCAACATCGAGCTCGAACCGGCCTGGACCGGCACCGACGCCGACCTGGTCATCGTCAGCGCCGACGACCCGGCGGCGATGGTGCGGCACAGCACCGAATGCCGCGAGCGTGGCTTCCGGTTCGCGGCCGATCCGTCGCAGCAGATCGCCCGGATGAGCGGCGAGCAGTTGCTGCAGCTGATCGAGGGCGCCGACCTGCTGTTCACCAACGACTACGAGAAGAGCCTGCTCGAGTCCAAGACCGGGCTGTCCGAGGACGAGGTGCTGGCCCGCGTCGGCGTGCGGGTGACCACGCTCGGCGCCAAGGGCGTCGAGATCATCGGCCGCGACATCGAGCGCGTGCACGTGCCTGTCGCCCGCGAATACTCCAAGGTCGATCCGACCGGCGTCGGCGACGGCTTCCGGGCCGGCTTCCTCACCGCCCGCGAGTGGGGCCTGTCGTGGGAGCGTTCGGCCGAGGTCGGCAGCCTGCTGGCCACCCTGGTGCTCGAAACCGTCGGCACCCAGGAGTACGAGGTCAAGAAGCCCAACTTCGCCGAGCGGCTGGCCGAGTCCTACGGCGACGAGTGCGCGGCCGAGGTGCTGCCCCACCTCGGCTGACGCCCCGGCAAAGGTGTCAGAGGCGCACGGGGTACACCGGCTCGGGCACGTCGGGCCGGATGCGCTGCTCGACGAAGATGCCGTGCCAGACCATGAAGACCAGCAGCGTCCAGATCTTGCGCGAGTAGTCGGCCCGCCCGGCCCGGTGCTCGTCGAGCAGCCGTAGCGCGGCCGCCCGGTCGATCAGGTGATCGGTCTGCGACTCGGCGATGATGGCCCGGGCCCAGTCGTACATGACGTCCTTGAGCCAGTGCCGGATCGGCACGGGGAAGCCGAGCTTCGGGCGTTCGAGCACGTGGGCCGGGATGATGTCGGCCAGCGCCCGGCGCAGCGCGTACTTGGTCGTCTCCTTGGTGATCTTCTGGTCGGTGGGGATGGACGAGGCCACCCCGAACACGTCGACGTCCAGGAACGGCACCCGCAACTCCAGCGAGTTGGCCATCGTCATCTTGTCGGCCTTGACCAGGATGTCGCCGCGCAGCCAGGTGAACAGGTCGACGTACTGCATCCGGGTCGACCCGTCGAGGTGGCCGGTGGCCGCGTACAGCGGCTTGGTCACGTCCATGTAGGACACGGCCGGGTCGTAGCGGCGGTACAGGCCCATCTCGTCGGGCCGGAAGATGCGGGCGTTGCCGTAGTAGCGCTCCTCGATGTCGATCGAGCCCCGGCGCAGCAGGTCCTTGCCCCGGGTGCCGTCGGGGATCCGGGCCGACAGCTTGCCCAGCCCGCGCCGGATGCCGCCGGGCACCCGCTCGAAGGCCCGCAGCGAGATCGGCTCGCGGTAGATCGTGTAGCCGCCGAACAGTTCGTCGGCCCCCTCGCCCGAGAGCACGACCTTGACGTGCTTGCGGGCCTCGCGGGCGATGAAGTACAGCGGCACCAGGGCCGGGTCGGCCACCGGGTCGTCGAGGTACCAGACGATCAGCGGCAGCGACTGCATCATCTCCTCGGCGCTGACGACCTTGGTGATGTGCTCGACGCCGATGGCCGCGGCCGATTCCGCGGCCACGTCGATCTCGCTGAAGCCGGCCCGCTCGAAGCCGGTGGTGAAGGTGAGCAGTTTCGGGTTGTGCCGCTTGGCCAGCGCCGCGATCGCGGTCGAGTCGATGCCGCCGGACAGGAACGCGCCGACCGTGACGTCGGCCCGCATGTGCTTCTCGACCGAGTCCTCGAGGGCCTCGCGCGATCTCGCGGTAGAGCTTCTCCGGCTCGGGCACGGCCTTGATGGCGAAGTCGGGGTGGAAGTAGCGGCGGGCCTGCACCGGCTCGCCGGGGCGCAGGGTGAAGTACGTGCCCGACTCGATCCGCCGGATGGCCGTGTGCATCGACGCCGGCTCCGGGACGTACTGCAGGGTCAGGTAGTGCTGCAGCGCGGTGCCGTCCACGTCGTCGGACGTGCCCGGCGCGGCGACGTCGAGCAGGGCCTTCTTCTCGCTGGCGAAGAACACGCCGCGCTCGTCGGAGTACGTGTAGCAGGGCTTGATGCCGAACCAGTCGCGGGCACCGAACATGACCCGCTCCTGGGCGTCCCAGATCAGGAACACGAACATGCCCCGCAGTTCGCGCACGACGTTCTCGCCCAGGTAGTGGTACCCGGCGACGATCACCTCGCTGTCGCCCTCGGTCTCGAACGTGGCCCCGAAGTCGCGGGCCAGCCGCTCGCGCAGTTCGAGGTAGTTGTAGATCTCGCCGTTGAAGATGAGGTGGTAGCGCCCGTCGAGCCAGGGCAGCGGTTGGTGCGAGTGGTCGATGTCGATGATCGACAGCCGGCGGAAGCCGATCACCGCGTCGTCGTCGGCCCACACCCCGCCCTCGTCCGGGCCGCGGTGACGCATGTCGGGCAGCGCGCCGTCGATCTCCGCCGCCACCGCGTCAGCAGTGGCATTGGCTGACAGGAATCCGATCAGTCCGCACACCCGCCCAGTATCCCGGTCGCCGTGGGGCGCCGCGCGCACGGCCACGCCGGCCGGCCGCCCGACGCCCGCAGCGGCCCGCGGCCGCCAACCCCATCAGGGGGTGCGGCCATCACGTCCAGTAGGCTCCGAAAGGTCCCAGGACGAGTCCGGAAGGCGGTTGCAGGTGCGTCGTAGACGATGCTCGCGTGGCATCCGGCTGGCGCTGTTGGCCGCCCCGCTCACCCTGCTCCTCACCGGCTGTTCGGCCCACGACGCCGAACGCGACCTGCGGTTCGGCTGGCCCACCGGGGTCACCAAGCAGGCCGAAGAGATGCGCGTGCTGTGGACGTGGTCCAGCGTCACCGCCCTGATCGTCGGCATCGGCGTCTGGGGCCTGATCTTCTGGGCCTGCATCTTCCACCGCAAGAAGAGCGACGACCTGCCGCGGCAGACCAAGTACAACCTGCCGCTCGAGATCGCCTACTCGCTGATCCCGTTCGTGATCATCACCGGGCTCTTCTACCGCACGGTGGTCGTCGAGAACAACGTCGACCACCTGACCAAGAACCCCGACGTGCGCGTCCAGGTCGATGCCTTCAAGTGGAACTGGCAGTTCGAGTACCACTCCTACGTCGGCGCCGCGGGCACCGCGGCTGCCACCGTCTACAAGGGCGTCAAGGACGCGGCCGACGCCTCCGGCAACACGAAGGACAACCGCACCGGCACCGCTGGGCAGGTCGGCTGCGACGAGGCCTCGAGCAACGTGTCCTACTCCTGCGGCGCGTCCGGGACAGCAGGACAACACGGCCAACGGGCCGCTGTACCTGTCCACCGTCGGCAGCGACAACGAGATCCCGGTGCTGGTCCTGCCCGTGCACCGGACGGTGCGCGTCGTGGAGCACTCCGAGGACGTCATCCACTCGTTCTGGGTGCCGGAATTCCTGTTCAAGCGCGACGTGATTCCGTACGGGACGCCCTCGACCAGCCGCGACAACCAGTTCGAGTTCACGCCGACCTCGACCGGCAGCTTCGTCGGGCGGTGCGCCGAGCTGTGCGGTACCTATCACTCGCAGATGAACTTCGAGGTCCGCGTCGTCAGCAGCCAGCAGTTCCAGCGCTACCTGGCCGCCCTGGCCAAGTACCCGCCGGGCACCAGGAACTTCCCGCGCCGCCAGTCCCTGGCCCTGAAGGCCGCGGGGATGAGCCCGTACGCCACCACGACGCACCCGTTCACCACTGACCGAGCCAGCCGTTCGGCCACGCAGACCCAGGGAGGCTGAGAGATGAAGACCGAAGCCCGGCTGTTCCTCGGCCTGGCCAGTTTCTGCTGGGTGGCCGCCATCGGTTACGGCTTCTGGACGCGGGCCGAGCAGGGCCACGTCGAAGTGGCCGGGCTGGCCGCGCTGATCCTGTCCGGTGGGCTGCTCGGGATCTCCGGCTCGTTCTTCTGGTTCGTCTCCCGGCGCATCGACGCCCGGCCGGAGGACCGCCTCGACGCCGAGATCGCCGAGGCGGCCGGTGAGCTGGGCTTCTTCAGTCCGGGCAGCTACTGGCCGTTGGGCATGGCGTCCGGCGCCATGGTCACCGGCCGTCGGCTTCGCGCTGGTGCAGATCTGGCTGGCCCTGGTCGGGGTGCTGGGCATCCTGTTCACCGTCGGCGGGCTGTTGTTCGAGTACTACCTCGGCGGGCGGCACCCGGTCCCGTAGTCCGGGTCAGCCGCGGTCGCCGGGCTCGTCCGGGGCGTCGCCGCGCAGGGCCACGCCGTTCGCGGCCAGCCACTGGCCGATCGCGTCCGCGCCGTCCATGGCCGGGTCGACGATCGTGGCCGTGTCACGCAGCCGCCCGCTGGGCGCGCCGCTGACCACCAACACCGGGCCGGGATGGCGCTCGGCCAGCAGCGCGAAATCGCCGTCGCCGGTGACCAGCACGAGCGGGTCGTCGCCGGCGCGGTAGGCCGCGGCCAGGGCCAGGTCGGCGCGCTGCCAGCCCTCGTGGGCCAGCAGTTCGGCCCCGGCCGGCCAAGGCAGCGCGGCCAGGGCCTGCGGGCGGCCGCTGGCCGTGAGCCGTACCTCGCCCTCGACCCGGGCCAGCAGGGCCAGGACGGGCCCGAGCCGGGGCGGAGCGACGTTGTCGGCGTCGACCAGAACCTGCAGCACGGCAGCCAGCCGGCCCGCGCGGTCGCGGGTCAGTCCGTCAGCTGGTGCTGCGCGTCGTGCTGGTCGGCCTCGCTGGCCTCGAGCCTCGTCCAGGGCGGCCTGGATCTCGGGCTTCTCCTTGACCGGGTAGAAGAAGCCGCGAATGTGCCGCAGCGGGGCACCCGCGCCGAGCTGGTTCATCCGCTTGGGCACCGGCGTGCCGGCGTAGGACAGCCGGCCATGGCCGTGCTCGTCGACCGGACCGAGCGGCTGGTGCACCTCGATGAACTCCCCGTTGGGCAGCACCTTGATGATGCCGGTCTCGACGCCGTGCTCGAGCACTTCGCGGTCGTGACGCTGCAGGCCGAGGCAGATCCGGTAGGTGATGATGTAGAGGATCGGCGGGGCCACCAGCAGGAGGATGCGCCCGGCCCAGGTCATCGCGTTGAGCGAGATGTCGAAGGCCTTGGCGAGAATGTCGTTGCCGCCGGAAACGGTCAGCACCAGGTAGAACGTCAGCGCCATCACCCCGAGCGAGGTGCGTACCGGCACGTCTCGCGGGCGCTGCAGCAGGTTGTGCGGTTTGGTGTCGCGGGTCATCTTCGCCTCGACGAACGGATAGCCGACCGCAAGCGTCAGCAGGATGCCCGGCAGCACGACGGTCGGCCAGAACAACGGCGACACGGTGTGGCCCCAGAGCCGGATTTCCCAGGACGGGAACAGACGGGTCGAGCCGTCGAGGAACATCATGTACCAGTCCGGCTGCGAGCCGGAGGACACCTGGGCCGGGTTGTACGGGACCGAACAGCCAGACCGGGTTGATCTGGGCCAGCCCGCCAAGGGCGGCCAGGACCGCGAACACGATGAAGAAGAACCCGCCGGCCTTGGCCGCGTAGGTGGGGAAGACCCGCTCGCCGCTGACCGTGTGCTCGGAGCGCCCGGGCGCCGGGAACTCGGTGTGCTTCTGCCGCACGATCAGGGCCAGGTGCGCCCCGATCAGTGCGGCCAGGATGCGCGGGGATCAGCAGCACGTGGGCGATGTAGAAGCGCCCGATGATCACGTCGCCCGGGAACGGCCCGCCGAAGACGAGGAACGACACCCAGGTGCCGACGACCGGGATCGAGAGCATGATCGCATCGGCGATCCGCAGCCCGGTGCCCGACAGCAGGTCGTCGGGCAGCAGTAACCGGCGAAACCCTCGACGATGCCGAGCGTGATCAGGGTCAGGCCGATGAGCCAGTTGAGCTCGCGCGGCTTGCGGAACGCGCCGGTGAAGAACACCCGGAACATGTGGATCAGCATGGCGCCGACGAACATCAGCGCGGCCCAGTGGTGGATCTGGCGGATGACCAGGCCGCCGCGCACGTCGAACGTGATGTCCAGCGTCGTCTTGTACGCCTGCGACATCTTGATGCCGTCCATCGGCGTGTACCGGCCGTGGTAGATCACCTCGGCCTGCGACGGGTCGAAGAAGAACGTCAAGTAGGTGCCGGTCAGCAGCAGGACGATGAACGAGTACAGCGCGATCTCGCCCATCATGAACGACCAGTGGTCGGGGAAGACCTTGTTCAGCTGCTTGCGCGTCGGGCCGGCGATGTTGAGCCGGTCATCGAAGAATTTCGCGACCTTGCCCTGCGGCGTGCGCGGCGCGGAACTGCGGCGGACCGGTGGTGCGGTGCTGACATGAGCGCTCCCAGAAGGCGGGGCCGATCGGCTCGTGGAAGTCCGAGCGGGCGACGAAGTACTGGCGGCCGTCGCTGCCGATCTCGACGTCGATGGGCAGTTTGGGCAGGCTGCGGGTGGCCGGCCCGAACACCGGCTTGGCGTCCTTGAGGACCTCGAACTGCGACTGGTGGCACGGGACACAGCAGGCGGGTGGTCTGCTGCTCGTACAGCGATGCCGGGCAGCCCGCGTGCGTGCAGATCTTGGAGAAGGCCAGGTACTCCGGCGCGTCGGCCGGCCAGCCGTAGCCGGCCTGGCCCTTGCGGGCCTGCACCTTCTGGCCCGGCCGCAGCCGGATGATCAGCGTGGGCGAACTGGCCGAACTGACACCGTCCTTGCCGTCGGGGCCCAGCTCGCGCACACCCGGGGAAGACCGTCACCAGGCCGCCGGGCTCGAGGTCGTCGGGGCTCACCCGCCGCCAGTCGGAGTAGACCAGCGGCACCCGGCCGGACGGCGGGAACAGCTTCTTGTTGGGGACGAACAGCGTGTGGTCGAGTTGCTTGCCGGGCTTCTTGAGCATGGCGCCGACCAGGGCGACGAGCGGCACGGTGGCGATAGCGCCGCCGGCCAGCCCGAGCGGTGCGCAGCAGCAGGGAACGACGCGGCAGGCCGGTGTCCTCGAGACCGACCGCGAGGGTCGCCTGGGTCATCAGCTTGTCTTCCTCGGTGGACGGCTCGTCATGGCGGTCCTGGACGACGTCTTCTTCGGGCATGAGCCACTTGGCCCACAGCACCAGGCCGACGCCCATGAACAGCAGCATGGCCGCGAGCAGGCTTCCCAGCGCCGGCGTGTAGAAGCGGAACGTCTGCGGCGTGCCCGGCAGGTGCCAGTGGTAGGGCAGGGCCAGGAACGCGACGATGAAGCCGACGCCGGCCAGGGCCGACACGGTGAAGGCCAGGGCGACGGCCCGCTCGGCCCGCTTCTCGGCCTTGGTGCCGCGGATCGGGAAGCGGTCGCGGCGGTGGACGATGTGGACGCCGTCGGCCTCGGCCCCGGCCAGCATCGTCTCTTCCGGGGTCATCTCCCGCAGTTCGTCGGCGGACACGCCCGGCGGCGTGTGGGCGGTGCTCATTCGGACTTCGCTCCGATCCACAGGATGACGATCATCACCGCGCCGACGCCGGCGACGAAGAACACGAGACGCCTCCGACACCGGGCCGATGCGGTCGATGCCATGGCCGCCCGGGTCCTTCGACGCCTTGATGGTCTGGATGTACTTGACGATCTCCTGCTTCTGCGTCGGGTGTCAGCTCGTTGTCGCTGAAGATCGGCATGCTCTCGGGCCCGGTCATCATCGCCGCGTAGATCTGGGCGTCGGTCGCCCGGTACAGCGACGGAGCCGTCTTGCCGGCCGACAGCGGAGCGCCCTTGAACGTGCGGCCGTGGCAGGACGCGCAGTTGACGCCGAACAGGTCGCCGCCGACGGCGATGTCGCCGCCGCGCAGCTTGGTCGGCAGGAGTCGGACCGCCACCGACGGACTGGATGTAGGCGGCCAGTTGCTTGGTCTGCTGCTCGTTGAACTTCGCGGTCTTCCGCTTCACGTCGGCGCCCTGGCCGCTGAGCGGCATGCGGCCGGTGCTCACCTGGAAGTAGACCGACGCGCCGC
Source organism: uncultured Actinomycetota bacterium (assembly GCA_963713245.1). Classification (GTDB taxonomy): domain Bacteria; phylum Actinomycetota; class Actinomycetes; order Mycobacteriales; family Jatrophihabitantaceae; genus CAVQKZ01. Next base: position 19,226 of record CAVQKZ010000005.1, read on the forward strand.
CGACATCGTACAGCGACGGCGCCCGGCCCTTGACGCCCTGCAGGTTGGCGCCGTGACAGGCGATGCAGCTGACCTGGTACAGCTGCCGGCCGGCGGCGATGTCGGCCGGGCTGGTGGAGTTGTCCGGGGCGCCCGACGAGGCGGCGAAGGCCGCGTAGGTGCCGCCGAGCGAGACGAGCGCGGCGACGAGGACCAGGCCGGCGCCGAGGCGGCGGTGCAGGCTGCGCCGGGGTGCGCGCTTGGTCGCCCGAGGCTTCGCACCCGGTGCCTCCGCGCCGGTGGCCGAGACCGCGGGCTCGAAGCCGAGCTCGTCACCACCGTCGTCGTCGACGTCGATGTCGAAGTCCTCGGTCACGAAAGTCCCTTCCAGACGGACGGATCGGCGACGCTGCGCGGCCGGCTCATCGGATGATGTAGATCATCGCGAACAGCCCGATCCAGACCACGTCGACGAAGTGCCAGTAGTAGGACACCACGATGGCCGCGGTGGCCTGCGCGGGCGTGAACTTGCCCAGCGTGGTGCGGATCAGGAACAGGATGAAGGCGACCAGACCGCCGATGACGTGCAGCCCGTGGAAGCCGGTGGTGAGGTAGAACACCGACCCGTAGCCGGTGGCCGAGATGGTGTTGCCGTCGGCGACCTGCTGGCGGAACTCGTTGGCCTGCCCGAGCACGAAGATCAGGCCCATGAAGAACGTGATCGTGAACCAGCGGCGCAGCTTGAAGACGTCGCCCTTCTCCGCGGCGAAGACCCCCCACTGGCAGGTGAAGCTGGAGGCCACCAGGACGATCGTGAACGGCGTGGCGTAGGTCAGGTTGAGCTTGATGTCATGGCCGTCGGGCAGCGTCATCGGCCAGTCGCCCGCGTGCACCGAGCGCACGGTGAAGTACATGGCGAACAGGCCCGCGAAGAACATCAGCTCGCTGGAGAGCCAGACGATGGTGCCGACGCTGACGATGTTGGGCCGCGTCAGGGAATGCACCTGGCTGGACTCGAAGCTGGGCGCCGTGGCGGTCGAGGTCACCTCCGCATTATGTCCTGCCGGGACCGGGGAATCGGGGTGGGGGTGGGGGTGCCGTGGCCGGAGTGACACCGCCGCCGGCAACACCCCTGGGCGCCTGCGCGGCCGGCGCCGATACGATTCGGCTCATGAGCGCGCCCAGCGACGACGTCACGGTGATCGTGTACAGCAACTCGGCCGCCGTCCGGGCCCAGGTGCGTACCGCCGTCGGCCGGCGGCCGGCCCCGGACTCACCCCGGATCGACTGGGTCGAGTGCGCCACCTACGCCGAGGTCGTGGCCCAACTGGACGAGGGCGGCGTCGATCTGGCCATCCTCGACGGCGAGGCCCAGCCCACCGGCGGGGCCGGGCTGGCCCGGCAGTTCAAGTACGAGATCGACGACTGCCCGCCGATCGCCGTGCTGATCGCCCGCGGGCAGGACGCCTGGCTGGCCAGCTGGTCGCTGGCCGACGCCGTGATCCGGCACCCGCTCGACCCGGTCGACGCGGCCGCGGTCGTGGCCGAGCAGTTGCGCCGCCGCAGCAGCGGCATCCCCGTCGTGCGCTGAGCCCGGCCGTGACCGAACCGACGGCCGCGCGCAGCTGGCCGGCCCTGCTCACCGCCCTCACCCGCGGCGATGCGCTCTCGGCCGGTGACACCGGCTGGGCCATGGACGAGATCATGAGCGGCGCGGCCACACCGGCCCAGCTGGCGGCGTTCGCGGTGCTGCTGCGGGCCAAGGGCGAGACGGCCGAGGAGCTCGCCGGGCTGGTGCAGACCATGCTGGCCCGGGCCCTGCCCGTCGATGTCGACGGGCCGGCGGTCGATGTCGTCGGCACCGGCGCCGACCGGGCCCACACCGTCAACATCACCACGATGGCCGCGCTGGTCGTGGCCGGCTCCGGGCGCCGGGTCGTCAAGCACGGCAACCGCGCGGCCACGTCGGCCTGCGGCTCGGCCGACGTCCTCGAGGAACTCGGGGTGGCCATCGACCTGCCCGGCCCGGGCGTGGCCGCCACCGTCGCGGAGGTCGGGATCGGCTTCTGCTTCGCGCCGGTGTTCCACGCGGGTATGCGGCACGCCGCGGTCACCCGGCGCGAACTCGGGGTGCCCACGTTCTTCAACTTCCTCGGCCCGCTCACGAACCCGGCCCGGGTGCGGGCCGCGGCCATCGGCTGCGCCGACCGGCGGATGGCGCCGGTGATGGCGGAGGTGCTGGCCCGGCGCGGCGACTGCGCCCTGGTGTTCCGCGGCGACGACGGCCTGGACGAGCTGACCACCACGACCACGTCCAGCGTGTGGGTCGCGGCGGGCGGGACCGTGACCGAGACGGCGCTGGGTCCGGACACGTTCGGGCTCACGGCGGTGCCGCCCGAGGCCCTGCACGGCGGCGACCGGGTCTACAACGCCGGTGTGGTGCGCGAGGTGCTCTCCGGCGGTGGCGGGGGAGTGCGCGAGGCCGTGCTGCTCAACGCGGCCGCGGCCATCGCCGCCCACGACGGGCTGACCGCGGCCAGCCTCGAGGCCGACATCGCCGCCGGGTTGCGCGTCGCGGCCGAGACCATCGACAGCGGCCGGGCCGGCGCCCTGCTCGACCGGTGGGTGGCGTCCAGCCAGCGAGCCCGCGCCTGACCCGGCCGAGCGCCCGCGGGACAATGGCAGCATGCCCAGCCCGGTCGCGACCCGCCGAGTGCCCAGGCTGGCCCTGGCCGCCTGGGTCGTAGCCGCCGCGGTGGTCATCGCCCTGGTCGTGGCCGTCGCCCGCTACCTGACTGGCACGCCGAGCGGCGGGCACCAGGGCAGCATGCCGGGCATGGCCGGCGCCCACCGGCACACGGGCCAGGCGCTCTACCGGGCCGGCACCGACCCGTTGCACCCGCTGTTCGGCCGGGCCCTCTTGACGGCCTGGCAGCTGGACGCGGTGGCCGTCGCCGTGCTCGTGCTGGCCGCGGCGTGGTACCTGACCGGGGTGGCCCTGGTGCCGGTGCGCACGCCCGGGGCCCGCTGGCCGGTCGGGCGCACGGCCGCGTTCCTGGGCGGGCTGGCCGTCTGCGCGCTGGCCACCAACGGCAGCATCGCCGTCTACGACCAGGTGCTGTTCACCGCGCACATGCTCGGCCACCTCGCCCTGCTGATGGTGGCGCCGGCCCTGCTGGTGTACGGCCGGCCGGTGACGCTGGCCCTGGCCGCGAGCGCGGCGCCGCGCCGGGCCTGCATCGAGCGGGTCGTCGGGGGCCCGGTCGTGTCGCTGCTCACGGCGCCGCCCGTGGCACTGGCCAGCTACACCGTGGCCATCGTCGGCACGCACCTCACCGGCCTGATGGACACGGTCATGCGCACGACCTGGGCCGGGCAGGTCGAACACCTCGTCTACGTGCTCGTGGGCTGCCAGTTCTTCTCGCTCATCGTCGGGGACGAGCCCATCCGCTGGCGGCTCTCGTCGCCGGCGCGCTGGCTGCTGCTGGCCGTGGCCATGGCCGTCGACACGTTCACCGGCGTGGTGCTGATGCAGGGCACCCGCGCCGTGGCCATGCTGGCCTCGCCCGCGCTACAGGTCAGCCCGTTGTCCGACACCCGTACCGGCGGCGCGATCATGTGGTTCGGCGGCGACGCGATCATGGCCGCCGTCATGGTGGTGCTGGTCATCGGCTGGCTGCGCCGGGTCGAGCCCGGCGACGAGAAGGGCTGGCTGGAGCAGGCCCGCCGGGCCACGTTCACGGCCCACACCGGCGCGGCCACCGATGACGCCGCGGCCGGCGGTATCGACGACGACGAGGCCGCCCGCCGTTCGTACAACGCGTGGCTGGCCCAGTTGCAGGACCGGCGCTGACCCGTTACTCCAGACCGATGGAGAACGTCGCGTCGAGGTCGTGGCGCGAATAGGCCCGGAACGCGATGTGAGTGTCGGTGTGCAGCACGCCGCCGACCTTGGACAGCCGCCCGGCGATCACCTCGGCGATCTGGTCGAACTCGCGCACCCGGACGATGGCGATGAGGTCGGTGTCGCCGGCGACGGAGTAGACCTCGCTGACCCCGTCGAGGTCGGCGATCTCCTGCGCGACCTCGGGAATCTTGTCGGTCTGCACGGACACCATGACGATCGCTGTGAGCACGGCGTCATCGTAGCGACGCCCGGTCGCTCGCCGGCGATCCGGAAAAGGCGATGCGTCCCCGGCCGATCGGCATTTCAACGGCGCCAGGGGCCTGCGTGGCGCTACGGTGGGCCCCGTGACGAGTCTGGAAATCACCGACGAGGACCTGCTGACCAGTTGGGAACTCATCATCCGTGCCGTCACGAGAACTCAGGACCGAGTTCTGGCCCGCATCGAGGACGGCGGCATGCCGCCGCAGTGGTTCACCGCGCTGCACCTGCTGCTGCGCAGCAAGGAACACCGGCTGCCGATGAGCCTGCTGGCCCGCGACCTGTCCATGACCTCGGGCGGGTTCACGAAGCTGGCCGACCGGATGGGCCAGGAAGGTCTGATCGACCGCCGCGCGTCGGCCAACGACCGCCGGGTCGTCTACGCCACCTTGACCGAGTCGGGGCTGCGCCAGGCCCGGCGCAGTGAGCGCCAGTACAAGGCCGCGCTGCGCGAGCACGTGCTCGACGTGCTGTCGCAGCCGCGCCTTGATCGCGCTGGCCGACACCGTCCGGGCCCTGGACGAGGCGATCACCGATGTCGGCGTGGACGTGCCCGCCGTCGATGCCCTCGCGCCGCGGCGGCGGCTGCCGGAGGGCCGCGAGCGCCGGGCCCGGGCCCGGCCCTAGCTGCGCCGCACGTCGCTACCCGGCGGCCCGGGCCGGCCGGGCCACGACCGGCAGCTGGCGCCGGTCGGCGAACGGATCGGCGGCCACCCGAGCCGCGTCCGAACCCAGGAAGGCCCGCAGGCCGCCGGCGCCGAAGGCCGGCATCGCCCAGGCGTCGCTGGTGCGCACCAGCCGAGTGCCGGGCTGCTCCAGCCAGCGCAGGATGCACTCGGTCTCTTCGGTCAGCGCGACCGAGCCGGGCTCGATCGCGTCGGCGGTGGCCAGCAGCGCGTCGATGACCGGCCACGGCGGCACCCCGCGCAGGGCGACGCCGGCCGCGGTCAGGTGCCCCTGGCGGATGACCGAGAGTTCCCACCCGCCGTCGCCGTCGGGCCGAGCGGCCACCATCTCGGCGACCCCGCGCAACCCGGCCAGGCGCTGCATCCGGGCACAGGCCCGCACGACGGTGGCGATCCGGTCGCGCACGACCCCGGCCTGCTCGAAGCGCTGCTGCTCGGACAGCCGGGCCAGCTTGGCCTGCAGCGGCGCCACGAGCGGGCGCACGTCGCCGACCCAGGCCGCGGCGACGAGTTCGGCCAGCGCGGAGTACTCGGCCGGGCTCGCGCCGCCCTCGCACGGCGCGGAGCACCGGCCGATCCCGGCGAGCGCGCACGCGGCCCGGACCGCCCGGCGAACCGAGAGCCGGTCGGTGCACTGCCGCAGCGGCACGGCGTCGTGGATGGCGTCGCGCACGGTCTCGGCCTGGCGTTGCGAGCGCAGCGGGCCGAGGTAGGCCGCGCCGTCGGGACGCACGTCGTGCACGATCGACAGCCGGGGATAGGCCTCGACGGTGAGTTTGAGCCACATCGAGCGTTCCGGGTACTTGGACCGGCGGTTGTAGCGGGGCTTGTGCGCGGCGATCAGCCGCAACTCGCGCACCTGGGCCTCGAGGGCGTGGGCGCACTCGATCGGGTCGACGCGCTCGGCCAGGCCGACCATCTCGCCCATCCGGCTGCGGGTCTCGCTGGCCACGAAGTACTGGCGCACCCGGGTGCGCAGGTTGCGGCTGGTGCCGACGTAGAGCGCGACACCGTGGCCGTCGCGGAAGATGTAGACACCGGGCCGGGCCGGCAGCCCGTCGGCGAGGTGGCGCTTGCGGCGCTGGGCGTCGGACACCTGGGCGGTGAACGCCCGCAGTTCGGGCAGCGACTGCACGCCGAGGCTGCCCAGGCGCCCGATCAGCGCGTGCAGCACGTCGACGGTGGCCCGGGCGTCTTCGAGGGCGCGGTGGTTGGGCGTGGTCGTGGCGCCGAAGAAGGCGGCGAGGGTGGCCAGCTTGCAGTTGGGCACTTCGTCGCGGGTGAGCACCCGGCGGGCCAGCACGGCGGTGTCGACGACGGCGAAGCTCGGCCAGGCGATGGCCTGGGCCGCACTGGCCGTACGCAGGAAGCCGACGTCGAAGGGCGCGTTGTGGGCGACCAGCACACTGCCCCGGGCGAACTCGAGGAACGCCGGCAGCACCGCAGTGATCGACGGGGCCGTGGCGACCATGGCGTCGGTGATGCCGGTGAGCACGCTGACGAACGGGGAGATGGGCACGCCGGGCCGCACGAGGGTCTGGAACTCGCCCTGCACCACGCCGCCGCACACCCGTACCGCGCCGACCTCGGTGATCGAGTCGGCCGCGGCCGAGCCGCCCGTGGTCTCGAGGTCGACGACGGTGAACGTCGTGGTGCGCAGGGGTTCGGCCAGCTCGTCGAGGCTGGTCTGCACGTAGTGCGGCGACGCCATGCCCGGACGGTAAGCCGGGGGTCCGACGAAAACGGCGGCGACGCGCCCGAAAAGGTTTCGGCCGTACCCTTCGAATCGTGAGCACCACGGCGGAGCAACCGGTCGACCCGGACTCGGTCGTGCTCGGCGAGGCGGCCCGGCAGCAACTGGTCACGATCGCGGCCGACGTCCTCGGGCGCATGCCGGCCGACGAGGTGCCCACGGCGCTGCGCCCCATCGCGCGATTCACCCCGGCCAAGCGGGCCCGGCTGGGTGCGCCCGCGCTGGCCGCCGCGCTCGACACCGACGACGACTTCCGGGCCCGGGTGGCCGAGGTCGTGGTCGACGCGTCGGCCCAGCTGGCCCAGGCCGTGCTCGACGGCGCCCCGACGATGGCCTCCGATCCCGTCGACACCGCGGTCGTGGCCTACCTGACCCGGCCGCCCGGGTGGGCCGGCGTCGTGGCCCGGGCCCACGCCCAGTGGCTGCAGGAGCAGGGCAGCAACGACGGCGCCACCGAGCAACTGGCCGCGCTGCGCGACGAGCTCGCGCAGCTGCGGGCCCGGGCCAAGGCCGAGCCGGCGCGGCTGCGCCAGGCGCTCGAGGACGCGGCCGCGGCCACCGCGGCCGAACTGGGCGACCTGCGCCGGCAACTGCGGGCGCGCACCGGCGAACTGCGCGAGGCCACCCGGTCGGCCGACGCGGCGCAGGCCGATCTGGTCGAGGCCCAGCGCGCGCTCGAGACCGCCGCGTCGGCCCACGACGCCGAACTGCGCCGGCTGCGCTCGCGCATCGCCGAGCTGGAACGGACGGCCGAGGCGGCCCGCCGCGGCGCCCGCACCGATCGCGACGTCGACCACGCCCGGCTCTGGCTGCTGGTGGGCACGCTGACCGAGGCGGCGGCCGGGATCCGGCGCGAGCTGTCGTTGCCGGCGCCGTCGGTGCGGCCGGGCGACACGATCGCGTCGGGGCGGCCCGGCGCGGCGGCCTCCCGCCGGGCCGACGACCCGGCCGCCCTCGACGGCCTGCTCGCCCTGCCCCACGTGCATGTGATCGTCGACGGCTACAACGTGACCAAGACCGGCTACGGCGAGCTGGCGCTGTCCGACCAGCGCAAGCGGCTGATCGGGGCGATGGCCACCCTCGCCGGCCGGTCCGGGGCCGAGGTGACGATCGCGTTCGACGGCGGAGAGCGGCCGCCGGCGCAGCAGCCGGTGCCGCGGGGCGTGCGGGTGCTGTTCAGCGCCGCCGACGAGATCGCCGACGACCTGATCCGGCGGCTGGTCGCCGCCGAGCCGCCCGGGCGTCCGGTCGTCGTCGTCACGTCCGACCAGCAGGTGGTCACCGACGTCCAGCGGGCCGGCGCGTGGACCGTGCCGTCGGCGGTGCTGCTGGCCCGGCTGGGCTGAGCCCAGCCCGCTGGGCTGGGCCGGGCTCCGGTCTGGCCGGGCTGGGCCGCGGGTTCGGCCCAGGGCCGAAACTGTCGGTGGGGCGACCTAGCGTCGTGGTGAGCCCGAACGGGTGCTACTTCCAGGAGGCTGGGTGTGCTCATCGACTGCGATACCTGCAGCGTCCGTGGCGACGCGTGCCGAGACTGCGTCGTGACCGTGATTCTGGACATTTCGGCCGCTCCGGTCGAGTTGGACGAGGCCGAGCAGTACGCCGTCGGCAGCCTGGCCGCGGTCGGGCTCGTGCCCCCTTTGCGGCTGTTGCCCCAATTGCCGGAAAAGCGCAGCGGCGTTGCATGACTTCTGTCACGATTTTCTCCAATGTTTTTGCCCGGAGGTGTTTGCGTTCCGGGGTCGTGGGTCGTAACCTTTCCGAGACCTTCCGGTCCCATCGGCACTCATACCGGGTGTCGCCGGGGGTCACCGCCGAATCGCACGTACGTCGGGAATGTCCGCTCAGCGGCCAATTCCGGCGGCGAACCGGGGACCCACACGTTCCCTGGGGTGAATCGGCACGGGGGTTGCTCGAACGGTGAGTGGGTCCCGTGTCGTAGGGCTTCTTCCGGCCCGAACCCGTCAGCTAACTCGGTAGGCGGCTAGGGAGAACGGAGTTCCGCCGACAGTGGCGATTCGACTCACACGTCGCATGCAGCTTGTCGTAGCGGCCGTGGCATCTGCTGGTGCTGCCGCCCTACTCGTCCCGACTCTCGCCTCGGCCTCCCCGGGCCGGCCGGTGGCGGCCACCCCCGATGCCACCGCCGTGCAGCAACAGCTCGGCGCCTTGGCCCTGCGCAACACCCAACTGGTCGAGAAGTTCGACCAGGCTCAGGTGCAGGTGGCGGCCAAGCAGAAGGCCGCCAACGCCGGCGCCCGCCAGGCGGCCGAGCTCAAGGTCCAGTACGACCGGGCCCGGCTCATCCTCAGCCAGACGGTGGCGGCCCAGTACGAGGGCGGCGCGTTCAGCGCCACCGGTGCGCTGCTGTCCAGCCGCAACGGTGAGAGCTATCTCGACCAGCTCAACACCATGAGCATCGTGTCGGCGCACACCGCGCAGATCCTGACCCAGGTCAGCAAGACGCGGGCCGCGGTGACCTCGGCGCAGCGCCACGTGGCCGGCCTGCTGGCCACGGCCAAGGCCAAGCGCGACGCCCTGGCCAAGCAGAAGACGGCGGTCCAGCACCAGATCGACAAGTACACGACCCTGCTGGCCACCCTCAACTCCGCTCAGCGCGCCGACTACGAGCGGGCCATGAACCCGGCCGTGACCACCAGCACCAAGGTGCCGCCGGGCGTGTCCGGCAAGGCCAAGATCGCCGTCCAGTTCGCGTTGAACCAGGTCGGCAAGCCCTACGTCTTCGGTGCGGCCGGTCCCAGCTCCTACGACTGCTCCGGTCTGACCGAGGCGGCCTGGGCCCAGGCCGGCGTCCAGCTGCCGCACTCGGCCGCTGATCAGTACAACTACGGCACGCACGTGTCACCGACCACCGACGTGCTGGCCCCGGGCGACCTGATCTTCTTCTACAGCCCGATCGGGCACGTCACCATCTACATCGGCAACGGCATGATGGTGTCGGCGCCGCAAGAAGGCGAGAACGTCTCGGTTGTTCCGTTGTCGGCCTTCAACGGCAGCATCACGGGAGCGACTCGACTGTCCTGAACTTTCACCTGCAAGAACCCCCCCGGCGACGGCCGCGCACCCTGTGCGCGGCTGTCGTCGTCTGCGGGTGCGTGCTGGCCGCCTGCGGCGGGTCGGCGCGGCGGGCCGAGCGGGGCCGGGGCGGCGCGCCGACGCTCTCGCAGGTGACGGCCGTGCTGGCCCGGCACGCGGCGGCCGTGCGGCAGCACTCGAGCGCGGACTTCCTCGCCGATGTCGATACGGCCGATGCGGCCGCAGGCTTCCGCCAGCGCCAGCGGGCCCAGCTCGCCGATCTCGCGGCCGTGCCGCTGCGCAGGTGGAACTACGCCGTCAGTGCCCCGGTGACCGACCGGAGCGCCCTTGCGGCCAGTACGAAGCGGCTCGGTGCCCCGGCCCGGATCGTGCACCTGACCGTGTCCTACGCCCTGAGCGGCGTCGATCCGCAGCCGAGTTCGCACGACCTGTGGTGGACGTTCGTGCGCCGGCACGGGCACGTCGTCATCGCCGCGGACGACGACATGGCCCAACTCGGGGGCGTGAGCTGGACCGGGCCGTGGGACTTCGGGCCGATCGTCGCCGTGCGCGGGTCGGCCGGCCTCGTCCTGGGCCACCCGTCGGACGCGACCCGGCTGCCGCGCGTCGCCGCCGCCGTCGACGCGGCCGTGCCGGCCGTGACCGCCGTGTGGGGGACGGGCTGGGCCAGGCAGGTGGCCGTGTTCGTACCGGCGTCGGGCCCGGAACTCACCGCGCTGGCCGGCACGGGCACCACGCTCACCGACATCTCGGCCCTGGCCGTGTTCGACGCCGCGGACGCCGACGCCCGGCTGATCCTGAACTCCGGCGCGCTGGCCGCGCTCACCCCGATCGGGCTGGGGATCGTGCTGCGGCACGAGATCACCCACATCGCGAGCGCGGCCGACACCGGCGCGTCGCTGCCGCGGTGGCTGGTCGAGGGCTTCGCCGACTACGTGGCCAATCTGACCAGCGGGCAGCCGGTGCGCGACGCGGCCCGCGAACTGCGCGCCGACCTGGCGCCGGGGCGTGCGGCCGGCGGCGCTGCCCGCCGACGCGGCGTTCGCGCCCGGCGGGGCGAAGCTGGCGCAGACCTACGAGCAGGCCTGGCTCGCGTGCCGGCTCATCGCGGCCCGGGCCGGCGCGGCCGGACTGGTGCGCCTCTACCGTCTGGTCGGCGCCTCGACCGACGCGCCGGCGGTGGCCGTGGCCGCGGCCGTGCGGGCGGTGCTGCACGAGTCGGTGGCCGCGTTCACCGCGACAATGGCGCGACTACCTGAATGAGCAGCTCGGATGAGACGCACGCTGATCGTCACCAACGACTTCCCGCCCCGGCAGGGCGGCATCCAGTCCTTCGTCCACCAGATCGCGATCCGGCAGCCGCCCGGGTCGGTGGTCGTGTACGCCTCCGACTACGAGGGCTCGGCCGAGTTCGACGCGGCCCAGCCGTTTCCGGTCGTGCGGCACGCGACCGGCCTGCTGGTGCCCACACCGGCGGCCCGGCGCCGGGTCGTGGCCACGCTGCGCGCGCACCAGTGCACCGCGGTGTGGTTCGGCGCCGCGGCCCCGCTGGGGCTGCTGGCGCGCGTCGCTGCGGGCCGCGGGGGCCGAACGGATCGTCGCGACCACGCACGGGCACGAGGTCGGCTGGGCCATGCTGCCGGCCGCGCGGCAGGCCCTGCGCCGGATCGGGCGGACCTGCGACGTCGTCACCTACCTCGCCGAGTACACCCGCCGCCGGCTCGCCGGTGCCCTGGGCGCCGCGCGCGACGCTGCGGCAGTTGACGCCGGGGGTCGACGTCGAGACGTTCCGCCCCGCCGTCGACGGCCGCGCGGTGCGCGACGGCACGGGCTCGGTGAGCGACCGGTGATCGTGTGCGTGTCGCGGCTGGTCCCGCGCAAGGGCCAGGACACCCTGATCCGGGCACTGCCGGCGGTCCGGGCCGCCGTGCCGGACGCGGCGCTGCTGATGGTCGGTTCGGGCCGCTACCAGCGACGAGCTCGCCGCGCTGGCCGGCAGCGACCGGGGTCGCCGCAGCACGTCGTGCTCACCGGCGGCGTCCCGTTCGCCGAGCTGCCGGCGCACTACGCCGCCGGTGACGTGTTCGCCATGCCGTGCCGCACCCGCCGCGGCGGCCTGGACGTCGAAGGACTCGGCATCGTCTACCTCGAGGCGTCGGCCACCGGTCTGCCGGTGCTGGCCGGCGATTCCGGCGGCGCCCCCGACGCGGTGCTGGCGGGCGAGACCGGTTACGTCGTCGACGGCCGCGACGAATCCGCCGTCGCCGAGCGGCTGGTCACCCTGCTGCGCGATCCCGAGCTGCGCGACGCGCCTGGGCGCGCGCCGGCCGGGCCTGGGTCGAACACGACTGGCCCTGGGCGGCGAAGGCGGCCGCAGCTGCGGGACATGCTGGACGCCTGACCCCGGCTTACTTCGAGCGGTCCGCCCTGGTACAGCGCGTCGATCTCGTCGGCGCACTCGTTGTGCACGACGTTGCGCTTCAGCTTCAACGACGGCGTGAGCTGGCCGTCGGCTTCGGTCCAGTCCTCGGCCAGGATGGTGAACTTGCGGATCGACTCGGCCTTGGCTGACCGCCTTGTTGGCGTCGTCGACTGCGGTCTGCATCTCGGCCCGCAGCTTCGGGTCGTCGACGACGTCGGCGAGCGAGGTCGAGGCCGGCTTGCCGTTGCGCTCCAGCCACGTGCGGGAACGCCTCTGCATCGATCGTGATCAACGCGGCGATGAACGGCTTCTGATCGCCGACGACCAGGCACTGGCTGACCAGCCAGTGCGCGCGCACCCGATCCTCGAGCACGGCCGGGCGCGACGTTCTTGCCGGCCGCGGTGACGATGAGTTCCTTCTTGCGGCCGGTGATCCGGATGAAGCCGTCGTCGTCGATCTCGCCGATGTCGCCGCTGTGGAACCAGCCGTCGGCGTCGATCGTCTCGGCCGTCGCGGTCGGGTTGTTCCAGTAGCCGCTGAAGACCAGCGGATGACTTGAACAGCAACTCGCCGTCGTCGGCGACGCGCGCGGTGACGCCGCCGACCGGCCGGCCGACCGTGCCGATCCGCAGTGCGTCGGGGCGGTTCACGGCGATGCCGGCCGTCGTCTCGGTCAGGCCGTAGCCCTCGTAGATCGTGACGCCGACGCCGCGGAAGAAGTGCCCGAGCCGCGGGCCCAGCGGCGCGCCGCCCGAGACCGCGGCGACGCAGTTGCCGCCGAGGGCGGCCCGCAGCTTGCTGTACACCAGCCGGTCGAAGACCGCGTGCTGCAGCCGCAGGCGGCAGCGCGGCCGACCGGCCGTCGGCGGTCGCCTCGCTGAACGCGATCGCGACGTGCTCGGCCCGGTCGAAGATCTTGCCCTTGCCCGTGGCGTGCGCGCGCTGCTTGGCCGTGTTGTAGACCTTCTCGAACACGCGGGGCACGGCCAGCACGAACGTCGGCTTGAAGCTCGGCCAGGTCGTCGAGCAGGTTCTTCACGTCGGCGGTGTGGCCGAGCGTGCAGCCCGGCCGAGATCGCGCCGATCTCGATGGCCCGGCCGAAGACGTGCGCGATCGGCAGGAACAACAGCGTCGAGGTGTCCTCGTTGAAGAAGTCGCTCGAGCCCGTCGCGCAGTTCGACGACCTCGGTGACGAAGCTGCGGTGGTTGAGCTGGCAGCCCTTGGGCCGCCCGGTGGTGCCCGAGGTGTAGATGATCGAGGCCAGGTCGTCGAGGGTCACCGACTCGCGCCGCTTGGTCACCTCGTCGTCGCTGACGTCCGCGCCGGCGTCGGTCAGGGCCGCGATCGCGCCGGCCTCGAACTGCCAGACCTCGGCCAGTTCCGGGATGTTGGCCCGCACCGATTCGACGATGCCGGCGTGCTCGTCGGTCTCGACGAACGCGCGCCTTCGCCCCGGCGTCGGACAGGATCCACTCGACCTGCTCGGCGCTGGACGTCTCGTAGATCGGGACGACGACCGCGCCGACGGTGAACAGCGCGAAGTCGGCGAGCGTCCACTCGTAGCGGGTCTTGCTCATCACGGCGACCCGGTCACCGGTCTGGATGCCGCGCGGCCAGCAGTCCCTTGGCCACCGCGCTGACCTCGTCGGCGAACTGCGGCCGCCGTGACGTCGCGCCAGGCGCCGTCGACCCGGCGGCGCAGCGCGACGTGGTCGGGGCGGTTGGCCGCGCTCTCGAAGGCGAAGTCGGCGGTGTTGTTCTCGATGAGGTCGTGACGTTGCTGGCGACATGTGAGTTCGCGCACTCGTCCGTCGTCCTTTCCGGCCTGGCCAGTCGTGAAGAGCAGATGATGAGCAGCATGCCCGCGCCACGCCCTTGTGGTGCGGGGCCACCGTAACTCGTCGTTCTCGGCCGGCGCGACCGAGGCATCGGTGCCCATGCGATCCTGGGCGCACATGCCGCCCATCGACATCGTCGACTCGACCTGGATCGGCGCCGCCCCGGCCGTCGTCGCCGCGGTGGTGGCCGAGCCGGCGAACTGGGCCGCGCTGGTGGCCGGAGCTCGACCTGAGCGTCGACGAGCAGCGCGGCGAGAAGGGCGTGCGCTGGACGGTGCGCCCGACGCCGTCGGGGAGTCCGGCTCGATGGAGGTCTGGCTCGAGCCGGCGTTCGACGGTGTGGTGCTGCACTACTTCCTGCGCCTGGATCCCGTCGCCGGACGGCCGGATGAGCCGCGGCCCGGCGCGAGCGGGTCACCGACGCCACCGGCGGCGGGTCAAGCAGGCGTTCTGGGCGCTCGGCGACCAACTCGATCCCGGCCGTACCGCCCGGGTCGCCGGCTGACCCCGGTAACCTCTGCGGAATGGCCGACCAGTCGACGCAGTCGATCACGATCGACGCCGCACCGGACGCGGTCATGGCCGTCATCGCCGACTTCGCCAACTACCCGGTCTGGACCGGTTCGGTGAAGAAGGCCGAGGTGCTGGAGACCGGCTCGGACGGCCGGGCCAAGCGGGTCGCGTTCACCCTGGACGCCGGGGTGATCCGCGACGAGTACGAGCTCGAGTACCAGTGGAGCAAGGACACCAAGGTCGAGTGGAACCTGGTCTCCGGGCAGATGATGCGCGCCCAGCAGGGCTCGTACGTGCTCGAGCGCCGACGGCGACGGCACGCTGGTCACGTACTCACTGACCGTCGACCTGGCCATCCCGATGCTCGGCCTGCTCAAGCGCAAGGCCGAGCGGGTCGTCATGGACACCGCGCTCAAGGAACTCAAGAAGCGCGTCGGAGTCCGGCTGCATGAGAATCATCCTGTTCACCGGCAAGGGCGGCGTGGGCAAGACCACAACCGCGTCGGCGACCGCGCTGCGGCTGGCCGACCGGGGCCTGAAGACGCTGCTGCTCTCGACCGACATCGCGCACTCGCTCGGCGACGCGCTGGCCGTCGAGCTGAGCGGTGAGCCGACCGAGGTCGCGCCCGAGCCTGTGGGCGGTGCAGATCGACACCCAGAGCCGGTTCGAGGCGGCCTGGCGCGACGTGCAGCGCTTCCTGGTCGACATGCTCGCCCACAGCGGGGTCGACCCGATCACCGCCGACGAGCTGACCGTGCTGCCCGGCGTCGACGAGGTGCTGGCCCTGCTGGCGGTGCGCGAGCTCGCGGTCGCCGGCGACTGGGACGTGCTCGTCGTCGACTGCGCGCCCACCGCCGAGACGCTGCGGCTGCTGGCCCTGCCCGAAGCGCTGTCGTGGTACCTGCAGAAGGTCTTTCCGGCGCACCGCCGGCTGGCCCGCGGCATGCGCCCGATCGCGGCCATGCTCGGCCGCGGCGAGGTGATCCCGCCGGACAACATCTTCGAGGCGCTGCTGCGGCTCAACGACGAGCTGGCTGCGGTCCGCCAGCTGCTCGGCGATCCGGCGATCACGTCGGTGCGGCTGGTGCTCACGCCCGAGTCGGTCGTCGTGGCCGAGGCCCGGCGGACGTTCACCGCGCTGGCGCTGTACGGCTACTCGCGTCGACCTCGTGATCGCCAACCGGGTGTTCCCGGCCGGCGACGACGAATGGCGGCAGGGCTGGGCCCGGGCGCAGCAGCAGCAGCTCGGCGGCATCCGCGAGTCCTTCGCCGGGCTGCCGGTGCGCGAGCTGCCCTACCGCGCGGGCGAGCCGGTCGGGCCCGACGCCGCTGCGCGAGGTCGCCGACGCGCTCTACGGCGAGCTGCCCGGCGACGATCCGGCGCCGGCCGGCGCGGCCCGCGAGCTGCTGCGCATCGACACCGTCGGCGAGGAGTTCGTGCTGCGGCTGGCGCTGCCGCTGGCGACCAAGGCCGCGGTCGACGTGGCCCGCGCCGGCGACGATCTCGTGCTCACGGTGGCCGGCAACCGGCGGGTGCTCACCCTGCCCAGCGTGCTGCGCCGCTGCGACGTCGTCGGCGGCGAGTTCGACGGCGGCGAGTTGCGGGTGCGGTTCGCGCCCGATCCGGCGCGCTGGCCGGGCGGCGACGCCGATGCCTGACGCCCGGCTTCGGCGACGGCACCCACGGCGACCGGGCGCCGCATGCCGCTGGCCGAGGACGCGCTGCGGCTGGTGTCGTCGGTGCAGGACTGGGCCCAGGGCTGGGCCGAGCGCAACCTCGGCGACGCGCGAACGGCCCGCACGTCGCCAGCGATGCCAGTGGTGCCCGCTGTGCCAGTTCGTCGCGGTGCTGCGCGGCGAACGCCCCGAGGTCACCGAGCGCATCACCGAGGCCGGCACGGCGGTCGCTCGCCGCGGTGCGCGGCGATGGCCGAGGCGGCCGGCCGGGCCGGCGGCCGTCCGCGACGCACCGGCGAGCCCACGCGGCCGCGCCGCGCCCCGGGTGCAGCAGATCAATCTCGGCGACGAGGCCTGAGCCGGCCGTGGCGCCTCTCGCATCGGCGTCGACATCGGCGGCACCAAGGTCGCCGGCGGCGTCGTCGACGACGACGGCGCCGATCATCGACCGCGAACTGCGGGCCACGCCCGGCCACGACGTCGGCGAGACCGAAGCAGATCATCGTCGAGGTCGTCACCGAACTCGCCGCCCGGCACGACGACGTGGTCGCCGTGGGCGTCGGCGCGGCCGGCTGGATCGCCAACGACCACGCCACCGTGCTGTTCTCCCCGCACCTGGCCTGGCGCGACGAACCGCTGCGGGCCGGCCCTGTCCGGCCGCATCGGCCTGCCGCTGGTCGTCGAGAACGACGCCAACGCCGCCGCCTGGGCCGAGTACCGCTTCGGGGCGGCGCAGGGCCAGCGCGTCGTCGTCTGCGTGACGCTGGGCACCGGCATCGGCGGCGGGCTGGTCGTCGACGGCAACCTCTACCGCGGCGCGTTCGGGGTGGCCTGCGAGTACGGGCACATGACGCTCGTGCCGGACGGGCGGCGCTGCGCCTGCGGCAACCGCGGGCTGCTGGGAGATGTACGCCTCGGGCCGCGCGCTGGCCCGCGACGCGCGCGAGCTGGTCGACGAATCGCCGATGGCCGCGGCCCGGCTGCTCGAACTGGCCGGCTCGAAGGCCGAGCTGACCGGGCCGATCGTGACCGCCGCGGCGGCCGAGGGCGATCCGGCCGCCGAGGCGATCTGCACGACGATGGGCCGCTGGCTCGGGCGCGGGCTGGCCAACCTGGCCGCGGTGCTCGACCCGTCGATCTTCGTCATCGGCGGCGGGGTCTCAGCAGGCCGGCGACCTGCTGCTGCGCCCGGCCCGCGAGGAGTTCGCGCACACCCTCACCGGCCGGGGCTTCCGGCCGGTGGCCACGATCGCGCTGGCCGCGCTCGGCCCGGACTGCCGGGCTGGTCGGCGCGGCCGACATCGCCCGCCGGCCACGGCGTGGCCACCGGGACGCGCCGAGCAGGTCCGCGTCGTCACAGCAGCCGATACGGCAGGATGTGCCGGTGCCGACCCTGCGACTGCTCACCTACAACGTCCGCTCGATGCGCGACGACCGGGCCGCCGTGGCCCGGGTCATCCGCTCCGCCGAGCCCGACGTCGTCTGCGTGCAGGAGGCGCCGCGGTTCCTGCGCTGGCGCTCGACGTGTGCCGCGCTGGCCCGCACGAGCGGGCTGGTCGTCGTCGGCGGCGGCCGGCCGGCCGGCGGCGAACCTGATCATGTCGACGCTCGGCGTGGACGTGCGTGAGCACCGCCGACGTGCTGTTCAGCAAGGACCCGGGACTGCATCAGCGCGGCACGGCGATCGCCGTCCTGCGACTGCGCGGTGCGACGTTCGCGGTCGCCGGCACCCACCTCGACCTGCGGCCCGAGCCCCGGCTGCGGCACGTCGGCGAACTGCATGCGGCGATCGGCAGGCACGTCCCGGCCGACGTGCCGGCCATCGTCGCCGGCGACATCAACGACCACCCGGGCTCGGCGCCGTGGCAGGCGCTGGCCGACGCGCGGCCGGATGCGTTCGCCGCCGTGGGCGCGGGCACGGCGTTCACCTCACCGGCCCGCGGCGCCGCGCCAGACGCATCGACGGCGTGTTCGCCGACCCGCGGGCCACCCCGGTCTCCGCCCGGCGTGCTCGACCAGCCCGACGTCGCTGATCGCCAGCGACCACCGTCCGGTGCTGGTCGAGCTCGAACTGCCCTGACCGCTCGGGCCACCTACGCCGTCACCGGGCGCACCGTCTGCACGCGCCAGCAGCCAGCGTTCGAGCGGCAGCGAGCCGCGGCGGGCGGCCTGCGATGCCGGCGTCGAGCAGCACCTCGTACGGCGTCGCGGCCAGGAGCGGCGACCTGGGGCCGGGCCAGGAACGCGGCCCGCTCGTCGGGGGCGAACTCGTCGGGATCGGTGCCGGTCAGCCGGCACCACAATGCGAAGATCAAGCTCCGGGTCGGGCATTGGAACCACCTCGCGTCCAGCGTTCGGGTGGCCAGGTGACCGGCCGGGTCGGCTCAGATGGCGTGTCGGCCGAACGTCAGATGACGGCGCCGTCGTCGTCATCGTCGTCGGGACGCTCGCGCAGCCGCATGATCAGCAGACCGGCGCCGAGCAGCAGGCCGCCCACGCCCGAGCAGCATGGTGAGGTCGCTGGCCAGCCCGAACGCGCCGCCCAGGGCCAGCAGCACGATCGCGACCGCGACCAGCACCAGGGCGCCGATCGTCGGCGCGGCCAGGCGGGGCAGCGGTGGCGGCGGCGGCGGGATGTAGTGGTCGTCGTCGAGCCAGATCGGCTCGTCCAGCGGCGGCTGGCGCAACCGCTCGCGCCACTCGGCGTCCTCGCGGCGCAGGTCGCGCTCGGCCTCGCGCACCGCGGCGATGGTGTCGACGTGCCAGTCGCCGATGAGCTTGGCGAACGCGGCGTCGGTGTCGACGCCGGCCAGCGGGTCGTCGGGACGTTCGGGCAACTCGGCCGGCGTCGTCGCCCAGCGCGCGCAGGGCCGCGGCGACGATCGTGCGGGCGTCGGCGCGTTCCTCGGCCGCGACGAACAGGCGGCGCTGGTCCGGCGCCGGCATCGGGCGCGGGATCGAGGTAGGCCGCGATGCGGGCCCGGGCCAGCGCCGTGAGCAGGCTGCGGCCGAGCGTCGAGCTCGACGTCGGTCAGCGGGACGTAGCTGATCGGCGGCCAGCCCGTTGTCGAGCCGGCGCACCTGCCCGCGTCCCCGTCCGGGCCGGTCCCGTCCGGCCCGTTTCGTCCGGGGCCGGGCCGGCGTCACGGCGCGCCGCTCTCGCCGGGCCCGGCGACTGGGCCGGCGTCAGCGGCGGGCACGTTCGTGAGCGACCGGATGAACTCGACGCTGCCGTCGAAGATCGCCGGGGCGTCGTTGTCGAGCGTGGCGACGTGGTAGCTGTCCTCGAGGACGACCTCGCGGACCGTGGTGCCGGTGGCGCCCGCGTGCAGCAGCCGGGCCGACAGCGGCTCGACGACGTGGTCCTCGCGGCTGCGGAACAGCAGGATCGGCGCGGTGACCCGCGGCAGGTCGGCGAGGGTCACCTTCCACAGTTGCTGCAGCGAGGCGAACGCCCGCACCGGCGTGCGGCCCAGGGCCGGTTCCACGGTGTCGGGCTTCTTGATGTCGCTGCCGATGCCGGGCCGCGACCGCACGACCCGTCGCGATGTAGCGGGCGAACCGGGCGTCGAAGCGTTCGGTGCCGTACGACGGGTTGACCAGCACCAGCCCGGCCACCGCGTCGCCGTGCTGCTCGGCCAGCCGGGTGACCAGCGTGCCGCCCATCGACAGCCCGCAGGCGAAGACGGTGTCGCAGCGCTGCGGCCAACTCGTCGTAGGCGTCCTCGATCGTTCTGTACCAGTCGCTCCAGCGGCTGCGGTTGGTCTCCTGCCAGGTGCTGCCGTGGCCGGGCAGCAGGGGCAGCCGGACGCTGTAGCCGGCCGTCGGCCAGGTGCTGGGCCCAGGGCAGCATGCTGGCCGGCATCCCGGTGAAGCCGTGGCTGAGCGACCACGCCGACCGGGCCGCCGTCGGCGGCGAACGGTTCGGCTCCTGCCAGCAGTGCCACGTCGTCCTCGTCTCCTGCTCGTTCTCGGTGCCCGCGCTGGCATTCATCATGCCTCGCGCGGCCCGGTTGCGGCGACCGGGCCGACCGGCTCGGCCCGGGGTGACCGGGCGGCGGGCTTGGTGGCACGGGAACCCGGCACTACTGTCACATCGGGATCAAACGTCCGACCGGCCGGCGGGGAGTGCTGAATGTTCTACTGGCTCGCGAAGTTCGTCTTCATCGGGCCATTGCTGCGCGGGGTGTGGCGGCCATGGACCGAGGGGCTGGAGAACGTCCCCGACGACGCGCCCGGCGATCATCGCGAGCAACCACCTCTCCTTCTGCGACTCGTTCTTCATGCCGGTGATGGTGCCGCGCAAGGTCACCTTCCTGGCCAAGGCCGAGTACTTCACCACGCCGGGCATCAAGGGGTTCTTCTCGCGGATGTTCATGTCCGGCGTCGGCCAGGTGCCGATCGACCGCTCGGACGCCGACGCCTCGCGGGCGGCCCTGAACACCGGGGTGCGGGTGCTGCGCGGCGGCAACCTGCTCGGCATCTATCCCGAGGGCACCCGCTCGCCCGACGGGCGGCTCTACCGCGGCAAGACCGGCGTGGCCCGCATGGCGCTGGAGTCCGGTGCGGTGGTCATCCCGTGCGCGATGATCAACACCGAGATCATCCAGCCGCCGGGACGGCTCATCCCGAGGCTGCGGCCCCGGCCGGGCATCCGGTTCGGCAAGCCGCTGGACTTCTCGCGCTACGAGGGCATGTCCGGTGACCGCTTCGTCGAGCGCTCGATCACCGACGAGATCATGTACGAGCTGATGCAGCTGTCCGGCCAGGAGTACGTCGACAAGTACGCGGCGTCGGTCAAGAAGGCGCAAGGCCTCGACACCGGGTTCGGGGCCCGCGAGGCGGCCGAACTGCGCGAGCTCGGCGACCGCGTCCCCGACAGCCGAGCCGGTTAGCCGCCGCGTGCGCTTCTTCTACGACTGCGAGTTCATCGAGGACGGCACGACGATCGAGCTGGTCTCGATCGGTGTCGTCGACGAGGACGGCCGCGAGTTCTACGCGGTCTCGACCGAGTTCGATCCGACGCGCGCGATCGACTGGGTCCGCCGCAACGTGCTCGACAAGCTGCCGGCCCCGGCCGACCCGGCCTGGCGGTCGCTCGAGCGCATCCGGGCCGACCTGCTCGCCTTCCTGACCGAGCCGAACGGGTCGATCGAACTGTGGGCGTGGATGTCGGCGTACGACCACGTCGTGCTGGCCCAGCTGTGGGGCGACATGCGGGCCTTGCCGCGGGTCATTCCCTCGGTTCACCCACGAACTGCGCCAGCGCTGGGAGGACGCCGGCTCGCCTCCGCTGCCGGGCGTGCCCAGCGACCAGCACGACGCGCTCGCCGACGCCCGGCACAACCTGGCCCGCTGGCAGGCCATCGAGGCCGCCCGTTCGAATACTCGGCCCGGCCAGGCCGCGCGATGACCTTCTTCGGAAGGATGCGCTGGATCGCGTCGCGCGAATCGGCCAACCGGGCGATGGTGGCTCGCTCGACCGACTTCCTGAGCCTGGCCGGCTCGGTGGCGGTGCCGGCCGCAAGGCGCAACGCGAGTTGGCACGACCTCATCCGTCGCACCCGCGCGGACCGTGCGGCCCGGGCGAAATGAGCGTTCAGCGAACGCGATGACGTCAGCGCCACAGCGAGTGATCGCTTACGCGTCGACTTGGTGCTCAGCTCGGTCGAACGTCTTGCGCAGCTCGAAGCGTCTATAGTCCCGATCCCGAAGGATGTGGGCGGGAATGGACGATCCGCAGAGGCACAAGGCGCTATTCGGCACTCGCTGCGTGGCTCTCGTCGCTTTCGTCTGTCTAGCTACGTCTTGCGCCGACAGTGCTCAACCGAAGCACCCTGCGGCAGCGACTGCAGGCTCGCCGCGCTCCGGGCGGACCGTCACTGTCATACCCGGATCGGGCTTGGCCACCACGGGCGGCGACGGATGGGAGTTTGCGCCGGGGCCCGTGCACATCCCTGTTGGTGCGATTACTCCGTATCAAGCCGTTGCGGCGGCGGCGCGGGAGGTGCGCGGGTACGCGCTCACCGCGAACTCGCATCCTGATGCCGCGTTGGTGTACATCACCAACGTGTCGGCTGACGGCAGATCTGGTCATGCCGCCGTCACCGCGAACCACCGCCTGGCCTGGGTGGTGCAACTGAAGGACGTTGAGATCGCCCACTCGCAGCCAAGTGCCGGGCCGTCACTCATGACGAGATCGACAGTGCAGTGGGTCATCGACGCGATGACCGGCCACTACGTCGAAGCTCGGGACTTCTAGGTGCCTCAATCGAGAGCGATCAATGGCCGTATCAAAGACCCTTGCTCCGGAGCCAGGTGCGGATGGCCTGGACGAGTTCTGTTTTGCGTTCCAGCGGTAGCCAATGTCCGGCGGGCACATTCGTCGACGGTGAGGTCGGCGCAGGCCGCGCGCATCGGGTCGCCCTGGCGATTTCCGCTGATGCTGCAGATGACATCCCATTCGCCGTTGACGAACAGCACCGGCTGCGACAGGCGGCCGCCATTGGGCGCTTCGCGGGCATAGGCGATGTTGGCGTCATCGTTCGTGTACCACGCGGACGGCGCCGGAAGCCATGAGCCTTGAACGCCTGCACGAGCGCGTCGAAGTCCGCCGGCGGCCAGAGGGCCGGGTCGGCTGGGGTCGGCGGGGCGCGGTGCGCGGCGCCGAAGCGGCCGCCGTTGCGCGTGACCGTCGCTGTCGGCGAGACCTGACCGATCGCGGCGGGTCGGCCAGGTCGATAGACCGAGGCCAATGTTGCGGCCGGGTCGGCATCGAGGTCGTTGACCGCCGCCTCGAAATGCGTCGCGTAGTAGCGGTAGTAGTCCCATTGGCCATCCGGATACTGGTCAGCCGGATAGATCGTCCGGTCGACCAGCGGCACGAGCGTGGCCAGGCTGTTCGCGTCGGGAAAGTACGCCCACGAGATCAACACGACGCCACGGCTGCGCTTGGGCTCGTGCGCGGCCAACGCACCGGCGACGATGCTGCCCCAGTCGTGGCCGACCCAGATCGCAGTCTTGCCGCCGAGGTGGTCATGGAGCTCCGCCATGTCGGCCACGACTTCCTTGATGGTGTAGGCGTCGGTGGCGGCCGGGGCGGAAGACCCTCCGTAGCCGCGTAGATCAGGAGCGACGCAGTGCCAGCCGTCGGCGGCGAACGCCTCCAGCTGGGCGCGCCAGATCAAACCGACGCCCGGCCAGCCGTGCAGGAAGATCATCAGCGGTCCGTCGGCCGGCCCGCACTCGAGGTAGTGCGTGGTCTGCCGAGGCGTGCTGACCGTGCGCGAGACCAACGTCGGACCCGCGCCTGGCCGAAGCTCGTTCTCGCTGACCCGCCTGCGCGCCTGGACGATCCCGGCGACCATCGCGATCAGAACCAGCGCGACTTCCAGCGCCCCGTACGTGACGGCTGTCGGCTTGAGCCCGAACCGTTCGACGGCCAGCCCGGCCGCGAGCGCCGGCACACTGAATGCGAGGTAGCTGACGATGTACATCGTCGCGAACACCTGCCCTCGCTGGGCGGCTGGCGCCGCCTCGCCGAGCGCATTGACGGCGAAGCGGAACGCCGCGCCGAAGCCGAGCCCCGCGACCACCGACCCGACCACGTAGAGCGGCAACGCACCCATCAGCATCGCCGCGATCGTGACCAGGACGCCGACGGTGAGAGTTCCGTAGCCGAACCACTCGCGCAATCGCGGCGGTAAGACCGTCGAGACGATGGTGCCTGACACCCCCGCGGCGAAGAACACTCCGAGCACGATGCCCACGACGAAATGACTGTGCACATCGAGGACGGTGCCCAGTACCGACGACCCGAGCGACAGATACAGCCCGGCGAGCGCCCACGTCGCGCCCATCGACGGAACCAGTGCGAAGAAGATCGGCCGCGTGGCCGGCGGAAGCCCGGCGCTCGGCAGCAAGCGCCCGCCAGAGTCGATTCCCGCGAAGTCGACTCGGGGCGAGCGCGTTCGGGAATCAACCATACGAGTGCGGCCAGCGACGAGATAGACGACGGCGAGGATCCAGAAGACGAGTTGGCGAGGCAGGGGCGCGAACTGCACCAGGGCACCGGCGAGGACCGCCCCGATCACGATTCCCAGTGACGGGACCGCGCTGCTGACGATCGAGCCGAGCCGCGGGTTCGGCGCCGAATCCATGATCATGGCCGTCGTGGTGCCGGTGGCCGCGCCGACGGCAAAGCCCTGCACGATTCGCGCGGCCATCAGGCCGCCGGAACCTCCGGCGACCGCGAAGAGCAGCATGCCCAGCGCGAGGAGCACCAGGGCTGCGGAGGCGACCGGCCGACGTCCGACCCGGTCGGAGAGCGAGCCGACGGTCAGCAGGGCGGCGAGCAACGCGAAGACGTAGACGGCAAAGATGAGCGTCAGCGTGAACGCGGAAAAGCCCCAGAGGCGCTGATAGACGGGATAGAGCGGCGACGGCGCCGAGGCGGCCGTCAGCGTCGCGGCGCCGGCGGCCCCGGCAACGAAGAACGAGACTGGGCGGTTGAGCACGAGACCTCCGTCGAAAAGCAATGAACTTTGCTTTAGCGACCGTAGGCCAGATCGTTGTTAACGCAAAATTCTTTGCGTATGATTTGTGACGTGTCCAACCGAGTGGCCGCGAGCCGCCCCGGCGGACGGAGCAGCCGGGTGCTGACCGCGATTTACACCTCGGTCGGCGAGCTCGTCGGCGAGGGCGCCGACAAGATCAGCTTTCCCGTCATCGCCGAGCGGGCCGGGGTCAATCCGACGACGCTGTACCGACGCTGGGACGACGTCAATGCGCTTCTGGAGGAAGTCGCGGTCGCCGCACTGACGCGAGACGGTGAGTCCGTACCGGACACCGGATCGCTCGAGCGGGACCTGACGCAGTGGGCGAACATCATCGCTCGCGACATCACCCGTCCCGAGCGGGTCCGATACCTGCGCGCGATGGTGTCGGCCCGCGTCGAGATCGTCTCGAGCTGCCCGGTCATGGACAGACGGCGCGAGCAGGCGTCGGAGATGGTGCGCCGTGCCCGCGAACGCGCAGAGCCGACACCGACAGTCGCGCAGATCCTCGACCACGTCATCTCGCCGCTGTATCACCACGTCGCATTCGCACTACCGGTCGATCAGGAGTACGCACGACGGCTGGTCCGCGATGTGCTGGCCATGGCCCGCTGAGCCGGTGTTCGTCGACCGTCCAGGCGCTGGCGAACCCACCACTCGGCATGAGCAGGCGACGTCAGGCTGAGGAGACTCGCTAGTGTCTAGCGCTGCGACAGCGCCGTCGCCTTCGAATCGACCTATCGAGAGGAACTGCCCCAGATGCGTATCGGTGTGCTCACCGGCGGCGGCGACTGCCCGGGCCTGAACGCGGTCATCCGCGCTGTCGTCCGCAAGGGCGTCGGTGTCCACGGACACGAGTTCGTCGGCTTCCGCGACGGCTGGAAGGGCCCGTTGGAGAACCTGGTGACCCCCCTGGGCGTGCCCGAGGTGCGCGGCATCCTGCCCCGCGGCGGCACGATCCTCGGCTCCTCACGCACCAACCCGTTCAAGGTCGACAACGGCGTGGAGCGCATCGTCGCCAATCTGCACGAACTCGGCGTGGACGCCCTGATCGCGATCGGTGGCGAGGACACCCTCGGCGTGGCCTCCCGGCTGGGCGAACTCGGCGTGCACGTCATCGGCGTGCCCAAGACGATCGACAACGACCTCAACGCCACCGACTACACGTTCGGCTTCGACACCGCCGTCAACATCGCGATGGAGGCCATCGACCGGCTGCACACCACGGCCGAATCGCACCACCGGGCGCTCATCGTCGAGGTGATGGGCCGCCACGCCGGCTGGATCGCCCTGCACGCCGGGCTGGCCGGCGGCGCCAACGTCATCCTGATCCCGGAGCTGCCGTTCTCGCTCGAACGGGTCTGCGCCTACGTCGAGAGCCGGTTCCAGTCGCACTACGCCCCGATCCTGGTCGTGGCCGAGGGCGCCACCCCCGACGGCGGCGAGAACGCCACGATCGACAAGGGCCTGGACGCGTTCGGGCACGTGCGCCTGGGCGGTATCGGCGAGTGGCTGGCCGGCGAGATCGAGAAGCACACCGGCAAGGAGGCGCGGACCACGGTGCTCGGGCACATCCAGCGCGGCGGCACCCCGTCGGCCTTCGACCG
Source organism: uncultured Actinomycetota bacterium (assembly GCA_963713245.1). Classification (GTDB taxonomy): domain Bacteria; phylum Actinomycetota; class Actinomycetes; order Mycobacteriales; family Jatrophihabitantaceae; genus CAVQKZ01. The sequence goes on from CAVQKZ010000005.1 coordinate 45,480, forward strand.
GGTGCTGGCCACCCGCTTCGGCCTGCACGCCGTCGACGCGGCCACCGACGAGGACTGGGGCAAGATGGTGGCCCTGCGCAGCACCGACATCATCCGGGTCCCGCTCACCGAGGCCACGGCCGAACTCAAGATCGTCCGCCCCGAGCTGTACGCCGAGGCCGAGGTGTTCTTCGGCTGAGCACAGCCCGTCAACGCTGGACGGCCTCGGCTATCTGGCGGGCGCTCTGGGCAGGCGTCAGGTGCGTGGTGTCGATCACCTCGGCCTGGTCGTGTAACCAGGCCCGGGCCGCCTCGAAGTACGGCTGCAGGTGGCTCAGCCGGAACGGGGAGACAGCGTGCTCACCGACAATGCGTCGGCGCAGTGTCGCCTCGTCGGCATGCAGGACGAAGTGCCGAACGGGGATGCTGTGACGGGCGAGGCCTTCGTTGATCTCGCGCCAGTACTGCTCGATCAGGACGGTCATCGGCATCACCAGAGTGCCACCGGTGAAGTCGAGCACCCGCCAGGCGGTCTCGACGACGAGCGGTCGCCACGGCGGCCAGTGCTGAAAGTTGTCCGTCAGAGGCAACCCGGGCGAGATGTCCATGAGGGTCTCGCCCACCTTCTCGGCGTCGAACACCCGCGAGTCCGGGATCAGCTGCTGCAGGAGCGCACTGGTCGTGGTCTTACCCACGCCGTGGGTGCCATTGATCCATACGATCACGGGCGCCGACGCTACTGCGCGGCTGTGAAACGGCGTATCGGCGGGCGATTACGCTGGGTCCGTGACAACTGAGCCCGGACCGACCAGCCCCGCCGATCTCGGGCTGGACGCGTGGCGCGAGCGGCCGGCGGCCCAGCAGCCGTCCTGGCCCGACGACGTGGAGTTGCGCGAGGTCGCGCTGACCCTGGCCGCGATGCCGCCGCTGGTCGTCGCCTCCGAGGTCGACCAGTTGCGCGAGCGCCTGGCCGCGGTGGCGCGCGGTGACGCGTTCCTGCTCCAGGGCGGTGACTGCGCCGAGACGTTCGTGACCAGCACCCAGGCCGACATCGCGGCCAAGGTCCGGGTGCTGCTGCAGATGGCCGTCGTGCTGACCTACGGCGCGTCGGTGCCGGTGGTGAAGCTCGGCCGGATCGCCGGGCAGTACGCCAAGCCGCGCTCGGCCGAGCTGGACGCGTCCGGGCAGCGCTCCTACCGCGGCGACATGGTCAACGAGCTGATCGGCGACCGCACGCCCGACCCGCGCCGGATCCTGCGGGCCTACTCCACCGCGGCCTCGACGCTGAACCTGCTGCGGGCCTACGCCGGCGGGGGACTGGCGTCCCTGGATCGGGTGCACGCCTGGAACGCGGCGTTCGCGCGCTCGACCGAGACCGGCGCGCGCTACGAGAAGCTGGCGGCCGAGATCGACCGGGCCGTGCGCTTCATGCGGGCCTGCGGCGTGCACGACGCCGCGCTCGAAGGGCGTGGAGCTGTACGCCTCGCACGAGGCGCTGATCCTCGAGTACGAGCGGGCGCTGACCCGGATCGACGACGGCCGGGCCTACGACCTGTCGGCCCACTTCGTCTGGGTCGGCGAGCGCACCCGCCAGATGGACGGCGCCCACCTCGACTTCGTCTCGCGCATCGCCAACCCGATCGGGGTCAAGCTCGGCCCGACGACCACGCCGGAGTTCGCGGCCGAACTGGTCGAGCGCCTCGACCCCGACAACGTGCCCGGGCCGGCTGACCCTGATCAGCCGGATGTCGAACCGGCTGGTGCGCGACCGGCTGCCCGCGATCGTCGAGAAGGTGACCTCCACCGGGCACCTGGTGGTGTGGCACTGCGACCCGATGCACGGCAACACCGAGGAGACCGCCGACGGCGTCAAGACCCGGCACCTCGACCGGATCATCGACGAGGTCGACGGATTCTTCGACGTGCACGCCGAGCTCGGCACCTATCCCGGCGGGCTGCACGTCGAGCTGACCGGCGACGACGTCACCGAGTGCATCGGCGGCACGGCCGAGCTGACCGCGGCCGACCTGGGCCGCCGGTACGAGACGGCCTGTGATCCGCGGCTGAACATCGAGCAGTCCCTGGAGCTGGCCTTCCGGGTGGCCGAGCGACTGGTCGCCGACCGGCGCCGCCGGGACGTCCAGTGACGGTCGTCGATCTGCGGTCGGACACCGTCACCCGGCCGACGCCGGCCATGCGGCGCGGCGATGGCCCAGGCCGAGGTCGGCGACGACGTCTACGGCGAGGACCCGACCGTCAACGCCCTGGAGGCCGAGGTCGCCGAGCTGCTCGGGTTCGAGGCCGGGCTGTTCGTGCCGTCCGGCTCGCTGGGCAACCAGCTCGGCATCCGCCTGCTCGTGGCCCCGGGCTACGAGCTGGTGTGCGACTCGCTGGCCCACATCGCCCGGGCCGAGCTCGGCGCGGCCGCCGTCTTCGCCGGGATCACGTTCCGCACCTGGCGGGCCGAGCGCGGGCGCCTGGACGCCGACCACGGTGCGCCGAGCTGATCGCGCCCGACGCCGGGCCGCACCTGGTGTCGACGGCCGCGATCGCGGTCGAGAACACCCACAACTTCGGCGGCGGCACGGTCCAGCCGGCCGATCAGGTCGACGCGGTGCGCGAGCTCGCCCGGGCCCACGGCCTGGCCCTGCACCTCGACGGGGCCCGGCTGTGGAACGCGCACATCGCCACCGGCCGGCCGCTGCGCGGAGCTGACCGCCGGGTTCGACACCGTGTCGGTGTGCCTGTCGAAGGGGCTGGGCGCGCCGGTCGGCTCGGTGCTGGTGTCCACCGCCGAGCGGATCGCCGAGGCCCGGGTGTGGCGCAAGCGCTACGGCGCCGGGATGCGCCAGGTCGGCATCCTGGCCGCGGCCGGGCGCTACGCCATCGCCCACAACATCGAGCGGCTGGCCGACGACCACGCCCGGGCCCGCCGGCTGGGCGAAGCGCTCGGCGCCGACCCGGCCGGCATCGACACGAACATCGTGGTGCTCGACGTGCCGGAGGCGGCCGCGGTCGCGGCCAAGGCCCGCGAGCAGGACGTGCTGGTCTCGGCGCTGGGCCCGCGCTTCCTGCGGCTGGTCACCCACCTCGACGTCGACGACGACGGCATCGACCGGGCGATCGACGTGCTCGCGCCCGCTCGTGCGCTGAGCCGGCGCGCTAGCCGGCGAGGTGGGCGGCCGAGGTCCGGCCCAGCAGCGGCGGGATGGTGGTCACGGCCTCGGCCAGCTCGTCGAGCAGGTCGCCCGAACAGCGCCTGGGCCCCGTCGCACAGCGCCGACTCCGGGTGCGGGTGCACGTCGACCATGACCCCGTCGGCGCCGGCGGCGATGCCGGCCCGGGCCAGCGGCACGACCAGGTCGCGGCGCCCGGCGGCGTGCGACGGGTCGACGATCACCGGCAGGTGCGACAGGCGCTGCATCATCGCCACGGCCGACACGTCGAGCATGTTGCGGATCGCCGGCTCGAACGAGCGGATGCCGCGCTCGCACAGCACGATGTCGAGGTTGCCGCGCTGGGCGATGTACTCGGCCGCCATCAGCCATTCCTCGTAGGTCGCGGTCAGCCCGCGCTTGAGCATGACCGGCTTGCCGGTCGCGCCGACGGCCTGCAGCAGCCCGAAGTTCTGCATGTTGCGGGTGCCGATCTGCAGCATGTCGGCGTACTCGGCGACGATGTCGACCTCGGAGGCCTCCGTGACCTCGGTGACGATCGGCAGGGCCGACCTCGTCGCGGACCTCGGCCAGGATGCGCAGCCCGGCCACCCCGAGCCCCTGGAACGCGTACGGGCGAGGTCCGCGGCTTGTAGGCCCCGCCGCGCAGCAGCGTCGCGCCCGGCCCGCTTGGCCATCCGGGCCGACTCCAGCGTCTGCTCGGGCGTCTCGACCGCGCACGGCCCGGCGATGAACGTGAACGTGTCCGGGCCGATCGGGACGCCGCCCACCCGCACCGTGGTGCGCCTGGCGTGGTTCTGGGCCGACACGAGCTTGTACGGCGCGGTGATGCGCATGGTCTCGGCGACGCCCGGGCAGCCCGTCGGCGTCGAGGGTCTCGAGCACCTCCTCGGTGCCGACGACGCCGATGATCGTGCGCATCACGCCGCGGCTGACGAACGCCTCGCCGCCGTGCGTCTCGACGTGCAGCGACGACGTCGGCGACGTCGGTGTCGGAGGCGCCCGGCGCCATGACGATGACCATGGTCGGCGAGTCTAGGACCCGCCGATCCGAGCTTCGGCACGGCCCGGAGCGGTTCGGTCCGGCTCAGGCCCGCCCGAGCGCGGCCCAGGCCGAGGCCTCGATCTCGAACGGCGCGTCGGGCAGCAGGGCCGCGCACCGGGCCTGCAGCTGCGCGCGCCCGGCCGCGTCGAGCCCGGCGACGTGGGCCCCGGCCGGTCCCACGCCCAGCTCGTAGGGCTCCCACCACTCGGCGAACGTGGCGAAGCCGGAGCGCACGGTCAGCACCGAGGGCTCGACCCGGTGCAGCCCGGCCGCCTCGAACAGGGTGACCAGGTGGCCCTCGCGGCTGCCGGGCAGGCCGGCCTCGTCCCGCGCCGCCGGGTCGAGGTCGTGCACGGCCCGCCAGAAGGTCGACAGCGGCCCGGTGCCGGCGGGACCGTGGTCCCACACGCAGGCCGCGACCAGGCCGCCCGGGCGGGTGACCCGGGCCATCTGCGCGAGCCCCGCGACCGGATCGGCCATGAAGTGCACGACCAGCTGCGCGAGCGCGACGTCGAAGCTGTCGTCCGCGAACGGGAGATCCTCGGCCGAGGCCCGCCGCACGTCGACGCCCGGAAAGCCGGCCCGGGCCGCGGCCACGAACGACTCGGACGGGTCGACGGCCGATACCGCGTCCGGGCCCAGCCGATCCACGAGTTGGGCCGTGAGCGCGCCCGGGCCGCAACCGACATCCAGGGCCCGCTGGCCCGCCGCGACGTCGGCCAGGGCCACGAACCGAACAGCCAGCGGCTCGGCGTAGCGGCCCATGAACCGGCCGTACGCATCCGCACTGACATCGAAACTCACCGGCGAAGCCTATGCGACCGCGGCCGGCCGGGCGGTCTGCGACGATGAGGTCGTGGTCATCGGCTGGTTCGTGCGCCGGCGCATGGAAGCGGTGTTCACCGCCATCGGCGAGCGTGACGCCGGCCGGCTGCTCGGCCACCTGGCTGCGGACGTGCATCACCGCTTTGCCGGCGTGCACGCCTTGGGCGGCGAGCGCCACAGTCGCGCCGCCATCGCCGCCTGGTTCGAACGGCTGTACCGGCTGTACCCGCAACTCACCTTCACCGTGCACCGCGTGCTGGTCTCGGGCTGGCCGTGGGACGTCACCGCCACCGTCGAGTGGAGCGCGGCGGCGGTGCCGGTCGCCGGTCCCGCGTACACCAACGTCGGCGCGCACGTGATCCGTATTCAGCGCGGCCGGGTGACGCACATCCACGCCTACGAGGACAGCGCTGTGGTCGAGCGGGCGCTGGCCGTCATGGTCGCGGCCGGCGTGAGCGAAGCCGGGGCCGAGCCGATCGGCTGAGCCGGGCTCAGACGATGTCGAGGGTGATCGTCGTGCCGGGCGGGACGAGCGTGCCCGCCGGCGGGTCCATGCCGACCACCTCGTCGAGCAGGCCACCGAAGTGCTTCACGATCTTGACCTTGAACCCCAGGTGCTTGAGCTGCTGGCTGGCCTGCTTGGACGGCGTGCCGGTGGCGATCTGGGGGACCGCGACCATGCGCGGCCCCTTGGACACGGTCAGCGTGATCGTGCTGAACTTGCGGGCCTGACCGGTGGGGTTGACGGCGATGACCTGGTCCGCGTCGATCGTGTCGCTGAAGGCGTCGACCCGCTTGAGCGCGAAGCCGGCGTGCTTGAGCGTCTGGGCGGCCTGGGCGTACGGCGTGCCCGGGTTGACGGTCGGGACGTCGATGAGCGGCGGCCCGGTGGAGACGTAGATCGTCACCGACTGGCCGCGCTTGACCTGGGTGCCGGCCGGCGGCGAGATGCGGGTGACCAGGCCGCTCTTGACCGTGTCGCTCGGCTCGGGCGAGGTCTCGGCGGCGACGTCGACCGGGATGGCCGACAGCACCGACCTGATCCGGGCCGGCGTGCGGCCGGCCACCGCCGCGGGCAGGGTGAAGCGCTCCTTGCCGGCCGACAGCACGATCGTGATCGTGCGTCCGCGGGCGACCCGGGCGTCCTGGCCGGGCTGGGTGCCGACGACAAGATCCTTGGGCACCGTCTCGCTGAACTGGGGTGCCGGCCGGCGCACCACCTTGTAGCCGGCCTTCTCGAGTTTCTGCTTGGCCGCGGTGAACGACTGGCCGGCGACCTTCGGCACGCTGGAGTACCGGCCCGCGGCCAGCCACCAGCCGCCGTAGACACAGGCCAGCCCGAGCAACAGCACGATCAGCAGGGCGATCAGCGCCCGCCGTCGGCGCACGGTGCGCGGTGAGGCCGTCGGGTGCCGGCGCGGCGGGGTCACCACCGGCGGCGGCGGTGCCGGAGGTCCTTGCCGCGGCGGCGGGCCGGGCTGGCGCGGCACCGACGTTCGTGTCGTGCGACCCGCCTCGGCTGCGCAACAGGTCGGTGGTGGCCCCGGCGCCCGGCCCGGACCCGTTCGACCCGGGTCGCCCCGGGGGCGGCGCCGGACGGGCGGGTGCGCACCGGTGGCGGCGGCACCGACACGATCGGCAGGGCCAGATCGGTGCGCACGTCGGCCAGTTCGGCCAGGAACGCCCCCGCGTCGAGCGGGCGGCCGGCCGGGTCGCTGTCGGTGGCGCTGACCACGAGCTCGTCGATCTCGGTCGGGATCCCCTTCACCCGCGCGGACGGCGCCGGCACCCGCCGGTGGACGTGCTGGTAGGCGATGTTCATGGCCGAGTCGCCCTGGTAGGGCGGCGTGCCGGTCAGCAACTCGAACAGCACGATGCCCGAGGAGTAGACGTCCGAACGCTGGTCGGCGCGGCCCTTGGTGATCTGCTCGGGCGCGCAGTACGCCACCGTGCCCATCATCAGCCCGGTGCGGGTGGCCGACGGGTCGGACTCGACGGCCCGGGCCAACCCGAAGTCGGCCACCTTCACGATGCCCTCGTTGGAGAGCAGGATGTTCTCGGGCTTGATGTCGCGGTGCACCAACCCGGCCCGGTGCGCGGCCGAGAGGGCACTGAGCACCGGTTCCATGATCGACACCGCTTCGGCCGGGCTGAGCCGGCCGCGCTCGCGGATCAGCTCCCGCAGCGTGCGGCCGTCGACGAGTTCCATGACCAGGAACACGTGGTGCCCGGCCGTGCTGGTGTCGGTGCCCTGGTCGTAGACCGACACCGCGTTGAGGTGGGTGAGGCGGGCGGCGGCCCGGGCCTCGCGGCTGAACCGGTCGCTGAACGCGGGATCGGACGAGAGGGCCGACGACATGACCTTGACCGCGACGAGGCGATCGAGCCGCTCGTCGACGGCGGAGTAGACGGTGGACATGCCCCCCCGGGCGATGCGGTCCACGATCCGGTATCGGCCTTCGAGCGTGCGGCCGACCAGAGGATCCGTCGTCGCCGTCTGCACAGGGGGATTCTACGGTCGATTGCCGATGAGGCCTCGGTGGCGCACCGCACGCTCCTGTGCCTGCGGTAAGGGCTCGGCCGGCAAGATCGAAGCCCTACTGTGGGCGTGTGTCGCAGTCGGAGGAGGCGCCCGCGCCCGCGCGCGGCGTCGTGGAACTGCTCGCCGACGACGACCGGCCCGGCGGCTGGCTGCTCCTGCTCGACCGGATCCGGCAGTCCTACGTCGATCTGGACGACCCGAGTTACCTCGACTTCGAGTACGTGCAGGCCTTCGCCGACGTCGTGGACGCCCTGCCGCCCGGACCCCTGGCCGTCACCCACATCGGCGGCGGGGCCTGCACGCTGGCCCGCTACGTCGCCCAGGCCCGGCCGGGCTCCCCGCAGATCGTGCTCGAGCCCGACGCGGCCCTGACCAGCCTGGTCCGGGCCCGGCTGCCCTTCGCCCGGGGCGCGCGGGTGCGGATCCGCCCGGTCGACGGCCGGGCCGGAGTGGCGGCCCTGGCCGATTCCAGCGCCGACCTGGTCGTGCTGGACGCCTTCCACGGCGGCCGGGTGCCGGGCGAGCTGACCACGGCCGAGTTCTTCGCCGACGTGGCCCGGGTGCTGCGCCCGGGCGGCGTACTGCTGGTCAACGTGGCCGACGGGCCGCCCGGGCGCTACGTCCGGCGGCTCGTGGCGGCGGTGCGCACCGCGTTGCCGGCGGCCCTGCTCACCGCCGACCCGGCCGTGCTCAAGGGCCGCCGCTTCGGCAACGTGGTGCTGGCGGCCTCCGCGGCGCAGCTGCCGGTCGCGGCCGTCACCCGGGCCGCGTCGGCGGCCGCGTTCCCGCGACGGGTGGTGAGCGGGGCCGGCCTGGTGACGTTCGCCGGCGGCGCCGCGCCGCTGACCGATGCGGATCCGATGCGCTCTCCGCAGCCGCCCGAGGAGATGTGGCGGGTCGGCGGCTGACAGGATCGGCGCATGCCGACCGACCGCCCGAGCTACACCGACCGGGCCCGCGCCGAGTCCTTCGGCGGGGTCGCGGACGAGTACGACCGGTTCCGGCCGTCCTACCCGGCCGCGCTCATCGACGATCTGGTCGCCCTGGGCCCGGGCGCCGTCCTCGACGTCGGCTGCGGCACCGGAAAGGCCGCGCGGTTGCTGGTCGAGCGCGGCCTGGACGTGCTCGGCATCGAGGTGGACGCCAAGATGGCCGCGGTCGCGCGGCGGCACGGCATCGAGGTCGAGGTGGCCTCCTTCGAGTCCTGGGATCCGAAGGGCCGGCGCTTCGACCTGATCACCAGCGCACAGGCCTGGCACTGGGTCGACCCGGCCGTGGCCAACCCCAAGGCGGCCGGCCTGCTGCGGCCCGGTGGCACGCTGGCCCTGTTCTGGAACTACGACGACCTCGACGCGCCGGCGCAGCACGCGCTCGACGACGTCTACCGCGAATACGCGCCGGAACTGCTGCGCTCGAACGCCATGGGCAGCGGCCGGCGTTCCGAGCGGCCCTACGCCGACGACTTCGCGGGGTCCGGACTGTTCGCAGCGGTCGAGGTGCGCCGCTACCGCTGGGAGCGCACCTTCACGCGGGCCGAGTGGGTCGGGCTCATCGGCACCCACAGCGACCATCTGGGCCTAGAAGCCGGTCGCCGCGGTGCCCTGCTCGACGCGGTCGGCGCGGCCATCGACGGCCTGGGCGGCACGCTGGCCGCCCATTACGGCACCTACACGGTGCTGGCCCGCAAGCCGTCTTGAGGCGCATGGCAGGCTGGCGAACATGGACCTGCTGACCATCCCCGAGGTCGCCGCGGCCCTCGGGGTCGAGGTCACCCGGGTGCACCAGTACCTGCGCGACGGCCAACTCGTGGGCGTGCGCGACGAGAACGGCCTGCGCTGCGTGCCGGCCCTGCTGGTGCACAATGGCGTCATCGTGAAGTCGCTGCCGTCGGTGATCACCCAACTGCGTGACGCCCGCTACAGCGACGCGGAGATCGTCGACTGGCTGTTCCGGGCCGACGACTCCCTGCCGGGGACACCGGTGGACGCGCTGCGCGAGAACCGCGGCACCGAGGTCAAGCGGCGCGCGCAAGTGGCCGGCTACTAGCCCAGTCCGCCCCGGGATCTCGTCGGCCTTCAGCGGCCGTCGGCGCCCATCGCGGCCACCCGACCGAACGGAGCAGAAATGCCCAAGCAGGTCCTGGTCACCGGCGCGTCCGGGTTCATCGGCTCACGGCTGGCGGCCGAACTCGTCGCGGCCGGGCACGACGTGCGGGCCATGACCCGCCGGCCCGAGGCCTACCGCGGCGCCGGGACGGCCGTGGCCGGCGACGTCGACGAGCCGGCCGGCCTGGGCGAGCCGATGCGCGGCGTCGAGGTGGCCTACTACCTGGTGCACTCGCTGGGCAGCGACGACTTCGAGCGCACCGATGCCGCGGCCGCCCGCGGCTTCGGCATGGCGGCGGCCGAGGCCGGCGTCGAACGGATCATCTACCTGGGCGGCCTGGGCGATGACGACGGCACCCTGTCGGCCCATCTGCGCTCGCGGCGCGAGGTCGAGACGCTGCTCGGCGAGGGCGGGGTGCCGGTGACGGTGCTGCGGGCCGCGGTCGTGATCGGGCACGGGGGTATCTCCTGGGAGCTGACCCGCCAGCTCGTCGATCACCTGCCGCTGATGGTCACGCCGCGCTGGGTCAACACGCGCACCCAGCCGATCGCGCTGGCCGACGTCGTCCGCTACCTCGTCGGCGTGCTCGACGCCCCGGAGGCGGCCGGGGCCGTCTACGAGATCGGCGGTCCCGACGTCCTGCGCTATGTCGACATGCTGACGGCGGCCGCGCGAATCCAGAAGCGGCGGCCGCTGCCGGTGCTCATGCTGCCGCTGTTGACGCCGCGGCTGTCGTCGCTGTGGCTGGCGTTGGTCACCGACGTCGATGTGCCGACGGCGCGCAACCTCATCGACTCGATGACGAACGAGGTCGTCGTCCACGACGACTCGATCCGCTCGGTCGTGCCCGGCGAGCCGATGGGTTACGAGCAGGCGGTGCGCGTCGCCCTGGCCGACCGGAGCGCGGCCCAGCGGACCGCGGCCCAGCAAAGCGCGGCCGGCCCGGCCGGATGACGCGCTCGCTCGAGCGCGTGCGCGACGCGCTGCGGCGGGCCCTGGTCGAGCCGGTGCCCCGCGAGCACGCCGAGCCCGACCGCGCCTTCCATCGCCGGCGGATCGTCGTCGCCGTGACCCTGGTGGTGGGGGCCACGCTGCTCGGCTTCTCGCTGGCCACGCGTCCGGGCGACGTCGCGTTCTACTGGCTGACCGGCGCTCTCGCGCTGGTCTGGACGGTCGGTGGCGTGTTGTCCGGGCCGCTGCACCTGGGCCGGATCGCGGCCGGGACGCAACTGCGCCGGCCGGTGCTGTCGCCGGTCGTGCTCGGCCTGGCCGCCGGCGGCCGTGTTCGTCGTCGGCGCCCTGGTCGTCCGCGAGATCGGGCCGCTGCGGCGGGTGACCGACGACGTGCTTCAGCACGCCCGGCACGGCTCGCTCGGGCTCATCCTGCTCGTCGCCGTGCTGAACGGGATCGCCGAGGAGGTGTTCTTCCGCGGCGCCCTGTTCGCGGCGATCGGCCGGCGCCGCCCGGTCGTGGTGTCGACCGCGATCTACGCGGTCACGACGATCGCGACCGGCAACCCCATGCTCGTGCTCGCCGCCGTGACCCTGGGGACGGTGCTCGGCCTGCAACGGCGGGCGTCCGGCGGGATCCTGGCCCCGATCCTCACCCACGTCACCTGGTCGGCCGTCCTGGTCTTCGCCCTGCCGCCGCTGTTCAGCTGAGCCGCTCGGTCGCGGCGATCACCAGTGCTTCCAGGGCGGTGCGGGCGTCCGGGCTGATCGCGTCGGTCCGCAGCGCGGTGCGGGCCTCGTGGGCCCGCAGGGCGATGCGTTGCTCGACCTGGGCCAGCGCTCCGGTGGCCACGATCACGGCCCGCAGCTCGGCCAGGCGCTGCTCGGTCATGGCCCGGTCGCCCAGATGGTGCCGGAGCAGGCCGGCCTGGGCCGGGGTGGCCTGCTCCATGGCCAGGGCCACGAGCAGGGTGCGCTTGCCCTCGAGCAGGTCGTCGCCCGCGGGTTTGCCGGTGCGGCTCGGGTCGCCGAAGACGCCGAGCACGTCGTCGCGCAACTGGAAGGCCTCGCCCAGCGGCAGCCCGTAGCCGCTCAGCACCGCGAACACGTCGGGCGGGGCGCCGGCGGCCGCGGCGCCCAGGTGCAGCGGTCCCTCGACCGTGTACTTGCTGGTCTTGAACTTGGCCACCCGCAGCGCGTCGGCCGCGGAGAAGTCACCGCGGGCCTGCACGAGCACGTCGAGGTACTGCCCGGCCATCACCAGCTCGCGGGTGTCGTCCCACACCCGCCGGGTGTGCGGCAGGTCGTCGGCGGCCACGCCGGCGGCCACGAACATGGCGTCGGCCCACGACAGCAGCAGGTCGCCGAGCAGGATCGCCGCGGCCGTGCCGAAGACGTCCGGGTCGCCGGTCCAGCCCGAGTCCCGGTGCAGCTCGGCGAAGGCGGCGTGGGCGGCCGGGCGGCCGCGCCTGGTCTGCGAGGCGTCCATCACGTCGTCGTGCACGAGCGCGCAGGCGTGCAGCAGTTCGAGGCCGCGCGGCGACGTTGACCACGGCGGCGTCGTCGGCGGTGGCCGGTTGCACGCTGCGCCAGCCCCAGTAGGCGAAGATCGGGCGCAGCCGCTTGCCGCCGTCGAGCACGCACCGCCGGGCCGCGTCGACGAGGGGACCCAGGTCGCTGCCGGCCTCGGCCAGGGCCGCCGCGCGGGCGTCCAGGAACCGGGCCAGGGCCGAGTCGACGCGGCTGATCAACACGTCGACCGGCCCCGTCACCCGCCGGACATTACGCTGGGCCCATGGCGCGCACGGTTAGGGAATGCCTGGCGGCGGGGCGACCCACTATTTCTTTCGAGTTCATGCCCCCCAAGACGCCCGAGGACGAACGCCGCATCTGGCGCTCGATCCGCGAGCTCGAGCCGTTGCACCCCTCGTTCGTCTCGGTCACCTACGGTGCGGGCGGCTCGACACGCGACAACACCATCAGGTCACCGAACGCATCGCCGCCGACACCACGCTGCTGCCGGTCGCGCACCTGACCGCGGTCAACCACTCGATCGCCGAACTGCGGGCCATCGTCGGGCGCTTCGCCGACGCCGGCATCGTCAACATGCTCGCCCTGCGCGGTGACCCGCCCGGCGACGTCAACGGCGAATGGGTCAGCGCCATCCCGACGGCGTCGGCTACGCCTCCGACCTGGTCAGCCTGCTGCGCGCGCACGGCGACTTCTGCATCGGCGTGGCCGCGTTCCCGTACAAGCACCCGCGCTCGCCGTCGATCGAGTCCGACACCGAGATGGTTCGTGGCCAAGTGCCGCGCGGGCGCCGACTACGCCATCACCCAGATGTTCTTCGACGCCGAGGACTACCTGCGCCTGCGCGACCGGGTCGCGGCCGCGGGCTGCGACGTGCCGATCATCCCGGGCCTGATGCCGGTGACAACGCTGGCCACGATCGCCCGCTCCGAGCAGCTGTCCGGCGCACCGTTCCCGCCCGCGCTGGCCGCGAAGTTCGCGGCCGTCGCCGACGACCCAGCGGCCGTGCGGGCGCTGGGCATCGAGGAGGCGACCGAGCTCGCGCAGCGGCTGCTCGACGAGGGCGCGCCCGGGCTGCACTTCATCACGATGAACTTCTCGAAGGCCACCCGAGAGGTCATGGCCGAGGTCTCGCTGCCGGCCGGGGTCTGATCCGGCGGGAGTCAGCCGGTCGCGGTGCCGCCGGGCGCCAGCGGCAGGCGCACGCCGAGCACCGCGAACGGCCGGGAGTCGCCCGGGAACAGGTAGTGCCGGGCCAGGTCGACGAAGCCGAGGTCGCGGTAGAGCCGGAAGGCGCGGGTGTCGGCGTCGGGCGTCGAGAGCAGCATCGCCCGGTGCGGCAGGCCCTCGGCCAGCGAGCACGCAGCAGCTCGCCGGCCGATGCCCCGGCCCTGGTGGTCGGGCAGCACGTGCAGTTCGGACAGCTCGAACGCGTCGCTCAGCCACTCGGCCGCGGCCGCGCGGGTCATCGCCCGGCGACCAGGTCGTGCCACCACTGGCCCGGGCGGGTGGTGTAGCCGTAGCCGAACCCGACGCAGCGTGCCGTCGGCGTCCAGGGCGGCCCGGCAGGCGAAGCCCTCGTTGACGGTGTGCCGGCGGGCGGTCACGGCGCGCTGCGCGCCGGTGTGCCGGGGTACTGCATCGCGCGGACGTAGATGTCCATCGCCTCGTCGACCCGCGCGGCGAACTGGCGACCCGTCCACGTCTGGATCTGCGGATCGCTCAGCGCGGGTGGTTGCGCGGACAGCATGGGTCGATCGTGCCGCACGACGGGGCCGGTGCGAAGCGCCGGGTCCGGATCGCACCGTCAATTCACCGCGACACCAGCCGTCAGGCGACGCTCGGACGACCGTCAGGCGACTGTGGCCGGCCTCCGCCGGTGAGCCGGACGAGTTCGGCGAAGGTGGTCGGGAAGACCGCGTGCGGGATGCCGCCGGCGGCCCAGACCTGCTGGGTACTGCGTCGAGGGCGACGTCGACGACGGTCGGCAGCGGCTGCGGATGGCCGACCGGGGCGACGCCGCCGATGCGCTGGCCGGTCGCGGCGTACACGAATTCCGGCGTCGGCCCGGGACAGCTCGGCCGTGCCGACCAGCGCGGCGACCTTGGCCGTGTCGACCCGGTGCGCGCCGCTGGTCAGGACCAGCAGCGGGGTCGCCCTCGGCGGTGGCGAACACCAGCGAGTTGGCGATGGCGCCGACCTCGACGCCCGAGCTGCGCGGCGGCCGCGGCTGCGGTCGGGGCCGGCGTCGGGCAGCAGGCGGACCCGTCCGGAGGCACCGGCCTGGGCCAGGAGCGCGTCGACCGCGACGCAGTTGGGATGCACGGGCCGAACGCTACCGAGGCGGCCCAGCCGGTTTCAGTGCAGGCCGCACTCGGTCTTGCGCGGTGCCGGCCCAGCGCCCGGCCCGGGCGTCCTCGCCCGGCTGCGATCCGGCGGGTGCACGGTGCGCAGCCGATCGAGCCGTAGCCGTCGAACAGCAGCGGGTTGACCAGCACGCCGTTGTCGGCGATGTAGGCGTCGACGTCGTCCTGGGTCCAGGCCGCGATCGGGTTGAGCTTGACCATCGAGCGGCGGGCGTCCCACTCGACGACGCTTGGCGTCCGCCCGGGTGGTGGCCTCGTCGCGGCGCAGCCCCGAGGCCCAGGCGGCGTAGCGAGCTCAGGCTCTGGCGCAGCGGCATGCACCTTGCGCAGGGCGCAGCACTGGTCGGGGTTGCGTTCGTAGAGCCGCGGCGCCGAAGCTCGCGTCCTGCTCGGCCACCGTGCGTCTGCGGGGTGATGGTGCGCACCGTGACCGGCAGGGTGGCGGCCACCGCGTCGCGGGTGCCGATCGTCTCGGCGAAGTGGTAGCCGGTGTCGAGGAAGAGCACGTCGACGCCCGGGCGCACCCGGGAGGCGAGGTGGGGCACGACCGCGTCGGCCATCGAGGAGGCGACACACCAGCCGAGCCGAACTGCTCGTCGGCCCAGGTGAGGATCTCGATGGCCGAGGCGCCGGCCGAGGTCGTCGCCGGCGCGTTCGGCCAGCGTCGCGCAGTCTCCTGTCGCGAGTGCGCTAGCAGCAACCATGCTTCCTCCGCCCGGCTGACGTACGCCGCGAACGACTCGCCGTCGTCGCGCCGCTCGAGATAGCCGCGCAGCACCCGCTCGGCGTAGTCCGGGGCCTCCTCGGCCGTGACCTTCAGACCCCGGAACTTGCGCCCGAACGCCGCGTCGGTGCCCATCTGGCCGCCGAGGTGCACCTGGAAGGCCTCCGACGTCGCCGTCGGCGCCCTTCTGCACCATGCCCTTGAAGCCGATGTCGGCGACCTGGAACCGGGCGCAGGAGTTGGGGCAGCCGTTGACGTTGATCGTGATCGGGGTGTCGAAGTCGGGCAGCCGCTTCTCCAGCTCGCGCCGGATCGTCTCGGCCCGGCCCTTGGTCTCGACGAGCGCGAGCTTGCAGAACTCGATGCCGGTGCAGGCGATCGTGCCGCGGTGGAACGCCGACGGCCGCACGGTCAGCCCGATCAGGGCCAGCTCGTCGGCCAGGGCGTCGCTGTCGGCCTCGGCCACGTCGAGCACGACGACGCCCTGCTGGGCGGTGAGCCGGACCCGGCCGCCGGCCGTAGCGCTCGGCCAGCGCGGCCAGCTCGCGCAGCGCGGTGCCGGAGGTGCGGCCGGAGTGGGTGGTGGCGCCGACCGCGAGCAGGCCGTCGCTGCTGGGCGGCGATGCCGGTGTGGTCGCGGTGGGCCGGCGACGCGGGCGGCGGCGGGCCGTCGGGCAGGGCCCGGCTGCAGGTACTCGGTCTCGAGCACCTCGCGGAACTTCACCGGGCCCCAGTCGGCCATCAGGAACTTCAGCCGGGCGTGGTTGCGCGAGCGCCGGTAGCCGTAGTCGCGGAAGATCCGAGTGACGCCGGCCCAGACGTCGCTGACCTCGTCCGGCCGCACGAACACGCCGAGGCGCTGGGCGAACGCGGGTTGGTCGACAGCCCGCCGCCGACCCACAGGTCGAAGCCGGGCGTGCCGTCCGGGCCGATGACGCCGACGAAGGAGACGTCGTTGATCTCGTGGTTGGTGCAGTGCCGGGCGCAGCCCGAGATCGAGGTCTTGAACTTGCGCGGCAGGTTCGAGAACGCCGGGTCGCCGAGGTACTTCTCGACCGTCTCGTCGCAGCGGCGGCGCTGGCGTCGAGGACCGAGTCGGCGGCGACGCCCTCCAGCGGGCAGCCGAGCATCACCCGGGGCGTGTCGCCGCAGGCCTCGGTGGTGGACAGGCCGACGGCCTCGAGCTTGCGCCCAGATCGCCG
The DNA here is from genome assembly GCA_963713245.1 of uncultured Actinomycetota bacterium. Lineage (GTDB taxonomy): Bacteria > Actinomycetota > Actinomycetes > Mycobacteriales > Jatrophihabitantaceae > CAVQKZ01. The sequence goes on from CAVQKZ010000005.1 coordinate 61,926, forward strand.
GCACGTCCTCGACGCGGATCCAGTGCAGCTGGACGTTCTGCCGGTCGGTGATGTCGGCGACGTCGCGGCCGTAGGTGGTGGAGATCTCGGCGATCACGCGCAGCTGCTCGCTGGTCAGCGCGCCGCCGTCGATGCGGATCCGCATCATGAAGAACTCGTCCTCGAGCTCCTCGGGCTCGAGCGTGGCCGTGGCGCCGCCGGGGATGCCTGGCGCGGCGCTGGGTGTAGAGCCCGAACCAGCGGAACCGGCCGCGCAGGTCGACCGGGATCGATGCCGGCGAAGCCGGTGTGCTGGTAGATGTCGATGATGCGCTGGCGGACGGCCAGGCCGTCGTTGTCGCGCTTGGCGCGCTCATTGGGGTTGAGCGGCTCGCGGTACCCGAGGGCCCACTGGCCCTGACCTTTGCGCGCAGGCATGGCTGGAGTTCCTTCCGCTGTCGATGACGGGTGCGGCGTGCATCCGCGGGCCGCTGGCGAGCGGGTGCGGCTCGGGTCAGTCCGAGAGTCGACAGGCGGCGGCGATGACGCGCAGCAGATCGACGTGGCGGCGCGAGGTGAGCGCGAAGCCGGTCGTGCCGATGCATGCGGTCCAGGGTCCCACGCCTGCGCAAACGATGCGAACTGCCGGGGTCGTCACACGCCGGTAGTCGACCGGCGCGCGCACCGGCCGGGCCGCGGATCGGGCCGGCGACCGGGAGCAATGACCCCCGTGACCGGGTTCCCGCTGCTGCTCGACGTCGCCGGCCGGCGGGTCGTCGTCGTCGGCGGCGGCGCCGTCGGCACCCGGCGGGCCGCGGCCCTGCGCGAGGCCGGGGCCGACGTCGTGGTCGTCGCGCCCCGGATCGCGAGCCGAGCTGGAGCGCGCTCGACGTCGCCCTCGAGCGCCGCCGGTTCGCCGCCGGCGACCTCGACGGGGCCTGGCTGGCCGTGGCCTGCACCGACGAGCCCGACGGTGAACGCGGCGGTGGCCGCGGCGGCCGAGCAGCGCCGGGTCTTCTGCGTGCGGGCCGACGCCGCGGCCGACGGCAGCGCCCGCACGCCGGCCGTGCTGCGCCGCGACGGCCTGACCGTGGCCGTCAGCGGCGGCGACGACCCGCGCCGCGCGGTGGCGCTGCGCGACGCGATCTCGGTCGCGCTCGACCTGGGCGAGCTGCCGGCCCGGCCGGTGCGGCCGCCTGACCCGGGCGGCTCGGTGGCCCTGGTCGGCGGCGGCCCGGGCGACCCGGAGCTGATCACCGTGCGCGGGCGCCGGCTGGTCGCCGCGGCCGACGTCGTCGTCGTCGACCGGCTGGCGCCGCGGGACCTGCTCGACGACCTGCCCGACGCGGTCGAGGTGATCGACTGCGGCAAGTCGCCGCACCGGCACAACCTGACCCAGGCCGAGATCAACGCGCGCGCTCGTCGACCGGGCGCGGGCCGGCAAGCGGGTGGTGCGGCTCAAGGGCGGCGACCCGTTCGTCTTCGGCCGCGGGGGCGAGGAGTTCCTGGCCTGCGTGGCCGCCGGGGTCGCCGGTCACGGTGGTGCCGGGCATCAGTTCGGCGCTGGCCGGCCCGGCCGCGGCCGGCATCCCGCTGACCCACCGCGGGCGTGGCCGCCGAGTTCACCGTCGTGTCCGGCCACCTCGACCCGGGCCGGCCGGCCGATTCGGGCATCGACTGGCCCGGGCTGGCCGCGGGGGCCGGCACGCTGGTGCTGCTGATGGCGATGGATCGGCTGGACCTGATCGCGGGCGAGCTGATCGCGCACGGCCGGGCGGCCGACGACGCCGGCCGCGGTCGTGCACCGGGCGACGCTCGCCGGCCAGCGGGTGGTGCGGGCGCCGCTGGGGCGAGTTGGCCGCGGCCGTGCGCCGGGCCGGTGTCGGGGCGCCGTCGGTGATCGTCATCGGTGACGTGGTCGACGTTCTCCAACCGCCGTGATCAGCTGGTAATCGAACGGTTGCACGGCACGTTCGCAGTGCGCTAGGCTTCGAACAGACGTTCGACACGGAGGTGGCACGCAACCATGAGCGCCCGAACTCTCGCGCCCCCGCGGGGCGACCCCGCCCCGGCGTTCCGGCCTCGGCCCGGGCGGTGCTGGCCCAGGCCCGGGCCGCGCTGACCGAGGCCGCCGTGGCCGAAACCGCGGCCGAACGGTACCGCCTGGCCCACCTGGCGCGCTGCGCACGGCCGCGGCCGTCTTCGCCGACCGGGGCCGCCCGGCCTCGGCCCGGCGGCGCCTGGTCATCGCCTGGGTACTGGTCGAGCCGTCGCGCCCGAGTTCGCCGAGTGGGCCGGCTACTTCGCGGCCGGGGCGCCGGCCCGGGCCGCGGTCGAGGCCGGCGCGCTCAGCGCGGTGAACGCCCGCGACGCCGACGACCAGCTGCGCGCCGCCGCGAATTCCTCATGCTGGTCGAGGCCTCGCTGGGCCTGCTCGCGGCGCCGCTGGCCAGCTGAGCCGGACGTCCGCGCGTTGTCGCCTGGGCCCGGCTAGTGTCGATGCGTGCAGAACGAGACCCGCCGCGAGCGCACCACCTCGGGTCGGCAGCGCCTCGTCTGGCAGCTGCTCGCCGACGCGATCGGCTCGGTCACCTCGGGCGGGCGCGCGGCCGAGGTGCTCGACTGCGGCGGCGGCAGCGGCAGCTTCGCCGTGCCCGCTGGCCGGGCCGGCGCCCAGGTCACCGTGGTCGACATCAGCGTCGACGCGCTGGCCACCCTGCGCCGCCGGGCCGCCGAGGCCGGCGTGGCCGAGCGGGTGCGCCCCGTCCAGGGCGACGTCGAGGCGCTGGCCGACGCGCTGCCGGCGGCCGCGTTCGATCTCGTCCTCGCCCACGGCATCCTCGAGGCCGTCGACGATCTCGCGCCCGGCCTTCGCGGCGATCGCGGCCACGGTGCGGCCCGGCGGTCTGCTCAGCGTGCTGGTCGGCAACCCGGTGGCCGGCGTGCTGGCCCGGGCGCTGGCCGGCGACCTCACAGCCGCGCTGCGCGAGCTGCGCGCCCTCGACACCGACTTCGGCCATCCGGGCCGGCAGCCGTCGAAGCGCTGTGCCGCTCGGCCGGGCTGCTGGTCGAGCAGGTGCACGGCATCGGCGTGTTCGCCGAACTCGTGCCCGGGGCGGCACTCGACGCGCCCGGCGCCGCTCGAGGCGCTGGCCGAGCTCGAGGCCGAGACGGCCGCGCGGCCGCCGTTCGCGACATCGCCGGCCGGGTGCACATCCTGGCCCGCCGCCCGCAGGCCTAGCCATGGGCCGCAGCGCCGACGTCCCCCGCTCCGGCGAACAGCTCGCCGGCGACGACGACGGCTGCTCGATCCTGCACGTCGACATGGACGCGTTCTTCGCCAGCGTCGAGATCCGCCGCGATCCGAACTGCGGGGCAAGCCGGTCGTGGTCGGCGGCGGGGTACGCGGCGTGGTCGCGGCCGCGTCCTACGAGGCGCGCAGGTACGGCATGCGCAGCGCGATGCCGATGAGCCAGGCCCAGCGGCTGTGCCCGCGGCTGGTCGTCGCTGCCGCCCGACCGCGCGGCCTACGCCGCCGCCTCGGCCGCGGTGATGGCGATCCTGCGCGACGTCACGCCGCTGGTCGAGCCGCTCTCGCTCGACGAGGCCTTCCTCGACGTGGCCGGCGCGGTGCGCCTGCACGGCCGGCCGGCCGTCATCGCCGCCGCCATCCGGGCCCGGGTGTCGGCCGAGCTCGCGCTCACCTGCTCGGTCGGGGTGGCCTCGACCAAGTTCGTGGCCAAGCTGGCCTCGGCCCACTGCAAGCCCGACGGGCTGCTGGTCGTCCCAGTGGCCCAGGTGCTGGACTTCCTGCACCCGCTGCCGGTCACCGTGCTGTGGGGCGTGGGCGCGCGCACGGCCGAGCCACTGCACCGCCTGGGCGTGCGCACCGTCGCCGACCTGGCCGCGACGCCGCTCGACACGCTGCGCCGCGCCCTCGGCGCCGCCGTGGCCGACCACCTGCACGCGCTGGCCCACGGCCACGACCCGCGCTCGGTGCAGACCCGCGAGGTCGAGAAGTCGATCAGCTCCGACCACACCATCGACGTCGACCTCACCGCCGACGCCGACGTGCGCCGCGAACTGCTGCGCCTGGCCGGCGACGTCGGCGCCCGGGTGCGCGATCGCGGCTGGGTCGCCCGCACCGTCGGCATCAAGATCCGCTTCGCCGACTTCCGCACGATCACCCGCGTGCGCACGCTGCCGGGCTGGACCGACTCGACCACCGCGATCTACGACACCGCGGCCGAGCTGTACGCCGCCCTCGGCCTCGACCAGCCGCGGATCCGGCTGGTCGGCGTCAAGTGCGAGAACTTCCGCGCGGCCGGCGAAGCGCCCGAGCAGCTCACCCTGGACGCCCTCGCCGACGAGCACAGCAACGGTGCCCGCCGGGGGCCTGACGGTGCCCCGGACCGGGTGCTCGACGCGGCCCGGGCCCGGTTCGGCGCGGCCGCCATGGGCTACGCGACGCTGCTGCCGACGCCCGGCCGGGATGATCACCCGCAGGCCGCCGAACCCGGATGATCGCCACGCCGTAGAGACTTGTTGAAGCCGTAACTTTCGATCCGGCGAATCGGCTCGTATGCTCGAAGCAGGCAGGGTGCGCGAGGGCCTTCGCGGTGACGCGACGGTAGCGTGGCAACCGGCCGGCAATATCGGTGAAATGGACAACACGACGCCGGTCGACCGGCGATGAAGGAGGGCAACGGTGCCGCTCTCCGACCACGAGCAGAGATTGCTCGACCAGATCGAGCAGGCTCTGTACGCCGAGGACCCCAAGTTCGCCTCGGCTGTGCGTTCGGCCCGCTCGCGTTCACGCACCCGCCGATCGATCCTGCTCAGCGCGCTGGGCGTCGTCGTCGGCCTGGGGCTCGTCCTCGTCGGGCTGGTCGCCAGCCTCATCGTGTTGAGCGTCGTCGGCTTCGTGCTCGTCGTCGCGGCCTGCGGCTGGGCCGTGCAGTCGCTGCGCCGCCATCCGGCCGCGTCGAGCGACCCGACGGTGAACCCGAGCCGGTCACCGCGCCAGACCGGCCTGCGCACCCGGATGGAAGACCGCCTGCGCCGTCGCTTCGACGAGGGCTGAGCCGACCGCTCGACCGACGAGCCCTCACCGACGAGCCCTCACCGACGAGCCCTCAGCGACGTCGGCGCCGCGGCCGGGTGATCCGCCACCGTCGCCAGCCCAGTGACGCCGGCAGCAGCCGCGCCGTGATACGCACCGATCGGCTGCGATCGGCCCGTAGCCGGGCCTCGACCGTCCGCAGTTCGCCCACCAGCCCGGCGCGCCCATCCGTTCGGCCGCCCGGCGCGTAGCGCGCGTGTTCCACGGCCGAGGCCAGCGTGGTCAGCGAGTGCTGGCCCGGCCCGTCGATCTGGCGCCCCAACCAGCCGACCACCTGCCGCGGCGTGCGGGCTGGCGACCACACGTAGCCCAGGTCGACGGCCGTGTCGGACAGTTCGGCCCACAGCGGATCCGGATCGCCGGAGCCGGCCGCGCGCAGCCGGTGCCGCCGCCGGCGCCATCGGGAGACGGCCGGGACGAGCGCCAGCCCGACTGCGAGTACCACCACCAGCAGCGCCCACAACACCGCTGCGCTGATGATCGGTCCGCCGTGGTGGGTGGCGCCGGTGCTCGAGCCCGGTGCGGCCGACCCGCGCACCGGCGCGCGAGGGGCCACCGACCGGCTGGCCGTCGGGATCGACTCCGCGCCGCCGCTGGACTGCGGATGCGGCGCCCACGGCAGATCGGCCTTGCTGCCGCCGGCGATGCCCGCGAGCGGGGTGGGGTCGAACGGGACCCAGCCCAGGCCGTCGAAGTACACCTCGACCCAGGCGTGCGCGTCGTCGGTGGTCACCGTGAAGTGGCCGGCCTTGTCGGCCGGTTCGTGGGTGTAGCCGAGCACGACCCGGGCCGGCAGCCCGGCCACGCGCAGCATGATCCCCATCGCCGCGGCGTACTGCTGGCAGAAGCCGACCTTGTTGGTCAGGAAGTCGACCAGGTCGCTGCCGGAATCGCCGGCCTTGGTTGCGAGGCTGTAGCTGAAGCCGTTGAGCGGGTTGGTGAAGTAGTCGTTGAGCGCGCGGGCCTTGTCGTACGGCGTGGTCAGGCCGCGGGTCAGCCGGGCGACGAGGTCGGTGACCTTCTTCGGCATCGCCGCGGGCACCCGGGTGGCCGCCCGCACCGATGACGGGTAGTCGGTGCTCGATGCGGCCCGCAGTTCGGCCACCGTCGGCGCCGGCTGCGCGACCTCTTCGGTGATCTCCTGCCCCTGGCGCACCTGGCTGCCGAGCAGCAACCCGTCCTCGGTGCTCCAGTTCGTGTCGCCGGACACGCCGTCGACCGACACCGGCTTGTCGAAGACGGGCGGATTGTCCGAGAGTCCGGTGATGCGGATCCGGGCACCGTAGTTGACGGTCGGTCGGGCGGGGACGTTCGGCACGGTGTCGAAGACGGTGTCGCCGATGTTCTGGGTGCCGCCGTGGTGCAGTGGCGACCAGCCCTTGTCGGTGTAGTTCATCAGGACGTTCGCCCGCGCGTAGAACGGCGCGGCGCCCGGCGCCGCACTCAGGTCGACGGTGAAGAGGTTGATCGGCTTGGGCCGCTGCAGGTCGCCCTTGAGCGCGTCGAACGGGTCGAGGGAGACGCCGCCGGCGCCGAACCGGCCGCCCAGCCCGCTCCCGCCGGAGCCGTGGCTGTTGTGCAGGGCGTCGGCGATGAGGTTGGCCGGCCGGGACGGGGCCAGGAACGGCAGCACCACGGCCGCGGCCAGCGCGATGGCCGCGATGCGCGGGCCCGAGACGCCCAGCCCCGCGACCGGCCGGCTGTCGCCGCTGCGCGGGATAAGCCGGCCCCAGCCCTTCACCTCGTCGTCGGCGTCGATCGACAGCAGCAACAGGAACCCGGCCGCGGCGCCGGTGAAGAACAGCCACGACACGGGGTGGCGCGGCACCGCGCCGGACACCGTGTAGACGACGAGCAGCGGCACACCGGCGAGGGCCGCCACGCCGCCCGACGACGGCGATGAAGTCGACCAGGGCGGCCAGCAGCGCGAGTACCGCGGCGAGCACGAACTTGATGGCGATCGTGGTCGGCACCGGCGCGACGCCGTTTCTGGTGGTGTCGTGCAACTGGCTGAACAGGGCGTTGACGTCGTGCCAGGTGCCCGCGGTCGGCACCAGGCCGGCCACGGCGTGGCTGGGCACGTAGTGCGCGGTCAGCCAGATCACGGCCAGGGCCAGACCGAGCCAGGTGTGCCAGACCTTGGGCGGGTTCCGCCGGCGCAGGACGGCCGCGGGGGCAATCGTGATCAGCATGGCCAGCCAGATCTCGGGCAGCCAGCGCACGTCGGTGAACAGTTCGCACAGGGGCAGCACCCCGAGCGCGCTGGCCAGCAGGGCGCGCAGGGTCCGCCGCGAACTGCCGAGGTCGGCGGCCGGTGCCGGGGAACGGGCCGCGACCCGGGCCGGGGCCGTCATCGCCGGCCCACGATCGGCCGCTCGGGCCGCGTCGCCACTCGCGGGCTGCCGCCCAGCCGGGTGCGCAGCAGGCTCTGCCAGGTGGCCGCGGTCGTGTCGCCGCGGCGGGCGATGACCACGTTCCAGCCGGCGGCCCGCAGCACCCGCGCTTCGGCCGCACACGACGGAGGGCTGAGCGGTGCGCCGGGTTCCGGTGGCGCCAGCCAGCTCGGGGTGTCCAGCAGCAGGGCGAAGGCCGGGATGGCCGCGCCCCGCGGGTGGGCGTCGGCCAGGATGCGCAGGCTGGTCGGGTCGAGCCGGCCGAGCACGGCGATCAGGGCCGAGTCGCGCGCGGCCGACCGGGCCAGGCCGGCCAACGGGCCCAGGTCGGCCACGGGGCTGGCCCGCAGGTCGGCGAGGTGGTCGCTCAACCGGCCCGGGTCGCCGAGGTAGCGCCGCTCGGGTGCGCCCAGATCGTCGATCAGGCCGACGTCGCGGCCCGAGATCAGCAGGTGCGTGCCGATGCTCGCCGCCGCGCTGATCGCCCACTCCAGGCTGCTGGACTGGCGCGGGTCGACGCTCCCGTCGGCCGCCTTCGCCAGCGGCGCGACCACGTGCGCGGCGCTGCGGGTGTCGAGCACCACCGTGCTCTGCCCCTGCCACGGCCGCTCCTCCTGGCGCACCATGAGCGCGCCGGTGCGGGCCGTCGACCGCCAGTGGATCTTGCGCAGGTCGTCGCCGGTGCGGTATTCGCGCGTGGACGCGTCGTCGGCGCCGTGCGTGCCGATCGAGTGGCTGCCGGCGTTGTCGCCGATGTCGTAGGAGCGCGGCGGCTCGATCGACGGCAGTGCGTCGACGACCGGGGTGACCACGAACGGGGTGGTCGCGGTGAACGACCGGGTCACGTCGACCATGCGGAACGGGTCGGTGAGGCGGATGCGCAACGGCCCGGCCAGGTAGCGGCCCCGGGGCAGTCCGGGCATCCGGTAGGACACGGTGCGCACCTCGCGCCCGCCCAGGCCGGCCACGACGAACCGGGCCCGGCCGCTGAGCTGCGCCGGGATCTGGTCCTCGAGCAACAGCGCTCCCGTGCGCATCATCGAGCGGTTGGTCACGGCGAGATGGATGACCACCGCTTCGCCTGCGCTGGCCCGGGCCGGCTCGGCGCTACGGCGGTTGGAGATGCGCACGCGCGAGCGGTAGACCACGAGCGCGGCCGCCAGCGGGATGGCCAGGGCGAGCACGCCGGCCCGCACCAGGTCGACGACGCCGAGCAGCAGTCCGCACAGGAAGGCGGTCGTGCCGGCGGCGAGCAGGCAACTCGCGCGCGTGGTGAAGCCGGCCCCGAACCCCGCCATCGTGTCAGCGTCCTCCGCGCATGCCCGTACTGGCGTCGGCCGGTATCGGGGTGGCCTGGGCGATCCGGCCCAGGATGTCCTCGGCCGTGCGGCCGCCGATGTGCGCGTCGGTGGTGAGCAGGAGCCGGTGCGCGACGACCGGGATGATCAGGAACTGCAGGTCGTCGGGGATCACGTACTCGCGGCCGTCGAGCGCGGCCCAGGCCTTGGCCGCCCGCAGCAGCTGCAGGGTGGCCCGGGGCGAGGCGCCGAGGCGGATCTCGGGCGCGCGCCGGGTGGCCTCGGCCAGGTCGACGGCGTAGGCCTTGATCGCCTCGGAGACGTGCACGCGGCGCACGGCCGCGATGAGCGTGCGCACCTCGGTGGCGTCGGAGACCGGGCGCAGCGAGTCGAGCGGATCGAGGGACGCGTGCTCGTTGAGCATCATGATCTCGGCCGCGCGGTCGGGATAGCCCATCGAGATGCGGGCGGTGAAGCGGTCGCGCTGGGCCTCGGGCAGCGGGTAGGTGCCTTCCATGTCGATCGGGTTCTGGGTGGCCAGCACCATGAACGGCGCCTCGAGCGAGTTGGTGACCCCGTCGACGGTGACCTGCCGTTCCTCCATGCACTCCAGCAGCGCGGCCTGGGTCTTGGGGGAGGCCCGGTTGATCTCGTCGCCGACCACGATGTTGGCGAACACCGGGCCCGGGCTTGAACTCGAAGTCGCGCTCCTCGGCGTTGTAGACGCTGACGCCGGTGATGTCGCTGGGCAACAGGTCGGGGGTGAACTGGATCCGCCGCACCGAGCAGTCGATCGAGCGGGCCAGGGCCTTGGCGAACTTGGTCTTGCCGACGCCGGGCACGTCCTCGATGAGCAGGTGGCCCTCGGCCAGCAACACCGTCAGCCCGAGCCGGACCGCATTGTGCTTGCCCTCGATCACCTGCTCGATGTTGGCGGCGATCCGGGCGCCGGCCGCACTCACCGACACCGGCGGGGCGGGCGGCCCGAGCGGAGGCGCGGGGTGCGGGCCGATCACTCGCGGATCGCGATCGAGGTCGTCCACCAGTGCAGTCCTCACTTTCACAGGCCCCAGGCGTGTTCGCCCGGCGTTGTCGTACGTCGTCGCCGTCGAGTATTGCTGACAACGGCCGCAGTTGGGTATCGAGCCGGTTTCAACCAGTACGGGGGCGCGGCGCACGACATACCCGGTGGATTTCGAGCGTGGGTGGCGTGAAGTGGGGTACGGTGGGGCTCAGTGGGGGAGCCCCCCTGCTGACTCGCACTCTGGCTCGAAGGGTGGTGCCGATGTTCCTCGGCACCCACACGCCTCGGCTGGACGACAAGGGTCGGTTGGCCCTGCCGGCGCGCTTCCGGCCCGAACTCGAAGGCGGCCTGGTGATCTGCAAAGGCCAGGACCGCTGCCTGTTCGTCTTCGGCGTCGGCCGAGTTCGCCCGGTTCACCGAGTCGCTGCGCAGCGCGCCGGTGACCGATCGCCGGGTGCGTGACTACGGACGGGTGCTGTTCGCCAGCGCTTCAAACGAGACGCCCGACAGCCAGGGCCGGATCACGGTGCCGCCGCAGCTGCGCGAATACGCCGGCCTGAGCAAGGACTGCGTGGTCATCGGCGCGAACACCCGCATCGAGGTGTGGGACGCGCAGGCCTGGCAGGCCTACCTCGAGGGCACCGAGCAGGCGTTCGCCGATATCGCGGAGGAGGTGTTGCCAGGCGTGCTGTGAGCGATGACGTTCGGTCCGGCCTCCTCCCGTCCACCTCCTGGCGCACTTCCCCGGTGCCAGGCAGGACGGGCGGGGACCAGGTCGAGCGGCACCCCCCACTTCTCCCCACGATCGGCTTTCACCCCGTCAGTGCAGACGACACAGGACAGCGAGGACGCAGCGATGGACGCCCGGGACGAGATGCCACCGACGCCCGCGTCGGCGGCCTCGGCTGTGCACGTGCCGGTGCTGCTCGAGCGGGTGCTGGCCGTGCTGGCGCCGGCGCTGTCGGACCGGCCGGCCGTCCTCGTCGACGCCACCCTCGGGCTCGGCGGCCACGCCGCCGCACTGCTCGAGGCCCACCCGCAGCTCACCCTGGTCGGGCTCGACCGCGACCCGGCCGCGCTGGCCCGCAGCGGCGAGCGGCTGGCCCCGTTCGCCGGCCGCACCCATCTCGTGCACGCGGTCTACGACCGGATGCCCGAGGTGCTCGACGAGCTCGGCCTGCCCGGCGTCGACGGCGTGCTGTTCGACCTCGGCGTGTCCTCGATGCAACTCGACGTGGCCGAGCGCGGCTTCTCGTATTCGGCCGACGCCCCGCTGGACATGCGGATGGACCCGGACGAGCAGCTCACCGCGGCCGACGTCGTCAACGGCTACCCGGTGCCGCAACTGGCCCGGGTGCTGCGCGAGTACGGCGAGGAGCGCTTCGCCCTGCGGGTGGCCCAGGCCATCGACCGGGCCCGCCGCAGCGCGCCGCTGACCTCCACCGCCCAGCTGGCCGAACTGGTGCGCGACGCCATCCCGGCCGCCACCCGCCGGCACGGCGGCCACCCGGCCAAGCGCACGTTCCAAGCCCTGCGCATCGAGGTCAACGGCGAGCTGGCCGCGTTGCGCCGGGCCGTCCCGGCCGCGCTCGATGCCCTGGACGTCGGCGGGCGGATCGTCGTGCTGTCCTACCACTCCCTCGAGGACCGCATCGCCAAGCAGAGCCTGGCCGCGCTGGCCACGGACTCGACGCCGGCCGGACTGCCGGTGCCGCTGGCCGAGCGCGGTCCCCAACTGCGGCTGCTCACCCGCGGCAGCGAAGCCGCGTCCCCGGCCGAGATCGACGCCAACCCGCGGGCCGCGTCGGTGCGGCTGCGGGCCGCCGAGCGCATCCGGAAATCGGCATGAGCGCGCCCGGACCCCGCCCGCGCACCGCGGCGGGCCCGGCCGGTGCGCGCCGCCCGCCGGTGCGCCGCCCCGCGCCCCAGCACGCCCCCCGGGTGCCGTTCGCGCTGCTCGTGGTCGGGCTGGTCGTCGGCGGGATGTGCGCGCTGCTCGCGCTCAACACGGCCTCGGCCGCGAACGAGCTGGCCCGCCACGACATCGCGGCCAAGGACTCGGACGTGGCGGCCCGGCTGGTCCAGGCCAGCAACCAGGTGGCGGCCAGCGCCGCGCCGGGCTCGCTGGCCAGCGCCGCCGCCGAGCTCGGGATGGTGCCGGCCAGCGCGCCCGCCTTCCTCAGGATCGGGGCCGACGGCCGGGTGAGCCTGCTCGGCAGTCCCGCGGCCGTGGTGGCCCCGCCGGCTCCGCCCCCACCGCCGAAACCGACGCCGACCAAGACGAAGACGAGGACCAAGGCCACGAGGACGAAGGCCAAGACGGCCAAGGCCACGGCGCACACACCGGCGAAGAAGAAGGTCCACAGCGCCACACCGACGCCGACGCCGACGCCCACGCCCACGCCGACCACCACTCTGCCGGGAGGCACGCGATGACCGATCGACGCCGACCGCCCCCGGACGGCCCGCGGCGCACGCCGGCCGGACCCCATCGCCCGCCGGCCCCACGCGGGTCCACCGGCCTGCCGCCGCGCCGCTTCGGCCCGCCGCCGCCGCCCGCGTCCGCACCGCGCCGCCGGGCCCCCGCACCTCAGCCGCCGGCCGGCCGGCGCGCCGCCCCGAAGCCACCGCCCCGCACGGCGCCGGCCGCGAAGCGCCCGGCGCCTGCGAAGCGCCCGGCCCCGACGAGGCGCCCGGCGGCCAAGCGCCCGGCCCGCCGGCGTCGGTCCCGGCGCGGGCTGCGCCTGGGCTCGCTGCATCCCCGGCTGCGCTACGGCTTCGCCGCCGTGTGCACGCTGCTGCTCGTCGTCGGCGGGCGGCTCATCCAGCTGCAGGGCCTCGACCACGGCAACTACGCCGGTGCGGCCGCGGCCCAGCGCGTCGACACCGTGCCGCTGCACGCGCTGCGCGGGCAGATCCTGGACCGCAACGGCACGCCGCTGGCCTACACGTCGACCGCGCAGGACATCACCGTCGACCCGAAGCAGATCCCGGCGAGCAAGCGCGCGGCCTACGCCGCCAAGCTCGCCCCGCTCGTCGGCATGAGCACCGCCGCCGTCGTCGCCGTGCTGGCCCGGCCGGGCCAGTACGCCGTGCTGGCCCAGGCCCTCTCGCCCGTGCAGGCCGGCCGGGTCGCGGCCCTCGAACTGGAAGGCGTCTACTCCCAGGCGACCACGCAGCGGCAGTATCCCGGGCGCACGACCGCGGCCAACATCGTCGGCACCGTGCACTCCGACGGCACCGGCGCGGCCGGCATCGAGTCGGCCTACAACAAGGATCTGGCCGGCACCGACGGCAGCCTGACCTACGCCGTCGACAACCTCGGCAACATCAACCCGAGCAGCCGCACGGTGCGCGACGCCCCCCGCAACGGCGGCACGGTGCGGCTGACCATCGACCAGAACCTGCAGTACATGGCCCAGCGCTACCTCGACGCGGCCGTCCCGGAGTCCGGGGCCAAGAGCGCGGAGATGGCCATCCTCGACGCGCACACCGGGCAGGTGCTGACGCTGGCCTCGTCGGGCACGTTCGACGCGGCCGACCCGAACACGATCAACCCGGACGTGCCGATCGACCCGCCGGTCATGTCGGCCTTCGAGCCGGGCTCGGTGCAGAAGGCGATCACGTTCGCGGCCGCGCTGCAGGAAGGCACGATCACCCCGAAGAGCGTGGTCACCGTGCCCAACAGCATCAACATGGGCGGCGTGACGATCAGCGACGCGTGGTGGCACCCGACCGAGCAGTTCACCGCCACCGGCGTCATCGCCGAGTCGTCCAACGTCGGGACCCTGCGCATCGCCCAGCAGCTCGGTCCGGCCCGGTGGGACTCCTACGAGCAGAAGTTCGGCGTCGGCCAGAAGACCGGCATCGAACTGCCGGGCGAGAGCAGCGGCTACCTGCCGCCGCTGTCGCAGTGGTCGGACTCGACCTTCGCCAACCTGCCCTTCGGCCAGGGCGAGAGCATGACCGTGCTGCAACTCGCGTCGATCTACCAGACGGTCGCCAACAACGGCGTGCGCGTCCCGCCGCGCATCGTGCAGTCGATCACCGCACCGGACGGCTCGGTGCGGGTCACCCGCCAGCCGGCCGGCGTGCGGGCGGTCACGCCGACGACGGCGAAGACGCTGCGCACGATGCTGGAGTCGGTGACGCTGCCCGGCGGCACCGGCGTCAAGGCCGCGATCCCGGGTTACCGGGTGGCCGGCAAGACCGGCACGGCCCAGCAGCCCGACCCGGCCCACGGCGGCGCGTACTCGAGCTGGATGAACTGGGACACCTTCGCCGGGATCGTGCCGGCCGACAACCCGCAGTTCGTGGTCGCCATCATGGTCGACAACCCCGCCCACGGGCTCGAGGGCGGCGACGTGGCCGCGCCGGTGTTCAAGCAGATCGCCAGTTACGAGTTGCAGCACGCCCGCATCGCGCCGTCCGGGTCGCAGTCCAAGCACGTGCCGCTGCAACTGTGTGACGCCGTCACGCGGGTTTCGGCACCCAGTACCGTTTGCTGACGTGCCACTGCCTGCCGACCGCCCGGCCGGGATCCCCCGCCCGGCTTCCGTCGCCCCGGTCTCGCTGTGGACACTCGGCTTCGACTGGGACGGCCAGCTCGGCGCCCCCGAAGGTGCCGTGCTGCACGGAGCCGACGTGTCGGTCACCGGCATCACCGCGAGCAGCGGGCAGGTACGCCCGGGAGATCTGTTCGCCGCGCTGCCCGGGCGCACGACGCACGGTGCGAAGTTCGCGGCCGACGCCGTGGCTGCCGGTGCCGTCGCCGTGCTCACGGACGCAGCCGGGAGTTCGGCGGTGCCTCCAGGAGTGCCGGTGCTCGTCGTGGACGACGTCCGGCACGCGCTCGGGCAGGTGTCCGCCCGCGTCTACGGGCATCCGAGCCACCACCTGCGGATACTCGCCGTCACCGGAACGAGCGGCAAGACGACAACGACCTTCTTCCTGCGGGCCGGGCTCGAAGCCGACCAGCCGGAAGTCGGCCCTGATCGGGACCGTGGCGACCCAGATCGGCGAGGAGTCCGTGTACACCGGGTTCACCACGCCCGAGGCGCCGGAGGTGCACGCCCTGCTAGCGGTCATGCGTGAGCGCGGGGTCACCGATGTCGCGATGGAGGTCTCGAGCCATGCCCTCGAATTGGAGCCGGGTCGGCGGCGTGGTGTTCGGGGTCGGCGGGTTCACCAACCTGTCGCAGGACCATCTCGACTTCCACGCGGACATGGGTGACTACTTCCGGGCCAAATCGCGGCTGTTCGACGGCGACGTGTGGCCCGTCATCGTCATCGACGACGAGTGGGGCCACCGCATGGTCGACGTGGTCGGCCCGTCGACGACGGTGAGCACGGTGCCGGCCGACCGCGCGACCTGGTGGGGCAGCGGCATCGAAGTGCTCCCGGACGGCAGCACCCGGTTCCGGGTCCGCGGCCCGGACACCCACGTGCTCGGCGGCACCGTGCTTCCCGGCCGGTTCAACGTCGCCAATGCGATCCTCGCGATTGCGATCCTGGACCGGGTCGGTGTCGCGCCGCAGGTCGCGGCCGACGCGATCGCCACGGCTACCGTCCCCGGCCGGATGGAGCGGGTGAACGCGGGGCAGCCGTTCCTGGCCATCGTCGACTACAGCCACAAGCCGGCCGCGGTCGACGGTGCGCTGCGCACGCTGCGAGCGCTGACCAAGGGCCGGCTGATCGTCGTGCTCGGCTGCGGCGGCGACCGCGACGTGGCCAAGCGGCCGCTGATGGGCGAGATCGCCGCGCGCGGCGCCGACCTGCTCGTCGTCACCGACGACAACCCGCGCTCGGAGGACCCGGCCGCGATCCGGCGGGCCATGCTCGACGGCGCGCTGGCCGTACCGGCGGCCGAGCGGGGCGAGGTGCGCGAGATCGGCGACCGGGCCGAGGCGATCGCGGCCGCGGTCGCGAGTGCCGCCGCCGGCGACACCGTCCTCGTCGCCGGCAAGGGCCACGAACCCGGGCAGGAGATCGCCGGAGTGGTGCACCCCTTCGACGACCGCGACGTGCTGCGCCACGCCCTCCAGGCGGTCACCTCGTGATCGCCCTGACGCTCGGCGAGATCGCGGACATCGTCGGCGGGCAACTGCGCCACGCCGACCCGTCGACCGTCGTGACCGGCCGGGTCGAGTTCGACTCGCGCCAGATCGCGCCAGGCGGGTTGTTCCTCGCCTTCGACGGCGAGCACGTCGACGGCCACGACTTCGTCCCGGCCGCGCTCGCGCAGGGTGCGGTGGCGGCAATCGTCACCCGCCCGGTCGACGGGCCGAGCATCGAGGTCGAGGACGGGTTCGCCGCCCTGGCCGCACTGGCCGCCGCGGTCGTGCGGCGGCTGCCCGACACCACCGTCGTGGCCGTCACCGGCTCGTCCGGCAAGACCTCGACCAAGGACCTCATCGCCCAGCTGCTGGCCCGGCTCGGCCCGACCGTCGCCCCGCCCGGATCGTTCAACAACGAGCTCGGCCATCCCTACACGGTGCTGCTGGCCGACGCCGGCACCCGCTTCCTGGTGCTCGAGACGAGCGCGCGCGGCATCGGCCACATCGCCTTCCTGGCCGGCATCGCCCCGCCGCGCATCGGCGCCGTCCTCAACGTCGGCAGCGCCCACCTGGGCGAGTTCGGCAGCCGGGCGGCCATCGCCACGGCCAAGCGCGAACTGGTCGAGGCCCTGCCGGCCGCGGCCGACGGCGGCGTGGCCGTGCTCAACGCCGACGACCCGCTCGTGCTGGCCATGGCCGGGCACACCGCGGCCCGGGTGGTCACCGTCGGCACGGCACCCGGCGCCGACGTGCGCGCCGACGACGTGCGCCTCGACGACCTGGGCCGGGCCGGCTTCACCCTGCGCGCCGCGCGGCGCGAGCGCGCCCGTGCAACTGCGCCTGGTCGGCGCCCACCACGTCGGCAACGCGCTGGCCGCGGCCGCCGTCGCGCTCGAGTGCGGCCTCGACGTCGCCGAGATCGCCACCGGCCTGGACGCGGCCGTCGCCGCGTCCCGGTGGCGGATGGAACTCACCGAGCGGGCCGACGGCGTGGTCGTCATCAACGACGCCTACAACGCCAACCCGGAGTCGATGCGGGCTGCACTGACGACCCTGGCCGCGGTCAGCCGGGCCCGGGCCGCCGGCGGGCGCTCGTTCGCCGTCCTCGGCCCGATGGCCGAACTCGGCCCGGACGCGCCGGCCGAGCACGACGCGCTCGGCCGGCTCGTGGCCGGGCTCGGCGTCGGCCGGCTCATCGCGGTCGGGGAGCAGGCCCGCCCCATCGAGCGCGCGGCCGCTCTGGAAGGCTCCTGGGCGGGCTCGGCGAGCTGGGTGCCCGATGCCGGCGCGGCCATCGCCGCACTGCGCGACGAGGTGCGTGCCGGTGACGTGGTACTCGTCAAGGCGTCGCGGTCGGCGGGCCTGGAACGGGTGGCGCTCGCGATCGCCGACGACGGCGTGCTCGACAGCGAGCCGATGGCGGACAGGGACGGGACCGGAGGCAGCACAGCGTGAAGACGATCCTGCTGGCCGCCGTCGTCTCCCTGCTGACGTCGATCCTGTGCACCCCGCTGGTCGTCGCGTACTTCCGGCGGCGCGGGTTCGGGCAGGAGATCCGCGCGGACGGGCCGCAGTCGCATCTGGTCAAGCGCGGCACGCCCACGATGGGCGGCGTGGCGATCATCGGCTCGACCGTGTTCGGCTACGTGGTCGCGCACGCGGTCATCGCCATCCGCGGTGGCGGTGGTCCGAACGCGTCCGGGGTGCTGCTGCTGTTCCTGTTCGTCGGCCTCGGCCTGGTCGGCTTCCTCGACGACCTGATCAAGATCCGCCGGCAGCGCAGCCTCGGCCTGCGGGCGCGGGCCAAGTTCGCCGGCCAGTTGCTGGTGGCGGTCGTGTTCGCGGTGCTGGCCGTGCAGTTCCACAACCGGCTCGGGCTCACCCCGGCGTCCACGCACCTCTCCTACGTGCGCGACATCAGCCAGATCGGTCTGGGCACGGTCGGCTTCGTCGTGCTGGCCTACGTGATCATCGCGGCGACGTCCAACGCGGTGAACCTCACCGACGGGCTGGACGGGCTGGCCGCCGGAGCGTCGGCGATGGTGTTCGGCGCGTTCACGCTCATCTCGTTCCTGCAGTTCCGCAACACCTGCGGCACGCAACCCGGTCGGCGGCTGTTACCAGGTGCGCGACCCGCTCGACGTCGCGCTCATCGCGGCCGCGGCCATGGCCGCCTGCTTCGGCTTCCTGTGGTGGAACGCCTCACCGGCGCAGATCTTCATGGGCGACACCGGCTCGATGGCCCTCGGCGGGATGATGGCCGGGCTGGCCATCCTCACCCACACCGAGTTGCTGCTCGTCGTCCTCGGCGGCCTGTTCGCCGCGGTGACGCTGTCGGGCATCATCCAGACCGGCTGGTTCAAGTTCACCCGGCTGCGAACCGGCCGGGGCCGGCGCGTCTTCCGCATGGCGCCGTTGCACCACCACTTCGAGCTCGGCGGCTGGGCCGAAGTGACGATCATCGTCCGGTTCTGGATCGTCGCCGGCATCGCGGTCGCGTTCGGCGTGGGCCTGTTCTACGCCGACTTCATCGGCAATGGCTGAGGCGGCGGGCCCGGCGGCGACGACCGTGCTGGTCTGCGGGGCCGGCCTGGCCGGGCAGTCGATCGCCCGGGCCCTGCTGGCCGGCGGCGCCACCGTGCTGCTCACCGACCGGGTCGAGACGCCTGCCGTGGCCCAGCTGGTCGCGGCCGGAGCGCGGTTCGTCGGCGAGCTCGACGCCGTGCCGGCCGGCGTCGAGCAGATCGTGACGTCGCCGGGCTGGCGGCCGGACCACCCGCTGTTCGTGCGACGCCCGGGCCCGGGGCGTCGAGGTGCTGGGCGAGGTCGAGTTCGCCTGGCGGCTGCGCGGTCCCCGTGCGGCGCCGTGGCTGGCCGTCACCGGCACGAACGGCAAGACGACGACGGTGCGGATGCTCGAGTCGATCCTGCGGGCGTCGGGGGAGCGGGCGCTGGCCGTCGGCAACGTCGGCGTCCCGATCGTCGATGCGGTCTGCGCCGCCGACCGCTACGACGTGCTCGCGGTCGAGCTGTCGAGCTACCAACTGCACTGGTCCTCGACGCTCGTGCCCGAGGCCGGCGCGCTGCTCAACATCGCGCCCGACCACCTCGACTGGCACGGCTCCATGTCGGCGTACACGCAGGCCAAGAACCGGATCTGGACCGGACCGGTGGCGATCGGCAATGTCGACGACCCGACCGTGGCCGGGCTGCTCGCTGCGACCCGCGCGGCCACCCGGGTCGGCTGCACGCTGCAGGTTCCGGCGCGCGGCCAACTGGGTGTGGCCGACGGGATGCTCGTCGACCACGCCTTCGCCACCGTGGCCACCACGCTCGTCGCCGCGGCCGACATCCACCCGGCCGGCGCGCACAACGTCGCGAACGCGCTGGCCGCCGCCGCGCTGGCCCGCGCCCACGGCGTGCGGCCGGCCGACGTCGCCGCCGGGCTGCGCGCGTTCGTGCCCGACCCGCACCGCAACCAGTACCTGTTCGAGCGGGCTGGCGTCGGTTACGTCGACGACAGCAAGGCCACCAACCCGCACGCGGCCCGGGCCTCGCTCGGCGCGTACGACCGGGTTGTCTGGATTGCCGGTGGGCAGCTCAAGGACGCGCCGGTGGACGACCTGGTGGCCGAGATCGCCGGTCGCCTGGCCGCGGTCGTGCTGCTGGGCGCCGATCGCGCCGTCCTCGCCGCGGCATTGCAACGACACGCGCCGGATGTGCCGGTGATAGCGGTGTCAAGCACCGACGATGGAGCCATGACCGAGGTGGTGCGCACCGCGGCCGGACTCGCGCGTCCGGGTGACACCGTGCTGCTCGCACCCGCCGGCGGCCTCCTACGACATGTATTCCGGCTACGCGGCCCGCGGCGCGGCGTTCGAGGCCGCCGCGCGCGCGCTCGATGCACCGTGAGCGCCGTGCCGTCCGAGCCCACGCTGCTCGACCGGCTGCGCGGCACCGTGCTGCGCGAACGCTCGGGCCAGCGGTTCCTGGACCGCCCGCACGCGTCGATGCAACTGCTGCTGCTGGCCGGCGGCCGGGCTGCTCGGCTTCGGCATCCTGATGGCGGTCTCGACGACGATCTCGGTGTCGCACAGCGACGGCTCGTCGTCGATGTGGGCGCAGGTGATCAAGGAGGCCGAGTTCGTCGCCATCGGCCTGCCGGTGTTCTGGGTCGCGCTGCGGCTGCCGCCGCGGGCCTACCGCCTGCTGGCCTACCCGGTGCTCGTGCTGGCCATCGTCGCCCTGGTCGCGGTGCTCATCCCCGGTATCGGCGTCGGGGTCTACGGCGCCCGGCGCTGGATCAACCTGGGGCCGTTCCAGTTGCAGCCCTCGGAGTTCGCCAAGGTGGCCGTACTGCTGTGGGGGGCCGACCTGCTGGCCCGCAAGCAGCGGCTGGGCACGCTGCGCCGGGCCCGGCACCTGTTCCTGCCGTTGGTGCCCGGGTTCGTGCTCGTGGCCGGGCTGATCATGCTCGAGCCCGACCTGGGCACGACCGTGTGCTTCGTGCTCATCCTGCTCGGCCTGCTGTGGATGGTCGGCATGCCGCTGCGCTACTTCGTCGGCGTGGTACTCGCGGTGAGCGGTGCGATCACCGCCCTCGCCGTCGCCGCGCCGTACCGGCTGCAGCGCCTCACCACGTTCCTGCACCCGTTCAAGGACGCCAAGAACACCGGCTTCCACACCGTCGAGGGCCTGTACGCCCTGGCGTCCGGAGGCGTGTTCGGCGTCGGGCTGGGCCAGGGCACGTCGAAGTACGGCTGGGTGCCCAACGCCAGCACCGACTACGTCTTCGCCATCATCGGCGAGGAACTCGGCCTGCTCGGCTGCCTGTCGGTGCTCGGCCTGTTCGGCCTGCTGGCCTACACCGGGATGCGGATCGCCCGCCGCAACGCCGACCCGTTCGTGCGCCTGGCCGCCGGTGGCGCGACCGTGTGGCTGTGCGGCCAGGCCCTGATCAACATCGGCTACGTCACCGGCCTGCTGCCGGTGACCGGCATCCCGCTGCCGCTGATCTCGGCCGGCGGCACGTCACTGCTGGCGTCCTTCTTCGTGCTGGGCATGCTGGTGTCCTTCGCCCGGCACGAGACCCCCGCGGTCGCCGCCGCCCGCCGGGCCGAGCGGCTGGGCCGGCGCACCCGGCTGGAACGCCTGCTGCGCATCCCCGTGCCCAAGCCCTACGTCGCGCCCAAGCGGCGGGCCGCGCGCCCGCCGGCCGCGGCCACCCGCACCGCACCGCGCCGGGCCAACCCCGGCGCACACCCGGGCGCGCACCCGGCGCGCACCCGGGCGCCGGCCCGGCCCCGGGTCACCACGGCTGGCCCGCGGGTCAGCGCCGGAGGAACACCGCACCGCACCGCTGCGCCGGCCCGGCGCGCGGCCGCGCCGCCGCTGCGTGCGACCGGCACCGACGGGATGCCGCGGAGGCGAGGGTGAGCGCGCCGGCCGCGGCGCCCCGCGTCGTCGTCGCGGGCGGCCACTCGGCCGGGCACATCGAGCCGGCCATGAACTTCGCCGACGCGCTGCGCCGCCTCGACCCCTCGGCCGAGATCACCGCGCTGGGCACCGAGCGGGGCTTGGACACCACGCTCATCCCGGCCCGCGGCTACCGGCTCGAACTGATCCCGCCGGTCCCGCTGCCGCGCAAGCTCAACCGGGCCCTGCTGGCCGTGCCCGTCGCGGCTGGGCGCCTCGGTCAGCGCGGCCGGCGCGGTGCTGGAGCGGGTGCGGGCCGAGGCCGTGGTCGGCTTCGGCGGGTACGTGGCCATGCCGGCCTACGTCGCGGCCAAGCGCCGGCACATCCCGATCGTCATCCACGAGGCGAACGCGCGCCCGGGCGTGGCCAACCGGATCGCGGCCCGGATGACCACGCACGTGTTCACGGCCTCGGCCGCGGTGCCGTTGCAGCACGCGACCCCGATCGGCATACCGCTGCGCCCGGCCATCGCCCACCTCGACCGGGCCGCGCTGCGGGCCGAGGCCCGCGCGCGGTTCGGCCTGGCCGCGGCCGGCCCGGTGCTGCTCGTGACCGGCGGCTCGCAGGGCGCGCGCACGATCAACTGGGCCGCGTCCGGGGCGGCCGACGCGCTGCGGGCGGCGGGCGTCCAGGTACTGCACATCGCCGGCCCGCAGAACGTCGTGCACGTGCCCGACGCCCCGGGTTCGCCGCCGTACGTCGTGCTGCCCTACGTCGACGACATGCAGTACGCGTACGCGGCCGCCGACTTCGTGCTGTGCCGGTCGGGGGCGATGACCTGCGCCGAACTGACCGCGGTCGGGCTGCCGGCCGCCTACGTCCCGCTGCCCCTGCGCGGCGGCGAGCAGCGCTTCAACGCCGAGCCCGATCGTCGCGGCCGGCGGCGCCATCATGGTGGCCAACGACGATCTGAACCCGGCCTGGATCGCCGAGCAGGTCGTGCCCCGTATGACCGATCCGGCCCGGTTAGCTGCCATGTCACTCGCGGCGGGGCATGCTGGAGCCCGCGACGCCGACGTCGTGCTCGCTCAGCATGTGCTGAACGTGATCACCGAATACCGCCACTTCGCCCGGGGCGAGCGTGGGACCAGCGCCGGGGGACAGCCGTGACCGACCGCACCATCCGTGACGCGGCCGACGGACGCCCGGACGACTGGGCCGCTCCGGGCGCCGCGCTCGTGCGCAGCGCGGCCACCGACGTCGATCCCGCCGCTGGCCGAGCTGGGCCGGGTGCACATCATGGGCATCGCCGGTTCGGGGATGAGCGGGCTGGCTCGCATCCTGCTCGAACGCGGTGTCGTCGTGACCGGCTGCGAGGCCCGTGACTCGATCACGGTGGCCACGCTGCGGGCCATCGGTGCCAGCGTGCACATCGGCCACTCGATCGATCACCTGGACGAGGCCGACACCTTCGTCTACACGACCGCCATCAACGCCCAAGCACTTCGAGTTCGCCGCCGCCCGGGCCAGCGGCATGCCGGTGCTGCGCCGGGCCGCGGCCCTGGCCGCCGCGCTCGAGGACCGCCGCTGCATCGCCATCGCCGGCACCCACGGCAAGACCACCACCACGTCGCTGCTGACGGTCGGGGCGCAGGCCTGCGGCGTCGACCCGTCCTTCGCCATCGGCGGCAACCTCTACGAGACCGGCAAGAACGCCCACCTGGGCACCGGGCAGCTGGCGATCGTCGAGGCGGACGAGAGCGACGGCTCGTTCCTGCTCACCCGCCCGGCCGCCGCGGTCGTCACCAACGTCGAGGCCGACCACCTCGAGAACCACGGCGACCTCGAAGGCATCTTCCGGGCCTTCGAGCAGTTCGTCGACCGGATCGAGCCCGGCGGGCTGCTGCTCAGCTGTGCCGACGACCCCGGCGCCGTCCGCATCGCCGACTACGCCCGGCAGTCCGGCCGGCGGGTGCTGACCTACGGCGACCAGCGCGGGCGCCGACTTCCGGGTCAGCGACATCGTGCCGCTGCCCGACGCGGTGGAGTTCCAGGTCGACGGCCCCGGCCTGCCCGCGCGCCGGGTCCGGGTCGGGTCGCTCATCGGCCGGCACATGGCCCTCAACGCCACGGCCGCGCTGGCGATGGCGGCCGAGCTCGGGCTCGACGTCGACGCGGTGATCGCGGCCTGGGCCGGCTTCGGCGGGGTGCGCCGCCGCTTCGAGTCGCACGGCGACGCCGGCGGCGTGCGCGTCTACGACGACTACGCCCATCACCCCACCGAGATCGCGGCCTCGCTCACCGCGGCCCGCGACGCGGTCGGCGCCGGCCGATTGATCGCGGTCTTCCAGCCCGGCACCTACAGCCGCACCCAGACGTTCGCGCACGAGTTCGCCGACGCGCTGGCGATCGCCGACATCGCCGTCGTGATGGACATCTTCCCGGCCCGCGAGGAGCCGATTCCCGGTGTCACCGGGGCCACGATCAGCGACCTCATCCCGCTGCCGCCCGAGCAGGTCATCTACGAGCCGCGCTACGCCGCCACCCCCGAGCGGGTGGCTGCGGTGGCCCGGCCCGGCGACCTCGTCCTGACGATGGGCATCGGCAACGTGTACCTGCTCTGCGACGACATCCGCGACGCGTGCGGGCGGGCCGCGGCCGGCCCGGTGCGGGCGTGAGCACCACGCTGCCGTTGGCACCCGCCGGCGTCGGCGACGGCACCCCGCCCGATCGGCGCCGCGGCCGGCCCGCGCCACCGCGGGTTGATCGCGCTGGCGCTGGTCGTCGCCCTGCTCGCCGTGCTGACGGTCTGGATCGTGGCGTTCAGTTCGGTGCTGGGGGCCAAGACGATCACCGTGCGCGGCAACCGCCACGTGAGCGCGGCCGCAGGTGCGCACCGCCGCGGCGATCAGCGCCGGCACGCCGCTGATGCGGCTGGACACCAGTGCGGTCGCGCGCCGGGTCGAGACGCTGCCCGCGGTCGCCGCGGCCACCGTCCGCACCGACTACCCGACCACCGTGATGATCACGGTCGTCGAGCGCACGGCGGTCGGCTACGTGGCCGCGGGCCACGGCTACCGGCTGGTCGACCGCACCGGCGACCAGTACCGGGCCGAGCCGGCCAAGCCGCACGGGCTGCCGCTGTTCGTCGTGCCCGTCGGCGGCCAGGCCAAGGCCACCGGCCGGGCCGATCGCCACCGTCGCCGCCGCCCTGAGCGCCAAGCTGCTGGCCCACGTCGCCTCGATCCAGGCGTTCGACCCGACCGCGATCACGTTGCTGCCTCGACGACGGGCGGCGTGGTGCGATGGGGCAGCGCGGCCCGCAGTGCCGACAAGGCCCGCATCCTGCCGGCGCTGCTGCACCAGCCCGGGACCACGTTCGACGTCACCGACCCCGACCAGGTCGTCGCACGCTGAGAGCTGGCAACTCATCGGCGTGTCACGCGGCGCGCCTGCACCGCATTCCGGCTCGTCAAGTTCTACCTTCGGCTCCAACCTCACAGGTTGACATAACATTAACGGTCTACTTGAGGGTGAGAGTTCAGCACCGAGCCGAGGGCATCGATCCGGACATCCGCAGCGACCGAAACAGGAGCCAACCATGACAGCACCGCACAACTACCTGGCGGTCATCAAGGTCGTCGGCGTCGGCGGCGGCGGCGTCAACGCCGTCAACCGAATGATCGAGCGTCGGACTCAAGGGCGTGGAGTTCATCGCCGTCAACACCGACGCGCAGGCGCTGCTGATGAGCGACGCCGACGTCAAGCTCGACGTCGGCCGCGAACTGACCCGCGGCCTCGGTGCCGGCGCCCAGCCCGAGGTGGGCCGCAAGGCGGCCGAGGACCACCGCGACGAGATCGAGGAGGTGCTCAAGGGCGCCGACATGGTCTTCGTCACCGCGGGCGAGGGCGGCGGCACCGGTACCGGCGGCGCGCCGGTGATCGCCAGCATCTCCCGCAAGCTCGGCGCGCTGACCATCGGCGTGGTCACCCGGCCGTTCTCGTTCGAAGGGCAAGAAGCGCGCGACGCAGGCCGACGACGGCATCGACGCGCTGCGCGCCGAGTGCGACACGTTGATCGTGATCCCCAACGACCGGCTGCTGCAGATCTCCGACCACAACGTGAGCGTGATGGACGCCTTCCGCAGCGCCGACCAGGTGCTGCTGTCCGGTGTGCAGGGCATCACCGACCTGATCACCACGCCCGGCCTGATCAACCTCGACTTCGCCGACGTGAAGAGCGTCATGAGCGGGGCCGGTTCCGCCCTGATGGGCATCGGCTCGGCCCGCGGCGACAACCGGGCCCGCCAGGCGGCCGAGATCGCCATCGCCAGTCCGCTGCTCGAGGCGAGCATGGACGGCGCCCACGGCGTGCTGCTCTCCATCTAGGGCGGCTCGGACCTCGGCCTGTTCGAGATCAACGAGGCCGCGTCCCTGGTGGCCGAGGCCGCCCATCCCGAGGCCAACATCATCTTCGGCGCGGTCATCGACGACACGCTCGGCGACGAGGTGAAGGTGACGGTGATCGCGGCCGGCTTCGACAGCGGCCAGTTGCCGTACAAGAAGGTCGAGATCCGCCGCGAACCGGTCGCGGCCCGCACCCCGGGCGCCGCGCCGGCGACCGAGCGCAAGAGCGCGGAGCCCGAGGCCGGGTACTCCGCACCCACGCGGACGGCCGCGAACGGCGCACGGGCCCGGGTGGCCGTCGATGACGAACTCGATGTCCCCGACTTCCTCAAGTCCTGAACGTCGGGCCTGTGGCTCCGGTCGACGACAACCGGCGGGCGCAGCTGGTGGGCTCGCTCGGGGCGGTCCGGGCCCGGATCGCCGACGCCTGCATCGCCGCCGGTCGCGACCAGCGCTCGGTGACGATGATCGCGGTGACCAAGACCTATCCGGCCACGGACATCGTGACACTGGCCACGCTCGGGGTGCTCGACGTCGGCGAGAGCCGCGACCAGGAAGCGACGGCCAAGGTGGCCGAGTTGGCCCAGTTGCGGGCCGACGCCGCTGTCGACACAACGGCCGACACTCCAGTGCCGGAGCTGCGCTGGCACTTCGTCGGCCGGCTGCAGTCGCGCAAGTCGCGTTCGGTCGCCAGCTACGCCGACGCCGTGCACTCGGTCGACCGGGCCGAACTGGTCACTCGCCTCGCCGACGGCGTCGATCGGGCCGCACGGCGCGCCCCTGGACGTCTTCGTGCAGGTCAGCCTGGACGGTGACCCGGCCCGCGGGGGCGCCACCGGTGACACCGTGCTGGACCTGGCCGACGAGATCGCCGGCCGGCCACAGCTGCGGCTGCGCGGCGTGATGGCGGTCGCGCCGCTGGGCGCCGACCCCGACCGGGCATTCGGCGACCTGGCCGAGGTCTCGGCCCGGGTGCGGGCCACGCACCCGCAAGCGAGCGCGATCTCGGCCGGAATGAGCGCTGACCTCGAAGCGGCGATCGACACGGATCCACACACGTGCGTGTCGGAACGGCGTTGCTCGGCCGTCGGAGCCCGGTTTTCGGCTAGCGTCGCAGCAACGTCGATTTTCTCGGCCGTCACATGAGTCACAGTGGTTACCGACTTACGGAGGATGCAATGCCCGGAGCGATGCGCAAGATGGGCGTCTACCTCGGACTGGTCGAAGACGAGGAGTACGCCGACGCCGAGGCGTACGCGCATGCGGGCGCACCCAGCCGGCGCGACGAGTACGCCGAGGCGCGCTACCCGCGCGAGCACGCGAGTTCCCGGCACACCGAACTGGTGCACGCCGGCGCCCGTGAGTACGGCGAGGACCCGGACGGCTATCCGGTCGGCTACCCCGACGAGCTGCCGGCCTACCAGATCACCACCCTGCACCCGCGCACCTACAACGAGGCCCGCACGATCGGCGAGCACTTCCGCAAGAGCACGCCGGTGATCATGAACCTGTCCGAGATGGACGACGCCGACGCCAAGCGCCTGGTCGACTTCGCGGCCGGGCTCACCTTCGGCCTGCACGGCCGTATCGAGCGGGTCACGGCGAAGGTGTTCCTGCTCAGCCCGCACAACGTGACGGTCACCGCCCAGGACAAGGCCCGGATCGCCGAGACCGGCTTCTTCAACCAGAGCTGAGCCCTTGCTAAGCGCCTGGCCGGGCGGCCTGGCACCATTGGGGTGCCAGGCCGTTGTCGTGCCCGACCCGCAGACCCCCTCGGGCACCGGCTGTGAATTTGTGACGGGAGCAGGGCAATGACGCTGTTCTGGGGTGTCATCGCCTATGTTCTCTACCTCTACATGCTGGTCGTCCTGGCCCGATTCGTCGTCGAGGTCACCCGGCAGTTCGCCCGGGCCTGGCGACCGGCCGGGGTGGCCGCGATCGGCGTCGAGGTGGTGTACGTCGCCACTGATCCGCCGCTGCGCCTGCTCCGCAGGCTGGTGCCGCCTATCCAGCTCGGTAGAGTGAGCCTCGACCTGAGCATCATTCTGCTGCTGCTGGCTATCCTGGTGCTCCAGTGGCTCGCCCTGACGCTCGGCTAGCGCCGCTCGCCTAGGATCGAGCCGCAACACCAGTACGTTCACGACTGCATCATGCCACCGCCCCGGAGTTACCGGAGCGTGACGAGCACCCGAGGTGACCGAATGCCGTTGACTCCCGCTGAAGTTCACAACGTCGCGTTCAAGAAACCGCCGATCGGCAAGCGTGGGTACGACGAGGAAGAGGTCGACGCCTTCCTCGACATCGTCGAGGTCGAGCTGTCGCGGCTCATCGAGGAGAACAACGACCTGAGGGCGCGTGCGGGCGGCGCCCCCATGCGCCGTCCAAGCGGTCGACGACGCCAGCGCGGCCGAGCTGGCCGCTGCGCGCGAGGACAACGGCCGGCTCAGGCCCACATCGCCGAGCTCGAGCGCGCGCTCACCCAGGGCAAGGACGGCGCCCAGCAGCAGGTCGTGCAGCTGCAGCAGCAGCTGGCCCAGACCGAGCAGCAGCCTGGCCGAGAACCGCCGCCAGCTCGAGCGGGCCGCAGCAGGCCGCCGCCCAGGCCACGGCCCAGGCCCAGGCCCAGCAGGCCGCAGCAGGCCGCCGGACAGCAGCAGCTGGCCGCGGCCGGTCCGTCGACCACCGAGGCCCACGCCCAGGCCGTGCCAGGTGCTCGCGCTGGCGCAGCAGACCGCCGACCAGCACCTGGCCCAGTCCAAGGCCGAGGCCGAGCGCCTGCTCGCCGAGGCGCAGGCGCACGCCGACGCCGCCCTCGCCGAGGCCCAGCAGCAGCTCCGAGCAAGCACGTCGTCGAGGCCGAGGCCCGGGCCCGCCAGCTCGACCAGGAAAGTCGCCGGCCGCGCGACCCAGGCCATCCAGGACGCCGAGCAGCGGGCCGCGACGATCACCGCGCAGTTCGAGCAGCGCAAGGCCGCGCTCGAGCGGCGGGTCGAGGAGCTGCGCACGTTCGAGCGCGAGTACCGCACCCGGCTCAAGAGCTACCTCGAGTCGCAGCTGCGCGACCTGGACGCCAGCGGCCGGGCCGAGCCCGCCGCAGCGCAGAACCGAGTACGCCAAGGCGCAGCAGGGCTGACGCCGCGGCCTGGGAGGTGACGCGCTGGGTCAGGACGCACTGCATCGGCCGCGGTCGCCGGCGATGCTGGCGCTGCCCCGTCCGGCCTGGCTGATCGCGTCGGGCTGCCTCGCGACCGCGGGAGGCCGGCGATCCCCACATGGTGATCGCCGGCCTGCTGATCCTCGCGCCGCGCGCCTGGCCCTCGGCCTGGTCACGCAGAGCGCGGTGTGGCTGATCGCATCCTTGATCGCGACCGCCGGCGCGGGCTTGCCTGCTGTTCGAAACTGCGCACGGTCATCGCCGCGCCCACGGTGCGCGGCCCCGGCCCGGGCGGTCCGGACCCGCACACCGCGAACGGCAACGGCGCCACCGCGGCCGCCGACGCCGCCACGTCGCTCGTGCCAGCACCGCCACCGCTGAGACCACGCGGCTCAGGAGCGTCGGACCGGCGGCCCGGGCGAGGTCTGGGTGATCGACGGACGGCCGCGCTACCACCTCGGCGACTGCGCCATCATCAAGGGCCAGGACGCCGAGGCCATCCCGTTCGACCAGGCCACCGAGGACGGCTTCATGCCCTGCTCCCTGTGCGAGCCCCAAGCACGCACGAACGCCGGCAGCCGGACCCTAGGGCGGCGCTCAGGCCGTCTGCTCGGCGCAGCCAGACGTGTAGGCCGAGCTCGTCGTCGCTGGCGGCGAAGCACGTCGCTCGCTCGGCGTCCGGCGACGCCCTCGTGCACGGCGGTGGCCAGCACCTCGGCGGCCAGCTGGTCGGCGTGGGTGCGGATCGCCTCGGCCGGCCGCGGTGAGCCGCCGACCTGCCACCACAGCTCGATGCGGTCGGTGACCTCGAGGCCGGCGTTCTTGCGGGCCTCCTGCACCAGCCGCACGATGTCGCGCAGGCCAGCCCGGCCAGCCGCAGCTCGTGGGTCAGCTCGAGGTCCAGCGCGACCGTCTCGGCGCCCGCGCTCGCAACGGCCCAGCCGGAGCGCGGCGTCTCGGTGACAACGACCTCGTCGGCGCCGATCGGCCAGCTGCTCGCCGTCGACGCACGACCGACGCCGAGCCGGCCGCGAGTGCCGCGACGAAGGCCGGCCGGCTCCGCGGCGGCGATCGGCGCCGGCCACCGCCTGGGTGCGCTTGCCGAAGCGCTTGCCCAGGGCGCGGAAGTTCGGCTTCACCGACGATGTCGACGAGTTCGTCGGCCGCGGTCTCGGCCAGGGCGGCCAGCTCGACCACGTTGAGCTCCTCGGCGCACCTGCGCCGCAACGGCTCGCGGCAGCGTCGGCCCAGCCCGGCGCCGAGACCAGGGCCCGGGCCAGCGGCTGGCGGGTCTTCACGCTTGGAATCGGCGCGGGCGGCGCGGCCCAGTTCGACCAGCCGGCGGACCAGGGCCACCTGGTCACCGAGCTCGGCGTCGACCAGGGCCTCGTCGGCGCTCGGCCACTGCGCGAGGTGCACCGACTCGACCGTCCGGTCGGCGGCGAACAGCGCGCCGCCACACCTGCTCGGTGACGAACGGCACGAACGGCGCCAGCAGCCGGGTGAGGACGTCCAGGCACTCGTGCAGGGTGCCAGGGCGGCCGGGTCGCCGTCCCAGAACCGGCGGCGCGAGCGGCGCACGTACCAGTTCGACAGGTCGTCGATGTAGGTCGGCCAGGGCCTTGCCGGCGCGGGCGGTGTCGAAGTCCTCCAGCGCCGCGTCGACCTCGGCCGCGAGCCGGTGCACCTCGCGACAGGGCCCAGCGGTCGAGCTGCGGTCGGCGTGCCGACGCCGGCGCCGGCCGCGTCCGGGCGACCAGTCGTTGGCCCGGGCGTACAGCGACTGGAACGAGGCGATCGACCAGTACGTGCGCAGCACCTTCGACGCGATCTCGTCGAGCACCTTGTGCCCGACCCGCCGGGCCGACCAGGGCGAACCGGCGCAGAGCATGAACCAGCGCAGCGCGTCGGCGCCGTGCTCGTCCATCAGCGGGATCGGTTCCAGGATGTTGCCGAGGTGCTTGCTCATCTTGCGGCCGTCCTCGGCCAGGATGTGGCCCAGGCAGAGCACGTTGCGGTAGCTGCTCTGCGTCGAAGACCAGCGTGCCGACCGCCATCAGCGTGTAGAACCAGCCGCGGGTCTGGTCGATGGCCTCGCAGATGAAGTCGGCCGGGTAGGCGGCCGCGGACCGGTCGTCGTTGCGGTGCGGCGCGCCGAACTGGGCGAACGGCATCGACCCGGAGTCGAACCAGGCGTCGATCACCGGCGGCACCCGGCGGTAGGTGCCCGTCCTCGCCGGGGCGGGTGAAGGTGACGTCATCGACGTAGGGCCGGTGCGGGAGTCGGCCAGGTCGCACGCCGGACAGCTCGCCGCAGTTCGGCCAGCGAGCCGACGCAGATCAGCCGGGACGGGTCGGCGTCGTTGCGCCAGATCGGCAGCGGCGTGCCCCAGTACCGGTCGCGCGACAGCGCCCAGTCGATGTTGTTGTCGAGCCAGTCGCCGTAGCGGCCGTGCTTGATCGTCGGCGGGAACCAGTTCGTGGCCTCGTTCTCGGCCAGCAGCTGGTCCTTGATCGCGGTCGTGCGCACGTACCAGGACGGCAGCGCGTAGTACATCAGCGGCGTGTGGCAGCGCCAGCAGTGCGGGTAGGCGTGGGTGTAGGGCACGTGGCGGTAGAGCAGGCCGCGGGCGCGCAGGTCGGCCACGAGCTGCTCGTCGGCGTCCTTGAAGAAGACGCCGCCGACGTGCGGCACGTCGGCGCGGAAGTGGCCGTCGGGGCCGATCGGGTTGACCACCGGCAGGCCGTAGGCCCGGCCGACGGCGAGGTCGTCGGCGCCGAAGGCCGGGGCCTGGTGCACCAGGCCGGTGCCGTCGTCGGTGGTGACGTAGTCGGCCAGCACGACGAAGTGGGCGTCCGGCGATGTCGACGTAGTCGAACGGGCGCTGGTAGGCCCACCGCTCCAGGTCGCGGCCGGCGTAGCGATGGCCAGCACCTCGGCGTCGTCGCCCAGCGCCTTGGCCAGCAGCGGCTCGGCGACGACGAACGTCGCCCGCGTCGGAGCGGGCGACGACGTAGGTCGACGTCAGGGTTCACCGCGACGGCGGTGTTCGAGACGAGCGTCCACGGGGTGGTCGTCCAGACCAGCAGGTCGGCCCGGCCGGCCCAGGGTCCGGAGGTCAGCGGGAAGCGCACGTAGACCGACGGGTCGGTGACGTCCTCGTAGCCCTGCGCGACCTCGTGGTCGGACAGCGTCGGTGCCGCAGCGCGGGCAGTACGGCGCGACCCGGTAGTCCTCGACCAGCAGGCCCTTGTCGAAGATCTGCTTGAGCGCCCACCAGACCGACTCGACGTAGTCGCGGTTCATCGTCCAGTAGGCGTGCTCGTAGTCGGCCCAGTAGCCCATCCGCTCGCTCATGGCCTCGAACGCGTCGACGTGGCGCTGGACGTTCTCGCGGCACTTCGCGTTGAACTCGGCGATGCCGTACGCCTCGATGTCGGGCTTGCCGGTGAAGCCGAGCTCCTTCTCGACCGCGAGCTCGACCGGCAGGCCGTGGCAGTCCCAGCCGGCCATGCGCGGGACGTGGTAGCCCTTCATCGTCTTGCAGCGCGGGAAGACGTCCTTGAACACCCGGGCCTCGACGTGGTGGGTCCCGGGCATGCCGTTCGCGGTGGGCGGGCCCTCGTAGAAGGTCCAGGCCGGGCCGTGCGCCGTCTGCTCCAGGCTGCGGGCGAACACCTGGTTGGCCCGCCAGCCCTCGATGACCTCGTGGTCGAGTGCGGGCAGGTCGACGTGGGCGGGCAGGGCCTGATAGCCGTTGGGCGGGGCCGGGTCGGTCACCGGGTGTGCTCCTTCGAGTCGGGTCGGACTCGAGGGACGACGCCCGGGCCGGTTGCCACCGGTCCGCGTGCCGCGGTACCACCCTCGTTGACGCACAACCGCGCGCCCACTTCATTTCCTTGGCCCGGGTCTACTGGGACCGCCGGGGCGGCCCGTTCTTCCGGTGCTCGGAGGTGATTTCGCCCACGGGACCGACCCCTGGGCTCACACCGTCCCCAGGTCGCTACGCGCCGGTTTGCCGCGACTACTCGTCCTCGTCGTCGCTGGCCCATCGTAGCGAGCCGCCGGCCGCAGCCGGGCATAGCGCCGGGAGTTCGGCGGTATTGCTCGGTTGTGGGGGCTTTGTCGGGCCGCGACACGGGCCGAGGTGAGCGACGATGCTCCGGATCACGGCTATGTTGCTCCCCAGGCAATGCGGACCCGGCCCGGAACCGGCCTGATCCTGCGAACGGGCTTTCCTGGCCTGGGTTGCTCCGTCATCGGCGTGGGAGGTGGCGGCGGGACAATCCGCCCCATATATTGACCGCCTTTGCGGTCGCAAGTGGGCGGCATTTCGCCACACGTGCGTTCCGACGATGAAGGGGGTGGCCATGGCCGCCGTAGGACGGATAAGCCGGGCGCTGCGCCGAGCCGGAAGCGCCGGCAAAGCGGCGCCGGCCAAGAAGGCCGCACCGGCGAAAAAGGCACCGGCCAGGAAGTCTGCCCCCGCCCGGAAGAACGTCGCGGCCAAGAAGGCCCCGGCGAAGAAGTCGGGTCCGGCCAAGAAAGCCCCGGCCCGCAAAGCAGCGCCGGCCGCGAAGGCACCTGCGAAGAAGGCCACACCGGCCAAGAAGACGACAGTCAAGGGAAACGCGCCGGCGAAGAAAGCACCAGCACGCAAGTCCGCGCCGGCAAAGCGCGCGGGTGCCGTGAAGAAGGTTGCCGGCCAGAAGACCCCGGCCAAGAAGACCGCGGCCAAGACGGCGCCGGCCAAGAAGGCAACGGCCCGCGCCAACACCGCGCCGGTCAAAAAAACTCTGGCGAAAAACGCTGCGGCCAAGAAGGCTGCCATCACGAAAGCAACACCGGCGAAAAAGGCGCCGAGCACGTCTGTTCCCGCGAAGAAGGTGACCCCCGCGAACCAGCCATCTGCCGCCGCCGAGGCGGCTACGACCAACCCCACCCCCGCACCGGCCAAGACGCCGGCCAAGAAAGCCCAGCCCGCCGCGCACGCGCCCGACATCGCCATACCGAAGGGCTCGGAGTGGACCAAGGCCGAACTGGCCGCCGTCCGCAAGGATCTCGACGCCGAACTCAACGAGATGCGCCACGCCTACGACCGGTCGCTGCGTGATCTCAACGACCTGCAGCAGTCCAGTACCGACGGCGCCGGCGACGACCAGGCCGACGCCGGCAGCAAGACCTTCGAGCGCGAGCAGGAGCAGTCCATCGCGGCCAACCGGCTCGACCTGCTCACCCAGATCCAGCGGGCCGTCGAGCGCATCGACGCCGGCACCTACGGATTCTGCGAGAGCTGCGGCCGGCCGATTCCGAAGGCCCGGCTGAAGGCGTTCCCCAGCGCCACGCTCGACGTCGCCTGCAAGCAACGCGAAGAGCGCCGCTGAGCCGGCGGCGCTGCGGCAGGGGAGTCATCGGCGCCCGACCGGGGAAAGTTGCGGTGCGGTTCTGGGTCCCGCTCGCATGCGGGACAATAGGTACGTGAGCTCCACCGACGACCAATCCGCGCCGCCGACCGAGGCGAGCCCCGACGAGCAGGCCGACGCCACGCATCCGCGGCGCGTCGGCCTGTTCGTGGTCGTCGCCGTCGTGGCGCTCGGGCTCGACCTCGGCTCCAAGGTGCTCGTCGCGGCCAAGCTCGGGATCTATCACGACCCGGTGCGGGTGCTCGGCGGGCTGATCTATCTCGACCAGACCCGCAACTCCGGCGCCGCGTTCTCGGTCGGCACCGGCGCGACCCTGGTGCTCACCGCGGTGGCCCTGGCCGTGGTCGCCCTCATCGTGCGCACCGCCGGGCGGATGCGTTCCGTGGGCTGGGCCGTCGCGCTCGGGCTGGTGCTCGGCGGCGCGCTCGGCAACCTGGTCGACCGGATGTTCCGCGATCCGGGCCTCGGCCGCGGCCACGTCGTCGACTGGATCAGCGTGTTCGGGCCCGACGGGGCGCATTGGCCGATCTTCAACCTGGCCGACTCCGCGATCGTCTGCGGCGCGGTGCTCGCGGCGGCGCTCGCCCTGAGCGGTGTCGACATCGACGCCCGGGGCAGCCGGGTGCGCCGCGGCGGTCAGCCCCAGTGAGCCAACCGCGACTGCTGCCCGTGCCGGAAGGGCTCGACGGGCTGCGCCTGGATGTGGCCATCGCCCGGCTGTTCGGGTTCTCGCGCACGGCCGCGGCCGCACTCGTCGACGCCGGCCGGGTCACCCTCGACGGGGCCACGCCGGCCCGCTCGGCCAAGGTGCACGGCGGGTCGTGGCTGGAACTGACCTTGCCCGAGCCGGACGTCGCGGCCAGTGCCGCGCCCGAACCGGTCCACGGGCTGGTCGTGCGCTACGACGACGACGACCTGGTCGTGGTCGACAAGCCGGTCGGGGTGGCGGCCCACCCCAGCCCGGGCTGGACCGGCCCGAGCGTCGTGCAGGGCCTGGCCGCCATGGGCTACCGGGTCGCGACCTCCGGCGCGGCCGAGCGGCAGGGCATCGTGCACCGCCTCGACGTCGGCACCACCGGCGTCATGGTCGTGGCCAAGAGCGAACAGGCCTACTCCGTGCTCAAGCGCGCGTTCAAGGAACGCACCGTCGACAAGCGCTACGCCGCGCTGGTCCAGGGCCACCCCGACCCGAGCCGCGGCACCATCGACGCGCCGATCGACCGCCATCCCTCCGCCGACTACAAGTTCGCGGTCGTGGCCGGAGGCCGGGCCAGCATCACCCACTACGAGACGGTCGAGGCGTTCCGGGCCGCCTCGTTGCTCGACATCCATCTCGAGACCGGGCGCACCCACCAGATCCGGGTGCACATGGCCGCCATCCGGCACCCCTGCGTCGGTGACCTCGCCTACGGCGCCGATCCGGTGCTGGCCAAACGCCTGCACCTGACCCGCCAGTGGCTGCACGCCCGCGAACTCACGTTCACCCATCCCAGCACGGGCGAACTGGTTCGGGTCGAATCGCCGTTCCCGCCCGACCTGCAGGCCGCGCTCGACCTCATCCGGGCGCAGTCGTGACTCGCGCCGCCACCGCACCGCTTATTGGGTAGGACCCCCATATGACATCTCCCGGCCGAGCGCCGCTCCTGGTCGCCTCCAATCGAGGCCCGCTGTCCGTCGTCGCGGTCGAGGACGGCGACGACGAGATCCGCCGGGGCGGGGGTGGCCTGGTCAGCGGGATGCAGAACGCGCTGGGGGCGACTCCGGACGCGGTGTGGGTGTGCGCGGCCATGAACGACCGCGAGCGGGCCCTGGCCCGGCAGGCCAAGAACGGGCGGCTGTCCGACGTGCAGTTCGCCGCCGACGCGCTCAACGGCGACTTCGACGTGCGGATGCTGCCCATCGACGGCCTGACGTTCCGCAACGCCTACAACGGCGTGGCCAACTCGACGCTGTGGTTCGTGCTGCACATGCTCTACGAACTGCCCAAGGCGCCGATCTTCGACGCGGGCTGGCGGCGCCAGTGGGCCTCCTACGTGCGCTACAACCAGGCTTTCGCCCAGGCCCTGGCCGAGGAGGCCGCCCCGGGCGCGAAGGTGATGATCCAGGACTACCACCTGTTCCTGGCCCCGCGGATGCTGCGCACGATGCGCCCGGACGTCCGCATCGGCCACTTCACGCACACCCCGTGGGTGTCGCCGGACTACTTCGCGATGCTGCCCGACGACATCGCGTACGCGATCGTCGACGGACTGCTCGGCGCCGACGTGCTCGGCTTTCACACCGAGCGCTGGGCCGGCCTGTTCCGCGACACCTGCCGCACCGTCGTCGGCCGCCAGCCCGACGGCGTCCGGTCCTTCCCGCTGGGCACCGACCCGGACGAGATGCGCAAGGCGGCCTGGCGGCGCGACGTCGAGAGCTCGGCCCGGTTGCTGCACGAGATCGTGGGCGAGCGCCAACTCATCGGCCGGGTCGACCGCACCGAACTGTCCAAGAACGTGTGGCGCGGGCTGCTGGCCTACCGCGAGCTGCTGCGCACCCACCCCGAGTGGCGCGGGCGGGTCGTGCACGCGATCTACAACAACCCGTCGCGCGAGGACCTGCCCGCCTACCGCGAGTACACGGCGTCCATCGAGCGGCTCGCGGCCGACATCGACGACGAGTTCAGCACGGACGACTGGACGCCGGTGCTGCTCGAGATCGTCGACGACTACCCGGCCGCGCTCGCGGTGCTGCGCCGCACCGACGTGCTGTTCATCAACTCGGTGCGCGACGGGATGAACCTGGTCGTGCTCGAAGGCCTGGTCGTGTCCGAGCGCGAGCCGGCGGTGGTGCTCTCGCGCGAGGCCGGCGCGGCCGAGACGCTCGGGGCCGATGCGCTGCAGGTCAACCCGTTCGACGTCTCGGCCACGGCCGAGGCGCTCGTCGCGGCCCTGCAGATGTCGGCCGGCGAACGGGCCGAGCGGGCCGAGCGGATGCGCGAGGCGGCCGTGGCCCTGCCGCCGACCCAGTGGTTCCAGGCCCAGCTCGACGCGCTCGACTAGGACGACCCGGACCAGGCGTTCGGTGCGGCCAGCGCGGCCAGCAGGGCGACGACGCCGGCCGGTCCGTCGACCTGCAGGTCGGCGGCCTCGGCCAGTTCGGGCACCTCGGCCGAGGACGCGCCGACGCCCCAGGCCGTCCGGCCGTCGGCGCGCAGCCGCCGGATCGCGGCGAAGGCAGGCAGGTCGCCGAGGTCGTCGCCGGCGAAGAGCACCGCGGCCGGGTCGAAGCGCTCGACCAGGCGCAGCAGCGCGGTCCCCTTGTCGAAGCCGGGGATGCGGATCTCGAGCACGCCCCGGCCCGGGTGCGGGTCCAGGCCGAGCTGCTCGGCCAGCTCGGTGACCGGGCCGCGGAGTTCGTCGATGGCGGCGCCCGGGTCGGCCGCGCGGCGGGCGTGGACCACGAGCGACAGGCCCTTGTCCTCGATCCAGACGCCCGGGTCGCTGCCGTGCTCGGCCACGACGGCCGGCAGCCGCTCGCGCAGCACTCCGATCTCGGGCGGCTCGGGCGGCGTGCTGAGTTCGCCGTCCTGCCACGTCTCGGCGCCGTAGCTGCCTGCGACGACCAGCCCGGGCACGGCCGCGAAGCCGCCCAGCTCGAGCGCGGTGCGGGCGTCGCGGCCGGTGATCACGGCGATCCGGGCGCCGGTGCGGGCCAGTGCGGTGAGCGCGTCGATGGCGCCGGGGGCCGGGCGCGACGCGGCCGGATCGGCCACGATCGGCGCGAGCGTGCCGTCGAAGTCGAGCGTGATCAGGGTGCGGGGCAGCTCGGCCCGCAGGGCCTCGACGAGCTCAGCAGTGCCGGGAGCGGTCATCGGCCCATCCTGCCGCGATCGGCCCCTCGGCCGCCGACCGAGGTCATCGGCGCCGTTATCGCGTAGCCTGACCTGGGCCAAACAGGCGTGAGGTGGGCATGGTGAGGCGTGGCGCGGCAGTCGTGGCGGTGTTGGCCGCCGCGCTGACCGGCTGCGGTGCGGCCACCGTCACGGGCGGCTCGGGTGCCCAGCTCGATCGGCCCAGCACGTCGGCCGCGGCCCACGTCACCCCGGTATCGCGCCCGGCCGTCGCCGCGGCGCCCCGCACCACCGCGTCCGTGCCCAGGCCGGCACCCAAGCCCAAGCCCACACCGCCGGCCAAGCCCTCCGCGTGCGCGGCCAACACCGCGGCCCAGCTCGTGCTCGTCAGTGTCACCGACCAGCACCTGTGGCTGTGCGCGCACACGCAGGTCGCATACCAGAGCCCGGTGACCACCGGCGCGGTCGCGCTGCCCTACGACAGCACCCCGACCGGCACGTTCCAGATCCAGGGCAAGACCACCGACACCACGCTCACCCTGCTCAGCGGCCAGACCTACCCGGTCAAGTACTGGATCCCGTTCCAGGGCCCGCTGTTCGGCTTCCACGACTCGAGCTGGCAGAACTTCCCGTACGGCAGCCCGCAGTACCGCACCGAGGGATCCCACGGCTGCATCCACACCCCGCTGGCCGCGATCACGTTCCTCTACAACTGGGCCGCGATCGGCACCACCGTGGTCATCCGCCCCTGACCCACGTTCGCGGAGGTCGACCCATGGAGCGCGTCCTCGTGCCCGCCCGAAGCCTCGGGCCAGTTCCGCACCCTCGGCGGCTGTTCCGGTTCGAGTCGGCGGCGCTGTCCCACCCGGGCGCAGTTCGGGAGAACAACGAGGATTACGTACTGGCCGGCCAGAATCTGATCGCGGTGGCCGACGGAGTGGGCGGCAACGTCTTCGGCGAGGTCGCCAGCGAGGTGGTGGTGGCCGCGATCGCCTACCTCGAGGACCGCGTCTACCTGAAGGACCCGCGCGTCGAGGTGAGCGAAGCGGCCGACTACGCGAACGTCCGCCTGGCCCGGGCCATCGACCGCGACCATGAGCTGCGGGGGATGGCCTCGACGCTGACCGCGCTGCGCCTGGACGGGGCGTCGGTACTCGTGCTGCACGTGGGCGACTCACGGGCCTATGTGTGGCGCGACGGCGAGTTCTCCCGCTTGACCCGCGACGACTCGCTGGTCCAGGGCCTGCTCGACGGAGGCGAGATCACCGCGGCCGAGGCGGCCCGCCACCCGGCCCGTTCGGTCGTCCTGCAGGCCCTGGACGGTGGCCCGGTGCGGCCCCACGTGACCACTCGCCCGGCCGAGCCGGGCGAGCGCTACCTGGTCTGCAGCGACGGCCTTACCGACTACGTGAGCGAGCCGTCGATCGGCCGGATCCTGGCCGAGACCGCCGATCGGTCCGCGTGCTGCACCGCCCTGGTCGACGCGGCCCTGGCCGTCGGCGCGCCCGACAACGTCAGCTGTGTGGTGGCCGACGTGCAGCCCCTCTAGCCGCCGGGGAGGCCGACCCTCAGGCGGAGATCGAGAGACACGCCCGCCGACACGCCCGGCCGTCGTCGTACGGAGGTGTGAGAATCGACCAGCACCGCGAAGATTGACACCAGACACAGGATTGGGGCCGGCGCGACCGTGGCATCTGGCGACACCGACTCGTTCGTGCACCTGCACGTCCACACCGAGTACTCCATGCTCGACGGTGCCGCCCGGCTGAGCGAGCTGTTCGCCGAGACCGCCCGCATGGGCATGCCCGCCCTGGCCATGACCGACCACGGCAACGTCTTCGGGGCCCACGACTTCTACACCAAGGCCACCGCGGCCGGGGTCAAGCCGATCATCGGCCTCGAGGCCTACGTCACCCCGGGCACGTCGCGCTTCGACCGCTCGCGGGTGCGCTGGGCCGACGGCGGCGGCGACGACGTCTCCGGCGGCGGCGCGTTCACGCACATGACCCTGCTGGCCGAGACCACGGCCGGCATGCACAACCTGTTCCGGCTGTCGTCGCGCTCGAGCCTGGAAGGGTTCTTCTACAAGCCGCGGGCCGACCGCGAACTGCTCTCGCAGTACGCCGCCGGGCTGATCGCCACCACCGGCTGCCCGTCCGGTGAAGTCCAGACCTGGCTGCGCATCGGCGACTACGACAAGGCCCGGGCCAGCGCGGCCGAATTCCGGGACATCTTCGGCCAGGACAACTACTTCATCGAGCTGATGGACCACGGACTCGAGATCGAGACCCGGGTCCGCGATGGGCTGCTGCGGCTGGCCCGCGATCTGCAACTGCCGATCATCGCCACCAACGACCTGCACTACACCCACGCCGAGGACGCCGACGCCCACGAGATCCTGTGCTGCATCCAGTCGGGCAAGACGATGGCCGACCCGAAGCGGTTCAAGCTCGAGGGCCGCGACTACTACCTCAAGACCCCGGCCGAAATGCGCTCGCTGTGGGCCGACAAGCACGATTTGCGTGAGGCGTGCGACAACACCCTGCTGATCGCCGAGCGCTGCAACGTCGCGTTCGCCGAGGGCGTCAACCTGATGCCGCAGTTCCCGGTGCCGCCGGGCGAGGACGAGGGCTCCTGGTTCGTCAAGGAGGTCGAGCGCGGGCTCTCGACCCGCTACCCGGGCGGGTTGCCGCCCGCGGTGCGCGAACGGGCCGACTACGAAGTCGCGATGATCCTGCAGATGGGCTTCCCGAGCTACTTCCTGGTGGTCGCCGATCTGATCAACTGGGCCCGCGAGCACGGCATCCGGGTCGGGCCGGGCCGGGGCTCGGCGGCCGGCTCACTCGTCGCGTACGCCATGCGCATCACCGGGCTCGACCCGCTCGAGCACGGCCTGCTGTTCGAGCGCTTCCTCAACCCGGCCCGCGTCACGATGCCCGACATCGACATCGACTTCGACGAGCGCCGCCGCGGCGAGGTGATGGCCTACGTCACCGACAAGTACGGCGACGACCGGGTGGCCCAGGTGGTCACCTACGGCACGATCAAGGCCAAGCAAGCGGTCAAGGACGCGTCGCGGGTGCTCGGCTACCCCTTCGCGATGGGCGAGCGCATCACCAAGGCCATGCCGCCTTCGGTGATGGGCAAGGACGTCCCGCTCAACAAGATCTTCGACAAGACCGACGCCCGCTACGGCGAGGGCGGCGAGTTCCGGGCCCTGGTCGAGGCCGACGGCGAGGTCAAGCGCGTCGTCGAGACGGCGCAGGGCCTCGAAGGGCTCAAGCGGCAGTGGGGCGTGCACGCCTGCGCGGTGATCATGTCCAGCGTGCCGCTCATCGACACCATCCCGATCATGAAGCGGGAGCAGGACGGCGCGATCATCACGCAGTTCGACTACCCCACCTGCGAAGCGCTCGGCCTGCTGAAGATGGACTTCCTCGGCCTGCGCAACCTGACGATCGTCGACGACGCGCTGGCCAACATCAAGGCCAACCGGGGCGAGACGATCCTGATCGAGGATCTGCCGTTCGACGACCAGGCCACCTACGACCTGCTGGCCCGCGGCGACACCCTCGGCGTGTTCCAGCTCGACGGCGGCCCGCTGCGGGCCCTGCTGCGGGCCATGCGACCCGAGGTGTTCGACCACATCACCGCGGTCATCGCCCTGTACCGGCCCGGGCCGATGGGCACCAACGCGCACAACGACTACGCCGACCGCAAGAACGGGCGCAAACCGGTCGTGCCGATCCATCCCGAGCTCGACGAGCCGCTGCGCGAGATCCTGGGCGAGACCTACGGCCTGGTCGTCTACCAGGAGCAGGTCATGGCCATCGCCCAGAAGGTGGCCGGCTACTCCCTGGCCAGCGCCGACCTGCTGCGCCGGGCCATGGGCAAGAAGAAGAAGAAAGAACTGGAGGAGCAGTACGCGGCGTTCTCGGCCGGCATGGCCGAGCGCGGCTTCTCCGCGGCCGCGGTCAAGGCGCTCTGGGACACCCTGCTGCCGTTCTGCGACTACGGCTTCAACAAGAGCCACGGCGCCGGGTACGCCGTCGTCTCGTACTGGACGGCCTACCTCAAGGCCAACTACCCGGCCGAGTACATGGCCGCGCTGCTGACTTCGGTGCGCGACGACAAGGACAAGTCGGCCATCTACCTGGCCGAGTGCCGGCACATGGGCATCAAGGTGCTGCCGCCGTGCGTCAACTCCTCCGACGCGCGAGTTCACCCCGACCGGCGGCGACATCCGCTTCGGCCTGACCGCGATCCGCAACGTCGGCAGCAACGTCGTCAGCTCGATCGTGACCACTCGCAAGGCCCAGGGCGACTTCGAGGACTTCGGCGACTTCCTGCGCAAGGTCGATGCCACGGTCTGCAACAAGCGCACCATCGAGGCCCTGATCAAGGGCGGCGCCTTCGACTCCCTCGGCCATCCCCGCCGCGGGCTGATGAACATCTTCGAGCCGGCCGTCGACGCGGTGCTCGACACCAAGCGGGCCGAGGCCATCGGCCAGTTCGACCTGTTCGGCAGCCTGGGCGAAACCAGCCCGGCCGACGACGTGTTCGCGGTGCGCGTGCCGCCGGGCGAGTGGGACAAGAAGGTGCTGCTGCAGTTCGAGCGCGAGATGCTCGGGCTGTACGTCTCCGACCACCCGCTGCTCGGGCTCGAGCACATCCTGAGCGCTTCGGCCGACATGACGATCGCGGCCGTGCATGCCGAGGGCAGCGCCGAGCCGCAGTCGGTCACGCTGACCGGCATCCTCTCGTCGGTGAACCGCCGCATCACCAAGGCCGGGGCGCCCTGGGCCCAGGTCGTGCTCGAGGACCTCGAGGGCTCCATCGAGGTGATGTTCTTCCCGACCTCCTACGCCCAGGTGGCGCTGACGATCGCCGAGGACGCCATCGTCGCCATCAAGGGCCGCACCGACGCGCGCGAGGACACCGTCAAGCTGATCGGCAGCGACCTGACCCTGCTCGACACCAACGCCGGGCCGCGCGGGCCGGTCGTGGTCAAGATGGCCCCGGCCCGGTGCACGCCGCCGATGGTCGACCGGCTGCGCGACGTGCTGGCCACCCATCCCGGCACGACCGAGGTGCACCTGCGCCTGGTCAACGGCGAGCGCCAGCACCTGCTCAAGCTCGGCGACGGGTACCGAGTGACGCCGTCGGCCGCCCTGATGGGCGACCTGAAAGCGCTGCTCGGCCCCGCCGCCGTCTCGGCCTAGTGCCGCGTCACACCGAGCGCTGGTAGCTGCCGAACGCCCGGGTGGCCAGCCCGGCCATCACCGCGGCCAGCGCGGCCAGCAGCCCGAGCCGGGGCCAGACCGCACCCCAGTCGGTGCCGGCCGACAGCGCCTGCCGGCTGGCCACCACGGCCCAGTCGACCGGGTTGTACCGGGCCACGTGACGCACCCAGGGCGGCGAGAGCCGGGTGTCCATGATGGCCGAGGACAGGAACTGCAGTGGCAGCACGATGAACTGGCTGATGCCGATCAGGGCCTCCTGCTGGCGCACCAGCAGCGCGATCGCGTTCGACAGCGACGCGATGATCATCGAGATCAGCGCGGCCGCGAGCAGGGTGACAGCGATGCCGGCGACGCCCCCCGGGAACCGGGCCCCGGCCGCGTAGGCGATGCCGAACACGATCAGGGTCTGCACCAGGGTGGTCAGCGCCTGGTAGGCCAGCGTGCCGGCCATCATCGCCCCTCGCCGCACCGGCGAGGCCAGCAGCCGGTCCATCACGCCCAGATTCATGTCCTCGATATAGACCGTCCCGGCCCAGCCGCTGGAGAACAGGGCCGTCATCACGATCACGCCCGGGGTGAGGAACTCCAGGTAGGACCCCGACGCCGTGCTGAACCCGGGGATGTGGATCACCGACCGGAACAGCTGGCCGAACAGCAACAGCCAGATGACCGGCTGGATCAGCGTGATCGCGGCATAGGCCGGCTGCCGCATCAGCGTGCGCACCCCGCGCGTCGTCAGCAGGGCCGAGTGCGTCAGCAGCGGCGCCCGGTAGCGCGACCTCGCAGCAGCCGGGGTCGGTACGACCGGTTCGACCGTCGTTGTGGACGTGCTCGCCATCAGGCCACCGCCTCGAACGTGCGGCCGGCGTGGCGCAGGTAGACGTCGTCCAGCGACGGCCGGGCCACGGTCACCGACGCGACCGCGATGCCGGCCCCGTCGAGCGCGGCCAGCACCCCCGGCACCGCCCGGGCCCCGCTGTCGGCCCGGGCCCGCAGGCTCGACCCGTCCACACCGATGTCGCGCAGCCCGGCAACCCGACTCAGGGCACCCTCCGCTGCGGGGCCGTCCGTCGCGGCCGCCAGTTCGACGTGCACGGCATCGCCGCGCAGTTCGCTCTTGAGCTGCTCGGGCGTGCCCTCGACCACGACCCGGCCGTCGTCGATGATGGCCAGCCGGTCGGCCAGGTGGTCGGCCTCGTCCAGATAGTGCGTGGTCAGCAGCACGGTCATCTGCTCGTCGGCCGACAACCGGCCGATCTCGGCCCACATCCCGGCCCGGGCCT
The DNA here is from genome assembly GCA_963713245.1 of uncultured Actinomycetota bacterium. GTDB lineage: Bacteria > Actinomycetota > Actinomycetes > Mycobacteriales > Jatrophihabitantaceae > CAVQKZ01. Next base: position 106,557 of record CAVQKZ010000005.1, read on the forward strand.
CGGGGTCCAGCCCGGTGGTCGGCTCGTCCAAGAACAGCACCTGGGGCCGGTGCACCAGCCCGATGGCCACGTCCAACTTGCGGGACATGCCGCCGGAGTAGGTCTTGGCCAGCCGGTCGGCGGCATCGAGCAGGTCGAAGCGTTCGAGCAACTCGGCGGCCCGGGCCCGGGCGGCCCGGGCGGGCAGGCCCTGGATGCGCCCGGCCAGCACGAGGTTCTCCCGGGCCGTGGCCATCGGATCGCTGGAGGACTTCTGCGAGACCAGCCCGATCGCGCGGCGCACGTCGTCGGGCGCGCGCAGCACGTCGATGCCCGCGACCGTGGCCCGGCCCGAATCGGGCCGCGAGAGGGTGGTCAGGATCTTGACCGTCGTGGACTTGCCGGCGCCGTTGGGCCCGAGCAGCGCGAACACGCTGCCGGACTCGACCGCGACGGACAGCCCGTCGAGGGCGCGGATCGGCGGCGCGCCGCGCCCGCCGGGATAGGTCTTGACGAGGTCGACGGCGTGCAGCGCCGTCGAGGTGTGCTCGGACATGGGACTCCCTGGAAATGGTGGGGAGTCGAGGCCGCAGCGCCTATCGTGTGAGTGCGCCTCGGGACGGATCGCGCTGCGGTGTCGACTCGGGTGTACGGCCCCTGGCTGGTGTTGCCGCACCGGCCAGGGGCTTGCGCTTACGCGGGGGGTTGCTGCTGCAGGATGCGGGCCTCCTCTCCGAGGTGGCCGACCGGGTCGGCGAGCAGTTCCTCGAACGTCAGGCCACCGGCCAGCAGTTCGTGCATGCGCCGCCACACCTTGGTGCCGCCGAAGGACGAGTCGCGGATGCGGGCCACGACGTCGGTGACGAAGGCGAGTTCGGCCGTGAGCACGGCATGCCGGTAGGTGCTCTCGACGAAGAACAGTTCCGGCAGGCCCATCTCGTCGCCGATCTGGCTGGCCGTCTCGAGTGCGCCCAGTTCGATACGCAGCTTGTCAGACCGGAGGGTGAGCAATCGGGCGACCTCGTCCGGCGGCAGGATGGCGATCAGCGACAGGCCGGCCTCGAGTGAGGTGAACTCGCGGGTCGGCGTCGACAGCAGTTCGGCCAGCCAGTCCTCCAGTTCGGCCTGCCCGGCGGCAGTGATCTCGTAGACGGTGCGCTCGGGGCGGCGCCCGGCGCGGGTGGTCTCGCGGGAGGTGATCAGACCGTGCTTCTGCAGCGACTCGACCACGGCGTAGAGCGAGCCGTAGTTGAGCTTGATGCTCTGCTCCTTGCCTCGGCTGCGCAGCGTCGTGGAGATCTCGTACGGGTGCATGGGGCGCTCGCTCAGGCAGCTCAGCACGGCCAGGGCGAGGGGGTTACTGACGCGCCGTCGGGTCATCTCATACTCCAGTCAGAATTACTCGGAATGGAGTATTCGAGATGAGATAGCCGGCTGTCAAGCGAATACAGGCCTGCGCCGGCCGGTACCGTCGGTTCCGTGACTCCCGAACTGTGGCCCGGACCGGATCCCGACGAGCCGCCCGGCGTCGATGTGGGCGCCTTCGAGCAGGGTTCGCCGGTGAGCCGCTGGGCCCTGGCCCGGTACCTCGTGGGCCGGGCCATCGGCGAGTCGATCGGCCGCAGCCTGCTCGTGGTCGCCCTCGTCTTCCTGGTCGCCGCCGGCCTGGTCGAGTGGGCCGGCTCGACGTTCTGGTCGATCGTCATCGCCCTGATCGCGCTGGCCGTGCTCGGGCTGCGGGCGGTCATGCGGGCCGTGTTGCGCCGGCTGACCGCCGTCGACCGCGTCGCTCCGCTCGAGGCCCGGATGCGGGCCCTCGTCGCCGACACCCGGGCCGACGTCCTGGCCGAACTGCGCCGCATCGGCCTGCCCGGGCGCACCTGGACCCTGCCATTGCTGGTGCTGCGCCTGCTCGGACGGCAGCGCCGGCGCCGGACGCTGGCCCGGTTGCGCACCTTCGACCTCGACCGGGTCGTCCCGAAGGCCCGGGTCGACGAACTGCACCTGCTGCTGCGCGACTCGCTCGGGCGCTGAGCCGCCCGTCTGCGCCGGTGCCCAGGCCCGGCTGTCAGACTGGCCCGGTGAGTACTCCCGCGCCGCCGAGCCAGCCGGCCGCGTTCGGCCTCGACGGTTACCCCGCGCGCCGGCGCGCCCCCTGGGCCTCGCCGGCCGAACTGCGCAGCGGGATCTGGCTCGCCCTCGCCCTGGCCGTCCTCGGCGCCGCGCTCGGCGTGCTCTGGCAGTGGTGGAGCCCGCCGGGCCCGCTCGGCTACGTCGTCGCCCCGCACGCGATCCAGCCCGACGAGACCGAGGCGTTCATCGCCGGCGACGGGCGCTTCGCCGTCATCTGCGCTGCGGCCGGCCTGCTCGCCGGGGTGGCGGCCTGGCTGCACAGGTCCACCCGCGGCCCGGTCACGGCCGTGGCGCTGGCCGTCGGCGGCGTGCTCGGCGCAGTGCTCACCGACGTCGTCGGCCATGCCCTCGGCGGCGGCACCGGCGACGGCAAGACCCGGACCCTCCTGCGGGAGCTGCCGCTGTCGGTGCACATGCACGGGCTGCTCGTGCTCGAGGGCGCGGTCGCCGTCCTCGTCTACGCATTGTTCGTCTCGTTCGCCGCGGCCGACGACCTCGGCCGGGCCGACGAGCCCGGGCGGCCGGACGATCCGCACGCGGCGTGGTCAGTTGGGATGGGGGATCAGCCGCAGTTCCTCGGGGGAGGCCGAGACGCTGCGGGTACTTTCCAGCAGCCGGATCTCCCGCCGCAGTAACGGGACGGCCCTGCGCAGCCGGTCGGCGGCGTTGGCCTCGGCCAGTAGTTCCTGACGGTCGGGCGCGGCCAGCGGCAGCTGCCCGGCGACGTGGTACGAGAGCAGGTTCGCGTCGGTCGGCAGCTCGTCGTCGGCGCTGCGGCCGGTCAGCCCGCCCAGCAGTTCCAGGTAGCGTGCGCACAGCGTGTGGGTGGCCACGACCTGGGCCGGGTGCAGCTCGCCGTCGCGTTCCGGGAGCCAGTCGACGCGGGCCCGCAGGTACGGCGTCGACTCGCGCAGCAGCTCGCGGATCCGAAACCGGCGGCTGCCGACGGTGAACAGGTCGGCCGCGCCGTCCTCGTACGGGACGACCTCGAGAATCTCGGCCAGCGTGCCGACGTCGAAGATCTCGGGCTCGGTGCCGGCCGTGAAGGGCAGGCTGGCCTCGACCCCGCTGCGCAGGGCGATGACCCCGAACGCGGCCCGGCCGGGGCCGCGCTGGACGTCGAGGAGCAACTGGCGGTAGCGCGGCTCGAAGATGTGCAGGGGCAGCGGCAACCCCGGCAGCAGCACCTGGCTGAGCGGAAACACGGGGATGACGTCGGCCACACGAGCACCGTACTGGGCCGGGCCGGGCCGCAGCGGGCGTCGTGCCCGGACAATCGGGTGCCCGGGCGCCCGTAAACTGGGCCGGTGCTACGCCGCCTGGACCTCACTGCCGCCGAGCTGAGCGGACTGCGCCGACTGCTGCCCCGGGCCGCCGTCGACGTGGCCGGCGCGCTGCAGACCGTCACCCCGATCGTCGAGGCCGTGGCCGCCCGCGGCTACCCGGCCGTGCGCGAGGCCACGCTGCGCTTCGACGGGGTCGACCTGCCCGACCCCCGGGTGTCCGCGGCCGCGCTGGCCGACGCGCTGGCCGGGCTCGATCCGGTCGTGCGGGCCGCCCTCGACGAGTCGATCCGCCGGGCCCGGATCGTGCACGAGGCCCAGCGCCGCGAGAGCGTCGACGTCGCCGTCGTGCCCGGTGGCACGGTCACCGAGCGGTGGGTGCCGGTGCACCGGGTCGGGCTGTACGTGCCGGGCGGGCTGGCCGTCTATCCGTCCAGCGTGGTCATGAACGTCGTGCCGGCCCAGGTCGCGCGGGTCGCGTCGATCGCGGTCTTCTCGCCGGCCCAGCAGGAGTTCGGCGGCCGTCCGCACCCCACCATCCTGGCCGCGTGCGCGCTGCTCGGCGTCGACGAGGTCTACGCCGTCGGCGGGGCGCAGGCCGTCGCGCTGGCCGCGTACGGCGACGCCGACCTCGGTATCGAGCCGGTCGACGTCGTCACCGGCCCGGGCAACGTCTACGTGGCCGCGGCCAAGCGGCTGGTGCGCGGCGTCGTCGGCATCGACGGCGAGGCCGGGCCGACCGAGATCGCCGTGCTCGCCGACGCCACCGCCGACCCCGTGCACGTGGCCGCCGACCTGATCAGCCAGGCCGAGCACGACACGCTGGCCGCGTCCGTCCTGGTCACCGACTCCGTCGCCCTCGCCGACGCCGTCGACGCCGAGGTCGAGCGCCAGGTGGGGCTGACCAAGCACGTCGAGCGCATCCGGGCGGCCCTGTCCGGCCCGCAGTCGGCCACCGTGCTGGTGCGCGACCTCGAGCAGGGGCTGGCCGTCGTCGACGCGTACGCGGCCGAGCACCTCGAGGTCATCACCGCCGACGCCCGCGCCTGGGCCGAGCGGGTCACCAACGCCGGCTGCGTGTTCGTCGGCCCGCACGCCCCGGTGTCGCTCGGCGACTACTGCGCGGGCTCGAACCACGTGCTGCCCACCGGCTGCACGGCCCGGCACGCCTCCGGCCTGTCGGTGCAGTCGTTCCTCAAGGGCATGCACCTGGTCGAGTACTCCCGGGACGCCCTGATCGAGGTCGCGCCCCACGTCCTGGCCCTGGCCGACGCCGAGGACCTGCCCGCGCACGGCGCCGCCGTCGCGGTGCGGCTGCCATGAGCGCGGTGAAGCCGACCCTGGCCGAGCTGCCGCTGCGCGAGGAGTTGCGCGGCGAGCAGCCCTACGGCGCGCCGCAACTGGACGTGCCGGTGCGGCTGAACGTCAACGAGAATCCGTACCCGCCGAGTGCGGCCGTGGCCGCCGAGATGGGCCGGGCGGTGGCCGAGGCCGCCGCGCAGCTCAACCGCTACCCCGACCGCGACGCCGTCGCCCTGCGCGCCGACCTGGCCGCCTACCTCACCGCAGACGGAGCCGAGGGCGTCGGCGTCGACAACGTGTGGGCGGCCAACGGCTCCAACGAGGTCATGCTGCAGCTGCTGCAGGCCTTCGGCGGCCCGGGCCGCACCGTGCTGTCGTTCGCGCCGACGTACTCGATGTACCCGGAGTACGCGCGCGACACCCACACCGCCTGGGTCGCCGCGCGCCGGTCCGCGGACTTCACCATCGACTCCGACCAGGCCCTGGCCGACCTCGCCGCCCACCGGCCCGATGTCGTCCTGCTCGCCTCGCCCAACAATCCCACCGGCACGGCCCTGCCGCTGGACGTGATCGAGGCGATCTGTGCCGCCGCGCCGGGCATGGTCGTCGTCGACGAGGCCTACGCCGAGTTCCGCCGGGCCGGCACGCCCAGCGCGCTGTCGCTGCTGCCGGGCCGCCCGCGGCTGGTCGTCACCCGGACGATGAGCAAGGCCTTCGCGTTCGCGGGTGGCCGGCTCGGCTACCTCGCCGCCGACGCGGCCGTGGTCGACGCCCTGCGCATCGTCCGGCTGCCCTACCACCTCTCCGCCGTCACGCAGGCCGTGGCCCGGGTGGCGCTGGCCCACGCCGACGAGCTGCTGGCCCGGGTGGCGCAGCTGCGCAGCGAGCGCGACGCCACCGTCGACTGGCTGCGCGCGATCGGGCTGCAGGCGGCCGAATCCGACGCCAACTTCGTCCTGTTCGGCCTGCTGCCCGATCGCCACGCGGTCTGGCAGCGCCTGCTCGATCAGGGCGTGCTGATCCGGGAGACTGGCCCGGACGGCTGGCTGCGGGTGTCGATCGGCACCCCCGACGAGATGGCCGCGTTCCGCAAGGCACTGGAAGAGGCATTGGCATGACTCGTACCGGCAGCATCGAGCGGCAGACGAACGAGACCAAGGTCCGGGTCGAGATCGACCTCGACGGCACCGGGCGCACCGCCGTGTCCACCGGCGTCGGCTTCTACGACCACATGCTCACCTCGTTCGGCAAGCACGGCCTGTTCGACCTCACCGTCGAGGTCCAGGGCGACCTGCACATCGACGCCCACCACACCGTCGAGGACACCGCCATCGCCCTGGGTCAGGCCTTCGCCCAGGCGGCGGGCGACAAGAGCGGGGTGCGCCGGTTCGGCGACGCCCTGATCCCCATGGACGAATGCCTGGTCCAGGCCGCCGTCGACCTGTCCGGGCGGCCCTACCTGGTGCACCGGGAGCCCGAGGGCGCACCGGCCACCATCGGCCCTGAGTACGCCAGCACGCTCACCCGGCACGTGTTCGAGTCCTTCGCCTACCACGCGGCGATCGCGGCCCACGTGAGCGTCCTCAGCGGCCGCGACTGGCACCACATCACCGAGGCGCAGTACAAGGCGCTGGCCCGGGCCCTGCGGGTGGCGGTCGAGCTCGACCCGCGGGTCAGCGGCGTGCCGTCGACGAAGGGCGTGCTCTGAAGCGGGTCGTCGTCCTCGACCACGGGTCGGGCAACCTGCGCTCGGCGCAGCGCGCACTCGAACGGGCCGGGGCCGACGTCACCGTCACCGCCGACCGGCGGGCCGCGGTCGAGGCCGACGGCCTGGTCGTGCCCGGGGTGGGCGCGTTCGCGGCCTGCATGGCCGGGCTGAGCGCCGTCGGCGGGCCCGCGATCGTCGCCGAGCGGGTCGCGGCCCAGCGCCCGGTGCTGGGCATCTGCGTCGGCATGCAGGTGCTGTTCGACGCCGGCGTCGAGCACGGCGTGCACACCGACGGGCTCGGCGTGCTGCCCGGACGGGTCGAGGCCCTGAAGGCGCCGGTGCTGCCGCACATGGGCTGGAACACCGTGGCCGCGCCCGTGGATTCGGTCCTGTTCGCCGGCATCCCGGCCGATGCCCGCTGCTACTTCGTGCACTCGTACGCGGTGCACGACACGACCGGGCTGGTGACCCGCACCCACCATGGCGAGGACTTCGTGGCCGCCGTCGAGAACGGCCCGGTCAGCGCCACCCAGTTCCACCCCGAGAAGTCCGGCGACGTGGGCGCGACCCTGCTGGCCAACTGGCTCGACACGCTGTGAGCAAGGAGCGCGCCACCGCCCGGGCCGAGCGCGCGGCCGCGGCCGCCCGGCGCGTCGCCGACGCCCAGGCCCAGCGGGCCCGCGAGCAGGCCGCCCGGGCCCGGCGCGAGCGGCGCGACCTGCTGTGGCGGCGGGTGCGGCTGTGGCAGCACGGGCCCGCGTTCCGGCGGCACAAGGAGGCGTGGGCCGCGCTGGCCACCACCGTCCTGGTCCTGCTCGTCGTCGCCTACCTGTTCACCGGCTCGTTCGGCGCGGTCATGCTGGTCGCGCTCGTCCTGGTCATCGCCAGCCCGGCGCTGGCCAAGCTGTTCCTCGATCGGAGTCGCAAGTGAGCCGCAAGTGAGCCGCAAATGAGCCTGGTCCTGCTCCCCGCCGTCGACGTCGCCGACGGTGCGGCCGTGCGTCTGGTCCAGGGCGCGGCCGGCACCGAGACGTCCTACGGCGATCCGCTCGACGCGGCGCTGGAGTGGCAGCGGGGCGGGGCCGAGTGGATCCACCTCGTCGACCTCGACGCCGCGTTCGGGCGCGGCGACAACCGGGACCTGCTGGCCGACGTGGTCAAGCGCCTCGACGTGGCCGTGGAACTCTCCGGCGGCATCCGCGACGACGCGTCGCTGCGGGCGGCCCTGGCCACCGGCGCGGCCCGGGTCAACCTGGGCACGGCCGCGCTGGAGTCGCCGGACTGGGTGCGCGCGGCCATCGCCGAGCACGGCGACCAGATCGCCGTCGGGCTGGACGTGCGCGGCACCACGCTGGCGGCCCGGGGCTGGACCCAGGAGGGCGGCGACCTCTGGGAGACGCTGGCCCGGCTCGACGCCGACGGCTGTGCCCGCTACGTGGTCACCGACGTGCACCGCGACGGCACGCTGACCGGCCCCAACCTCGACCTGCTGCGGCAGGTGTGCGCCCGCACGCCCGCGCCGGTGGTGGCCAGCGGGGGAGTGTCGTCGCTGGCCGACCTGCGGGCCATCGCCGGGCTGGCCGGCGATGGGGTCGAGGGCGCGATCGTCGGCAAGGCCCTCTACGCCGGGGCGTTCACCTTGCCGCAAGCACTGGCGGCGGTCGCGTGACCGGCATCGAGCGGTTCGGGTCGGGCGGGCCGTTCGAGGACCTGATCGGCTACAGCCGGGTGGTGCGGGCCGGTGACCTGTTCGTGGTGGCCGGCTGCACCTCGGTCGTCGGGGGCGAACTCGTGCACGAGGGCGAGCCGTACCGGCAGGCCATGACCGCGTTCGGCGTCGGCGTCACCGCCCTGGCCGACGCCGGCTGCCCGATCGCCGGCGTCATCCAGACGCGGATGTACATCACCGACCGGGCCCACGCCGACGACGTCGGCCGAGCCCACCACGACACGTTCGCCGAGGTCCGGCCGACCACCGCGATGATCGTCGTGGCCGGCTTCCTCGACCCGCGCATGCTCGTCGAGGTCGAGCTCACCGGCTGGTCGCCCGCTACGTCGTGAGCGTGGCGGCCGGTTGCCGCGGTTCGACGCTCGAGGTCGACAGGCGCTCGCCGCGGGCCTCCTTGCCGATCGCGGCCAGCACGGCCACGGCCACGAACACCGGGATCATCGTGGCCGTGATCGCGAACGTGTAGCTGTGGCTCTGGGCCAGGCGTTCCTCGATCGGCAGGTTGAACGCGGCCAGGCAGTTGCCCAGCTGGTAGGTGACCCCGGGGTAGAACCCGCGGATCTCGGCCGGTGACAGCTCGTTGAGGTGGGCCGGGATCACGCCCCAGGCGCCCTGCACCAGGAACTGGGTCAGGAACGAACCGAGGCAGACCAGCCCGAGGGCGTGCGAGGCCGCGAACAACGGCAGCAGCGGCAGTGCGAGCAGGGCGCAGCCGACGACGACGGCCCGCCGGCCGACGCGTTCGGACAGCGCGCCCATCAGCGTGCCGCCCAGCAGCGCGCCCACGTTGTAGAACATCGCGATGTAGAGCGCGGTGTTGGGGGAGAAGTCCAGGCCCTTCTTCAGGAAGGTCGGGTAGATGTCCTGGGTGCCGTGGCTCATCCAGTTGAACGCCGTCATCAGCAGGATGAGATAGCCGAAGCGGCGCAGCACGGCCGGCGAGGACAGGATCTGGCGCACGGTCGTCTTGTTGCGCTCGACGTTGGCCTTGGTCTCGACCCAGGTCTCGGACTCGGTGACCTTGGTGCGCAGGAACAGCGACAGCAGGGCCGGCAGGATCGACAGCGCGAACAGCCCGCGCCAGCCCCACGTCGTGTAGTTGCGCACGAGCAGGTAGGCCACCGCGGCCAGCAGGTAGCCGAACGCGTACCCCTGCTGCAGCACGCCCGACACCAGGCCGCGCTTGCGGGCCGGCACCTTCTCCATGGCCAGCGACGCACCCAGGCCCCATTCGCCGCCCATGCCGATGCCGTAGAGCAGCCGCAGCACCAGCAGCACCGTGTAGTTGGGCGAGAACGCGCAGAGGAAGCCGACGACCGAGTAGAAGCTCACGTCGACGATGAGCGCGCGCTTGCGGCCGACCTTGTCGGCCCACATGCCGAAGATGGCCGCCCCGACCGGGCGCATGATCAGCGTGACCGTGGTCAGGAACGCCATCCGGGTCAGCGAGACGCCGAAGTCGTCGGCGATGTCGGCGTAGACGAGCACGACGATGAAGTAGTCGAACGCGTCCATGGTCCAGCCCAGGAAGGCGGCCGCGACCGCCTTGATGTTGTCGGCCGTCAGTTGCTCGTTGTCGGGCTCGGTCGGTGCGGGCGCGTCGCTCACCGGTGCCACCTCGCGTCTCGTGTGGTCCCCGTCACTCGGGAGGGCGGCAGGATAATTCCCCTTTGTCCACTCGGGCAAACCGGGATCGACGACTGCGTAGCATGGCGCCCGTCGGCGATCCGAGGTGCGCCGCCGGCCCGGGCCCGAGGAGATTGCAGGCGGATGGGTGTCGCGGTACGGGTGATCCCGTGTCTGGACGTCGACGCCGGACGGGTGGTCAAGGGCGTCAACTTCACCGGCCTGCGTGATGCCGGCGACCCGGTCGAGCTGGCCCGGCGCTACGACGCGCAGGGCGCCGACGAGCTGACCTTCCTCGACATCACCGCGTCCTCGTCCGGCCGCGAGACGACCTACGAGGTCGTGCGCCGCACGGCCGACCAGGTGTTCATCCCGCTGACTGTCGGCGGGGGCATCCGCAGCGCCGCCGACGTCGACGCGCTGTTGCGGGCCGGGGCCGACAAGGTCGGGGTCAACACGGCCGCGATCGCCCGCCCGGACCTGTTGCGCGAGATCGCCGAGCGGTTCGGCCGGCAGGTACTCGTGCTGTCGGTCGACGCCCGGCGCGTGCGCCCCGGCACCGAGCCCACGGCCAGCGGTTTCGAGGTCACCACCCATGGCGGGCGCACCGGCACCGGCATCGACGCGGTCGGCTGGGCCCGGCGGGCGGCCGAACTCGGTGCGGGCGAGATCCTGCTGAACTCGATGGACGCCGACGGCACCAAGGACGGCTACGACCTCCAGCTCATCCGCCTGGTGCGAGCCGCCGTGACCGTGCCCGTGATCGCCAGCGGGGGAGCGGGCCGGGTCGAGGACTTCGCCCCGGCGGTGGCGGCCGGGGCCGATGCGGTGCTGGCCGCGAGCGTGTTCCACTTCGGTCAGTTGCGCGTCGGCGACGTCAAGGACGCCCTGCGGGCCAGCGGGGCCGAGGTGCGCTGAGGTGGGCGAAACCGGCCGGGGCCGCCCGGCGGTGCGCTCGCCGGTGCCGGCGGTGGGGCATGCTGGGTCGGTGGCCGACGACGACGAGGAGCGGGACGCGCCGCCGACGGTGACTGCGGCCGTCGCCGCCGGGGTGGCCCCGACCCCGTTCCTGGCCGTCTACGCCGTGCTCTTCCTGGCCCACGGCTTCATCCACCCGGTGCAGCCGCCGGACATCACGACCACCCGCGGCGGCGAGAAGGTGGCCGGCCTGGTCACCGTCGTCCTTCTCGTCGCGGTGGTGATCACCCTCTTCTGGTTCATGAACGGGCGGCGCCGCTGGCCGTTCGTCATCGGCCAACTGGCCACGTTGGCCGCCTCGGTCGACTTCATCGTCGACTCGGACACCGGCTCTCCGGCGGTGCCGATCGTGCTCGTCCTGACCTCGGCCGCCGCGCTCGTCCTGGCTCTGCTCCCGGCGTCTGGGGGCTACGTGGGCACGCGGCTGTGGCTGCCCCGGGTGAAGCGGCGGCCGACTGGGCGCCGGCCTACACATCTGTTACACAGGTAACTCCCACAGAAAGCTCAGTCGCAACGCTCAGGCTCGACACAGCGTGGACCGGGACCGTGCCAGGACAGTGCCGAGGGAGTGCAGAGATGAGTGCAGCCGTGTCGTCATCGCCAGGTTCGAAGCGACGGGTTCTGGTCGTCGACGACGAGGACAACGTCACCCACCTCGTCTCGTCGGCGCTGCGCTTCGACGGGTTCGAGACCGTCACGGCCGACAGCGGCCCGTCGGCGCTGGCCGCGGTGGCCGCGAACGATCCCGACCTGATCGTGCTGGACGTGATGATGCCGGGCATGGACGGCCTCGGCGTGCTGCAGAGCCTGCGCTCGGCCGGCTCCCAGGTGCCGGTGATCTTCCTGACCGCGCGAGACGCCGCCAACGACCGCATCGGCGGCCTGCGTTCGGGCGCCGACGACTACGTGGTCAAGCCGTTCAGCATCGAGGAACTGCTGGCCCGCGTGCACGCCGTGCTTCGGCGCTCCCTGCCGGACGAGTCCCGCGAGGGCGTGCTGCGCGTCGCCGACCTGGAACTGGACGAGAACAGCCACGAGGTCGCCCGCGGCGGGGTCGAGGTGCACCTGACCGCGACGGAGTTCGAGCTGCTGCGCTACCTCATGCGCAACGAGCGCGTCGTGCTGTCGAAGTCCCAGATCCTCGACCGGGTCTGGAAGTACGACTTCCAGGGCCAGTCAAACATCGTGGAGCTCTACATCGGCTACCTGCGCAAGAAGGTCGATTCGGTCGAGCCCAAGCTGATCCATACCGTGCGGGGTGCCGGCTACGTGATCAAGGCACCGCGCGCTTAACTGACGCCTGCCCCGGCGTGTCACGCTGGAGCGAGCATGAGTACTGATCCGTCCGTCGAGGCCGTCGACGTCGTACCGCCCAGCCAGCCGTGGCCGGGCGACGTCGAGCCGGTCGACCCCAACCTGCTCCCGCCCGCCGCCTGGGACGAGGAGCTGCCCAGTCCGGCCGAAAGGCCGCCGCGGCGCTGGCGGCTGGCGCCGCGCAGCCTCACCGGGCGCCTGGTCGCCGGCGTGGTCAGCCTGGTCGTGGTCCTGGTCCTGGCCACGGGCATCGGCACCTATTTCGCGCTGCGCTCCTTCCTGATCGATCGGCTGGACCAGCAGGTCAGCCAGGTTGCTGACGGCAACGTGCAGAGCCTCGATCGCTGCATAAGCACCGGGATGGCGCAGTGCTTCGTCGGCAGTCCGTCCACGATCGGCGCCCGCGCCCCGCAGCGCACCTGGTTGATCGTGCTCACCGAACACGGTGCCGTGGTCGGCCGGGTGTCGCCCAGCCAGGTGCTGGAGCCGATGAAGCTGTCCGCCGGGCAACGCGCCGCACTCACCTCCCACCCCGGCCGGATACAGACCGTGGCGACGACCGACGGGCGGCTACGGGTGGTCGGCCGGACCGTCACAACTCCGGCATCGTCGCTCGTAGTCGTCAGTGGGCTGTCCACCGGCGACATCGACCGGACACTGCGCCGGCTGCTTGACCTCGAGATCGTCATCGGGGCATCTGCGGTCGTCATCGCGCTGGCCGCTACGGCCTATGGCGTGCGGTTCAGCCTTCGGCGGCTCTATGGAGTGACGCGCACCGCCCGTGAGGTCGCGGCCGAGCTGTCGCCCGACGGGGCTGGGCTGGACCGCCGTGTGCCGGTGGTCGAGGCCGGCACCGAGGTGGGCCAGCTGGCCGAGTCGATGAACACGCTGCTGTCCGCGGTCGAGACCCAGTTCGCGGCCCGGCTGGCCAGCGAGCACCGGATGCGGCAGTTCCTGGCCGACGCCTCGCACGAACTGCGTACCCCGCTGACCTCCATCCGGGGCTATGCCGAGTTGGCCCGGATGCAGCGCGAGCAGGGTGCGGCCGAGCCGGCCGACAACCTGGCCCGCATCGAGTCCGAAGGCACGCGGATGTCCCGGCTGGTCGACGACCTGCTCACTCTGGCCCGCAGCGACCAGGGGACTGAGCCGCAGCGCGAGCCGGTCGACGTGGCCGACATCCTGGACGAAGCCGTCAGCGGGGCCCGGGCCGCCCATCCGCAGCGGCGCATCAGTGTCGCGGCGCCGCCCGGGCTCACCGTGTTCGGCGACCGCGACCAGTTGCTGCGCGTGGTGCGCAACCTGATCACCAACGCGGCCGTGCACACCCGCCCGGACGGGCCGATCTCCGTCGACGCCCGCCGTGACGGCACCGACGTTCTGGTGCGCATCGTCGACGCCGGGCCGGGCCTGCCGCCGGACGAGGCCGCGCACGTGTTCGAGCGGTTCTGGCGGGCCGACAAGGCCCGCAGCCGGGTCCGGGGCGGCAGCGGGCTCGGGCTGGCCATCGTGGCCTCCGTGGTCTCGGCCCACGGCGGCGCGGTCTGGTTCGAGAGCACGGTCGAGGGCGGCAGCACGGTCACCGTGCGGCTGCCCGTGGGAACCGGCTAGCCGGGTTCGGCACAATCGTTCGCATGCCCGCCAGTGATCTCGACCCGGCCGTCGCCGAGCGCCTCAAGCGCGACGGCGCCGGGCTCGTCGCCGCCGTCGTCCAGCAGCACGACACCGGCGAGGTGCTGATGGTGGGCTGGATGGACGACGAGGCCCTGCACCGCACGCTCACGACCGGCCGGGCCACCTACTGGTCGCGGTCCCGGCAGCAGTACTGGGTGAAGGGCGAGACGTCCGGCCACGTGCAGCAGGTCCGGTCGGTGGCGCTGGACTGCGACGGCGACGCGCTGCTCGTGCGCGTCGACCAGGTCGGCCCGGCCTGCCACACCGGCGCCCGCAGCTGCTTCGACGCCGGCGGGTTGCTGCCGATCGGTTCCGGCGGCACCGCGGGCGACGGCGGCGCCTCGTGATCAGCCGGGCCGACCTGGACGAGCTGGCGCACACGCACCGGCTGGTGCCGATCACGCGCACCCTGTTCGCCGACGCCGAGACCCCGGTCGGCGTCTACCGCAAGCTCGCGGCCGGGCGCCCGGGCACGTTCCTGCTGGAGTCGGCCGAGCCCGGCGCGTCGTTCTCGCGCTGGTCGTTCGTCGGCGTGGACGCGATCGCGTCGCTGTCGGTGGTCGACGGCGAGGCCGCGTGGAGCGGATCGGTCCCGGCCGGGCTGCCGCTCGAGGGCGACCCGCTGGCTGTGCTCGGCGCGGCCTGGCGGGCGGTATCGGCGCCCCGGCTGCCCGGACTGCCCCCGCTGACCGGTGGCTTCGTCGGCTACCTCGGCTACGACGTCGTGCGCCACATCGAGCGGCTGCCCGAGAAGGCCGTCGACGAGCTGGGCCTGCCCGAGCTCACCATGCTGCTGGTCACCGATCTGGCCGCCGTCGACCACCACGAGTGCACCGTCGTGCTGATCGCCAACGCGCTGGTGCGCGCCGGCATGTCGGCCGAGGAGCTCGACGACGCGTACGCCGACGCGACCGGCCGCCTCGACGCGATGCAGGCCGCCCTGGCCACGGCCGCGCCGCCGACCGTCGCGACGGTGTCGAGCGCGGCGGCCAAGCCCGCGGTGTCGCGCACCCCGGAGGGCGAGTACCGGCCCGCGGTCGAGCAGGCGCTCGAGGCCGTGCGGGCGGGCGAGGTCTTCCAGGTGCAGATCGGGCAGCGCTTCAGCGTCGAGACCGCGGCCGATCCGCTGGACGTGTACCGGGTGCTGCGCACGCTCAACCCGTCCCCGTACATGTACTTCCTGCGCACGGCCGACGTCGACATCGTCGGCTGCAGTCCCGAGGCGCTGGTCACGGTGAGTGACGGCCGAGCCGTGTTGCATCCCATCGCCGGCACCCGGCGGCGGGGCGAGACGGCCGAGCGCGACGCTGCACTGGCGGCCGAGCTGATGAACGACCCGAAGGAGCAGGCCGAGCACGTGATGCTGGTCGACCTGGCTCGCAACGACCTCGGCCGGATCTCGGCACCCGGAACGGTCGAGGTGGTGGAGTTCGGCGCGGTCGAGCGCTACAGCCACGTGTGGCACATCGTGTCCACGGTCGAGGCCGAGTTGGCCGAGGGCAAGGACGCCTTCGACGTCCTCGTCGCCACGTTCCCCGCGGGCACGCTGACCGGCGCACCGAAGGTGCGGGCGATGGAGTTGATCGACGAGCTGGAGCCGGTGCGCCGCGGCATCTACGGCGGTGCCGTCGGTTATCTCGACGCGGCCGGCGACCTCGACATGGCCATCGCCATCCGCACCGCGGTCATGCGCGACGGGATCGCCTACGTCCAGGCCGCGGCCGGCATCGTCGCCGACAGCGTGCCCGCCCTCGAGGAGCAGGAAACCCGGAACAAGGCGCGCGCGGTGCTGCAGGCGATCGCCACGGCCGAGACCCTGCGCCCGATCGCCGATGGCTAGGCGGGCCGAGTTCGCGCTCGCCCTGCTGCTGGACCTACTCGGCGCCGGGGCCGCCCTGCTCGTCGCCCGGCGCACCTGGCAGACCGTGGTCACGCCCCGGCCCCGGCCGCTGGCCGACGACGTGCTCGGCATCAGCGGGCACGTGCTCGACTCGGCCGCCACCGCGCTCGGCCTGGTCGCGCTGGCCGGCGTGGTGGCCGTGCTGGCGACTCGAGGCGTGGCCCGACGCGTCGTCGGGGCCGTGCTTGCGTTGGCCGGCGCCGTGCTGACGTGGCGCTCGCTCACCGGCCTCGACGCGCTCAGTGCGGCCCGGGCCCGGACGCTGGTGCAGGCGCGGCACGCGGCCGTCACGGCCGACGCGACGATCGCGCCGCGGGTGAGCGTGCATGCGCAGTGGCCGGTGTTGTCGGCGGTGTGCGGCGGGCTCGTCCTCGTGGCCGGACTGCTCGTCGTCGCACGCGGCGGGCGCTGGGCCGGCATGTCCGCGCGCTACGACGCGCCGTCCTCGCGGCCGCCAACGGCGCAGGACGCCGAGGCCGAGCGAGCGCGCGCGGACGCGTCGATGTGGACCGCGCTCGATCGCGGCGACGATCCCACGTCGCCCGCGTCGCAGCCGCCGCAGTGACCGGCGCAGCGCGAGCGTTCTGGCCCCGCGCGCCGAAGAGCGGTACCCGCTGGCTAGTCTCGATGAAAGCAGTCGGACCACGACTCGGGAGGCGTCAACCAGTGCCCAGCGTTCTGGACGAGATCGTCGCCGGTGTTCGCGAGGACGTCGCCACGCGGCAAGAAGCGGTGCCGCTCGACGAGGTCAAGGCCCGCGTCGAGCAGACGCCGCCGGCTCAGGACGCGCTCGCCGCGCTGAAGGCGCCGGGTGTCGGGGTGATCGCCGAGGTGAAGCGCCGCAGCCCGTCGAAGGGTGCGCTGGCCAGCGTCGCCGACCCGGCCGCCCTCGCGGTCGAGTACCAGTCCGGCGGAGCCCGGATGATCAGCGTGCTCACCGAGGAGCGCCGCTTCGCCGGTTCGCTCGCCGACCTCGACGCGGTGCGCGCGGCCGTGCAGATCCCGGTGCTGCGCAAGGACTTCGTCGTCGGCTCGTACCAGGTGCACGAGGCCCGCGCCCACGGCGCCGACGTCGTGCTGCTGATCGTCGCCGCGCTCGACCAGAACACCCTGATCGGCCTGCGGGAGCGCATCGAGTCGCTGGGCATGACCGCGCTGGTCGAGGTGCACACCGAGGACGAGGCGTCACGGGCCCTGGACGCCGGGGCCCGGGTCATCGGCATCAACGCCCGCGACCTGCACACCCTCGAGGTCGACCGGTCCGCCTTCGAACGCATCGCCCCGGGTCTGCCGGGCGAGGTCGTCAAGATCGCCGAGTCCGGCGTGCGCGGGCCGCGCGACCTGATCGAGTACGCCGCGGCCGGCGCCGACGCCGTGCTGGTCGGCGAGGGACTGGTGACCACCGCGGACCCCCGCCAGGCCGTGGCCGAGTTGGTAACAGCCGGATCACATCCGGCCACGCCGCGGGCGTCACGCTAAGTACCGGCCGAAACCCCCCGCAAACACTGGACGACGGCGTGTGTGCCGGTTAAGATCTTGACAGGTTGAGTTCGCAGCCAGGTTGGGCCCACGTTTGATTACGGACTTGGTTTCCGTTGCGAGCATGGGGAGCGCTTGCTCACACCCGACCACTCGGTGACCTCGAAGTTGAGGATCACGATGATCGCGCAGATTCGGTCCGAGACCGCTTCGCCGTTCACAACCCACACCATCTTCGCATCGACCGTTCTGAACGCGTCCGCACGCGCTTGGCTGCCGGTCTGCTGACTTGACGGAGGGACCCCCGACGCGATGGGGGTCGCCGGGGTTCCTCCGTCAACCATGGCGCCGCAGTCGATCGGCCCCGACCGATCGGCTGCGGCGCACCTTTGTGTCCGGTTGAGAATGGTTCGCCGCGGGTAAGCAGCGAACGGGCGGCCGACGGCCGTCCATCCCTGACGCGGAGGCTGCTATGTCCACGGACGCCATTGTCCTGTTGAAGAACGACCACAAAGAGATCCGCCGCCTGTTCGCCCAGTTCGACAAGGCCGGCGAGAACGCGACGGCCGCCAAGGGCAAGCTCGTCAAGAAGATCATCGAGCTGCTGACCGTGCACACGTACCTCGAGAACGAGGTCATGTACCCCGAGGTCCGCAAGCTCATGCCCGATCTCGAGGACGACATCCTGGAGTCCTACGAGGAGCACCACGTGGCCGACGTGCTCTGCGCCGAGCTGATGCTGCTCAGCCCCGACAACGAGCGTTTCGACGCCAAGACGACCGTCCTCATCGAGTCGGTGACCCACCACATCGAGGAGGAGGAGCAGGACTGGTTCCCCGAGGTCCGCTCCGGGGTCGGCCGCAAGCAGCTGCAGGAGATCGGCGCCAAGATGGAGTCGATGCGCAAGAAGGCGCCCAAGAGCCCGGCCCAGCCCAGCGCGCTGAAGAAGGCGGTCGACGCGGTCATCGCGTAGCGCTCCGTGGGTGTGGCCGGCTTTCCGGGGCCGGCTTCCCGCCCGGGGACCAAATCGTGGGCGCGGCGTGTTGTAGGAGCCGTGGGAGTAAAACGGCTGCCACGACACGGACAGGACGGACTCACGATGAACAACAGGACGCAGACAGCGGTCTTGGCCGGCGGGTGCTTCTGGGGCATGCAGGACCTGATCCGGCGCCGGCCCGGGGTCGTCTCGACCCGGGTCGGCTATACCGGTGGCGATGTACCGGACGCCACCTACCGCAATCACGGGACGCACGCGGAGTCGATCGAGATCGTCTTCGATCCGGACCAGACCTCCTACCGCGAGCTGCTGGAGTTCTTCTTCCAGATCCACGACCCGACGACGAAGAACCGCCAGGGCAACGATGTCGGCGCCAGCTACCGCTCTGCCATCTACTACACCAGCGACGAGCAGCGGCGGGTGGCCGAGGACACCATCGCCGACGTCGACGCGTCGGGGCTGTGGCCCGGCAAGGTCGTCACCGAGCTCGAGCCGGCCGGGCCGTTCTGGCCGGCCGAGCCCGAGCACCAGGACTACCTCGAGCGGTACCCGTACGGCTACACGTGCCATTTCCCGCGGCCCAACTGGACGCTGCCGCACCGCACCGAGTCGGTCGCGCGATAAGGGGTGACCAGCTGATCGGCGCAACCTCGTCCGACGGGCGTTGGTTGCGCCGGTAAGGTGAGCGCATGCATTCGGCTCCCGGTCTCGGCGGGCGATGGCGCAGGTGACGTCTGGTCACCGCCCATCCGCCCATCGCGCCCTGGAGCCGCACCGCCATGACCGTTGAACCCGTCACCCCCGACGCCACCGGCCACTTCGGCCAGTTCGGCGGCCGCTTCGTCCCCGAGGCCCTCGTGGCCGCCATCGACGAGCTGACCGCCGCCTTCCACGCCACCCAGCACGATCCCGAGTTCGTCGCCGAACTGCAGCGCCTGCACCGCGACTACACCGGCCGCCCGTCCCCGCTGACCGACGTGCCGAAGTTCGCCGAGGCGGCCGGGGGAGCGCGAATCCTGCTCAAGCGCGAGGACCTCAACCACACCGGATCGCACAAGATCAACAATGTGCTGGGCCAGGCCCTGCTCACCCAGCGCATCGGCAAGAAGCGGGTCATCGCCGAGACCGGCGCCGGCCAGCACGGCGTGGCCACCGCCACCGCCGCCGCGCTCATGGGCCTGGACTGCACGGTCTACATGGGCGAGGAGGACACCCGGCGCCAGGCGTTGAACGTGGTGCGCATGGAACTGCTCGGCGCCACCGTCGTGCCGGTGACGACCGGATCGCGCACGCTCAAGGACGCGATCAACGAGGCCATGCGCGACTGGGTCACCAACGTCGAGACCACCAACTACGTGTTCGGCACGGTCGCCGGCCCGCACCCGTTCCCGCTGATGGTGCGCGAGTACCAGCGCATCATCGGCGACGAGGCCCGGGCCCAGGTGCTCGAGCGGGTCGGCCGGCTGCCCGATGCGGTGGCCGCCTGCGTCGGCGGCGGCTCGAACGCGATCGGCATCTTCACCGCGTTCGTCCCGGACCCGTCGGTGCGGCTGGTCGGCTTCGAGGCCGGCGGCGAGGGCATCGACAGCGGCCGGCATGCGGCCACCATCACCGGCGGCGCGCCGGGCGTGCTGCACGGGGCCCGCTCGTACCTGTTGCAGGACGAGCAGGGCCAGACGATCGAGTCGCACTCGATCTCGGCCGGGCTGGACTATCCGGGCGTCGGACCCGAGCACTCGTACCTCAACGACATCGGCCGGGCCGAGTACCGGCCGATCACCGACGCCCAGGCCATGGACGCGTTCTCGCTGCTGTGCCGCACCGAGGGCATCATCCCGGCGATCGAGTCGGCGCACGCCCTGGCCGGCGCGCTCGACCTCGGCCGCGAACTGGGCCCGGACGCGGTGATCCTGGTCAACCTGTCCGGCCGCGGCGACAAGGACGTCGCCACCGCGGCCGAGTACTTCGGGCTGAAGCCGTCATGAGCGTGCTGGCCGACACGCTGGCCAAGACGAAGGCCGAGGGCCGCGCCGCGCTGATCGGGTACCTGCCGGTCGGCTACCCGTCCGTCGACGTGTCGATCGAGGCCATGCTGGCCCTCGTCGAGGGCGGCGCCGACATCGTCGAGGTCGGGGTCCCGTACAGCGACCCGGTGATGGACGGCCCGACCATCCAGGCCGCGGCCGAACCGGCGGTGCGGGCCGGCGTCAGCATCACCGACGCGCTCGCCGCCGTCACCGCGGTGGCCGGCAGCGGCGCGGCCGCGGTCGTGATGTCGTACTGGAACCCGATCGACCGCTACGGCGTGGCCCGGTTCGCGGCCGACCTGGCCGCTGCGGGCGGCTCGGGCGCGATCACGCCCGACCTCATCCCGGACGAGGCCGGCCCGTGGCTGGCGGCCACCGACGAGCACGGCCTGGACCGCGTCTTCCTGGTCGCGCCGTCCTCGACCGATGCCCGCATCGCGTCCACCGCCGCGGCCTCCCGCGGGTTCGTGTACGCGGCGTCGAGCATGGGCGTCACCGGTGCGCGGGCGACGATGGGCGGCGCGGCCGAGACGCTGGTCGCCCGAGTGCGGGCGCTCGCCCCGGACGTGCCGGTCTGCGTCGGCCTGGGCGTGTCCACCGGCGATCAGGCGGCCGAGGTCGGCCGCTTCGCCGACGGCGTCATCGTCGGCTCGGCCTTCGTGCGCTGCCTGCTCGACGCTCCGGACGCGGCCGGCGTCGGCGCCGTGCGCGCGCTGGCCGCCGAACTCGCCGCCGGGGTGCGCCGCTGACGCAGCGTCAGGGGACGATCAGGAGCTTGCCCGTCGTGCGGCGGGCCTCGAGGTCGCGGTAGGCGTCCGCGGCCTGCTCCAGCGGGTAGCGGCCGCCGACCGTGATGTGCAGGGCGCCGTCGGCGATCGCGCCCAGCACCTCGGCCGCCCGCCAGAGCAGCTCGTCGCGCTCGGCGGTGTAGTGGGCGAGGGTCGGCCGGGTCAGGAACAGCGAGCCGCCGGAGTTCAGGCGCTGGATGTCGAACGGCGGCACCTGGCCGCTCGCACCGCCGAACAGGGCGAGCATGCCCGCGGCGCCGCAGCGCGGCCAGCGAGGCGTCGAACGTCGCCTGGCCGACGCCGTCGTAGACGACGTGCACGCCGCCGCCGGACGCGTCGCGCACGGCGGCCGCGAGGTCGTCGACCTCGTCGTAGCGGATGACGACGTCGGCGCCCGCGGCCCGCGCGGCCTGCTGCCTTCTCCGCGCTGCCGACCGTGCGCGATCACGTGCGCGCCCTTGGCCTTGGCCAGCTGCACGAGCAGCTGCCCGACCCCGCCGGCCGCGGCGTGCACGAGGACCTCGTCGCCGGCCTGGACCGCGTAGGTGGAGTTGACCAGGTAGTGCGCGGTCATGCCCTGCAACATGGCCGCCGCCGCCTGCTCCGGCGACACCGCGGCCGGCACCGGCACGGCCTGCGTCGGCGTCGATCAGCGGCGGCCGTGGCGTGCGTGCCGGTCGCCGGCCGCCGTGGCGACCACGTCGCCGAGCGCGAAGTCGGTGACCTCGGCCCCGACGGCCAGCACCCGGCCGGCGCACTCGCTCGCCGAGCACGAACGGCGGTCGGCACCGGGTAGACGCCCTGCGCGCCGGTAGACGTCGATGAAGTTCACGCCGGAGGCCGCGACCTCGACCAGCAACTGGCCCGGCCCGGGCTCGGGCACGGGCCGGGTCTGCACCTGCCAGCACGTCCGGCCCGCCGTGCGCGGTGACGACGACCGCACGTATCTCGTCTGTTGCCATAGCGCCAACCGTAGTCAGTGCCCAGCGGCCAACGGCTACCGTTGTCGGCGTGCAACCGCTCGCCACGATCCCCAGCCCGACGCACAGCGTCTGGCATCTCGGGCCGCTCCCGATCCGGGCCTACGCGCTGTGCATCGTGGCCGGCATCTTCGTCGCCCTGTGGCTGACCGCTGCGGCGCTGGCGCGAGCGGGGCGGCGATCGACGACGACGTCTGGGACGTCGCGGGCTGGGCCATCGTCTTCGGCATCATCGGCGGCCGGCTCTACCACGTGATCACCGACCCGGAGCTGTACTTCGGGTCGGGCAAGCATCCCGTCGACGCGTTCAAGATCTGGGACGGCGGTCTGGGCATCTGGGGCGCGATCGCCCTCGGCGCGCGTCGGCGCGTGGATCGGCTGCCGCCGCAAGGCGATGTCGCTCGATCGTGTTCGCCGATGCGGCCGTGCCCGGCGTCGTGCTCGCGCAGGGCATCGGCCGTTGGGGCAACTGGTTCAACAACGAGCTCTACGGCGGGCCGACGAGCCTGCCGTGGAGGCTGCAGATCCACGACATCGACACCGCCACCGGGCATGCCCAGGCCGTGCACGTTCGGGCACCTCGGCGCGTCAGCGTGTGCGGCTACTACCAGCCGACGTTCCTGTACGAGTCGCTGTGGGACATCGCGCTCGGCCTCGCTGCTGCTCTACCTCGACCGGCGCTTGCGGCTGGGCCGCGGCAACGTCGATGGCGCTCTACGTGATGGGCTACACCGCCGGGCGGGCCTGGATCGAGGCGCTGCGCCACGACCACGCCAACCACATCCTCGGGCTGCGGCTCAACGACTGGACCGCGATCATCGTGTTCCTGGTCGGCGCTGGTCTGGTTCGTGCGGCACGGCGGATTCCGCGCCGACCGCGAGACCACGCCCTACATCCGCGACCGGGCCGGGCCGGCGGCCGACGCCACGAGTGCCGATGGCACCGGCGCCACCAGCGCCGACGGCGTCGAGCCCGGAGCCGTCGACGGTGACGAGGTGCAGCCATGGCCGGCTCGACGACTGACCTGCCGGGGCTGCCCGACCCCGAGATCCATCACGAGCACCGCGACGTCAGCGGCGGCTGGCTGCGCCCGACCGTCTTCGGGATGATGGACGGCCTGGTCTCGAACTTCGCGCTGATCGCCGGCGTCGCCGGTGCGCACGCGTCGACAGCCAGCGTGGTCGCGCTGGCCGGGCTGGGCCGGGCTGGTCGGCGGCGCCTTCTCGATGGCGACCGGCGAGTACGTCTCGGTGCAGAGCCAGAACGAGTCGACGCACGCCGAGATCGAGGTCGAGCGCCACGAGCTGCACGCACAACGCCGCGGCCGAACTGCGTCGAGCTCACCCAGATGTACATCGCGCGGGGCGTCGAACCGGTACTGGCCGAGCAGGTGGCCCGGCAGCTGTCGCGTGACCCGGAGCAGGCGCTGCTGATCCACGCCCAGGAGGAGCTGGGCGTCGACCCGAGCAAGCTGCCCAGCCCGTGGATCGCGGCGTGCTCGTCGCTGCTGTCGTTCAGCGTCGGCGCGTTCATCCCGCTGCTGCCGTACCTGCTCGGGGCCACGAACGTCGTCGGTCTCCGCCGTGCTCGCCGTGGCTGCGCTGTTCGCGGCCGGCGCGATCACGGCGCGATTCACGGTGCGCGGCTGGCTCTTCGCCGGCAGTCGCCAGCTCGTCCTGGGCGTGGTCGCCGCGGCCGTGCACCTTCGGCGTCGGCATCCTGTTCCACGTGTCGGCCGGCTAGGGCATGCTCTTGTGGACCGACCGGTCGGTCCCTAGGGTGTGAGCGGTGACCGAACTGCCCGGCCTCGATCTTGCCGCGCTGCGCGGCTGGCTGGACGCCGGCCCACCCCGGGCTGCGGCACGGGCGAGCTGCGCGGCCGAGGTCATCGCCGGGGGCAAGTCGAACCTCACCTACCGCGTCACCGACGGGTCCACGGCCTGGGCGCTGCGCCGGCCGCCGCTGGCCCACGTCCTGCCCACCGCGCACGACATGGTGCGCGAGTACCGGGTGATCAGCGCCCTGGCCGGCACCGACGTCCCGGTGGCCGCCGCCGGTCGCGCTGTGCGACGGACGTCGACGTGCTCGGGCGCGCCGTTCTACCTGATGGACTTCGTCGACGGCGTCGTGCTCGACCGGCCCGAGGCGCTGGCCCGCGCTCGACGCCGACGCCGCCCGCGCGACCTGCGAGCAGCTGATCGACACGCTCGTCGCGCTGCACGCCGTCGACCCGGCCGCGGTCGGGCTGGCCGACTTCGGCCGGCCCGACGGCTTCCTGGCCCGGCAGGTCCGACGCTGGCACGGGCAGTGGCAGGCGTCGCAGACCGAGGCCGCGCGCCGCAGCTGAGCGAGGTGGTCGACCGGCTCGGGCGCCACGCTGCCCGAGCCAGTCGGCGCCGGCGATCGTGCACGGCGACTACCGGCTGACCAACGTCATGTTCCGCCCCGACCTGACCGCGCATCGCCGCCGTCGTCGACTGGGAGATGGCCACTCTCGGCGACCCGCTCACCGACGTCGGACTGCTCGTCGTCTACCAGACGCTGTCGGCCGACGACGACTTCGTGATGCCGCGGATGAGCCCGGCCGACGGGTTCCTCACGCCCGCAGCAGATGGTCGCGCGCTACGCGGCCGGCTCGCGGCGCGACCTGGCCGACCTGGCCTGGTACGTCGGCTTCGGCTACTTCAAGCTCGCGGTCGTCGCCGAGGGCATCCACCACCGGTACCTGCAGGGCAAGACCGTCGGCGCCGGGTTCGACCACTTCGGGGCCGCGGTGCCGCGACTGCTCGACTCGCGCCCGGCAGCGGCTGGCCCACCGATAGGAGACGACGCATGGACTTCCGGCACAGCGAGCGCTCGCAGGCCCTGCAGGAGCAGGTGCGGCGCTTCCTCGACACGCACGTCTACCCGGCCGAGCACACGTTCGAGGCCCAGGCGGCGGAGAACCGCGCGGCCGGGCACGCCGTTCCGACCCCCGACGTGCTGAGCCCGAACTGCAAGGACGAGGCCCGCGCAGCAGGGGCTGTGGAACCTGTTCCTGCCCGACGAGCGGTTCGGGGCCGGGCTGTCGGTGCTCGACTACGCGCCGATCGCCGAACTGTCCGGGCGCTCGGCCGCGATCGCGCCCGAGGCGATGAACTGCTCTGCGCCGGACACCGGCAACATGGAACTGATCGCCATGTTCGGCACCGACGAGCAGCACGCAGCAGTGGCTGCGGCCCGCTGCTCGACGGCGAGATCCGGTCGTGCTTCTCGATGACCGAGCCCGCGGTCGCGTCCTCGGACGCCACCAACATCGCCACCACGATCACCCGCGACGGCGACGACTACGTCGTCAACGGGCGCAAGTGGTGGTCGACCGGCGCGATGCGCCCGGAGTGCCGGTTGTCGATCGTGATGGGCGTCAGCGACCCGGACGCCGCGCGGTACGCGCGGCACTCGATGATCCTGGTGCCGCTGGACACGCCCGGCGTTGCCGTCAGCGGTCCACGACGGTGTTCGGCTACGACGACGGCCCGCACGGCGGCCACGGCGTCATCGACTTCGAGCAGGTGCGGGTGCCGGCGGCCAACCTGCTCGGCCCGCAGGGCGGCGGCTTCATGATGGCGCAGGCCCGGCTCGGGCCCGGGCCGCATCCACCACTGCATGCGCTGCCTCGGCATGGCCGAGCGGGCGCTGGAGCTGATGTGCGCGCGGGCCATGTCGCGCTCGACGTTCGGGGCGCCGATCGCCAGGCACGGCGTGGTGCAGGAATGGATCGCCGAGTCGCGCCTGGCCATCGAGCAGGCCCGGCTGCTCGTGCTCAAGGCGGCCTGGCTGATCGACAACGTCGGGGCGCAAGGGCGCGCGCACCGAGATCGCCGCGATCAAGGTCGCGGCGCCGCGGGCGGCGTCGTTCGTCGCTCGACCGGGCCATCCAGGCCCACGGCGCGGCCGGCGTGTCCGGCGACACGCCGCTGGCCGAGGCGTGGGCGCAGCTGCGCACGCTGCACCTGGCCGACGGCCCGGACGAGGTGCACCTGCGCTCGATCGCCCGCGAGGAACTGCGCGCCCTACACCGAGATACCGCAGTGACCGCGCGACGTCGAGGACAGCGCGCGGGCGCGGGTGCTGGACGCCGCCGTCGACCTGTTCGCCCGGCAGGGCTACGACGGCACGAGCGTCGCCCAGGTGATCGCCCGGGCCGGCGTCGCCAAGGGCGGCTTCTACCACCACTTCGCCAGCAAGGAGGCGCTGCTCTACGAGGTGTACGGCGACCTGATCACCCGCCAGCTCGCCGCGATGGACGCGATCCTGGCCCGCGACGCCGCGCCGGCGCGAGACGCTGCGGGCGCTCATCGTCGACCTGGTCGAGTCGACCGCGGCCAGCGCGCAGCAGGCGCTGGTGTTCTGGCGCGAGCTGCACCGGCTCGGCGACGAACGCACCGCGGCAGTACCGCCGGGCGCGGCGGCGCTATCACGACACGCGTGATCCGGCTGGTCCGCGACGCCCAGGCCGCGGGCGCGTTCGCCGCCGTCGCCTCGCCCGAGACGGTGACGTTCACGATCTTCGGGGTGATCAACGAGCTGCCGCTGTGGTACCGCCCGCACGGCCGCAAGCGCCCGGCCCAGATCGCCGACCGAACTGGCCGACTTCGTCCTGGCCGCGTCTGGCGCGTGCGGTCGCTGATGGCGGTGGGGTCTGACCATCCCGCTGACCGGCGTGCCGCTGCCGGCGCACGCCGAGCTGATCCGGGCGCTGCCCGGCTTCGGCTACACCGACGTCTGGTCGGCCGAGACCAACGGCACCGACGCGTTCACCCCGCTGGCGCTGGCCTCGGCGTGGGAGCCGACGCTGCGGCTGGGCACCGCGATCGTGCCGGTGTTCACCCGCGGCCCGGCGCTGATCGCGATGTCGGCGGCGACGCTGGCCGCCGCGGCGCCCGGGCGGTTCGTGCTCGGGCTGGGCGCGTCCAGCCCGGTGATCGTCGGCAACTGGAACGGCATCGACTTCGACGAGCCGTACCGGCGCACCCGCGACGTGCTGCGGTTCGTGCGCGCCGCGCTGGCCGGCGAGCGGGTCGACGGCGAGTTCGACACGTTCACGGTCAAGCGGTTCAAGCTGGAGCAGCGCCGCCGGTCGCCGCCGCCGATCCTGCTGGCCGCGCTGCGCCCGCAGATGCTGCGGCTGGCCGGCCGCGAGGCCGACGGCGCGATCCTGAACTGGCTGGCCGCCACCGACGTCGCCCGCTGCGTCGAGGCGATCGGCAACCGACGACGCCGAGGTGGTCGCCCGCATCTTCGTCTGCCCGACCGAGGACGCCGAGTACGCCCGCAACCTCGGCCGGCTGCTGATCTCCACCTACCTGACCGTGCCCGGCCTACGCCGCGTTCCACGACTGGCTCGGCCGGGGCGACGGCGCTGCGCGCCGATGCACGAGCCTGGGCGGCGGGCGACCGGGCCGGCGGCCGCGGCCGCCGTTCCCGACGAGGTCGTCGACGAGCTGGTGCTGCACGGCTCGCCCGAGCGCTGCCGCGAGCAGGTGCAGGCCTA
Organism: uncultured Actinomycetota bacterium; assembly: GCA_963713245.1. Classification (GTDB taxonomy): domain Bacteria; phylum Actinomycetota; class Actinomycetes; order Mycobacteriales; family Jatrophihabitantaceae; genus CAVQKZ01. The sequence continues at coordinate 133,987 of CAVQKZ010000005.1, forward strand.
CGCCGACGCGGGCGTGCGCACGCCGGTCATCGCGCTGCTGCCGACGCCCGAGGTCACCGACGCCGCGGCGCTGGCTCGACATCGTGCGCCGGCTCGGGCCGGGGGCGCTGATGGACGTCCGCGGACCAGGTCGTCGTCGTCACCGGCGGCGGCAGTGGCATCGGCGCCGCGCTGGCCGGCGCTTCGCCGCGCGACGGCGCCGAGGCGGTCGTCGTCGCCGACCGCGACGGCGATGCCGCCGCGCGGTGGCCGGCGAGATCGGCGGCGTCGGCCGAGGCCGTGCGACGTCGCCGACCCGGCCGCGGTCGCCGCGCTGGTCGAGCGGACGCGTGCAGCGCTTCGGCCGGATCGACCTGTTCTGCTCCAACGCCGGCATCACCACCGGCGTCGGGCTCGACGACCGGACGACCTGTGGCACCGGGCCTTCGAGATCACATGATGGCGCACGTCTACGCGGCCCGGGCCGTGCTGCCGTCGCATGCTCGAACGCGGCCGCGGCTACCTGCTCAACACCGCGTCGGCCGCCGGCCTGCTGACCTCGCCCGGCGACGCGCCGTACGCGGTGACCAAGCACGGCGCGGTCGCGTTCGCCGAGTGGCTGGCGGTCACCTACGGCGGCCGGGGCATCGGGGTCAGCGTGCTGTGCCCGCTGGGCGTGGCCACGCCGCTGCTGATGGACCCGCTCGCCGCCGGCAACGCCGGCGCGCAGGCCGTGGCCGCGTCCGGGGAGATCATCACGCCGAGCAGGTGGCCGACGCGGTGGTCGCCGGGCTGGCCGACGGAGCGGTTCCTGATCCTGCCGCATCCCGAGGTCGGTACGTTCTGGGCGCAGAAGGCGTCCGATCCCGGATCGCTGGCTGGCCGGGGTCCGCCGGCTGGTCGACCGGCTGACCGACGATCGCTGACCGATGAACGAGAGGATCGTCGACATGGCAGGAGTGCAGGACCGCGTCGCGCTGGTCACCGGCGGCGCGCAGGGCATCGGGGCCGAGGTCGCGCGCCGGCTGGCCGCCGGACGGCGCCAAGGTCGGGGTGCTCGACCTCAACGTCGACGCGGCGCAGGCCGTCGCCGACGAGATCACCGCCGCCGGCGGCACGGCCGTCGGGCTCGGCGCCGACGTGTCCAAGCGCGACCAGGTGCAGGCCGCGGTCGACGCGCTCGTCGGCGAGTTCGGCGGCCTGCACATCCTGGTCAACAACGCCGGCGTGCTGCGCGACAACCTGCTGTTCAAGATGACCGACGACGACTGGACGCTGGTCATGGAGGTGCACCTGCGCGGCGCGTTCCTGTGCCAGCCAGATCGCGCAGAAGCACATGGTCGAGGCCAAGTACGGCCGGATCGTCTCGATGTCGTCCACGTCGGCGCTGGGCAACCGCGGCCAGGCCAACTACTCCACCGCCAAGGCCGGGCTGCAGGGCTTGACCAAGACGCTGGCCATCGAACTCGGCCCGTTCGGCGTCACGGCGAACGCGATCGCCCCGGGCTTCATCGAGACCGCGATGACCAAGGCGACGGCCGAGCGCATCGGCACCACGCATCGAGCAGATGCGCGAGGCGGTGGCCGCCGCGGTGCCCGGTGCGCCGGGGCGGGCGTGCCGGCCGACATCGCCAACACGGTGGCCTTCTTCGCCGGCGAGGAGGCCGGCTACGTCACCGGCCAGGTCATCTACGTCGACGGCGGCCGCGGGCTGCTCTGATCCGGCCGGCGGCCCGAGCACGTACGCTGGGAGCGACCGCTCACCGCTGCCATCGAAGGATCCCTGTGTTCGACACCCTCTCCGACCGGCTGCCCGCGGTCTTCACCGACCTGCGCGGCAAGGGCCGGCTGTCCGAGGCCGACATCGACGCCACCGCGCGCGAGATCCGGATCGCGCTGCTCGAGGCCGACGTCGCGCTGCCGGTGGTGCGGCAGTTCATCGCCGCGATCAAGGAGCGGGCGCGCGGCGAGGAGGTCTCCAAGGCGCTGAACCCGGCCCAGCAGGTCATCAAGATCGTCAACGAGGAGCTGGTCGCCATCCTCGGCGGCGAGACCCGCCGGCTGCAGTTCGCCAAGCAGCCGCCGACGGTGATCATGCTGGCCGGCCTGCAGGGCTCCGGTAAGACGACGCTGGCCGGCAAGCTCGCGCACTGGCTGCGCGAGCAGGGCCACACGCCGCTGCTGGTCGCGGCCGACCTGCAGCGCCCGAACGCGGTGAACCAGCTGCAGGTCGTCGGCGAGCGGGCCGGGGTCGCGGTCTACGCGCCGCGAGCCGGGCAACGGCGTCGGCGACCCGGTGCGCGGTGGCGCGCGACTCGATCGACTTCGCCCGCCGCGCCCAGCACGACATGGTCATCGTCGACACCGCCGGCCGGCTGGGCATCGACGCCGAGATGATGCAGCAGGCCGCCGACATCCGCGACGCCGTCGCAGCCGCAGGAGATCCTGTTCGTCGTCGACGCGATGGTCGGCCAGGACGCGGTCAACACCGCCGCAGGCCTTCCGCGACGGCGTCGGCTTCACCGGCGTGGTGCTGACCAAGCTCGACGGCGACGCCCGCGGCGGCGCCGCGCTGTCGGTGCGCGAGGTGACCGGCCAGCCGATCATGTTCGCGTCCAACGGCGAGAAGCTCGAGGACTTCGACGTCTTCCATCCCGACCGGATGGCCTCGCGCATCCTCGGCATGGGCGACATGCTCACGCTGATCGAGCAGGCGCAGAAGACACTTCGACGAGGGCGAAGCCGAGAAGATGGCGGCCAAGCTCGCGTCCGGCAACCAGTTCACCCTCGAGGACTTCCTCGACCAGCTGCATGGCGATCCGCAAGATGGGCCCGATCGGCAACATCCTCGGCATGCTGCCCGGGCATGGGGCAGATGAAGGACGCGATCGGCCAGGTCGACGACAAGGACCTCGACCGCACCGCCGCGATCATCCGGTCGATGACGCCCGCCGAGCGGGAGAACCCGAAGATCATCAACGGCTCGCGCCGGCTGCGCATCGCCAACGGCTCGGGGGTGAAGGTCAACGACGTCAACCAGCTCGTCGACCGCTTCTTCGAGGCCCGCAAGATGATGGGCCAGCTCGGCGGCATGGGCATGCCGGGCATGCGCCGCGCGCGCAAGAAGCTCGACCAAGGGCAAGAAGGGCAAGAAGGGCCGCAAGGGCAAGGGCGGGCGCGGCCCGACCCAGCCCCGGATGCCGGCCGGCTTCCCGGCGGCGTTCCCGGGCGGCGCGGGCGGCTTCCCGGGCGGGGCCGGCGGCTTCCCCGGCGGGATGCCGCAGCTGCCGCCGGGCATGGAGCTGCCGGACCTGTCCAAGCTCAACCTGCCCGACAAGTAGCCGGCCTCAGGTCCGGAATTCGTCGGCGCTGCGCGTGGCGGCCCGCTGGCAGCCCAGGCGGTACGCGGCCATGACGCTCGTCCGCAGCTCGAGGTGCGACAACTCGGCCGCCTGGGGGTGGAAGGCGATGTCGTTCAGGATGCCGCCGGCACCGACGACGACGGACACCGCGCCGTCGAGTGAGGTCGCGGAGTCGTCGTCGGCCCGGGGCGCCAGCCCGGCCGCGGCGTCGCGTTGCGCGCGCTCGCGCAGCCTGGCCCGCTGCTCGATCTGGTAACCGTGCTCCCCGTCCGAGGACGGCATGTTGGTGAAGTCCATGGCCGACATCTCCTCAGGAACACGCGCTCAGCGGCGGACTTGCTGCTACCGGCAGTATCCCCCCGACGCCCCGGGGCGGGCGCGCTGCGAGCCACCCGGCGCGGCGAGCTCGTTGGCGCACCGGCTCAATCGGCCGGTTTGCGCAGGGTCGCGGCCACCGCGGGCGGGACGAGTTCGTGCCGGGCGAACTCGCGGGTGAACCGGCCCGGTGCCGGCCGTCAGCGACCGCAGCGTGATCGGGTAGCGGGCCAGCTCGGCGTCGGGCACCTCGGCGTGCACGACGCTGCGCTCCATCCCGAGCGGAGCGGTGGGGTCCGGCTCGGTGCCGGTGACCCGGCCGCGACGGCCGGACAGGTCCGACAGCACCGCGCCGACGTGCGCGTCCGGCACGGTGACGTCCAGCTGGGCCAGCGGTTCGAGCAGCGCGGGCTGGGCCTGGGCGCCGGCATCCTTGACGGCCAGCGCGCCGGCCATCTGGAACGCGGCGTCGGAGGAGTCGACGCTGTGCGCCTTGCCGTCGACCAGCGTCACCAGCACGTCGACGACCGGGATGTGGTCCTGGTCGAGGCCGTGCTCGAGCTGGGCCCGCACGCCCTTCTCGACCGAGCCGATGAACTGCGACGGCACCGCGCCGCCGACGACCTTCTCGGCGAACTGCACGCCGGAGCCGCGCGGCAGCGGCGCCACGACCACGTCGCACACCGCGTACTGCCCGTGGCCGCCGGACTGCTTCACCAGCCGGCCGTGGCCGCGGGCCTCGGTCGGTGAACGTCTCGCGCAGCGCGATGCGCAGCGGCACGGTGTCGACGTGCGCGCCGGTGGCGCGCAGCCGTTCGAGCACCACGTCGGCGTGCGCCTCGCCCAGGCACCACAGCACGAGCTGCCCGGTGTCGCGGGTGCCGCTCGACCCGCACCGTCGGGTCGCCGGCGGTCAGCCGGCCCAGGGCCTTGGCCAGGGCGTCCTCGTCGGCCCGGGTGGCGGCCTGCACCGCGATCGGCAGCAGCGGCTCGGGCATCTCCCACGGCGCGATGAGCAGCGGCGCGGCCTTGGCCGAGACGGTGTCGCCGGTCTCGGCGACGCCCAGCCGCCCGATCGCGCAGATGTCGCCGGCGATGGCGCGCTCGATCGGGCGCAGCGTCGCGCCGAGCGGCGAGTGGATCTGCCCGACGCGCTCGTCGGCGTCGTGGTCGGGGTGCCCGCGTTCGGCGCCGCCGTGGCCGGAGATGTGCACCGCGGTGTCGGGGGTGAGCGTGCCGGAGAAGATCCGCAGCAGCGACAGCCGGCCGAGATACGGGTCGACGGTGGTGCGCACGACCTCGGCCAGCAGCGGGCCGTCCGGATCGCAGTTCAGGCTGGGGCTGCCCGAGCCGTCGAGCGGCATGGTCTCGGGCGGGTCGAGCTCGACCGGGGACGGGAAGCCGCCGGAGAGCACCTCCAGCAGCTCGCCCAGCCCGAGCCCGGTGGCCGCGCACACCGGCAGCACCGGGTAGAACGTGCCCCGGGCCACGGCGGTCTCGAGGTCGTCGATCAGCACGTCCAGGCCGATGTCCTCGCCGGCCAGGTAGCGCTCGAGCAGCGTCTCGTCCTCGCTGTTGTTGATGATCGCCTCGATGAGCGCGGCCCGCGTCGGCGTCGACGTCACCGTCGATCGCGGTCGCGGCCGTCCAGCGGGCGCCTCCTTCGCCGGGAAGCCGGCCGAGTAGTCGTAGACGGTGCGGGTCAGCAGCCCGACCAGCGCATCCGGGGCGCTCGCCGCGCCGCCGGGTGAGATACAGCGGCAGCACGGCCTGGCCGTCGGCGCCGCCGAACACCCGCTGGCAGGCGGCGACCGTGGCGCGTCGAGCGACGTGTTCGGCGCGTCGAGCTTGGTGACCACGACCGCGCGCGGCGTGCCGAGCGCGGCGCACTCCTCCCACAGCGACACCGTGATCGGGTCGATGTCGTCGGCCGCGGAGACGACGAACAGGGCGGCGTCGGCGGCCCGCAGCCCGGCCCGCAGCTCACCGGTGAAGTCGGGGTAGCCGGGCGTGTCGAGCAGGTTGACCACGACGTTGTCCCAGCGCAGCGGGCACACCGACAGCGCGACCGAGCGCTGCTGGGACACCTCGACCGGATCGTGGTCGCTGACCGTGCTGCCGTCGGCGACCGTGCCGGCCCGCCCGATGGTGCCGGTGGCGGCCAGCAGGGCCTCGACGAGCGTGGTCTTGCCGGCGCCGGAATGCCCGACCAGCGCGACGTTGCGGATCTTCTCGGGCCGGTCGGCGGTGTCGAACGTGGCCGTGGCGGTGACCTGGTGGCTGCCTTCTTCGTCGACATCGCCGCAGCCTCCCGATAGCCGTGGACCGCCCCGACCTCGCGAAGAGCGGATTCCCGGCATTCGACACCCAATCTCGTGCGCACGACAAGCGATCCGGGCAGATCGATCTGCCGCGGCGGCTATCGTTGGGCGACCACAGACTCGCTCCCGACCCCCGAACGGACACCGCTGCGACCGTGCTCAACATCCACGCCCGCGGCTTCTTCGCGCAAGCTGGTGCGCCCGCTCGGCGACCCGGCTGGCCGACGCCGGGGTGACGCCCGACGCGATCACGGTCGTCGGCACCGTGGGCGCGGTCACCAGCGCGCTGGTGTTCTTCACCCGCGGCGGGTGGTTCACCGGGACGATGCTGGTCTGGGGCTTCGTGATGCTCGACCTCGTCGACGGCGCGGTGGCCCGCATCGGCGGCCGGTCGTCGAAGTTCGGCGCGGTGCTCGACTCGTCGTGCGACCGCATCGCCGACGCCGCGGTCTTCGGCTCGATCGCCTGGTACTTCGCGCGGCACGGTCAGCGCTGGATGTTCCTGGCCGCGCTGCTGTGCCTGGTGCTCGGCTCGCTGACGTCCTACATCCGGGCCCGCGCCGAAGGCGGTCGGGCTCACCGCCACGGTCGGCATCGCCGAACGCGCCGACCGGCTGATCATCGTGCTCGTCGGCACCGGGCTGTCCGGCGACCTCCTGCACGTGCCGTACGTGCAGGCGATCGCGCTGTGGTCGCTGGTCGCCGCCTCGACGATCACCGTGGTGCAGCGGTTCGCGACCGTGTACCGGCAGGCCAAGGCCCAGGAATCCGTGCCGGCGGAGGTGTGATGTTCGACCGGCACGCGGGCGCGCGCCGTCGACCTCGGCTACGGCGCCGGCTGGGGCGTGGTCAAGGCGGTGCCGCTCGGCGCTGTCGGCGCGGGCGTTCCGGGCCGCGGCCGACGCGGCCGCGGTGCGCAACGGCGGCGGGGCCCAGCAGCTGCGCAAGAACCTGCGCCGGGTGGTCGGGCCCGGGCGCGTCCGAGTTGCGCGCTCGACGAACTCGTCGGCGACGCGCTGCGCTCCTACGCGCGGTACTGGCTCGAGACGTTCCGGCTGCCGAAGATGGACCACGGCGACGTCGTCGCCCGCCTCGAGGCGAACGCCCGAGGGCACCGAGCACCTCGACGCCGCGATGGCCGCCGGCAAGGGCGCGATCATCGCGCTGCCGCACATGGGCAACTGGGACGTCGCCGGCGCTGTGGTTCGTCGATCGCGGCAGCCCGTTCACCACCGTCGCCGAGCGGCTGAAGCCGGACTCGCTGTTCGACCGGTTCGTCGCCTACCGCGAGAGCCTGGGCATGGAGGTGCTGCCGCTCACCGGCGGGGCGCGCCCGCCCATGGACGTGCTGGCCGAGCGGTTGCGGGCCGGCCGGGCGATCTGCCTGGTCGCCGACCGCGACCTGTCCCGCAACGGCATCGACGTGCAGTTCTTCGGCGAGACGACCCGGATGCCCGGCGGCCCGGCGCATGCTCGCCGCGCGCACCGGGGCGCCGCGTGCTGCCGGTCGGGCTGTGGTTCACCGCCGACGGCTGGGGTCAGCGGGTCAACCCGCCCATCGACGTGCCCGGCGGCCGGCTGCGCGAGCAGGTCGCAGGCCGGCACCCAGGCGATGGCCGACGTGTTCGCGCGCGAGATCGCCGCGCATCCGGCCGACTGGCACATGCTGCAGCGGCTCTGGCTGGCCGACCTGCCGCCGCGGCGCGAGCGCACCGACGCCGAGCCCGCGCCGGCTCGGTGAACCCGGTGAGCGCGGTCGGCCCGGTCATGCGCATCGGCATCGTCTGCCCGTACTCCTGGGACATCCCCGGCGGCGTGCAGGCGCACGTGCGCGACCTGGCCGAGAAGCTGATCGAACTCGGCCACACCGTGTCGGTGCTGGCCCCCGGCGACGACGACATGCCCGGCCTGCCGCCGTACGTCGTGGCGGCCGGCAAGGCCGTGCCCATCCCGTACAACGGTTCGGTCGCCCGCCTGCAGTTCGGCGTCGTGTCGGCGGCCCGGGTGCGGCGCTGGCTGCGCGACGGCGCGTTCGACGTCGTGCACGTGCACGAGCCGGCGCCGCCGAGCCTGTCGCTGCTGGCCTGCATGATCCACGACGGACCGCTGGTGGCGACGTTCCACGCGGCGACCGTGCGCTCGCGGTTCCTGTCGATGTTCGACACCGTGCTGCAGCCGTTCCTGGAGAAGCTCAGCGGCCGCATCGCCGTGTCGGCCGCGGCCCGCAAGGTGATCGTCGAGCACCTCGGCGCCGACGCCGTCGTCATCCCGAACGGCGTCGCGGTCGTCGCACTACGCCGACGCCCGACCGCTCGACGGCTATCCCCGCGAGGGCGGCACGATCGGCTTCGTCGGCCGTTACGACGAACCGCGCAAGGGGATGGACGTGCTGGTCGAGGCGCTTGGGCCGGCTGGCCCCGGATCGCCCCGGCCTGCGGTTGCTCGTGGCCGGGCGGGGCGAGGCCGAGGAGTTCCGGGCGGCGCTGCCGCGCTGGGCTGGCCGGCCGGATCGACCTGCTCGGTCAGGTCAGCGAGGCCGACAAGGCCCAGCTGCTGCGCAGCGTGGACGTCTACTGCGCCCCGAACACCGGCCAGGAGAGCTTCGGCGTCATCCTGCTCGAGGCGATGGCGGCCGGCACCGCCATCGTGGCCAGCGACATCGAGGCGTTCCGGCGGGTGCTCGACGGCGGCGCGGCGGGGCAGCTGTTCGCGACCGGCGACCCGCAGGCCCTGGCCGGCGCCCTGGCCGGGCTGCTCGACGACCCGGACCGCCGCGACCGGCTGGTCGCGGCCGGGGCGAAGGCCGTGGCCCCGTTCGACTGGTCGATCATCGTCGAGCAGGTGCTGCGGGTGTACGAGTTGGCCATCGCCGGGGCCGGGATGACCGCTCGCTGAGACCGCGGTTCGGCGCCCCGACTAGAGTCGGGCTCGATGCTGCCCGTTGGCTGGCTCGTCTTCGCCGTGGTCGTGGCGATCCTGCTGACGATGTGGGTCACGTTCACCCTGACCCGCCTGGACCGGCTGCACGCCCGCGTCGACGCCGCCCAGGCGGCGCTGGACGCCCAGCTGGTCCGCCGCGCCGCCGCGCTGCTGCACGTGGCCGAATCGGCCGACCGCGGGTGGCCGAGCAACGCCGCGGCTACTACGAGACGGTGGCCAGCGCCGCCCTCAACGTCGACGCGGCCGAGCGGCACGGCGGCGGAGAACGCGGTCGGGCGGGCGCTGACCGAACTCGCCGCGAGCAGCCCGCTCGGTGCGGGCGGACGCGGCCGCCGAGCTGCGCGAAGCCGCGGCCCGCGTGCTGATCGCCCGGCGGTTCTACAACGACGCGGTCCGCGACACCCGTACCCTGCGAGCCCGGACGCATGCCGCGAATCCTGCACCTGGCCGGTCGGCGAGCCATGCCCCAGTTCTTCGACATCGACGACACGCTGCCGGTATCGGCGGGCGTGTCCGACCGCACCGACACCTGAGTCCGACGCCCCGACCCACGACCCGGTTGCCCAACCGGCAAAGGATGGCTCATGATCCGCTCCTCCCGCCCGGTGCGCCTCGTCTGCGCCGTGTTGTCGCTGACCGCCTGCTCGCCGTGGCGGCGTGCGGCGGCAGCCACCACAAGAAGCAGGCCGCGTCCACCACGCCGGTCGTGGCCACCACTCCGCCGGCCACCACGCCGGCCCCGAAGCCGAAGCCGGCCCGCACCGACCCGCTCACCGGGGGCAAGCCGTCGGGCAACGCCGGTGGTGGCGGTCAAGATCGACGACACCGCGAACGGGCGCCCGCAGGTCAACATCGACAAGGCGAACATGGTCTACATCGAGCAGGTCGAGGGTGGCCTGACCCGGCTCGTCGCCGTGTTCGACACCGTCCTGCCGTCGGTCGAGCCGGTGCGCAGCATGCGCGCGAGCGATCCCGAGTTGCTGTCGCAGTACGGCCCGATCGCGTTACGTCGCCTCCGGCGGCGGCGGCGACGCGCTGCCGGCGCTCGACCGCTCCATGCTCAAGGCCTCGATCAACGACCGGGGCGGGCCCGGGTTCTCGCGCGACCCGGCCCGGGCCAACGTCGGGCAGGGCGACGAGAACCTGAGCGCGAACCTGCAGACGGTCGGCCGGCGGCGTGCACGCCGCCCGCGCCAAGTCGATCGGCTGGACCTGGGCCGCCCACACGTCGCTGGCCGGCACCCCGGCCGCCACGATCGTTGCGCACGGTCGTCGGCGGCACGACGGTGCAGTTCAACTGGAGCGCCAAGCTGGGCCGCTACGTCCGCCTCATCGACGGCGCGGTGCAGCACGCCGCCGACGGCGCCGCCGATCTCGACGCCGAACGTCATCGTCCAGTTCTGCCAGGGCTACACCAACCCGGCCGACGTCGACCAGGCCGGCAACCCCGGTCACTTCACCAAGTCGATCGGGCACGACAAGGTCGTTCGTCTACCGCAACGGGCACCGGATCGCCGGCACCTGGACCCGGACCTCGGTCGGCACCGGCACCGTGTTGACGGACCTCCATCACCGCCGCATCCCGCTGGCTCCGGGCGGGGCCTGGGTGGTGCTGGTCACCGACGGCGCCCCGCTGAGCTGACCCAGGTGCCCCAGCGGGCGCCGGGGCGCCGGGGCCAGGCCACCGAGCCGGGATCGGCTGGCGAGGGCGGCACCGGACGGCCCGTAGAATCAGGGTCATGTCCGATGTCCAGAATCAGCCGGTCTCGCCGGAGCACACCGTAGGCACGTCCCGGGTCAAGCGCGGCATGGCCGAGATGCTCAAGGGCGGCGTCATCATGGACGTCGTCACCGCCGAGCAGGCCAAGATCGCCGAGGACGCCGGTGCCGTCGCGGTCATGGCCCTCGAGCGGGTCCCGGCCGACATCCGGGCCGAGGGCGGCGTGTCGCGGATGAGCGACCCGGACATGATCGAGGCCATCATCAACGCGGTCTCGATCCCGGTGATGGCCAAGGCCCGCATCGGGCACTTCGTCGAGGCCCAGGTGCTGCAGTCGCTCGGCGTCGACTACGTCGACGAGTCCGAGGTGCTCACCCCGGCCGACTACGCCAACCACATCGACAAGTGGCAGTTCACCGTGCCGTTCGTCTGCGGGGCGACGAACCTGGGCGAGGCGCTGCGCCGCATCACCGAAGGCGCGGCGATGATCCGCTCCAAGGGCGAGGCCGGCACCGGCGACGTCTCCAACGCGACCACCCATATGCGCCAGATCCGCGGCGAGCTGCGCCGGCTGCAGACCATGGCCGACGACGAGCTCTACGTGGCGGCCAAGGAGCTGCAGGCGCCCTACGACCTGGTGGCCGAGGTCGCCCGCGCCGGCAAGCTGCCCGTCGTCCTGTTCACCGCGGGCGGCATCGCCACCCCGGCCGACGCGGCGATGATGATGCAGCTCGGGGCCGAGGGCGTGTTCGTCGGCTCCGGCATCTTCAAGTCGGGCAACCCGGCCCAGCGGGCCGAGGCCATCGTCAAGGCGACCACGTTCCACGACGACCCCGACGTGATCGCCAAGGTCTCCCGCGGCCTGGGCGAGGCGATGGTCGGCATCAACGTCGAGGACATCGCCCAGCCCCATCGGCTGGCTGAGCGCGGCTGGTAGCACGCACGGCGTCGCGCACGCCGGCGAGTGCCACCACCAGCACGACGGCGATGAGCGCGGTGCGCACCGTCAGGGCGCTCACCGCCCAGGCCTGGCCGAGGGTGAGCCGCAGCCACAGATACGGGAACACCACGGTGGTGACGGCACACGCGGCCACGCCGGTCGCGGCCAGGACGCGCGAGCGCGGACCGGGGTCGATCGTCACCACCACGCACACCGACCCCAGCAGCCACAGCAGGTACTGGGCCGAGAGCACGGACGTGACCAGCAGGCTCGCGGCCAGGTAGCTCGCGAACAGCCAGGCCAGGACCGCCGCCGACGGCACCCGCCCGGTGAGCCGCCGCACCGCGAGCGGCGCGAGCACGGCCAGCACCTGCACGGCCGCGGTGGCAACGTGCGCCGCGTGGGCAAACGCCCCGGCCGGCCCGGTGACCAGGTTCATCGACCCGAAGCCGCCGACCGAGTGGGGCGCGGCGCCGTGCGCCAGGCCGTCCAGTAGCTGGACGTTGGCCCAGGTGCTCTCGATCTCGATCGGCCGGTGGCCCTGGTAGCTGTCGAGGTAGCGCAGCATCGGGTGCAGCGCGTCCGGCACGGCCAGCAGCACCGTGGCCAGGGCCGCGACGGCCGCGAACCCGGCCGCGACCACCCAGCGCCGCCGCGGTTGCATCAGCACCAGACCCAGCGCCGCGACGCCGGGCCAGAGCTTGGCGACGAAGCCCACTCCCCAGCTCAGCCCGCCCGCCAGCTGCCGGCCGCGGAGCAGGGCCACCACGCCGAGGACGTATGCCGCCGTCGGCACCATGTCGTTGCGGACGAACGCCGGGAACAGCGCGGCCCCGCCGGCCAGCCACGCGGCCGGGGCCCACCGGTCGCGGCCACCACGCAGCAACGCATGCAGCACCAGGCCGTCGAGCAGCACCATCAACAGCAGCCAACGGAACAGGAACGCGGTGGCCGTATGCCCGCCCAGCAGCCATCCCGCGGCGAGGAACGGCAGCGTGCCGGGCGGGTACTCGTACTGGAAGTCGCGGTAGGGGACCAGGCCGCTCATGAGGTGCTGCGCGGCGGGGAAGTAGCCGTTGGTCACGTCGGTGCGGATGTCGAGGCCGGCGATAACGCTGTACTCCATGGCCACGACGATCAGGCCGAACCGGGTGACGAGCCAGGCGACCCAGAGCCAGGCGGCGCTGCCGACCCGGCGTTCTCGCATGCTCCGGCCGGTGGCGATCGGGACCTCCTGGGCAACGGCTTCGCTGGCCCTGGGTGGGCCGGCCTTCGTGTTCCCGGATGGCCGCCGCGTCCCGACGTTGCCGGCGCACCGTCCGCCGCACCCGTCACCGTAGGGTTAACGATCGTGCCTAGCAACCGGCCCCGGGTGGGCGTGCTCGCCCTGCAGGGCGACGTGCGTGAGCACGTGCGCGCGCTCGAAGCGGCCGGCGCCGACGCCGTCGACGTGCGGCGGCCGGGCGAACTCGACGCGATCGACGGCCTGGTCATGCCCGGGGGCGAGTCGACCACGATCGTCAAGCTGGCCCGGATCTTCGACCTGCTCGAACCGCTGCGGGCCGCCATCGCCGGCGGCCTGCCCGTGTACGGCTCGTGCGCGGGCATGATCCTGCTGGCCGACCGGGTCGACGGCGGCGGGTCGCCCCTGGCCGAGACGTTCGGCGGCATCGACATGGCCGTCCGCCGCAATGCCTTCGGCCGCCAGGTCGACTCGTTCGAGGAGGACGTCGACCTCGACGGCCTGGCCGGCGGCCCGGTACACGCGGTTTTCATCCGGGCGCCGTGGGTGGAGTCACTGGGCCCGGCGGCCACCGCCCTCGGCCACGTGAGCACCGGGCCCGCGGCCGGTAGAATCGTTGCGGTTCGCCAGCACGACCTGCTGGCCACGTCGTTCCACCCGGAGCTGACGGGTGACGGGCGGATCCACGCGTACTTCTGCCAGATGGTGCGGCAGGCGCGCGGATGAGGGCCCGGATGGGAAGAGGTATTCGATGAGCGGCCACTCCAAGTGGGCGACGACCAAGCACAAGAAGGCCGTCGTCGACGCCAAGCGCGGCAAGCTGTTCGCCAAGCTGATCAAGAACATCGAGGTGGCCGCGCGCACCGGCGGCGGTGACCCCGACGGCAACCCCACGCTGTACGACGCCATCCAGAAGGCCCGCAAGACCTCGGTCCCGCTCGACAACATCGAACGCGCGGTCAAGCGCGGGTCCGGCGCCGAGGCCGGCGGGTCGGACTGGCAGACGATCATGTACGAGGGCTACGGCCCCAACGGCGTCGCCGTCCTGATCGAGTGCCTCACCGACAACCGCAACCGCGCGGCCATGGAGGTGCGCACGGCGATGAGCCGCAACGCCGGCTCGATGGCCGACCCGGGCTCGGTGTCGTACCTGTTCAACCGCAAGGGCGTGGTCATCGTGCCGCGCACCGGCGGGCTGAGCGAGGACGACGTGCTCCTGGCCGTCCTCGATGCCGGGGCCGAAGAGGTCAACGACCTCGGCGACTCGTTCGAGGTGATCAGCGAGGCCACCGACCTGGTGCCGGTGCGCGCCGCGCTGCAGAGCGCGGGCATCGACTACGAGTCGGCCGACATGTCGTTCCTGCCCACGGTGCAGGTGCCGCTGGACGAGGACGGCGCGCGCCGGGTCTTCCGCCTGATCGACGCGCTCGAGGACCTCGACGACGTCCAGAACGTGTACGCCAACTTCGACGTGACCGACGACGTCATCGAGGCCCTCGAAGCCAGCTGACCTCTGCGCCAGGCGGGGGCCTCAGCGGGTGAGGTGGGCGCCCACGAAACGCAGCTGGGCCGGCGCCTGGCTGCGCCAGTAGGTGTCGTCGTGCCCGCCGGGCTCGATCCCGCCCGCCGGCGTAGGGATCAACGCCGCGCGCAGATCGCGGGTGACCGGTGCGAAGCCGTCGCCGGCACCGCAGTCGACGCGCAGGGGGATGCCGGCCAGCAGCGACAGCCGGCCGAAGACCGCGTGGGCGTTGAAGTCCGCTGCGTCGTCGAAGGCGCCGGCCGCACTCTGATCCGGGGTATGCCAGATGGCTGGGCTCTCGGCGACCGTCGCCGCCGTTCGCTCCCGGCCGAGCCGGCCGGCCAGGTACAGCGCGCCGTATCCGCCCATCGACCAGCCCAGCAGGGCGACCCGCGCGGTGCGCAACCCCCGGCCCGCCAGCAGCGGCAGGAATTCGTCGATCACCATCCCCGCGGCGTCATCAGCTCGGCGCGGATGCCAGTAGCTGTGGTCGCCTCCGTCGACGCTCGCGATCGCGAACGGCGCGGTGCCGTGCCGGACCGCGTCGGCCAGGAAGCGGTCCAGATGCAGGCTGGTGCCGAAGGCGTCGGTATGGGTCCCGGTCCGGCCGTGGAGAGCGACGAGTACTGGGAGGGGAGCGTCGTCGTGACCGGGCGGGTAGGAGACGGCCCAACCGGTTCGGGCTCCGTTGCGCCGCGCCGACGTGAACGTCCGCTGACCATCGGCCCGGGATCGACGTCGGGCACTCCCGGTGGGAGTCGGGTGTACCAGCCCTTGATCGTCGCCCGACCGGGCAGGAGCCGGCCTCGATCGCCGCCAACCCCCGGCGGCGGCGCTGAACACGCCCAGGCCGCCGAGGAGCACCGCGCGGCGCGACACGTCGGCCATCTAGAGCGGTGACTTCTGCCAGAACCGGAAGTAGTAGTAGCCCGCGCTGTACAGGAAGCGCGACGCGCCCGAGAGGTCGTAGAGGCGCAGCACGACGTCGAAGAACCAGGTGTTGAGCTGGTTGATCTGCAGCAGCACGATCACGCCGAGCATGCCCCACGGCTTGATCTTCTCGGCGCCCTGCACGGTGGCCGGATCCAGGTACGGCTCGATGATCGCGTAGCCGTCCAGGCCGGGGATGGGCAGCAGGTTCAGCACCGCCGCGCTGACCTGCAGGAAGCCGAGGAAGGCCAGCGCCGACCAGAACCGCACGTGGGCGGCGTCGTCCTCGTGGGCATGGGCCACGGTGAGCAGCGCGGCCGCGAACACCACGTTCGACAGCGGGCCGGCCGCCGCGGCCAGCGCTCTGCATCGCCTTGCTGCGGAACGCGTGCGGGTGCAGGTAGACCGCACCGCCGGGCAGCCCGATCCCGCCCTGCACGATGAACAGCAGCGGCAGCACGATCGACAGGAACGGATGGGCGTACTTGAACGGGTTGAGGGTCAGGTAGCCGGCGGCCTCGACGCTGTGGTCGCCGGCCCGGTAGGCCGCGTACGCGTGCCCGAACTCGTGCAGGCACAGCGACACCACCCAGCCGGCCAGCACGAACACGAACACGGCGAAGTCGGCACTGCGGGAGCCGCCGGTGTTGTCGCGCCAGCACAGCCAGCCGGCGATGACCGCCACGGCCACGAAACCCAGGAAGATCGGGCTGGGCCGCACGGCGCGGCGGCGGCGTTTGCTCAGGTCGTAAACGGACACTCGTCGACGGTACGGGACCGCGCGGGCGTGGCGTGTCGCCGTGGCCGCGGAGCGCCCCGGCCGTAACGTGTCGAACGACCGTTCGACGAGAGGGAGAGACCGTGCGCGTGCTGGGCGTCGACCCCGGGCTGACCCGCTGCGGGCTGGGCGTGGTCGACGGCGCCCCCGGCCGCGCGCTCACCCTGGTGCACGTCGAGGTCGTGCGCACCCCGGCCGACGCGCCGATCGGGGCCCGGCTGGTCGCGCTCGCCGACGCGTTCGGCGACGCCATCTCGCGCTACGGCCCCGACGTCGTGGCGGTCGAACGGGTCTTCAGCCAGCACAACGTGCGCACGGTGATGGGAACGGCCCAGGTGTCCGGGCTGGCCATCCTGGCCGCGACCCGGGCCGGCGTGCCGGTCGTGCTGCACACCCCGAGCGAGGTCAAGGCGGCCGTCACCGGCTCGGGCACGGCCGACAAGGCCCAGGTCGGCGCCATGGTCACCCGGCTGCTCCGGCTGGCCGACGTGCCCCGCCCCGCCGACGCGGCCGACGCGCTCGCGCTGGCCATCTGCCATGTCTGGCGCGGGGCCGCGCAAACCCGGCTGGCCGCGGCCGTCGCCGGTCAGCGAAAATGACGCGATGAGCGACGCCCTGGAGCCGAGCTACGACCCGCAGACCCTGCGTGAGGTTTACCCCGACCCGGTGGCCGTGCGCGAGCGGATCGGCGCGCTGCGCACCGAGATCCGCACCGCGCCCGACGACATCGCCGAACTGCTGGCCCGCGGCGAACTCGTGGTCTTCCTGCGTGCCCTGGGCGACCTGGACGACGCGCTGGCCGAGGCCCAGCGCGCGGTCGACCGCTCCGAACTGGCCGGCACCGCGGCCCAGCAGCACACCGCCCGGGTCCGGCTGGCCCACGTGCACCAGTGGCGGGGCGAGTTCGCGCAGTCCAACCTCGAGTTCACCGAGCTGCTGAACGCGGCCGGTCAGTTCGGCCCGGTCATCGAGGCGTTCACCCACCAGCACGCCGGCCTGAACGACTTCGACCAGGGCCACTACGCCGACGCGCGCGACCACTTCGCCCACGCCCTGGCCATCCGGACCGAGTTCGAACTGCCCGACGACGAGATCGCCTGGTCGCAGCTGTCCGTCGACGCGGCCCAGCGGCGGCTGGAGCAGGAGCAGGCGACGTGATCGCCAGCGTGCGCGGGACCGTGGCCGCGGTCGGCCCCGACGGTGCCGTGGTCGAGGTCGGGGGAATCGGGCTGGCCGTCTCGTGCTCGCCCGGCACCCTGGCCCGGCTGCGGGTGGGCGAGGCCGCGCGGCTGGCCACCAGCCTGGTCGTGCGCGAGGACTCGCTGACGCTGTACGGCTTCGCCGACGACGACGAGCGGGCCATGTTCGAGCTGCTGCAGACGGCCAATGGCGTGGGCCCGAAGCTGGCCCAGACGATGCTGGCCGTCTACCCGCCGCGCGAGCTGCGCCGGGCTGTGGCCACCAGCGACTTGACCGCGCTGACCAAGGTGCCCGGGCATCGGCCGCAAGGGCGCCGAGCGCATCGCCCTCGAACTGCGCGACCGGATCGGCTCGATCGGTGATCCGGACTCGGCCACCGAGTTCGGCGGGCTGACCGCGGTGGCGCCGTGGCGCGATCAGCTGGCCCACGCCCTGGCCGGGCTCGGCTTCTCGGGCAAGGAGGCCGGCGACGCCATCGACGTCGTCGCGGCCGAGCAGCCCGCCGGCACGCCGCCCGACGTGTCGGCCATGCTGCGCCGCACCATCCAACTGCTCGGCCGAACGTGATGAGGAAAGACCGACGCGATGAGCTCCCCCGCAAGCGGGGGGACCCCCAGCGCGAAGAGCCGCCTCGCGGCGCCGGAGGCGCCTGTGGGCCGTGGGATCCCCCCGAGCGCCAGCGAGCGGGGGAGACCGCGGGATACTCCCGAGGCCGGGGTTGCCAGCGGCGCAGCCGCCAGCGACCGCGCAGTGCCACCCGAGCTTGCGAGCGATGGCGCGAGCAGTCGATGAGCAAGCCCAATGAATCAGAAGATCTGGTGTCGCCGCTGCCGGTGATCGAGGAGCGGGAGGTCGAGGCCAGCCTGCGGCCGCGGCGCCTGGACGAGTTCGTGGGCCAGCCCAAGGTCCGCGAGCAACTGCAGCTCGTGCTGGAGAGCGCGCTGCGCCGCAACCGCCCGCCCGATCACGTGCTGCTGTCCGGACCACCCGGGCTGGGCAAGACCAGCCTGGCCATGATCATCGCGGCCGAGCTCGGCGCCCCGATCCGGGTGACGAGCGGGCCGGCCATCGAGCGGGCCGGCGACCTGGCCGCGCTGCTGACCAGCCTGACCGCGGGCGAGGTGCTGTTCATCGACGAGATCCACCGCATCGCCCGGCCGGCCGAGGAACTGCTCTACATGGCGATGGAGGACTTCCGGGTCGACGTCATCGTCGGCAAGGGCCCCGGCGCCACGGCCATTCCGCTCGAACTGGCCCCGTTCACGCTCGTCGGCGCCACCACCCGGGCCGGCCTGCTCACCGGCCCGCTGCGCGACCGGTTCGGCTTCACCGGCCACATGGACTTCTACGACACGGCCGAGCTCGAACACGTGCTCGTGCGCTCGGCCGAACTGCTGGGCGTGGCCCTGGAACCCGACGGCGGCACCGAGATCGCCGGCCGGTCCCGCGGCACGCCCCGCATCGCCAACCGGCTGCTGCGCCGGGTGCGCGACTACGCCGAGGTGCGCGCCGACGGCGTCGTCACCGAGCCGGTGGCCCGGGCGGCCTTGGCCGTGTACGACGTCGACCAGCTCGGCCTGGACCGGCTCGACCGGGCCGTCCTCGACGCGCTCGTGCGCCGCTTCGGCGGTGGGCCGGTCGGCGTGGGCACGCTCGCGGTCGCGGTCGGCGAGGAGGTCGAGACGGTCGAGGAGGTGGCCGAGCCGTTCCTGGTGCGGGCCGGCCTGCTCGCCCGCACGCCCCGCGGCCGGGTGGCCACGCCGGCGGCCTGGACTCACCTCGGCGCGGTCCCGCCGGCGAGCGCGGGCCCGACGTTGTTCGACCCGCCCGCCTGAGCCCGGCGTCGAGGCAGCGTCGAGGCAGCGTCGGCCGCACCGCCTACACTGCTGGCGTCCACTTTGTCGTCTGCAGAATCGTCGTTGGTCATGTGGTTCTACCTCGTCCCGCTCGTCATCCTGTTCGCCCTGCTGATCTTCAGCCAGCGCAAGCGCCGCCTGCAGCTGGCCCAGGAGACCGAGCGGATCAGCCAGATCGCATTCGGCGACGAGGTCATGACGACCTCCGGGCTCTACGGCACGGTCGTGGGCCGCAACGACGACGGCACCGCGCAACTGGCCATCGCCCCGGGCGTCGAGGTCAAGTGGGCCCTCGCGGCCCTGCGCGACGCCAAGTCGCTGCCCGACCAGTACCGCAAGGCCATCCACGACGATGACGACGACGCCGCCCCGTCCGGCGAGCCCGGCGAGGAGGATTCGGCCCCGTAACCGCCCCACTGGGCCCGTCGGGGCGGTGCGGTGAGCTGCGGCCTAGGATTTTCGGTCATACTGGGTTGTCGAGCCGCGCGGCGGGCGAACCGGCCGCAGTAGACCAGGACGGCTTGACCTGCGAAATCGAGGAGACCAATCCCCGTGCCACCACCCGCTGGAACCCTGCGTGTCGGGCGTTACTTCCTCACGCTGCTGGCCCTGCTGGCCGTGATCTACGGGATCGTGTTCTGGCCCAACCAGCGGCACACCCCGAAGCTCGGGCTCGACCTGGTCGGCGGGACGCAGGTGATCTTCACCGCGAAGACCGACGCCGGCAAGACGCCGTCGAAGTCGTCGATGAACCAGGCCAAGCAGATCATGGAGAACCGGGTCAACGGGTCCGGCGTCACCGAGGCCACCGTCGTCATCCAGGGCACCGACCAGATCGTCATCTCGATCCCGGGCAGCACCAACACCGACGTGGCCAAGCTCGGTCAGGCCGCGGTGCTGAACTTCCGCGGCGTGGTCATGCCGGCCGTGCCGGTGACCCACCCGACGGTCGGGGCGACGCCGACCGCCAGTTCGTCGGCGTCAACCACACCAAGCGGCTCGGCCACCGGCTCCACGACGCCGGCGGCGCCCAAGTCCTCGCCCAGCGCGACCGCGCCGACCTCGGCCAGCAATTCGGCCAAGAACTTCGCCGGACCGGACGCGGCCCGGGTCCGGCCGCTCGCGGCTCCGACGTCGAGCGCGCCGAAATCGCCGACGCCCACGGCCACGGCCACGGCATCCAGTACCCCGACGCCCACGCCGTCCGCCCCCCGCCGCCGGCCAGCGCGAACCCGCTCAAGGGACTCACGTTCGCGATCCCGACCAGCGACACCGAGTTCAACAAGCTCACCACCACCCAGCAGCAGCAACTGCAGACCGCGGTGAGCAGCTTCGACTGCAAGTCGGCTCAGGACGAACGCGACGTGGCCAAGAAGCCGTTCCTGGCCTGTGACGACGGCAAGACCTACGGCGTCCAGCTGGCCTACCTGCTCGGCCCGGTCATCGTCCCCGGTCACGAGATCAAGTCGGCCGCGGCGCAGGCTCCCAACGTCAGCGGGGGTTACACGAGCTGGTCGGTGTCACTGTCCCTGAAGAGCTCCGGCCAGACCAGCTGGGCCAAGTACACCGGCGCGCACAACCTGGGCAGCCCGACGGCGCAGTCACCCCCCGTCACCCAGTGCAGTGCCAGTGCGACGCCGTGTGCCGACTATGTCGCGTTCACCCTCGACGGCAACGTGATCTCCGCTCCGGTGAACCAGGAGGCCATCAACGGGGGCAACACCCAGATCACCGGCACGTTCAAGCCTAGTGAGGCCAAGCAGCTGGCCGACCAGCTCAAGTACGGCGCCCTGCCGCTGACGTTCAAGAACCAGGCCGCCCAGACCGTCTCGGCCACGCTCGGCACCTCTCAGCTCAAGGCCGGCCTGCTCGCCGGCGGCATCGGCCTGGCCCTGGTCGTGCTCTATTCACTGATCTACTACCGGGCCCTCGGCTTGGTGACGATCGCGTCGCTGATGGTCTCCGGTGGACTCACCTACGGGATGCTGGTCATCCTCGGCAAGCAGATCGGCTTCACGCTCAGCCTGGCCGGCATCGCCGGCTTCATCGTCGCCGTCGGTATCACCGCCGACTCGTTCGTCGTGTTCTTCGAACGCATCAAGGACGAGGTGCACGAGGGCCGGTCCCTGCGCGTGGCCATTCCGCGGGCCTGGGTCCGGGCCCGGCGCACGGTGCTGTCGGCCGACACGGTGTCGTTCCTGGCCGCCGCGATCCTGTACTACTTCGCCGCCGGCGACGTGAAGGGCTTCGCGTTCACCCTCGGCCTGTCCACGGTCATCGACCTGGTCGTGGTGTTCCTGTTCACGCACCCGCTCATCTCGTGGCTGTCGCGCAAGAAGGCGTTCGGCTCGGCCCGCTTCACCGGCCTGAACGCCGTGCGCGACGGCGGGGTCGCGCCGCCCGCGCCCGAGCACGCCCCGCGCGCGGCCGCCAAGTCGGCCCGGACGAAACCGGCCACCACCGGCAAGACGTCGCTGACCAAGCCGGCCGCGGCGCCGGTCGCGCTCCTCGACCGCGAGGACGACGACATCGACGACGACGACGGCGCGACGGAGCTGGTCGAAACCGTCCCCGACGAGGCGGTCGCGAACGAAGCGTCGGGGGAGCAGCCGGGCGATGACGACGAACCGGCCGAGGCCGGCGAGCCTGCGGCGCCCCGGCGGCGCAGCACCCCGGAGCCGGGGTCGGCGGCCGAGCGGGCCGCCGCCCGCCGCGCCCGGATGCGGGCCCAGTCCGACGAGAAGGGCAACCGCTGATGTCGGTCTTCCGCACCCTCTACCGGGGCGAGACCCGGCTGAACTTCATCGGCTCGCGCCGCCGCTGGTACTTCGCCTCGCTCATCCTGATCGCGATCTGCATCCTGAGCTTCGTGCTGCGCGGGTTCAACTACGGCGTCGAGTTCGCCGGGGGCAGCCAGTTCCAGATCCCGGTGCAGCACACGTCCATCCACACCGGCGACGTCAACACCGCCTTCTCCGACGCGGGCGTCAAGCCGGCCGACCCGCCCCAGGAGGTCGGCTCCGGCTCCACCCGGCAGATCGTGGTCAAGACCGAATCGCTGAACTCGGCCCAGCAGGGGTCGCTGCGGACCAAGGTCGCGGCCGAGCTCAAGTTGCCCCGGGCCAGCATCACCGAGGACTCGGTCAGCTCCAGTTGGGGCCACGACATCACGGTCAAGGCCATCGAGGGCCTGATCGTCTTCCTGATCGTCGTCTCGATCTACATCGCCATCCGCTACCAGTGGCGGATGGCCGCGGCCGGCATCGTCGCCCTGCTGCACGACCTGATCATCGCCGCCGGGATCTACTCGCTCGTCGGCTTCGAGGTGACGCCGTCCACGGTGGTCGGCCTGCTGACCATCCTCGGCTTCTCCCTGTACGACACCGTCGTCGTCTTCGACAAGGTGGCCGAGAACACCAAGGACATCACCGCCGGTTCGCGCACGACCTACTCCGAGGCGGCCAACCTGGCCGTCAACCAGACGCTGATGCGCTCGATCAACACCTCGCTGATCGCGCTGCTGCCGGTGGCCGGCCTGCTGTTCGTCGGCGCCGGCATCCTCGGCGTGGGCACGATCAAGGACCTCGCCCTCATCCTGTTCGTCGGGCTGGCCTCGGGCGCGTACTCCTCGCTGTTCCTGGCCACCCCGATCGTCGTCGACCTGACCGAGCGCGAGCCCGAGTACCGGGCCCTGACCAAGCGGGTCGTGGCCAAGCGCTCCAGCGAGGCCGCCAAAGCCAAGGCGGCACCGGCCACCGCGCCCGCCCTGGCCGGAGCCGGGGCCGGCGTCCCGAACGGCGCCAGCGCCCGACTGAGCCCCGGCGCGCCCCGACGGGGCGGCGGGCCGGCGCCCGCGCCGCGGCCCGGGGCCCGCCCGCAACGGCCCAAGCGCAAGTAGTGGCGCACCACGACGGCGATGCCGGCCCCGGCATCGCCGCCATCGTGGCCGGCGGGCTGCGCGACGTCCCCGACTTCCCGCAGGCCGGCATCCTGTTCAAGGACATCGTGCCGCTGCTGGCCGACCCGGTGGCCTTCGGCGCGGTCATCGACGCGCTGGCCGAGCACGTGCGAACCGCTGGTGACCTCGACCTGGTCGCCGGGGTCGAGGCCCGCGGCTTCCTGGTCGCCGGGGCGCTGGCCCGCGCGCTCGGATCCGGGCTGGTGGCCGTGCGCAAGGTCGGCAAGCTGCCGCCGCCGACCATGCGCCGCAGCTACGACCTCGAGTACGGCTCGGCCGAGATCGAGGTGTCTCCGGGGGTGCTCGACGGCAAGCGGGTCTTCCTGGTCGACGACGTGCTGGCCACCGGGGGCACCATGCGCGCCGCCGCCGAACTGCTGGCCGAGGCCGGGGCCACGGTCACCGGGCTCGGGGTGCTGCTCGAGCTGGGTTTCCTGGACGGCCGGGCCCAGCTGGCCGACGTCGCGACACTGCACAGCCTGTTGCGGGTGTGACCCGCCGCCTGCCGTCCCCGGGCCCGTAGACTTGGCCGGGCAGAGTTCCGCCGAGAGGGGCACGAACTGACGACGGACGCGACCAGTCCAGCAACGGACGCCGAATCCGGCCCGGCCGGCAGCATGGCGTCATCGACTGCTGCCGTCGAGGTTCCCGAATTGCCCGATCTGGTCGAGATGGAGCAGGCCGCCACCGAGCGGGCCCAGATCGCCGCCGTCGTGCGGGCCGAGGCCGCGGCCGCGCCGCCCGCCCGGGCCGACGACGCCGCGCCCGCGCACCCCGATACCGACGGTGACGGCGCCGGCCAACCGGGCAACGCCGTGCACCGCCGCCGGGTCCGCGACCGGCTGGCCCGGCGCCTGGTCAACTCGCCCCGCCAGTCGGCAGTCAAGCCCGTCCTCGAGCCGCTGCTGGCCATCCATCGCGGCGCGCACCCCAAGGTCGACGCCCGGCTGCTGCAACGCGGCTACGACCTGGCCGAGCAGTGCCACCGCGGCCAGTTGCGCAAGAGTGGCGACCCCTACATCACCCACCCCCTTGCCGTGGCCACCATCCTGGCCGAGCTGGGCATGGACACCACCACGCTGGTCGCCGCGCTGCTGCACGACACCGTCGAGGACACCGGGCTGACCCTCGACGACATCACCGCCGGCTTCGACGCCGAGGTCGCGCAGCTCGTCGACGGCGTCACCAAGCTCGACAAGGTGAAGTACGGCGACGCGGCCGAGTCCGAGACGATCCGCAAGATGGTCGTGGCCATGGCCCGCGACCCGCGCGTGCTGGTCATCAAGCTGGCCGACCGGCTGCACAACATGCGCACGCTGCGCTTCCTGCCGCCGGAGAAGCAGGAGCGCAAGGCCCGCGAGACGCTCGAGGTGCTGGCCCCGCTGGCCCACCGGCTGGGCATGAACACGATCAAGTGGGAGCTCGAGGACCTCAGCTTCGCCACGCTCTACCCCAAGCGCTACGACGAGATCGTGCGCCTGGTCGCCGAGCGGGCCCCGTCACGCGACACCTACCTGGGCGAGGTCATCGAGCGCATCAACACCGACCTGCGCGAAGGCGGGATCAAGGCCGTCATCACCGGCCGGCCGAAGCACTACTACTCGATCTACCAGAAGATGATCGTGCGCGGCCGCGAGTTCACCGACATCTACGACCTGGTCGGCATCCGGGTCCTGGTCGCCAGCGAACGCGACTGTTACGCCACCCTCGGCGTGATCCACGCGAACTGGCAACCGGTGCCGGGCCGGTTCAAGGACTACATCGCGATGCCGAAGTTCAACATGTACCAGTCGTTGCACACCACGGTGATCGGCCCGGGCGGCAAGCCGATCGAGCTGCAGATCCGCACCCATGCCATGCACCGCACCGCCGACTACGGCATCGCCGCGCACTGGAAGTACAAGGAGCTCAAGGACACCGCCGCGGCCGAGCCGTCGGCGGTCTCCGACGAGCTGGGCTGGCTGCGGCAGTTGCTCGACTGGCAGCGCGAAGCCCAGGAGCCCGAGGAGTTCCTCGACTCGCTGCGCTACGACCTCGGGGCCAGCGAGGTGTACGTGTTCACGCCCAAGGGCGACGTGATCGCGCTGCCCACCGGCTCCACGCCGGTCGACTTCGCCTACGCGGTGCACACCGAGGTCGGCCACCGCTGTATCGGCGCCCGCGTCAACGGCAAGCTCGTCGCGCTCGAGAGCACCCTCGACAACGGCGACTCGGTCGAGGTGTTCACATCCAAGGCCGAGAACGCCGGCCCGTCACGCGACTGGCTCGGCTTCGTCAAGTCGCCGCGGGCCCGCACGAAGATCCGGCAGTGGTTCGCCCGTGAACGCCGCGAGGACGCCGTCGACGCCGGCAAGACCGCGCTGTCCAAGGCGATGCGCAAGGCCGCGCTGCCGCTGCAGCGGCTGCTCGGCGGCGACCAGCTGCTGACCCTGGCCCGCGAGATGCACCTGGCCGACATCTCGGCCCTGTACGCCGCCATCGGCGAGGGGCACGTGTCGGCGCAGTCGGTGGTGCAGAAGCTCGTGGCCCAGCTCGGCGGCAGCGAGGGCTCGGTCGAGGACATCTCCGAGGCCATGATCCCGGCCGTCGACGCGCCCGACGCCAGCCCGCGCCGCACCGGCGGCGACGCCGGGGTCGTCGTCAAGGGCGTCAGCGACGTCCTGATCAAGCTGGCCCGCTGCTGCACGCCGGTGCCGGGTGACGACATCCTCGGCTTCGTCACCCGCGGCGGCGGCGTATCGGTGCACCGGCGCAGCTGTACCAACGCCACCGCCCTCTTCGAGCAGTCCGACCGGCTGGTCGAGGTCGAGTGGGCGCCGTCAGCCGACTCGACGTTCGTGGTCTCGATCCAGGTCGAGGCCCTCGACCGGCACCGCCTGCTGTCGGACGTGACCCGGGTGCTGTCCGACGAGCGGGTCAGCATCCTGTCGGCGAGTGTCAGCACCAACCGCGATCGGGTCGCGGTCAGCCGGTTCACCTTCGAGATGGCCGAGGCCAAGCACCTGGGTCACCTGCTGCGGGCCATCCGCACGGTCGAAGGCGTGTACGACGTCTACCGCGTGCACGCCAACAGCTGAGTCGGCTCAGCCGATCTTCTTGAGGTCGACCACGAACACCAGCGGCGAGTTGGCCGGGATCGCCTGCTGGGCCGACGAGCCGTAGCCGAGGGCCGCAGGCAGGATCATGATCCGCCGGCCGCCCACCTTCATCGGCGGAACCCCGGTCGTGCCGCCGATGCCCTCGGTGAAGCCCTTCACCACTCTGCTCAGCGAGAACTGGGCCGGCATGCCGCGCAGCCAGGACGAGTCGAACAGCGTGCCGTTCTTGTAGAGGACGCCTACGTACTGCACGGTGACCGTGGACGAGGGCGTGGCCGCCGCGCCCTTGCCGACCACGAGGTCCTTGTACTCCAGCTTGGTCGGCGCGGTGCTCGACTTCGACTTCACGCCCGGATTGCCGGCCAGGTCGGCCGCCCCGGTCACCGTGACCCCGTTGAAGCTGACCGCGGCCCCCTTGGCCGGCGGATAGGACGTCGACGGCGTGGCCGACGGGGTGGGCGAGGTCGGCGTGGCGCTCGGCGAGGCCACGGTCGGGTTGTCCGAGGCCGCGGAGTTGTTCTTGCCCTTCTTGTCGTCGTGGGTCACGAAGACGATGAAGCCGATCACGATCGCGATGAGCAGGATCGAGCCGCTGATCGAGGCGATCAGCGTGAACTTCTTGCGGGCGGCCTCGCGCTCCTGGCGGCGCTGCAACTGGCGTTCGAGGTGTCGGCGGGCGGCCTCGCGGCGCTGCTTCTCGGTCGGCACGGAAAACGATCCTCCAGCTGCTTGGGGCGATGCGGTGACACTGAGCGGACGAAAGGCAGATCGTCGGCAGTCTACGGATGCCTCCGGGCCGCAACGTGGGTGCCAGCAATGAGAAGGCGTTCGGGCGCCTCGGTAGGCTGAAGCGTCCCCACCATTCGATCAGTTGGAGTGCCTGGCCGTGCTCATTGCGGGTTTCCCGTCCGACGCGACCGCCACCAACTGCTGGGTCGTCGCCCCTGCCGATGGCGAGCAGTGCGTCGTCATCGACCCCGGCATCGGGATCACCGCACAGCTGGACGACGTCATCGCCGAGCACCGGTTGCACCCGGTGGCCGTGCTGCTCACGCACGGGCACTTCGACCACACCTTCTCGGTGCTGCCGGTGTGCCAGGCCCGCGACGTGCCCGCCCTCATCCACCCGGCCGACCGCGGCCAGCTGCGCGACCCGTGGTCCGGCGTCGGCCTGCCGGTGGGCACGCCGCTGTACGGCCAGCTGACCTTCGCCGAGCCCGACGACGTGCGCGAGCTGGCCGACGGCGACACGGTGGCGCTGGCCGGGCTCGACTTCGCCGTCCGGCACACGCCCGGCCACAGCGCGGGCTCGGTCGTCTTCGGGCTGCCCGAGCCGGCCGGCGACGGCGACGTGCTGTTCTCCGGCGACCTGCTCTTCGCCGGCTCCATCGGCCGGGTCGACCTGCCCGGCGGGTCGATGGCGGCCATGGACGCCTCGCTGCGCCGGGTCGATCTGGCCGATGGCCGACACCACGCTGGTGCACCCCGGCCACGGCCCGTCGACGACCATCGCCCGCGAGCGGGCCACCAACCCCTTCCTGCAGGACATCGCGTGACCACCTCGCATCTCCGGCTTCCCCGAACTGCTGCCGGCGCAGCGCGCCGTCGAACTGGCCGTGCTCGACCGGCTGCGGGCCACGTTCGAGCTGCACGGCTTCGCCTCGCTCGAGACCCGCGCCGTCGAGCCGCTGGACGAGCTGCTGCGCAAGGGCGAGATCGACAAGGAGGTCTACGTCCTGCGGCGGCTGCACGCGGCCGAGGAGACGGAGGACTCGGGCCTGGGCCTGCACTACGACCTGACCGTGCCGTTCGCGCGTTACGTGCTCGGCAACGCCGGCCATCTGGACTTCCCGCTGCGGCGCTACCAGATCCAGAAGGTCTGGCGGGGCGAGCGGCCGCAGGAGGGTCGCTACCGCGAATTCACCCAGGCCGACATCGACGTGGTCGCCCGCGACAGCCTGCCGTTCCACCACGACGTCGAGGTGGCCCGGGTGATGGCCGCCGCGCTCGGCGGCCTGGCCTTCCTGCCCAAGCTGCGGCTGCAGATCAACAACCGCAAGCTCATCGAAGGCTTCTACCGCGGCCTGGGCGCCGCGGACGTCCCCGCGGTCATGCGCATCGTCGACCGGCTCGACCGGCTGCCGGTCGGCCAGGTCGGCAAGCTGCTGGTCGAGGAGGCCGGGCTCACCATCGAGCAGGCCGAGAAGTGCCTGCAGCTGGCCTCGATCCGCAGCACCGACTCCACGTTCGTGTCGCGGGTCTGGAAGCTCGGCGTCGCCCACGAACTGCTCGACGAAGGCCTGACCGAGCTGGCCGCGACCATCGACGGCTGCGCCGGGCTGGGCAGCGACCGGCTGCGGGTCGAGGCCGACCTGAGCATCGCCCGCGGCCTGGACTACTACACCGGCACGGTGTTCGAGACCCGGATGGCCGGCTTCGAGCAGCTGGGCTCGATCTGTTCCGGCGGGCGCTACGACTCGCTGGCCAGCGACGGCAAGGTCACCTACCCGGGCGTGGGCATCTCGCTCGGCGTCACCCGGCTGCTCATGCCGCTGCTGCAGCGCGGGCTGCTGTCCGGCTCGCGCTCGGTGCCCTCGGCCGTGCTGGTGGCCGTGCCCGACGAGGACGCCCGGCGTTCGTGCGACCGGATCGCCGCCAAGCTGCGGGCCCGCGGCATCCCCACCGAGGTCGCCCCGACCGCGCAGCGCTTCGGCAAGCAGATCCGCTACGCCGAGCGGCGCGGCATCCCGTACGTGTGGTTCCCGGGCGGCGACGGCGCCCACGAGGTCAAGGACATCCGCAGCGGAGCCCAGGTGCCCGCGGATCCGGCCGCCTGGCTGCCGCCGCCCGACGACCTGCGCCCGCAGGTCATCGTCGCCACCTCCGTCGAGGAACAGGGTGTGTTGTAAGTGATCCGCACGCACGAGGCCGGGACCCTGCGCGCGTCCCACGTCGGGCAGACCGTCACCCTGGCCGGCTGGGTCGCCACCCGCCGCGACCACGGCGGCGTGACGTTCATCGACCTGCGCGACGACTCGGGCACGGCTCAGGTCGTGGTCCGCGAAGCCGACATCGCCCACGACCTGCGCAACGAGTGGGTGATCGCGGTGACGGGCGAGGTGCGGGCCCGCCCGGCCGGCAACGTCAACCCGGCCATCCCCACCGGCGAGGTCGAGGTCGTGGCCGAGCGGCTGGACGTGCTCAACGAGGCCGCGCCGCTGCCGTTCCAGGTCGACGGGCACAGCGAGGTCGGCGAGGAAGCCCGGCTGAAGTACCGCTACCTCGACCTGCGCCGCCCCGGCCCGGGCAACGCGCTGCGGCTGCGCAGCAAGGTCAACCGGGCCGCCCGCGAGACCCTCTACGACCGCGGGTTCGTCGAGATCGAGACGCCGACGCTGACCCGGTCCACCCCCGAGGGCGCCCGCGACTTCCTGGTCCCGGCCCGGCTGCGGCCCGGCAGCTGGTACGCCCTGCCCCAGTCGCCCCAGCTGTTCAAGCAGCTGCTGATGGTCGGCGGCATGGAGCGCTACTTCCAGATCGCCCGCTGCTACCGCGACGAGGACTTCCGGGCCGACCGTCAGCCCGAGTTCACCCAGCTCGACATCGAGATGAGCTTCGTCGACCAGGACGACGTCATCGAGGTAGCCGAACGGGTGCTCACCGCGCTGTGGGCGCTGATCGGCCACGAGGTCAGCACCCCGATCCCGCGGATGACCTACGCCGAGGCGATGCGGCGCTACGGCTCCGACAAGCCCGACCTGCGCCTGGACCTCGAGCTCGTCGACTGCACCGAGTACTTCAAGGACACCCCGTTCCGGGTCTTCCAGGCTCCGTACGTGGGCGCCGTCGTGATGCCCGGCGGGGCGTCGCAGCCGCGCAAGCAGCTCGACGGCTGGCAGGACTGGGCCCGGCAGCGCGGGGCCAAGGGCCTGGCCTACGTCCTGGTCGGCGACGACGGAGAGCTCGGCGGCCCGGTGGCCAAGAACCTGTCCGAGGCCGAGCGGGCCGGCCTGGCCGCGCACGTCGGCGCCAAGCCCGGCGACGCGTCTTCTTCGCCGCCGACACGGCCAAGGCCGCGCAGTCGCTGCTCGGTGCGGCCCGGCTCGAGATCGGCCGGCGGGGCGGGCTCATCGACGAGTCGCAGTGGTCGTTCGTCTGGATCGTGGACGCGCCGCTGTTCGAGCCGGCCAGCGAGGCGGTGGCCTCCGGCGACGTCGCGGTCGGGCGCCGGAGCCTGGACCGCGGTGCACCACGCCTTCACCTCGCCCAAGCCCGAGTCGATGGACACCTTCGACACCGACCCGGGCTCGGCCCTGGCCTACGCCTACGACATCGTCTGCAACGGCAACGAGATCGGCGGCGGGTCGATCCGTATCCACCGCCGCGACGTGCAGGAGCGGGTGTTCGCGGTCATGGGCCTGGACCAGGCCGAGGCCCGGGCCAAGTTCGGCTTCCTGCTCGACGCGTTCAACTACGGCGCGCCCCCGCACGGCGGCATCGCCTTCGGCTGGGACCGCATCTGCGCCCTGCTGTCGGGCACCGAGTCGATCCGTGACGTCATCGCCTTCCCCAAGACCGGCGGCGGGTTCGACCCGCTCACCGGCGCGCCGGCCCCGATCACCGCGGCGCAGCGCAAGGAAGCCGGCATCGACGCGCGCGCCCGACCCGCGAGTAGCCGCGGCCGCCTAGGCTGGCTTGGCGTGACTCTGTTCGAGCCGGACGCTACGCCGCCGCAGGCGGCCGAGCCGTTCGACCCGGCCGCGCCGCTGGCCGCGCGGATGCGCCCGCGCACGCTCGACGAGGTCGTCGGCCAGGCCCACCTGCTCGCGCCGGGCTCGCCGCTGCGGCGGCTGGTCGAGGGCGACGCCCCGATGTCGCTGATCCTGTTCGGGCCGCCGGGCACGGGCAAGACCACGCTGGCCCTGATCGTGTCGTCGGCGACCAACCGCCGCTTCGTGCAGCTGTCGGCGCTGAACGCCGGCGTGAAGGAGGTGCGGGCCGTCATCGCCGAGGCCAAGCAGCACCTCGGCCACTCCGGCCGGCAGACCGTGCTGTTCATCGACGAGATCCACCGCTTCTCCAAGACCCAGCAGGACTCGCTGCTCGGCGCGGTCGAGGCCCGGCACGTCACCCTGGTCGCGGCCACGACCGAGAACCCGTTCTTCTCGATCGTCTCGCCGCTGCTCTCGCGCAGCCTGCTGCTCACCCTGCAGCCGCTGGACGAGGCCGCGATCGGCGAACTGGTCGACCGGGCCCTCGTCGACGAGCGCGGCCTGGGCGGCGCGGTCACCCTCGACGACGACGCCCGCGCCCACCTGCTGCGGATGTCCGACGGCGACGCCCGGCGCGCCCTGACCGCGATCGAGGCCGCGGCCGGCACCACCCTGGCCGAGGGCCGGACGGTGATCGACCTGGCCACGCTCGAGCAGGCCGTCGACACCGCGGCCGTGCGCTACGACCGCGACGGCGACCAGCACTACGACGTCATCAGCGCGTTCATCAAGTCCATCCGCGGCTCGGACGTCGACGCCGCGCTGCACTACCTGGCCCGCATGATCGAGGCCGGCGAGGACGCCCGCTACATCGCCCGCCGGCTGGTCGTGCACGCCAGCGAGGACGTCGGCCTGGCCGACCCGACCGCCCTGCTCGCGGCCACCGCCGCGGCCCAGGCCGTGCAGCTCATCGGGATGCCCGAGGCCCGCATCAACCTGGCCCAGGCCACCATGCACCTGGCCCTGGCGCCGAAGTCCAACGCGCGTCGTCACCGCCATCGACGCGGCCCTGGCCGACGTCCGGGCCGGGCTGGCCGGGGCCGTGCCGCCGCCCCTGCGCGACGGCAGCTACCCGGGCGCGGCCAAGCTCGGCCACGCCCAGCGCTACCGCTACCCGCACGACGCCGCCGAGGGCGTGCTGGCCCAGCAGTACCCGCCGGACGAGCTGGTCGGGCGGGACTACTACACCCCGACCGGGCACGGGGCCGAACGCCAGGTGGCCGAGCGGCTGCCCAAGTTGCGGGCGGCCGTGCGCGGTGCCGCCGGGTCGCGCGGCGGACGCCCGGTCGAGCCCTGAACGCCGCGAAGTGACCCGGTAGGGTCGACAAGTTCGGATCGACCCAATCCCTAACGCCACAATGAGGAGGCGCCCGGTGTCCGGAGGGGAGATTGCCGCGCTGGTCGCGGCGATCGCGTTCGTGCTGCTCGTGCTGTTGCTGGCCATCCCGTTGCTGAAGCTGGGTCGCACGCTCGACGAGGCGACGCTCGCGATCCGGAAGACCCACGAGGGTGCCGCTCCGCTGCTGGCCGACGCGCAGGGCACCATCGCGCAGGTCAATTCGCAGCTCGACCAGCTCGAGGGCATCTCGCGCAACGTCAACTCGATGACGACCAACGTCGCCGCGATGACCTCGATCGTGTCCAGCACCCTGGGCAGCCCGCTGATCAAGGCCGCGGCCTTCACCTACGGGGTGCGCAAGACCGTCGGTGAGCGGCGCGACGCCGACGCGGTCCGCGACGCCCGCCGCAAGCACCGGGCCGTGCGCAAGGCCAAGTCATGATCCGCCGGCTGTTCTGGCTGTCGATGGGCGTCACCATCGGCGTGCTCGTCGTGCGCAAGCTGTCGAAGGCGGCCGAACGGCTGACGCCGCGCGGCCTGGCCGACACCGTCGCGTCCGGACTGGCCGATCTGGCCGAGTCGCTGCGCGAGTTCGGCGACGACGTCCGCGCGGCCATGTCCGAACGCGAGGCCGAACTGCGTGAGGGCACCGGCCTGGACGGCAGGGTGGGCAAAGTACCGCAATGAAAACCGAAGGCGACAGCGAGCGAGCATCGCAGGGCCCCCCAGGGCCCATGGAATGCAGCACGAGCACTGGTCCTGAGAGCGCCGAGAAATGAACACCGCGGAGATCAGGCGGCGGTTCCTGGGCCATTTCGAGGCCAACGGGCACACCGTCGTCCCCAGTGCGCCCTTGCCCTTCGACGACCCCAACCTGCTGTTCGTGGTCGCCGGCATGACCCAGTTCGTGCCCTACTTCACCGGCCAGCAGAGCCCGCCGTGGAAGCGGGCCACCAGCATCCAGAAGTGCATCCGCACGCTCGACATCGACGAGGTCGGCAAGACCACCCGGCACGGCACCTTCTTCCAGATGGCCGGCAACTTCAGCTTCGGCGACTACTTCAAGTCCGACGCGATCCGGTTCGCGTGGGAACTGTCGACGAACTCGATCGACGACGGTGGCTTCGGCCTCGACGGCGAGCGCATCTGGGCCACGGTCTACCTCGACGACGACGAGGCGATCGACATCTGGCACAACCAGATCGGCCTGCCCATGCAGCGCATCGTGCGCCGGGGCAAGGCCGACAACTTCTGGTCGATGGGCATCCCCGGTCCGTGCGGCCCGTGCAGCGAGCTGTACTACGACCGCGGCCCGGACTACGGCCCGGCCGAAGGCGGCCCGGAAGAGGACGAGGACCGCTACACCGAGTTCTGGAACCTCGTCTTCATGCAGAACGAGCGCGGCGAGGGCACCGGCAAGGACGACTACCCGATCCTGGGCGAGCTGCCGGCCAAGAGCATCGACACCGGCATGGGCCTGGAGCGCGTGGCGACGTTGCTGCAGGGCGTCGACAACCTCTACGAGATCGACGAGACCCGTCCGATCCTGCAGGCGGCCGCCGACGCCACCGGCAAGGTCTACGGCGCGCACTCCGGGCACGCGGCCAACCAGAGCCACCCCGACGACGTGCGGCTGCGGGTGGTGGCCGACCACGTCCGCACCGGGCTCATGCTCATCGGCGACGGCGTCACGCCCGGCAACGAGGGCCGCGGCTACGTGCTGCGCCGCATCCTGCGCCGGGCCGTGCGCTCGATGCGCCAGCTCGGCCTGCAGGAGCCGGCCCTGCCGCTGCTGCTGCCGGTGGCCCGCGACTGCATGGCCCCGTCCTACCCGGAACTGGCCACCGACTTCGACCGCATCGCCACCTACGCCTACGCGGAGGAAGACGCGTTCCTGGCCACGCTGCGCGCGGGCACGACGATGTTCGAGAACGCGGTGCGGGCCGAACGCGACTCGGCCCGATCGGCCGACGCGACCCTCGTCCAGCTCTCCGGCGAGCGGGCCTTCGCGCTGCACGACACCTACGGCTTCCCGATCGACCTCACCCTCGAGATGGCGGCCGAGCAGGGCATCGCCGTCGACGAGGCCGGCTTCCGCCGGTTGATGGCCGAGCAGCGGGCCCGGGCCAAGGCCGACGCGCGGGCCAAGAAGACCGCGCACGGCGACCTGTCGGTGTACCGCTCGGCCCTGGCCGGCGACACCGTGCAGTTCACCGGCTACCGCGAGGTGACGCGCGAGTCCCGGGTCACGGCCATCATCGGTGACACCGGGCTGCTCGACGTCGCCGGCGAAGGCGCCGACGTCGAGGTCGTCCTGGACGTGACCCCGTTCTACGCCGAGGGCGGCGGCCAGCAGCCCGACTGGGGCCGCATCGACGTCAGCGGCCCCGGTCGCGAGGGCGAACTGCTCGTCGTCGACGTGCAGGCACCGTTGCCGGGCCTGATCACCCATCGCGTCACCGTGCTCTCCGGCGAGGTCCGCCCGGGCGACACCGCGCTGGCCGAGGTCGACATCAACCGCCGCGCGTCGGTCTCGCGCAGCCACTCGGCCACCCACCTGCTGCACGCGGGACTGCGGCGCGCGCTCGGCGATTCCGCCGCCCAGGCCGGTTCGCTCAACGCGCCCGGCCGGCTGCGCTTCGACTTCCGGACGCCCTCGGCCGTCCCGCCCGAGGTGTTCAGCGACATCGAGGCCGAGATCAACGAGGTGTTGCTGCGCGATCTCGAGGTGCGGTGGTTCGTCACCGATCAGGCCGAGGCCAAGCGCATCGGCGCGATCGCCATGTTCGGCGAGAAGTACGGCGACCAGGTGCGCGTCGTCGAGATCGGCGACTACTCGCGCGAACTGTGCGGTGGCACCCACGTCCCGCGCAGCTCGGTCATCGGCATGGTCAAGCTGCTGGGCGAGTCGTCGATCGGGTCGGGCGTGCGCCGGGTCGAAGGCCTGGTCGGGCTGGACGCCTTCCAGTACCTCGCTCGCGAACACGTGCTCGTCCATCAGTTGGCCGAGGAGTTCAAGGCCCAGCCCGACGAGCTGCCCGACCGGATCAACGGCGTGCTCGACCGGCTCAGGACGGCCGAGCGCGAACTCGACCGGCTGCGCTCCGCGGCCGTGCTGGCCAGTGCCGGTTCGCTCGCGGCCACGGTCGACGACGTGGCCGGGGTCCAGTTCGTGGCCGCCGAGGCGCCCGCGGGGGTCAGCGGCACCGAACTGCGCACGCTGGCCCTCGACGTGCGGGCCCGGCTGCGGCCGGGCGACCCGGCCGTCGTGCTGCTGGCCTCACCGGTCGACGGCGGCGGGGCGAGCTTCGTCGCGTCGGTGAACGAGCCCGCGCAGGCCGCCGGGCTCGCGGCCGGCGACCTGGTCCGCGCGTTCGCGCCCGTCCTCGGGGCCCGCGGCGGCGGCAAGGCCGACCTGGCCCAGGGCGCCGGCGGTGACGCGGCCAAGCTGCCCGACGCCATCGCCGCCGCGCGGACCTACCTGACGGCCAAACGATGACGCGGCCAGGCCGTGTTCGTCACGCTACGTGACCGAGAACGCGATGAGCGCTTGCGCGAAGAGCGGCACACGTTGAGCGCAAAATGAGAATCGGCACGTGGTTGGCGGTCGATGTCGGAAGTGTGCGGGTCGGTGTCGCCCGCAGTGATCCGCGTGGGGTGCTGGCCACGCCGCTGGTGACGCTCGCGCGCGATGTCGGGGGCAACCGCGACATCGGCGAGTTGGCCGCGCTGGTTCGTGAATACGAGGCCGTCGGCGTCGTCGTCGGTCTGCCCCGCACGCTCGCGAACCGCGAGGGCGCGTCCGCCGTGATGGCGCGTGAATACGGTGTTGCATTGGCCGCGGCCATCGAGCCGATCCCGGTGCATTATCTGGACGAGCGGCTGACCACGGTCAGCGCCGAGCGTAAGCTTTCGCGAGGCGGCGTCCGGGGCATGGCCCGGCGCGCTGTGATCGATCAGGCTGCTGCGGTAGAACTGCTGCAACACTGGCTCGAGATCAACCGGGCGTAACCGGGTCGGGCAAGATCGCGGTGCTGGTGCACAGCCGGCCCCACTACGGATGGAGTTTCCAGGCGTGACGCATGGGGAGCGTGAGTCGCTGACCGAGCACGACCCGCACGCCATGCTCTTCGGCCCGTCCGACGAGGACGGGCTCGGGCTGGAGCATCCGTCGGGCGCGCACACGATCCCGGCCGGCCCGACCCGCCGGGCCGCGCGGCACGAGCACGCGCGCCGGCGGCGGGCCCGCCGCAACCGCCGGGTGTTCTCGGTCCTGACCGCGGCCGTTGCCGTGGTCGTCGTCGTGCTCGGCTTCGTCGTCTACCGGATCTACCAGAACCGCTACCACCCGAACGACTACCACGGCGCCGGCACCGGATCGGTGGCCGTCGTGGTCAAATCCGGCGACGGCGCTGCCGGCCATCGGCAAGGCGCTGCACGCCAAGGGCGTCGTGGCCAGCGTGCGGGCGTTCACCAACGCCGCCGCCGACAATCCCGATTCGCAGAGCATCGCGCCCGGCACCTACAAGATGCGCAAGCACATGTCGGCCAAGAGCGCGGTGTCGCTGCTGCTCGATCCCGGCGCGCGGCTCAGCGACCAGGTCGCGGTGTTCGAGGGTGCGACCGTGTTCGACGTCGGGCCGGCGCTGGCCAAGGCGCTCGGCGTCAGTCCGGCCGAGGTCAAGGCCGCCATCGCCAACGTCAAGGCGCTCGGGTTGCCGCGCGGCTACGCGGCCGGCACGGCGTCACCGTCGTCGGTCGAGGGGTTCCTGTATCCGGCGACGTACTCGTTCGACCCGGGCACGAAGGTCGACCGACGCGCTTGCAGGAGATGATCACGTCAGTTCACCGACGCGGCTCGTTCCACCAAGTTCACCGCCGACGCCAAGAAGCTGAAGCATCACGCCGTACCAGGCGCTGATCATCGCCTCGATCGCCGAGAAGGAGGCCAAGTTCGCCGGCGACTACCCCAAGGTGGCCCGGGTCATCCTCAACCGGATCGCGGCCAAGAAGCCGCTGCAGATCGACGCGACCAGTGCCTACGCGGCCAAGCTGCAAGAACCTCGACCCGACCAAGGTCATCTACGCCGACGATCGACTCGCCCGTACAACACCTACACCCACGACGGTCTGCCGCCGACGCCGATCGCCAGCCCGGGCGACGACCGCGATGACAGCCGCCGTGCATCCGGCCGCGGGCAACTGGCTGTACTACGTCAACGGTGACGCCGACGGGCGACCTGTTCTTCACCAACAGCGAGATCGCAGTTCGAAGCGGCCGCGGCGAGGTGCAAGGCCAACCACTGGGGCTGCGGCTAGTGATCGGCCGCGCGGCCGTGCTCGGCCGCCCGATCGAGCACTCCTGTCGCCGGTGCTGCACCGAGCCGCCTACGCGGCCCTCGGCCTGGACTGGACCTACGAGCGCCATCGACTGCGGCGTCGACGATCTCGCCGCGGTGCTGGCCGACGCGTGCGGACTGGGCCGGCTTCTCGTGCACGATGCCGCTGAAGCACGCGGTGCTGGCCGTGGCCGACGAGGCGCAGCCCGCTGGCCGCGGCGGTCGGTGCGGCCAACACCGTGCTGCCCCGGGCCGCCGGCGGCTGGCGGGCCGAGAACACCGACGTGGCCGGCATCGTCGCCGCACTGGCCGAAGGCGGCGACCGATCGCGCCCGGGCCGGTCGACCGTCTGCTCGGGGCCGGGGGCACGGCCCAGGCGGCGCTCGGCCGCCCTGGCCGCAGCTCGGCGGGTCACGCGTGCACGGTGCTGGTGCGCGATCCGGCCCGGGCCGCTGCGCTGCTGAGCACGGCCGAGCGCCGTCGGGCGTGCAGGTCGCGGTGTCGGTGCTCGAGCCCGGACGCGCGCGACGCTGGCCGCCGACCTGATCGTCTCGACCCTGCCGCCGGGCGCGGCCGACCCGCTCGCGGCCCGCGCCTGGACGACCGGAGCAGACGTTGCTCGACGTCGTCTACGACCCGTGGCCGACCGCGCTGGCGCGGCGGTCGGCGCGGCCGGGGGAGCGGTGCTCAGCGGGGCGCTGATGCTGCTGCACCAGGCCGCGGCCCAGGTCGAGCTGATGACCGGGCCGCGCCGCGCCGGTCGAGGCGATGCGCGCGGCGCTGGCCGCGGCCCCCGGCTGCGGCGTCTGACCGACTCGCCTCGACCGCCGCGTCACGTCGGGTCGGTCATGGCGCTGGCGGTCAGGCGTACGGAGCGGATCAGGACCGGTTCGAGGCGGATGACGATCGACTTGGACGTCGGGCGTGTTGCTGCCCTCGGCCGTGGAGTCCAGCGGCACCAGCACGTTGGCCTCGGGGAAGTAGGCCGCGGCACAGCCCCGCGGGGTCGCGTAGTCGACGACCCGGAATCCGGCCGCGCGCCGCTCGCCGTCGGTGCCACACGCTGACCAGGTCGACCAGGTCGCCGTCGCGCAGGCCCAGGTCGCGCGAGGTCGTCGGTGTTGACGAACACCACGCGCCGGCCGCCCTTGATGCCGCGGTAGCGGTCGTCGAGGCCGTAGACGGTGGTGTTGAACTGGTCGTGCGAGCGCACCGTCTGCAGCAGCAGGTGGCCCTGGCGGCACCTCGACCGTGTCGGGCGGGTTGACCGTGAAGCTGCGCCTTGCCGGTCGTCGGTGGTGAACGTGCGCGAGTCGCGCGGCCCGTTGGGCAGGATGAACCCGCCCGGCTGCTGCGACCCGCTCCTCGAAGGCGTGGAAGCCGGGCACGACGTGCTCGATGTGCTTGCGGATCAGCCGCGTAGTCCGCGCCCATCTCGCGCCCAGCCGACGTCGTCGCCGAACAGCGCCTGCGCCGAGGCCGGTGACGATCGCGACCTCGCTGCGCAGGTGCGGCGAACCCGGCGCCAGCCGCCCGCGCGAGGCGTGCACCATGCTCATCGAGTCCTCGACCGTGACGAACTGCTCGCCGCCGGCCTGCGTACGTCGCGTTCGGTGCGGCCCGAGGCAGGGCAGGATGCAGCGCCTCGCGGCCGTGGTGCAGGTGCGAGCGGTTGAGCTTGGTGGCGACGTGCACGGTGAGCGCGCAGTTGGCCAGCGCCGCCTCGGTCACGCTCGGTGTCGGGCGTGGCCGCGGCGAAGTTGCCGCCGAGGGCCATGAAGACGTCGACCTTGCCGTCGCGCATGGCCCGGATCGAGTCGACGGTGTCCCAGCCGTGCTCGCGCGGCGGCTCGAAGCCGAACTCGTCGCGCAGCTTGTCGAGGAACGCGTCGGGCATCTTCTCCCAGATGCCCATCGTGCGGTCGCCCTGCACGTTGCTGTGCCCGCGGATCGGGGCGGCGCCGGCGCCCGGGCGGCCGATGTTGCCGCGCAGCAGCAGGAAGTTGACGATCTCGCGGATCGTGGCGACCGCGTTGCGGTGCTGGGTCAGGCCCATCGCCCAGCAGACGATCACGCTTGTCGGCCGCGACGACGTCGGAGGCGAAGTCCTCGATCTCGCTTGCGGCTCAGGCCGCTGTGCGGCCTCGATGTCGGCCCAGTCGAGCCCGCGCCAGTGCGGTGGCCGCCGCCTCGAAGCCGTCGCAGTACTCGTCGATGAAGTCCTGGTCGAGGACGGTGCCGGGGTGCGGCGTCCTCGCGCTCGAGCAGCGCCCTGTTCACGCCGGCGAACAGGGCGAGGTCGCCGTTGACCCGCACCGGCAGGTACCGGTCGGCGAGCTTGGTGCCGGGGCCGACCAGGCCGCGCGGGGTCTGCGGGTTGCGGAACTTGACCAGGCCGGCCTCGGGCAGCGGGTTGACCGCGACGATGCGGGCGCCGCGCTTCTTGGCGTCCTCGAGCGCGGTGAGCATGCGCGGGTGGTTGGTGCCCGGGTTCTGCCCGACGATCACGATCAGGTCGGCGTGCTCGGCGATGTCGTCGAGGGTGACCGTGCCCTTGCCGACGCCGATCGTCTGGGTCAGCGCCGCGCCGCTGGACTCGTGGCACATGTTCGAGCAGTCGGGCAGGTTGTTGGTGCCGAGCCGGCGGGCGAGCAGCTGGTAGACGAACGCGGCCTCGTTGCTGGCCCGGCCGCTGGTGTAGAAGACGGCCCGGTTCGGGTCGGGCAGCGCCCGCAGCCGGTCGGCGATGAGCGTCGAGGGCGTCGTCCCAGCTGATCGGCGCGTAGTGCGTGGCGCCCGGGGCCAGGTACATCGGCTCGGTGAGCCGGCCGTTGTGCTCGAGCCAGTGGTCGGGCTGCTCGCGCAGCTCGGCGACCGAGTTGGCGGCGAAGAAGTCGGCGCCGACCCGCTTGCGGGTCGCCTCCCAGGCCACGGCCTTGGCGCCGTTCTCGCAGAACTCGGCCGCCTTGCGGCGGTCGGGGTCGGGCCAGGCGCAGCTGGGGCAGTCGAAGCCGTCGACGTGGTTCATCTTCAGCAGCGTCTGCGGGCGTGCGCACGGCGCCCATCTCGTCCAGCGCGTACTGCATGGAGTGGGCGATGCCGGGCAGGCCCACGGCCGAGTGCTTCGGCTGGCCGACCTCGGGTCTCCTCGGGTCGGCGGTCACGTGCTCAGGCATACCCTCGACTGTAGGACGCAGAACGACGACGGGCAGGTCGAATCCATGGCGGTGATGACGACCCGGCGGGCGATCGTGCGCATGCCCGTCGGCGCCGAACCTGCGGCGCACGCCCGACGACCTGGCCGTCGAGGCGCCGCTGGTGCTCGGGCTGGCCGGCGAGGCCATCGCCACCCTGATGCGCACCCCCGGCCACGACATCGAACTGGCCGCGGGCTGGCTGGTCGTCGAGTCCGGGGTCGACGCCGCGGACGACATCGTCACCCTGCGGGCCTGCCGCGAGGACGACACCGACCGGGTGCACATCACCCTGCGCGACGGGGTCCGCGCCACCCCGCCCGCGCGCGTTCGTCACGTCGGCGGCCTGCGGGGTGTGCAGCGCCGACGTGCTCGACCTGCGCCTGCTGCGCGCCGCGCCCGCCCCATCGACGCCGGCTGGACGGTGGCCCGCGACGTGCTGGCCGGCGCTGCCCGACACCATGCGCGCCCGGCAGCGGGCCTTCGACCGCACCGGCGGCGGTGCACGCCGCCGCCCTGGCCGACCGCGGCCGGCGAACTGCTCGGTGCGTCCGCGAGGACGTCGGCCGGCACAACGCCGTCGACAAGGTCGTCGGCTGGGCCCTGCTCGACGGCCGGCTGCCGGCCACCGGACCGCCTGCTCGTCGTCAGCGGCCGGGTGTCGTTCGAGATCGTGCAGAAGGCGGTCGCGGCCGGGGTGGCCGGCATCGTCGCCGTGTCGGCGCCGTCGAGCCTGGCCGTCGACCTGGCCCGCGACTACGGCCTGCTGCTGGCCGGCATGGTCCGCGGCGGGCGGCTGAACGTCTACGCCGGGGACGAACTCGTCGGCTGATCCTGCCTCGAGATGCGAGAACGCTGTTCTCAGTCGAGCAGACTGAGGGCCGATGACCGATACCCGCACCTCGCGCCGCGCCTTCCTGGCCGGGACGGCCGGCAGCCGCTGCCGCGGCTCGCGCTGCCGACCACCGCGCCGGCCGCCGCCGCCGACCGCGGCCACGCTGAGCGTCGACGTCGCGATCGTCGGGCCGGGCTGGCCGGGCTCACCACCGCCCGCTCGACTGGTGGCCGCCGGGCACTCGGTCGCCGTCCTCGAGGCCCGCGACCGGGTCGGCGGCCGCACCCTCAACCACCCGATCGGCGGCGGGCGAGGTGGCCGAGGCCGGCGGCGAGTTCGTCGGGCCGACCCAGGACCGCATCGTCGCGCTGGCCGCGGAGGTCGGCG
Organism: uncultured Actinomycetota bacterium; assembly: GCA_963713245.1. Lineage (GTDB taxonomy): Bacteria > Actinomycetota > Actinomycetes > Mycobacteriales > Jatrophihabitantaceae > CAVQKZ01. Next base: position 176,015 of record CAVQKZ010000005.1, read on the forward strand.
TCGGCACCTTCGACGCCTACGACATCGGGCAACAACGTCTACGTCAACGGCCTGATCCACCTGAAGTACACCGACACCGGCGCTGCTCGGCACCGCGCCGCCCGATCCGTTGCTGCTCGTCGACATCATCAAGCTCAGCCAGCAGATCGACCTGATGGTCGCAGAAGTTCCCGGTGGCCGCGCCGTGGACGGCCGCCGAACGCCGCCGCGCTACGACGCCGAGACGCTCGAGACGTGGGTGCGGGCGAACTCCGTGAACGCCAACGGCATCGTCGCGCTGCTGCGCGCCCTTCACCGAGGCGCTGGTCGGCGCCGAGCCGCGGCGACGTGTCGTTCCTGTTCGTCGCTCGCCTATGTCGCCGCGGCCGGCGACGAGACCACATCCGGGCACGCTTCGAGCGGCTGTTCAACGTGCGCGGCGGCGCGCAGCAGAGCCGGCTGATCGGCGGCTCGCAGCTCGTCGTCGCAGCGGGTCGCGGCCGCGCTCGGGCTCGCGGGTGCACCTGTCGACGCCCGGTGCGGCGGATCACCCAGACCGCCACCGGGGTCGACCGTCGCGTCCGACGCGCTCGACCGTCAACGCCAAGCAGGTCGTCGTCGCGGTGCCGCCGCCGCTGGCCGCGCGCATCGACTACGACCCGCTGCTGCCGGCCGCGCGCGACCTGCTCACCCAGCGCCTGGCCATGGGCGCGCTGATGAAGGTCGAGGCGGTGTACCCGACGCCGTTCTGGCGCGCCAAGAACCTCACCGGGCAGTTCCTGACCGTCGGCGGGCCGGTGGGGTACTCGTTCGACAACTCGCCGCCCGACGGCTCGCCCGGGCGTGCTGGCCGGCTTCGTCGGCGGCGCGCAGAACCTGACGTGGGGCCCGAAGCCGCTCGGCCGAGCGCCGGGCCGCGGTGCTGGCGCAGTACGCGCGGATGTTCGGCGACAACGCGCTTCCTGTCGCCGACGCGACGTACTTCGAGATGGACTGGACGCTGCGAGGAGTGGAGCCGCGGCGGCCCGACCGCGATCGCCGGGCCGGGCACGCTGACCGCGTACGGCCCGGCGCTGCGCGCGCCGGTCGGCCGCATCCACTGGGCCGGCACCGAGACGTCGGACTACTGGACAGGGCTACATGGACGGCGCGGTGCGCTCGGGCGAGCGCGCCGCGGCCGAGGTCGCCGCCGCCCTCTGAGCCGCGGCCGATCACTCGGTCGGATGCGTCCGTGGGCTCAGCGGCCAGCCGCTGCGCCGTCGCGGCCGGCCTCGCGCACGGCCTCGGCGCTGCCGCCGCGCAGCCCGGCGGCCAGCCCGACCAGGAACGTCGTCAGCGGCGCGGCCGGGCGGGCGATGCCGTGCGCGGCGTCGCGGGCGACGTCGAGCACCAGGTCGCGGTCGAGGGCGGCCGGGTCGACGCCGAGTTCGGCGGCCAGCTCGGCCACCCAGGCGGCCAGTGGGTTGGTCATGGGGCAGTCCCTTCTCGTTCCAGTCGCCGGCGGGCGTCGTCGACATCGGCCCAGGTGTCGCAGTCCCGGCCCCAGCCCGCGCGGTCGGGCACCGCGGCCACGGCAACGCCGGCGACCAGGCTGCGCATCGACGCGCCCGACGGTGGTCCCAGCGCGGCCACGGCCCGCTCGAGGGCGGCCCGGCGCCAGGCCGCGGCGAGGTAGTTGACCCGGCCGTCCGCGTCGACCAGGGCGGCGCAGTCGGCCGGGCTGCCGGCCAGCGCGGCCACGCAGCACCGGGACGGCCGGCGCGATCCAGGGCAGGTCGGCGGCCAGGGTGAGCACGACGTCGGCCGTCGGCCGCGTGCGGCCAGGCCGGCGGCCAGACGCGGCCACCGGGCCGCCGCCGGGCGGGTGCTCGCGGCACCAGGTCACCGGGACGCTCGCCAGCGGGTGCTGCGGCCCGACCACGACGACGCGCCCGGCCTCGGCCACAGCGGCGACGACCCGGTCGAGCAGCGACTACGCCGCCGAGCTCGCAGCCCGGGCTTGTCGACGCCGTCCAGCCGGGCCGGCCGCGCCACCGGCCAGCACGATCGCGTCGAACACGTCCCCGACCGTAGTCCGGCCGCAGGCGCTGCCGCCGGGCCAGGTGTCGCCCGGCGCAGCCTGCACGAGCGGCCTTCTAGGCTGCAGGCATGGCGCATTCGGCAACCACCCCCACCGGCGACCCGCTCGGCCCGACCGTCTTCGTCCTCTTCGGCGCGACCGGCGACCTGGCCAAGCGGATGGTGCTGCCGGCGTTCTACCGGCTGGCCCAGGAGGGGCTGCTGCCCAAGGACTGGCTGCTGGTCGGCAACGGCCGCGGCGACGTCGCCCACGAGGACTTCCGGGCCCACGTGCACCGCGTCCTGACCGAGTTCGGGCCCAAGCCCGAAGACGGGCCGTGGGCCGAGTTCAGCGCGCGGCTGCGCTTCGCCGGCGGCGGCTTCGAGAAGCGACCCGGGCAGCCTGCTCGACGTCATCGCCGAGGCGCGCGAGCAGGTCGGCACCGACGCGCAACTGGTGCACTACCTGGCCGTCCCGCCGGTGGCCTTCGCCGAGCTGACCAAGGCCCTCGGCGAGCACGGCCTGGCCAAGGGCGCCGGGTCGTCTACGAGAAGCCGTTCGGCACGTCGCCCGACGGGCTTCCGCGAGCTGGACGAGGTCGTGCACTCCGTCCTGGACGAGCGCAGGTCTTCCGGATCGACCACTTCCTGGGCAAGGAGGCGACCCAGAACCTGCACGTGCTGCGCTTCGCCAACGGGCTGTTCCACGCCGTGTGGAGCGCCGAGCACGTCGCCGCCGTGCAGATCGACGTGCCGGAGAAGCTCGGCGTCACCGACCGGGCGGTGTTCTACGACCGACCGGCGCCGTGCTCGACATGCTCGTCACCCACCTGTTCCAGCTCGCGGCCGAGATCGCGATGGAGCCGCCGGCCGAGCCTGTCGGCCGAGCACCTGCAGGCCGCCCGCGAAGCAGGTCATCGACTGCTTCCGCCCGCTCGACCCGGCCGAGGTCGTGCTCGGCCAGTTCGACGGCTACCGCGACCTCGACGGCGTGGCCGACGACTCGACCGATGGACACCTACGTCGCCGCCCGGCTGTGGATCGACAACGACCGCTGGCGCGGCGTGCCGTTCCTGCTGCGGACGGGCAAGCGGCTGGCCCAGAGCCGGCAGCGGGTCAGCCTGGTCCTGCGCGAGCCCGGCGGGGCGCTGGCCGACGTGCCCAAGCACGGCAACGTGCTCACCCTCGAGCCTGGCCGGCGACGGCGAGATCGACCTGCGCCTGGTGACCAAGAAGCCCGGCCCGCTGCTCGAACTGGACGTGGCCGAGGCCGACGTGCCGCTGTCGAGCGCTGCCGCGGCGATCCGCTGCCGCCCTACGTGCGGCTGATCCACGACGTCATCGTCGGCGACCGGTCGCTGTTCACCCGCCCGGACGGGCTGGCCGCGGTCTGGGACGGTGGCCGAGCCGCTGCTGGCGGCCAAGCCGGCCCCGCAGCCGTACGCGCCCGGCTCCTGGGGCCCGGCCGCCGCGGCCGAACTCGCCGCCCCGGACGGCTGGCTGCTGGGCGGGTAGTTCGTGCGCTTCTGAGAGACTGGCCCGGTGTTGCGCTGGATCACTGCGGGCGAGTCCCACGGGCCCGCTCTCGTCGCCGTGCTCGACGGCCTGCCCGCGGGCGTCGAGGTCACGACCGCCGACCTCGCCCGCGACCTGGCCCGCCGCCGGCTGGGCTACGGCCGCGGCGCCCGGATGAAGTTCGAGCAGGACGAGGTCGAGCTCACCGGCGGGGTCCGGCACGGGCTGACGATGGGCGGCCCGGTCGCCGTGCGCGTCGGCAACTCCGAATGGCCGAAGTGGGAGACGGTGATGGTCGGCCGACCCGGTCGACCCCGACCGTGCTGGCCGAGCAGGCCCGCAACGCCCCGCTGACCCGGCCGCGGCCCGGCCACGCCGACCTGGCCGGCATGCAGAAGTACGACCTCGACGACGCCCGGCCGGTCCTGGAGCGGGCCAGCGCCCGCGAGACCGCGGCCCGGGTCGCGCTGGGCGCGGTGGCCAAGGCGTTCCTGCGCCAGGCCGTCGGCGTCGAGGTCGTCAGCCACGTCGTCGCGCATCGGCTCGGTGGCGGCGCCGGCCGGCGTCGTGCCCGAGCCCGGCGACGAGGAGAAGGTCGACGCGTCCGAGGTGCGCTGCTTCGACGCGGCCGCCAGCGCGGCGATGATCGCCGAGATCGACGAGACCAAGAAGGCCGGCGACACGCTCGGCGGCGTGGTCGAGGTGCTCGCCTACGGACTGCCGCCGGGCCTGGGCAGCTACGTCCAGGGCGACCGCCGCCTCGACGCCCGGCTGGCCGCGGCGCTGATGGGCATCCAGGCGATCAAGGGCGTCGAGGTCGGCGACGGCTTCGAGCTGGCCCGCATCCGCGGCTCGCTGGCCCACGACGAGATCGTGCGCGACGACGCCGGCGTCATCCGGCGGGTGTCCGGGCGCTCGGGCGGCACCGAGGGCGGCATGACCACCGGCGAGGTGCTGCGGGTGCGCGCGGCGATGAAGCCGATCTCGACCGTGCCGCGGGCGCTGCAGACCGTCGACACCGCCACCGGCGAGGCCGGCCGTCGCGATCAACCAGCGCTCGGACGTGTGCGCGGTGCCGGCGGCGGGCGTCGTCGCCGAGGCGATGGTCGCGCTGGTGCTGGCCGAGGCCGTGCTCGAGAAGTTCGGCGGCGACTCGGTGGCCGAGACCCGGCGCAACGTCGGCGCCTACCTGCGCCGGCTGGACGAACGCGGCCTCAGCGGCGGGCGTTGGCGCCCCGTGACGGTCCCCGTGGTCCTGATCGGGTTGCCCGGCGCGGGCAAGAGCACCACCGGGCGGCGGCTGGCCAAGATCCTGGCCGTCCCGTTCGCCGACTCCGACGAGCTGGTCGAGCAGGCGGCCGGGCGCAGCGTGCGCGAGATCTTCGCCGCGTCCGGCGAGGCCGAGTTCCGCGCGCATCGAGGCGGCGGCGATCACGGCCGCGCTGCCGGGGTTCGACGGCGTCCTCGCACTCGGCGGCGGCGCGCTGACGAATGCGAGCACCCGCGACGCGGTCGCCGCCTCCGGCGTCGCCGGTCGTGCTGCTGCGGGCCCGGTGCCGACACCTGGTCGACCGGGTCGGCGACGGGCACACCCGGCCGCTGCTGGCCGGACGACCCGCGCCGCGCCGGCTGGCCGTGCTGGCCGAGCAGCGCACGCCGGTGTACCGCGACGCTGGCCACGTTCGCCGTCGACACCGACGGCCGCACGCCCGGCCAGGTCGCCGCCTCGATCGCCGCCCGGCTGCACGAGCGGGCGGCCGGCCGTGAGCGCCCCCACCACCCGCATCCCGGTCGGCGGGCCGGCGCCCTACGACGTGGTCGTCGGCCGCGGCGTGCTGGGCGAGCTGCCCGCGCTGCTCGGCGACGCCGTCCGGGTGGCGGTCATCCACCCGCCGGCCCTGGCCGACTTGGCCGCCGCGAGTCCGGGCCGACCTGGTCGCGAGCGGTCGTGCCGCCCACCTGATCGAGGTGCCCGACGGCGAGGCGGCCAAGACGCTGGCCGTGGCCGGGACCTGCTGGGACGCCCTCGGCCAGCTCGGCTTCACCCGCTCCGACGCCGTCGTCGGCCTGGGCGGGGGAGCGACCACCGACCTGGCCGGCTGGGTCGCCGCGGCCTGGCTGCGCGGGGTGCGGGTCGTCCAGGTGCCCACCACGCTGGCCGGCATGGTCGACGCCGCGGTCGGCGGCAAGACCGGGATCAACACCGACCAGCGGCAAGAACCTGGTCGGCGCGTTCCACCCGCCGGCCGGCGTCCTCTGCGACCTGGACGCGCTGGCCACCCTGCCGCCGGCCGACTACCTGGCCGGGCTGGCCGAGGTGGTCAAGTGCGGCTTCATCGCCGACCCGGCCATCCTCGAGCTCATCGAGGCCGACCCGGCCGCGGCGGCCCGGGCCGGCAACCCGGTCGAGCGCGAACTGGTCGAGCGCTCGGTGCGGGTCAAGGCCGAGGTCGTCGGCGCCGACCTCACCGAGCAGGGCCTGCGCGAGATCCTCAACTACGGGCACACCCTCGGGCACGCGATCGAGCGGGCCGAGGGCTACCGGTGGCGCCACGGCGCGGCGGTGTCGGTCGGGCTGGTCTACGCCGCCGCGCTGGGCCGGCGCCTCGGGCGGCTCGACGACGCCACCGCCGACCGGCACGGCGCCGTGCTCGCCGCGCTCGGCCTGCCCACCGCGCTACCGGCGCCGACGCGTTCCCGGCGTTGCTGGAGACGATGCGGGTCGACAAGAAGGCCCGGGGCAACCGGATCCGGTTCATCGTGCTCGACGGGCTGGCCCGGCCGGTCGCCGTCGACGATCCGGATCCCGCGGTGCTGGCCGCGGCCTACTCGGAGGTGTCGCCATGACGCACAGCGGGTACTCGTGCTCAACGGGCCCAACCTGCGGCCGGCTGGGCGCGCGCGAGCCGGACGTCTACGGCACGCACCACCTACGCCGAGCTCGAGGCGCTGTGCGTCGGCGGCGGCTCGGAACTGGGCCTGGACGTCGAGGTGCGCCAGACCGACCACGAGGGCGAGCTGCTCGGCTGGCTGCACGAGGCCGCCGACGACGGCCACGCCGGTCGTGCTCAACGCCGGCGCGCTCACGCACACGTCGGTGGCCCTCGGCGACGCCTGCGCGATGCTGACCGCCCCGCTCGTCGAGGTGCACATCAGCAACGTGCACAAGCGCGAGCCGTTCCGGCAGCACAGCTACGTGTCGGCCCATGCGGCCGGCGTGATCGTCGGCCTGGGCGTCGAGGGCTACGTGCTCGCGCTGTCCTGGATCGCGGCCCGGCTCGACGCGGCCGAACCGCCTACTCCGTGAACATGGCCAGCGCCCCGGCCAGCTGCGAATGCTGGGGCTGCGGCAGCTCGTCGACGGTGAACCAGCCCAGCTCGTCGAACTTGTCCGGCTCACCGAGGGCGACCTGATACGGGTCGACGAGCACGGCGAAGACGATCGCCACCGAGTGCGAGTGCGGATTGCTCCGCACGACGTCGCGCACGCCGAGGTTGCGCACGTCGAGGGGCTGGGCGCAGTACTCCTCGCGCACCTCCCGGGTCACGGCCGCGGCGAAGGCCTCGCCGAACTCGACCGCACCCGCTCCGCAGTCCCAGGTGCCGGGCTCGTCGCGGGCCCCGGCCGAGCGGCGGGCGAGCAGGATCCGCCCGGTGCCGTCATGGCAGATGAACACGCACGAGACAGCGGGCGCTCGGCCGGCCTGTTCGATGGGAGCCGGGGTATCGGCCATCAGCGGTCCTCCGTCACTCGGGCCGGTCGCTCTCGACCAGCAGTCCTGCGTCGATCGCCCACCACCGGGTGATCCCGATCTCGGCCAGGAAGCGCTCGTCGTGGCTGGCCACGATCAACGCGCCCCGGTAGGCGGCCAGGGCCTGGCCGAGTTGTTCGATGCTGGCCAGGTCGAGGTTGTTGGTCGGCTCGTCCAGCAGGAACAGCTGAGGCGGGGGATCGGCCAGCAGCAGCCGGGCCAGGCTGACCCGGAAGCGTTCGCCCCCGGACAGGGTCGCCGCGGCTCGCTCGACCTGCTCGCCGCGGACGAGGAAGCGGGCCAGCCCGGCCCGGATCTCGTTCGGGGTCGCGTCGGGCGCGCCCGCCCGCACGTTGTCGAGCACGGTGGCGGCCGGGTCGAGCCCGTCCAGGCGCTGGGGCAGGTAGCCGACCGGGACCGAGCAGCCGTACCGGGCCGGATCGGCGACGATCGCGCGCAGCAGCGTGGTCTTGCCCGCGCCGTTGCGCCCGAGCAGGGCCACCCGCTCCGGGCCGCGCAGGCCCAGGCCGGCCACCTCGAGGATGGTGCGGCCGGCCGGCACGGCGGTGGCCGGCAGGCTGATGCGCACCCGGTCGTCGGCGCGCACCGCGTCCTCGGCCTCGGCCAGCGCGGCCCGGGCCGCGGCCAGGCGCTGTTCCTGCAGGATGCGGTACCGGCCGGCCGACTCCTGGGCCGTGCGCTTGCGGGCGTGGGCGACGACCCGCGGCACCCGCTTCTCGAGCTCGGCCGTGTGCCCGTAGCGCTTGCGCCGGGCCAGCTTGGTGTGGGCCTCGCTGAGCTGACGGCGCTCCTGCGCGACCGTGCCCTCCGCGGCCCGCACCAGCCGCCGCGCCGTGGCCTGCTCGGCCGCCAGTTGCTGTTCGTAGGACGTGAACGAGCCGCCGAAGGTGCGGATCGATCCGTCGCGCAGGTCGGCGATGCGCTCGAGGCGATCGAGCAGGGCCCGGTCGTGGCTGACCACGATCAGCACACCCGGCCAGCTCGGCACGGCGTCGTAGAGCCGGCGCCGGCTGGCGCGGTCGAGGTTGTTGGTCGGCTCGTCCAGCAGCGTGATCGCGGCCCGGCGCAGCAGCAGCCCGGCCACGCCGACGAGCACGGCCTCGCCGCCGGACAGCGTGCCGACGGTGCGGTGCAGTGCGGACCGCTCCGACGGCAGGCCGAATCGGGCCAGGGCAGCACACGCGCGGTCGGCCACGTTCCAATCGTCGCTGAGCGCGGTGAAGGCGTCCACCGCAACGTCACCCGCAGTGATCGAATCCAGCGCGCGCAGGCGCGGGCCGACCCCCAGCAGGTCGGCAACGGTGCGCTCGACATGCAGCGGCAACTGCTGGGGCAGGTAGGCCACGTCGCCGGCCGTGGTGACGGTGCCGCCGGTGGGCCGCAGGTCACCGGCGATCAGCCGCAGCAGGGTGGACTTGCCGCTGCCGTTGAGCCCGACCAGCCCGGTGTGGGCGGTGTCGAAGACGGCGTCGAGGTGGTCGAGGACGTGCGCGCCGTCCGGCCAGTGGAAGGACAGGTCGGTACAGACGACGGAATGGGCTGGCATGAAAGGTCTCCCGGGCAGGGCGTCGACGGTTGGCACGGGCACCATCGCGACACCACCGGTGCGGGCGGTGTCAGACCTCAGTTCTCCACCGACCGGCCTTTCCGGGAGACGACACGTGCTCCCAGGTTAAGCCGCGGTAGCCGACGGCGACGAGCGAATATCGCCGTCAACTAGACTGCGCGGTTGGCCGACGCGACGACGCGCCGGCCGTCCGCGAGCACCGCCAGCAGGGAGACAACGCAGTCGTGGCAACCACCAACGACCTCAAGAACGGCCTGGTCCTCAACATCGACGGCCAGCTGTGGACCGTCATCGAGTTCCAGCACGTCAAGCCCGGCAAGGGCGGCGCCTTCGTCCGCACCACCCTGAAGAACGTGCTGTCCGGCAAGGTCGTCGACCGCACCTTCAACGCCGGCACCAAGGTCGAGACGGCCACCGTCGACAAGCGGGCCATGACCTACCTCTACAAGGAGGGCACCGACTTCGTCTTCATGGACAGCGACACCTACGACCAGGTGCACGTACCGGCCGAGACGGTCGGCGACCAACGCCGACTACCTGCTCGACAACGCCGAGGTCGTGGTCGCGGTGCACGAGGGCATCGCCGCTGTTCATCGAACTGCCGACCAGCGTCGAACTGGTCATCAGCCACACCGACCCGGGGGTGCAGGGCGACCGCTCCACCGGCGGCACCAAGCCGGCCACGCTCGAGACCGGGGCCGAGATCCAGGTGCCGCTGTTCGTGACCACCGGCGAGAAGGTCAAGGTCGACACCCGCGACGGCCGCTACCTCGGCCGGGTCAACAGCTGACGTGGCGGCCCGCAGCAAGGCCCGCAAGCGCGCCGTCGACGTGCTGTACGAGGCCGACGCCCGCGCGATCGACCCGGCGGCCACGCTGGCCGACCGGCTGGCCCTGGCCGACCCGCCGGTGAACGAGTACACCGTGGAGCTGGTCGAGGGCGTGCAGGCCAACCTGGGCCGCATCGACGAGATCCTGGCCGACTACGCCGAGGGCTGGACCGTGGCCCGGATGCCCGGCGTCGACCGCGCCGTGCTGCGGCTGGCGGTGTACGAGCTGCTGTGGCGCGAGGACGTGCCCGCCGCCGTGGTGATCGACGAGGCCGTGGAGCTGGCCAAGTCGCTGTCGACCGACGAGTCGCCGCGCTTCGTCAACGGCGTGCTGGCCCGGGTGCTGCGCGACCGGCCGCCGGTGGCGGTCGACTCGGCGTAGCCCGAACGGGCCCGGGCTTACGGGGCGCCGTCGAGGATCAGCGATTCCGGCGCCAGCACCTGCCAGTGCACCAGGCGGTCGGTGACGTCGGCGATCGTCATGTCGTAGATCGTGGCCAGGGTGCGCAGGTCCTCGTGCCGGATGGTCAGCGAGTTGCTGCGGTGATCGCCGCGCTGGCGCTGGATTCCCGCGGTGAAGCGCATGAGCGGGCCGCTGTCGGGATCGGTCAGCGCGGCGACGCGCTCGGGGTTGAGCACGATCTTGGTCAGGGGAGCGGCACTCGGGGTGCCGATCGCGGGCGCCTGCTCACGGGCAGCAGCTCGCCGACCGGCACGCCGTAGAACGACGCCAGCTCGGCCAGTCGCTGCACCGAGATCGCCCGGTCACCGCGCTCGTAGGAGCCGATGACGACGGCCTTCCACCGTCCGCCGGACTTGCGCTCGACACCGTGCAGCGAAAGGTGCTGCTGCGACCGCACGGCGCGCAGCCGGGCGCCGAGCACGGATGCGTACTCACGCACCTCGGGTGCATCGTCGTCGTGGTAACCGGTCGTCACTGCCGCCAACTCCCTTACTAGGCCGATATCTTCCTAGGACGGTAACCCTCCGTAGTGGGCAGGTCAAGACGACACGGCGCGTCCGTGGCCGGATGGGGCCTGCAGCGCTGTTACAGTGGCCCGGATCGACGTCCTTTAAAGGCCCGTCCCGTGAGGCGGACAAGGAGGTCCGCTGTGACATGCGTCGCGCCCGCAACGTCCGTCGAGCCGTACCCTCGGCGCTGCCGACGTGGCCCGCATCGTCGACCGCATGGCCCACCAGATCATCGAGAACATCGCCAAGATCCGGCTTCGACGCCGTCCTGCTGGGCATCCCGACCCGCGGCGTGCCGCTGGCCCGCCGGCTGGCCGACCGGATCGCCGTCTTCGCCGAGCATCGACCTGCCGGTCGGCTCGCTCGACGTCACCCTGCACCGCGACGACCTGCGGCTGCGCGGCGTGCGGCCGCTGGGCGAGACCGTCGAGCCCGACGGGCGGCATCACCGGCAAGACGGTGATCCTGGTCGACGACGTGCTGTTCTCCGGCCGCACCATCCGCGCCGCGCTCGACGCGCTCACCGAGCTCGGCCGCCCGCGCGCGGTGCAGCTGGCCGTGCTGGTCGACCGCGGCCACCGCGAACTGCCGATCCGGGCCGACTACGTCGGCAAGAACCTGCCCACCGCGCCCAGCCAGAAGGTGCGGGTCTCGCTCGCCGAGACCGACGGCGCCGACGGCGTCAGCGTCACCGAAGGAGCGACCGGCATGAGCCGAAGCACCTGCTGTCGGCCGGCGACCTGAGCCCGCGACGAGGCCATCGCCATCCTCGACACCGCCGAGCAGATGCACGCGATCCAGACCCGCGAGGTCAAGAAGCTGCCGCCGCTGCGCGGCCGCACCATCGTCAACCTGTTCTTCGAGGACTCCACCCGCACCCGGTCGTCGTTCGAGATCGCGGGCAAGTGGCTGTCGGCCGACGTCATCAACGTCAGCGCCAAGGGCTCGAGCGTGAGCAAGGGCGAGAGCCTGCGCGACACCGTGCTCACCGTCGCGGCGATGGGCGTGGACGCGCTGGTGGTGCGGCACAACGCCTCCGGCGCGGTCCAGCGGATCGCCGGCTGGGTCGACTGCCCCGTGGTCAACGCCGGCGACGGCACGCACGAGCACCCGACCCAGGCCCTGCTGGACGCGTACAGCGCTGCGCGACGCGGCTGCGGCGACCTGGCCGAGCGGCACGTCGTCATCGTCGGCGACATCAGCGCACAGCCGGGTGGCCCGCTCGAACGTGCTGCTGCTGCAGACCCTCGGCGCCCGGGTCACCCTGGTCGCGCCGCCGACGCTGATGCCGGCCGGCGTCGCGACCTGGGCCGTGCGCGACCAGCTGGGACCTCGACGCCGTGCTGTCGGGCAAGGCCGCCGGCGACGTCGACGCGGTGATGATGCTGCGGGTGCAGCGCGAGCGGATGAGCGGCGGCTACTTCCCGACCGAGCGCGAGTACGCGATCGGCTACGGGCTGAGCCCGGCGCCGGCTCGACCTGCTCGGCCGACGACGTGCCGGTGCTGCACCCGGGCCCGATGAACCGCGGGCCTGGAGATCTCCTCGCATCGCCGCCGACAGCCCGCGCTCGGTGGTGCTCGACCAGGTGCAGGCCGGCGTGGCGGTGCGGATGGCCGTGCTCTACCGGCTGCTGGCCGGGCCGACGAGCCGCGCGATCGAGGACGGTGTCGGCATGAGCATCCTGCTGCGTGGCGCGGCCCCGCTGGGCGGCGAGCCGGTCGACGTGTCCTGATCGCGGCGGCGTGATCGCCGAGCTCGGCCCGGCCTGGCCGCGCCGGCCGACGCCGAGGTCGATCGACGCCGACGGGCTGGTGCTGCTGCCCGGCTTCGTCGACCTGCACACCCACCTGCGCGAGCCCGGCCGCGAGGACGCCGAGACCGTGCGCGACCGGCTCGGCCGCGGCCGCGCTCGGGCGGGTTCACCGCGGTGCACGCGATGGCCAACACCGACGCCGGTGGCCGACACCGCCGAGATGGTCGAGCAGGTGGCCCGGCTGGGCGAGCTGGCCGGGCTGGTCGACGTCCGCCCGGTCGGCGCGGTGTCGCAAGGGCCTGGCCGGCGAGCAGCTGGCCGAGATCGGCGAACATGGCCCGCTCGGCCGCGGCGGTGCGGGTGTTCAGCGACGACGGGCACTGCGTGCACGACGCCCGGCTGATGCGCCGCGCGCTGGAGTACGTCAAGCCGTTCGACGCCGTGCATCGCCCAGCACGCGCAGGACCCACGCCTGGCCGACGACACCAGCCTGCGCCCACGAGGGCGAGGTGTCCGGACGGCTCGGGCTGCCCGGCTGGCCGGCGCGTGGCCGAGGAGAGCATCGTCGCCCGCGACGTCATGCTCGCCGAGCACACCGGCTCGCGGCTGCACGTCTGCCACGTCTCGACGGCCGGCACGGTCGAGGTGCTGCGCTGGGCCAAGGCGCGCGGCATCGACGTCACCGCCGAGGTCACCCCGCACCACCTGCTGCTGACCTGCGACCTGCTGGCCGGCTACGACCCGGTCTACAAGGTCAACCCGCCGCTGCGCCCGGCCGAGGACGTCGCCGCGCTGCGCGCGGCGCTGGCCGACGGCACGATCGATGCGGTGGCCACCGACCATGCCCCGCACGCGCCGCACGACAAGGACCATGCCTTCGCCGACGCCGCCTTCGGCATGCTCGGGCTGCAGACCGCGCTCGGCGTGGTCGCCGAGGCGATGGTCGCAGACCGGGCTGCTCGACTGGGCCGGCGTGGCCGACCGGATGAGCGTGCGGCCCGCGCGCCATCGGGCGGCTGTCCGGCCACGGGCGGCCCGATCGAGGTGGGCGAGCCGGCCAACCTGACCCTCGTCGACCCGGCCGCGGTCCTACCTCGTCGACCCGACCGCGCTGGCCTCGCAAGTCGCGCAACACGCCGTTCGCCGGGCGGCTGCTGCCGGCCGCGGTCGTGGCCACGTTCCTGCGCGGGCGGGCCACCGTCCGGACGGCGCTGCTCGACCGAACGGAGTGCCCGCATGAGCGTCGGCGATCCTGGTGCTGGAGGACGGCCGGAGCTTCGCCGGCGAGGCGTACGGGGCCATCGGCGAGACGTTCGGCGAGGCCGTCTTCGCCACCGGCATGACCGGCTACCAGGAGACGCTGACCGACCCGTCCTACCACCGGCAGGTCGTCGTGCAGACCGCGCCGCACATCGGCAACACCGGCGTCAACGACGAGGACGCCGAGTCGCGCCGGATCTGGGTGGCCGGCTACGTGGTGCGCGACCCGGCCCGGCGCCCGTCGAACTGGCGGTCGCCGCGCATCGCTGGACGACGAGCTGCGCCGCCCAGGGCGTCGTCGGCATCAGCGGCATCGACACCCGGGCGCTGACCCGGCACCTGCGCGAGCGCGGCGCGATGCGCTGCGGCGTGTCGAGCACCGGCACCGACGCCGCAGGCCCTGCTGGACCGGGTGCGCGCACTCGCCGCCGATGGCCGGGGCCGACCTGTCGGCCGAGGTCAGCACGCCGCAGCCGTACCGCGTCGACGCCATCGGCGAGCACCGGTTCACCGTCGCCGCGCTGGACTTCGGCATCAAGTCGATGACGCCGCACCGGATGGCCGAGCGCGGCATCACCACCCACGTCGCTGCCGTCCACGTCCACGCGCCGAGAGGTGCTGGCCACCGGCGCCGACGCGGTGTTCCTGGCCAACGGCCCGGGCGACCCGGCCACCGCCGACGCCGCCGTGGCGACCGTGCGCGAGCTGCTGCGCCGCGAGGTGCCGATCTTCGGCATCTGCTTCGGCAACCAGATCCTGGGCCGGGCCTTCGGCTTCGGCACCTACAAGCTCGGCTACGGCCACCGCGGCATCAACCAGCCGGTGCAGGACCGGCGCACCGGCAAGGTCGAGATCACCGCGCACAACCACGGCTTCGCCGTCGACGCGCCGCTCGACCAGGTCGCCGACACCGAGTTCGGCGGCGGTCGAGGTCAGCCACGTCTGCCTCAACGACAACGTGGTCGAGGGGCTGCGGGCCCGCGACGTGCAGGCGTTCAGCGTGCAGTACCACCCCGAGGCCGCGGCCGGCCCGCACGATGCCGGCCTACCTGTTCGACCGCTTCGTCGAGCTGCTGCTCGGATCGGGCAGGGGAGCGCTAGATGCCCAAGCGCACCGACATCCAGCACATCCTGGTGATCGGCTCCGGGCCGATCGTCATCGGCCAGGCCTGCGAGTTCGACTACTCCGGCACCCAGGCCTGCCGGGTGCTGCGCGGCGAGGGCTTCCGGGTCAGCCTGGTCAACTCCAACCCGGCCACGATCATGACCGACCCCGAGTTCGCCGACGCCACCTACATCGAGCCGCTGACGCCCGAGTTCGTCGAGAAGGTCATCGCGGCCGAGCGCGACGCCGCATCCGCGACGCGCTGCTGCCGACGCTGGGCGGCCAGACCGCGCTCAACCTGGCCGTCGCGCTGCACGAGAACGGCGTGCTCGAGAAGTACGGCGTCGAGCTGATCGGCGCCGACATCGAGGCGATCCAGCGCGGCGAGGACCGCCAGCGGTTCAAGGAGATCGTGCCGCACGGTCGGCGCCGAGGTGCCCGAGTCGCTGGTCTGCCACACGCCTCGACGAGGCGCATCGAGTTCGCCGCGACCGTCGGCAACCGGGTCGTCATCCGGCCGTCGTTCACGATGGGCGGGCTCGGCTCGGGGCTGGCCGACCGACGCGGACGAGGTGCGCGACGATGGTCGCCCGCGGCCTGGCCGCCAGCCCGGTGCACGAGGTGCTGGTCGAGGAGTCGGTGCTCGGCTGGAAGGAGTTCGAGCTCGAGCTGATGCGCGACCGCAACGACAACGTCGTCGTGGTCTGCTCGATCGAGAACGTCGACCCGATGGGCGTGCACACCGGCGACTCGATCACCGTCGCGCCGGCCATGACGCTCACCGACCGCGAGTACCAGCACATGCGCGACGTCGGCATCGCCGTGCTGCGCGAGGTCGGCGTCGACACCGGCGGCTGCAACATCCAGTTCGCGATCGACCCGGCGCACCGGCCGGATGATCGTGATCGAGATGAACCCGCGGGTGTCGCGCTCGTCGCGCGCTGGCGTCGCAAGGCCACCGGCTTCCCGATCGCCAAGATCGCGGCCAAGCTGGCCGTCGGCTACACGCTCGACGAGATCCCCAACGACATCACCCGCAAGACGCCGGCCGCGTTCGAGCCGACGCTGGACTACGTCGTGGTCAAGATGCCGCGGTTCGCGTTCGAGAAGTTCCCGGGCGCCGACCCGGTGCTGACCACGCACATGAAGAGCGTCGGCGAGGCGATGGCGATCGGCCGCAACTTCACCGAGGCGCTGGGCAAGGCGCTGCGCTCGATGGAGACCAAGGCCGCCGGCTTCTGGACCGCGCCCGAGGACCGACCTGCCGGCGAGCGAGCTGCTGGCCCGCGCCGCGGTGCCCGACCGACGGCCGGCTCTACCGCGTCGAGCAGGCGCTGCGGGCCGGCGCGAGCGTCGACGAGGTCGTCGGCCGCGAGCGGCATCGACCCGTGGTTCGTCGACCAGATCGCGCCGCTCGTCGAGCTGCGGGCCGAGCTGGTCGAGCGCCCCGGCGCTCACCCCCGCGCTGCTGCGCCGGGCCAAGCGGCACGGGCTGTCCGACCGCCAGCTGGCCGCGCTGCGCCCCGAACTGGCCGGCGAGGACGGCGTGCGGCTGCTGCGGCTGCGCGCCGGCATCCGGCCGGTGTTCAAGACCGTCGACACCTGCGCGGCCGAGTTCGCCGCCACCACGCCGTACCACTACTCGTCCTACGACGAGGAGACCGAGGTCGCGCCGCAGCCCGACCGGCCGAAGGTGATCATCCTCGGCAGCGGCCCGAACCGCATCGGGCAGGGCATCGAGTTCGACTACTCGTGCGTGCACGCGGTGATGGCCCTGCGCGAGGCCGGCTACGAGACGGTGATGGTCAACTGCAACCCCGAGACGGTCTCGACCGACTACGACACCGCCGACCGGCTGTACTTCGAGCCGCTCACCTTCGAGGACGTGCTCGAGGTCGTGCACGCCGAGCAGCAGTCCGGCACCGTGGCCGGCGTCATCTGCACGCTCGGCGGCCAGACCCCGCTCGGGCTGGCCCAGCGGCTCAAGGACGCCGGCGTGCCCGTGCTCGGCACCCAGCCCGAGGCGATCGACCTGGCCGAGCACCGCGGCGCGTTCGGCCGGGTGCTGGCCGAGGCCGGGCTGCCCGCGCCCAAGCACGGCACGGCGATCTCGTTCGAGCGAGGCCAAGGCGGTGGCCGACGAGATCGGCTACCCGGTGCTGGTCCGGCCGTCCTACGTGCTCGGCGGGCGGGGCATGGAGATCGTCTACGACGAGCGGCACCTGTCCGACTACATCGCCCGGGCCACCGAGATCACGCCGGATCACCCGGTGCTGGTCGACCGGTTCCTCGACGACGCGATCGAGATCGACGTCGACGCGCTCTACGACGGCACCGACCTGTACCTCGGCGGCGTGATGGAGCACATCGAGGAGGCCGGCATCCACTCCGGCGACTCGGCCTGCGCGCTGCCGCCGATCACGCTCGGCGCGGCGCGACATCGCCGCGGTGCGGCGCCTCGACCCTGGCGCTGGCCGCAGGGCGTCGGCGTGCGCGGCCTGATCAACGTGCAGTACGCGCTGGCCGGCGACGTCCTCTACGTGCTCGAGGCCAACCCGCGGGCCAGCCGCACGGTGCCGTTCGTGTCGAAGGCGACCGCGGTGCCGCTGGCCAAGGCGGCCGCCCGCATCGCGGTCGGGGCCACGATCGCCGAGCTGCGGGCCGAGGGGCTGCTGCCGCGCACCGGCGACGGCGGCGACCTGCCCGCCGACGCGCCGATCGCGGTCAAGGAGGCGGTGCTGCCGTTCCACCGCTTCCGCAGCCCGGACGGCGACCAGGTCGACTCGCTGCTCGGCCCGGAGATGAAGTCCACCGGCGAGGTGATGGGCTTCGACGCGACCTTCGGCACCGCGTTCGCCAAGAGCCAGGCCGCGGCCTACGGGTCGCTGCCGATCAAGGGCACGGTGTTCGTCAGCATCGCCAACCGCGACAAGCGCGCGGCGATCTTCCCGGTCAAGCGGCTGTCCGACCTCGGCTTCCGGATCCTGGCCACGGCGGGCACCGCCCAGGTGCTGCGCCGCAACGGCGTCGACGCCGAGGTCGTCGGCAAGTTCAGCGACGGCCCGGGCAACATCGTCGAGCGGATCCTGGCCGGCGAGGTCGACCTGGTGCTCAACACGCCGTGGGGCTCGGCCGGCAACTCCGGGCCCGCGGCTGGACGGCTACGAGATCCGCACCGCGGCCGTGTCGGCCGGCATCCCGTGCCTGACCACGGTGCAGGCCGCGGCCGCCGCGGTGCAGGGCATCGAGGAGCTGATCCGCGGCGAGGTCGGCGTGCGCTCGCTGCAGGACCTGCACGCCCAGCTCGCGGCCTGGCGGGCGCAGTGACGGCGCCGGTGACGACCCCGGTGCAGGAGACGGCCGAGATCTTCGCCGTGCAGCCGGTCGGGGCGTACGTCGCAGTTCACCGTCGTGGCGCCCGGGGTGGCCGCCGGGTTCCGGCCCGGGCACTTCGTCGCCGTCGCGGTCGGCGGCGAGAACTCGTCGATGCTGCTGCGCCGGGCGTTCGCGCTCTACGGCGCCACGCCGGCGGGGCAGTTCGCCGGCACGGTGTCAGTTCGTCGTCGCCGCGCACGGGCCGGCACCCGGTGGCTGGTCGCAGCGCGAGCGCGGCGACGACGCTCGACCTCGTCGGCCCGCTGGGCACGCCGTTCCCGCTGCCGGCCGGCCCGGCGCCCGGCCGTGCTCGTCGGCGGCGGCTACGGCACCGCGCCGCTGATCCCGCTGGCCCATGCCCTGCTCGCGGCCGGATCGCCCGATCGAGATGGTGGTCGGCGCGGCCACCGCAGCGCGGCTGTTCGGCGAGCTGGTGGCCCAGCGCACGGTCGGCGCGGTCACCGTGACCACCGACGACGGCTCGGCCGGGGTGACCGGGCTGGTCACCGACGTGCTGCCCGACGCGATCGAGCGGGTCAGGCGCCGAGGTCGTCTACGCCTGCGGGCCGATGGCGATGCTGCGGGCGGTCGGCGACGTGGCCCGGGCCGCACGCCATCCCGGCCCAGGTCGCGGTCGAGGAGGCGATGGCCTGCGGCATCGGGGTGTGCATGACCTGCGTGCTGCCGGTGCGCGGCGACGACGGCCGGTCGCGGTTCGTGCGCTCGTGCGTGGACGGGCCGGTGTTCGACGCCGACCGGGTGCGCTGGGCCGACGTCGGCACGCTGCCCGACGACCTGGTCGGCGCCGACGCGATGAGGGGGCACTGACGTGGCCGACCTGTCCACGACGCTGGCGCTCGTTCGAGCTGCCCAACCCGGTGCTGACGGCCTCGGGCTGTGCCGCCGCCGGCCGCGAGCTGCACCAGTTCTTCGACGTGGCCGAGCTCGGCGCCGTGGTCACGAAGTCGATCATGACGCGGCCGCGGTCCGGCCGGCCGACCCCGCGGATGGCCGAGACGCCGAGCGGCATGCTCAACTCGATCGGCCTGCAGGGCCCGGGCATCGACTCGTTCATCGCCAACGACCTGGCCTGGCTGGCCGAGCACGGCGCCCGCACCGTCGTCTCGATCGCCGGCGGCCACACCGACGAGTACGTCGAGCTGGCCCGCAAGCTCAGCGGGCACCCGGCCGTGTCGATGCTCGAGGTCAACATCTCCTGCCCGAACGTCGAGAACCGCGGCCAGGTGTTCGCCTGCGACGCGATCGCGTCGTCGCGGGTGATCGGGGCCGTGCGGCGGGCGGCCGACCCGGCCGATCCCGGTCTTCGCCAAGCTCTCGCCCGACGTCACCGACATCACCCTCATCGCCCGGGCCTGCGCCGACGCCGGGGCCGACGGGTTCTCGCTGATCAACACCCTGCTCGGCCTGGTCATCGACACCGACACGATGGCCCCGGCGCTGGGCGGCGTCACCGGCGGCCTGTCCGGGCCGGCGATCCGGCCGGTCGCGGTGCGCTGCGTCTGGCAGGTCAAGCGGGCCCTGCCGCACCTGCCGATCCTCGGCATGGGCGGCATCCGCACCGGCCTGGACGCGCTGCAGTTCATCCTGGCCGGCGCGTCGGCGGTGTCGGTCGGCACGGCCGTGTTCGGCGACCCGAACGCGCCGATGCGGGTGCTGGCCGAACTCGACACCGCCCTGGACGAGCGCGGGTTCGCGTCGCTGGCCGACGCGGTCGGCTACGCCCACCGCGCCCCCGCGCACCGCCTGGCCCCGGCCGCGCCGGAAGCGGCGGTCCGGTGAGCTTCGGGCACCGGCTCGATGCCGCGCTGAGCGCCCGCGGCTCGCTGTGCGTCGGCATCGACCCGCACCCGGCCCTGCTGTCGGCCTGGGACTGCGGCGACGACGCCGAGGGGCTGGCCCGGTTCGCCGCGCTCTGCGTCGAGGCCCTGGCCCCGGTGGCGGCCGTGGTCAAGCCGCAGTCGGCGTTCTTCGAGGCCTACGGCTCGGCCGGCGTCGCCGTGCTCGAGCGGACGATCGCCGCCTGCCGGGCCGCCGGCGCGCTGGTGCTGCTCGACGTCAAGCGCGGCGACATCGGCACGACGATGGCCGCCTACGCCCGGGCCTACCTCGACCCGGCGGCACCGCTGGCCGTCGACGCGATCACCCTGTCGCCCTACCTCGGCGTCGGCGCCCTGCAACCGGCGTTCGACGCGGCCGAGCAGTACGGCACCGGCGCGTTCGTCCTCGCGCTGACGTCCAACCCCGAGGGCGCCCAGGTGCAGCACGCCCGCGGTGACGACGGCCGGCCGGTGGCCCAGGTCGTGCTCGACGAACTGGCGCAGCGCAACGCCGGCGCGGCCCCGCTCGGGTCGCTCGGCGTCGTCGTCGGGGCCACGATCGGCGGCACCGACGTCGACCTGAGCAAGCTCAACGGGCCGTTCCTGGTGCCGGGCGTCGGGGCGCAGGGCGGCACGCCTGAGGACGTGCGGCGGATCTTCGGCGCCGCCCTGCCGGCGGTGCTGCCGAGCGTCTCCCGCGAGGTGCTGCGGCACGGCCCGGACGTCAGCGCCCTGCGCGCCGCGGCCGAACGACTGGTGGACGACTTCGCCTTCCTGCGGGCCTGAGCGCCGCGCCGTCAGCCCGCCGGCACGGCGGCGAACCAGGTGCGGTCCGCGCGCAGCCACCCGTCGAAGCGCAGCCCCGCCTCCGACAGCTCGGCCCACAGCTGGACGTCGGTCAACCGCCGGGCCGTGAACGGCTGGGTCCAGACGTCGGCCTCGGTCCAGTAGCGCACCGTCGCGCTGAGCACATCATCGTCGAGGTGCACGTCGACGAGGTGCACCTCGACCGGCCCGATCCGGCCGGACGACACACCGGCCGGGCCGGCGACGGTGTCGAACCACGTCGGCGGGTGCCACTCCGCGATCAGCCGGCCGTCCGGGCCGAGGTGCCGGGCCACCGTGCCCAGCAGCGCCGCACGGTCGGGCCCGTCGGGCGTGTTCAGCAGGTGGCTGGCCAGCAGCACGGCGCCGAAGCGCCGGCCCAGGTCGAGCCCGGCGATCGGCGCGCACACCGTCTCGGCCCCGCGGACGTGCTCGAGCATCTCGGCCGACTGGTCGACGGCGACGACGTCGTGCCCGAGCTCGATCAGCCCGTGGGCGACCCGGCCGGTGCCGCAGCCGAGATCCAGCACCGCCGCCCCGGCCGGCACGGCCGCATGTACGAGCTCGGGCTCGCCCAGCGCGGGCAGCAACGCGTAGAGCGAGACCGGGCAGCCGTCGGCCGTCACCGGGCCCGGCCCAACCGGCTCGGCGGCCGGCATGCTCAGGCCGTCAGTTCGTCGAGCTCGGCCAGGTCGTCCAGGCCCGGCTGCCAGGCCCCGGCGGCTACGTTGGCCGCGACCTGCTCGCGCGACGTCGCCCCGGCGATCACGCTGGCTACGGCCGGTTGGGCCGCCAGCCAGCCGACCGCGACGTCCAGCAGCGACAGCGAGCGGGCACGGGCGAACGCCTCGAGCCCCTCGAGCACGTCGAAGAGGTCGTCGGTGAGCACCGACTCCCGGCCCCAGGCCTGGATGCGGCTGCCTGCCGGCACGGCCTCGCCCCGGCGGTACTTGCCGGTCAGCAGCCCGCTGGCCAGCGGGAAGAACGGGAGCAGCCCGATGCCGTACCGCTCCAGCGCCGGCACCAGCTCGGCCTCGATATCGCGCTTGAGCAGGTTGTACTCGTTCTGGGCACTGACGAAGCGCTGGTGGCCGCGGGTGCGGGCCGTCCACTCGGCGTCGGCGGCCTGCCACCCGGCGAAGTTCGAGCTGCCGAGGTAGCGGATCTTGCCCTCGTGCACCAGGTCGGTCAGGGCCGAGAGGGTCTCCTCGATCGGCGTCACCGGGTCGGGGCGGTGCAGCTGGTACAGGTCGATCCAGTCGGTGCGCAGCCGCCGCAGCGACGACTCGACCGCCCGCCGGACATAGCGGCGCGAGCCCCGCGCGCCCCAGTCCTCGCCGTTGTCGTTGCCGCGCCGGCGCACGTCGCTGCCGAACTTGGTGGCGATCACGACGTCGTCGCGCCGGCCCGCGAGCAGCTCGCCCAGCCGGCGCTCGGACTCGCCGTAGGAGTCGGCGGTGTCGAACAGGGTGATGCCCTCGTCGAGCGCGGCGTGCACCACCTCGCGGCTGCCCTCGTCGTCGAGCTTCATGCCCAGGTTGTTGGTGCCCAGGCCGACGACGGACACGACCAGGCCGGACTCACCGAGGTGCCGGAATTCCATGCTTTCGACCCTACTGAACGGCAGGCCTCAACCGACGAGCGTCTTGGTGGCCGCGACGAGCGTGGCCAGCCCCTTCTTCGCGTCGGTGAAGAACATGCTCGTCTTGGCGTCGGCGTAGAGCTCGTTGTCGATGCCGGCGTAGCCCGAGGCCATCGACCGCTTCACCACGATGATCGACTTGGCCTGGTCGACGTTGAGGATCGGCATGCCCGAGACCGCGTTGCCGGGCCGCCGCGCGGCCGGGTTGGTGACGTCGTTGGCCCCCACGACCAGGGCCACGTCCGAGCGCTCGAACTCGGAGTTGATCTCGTCCATCTCCTTGAGCTGGTCGTAGGGCACGTTGGCCTCGGCCAGCAGCACGTTCATGTGCCCGGGCATCCGCCCGGCCACCGGGTGGATGGCGTAGGAGACCTCGACGCCCCGGGCCTCCAACACCTCGCCCAGCTCGCGCAGCTCGTGCTGGGCCTGGGCCGCGGCCAGGCCGTAGCCGGGCACGATGATGACCTTCGACGCGTAGGCCAGTTGCAGGGCGGCGTCGTCGACGGCGATCGACTTCACCGGGCCGCCCGCGCCCTCGGCCACGTCCGTGCCGACCGCGCCGGTGCCGAACCCGCCGGCGATGATGTTGAGCACCGAGCGGTTCATGGCGTCGGCCATGAGCTTGGTCAGGATGCCGCCGGACGCACCGACCAGGGCCCCGGCGATGACCAGGATGACGTTGCCGAGCACGAAGCCGGCCATGGCCACCGCGGTGCCGGTGAACGCGTTGAGCAGCGAGATGACGACGGGCATGTCGGCCCCGCCGATGGGCAGCACCATCAGCAACCCGAACAGCACGGCCGCGATCACCACGCCGAGCAGCACGAACTGGTTGTGCGCCCCGGCCACGATCCAGACGGCGCCGCCGACCGCGGCGAGCGCGACCAGGCCCGAGGCCGCGCGCGCGCCGGGGAACGAGACCGGCTTGGACAGGTAGCCCTGCAGCTTGCCCGCGGCCAGCACCGAGCCGGAGAACGTCACCCCGCCGATCACGATGTCGAGGACGGTGGCCGTGGCCGTGCCCGCCGGCACGTGCGGGTCGAGGTGGTACTCGGTGATCGCGATGAGCGCGGCCGCGCCGCCGCCGACCGCGTTGAACAGCGACACCAGCTGCGGCATGTTCGTCATCTGCACGGTGCGGGCCGAGTACAGGCCGTACGGCGCCGCCGATGAGGGCGCCGGCCAGCAGCACGACCCAGCGGGTGACGTTCATGTGCGCGGCGCCCTGGTCGTCGCCGACGCCGATCAGCACCGCGACGACGGCCACGAACATGCCGAAGGCCGACAGCTGGTTGCCGCGCCGCGCGGTGGCGGGGGAGTTCATGAAGTGCAGGCCGAGCACGAAGCACGCGGCCCCGAACAGCGACGCGAAGCGGATGCCGATCTCGAGCTTGCTCACTGCCCGTCCTCCTTCGCGGCCGGGGCCGGCACCGGGCGCCGGCGGAACATCTGCAGCATCCGGTCGGTGACCGCGTAGCCGCCGACGACGTTGGCCGCACCGAACGCGGCCGCGACGAAGGTGAGGACGTAGCCGAGCGTGCCGTGCACGTAGCCGGCCAGGATGATCACGCCGACCAGCACGACGCCGTGGATCGAGTTGGCGCCCGACATCAGCGGCGTGTGCAGCGTGGCCGGCACCTTGCTGATCACCTCGAAGCCGACCAGCAGGGCCAGCACGAAGATCGTCATGTCTCCGACGAAGGAACCGGTCACTGGTCGGACCCCTTTTCCAGCAGGGCGGCGGTGGCGGGCTGGACGACCGCGCCGCCGTGGGTGATGACGACGCCGGCCGCGATCTCGTCCTGGTCGGCCAGCAGCTGGTCGACGGCCAGGGCGCCGTCGGCGACCAGGTGCAGCAGCAGCGAACTGACGTTGCGCGAGTAGGTGTTCGAGGCCGACGTCGCCATCTGCGACGGCAGGGTGCCCGCGCCGATCACGGTGACCCCGTTGTCGGTCACGAACGTCTCGCCCGGCTTGGAGATCTCGACGTTGCCGCCGAGGTCCGAGGCGGCCATGTCGACGATCACCGAGCCGGCCTTCATCCGCGCGACCGCGTCGGCCGTCACCATCAGCGGCGGGCGCCGGCCGGGCACCTGCGCGGTGGTGATGACGATGTCGTGCTTGACGATGTGGTCGGTGAGCTCGGCCTGCTGAGCCGCCTGCTCCTCGGGGCTCAGGGCCCGGGCGTAGCCGCCCTCGCCGGCCCCGGACTCGACCGACGTCAGTTCGATGAACTGGCCGCCCAGCGACTTGACCTCACCGCGGCTGGCCGGGCGCACGTCGTAGCCGCGCACGATCGCGCCCAGCCGCTTGGCCGTGCCGATCGCCTGCAGCCCGGCCACACCCGCGCCCAGCACCAGCACCTCGGCCGGCCGCGACGTGCCGGCCGCGGTCATCAGCAGCGGGAAGAACCGGTGGAAGTTGTCGGCGGCGACGAGCACGGCCTTGTAGCCGGCCACGTTGGCCTGCGACGACAGCGCGTCCATGCCCTGGGCCCGGGTCAGGGTGCGGGGCAGGCCGTCGAGGCTGATCGCCGTGACATTGCGCCGGGCGAGATCGGCCATGAGTCCGGCGTCGAGCAGCGGCTGCAGCAGTCCGATGACGGTCTGGCCGGCGCGCAGCGAGACGATGTCGGGCCGCCCGACCGAGAGCAGCACGTCCGCGTCGGCGTAGACCTTGGCGCTGTCGACGACGGTGGCGCCGGCCTGCTCGTAGCGCTCGTCCGGGAACCAGGCCCGCGGCCCCGGCGCCGGCCTCGACCAGCACCTCGAGGCCCGCGTCCTTGAGCTTGCCGACCACGTCGGGTGTCAGCGCGACCCGGCGCTCACCGGGGGCGACCTCTTTCACCACCCCGACCCGCAGCGCAGCCATTCGCAGCCTCCTTGTTCGTCTGACCTGTCCGTCGATCGACGTTCGTAGGCGGTGATCATCCTCGCAGCGCGGGCACCACGCCGGTTCCGGGCAATCTAAACCAGTTCCGGGCGGCCCCGCGGGTCGGTGTGCCGTCGCTCACCGGCGCGTCGCCGTAGCTGCTCCGCGATAGGTTCGCGCTATGCCGAGCCGCCTGACCGTCCTGTCCGGGCCGTCGGGGGTGGGCAAGGGCACCGTGGTCGCGGCGATCCGCCGGACGTACCCGCACATCTGGGTCTCGGTGTCGTGCACCACCCGCCCACCCCGGCCGGGGGAGCGCGACGGGGTGGAATACCGCTTCGTCAGCCGGGAGGAGTTCGCCCGGCTGGTGGCCGCCGGTGAACTGCTCGAACACGCCGAGTTCGCGGGCAACCTGTACGGCACCCCGCGCCAGCCCGTCCTCGAGCATCTCGACGCCGGCACGCCCGCCCTGCTGGAGATCGAACTGCAGGGGGCGCGCCAGGTCCGGGCGGCCATGCCCGAGGCCTACCTCGTCTTCCTGGCCCCGCCGTCCTGGGGCGAGCTGGAGCGCCGGCTGGCCGGCCGGGGCACCGAATCCCGCCCGGTCATCCACGAACGCCTGGACCGGGCCCGGGTCGAAATGGCCGCCGATGCCGAGTTCGACGCCGTGGTCGTGAACGACGACGTCGGCCGCGCGGCCGCCGAGTTGGTAGGATTGATCGAGGCCGTCTGCCCCGAGTAGCGGCACTTTCCTTGCTCAACCCAGCCAATCGACAAGAGAGCCGACCTGTGTCCGGAATGCTGTCTGCCCCTGAGGGCATCACCAACCCGCCGATCGACGAGCTGCTCGAGCGCACCCAGTCGAAGTACGCGCTGGTGATCATCGCGGCCAAGCGGGCGCGCCAGATCAACGCCTACTACAGCCAGCTCGGCGAGGGCCTGCTCGAATACGTCGGCCCGCTGGTCGAGACCGCCCCGCAGGAGAAGCCCCTCTCCATCGCCCTGCGCGAGATCAACACCGACCTCATCGAGTTCAAGCCCAGCGAGTCTTAATTCTGCGCTGGGGCGAATCTCAGTCCCCACCGCTCGCTGGCGCTCGGGTGGACCCTGATCTCCGCAACGCGCCTCCGGCGCGTGAGCGCAGCTCTTCGCGCGAGCGCTCATCGCGTTAGGGTTGCGCTTCTAGGAACCTGAAGGGTTGCCACGGATGGCCACAGTCGTACTGGGCGTCTCCGGGGGGATCGCCGCCTATAAGGCCGCGGAGCTGCTGCGCAGGCTGGTCGAGGCCGGGCACGACGTCACCGTCGTGCCGACCGCGGCGGCGCTGAAGTTCGTCGGCGCGCCCACGTGGGCAGCCCTGTCGCATCATCCGGTCGCCACCGACGTGTGGACCGACGCCGATGAGGTGCGGCACGTGCAGATCGGCCGCGGCGCCGACCTGGTCGTGGTGGCGCCGGCCACGGCCGACCTGCTGGCCCGGGCCGCGCACGGGCTGGCCGACGACCTGCTCACCAACACCCTGCTGACGGCGCGCTGCCCGGTGCTGTTCGCCCCGGCCATGCACACCGAGATGTGGGAGCACCCGGCCACCGCCGACAACGTCGCCACGCTGCGCCGCCGGGGCGCCATCGTGCTCGAGCCGGCCACCGGCCGGCTGACCGGGGCCGACACCGGCAAGGGCCGGCTGCCCGAGCCGGCCGAGATCGCCCAGCTGGCCGAACTGCTGCTGCACCGGCCCGACGCGCTGCCCGCCGACCTCGCCGGGCGTCATGTCGTGGTCAGCGCCGGCGGCACCCGCGAGCCGCTGGACCCGGTGCGCTACCTCGGCAACGCGTCCTCGGGCAAGCAGGGCTATGCGCTGGCCACCGTGGCCGCGGCGCGGGGCGCCCGGGTCACCCTGGTGGCCGCCAACGTCGAACTGCCCGACCCGAGCGGCGTCGACGTCGTGCGGGTGGTCAGCACGGCCGAGCTGCGCGACGCCGTGCACAAGGCGGCCGAGGACGCCGACGTCGTGGTCATGGCCGCGGCCGTGGCCGACTTCCACCCGGCCACGACCGTCGGCCACAAGATCAAGAAGTCCGGGGCGCCGCCGGAACCGATCGTGCTGGCCCAGAACCCCGACATCCTGGCCGAGCTGGTGGCCGGCCGCCGCCCGGGCCAGCTGCTGGTCGGGTTCGCGGCCGAGACCGGCGACAGCACGGGCACGGTGCTCGAGCACGGCCGGGCCAAGCTCGCCGCCAAGGGTTGCGACCTGCTCGTCGTGAACGAGGTCGGGCCGGGCCGGGCGTTCGGGCAGTCCGACAACGCGGCGGTGATCCTGGGCGCCGACGGCACGGAGCGCGACGTCCCGTTCGGGCCGAAGGTCGTGCTTGCGGCCTGCGTCTGGGACGCGATCGCCGCCCGATCGCACCCGTAGTCCCCAGTCCGGACCGGGGGCGCCGTAGACTCTCCCGGAATCTGCCAAAATCTAGCTTCGGAGCGCTTGTGAACCGCCGTCTGTTTACGTCCGAGTCCGTCACCGAGGGACACCCCGACAAGATCGCCGACCGGATCAGCGACTCGATCCTCGACGCGCTGCTCTCGCAGGACCCGGCCAGCCGGGTCGCGGTCGAGACCCTGATCACCACCGGCCAGGTCCACGTCGCGGGCGAGGTGACCACCGAGGCGTACGCCGACATCCCGACCATCGTGCGTGAGTGCATCCTCGAGATCGGCTACGACTCGTCGCGCAAGGGCTTCGACGGGGCGTCGTGCGGCGTGAGTGTCTCCATCGGCTCGCAGAGCCCCGACATCGCCCAGGGCGTCGACAACGCCTACGAGTCGCGCACCGGCGAGAACGTGGAAGACCCGCTCGAGCGCCAGGGCGCCGGCGACCAGGGCCTGATGTTCGGCTTCGCCTGCGACGAGACGGCCGAGCTGATGCCGCTGCCGATCGCGCTCGCGCACCGGCTGGCCCAGCGCCTGACCGAGGTGCGCAAGGACGGCACCGTCCCGTACCTGCGCCCGGACGGCAAGACCCAGGTCACCATCGAGTACATCGACGACAAGCCGGTGCGCCTCGACACCGTGGTGGTGTCCAGCCAGCACGCGGCCGACATCGACCTCGACACCCTGCTCAAGCCCGACATCGAGGAGCACGTCGTGCGCCCGGTGATCGCCGAGCTCGGCATCGACACCGAGGGCTACCGCCTGCTCGTCAACCCGACCGGGCGCTTCGAGATCGGCGGCCCGATGGGCGACGCCGGCCTGACCGGCCGCAAGATCATCGTCGACACCTACGGCGGCTACGCCCGCCACGGGGGCGGCGCGTTCTCGGGCAAGGACCCGTCGAAGGTCGACCGCTCGGCCGCGTACGCCATGCGGTGGGTGGCCAAGAACGTGGTCGCGGCCAAGCTGGCCACCAAGTGCGAGGTGCAGATCGCGTACGCCATCGGCAAGGCCGAGCCGGTCGGGCTGTTCATCGAGACGTTCGGCACCGAGACCGTCGACACCGAGCGCATCTCCGAGGCCGTCCTCGAGACCTTCGACCTGCGTCCGGCCGCGATCATCCGCGACCTCGACCTGAAGCGCCCGATCTACGCCCAGACCGTCGGCCTACGGCCACTTCGGCCGCGAGCTCGAGGACTTCACCTGGGAGCGCACCGATCGGGCCGAGCAGCTCGCGAAGCTCGCCAACGGCTGAGCCTGGTCGTTGGCCCGGCAGCCGGGTGCCCCGCCGCGCGGGCGCCGGCTGCCGGGCCGAGGCGAACCGTCGCCGTCCGCTGGTAGAGGTGGACGGGTGAGCACCGGTACCCGTCGCGCCGCGGCACCGCGCGTGGCGCGCGAACCTGCGGCCGTCGATCCGGTGGCCCGGCTGATGGTCGACGTGCCCTTGGCCCACCTCGACCGGCCGTTCGACTATCTGGTGCCCGAGGCGCTGGCGGCCGACATCGGGCCCGGCGCCCGGGTGCGGGTGCGCTTCTCCGGCCGGCTGGTCGACGGCTACGTGCTGGAGCGCCGCGCGGCCAGCGACCACGAGGGCAAGCTCGCGTTCGTCGAGCGCGCCGTCGGCGGCGAGCCCGTCCTGACCACCCAGACCACGGCCCTGTTCCGGGCCGTGGCCGATCGCTGGGCCGGCAACTTCGTCGACGTGCTGCGCCTGGGCGTTCCGTCGCGGCACGCGGCGGCCGAGTCGTCCAGGCACGAACCGGTGCCGCGCCCAGCGCCGCCGGCGCACACCGGCTTCGAGCAGTACCGGGCCGGGCCGGCCTTCCTGGCCGCGGTCGCGAACGCCCGCGCGGCCCGGGCCGTGTGGACGGCGCTACCGGGCGAGCCCTGGCCCGAGCGGCTGGCCGCGGCCGTGCAGGTCGCCCTCGCCGCCGGCCGGGGCGCGATCGTGGTCGTGCCCGACGCCCGCGACCTGGCCCGGCTCGACGCCGCGCTCACCGCCGCCCTGGGTCCGGGTCAGCACGTCGCCCTGTCGGCCGACCTCGGCCCGGCCGAGCGCTACCGCCGCTGGCTGGCCGTGCGCCGCGGCGACGTGCGGGCCGCGATCGGGGTCCGGGCCGCGGCCTACGCCCCGGTGGCCGACCTCGGCCTGCTCGCCATCTGGGACGACGGCGACGACCTCTACGACGAGCCGCGCGCGCCCTACGCCCACGCCCGCGACGTGCTGGTGCTGCGGGCCTCGCTCACCGGCGCGGCGCTGCTGGTCGGCGGCTACGCCCGCACGGCCGAGGCCCAGTTGCTGGTCGAGTCGGGCTGGGCCCACGAGATCGTGGCCGACCGGGACGTGCTCCGGACCGCCGCGCCGCGGGTGGTCGCCACCGGCGACGACGCCGAACTGGCCCGCGACCCGGCCGCGGCCGCGGCCCGGCTGCCCAGCCTGGCCTGGCGCAGCACCCGCGACGCGCTCGCGGCCGGGCAGCCGGTGCTGGTCCAGGTGCCGCGCCGCGGGTACGTGCCCGCGCTGGCCTGCGTCCGCGACCGCACGCCGGCCCGCTGCCCGGTGTGCTCCGGCCCGCTGGCCGCGTCGAGCAGCCAGGCCATCGCCACCTGCCGCTGGTGCGGCCGGCCGGCCGGCGACTGGGCCTGCCCGGCCTGCGGGGGCCGGCGGTTGCGGGCGGTCGTCGTCGGGGCCGGGCGCACGGCCGAGGAGCTGGGCCGGGCCTTCCCGGGCGTGCCGGTGCGCACCAGCGGCGGCGAGCGGGTGCTCGCCGCGGTCGACGCCCAGCCCGCGCTCGTCATCGCCACCCCCGGCGCCGAGCCGGTGGCCGAGGGCGGCTACGGCGCCGCGCTGCTGCTCGACGGCTGGGCCCTGCTCTCGCGGGCCGACCTGCGCGCGGCCGAGGAGACGCTGCGGCGGTGGCTGAACGCGGCCGCGCTGGTCCGGGCCGGCGGCCCGGTCGTGGTCGGCGCCGACGCCGGGATCGCGGCGGTGCAGGCGCTGGTGCGGTGGGATCCGGCCGGGTTCGCGGCCCGCGAGCTGGCCGAGCGGGCCGAGCTCGGGTTCCCGCCCGCGGCCCGGATGGCCTCGGTGACCGGTGCGCGCGCGGCCGTGGACGAACTGCTGGCCGCCGCCGAACTGCCGCCCGGGGCCGAGGTCGTGGGGCCGGTGCCGGTCCCGGCCGGCCACGGTGGCGACGACGATGCCGAGCGGATGCTGGTCCGGGTGCCCAGAGCCGCCGGGGCCGAACTCGCCGTGGCCCTGAAGACGGCCGCGGCCGCGCGCTCGGCCCGCAAGGCCACCGACCCGGTGCGGGTGGTGCTCGACCCGCACGAACTGTTCTAGTGTCGCGACCCTGGCGCCCGGCTCACTCGATCGAGACCGCGTCGTCGTAGGCGGCCTCGGCCCCGAGCACCGTCGGCGTCGACAGGGCCGCACCCTCGCGGGCCAGCTCCTCGCCGGCCGACTCGTGATGCGCCGGCTCGCCGGCTCGTCGGGCGTCGTCGTGGGCGTCGGCATGCACGTAGCGCTCTCCGCGCATGAGCGAGGCCCCCGCGGCGATGAGCAGCATCACGATGGAGGCCCCGAACGCGATCAGCAGCCCGTGCATGAACGGCTCGGAGATGACGTGCGGGAAGAACGACTTGCCGGTCAGCCGCGCGACGTCGACGCCCGAGCCCGCCTGCAACTGGGCCGGGTCGACCTGCTTCATCAGCGCCTTGATCGGGTTGTCGCCGAGGAAGGCCGCGAACAGGGTGCCGACCGGAGGCACGTGCGAGATGGTGTGCGCGGCATCGGGGGAGACGCCGGCGCCGGTCAGCCCGCTGTAGAGCGAGGCCGGCAGCCGGCTGGCCAGCCCGATCGCCATCAGCGTGAAGAAGCCGCCCATCGACAGGACCATGCCCGCGTTCATGCCGGTGGCTCGCACGCCCGAGGCGGCACCACGCTGCGCGGCCGGCACCGCGTTCATGATCGCGGCCGAGTTCGGCGCGGCCATCAGGCCCATGCCGATGCCGTTGAGCGCGAGCAGCGCCGCGAACTGCACGTAGTTGAAGTCGGCCGGGACGAGGATCAGCCCGGCGAACGTGGCCGCGGTCAGCAGCAGGCCGCCGGTGGCGAAGGCCCGGGCCCCGAACCGGTCCGACACCGCGCCCGACGCCGGTCCCGCGATCAGGAAGCCGACCGTCAGCGGCAGCATGTAGATGCCGGCCCACAGCGGCGTGCTGGCGTAGTTGTAGCCGTGCAGCGGCAGCCAGATGCCCTGCAGCCAGATGATGAGCATGAACTGCAGGCCGCCGCGCGACATGGCCGCGAGCAGGTTCACCGTCTGCCCGGCCGCGAACGCGCGCACCTTGAACAGCCGCAGGTTGATCATCGGGTCGGTGACCCGGTTCTCGATGAAGCAGAACGCGACCAGCAGCACGACGCCGCCGATCCCGCCGGCCAGCACGAGCGGTGACGTCCAGCCCATCGTGTGCCCGCCGTGGGGCTGCAGGCCGTAGGTGATGGCCACCAGCACGGCGATCAGGCCGACGCCGAACGTCAGGTTGCCCCACCAGTCGACGACGACCTGCTTGCTGCGGTCGCGGGGCTTGTCGTGCAGCGTGCGGTAGCCCATCCAGGTGCCCCAGATGCCGACCGGGACGCTGACCCAGAACACCGCGCGCCAGTGCCATTCGGACAGCAGGCCGCCGACGACCAGCCCGATGAACGAGCCGGCCAGCGCGGCGACCTGGTTGACGCCGAGGGCGAAGCCGCGCCGGTCGGGCGGGAACGCGTCGGTGATGATCGCGGTCGAGTTGGCCGTGAGCATCGCGCCGCCGACACCCTGCACCACCCGCAGCGCGATGATCTCGAGCGCGCCGGCCGAGCCGCTGTTCGGGACGAGGGCACACCCCACCGAGGCGAGAGTGAAGATGAGGAAGCCGAGGTTGAACAGCCTGGCCCGCCCGTACTGGTCGCCCAGGCGCCCGAACGTCACGACCAGCACGGCGGTGACGAGCAGGTAGCCCATCAACATCCAGAGCAGGTACGAGATGTTCGACGGGGCGAGCGGGTCGAGGCCGAGGCCGTTGAAGATGGCCGGCAGCGAGATCAGCAGGATGGACGAGTTGAGCGTCGCAGCCAGGATGCCGACGGTCGTGACGGACAGCGCGACCCGGCGGGCGTGGGCGTCGGAAGAGGGCACGGACAACCTTTCGTTCGTTAGCCATGCTAACTAGTTGACGACTCTACGCCAACCCCGGCGATCCGTAAGCTGTCGGGCGTGACCGTGCAACCCATCCGGCTCTTCGGCGATCCCGTGCTGCGCACCCCGGCCGAGACCGTCACCGACTTCGACAAGGAACTGCGCACGCTGGTCGCCGACCTGGCCGAGACCATGCTGGCCGCGCCCGGGTCGGGGCTGGCCGCCCCGCAGATCGGCGTGGGCCTGCGGGTGTTCACCTTCCACGTCGACGACGCCCAGTCGGGGCACCTGGTCAACCCGGTGCTGCACTTCCCGAGCGACGAGGACCAGGACGGTCCCGAGGGCTGCCTGTCCATCCCCGGCCTGACCTTCGACTGCCGGCGCCGGGCCCACGTCGTCGCCCACGGCCAGAACATGTTCGGCGACGCGATCACGGTCGAGGGCACCGCGACCCTGGCCCGGGCCATCCAGCACGAGACCGACCACCTCGACGGCGTGCTGTTCGTCGAGCGCCTCGACGCCGAGACCCGCAAGGCGGCCATGAAGGCGATCCGCGCGGCCGACTGGGCCGGCGCGGCCCCGCCCACGGTCAAGGTCAGCCCGCACCCGTCGTTCTCGTCGCGGTGAGGCTGGCCTTCGCCGGTACTCCGCAGGCCGCGGTCCCGGCGCTGCGAGCGCTGATCGACTCGCCCCGGCACGAGGTCGTCGCCGTCGTCACCCGGCCACCGGCCCGGGCCGGACGGGGCCGGCGCGAGGCGTCGTCCCCGGTCGCCGACGTCGCCGCCGCGGCCGGCATTCCGGTGCTGACCCCGCAGCGGCCCGGTGAGCCGGAGTTCCTGGCCCGGCTGGCCGAGCTGGCCGTCGAGGCCTGCCCGGTCGTCGCCTACGGCGCGCTGCTGCCGGCCGCGGCCCTGGCCGTGCCGGCCCACGGCTGGGTCAACCTGCACTTCTCGCTGCTGCCGGCCTGGCGCGGCGCCGCCCCGGTGCAGCACGCCATCCTGCACGGCGACGAGATCACCGGGGCGTCGACGTTCCGGATCGAGACCGGCCTCGACACCGGGCCGGTGTTCGGCGTCGTCACCGAGGCCATCCGGCCCGACGACACGTCCGGCAGCCTGCTCGAACGGCTGGCCACCAGCGGGGCCACCCTGCTGCGCGCGACGATGGACGGCATCGCCGACGGCTCGCTCGTGCCCCGGCCCCAGCCGGGCGACGGCGTGTCGATCGCGGGCAAGATCACGCCCGCCGACGTGCGGGTCGACTGGAGCGCGCCGGCCGTGCACGTCGACCGGCTGATCCGGGCCGGCACGCCCGAGCCGGGCCCGTGGAGCACGCTGCGCGGCGAGCGGCTCAAACTCGGCCCGGTCCGGCTGCGGGCGACGAGCGCGCTCGCCCCGGGCGAACTGCTGACCGAGCGCTCGGCGGTCGCGGTGGGCACGGCCACGAACGACGTCGAACTGAGCACGGTGCAGGCACCGGGCAAGCGGCCCGTGCCGGCGCCCGACTGGGCCCGGGGCGCGCGGCTGACGGCGGGCGAGCGGCTTGGCTGACCAGCGCCGCCGGACCCCGACCGTGGCCACGCAGGCCGACCAGCCCCGCCTGGTGGCCTACAACGTGCTGCGGGCCGTCGCCGCCGACGGCGCCTACGCCAACCTCGTGCTGCCGGGCCTGATCACCGAACGCGGGCTCACCGGCCGTGACGCGGCGCTGGCCACCGAACTGGGCTACGGCACGCTGCGGGCGGCCGGCGTCCTCGACGAGATCGTCGCCGCCTGTCTCGACCGGCCGCTGGCCGGCGTGGACGCCCCGGTGCTCGACCTGCTCCGGCTCGGCGCGTACCAGGCCCTGCGCACCCGCATCCCGCCGCACGCGGCCGTGGCCACCACCGTCGACCTGGCCCGGGCCACCGGCAACGGCCGGGCCGCGGGATTCCTCAATGCCGTGCTGCGCCGGATCACCGCCGCGGACTGGGACGCGTGGACGGCTCGCCTCGGCGCCGGCCGCCCGCCGCTGGCCCGGCTGGCCCTGGGCACCGCCCATCCCGCCTGGATCGCCGCGGCCTTCGCCGACGCGCTCGGTGGCGACCTGGCCGAGACCGGAGCCGCCCTGGCCGCCGACGACGTGCGGCCGCAGACCCACCTGGTGGCCTGGCCCGGCCGCATCGGCCGCGACGAGCTGGCCGCGGCCGCCGGCGGCAGCGCCGGGCCGTACTCGCCGTACGCGGTGCGGCTGCCGGCCGGCGAACCCGGCGCCCTGGCCGCCGTCCGCGACCATCGGGCCGGGGTCCAGGACGAAGGCAGCCAGCTGTGCGCGCTGGCCCTGGCCCGCGCCCCCCTCGACGGCCGCGACGAGCGCTGGCTCGACCTGTGCGCCGGGCCGGGCGGCAAGACCGCGCTGCTGGCCGCACTCGCGGCCGACCGCGGCGCCATGGTCCGCGCCAACGAGCTGCACCCGCACCGGGCCGAGCTGGTGCGGCAGGCCACCGCGGCCTGGGCCGTCGACGTCCGGGTCGGCGACGCGCTGACCATGCCCGAACTCGACGGCGGCTACGACCGGATCCTGGTCGACGCGCCCTGCACCGGGCTCGGGGCCCTGCGCCGCCGGCCCGAGGCCCGCTGGCGGCGGACGGCCGACGACGTGGCCCCGCTGGCCGCGCTGCAGCGTGACCTGCTCGGGACCGCCCTGCGCCTGGCCCGGCCCGGCGGCGTCATCGCCTACGTGGCCTGCTCGCCGCACCTGGCCGAGACCCGGGACGTCGTCACCGGTCACGAGTTGCTCGACGCGCGCGCTGCGTTCCCCGGTGTCGACCGGCTGGACGACGGGCCCACCGTGCAGCTGTGGCCGCACCGGCACGGCACCGACGCGATGTTCTGCGCCCTGCTCCGCCGGAGCTGAGCACTGCGGCGGTCATAGACTTCGCTGCGTGTCGCGCCCCGGAACGCCTGAGCCGATGATCGCCCCGAGCATTCTCGCCTCCGACTTCGCCCGGCTGGGCGAGGAGGCGAACGCGGTCGCCAACGCGGACTGGCTGCACGTCGACGTCATGGACAACCACTTCGTGCCCAACCTGACCCTCGGGCGCCCGGTGGTCGAGAGCCTGCACCGGGCCACCGACCTGCCCCTCGACTGCCACCTGATGATCGACGACCCGGACCGGTGGGCGCCGCAGTACGCCGAGGCCGGCGCGGCCAACGTCACCTTCCACGTCGAGGCCGCCGCCGACGCGGTGCAGACGGCCCGAGCCATCCAGGCCGCCGGGGCGCTGGCCGGGCTGGCCATCAAGCCCGGCACCCCGATCGAGCCCTACCTCGACGTGCTCACGGCCTTCGACACCCTGCTGGTGATGACCGTCGAGCCCGGCTTCGGTGGCCAGAAGTTCATGAGCGAGGTGCTGCCGAAGGTGCGGACGGCCCGCGAGCTGGTGCACACCGGCCACCTGCGGCTGTTCATCGAGGTCGACGGCGGGATCACGGCCGACACCATCGAGGCCGCGGCCGCGGCCGGCGCCGACGTGTTCGTCGCCGGGTCGTCGGTCTACGGAGCAGAGGACCCCGGGAAGGCTGTCGAGGCGCTGCGCGTTCAAGCCCGTGCCACCATGCAGGCGTAGGAGGGCCGGGTGCCGATCAGCGAGGCCGAACAGGCCGCGATGCTGCGTGCCCTGGCGCTGGCCGAGACGGTCCGGGCCCGCACCAGCCCCAATCCGCCGGTCGGCGCGGTCATCCTGGCCGACGACGGGTCGCTGGCCGGCGAAGGGGCCACCGAGCCGGCCGGCGGTGCCCACGCCGAAGTCGTCGCGCTGGCCCGGGCCGGCGAGCAGGCCCGCGGCGGCACCGCCGTCGTCACCCTCGAACCCTGCGCGCACACCGGGCGCACCGGGCCGTGCGTCGACGCCCTGCTCGAGGCCGGCATCGCCCGGGTCATCTACGCCCTCGACGATCCCAACCCCGTCGCCACCGGCGGGGCGGGCCGGCTGCGCGACGCCGGGGTGCAGGTGGTCGCGGGGGTCGAGGCCGACGCGGCCGGGGCCGGTGCCCTGCGCCCGTGGCTGCACTCGGTGCGCAACGGCCGCCCGTTCGTCACCTGGAAGTACGCCGCCACCCTCGACGGCCGGGTCGCGGCCGCCGACCTCAGCGCGCGCTGGATCTCCTCGGCCGCCTCGCGGGCCGACTCGCACGCGTTCCGGGCCACCGTCGACGCGATCGTCGTCGGCAGCGGCACCGTGCTGGCCGACGACCCGCACCTGACCGTCCGCGACGCCGACGACGAACTGGCGCAGCGCCAGCCGCTGCGGGTCGTGCTCGACCGTCGGCACCGCGTCCCGCAGAGCGCCCGGGTGTTCGACAGCGCGGCCGAGACGATCGTGCTCGACACCGCCGTGCCGCGCTTTGCGCTGAAGGCCCTGTTCGACCGCGGTGTCCGGCATGTCCTGCTCGAGGGCGGGCCCACCCTGGCCGGCGCGTTCGTCGAGGCCCACTGTGTCGACGAGGTCATCGCCTACCTCGCGCCCACCCTGCTCGGGGCCGGGCCGAGTGCGCTGGGCCACGCCGGGATCCGTTCGGTCAGCGAGGCCGTCACACTGGACGTCGAATCCGTCACCAGGTTCGGCGACGACATCAAGGTCGTCGCCCGCCCCATCTGGTCCGAGCACACAACAGGGGAGCAGTAGTCCGTGTTCACCGGGATCATCGAGGAGATCGGCGAGGTGCTCGGCGTCGAGGGCCGCGGAGATTCGGCCGTGCTGTCGCTGCGTGCGGTGACGATCGCCGACGACCTGCGCCAGGGCGCGTCGATCGCGGTCAACGGCGTGTGTCTCACCGTCACCGGCTGGATCGACCATCCGCCGGTCAGCCACATCAGCTTCGACGTGATGGCCGAGACCCTCAAGCGCTCGGTCATCGGCGCGCTGCGCTCGGGTGACCTGGTCAACCTGGAACGGGCCACGCGGGCCGACTCCCGCCTGGACGGGCACATCGTCCAAGGGCATGTCGACGGCATCGCTGTCATCGTCGCCCGCACGCCCGGCGCGAGTGGGGGTCCCCCCGCCAATGGGGGCGTAGCCGGCGGGGGAGAGTGGGAGACGGTCCGCTTCGCCCTGCCCGTCGACCTGGCCCGCTACGTCGCCGAGAAGGGCTCGATCGCCGTCGACGGCGTCTCGCTCACCGTGACCGCGGTCGGCCCGGACTGGTTCGAGGTCGGCCTGATCCCCGAGACCCTGCGCGCGACCACGCTCGGCAGCAAGGCGCCCGGCGAGCCGGTCAACCTCGAGGTCGACGTCCTGGCCAAGTACGTCGCCCGGCTGATGGACACCCGATGACGTTGAGACTGGACACGATCGAACGCGCGATCACCGACATCAAGGCCGGTCGCGCCGTCGTGGTCATCGACGACGAGGACCGCGAGAACGAGGGCGACCTGATCTTCGCGGCCGAACTGGCGACCCCCGAACTGGTCGCGTTCATGGTCCGCTACACCTCGGGCTACATCTGCGTGCCGATCACCGAGGCCGAGGCCGACCGGCTCGACCTGCCGCCGATGTTCCGGGTCAACCAGGACCGCCGCGGCACGGCCTACACCGTCACCGTCGATGCCCGCGAAGGCGTCAGCACCGGCATCTCCGCCGCCGACCGGGCCCACACGATCCGGTTGCTGGCCGACCCGGCGGCCACCGCGGCCGACTTCTCCCGGCCCGGGCACGTCGTCCCTCTGCGGGCCCGCGACGGCGGCGTGCTGCGCCGGCCCGGACACACCGAGGCCGCCGTCGACCTGGCCGTGCTGGCCGGGCTGTCCCCGGCCGGCGTGCTGTGCGAGGTTGTCAGCGAGAAGGATCCGGCCGGCATGGCCCGGGCCGAGGAACTGCGCGTCTTCGCCGACGAGCACGACCTGGCCCTGATCTCCATCGCCGACCTGATCGCCTTCCGGCGGCGCTCGGAGAAGCTGGTCGTGCGGGTCGCGTCGGCCCGGGTGCCGCTGCGCTACGGCGAGTACACCGCGGTCGGGTACTCCTCCAGCTACGACGACCGCGAGCACGTCGCGTTCGTGTTCGGCGACATCGGCGACGGCGAGGACGTGCTGGTGCGGGTGCACTCCGAGTGCCTCACCGGTGACGTGTTCGGCTCGCTGCGCTGCGACTGCGGCCCGCAGCTGGACGCGGCCCTGGCCACCGTCGCCCGCGAGGGCCGCGGCGTGGTCCTCTACATCCGCGGCCACGAGGGCCGCGGCATCGGGCTGCTGCACAAGCTGCAGGCCTACCAACTGCAGGACGCGGGCTCCGACACCCTCGACGCCAACCTGGAGCTGGGCCTGCCGGCCGACGCCCGCGACTACGGCACCGGCGCGCAGATCCTGGTCGACCTCGGCATCCACTCGATGCGGCTGCTGTCCAACAACCCGGCCAAGCGGGCCGGCCTCGAGGGCTACGGGCTGCGCGTCTCCGGCCGCGTTCCGCTGCCCGTGCACGCCAACCCGGAGAACATCCGCTACCTCGAGACCAAGCGCGACCGGATGGGCCACGACCTCGACCTCGAGGCGGAGCGGCCGTGAGCGGCCACGGCGCACCCGAGCCGGGTCCGGTCGCGGGCGCGGGCGGCCTGCGCGTGGCCCTGATCGCCAGCGAATGGCACGCCACCGTGATGGGCGGACTGCTCGACGGTGCCCGCCGGGCCCTGCGCGAGTCCGCCGTCGCCGACGTCACCGAGATCCGGGTCCCGGGCGCGTTCGAACTGCCGGTGGCCGCGGCCCGGCTGGCCGGGGCCGGCGTCGACGCGATCGTGGCGCTCGGCGTCGTCATCCGCGGCGGCACGCCCCACTTCGACTACGTCTGCCAGGGTGCGACCGCCGGCCTGACCGAGGTGGCCCTGCGCACCGGCGTACCCGTGGGCTTCGGGCTGCTGACCTGCGACGACGAGGCCCAGGCGCTGGCCCGGGCCGGGCTGCCCGGGTCGGCCGAGGACAAGGGCTACGAGGCCGCGGCTGCGGCCCTGGCCACCGCCGTGACACTGTCGCCGTTCTCACCGTCGCGATCGCCCGCCTGAGCGCGCCCCGGTCGGCACAGGGCGGCGCAGGCCGATAAAGTCGCACCCGTCGACATCGAAAGAATGAGGGCACATGGGCGGATATCAGACCGTGGTCGTGGGCACCGACGGCTCCGAGACGTCGTTCCGGGCGGTCGACCGGGCGGCCACGCTGGCCCATGACGCCGGGGCCACCCTGGTCATCGCGTGCGCGTACTCCCCGTCCCACGACAAGAACCTGGCCCACGACCAGGACGTGCTCGGGCCCGAGGAGGCCTACCAGATCGTCGGCTCGGCCCCGGCCGAGGACACCGTCGGCCGCGCCCGCGACCGGGCCGTCAAGGCCGGTGCGACCAAGGTCGAGACCGTCGTCGTACAGGGCAAGCCCGGCGACACGCTGCCCAGGCTCGTCAAGGAGCACGGCGCCGACCTGCTCGTCGTCGGCAACCGCGGGCTGAACTCGATCGCCGGGCGCATCCTCGGCTCCGTGCCGCTCGACGTGGCCCGGCACACCCCCGTCGACGTGCTCATCGTGCATACGACCTGAGCCGGCCGGGATGATCGAACCCGGCGACCCCCAGCCGACCGAGGCTCTGGAGGAGTCCGAACTCGACCTGCGGGCCCTGCTGGAGCGCTTCGAGCAGACCCTGCTCGGGGGCCCGCGCAAGTACACCCGGGCCCAGGTCAGCGCGGCGGCCGGCATCGATCCGGACGAGTCCCGGGCCCTGTGGCGGGCGCTCGGCTTCGCCATGGTCGGCGACGACGAGGTCGTGTTCACCGACGGCGACGTGGCGGCCCTGCGCGACGCGAGCTTCCTCACCGAGCACGCGGTCGTCGACGACGAACTGCGCAACGCGATGACCCGCATGCTGGGCCAGACGTTCTCGCGGCTGGCGGCCTGGCAGGGCCAACTGCTGATCGAGCTGCTGACGACGCGACCCGAACTGCTGGCCTCCGAGGAGGACATCGGCCAGTTCATCGAGGATCTGCTGCCGGTGATCGAGCGCATCCAGACCTTCGTGTGGCGCCGCCAGCTGGTCAGCTACTTCTCCCGCCTGGTCACGCACGAGGCCGCCGAGCTGGCCACGGCCGTCACCACCACCACGGTCGTCGGGTTCGCCGACATGTCCGGGTTCACGACGCTGACCCGCAAGGCCACCGAGAGCGAGCTGCGGGAAGTGCTCGAGGCCTTCGAGGCCGCCACCACCGAGCTGGTGGGTGCCAACGGCGGGCGCATCGTCAAGACCATCGGGGACGAGGTGATGTTCGTGGCCGACACGCCGGCCGCCGGGGCCGAGATCGCGCTCGGCCTGCAGGCGACCGCGGCCGGCGACGAGCGCCTGCCGGCGCTGCGGGTCGGCCTGGCCGCCGGGCCGGTGGTCAGCCGGCTCGGGGACGTCTACGGCTCGACCGTGAACATCGCCAGCCGGCTGACCTCGATCTGCCGCCCGGGGTGGGTGCTGGTCGACCGGGTGATGGCCGAGTCGCTGCGTGGCGATCCGCGCTACCAGCTCAAAGCGCGCCGGCCGGAGGCGGTGCGGGGCTTTCACCACCTGCGGCAATGGCGGCTGCGGCGGGCCGACGGGCGCGCTCGGCCCAAGGGCGGCTGAGCCCGGCCCGGTAGGCTGCCCCCTGCGATGAAGACCTTCGATCAGCTGTTCGCCGAGCTCGCCGACCGCCAGCGGGCCCGACCGGCGGGATCGGCCACCGTCGAGGCGCTCGACGCCGGGGTGCACGCGCAGGGCAAGAAGGTCGTCGAAGAGGCGGCCGAGGTCTGGATGGCCGCGGAGCACGAGTCCGCCGAGCGCACGGCCGAGGAGATCAGCCAGCTGCTCTACCGTGTGCAGGTGATCATGCTGGGCAAGGGCGTCGCCCTCGACGACGTCTACCGACATCTCTAGGCCGTGCCCATGCCATCACCCAGCACGCCTGCAGACAGGTAGACCATGCTCAGAATCGCCGTTCCGAACAAGGGCTCGCTGTCCGAGCCGGCGAGCCAGATGCTCACCGAGGCCGGTTACCGGCAGCGCAGCGACAGCCGCGAGCTCGTGCTCACCGACGCCGAGAACGACACCGAGTTCTTCTTCCTGCGCCCGCGCGACATCGCCGTCTACGTCGGCTCGGGCCGCCTCGACGTCGGCATCACCGGCGAGGACCTGCTGCTCGATTCCGGGGCCCCGGCCGAGGCCATCCTGCCGCTCGGCTTCGGCGGCTCCACGTTCCGCTTCGCCGGCCGGCCCGGGGTGGCCGCCGGCGTGCAGGACCTCGCCGGCAAGCGGGTGGCCACGGCCTACCCCGGCGTCGTGGCCGCCTACCTGGCCGAGCAGGACGTCTCGGCCGAGGTGATCCGGCTCGACGGCGCGGTCGAGACGGCCGTGCGCCTGGACGTGGCCGACGTCATCGCCGACGTCGTCTCGACCGGGACGACGCTGCGCAACGCCGGGCTCGAGATCTTCGGCGAGCCGCTGCTCAGCAGCCAGGCCGTGCTGATCCGGCGCCGGGGCGCCGAGCCCGCGGCCCGGGTCGAGCAACTGTCCCGCCGCCTGCAGGGCGTGATCATCGCCCGGCAGTACGTGCTGATGGACTACGACATCGCCGACGACCTGGTCGAGAAGGCCGTGGCGATCACGCCCGGCTTCGAGTCGCCGACGGTCTCGCCGCTGCACGAGCAGGGCTGGTCGGCCGTGCGGGCGATGGTCAAGCGCAAGCAGACCAACGCGATCATGGACGAGCTGTGGGAACTCGGGGCCCGCGGGCATCCTCGTCACCGACATCCACGCCTGCCGGCTGTGAATCAGCTTTTGCGGCGACCACGACGCGATGAGCGCTCGCGCGAAGAGCCCGCTCCTCGCGCCGCAGGCGCGTTGGCGGGTCGATGATCCCCCGCGAGCGCCAGCGAGCGGAGGAGAGGAGAACCGCCTTGAGCGGGGAATTGGTAACCGCCCGTCCGGTTCTGATGAGCAAGATCGGCTATGGCAGTGCCGCGTTCGTGTTCGTGGTCTTCCTGGTCACCGCGATCGTCATGCCGCACGCAACGCCGGGCGCCCACTTCGGGCCCAAGGACCAGGTCGGCCACGGCTGTGCTCGGGGTGATCCTGGCGCGGCCTGTTGCTCATGCTGACCCGGCCGCGGCTGGTCGCCGACCGCGAGTCGGTGCGGATGCGGGCGTTCCTGGGCGGCTGGCGCACGGTGCCGTGGGACCTCATCGTCGCCGTCGAGTTCCCGAGCAAGGTGCGCTTCGCCCGCATCGTGCTGCCCGGGGAGGAGACGCTGGCGCTCTACGCCGTCCAGCGCCTCGACAAGCGACCAGGCCGTCGACGTCATGCGCCGCCTGCGGGCCCTGTTCGCGACCACCCACCCGAGCCGGTAACCAGGCCGTGGACGCCGCTCCGGTGCTCGGCGCCGCGTTCGTCGTCCTGGTCATCGTGGTCATCGGCTACGCCCTGTACCGGCG
Source organism: uncultured Actinomycetota bacterium (assembly GCA_963713245.1). Classification (GTDB taxonomy): domain Bacteria; phylum Actinomycetota; class Actinomycetes; order Mycobacteriales; family Jatrophihabitantaceae; genus CAVQKZ01. Next base: position 219,456 of record CAVQKZ010000005.1, read on the forward strand.
GCGCGACCTCGGCACCTCGGCCGGGCGAGCCACCTTCGACACCCTGCACACCGCCAGCCTGGCCGCCCCGAGCCTGCGCGAGGGCCTGACCGAGGCCGGGGCCGAGCGGGCGGTGAGGCACCTGCGCAGCGCTGCTCGGCACGGCCGGCCGTGGCGCTCACCGACCGCGCGCGCACGCTCGCCGTCGACGCGCATCTCGCACCACCACGCCGCCGCACGCGATCGAGCACGCCCGGGGCACGCTGGCGCGCGGGCGCACCGTCATCCTCGGCGCCCGCGACGGTCGCGTGCGGCGCGCCGGACTGCCCGGTGCGCGCGCGCGGTGGCCGCCCGGTCGTCGACGGCGACGCCGTGGTCGGGCGCGCTCGTCGCCTACGGCGCGCGACACGCCGGCCATGCTGGTGCGGGCCGTCGAGGAGGTCGCCCGCTGGGTGTCCGGCCAGCTCGAACTGGCCAGCGGCCGACGCGCAGCGCACGCAGCTGATGGAGGCCGAGCTGCGGGCCCTGCGGGCCCAGATCAGCCCGCACTTCATCTACAACTCGCTGACCGCGATCGCGTCGTTCACCCGCACCGATCCGGAGCGGGCCCGCGAGCTGCTGCTGGAGTTCGCCGACTTCACCCGCTACGCGCTGCGCCGCGGCGGCGAGTTCACCACGCCTGGCCGACGAGCTGCGCAACACCGAGCGCTACCTCGTCCTGGAGCAGGCCCGCTTCGGCGACCGGCTGCGGGTGTCGCTGCGGGTCGCGCCCGAGGTGCTGCCGATCGCGGTGCCGTTCCTGGTCGTCCAGCCGCTGGTCGAGAACGCGGTGCGGCACGGGCTGGAGGCCGACGCCGAGGTCGGTGACGGTGTCGATCAGCGCGCAGCGACGACGGCGCCGACGGCGCTGATCGGCGGTCGAGGACGACGGGGCCGGCGCCGAGCCCGGACGTCATCCGCGCCGCGCTCGGCCGGCGGCGCCGGCGACGGGCAGCTCGGTCGGGCTCGGCAACGTCGACGCCCGGCTGCGCCAGGTGTTCGGCGACGGCTACGGCCTGGTCGTCGAGACCGCGCCGCGCGCGGGGACGAAGGTGACGCTTCCGGGTGCCGAAGTTCGCGCCCGGCGTGCACGCCCAGGCCCCCGACGACGGCCGTTAGCGGTCGGCGCGCGATGACCCGGCCCAGGCGTAGCCTGCCGGTGATCGGCGCCGGTCGGGGCGAGCCGGAGCCTTGCGGGTGCTCGTCGTCGACGACGAGGCGCCCGGCCCGCGAGGAGCTGGCCTTCCTGCTGCGCCAGGACCCGCGGGTCGGCACGGTGCGCTGCGCGCGCAGAGCGCGGCCGCAGGCGCTGAAGCTGCCTCAGCGACGAGCCGCGTCGACGTGGTGTTCTGCGACATCAAGATGCCCGGGCTGGACGGCATGGAGCTGGCCCGGGTGCGTCAGCCGGTTCGCCGACCGCCCGCAGATCGTGTTCGTCACCGCCTACGACGACCACGCGGTCGACGCGTTCGACCTGCAGGCCACCGACTACGTGATGAAGCCGGTGCGGGCCGAGCCGGCTGGCCGAGGCGGTGCGCCGCGTCGCGCACGGCCGGCGCCGGGCGCGAGCCGCCGGCCGAGGACGAGACGATCCCGGTCGAGCTGGCCGGCGTCACCCGGTTCGTGCGCCGCTCGCAGGTGCGCTACGTCGAGGCGCACGGCGACTACGCCCGGCTGCACACCGCCGCCGGCAGCCACCTGCTCCGGATCCCGCTCTCGGTGCTCGAGGAGCGCTGGGCCGACGGCCGGCTTCGTCCGCATCCACCGCAGCACGCTGGTCGCGCTGGCCCACGTCGACGAGGTCCGCGCGGTCGGACGGGCGATGCAGCGTGCGGCTCGGCGCGCGACGTGCTGCCGGTCAGCCGCCGGCACACCCGCGAGCTGCGCGACCGGCTGGCGCCAGCCGATCGGTGCGGCCATGACCGAGCAGCAGCCGCCGGCCGGCGGGTGCGGATCACCCACCCGCGCACCGAGGCGGCCGCGGCGGGCGCCGGCCCGCCCGGCCAGTCGCGCGAGATCGACGAGCAGACCGAGCTCGGCGAGGTGTACATGCGCTCGCTGATCCGCAGCCAGCGCCGGCTGGCCGTCGTCGGTCTGCTGCGCCGGTCGCCGTGCTGCTGGTCGGCATCGCGCTGCTCGGCGCGTTCGCGCCGCGGTTCGGCCGGCTGCGGCTGCTCGGCCTGCCCGCTGCCCTGGCTGGTCCTCGGCGTCCTGGTCTACCCGGTGCTGATCGCGCTGGCCGCGTACACCGTGCGCCAGGCCGAGCGCAACGAGCGCGGCGTTCTCGGAGCTGGTCCGGCACCGGTGAGCGAGCCACGGCATCGCGATCGCGGCGGTCGCCGCTGGTCGGCGGTGGCCACCGACGGTCGCCGGCGCGTTCGGCCTGCGCCGGGCGCGCACGACCGGCGACTTCTACGTCGCCGCCCGCGCGGTGACCCCGCGCTGGAACGCCGCCGCGATCGGCGGGGAGTACCTGTCGGCCGCGTCCTACCTGGGCATCGCCGGGCTGGTCCTGGCCTTCGGCTTCGACGTGCTCTGGTACCCGGTCTGCTACACCGCCGGCTACCTGGTGCTGCTCGCGCTGGTGGCCGCGCCGCTGCGCCGCAGTCGGCGGCCTACACGCTGCCCGACTTCGCCGAGATCCGGCTCGGCTCGCCGCTCGGTGCGCCGGCTGGCGAGCGTGCTGGTCGTGCTCATCGGCTGGCTCTACCTGGTGCCGCAGCTGCAGGGCGCCGGCGCTGACCCTGGCCACCCAGACCGGCGCGCCCGAGCTGGCTCGGCGGCCTGGTCGTGTGCGCGGTGGTGCTGATCGCGGTGGCCGTCGGCGGCATGCGCTCGATCACGTTCGCGCAGGCGCTGCAGTTCTGGCTGAAGTTCCTGGCCCTGCTGGTGCCGGCGCTGCGTGCTGCTCGGTGGTCTGGCAGCACCGCGGCGACGGCGCTGGCCGCACGGCTACCCGACCGCGCCCAGCGACACGACCGTGCACCATCGGCGCGGCGATCGACCGTCCGCGTGCCGGTGGCCGAGACCGCTGGCCGTGCACGGCGTCGTGGACGGCGCGCGCGGTGGCCGGGCGCGGTCGAGCTGCGGCGCCGGCGACGCACCGGCTCGGCGCGCGGCACGCGCGTCACGCTGCAGCGCGGCGACGTCGTCCCGGTGGTCACCTCGCTGCCCGCGCAGCGCAACGAGTCGTGGCTGCGCCCGCTCGGCTCCGGGCAGGACCACCCGCTCTACGCCAGCCTGTCGCTGATCCTGGCGATCTGCCTCGGGCACGATGGGCCTGCCGCACGTGCTGGTGCGCTTCTACACCAACCCCGACGGCCGCGACACCCGCCGCACCACGCTCGTCGTGATCGTGCTGCTGTCGTCGTTCTACCTGCTGCCGACGGTGTTCGGCGCGCTCGGCCGGCGGTACGTGCCCGGACCTGCTGCTCACCGGCGACACCGACGCCACCGTGCTGCTGCTGCCCGAGCGGATGCTCGGCGGCGCCGGCCGGCGTGCTGCTCGGCGCGCTGGTCACCGCCGGCGCGTTCGCGGCGTTCCTGTCGACCGCGTCCGGCCTGACCGTGTCGGTGGCCGGGGTGCTCTCCCAGGACGTGCTGCGGGCGCGGCCCGCGAGCGCCGCGCGCCCAGCGCATCCGCTCGTTCCGGCTCGGCGCGGTCGCGGCGATCGCCGTGCCGTACCTGCTGAGCCTGCCCAGCGAGCACCTGGGCCTGGCCGCCGTGGTCGGGCTGGCCTTCGCGGTGGCCGCGGCGACGTTCTGCCCGCTGCTCGTGCTCGGCATCTGGTGGCGCGCGGCTGACCGACGCGGGCGCGCTCGCCGGCCTGGCCGTCGGCGGCGCGCTGGCGACCGCGGCCGTCCTGGTCACGATCATCGCCGGCGGCGGCCGAGCGGCTGGCCGGGCGCGCTGCTGGCCCAGCCGGCGGCCTGGGCGGTGCCGATCACGTTCGCGGTGATGATCGTGGTGTCGCTGCGACCCGGCGCCGGGTGCCGGCGCGATGTCGGGCGGGTGATGGTGCGGCTGCACGCCCCCGAGGCGCTGGCCGAGGAGCTGCGCGCGCTCGACCGCTCGGCGCGCTGAGCCGACCGCTCGGCGCAGGCCGCGATGCCGCACGGCGACCCGCTGGCCGCGTCCGGCGCATCGACCGGCCCGGCGCTGGCCGGTGACCCACGTCGCTGGCACGTTCGGCGCAACCCGTCAGCACCGGATGCCGGCTGGCCAGGCGGCCACCCCCGCTCCGGTCCCCGAGAGGAGCCATTCATGGCGAACACACAACGCGATCAGGTCGCCGACCCACCGGCGACCGTGGGCTTCGGGCATCGCCGACCCGGGCCCGCTCGGGCTGGCCGGGTTCGCCGGGACGACGTTCTTCCTGTCCGTGGTCAACACCAACATGCTCGGCGCCTCGGTCCAGGGCGTCGTGCTCGGGCTCGCGCTGTTCTACGGCGGCCTGGCCCAGCTGCTGGCCGGCATGTGGGAGTTCGTCAAGGGCAACACGTTCGGCGCGCTGGCGTTCACGCTCGTTCGGCGCGTTCTGGCTGTCGTTCTGGTACCTGCTCAACCACCTGCCGGAGGCCAAGACACCCCAAGGACCTGCTGCACGGCGTCGGCCTGTACCTGCTGGTCTGGGCGATCTTCACCGCGTACATGACGGTCGCGCCTCCCGGGTCAGCGGCGCGGTCTTCGTCGTCTTCGTGCTGCTGACGCTGACCTTCCTCGCCCTGGCGATCGGCTGGCTGACCGAGAGCGCCGACGACTTCGCGAAGAACAGCAACGGCTGGATCCACCTCGGTGGCTGGCTCGGCCTGCGTCACCGCGCTGGCTGCCTGGTACACGTCCTTCGCCGGGGTCACGAACTCGACGTTCAAGCGGACCGTCTTCCCGACCTTCCCGCGCTGAGGCACCGTCCCGCTTCCGGCCGTCCTACGAGAGAACTAGGTTCGAGCCATGAGCGACACACTGTCCAACCTGTCCCACGAGGAGCGCCGGTTCCCGCCGCCGCCGGACTTCGCGGCGGCGGCGAACGTCAAGGCCGACGCCTACGAGGAGGCGGCGGCCGACCGGCTGGCGTTCTGGGCGAAGCAGGCCGAGCGGCTGAGCTGGACCGAACGCTGGTCGCGAGGTGCTCGACTGGTCCGACGCGCCGTTCGCGAAGTGGTTCGTCGGCGGCAAGCTCAACGTCGCCTACAACTGCGTCGACCGGCACGTCGAGGACGGCCACGGCGACCAGGTCGCCTACCACTGGGAGGGCGAGCCGGGCGACACCCGCTCGATCACCTACGCCCAGCTCAAGGACGAGGTGTGCAAGGCCGCCAACGCGCTGATCGAACTCGGCGTCCAGACCGGCGACCGGGTCGCGATCTACATGCCGATGATCCCGGAGACGGTGATCGCGATGCTGGCCTGCGCCCGGCTGGGTGCACCGCACACGGTGGTCTTCGGCGGGTTCTCGGCCACGGCGCTGTCGGACCGGATCCTCGACTGCGACGCCCGCGTGGTGATCACCGCCGACGGCGGCTACCGGCGCGGTGCACGCGTCGGCGCTCAAGCCGGCGGTCGACGAGGCGCTGGAGAAGTGCCCGGACGTGCGATCGGTGCTGGTCGTGCGGCGCACCGGGCAGGACATCGAGTGGACCGAGGGCCGCGACGTCTGGTGGCACGACGTCGTCGACCAGCAGTCCACCGAGCACACGCCCGGAGGCCTTCGACGCCGAGCACCCGCTCTACGTCATGTACACCTCGGGCACGACCGGCAAGCCGAAGGGCATCCTGCACACCACCGGCGGCTACCTGACCCAGGTCGCCTACACCCACCACGCGGTCTTCGACATCAAGCCCGACGACGGACCTGTACTGGTGCGGCGCCGACATCGGCTGGGTCACCGGGCACAGCTACATCGTCTACGGCCCGCTGGCCAACCGGACGACCTCGTTCATGTACGAGGGCACGCCCGAACACCCCGGACGAGAGCCGCTGGTGGCAGATGATCGAGAAGTACAAGATCAACATCCTGTACACGGCGCCGACCACGATCCGCACGTTCATGAAGTGGGGCGAGGACATCCCCGACAAGCACGACCTGTCCTCGCTGCGGCTGCTCGGCTCGGTCGGCGAGCCGATCAACCCCGAGGCGTGGATCTGGTACCGCCGCGTCATCGGCGGCGACAACGTGCCCGGTCGTCGACACCTGGTGGCAGACCGAGACCGGCGCGATCATGATCAGCCCGCTGCCGGGCGTCACCGCGACCAAGCCGGGCTCGGCCACCAAGGCGCTGCCGGGCATCAGCGCCGACGTCGTCGACAACGAGGGCAAGTCGGTGCCCAACGGCGGCGGCGGGTTCCTGGTGCTCACCGAGCCGTGGCCGGCGATGACTGCGCGGCATCTGGGGCGACCCCGAGCGGTTCAAGGAGACCTACTGGTCGCGCTTCGCCGACCAGGGCTACTACTTCGCCGGCGACGGGGCCAAGAAGGACGACGACGGCGACCTGTGGCTGCTCGGCCGGGTCGACGACGTCATGAACATCTCCGGGCACCGCATCTCGACCACCGAGGTCGAGTCGGCGCTGGTCTCGCACCCGTCGGTGGCCGAGGCGGCCGTGGTCGGCGCCACCGACCCGACCACCGGCCAGGGCATCGTCGCGTTCGTGATCCTGCGCGGCGGCGGCCCGACCGAGGAGGCCGAGGGCGCGGAGCTGGTCAAGACGCTGCGCAACCACGTGGCGAACGAGATCGGCGCGATCGCCAAGCCGCGGCAGATCATGATCGTGCCCGAGCTGCCGAAGACCCGCTCCGGCAAGATCATGCGGCGGCTGCTGCGCGACGTGGCCGAGCACCGCGAGCTCGGCGACGTCACCACCCTGACCGACTCGTCGGTGATGGACCTGATCGGCGAGAAGCTGCCGAGCGCGCCCGCCGAGGAATAGCGGGGAGCCCAGTCCGGCGCCGGTGTGAGAGCCCGGCGCCGGACTGCTGGGCTTCAGGGGGAGTCGCGCAGCTTGCGGGCCAGGGCCAGGGCGTCGAACGGCGCGCGCACCTTCACGTCGTTGTCGAAGTAGACGTAGACGTCGTGGCCGGTGGCGATCCCAGTCCCGGATCGTAGGACGCCCACGAGTCGAGGGCCCGTCGGAGTAGCCGCTGGTGTACAGCTCCTTGTCGCCGTGCAGGCGGACGTAGGCGAAGTCCGCGGTCACCTCGCGGATCAGCGGCCACTTGCCCGCGGTGTCGGCGACGACGACGGCGATGTGGTGCTCGCGCAGCAGGTCGGTGAACGCCGGCGTCTTGAAGCTGTCGTGCCGCACCTCGAGCGCGTGGCGCATCGGCCGGTCGGCGTCGGTGTCGGTGAGCGCCCGGTCCTTGAGCCGCTCGTCGTGGTGGCGGGCCAGCCAGGCCGCCTCGCCGGTCGAGCGCGGCAGCTGGGCGAAGAACGCGGCCAGCCGCTCGGCGTCGAACCCGAGGTTGGGCGGCAGCTGCCAGAGGATCGGGCCGAGCTTCGCCCGCAGCGCGAGCACGCCGGAGGCGAAGAAGTTGGCCAGCGGACCTCGAGGTCGGTCAGCTTCTTCATGTGGGTGATGAACCGGCCGCCCTTGACCGCGAAGACGAAGTCGTCCGGTGTCTGGTCGTGCCAGGTCCGGTAGCTGGTCGGGCGCTGCAGCGAGTAGAACGAGCCGTTGATCTCGATCGTCGACAGCCGCTCGGCCGCGTAGCTCAGCTCGGCGCCGGTGCGGCAGCCCCTTCGGGTAGAACACTCCGCGCCAGGGCGGATAGGTCCAGCCGGAGATGCCGACCCGGACGTCTCCCCGCACCGGTCCATCATGCCCGCAACCGCGGCTGCCCGGACACGACGCCGTGCGATGTCCGCACCGGCACCGGCCCGTAGGGGCGCAGGTCGCCGCGCCGCTGGTCAAGCTCGCCGGCGAGGTGGAGCGGCTCGTGGTCAGCCTGACCCGCGGGTAGGGCTCAGGCGATCAGGGCCTCGCCCGGGCCCTGCCCGGGCTCGTCCGGATAGGACGAGGCCTCGCGGAACGCGTTCTGCAGCGTCCGCAATCCGTCCAGCAGCGGCTGGCCCTCGGCCCCGAGGAACTCGCGCGAGGCTGCGACCAGGCCGGCCAGGGCCGTGATCAGCCCGCGCGCCTCGCTCAGATCCAGCTGCGGCTCGCCGTCGGGGCTCAGCCCGAGCTTCTCGGCCGTCGAGCTGATCAGCATGACCGCGGCCCGGATGATCACCTGCTCGGCCGGAATGGCGGCCAGATCGCGCACGGTGATGTCGTCGAGGGTGTCGAATCCGTGTTCGGGCAGCGGAATGGCGTCGGTGGGGTGCGGCCGCGACGTGCTGCCAGGGCCACCGCCCACCGGGCCCGGCTGGGCGGGGGCGGTCGCGGACTTTGGGTCGGAGTCGGTCACGCTGCTACCCTGTCATTGCGACCAGCCTCCGCCGACGGCGGGGGTGTGCAAGCGGAAGCCCGCTGGATCCTCAGCACCGCCTCCCACCCGTACCACCACTTCACGACGGTGCGCCGGGTCCGGTCCGGATGTTCGGCCGAACGGCCGGGCGCCCGACGTGCTCGCGCACGCCGGGGTCGGACTGGTCGGCAGGCTCGGGCCCCGTGCGCACAACAGCGCAGCGGGGCCTTTCGCATTCGTGAACGGCGCCGCGTACAGCAGAACCGACCAAGGAGGTCCCGCATCAGCTCTGAACCAAGGATCAACGACCGGATCCGCGTACCCGAGGTACGCCTCGTCGGCCCCGAGGGCGAGCAGGTCGGCATCGTGCCGATCGGCAAGGCTCTCGAACTGGCCGCCGAGTCCGACCTGGATCTCGTCGAGGTCGCTCCGATGGCGCGCCCGCCCGTCTGCAAGCTCATGGACTACGGCAAGTTCAAGTACGAGAGCGCGCAGAAGGCTCGTGAGGCCCGGCGCAACCAGGCCCTCACCGTCATCAAAGAGATGAAGCTGCGTCCCAAGATCGACTCGCACGACTACGAGACCAAGAAGGGTCACGTCGAGCGGTTCCTCAAACAGGGCGACAAGGTGAAGGTGACGATCATGTTCCGCGGCCGCGAGCAGTCCCGCCCCGAGTTGGGGTTCCGGCTGCTGCAGCGCCTGGCCGACGACATCCAGGAACTCGGGTTCGTGGAGGCCTCGCCCAAGCAGGACGGCCGCAACATGATCATGGTGGTCGCGCCGCATCGCAGCTCGAAGATCACCCGCGTTTCCCACGATGCCCCTCCGGCGTCCGACGGCCCCCAGTAGCCGTTCGGCACACACTCGACAGAGGACCAACCGATGCCCAAGAACAAGACCCATAGCGGGATGAAGAAGCGCGTCAAGGTGACCGGCAGCGGCAAGCTGCTGACCCAGCGCGCCGGCATGCGCCACCTGCTCGAGCACAAGTCCTCGCGCGTCACCCGGCGCCTCACCGGCACCGAGGAGATCTCCCAGCCCGACCGCAAGCGCGTGAAGAAGCTGCTCGGCCGCTAGGCCTGCACCCCCATTCGTCCGCCCCGCCTGCCGGCCCTCACACCGGCGGCCCGAGCACCCAAGGAAATACCGTGGCACGCGTCAAGCGGGCGGTAAACGCCCACAAGAAGCGCCGGAGCACCCTCGAAGCCGCCAGCGGCTACCGGGGCCAGCGATCGCGCCTGTACCGCAAGGCCAAGGAGCAGCTGCTCCACTCCGCGACCTACCAGTACCGCGACCGCAAGCAGCGCAAGGGCGACTTCCGCCAGCTGTGGATCACCCGCATCAACGCGGCCTGTCGCGCGAACGACATGACCTACAACCGCTTCATCCAGGGCCTGCGCCTGGCCGGCGTCACCGTCGACCGCAAGGTGCTGGCCGACCTGGCCGTCAACGACGCCCCCGCCTTCGCCGTCCTCGTCGAGGTCGCCCGCACGGCCGTCACGGCCGAAGGCATCGGCGGCGCCGCTGCCCAGTCGCCGGCTGCCTAGCCTGCTCAGCTCGCACAACGCCCGGCTCGTGTCGGCCCGGCGGCTCACCAGCCGCCGCGACCGGCGCGAGGCCGGGCGTTTCCTGGTCGAGGGAACCCAAGCCGTCCGCGAGGCGGTCCGGGCCGGCGCGGTGCTCGAGGTGTTCGCCACGGCCGAGGCCATGGCCCGCAACGCCGACCTGCTGGCCGGCCTCGACCCGGCCGAGATCAGCCCGAGGGACGCCGCGGGCCTGTCCGAGACGGTGAGCCCGCAGGGCCTGGTCGCGGTGTGCCGGGCCGTCGACGTGTCGCTGCCCGACGCGTTCGGGCGCGCGCCCCGGCTGGCCGCCGTCCTGGTCGAGCCCAACGACCCCGGCAACGCCGGTGCGATCGTGCGCAGTGCCGATGCGGCCGGCGCCCAGGCCGTGGTGTTCGCCGGTGGCGTCGACGCCTACAACGGCAAGGCCGTGCGGGCCAGCGCCGGCAGCCTGTTCCACCTCGACCTGGTCCTGCACGCCGAATTCGACGACGTCCTCGCCGCTGCCCGGGCGGCCGGGCTGAGCACCCTGGCCACCACCGGCGCCGGAACCCGCGACCTCGATGACCTCGCCGACGACGGCAGCCTGGCCGCGCCGACCCTGTGGCTGTTCGGCAACGAGGCCCACGGGCTGCCCGACGCCGTCCTGGCCGCGGCCGACGTCACGGTCCGGGTGCCGATCCACGGCGCGGCCGAGAGCCTGAACCTGGCCGCCGCCGCGGCCGTCTGCCTGTACGCGAGCGCCCGGGCCCAGCGGTAACCGGGCAACGCCGTGGCCGGGCCCGCTACGCTGGAGCCATGTCTGCGTGCGTCCGCGTCGTCGTCACGACCGGGATGTTTGCCGGGCGGCTGGCGGCCGCCCCTCCCGCGCGCCACGCCTGACGCAGCCGCTGCGGCTGCCATCCCGGGCGCGCGTGCCCTCGTAGACTCGTGCGGCTCGCCCGCACCGACGAAAGACGTGACGAATCCATGCCCAACCCGAACTTCGACCCGGTCGAGGTGAGCGCGCTGCAACCGGCGGCGATCGACGCGGCCGTCGCGGCCGCCCTGGCCGCGTTCGCGGCCGCGACCACGCTCGACGAGCTCAAGAGCGCCCGCCTGGAGCACGCCGGTGACCGCTCGCCGCTGGCCCTGGCCAACCGTGAGATCGGCGCGCTGCCGCCGGCGGCCAAGGCGGCGGCCGGCCAACGGGTCGGCGCGGCCCGCGGCACCGTGGGCAAGGCCCTGGCCGCCCGGCAGGCCGAACTCGAGGCCGAGCGCGACGCCCGGGTGCTCGTGGACGAGGCCGTGGACGTCACCCTGCCCACCGACCGCCGGCTCGAGGGCGCCCGGCATCCGCTGACCACGATCATGGAGCGGATCTGCGACATCTTCGTGGCCATGGGCTACGAGGTGGCCGAAGGCCCGGAACTCGAGGCCGAGTGGCTCAACTTCGACGCGCTCAACACGCCGCCCGCGCACCCGTCGCGCGACCTCACCGACACGTTCTACGTCGACCCGCCCGAGTCCGGGCTGGTGCTGCGCACCCAGACCTCGCCGGTGCAGATCCGGGCCATGCTCACCCGGCAGCCGCCGATCCAGATGGTCTGCCCGGGCAAGGTGTTCCGCACCGACGAACTCGACGCCACGCACACCCCGGTGTTCCACCAGGTCGAGGGCCTGGTCGTCGACGAGGGCATCACGATGGCCAACCTGAAGGGCACGCTCGACCACATGGTGGCCGAGCTGTTCGACGCCGGCATCCGCACCCGGCTGCGCCCGCACTACTTCCCGTTCACCGAGCCCAGCGCCGAGATGGATCTCGTCTGCTTCGTCTGCCGGGGCGAGTCGGTCGGCAATCCCGACCGGCCCTGCCGCACCTGCAACAGCGAGGGCTGGATCGAGTGGGGCGGCTGCGGCATGGTCAACCCCCGCGTGCTGGTGGCCTGCGGCATCGACCCGGACCGCTACAGCGGCTTCGCGTTCGGCATGGGCATCGAGCGCTCGCTCATGTTCCGCAACGACGTGGCCGACATGCGCGACATCGTCGAGGGCGACGTCCGGTTCAGTGCCGCATTCGGGATGGAGTCATGAAGGCCCCGCTCAGCTGGCTGGCCGAGTACGTCGCCCTGCCCGAAGGCCTGGCCCCCTGGACACTGGCCGAGGCCCTGATCCGGGTGGGCATCGAGGTCGAGGGGGTCGAGACCGCCGGCCAGGGGCTGTCCGGCCCGATCGTCGTCGGCCGGGTGCTGTCCTTCGCCGACGAGCCGCAGAAGAACGGCAAGACCATCCGCTGGTGTCAGGTCGAGGTCGGCGAGAGCGAGCCTCGCGGCATCGTCTGCGGTGCGTCGAACTTCGCCGAGGGCGACCTGGTCGTCGTGGCCCTGCCCGGTTCGGTGCTGCCGGGGGAGTTCGCCATCTCGGCCCGCAAGACCTACGGCCACGTCTCCGACGGCATGATCTGCTCGGTGCGCGAGCTGGCCATCGGCGACGAGCACGACGGCATCCTGGTGCTGCCGGCCGACTCGGCCAAGCCCGGCGCCGACGCCCTCGACGCGCTCGGCCTGCGCGACACCGTGCTCGATGTGGCCGTCACCACCGACCGGGGCTACTGCCTGTCGATCCGCGGCCTGGCCCGGGAATCGGCCGCCGCCCTCGGCACTGCGTTCCGCGAGGTCGAGGCCGCGCTGCCGGCCGTCGACGGCCGGGCCTACGACGTGCACATCGACGACCCGACCGGCTGCGACCGCTTCTCGGTGCGGGCGCTCGCCGGCCTCGACCCGTCGGCGCCGACCCCGGACTGGCTGGCCCAGCGGCTGCGGCAGTCCGGCGTGCGCTCGATCTCGCTGCCCGTCGACGTCACCAACTACGTCATGCTCGAGACCGGCCAGCCGTTGCATGCCTTCGACCGCACCAAGCTCAGCGGGCCGCTTCGCGCGCGCCGGGCCGCAGCGGGGGAGCGGCTGACCACGCTCGACGGCGTCGAGCGCACCCTGCACCCGGACGACATGGTCGTCACCGACGACACCGGAGTGATCGCACTGGCCGGCGTGATGGGCGGTGCGTCCACGGAGATCGACGACGCCACCACCGACATCGTGCTGGAGGCGGCGCACTGGGACCCGGTCTCGATCGCGCACACCGCGCGCCGGCACCGGCTGCCCAGCGAGGCGTCGCGCCGCTTCGAGCGCGGGGTCGACCCGGACATCGCCGGCGTGGCCCTGCAGCGCTGCGTCGACCTGCTCGTCGAGCACGGCGGGGCTCAACCCGCGGACGGCTTCACCGTCGCCGGCACACCCGCGCCGCCGCCGCTGATCGCGCTGGGGGCGCAACGGCCGCAGGCCCTGGCCGGGATGCCGATTGCGCGCGAGAGCGTCGTGGCCACGCTGGAGGCCGTCGGCTGCACGGTCGAGGGCGGTGACGTGCTGCAGGTGCAGCCGCCCACCTGGCGCCCCGATCTGCTGCAGGCCGCCGACCTCATCGAGGAGGTGCTGCGGCTGGTCGGCTACGACCGGATCCCGTCGGTGCTGCCGACGCCGCGCTCCGGCCACGGCCTGACCCCGGAGCAGACGCTGCGCCGCGCGGTCAGCCGGGCGGTGGCGGCGGCCGGGTTCACCGAGACGCTGAGCTATCCGTTCGTCGCGCCGTCGGTGCACGACACGTTCGGGCTGGCCGCCGACGATCCGCGCCGCCGGGCCCTGCGGCTGGCCAACCCGCTGTCCGAGGCCGAGCCGGAGCTGCGCACGTCGCTGCTGCCCGGCCTGCTCGCCACCGTGCAGCGCAACCTCGGCCGGGGCAACCGCGATCTGGCCATCTCGGAGACCGGGCTGGTGTACTTCGACATCGCCGGCCGCCCGCGCCGCGTTTCGCCCGGCGCTGGATCGGCGCCCGAGCGACGACGAGGTCGCCGCCTTGTACGACGCCATCCCGCCCCAGCCGCGCCACCTCGGGGTGGTGCTCACCGGCGCAGTCGAACGGCCCGCATGGTGGGGGCCCGGCCGGCCGGCCGACCTGGGCCGACGCGGTCGAGGCGGCCCGGGTCGTGGCCCGGGCGGCGCGGGCCGAGCTGACCGTGCGCGCGGCCCAGCACGCCCCATGGCATCCGGGCCGGTGCGCCGCCCTGCTGCTCGGCGAGCAGGTGATCGGCCACGCGGGCGAGCTGCACCCGCGGGTGACGGCGGCACTGGGCCTGCCCGAGCGCACCTGCGCCATGGAACTCGACCTGGACGCCTTCGCGCCGCCCCTGCCGGCCCGGGCACCCACGCTGTCGACGTACCCGCCGGTGCTGCTCGACATCGCGCTGGTCGTCGACGCCGGCGTGCCGGCCGCCGACGTCCTGGACGCCGTGCGGTCGGGGGCGGGCGCACTGCTGGAGTCGGCCCGGCTCTTCGACGTCTACGTCGACGACACGCTGCGCCGCGAAGGGGCCAAGTCACTGGCGTTCGCGCTGCGCTTCCGGGCCCTGGACCGCACGTTGACCGTCGAGGAGGCCACGGCCGCGCGCGACGCCGCGATCGCCCGGGCCGCCGAACGCACCGGCGCTCGACTGCGCACCTGATCTGCCCGGCGCCATGGCCAGGACGCTGCCTGTGTATGAATTTGCGTGGTAGTGCATAATTCGTGCATATGGGTTATCGGGTCGCCGTCGCCGGTGCCAGCGGCTACGCCGGTGGTGAGCTGCTGCGGCTCGTGTCGGCTCATCCCGATCTGGACGTGGTCACCGTGACCGGCCACGGCAGCGTCGGGCAGCTGGTCGGCGAGGTGCACCCGCAACTGCGCTCGCTGGCCGGGCTCAGGTTCGTCGAGACCACCCCGGCCGCGTTCGACGGGGCCGATCTCGTGTTCCTCGCCCTGCCGCACGGCGCCTCGGCCCCGGTCGCGGCCCAACTGCCGGCCGGCACGAAGATCGTCGACCTCGGCGCCGATCACCGGCTGCTGGACCGCGCGGCCTACGAGCGTTACTACGGCGGCCCGCACGCCGGGGCCTGGACCTACGGACTGCCCGAACTGCCCGGCCAACGCGTCCGCATCGCCGCGGCCGACCGGGTGGCCAACACCGGCTGCTACGCCGTCGCCACCATCCTCGCCCTGGCCCCGCTCATCGCCGCCGGTATCGCCGCGGCCGACGACGTCGTGGTGGTCGCGGCCAGCGGCACCTCCGGCGCCGGCCGCTCGGCCAAGGTCAGCCTGCTGGCCAGCGAGGTGGCCGGGGACCTGTCCGCCTACAAGGTCGGCGCGCACCAGCACGTGCCCGAGATCAAGCAGGCCACCGGCGCGTCGAGCCTGTCGCTGACGCCGGTCCTGGCCCCGATGCCCCGCGGCATCCTCGCGGCGGTGACGGCCCGGCCGGCCCGCGCGGTCACGGCCGCCGACGTCCGCGATGCCCTCGCGGCCGCGTACGACGGCGAGCCGTTCGTGCACGTCCTGCCCGAAGCACACCAGCCGCACACAGCGGCCACCGCCGGCTCCAACTCGGCCCACCTGCAGGCCGGCATCGACATCGACTCCGGCCGCATCATCGTCACCAGCGCCATCGACAACCTGGGCAAGGGCGCGGCCGGCCAGGCCGTGCAGAACGCCAACCTGATGCTCGGCCTGCCCGAGACGGCCGGCCTGGCCGTCGACGGGGTGGCGCCATGAGTGAGCATCGCAGCGAGCGCCAGCGAGCGAGGAGCGGAGCGAATCCAGCGATGAGCGCTTGCGCGAAGAGCAGGGCAGGATGAGCGTGACCGCGGCCGGTGGGTTTCGAGCGCGGGGGCGCCGGGCTGAAGCCGAGCGGGGCCCGCGACGTCGCCCTCGTCGTCAACGACGGCCCGAACGACGCGGCCGCGGCCGTCTTCACCGGCAACCGGGTCAAGGCCGCGCCGGTGCTGTGGTCGCAGCAGGTCATCGCCGACGGCCGGGTGCGCTCGGTCGTGCTGAACGCCGGCGGCGCCAACGCCTGCACCGGCCCGGCCGGTTTCGCCGACACGCACCGCACGGCCGAGCACGTGGCCGCCGTCCTGGGTTCGGGCGCGGGCGAGGTCGCAGTCTGCTCGACCGGGCTCATCGGGGAACGGCTGCCGATGACGCAACTGCTGGCCGGCGTCGATGCCGCGGCCGCGGCGCTGCGCGACGACGGCGGCCCGGACGCGGCCGACGCGATCCGCACCACCGACACCGTGGCCAAGCAGCACGTCTTCCGCCACGTCAACGGCTGGACCGTCGGCGGCATGGCCAAGGGCGCGGGCATGCTCGCACCGAGCCTGGCCACCATGCTGTGCGTCATCACCACCGACGCCGTCGCCGACGCGGCCACCCTCGACGCCGCGCTGCGCGAGGCCACCCGGCTCACCTTCGACCGGCTCGACAGTCGACGGCTGCATGTCGACCAACGACACCGTGCTGCTGATGACCAGCGGCGCGTCCGGCACCACGCCCGAACCGTCCGACCTGACCGCCGGCATCGGCGAGGTCTGCGCAGAACCTGGCCTGGCAGCTGCTGGCCGACGCCGAGGGCTCGACCAAGGACATCACCATCGACGTCGGCGGCGCCGCGAGCGAGGCCGACGCCCTCGAGGTCGGCCGGGCCATCGCCCGCAGCAACCTGCTCAAGTGCGCGCTGTTCGGCAACGACCCGAACTGGGGCCGGGTGCTGGCCGCGATCGGCACCACGGCCGCCGCCTTCGAGCCCGACGAACTGGACGTCGCCATCAACGGCGTGCCCGGTCTGCCGGGGTGGCGCCGCGGGCGAGGACCGCAGCCAGGTCGACCTCACCGGCCGCGAGGTGCACATCGTCGTCGACCTGCACGCCGGCGCCAGTACCGCGACCATGTGGACCAACGACCTCAGCCACGCCTACGTCGAAGAGAACTCGGCCTACTCGTCATGACCGACCGGACCGAGGCCGTGGCCAAGGCGCAGGTGCTCGTCGGCGCGCTGCCGTGGCTCGAGCGCTTCCACGACAAGGTCGTGGTCGTCAAGTACGGCGGCAACGCGATGACCGTCGCCGCAGCTGCAGCGCGCCTTCGCCGAGGACGTCGTGTTCCTGCGCTACGCCGGGCTCAAGCCGGTCGTCGTGCACGGCGGCGGGCCGCAGATCACCGAACACCTGCGCCGGCTCGGCATCGAGAGCGAGTTCCGCGGCGGGCTGCGGGTGACCACGCCCGAGGCCATGGCCGTCGTGCGGATGGTGCTGGTCGGCCAGGTCAACGGCGACGTCGTCAACCTGATCAACGACCACGGCGCCCTGGGCGTCGGGCCTGTCCGGCGAGGACGGCGGCCTGCTGACCGCCGGCGCCGGCGTCCGCGCTCGTCGACGGCGAGCCGGTCGACCTCGGCCAGGTCGGCGACGTGGTCGCGGTCGACCCGGCCACCGTGCACGCCCTGCTCGACGCCGGCCGCATCCCGGTGATCGCCACCGGTGGCCCGCGGCACCGACGGGCTGTCCTACAACGTCAACGCCGACACCGCCGCGGCCGCGATCGCCGTCGGCGTGGGCGCCGAGAAGCTCGTCGTGCTCACCGACGTCGAAGGGCTCTACGCCGACTGGCCGGCCAGCTCCGAGATCATCAGCCGGATCGACGCCGACGCGCTGGCCGCGATGCTGCCCAGCCTGTCCGCCGGCATGGTCCCGAAGATGGAGGCCTGCCTGCGGGCCGTCGAAGGCGGCGTCACCAGCGCCCACGTCCTCGACGGGCGGGTGCCGCACGCGCTGCTGCTCGAGATCTTCACCTCTGAGGGCATCGGCACCATGGTGCGCCCGGCGAAGGAGAACCCATGAGTCTGACCGCACGCTGGGACGCCGTCATGATGCCCAACTACGGCACCCCGCCGATCGAGCTCGATCGCGGCGCGGGCGTGCGGGTCTGGGACGTCGACGGCCGCGAGTACCTCGACTTCGTCGCCGGCATCGCGGTGTCGTCCCTGGGCCACGCCCACCCCGCCGATCGTCGCCGCCGTCACCGACCAGGTCGCCCGTCTCGTGCACACGTCCAACCTGGCCAGCCACGAACCCGGGGTCCGCCTGGCCGAGCGCCTGGTCGACCTGCTCGGGCTGCCGGGCCGGGTGTTCTTCGCCAACAGCGGGGCCGAGGCCAACGAGTGCGCGCTCAAGCTGGCCCGCAAGCACGGCCGGGCCCTCGACCCGGCCGGCGGCCGGCTGGAAGTCGTGGCCGCGCGCAACAGCTTCCACGGCCGCACCCTCGGCGCATTGGCGATCACCGGCAACGCGGCCAAGCGCGAGCCGTTCGCCCCGCTGGCCGGGCCCGGTGACCTTCGTCGACTACGGCGACGCCGACGCGCTGCGGGCGGCCGTCACCGAGCGCACGGCGGCCGTGTTCGTCGAGCCGACCCTGGGCGAGGGCGGCGTCGTGCCGCCACCGCCGGGTTACCTGCAGGCCGCCCGCGAAGCGTGCGACGCCACCGGCGCGCTGCTGGTCGTCGACGAGGTGCAGAGCGGCATCGGCCGCACCGGGCACTGGTTCGCCAGTCTGGCCGAGGGCGTGCGGCCCGATGTCGTCACGCTGGCCAAGGGCCTGGGCGGTGGGATGCCCATCGGGGCCTGCATCGGCGTGGGCCCGGCCGGGGAGCTGTTCGCGCCCGGCGACCACGGCAGCACGTTCGGCGGCAACCCGGTGTCGTGCGCGGCCGCGCTGGCCGTGCTCGACCACCATCGCCGACGAGCACCTGCTCGACCAGGTCAAGCGGGTGGGGGAGCACCTGGCCCACGGCCTGGGCGGCATCGACAGCCCGCTCGTGCAGGGCGTCCGGGGCAGCGGCCTGTGGCGGGCGCTCGTCCTCACCGGCGCGCACGCCTCGGCCGTCGAGACGGCCGCGCGCCAGCACGGCCTGCTCGTCAACGCCGTCAAGCCCGACGTCATCCGCCTGGCCCCGCCGCTCATCCTCACCGAGGGCGACGTCGACACCGCCGTGCCGCTGCTGACCGCACGCGGTCGACGAGGTCGCGGGAGCGGCCCGGCCATGACCCGGCACTTCCTGCGCGACGACGACCTCAGCCCGGACGAGCTGGTCGAGGTGCTCGACCTGGCCGACCAGCATGAAGGCCGACCGGCACCGCACCACCCGCTGGCCGGGCCGCAGTCCGTCGCCCTCCTCTTCGACAAGCAGACCCTGCGCACGCAGTTGTCGTTCTCGGTCGGCGTCGCCGAGCTCGGCGGCCAGCGCGATCGTCGTCGACGGCCGGCTGGCCGGGATCGGGGTGCGCGAGTCCGTCGCCGACGTCACCCGGGTGCTCACCCGGCAGGTCGCGGCCATCGTGTGGCGCACCTACGGCCAGGACCTGATCGAGGAGATGGCCGCAGTACAGCTCGGTGCCCGTGGTCAACGCGCTCACCGACCAGTTCCACCCGTGCCAGGTGCTGGCCGACCTGCAGACCGTCCGCGAGCACAAGCACCGGCTGGCCGGCCTGACCCTGGCCTATCTCGGCGACGCCGCGAACAACATGGCGCACTCCTACCTGCTCGGGGGCGCCGCGCGCCGGGCTGCACGTGCGCGTGGCCGGGCCGGCGGGCTACCAACCCGATCCGGTGATCGTGGCCGACGCCGAGCGCATCGCGGCCAAGACCGGCGGCTCGGTCACGGTCACCGACGACCCGGCCGCTCGCCCTCGACGGCGCCGACGTGCTGGCCACCGACACCTGGGTCTCGATGGGCCAGGAGCTCGAGCAGGCCGAGCGCGAGGCGCCGTTCCGGCCGTACGCCCTGACGGCCGCCGCGGTGCAGCGCGCCGCCGACGACGCGATCGTGCTGCACTGCCTGCCCGCCTACCGCGGCAAGGAGATCGCCGCCGACGTCATCGACGGGCCGCAGAGCGTGGTCTGGGACGAGGCCGAGAACCGGCTGCACGCGCAGAAGGCGCTGCTGACCTGGCTGCTGGAGCACAGCTGATGGCCGTCACCAGACGCGAGGCCGCGGCCGTGCAGGAGCTGACCGGTCCAGTCACGAAGGCGGCCCGGCATGGCCTGCATCGTCGCCGTCCTGGCCGAGCACCCGGTGCGTTCGCAGGCCGAGCTGGCCGCCGCGCTCGAGACCGCCGGCTTCCGGGTCACCCAGGCCACCCTGTCGCGCGACCTCGACGAGCTCGGCGCGGTCAAGCTGCGCACCGCCGACGGTGGCCTGCCGGTGTACGTCGTCCCCGAGGACGGCTCGCCGCTCACCGCCCGCAGCCCGCACGACGCCCCGCCGCCGCGGCTCGGCGCGGCTGCTGTCGGCGAACTGCTCATCTCGGCCGAGGCCAGCGGGAACCTCGTCGTGCTGCGGACGCCGCCGGGCGCCTCGAACTTCCTGGCCAGCGCGATCGACCGGGCCCGGCTGCCACAGGTGCTGGGCACCGTCGCCGGCGATGACACCATCCTGGTCGTCGCCCGCGACCCGTCCGGCGGTGCGGCCCTGGCCGACTACCTCATGAACCTGCCACACACCCTCTGATCGGAGAAACCCATGACCAAGCGCCGGATCGTGCTCGCCTACTCGGGCGGCCTGGACACCTCCGTCGCCATCGGCTGGATCGCCGAGGAGACCGGGGCCGAGGTGGTGGCCGTGGCCGCCGACGTCGGCCAGGGCGGCGAGGACCTCGACGTCATCCGGCAGCGCGCGCTCGACTGCGGCGCGGTCGAGTCGGTCGTGCTCGACCTCAAGCAGGAGTTCGCCGACGAGTACTGCCTGCCGGCGCTGCGGGCCAACGCGCTGTACCTCGAGCGCTACCCGCTCGTCTCGGCGCTGTCGCGCCCGATCATCGCCAAGCACCTCGTCGTCGCGGCGCAGATGTTCGGCGCCGACACCGTCGCCCACGGCTGCACCGGCAAGGGCAACGACCAGGTGCGCTTCGAGGTCGGCATCGGCGCGCTCGCCCCCGACCTCAACGTCATCGCCCCCGTGCGCGACTCCGGGATGACCCGCGACAAGGCCATCGCCTTCGCCGAGGAGAAGGGCCTGCCGATCGACCAGTCGAAGCGCTCGCCCTACTCGGTCGACCAGAACCTCTGGGGCCGCGCGGTCGAGACCGGCTTCCTCGAGGATCCGTGGAACGCCCCGATCGAGGACGTCTACTCCTACACCGACGCCCCGGGTTCGCACCTCCGACGAGGTCGTCATCTCCTTCACCGACGGCGTGCCCACCGCGCTCGACGGGCGGCCGGTGTCGGTGCTGGACGCCATCCTCGAGCTGAATGCGCGGGCCGGGGCCCAGGGCGTCGGCCGCCTCGACATGGTCGAGGACCGGCTCGTCGGCATCAAGAGCCGCGAGGTGTACGAGGCCCCGGGCGCGATCGCCCTGATCGCCGCGCACCGCGAGCTCGAGGACCTCACCGTCGAGCGCGACCTGCGCCGGTTCAAGTTCGGCGTCGAGCAGCGCTGGACCGAACTGGTCTACGACGGCCTGTGGTTCAGCCCGCTCAAGCGGGCCCTGGACGAGTTCGTCGACTCCTCGCAGCAGCACGTCACCGGCGACATCCGGCTGCGGCTGTCCGGCGGGAACGCCGTGGCCACCGGCCGGCGCGGCGACGGCTCGCTCTACGACTTCGGGCTGGCCACCTACGACACCGGCGACACGTTCGACCAGACGCTGGCCAAGGGCTTCGTCCAGCTGTGGGGCCTGCCCAGCCGGATCGCGGCCCGGCGCGACCTGAAGTCGAATGGCTGAGCCACCCACGCGGCTGTGGGGCGGCCGCTTCGCCGGCGGCCCGTCGGACGCGCTGGCCCAGCTGTCGGTGTCGGTCCACTTCGACTGGCGGCTGGCCCCGTACGACCTGCTCGCGTCCAAGGCGCACGCTCGGCGTGCTGCACCGGGCCGGCCTGCTCACCGACGACGAGGCCGAGCGAATGCAGCTCGCGCTCGACGAGCTGTCGGCCGCGGTCACGGCCGGCGAGTTCCGGCCCACCGTCGCCGACGAGGACGTGCACACCGCCCTCGAACGCGGCCTGCTCGAGCGGCTGGGCCCGCTCGGCGGCAAGCTGCGGGCCGGGCGCAGCCGCAACGACCAGGTCGCCACCGACCTGCGGCTGTACCTGCGCGACCACGTCCGGCGCATCGTCGCTGGCCGTCAGCCGAGCTCGAGACGGCGCTGATCACCGTGGCCGAGCAGCACCGCACCGTGGCCATGCCCGGCCTGACCCACCTGCAGCACGCCCAGCCGGTGCTGTTCGCGCACCACCTGCTGGCCCACGTGCACGCCCTGGCCCGCGACGTCGACCGGCTGCGCGACTGGGACAAGCGGGCCGCGGTGTCTCCGCTCGGGGCCGGGGCCCTGGCCGGGTCGTCCCTGCCGCTCGACCCGGCCGGCGTCGCGGCCGAACTCGGCTTCGACGCGCCGGCCGCAAATTCGATCGACGCGGTGTCCGACCGCGACTTCGCGGCCGAATTCCTGTTCGCGGCCGCGCTGCTGGGCGTGCACCTCTCGCGGATCGGCGAGGAGGTCATCCTCTGGGCCACCCCGGAATTCGGCTGGGTCGGCCTCGACGACGCCTGGTCGACCGGCTCGTCGATCATGCCGCAGAAGAAGAACCCCGACATCGCCGAACTGGCCCGCGGCAAGTCCGGGCGGCTCATCGGCAACCTCACCGGCCTGCTGGCCACCCTGAAGGGCCTGCCCCTGGCCTACGACCGCGACCTGCAGGAGGACAAGGAGCCGGTGTTCGACACCGTCGAGCAGCTGCTCATGCTGCTGCCGGCCGTCGCGGGGCTCATTGCCACCCTGCACATCGAGACCGAGCGGCTCGACGCAGCCGCGCCGGCCGGGTTCGCCCTGGCCACCGACGTGGCCGAGTGGCTGGTGCGCAAGGGGGTGCCGTTCCGCGACGCCCACGAGATCAGCGGGTCGTTCGTGTCCTACTGCGAGCAGCGCGGGCTCGACCTGCCCGACCTCACCGACATGCAACTGGCCGAGGTCGACGCGCACCTGACGCCCGAGGTCCGCGGCGTGCTCTCGGTCGACGGCGCCCTGGCGGCCCGCTCCTCGATCGGCGGCACCGCGCCCGAGCGGGTGGCCGAGCAGGCCGCCGCGCTGGTGCAGACCGTGCAGGCCCAGGTGACCTGGGCGAACTCGACCACGAGGCCGGCGCGCTAAGTGCCGGTCGCGCGTGAGTTGCTGGCCCGGCCGTCCGTGCAGCTGGCCCCGCGACTGCTCGGCGCGATAGTGGTGTCCGACGTCGGTGGGGCCGAGGTCGCCGTGCGGCTGACCGAGGTCGAGGCCTACGAAGGCGGTGACGATCCGGCCTCGCACGCCTTCCGCGGCCGCACCACGCGCACGGCCGTCATGTTCGGCCCGGCCGGGCATCTCTACTGCTACTTCACCTACGGCATGCACTGGTGCGCCAACATCGTCTGCGGCGTCGACGGGCGGGCGTCGGCGGTGCTGCTGCGGGCCGGCGAGGTCGTGCGCGGCGCCGACGTGGCCAAGGCCCGGCGCCCGGCGGCCCGGTCGACGCTCGAGCTGGCCCGGGGCCCGGCCCGGCTGGCCAGCTGCCTCGGCCTGGCCGCGGCCCAGAACGGCGTCGATCTGTGTGACCCGGCCGCGCCGGTGCGGCTGGAGTCGATGCGCCGGCGCCGCGCCCCGGGCGTGCTCGCCGGACCGCGGGTCGGCATCACCGCCGCGACCGAACAACCCGTGGCGGTTCTGGCTGGCCGACGAGCCGTCGGTTTCCACCTTCCGGCCGGGCGGGCGCAAACGAGTCGGCCCGAGACCGGCAGACTGACCCCCGTGACTGACGAGCCGATCACGCCGCAGACGCTGCCGCCCGACCTGCGCGAGGCGCACGAGGTGCTCGCGTCCGGCGCCGCGCAGATCCTGCCCGCCAACGGCCTGGCCGAGCGGCTGCTGGCGGCCCGGCGCGAAGGCCGCCCGCTGCGGGTCAAGCTCGGCATCGACCCGTCCGGGAGCGACCTGACCCTCGGGCACGCCGTGGTGCTGCGCAAGCTGCGCCAGTTCCAGGACCTCGGCCACACGGCCGTGCTCGTCGTCGGCGGCTTCACCGGCCAGGTCGGCGATCCGTCCGGGCGCACCGCGACGCGGGTGGCCCAGAGCGCCGAGCAGGTGATCGCCAATGCCCAGGGCTACTTCGACCAGCTGATGCAGATCCTCGACCCGGACCGGGTCGAGGTCGTCAACAACGCCGACTGGCTCGGGCCGATGCCGGTGGCCGAGCTGCTCGAGCTACACCCGGCAGCTCACCGTCGCCCAATTGCTCGAGCGCGAGGACTTCGCCCGCCGCTTCGCCGCGCAGCAGCCGATCACCCTGTCGGAGTTCTTCTACCCGCTGCTGCAGGGCATCGACTCGGTCGAGGTCCACGCCGACGTCGAACTCGGCGGCACCGACCAGACGTTCAACAACCTGGTCGGCCGCGAACTGCAGCGCTCCCGCGGCCAGGCGCCCCAGACCGTGCTCACCGTCCCGCTGCTGGTCGGCACCGACGGCGTGGAGAAGATGGGCAAGTCACTCGGCAACTACATCGCGATCGCCGAGCCTGCGGCCGAGCAGTTCGGCAAGCTGATGAGCATCCCCGACTCGGCCGTGGCGACCTACGCCCGGCTCGGCTCGGCCCTGCACCCCCGCGAGGTGGACGCGCTGGCCGCCGACGTCGCGGCCGGCGGGACGACGGCCAATCAGGCCAAGCGACGGATGGCCCGCGAGATCGTGGCGCTGTACCACGGTGCCGACGACGCGGCCGCGGCCGAAGCGCGCTTCGACGCCGTGCACAGGCGCAACGAGGTGCCCGTCGACGCGCCCGAGTACGTCGTCCCGGACGGCGACCCGGTGCACCTGCCTGCCCTTCTGGTCGCGGCCGGCCTGGCCGCCAGCAGCAGTGCGGCCCGGCGCGACATCGACGCCGGCGCCGTGCGGCTGGACGGAGTACCGGTGCCGGCGAAACGCTACGACCTGCCCCGGGCCGACCTCGTCGGCCACGTACTGGCGTCGGGCAAGCGCCGCGTCGCCACTCTCGTCGGCGGCGCCGACTAGCCGGGCGTGGTCCGGATCACAGGATTTGCCCCCGTTTGCCCGGCCGGAAGCGGCGTCTGCCGTCCCCATGTGAAGCCCGCAAATGCTGGGCGACATGCTGTTGGCCGGCAAATTTGACGGCCGTCGCCAGGACTGACTAATCTTCTCCCTGTTCGACGCACGGAGCCATCAGAACCGCCCGCCACGATCGGGGCCGGATTCGGGCGGAGCCGGTCGGACATCCCCCAAGCGCGACGCGCCACGGCAAGCCCGTGTGCGGCGACCAAGTGGGAAGCGGGCGGGGCCTAGGTCAGGTTTGACCGGGCGAAACCGACCGAGTAACGTAACGTTGGTTGCCCCCGACCAGCCCGAAAGGGCCGCGACGGTGTGCGTCCGCTCCTTGAGAACTCAACAGCGTGCCGAAAGTTAGTGCCATTAATTAACTCTCGTCTACACCCGCCGGCTTGTCCGGTGGGTGTGAAGAGATTCCTTTGGTACATCGAGCAAAGAATGACGCCTCTGCTATCGCAGAGGTGGAAGACCAGCTCGTATGACCAGTGATTGAAACCGTCGCCAAGACGGTGACTTTCTGTGTCGACAACCCCGGCTTGCCGGGTAGTCATATAAACATTCACGGAGAGTTTGATCCTGGCTCAGGACGAACGCTGGCGGCGTGCTTAACACATGCAAGTCGAGCGAGGCCCTTCCTTCGGGAAGGTGCCCTAGCGGCGAACGGGTGAGTAACACGTGGGCAACCTGCCCCTAGCACTGGGATAACTCCGGGAAACCGGGGCTAATACCGGATATGACCTTGGAGGGCATCCTCCTTGGTGTAAAGGATTCTGGCTAGGGATGGGCCCGCGGCCTATCAGCTTGTTGGTGGGGTAACGGCCTACCAAGGCGACGACGGGTAGCCGGCCTGAGAGGGCGACCGGCCACACTGGGACTGAGACACGGCCCAGACTCCTACGGGAGGCAGCAGTGGGGAATATTGCACAATGGGCGAAAGCCTGATGCAGCGACGCCGCGTGAGGGATGACTGCCTTCGGGTTGTAAACCTCTTTCAGCAGGGACGAAGCGAAAGTGACGGTACCTGCAGAAGAAGCACCGGCCAACTACGTGCCAGCAGCCGCGGTAATACGTAGGGTGCAAGCGTTGTCCGGAATTATTGGGCGTAAAGAGCTCGTAGGCGGTTTGTCGCGTCGGCTGTGAAAACCTGGGGCTCAACCCCGGGCCTGCAGCCGATACGGGCAAACTAGAATTCGGTAGGGGAGACTGGAATTCCTGGTGTAGCGGTGAAATGCGCAGATATCAGGAGGAACACCGGTGGCGAAGGCGGGTCTCTGGGCCGATATTGACGCTGAGGAGCGAAAGCGTGGGGAGCAAACAGGATTAGATACCCTGGTAGTCCACGCCGTAAACGTTGGGAACTAGGTGTGGGCCACATTCCACGTGGTCTGTGCCGCAGCTAACGCATTAAGTTCCCCGCCTGGGGAGTACGGCCGCAAGGCTAAAACTCAAAGGAATTGACGGGGGCCCGCACAAGCGGCGGAGCATGTGGCTTAATTCGATGCAACGCGAAGAACCTTACCTGGGCTTGACATGCAGGGAAATCTCACAGAGATATGGGGTCCGTAAGGGCCTTGCACAGGTGGTGCATGGCTGTCGTCAGCTCGTGTCGTGAGATGTTGGGTTAAGTCCCGCAACGAGCGCAACCCTCGTTCTATGTTGCCAGCGAGTAATGTCGGGGACTCATAGGAGACTGCCGGGGTCAACTCGGAGGAAGGTGGGGATGACGTCAAGTCATCATGCCCCTTATGTCCAGGGCTGCACACATGCTACAATGGCCGGTACAAAGGGCTGCGATACCGCAAGGTGGAGCGAATCCCAGAAAGCCGGTCTCAGTTCGGATTGGGGTCTGCAACTCGACCCCATGAAGTCGGAGTCGCTAGTAATCGCAGATCAGCAACGCTGCGGTGAATACGTTCCCGGGCCTTGTACACACCGCCCGTCACGTCACGAAAGTCGGTAACACCCGAAGCCGGTGGCCCAACCCTTGTGGAGGGAGCCGTCGAAGGTGGGATCGGCGATTGGGACGAAGTCGTAACAAGGTAGCCGTACCGGAAGGTGCGGCTGGATCACCTCCTTTCTAAGGAGCACTAGGCCGGCTCGAAAGAGTCCGGTCCAGAACACCCCAGCGCGAGCGAATGTCTCGCGGGGGTAGCTCAAGGGTGGAACACTAACTAGTTCGTGTAGCAGCGGATGTCGGGTAGTCAGTACAGCGGCCTTCGGGCCGCCGGAACCTCGAACCGAACCGTCGATCACGTAGGCACGCTGTTGAGTCCTGAGGGAGCGGAAATCGCCCTCAGGCGTTCTTGTTTCGCAAGAACGCTTACACGTCCGACCACCCCGGTCATCGAACGGCGTGCTGCTTCGTCGAAGCGGTACGTACGCGATGAACTACCGCGGTGGTCGCCCGTACCTTGAGAACTGCACAGTGGACGCGAGCATCTTTGTGGCCAAGTTAATAAGGGCGCACGGTGGATGCCTTGGCACCAGGAGCCGATGAAGGACGTAAGGGGCTGCGATAAGCCTCGGGGAGCTGCCGACTGAGCTTTGATCCGAGGATTTCCGAATGGGGAAACCCGGCAGGAGTCATGTCCTGTCACCCATGCCTGAACACATAGGGCATGAGGAGGGAACGTGGGGAAGTGAAACATCTCAGTACCCACAGGAAGAGAAAGCAACCGCGATTCCGTTAGTAGTGGCGAGCGAAAACGGAAGAGGCCAAACCACATACGCGTGATAGCCGGCAGGCGTTGCGTATCTGGGGTTGTGGGGCCGTTTGGCTGGTTCTGCCGAACCAGCAGGGAGTCAGAAAGCGTCGTAGTTAGTCGAAGGACTTGGGAAGGTCCGGCACAGTGGGTGATACCCCCGTAGACGAAAACTCGACGCCTCCCGAACGTAACCCCAAGTAGCAGCGAGCCCGTGAAATTCGCTGTGAATCTGGCGGGACCACCCGCTAAGCCTAAATACTCCCTGGTGACCGATAGCGGACAAGTACCGTGAGGGAAAGGTGAAAAGTACCCCGGGAGGGGAGTGAAATAGTACCTGAAACCGCGCGCCTACAAGCCGTTGGAGCGTCGCTATGCTTTATGCATAGTCGTGACAGCGTGCCTTTTGAAGAATGAGCCTGCGAGTTAGCGTTACGTGGCGAGGTTAACCCGTCGAGGGGTAGCCGTAGCGAAAGCGAGTCTGAATAGGGCGAACTAGTCGCGTGATCTAGACCCGAAGCGAAGTGATCTACCCATGGCCAGGTTGAAGCGCGGGTAAGACCGCGTGGAGGACCGAACCCACCAGGGTTGAAAACCTGGGGGATGAGCTGTGGGTAGGGGTGAAAGGCCAATCAAACTTCGTGATAGCTGGTTCTCCCCGAAATGCATATAGGTGCAGCGTCGCGTGTTTCTTGCCGGAGGTAGAGCTACTGGATGGTCTAGGGGGCCTACAAGCTTACCGAAATCAGCCAAACTCCGAATGCCGGTAAGTGAGAGCGCGGCAGTGAGACTGCGGGGGATAAGCTCCGTAGTCGAGAGGGAAACAGCCCAGACCACCAGCTAAGGTCCCCAAGCGTGTGCTAAGTGGGAAAGGATGTGGAGTCGCACAGACAACCAGGAGGTTGGCTTAGAAGCAGCCACCCTTTAAAGAGTGCGTAATAGCTCACTGGTCAAGTGATTCTGCGCCGACAATGTAACGGGGCTCAAGCACACCACCGAAGCTGTGGCATTCGCACAATAGCCCGTCAGTCATCCACGGATGGCTGGCCAGGTGTGCGGATGGGTAGGGGAGCGTCGTATGCCGAAGGAAGCGGCGGGGTAACCCAGCCGTGGACGGCATACGAGTGAGAATGCAGGCATGAGTAGCGAAAGAGGAGTGAGAAACTCCTCCGCCGAATGACCAAGGGTTCCTGGGCCAGGCTAATCCGCCCAGGGTAAGTCGGGACCTAAGGCGAGGCCGACAGGCGTAGTCGATGGACAACGGGTTGATATTCCCGTACCCGCAAAAGAGCGCCCATGTCGAACCTAGCGATGCTAAGTGCCAGAAGCTGAAACTGCCTTCGGGCGGAATCGGTGGATCGCGCGAACCAGACTAGTAGTAGACAAGCGATGGGGTGACGCAGGAAGGTAGTCGTACCAGTAAGTGGATACACTGGAGCAAGCGTGTAGGGCGTCGTGTAGGTAAATCCGCACGACATGTGCCTGAGACGTGACGCATAGCCGATTGCGGCGAATTCGATGATCCTATGCTGCCAAGAAAAACCTCTAGCGAGCTCTTCGCGGCCCGTACCCCAAACCGACACAGGTGGTCAGGTAGAGAATACCAAGGCGATCGAGCGAACTATGGTTAAGGAACTCGGCAAAATACCTCCGTAACTTCGGGAGAAGGAGGGCCAGTTGTTGTGACGGGACTTGCTCCCCGAGCGATGGCCGGCCGCAGAGACCAGCGAGAAGCGACTGTTTACTAAAAACACAGGTCCGTGCGAAGTTGCAAAACGATGTATACGGACTGACGCCTGCCCGGTGCTGGAACGTTAAGGGGACGGGTTAGCTCTTTGGAGCGAAGCTCAGAACTTAAGCGCCAGTAAACGGCGGTGGTAACTATAACCATCCTAAGGTAGCGAAATTCCTTGTCGGGTAAGTTCCGACCTGCACGAATGGCGTAACGACTTCTCGACTGTCTCAACCATAGGCTCGGCGAAATTGCACTACGAGTAAAGATGCTCGTTACGCGCGGCAGGACGGAAAGACCCCGGGACCTTTACTATAGTTTGATATTGGTGCTCGGTTCGGCTTGTGTAGGATAGGTGGGAGACTGTGAAGCTGGCACGCCAGTGTCGGTGGAGTCAACGTTGAAATACCACTCTGGTCGAATTGGGTGTCTAACCTCGGTCCGTAATCCGGATCAGGGACAGTGTCAGATGGGTAGTTTGACTGGGGCGGTCGCCTCCAAAAATGTAACGGAGGCGCCCAAAGGTTCCCTCAGCCTGGTTGGCAATCAGGTGTCGAGTGCAAGTGCACAAGGGAGCTTGACTGTGAGACAGACATGTCGAGCAGGAGCGAAAGCTGGGACTAGTGATCCGGCACCGGCTTGTGGAAGCGGTGTCGCTCAACGGATAAAAGGTACCCCGGGGATAACAGGCTGATCTTCCCCAAGAGTCCATATCGACGGGATGGTTTGGCACCTCGATGTCGGCTCGTCGCATCCTGGGGCCGGAGTAGGTCCCAAGGGTTGGGCTGTTCGCCCATTAAAGCGGTACGCGAGCTGGGTTTAGAACGTCGTGAGACAGTTCGGTCCCTATCCGCCGCGCGCGCAGGAGATTTGAGAAGGGCTGTCCCTAGTACGAGAGGACCGGGACGGACGAACCTCTGGTGTGCCAGTTGTTCCACCAGGAGCACTGCTGGTTGGCTACGTTCGGAAGGGATAACCGCTGAAAGCATCTAAGCGGGAAGCCTGCTTCAAGATTAGATCTCCCATCCTTTATGGAGTAAGGCCCCCGGCTAGACCACCGGGTTGATAGGCCGGAAGTGGAAGCGTGGCAACACGTGTAGCTGACCGGTACTAATAGGCCGAGGACTTGCCACATACCAAACTTTGCGGGCTTATGCCCGCGATCTGTTTCGCGTCCACTGTGCGGTTCCCGAGGTGCGGTCCCCGCATCTGCGGTGAGGACCATATCTCCATAGAGTTTCGGCGACCATAGCGAGAGGGAAACGCCCGGTCCCATCCCGAACCCGGAAGCTAAGCCTCTCAGCGCCGATGGTACTGCGCGGGCCACTGCGTGGGAGAGTAGGACGTCGCCGGACATAACTTATGACGAGGGTCGTTCGGTTTCCGAACGGCCCTCGTCCTATTTCACTGACAACTGCAATTCGGGATGGATCGTAATGGCGCAAGCACCAGGCGGCGATCGTCGACGCGGCACGGGGTCGACCGGCGCGGGGTCGACCGGCGCGGCGGCCGGCCGCGGCGGGAGAGCGGCCTCGCCGCGAACGGGTAGTGCCCGCGGCTCCGGCGAGTCGGGCGTCGCCGGACGCGGAAGTGCCGCGGGACGCGCAGGTGCCGCCGGACGCGGAGGTGCCGCCAGCCGCGGAGCGCGGGCAGGTGGGCCGCGGGCGGCGGGCGGCGGCAACGCCGGCCAGACGGCTGGTAGCGGTCGCGGGCGCCCGGCAGCAGGAAATCGCCACACAGATGCCGGGCGGCCGCGGAGTGATTCGGCGTCGCGATCGACGTCGGGGCGTCCGTCCGACCGTCCGTCGTCGGCACGCCGGACCGTTCGTCATCGTCCCGGACGGACCGATCGCCGTCCGGGCGCACCGATGGACCATCGGCGCGCGCGTCGGATCCGGCCGGTTCAGACCGCCGGCGTGGTGGGCCGGCGACGCGGGCCGGTCGCCCGGTCCGCACGAGCGACAAGCGCCGAGCGGCCGAGCAGCCCCGCACCAGGGCGCGCCCGTCGGACGACGAGTCGCGCCCGAGCGATCGACGCCGTGCGCCGGCCGGCGCTGACGCCCGCCGCGGCCCACGCGGCGACGGCCCGCGCCGTCCGCGCGATGACTCCGGCCGCTCCCGGCCTACGACCCGGGGTCGCGCCACGGAGCCGGCGACTCCGCGTGCTCCCGAGCCGCCGCTGCCCGACAATATCGACATATCGGTACTGGACCGCAGCGTCCGGGCCGAGCTGCGGTCGCTGACCAAGCTCAACGCCGATGTGGTCGCGGCTCATCTGGTCATGGCCGGCCAGCTGGTCGAGACCGATCCCAAGCGTGCGCTCGAGCATGCCCGGGCCGCGCGTGGCCGGGCCGCGCGGGTCGGTGCTGTGCGCGAGGCCGTCGGGGTTGCGGCCTATCACGCCGAGGAGTGGGCCGAGGCGCTGACCGAACTGCGGACCGCGCGGCGCATCACCGGTGATCCGCGCACGCTGCCGCTGCTCGCCGACTGCGAGCGCGCCCTGGGCCGGCCCAATCACGCGCTGCGGTTCCTGAGCGATCCGGACGCGGCCAAGCTCGATGCAGAGACCAAGGCCGAGTTGCTGATCGTCGTCGCCGGCGCCCGCCGCGACCTGGGCCAGGTCGACGCCGCGCTCGCGGTGCTGGCCCGAGGCGGTCTCGATCCGCAGCGGCCGCGCCCCGGTTCGGCCCGGCTGTGGTACGCCTATGCCGACGCGCTGGAGGCCACCGGTCAGCTACCGGAAGCGGCGAAGTGGTTCGCGGCATCGGCAGCGCTGGACGCCGACGGTGAGACCGACGCGGCCGAGCGGGCGGCCGCGCTCCTCTAGCACCGGCCGCCGACAGTTCCGCTCATGCGCGTCCACAGGCGCAGCGCTGTCCACACCCGCCTGAATTCGCCCTCGCCGTGACCCTCGTTTGCGCAGGATTGTGGCCATGGACAAGCCCAATCCGCCGGATCGCACGGCCGACAACCAGGTGTTCCTGCGTGGCCGCCTGGCCGCCGCGCCGGTCATCCGGCAACTACCCAGCGGCGACGAACTCTGTTCCTTTCGCCTGACCATTGACCGTCCGCCCGGCTCGCGGGTCAGCGTCGACACGATCGCCTGCTCCACGACCCGGGCCCGGGTGCGCCGATCGCTCGAGCGCGGGGAGCCCGGCGATCAGTACGAGATCACCGGCAGCCTGCGCCGCCGATTCTGGCGTTCGCCGGGCGGCCCGGCCAGTCGCTACGAGGTCGACGTGGCCACGGCCCGGCTCATGACTCGTCGGCGAAGCGGCGCATGACCAGCCCGGAGGCCGGCTTGGGCGTGAACAGCGTCGACTTGCGCGGCATGCGTGCCCCCGCGGCCGCCACTGCGGCCACTGCGGCCACCGGCGTCGGCCGCAGGAGCACAGCGGTGCCGCCCGAGCGTCCGGCCAGCGCCAGCGCTTCGTCGACGCTGTGGGCGTATCCGACCGTGTCGACGGTGTCGGCCAGACTCAGAGCCTGCTCCACCAGGGCCCGATGCAGCACGGTGACGTCGAGTCGGGCGAGCTCAGCCGGTTCGTCCGCGCGGACCGCGGCCGCGCTGAGTTTGCCGGCCGGATCGGTGAGCACGGCCGCCCGCGTTCCGTCGGTCAGCACGGCGGCGAAACCGTCGGCGTCATCGAGGCGCTCGAGGCCGGCATCGACGCTCGGCACGTCCACCACCTCGCCGAGGGTGGCCCCGCCGGCAAGGGCCGTGTCCAGATCAACTCCGTCGAGCACCCGGTGAATGGCATGTACCTGCGGTCCGTAGCTCAGCGAGTCCACCAGCAGCGTGAGCCCGCGATCCCATGGGCCGGGGCCTCGTTCGGCCCGGTAGCGCTGTTGCAGCTCGCGGTAGGTGGCATAGCGGTGGTGGCCGTCGGCGATGAGGGCGCGGCGGGTGGCCAGGTCGTTCGCCACGTCAGCGTGGGTCTGCTGATCGGTGAGCGCCCACAGGCGATGGCGGATCCCGTCGGCCGTCGTGGTCTCGGCGATCGGCGATTCTCGGTCGACCGCACCGACCACCTGGGAGGCCGCCCCGCCGCCGTCGTACACGAGGTAGATCGGCTCGAGGTTGGCTTCGGTTGCGCTCATCAGGGCCAGCCGGTCGGCTACTGGGCCCGCCATCGTGTTCTCGTGGGGCAGGATGACGCCGTCGGCCGGATCGCGCAGCTCGATCGCGCCGAGCAGGCCGCGGGTCGTGGCCCCGTTCGCCTCCTGCATCTCGTACACGTACAGCGCCGGATCGGGGTCGGGGGCCAGCAGTCCCCGGGCCACGGCCCGGTCCAGCAGCCGGGCCGCGTGCTCATAGGCATCGGCGTCGCCGTCGGCCTCCGGCAGGATGATGCCGACCGCGTTGTCCGGGTCCTCGGCCAGCAACCGGGCCCGCTGCTCCGGGCCGATCACGTCGTACGGCGGGCACAGCCGCCGGGCCAGGGCGGCCCCGTCGACGGTCGGTCGCAGCGCGGTGAACGGGTGCAGCGACAGGCCGTCGCGGAATGCAGCAGTCATGAGTGGCGATCGTACGCATCGACCGGCACGTGCGATCATGCGACGCGTGACCAGCGTGCCCGCCCCATTGCAGGGAACGACCAAGGCACTGGCGCAGACCTACGACGTCGCCCTGCTCGACCTCGACGGCGTGGTCTACGTCGGCCCCCACGCGGTCGAGGGCATCCCCGCAGCCCTGGCTGCGGCCCGCGACCTGGGGATGCGACTCGCGTTCGTCACGAACAACGCGGCCCGCCCGCCGGCCGTAGTGGCCGAACACCTCACCGCGCTCGGTATCGCGGCCGACCCGGACGAAGTCATCAACTCGGCCCAGGCCGCGGCGCACTACCTCGCCGATCGGCTGGGCGCCGGGGCCAAGGTGCTGGTGGTCGGGACGAGCGGGCTGCACGAAGCGCTCCTCGAGCGCGGGCTGGTTCCGGTCCACAGCGCCGACGATGAGCCCGAGGCTGTGGTGCAGGGCTACTCGCCCGACCTGAACTGGCGCCAGCTGGCCGAGGGTGCGGTGGCCATCCGGCGCGGGGTGCTGTGGGTGGCGACGAACCTCGATGCGACCGTGCCGTCGGCCCGTGGGCCGCTGCCCGGCAACGGGTCGCTCGTCGCGGCGCTGCGCCATGCGACCGGCGTCGAGCCGGTGGCCACCGGCAAGCCCGATCCGACGATGCATCTGGAGTCGGTGCAGCGGTCCGGGGCGAAGCGGCCAATCGTCGTCGGCGACCGCCTCGACACCGACGTCGAGGGTGCCAACGCGGCCGGCTGCCCGAGCCTGCTGGTGCTCAGCGGCGTGACCGGCGCGGCCGACCTGCTCGCCGCGCCACCGTCGCTGCGGCCGACCTACCTCGCCCCCGACGCCAGCGGCCTGCTCGTGGCTCACGCCGAGCCGGAGTGGTCGGACGGAGTGGCCCGGTGCGGGCCGTGGTCAGCCCGCCAAGGCGAGGACGGTTCGTTGGTGCTGGCTCACGACGGGCCGAGCCCGGCGACGAGCGGTGACGGCCTCGACCCGCTGCGGGCCTTGGGCCGGCTGGCCTGGAACGTGGCCGACGCCGCGGGGGAGCGGTCCGGTGCCGCCGCCGTGCACGGTGTCGACGCGGCTGCTACCGACGCGGTGCGCCGCCTCGGGCTCGCCGGCTGAGATCGGTCTAGAACACCGAGCGGAGTTTGAGCAGGTCGAAGACGCTGGCGTCGATCTTGACCCGGCCGGTGGCCCAAGCCGAACCCATCGCCAGTTCGCCCGCGACGAGCTTGAGCAGGTCGTCGCTGCTCATCGTCATCTTGACCTGGGCGTCGGGTTTGTCCACCTGGTGGATGTCGACCAGCTGACCTCCGCGCAGCTGCCCGGCGAACGTCACCTTCAAGTCCTTGAGCGTGCAGGTCAGGGAACGGTCGAACGACGCCTTCTGCCGAGCCGCCGGGTCGGCACCGGCCAGTTTGGCGGCCAGACCGTGGAACGCCTGTTCGCACTCCTCGACGCTCGCCATCGTCATCCTCCGCGCCGGTCGCCCGGCATCCAGTCGGGGACGCCCGAGCGACCCGCGGTTTCCGCCCGCGGCTGGCGGGCCGTTGCGACGTTACCTCAGCGTCGTGCGCGGTACGGTCAAGCGAGCAGGCAGTACCCGTTCGCGAGGAGGAGCAGCCGGTGTCGTCCAGCGAGATCCCGCCGTTCGCGCCGTCACCGCATGCCTCGGACGCCGAAGAGCGTCCGAGGCACGCCGCGCCGCTCGAGGCCGACCCGACCGCACCGGCCGATGCCGGCCTCGCCCCGGTCGCGGACCCGGTGGCTGACACGCCGGCCGAGGCCGCTGCCGGCAGCGCCGCCGAGCCGGACCCGGCGGCCACCACCGCCGCCCCGGCCGACTCCGGCACCGACCCGTCCGTCGAACTCGATCCGGTCGCGGCCCACATCGCCGACCAACTGGTCGCGCTCAACACCGTCGGCCAGCTGCCCCTCGCCGAACACGCCCAGCTGTACCAACACCTGCACGCCGAGCTGCAGGACGCGCTCGCCGACATCGACGGCTCCTGAGCGCGGCGTCCGCCCGCCCCACCGGAGCACACCGACCATGCCGAGCCGCGTGCAGCGCCTCGACGCCGAGCTCGTGCGTCGGGGCCTGGCCCGCTCCCGCGAGCACGCCGTCGAGCTGATCGCGGCCGGCCGGGTCGAGGTCCGTGGCGTCGTCGCGGCCAAACCGGCCACCGGGATCGGCCCGGACGCCCCGCTGCGGGTGACGCCCGACTCCGACGACCCGGGCTACGCCTCCCGCGGCGGCCACAAACTGGCCGGCGCCCTGGCCGCGTTCCCGGACCTGCGGATCGAGGGCCGGCGCTGCCTGGACGCCGGCGCCTCCACCGGCGGGTTCACCGACGTACTCCTGCGGGCCGGTGCGGCCGAGGTCGTGGCCGTCGACGTCGGCTACGGCCAGCTGGCCTGGGCCCTGCGCACCGACCCGCGGGTCCACGTCCTGGATCGCACCAACGTCCGCACCCTGACCCCCGACCAGATCGGCGGCCCGGCCCAGCTGACCGTGGCCGACCTGTCCTTCATCTCGCTCGCCCTGGTGCTGCCCGCGCTGGCCGCGTGCACCGAGGCCGACGGCGACCTCCTGCCCATGGTCAAACCCCAGTTCGAGGTCGGTCGCGAGCGGCTGGGCCGCGGCGGTGTGGTCCGCGATCCGCACCTGCGGGCCGAGACCGTCCTGGCCGTGGCCGCGGCGGCCGGCCAGCTCGGCTGGCACCCCGCCGGGGTCGTGCGCAGCCCGCTGCCCGGGCCGGCCGGCAACGTGGAATTCTTCCTGTGGCTGCGGCGCAGCGGCCCAGCCATGCTCGACGAGCGACATATCGTCGAGATCGTCACGACGGCAGAGGAGGCGCAGTGAGGTCGATCCTGCTCGTAGCCCACGTGTCGCGTCCGCAGATCATGACCCTGGCGATGCAGGCCAGCGCCCAGCTGCGCAGGGCCGGGTTCCAGGTCCGGATGCTCGACACCGAGGCCCAGGCCTGCGGCGACCCGGAGATCACCGTGGTCGAGCAGGCCCGCGCCGCCCACGACGCCGAACTCGTCCTCGTCCTCGGGGGCGACGGCACGTTCCTGCGCGCGGCCGAACTGGCCCG
This sequence comes from uncultured Actinomycetota bacterium, assembly GCA_963713245.1. Taxonomy (GTDB): domain Bacteria; phylum Actinomycetota; class Actinomycetes; order Mycobacteriales; family Jatrophihabitantaceae; genus CAVQKZ01. The sequence goes on from CAVQKZ010000005.1 coordinate 256,486, forward strand.
CCCGGCCGAGGTGCCCATGCTCGGCGTCAACCTCGGGCACGTCGGCTTCCTGGCCGAGGCCGAACTCGACGCAGCTCGGCAGCGCCATCAAGTCGATCGTCGAGCACGACTACGCCGTCGAGGAGCGGGTCACCGTCGACGCCGAGATCTTCGTCGAGGACGGTTCGATGGGCACGGCCTGGGCGCTGAACGAGGTGTCGCTGGAGCGGACCAACCGCGAGCGCATGCTCGAGGTCGCCGTGGCCGTCGACGGCCAGCCCCTGCTGCGCTTCGGCTGTGACGGCGTCTTGTGCGCCACGCCCACCGGCTCGACCGCCTACGCCTACTCCGCCGGCGGCCCCATCGTGTGGCCGAACGTCGACGCCCTGCTCGTCGTGCCCAACGCCGCGCACGCCCTGTTCGCCCGGCCGGTTGTCGTGGCCCCGAACTCGACGGTCGACATCGACCTGCTCAGCCGCGGCCACGCGGCCGTGCTCGTCGCGGACGGGCGCCGGTCGGTGCCGGTGCCCTCGGGCGCGCGGGTGCAGGTGCGCCGCGGCGCCCAGCCCGTGCGCATTGCCCGGCTGGCCCAGTGGAGCTTCACCGAGCGGCTGGTCACCAAATTCCACCTGCCGGTGCGCAGTCTGCGCGAAGCAGCCGGACCAGCCCCGGACGACCTCGGCCCCGACGAGCTGATCGCCGAATGAAATGTCCACCGCATTGCCCGGCTGACGTGAAGATCACGGGCCACCGGCGCTAGCCTGCGTGACGTGCTGGAGGAACTGCGCATCCGCGGGCTGGGCGTGATCGACGATGCAGTGCTGCCGCTCGGACCCGGCCTGACCGTGGTCACCGGCGAGACCGGCGCCGGCAAGACGATGGTGGTCACCGGTCTGCTCCTGTTGTTCGGCGGGCGGGCCGACGCGGCCCGGGTCCGCTCAGGCGTGGAACGGGCCACGATCGACGGCCGGGTCGAGCTCGACGCCGAGTCGCCGGCCGCCCAGCGCGCCCGCGAGGCCGGGGGCGAGCTCGACGACGGAGTCGGCTTAGTGCTGCGCCGCGAGGTCAGCGCCGCCGGGCGCTCCCGGGCCTACGTGGGCGGCGCGGCCGTGCCCGTCGCCGTGCTCGGCGACCTGGCCGAACGGCTGCTGGCCGTGCACGGCCAGGCCGACCAGCTCCGGCTCACCCGCCCGGGCCAGCAACGGCTGGCCCTCGACCGGTACGCCGGCGCCGACCTGAGCGCCTACGCGGCGGCCTACGAACGGTGGCGCACCGCGTCGGCCACCCTGGCCGACCGCACGGCCCGGGCCGGCGAACTGCGGCGCGAGGCCGACCTGCTCACCCACGGCATCGCCGAGATCGACGCCGCGGCGCCCCAGCCCGACGAGGACCTCGAGCTCGACGGCCCTGGCCGCCCGGCTCGCGCATGCCGACGCGCTGCGCATCGCCGCCCGCACCGCCCACGATGCCCTGCTCGGCGACCCCGACGACCCGGCCTCGGACGCGGCCGATGTCGGCACGTTGCTGGGTGCGGCCCGCCAGGCCCTGGACGCGCAGGCCGGCGCCGACGCCGAACTCGACGCCCTGGCCGGCCGGGTCAGCGAACTGTCGGCCCTGGCCGCCGAGACCGGCGCCGACCTGCGCCGGTACACCGAGCAGCTCGACGCCGACCCCGAGCGGTTGGCCCAGATCGAATCGCGTCGTGCCGTGCTCAACGGCCTGGTCCGCAAGTACGGCGATCCGCCGAGCACCGGCATCGCCGCCGTGCTGCAGTGGGCCGACCGGGCCCGGGCCCGGCTCGACGAACTCGACGTGTCCGACGACGCGCTGGCCGCGCTCAGCGCCGCCCGCGATGCGGCCGCCGCCGAGGCGGCCGAGCACGCCCGCGCGCTCAGCCGGCAACGCAGCGACGCCGCGGCCAAGCTCGGCGACGCGGTCAGTTCCGAACTGGTCGGCCTGGCCATGCCGAACGCCCGGCTGGACGTCGAGGTGCGCCCGCGCCCGGCCAGCGCCGGCGGATCGACTCTGTCATCGACGACCGCGAGGTCGGGGCCGGCGCCGACGGCATCGACGAGGTCGAGTTCGTGCTGCGCCCGCATGCCGACGCGCCCGCCCTGCCCATCGGCCGGGGCGCCTCCGGCGGCGAGCTGTCCCGGGTGATGCTCGCGCTCGAGGTCTGCCTGGCCGATTCCGACCCGGTCCCGACGATGGTGTTCGACGAGGTGGACGCGGGCGTCGGAGGCCGGGCCGCCATCGAGGTCGGCCGGCGGCTGGCCCGGCTCGGCCGCGACCACCAGGTGATCGTGGTCACCCACCTGCCCCAGGTCGCCGCCTACGCCGACCGCCAGGTCGTCGTCGACAAGCCGCTGACGGCCGAGCAGCAGCACGTGACCGCCAGCGACGTGCGGGTCGTGACCGGCGACGAGCGGGTGGCCGAGCTGGCCCGGATGCTGGCCGGCAGCGACTCGACCACCGCCCGCGAGCACGCCACCGAGCTGCTCGAGCGCCGCCGCCGGGGAGCGCTCGAGCCCGGCCCACAGCGCCCGGGGCCCGAAAGGCGGCGCCTGACGCGTGGCGTAGGAGGGCGTCGTCGCCGGCGGATGGCACCATTGGCAGTCATGAAGCTCGCCACCCTGCGCCGTCGTGTCGACGCCCTTCCGGGCGCCAGCGGGGTCGCGCGGCTCGATCGCCGCACCAACCGGCTGATCGGCCGCCTCAATCCGGGCGACGTCGCCATCATCGACCACGTCGATCTCGACCGGGTCGCCGCACAGGCCCTGGTGGCGGCCAAGGTATCGGCCGTCGTCAACGCCCAGCCCAGCGTCTCGGGCCGGTTCCCCAACCTCGGCCCCGACCTCATCGTCGCCAGCGGCATCCCGTTGCTCGACAACGTCGGCGGTGAGATCTTCGCCGCGATCAAGGAGGGCACCAAGGTCCGCGTCGACGGCGACACCGTCTACGTCGGTGAACTCGCGGTCGCCACCGGCACGGCCCAGGACGCCGACTCGATCGCTGCGCTGATGGCCGAGGCCAAGTCCGGCCTCTCGGCCCAGCTCGAGGCCTTCGCCGTCAACACCTCCGAGTACATGAGCCGCGAGCGCGAACTGCTGCTCGACGGCGTCGGCGTGCCGGAGGTGCGCACCAAGTTCGCCGACAAGCACGTGCTCGTCGTGGTGCGCGGCTACGACCACCAGGCCGACCTGAAGTCGCTCAAGCACTACATCCGCGAGTTCAAGCCTGTCCTCGTCGGCGTCGACGGCGGGGCCGACGCACTGATCGAGGCCGGGCACACCCCGCACCTGATCGTCGGCGACATGGACGCCGTCTCGGACGCCGCGCTGGCCACCGGGGCCGAGGTCGTCGTGCACGCCTACCCCGACGGCCGGGCGCCCGGGCTCGACCGGGTGCAGGATCTCGGCATCGACGCGGTCACGTTCCCCACCTCGGGCACGAGCGAGGACGTCGCGATGCTGCTCGCCGACGAGAACGGGGCCGCGCTGATCGTCGCCGTCGGCACGCACGCCACGCTGACCGAGTTCCTGGACAAGGGCCGGCTCGGGATGGCCTCCACGTTCCTCACCCGGCTGCGGGTCGGGGGCAAGCTGGTCGACGCGAAGGGCGTCACCCGGCTGTATCGCAACCGGATCTCGGCGGCAGCCCTGCTGTTGCTGGTGCTGGCCGCGCTCGTCGCCATCGTCGCCGCCCTCGCGGTGTCCGAGGCCGGGCGCAGCTACCTCCATCACTTCGACCACGGCTGGAACGACGTCGTCAGCTGGGTACAGGACCTCTTCTCGTGATCTCTTTCCGCTACCACCTCGTCTCGATCATTGCCGTCTTCCTGGCCCTGGCCCTGGGCATCGTGGTCGGGACGACGGCGCTCAACGGCCCGATCACGACCGACCTGCGCAAGCAGGTCAACACGCTCAAGGGCGACCGGGCCACGCTGGCCAACCAGGTCAAGTCCCTGCAGCTGCAGGTCGGCGACGCCGGCCAGTTCGCCTCGTCGTTCGGCTCCCAACTGGTGCAGGGCACCCTGGCCAAGCAGAACGTCCTGCTCGTCGGGCTGCCGGGCGCGCGCACGAGCATCGAGGACGGGCATCACCAAGCAGATCCAGGCCGCCGGGGGAAAGGTCAGCGGCCACGTCGAGCTGACCGACGCCTACGTCGACCCGCGCCGCTCGAGCGACATCACCGCGCTGGTCACCAACATCCACCCGATCGGGCTGACGCTGCCCGAGGTGAGCGACGCCGGCCAGCTCGGCGGGGCGCTGCTCGCGTACGTCCTGCTCGGCCACGGCGAGCCCACCGACCTCAGCCAGGTGCTCGCCGCCTTCTCCGAGCCTGCACATGGTCTCGGCCACCGGCAACTCGCTCCCGTCGCGGACGGTCGTCCTCGTCGGCACCGGCGCGTTGAAGTTCGTCGAACTACGCCGCCGCGGCCGAGCTGGCCCTGGTCACCGCGATGCAGCAGGCCGGCGGACACCTCGTCGTCGCCGGCGACAGCGCCTCGGCCACCAAGGCCGGCGTCATCGCCGGGGTGCGGGGCGCCAACGGCGACAAGGCGACGGTGTCGACGGTCGACAATGCCGACAACGCCATCGGGCAGGTCTCGGCCGTGCTGGCCATCGCCGACATCATCAAGGCGGCCAGGTGGGCCACTACGGCACGGCCAAGAGCGCCGACGCACTGTTCCCCAGCCCGACGAAGTAGGCCGGCGCGGTCGGCGGCATTCGCGGGCGCGTCGCGCAGCGAATGCGACCTGGCCGCCAGGACCGTGTTAGCGTGGACTTCCGTGGATCGGATGGCGCAACCCACCAAGCATCTATTCGTGACCGGCGGAGTCGCCTCGTCCCTCGGGAAGGGGCTGACGGCCTCCAGCCTCGGCTCCCTGCTCAAGGCGCGCGGGCTGCGCGTGACCATGCAGAAGCTCGACCCCTACCTCAATGTCGACCCCGGAACGATGAACCCGTTCCAGCACGGTGAGGTCTTCGTCACCGAGGACGGCGCCGAGACCGACCTCGACATCGGGCACTACGAACGCTTCCTCGACACCGATCTGGTGGGCTCGGCCAACGTGACCACCGGCCAGGTGTACTCCACGCGTGATCGCCAAGGAGCGCCGCGGCGAGTATCTCGGCGACACCGTCCAGGTGATCCCGCACATCACCAACGAGATCAAGGCACGCATCCGGGCCATGGCCGCGCCCGGTCCGGACGGCCTGGCACCGCACATCGTCATCACCGAGATCGGCGGCACGGTCGGCGACATCGAGTCGCTGCCGTTCCTCGAGGCGGCCCGCCAGGTGCGCCACGACATCGGCCGCGAGAACTGCTTCGTCCTGCACGTCTCGCTCGTGCCCTATCTCGCGCCGTCCGGGGAGCTGAAGACCAAGCCGACCCAGCACTCGGTGGCCGCGCTGCGCAGCATCGGCATCACCCCGGACGCCATCGTGTGCCGCTCCGACCGCGAGATCCCGGAGAGCGTGAAGCGCAAGATCTCGCTGATGTGCGACGTCGACGCCGAGGCGGTGGTCTCGGCCACCGACGCGCCGAGCATCTACGAGATCCCGCAAGGTGCTGCACTCCGAGGGGCTGGACGCGTACGTGGTCCGCCGGCTCGGCCTGCCCTTTCGCGACGTCGACTGGACGGTGTGGGGCGATCTGCTCGACCGGGTGCACCACCCGCGCGCCGAGGTCACCGTCGCGCTGGTCGGCAAGTACATCGACCTGCCCGACGCCTACCTGTCGGTGTCCGAGGCACTGCGGGCCGGCGCCTTCGCCCACCGCGCGCGGGTCACGATCAAGTGGGTGGCGTCCGACAGTTGCGACACGCCCGGCCGGGGCGCTCGCCGCGCTGGCCGGCGTCGACGGCGTCGTCATCCCGGCGGGTTCGGCGTCCGCGGCATCGAAGGCAAGATCGGCGCGGTGCGGCTACGCCCGTGAGCGCGGCATCCCCACGCTCGGGCTGTGCCTCGGGCTGCAGTGCATGGTGATCGAGACCGCGCGCCACCTCGCCGGTATCGAGGCGGCGAACTCGTCGGAGTTCGACGAGACCACGCCCGACCCGGTGATCGCGACGATGGCCGATCAGGTCGACATCGTCGCCGGCAACGCCGATCTCGGCGGCACGATGCGCCTGGGCGCCTACCCCGCGACGCTGCTCCCGGGTTCGGTCGTCGCGGACGCGTACGGCAGCGACGACGGTCTCCGAACGGCACCGGCACCGCTACGAGGTCAACAACGCCTACCGCGAGCGACTGGAAGCCGCCGGCCTGGTCATCTCGGGCACGTCCCCGGACGGCCGGCTGGTCGAGTTCATCGAACTGCCGCGCGACATGCACCCGTACTTCGTCGGCCACCCAGGCCCATCCCGAACTCAAGTCCCGGCCGACCCGGGCGCACCCGCTGTTCCGGTCGTTCATCGGGGCGGCGCTGGAGTACAACGCGGCCGAACGGCTGCCCGTCGAGATCCCGGAGAAGCCCGGCCAGATCGAAGCGATCGACGCGGCGAGCGTGTCCGATCCGGCTCCCAGCCGCAACGGCGTGCGCCGTGGGCGCGGTCCCGACGAGCGCCGGCCGGTGAGCGCCGACACCGACGTACACGCCCTGCTCGGCACGGAGTCGATCTTCACCGGCCGGGTCATCTCGGTGCACCGGGACAAGGTGCGGATGAGCGACGGCGCGGTGGCCGAGCGTGAGGTCGTCGAGCATCCCGGCGCGGTGGGCGTCGTGGCGCTCTGACGACGACGACACCATCCTGCTGGTGAACCAGTACCGTCATCCGGTCCGAGCCCGCCTGGACGAGTTGCCCGCCGGCCTGCTCGACGTCGCGGGGGAGCCGGCGCTGCACGCGGCACAGCGCGAACTGGCCGAGGAGGCGGCGGTGACGGCGACGGACTGGCACGTCCTGGTCGACCTCTACACCTCGCCGGGCATGTCGAACGAGGCCATCCGGCTGTTCCTCGCCCGCGGCCTCGCGCCGGTGCCCGACGACGAGCGGTTCACGCCCGGAGCACGAGGAAATCACCATGACCGTGCACCGGGTGCCGCTCGACGACGCGGTGCGGCGGGTCTACGCAGGCGAGCTGACCAACGCCGCCGCCGTCGCCGGCATCCTGGCCGCCGCGCAGCGGTGCGGCAACCGGCTGGGCCGGGCTGCGCCCGCCCGACGCGCCGTGGCCGGCCCGGCCGGGACACTGAGCCCGATGACCGGCCCAGCGGCGGTGCGGCGGCTGGCCCCCGTCACCGTCGTGCGCAACTACCTCGACCATCTCGCCGTCGAGCGCGGCGTCGCCGCCAACACGCTGGCCTCGTACGGGCGCGACCTCAATCGCTACGTCGGACTACCTGCTCGAGCGCGGCCTCGAGTCGATCGACTCGGTCGACTCGGCTACGGTCAGCGCCTTCCTGGCCTACCTGCGCGAGGGCGATCCGGACCACCCGCCGCTGTCGGCCACGTCGGCGGCGCGGGCCGTCGTGGCCGTGCGCGGGCTGCACCGGTTCGCGCTGCGCGACGGGCTCGTCGAGGTGGACGTCGCCCACGACGTGCGCCCGCCGGCCCCGCCGCGGCGGCTGCCGAAGGCGATCAGCCTCGAGGACGTCGAGGCGCTGCTCGACGCCGCCGGTTACGAGCAGACCGCCCTGGCCCTGCGCGACCGGGCGCTGCTCGAGGTCCTCTACGGCACCGGCGCCCGGATCTCCGAGGCGGTCGGGCCTGGCCGTCGACGACGTCGATCTGGCCGATCGCACCGTGCTGCTCTCCGGCAAGGGCGGCAAGCAGCGCCGGGTGCCGCTCGGCTCCTTCGCGGCTGACGGCGGTCGAGCACTACCTCGTCCGGGCCCGCCCGGGGCTGGCCGCGGCCGGGCAGGGGCACCGCGGTCCTGTTCCTCAACTCCCGCGGCGGCCCGCTGTCGCGGCAGTCGGCGTGGACGGTGCTGCGCACCGCGGCGGAGCGGGCCGGGCTCGCCGCCGGCATCTCGCCGCACACGCTGCGGCACTCGTTCGCCACCCACCTGATGGAGGGTGGCGCCGACGTGCGGGTCGTGCAGGAGCTGCTCGGGCACTCGTCGGTGACCACGACGCAGATCTACACGCTGGTCACCGTCGACAAGCTGCGCGAGGTGTACGCGACCGCGCACCCACGCGCGCGCTGGCTACGCCGACTGGCGGGCGCGGCCGGTTGATCTCGCGGTTGATCGCGGCGCCGCGCCGTCGACCCATCGTTTCCGACGCGATCGGCTGCGGTAACCTCCGAACGGTCGAGCGACTAAACCGGCAGAAAGGCATATCGCTTCATGACTATGTCGACAAGTCGGGACGGCGAAGGCGGTTCCGGTGAACTCTTCTCGGTCGAGGCTGCCAAGTCGGCCGATCCGGCGCTCGCCCGCAAGAAGCGGCCGTTGATCGAGCCCAAGCCGCTCGACCGGCACGGCCCGGCCCGCATCATCGCGCTGTGCAACCAGAAGGGCGGCGTCGGCAAGACGACGTCGACGATCAACCTCGGCGCCGCCCTGGCCGAGGTCGGCCGCCGGGTGCTGCTCGTCGACTTCGACCCGCAGGGCGCCCTGTCGGTCGGGCTCGGCGTCCAGCCGCACCAGCTCGACCGCACCGCCTACAACCTGCTCATGGAGACCGGGCGTCAGCGTCGACGACATCCTGCTCAAGACCAGCGTGGCCGGCATGGATCTGCTGCCCAGCAACATCGACCTGTCCGCGGCCGAGGTGCAACTGGTCGGCGAGGTCGCCCGCGAGCAGACGCTGGCCCGGTCCCTGGCCGGGATCGTCGAGGACTACGACTATCGTCCTGATCGACTGCCAGCCGTCGCTGGGCCTGCTCACGGTCAACGCGCTGACCGCGGCGCACGGGGTGATCATCCCGCTCGAGTGCGAGTTCTTCAGCCTGCGCGGGGTCGCGCTGCTGATCGACACGGTCGAGAAGGTCCGCGAGCGGCTCAATCCGCGGCTCAAGCTCGACGGGATCCTGGCCACGATGTACGACGGGCGCACGCTGCACGGGCGCGAGGTGTTCGCCCGGGTCGTCGAGGCGTTCGGCGACGACGTGTTCGACACCGTCATCTCGCGCACGGTGCGCTTCCCGGAGACGACGGTCGCGGGCGAGCCGATCACCACCTGGGCGCCGACATCCGCCGGCGCGACCGCCTACCGCAACCTCGCCCGCGAAGTGCTGGTGCGTTCGGCCGCCGACCGACGGAGGAGACCGATGAGCCCGCATGATCAGCGATGCAGCCCCCGTAACGCGGCGGCCTGTCGGCCGTGTCGGGGCCGGCGATGAGCCGGCGAGCCAGCCTGCCGGGGGCCGCGGAACTGTTCCGCACGACGTCCGTGGCCGCCGAACCCGAGGCCCGCACCTGCTCCGCCGCACCCGGGTGTCGGGGCCGTGCCGCCGGTGCACGAGGTCGCCGCCGGAGCCCGAGCCGCGCGAGGACACGGGCTGGCACCCGGCGCCCGTGGCCGCCGCGCCGAGCCCGGTGCCGGCCCCGCGGGCGGCCAACCGGGGCGGCCGCCGGATGCGGGCGGTCAGCGACCGGGCCCCGTCCGGGCGCGAGCGCCACGACGAGAAGATCACCGTGTACTGCTCGCCGGAGGAGTTGCTCGACCTGGAGTCGGCCCGGCTGAATCTGCGTGCCGACCACGGCCTGGCGATCGACCGCGGCCGGATCGTGCGCGAAGCCGTCGCGGTGGTGCTGGCCGACCTCGAGGCCAAGGGTGAGGCGTCGATTCTGGTCCGGAGATTGCGCGAATCGTGAACCGCTCGGCTGAAGATGCAGTCGAGCTTGAGTTGCTGACGGCCCAGGCGGTCGGCTCGTCGGGCGGTGGAGCTGCCGGCCCCGGACGACGGCCATTTCCGGGTGCGGCTGGAGAACTTCGAGGGCCCGTTCGATCTGCTGCTCAGCCTGATCTCGCGCCGCCAGCTCGACCTCACCGAGGTGTCGCTGTCCCAGGTGACCGACGAGTTCATCGCCTATCTCGGCGCCTCGGCGCAGTGGGATCTGGGCCAGGCCACCGAGTTCCTGGTGGTCGCCTCGACGCTGCTCGACCTCAAGGCGGCGCGGCTGCTGCCGTCGACCGAGGCCGAGGACGAGGAGGATCTGGCCCTGCTCGAGGCCCGGGATCTGCTCTTCGCCCGGCTGCTGCAGTACCGCGCCTACAAGCTCGCGGCCGCCTATCTCGGCGAGCTGGAGCGGGGTCAGGCCCGGCGGCACGGCCGGGCCGTCGAGCTCGAGCCGCGGTTCGCGTCGTTGCTGCCCGAGGTGCTGATCGGGGTCAGCCCGGCGGCGCTGGCCGAGATCGCGGTCGCGGCCGCGGTGCCCAAGCCGGTGCCGGTGGTCGTCACCGATCACGTCCACATGGCCCGGGTCAGCGTGCGCGAGCACATGGTCGTCCTCCGCGAGCGCCTTCAGCGCACCGGGGCGGCGACGTTCCGGGCGCTGGTCGCGGACTGCGAGTCGACGCTCGAGGTGGTGGCCCGATTCCTGGGGCTGCTGGAGCTCTACCGGGACGGAGTGGTCGCCTTCGACCAGGTGGCGGCGCTGGCTGAGCTGCGGGTGCGCTGGACCGGGCCGCCGGACGACGGGCGCGGCCGAGGGTGACGGCGAGGCCGGTGCCGACGCCGCCACCGCGGCGAGTGATGCTGGTCCGAGTACGGCGCCGAGCGTGGATGAGGAGTACGGGTGAACCCGACGGACGAGCCAGTGCCGACCGCGGCGACCGATGCCGAGCGCGAGGCCGACGAAGCAGGCGAGCCGACGAGCCCGGGGAGCCGACCGGCCCGAGGAGCCGACCGGCCGGGGGAGCCGACCGGCCCGGGCGAGCCGACCGGCCCGGGCGAGCCGACCGGCCCGGGGGAGCCGACCGGCCCGGGCGAGCCGACCGAGATCGAGGCGCCGTTCGCGCCGATCGCCTTGGCGACGATGGATCCGACCGAACTGCGCGCTGCCCTCGAGGCGATCCTGTTCGTCGTCGAGGCACCGGTGACGCATCGCGTCCCTGGCCGCGGCCGTGCAGCAGTCCGTGGACGACGTAGCGGCGGCGATCGAGGCGCTGCGCGCCGGCTACGACGAGCGCGGGGCCGGGCATCGAGCTGCGCCACGTCGCCGGCGGGGTGCGCATCTACACCCGCCCGGCCTACGCCGGCCACGTGGAGATGTTCCTGCAGGACGGCCAGCGCAGCCGGCTGACCCAGGCGGCCCTGGAGACCCTGGCCGTCATCGCCTACCGCCAGCCGGTGACCCGGTCCCGGGTCTCGGCCATTCGCGGGGTGAACGTCGACAGCGTGGTGCGCACCTTGACCACGCGGGGGCTCGTCGTCGAGGTCGGCTCGGATCCGGACACCGGCGGCGGGCTGTACCAGACGACCGAGCTTTTCCTGGAAAAGATGGGTTTGCAGTCACTTGACGAGCTTCCGTCGCTAGCTCCACTGCTGCCTGAGTTGGATAGCTTCGAATCCGATGAACTCTGAACCTGACGATGAGTCGGTAACGGCCAAATCTGACCTGCCGAGTGGCATCCGGCTGCAGAAGGTCCTGGCCGGCGCGGGCATCGGTTCGCGCCGGGCCAGCGAGGAGCTGATCGCCGCCGGCCGGGTCGCGGTCAACGGCGTCATCGTCCAGGAGATGGGGATGCGGGTCGACCCGGCGACGGCCGTCATCCACGTCGACGGGGCCCGCATCAACGTGCGCGAGGACCTGGCCTACCTGGCCCTGAACAAGCCCAGGGGCGTCCTCAGCGCGATGTCTGACCCTCGCGGCCGCCCGACGGTCGGTGACCTGGTCACGGAGCGCTCAGAGCGCCTCTTCCACGTCGGCCGCCTGGACGCCGACAGTGAGGGTCTGCTGCTGCTGACCAATGACGGCGAACTCGCCCACCGGCTGATGCACCCGGCCTTCGGCGTGGCCAAGACCTACCTGGCCACCGTTCCCGGGCCGGTGGCGCGCTCGGTCGGCCGGCTACTGCGGACCGGGGTGGTTCTGGACGACGGGCCGGCCCGGGCCGATCAGTTCCGCGTCGTGCAGACCGAGGGCAACCGGGCGATCGTCGAGGTCGTACTGCACGAGGGGCGCAACCACATCGTGCGCCGGATGCTGGCCGAGGTCGGGCACCCGGTGCAGCGGCTGGTCCGGACGGCGATCGGACCGGTGCGCCTCGGTGGGCTACGCGCCGGAGCGCTTCGCGACCTAAGTCGACTTGAGCTTGCAGAGCTTCATCGGCTTGTCGACAAGCCGTTATAGGTCTACATCATTTTGATGCTGTACCGATATGGAGACCAACCGATTCATCGATGGTCTACCGACGACGTTCCACTAGATGAAGCGCCTTGTCGATAAACCGATGTAGGCCTGCGGTTGAGCCGTCGCGAGTCGACCATCCAGGGCAACGCCGGCGGACATCGATGCGGTGTCCGGCCGATATACGGATTTGTCGATACAGGGTGGAGCCGCGAACTACACTGGGCTAGGCGCATGATCGAGGCGAGCGGGCCGATCCGACACGGCAGGGTCGATATATCGACTAGCCCGCAGATGGCCATATCCGTGTGGCGAGGAGCCGACATCGTGCTTGGTCGTCCTGTCGGTTCACAGCTATCTCTGCGTGTCGTTGTAGCGTGACAGCGGTTGATCGATGAAAAGCTAAGTAGTGCTACAGCTAGAGCGATGAACAGCTAGAGCGATGAACAGATTGAAGTCGAGTAATCGGTTGAACGACTTTGGAGCAGGTGAGACCGGACGTGGCGGTACGAGCTATTCGGGGGGCGATCCAGGTCGACGCCAACGACCGCGACGCGATCCTGGCCGGTACCTCCGAACTGGTCACCGAGGTGTTGCACCGCAATGGCGTCGAGCCGGCCGAGCTCATCAGCATCATCTTCACCGCGACGCCCGACCTGACGGCCGAATTCCCGGCGTATGCCGCCCGGCTGATGGGCCTCACCGACGTCCCATTGCTGTGTACGACCGAAATCGCCGTTCCGGCCGCCATGCCCCGGGTGTTGCGGCTGCTCGCCCACGTCGACACGGACCATCCCCGCAGCGAGATCCGGCACGTCTACCTCGCCGGTGCCGCCGCCCTGCGCACGGACCTGCCCCAATGAGCTCAGATCGCTGATCTGACCGTTTGTGACCCACGCTCCCGCAGACGGTGAGTCCTACAAGAGCCCGAAGTCGTAGGCTGAGCTTGACGATTAGCCAGATTCCGGCGAGTTACCAAGCCCGGTGCAGGCGGGGCCAGTTCGCGGCCCGTATTCTTCGCCGGGGCAGCGGTGCACGTCGCGCCGGCCCGGCGCGACCGTGCCGGGGCCCTAATCCGGCCGAATCCCTCGGCCCGCAGCGAGGAGTCGGGTCCGTGACGCCGCACGATGCCCGCACACCGGCGAGTGGCGGCAACACCGCCGACTCGCAGGTGAGCGTGACCGCCGGCCAGGCCGTCGAGCCGGCAGTAGGCGTGACCACCGGCCACGCCGTGATCGCGATGGACGGGCCGTCCGGAACGGGCAAGTCGACCGTCTCGCGCCGGCTCGCGGCCCGGCTCGGCTATCGCTACCTCGACACCGGGGCCATGTACCGGGCCGTCACCCTGGCCGTGCTGCGCCACGGCGCCAGCCTCGGCGACCCCGACGCCATCGCCGCCGTCGCCGCCCAGAGCAAAATCGAGATATCGACAGATCCCCAAAACGCCGCCACGACTCTGGACGGCGCCGCGGTCGACTCCGAGATCAGGTCCCAGGAGGTCACGGCCGCCGTGAGCGCCGTCTCGGCGGTTGCCGCCGTCCGGGCGCAACTGGTCCAGATCCAGCGCCGGCTGATCGGCAGCGGCGGGATCGTCGTCGAAGGGCGGGACATCGGCTCGGTCGTCTGGCCCGCGGCCGCACCCAAGATCTATCTGACCGCCAGCGCGGAGGTCCGGGCCCGGCGCCGGGCCGGCGAACTGGGTCTGGGCGCGGATGTCGGCGCGGTGGCGCTCGACATCGAACGGCGCGACCGACTCGACAGCACCCGGGTGGCCAGCCCACTGGCCCAGGTCGCCGACGCCGTCGTCGTCGACACGACAGATCTAGATATCGACGAGGTAGTCAATCAACTTGTCGACATAGTGCGGTCCAACCATGGCTGAGCCGACGCTGGCCCAGCGGGTGCACGGCTCGGCCCAACTGCGCCGTCGGCAGGCCCTGGCCCGGCGGATATCGGCCGGCCTCGGTCGGCTCGAGATCCATGGCCTTGGCGCGGTCCCGCCGACCGGCCCGGTCCTGCTCGCGGTGAACCACCGCTCGATGCTGGACGGCCCGCTGCTGTTCGGTCATCTGCACCGGCCGGTCAACTGCCTGGTCAAGGCCGAGGCGTTCACGCCGGTCCTGGCCCGGTTGCTGCTCAGTTCCGGCCAGATACCGGTGCGCCGCGACCTCGTCGACGCGGTCGCCGTCCGGATGTGCCTGCGGGTACTGGGGGCCGGCGGGGTCGTCGGCATCTTCCCCGAAGGCACCCGGGGCCGCGGCCTGGTCGAGACGGCCAAACCGGGTGTCGGCTACCTGGCCCTGCGCACCGGTGCCGTCGTCGTACCGATCGCGTGCTCGGGCACCGCCGAGATGGCCCACCGCCGCACTGCTCGGCGCCCGGTCGCCGTCATGTTGGCCGGCCGGCCGATCACGCTCGAGCGCTGGCCCGACGCCCGGGTGCTCAGCCGCCGCGTCAGCGCCGCGGCCACCGAGGCCATCCGGGCCGAACTGGCCGAACTCGTCGGCGCGGCCGACGAGCTGCGCAGCCGTCGCGCACGAGGGGTGCCGCCCGACGCGGTGAACTGGCGGGCGGCATGACCGACTACGACGGGTCCCACGACATCGACGCCGGCATCGGAGCAGGTGGGGCAGACGGCGAGACCGACGGCGGATCCGGCACCGGGTCGGCCCGCGTCGCCCCGGTCGTCGCCGTCGTCGGTCGGCCCAACGTCGGCAAATCGACATTGGTCAACCGGATCCTGGGTCGACGCGAAGCCGTCGTCCAGGACGTCCCCGGGGTCACCCGCGACCGGATCGCCTACGACGCACTCTGGGGCGGGCGGCGGTTCACGCTCGTCGACACCGGCGGGTGGGAGCCGGACGCCCGCGGCCTGCAGGCCATGGTCTCCGCCCAGGCCGAGCGGGCGGTCGCGACCGCCGACCTGGTGTTGTTCGTGATCGACGGGCGCACCGGAGCGACCGAAACCGATCTCACTGTCGCCCGGACGTTGAGACGCGGCAACCGGCCGGTGATCCTGACCGTGACCAAGGTCGACGACGACCGGGCCGAGCCCGACACCGCCGAGCTGTGGTCGCTGGGCCTCGGCCAGCCCTACCCGGTGAGCGGTCTGCACGGCCGCGGCAGCGGCGACCTGCTCGACGCCGTCCTCGCCGCGCTGCCCGACGCTCCGACCGAGGAGCCCGAGGAAGGCGGCCCGCGCCGGGTCGCGCTCATCGGCCGGCCGAACGTCGGCAAGTCCAGCCTGCTCAACCGGCTCACCGGCGAGGAGCGCTCCGTCGTCGACGCCGTGGCCGGCACCACGATCGACCCGGTCGACAGCCTGCTCGAGCTCGACGGCGAGGTCTGGCGGTTCGTCGACACCGCCGGCCTGCGGCGGCGGGTGAACCAGGCCAGCGGCATGGAGTACTACGCCAGCCTGCGCACCGCCGCCGCGATCGAGGCGGCCGAAGTCGCGGTCGTGCTGCTGGATGCCTCCGAACCGATCGCCGAGCAGGACCAACGCGTGATCGCCGAGGTCATCGAGTCCGGGCGCGCCCTCGTCCTGGCGTTCAACAAGTGGGATCTGGTCGACGAGGACCGCCGCGACCTGCTCGAGCGCGAGATCAGCCGCGACCTGGCCCGGGTGGCCTGGGCCCCGCGCATCAACGTCTCGGCCCGCACCGGCCGGGCGGTCGAGAAGCTCGCGGCCCATCTGCGGGTCAGCCTGGCGTCGTGGGACCGCCGCATCTCCACCGGCCGGCTCAACACCTGGCTGACCGAGGTCGTCGCCGCGACCCCGCCGCCGCCGCGCGGCGGCAAAGCCCCGCGGGTGCTGTTCGCCACCCAGGCCGACACCCGGCCGCCGCGGTTCGTGCTGTTCACCACCGGGTTCCTCGAGGCCGGCTACCGCCGATTCATCGAGCGCCGGCTGCGCGAGGACTTCGACTTCACCGGCACCCCGATCGAGATCTCCGTGCGGGTTCGGGAGAAGCGCGGCGCGCCGTCACGATAGGGTGATCGCCGGTGCTCATTCGACCGGGACGTGGCGCAGCTTGGTAGCGCACCTGACTGGGGGTCAGGGGGTCGTGGGTTCGAATCCCGCCGTCCCGACACAGCGACCTACCCGCGCTTCCGGCGCGGTCCGGCGGCACAGGCCAGGAGGCATCGTGGCGGCAGTCCCCGAGGCGGGCGCCGCGGCCGGACCCGCCAGCAGTGGGGCCGATGGCGGTGCCGATCGCATCCTCACCATCCCCAATGCGCTGAGCGTGCTGCGCCTGCTCGGGGTGCCACTGTTCCTCTGGCTGCTGCTCGGCCCGCACGCGGACGGCTGGGCCCTGGCCGTGCTCGCGGTCTCGGGATTCACCGACTGGGCCGACGGCGTACTGGCCCGCCGGCTGAACCAGACGAGCAGCCTCGGCGCGATGCTCGACCCGTCGGCCGACCGGCTGTACATCCTGGCCACGCTGCTCGGGCTGGTGCTGCGCCACATCATCCCGTTGTGGCTGGCCATCGTCATCGTCGGCCGCGACCTCGTCCTCACCGTCGCCCTCGCCGTGCTGCGCCGGTACGGGTACGGGCCGTTCACCGTGCACTACCTCGGCAAGGCCGCGACGTTCTGCCTGCTCTACGCGTTCCCGTTCCTGCTCATCGGCGCGCACCATGGCACCGTGGCTGACGTCGCCCGGCCGATCGCGTGGGCGTTCACGATCTGGGGCACGGCGTTGTACCTATGGGCCGGCGCCGTGTACCTGCGTCAAGCCGGCCAACTCGTACGGCAGGCCCGGTCGTGACGCGCGAACCACCCTCCGGAAACTTCGTCTCGACACAGCTACTTGTCGACTTGGTGACGAATACCCTCGATCCGGGTTATGCGGCAACGGCCCGGCACCGCGGCCCCACACCGCCGCGGCGGTGGTTCGACCGCCCGGCCGTCGCGATCGGGTGCGCACTGATCGGCTTCACCCTCGTCGTCGCCTACATCCACACCCATCGCGGCGCCCCGGAAACGGCCAAGGTGCACGACCGGCTGGTCGCGCGCGTGCGCGCGGCCCAGAGTGAGAACGACCGGCTGGCCGACCAGGCCCAGCAGCTCAACGGCCAACTGAGCGCGTTGCGCGACCGCGCGCTGTCGGCGAACCGCGGCCTGAGCCGGCAGCTCGACCGCGAACAGTTGCTGGCCGGCCAGACCGCGGCCACCGGCCCGGGCCTGGAAGTGATGCTGTCCGAGCCCAAGGCCAGTGGCGCGTCGTCACCGGCCGGGCGTGCCGCGACTGCGCCGGTCGGCGCGACCAATATCCTCACCGATCGTGATGTGCGCAGCGTGGTCAATCAACTGTGGGCGGCCGGGGCCGAGGCGATCTCGGTGAACGACGTGCGCCTGACGCCGACGTCGGCCATCCGCTTCGCCGGGGAGGCCGTGCTCGTCGACTTCGCGCCGATCACCTCGCCCTACCTCATCCGGGCCATCGGCAACGCCGACGACCTCGCCACCGGGTTCGCCTCCAGCGGGGTGGCCAGTCGGTACCAGACCCTGCGCGACGCCGACGGGATCGGCTTCTCGTTCACCGAGCACAACAAGCTGTCGCTGCCGGCCGGCACGGCGGTGACACCCCGCTTCGCCCACCAGCCGACACCGACACCGAATCCGACACCGACTCCGACCGGCTCGTCGACCGGGAGCGGCTCATCCTCGGCGTCCACCCCGGCGACCAGCGGCGCGAGCGCCACCGGGACCACTCGATGATCGCCGCGCTCGCCCTCGTCCTCGGCATCGTCGTCGGCCTGGTGCTGCGCCCGACCGTGCCGACCTGGCTCGAGCCGTACCTGCCCATCGCTGTCGTCGCCGCGTTGGACGCGGTCTTCGGCGGTGTGCGGGCCCGGCTCGACGGCATCTTCGACGCCAAGGTCTTCGTCGTGTCGTTCGTCTCGAACGTGGTCGTCGCCGCGCTCATCGTGTTCCTCGGTGACAAGCTCGGTGTCGGCGGCCAGTTGTCGACCGCGGTCGTGGTCGTGCTCGGGATCCGCATCTTCGGCAACGCGGCCGCGATCCGGCGCCACGTCTTCCGGGCCTGACATGAGCGAATCGCGCCCACCGGAGGACGAGGAGCCGACCGCGCCGTCGACGCCGGACGCCTCGCCGCCCGGGGACGAGCCGGGTGAGGCGCCGACGGCATCGGATACGCCCGCGGCCGGGGACGACCACACGGACGACGAGGCCGACGCCGAACCGGCCGCGGCCGAGCGCCCGGCGGCGGATGAGCCTCACGATCAGGTCGAGACCGAGCCGACCGCGCCCGAACCGGCCGACGTCACGGCCGAGTCGGAGCCGGAGAGCGGGTCCGAGTCCGGCGAGGAGGCACCCGACGAGGCCGCCGAGGTCGAGCCGGACGACGAACCGGTCCGCGAGGCTGATCGCAGCGCGGCAGCTGCCTCGGCTGACGCCCCGACGGATACCGAGCCGGCCGAGGTGGAGCCGGCCGAGGCCGAATCGGGCGACGAACCGGCTCGGCCGACCCAGCCCGAGGCCGAGCCGGCCAAGGCGGCTGCCGAACCGGCGCCCCAACCTGCTCCACCGCCCGCCAGCGCCCGACCGCCCCGTCAGCGCCTGGCCGTCCGGTACCGGGCCGCGGCGCTGATCGGCGTGCTCGTCGCGGCCCTCGGCTTCGCGATCGCGGTGCAGGTGCACGCGAACTCGCAGGCCGACAGCCTGTCGAACCTGCGCGCGGACGACCTGATCGGCATCCTCGACAACCAGAACGCCCGCGGCGACCGGCTGCGCCAGCAGATCGCCGAACTGGAACAGACCCTGCGCCGGCTGCAGGACAGCGGCGACCGCAACGCCGCGGCCCGGCAGCAGGCCGAGCAGGATGCCCAGGCCCTCGGCGTGCTGCTCGGCACCCTGCCGGCCACCGGCCCGGGCGTCACCGTGAGGATCACCGACCCCGACGCGAAGTTGACGCCCGAAGACCTGCTCGACGTGGTCGAGGAACTGCGCGGCGCCGGCGCCGAAGCCATCCAGTTCGGCTCGGTGCGGGTCAGCACGGCCACCGCGTTCACGACCAAGGACGCGGCCGTCGCGGTCGACGGCGCCGTCCAGCCCCCGCCGTACACGGTGCTCGCGATCGGTGACCCGAAGACCCTCGACACCGCGCTCAACATTCCTGGGGGCGTGGCCGCGGCCGTGCGCGCGGCCGGCGGCGAGCTGACCGTCACCGAGCAGGACACCGTGACGATCATGGTCACCCGTACGCTGCCGACGCCGAAGTACGCATCACCCGCATCGCACTGACGGCGGTTGAGTAGGGTCCGATCGAGCGTGAAGGCGCCGGACAGCGACGGAGAGAGGCACCAATGTCAGAGGTTCCCGACGACCTGAAGTACACCGCCGAACACGAGTGGGTGCCGACTCGGCGATGGCAGCACGTCGGTGCGGGTCGGCATCACCGACTACGCCCAGCAGGCGCTCGGCGACGTCGTGTTCGTGTCGCTGCCCGAGGTCGGCGCGCAGGTCGCGCAGGGCGCGGCATTCGGCGAGGTCGAGTCGACCAAGAGCGTCTCCGACCTGTACGCGCCGCTGGCCGGCACCATCGCGGCCCGCAACGACGCCCTCGACCAGCAGCCGGAACTGATCAACTCCGATCCGTACGGGGCCGGCTGGATCGTCGAGATCGAATTGGCCGACGGCGCCGACGCAGGGCAACTGCTCGACGCCGCGACCTACGGGACGCTGGCCGGCTGACCGGCGCCCTGGCCGCCGCGATCACCGAGGCTCGATTGCATCTCAACCTCGGATTGACCCTTGGGACACGCCGGGCCTAGGCTCGGCGGGCCGACCGGTTCCGCTTGATCGCGGTGGCGTTCACCCCTCACAGACCGTTACCAATCGAAGGGCGACGCGAGTGTTCTGCACCGCATGTGGCACCGAAAACCCTCCCGGAAGCCATTTCTGCGCGAGCTGCGGCGCGGCCCTGCCGCAGGCCGTGTCCGGCGCCGACGTGACCAGCACGATCACGACCAGCGGGCCGCTTCCCGAGCTCGACAGCGAGTTCTCCACCGAGGCCCACCAGGGCGCCGTGGACGCCCTGGCCCCCGGCTCGGCGTTGCTGGTCGTCAAACGCGGCCCGAACGCCGGCAGCAGATTTCTTCTTGATCAGGACGTCACCACGGCGGGTCGCCACCCAGATAGCGACATCTTCTTGGACGATGTAACGGTGTCCCGCCGCCATGCCGAGTTCCGCCGCGAAGGTAGCGGCTACACCGTGCACGACGTCGGCTCCCTCAACGGAACGTATGTGAACCGCGAACGCATCGATGCCGCGCCGCTGGCTGGAGGTGACGAGGTGCAGATCGGCAAGTTCCGCCTGGTGTACCTCAACGCTGCCGTGCGGGCCGGTGTCGGGGCGCAACCGTGACGGCTCTGGGAGCTGCGGCGCGTGGCACTGCCACGCTCACGATCGGTGACGTCCTGGCGCACCTCAAGGTCGACTTCCCCGACCTGACCATCAGCAAAATACGCTTCCTGGAGCAGGAAGGCCTCGTCGCACCCGAGCGCACGGCCTCCGGCTACCGCAAGTTCTCCGCCGGCGATGTGTCCCGGCTGAAGTACGTCCTGGGCCAGCAGCGTGATCACTACCTGCCGCTGCGGGTCATCAAGGACCAGCTCGACGCCATCGACCGCGGGCTGGTGCCGTCCGGCTCCTCGTCCGGCCCGCGGGTGCCGCACGTCTCCATCGCCGCCATCGAGGACAACGCGCCGACGGCCGAGCACTTCCGGCCGGCCCAGGCGGCGATGCGGCTGTCGCGCGAGGAGTTGCTCAACGCCACCGGACTGCGCGACGAACAGCTGGCCGAACTCGAACAGTTCGGGCTGATCACGGCGAAGCCGGGCGGCCACTACGACGACGACGCGCTGTCGGTCGGCAAGATCGTCGCCGACCTGGCGCGCTTCGGGCTCGAGGGCCGGCACCTGCGGGCCTTCCGCACCGCGGCCGAGCGCGAGGTCGGCCTGTTCTCGCAGGTCGTGGGACCGATGTCACGCCAGCGCGGCGGCGAGGCCCGGGCCCGGGCCGAGGAGACCGTCCGCGAGCTGGCCGCCGCCTCCGTGCGGCTGCACGCGGCCCTCGTGCAGATCGGCCTGCGCGAGGTCATCGGCTCCTGAGCGAGCCCCGGCCGATGAGCACCCCGGACGACCACACTGCCCCCACCAGGGCGGCTCACGGGCTTCGCGCGGGCCGGGTCGTCAACCCCCGCGAGCGTGTAGCGTCGACATTCGCGAGATCGTGCCACTGCGGGTAACGGAGGTTGGTCGTGCATCCGATGCGCGTCGTCGGGGTCCGGGTCGAGTTGCCCGCGAACCAGCCCGTCGTGCTGCTGCGCGAGGAGGACGGGATTCGCTACCTGCCGATCTGGATCGGTGCGGTCGAGGCGTCGGCGATCGCCTTCCAGCAGCAGGGCGTGCAGACGGTCCGCCCGCTGACCCACGACCTGCTGCGCGACGTCATCGCCGCGCTCGGCGTGCGCCTCGAAGCCGTGCACATCACCGAGATGCGGGACGACATCTACTACGCCGAACTGCGCTTCGCCGGCGGCGTCGCCGTCAGCGCCCGCCCGTCGGACGCGATCGCGCTGGCGCTGCGCTGCGACGTGGCCATCCTCGGCACCGACGCGGTTCTCGACGCGGCCGGCGTCGAGATCCCCGACGAGCAGGAGGACGAGGTCGAACGGTTCCGGGAGTTCCTGGACAACATCTCGCCCGACGATTTCGCCTCCGACGGCTGAGGCCGAGCGCCACAACCACTGGGCCGGCGTTCGACCTCTACCTGAGGGTTACGATTCGTCGGCGCGTCGCGTTGACCTTCCTCCGCACCCGCCCTAACGTCGGAGCAGCACGAATCACCAGCGTGGCATTCTCATGTTGGTGCCGAAGGACAGCGTCACTGCCAGCAGGTCCACGCACGACAAGCACGATCGGGAGGTTGGCAGATGGACGAACACCTTCGGCCGGAGCAGGGGACGCTGTTCGCCGACCCGGCGATCGCCCCCGACGAGCTCATCGGATACCGCGGCCCCACGGCCTGCTCGGCCGCCGGCATCACCTACCGCCAGCTCGACTACTGGGCCCGCACCGAACTCGTACTGCCGACGATTCGCTCGGCCACCGGCTCGGGCAGCCAGCGGCTGTACTCGTTCAAGGACATCCTCGTTCTCAAGGTGGTCAAGCGACTGCTCGACACCGGGGTCTCGCTGCAGAACATCCGCGTTGCCGTCGACGCGTTGCGCGCTCGCGGCGTCGACGACCTGGCCCGCATCACGCTGTTGTCGGACGGGACGACGGTGTACGAGTGCACGTCGTCGGAAGAAGTCGTCGACCTGCTCCGCGGCGGCCAGGGCGTGTTCGGCATCGCGGTCAGCGGTGCGCTGCGCGAACTGGTCGGTTCGCTGGCCCAGTTGCCCGGTGAGCGCGCCGACGGCAGCGACGTTGCCGACGACGCGGCCGCGCAGGCCGACGACGAACTGGCCAAGCGCCGCCAGCAGCGCTCGGCCTCGGCCTGAGCTCACGCCGAGAGCCGGGGGCCGCCTGGTAACGTCGGTCCCGGCCAATCAGCTCGTGTGGGAGAGCCTGCCGCGACGCCGGCAGCGCCGAAGGGGCAACATCCCCGGAACCTCTCAGGCAAACGGACCTCGCGAGTCGGCCACTCTGAAGGACGCCGTCCGACAGAGGGGGACCGGTAGTGCGCCCCGGCGTACGACATCGTCCCCCGAAAGGGCTCCCCAAGATGACCGATCGCAGCCTCGTCGATCTCGAGCGCGGCACGCCGTTCGCCGATCGCCACATCGGTGTCAATCCGGCCGCCGACCAGCAGATCATGCTCGACGCCGTCGGCTACCCCTCGATGGATCACCTGCTCGGCGACGCCATCCCGGCCAGCATCCGCGAGAAGCTCGCGCTGGCCCTGCCTCCGGCCGCGACCGAAGCCGAGGCCGCCGCCGAACTGCGGGCCCTGGCCGCCCGCAACCAGGTGCTCACCTCGATGATCGGGCTGGGCTACTACGGCACGCTCACCCCGAGCGTCATCCGGCGCAACGTCCTCGAGAGCCCGGCCTGGTACACGGCGTACACGCCCTACCAGCCCGAGATCAGCCAGGGCCGGCTCGAAGCGCTGATCAACTTCCAGACGATGGTCGAGGACCTCACCGGATTGGCCGTCGCCGGCGCGTCGATGCTGGACGAGGCCACGGCCGCGGCCGAGGGCATGGCCCTGGCCCACCGCGCCGCCACGGCCGCGCGCCAAGGGGCGGATGCGTTCGTCGTCGACGCCGACGTGCTGCCGCAGACGCTCGAGGTGGTGCGCACCCGCGCCATCCCGCTCGGCCTGCGGGTGGTCGTGCAGGACCTGGCCGAGCCGTTGCCCGACGGCGTGTTCGGCGTGCTGGCCCAGTACCCGGGCGCGTCCGGGGCGGTGCGCGACCTGCGCGGCGTGGTCGAGGCCACCCACGAGGCCGGCGCCCTCGTCGTGGTCGCCGCCGACCTGCTGGCGCTCACCCTGCTCACCGCGCCGGGGGAGTTCGGGGCCGACATCGCGGTCGGCTCGACCCAGCGCTTCGGCGTCCCGCTCGGCTTCGGCGGCCCGCACGCCGGGTACCTGTCGATCCGGGCCGGACTGGAACGGCAACTGCCCGGCCGCCTGGTCGGGGTGTCGATCGACGCCGACGGTGCGCCGGCCTACCGCCTGGCCCTGCAGACCCGCGAGCAGCACATCCGGCGCGAGAAGGCCACCAGCAACATCTGCACCGCGCAGGTGCTGCTGGCCGTCATCGCCAGCATGTACGCCGTGTATCACGGTCCGGACGGGCTGCGGGCCATCGCCCAGCGCGTGCACCGGTTCGCGGCCATCCTCGCCGCCGGACTGCGCGAGTCGGGGATCGCGGTGGCCGAGGCGCCGTTCTTCGACACCCTCACCGTCTCGGTGCCGGGCCGGGCCCTGGACGTCGTGACCGCCGCGCGCGAGGCCGGCATCAACCTGCGCCTCGTCGACCCGGACACGATCGGCATCAGCTGCGACGAGGCCACCCGGCGTGAGCACATCGTCGCGGTGTGGGCCGCGTTCGGCGCCGGTCTCAGTGCGGCGGACATCGACCGGCTCGACCAGCCCGTCGCGCTGCCCGAGCCGCTGGCGCGCACGAGCGACTTCCTCACCCACCCGGTGTTCTCGGCCCACCACTCCGAGACGGCCATGCTGCGCTACCTGCGCCGGCTCTCCGATCGCGACTACGCCCTGGACCGCGGCATGATCCCGCTCGGGTCGTGCACGATGAAGCTGAACTCGACCACCGAGATGGAGCCGGTGACCAACCCCGGCTTCGCCGACATCCATCCGTTCGCGCCGTCGGGTCAGTTCGACGGCTACACCCAGCTGTTCGAAGACCTGCAGAACTGGCTGGTCGAGATCACCGGGTACGACGCCATCTCGCTGCAGCCGAACGCCGGCTCGCAGGGGGAGTTCGCCGGTCTGCTCGCCATCCGCGACTACCACCTGGCCAACGACGACGGGCACCGCGACGTCTGCCTCATCCCGGCCAGCGCGCACGGCACCAACGCAGCCAGTGCGGTGATGGCCGGCATGCGCGTCGTGGTGGTGCGCACGAGCGGTGACCAGGGCGAGATCGATCTCGACGACCTGCGGGCCAAGATCGCCGAGAACGCCGACGCGCTGGCCGCGGTGATGGTCACCTACCCGTCCACCCACGGCGTGTTCGAGGAACACATCGGCGAGGTGTGTGCGCTCGTGCACGACGCCGGTGGTCAGGTCTACGTCGACGGTGCGAACCTCAACGCGATGGTCGGCCTGGCCCGGCCCGGCAAGTTCGGGGCCGACGTGTCGCACCTGAACCTGCACAAGACGTTCTGCATCCCGCACGGCGGCGGCGGCCCGGGCGTCGGACCGATCGGGGTGCGCGAGCACCTGGCGCCGTACCTGCCCAACCATCCCGTGCAGGCCGCGGCCGGGCCGGCCACCGGCAGCGGTGCGGTCGCGGCCGCGCCGTGGGGCTCGGCCTCGATCCTGCCGATCACCTGGGCCTACATCCGGATGATGGGCGGCGACGGGCTCACCGCCGCCACCGGGGCGGCGATCCTGTCGGCCAACTACGTGGCCAAGCGGCTGGCCGAGCACTACCCGGTGCTGTACGCCGGCGCCCACGGGCTGGTCGCGCACGAATGCATCCTCGACCTGCGGGCGATCACCCGCGACACCGGCGTGACCGTCGACGACGTGGCCAAGCGCCTGATCGACTACGGCTTCCACGCGCCGACGATGTCGTTCCCGGTCGCGGGCACGCTGATGGTCGAGCCGACCGAGTCCGAGGACCTGGGCGAACTCGACCGGTTCATCGCGGCGATGATCGCGATCAAGGCCGAGATCGACCAGGTCGGCTCCGGGGACTGGCCGCGCGAGGACAACCCGCTCGTCAACGCGCCGCACACCGCGGCCAGCGTCACCGGCGAGTGGGCCCACCCGTACTCGCGGGCCGAGGCCGCGTTCCCGGCCGGCGTCGACCCCACGGCGAAGTACTGGCCGCCGGTGCGCCGGATCAACGGGCCGTACGGCGACCGCAACCTGGTCTGCGCGTGCCCGCCGGTGGAGTCCTACGCCTGAGCCCGCCAATTGGGAATGATTACCGGTAGACTGGTCGCATGGCAGCGACCAGGCATCGGGCGACGCGGCAGGGCGGCGCCGTTCGCGACGCCCTGAGCACGGCCGGCGGGTTCCGCAGTGCCCAGGACGTGTACGCGGCCCTGCGCAGCCAGGGCGAGGCGGTCGGGCTGTCCACCGTCTACCGGCACCTGCAGTCGTTCGCCGACTCGGGACTGGTCGACGTCATCCACACTCCCGAGGGCGAGACGACCTACCGCTACTGCGGCGAGCCCGGCGCCGGGCACCACCATCACCTGGTCTGCCGCGACTGCGGCCGGGCCGAGGAGATCGAGGGCCGGGTGATCGAGCGCTGGGCCGCCACCGTGGCCGAGAAGTACGGCTACACCGACGTCGACCACACCGTCGAACTGTTCGGCCGCTGCGCCGCCTGCAGCCACTAGCGAGCACGCGGTGAGTGATCAGCTCGAGCGAACTTATCGCGAGTACATCGCCGCGTTGAACGACCGCCGGTTCGCTGATCTGGATCGCTTCGTGCACGACCAGCTGACCTACAACGGCGAGTCGTGGTCACGCGCGCGCTACCAGGAGTTGCTTGCCGACGACGTCGAACGCATCCCCGACCTGCACTACGAGATTCAGCTGCTCGTCGTCGGCCCGGATCAGGTCGCGGGCCGGCTGTGGTTCGACTGCGCACCGGTGGGCGAGTTTCTCGGCATCGACGTGGGCGGCCGGCGGGTGTCGTTCGCCGAGCACGTGTTCTACCGGTTCCGCGCGAACCGGATCGAACACGTGTGGTCGCTGATCGACACCGACGGCATCAGAACCCAGCTCGCAGCCCAGCCCGAGACCTGAACCGGCGCGTGGATCTTCCTGCGCCTGCGGCAGGTATGACCTACGAGGTGCAGGAAGATCGCCGACGGCTGGTGGTTGCGCGTGGACCTTCCTGCGCTTACAACAGCTATGACGCACGAGGCGCAGGAAGATCGGCAGCATTGGCCGGTCACGTGTCTTGCTGAAGAAGTGAATGGGTGATTCACTGCTTGTGTGCCGTACCGCCGGACCCCGCAGATCCAGGCCCGCCTGGACGCCCAGCGCGCCGCGATCGTCAGCGCCGCGGGGGAGCTGCTGGCCGAGGAGGGCTACGCCGCCTGCTCGGTCGCGGCCGTCGCCGCCCGGGCCGGCGTCGCCGCCGGCACCGTCTACCGCCACTTCGACGGCAAGGCCGAACTGGTCGCCGAGCTGTTCCGGGTCGTCGTCGGGCCGCGAGGTCGACGCGGTGCGCGCGGCCGTGCGCGGCGCGGGCGGACGCCGCCGACCAGCTCGCGGCGATCATCGAGACGTTCGCCGGCCGCGCGCTGAAATCACCCCGGCTGGCCTACGCGTTGCTGGCCGAACCGGTCGACCCGGTCGTCGACGCGCTGCGCCTGGAGTTCCGCACCGCGTTCCGGGACATCATCGCCGACGTCGTCGCCGCCGGCGTCGCGCGCGGGCAACTCCCGCCGCAGAACCCGACCGTGGTCGCGGCCGCCCTCGTCGGCGCGATCGGCGAAGCGCTGGTCGGACCGCTGGCCACCGGCACCGACGACCCCGACACCGTCCCGACCCTGATCGAGTTCGCCGCCCGAGCCCTAGGACGACAGGAGCGCTAGATGCCACCCACGCATGAGGTCACCAACCAGGTCCCGCCGCTGGTCGGCCACGACAGCTCGGCCCACCCGGCCCTGTTCGAGGGCCTGCACCGCGAGGGCGCCGGCTGGGCCGAGGCCGAGGTGCGTGCCCTCGGCCTGCTCGGCGGCAGCGACCCGGCCCAGCAGTGGGGCCGGCTGGCCAACGAGCACCCGCCGGTGCTGCGCACCCACGACCGCTTCGGCAATCGCATCGACGAGGTCGAGTACCTGCCGCAGTACCACGACCTGATGCGCACCGCGGTCGAGCACGGGCTGCACGCCGCGCCCTGGGCCGACGACCGGCCCGGCGCGCACGTGGCCCGCGCCGCGAAGGTGATGGCCTGGGGCGTGGCCGACGCCGGCCATCTGTGCCCGATCTCGATGACCTACGCCGTGGTGCCCGCCCTGCGGACGACCGCCCGCGCTGGCCGCGCAGTACGAGCCGCTGCTGACCAACCGCGAGTACGACCCGCAGCTGCGCGCCCCGCTGACCAAGCGCGGGCTGATCGCCGGCATGTCGATGACCGAGAAGCAGGGCGGCTCGGACGTGCGGGCCAACACCACCCGGGCCGTGCCCAGCGCCGACGGCAGCTACCGGCTGACCGGGCACAAGTGGTTCACGTCCGCGCCGATGTCGGACCTGTTCCTCACCCTGGCGCAGGCCCCGGGCGGGCTGTCCTGCTTCCTCGTGCCGCGCGTGCTGCCCGACGGCACCCGCAACGCGTTCTACCTGCAGCGGCTCAAGGACAAGCTCGGCAACAAGTCCAACGCCTCGGCCGAGGTCGAGTACGAGGACGCGCTCGGCTGGCTCGTCGGGGACGAGGGCCGCGGCGTGCGCACGATCATCGAGATGGTGAACATGACCCGGCTGGACTGCGCGCTCATGGCGGCGGGCGGCATGCGGACCGGCGTGGCCAACGCCGTCCACCACGCCACCCACCGCTCGGTGTTCGGCGCGCAACTGCTCCAGCAGCCGGCCATGGTGAACGTGCTGGCCGACCTCGCCGTCGACTCCGAGGCCGCGACGACCGTGGTGCTGCGGCTGGCCGGCGCGGTCGACCGGGCCGCGCCGCGGCGACGCGGCCGAGAGCGCGTTCCGGCGGGTCGGGCTGGCCGTCACCAAGTACTGGCTGTGCAAGCGGTTCTCCGCGCACGCGGCCGAGTCGCTCGAGTGTCTCGGCGGCAACGGCTACGTCGAGGATTCCGGGATGCCGCGGCTGTACCGCGAGGCGCCGCTCGTCTCGATCTGGGAGGGCTCGGGCAACGTGGCCGCGCTCGACACGCTGCGGGCGATGGCCCGGGAGCCCAGCTCGATCGAGGCGTTCTTCGCCGAACTCGAGCTCGCCGGCGGGGCCGACGCCCGCTACGACGACGCCCTCGCCCTGCTGCGCAAGGAGTTCGCCGACACCGACGACCTGCAGTTCCGGGCCCGGCGGATCGTGGAGCGGATGGCGGTGACCCTGCAGGGCGCGCTGCTGCTGCGCCACGGGGCCCCGGCCGTCTCCGATGCGTTCAACGCCAGCCGGCTGGGCGGCGACTGGGGCGTGGCCTACGGCACCCTGCCCACCGGCCTGGACACCGCCGCGATCCTGGCCGCGGGCCGCCGTCGGAGGACTGAGCCCGGCCACCCTCTATTGGGAACGGTTCCCATATCCAGTATGGTGTGGGCCATGGGAATCCACAGCCGCCCGACGGGCGCTGGCCGGGCTGGGCGCGGCTGGCTGGTCGTGCTGGCCGCTGCGGCTCGCCGGCGCACTCGACGGGCGGGAAGCTGCGGCGTCGTGGCCGGCGAGAACTTCTGGGGCAACATCGCCGCCCAGATCGGCGGCGACCAGGTCGACGTCACCTCGATCATCAGCGATCCGAACACCGACCCGCACGAGTACGAGGCCGACGTGCACACCGCGGCCGCGCTCGCCGGGGCGCGGCTGGTGATCGAGAACGGCCTGGGCTACGACGACTTCCTCCGCAAGCTGCTCTCGGCCGGCCCGGCCAACCACCGCACGGTGCTGGTCGCCGCCGACGTCGTCGGCGTCGAACGGCCGCAACGCCAACCCGCACCTCTGGTACGGCCCCGGCTACGCGACGACGATGGCGCGGGCGATCGAGGCCGCGCTGGCCCGGGCCGAACCGGCCGGCGCCGGCGCGTTCCGGGCCAACCTGAGCCCGGTTCCTGGCCGGCGAACAGGCCGTCGTCCGACGTCATCGACCGGATCAGGGCGAGGTACGCCGGCACCGAGGTCGCCTACACCGAGCGGGTGCCGGGCTACCTGCTCACCGCGGCCGGTCTGCGGCTGGGCACCCCGGCCTCGTTCTCGCAGTCGATCGAGGACGGCAACGACCCGAGCCCGGCCGACGACGCCGCGTTCGAGAACGCGCTCACCGACCGCACCGTCAAGGTGCTGATCTACAACGCCCAGGTGACCGATGCCGCGACCAAGCACCTGCGCGACGTCGCCACGACGGCCGGCGTCCCGGTCGTGGGCATGACCGAGACATTGCCGCCGGCCGACCGCGACTACCAGACCTGGCAGGCCGACCAGGCCCAGGCGCTGCTGGCGGCGCTCGGTGGCTGACGAGCCGAACGTGCGGCTGCGCGGCGCCACGCTTGCGCTTCGGCGACCGCGTGCTGTGGGGCGGCCTGGATCTGGACGTCGCGCCGGGGGAGTTCCTGGCCGTGCTCGGCCCCAACGGCAGCGGCAAGACCAGCCTGGTGAAGGTGCTGCTCGGGCTGCAGCGGCTCTCGTCCGGGACGGTCGAGGTGCGCGGGCGCCGGCCTCGCCGGGGCAGCACGCACGTCGGCTACGTCCCGCAGCAGAAGTCCTTCGACCGCGACGTGGCCCTGCGCGGGCGCGACCTGGTCCGGCTCGGCCTCGACGGGCACCGGTGGGGGACCGGGCTGCCCAACCGGGCCGCGCGCGAACGGGTCGAGCGCGCCATCGCCGACGTCGGGGCGCACCGCTTTCGCCGACGCGCCGCTGGGCAAGCTCTCCGGCGGCGAGCAGCAGCGGCTGCGCATCGCCCAGGCCCTGCTCGGCGACCCGAGCGTGCTGCTGTGCGACGAGCCGCTGCTGAGCCTGGACCTGAGCCACCAGCAGGAGACCAGCGCGCTCATCGACCAGCGCCGGCGCACCGCCGACACGTCGGTCGCTGTTCGTCACCCACGAGATCAACCCGATCCTGCCGATGGTCGACCGGGTGCTCTACCTGGCCGGCGGCCAAGTGGGCCGTCGGCCGGCCCGACGAGGTGCTCACCAGCGAACGGCTGTCCGACCTGTACGGGACGCCGATCGACGTGCTGCGGGTGCGCGGTCGCGTCATCGTCGTCGGTGCGCCCGACTCGGCCCACGGCGACCCCGACGGCGCCCACCACCATCATCCGGTGGGCGACGAACACGAGCACGAGCACACCGACGGGCGGGTGGACCAGTGGGTATAGGCACCTACCTGCAGCTACCGGCCGTGCAGCACGCTCTGATCGCGGCCACGCTGGTCGCGATCGTCAGCGGGCTGATCGGCCCGTTCGTCATCACCCGCCGCGCGGCGTTCGCGGTGCACGGGGTGGCCGAACTGTCCTTCACCGGAGCGGTCGCCGGCCTGCTCTGGGCCAACGACGCGGTGCTCGGCGCCCTGCTCGGCAGCCTGGTGGTCGCGGCCACGATCGGCGTGCTCGGCGCCCGCGAGCACGAGCGCGACTCCGCCATCGGCGTGACCCTGGCGTTCGGCCTTGGTGTCGGGGTGTATCTGCTCAGCCGGACGAACGGCTTCGCGCGGAAAGCGGCAGACATCTTGTTCGGCCAGATCTTCGGCGTGAGCAACGGCCAGCTCGCCCTGCTGCTCGTCGTCGCCGGGGTGGTGCTGCTGGCCATGCTGGTGCTGTACCGGCCGCTGCTGTTCGCCTCGGTCGACCCCGAGGTCGCCGAGGCCCGCGGGGTGCCCTTGCGGGCGATCGGACTGGCGTTCCTGTTCGTGCTGGCGATCACCGTGACCGAGGCGGCCCAGATCGTGGGCACGCTGCTGGTGCTGAGCCTGGCGATCACGCCCGCGGCCGCCGCCCACCGGCTCTCGGCCCGGCCGGCGGTGGTGGCCGGTCTGGCGGTGCTGTTCGCGCTGGCGGCCAGCGACGGCGGCCTGCTGGTGAGCCTGAGCGGGGTGAACACCACGAACGTGCCCGCCAGTGCCTACATCACCGCGATCAGCTTCGCTGTGTACCTGCTGGCGCGGATCGTCGGTCCACGGGTGTTGGGCCGGCGGCGGTAGCCGCCGTAGCGCGCAGGGGCTGGCTCAGCTGGCGCGGCGGTGCGGCGAGCAACCGCTGAGCGCGCCCCGGCGGGCGGCGCTGCTCTGCCCGTTGGGCAGCAGCTCGCCGAAGTCCTCGAAGAGGACGATGCCGTTGCACAGCAGGCTCCAGCCCTGTTCCGGGTGGGCGGAGATCACGTGCGCGGCATCGCGGTCGGAGGCGTCGGAGCTCGGGCACGGGGGTGTGTGCCCGCACATCCGGCGAGATGGGGTCTCCGTCATCGAGTCGGTGATCATTTCAGCTTTCCTGTAATCGCTTCCAGTGGTTACCTACATCACAAGTGTGCGCAAGAATCCGAACTTGTCAAGCACCCGAACAAAAGTCGTGCCGGCGATTCCATGGTAATTACGACATGTCATGTGAGTTCTAGGTGAGATCGTTATCACTACGTGATAGTCAATCCTAGCGAGGGCCCGTCCGGCCATTTTCAGGTCCGTCCGAGCCGCTCCTGCGCGTCGCGCAGCGTGGCGTCGCGCGGTACCCAGTCGGCCAGCACAGCGGCGAACCCGGCCGCCGTGGCCGCGTCGACCACGTCGCTGTCGTCGTCGACGAACGCGGCGATCTGCCGCGGGGCCAGGCGGCGCAGGACCTCGACCTTGTAGAGCCGGGCCGGGCGGTGGTCGCGGTCGGGGCGCAGGTGCACCTCGGTGCCGGGCAGCCCGTGGCCGGCCAGCCACGCCGCCGTGGTGTCGCGCAGCCAGGCCGGCCGCCCGGTCAGCCAGACGATCTCGTGCTGCCGGGCCAGATCGGCGACCAGCCGGGCACCCTCGGGCAGCAGCGGGTCGGCGTCGGCCGCCTCGAAGAACGCGGGCCACGACCGCGCACCCTTCGAGATGATGCAGGCGATGGCGGACGTCGGCCACGACTCCGTCGATGTCGAAAACCGCCAGCACCCGCCTCACCCTAGCCAGTGCGGGCCAGTCGGCTGGATAAGCTGGCTCGTGCGCTTCCTCGACCCGATCCCGCCCTTCGAGCTGACCTACGACGACGTCTTCATGGTCCCGGCGCACTCGGACGTAGCGTCCCGCTTCGACGTCGACCTGACCACGTCCGACGGCTCTGGGGCGACGATCCCGCTCGTGGTCGCCAACATGACGGCCGTGGCCGGTCGGCGGATGGCCGAGACCGTGGCCCGCCGCGGCGCGCTGGCCGTGCTCCCGCAGGACATCCCGCTGCCGGTGGTGGCCGAGGTCGTGGGCTGGGTCAAGCAGCGCCATCTGGTCATCGACACGGCGCTTACCCTGTCGCCGCACAGCCCGGTGAGTGACGCGCTCGCCCTGCTGCACAAGCGGGCGCACGGCGCGATCGTCGTCGTGGACGACGACCGGCGGCCGGTCGGCGTCGTGACCGAGGCCGACTGTCTCGGCAGTGACCGCTTCGCCCAGCTGCACCAGGTGATGAGCGCCGACCCGCTGACCCTGACCGACCCGGTCGACCCGAAGGCCGCGTTCGAGCAGCTCGACGCCGGCCGCCGCAAGCTGGCGCCGGTGGTCGGTGCGGACGGCCGGCTGGTCGGCATCCTCACCCGCACGGCGGCTCTGCGCGCGGCCCTGTACCGGCCGGCGGTGGACGCGGCCGGCCGGTTGCGGGTCGCCGCGGCGATCGGCGTCAACGGCGACGTCGCGGCCAAGGCCGCCGCGGTGCTCGAGGCCGGCGTGGACGTCCTGGTCATCGACACCGCGCACGGGCACCAGCAGCGCATGCTCGACGCGCTGGCCGCGGTGCGGGCGCTGACCCCGGCCGTTCCGGTCGTGGCCGGCAACGTCGTCGCGGCCGAGGGCGTGCGCGACCTGATCGCCGCCGGCGCCGACATCGTCAAGGTCGGCGTCGGGCCGGGGGCGATGTGCACCACCCGGATGATGACCGGCGTGGGCCGCCCGCAGTTCTCGGCCGTGCTCGAATGCGCCGCGGCCGCGCGGGAGCTGGGCAAGCACGTCTGGGCCGACGGGGGAGTGCGCCACCCGCGCGACGTCGCCCTGGCCCTGGCCGCCGGGGCGTCCGCGGTCATGATCGGGTCGTGGTTCGCCGGGACCTACGAGTCGCCCGGCGATCTGCAGACGACGGCCGACGGGCGCCAGTACAAGGACAGCTTCGGGATGGCGTCGGCCCGCGCGGTGGCCAGCCGGACGAGCGGCGAGGGCGCCTTCGAGCGCGCCCGCAAGGCGTTGTTCGAGGAGGGCATCTCGTCCGGGCGGCAGTATCTCGACCCGCAGCGACCCGGGGTCGAGGATCTGATCGACTCGATCGTGGCCGGGGTGCGCTCCGCGTGCACCTACGCCGGCGCGGCCAACCTGGCCGAGTTCCACGAGCGGGCCCTGATCGGCATCCAGAGCGCGTCCGGCTACGCCGAGGGGCGCCCGCTCTACGCCGGCTGGTGAGCTGCGCGCCGCTTCGCGCTTGCGGCGCTGGTTTACCGTTGGCGCATGCACCGGTGCAGCGGGCTGTGGCGGCCGTCCAGCTAGGACGGCCACTTCCCGCTGCGCCCCAATCGCCCGGGCCGTCCACATCGGACGGCCCGTGCTCTGTCCGATGGCGGACGCCCCCTGTTCCCAGGAGGCACCATCATGTCCCGCATCCTCACCGGTGACCGCCCGACCGGTGCGCTGCACCTCGGGCACTACTTCGGCACGCTGGCCAACCGCGTGCGCCTGCAACGCGAGGGTCACGAGATCTTCGTCGTCATCGCCGACTATCAGGTGATCGCCGATCGCGACCACCCGGGCGACCTGCGCTCCGCCGTGACCGGACTCGTCCTGGACTACCTCGCCTGCGGGCTCGACCCCGAGGCGACGGTGATCTTCCCGCACAGCGCGGTGCCGGCCCTGAACCAGCTGCTGCTGCCGTTCCTGTCACTCGTCGGCATGGGCGAACTCACCCGCAATCCCACGGTCAAGGCCGAGATCGAGCTGGCCGGCCGGGCCTCGGTGAGCGGGCTGATGTTCACCTACCCGGTGCACCAGGCGGCCGACGTCCTGTTCTGCAAGGCCGACCTCGTGCCGGTCGGGCGCGACCAGCTGCCGCACCTGGAGCTGACCCGCGCCATCGCCCGGCGGTTCAACGAGCGCTACGGCCCGGTCTTCCCGCTGCCCGAGCCGATGCTGGGTCAGGCGCCGGTGCTGGCCGGGCTGGACGGGCGCAAGATGGGCAAGAGCCTGGGCAACGGCATCGCCCTGTCCGACCCGGCCGACGTGGTCGCGGCCAAGATCCGGGCCGCGCGCACCGACAGCGAGCGGACGATCAGCTACGAGCCGGGCCGGCGGCCCGAGATCGCCAACCTGCTGCGGCTGGCCGGGCTGTGCGCCGGACGGGCGCCGGAGGCGATCGCCGCCGCGGTCGGATCGCGCGGTGCGGGCGCGTTGAAGGACGTCGTCACCGAGGCGGTGTGCGACTTCCTGGCCCCGATCCAGCGCCGGCGGCGGGAGTTCGGTCCCGACACGGTCGAGCGCATCCTGGCCGCCGGAATCGAGACCGCGAACCGGATCGGCGAGCAGACCCTGGGTGAGGTCGTGGCCGCGATGGGCATGGCCTACGACACCGAGGCCGAGCGGGCCGCGCCGGGTTGTGTGACAGTGGACAGGTGAGCCACGGGCCCGGCAGTCACGCGCACGCTCGCGCCGCGGCGGCCAACGCCGACCGCCGGTGGCTGCTCGGCGCCTTCGCGGTGGTCGTGGCGTTCATGGGCGCCGAGGTGATCGCCGGGCTGCTGGCCCATTCGCTCGCGCTGCTCACCGACGCCGGCCACATGGTCACCGACGCGGCCGCGCTGCTGGTGGCCGTCATCGCGTCCAAGATCGCCCAGCGCCCGGCCCGAGGTGCCTACACCTACGGCTTCGCGCGGGTGGACGCGTTGTCCGGGCAGGCCAACGGGATCACCCTGCTGCTGCTCGCCCTGTGGTTCACGGTCGAGGGCATCCGGCGGCTGGTGCACCCCGGGGCCGTGCACGGCGGGGTGGTCGCGGTCGTCGCCCTGGTCGGGGTCGTGGTCAACCTGCTGGCCACCTGGCTGACCAGCCGGGCCGATCGCACCAGCCTGAACGTGCGCGGGGTGCTGGCCCACCTGCTCACCGACATCTGGGCCTTCGCGGCGACGTTCGTGGCCGGTGTGGTCATCGTCGTCTCGGGCTGGTCGCGGGCCGACGCCGTCGCCTCCCTGGTCGTCGCCGTGGCCATGGCCGGTCCGGCTTCGGACTGGTCCGGGCCTCGGGCCGGGTGTTCCTCGAGGCCGCGCCGCAAGGGATCGACCCCGATGCGCTCGGCCCCGACCTGGCCGCCGTCGACGGTGTGGCCGAGTTGCACGACCTGCACGTCTGGCAGATCGGCCCGGGGGAGTCGGCGGTGTCGGCGCATGTGCTGGTGGGGCCGGCCTACGACTGTCACGAGGTCAGCTCGCGGCTGCGGGCGGTGCTCGCCCAGCGCTACGGCGTCGGGCCACGTGACCCTGCAGGCCGACCACGCCGACGCCCCGGCCCACGACGCCGAGCACTGCGAGGACGCCCACGGGCAGGTGCATCTCGGGCCTCCTGCCTAGGTCGGCCGGCTGGGCGTTCCCACGCCGGGCCGCGGACGCGCAGAATGGGACAATCGCCCCTGCCCAGCCCGTCACGGCGTCCGTGG
This sequence comes from uncultured Actinomycetota bacterium, assembly GCA_963713245.1. Classification (GTDB taxonomy): domain Bacteria; phylum Actinomycetota; class Actinomycetes; order Mycobacteriales; family Jatrophihabitantaceae; genus CAVQKZ01. The sequence goes on from CAVQKZ010000005.1 coordinate 292,929, forward strand.
CCGAATCGAGAAGGTCGCTGATGTTGCTGCCCATGTCGCCAACCGACTCGCTGTTCCTGCTGGCCGAGTCCCGAGAACACCCGATGCACGTCGGCAGCCTGCAACTGTTCCAGCCGCCCGACGGCGCCGACGCGCTCGACGTCCGCTCCATGTTCGACGCCGCGATCGCCGCCGACGAAGTGGCGCCGCTGTTCCAGAAGCGGGCCCGGCGCTCGATCACCACACTCGGCCAGTGGGCGTGGGAGCCCGACGCCGCCTTCGACCTCGAGCACCACGTGCGGCGCAACGCGCTGCCGCGCCCGGGCCGGGTGCTGGAACTGCTGGCGCTGTGCTCGCGGCTGCACTCCACGCTGCTCGACCGGCACCGTCCGCTCTGGGAGATCCACCTGATCGAAGGCCTCGACGACGGCCGGTACGCGGTCTACTTCAAGGTGCACCACGCCCTGGTCGACGGCGTGTCCGCGCTGCGGCTGCTGTCGCGCACCTACAGCGCCGACCCCGACCGGCGCGACATGCCCCCGCCGTGGGCGCCGGACCTGCCCGAACGCCGGGCCCGTGAACGCGCGGAGGTCGACCTGCCGTCCTCGATCCTGCACGGTGCCCTGGACGTGCTGGGCGAGGCCGCCGGGCTGGTGCCCGCGCTGGCGCGCACCGTCAACCGCGGGGTCAACGAGCAGAGCGGCCCGCTGTCGTTCTCGGCGCCGAAGACGATGTTCAACGTGCCGATCACCGGCGCCCGGCGCTTCGCGGCTCAGTCGTGGCCGATGGAGCAGGTGCGCCAGGTGGGCAAGGCGGCCGAGGCGACCGTCAACGACGTCGTGCTCGCGATGTGCTCGGGCGCCCTGCGGGGCTACCTGCAGAGCCTGGACGCCCTGCCCGACACGCCGCTGATCGCGATGGTGCCGGTGTCGCTGCACGCCGACGAGTCCGGCAGCCGGCGACGGCGGCGGCAACGCCGTCGGTGCGGTGATGTGCAACCTCGGCACTCACCTGGACGACCCGGCCCAGCGGCTGCGCACCGTCCACGATTCGATGCGCCAGGGCAAGGAGTCGCTCAAGGCGATGAGCCCGGTGCAGATCATGGCCATGAGCGCGCTCGGGTTGAGCCCGCTGGTGGCCTGGCCGTTGCTGCGGCTGGACGGCGTGCTCCGTCCGCCGTTCAACCTGGTCATCTCCAACGTGCCCGGCCCGCACCAGCCGATGTACTGGAACGGCGCCCGGCTGGACGGGCTGTACCCGCTGTCCATCCCGCTCGACGGCCAGGCCCTCAACATCACCTGCACGAGCTACTCCGACGAGATCGCGTTCGGGCTGACCGGCTGCCGCCGCACGGTGCCGCACCTGCAGCGGCTGCTCGGCTACCTCGACGGTGAACTGAGCGCACTGGAACGCGCTGTAGGCGTCGCATGAGGGCGAGCGCGCTGGGGTCGACGGCGTGAACGGCTGGGGGCTGTTCACGGCGGTGTTCCTGGCCTGCCTGGTCGAGGCCGTCGAGGCGCTCACGATCATCCTGGCCGCCGGCACCGCGCACCGGCAGTGGCGCTCGGCCCTCACCGGCATGGCCGCGGCGCTCGGCGTGCTCGGCGTCATCGTCGCCGCGCTGGGGCCGGCGTTGACGGCGATCCCGCTGCAGGCGCTGCGCTTGATCGTCGGGGCCCTGCTGCTGGTCTTCGGCCTGCAGTGGCTGCGCAAGGCCGTCCTGCGGGCCAGCGGGCACAAGGCGTTGCACGACGAGGCCGAGATCTTCCGGACCCAGTTGGCCGCGGCCCAGGCGGCGGGCACCGAACGACGCGGGCGGGTCGCCGACTGGTATGCCTTCACCCTGTCGTTCAAGGGCGTGTTGCTCGAAGGGCTCGAGGTGGCGTTCATCGTCGTCACCTTCGGCAGCAATGCGCGCGACATCCCGCTGGCCGTGGTCGCCGCCGGTTTCGCCGTCGTGGCCGTCGCGGCAGTCGGCATCGCCGTGCGGGCGCCACTGGCGCGAGTGCCCGAGAACAGCATGAAGTTCGTCGTCGGCGTCATGCTCACCGCGTTCGGGACGTTCTGGGCGGCCGAGGGGGCCGGGGCGGATTGGCCCGGGGCCGACGGCGCCCTGCTCGTGCTGGCGCCGGCCGTCGCCCTGTTCGCGCTCGGCCTGATCGCCGTGCTGCGCCGGCAGACGATTCCGACGTCCCATCCGAAGGCCGCGCCGCCCGACGCGACCGCGCACGAGGTCGCGGCATGATCCGGCGGCTGCGCTCGTTCGGGGCGTTCTGGTACGACTTCGTGGTCGGCGACGACTGGCGGGTCGCGGTCGGGGTGGTGTTCGCGATCGCCCTGACCTACGTGCTCGCGCAGACGACGTCGATCGCGGTGTGGTGGGTGCTGCCGCTGGCCGTCGTCGTGCTGCTGCCGTACAGCGTGGTGCGGGCGGTGCGCCGCTGAGCGGTGCGGCCCAACGAGATCAGAACCGCACGAGCACCCGTCCGTCGTTGCTCGCGTCGCTTTCCACGCTGCGGTAGAGCTTCTTGAGATGCGGCTGACGAAGCGTGGCCAGGATGCGCCGCTTCAGCTGTCCGGAGCCCTTGCCCGGGATGAACTCGACGACCTTCAGCTTTTCTCGCGCCGCGCGGAAGATGGCCGCGCGGACGGCGTTGTCGATGTCCCGATCGTTTCTGAAGAACGGGTGCAGGTCCACGGTGAGCGTGTCGGGCATTGCCGTCACTTTCTGGTTGCTGTGGGCAGAAGGAAGGGCCACAGGCGCTTGGTGGTGGCGTTAGATACACGCCCAGCCGCGCCGGGAGCGTTCACCGATCGGCTTGCCCCGACAGGACGGCAGCCCAGTGCGGTTGCTGCGGGCCGCCGCGCAGGAACGAGATCAGCAGCGGGTTGACCGCGTCCGGACTCTCGACCGGCAGGGCGTGCGTGCCCGGCAGCACGGCCAGCCGCGCGTCGGGCATGGCCGCGACCACGGCCAGGCTGTGCTCGACCGTGACCTCGTCGCGGTCGCCCTGCAGTACCAGGGTGGGCGCGGCGACGGCGGACAGCTCGGCCAGGTCGAGCTCGGGCTCGGTGTTGACGAGCTGCAGGAGCTTGGCGTAGACGACCGGGAAGTGCTCCGGCCCGTCTGGGGAGACGACGTCGTATTCGGCGCGAAGGAACTTCATCGCGTCGTCGCCGGCGGCCAGCAACTGGTCGACGATGCCACCGGGGGCCTTACCGCTGGAGTTGTAGTACTGGCCGATGAGCACGAGGCGGCCGACCAACTCCGGCCGGCGCAGCGCGACCAGCAGGCCGACCACGGCCCCGTCGCTCCAGCCGACGAGGTGGGCCGGTTGGCGCACGGCCGTCTCGAGATAGGCGATGGTGTCCTCGGCCATCACCGAATAGGTCAGCGGCCCGTCGACGTCCGGGGTGTGTGCGTGCCCGCGGCGCTCGGGCACGTGGACGCGGAACCCGGCCGCGACGAGGGCCGGGACCTGGGCGAACCAGGACGTCGCGCCGGCGAACGCACCGTGGAGCAGCACGACCGGTTCGCCGGCGCCACTGACCTCGTGCCAGGTCGACCGGCCGCCGACGTCGAGATAGCCCACCTCAGCTGCCGGCGCCGCCGCTCACGCGGTCTGTCGGGCGTGCTCGGCCGGCTGCCGTCCGTCGTCGGCGTCGACCGTGAACGCCTTGTCGAGGCCGGTGACGGTGAGTAGCTTCTGCACCCGGTCGGGCACGCTGCGCAGGCTCAGGTCCTTGGACAGCTTGTCCGACGCGTTGCGGATGGTGACCAGCGCGCCCAGCCCGGTGGAGTCCATGAAGGTCACCTTGGCCAGATCGATCACCAGGCTCGTCGCCGCGGTGTTGTTGAGGCTGAGCAGGCCCATTGCCGCCAACTGGTTGGCGACGTCGAGGTCGATCTCACCCGCGGCGCTCAGTTCGCACCGCTGTCCGTGTTCGCTTACGTCGATCGAGAAAAGCGCCATCAGGCGTCCTCACGTACTGCGGATGGGGCGTGACGAACGCTGGCACGCGAAACATCGAGCAGCTCAGTCGATGTGGCTCCTGGCTAAACCACTCCCGGCAGCTTACCGCGCATGTCGAGGTTCTGGGCTCCTCAATTCGGCCCGGGTGGCCGCCCCAGCTGGTCGCGGCGGCGGGTCAGGTGGGCGGTCTCGGCCGTGTTGCCGGCCAGTTCGATCGCGCGGTCGTAGGCCGTGCGGGCCGGCTGACTGCGGCCCAGCCGGCGCAGCAGTTCGGCGCGGGTGGCGTGGTAGGCGTGATAGCCGGCCAACGCGCCGTCCAGACCGTCCACGGCCGCCAGCGCCACCTCGGGGCCGTCGAGTTCGGCGACCGCGATGGCCCGGTTGAGGGCGACGATCGGTGAGGGGTCGAGGCGGACGAGCTGGTCGTAGAGGGCCGCGATCTGGGCCCAGTCGGTGTCGCGGGCGTCGCGGGCGCAGGTGTGCACGGCGTTGATCGCGGCCAGGATCTGGTAGCGGCCCGCAGCCGCCCCGGCCGCGTTCGCCGCCAGCCGCTCGCGCACGAGCCCAAGACCCTCGGCGACCAGCGCGGCGTCCCAGGCGCCGCGGTCCTGTTCGTCGAGGGTGACCAGTTCGCCGCCGGCTGAGACCCGGGCGGTGCGGCGAGCCTCGGTGAGCAGCATCAGTGCCAGCAGCCCGGCCACCTCGCCGTCGTCGGGCAGGAGGGCGCGGATCAGGCGGGTGAGCCGGATCGCGTCGGCGGTCAGGTCGGGCCGGACCGGTTCGGTGTCGGGTCCGGTGGCCAGGTAGCCCTCGTTGAAGACGAGGAAGAGGACGGCGAGCACGCCGGCGACCCGGGCCGGCAGATCGTCAGCCGACGGCACCCGGTACGGGATGCCGGCCGCCTTGATCTTGGCCTTGGCCCGGGTGATGCGCTGGCCCATGGTGCTCTCGGGCACCAGGAAGGCGCGGGCGATCTCGGGCATGCTCAGCCCGCCGACCAGGCGCAGCGTGAGCGCCACCCGGGCCGGCAGCGCCAGCGCCGGGTGACAGCAGGTGAAGACCAGCCGCAGCCGGTCGTCGTCGATCGCGCCGAGCGGCGCGGGCGGGGTGTCGTCGTGCAGCATCCGCGCCTCCTGGTGCTTGTCATCGCGCTTGTGCTCGCGCCGGATCCGGTCGATGGCCTTGCGGGTGGCCGTGGTGGTCAGCCAGCCGCCGGCGTTGGGTGGTACACCGTCGGCCGGCCACCGTTCGACCGCGGTCGCGAACGCCTCGGCCGCGGCCTCCTCGGCGATGTCGAGGTCACCGAAGCGCCGGGCCAGGCCGGCGACCACCCGCGCCCACTCCTCGTGGTGGGCCTGCGTGATCGCCTTCTCGACGTCGGCCCGGTTCACAGGAACGGCCGGACCTCGATCTTGCGGTCGCAGACCTTCGACGCCTCGGTGGCGAGCGTGAGCGCCACATCCAGATCGGGGGCCTCCCACACCCAGACGCCGGCCAGGTACTCCTTCGACTCCACGAACGGCCCGTCGCTGAACACCGCCTGCTCGCCCCGGTTGTCGATGACCGTGGCCGCGGCGGTGTCGGCCAGTCCGCCCGCGAAGACCCAGTAGCCCTCGGCCATCAGTCGTTCGTTGAAGACGCTGATGGCCGGCTGCCGGTCGGCGCTGCCGGGATTGCTCTTGTCGTCGATCACGGAAACCAGGTACTGCATCTGCACATCATCTCCTCCGGTCGGGGCGGCACCCCGGGTTGGCGGCCGCTCACCCCTACCACGAACCCGCCCGCCCCGATCCGACAGCATGGCTGGGTTTCCGATTCGATCGCCAAAGTATGCGAACATATGTTCGTGCGGACGACGGCGGACATCCTCCATGCCGACCTGGACGCGTTCTATGCCTCGGTCGAGCAGCGTGACGATCCGCGGCTGCGCGGGCGGCCGGTGATCGTCGGCGGCGGCGTGGTGCTGGCGGCCAGCTACGAGGCCAAGGCGTTCGGGGTGGGCGCGGCGATGGGCGGGGCCCAGGCCCGCCGGCTCTGCCCGCACGCCGTGGTCGTGGCGCCGCGCATGTCGGCCTACTCCGAAGCGAGCCGGGCCGTGTTCGCGGTCTTCGCCGACACGACCCCGCTGGTCGAAGGCCTCTCGATCGACGAGGCCTTCCTGGACGTGGGCGGCCTGCTGCGGGTGTCGGGCCGCCCGGTCGACATCGCCGCCCGGTTGCGACGCGAGGTGCGCGCGCGGGTCGGGCTGCCGATCACGGTCGGCGTGGCCCGCACCAAGTTCCTGGCCAAGGTGGCCAGCGGGGTGGCCAAGCCCGACGGCCTGCTGCTCGTCCCGCCCGACGGCGAGCTGCGGTTCCTGCATCCGCTGCCGGTCGAGCGGCTGTGGGGGGTCGGCGAGATCACGGCCGGCAAGCTGCGCAACCGGGGCGTCTTCACCGTCGGGGACGTCGCCGACCTGGACGAGGCCGCCCTGGTCGCGATGCTGGGCCGGGCCGCGGGCCGGCACCTGCACGCCCTCGCGCACAACCGCGACCCGCGGCCGGTCGAGGTCGGGCGGCGGCGGCGCTCGATCGGCTCGCAGCGGGCCCTCGGCCGCGGCCCGCACTCGGGCGAGGAGATCGACGCCGTGGTGGTTGCCCTCGTCGACCGGGTGTGCCGCCGCCTGCGCACGGCCCGCCGGATGTGCCGGACGGTCGTGCTGCGGCTGCGGTTCGGCGACTTCACCCGCGCGACCCGGTCGCACACGCTGCCGTGGGCGACCGCCGACACCGCGGCCGTCCTGGCCACGGTGCGGGCCCTGCTCGACAGCGCCATGCCCTTGGTCGAACAGGCCGGGCTGACGCTCGTCGGGGTGTCCATCGCCAACCTCGACGGTGCCGACGTCGTGCAGCTGGAGTTGCCGTTCGCGGCCCGTGACCCGGGCCGGCTCGACGGCGCGCTCGACGCCATTCGCGACCGCTACGGCTCGGCCTCGATCACGCGGGCCGTCCTGCTCGGGCGCGACCCCGGCCTGACCGTGCCCATGCTGCCCGACTGAGGACGGCCCCGGCCGGCCGGGGCTGTCGCCGGTCGTGGCTACGGTGGGCACCATTCGCCAGACCGGCAGAAAGGCAAACCGATGTTCGAGCACACCAAGGCGTTCAGCGGCTTCTCCGTCGACGACATCGCCGCGGCCCGGCAGTTCTACGGCGACACCCTCGGGCTGAAGGTGTCGGAGGAGAACGGGATGCTGCACCTGCACCTCGCCGGCGACCGCGACACGCTCGTCTATCCCAAGCCCGATCACGCTCCGGCGACGTTCACGATCCTGAACTTCCCGGTCGCCGACATCGACGCCGCGGTGGCCCAGCTGGCCGAGCGCGGCGTCCGGTTCGAGCGCTACGACAGCGTCGACGACGACGGCATCATGCGCCGGGGCGGGCCGCACATCGCCTGGTTCCGCGACCCGGCCGGCAACATTCTGTCCGTCCTCCAGCAGGACTGAACCGCCGCCCGTGCGTGGCCTCCTGCACGCACGGGCGGCGGTCCGGTCGGTCCGATCCCGAGCGGTTACGGCAGACCGTTGGCCGGTGCCGTCGTGGCCGAACCCGAGTATGCCTGCAACGGGCCGGTGCCGTCATCGGTCGTGTAGACCGGCCCGGTCGGCGTGGCGACACCGTTCTTGATGACCGCGATCTGCGTGCCGCCGTAGCCCGAGTGGTCGGTCTTCGAGAACCGGAACGGCGTCAGGCCCGGTCCGGTGAAGCCGCCCTTCTCGACCGCGGCGATCAGCGAGCCGCGGTTGAGCTTCTTGCCGGCTGCCTTGAGCGCCTGCAGGAACGTGTACGCCTCGCCCATGCCGTAGAGGACGTTGCCGTCGAACGGCGCGTTGTTGTCGTACTTCTGGTCGACCATCTGGAACAGCTTGATCCAGCTGTTCGACGTGTCGGTCGGCACCGGCAGGTAGGCGTCGGTGACCATGCCCTCGAGCAGCGGGCTCGGTGGCCGCCTTCAGGAAGCCGGTCAGCGTGACGATGTCCGAGCCGACGTTGGAGACGACCCACTGCGCCTGGTAGTTCAGCTGGGCCGCCGTGCCGAGTGCGAGCGCGGTGAAGCCGGGCACGGTGAACGAGACGACCACCTGGCAGCCGGCCGCCTTCAGCGCCCCGATCTGCGGGCCGACGTTGGTGTTGGTCGGCGTGTAGGTCTGCTTGGACGCGAGCGCGCTCGCACCGAGCGACTCAGCCACGCCCGGCCACACCGTCGGTGCCGAAGTCGTCGCCCTGGCCGAAGCTGCACACCTTCTTGCCGCTGAAGTTCTTCTTCACGTAGTCGCCGAGGATCTTGCCCTCGACGGTGTAGTCGGGCTGCCAGCCGAACGTGGTCGGGTACTTCGCCGGCTGGTCCCAGCTGCGGCTGCCCGACGAGACGAACAGGTCGGGCACCTTGTTCGTCTTGATGAAGTCGAGCACCGCGGTGTGCGTCGGCGTGCCGAGCGCGCCGAGCAGCGCGAAGACCTTGTCCTGCAGGACGAGCTGGCGGGTGGTCGTCGCGGTGTTGGCCGGGTTGTAGCCGTCGTCGAGCACCTTGAGGGTGATCTTGCGGCCGTTCACGCCGCCCTGCGCGTTGGCGTACTTGAAGTAGGCGGTCATCGCGGCGCTGATCTTCGAGTAGCCGGGGGCGGCCGGGCCGGTCAGCGGCTGGGTCGTGCCGAGCAGGATCGAGGTCGCTGGTGACGCCCGGGGCGCTGGTGTCGCCGGTGGCGTTGCTGGTGCCGCTCTTCTTGCTGCTGCTGCACGCCGCGAGCCCGACGACGGCGACGGCGGTGACCGCGGCGATGATGCGATCGCGCCGTCTGGTGTAGCTGTCATTGCTGACCTCCTGTGAGTGGTGGCGAACTCGAACGCTGTGCGGCGGACGGCGCGGCGACCGGCCGTCGGCCGCCGGCTGCGGGTGGCGGGTGCCGCGCCGGAGCGGGACCACCCCGGCCAGCCGCCGGAGCAGCCCTGGATGCCGCCGGGGAGCGCGAGCATCACGACGACGAGCAGCAGCCCGTAGACGGCGTTGGGCAGGTTGTCGTGCAGCTTCTGCGCCGAGGCCGCCGACAGCCCGAGGTTGTCGACGAAGCCGCGCAGGATGATGCCGAGGTAGACCACGACGATCGAGCCCCACACCGCGCCGGTCAGGCTGCCGAGGCCGCCGATGACGGCGGCCGACAGCAGCGCCAGCGACAGCGTCAGGTCGAACGAGCCGGGCGAGGCGGTCTGCAGGGACACCGCGAACACGCCGCCGCCGAGCCCGGCGGCCGCCGCCGCTGACCGCGAAGGCCAGGATCTGCACCCGCGGCACCGACAGCCCGGACAGCTGCGCGGCGATCTCGTCGTCGCGCACGGCCCGCATGTGCCGGCCGACCGCGGAGCGGTTCAGGTTGGCCAGGAAGAACAGCACGAGCAGCGCGGCGAACAGGCTGATCCAGGCCTGCCAGTGCTCGATCGGGAAGTTGGCGCCGAGCGAGGCCGGCGGCGGGTCGAACGGGACCAACAGGCCCTGGTCGCCCTTGAAGACGCTGGTGTAGTGCGACGTGATCGAGGGCAGCGCCACGCCGAGCGCGAGCGTCGCGCCGGCGAGGTACGGCCCGCGCAGCCGCGCGGCGGCGACGCCGACCACGCCGGCCGCGACCGCGGTGACCGCGGCGCCGGCGAGCAGCGACAGCGGCAGCACCCACAGCCCGGTGATGGCCCGGTCGCTGAACTGCATCTGCAGCAGCGCGACCGTGTAGCCGCCGATCGCCATCAGGGCGGCGTGGCCGAGCGAGACCTGGCCGTTCATCCCGGTCAGCACGGTGAGCCCGGCCGCGGCGCAGACGTAGGCGCCGAGCGCGGCGAGCTGGTAGTCGTGGAAGTCCGAGAACGAGCCGGTGAGCAGGACGAGCAGCCACGGCACCGAGCCACGAGCAGCACCAGGTGCCGGAGCAGCGTCGACGCGCAGCAGTCGTGCGATCGTCACACCCGCCTCGCTCGGTGCGCGCTGAACAGCCCGCTGGGCCGCACGAGCAGCACGACGACGAGCAGCACGAGCGCGGCGAGCTGGGTGATGTCGCTGCCGATGTAGCCGCTGGCGTAGGACAGCGCCAGTCCGGTGAGCACGCCGCCGACGACCGCGCCGACCGGGCTCTCCAGCCCGCCGACGACCGCGCCGGTGAAGCCGAGGACGAAGACGCCGTCCATCGCCTGCGGGATACAGGCCCAGCCCGGTCGGGATGACGAGCATGCCGGCCAGCGCGCCGACCAGCGCGGCCAGCGCCCAGCCGAGGGTGAGCATCCGGCCGACCCGCACGCCGAGCAGGCGGGCGACCTCGGGCGCGAACGCGGCGGCCCGCATCCGCAGCCCTGCCGGGGTCCGGGTGAGCAGCGCGGCGAGCGCGACCATCAGCACCAGCACCGAGCCGACGGTGAAGATGTCCTGCTTGGAGAACAGCGCCGGTCTTGCCGACCGCGTAGGTGTGGGTGCTGAACGCGGCCGGGAAGTCGCGGTTGGCCGAGCCGTAGATCATGCCGACGACGGCCTCGATCAGGATGAGCAGGCCGACGCCGATGACGATCGTGTTCAGCGGCGGGGCGTGCTCGGCGCCGCGGAACGCGGTGCGCTCGACGACCGCGCCGAGGACGAAGCCGGCGACCAGCGCGGCGCCGAAGCCGAGCCAGTACGAGCCGGTCGCACTGGCGTGACCGAGATCGCGACATACGCCGTGGCGATCGCCATCGCGCCCTGCGCGAAGTTGAGCACCCGGGTCGTGCGCCAGATCAGCACGAGCGCCAGCGCGACCGCCGCGTAGACCGCGCCGAAGGACAGGCCGTTGAACGTCAGGAAGAGGAACCGGCTCATCGCTCAGACCGCCTCAGAACCCCAGGTAGGCGTGTCGGAGGCCCTCGTCGGCCTGCAGCTCGGCGGCCGGCCCGCGCGCGACGACGCGGCCGAGCGAGAGCACGACGCCGTCGTCGGCGATCGCGAGCGCGCTGTGCACGTTCTGCTCGACGAGCAGCACGGCCAGCCCGGTGCTGTCGCGCAGGGTGCGCAGCAGCGCCATGATCGACGCGGCCACCACCGGGGCCAGCCCGAGCGACGGCTCGTCGAGCAGCAGCAACCTGGGCCGGGCGACCAGCGCGCGGCCGAGGGCGAGCATCTGCCGCTCGCCGCCGGAGAGCTGGTGGCCGTGGTAGCCGCGGCGGCGCGCGAGCGGCTCGAACAGCTCGTACACCTCGCCGATCGCGGCCGTCGTCGCGCGCCGGCCCCGGCGCCGCTTGCGCCACAGGCCGCCCAGGCGCAGGTTGTCCTCGACGGTGAGCTCGCCGATCACGCCGCGGCCCTCGGGCACGTGGGCGACGCCGCAGCGTGACCAGCCGTTCGACCGGCGCGCCGACGAGGTCGCGCCCGCCGAGCCGGATCCGCGCCGGCGCGTCGGGCGCAGCAGGCCGGACAGCGTGCGCAGCAGCGTCGTCTTGCCGGCGCCGTTGGCGCCGAGCACGGCGGTGATCGTGGCCGGCTCGAGGCGCAGGTCCACCTCGTGCAGCACCGGTGCGCGGCCGTAGCCGGCACACAGGCCCTCGACCTCGAGCAGCGCCGTCACGGCGGCCTCCGCGGTCGCGTCGCGCCGTCAGCTCGTCGGCGGGCACGTCGGCGCCCAGGTAGGCCGCGGCCACAGCCGGGTCGGCGCGGACGTCGTCGGGCGTGCCGGACGCGACCAGCCGGCCGAAGTCGAGCACCACGACCTGGTCGCAGACGCCCATCACGAGGTCCATGTGGTGCTCGACGAGCAGCACCGAACACGGGCTGTCGCCGGCCGTGCGGCAGGCCGCGGATCAGCTCGGCCAGGTCGGTCCATGTCCTCGGCGCCCAGACCGCCGGCCGGCTCGTCGAGCAGCAGCAGGCGCGGCCGGCTGATCAGCGCGCGGGCCAGCGCGACCCGCTTCTGCACCGGGTAGGGCAGCGCGCCCGGCAGCCGGTCGGCAGCGTCGGCGACGTCGAGGCGGCGCAGCCAGTCCAGCGCGTCGGCGCGCAGCCGCCGCTCGTCGCGGTCGCTGCGCGGCAGCCCGAACAGCGCGCTGGCGAAGCCGGCCGTGCGCGTGTGCGCGGCGCCGACCATCACGTTCTCGAGCGCGGTCAGCCGCTCGAACAGGCCGACGCCCTGCAGGGTGCGGGCGATGCCGTGCCGGACCAGCCGGTCGGGCCGCGGGCGCAGCGGCTCGCCCTCCCAGATCAGCGTGCCGGACGTGGGCCGGACGAATCCGCAGATGACGTTGAACAGCGTGGTCTTGCCGGCGCCGTTGGGGCCGATGACGCCGACGACGTGGCCGGGCGGCACGTCGAAGGACACGTCGTCGAGCGCGCGCAGTCCGCCGAACTGCACGCTGACGCGCGCACGGCCAGACCGGAGCCCGAGGATGCGGTCATGCCGGACCGACCCGGCCGCCGGCGGGAACTGGGTTGACCGGGCATGGCGAACCTCCGTGCAACACAGCGTCGAGATGTTGCATCATCGTGACGCCGAGTTTGCTTGTCAAGGATGGTTACCGCGTCGTGACACGGGCTGCATCGGTGCGTGATAATCCAGCAGTGCCGCGATCGCCGTGCGCGCTTTCGTCGCGTCGGGAGGATCGCCGGTGATCAGGTCGGTGTAGATGAACGACTCGGAGATCCGCATGATCAGGTACGCGAGGTCCGGCAGCGGGAGGGGGTGGGGCAGGTTGCCCCGGCTCCTGCTCCTCGCGAAGCAGTCGCTCGACCAGGTCGACCATCCGGTGCTGCACGACGCTCGCCTTCGTGGTCAGCAGTCGCAGCGCGCGCTCGGTCTCGCGGCGCAGGTAGGCGCGGAAGTACGGCGCGTCGATGAGGGCCTGGACGAACATGCCCAGGACGTCGGCGACGCGCTGCGGCCCGGATCCCCTTCGCGCGGGCCACCGCATCGGTGAAGGTGCGCTCCCCGAGCGACGACAGCACCTCGGCGAGCAACTGGTCGCGGTTGCCGACCCAGCGGAACAGCGTGGTGCGGTCGACGCCGAGATCGGCCGCCAGTTGCTGCATGTCCAGCCGTTCGCCGGCGATGAAGGTGTGGCGGGCGAGCCGGAAGGCGGTCAGCGCGTCCGGGCGGGCGTCGGCCTCGAGCACCCGCGCGGCCGGCTCGCCCTGGGGCCGGCGGGCGCGCGCGCGGACGCGCGGACTCGGCGCTGGCCTCGCGACGGGCGACTCACGTCGCGCAGTGTAGGACCGGCCATGCAACAGATCAAGCATGTGTTGCACGCCGGTGGCAGCGAGGCGGGAGCGAGCATAGTGAGACGCATGCAGCAGGACCCGCCGGCCGTACCCGCGGTGCCGGACGAGCGCTGGCGCGATGCGCTGGGTCAGGTGGCGAACCGATCCGAAGCTGCTGATCCTGCATGCGCAGCCGATCGTCGAACTGACGTCCGGCCGGGTCTCCGGGTTCGAGCTGCTGTCCCGGTTCAGCGGGCCGTGGGCAGGCGACGCCGGACGTCTGGTTCGCCGCGGCCGAACACTGGGGATTCAACGACGTGTTGCAGAGCCGCGTCCTGTCGGCCGGCATCGCGGCGCGGCGGGCCTGCCGCCCGGACACGTTCCTGACGGTCAACGTCGACCCGCACCTGCTGGGGCATCCGGAGATCGCCGAGGTGCTCACTTCGCGTCACCGACCTGTCCCGGCTCGTGCTCGAACTGACCGAACACACCCAACTGGTCGGCGACGGTGCCGCGGCCGCGGTGCTGGATCACGTGCGTGCCGCGGGAGGACTGGTCGCGATGGACGATGCGGGCACCGGCTACGCGGGCCTGAGCACGCTGCTCAGCCTGCGCCCGGACATCGTCAAGCTCGATCGCGAGCTGATCACCGGAATCGACCAGGATCCGGTCAAGCGCGCCATGGTGGAGTTGTTCGGTGAACTCGCCGGCCGAATGGACGCCTGGATCCTCGCCGAGGGCATCGAGACACTCGCCGAGCTGGACGCCGTCATCGGGCTGGGCATCCCGCTCGGCCAGGGATATGCCCTGGCCCGGCCAGCAGCAGTGATGCTCCCGAGCTGAGCGGGAGCTGGTGGGCCATATCCGGCTCACGTCGCGCGCACGTCACTCACGGCAATATCGCGAGTCTGATCCGGTCGGTCCAGGTCGGCACCGACGACGAGCGCGATGAGGTGCTGCTGGCCGCGGACGGCCGGGCGTCGCTCGTCCGGCTGCACGGCGAGCCGTCGCGCGACCGCCGAGGCAGCGCTGGGCGCCCGGCGATGACGCTGGCACCCAGCGCGGGTCTGACCGACGCGGCGCGGCGGGCGATGGCCCGGACCCAGGCGCACCGGTTCGCGCCGCTCGTCTGCACCGACGCGGTGGGCACGGTCCTCGGGGTGGTCCGGATCGACGACCTATTGATGGCGCTGTGCGCCTCAAGCGAGGCGTCTGCGGACCGATAGGACCGGCAACGCAACCGAAGGGAGCGCACCGAATGAAGAGCTTCCGATGTGGCGACGTCGTCCCCGGCTGCACCCGCGCCTTCACCGGCGACGAGGACGACATCCTGGCGCAGGTGCGCGACCATGCCCGCCGCGACCACGGCATGACCGAGATCCCGAAACATTGGTGGTCCAGGTCCGGGCTGCGATGACCACGGTCTAGCCGAGCCGGGTTCGGTCGCTCGGCCGCGTCGATACCTAGCCGCCTATGTATTAGCGCTAAGCTCGACCGGTGCGAATTGTCCGCCCGGCGTATGCGATCTACACCCGACGACTGCGCCGCCGGGTAGCGGCCGGCGCGCGTTCCCGCGCACGTCGGGCTGATCATGGACGGCAATCGGCGGTGGGCCAGGCAGATGGGCCTGGCCAACGTGAGCCTGGGCCACCGTTACGGGGCCGAGCACGCGATCGACGTGCTGGCCTGGTGCGAGCGGCTCGGCATCAAGCACGTCACCGTGTTCGTGTGCTCGACGGAGAACCTCGCAGCGCCGCGGCGACGCCGAGGTGGCGTTCCTGATGCAGGTCATCGAGCAGGTCGTGACCGATCAGCTGGCCACGCCGGATCGCGCTGGCAGGTGCACGTCGCCGGGCATGCTGGACCTGGTGCCGGACGCGACGGCGCGTGCGCTCAAGGACGCGGTCGAAGCCACCCGCGACTGCGCCACCGGCGCGCACGTCACGCTGGCCATCGGCTACGGCGGGCGCCAGGAAGTCGTCGACGCCATGCGCGACGTGCTCCACGAGCGGGCGGCGCGGCGGGCAGACGTTGGCCGACGTGGCGGCGACGCTCGACGAACAGGACATCGCCCGGCACCTCTACACGGCCGGCCGGCCCGATCCCGATCTGGTCATCCGCACCAGCGGTGAGCAGCGGATGTCGAACTTCCTGCTGTGGCAGGGCGTGCAGTCCGAGCTGTACTTCTGCGACGCGTACTGGCCGGCGTTCCGCGAGATCGACTTCCTGCGGGCGGTGCGCAGCTTCGCGGCCCGCAAGCGGAGGGCGCTCGTCGCTCGTGACTGACGACGACGCGGTCGTGACCGCGGCCCGGGCCGGGGACGAAGCGGCGTTCGCGACGCTCGTCGGGCGCCACCGGCGCGAGTTGCGGGTGCACTGCTACCGGATGCTGGGCTCGCTTCGACGAGGCCGAGGACCTGGTCCAGGAGACGTTCCTGCGGGCCTGGCGCAACCTGGGCCGGTTCGAGGGCCGCTCGAGCGTGCGGGCCTGGCTGTACCGGATCGCGACGAACGCCTGCCTCGACGCCCTCGAGCGGACGGGCCCGCCGGGTGCTCCCGCACGACCTGGCCGCGCCGTCGGATCCGCGCGGCCGGGCTGCCGCCGACACCGACATCGCCTGGCTGCAGCCGTTCCCGGACCGGCTGCTCGAGCCGGCCGGTCCGCCGAGGCCGAGCCCGACGCCGTGGTCGTGGCCCGCGAGACGATCGAGCTGGCCTTCCTGGCCGCGATCCAGCACCTGCCGCCCCGGCAGCGGGCCGCGCTGATCCTGCGCGACGTGCTCGGCTGGCCGGCCCAGCAGGCCGCCGACGCTGCTCGACGGCAGCGTCGCGTCGGTCAACAGCGCCCTGCAGCGGGCCCGGGCGACGCTGAAGCAGCACCTGCCGGCCCGGCGCGCTGGACTGGGCGCCTCGGCGCCGCCGACCGAGCAGGAACTGGCCGTGCTGCGGCGCTACATGGCCGCGGTCGAACGGGCCGACCTCGACCGCGATGGCCGACCTGCTCGCCGACGAGGTGCGCACGACCATGCCGCCGTACCCGATGTGGTTCCAGGGCCGGGATGCCGTCCTCGCCGCCCTCGCGATCGGCTGGGACCCGCGCTCGCCGCACTACGTCGGCCGGTTCCGGATGGTGGCCACTGGGGCCAACCGCCAGCCCGCGGTGGCGGCTTACGTCCAGCCCGGCGACGGGTCGGCCTATCGCGCGTTCGCGATAGGCGTGCTCCGCGTCGAGGACGCGCGTATCGCCGAAGTCACCGCCTTCCACGATGCCGACCTGTTCGCCGCCTTCGACCTGCCCACCGAGTTGCCCGCCGGGCACCGATGAGTTCCGGCGGCTCCGGCCGTCTCAACGGGGGTCAACCCCTATCGATTCGCCGGAGGTACCCGCATGGCCAAGTTGCTGTATTCGGTCACCATGTCGCTGGACGGATTCATCGCCGGAGCCGGCGGTGACATGTCGTGGTTGACCGAGTTCCTCGGTCCCAACCCGCTGGTCACCGACGTGATCGGGCAGATCGGCGCCCTGCTCGTCGGCAACCGCACCTACCGCGGCGACGACCCGCACAAGGGCACCGACGCCGAGGGCAAGCCGTTCGGCGGCGGCTGGGACGGGCCGCAGTTCGTCGTCACCCACCATGCCCCAGCGACCGCTCCGCCCGGCATCACGTTCGTGGGCGACCTCGACAGCGGGCGTGGCCGCGGCCACGGCGGCCGCCGGCGACAAGTACGTCAACGTCCTGGGCGCCAGCATCGCCCATCAGTGCCTCGACGCCGGCGTCCTCGACGAGATTCTGGTGCTCATCGCGCCCGTCCTGCTCGGCGACGGCGTTCGGCTGTTCGACCAGCCCGGCGGGGCCAACGTCAGAGCTCGAGCGGCTCGAGCCTGAGCGCCGCCCCGCAGGCCACCAATCTCTGGTTGCGGGTCGTGCGCTGAGTTACTCGCGGATGCCGATGGCCTCGACCGGCCGCATCCGCAGCACCTTGCGCACCGGGATGCCCATGGCCGTGCCGCCGAGCGCGACGATGCCGCCGATGACCGCGACCCAGCCGGCCGGCGGGATGTAGGGCGTGGCCGAGCCGGTCGATGCCCTTCACCATCGGGATCAGGGTGGCGGCGGCGATGGCCGTGCCCACGAGCAGGGCCAGCCCGAGCAGCAGCACCTGCTCGAGGCGCACCATGCGCAGCACCTGCAGCCGGGTCGTCCCGGACAGCCGCAGCACCGCGAACTCGCGCCGCCGGCCCGAGCGCGTACATGACGAGCGTGTTGACGGCCGCGATCACCACGTAGACGAGCAGGACCCCGGTGACGATCTGGTTGGACCACGCGTTCTGGACGAGGTTCTCGTCCAGGTCGGCCTGGTAGGCGCTGCGCGGCGAGCAGGGCCGCGTCCGGGCGCGAGCCGGGCTCAGCTCGGTCGCGCACGGCCGCGGCCGCGCCGGGGCCGGCCGTGGTGACGAAGACGGCGTCGTCGAGGCCGGCCAGCGTGTGGGCGACGAGGACGTCGCGCGGGAGGGTGAGCGCGCGAAGCCGAGCCCGCGGTGGTAGATCGCGACCACCCGCAGCCGCGCCGGGGCGCCGTCGCCGAACCAGCCGGTGAAGCGAGCGCCCACGTGCAGGTGCCTCGACTGCGCCGTCAGTGCGTCGACCGCGACCGTGGCCCCGTGCAGCCCGGCGAGGGTGCCGCTGGTCACGCCGAGGTCCAGGGTCCGGGCCAGGCCGGCGGCGTCGACGCCTTCGGCCGGGTAGGTGTCGCCGTCGGTGCCGGCCAGCATCGTGCGCGTGCACGACTGCCGGTCGCGGCCACGACGCCGGGGGTGCGCCGGATCGCCGCGGCGACGGCCGGGCTGCAGGCCGCCGGCGCCGGGGGCCACGACGTGGTCGGCCAGCAGGCCGGCCCGGGCCTGCGTGCCGGCGACGTGCACCTGCGAGGTCTGCACGAACCACAGCGACCCGCCCAGCGCGACGGCGAGCACGAGCGAGCTCAGCACGCCGGACAGCCGGCGCGCGGAGGTGCCGGTGTTGGCCGCGGCCAGCCGCCCGGTCGCGCCGAAGCGCCGCAGCAGCCAGACCGGTCGCGGCCGCGGCGGCCCGGATCAGCACCGGGCCCAGCAGCGCGACCGACACGACGAGCGTGGCCACGGTGGCCACCGAGATCCCGGCCGCGCTGTCGCCGCTCACCGATGCGGACACGGCACACAGCGCGGCACCGCCGGCCAGCGCGACCAGCCCGAGTGCGGCGCGGACGATGCCGATCCGCGTGCCGCTCGACCACGGTCTCGGCCAGGGCCTCGGTCGGGCGGATCCGGCTGGTGCGCAGGCTGGCGACCCAGGCGGCGACGACGGCGATCAGCAGGGCCGCGGCGGCCGCGACCAGGGGCGGCAGCCAGGACAGGTGGGTGGCGAACGTGGCCGGCACCATGCCCGCGGGAGACGAACTGGTCGCGCAGCCAGTCGGCGGCCCACAGACCCGGGCCAGATGCCGGCGGCGGCGGCGACCACGCCGATGGCCAGGGTCTCGCGGACGACCATCCGGCGCACCTGCCGGGGGGTCGCCGCGATCGCCCGCAGCAGGGCGATGTCGCGGTGGCGCTGCTTGACCGACAGGCCGACCGTGCCGGCGATGACCAGCGCGGCGATGAGCAGCGTCACCCCGCCGAACACGCTGGACAGCGCGACGACGAACCCGCGGCCGTTGTCGACGTCGGTGGACTCCACGCTGCCGCGTTCGGCGCCGGTGTAGACCTTGGCGTAGGCCCCGAACGGCCGGTGCGGGCGGGCCGGCAGGGCCTTGGCCACGGCGCCGGCCAGGGTATGCGTCGAGACGCCGGGGTCGGCCAGCACGCCGATCACCTGGGTGGCCTGACCGGACAGGGCCGCGGCCTCGGCGTCGTCGACGAAGACGGTGGCCGTCGGGGCGCTCTTGGCCGCCGCGGCGATCCCGCCGACGGTGAACGTCCGCGACCCCGGACGCGAGCGCGAGTTGCACCGGCTGCCCGGCCGCACGCCCAGTCGCTGGGCCGCGCGCTGATCGAGCACGACCGCGCCGGCCGAGGCCGGTGGCGTACCGGTGCGCAGCCGGAACGGGGCCAGCTGCGCGGCCGACCACGGGTGCACCTCGACGGCGACGCTGCCGTGGGCGGTGCTGACCTGGCTCGGGCACGGCGACATCGGCGACCGCGGCCCGGACGCCGGGCAGCGCGCTCGACCGCGACCGCAGCCCTGGGTCGAGGCGCCCGCGCTCGGCCAGCGGATAGCTCTGCACATCGCGGTTCTCACCGGACCCGGTCGTGGTCGTGAGCCCGGTGGCGGCGACGAGTACCGGGGCGCCGGCATACCGGGCCACGCTGCCGTGGTAGCGCACGCCCGACTCGAGCATCGCCCCGCAGGTGGTGACGACCACGACCGCGAACCACAGCGCGAGGAACGTGGCGATCATGCCGGCCGGGCGCTGCCGCAGCATCTGCCAGGCGATCCTCACCATGACGCCACTCCGGTCTGGCCGGCGCGGTTGGCGGCATTGCCCAGATGCGTGAGCCGGTCGGCGATCGCGGCCACGCCGGGCGCGAGCAGGTCGTCGACGATGCCGCCGTCGGCCAGGAACACGACCCGGTCGGCGTAGGACGCGGCAACCGGGTCGTGGGTGACCATGACGACGGTCTGCCGGTCGGCATCGACGGCCTGCCGGAGCAGGCCCAGCACCTGGGCGGCGGTGGTGGTGTCGAGGGCACCGGTCGGCTCGTCGCAGAAGATGACGTCCGGACGCACGGACAAGGCGCGGGCGATGGCCACCCGTTGCTGCTCGCCGCCGGACAGTTGGGCCGGGCGGTGGCGCAGCCGCTCGTCCAGGCCGACCCGGGTGACCACGTCGGCCAGCAGCCGGCGATCGGGGCGGACGTGGGCCAGCCGCGAGGGCAGCAGGATGTTCTCGCGCACGTTCAGGGCCGAGACCAGGTTGAAGGCCTGGAACACGAAACCGATCCGGGTCCGCCGCAACTTGGTCAGCGCGGTCTCCGACAGCGATGCCAGGTCGGTGCCGGCCAGCCATACCCGCCCGGAACTCGGCCGGTCCAGGCCGGCGGCGCAGTGCAGCAGCGTGCTCTTGCCCGAACCCGACGGGCCCATCACCGCGGTGAAGGTGCCGCTGAAGAAGTCGATGTCGATGCCGTCGGTGCCGCCCAGCGCGCGCACGGCCGAGCCGTTGCGGCCGTAGACCTTGTGCACGCCACGCAGGGCGACGGCGACATCGGCGTCGCGGTCGGCGCGGACCAGGCCGACCGGGCCGACCGCGGACGGCCGGCCTCCGCCGGCCGGGCCGCGGAACCTTGCGCTTGCGTCTGCTGCTTCACCGGGTCTCCTACGTCGTGTCCGCCGTCCGTCCTGGACGTCGTCATCGACGCTATGAGCCGCGCATCCGCCCGGCGATGGACCGAACACCCCATCGGTGGTGGGGCTAGCTCCACCCCGTAGCGTCGGGCCGATGGGCGCGACAGCTCTGACGATCGATGCCGCGGCACTGCTGTTCGACTCCGACGGCGTGCTGGTCGACTCGAACGACGACGGCGACCGCGCCTGGTCACGCTGGGCCGGCGAGCACGGTTTCCAGCCCGCGGACGTGCTCGACGGGGTGCACGGCCGCCGCTCGAAGGAAACGGTCGCGCTGTTCCTGCCGGAGGCCCAGCGGGCCGACGGGGTCGCGCTGATCGACGAACTGGAGATCTCGACCGCCGACGCCACCCGGCCGATACCCGGGGCCGCGGAACTGTTGCGGGCGCTGCCGGCGACCGGGTGGGCGGTCGTGACGTCGGCGTCGCCCGCGCTGCTGCGAGCCCGTTTTGCCGGCGCCCGATTGCCTCGGCCGCCGGTCCTGGTCACTGGCGACGATGTCGCCGACGGCAAGCCGGCGCCGGACGGATATCTACGGGCTGCGGCCGAACTGCAGCGTGCCGATCTCCGACTGCGTCGTGTTCGAGGACAGCGTGGCCGGGGTGGCGGCCGGCCGAGCGGCCGGCGCAGCGCACGTGGTCGGAGTGGGGGAGGGCGCGCTGGCCACCGACGCCGACCTCGTCGTGCGCGACCTGCGGGAGATCCGGTGGGACGGCCGGACGCTGGACATCGCCGCCGGCTCGCGGCTGCGCTGATCCCGCAACACACGCACCCCGCAATACCGGTGTGGGGGAGCGAGCGGTTCGCCGGCGAAATGCGCGAGCTGGACCGTGTTGTCGAAGACAACGACGTCGACCGCCGGCCGCACGGAGGGTGAGGGCCGCCTACGGGCGCGCGCTGCTCGACACGTCCGCCGTCATCGACGGCCCGGCTGCGGCTGTTGCGGTGCACGCCGCGGCGGCTGCGACCGGCACGCTCGCCCCGCGATGCGCGGCAAAGCGGGGCGAGGTGTGGTGGCCGACGACGACCGCCGACAACCCGAAGGCCGCCCACAGCACGAGCACCACGAGGTGACCGGCCCCGCCGTTGCCGTTGAAGTAGGCGGTGCTGCGCAGCAGATTCGCGCCGGCCCCAGGCGGCAGCCACTGCCCGAGATGGTCGACCCAGTCCGGCAGCAACTGCGGTGCGGACGTGACGCCGGAGAACGGGTTGCCGACGAAGACCATGAGCACGGCGCCGAGACCCAGGCCGGCCGGCCCGAGCAGCGCGATCAGCCCCGCGGTCGTGCCGCTGAGGGCCAGCAGCGTCAAGGACAGGGCGGCCCAGGTGGCCAGGTACTCGTGGGGGAAGGCACCGAGGAAGCTCTGGGCGATGACGAAGGCGCCCAGACCGGCGACCGCGGACACGACCGTGAGGGCGACGAGCTGGCGCCAGGCCGGCCGGAACCCGACGACCAGGCCGAGGACCGAGGCGATGATGATGCTGCAGATCGTCATGGGCAGCAGGGCCGAGCTCAACACCAGCCCGCGCGGATCACCGGCCGAGCTGGGCACGACATCGACCGGTTTCAGCCCGACAGCGACGTGCGCCCGGCCCTCGGCGGCCGCGTGCGCGGAGACCTGCCGGGCCAGCCCCTGACCGACCGTGGTCAACAGTTGCGCGACCGTGGGCGAGGCGGCACTGGCCTCGAGCACGGTGATCTCGCCGCTGGTGACGACGAACGCGCCGTACACGTCCCGGTCGTGGATGGCGGCGCGGGCGGCGGCCTCGTCGGCATACAGGTGCAGGTCGAAACCACCGGGCTGGGCCCGGCTCAGTCCGTCGACGATCTGCTGACTCGCCGGCGTCGCCCCCACGACCCCGACCGGCAGATTCCGTGGGGCGATGCGCGCGGCCGGCCAGGCGAACGCGAGCACGGCCAGCGCGATCATGACCGGCAGCACCACGGCGACGATGGCCAGCTGCCGCCACTGCGGGTGGGCGGCCAGGGGGTTGTTCACGGGCGAGCTCCTAAAGGCGAACGGACGTTCTTTTTGTGATTCTCAGCTTGCTACCGGACTGTCAATTCGTCAAGACGAACGTTCGTTTTTCTTGTAGGATGACGCTATGCCCAAGGTGACCCAGCAGTACCGAGACGCCCGGCGCGGGGAGATCCTGGCCGCGGCCCGACGCTGTTTCCTGCGGGACGGCTTCCATGCCACGTCGATGCAGGACCTGTTCGCCGAGGCCGGCCTGTCCTCGGGGGCGGTGTACAGCTATTTCCCGAGCAAGGACGACATGATCATCGCCATCGCCGAGGAGAACATTCAGGGCGTCGTGGCGATGATCCACACCAGCGCCACCCAGCAGCCGGGCCGGTCGGTCGGGGCGGTCATGGCCGACGTGCTCAGCACCGTGCAGGCCGGACACGACAGCGACGGTCTCGGTGGCCTGGCGCTGCTGGTCTGGGCCGAGGCTCTGCGCAATCCGTCCCTGGCCGCGCGGTTCAACGAGCTGCTCCGGCCGATGCGGGCCGACGTCGCGGAGGTCGTCCGGGCCAACCAGAGCTCGGGAGACCTGCCCGCCGACGCCACACCCGATGCCGTTGCCGGCGTGCTGATATCGCTTGTGCCCGGCTACCTCGTGCAGCTGTCCCTGCTCGGCCCGGAGGCGGTGGACGGCATCCCCGACGCGGTGCGCGCGCTATGGCCGCAGAATGTCGGCACCGAGCACTGACCTCGGTCCCGGGCCGGGTGAACGCGGGCGCGCCGCATCCTCACGAGGTCGTGAGGATGACGAGTTGCCGGGTCGTCCGGGTCATCGCCACATAGCGGTCGACCGCTGCTTCGATGCCCGGGCCGAAGCGCTCCGGGTCGACGAGCACGACCAGGTCGAACTCGAGGCCCTTGCACAGCTCGGGCGTCAGCGAGCGGACGCGGGCGGTGGCCGGGAAGGTGCGATCGCCGATGACGCAGGCGATCCCGTCGGCGTTGGCGGCCAGCCAGGCGTCGAGGATCGAGCGCAGTTCCGACACGGACCCGTGCCCGACCGGGACGCCGCTGCTGCGGATCGAAGTCGGCACGTTGGCGTCCGGGAGTGCGGCCCGGATGACCGGCTCGGCCGCGGCCATCACCTCTTCCGGGGTCCGGTAGTTGATGCTCAGGGACGCGAGTCCGATCCGGTTGAGGCCGATCCGGTCGAGCCGTTCGGCCCACGACTCGGTGAACCCGTGCCGGGCCTGGGCCCGGTCGCCGACGATGGTGAAGCTGCGGGACGGGCAGCGCAGCAGCAGCATCTGCCACTGAGCATCGGTCAGCTCCTGAGCCTCGTCCACGACGATGTGCGCGAACGGGCCGGCGAGCAGGTCCGGGGCAGTCGTCGGCAGTGCGGCCTCGTCGACGAGGGCGTCCCGGATGCCCTCCTGGCCCAGCTGCGCGATCATGCCCTCGTCGTCGTCGGCCTGGAGCAGTTCGTCGACCACCTTGTCCATCTGCGCGCGCTCGACGGCGACCGCGGCCTCGTGCCGGCGCCGGAGTCGGGACACACCCGGGTCGCCGAGGCGCAGCCGGGCGGCGTCCAGCAGCGGCAGGTCCGACACCGTCCAGGCGTAGGCGTCGGTGCGCTGCAACTGCTCGACCTCGGCGGGCTCCAGCCAGGGCGCGCACATCCGCAGGTAGGCCGGCACCGACCACAGGTCGGCGACGACGTCACTCGCTTCGAGCAGTGGCCAGGCGCGGTTGAAGGCCGTCAGCAACGCCCGGTTCTGGCGCAGCGACGTGCGCAACAGCTCGGGCGAGGTGTCGCCGTCGGCCGACGCGCCGGGCTCGTGCTTGTCGACCAGGATCGTGACCAGTTCGTCCCAGACCAGATCGCGGGCGTCGTTGTGCGCGATCCCGGGCTCGGCCGCTGCGAATGCCTCGGCCCAGTCGGCCGGGCTGAGCCAGACGTCCGACCAGTGCGTCACCACCGTCATCCCCTGGGTGGGCGGCTTCTCGTAGAACCGGACGGCCGTCTCGATCGCCCGCACCAGCTGCGCGGACGACTTCAGCCGGGCGACGGCCGGGTCGGTCTCGTCCCCGGCCGCAGCCCCCTCCGCGACGAGGTTGCGCAGCGTGCAGGTATGCACGCCTTCCTCACCGAGGCTGGGCAGCACGTCGGCGATGTAGGTCAGGTAGGGCTGGTGCGGACCGACGAACAGCACGCCGCCGCTGTGGCGGCTCTCGCGCTGGCCGAGGCGGGGGTCGGCGTAGAGGAGGTACGCAGCCCGGTGCAGGGCGACGACGGTCTTGCCCGTGCCCGGGCCACCGTCGACGACGAGCGCACCGCCGGATCCCGCCCGGATGATGGCGTCCTGGTCGGCCTGGATGGTGCCGAGCACGTCCCGCATTCGCGCGGAGCGGTTGCTGCCCAGGCTGGCGATGAACGCGGACTGGTCGTCGAGCGCAGCCCGCACCTCGATCCGGCCCAGTTCGTCGGTGGCGAACACCTCGTCCCAGTAGTCGCTGATGCGCCCGCGGGTCCAGCGATACCGGCGGCGGCTGGCCAGCCCCATCGGGTTGGCGTGGGTCGCGCCGAAGAACGGCTCGGCCGCGGGGGAGCGCCAGTCGAGCAGCAGCCGACGGCCGTCGCGATCGCTCAGCCCGAGCCGCCCGATGTACACCGGCTCGGGGTTGTCCGCGCCGACGATGTGCCCGAGGCACAGGTCCACCCCGAAACGACGCAGGGTGCGTAGGCGGGCATTGAGCCGGTGGATCTCCAGGTCGCGGTCCATCGCCGCCTGACCCGTTCCGCCGGCCGCCCTGCGCTCGGCATCCAGACGCTCGGACAGCTCGGCGATCGACTGCTCGAGGCTGTCCGCGATGGCCGCGAAGTGCCGCTCGTCGCCGGCGATCAGCGCCGGGTCCGCCTTGGCGGACAGGCGAGGGGGAAGGTCGAAGGCGCTGGTGGTCAGGGGATTCAACGTCATCCGGTCCGATCTGAGAATCGTGAGCTGGTGGCCTCGGCCGGCGATTCTGCGGCACCACCGGGGTCTTGCCGCAAGCCCCCCACTGCGCTATACGTTGAAAGTGGCGAGGAGTGCGTGATCTCCTCGCCTTCATTGTGCCCGGGCCTGACAGTTGGCAGTACCCTGAGCTATACTTCGAGTATGTCCAAGGTGATGGTCTCGCTGCCCGACGACCTGTTGCGCGAGTTGGACGCAGAGGTCAAACGTCGGTCGACGAGCCGCAGCGCGCTGCTGGCCGCGGCGGCGCGACGGGAACTGGCGCGGCCGGATCAAGCTGAGGTGACCGCGGCGATTGCGCGCTCGGAACGTCGGTTCCGCGACGCCGGCCGGTTCGAGTCGGCAGACCTCGTACGCGCCGACCGCGACGATCGTCGGTGACCCGACTCCTGGTCGACACCTCAGTGTTGATCAAATGGTTCCACGAGGCGGGGGAGAGCGAACTGGCCGAGGCTCGCACGATTCGCGATGCCCATGCCCGCGGTGACCTGCAGGCGCACGTTCTTGATCTCGCTGTCTACGAGATCGGCAACGTGCTCGTTCGCGCCTTGCGCTGGGGTGCCGGTGACGTCGCCGATCAGCTCGACGACATACTGGCGATCACCGGGCCTGCGCTGGTGATGACGCCGGGCTGGCTCCGGGACGCGGCCACGCTGGCCGAGGCGAACACACTGTCGTTCTACGATGCGAGCTGGGCGGCAACTGCCGCAGCGCTCCGCATCCCTCTCGTCAGTGCCGACCGTCAGCTGCTGGCAGCGGGTCTGGCTGAATCGCCCTCGGGGCTTGTCGCGAGGTTGAAGCTCGCGCCGTAGGGATTGTTCGCCGACCGATGTCGAGAACCGGCAACCAGCACCGTCCCTGCTGCGAACGCGACCACAATGGGCGCGTCGCACCGAAGGAGAACACTGATGGCGAAGTACTTGATGCTCAAGCACTACCGCGGCGGTCCGGCGCCCGTGGTCGATTTCGGCACGATGGACCAGTGGACGCCCGCGGAGATCGACGCGCACATGCAGTACATGCGCGACTTCGCGGCCAAGTTGGAGGGCACCGGCGAGTACGTCGACGGCCAGGCGCTGTCGCCGGAGGGCACCTTCGTCCGCTACGACGGCGAGGGCCGGGCGCCGGTGACCGACGGCCCGTTCGCGGAGACCAAGGACCTCATCGCCGGGTGGATGGTGATCGACGTCGAGTCCTACGAGCGGGCGGTGGAACTCGCGGGCGAGCTGTCGGCCGCGCCTGGGCCGGGCGGCAAGCCGATCCACGAATGGCTCGAGTTGCGCCCGTTCCTCACTGAACCGCACACCATCGCCGAGTGAACGAGACCTTGCTGCGGGAGCTGATTCCCGCGGTCACCGGTGTCCTCGTCCGTCGCGGAGCCGACTTCGCGACGGCCGAGGACGCCGTGCAGGAGGCATTGGTGCGGGCGCTGGCCACGTGGCCGGCGGACCCACCGGCGGATCCCAAGGGCTGGCTGATCACGGTCGCCTGGCGCAAGTTCCTGGACGCGGCCCGCACGGAGACCTCCCGGCAGGCCAGGGAAGCCCGGCTCGAGACCGAGCCGCTGCCCGGTCCGGCCGGAGAGACCGACGACACCCTGCAGCTCTACTTTCTGTGCGCGCATCCGTCGCTCACCCCGGCCTCCGCGGTCGCGCTCACGCTGCGGGCGGTCGGCGGGCTGACGACGCGGCAGATTGCGGAGGCGTACCTGGTACCCGAGGCGACCATGGCCCAGCGCATCAGCCGGGCCAAGCGCACCGTGTCGGGCGTGCGCCTCGACGAGCCCGGTGACCTGGCCACCGTGCTGCGGGTGCTCTACCTGGTCTTCAACGAGGGCTACAGCGGCGAGGTCGACCTCGCCGAGGAGGCGATCCGGTTGACCCGGCAGGTGACCTCGATGACCGACGACGAGGAGGCGTCCGGCCTGCTCGCCCTGATGTTGCTGCACCATGCCCGCCGCGTCGCGCGCACGACACCCGTCGGTGCGCTCGTTCCGTTGGCGGAGCAGGACCGGTCCCGATGGGACACCGAACTGATCGCCGAGGGAGTGGTGATCCTGCAGACGGCGCTGGCCCGCGACCGGCTCGGCGAGTTCCAGGCCCAGGCCGCGATCGCCGCCTTGCATGCCGACGCCCGGGCGGCGGATGAGACCGACTGGGTGCAGATCGTGGAGTGGTACGACGAGCTCGCCCG
The DNA here is from genome assembly GCA_963713245.1 of uncultured Actinomycetota bacterium. Lineage (GTDB taxonomy): Bacteria > Actinomycetota > Actinomycetes > Mycobacteriales > Jatrophihabitantaceae > CAVQKZ01. Next base: position 320,669 of record CAVQKZ010000005.1, read on the forward strand.
TCTCACCGACAGCCCGGTCGTACGTCTGAACCGGGCCGTCGCGGTGGGGGAGGCGGACGGGCCCCAGGCCGGGCTGGCCGCCCTCGCCCAGGTCGACCCGGGCGTGCCCCGGTACCCGGCGGTCGCGGCCCACCTGCATGAGCGGGCTGGCGACCTCGCGCTCGCGGCGCGGCTGTACGCGGACGCGGCCCGGGCTGCCACCAACCCCGCCGAGTGCAATCACCTCACTCGACAGGCCGCCCGCCTCAACGGCGTGCTGCGCGGTTGAGCAGCCGTCAGAGCTGGCCCGGCTCGCCGGACGGACCGACTGGCAGTCATGGAGGCTACGTTCGATCCGCTGCCGATCTCGGTTGAGGTCGCGCGTGCTCGGGGCCGCCTGGCAGCTGGCGATTGCCGCGACCGCGACGGTGGAGGGGGTTCCGTTGCTGACGTTGAACCTTGCCGACTTCCGAATCATTGACGACCTCGTGGACGCCCGACTCCCGTGAGCAAGTTCAACGGTCTGTCCCACTCGGTCAGCACCCTGAGTGTCGACCGGGATGGCGGTAGCGATCCGGTCAATATTCGATCGGCAGCTATTCGACGAATCACGCACGGATGTGGCGCACCCCGACCGCGAGCCGTCGGACTCGGTAGCGGGTGGGGGAGAGCCGAGGTCGCGTCAGCTTCAGTCCAGCGTCTCGTGCGACCCACTCGACGATCTCGTGGATGGAGCGGTCGTCGGTCGGCACATGGGTGGCGTAGCGCTCCGCTGCTAGCGCCGCCACGCAGCGGGGGATCTGGGTGATGGCCCATGTCTCGTCACCGATGAGTGACCCCAGGTAGCTGAGCCGGTAGCGCAGCCGACGTTGGAGGGTCTCGGGGCTGGCGATGAGGGCGTAGTGCCGGACGTCAACGCCGAGTGCCCGCAGGCCGCCGATGATCTCGTCGAAGTAATCGTCGCGGACGATCGTCATCGGAACGAGGATGGGGCCGTCGTGGGCCAGCGCTGTTTGAGCGAGCGTCGCGACAGCCGCGGACCGCCATTGGGGCAGGTCCTGGAAGTCGCCGCGTCCGGCCGGCGGCAGCACCTTATGCATTGCAAATCCGAGGTGTTCGGGATCGGCGACGTGACTGTCGGGGAGCCGCCGGTGCAGCTCGAACGCCGTATGCGTCTTTCCGGCGCCGAACGCTCCATTGATCCAGATCAACACGAGTCGAGCGTATGGTGCCGTGCCGGCAGTCCCGAACGGCAGGTGCTTTGCTGGTAACCGTCAATATTCGAAGTCCAGCTATTCGTGCGCCAGCGGGCGGTGGGACTGCCGGTTCCGCCTGTCGGGTGCGGTGCGCCTCGGATCGAGTACGGGTCTTCGTTCGATGGCTGAGCCGGTGTCCGTCTTTCTGCTGATGCTCGCGCAGCAGTAGGATTTTGGGATGAATCACGGGTTGGCGTGGGGATTCAGGGAGTCGGCTCGGTTGCATGGTCGAACGGCGGCGTGGGCGTTCCTGCTGGGCTTTGTCCTCGTTGCCGGTGTGGTGCTGTGGCCGGCTGGGTTGAGCGGTTGGCACTTCGGAGCCCTGGCTATCGGGGCCTTGGTCGGCGCCCTCGCCGCCGAGCGTCGGCTTCGGTACCGTGGATTCCTTCAGACGCTGTCCGGATTCCTGATGGGCGGCGCGCTCATTGAGGTCGTCTTCACGCATCACTTCGAGGTGCGACAAGGCTTGGGCCTAGCATTGCTGGTCGCCCTGCTTGTATTTGAGATCGCGGGAACGTCGCAGGGTCGACGTTCACCCCAGCTGGTCGGGTAGCGAAACGTTCTTCCTCAGATCAGTAGTGCGACCGTGGGTTATGACGCGGTCGGGCGGCGTTCACGTCATATCGGCGCGAGGCCTTTCAGGATGAGTTCTCGCAATGCGGGGTTTCGGTTGCCGAGAAGGTCGATGCCGAGTGCTCGGAGCCGGAGCATGATCGTCTGTGGGTTGAGGTGACGGCCGGCGCGGGTGCCGGGAAACAGCCAAGGGCTTCCGTGGCCCGCACCCGGTAGGGGAGGGTGCCGACGGCGCCGCTCAGGCAGTGTCGGATCCAGTCCAGGTGCTGGTCCTGGCTGATCGTTCGGCCGGATCGGGGTCGCCGAATTCGATGACGAGGTCTGTGGTGAGACGTTGATGGTCGTCCAGATGATGAACGTTCGGATCGCGTGCCGTGTGGTGGTGCCGGGGTCAGGTATTCGTCGAGGTCGGTCGGCGTGCATCCGGTGATGCTGGAGTTCCGTTGGATGACATAATGTGCATTATCGGCACTATGAGGATGAGCCGGACTGGGCAGCTAGAGCAACGAGTCGTCGTAGGACGCGGTCAGCTCGCCGCCGGCCGAGCCGGTGTTCACGACCCCGACGGGCTCGATGAGCAGCGCATGGACCTCGCCGGTGGCCGTCGGCCGATGTTCCACGCCCCGCGGGACGACGAACAGCTGGCCCGGGCCGAGGACGACGTCGCCGTCGCGTAGTCCGATCGTCAGTTCACCGGTCAGGACGAGGAACAACTCGTCGGTGTCGTCGTGCGTGTGCCAGACGAAGTCTCCCTGGACCTTGACGACCTTGATCTCGTAGTCGTTGAGCTGCGCGACGACTTTCGGCGACCAGTGTTCGGAGAACAGCGACAGCTTTTCGCCGAGGTCGACGGGGTTATTGGCCATGGGTCCAGCTTGGCACCAATTTGCGCTGTCGCCGCCGTTTTCCGGGCCTTCCAGGGGATACACCCCCACATCGTTCTGGTTGACATAATATGCGGGACCGCGCCTGAAGAGACCGCCGTGGCCATCGCGGCCGAGTTCATCGCCCTGGGTTGGAGCGGCTCCGGCCGCCCGCGGACCGACCTGGTCACCCAGGGCGAGCTGGCCATCCACCACTGAGCTCGAGATCCGCTTCGACCCCGCCAGCGTCACGAATCCGTCCGGATCACGACGCTGGCGGGATCAAGACGAAACCCGGCGCGGGGATCAGCCCATGCTGGCCCGGGCGCCCCGGTAGGACGGGGCCGGTTGCTGGGCCCGCATCGGCTTGGCCACCAGCGCCAGTCCGCACAGCACGAGGATCAGCGCCGGCCCGGCGAGCAGGAACTGGACGATCGTCGTCGGCATCCCCCACCCGGGCAGGTCATCGGCTTTGCCGAAGTTCGAGCGTTGCGACTTGACCGTGTAGGCCAGCCCGGTCCAGCGGTTGAGGATGTCGCGCAGCGGCGAGACGTTCTTCCCCGGGGCCTTGGTGAACAGGGCGGCCGCGACCTGGGGCGAGGCCTGTGTCAGCGTCGCGGCCACTGCGGACTGGGGCAGCCTCAGCACGGTGGACAGCGTCGGCAGCAACTGGGTCTCCAGCGTGGTGTCGGCCGCACCGACATTGTTGAGGTACTGGGCGCCCTGGTCGATGCTCAGTGGGCCGGACGTCGCGAAGACGGGCCGGAACGCGTTGGTGAGGTTGTCGACGCTCTGGGTCTTGCCGGGCACGTCGATGATCAGGGTGATGGCCACGACCGCGAGGCCGAGTGCCATCAGGGCCGCACCCATGGCCCGCGCGGTGCCCGGCCGCCAGATGGTCAGGCCACCGATGGCCAGGGTGACCACGCCCAGGATCACGAACAGCCAGGACAGGGCGATCGTCGGCAGGCCCTTGACCGGGATCTGCCGGGCGTTGTCGAAGTTGTGCTGCTGGGCCGCGACCGTCGAGGACACCGTCGTGACGTATCCGGACGCGTGCTGCAGGTAGCTCTGCCCGTCGGCGAAGGGTTGCCCGGCGTTGTCCTTGCTGGCGAGCACCTTGCCGACGCTCGGGAACGTCTGCGACACGAGCGCGACGACCTGGGCGTTGGACTGGTGGGTGAGCTTGGCCAGCAACGGCACCGTGGTCGTGTTCAGGTCGGTGACGACCCCGTTGACGGCCTTGGCGTCGGCCTGCTCCTGAGCGACGCCGGAGTCGGTGAAGGCCGGTTTCAGGGCCGAGGTCAGGTGGTCGGCGGCCTGGGGTCTTGCCCCACAGATTGAACAGCAGGGTGGCCACCACCCAGACGACGCCGACGACGAGCACCACGGTGAGACTGATTTTCCTGATCACGGCACACCCTCCAATGCGGACCGGGTGACTCACGTCGATTGGCGCGGTCTCGGCTCGGTGATTTTCCGACTAACGGCACATATGCCGCGTCACCCATACGGGTGAGCTCGGGAAGTAAGAGGGTGCACCCACCGCGCCGGCCGCGGTAGAGCGACGTAAGCGATCCCTTAATGGACGGTTGGGGGTTGATTGCCGCGAGCGCAATATTGCCGCGCACCACCGGTATCAGGCGCGTCCGGGCGCCGGCCGCAGTGCCGTCAGTGGATCGAGCCGGCCCGCTCGCGCAACGAGCCGGCCGCCGCGCCTTTGGCCAGTCCTTTCGCCACGGCCAGGGCCTCGGCCAGGATCGACACCGCGATCTCAGCCGGCGTGGACGCTCCGATGTCGAGACCGGCCGGGCCGTGCACGCGCTCGAGGTCGGTCACCTCGCGCGCAGCCAGCCAGTCGGCCCGGGACTGCTGGGTGCGGCGGGAGCCGAGGGCGCCGATGTAGCCCACTCCGCTGGCCAGTGCCGCCTCCAGGGCCGGGCCGGCCACCTCGTTGTCGTGGCTGGTGACGACGACCTTGTCCAGGGCGGCCAGGCCGGCGATCACGCCGGTGGCCGCGCTGGCCTGGTCGAGCGACTGCACCTGCCAGCCCAGCAGCCCGGCCGCGGCGGCCAACGCGTCCACGACCGCACCGGCGCCGACGAGCACCAGCTTGGGCACCGGCCACAGCACCGTGACGACCGCGTCGGCGGCGACGGCGGTGGCGCTGACGCCACGCGCGAACAGCGCGGTCGCCTCCTCCCCCGCGTCGACGGTGGTGTCGACGGTGAACAGCCGGGTGTCCAGGACCCGCTCGCCGTCGACGCGGGTGACCAGGCCGACCGGCTCGCGGTCACGCAGTCGGGCCCACAACTCGGCCGGCAGGTCGGCGGCCGGGACGAGCAGGCACCGGGCCGTGCCGCCGCAGGACAGCCCCGCGACCAGGGCGTCGACCTCGCTGACCTGCAGGCTGACCAGCCGGCCGGAGCGGCCCTGGTCGGACAGCTCGGCCAGTTGGCTGTTGAGCGAGCCCGACAGCACCCCGCCGATGCGCCCGCCGCCAGGCGTGATGGCCAGGGCCTCGGCCGGGTCGCGGGAGCTGAAACCGCGGGTCTCGACGGCCCAGGCCACGTCGACGCGGGTGCCCGCGCGAAGACAGGCTGCCACGCTCAAAGCGATGTCGTACATGCTCCCGAGCCTAGGTCGGCAGCGGCACGATGCCTACTGGTCGGCGCGCACCGCGCTGCGGGCCGGCACCACACCGAAACACAGGTGCGAACTGCGCTTGACGGGCATTCGTCGCACCTCAACGATGGCGGGATGCCCTCGGGCGTAACCCCCAGACGAGAGATGAGGCCAGATGACCGAGCAGGGTCAGGGCTATCCCCCACCCGCCGACCCGGGCGCCGCCGCTCCCCAGCCGCCCTATCCGGTCCAGCCCGGCTACGGGCAGCCGTACCTGCAGCAGCCGCCGTACCCGCCCCAGCCCGGCTATGGGCTGGCGCCGGACGAGACCGCCGTCATGGGCCAGCCGGCCGGTTACCCGCCGCCGGGTTTCGGTGCGCAGCGCTTCGGCTACCGGACGATGTTGTTCGGCGGGATCGGCGCGGTCGCCGTCGTGGCGTTGGCAGTGGGCGGCTATTTCCTGTTCTCCGGCGGGGACGGGTCGAGCGGTTCGGACGCTCCGGTGGCCACGGTCAAACAATTCATGCAGGCGGCCCAGGGCCACGATCTCACCGCGACGAAACAGTTGCTCTGCAAGGCCGACGTCGCCCACGGCCTGCAGAACTCGGTCACCGGTGCGGCCCGCATCCTGTCCTACAGCGTCGGCGCGACGACGACCAGGAACGGGGTCACCACCGTCACGCTCAGGTCGAGCACGACCCTGGACCCGCAGCCGACCACTGAGCAGATTCCCGTGGTCAGCGAAGGTGGTTCGTGGAAGGTGTGCATCAGCGACGAGACGCCGCCGTCCCGGCTGGCCGGTGCCCGGCCCGGAGCGGGCCGGCCGAGCGTCGGCGCCCGCCCGACCCGCAGTACCCGGCCGACCGAGGCCGACCTACCGGCCGAGCCCGGCCCGACCAAGGTCATCCACCGGGCGAGCCCGGCCCGGCGCCCGAGCGCTTCGGTGCACCCGTCCCGGCCGGTGGCGGGGCCGCGGCCCGGGCCGAGCATCTGTTCCGGAGCCGCCAACGGGCTGAACGCGGCCGAGATCTACGTCGGCACGGCCCAGAGCGGACTGGCGACCTACGCCCAGACGTGCGTCTACGCCAACCGGGTACCGCTGAGCGTGACGCGGTCCCTGACCGGCAAGAAGTACCGTCCGCAGACGAGCGACCCGAACGCCGGCCGGTACGTATTCGTGGCCAGCGGTGGTGGCAGCCGGGTCACGGTGACGATGGCCAAACTGTCCGGGCACTACTACGTGACCGGCGCACAGGTCGGCTGAGCAGCGTTCGTTCGGCATGATCGCGGTGTGGCGTTTCTCGACGGCCCGACACCGATCGCGTTCTCGCACCGCGGCTTCGCCCCCGCCGGTGGCGAGAACTCGATGGCCGCGTTCGAGCGGGCCATCGCGCTCGGCTACCGCTACCTCGAGACCGACGTGCGGGTGACCGCCGACGGGGTGGCGCTGGCCTTCCACGACTCGACCCTGGACCGGGTGACCGACCAGCGCGGCCGGGTCGCGGACCTGCCCTGGGCGCAGGTGCGGCACGCCCGCATCGGCGGCCGGGACCGGATCCCGATGCTGGCCGAACTCCTCGACGCGTGGCCGCAGGCCCGGGTCAACCTCGACATCAAGGCCGAACACAGCGTCGGCCCGACCATCGACGCCATCCGGCGCACGGCGTCGATCGACCGGGTCTGCGTCGGGGCGTTCTCGGCCGCGCGGGTGCGGCGCGGTGCGCCGGGTGCTCGGGCCGCGGCTGTGCACCGCGCTCGGGCCGCGCGAGGCGCTGGGCCTGCGGGCGGCCGCGGCCCTGCGTCGGGTGCCGGCCCGCGGGCCAGGTCACTGCGCCCAGGTGCCGGCCCGCATCGGGCCGGTTGCGTTCGTGGACGCGCGCTACGTGGCCACCGCCCACGCGCTCGGCCTGCAGGTGCACGTGTGGACGGTCAACGAGCGGGCCGAGATGGTGCGGCTGCTCGACCTCGGCGTCGACGGAGTGATGACCGACGCCGCCGACGTGCTGCGCGACGTGCTGCTCGAGCGCGGCCAGTGGACCGGCGGGCCGGCCGATCCCCGGCGAACGCGACCGGGCGTCTGACGGGCGCGCCGTCAGTCGCGGTGCAGGTCGGCCGCGGCCACGGCGGCCACAGCTGCCGCGGCCACCGCTCCGGCCGCGATCGCGCGCGCCGGCCAGCCCGCGACCCGGCCTTCGCGCAGGGCCGAGACCAGCACGGCGGCGTCGACGGCGTCGGAGACCGCGCCGGCGAGCAGCCAGCCCGACGCGCCGCCCCCGCGGGCCGAGGACGCCAGCGTGCCCGCGCCCACGACCCCGTCGCGGATCGCGGTCATCCGGGCCAGCCAGGCCACGCGGGCCGCGGTGGCAGTGTCCAGGCCCAGGATGCGCACCGAGGTCACCGGCGCGGCCAGGAAGGCCGCTCCGATGAGCAGTCGGCCCGCGCCCACGCACATCCCGATCGTGCGGGCCGACGGAACCGGAACTGGCGCTGATGCGAACAGCATGGACAGGCAGGCGGCGCGCGGTCAGAGGCACAGGTCGGCTCCAGAGGTCGGGGACAGCCGGCTGGGCCCGGCGGGCCCTGGCACTGGACTGAGTCGCTGTTAGTTCGGCATGGTTAACAGTTCAACAATCGGGGAATCATCCCATAGACCTGATCGTTGATCAGATGCAACTATTTTTTCCGCAATTCTCTATCGTCCAGGAGGTGCCCACCATGGCAGATCGGACACTGCGGGGCAGCCGGCTGGGCGCGGTCAGCTACGAGACCGAGTACGGCGCCGAACCCGCACCGCGCAACATCGCGGCCTACCGGTGCCCGCGCGGCCACGAGTTCAGCGTCCCGTTCTCCGAGGAGGCCGAGATCCCGACGACCTGGGAGTGCCGTCTCGACGGGACGCCCGGCCGTGCTCATCGACGGCCCCGAGCCGGAGGCGAAGAAGGTCAAGCCGCCGCGTACCCACTGGGACATGCTCATGGAGCGGCGCACCATCGCCGATCTCGAAGAGGTCCTGGCCGAGCGCCTGGACGTCCTGCGCGCCCGCCGCGGGCCGAAGAGCGCCTGACCGGCCCGGCGCGGCCGCGGCAACTGCATTCGACGCTCGGCGTGACTACGGTCGCGCCGAGCGTCGCTGTATGGCCGTGCGGACCTGCTGACTGCGGTGTCGACGCCCCACTGGGTGACCCGCACGAACGCCTCGCGCACGATCGAGCCGCTCATCTTGCTCTCGCCGCGCTCGCGCTCGGCGAACGTGATCGGCACCTCGACGACCCGGAAGCCCGGCCGCAATGCGCGCCAGGCCAGGTCGACCTGGAAGCAGTAGCCCTCCGACGCCACCGCGGCGTAGTCGATGCGCTCCAGCACCGCGCGCCGGTAGGCGCGGTAGCCCGCCGGTCGCGTCGTGCAGGTCGATGCCCAGCGCCAGCCGGGTGTAGAGGTTGCCGCCGCGCGAGAGCAGTTCGCGCGACGCGGCCAGTTGACGACCGCGCCGCCGGGCACCCAGCGCGAACCGAGCACGAGGTCGGCGTCGCTCGAGCGCGCTCAGCAGCCGCGGCAGCTGCTCGGGCGCGTGCGAGCCGTCGGCGTCCATCTCGACCAGGACGTCGTAGCCGTCGGCCAGACCCCAGTCGAAGCCGGCGATGTAGGCCGCGCCCAGGCCGGCCTTCGCGGTGCGGTGCAGGACGTGCACGCGGTCGTCGTGCGTCGGCCAGCGCGTCGGCGAGCTTGCCGGTGCCGTCCGGGCTGCCGTCGTCGACGACCAGGACGTGCGCGTCGGGCACCGCGGCCCGGACCCGGGCCGACGATCGCCTCGATGTTGTCGCGCTCGTTGTACGTCGGGATGATGACCAGCACGCGCGGACCCGCCGGCGCTTGCGGTGGGCTCACGTGTGCACCATCTCCTCGGATTGCGGGGCGTCCGGCTGGCGATCGCCGGCGCTTCGGCCAGACGGACCAGCCCAGCCGCGGCCAGCGGCGAGCGCGGCCAGGACGTACTCCGGGATCGCGCCGAGCGCGGGTCGCCAGCGTCTGGATCCGTGCGCAGCGGCACCGTGCGCGACCAGGACGGCCGGGGTGAACAGCGCGCCGGACTCGCTGCGCGGATCCCGCCGTCCGGGCCGATGACGGCCGAGATGCCGGTGGTGGCGACCTGCAGCACGGTGCGGCCGGTCTCGACCGCGCGCAGCTGGCTCATCGCCAGCTGCTGGTAGGTCTCGGCCGTGTGCCCGAACGTGGCGTTGTTGGTCTGGACGACGAGCAGCTGCGCCCCGGCCGCGACCGACGAGCGAACCAGCCCGTCGTAGGCGACCTCGAAGCAGATCACGTCGCCGATCGGGAACGGGCCGCCGCGGAGCAGCCCGTTGCCGTGCCCGGCGACCATGTCCTGGGTGACCAGCTTGACGTCGGAGCTGACCAGCTCGGCGATGCCGCGCAGCGGGATGTACTCGCCGAACGGCACCGGGTGCCGCTTGATGTACTGCGCGCCCGGCCCGGTCGTCGGCGACCAGAGGATGCCGGCGTTGCGGCGGTGGTTCGCCCCCGGGCCCTGCAGGATCGCGCCGACCAGCACCGGGACGCCGATCGGCCTTCACCGTCGCGTCGATCTCGGCGTAGGCCGTCGGCGTCGCTGAACGGGTCGACGTCGGACGCGTTCTCCGGCCACACGACCAGGCTCGGCCGCGGCACGGTGCCGGCCCGGATCGCCGCGGCCAGCTTCATCGTCTCGGCGACGTGGTTGTCGAGCACCTGCCGGGCGCGCTGCTCGAAGGCCAGCCCGAGGTCGGGCACGCTGCCCTGGATGAGCGCGACCGTCGTCGTCGCGCTGTCGCGGTCCGGGGCCGGGCCGCAGCGGCCAGGCCAGCAGCGCGCCGAGCACCGGCACGGCGACGCACGACGGCCACGAGTGCGCTCGCCACGCCGCCACCGCGCGGCGCGGACGCGCGGTGCCGAGCGCGGCCAGGGCGCCGCCGGCCAGCGCGACGGCGAAGGTGACCAGCGGCGCGCCGCCGAGCGCCGCGAACCAGCGCAGCGGCGAGTCGGCCTGGCTGAACGCCAGCCGGCCCCACGGGAAGCCGCCGAACGGCAGCCGGTCGCGCAGCGCCTCCTGCAGCACCCAGGCCGCGGCCGACCCAGACCGGCGCTGCCGGGCAGCCGCTGCACGAGCGGCAGCAGCGCACCGAGGCCGGCGAAGAAGGCGGCCTCGGCCACGGCCAGGATCAGCCACGGCACCGCGCCGACGTAGACGCCGGTCCAGTGCAGCAGCGGGACGAAGAAGGCCAGGCCGTAGAGCAGCCCGAGCCACGCGCCCGGTGCGGCTGCGCCGGCCGTGCACCGCCGACCGAGAGCAGCGGCCACGCTGACGAAGGCCAGCGGCCACCAGCCGAACGGCGGGAACGCGGCCGCGCCGACGAGACCCGCGACCACCGCGAGCAGGGCCGCCCACCGGGCGCCCGAACGGCGGCGCGGCTCCGCAGGCAGGTCGCCGCGAGCACCGGCCGGGCGTCGCGACAGCATCGGCCAGTATCACGGAGCACGTGCGGGCGCGGCGGCCGGGTTCTCAGTCACGGCATCGAGGCCGGCGTCGAAGATCGGTGACGCCCCGCACGACGGTCTGCACGCATCGGGCAGTTCGTCGCCGGGACCGACCGTCGGGCAACGCGGCGGCTGGGTCGTCGGCTGCCGCCAGACCGCGAACGTGGCCGGCGCGCCGGGCCGCAGTACGCCGGCGCCGTCGCCGTCGCGTCCGGCCGCGCGCCAGCCGCCCTGCGTGTGCGCCGCGAACGCCGCCGGCGGGCTGATCGCCGGCGCCGCCGTGGCGTGCGGGTGGACCGCGGCCCGGACCGCCGCCCACGGGCCCAGCGGCGTCACCGGGGCGTCCGAGCCGAACGCGAGCGGCACCCCGGCCGCGGCCAGGTCGGCGAAGCGGTTGAGCCGCCCGGCCCGCTCGGCGCCCAGCCGCTGCGGCGTACATCCCGTCCGGGCCGCCCCAGGCCGCGTCGAACGCCGGCTGCATCGAGGCGACCAGGCCGGACGCGGCCAGCCGCCGCGGGGTCGCGGACCAGTTCGGCGTGCTCGAGCCGGTGCCCGGCCCCGGCCGGCCGGGCCGCGGCGGCTGCGGTGCGAGTTCGGCCGCGTCGAGCACCTGGTCGACGGCGGCGTCGCCGATCGCGTGGAAGCCGGCCTGCAGCCCGGCCGCGGCGCAGCGGGCGATGTGCTCGGCCAGCTCCGCGGTCTCGAACCGCAGCTCGCCCTGCTGGCCCGGGCGGTCGGCGTACGGCTCGTGCAGGGCCGCGGTGTGCGAGCCGAGCGAGCCGTCGCAGAACAGGTCACCGCCGGCGCCGACCGCGCCCAGCTCCAGCGCCGTCGTCGATCCCGAACAGCTCGCCCCAGTAGCCGACGACCTCGGGCAGCGGCTCGGCGCCGGCCAGGGCCAGCAGCCCGGCCAGGTCGTCGGCGCTCGAGATCGACGGCCCGGCCATCTCGTGCACGCAGGCGATGCCGAGCGCGGCGGCGTGGCGCAGCGCGGCCCGCTGCGCGTCGCGGAGCTGCGCCGGGGCGCAGCGCGGCGTGGGCGGCCGTGCGGGCCGCGTCGTGCGCGTCGCGGGTCAGCCAGCCGTCGGCGCCGATAGCCCGCCAGGCCGGCCAGTCCGGGCACCGCCGCCAGCGAGCACGGACGACACCACGGCGGAATGCACGTCGACCCGGGCCAGGTAGACCGACCCGCCGTAGGCCGCGCGGTCCAGCTCGGCGCGCGGTCGGCGGGCGCCGCTCCGGCCAGCGCGTCTCGTCCCAGCCGCCGCCGAGGATGGGCCGGCCACCGCCGGACGCGGGCCGCGGCCTCGACGGCGTCCAGCAGCGGCGCGCAGGCGGCCGACGCGGCCGAGGTCGAGGCCGCTCAGGGCCAGGCCGGTCGAGGTGGCGTGCACGTGGGCGTCGACGAACGCCGGGGTGACGAGCGCGCCGTCGAGGTCGACGACCCGCGGCCCCGGCGGCGTCCGGCTGCGTCGTCCGCGCCGCCGACCCAGGCGATCGGCGGCGTCCTCGACCAGCAGGGCGGTGGCACCGGGCCCGCCCGGGCTGTACACGCGGCCGTTGCGGTACAGGGTGCGCACGGCAGGAGTCTGCCAGTGCCGCCCGACGCGGCCGCCGCGGCGAACCGCGAACACCGGGCGGTAGCGTTTACAGGTCCACCACAGTAGGGATCGCCATGGCCGCGAGCATCGAGGACGTCGCCCGGCTGGCGGGCGTCTCGATCGCGACGGTGTCGCGCGCGCTGCGCGGCCTGCCCGACGTCGCCACCGCCACCCGCGACCGGGTGCTGGCCGCGGCCGACGAACTGGACTACATCGCCTCCCCGTTCGCGGCCCGGCTGGCCAGCGGGCGCAGCGCCACCGTCGGCGTGGTCGTGCCCGTTCATCAACCGCTGGTTCTTCGCCGAGGTCATCGACACGGTCGAGACCGCGCTGCGCAAGGCCGGCTACGACCTGCTGCTCTACAACCTCGGCGACGAGGCCGGCCGGGCCCGCTTCTTCGAGGTCATGCCCATGCGCAAGCGGGTCGACGCGGTGCTGGTCATCAGCCTGGTGCTGTCCGACGAGGAGTTCGACGCGCTCGACGCCCTCGGCGAGCCGGTCGGCGTTGCTCGGCCTCGAGCGCGAGCGGCTTCCTCTCCGTCCGCATCGACGACGTCGCACGGCGCGCGGCTGGCCGTCGAGCACCTCTCGCGCTCGGGCACCGGCGCATCGGCCTGATCGGCGGCGACACCGACGACCCGATGCGGTTCACTCCCCCGCTGCACCGGCGCGACGGCTACCGCGACGCGCTGCGGGCCGCCGGGCATCGAACTCGACCCGGCCCTGGAGGTGCTCGGCTACTTCACCGTCGACGGCGGCAGCGAGGCGGCCGCAGACCCTGCTCGCGCTGCCCGAGCGGCCGACGGCGATCTTCGCCGAGAGCGACGAGATGGCCTACGGCGCGCTGCGCGCGATCCGGCGGGCCAACCTGCAGGTGCCGGACGACATCGCGGTGATCGGCTTCGACGACCAGGCCAACGCCGGGTTGATGGATCTGTCCACGGTGCGCCAGCCGGTGGCCGAGCAGGCCCGCGACGTCGCCGACCGCCTGCTGGCCGCTGCATCGCCGACGACGACATCGAGCGCGATCGCGGTCGTGCTGCCGACCGAGCTCGTCGTGCGCGGCAGCACCGACCCGGCGCAGTCGGTCTACTGAGCTGTCGCGGCGGCAGGCTAGCGTCAGGCCCCGTGAGCGAGCTGATGCTGATCGACGCGGCCAACCTGTACTTCCGGGCGTTCTACGCCCTGCCCGAGTCGATCACCGCGCCCGACGGCCGGCCGGTGAACGCGATCCGCGGCTACCTCGACATGACGGCCGCGCTCATCGAGCGCCGCCGGCCGAGCCGCTACGTCGCCTGCCTCGACCTCGACTGGCGCCCGGCCTTCCGGGTCGAGCTCGTCCCCTCGTACAAGGCCCACCGGGTCGCCAAGGACGGCACCGAGGACGTGCCGGCCGCCCTGGCCCCGCAGGTGCCGGTGCTGCTCGAGGTGCTGGCCGCGCTCGGGCTGGCCACGGCCGGCGCCGACGGGCTTCGAGGCCGACGACGTGATGGCCACGCTGGCCGTGCGCGACCCCGACCCGGTCGCGATCGTCAGCGGCGACCGCGACCTGCTCGCGCTGGCCACCGACCGCATCACCGTGCTGCTACACCGGCAAGGGCATCGCCAAGCTGGAGGCGATGGGTCCGGCCGAGGTCCAGGCCAAGTACGGCGTCCCGGCCGAGCACTACCCCGACTTCGCGGTGCTGCGCGGCGACCCGAGCGACGGCCTGCCCGGCGTGCCCGGGGTCGGCGAGAAGACCGCGGCCGCGCATCGTCAACCGGTTCGGCCCGATCGAGGCCATCCTCGAGGCCGCCGACGCCGGGCGACGCCGGCTTCCCGGCCGGGGCGGCCGGCAAGGTCCGGGCGGCCCGCGACTACCTCGCCGTCGCGCCGGCCGCCGTCCGGGGCCGCACCGACGTGCCCCTCCCCGAGCTCGACGACGCCCTGCCGGCCGAGCCGGCCGACGCGGTCGCGGCTGGTCGAGCTCGGCCGCCGAACTCGGCATCGACAGCTCGGTCAACCGGCTGCAGGCCGCGATCGCGAAGGCCCGGACGCAGTGACCGGACCGGCTCAGCCGCGTCTTGGCGACCTGGTAGCCGCCGTCTGTCGTTGGTCAGCTTGATCGGTGAACCGTCGGCACCCTGCGCGGCGGTGCAGGTGAACGTGTCGTTCTTCTTGATCTTGAAGTTCTTGCCGTCGTTGCACTTGACGCCGGTGGCCGTGAAGTTGCTGGCGATGTACTTCTCGACCGCTGTGTGGCTGAGCTTCTTCGGGTACAGCGACGACGGCACCTTGGCCAGCACGCTGACCAGGACCAGCGCGACGATGACCGCGACCACGGCGATGAGCGTGTAGACCAGGCCCTTGCCCTTCTTCTTGCGGCCCGTCGCGACGGGCCCTGGGCGTAGTCCGGCGCGCCGTAGGGCTGCTGGCCGTATGCCGGCTGCCGTAGGCCGGCGGGCCGTAGGACTGCTGCTGCCCGTAACCGGCCGCGGCGGCCCCGTAGGCCTGGGTCTGCTGGCCGTACGGCTGCTGCCCGTACGCGGGTGGGCCGGCTGCTGGCCGTACGCCTGCTGCCCATAGGCGGGCTGGGCCGGCTGCTGGCCGTATGCCTGCTGGCCATAGGCGGCTGGCCGGGCTGCTGCTGGCCGTACTGGGCGGCTGGCCGTAGCCGCTGCTGGCCGTAGGGCTGCTGCCCGTAGGCCGGCTGCCCGTAACCGCCCGAGCTCGTAGGGCTGGGCCGGCTGCTGACCGTAGGCTGGCTGGCCGGCTGCTGCCCGTAGCCGGCTGGCCGTACTGCTGCTGGCCGTAGCGGCCTGCTGCGGTACCCGGCCGTCGGCACGGCGGCATAGCCGGGCTGCGCTGCCCCGGTGCCGGGCGGTCGCCGAGCGGGATACGGCTGGGTCCGGACCGTCGCCTGGCCGCCCGGCAGCTGCCCCGGCGGTGGGCAGGTGCTGGGTCGCGCTCGGGTCGTCGGCCTCGGCCGGCTCGGCCGGGTCTCGTCGGCGGCCGGATCCGCTCGTCGTCCGCCGGCGGCTCATCGGCCGGCTGGTGCTTGGTCCGCTGGTCTGCTGGTTCTGCTGGTCGGCTGGCGGCGGCCGTGCGGAGGCTGCGGTGCCGGGTACTGCGCGGTCGGCTCGTCCCGCGGTGGGGGCTGCGGGTAGCCCGACGGCTGCTCGTGCTGCGGCTGGCGGGGCCGGGTGCCTGCTCACGAGAGGCTGCTCAGGCGGCGGTGGCCATGCGCCGGACCCTGCTGTTGCGGGTGGTAAGGCGGCCACTGCTGGCCTTGATCGCCCTGGTCGCTCATCAGGCACCTCATCGTGTCGTAGCCGTGTTCGCTCGGCCACACGCTACTGGTCTGGTAGCGCGGTGCAGCACGCGCCCGCCGCGGGCGCATCGTGACCGACTGCGGCACGGCTCCGGCCGCTCAGGGCGCCATGCTCTGGGCCACGACCCCGCGCCGGATCGCCTGAGCCGCGGCCCGCGCGGGCGCCGCGACCGGCGGCGTCCCGCCGCCGGCCGACGGCGCGGAGGCGAGCTGTTCGAGCAGGTCGAGGACCTGCTTGCACCAGCGGATGAAGTCGCCGGCGGACATCTCGGCGCCGGCTCGTGCCGGCCCGGCCGCGCGTTCAGCACCCGGTCGAGCCGCTCGCCGCGGGCCCAGCGGTAGATCGCCCAGACGAAGCCCAACTCGGGCTCGCGGCTCTGCGGCAGGCCGATCTCGGCCTCGTCGTCGGCGAGGTCGGCCCAGATCCGGACCGTCGTCGGCCAGCGCCTCGCGGACCGCGGCCGACGGCATCCGGTCGACGGCCCGCTCCTCGCGGCGGGCCTCGTACACCATGGTCGAGACCACGGCGGCCAGTTCGGCCGGGTCCAGGCCGTCCCAGGCCCCGTCGCGCAGGCATTCGGCCACGACCAGGTCGGCCTCCGACCAGATCCGGGCCAGCTGGCGGCCCGGTGGCGTGGTCTCGTCGCCGGCCAGGTAGCCGCGCTCGTCGAGCAGCCGGCAGATGCGGTCGAAGGTGCGGCCCAGCGACGTGGTGCGGCCCTCGATCCGGCGGCGCAGGCCCTCGATCTCGCGCTCGAGCCGGGCGGCCCGCTCGGCCCAGCGGGCGTGCTGCTCGCGGTCGGGGCAGCCGTGGCACGGGTGGGCGCGCAGCGCGGCCCGCAGCCGCTGACACCTCGTCGTCGTCGGCCGAGCCAGTCGGCCCGGCCGCCGGCGCCGGCCGCGCGGCGCGTCGGGCAGGTTCAGCGCGCGCAGGCTCGAGGCCAGGTCGCGGCGCTCCTGCGGCGAGCGGTGGTTGACGTTGCTTCGGCACCCGCACGTGTCCGAGCACCTCGACCGCGGCCGGGAAGTCGAGCATCGACAACCGGCCCGCCCAGCGCGCCTCGGTGACGCACCAGCGGGTGCGGGTCGTCGCGCGGGTGCACGCCGGGGTCGAGCACGATCGCCAGCCCGGCGCGCCGCCCGCTGCGGCACCCGGATGACGTCGCCGGGCCGCAGCGCCTCCAGCGTGGCCGCGACGGCTCCGCGCCGGCGCTCTGCGCGCCCTCGCGCGACAGCGCCGACTCGCGCGTCGCTGAGCTCGCGGCGCAGCGCGGCGTACTCGGCGAAATCGCCGAGGTGGCAGTGCATCTGCTGCTCGTACTCGCGCAGCGTCGCTTCGTTGCGCTTGATCTGCCTGGCCAGCCCGGCCACCCCGCGGTCGGCCTGGAACTGGGCGAACGAGGACTCCAGCAGGTCGCGGGCGGCGGCGCGGCCCATCTGGCCGACCAGGTTGACGGCCATGTTGTAGGACGGCCGGAACGACGAGCGCAGCGGGTAGGTGCGGGTCGAGGCGAGCCCGGCGACGCGCGCCGGATCGACGTCCGGGTCCCCACAGCACGACGGCGTGGCCCTCGACGTCGATGCCGCGGCGCCCGGCCCGGCCGGTGAGCTGGGTGTACTCCCCCGGCGTGATGTCGGCGTGCGTCTCGCCGTTGAACTTGGTCAGCCGTTCCAGCAGCACGGTGCGGGCGGGCATGTTGATGCCGAGCGCCAGCGTCTCGGTGGCGAAGACGGCCCGGACCAGACCGCGGACGAACAGGTCCTCGACCGTCTCCTTGAACGCCGGGATCAGCCCGGCGTGGTGGGCGGCGACGCCGCGGCGCAGCCCGTCGCGCCAGTCCCAGAAGCCGAGCACGTCGAGGTCCTCGGCCGGGATGGCCGGCGGTGCGCTCGTCGACCAGCGCGTCGATCTCGTCGCGTTCGTCCTCGGTCGGTGAGCCACAGCCCGGCCTGGACGCACTGGCGCACGGCCGCGTCGCAGCCGGCCCGGCTGAAGATGAACGTGATGGCCGGCAGCAGGCCCTCGCCGTCCAGCCGGGCGATGACGTCGGGGCGGTGCGGTGGCCGCCAGCCCGCGCGGGCCGGCCGTGCCCGCCGCGCCCCGGCCGCGGCGCCGACCGGGTCGACGAGCCGCAGCCGTCCGTCGATGTGCCGTCTCAGGTCGGGGTCGACGGTGGTCGCCGTCCGGGCCGAACAGGTCGAACAGCCGGGTGCCGACCAGCATGTGCTGGGACAGCGGTACCGGGCGCTGCTCGTGCACGATGACCTTGGTCTCGCCCGCGCACCGAGACCAGCCAGTCGCCGAACTCCTCGGCATTGGAGACCGTCGCCGACAGCGACACCAGCCGCACCGACGCCGGCAGGTGGATGATCACTTCTTCCCATACGGCGCCGCGGAACCGGTCGCCGAGGTAGTGCACCTCGTCCATCACGACGTAGCCGAGGTCGGCCAGCGTGGTGCTGCCGACGTAGAGCATGTTGCGCAGCACCTCGGTGGTCATGACGACGACCGGGCGCGTCCGGGTTGATCGAGTTGTCGCCGGTGAGCAGGCCGACCTGGTCCGGCGCCGTGGCGCGCGACCAGGTCGTTGTACTTCTGGTTCGACAGCGCCTTGATCGGCGTCGTGTAGAAGCACTTCTGCCCGGCCGCCAGGGCGAGGTGCACGGCGAACTCGCCGACTACCGTCTTGCCCGCGCCGGTCGGGGCGCACAGCAGCACCGCGTGGCCGTCCTCGAGCGCCTCGCAGGCCTCGACCTGGAACGGGTCGAGCGCGAACGGATAGCCGGCCCGGAAGTCCTGCAGGGCCGGGCGCCGGCCCCGCTGCCGGGCGAGGGCGTACCGCTCGCTCGGCGAGGTCATGGCTCCAGCGTAGGTGCTCGCCCGTCGGTGAACGCGCGCCCGCCCGGCCCGGGCCGGCACGAGCACCGCCAACGCGCTGGCGACGCAGCTGCTGGTCACCGGCAGCGGGCCGAGCCGTTCGCCGTCGGCGTAGGCCGAGAGTGTCCGGCGCGTCCAGGCGCACCGTCCGGGCCGTGTAGGTACGCACCGCCGGGTGGCCGATGTGCCCGGCGTGCGGCAGCGTCGGCGCCAGCCGGGCCAGCGTCAGCCGCGACACGGGGCCGACGACCGTCACCGCGAACTCGCCGTCGTCCATCCGCGCCGTCCGGGGTGATCCGCTTGCCGCCGCCGTACTGGGGTGCGTTGCCGACCGCGACCAGGGTGGCCGGGCCGTCCAGCCGCGTGCCGTCGAGTTCGAGCGCGAACGGGCGGGGGGCCAGGCGCAGCCAGTTCGGCGGCGATCGCCAGGTCGTAGCGGCGCGGGCCGCGCGGCCAGCGCCAGCGGTTGGCCCGCTCGTTCACGGCCGAGTCGAAGCCGGCGCACAGCACGGTCGCCCACCAGCGCCCGGTGTCGGTGCGGCCGAGGTCGACGCGGCGCACCGAACCCGCGTCCAGCGCCGCCAGCACGGCGTCGGCCGCCGCCATCGGGTCGGTGGGCAGGCCGAGCACGTCGAGGACGTCGTTGCCGGTCCCGGCGGCGACGATGCCGAGCGGGGTGTCGCCCAGGGCCAGGGCCTGCAGGGCCAGGTGCACCATGCCGTCACCGCCCAGGACGACGACGGCGTCGCACGTGCCGGCCACGGCCGCGAGCAGGTCGGCCGACTCGGCCGGCGATGCGCCGGCGTGCATCCGCACCGACGCGCGCGGCCCCAAGGCGCTGCGCCACCGCGGCGGCCAGCCGGGCGCCGCGGCCCACGCCGGACGCCGGGTTGACGATCAGCGCGATGCGGTGCCGGGTCAGGTCGTGTCCGTCCAGGAGTCGTCGGCGCTGCCGATCGGCTGCGGGATCGGGTCGACCTGGGACGGCATGTCGTCGTCGGGGTACTGCCTCGGGCTCGCGCCGGGCCTTGCGCCGGTCGTGGACGGTCGCGAACAGCACGGCGCCCTCGAACAGCACCACCATCGGCAGGCCATCGCGCACATCGTGAACGGGTCGGTGCTCGGCGTGGCGACGGCGGCGAACAGGAAGATCAGGAAGATCGCAGATGCGCTGGGTGCTGCTTGAGCACCTTGGCCGACAGCACGCCGGCCAGGTTGGCCATCACCACGAGCAGCGGCAGCTCGAACGCCGCGCCGAAGACGACCAGCATCAGCGTGACGAAGCCGAGGTAGCTGTCTGACGGTGAGGATGGCCTGGGTCTGCCGGTGCCCGCTGCGCAGCAGCACGTTGAGGCCCTTGGACAGCACCACGTAGGCCAGCGCCATGCCGGCCGCGAACAGCACGGTGGAGGCGATGATGAACGCGATCGTGTACTTGCGCTCGTTCTTGCGCAGGCCGGGGGTGATGAAGGCCCAGATCTGGTACAGCCACAGCGGCGCCGGTGAGGACGGCGCCGGCGATGACCGAGACCTTCAGCCGGGCGGTGAAGCCGTCCAGCACGCCCGTGGTAGGTCAGCACGCAGTGCTTGGCGCCGGGCGGCTGATAGCGGTACTTGGCCGGCACCGAGCAGTACGGGTGCTTGAGGAAGTCGAGGATCGGGGCGTAGAGGACCCAGCCGATGACGGCGCCGGCGGCGACGATGAGCACGATGATGATCAGCCGGCGGCGCAGTTCGCGCAGGTGATCCAGCACCGACATGCGGCCTTCGGGATTGCGCTGGTCGCCGCCGCAGGCGCCGGATCATCGCGGTCACGGCTCAGTGCACGCCGGTGCGGGCGAGCCTCGCTGGGCCGCGGCGATGTCGGCGCGCAGCTGCGTCGAGCGTCGCGGTGTCGCCCAGCAACGCCTGCAGGTCGGCCCGCAGCCGCCGGGCCTTCCACACGAGCTCGTAGGCGCAGAAGCCGAGGATGACGAGGGCGACGACGACGGCGGCCAGCCAGGCGATGACGGCGATCCAGGGCACGGTGCGACTCTACTTCGCCGCGTACCGGGCCAGCGCGGCCGCGGCGTCGGCGCGGATCGACTCGGCCAGCCAGCCCGGCGAGAGCACCTCCACCTGCCCGGACGAGCCGAGCACGAGCGCCCGCACCCAGGCCGGGTCGGCCACCCGCAGGCTGACCTGCAGCCGGCCGTCGTCCTCGAGCGACCTCCTCGGTCGGGTAGTAGTCGGCGACCCAGGAGTACGGCGGCGCGAGCCGCAGCACGGCCAGCAGATGCTCGGAGGCCGGCTGGTAGACGCCCTTCGTTCAGGTCGCGCAGCTGGACGTCCGGCGGGCGGGCGCGACGGCTCGTCGAGCAGCTCGAGCGTGCTCGATCCGGTCGACCCGGAACACCCGCATGCCCTCGGCGCTGCGGCACCAGGCCTCGAGGTAGCTGTGCCCGTCGAGCTCGAACACCCGCAACGGGTCGACGACGCGCTCGGTGGTCTCGTCGCGGGTGGCGGTGTAGTAGCGCAGCCGCAGCGCCCGGCCCTCGTCGAGCGCGCGCTGCAGCACCGGGAGCAGCGCGCTCGGCCCGGTCGAGTGCGACGGCGACGGTGGTGTCGTCGACCGCGCCGCCGGCCGCCGCCTCGACCTTGGCCAGGGCCCGCTGCACGGCGTCGCCGTCGGCCATGCCCGGGGTCTCGGCCAGCGTGCGCAGCGCGACGACGAGCGCGAGCGCTTCCTCGGCGGTCAGCCGCAGCGGCCGCGACATGCCGGCGTCGAAGATCACCGAGACCGTGTCGCCCTCGAAGGACAGGTCGATCAGGTCGCCCGGGCCGTGGCCGGGCAGCCCGCACATCCACAGCAGCCGCAGGTCGCGGCGCAGCTGGTCCTCGGTGATGCCGAAGTCGGCGGCGGCATCGGCCGCGGCGATGCCCTGGTGGGCCTGCAGGTACGGCACCAGCGCGAGCAGGCGCGGCAGCCGCTCCTCGTTGCCGCGTCATGCCGGCGCCACCGGCCGCGATGCGCCAGCCGGGCGATCGACGGCGTCGACGAGCTCGGGCGGGTCGAGCGCGTGGGCGCTGCGGGCCGGCGGCGGCGATGAGCCGGGCCAGCCGATTGCGCGTCGGTGAACGAGATCGTCAGCTCGCCGTCGACCTCGCCGTCGGCGATGCGGCGCAACTGCCCGGCGCCGGAGCCGTCGACCCGCACCCGGGCCACGTTCGGCGTGCTCGGGGCCGCGGCCGGCGACGAGCTCGCGCAGGTCGACCTTCTCGGGGCGCTCGAACTCGCCCGGCCGGCCGACGAAGCTCGACCTTGCCGCTGATGCGCGAGAGCCGGAAGCTGCGGGCCTCGCCCCGGTCGCGGTCGAAGCCGGCGACGTACCAGCGCCGCCGCCAGGACAGCACGCCCCACGGCTCGAGGGTGCGGCGCTGCGGCGTCGCGCTCGCCGGACTTGGTGTAGTCGAAGCGCACCGGCCGCGACGTGCGGGCGGCCTCGAGCAGCGCCGGCAGGCTCGGGTCGCTGGCGTCGAGGTGCGGGCACGGCGCCGGGCGTGCTCGCCGGCGTGCGACGTCGGTGCCGGCGGCGCGCAGCTTGATCAGCGCGCTGCGGGCCGGCTCGCCCAGGGTCGCCGACTGCCACAGCCGGGCGGCCAGGCCGACCGCGGCCGCCTCGGCCGGGTCGAACTCGATCGGCGGCAGCTCGTACTCGCGCCGGGTGATGCGGTAGCCGTCCTCGTTGTCGAAGTAGCTGTTGCGCCCGGTCTCCAGCGGGATGCCGAGGTCGCGCAGTTCGGCCTTGTCGCGCTCGAACATCCGCTTGAACGCCTCGTCGGTGCTGCGCGCTGCCGTCGGCGGCCTCGTAGCCGGGCACGGCGTCGCGGATCCGCTCGGCGCTGAGGAACTGGCGGGTGGAGAGCAGGCAGATGACCAGGTTGACCAGTCGTTCCGCGCGCCGGGCTGCCATGTCCTCGAAACTAATGCCAGACCGGTTGCGGCGTGCGGTGGCACGCGCGCCGGGCGGACCCGATCCGGCAGGACATACCGGTGACCATAGTCAGGCGCGGCGAATCCCTATCCGGCCCGACGGACGGCCGGTCACATCGAGGCGATGAGCTTCTCGACCCGCTCGTCGACGCGCGGAACGGGTCCTTGCACAGCACGGTGCGCTGGGCCTGGTCGTTGAGCTTGAGGTGCACCCAGTCGACGGTGAAGTCGCGCCGCTTCTCCTGGGCCTTGCGGATGAAGTCGCCGCGCAGCTTGGCCCGGGTGGTCTGCGGCGGCACCGACTTGGCCTCGAACACGGCCAGGTCGGAGACGACCCGCTCGACCGCGTGCTTGCGCTGCAGCAGGTAGTACAGCCCGCGCGAGCGCGAGATGTCGTGATAGGCCAGGTCGAGCTGGGCGACCCGCGGCGAGGACAGCGGCAGGTCGTGCTTGCCGCGGTAACGCTCGATGAGCTGGTACTTCGTGGCCCAGTCGATCTCGCGGTCGATCAGGGACAGGTCCTGCTGCTCGATCGCGTCCAGCGTGCGGCCCCACAGTTCGAGCACCCGCTTGGCCGACTCGTCGTCGCCGTTGCGGGCCACGAAGTCGACGGCCCGGCTGTAGTACTCGCGCTGGATCTCCAGCGCGGATGGCGGTGCGGCCGGCGGCCAGGCGCACCGACGCGGGTGCCGGTGAGGTCGTGGCTGATCTCGCGGATGGCGCGGATCGGGTTCTCGAGGGTGAGGTCGCGGAACGTGACGCCGTGCTCGATCATCCGCAGCACCAGGTCGGCGGCACCCGACCTTGAGCATCGTCGTCGACTCGTTCATGTTCGAGTCGCCGACGATGACGTGCAGGCGCCGGTAGCGCTCGGCGTCGGCGTGCGGCTCGTCGCGGGTGTTGATGATCGGCCGGCTGCGGGTGGTGGCCGACGAGACGCCCTCCCAGATGTGCTCGGCGCGCTGGCTGATGCAGAACACCGCGCCGCGCGGGGTCTGCAGCACCTTGCCGGCGCCGCAGATCAGCTGCCGGGTGACCAGGAACGGGATGAGCACGTCGGCCAGCCGGCTGAACTCGCCGTGGCGGCCGACCAGGAAGTTCTCGTGGCAGCCGTAGGAGTTGCCGGCCGAGTCGGTGTTGTTCTTGAACAGGTAGATGTCGCCGGCGATGCCCTCGTCGTGCAGGCGCTTCTCGGCGTCGACGACCAGGCCCTCGAGGATGCGCTCCCCCGCCTTGTCGTGCGCGACCAGACCGGCCAGCGAGTCGCACTCGGGCGTCGCGTACTCGGGATGGCTGCCGACGTCGAGGTAGAGCCGGGCCCCGTTGCGCAGGAACACGTTCGACGAGCGGCCCCACGACACCACGCGGCGGAACAGGTAACGCGCCACCTCGTCCGGCGACAGGCGACGCTGGCCGTGGAACGTGCACGTCACTCCGTACTCGTTCTCGATGCCGAAGATCCGCTTGTGCACGTCACCCAGCCTAGATGGCCGCGACGTCAGATGCCCCCTTGTGTTGTCGCTTTACATATGGCACTGTCGTGTAAAGCAACCGGCGGAGCTCGAGCGCTCTGTCGACGAGCACGGGGATGGTGCGCGATGCGCGAAGATCGCTGTCCGGTCGAGCGGTGGTTGTCACCGACGAGCGCCCCGACTGGCGCGACGGCAAGCGGTACCTGTGGCTGCTCGGCACCGTGGTGCCGATGTTCCTGTTCGCCGGCTGGGGACTGGTGAACGTCACCGGGCTCGGCTTGTTCTGGTGGATGGGGCCGCTGTGGCTCTACGTGCTCATCCCGACGCTCGACCTGTTCTTCGGCGCCGATCCGAGCAACCCGCCCGAGGCGGTCGTGGCCTGGCTGGAGCAGGACCGCTACTACCGCTGGGTGACCTACCTGTTCCTGCCGCTGCAGTTCGTGGCGCTCTTCGTCGGATTCTGGCTGATCACCTACCACGGCGGTCTCAGCGTCGTCGACAAGCTCGGCATCGCGTTCACGATCGGGTCGATGAACGGGATCGCCATCAACACCGCGCACGAACTCGGCCACAAGAAGGAGCACCTGGAGCGCTGGTTCGCGCGCATCGCCCTGGCGCCCGACCGGGTACGGCCACTTCTTCATCGAGCACAACCGCGGCCACCACGTGCGCGTCGCCACACCCGAGGATCCCGGCCTCGAGCCGGCTCGGCGAGACGTTCTGGGCCTTCCTGCCGCGCACCGTCGCCGGCAGCGCTGCGCAACTCCTGGCGGCTGGAGCGCACCCGGCTGCGCCGGATGGGCAAGCCGGTCTTCTCGCTGCGCAACGACGTCATCAACGCCTGGGCGATGACGCGTCGTGCTGTGGGCCGTGCTGCTGGCGCTGTTCGGCATCGGCATCGCGCCGTACCTGCTCATCCAGGCCGTGTTCGGGTTCTAGCTGCTCGAGGCGGTCAACTACCTCGAGCACTACGGCCTGGTCCGCCAGCAGCTGCCCAACGGCCGCTGGGAGCGGGTCAACCCCCGGCACAGCTGGAACAACAACAACGTGACGACGAACCTGTTCCTGTACCACCTGCAGCGGCACAGCGACCACCACGCCAACCCGACCCGGCGCTACCAGGCGCTGCGCCACTTCGACGAGTCGCCCCAGCTGCCCAGCGGCTACGCGGCGATGGTCGCTGCTGGCCTACTTCCCGCCGCTGTGGCGCCGGGTGATGGATCACCGGGTGCTCGCGCACTACGGCGGCGACGTCACGCTGGCCAACATCCACCCGCCCAAGCGGGCAGCGGGTGCTGGCCCGCTACGGCCGGGCCGCACGGCGCGACCAGCGCCGACGGCTGACAGAATGTCGGCGTGAGCCGGTACCGATGCGAGGTCTGCGACTACGTCTACGACGAGGCCCGAGGCGAGCCGCGTGAGGGATTTCCCGCCGGCACGCCGTGGGCCGAGGTCCCGGACGACTGGTGCTGCCCGGACTGCGGCGTCCGCGAGAAGGTCGACTTCGTCGCGCTCGACGCTCCGGCCCTCGACGTGTCGGCCGAGGGCACGGCCAGCGGTGACGCGGCCCGGAGCTGATCGCCATGTCGTCGAGCGGGCGGGTGGGCGTTCGGGCTGAGGCCGCGTACCGTGCGCGAGACGATCGTCGCCGCGGTCGACCAGCTGGTCCGCTCGCGGGGCTGGTCGGCCACGACCATGTCCGACGTCGCCGAGGCCGCCGGGGTCAGCCGGCAGACCGTCTACAACGAGTTCGGCTCGCGGCCAGGCCCTGGTCGAGGCCTACGTGCTGCGCGAGGTCGAGGCGCTGGTCGCCGCCGTCGAGGACGCGGTGCGCGACTCGGCGCGGTGACGCCGCACCGCGCCATCCACGCGTCGTTCGGGCTGTTCCTCAAGCTGGCGTCCGACGAGCCGCTGGTGCAGGTCATCGTCGCCGGCGCCGAGGCCGACGAGCTGATCGGGCTGCTCACCGGGCTGGGCCGGCAGGTCGCCATCGACCGGATCGGCACGCTGATCGTGGAGGTCTGGCCGCAGGTCACGGTGGCCGACGCCGAACTGCTGGCCGAATCGATGGCCCGGCTGGCGATCAGCCACGCGCTGCTGCCGACCTCGGATCCCGAGGACACCGCCGCGGCCGTGACCCGCATGATCGGCCCGTTCATCGACCAGATCCTCGGGGTCTAAGCCACGTCGCGGGCCATGATCTGGTCGACCACGGCCGCGATGTCCGGGCCGACGATGTCCGGCTGCGGGCCGACCGGGCTGAGCACCATGCCCGGGCGGGCCACGAACGCGGCCCGGCAGCCCGCGGCCAGCGCGCCCGAGACGTCCCAGGAGTGGGCGGCCACCAGGCGGACCTCCGCGGTCTCGACGCCGAACGTGCCGGCGACGGCGCGGTACGGCTCCGGTGCCGGCTTGAGCCGCCGCACACTGTCGGCGCTGATCACGTCGTCGAACTGGTCACGGATACCGGCGTTGGTCAACTGGGCCTCGGCCACTGCGGCGACCGAGTTCGTCAGCGCGACCACGCGCAGTGGCGTGGTACGCAACGCCCGCAACGCGGCGGGCACCTCCGGGTGGGCCGGCAACGAGCTCATCGCCGCCACTACCTCGTCGGCCTCTGCCGGTGTGACGCGCAGGCCGGTGCGCTGGGCCACCATGGCCAGGGCGGCGTGCTGGGCGGCGCTGAAGTCCAGGTACTCGCCGGTCAGCCCGCCCACGAACGACAACTGGAGCATCTGTGCGAACCACGGCGCGCGCAGCGCGGCCGAACCCAGCAGCCGTTCGAAGACGGGATCGAGTGCACTGAGCTCGAGCAGGGTCTCGTTGACGTCGAATGCGATCACGCTCGTCATGGCCGGGAATCTAGTCGGCCGGCTCACAGGGTCAGCTGCAGCACCGGCTGGCTGTTCGGCAAGGTGATCTGGACCTTCGAGATCTGGTCGCGGGGCAGGTCGGTACCCCCGGTGAAGTTGGTGACCCGGCCCGGCAGCACCTTCCAACTACCCGCGACGTGCGGATGATCCTGCTTGTCGACCACGACCAGTTGGTACTCGCCGCCGGCGGCATAGGCCGTGTCGTAGTGGCAGGACAGCTGGATCCTGGTGCCCCACGCGGCGTCGGTGAGCGCGGCCGTGGCCTCCACCGGGCTGGTGATCACCGCGCTCATGGCCTGCGGGTGGGCCGGGCCGGTGCCGGAGGTCGGGTTGTCGGCGCTCGGCCAGGCGACGACGGCCACCGCGACCAGGCAGGCTGCGGCCAGCCCGGACAACCCCAGGGTGAGTCGATGCCGCCGGCGGCGTTCGGCCCGGACCCGGGCCAGCAGCATCGGCAGCAGGGTCTCGGGCGGCGGCTCGTCCGCACTGTCGCCGGCGCTGTCGCCGGCGAAGGCATCGGCATAGGCGTCGGCCGGCACGCTGGCCAGCAACGCCGGCAACGGCGCCACTTCGCGCACCCGCTCGGTGCAGGCCGGGCAGGTGGCCAGGTGCTCCTCGAACTCGGCGCGCTCGGCCTCGGACAGTGCGCCGAGGACGTAGGCGCCGTCGAAATGGGCGAACGGGTCGAGTGTGGTCACAACACACCTCCCAGTTCTTCGAGCGCGAGGCGCAGGGCGCGCAACGCGTAGTGCGTGCGGGACTTGATCGTGCCGGGCGGGACGCCCAGCGTTTCTGCGGCCTGGGCAACGGAGGCCCCACGCAGGTAACACTCGTGCAGCACCTCCCGATGCTCGGCCGACAGGGTGCGCATCGCGGCCACCACGAGCTGGTGGTTCAGCGCCTCGTCGGTGCGGTCGCCCACGGACTGCTCGGGCACCTCGTCGGTGACGTACTCCGGGCGGCTGCGGGTGGCCCGCCAGTCGTCGATGACGATCCGCTTGGCCACGGTGAACAGCCAGCCCCGGGCCGAACCGCTGGACTGGTCGAGCACCTGCGGGTTGCGCCAGGCCCGCAGCAGCGTCTCCTGCACGACGTCCTGGGCCTTGCCTCGGTCGCCGTTGGTCAGATTGACCACATACGACCACAGTGCCCGGGCATGCTCGTCGTGCAGAGTGCGCAACAGGTCTGCTTCGCTGGCGGTCACGCCACCTCCCCCAGTAGGGACACGTCGCCCGGCCCGCATCGGTTCATCGAGGGTCAGTGTCCTACTCATGCCGCGTTCCCGCTCCTGTCGCCACGTAAAGAGTACGTAGGCCGGGGGTGAACGGTTCAGGCGTCGGCCGGGGGCTCACCCTCGTCGTGCCGGGGCGTGTCGGCCGGGGCCGGCTCCGAGGGTGGCTCGCCGTGGTCGGCCGGCAGCAGCTCGGTCAGGGCCAGCCCGGTGATGCGCTTGAACTTGCGCGGGCCGCGGTTGCGGTCGAGCACCGCCACCTCGAGCTGGTTGGCCGGCAGCGAGCGGGCCGCGCCGTTCGGGCCGCCCACCGAGCCCAGCGCCGCCACGGCGACGGCGAGCGCGTCGCCGAGGGCCAGGCCGGCTCGGAACTCGCGGCGCATCTCGGTGGTCAGCGACTCGGCGTGGGCGCCCATGGCCAGGAACTCGGGCTCGTCGACGATCGTGCCGTCGTAGGACAGCCGGTAGAGCTGGTCGTCGTCGGCGGTGTCGCCGACCTCGGCCACGCAGATCTCCACCTCGTAGGGCTTCTGCTGCTCGGTGAAGATCGTGCCCAGCGTCTGGGCGTACGCGTTGGCCAGTGCCCGGGCGGTGACGTCGCGCCGGTCGTAGGAGTAGCCGCGCAGGTCGGCCAGCCGGATCCCGGCGACCCGGAGGTTCTCGTACTCGTTGTACTTGCCGACCGCGGCGAAACCGATGCGGTCGTAGATCTCGCTGACCTTGTGCAACGCCGAGCTGGCGTTCTCGGCGACGAAGACCACGCCGTCGGAGTAGGTCAGCACGACCACGCCGCGCCCGCGTGAGATGCCCTTGCGGGCGTACTCCGAGCGGTCGCGCATGATCTGCTCGGCGGAGGCGTAGAACGGCATCGACATGGTGACGTCTCCTGGTTCAGGCGCCCGGGCGGGCGGCGCGGTCGGCGAGGATGGCGCGCACGACCGGCTCGAGCTCGTCGTCGGCGACCCGGCTGGTGCCGGCCGCGGTGGCCAGCATCACCACCGGGTAGATGCCGCGCGTCAGATCGGGCCCGCCGGTGGCGGCGTCGTCATCGGCCGCGTCGTAGAGCGACTCGACGACGACGCGGATGACGGCGGCCCGGTCGAGGTCTGGGCGCCACAGCTTCTTCAGGGCGCCGCGGGCGAACAGCGAACCCGAGCCGACCGAGTAGTAGTGCTGCTCGGGGTAGCGCCCGCCGGTGACGTCGAAGCTGTAGATCTTGCCCGCGCTCGCGGCGTCGGCGGCGTCGAGGTCGAAGCCGGCGAACAGCGGCACGACGGCCAGACCCTGCAGGGCCTGGCCGAGGTTGCCCCGGATCATGGTCGAGAGCCGGTTGGCCTTGCCCTCGAGGGTGAGCTGGGTGCCTTCGATCTTCTCGTAGTGCTCCAGTTCGACCTGGTAGAGCCGCACGATCTCGATGGCCAGCCCGGCCGTGCCGGCGATGCCGACGAGCGAGTAGTCGTCGCTGGCGAACACCTTCTCGATGTCGCGCTGGGCGATCAGGTTGCCGGCGGTGGCCCGGCGGTCGCCGGCCATGACGACGCCGCCGGTGAAGGCCGCGGCCACGATCGTGGTGCCGTGCGGCGCGAGCGCGTCGGCCGAGGCTCGGCCGGGCAGCAGGTCCGGTGCGGCCGCGGCGAGAAACTCGGTGAACGACGACGATCCCGGTGAGGTGGCGAAACCCAGGATGCCGTGGTCGGCGCCGCGACCAACCGCCCGTTCGTTGTTCAAGGTTGCTCCTCCGCCTGCCCGCTCGATGCTTGCGTCGACCCTACCCACCTCGCCGGGCCGGGTCGGCGCTCAGGCAGGGCATCGGCCGTGGCGCGGTCTGGGCATGACGGAACGAGGGCGGCGACGTTGCCGACGTGAGCTGTGCGAGCGTTGGCTACTGGCCGCCCTTTTGGACGAAGGCCCGTACGAAGTCCTCGGCGTTCGTCTCGAGCACCTCGTCGATCTCGTCGAGGATGGCGTCAACGTCCTCCGTCAGCTTCTCGTGGCGCTCAGCTACGTCGCTGTTCGACTCGGCGCTGGTCTCGACATCGTCGGCGGTTTGGTTCTGGCGCTGCGGCCGGCTCTGTCCGCTGTCGTGGGTCGGCATCCGTCACTCCCTTCCTCACGATCAGCCTAGTCGCGTGGTCCCACACTTTCCCGCTCCGAACCCGGGCAGCCTCGACCCCAGGGCCGATAGCAGCCCTTCGGCGCCCGGATCACGCGGGTCGCGGCGAGCGAGCTCAGCCCATGTTCAGTGCGTGCGTAGCCAGCGAGCCGCCGTCGGCGATGAACTCCGAGCCGGTGGAGTACGAGCTGCGGTCGCTGGCCAGGAACAGCACCAGTTCGGCGATCTCCTCGGCGTGGCCCATCCGGCGCAGCGCGAGCTTCTTGGTCACCGGGCTCAGGTCGACCTCGGCTCCCCCGATCGCGTCCTGCACCATCTTGGTGTCGATCATGCCGGGGTGCACCGAGTTCACTCGGATGCGCTTGGGCCCCAACTCGAGCGCGGCGACCTTGGTCATACCGCGGATGGCGAACTTGCTGGCCGCGTAGGCCACCACGTAGGCCATCCCGGCGATGCCCTCCACCGACGACACGTTGACGATCGACCCGCCGTTGGCCATGCTGCGCGCGGCCGCCCGCATACCCAGGAAGCAGCCGACCTGGTTCACCCGGATCACCCGCTCGTAGTCGGCCAGCGTGGTCTCGGCCAGCGCGGAGAAGTGCAGCACGCCGGCATTGTTGACCAGGACGTCGAGGTGGCCGAGGTCGGCGACGGTCTCGTCGACGACGGCGTCCCAGTCCGGCTCCAGCGACACGTCCAGATGCCGGTAGAGCGCGGCTTCGCCGAGTTCGGCGGCCAGTTCCTTGCCGGCCTCGTCGATCACGTCGCAGATGACGACCCGGCCGCCCTCGTCGACGAAACGCCGGGCCGCGGCCGCGCCCTGTCCACGGGCGGCACCAGTGATGATCGCTACCTTGCCGTCGAGGCATCCCATGGGTCGCCGCGCTTTCAGACGAGAGTTGGCCGGCAGACCCGGCACGTGGTCGGATTGCGTTCCTTGCCGCTGAGCACCCGCAGGTCGTCGCGATGGGCGATCAGCGGGCAGTCGCGGCGGTGCACGGTGGTGCCGTCACCGGCGAACACCGGGACGGCGCCCGGGTCAGCGGCCTTCTCGTCCAGGGCCGAGCCGGTGGACTGGCGCGACACCATGTCGGCCAGGACGAGGATGGTGTCGGCGAGCTGGCGGGCGCTCTCGCGCTGGTCGGCGGCCACCTTGGCCAGCCAGGCCCCGAAGTAGAGGAAGCCACCCAGGAAGACCAGCCCGAGCCCGAGGACGCCGCCGGAGATGAGGTAGGTGCGCTGGTCGTAGTCGTAGTGGGAGTGCGCCGTGCCGTACCACCCGAGGCAGATGGTGATGATGCCGAGCGGCATGAGCACTGCCCCGGCCGCGAACAGCACCAGTTGCAACGTGCGGTAGCGCTGGTCGCGGGTCGCGGCGGTGTTGGTCACCACCCGGCCCTCCGTGGCCGGTGGCCGCCGCGGTGCGGTGATCGTCGACATCGGTCATCCCTTCCGTAGGTCAGGCACGCCGGTGCGCAGGCCGAAGGCACAGCTGCGCTCACCGCCGAGGAGGAAACCCCCGGCCCGGCGCAGGCCCCAGCCGGCGATCCCGGCGAAGGCCAGGGCGCCCAGGATCATCGCGCGGGGCACGGCCCCGAGTGCGGGCAGGTTCATCCCGGCCGGCTGCAGGCCGACCGGCCCGGTGCCGCCCGACCCGCCGGTGGGACTGCCGCCGCCGGTTCCGCCCGTGCCGGTGTCGCCGGTCGTGCCCCCGCCGCCGGAGCTGTCGCCGCCGGTCGCCCCGCTGCCGCCGCCGGACGTGCCGCCGCCGCCGTTGACGGCCCCGCCGCCGCCTCCGCCGTCGAAGCCGGGCGACGCGCTCGCCGTCGACTCCGCGTCGCCGATGGTCAGCACGAGCTTCGGGCCCAGACTGATCAGCGGAGCGAGCTGTTGCTCCGCGTTCGGTCCGAGCAGCTTGAGCACGGCCGCGAGCGGTCCGTTGAGCGCGGTCTTCAGCGGGCCGGTGTCGACGGTGACGACGAGCACCTTGGCCCCGAGTTCGCCCTGCGCGCCGGTGCTGGTCCTGGTGACCGGCAACGTGGTCACCTCGATGCCGAGGGTCTTGAGCAACCCGGTGAGCGTGGCCGGGATGCCGGGCAGGGCCGCGCCGGTGCCGGCGATGTTGACGCCCTTGTCGTCCAGCGCGATCTTGTTACCGGCGATCGTCACCGCGCCGAGCGTCGCACCGCCGGTGAGCGTGGACCTGGTGGCATCGCTCACGACCTGGGACGCGACGTCGACGCCCTTGATCGAGATCAGCCCGCCGAGCAGCGAGATGTTCGACGCGGCCGCGTGCGCGGTGGACGTCACCGCCGTGTCGGTCACCGCGACCGTGCTGCTGCTGGTGACGTGCTGGGCGGTGACCAGGGTGGCCAGGGCGGCCGAGATCGGGAGGGGCTTCGGGGCCTTGGCCGCGGTCGGGGTCGAGCTCTTGCCGCCGAGCTCGTTCAGCCCGGTGCCGATGCCGCCGAGCAGGTCGGTGCCGGGCCCGGCCAGGCCGAGGCCGGTGACGCTGGCCGTGGTCGTGTTGCCGTTGCTCGAGGTGGTCATGCCGTTGCCGTCGGTGAGCTGGATGGCGTTCTTGGCCGGGGCGTCGGCCGTGGCCGGGTAGCGCGAGTTGACCTGGACCGGGTACTTCGTGCCCGGCGCCTTGAGCAGCTGGTCGAACCCGTCGCCGAGGACGACGCCGGGCCACAGGTAGCTGGCCAGCGCCCGCGTGGTCGGCCCGGACTCCACGTTGGACTTGGAGTAGCCGACGCTCAGATCGCCCTGCGGCGAGGACGGGATCGGGATGGTCGGGTCGTAGACCTCGACGTGCACGACGGTGGCGGTGGCGACGGCCTCGTAGCCGCCCAGCGACGGGTTGGCCGAGGCCGTGGGCCCGGGCCACAGCAACACTCCGATGGCGACGGCCGCACCGCCGGCGAACCACTTGCCTGCAGATCTCACGCCGCGCCTCCGAAGTACAACTCGCTGAGCTTGTGCTGGATCTCGATCGGCTCGCCGGTGGCCACGATCCGGCCGCCGTGCATGACGGCGGCGTAGTCGGCGACCCGCAGCGCGCTGTTGGCGAACTGTTCCACAACCAGGATGGAAACGCCCTGTTCGGCGATCTCGGCGACCGTGTCGTACAGGCCCTCGACGATCAACGGCGCCAGCCCCATCGACAGTTCGTCGAGCAGGAGCAGGGCCGGGTCGGCGGCCAGCGCCCGGGCCAGCGACAGCATCTGCTGCTCGCCGCCGGACAGGCTGCCGGCCAACTGCCGCCGGCGCTGCTTCAGGCGCGGGAAGCGCGCATACGCACCGACCAGGATCTTCTCCACCGGCGTGCCCGAGTACGAGGCCAGCCAGAGGTTCTCCTCGACGGTCAGGTTGGGGAACACGCCCCGGCCTTCGGGCACCAGGCACAGCCCGGCCCGGGTCAGTTCGTCCGGGCTCGCGCCGGACACGTGCACCCCGGCGAGGTGGATGTCGCCTTCGGTCGGCGCCATCAGGCCGCTGATCACGCGCAGCAGCGTGGTCTTGCCCGCCCCGTTCGCGCCGAGCAGGGCGACCACGGCCCCGCGCGGCACGAGCAGGTCGACCCCGCGCAGCACCTCGATGCGACCGTAGGCCGCGCGCACGCCGATGAGTTCGAGGATGGGGACGGCGCTCACCGGTCGGCCTCCACCGCGGGCAGTTCCCGCGTCGTGGCCGCCGGGGGCACGGGCGGCAGCACGCCGGTGGGCTCGTCCGGCCCGGCGTCGTCGGCCCGTTCCGGGCGCCGGTGCGCGGCCGGTGGATCGCTGTCGTCGCTGAAGCCCAGATAGGCGGCCTGGACGGTGCGGTCGGCCCGGATCTCGGCCGGCGTGCCGGTGGCGATCACCTTGCCGAACTCGAGCACGTGGATGAGGTCGCAGACGGCCATGACCAGGTCCATGTCGTGCTCGACCATGAGTACGGCCCGGCCGTCGGCGGCCAGTTCGGTCAGCAGGTCGCCGAACGCCTTGGTCTCGGCCTCGTCCAGACCCGACGACGGCTCGTCGAGCAGCAGCAGCCGGGGCTCGATCGCGAGCGCGCGGGCCATCTCCAGCAACCGGGCCACACCGGTCGGCACCGAGTCGGCCCGCTGCGCGGCGTAGTCGCCGAGGCCGACGCGTTCGATGAGGGCGTCGACCTTCCTGTCGTTGCCGCGCCGCAACCAGCCGCGGGGCCCGGCGTGGATCTCGCTGGCCACGAGGACGTTCTCGCGCACGGTCAGCGAGCCGAACGCCTCGAGCCGCTGGAACGTGCGGCCCATCCCGGCCCGGGCCCGACGGTTGGGCGACGTGCCGGTGACGTCGTGCCCGCGGAAGCGCACCCGCCCGCGGGT
Source organism: uncultured Actinomycetota bacterium (assembly GCA_963713245.1). Lineage (GTDB taxonomy): Bacteria > Actinomycetota > Actinomycetes > Mycobacteriales > Jatrophihabitantaceae > CAVQKZ01. The sequence continues at coordinate 355,297 of CAVQKZ010000005.1, forward strand.
CGGCGGCTGCAGCCCGGTGATGACGTTGAACAGGGTGGTCTTGCCGGCGCCGTTGGGCCCGATCAGCCCGGTGATCGTCCCGCCGTCGACCGACAGCGACGCGTCGTCGACGGCGGTGACCCCGCCGAAGCGGACGGTCACCGCGCTGACGTCAAGCAATGCCATGGCTGGCCATCCGCTTCTCGGCCTCGATCGGCATCGGCCTCGGCGGCCTCGGCGTCGGCCGCGCCGGTGGCGTCGGTATCCGCGGTGGCGGACAGCCCGCGGTTGAGCACGGGAATGCGCGGGCGCACCCACCGGCCGGCGGCGAACAGGTGGTTGGCGATCCCGTTCGGGTCGCGGCCCAGGCTGATCGCGCCGGCCCCGATGATGAGGAACTCCAGGCCGCCCAGGGCCGGGAACTGCGACTGCAGTACCGGCAGCAGCATCAGCAGGAACCCACCGAGCAGCGCACCGGTCATCGAGGTGACGCCGCAGACGACGGCCAGCAGCAACAGCAGCAGGCCGGACAGGGCCTGGAAGTCCAGGGGCGTGGCCGTCTCGCGCAGGCCGGCGAACAGCGCCCCGCCGAGGCCGGCGATGGCCGCCGCGAGGGCGAACAGCCCCACCCGGAACCACCGCTGGTTGAGCCCGAGGGTGCCGCACGCGGCCGGGCTGTCGCGCATCGCGATGAGCAGCCGCCCGATCGGGCCGCGGCGCAGCGCGAGCAGGCCGACGGCCACGGCCGCGAACGCGACGGTGAGCAGCACCAGGTAGGAGTCGGTGCTGTCGAAGTGCAGCCCGAACAGGTCGACCCGCTTGACCGGCAGGCTGCCGTTGAAGCCGAACATGAAGTTGGCCTGGAACACCAGCTTGTCCATCATGAACGCGAAGGCCAGGGTGGCCAGGGCGAGGTACAGGCCGGTCAGCCGCAGTACGGGCAGGGCCACCAGCGCGCCGACCGCCCCGGCGATCAGCACGGCCAGCACGATGGCCAGCGGCGAACTCGTGTGCATCTTCGCGACGACGGCGGCGCCGATGCCCATGAAACTCAGCTGCGCGAGTGAGACGTAGCCGCCGTAGCCGGTGAGCAGCACCAGCGACAGCATGACGATGGCATAGGCCAGGGCGTACCCGACCCGCTGGCCGTTGGTGGCCGACAGCAACGGCATGGCCGCGAACACCGCGAGGACCAGCACGCCGCCGAACTGCAGTGCCCGCTCCCGCGAGGGCACCGGAGCGGACAGGATGCCCTTGATCTGCCCGACCCGCAGCCGGACCTGGGGCACGAAGATGAGCACGACGAACAGCAGGAACGTCGGCAACGAGGCCTGGAACCCGTCGAGCAGTTGCGAGGTGGGCAGGTAGCCGACGGCGTAGGCCTGGCCCAGGCCCAGGGCGATGGCGCCGACGAAGGTCAACGGCAGGCTGCGCAGCCGGCCGAGCATGGCCGCCGCGAACGCGTTGATGACCAGGAAGGTCAGGTTGTAGTAGTCCAGCCCGACGTAGGAGACCAGCAGGATGCCGGCCAGCGCGGCCAGCGACGAGCCGACGGCCCAGCTGGCCATCGAGACCCGACGGGGGCTGGCCCCGAACAGTTCGAGCAGTTCCTTGTTGTCGACGACCGCGCGCATGGACGTGCCCACCCGGGTGCGGTTGAGCAGCACGTACAGAGAGCCGGCCACCACCACCGACACCGCGATCGTGAGCACGTAGTGGTAGCTGACCAGGAACGTGCCGATCGTGAACCCGGAGGTGTTGAAGAAGTACGGCACCGCGTCGCGCCCGGTGCTGGCCGGCCAGATCTGCTGGGCCACGCCGATGAGCAGGACGAACAGGCCGATGGTGACGACCAGGCTCACGCTGACCGGCGCGTCGCCGAGGTCGCGCATCATCACCCGCTCGAGCACGATGCCGAGCAGCGGCGCGATCACGAACAGGATCAGGGCCACGGCCAGCAGGATGGGCAGGTGGTCCTGCACGGTCAGCTGCCAGTACACGAAGGCCATCACCATGCTGATGGCGCCGTGGCCCAGGTTGAACACCCGGGTCGTCGTGTAGGTCAGCACCAGACCGGACGCGGCGATCGCGTAGGCCGCGCCGGTGAACAACCCGGTGATGCTGTAGGCCAGGAACTCGTTCACGTCCGCTAGCCGACCTTGATGTCGCTGCCGCAGCTGTACGGCCGGGGCCCTTCGCGGACCCACTTGCCGCCCCTGAGCTCGATGAACCCGTAGCAGGCGGCCGTGGTCTTGCGGCCGACGTGCTGGGGCCCGAACATCCCGTTGCCGGTCCAGTTGTCGACCGTTGACAGCGCGCTGATCAACGACCTGCGGGTCAGCTTGCCGCCGAGCTCGATGGCCTTCTGCGCGAACAGCATGCCGGCCGACCAGGCGAAGATGCCGAAGTAGTTGGGATCGGCGCCGGGGGCGACCCGGTGCAGCCAGCTCAGGTAGGTCTGCATCTCGGGGATGCTGCCGGCCTCCTCGAACGTGCGGCTGTTGATCCAGATCTTGGTGCCCTCGACGGCCGCGCCGCCGGACTTGACGTAGCCGGGGTCGTAGGCGACCGGGTCGAGCACGAAGATCGGCTTGAAGTTCTGCTGCTGCTTGATGGCCTGGGCCAGCCGCACGGCGTACTGGTACGCGCCGACGAACTGCACGTACTTGACGCCCAGGCTCTGCATCTTGGACACGTAGGTCGTGTAGTTGAACGCCGTGACGTCGATGCCGGCGGTGTAGACGAAGTTGAAGCCCTCGTGCTTCCAGCCCTTGATCTCGTACTGGGCGTTGAGCGAGGACGCCCCGGCGTTGAGGTAGAGGAATGCAGCCTTGCCGGCCACGCCCGGGTAGGTCTTCTTGTAGTAGTCGGCCGGCGCGGTGGGCACGTACTTGGCGTTGAGCGACTGCGCCCCGAAGACCACCGGCGCGGTCGCGCGGGCGGCCTCGGTGGACGCGGTGCGCAGGTCGGGGATGCCGCACCTGGTCACCGTGCCCGCGCCGCCGTCGTCGAACGCGCCCATCGAGCCCACCATCGCGAACGCGTTGCCGCACGCGGTGGTGGCCGCCTGCTGGTCGCCGCCCGAGCTCGTCTGACTGTCGAGCGATTCCAGCGAGAGCTTGCGGCCACAGATGCTCGAGGAGGAGTTGAAGTACGCCACGTAGGCCTTCATGGCCTGCTGGACGCCCTGGAACAGGCCCGGGACCGGACCGCTGACGTCGGCGACGTTGGCGATGTTGATGGTCGAGTTGGTGATGCCCGGGCCGTTCTTGAACCCGGCACAACTGCCGGCCTTCACGCCGCTGACCGCGCTGCCCCCGGTCGAGCCGCCGCCGCCACCGCCCCCGCCCCCGGACGAGCCGTTGCCGCCCGAGCCGCCGGACCCACCGCCGCTGCCTCCGCTGCCGCCCCCGCTGCCGCCCTTGCCGGTGCTATCCGTCGCGCCGGCCGCGTCGGGGCCGGCGCTGTCGGAGCTGGTCGGGTTGCCGGTGCCGTTCCCGTTGCCGGCGAGGTTGCCCTGGGCGTCGAAGAACTGCGACGGCGGCACCTGCGATCCGCACGCCGCCAGCAGCAGGCACCCGGCCACGGCGATGCCGTACCTGAGTCGGTGTCGGCGACTGGTCACCCGGTTCTCCTTCGATGTCATGACAGGCTCAGAACGTCGGCGCAGGCGAAGGTGCGGGCCGGATCCCGCCCGGCGAAGTAGCGCCCGAGCGTGTCGTCGAGTTCGGCCGGCGTCCAGGCCGCGGCGTCGAAGCGCTGCTCGACCGAGGGCGGGGCCAGCAGCGCGACCATGCCGCCGTAGACGACGAACACCTGCCCGCTGATCGCCGCGGCCGCAGGTGCGGCCAGGTAGGCGACCAACGGGGCGACGTGCTCGACCGACAGCGGGTCCGGGCCGTCGGCCGGCGCGGCCCCGAACACCGTGTCGGTCATGGCCGTGCGGGCCCGCGGGCAGATCGCGTTCGCAGTGACGCCGAACCGCGACAGCGCGCGCCCGGCCGACAGGGTGAGCGCGGCGATGCCGGCCTTGGCCGCCGCGTAGTTGGCCTGGCCCTCCGGCCCGGTCAGGCCGGCCTCCGACGAGGTGTTGATCAGCCGGCCGTAGCCGGGCCGGCCGGTGGCCTTGGCCCGCTCGCGCCAGTGGGCGGCCGCGTTGCGGGCGAGCAGGAAGTGGCCGCGCAGATGGATCCGGATGACGGTGTCCCACTCCTCGTCGCTCATGTTGAACAACATCCGGTCGCGGGTGACCCCGGCGTTGTTGACGACGATGTCGAGCCGACCGAAGTGCTCGAGGGCCGCGGCCAGCAGCGCGTCGGCGGTGCTGCGCTCGGCCACGTCTCCGGTGACGAGCACGGCCTTGCTGCCGAGCGACTCGATCTCGTCCAGCACGTCGGACTCGGCCAGGTCATTGACGACCAGGTCGGCCCCGGCCCGGGCCAGCGCGAGCGCCTCGGCCCGGCCCAGTCCGGCCCCGGCGCCGGTGACGATGGCGACCCGGCCGTCCAGGCTCAGCGCGTCGCGTCCCTCGGTCACAGGTCACCTGCCTTCATCGTCGAACCCCCGGGCGATGTCGCGTAACGCGGTTGTGATCTGGCCGACTCTAGAACGTGTTCTCGTTTTCCTCAACTCGAACTATGTCAGTATTTCCAAAGCATTCTTCGGGCAGCGGGCCACAGCAAGAGAAACACGTTCTACTCGCTCGGCCGGCGGATCTTGGTGGATCACCAGCTGCTCGTCCTCGTCGAGCTCGAAGACGTCGGGGGCCAGCCCGCAGCACACGGCGTTGGCTTCGCACAGGTCGCGGTCGACTCTGATCTGCATTGCTCCTGCCTTCTGCCGGTCACACGGGACAACGACCTATGCCCGCTTCGGTCACGTCCGACGGGCCCGGCATGTGGCGGCACTCGGCCGCGCCGTCCGGTGATGATAGAACGCGTTCTAGTTCCAGGCAACGACCGCGGCCGGTCCCGGCCGCGGTGCCGATGCCCGCCGATCGCTCGACCCCGGCCGGGCCCGGCGCTAGGCTAGGTAGAACGCGTTCCAGTTTCGGAGGCAGCATGCAGATCAGCTACTCGGCCGAGCACGAGCAGTTGCGCCGTGAGCTGCGCGGCTACTTCAGCCGGCTGATGACGCCGGAGCGCCGGGCCGCCCTGAACTCCGACCACGGTGACTACGGCGACGGCGCCGCCTACAAGGACACCGTCCGGCAGATGGGGCTCGACGGCTGGCTGACCCTCGGCTGGCCACGCGAGTACGGCGGGCGGGGCGGGTCGAGCCTCGACCAGCTCATCTTCACCGACGAGGCCGCGGTCGCGGGAGCGCCGGTGCCGTTCCTGACCATCAACTCGATCGGGCCGACGATCATGCGCTTCGGCACGCCCGAGCAGCGCGCCTACTACCTGCCCCGAATCGCCTCGGGCGAGGTGCACTTCGCGATCGGCTACTCCGAGCCGGACGCCGGCACCGACCTGGCCTCGCTGCGCACCAGGGCCACCCGCGACGGCGACGAGTACATCGTCAACGGCCAGAAGATGTGGACGAGCCTGATCCAGTACGCCGACTACGTCTGGCTGGCCTGCCGCACCGACGCCGAGGCCCGCAAGCACAAGGGCTTGTCCATCCTCATCGTCGCGACCGACTCCCCCGGGTTCTCCTGGACCCCGGTGCGCACCGTGTCCGGCCCGACCACGAGCGCGACGTATTACCACGACGTGCGGGTGCCGGCCACGGCCCTGATCGGCGAGGAGAACGCCGGCTGGCCGCTGATCACCAACCAGCTCAACCACGAGCGGGTGGCGCTGACGTCCGCGGCCCCGGTCATGACCGCCCTGCGCGAGGTGCGCGACTGGGCCCAGCACACCAAGCTGGCCGACGGGCGCCGGGTGATCGACCAGGAGTGGGTGCAGATCCACCTGGCCCGCATCCACGCCAAGGTCGCGTTCCTGCGGTTGATGAACTGGCGCATCGCGTCCGGATCCGGGGTCGGCCCGGCCGACGCCTCGGCCACGAAGGTCTTCGGCACCGAGTTCGCGACCGAGGCCTACCGGCTGCTCATGGAGGTGCTCGGGGCCAACGGCCAGGTTCGCGCTGGCTCGCCCGCGGCCCTGCTCAACGGGCGCATCGAGCGGATGCACCGCTCGTCGTTGATCCTCACGTTCGGCGGCGGCACCAACGAGGTGCAGCGCGACATCATCGCCGGCGTCGGCCTGGGCCTGCCGGCCAGCGGCCGGTAAGGGGCAGCGCCATGGACTTCGGCATCAGCGAGACCCAGCACGACCTGGCCGAGCTGACCGGCCGCATCGTCGGCGACCAGCTCACCCAGCCCCGGTTGCGCGCGCTGGACGCGGCGGCCGACCACGTCGACCGCGAGCTGTGGTCGGCCCTGGCCACGGCCGGCGTCCTCGCCGCGGCCCTGCCCGAGTCCGTCGGTGGCGGCGGCTACGGGTTGCTCGAACAGTGCAGCGTGCTGATCGAGCTCGGCCGCGGCGTCGCACCGGTGCCCTACCTCAGCTCGGTCGTGCTCGGCGCGGGCGCGATCGCGACGTTCGGCGACGACGACCAGCGGGCCGCGTGGGCGGCGCCGGCGGCGCGGGGCGAGCTGATCCTGACCGCTGCGCTCACCGAGGACCTGGCCGATTCGCCCGAGGCGCCGCTGGCACAGGCCGAGCCATCCGGTGCCGGCTGGGTGCTGTCCGGAGCCAAGGCCGTGGTGCCGGCCGGCCCGATCGCCGACCTGTTCCTGGTACCGGCGAGCACCCCGGCCGGCCCGCGGGTGTTCCTCGTCCGGCCGGGCGACGGCGGCGTCGGCGTCGAGCCGCAGCGGCTCGTGGACGGCGACCGGGCCGCGTCCCTCGAGCTGAGCGGTGTCGCGCTCGGGCCCGACCGCGTACTCGGCGGGGCCGAGGTGCTGGACTGGTTGGTCACCCGGGCCACGGTCGGCGTGTGCGCCGAGCAGCTCGGCGTGCTGGAGCGGGCCCTCGAACTCACCGCCGCCTACGCGCGGGAGCGGGTGCAGTTCGGCCGGCCGATCGGCAGCTTCCAGGCCGTGGCCCAGCGGCTGGCCGACGCCTACATCGACGTCGAGGCGGTGCGGCTGACCACGTGGGAGGCGGCTTGGCGGGTGGCCGAAGGGCTGCCCGCGTCGGCCGAGCTGGCCACGGCCAAGTTCTGGGCCGCCGACGCCGGGCACCGGGTCGCGCATACGGCCGTGCACGTCCACGGGGGCACCGGCATCGACCTCGACGGCGCCCTGCACCGGTACTTCGTCGCGGCCAAGCGCAACGAGTTCACGCTCGGCGCGGCCACGGCCCAGCTGCGCCGGCTCGGCGCGGAGTTGGCGGCCACACCGGCCTGAGCCGGATCGGCGGTGCGGTAGACAGGCGGGATGACTGAGCTCCTGATCGGGCCGTTGCTGCGGCACGTCGACGCCACCAGCGCGACCGTCTGGGTCGAGACCGACCAGCCGGGCGAGGTCGAGGTGCTGGGCCACCGCGAGCACACCTGGACGGTGGCCGGGCATCACTACGCCCTGGTCGAGGTCGGCCGGGCTCGAGCCCGGCACGAGCACCCCGTACGAGGTGCGCCTGGACGGCCGGACGGTCTGGCCGGCGCCGGACTCGACGCGGCCGGCGAGCCGGATCCGCACGCTGGCCCCCGACCGCCCGGTCCGGCTCGGCTTCGGCTCGTGCCGGTACGCGACCGCCGCCGCCGTGGGCGACGACGCCAACTTCACCGCCGACTCGCTGGCCGGCTACGCGCGCAAGCTGGCCGCCCTCGACGACGACCAGTGGCCCGACTCGTTCCTCATGCTCGGCGACCAGGTCTATGCCGATGAGACGTCCGAGGCGACCCGGGCCCGCATCCGGGCCAGGCGCGACATCAGCTCCGGCGCCGGCGACCAGGTCGCCGACTTCGAGGAGTACACCTGGCTCTACGCCGAGTCGTGGACCGACCCGGACGTGCGCTGGCTGCTGTCGACCATCCCGACCGCGATGATCTTCGACGACCACGACGTGCGTGACGACTGGAACACGTCGCACTCCTGGCGGGTGGACATGCAGGCGACGTCGTGGTGGCAGGAGCGCATCGTCGGCGCGCTGTCGTCGTACTGGGTCTACCAGCATCTGGGCAACCTCTCCCCCGCCGAACTGGCCGGCAACGAGCTCTACCAGCACATCCGGTCCGGGGCCGCCGATGCCGAGGATCGGCTGCGCGAGTTCGCGGCCCAGGCCGATCGCGAGGCCGACGGGGCGAAGGGCACGCGCTGGTCGTTCCGCCGCGACTTCGGCCGGGTCCGGCTGGTCATGATCGACTCGCGGTGCGGGCGCATCCTGGCCGACGGCGCCCGCGGCATGGTCGGCGACAGCGAGTTCGAGTGGATCGAGGACCAGGTCGAGGGCGACTACGACCACCTGCTCATCGGCACCTCGCTGCCGTGGCTGCTGGCCCGCGCGCTGCACGACATCGAGTCGTGGAACGAGGTGCTGTGCGCCGGGGCGCGTGGTCCGCGGGTGGCCCGATGGGCCGAGAAGATGCGCCGGGCCGCCGATCTGGAGCACTGGGCGTCGTTCCGCGCCTCGTTCGACCGGCTGGCGGCACTGCTGGCCGCGGTCGGCCGGGGCGAGCACTCCGATCGGCTCGGCCAGGTCCCGGCCACCGTGTGCGTGCTGTCCGGCGACGTCCACCACGCCTACGTGGCCGAGGCCCAGTTCGACGAGCCGGTCGAGGCCAACATCTACCAGCTCACTTGCTCGCCGCTGCACAACTACGTGCCGCGCGCGATGAAGGTGGCGTTCCGGGTGGCCTGGAGCCGGGCGGCCGAACGCTTCACCCGGATGCTGCTCGGGACGATCGCCAAGGTGCCGCCCATGCCGCATCCGGTGGACGCGCCTGGACGGTCCGTACTTCGGCAACGAGGTCGCGACCCTGGTCCTCGACGGCCGGCGGGCCCACGCCGTGCTGGAGCGATCGGGCGGGCCGGCGCCCGGGCTCACCGAGGTCGGCCGGGTCACCCTGTCGTCGGGATGAGCACGCAGCGGGTGCCGCTGTAGATCGTCGGCATGCACTTGTTGCAATGGATGCACTGCGACCGGGCACCGTGGTCGGCCCGGATCCGGTCGACCAGGTCGGGCTCGCGCAGCAGCGCGCGGGCCATGGCCACGAACTGGAAGCCGGCTGCCATCGCCTCGTCCATCACCGCCTTGTTCGTCACGCCGCCGAGCAGCACCAACGGCAGGTCGATCGCGGCCCGCACCTGCTTCGCGTCCGCGAGCAGGTAGCCGTCGCGGTAGGGGTAGCTGTGCAGCCGGGTCCGCCCGGCCACCCGGACGCCGAGGCGCAGCGGCTGGGGCATGGCCGCGGCGAACTCCTTCAGCGGCGCGTCCCCCTTGAACAGGTACATCGGGTTGAGCAGCGAACTACCCACGGTGAGTTCCAGGGCGTCGAGCGAGCCGTCGGCCTCGAGCCACTTGGCGACCTGCACCGCCTCGGGCAGGTGCAGCCCGCGCCGGACCCCGTCGTCCATGTTCAGCTTGGCCAGGATGGCGATGCGATCCCCGACGGCGTCGCGTACCGCGCGGGCGACCTCGCGGGCGAAGCGGGCCCGATTGACGAGGCTGCCGCCGTAGTCGTCGCGGCGCCGGTTCAGCCGCGGGCTGAGGAATGAGCTGGCCAGGTAGTTGTGGCCGAGGTGGATCTCGACCGCATCGAAGCCGCAGTCCAGCGCCATCCGGGCGGCGTCGGCGTGGGCCCGGGTGACCCGGGCCAGGTCGTCGGCCGAGGCCCGGCGGGCGAAGGCGAGCCCCATGGGCTGGAACGTCGTGCTGGCCGAGATCGCGGCGACCCGGTTCGACTTCGAGTTGGCCACCGGCCCGGCGTGCCCGATCTGGGCCGACACGGCCGCACCCTCGGCGTGCACGGCCTCGGTCAGCCGGCGCAGCCCCGGCAAGGCCTCGGGCCGCCACAGCAGCTGGTGGCGGTCGGTGCGGCCTTCCGGTGCGACCGCGCAGTACGCCACCGTCGTCATGCCCACCCCGCCGGCGGCCGGGCGGCGGTGGAACTCGATCAGCTCGTCGGTGACCAGCCCGCCGCGGCTCATCCCCTCGTAGGTGGCGGCCTTGATGACCCGGTTGCGCAACTGCACCGGACCGAGCCGGGCCGGCGCGAGCGGGTCGGGCGCTGCTCAGCGCAGCTTGTCCAGCCGGGCCAGGGTCTCGTCGAGTTCGCCGACGAGTTCGGTCATCAGCTCGGCCACGGGGCGCACCGAGTTCATGCGGCCGACGATCTGCCCGACCGGCATGGCCACGACCTCGGGGTTGCCCGAGCGCATGATCCGTTCGTGGGCGTCGCTGACGAGCAGGTTCTGCAGCGGCATGGGCAGCGGGGCGGGCGCGCCGGGTTCAGTCCAGGCCTGGGTCCACTTGGTCTTGAGCAGCCGGGCCGGCTTGCCGCTGTAGACCCGCGAGCGCACCGTGTCGCTGGAGTGCGCGGCCACCAGGGCCTGCTTGATCGCGCTCTCGGGACCGGCCAGCTGGTACTCACTCGTGGTCAGCCAGTAGGAGCCCATCCACACACCGGACGCGCCGAGCGCGAGCGCGGCCGCGATCTGGCGCCCCGAGCCGATGCCGCCCGCGGCCAGCACCTGGGCCCGGTCACCGACCGCGTCGGCGATCTCGGGCACGAGCACCACCGTCGAGATCTCGCCGGTGTGCCCGCCGGCCTCGGTGCCCTGCGCGACCACGATGTCGACGCCCTGCTCCACGTGCTGACGGGCGTGCTCGGCCTTGCCGGCCAGGGCGGCCACCGGGACGCCCTGTGCGTGGGCCTGCTCGATGACGTCGGGCGGCGGGGAGCCGAGCGCGTTGGCGATCAGCTTGATCGGGTGCTGCAGCGAGATCTCGACGTGAGCCCGGGCCACCGAGTGCAGCCAGCCGAGTACGCCCTCGCGGCGCGGGTCGTCGTCGGCGGGCAGCGGCGGCACGCCCAGGCGGGTGAGGGTCTGCTCGACGAAGTCCTTGTGGCCCTGCGGGATCAGCGCGGCCAGGTCGACGGCCGTGCCCTCGCTCGGCACGGTCGCAGGCATCACGATGTCGACGCCGTAGGGCTTGCCGTCGGTGTTGGCGTCCATCCAGTCCAGGGTGGCGGCCAGGTCGTCGGCGTCGTTGAACCGCACGCAGCCGAGCACGCCCATCCCCCCGGCCCGGGTGATCGCCGCGGCGACGTGCTCGGACGGCGTGAACCCCAGGATCGGGTGGGTTATGCCGAGTTGGTCGCAGAGTGTGGTGCGCACAGGTCGTCCTCCGGGTGCTCGCTCACGTAGCTGTTGGCCCAGCGGTAGTCGGGTTTGCCGGTGGGCATCCGCTGGATCTTGTCGACGAGCCAGAGGCTCCTGGGCACCTTGTAGCCGGCGATCTCGTGCCGCGCGTGCTTGTCGAGTTCGGCGAAGTCCACGCTCGTGCCCGCGCGCGGCTGCACGATGGCCGCGACCCGCTGGCCCAGCCGCTCGTCGGGCACGCCGACGACGATCGCGTCGAAGACGTCGGGGTGCGACTTGAGCGCGCCCTCCACCTCTTCGGGGAAGACCTTCTCGCCGCCGGTGTTCACGCAGGTGTTGCCGCGGCCCAGCAACGTCATCGTGCCGTCGTCCTCGACGATCGCGAGGTCGCCGGGCACGGTGTAACGCTGGCCGTCGACCTCGACGAACATGGCCGCGGTCTTGTCCGGGTCCTTGTAGTAGCCGAGCGGGATGTGCCCGCCGCGGGCCATCCGGCCGACGACGCCCGAACCCGGCTGCACCGGGCGGTTGTCGTCGTCGATGACGATGCTCTGCGAGTTGAGGGTGACCCGCGGCCCGCGGGTGGTCGGCGCGGTGTCCTTGGTGATGACGCCGAGGCCGTTGAACCCGGACTCCGACGAGCCGACGGCGTCGGTGATGACCACGTTCGGCAGCGCCTGCAGGTACTCGTTCTTGACGGTCTGGGAGAACAGCGCGGCGCTGCTGGAGATCGCGTACACGCTGGACGCGTCGTAGCCGCCCTCGCGGAGGGCCTCGATGATCGGCCGGGCCATGGCGTCGCCGATGAGCACGACCACGTTGACCCGGCGCTTCTCGATGGCCCGCCACACGGAGTGGGCGTCGAACTTGGGCTCGAGCACCACCGTGTCGCCGCCGAACAGCGCGGCCAGGGCCGCCCACTGCGCGTTGCCGTGGATCAGCGGGGCGATGCACAGCCGCACCAGCCCGCCGGTCAGCTTGCCGCTCTCGGCCTGGGCCCACTCGTCGGGCAGCGGCCTCGCCGGTGACGAAGTTGATCCCGCCGCCGAGCGAGCGCCAGATGTCCTCGTGGCGCCACATCACGCCCTTGGGCGCGCCGGTCGTGCCGCCGGTGTAGAGGATGTAGAGGTCGTCGGGGCTGCGCTCGCCGAAGTCGCGCTCGGGCGACCCGTCGGCCAGGGCCTGCTCGAACGGCACGCCCGAGAACGGCAGGTCGCTGCCGTCCTCGATGACCACGACGTGGCCGACGGCCGGGGTCTCGGGCAGCACCGCGGCCACGCGGTCGGAGTACTGCCGGTCGTGGATCAGCGCGACGACATCGGCGTTGTCGAGCACGTACTTGATCTCGGGCGCGGTGTAGCGGTAGTTGACGTTGATGATCACGGCCCGCAGCTTGTAGACCGCGACCATCGCCTCGATCGCCTCGATGCCGTTGCGGGTGCACAGCCCGACGTGGTCGCCGGCCCCGACACCGTGCGCGGCCAGGTGGTGCGCGAGCCGGTTGGCGTGGTCCTCCAGTTCGGCGTAGGTCACCTGCCGGTCGCCGCAGGCCACGGCGATCCGGTCCGGGTACAGGTCGACGGCGTGCTCGAGCAGATCGGCGATGTTCAGGGCCATGCAGGAAAACTAGAACCTGTTACTGTTTCTGGCAACCCCAGGGTGGCCCTGGGCCTGGTTTCGCAGGAGGTTCGTGCGCCGATGACCACGGTTACTCCCGACGAGCAGCACTGCCTCGTCGAGCAGCGCGGCCCCGTCCTCATCGTGACGATGAACCGGCCGGAGGCCAAGAACGCGCTGTCCGGTCCGATGCTTGCGCTGCTGCGCGACGCGTGGGACCGCGCCGACGCCGACCCCGGGATCCGGGCCTGCATCCTGACCGGAGCCGGCGGCGCGTTCTGCGCCGGCGCCGACCTCAAGGCCATGACGAGCAGTCACCCGGGCGACAGCGCCAAGGGCCGGGACCTGTCGGTGATCGAGCCGCTGCTGAAGGGCCGGCGGCTGACCAAGCCGCTGATCGCCGCGGTCGAGGGCGCGGCCATCGCCGGCGGGACCGAGATCCTGCAGGCCACCGACATCCGGGTGGCCGGCGAGAGCGCCCGCTTCGGGGTGAGCGAGCCGCGGTGGGGGCTGTTCCCGCTCGGCGGTTCGGCCGTGCGGCTGACCCGCCAGATCCCCTACACCGTCGCCGCGGAGTTGCTGCTGACCGGCCGGCACATCAGCGCGGCCGAGGCCAAGGAGCTCGGCCTGATCGGGCACGTCGTCCCCGACGGGCAGGCCCTGGCCAAGGCGCTCGAGATCGCCGGGACGATCGCCGCGAACGGGCCGCTGGCCGTGCAGGCCATCCTGCGCACGATCCGCGAGACCGAGGGGCTGCCCGAGAACGAGGCGTTCAAGATCGACGCCGAGCTGGGCATGGCCGTGTTCCGCAGCGAGGACGCCAAGGAGGGCCCGCGCGCGTTCGCCGAGAAGCGCACGCCCGAGTTCCAGGGCCGCTAGATCGCCTTCTCGTGGCCGGCCCAGTCGGCGTCGCGCAGCTTGCGCTTGTAGAGCTTGCCGTTGTCGTCGCGCGGTAGCTCGTCGACGTAGTCGACGATGCGCGGGAGCTTGAACTTGGCCAGCCGTCCGGCCGCGAACGCCATGAGTTCGGCGCTCAGCTCCTCGGACGGCTCGACGCCCTCGGCCGGCTGGACCACGGCCTTGATCGCCTCGCCCCACTCCGGGTCGGGCACGCCGAAGACGGCGACGTCGGCGACCTTGGGGTGGCAGACCAGCTCGCTCTCGATCTCGGCCGGGTAGACGTTCACGCCGCCGGAGATGATCAGGTCGCTCTTGCGGTCGCACAGGTAGAGGTAGCCGTCCTCGTCGAGGTAGCCGATGTCGCCGACGGTGAACATGTCGCCGACCCGCGCGGCCCGGGTCTTCTCCTCGCTCTTGTGGTAGCCGAAGCTCGACGTCCCCATCCGCATGTACACCAGGCCGGGCTGCCCGGTCGGCACGTCCTGCCCGTCGTCGTCGAGGACCCGGATGACCGAGTTCGGCCAGGCCTTGCCGACCGAGCCGGGCTTGTCCAGCCACTCCGACGCGCTGATCGACGTGCCGCCGCCCTCGGTCGCGGCGTAGTACTCGATGACGACCGGGCCCCACCAGTCCAGCATCGCCCGCTTGACCTCGTTCGGGCACGGCGCGGCGCCGTGGATGACCGCCCGCAGCGACGACACGTCGTACTTCGCCCGCACGTCCTCGGGCAGGGCCAGCAGCCGGTTGAACTGGGTCGGCACGACGTGGCTGTGGGTGACCTTGTGCCGGTCGATGAGGCGCAGCATCTCCTCGGCGTCGAAGCGCTCCATGAGCACGGCGGTGTGCCCGAGCTGGATCGAGATGCCGACGAAGTTGAGCACGGCCGTGTGATAGAGCGGCGAGCCGCAGATGTGGACGTGGTCGTCGAACGGCGCGAGCCCGAAGATCGAGAAGAACCAGCTCGAGGCCATCGGGACCTCGTCCGGATCGGCGCCGGTCAGCGGGCGCTTGACGCCCTTGGGCTTGCCCGTGGTCCCGGACGTGTAGACCATCGGCGCACCCTGGGTGCGGATGTCCGGGCGGCCGCCGTCGCCCGCGGTATCGGCCAGGTCCGCCAGCGGCCGGAACCCGGGCACGTCGCCGACGGCGAAGCGGGCCGACTCGGGCAGGCCGGCGGCGGCGATGACCGCGGCCTCGGCGAAACGCTCGTGCCCGACGAAAGCCTTCGCCTCGCAGTCCTCGACGATGTAGGCGACCTCGGCCCCGACCAGGTGCCAGTTGATCGGCACGATGTAGAGACCGGTCTCCATGGCCGCGAAGTACAGCGCGAGCAGGTCGGCCCCGTTGGGCAGCATCACGACCAGGCAGTCGCCCGGCCGCAGCCCTTGCTCCTGCAGCCCGCGGCCGTACCGGTCGGCCGCGGCGGCGAGCTCGCGGTAGCTGACCGCGGTTCCGCCCGGGTCGACGACCGCGGTCAGGTCGGGCTGTTCGCGGGCAATGTTCCAGAGTCCGATCGTGGCCACGGTGCGGCTCCCGTCTGTCGAGGGCTCTCAATCTAGAACGTGTGTCAGTGCTTCGACAAGGCGACCAGGTCGCGTCGAGCGTATATAAGTCGGTACGCAGGGCTCGATCGCTCGCAGATCTTGTCCCCAATACAAGAACGTGTTTCACTTCGAGGATGCCCGCGCTCGAGCCCCTCTCAGCTCCGCTGGAACTGAGCTTCGCCTACACCCGCTCGCTCGGGCCCACCCTCGGCCCGTTCATGACCGCCCTGGCCGAGCGCCGGATCCTCGGCGTCCGCAGCGCCGACGGCCGGGTGCACGTGCCGCCGGCCGAGTTCGATCCCGAGATCGGCGAAGCCCTGACCGATTTCGTCGAGGTCGCCGACGAGGGCGTGGTGCTCAGTTGGACCTGGATGCCCGAGCCGCTCGAGGGCCAGCCGCTGCAGCACCCGTTCGGGTGGGCCCTGATCCGGCTCGACGGCGCCGACACCGCGCTGCTGCACGCCGTGGACGTGCGCGGGCCGGACGAGCTGCACACCGGGCTGCGGGTGCGGGCCCGCTGGGCCGACGAGCGCAGCGGGCACATCCGCGACATCGTCTGCTTCGAGCCGGCCGCCGACGCCCGCGCCGATGTGCCGCCGCCGGAGCCGGCGAGCCGGTCGAGCCGGTCGAACTGGTGACGACCCCGGTCGACCTGCATTTCGAGCACACCGCCTCGCCGCAGGAGAGCAGTTACCTGACCGGCCTGCTCGAGGGCCGGCTGGTGGCCCAGCGCTGCCCGCAGTGCCGCAAGGTCTACATCCCGCCCCGCGGCGCCTGCCCGACCGACGGCGTGCCGACCGAGGAGGAGGTCGAGCTGCCCGACCGCGGCACGGTCACCACGTTCTGCATCGTCAACGTGCCGTTCCTGGGCCAGCGCATCACTCCCCCGTACGTGGCCGCGTACGTGCTGCTCGACGGCGCCGACATCGCCTTCCTGCACCTCATCCTGGGCTGCCCGGCCGACGAGGTGCGGATGGGGATGCGGGTCGAGGCGGTCTGGCGCCCGCGCGACGAATGGGGGCTCACCTTGCAGAACATCGACCACTTCCGGCCGACGGGCGAGCCCGACGCGGCCTACGACACCTACGCGGAGCACCTGTGACCGACGTGGCGGTGGTCGGGTTCACCCAGGCGCCGCAGGTCCGGCGGACCGAGGGCACCACCAACGGGGTCGAGATGCTGGTGCCGATCCTGCACGAGGCCCTGGCCGTCACCGGCCTGGACCGGCGCGAGATCGGCTTCTGGTGCTCGGGCTCGTCGGACTACCTGGCCGGGCGGGCGTTCTCGTTCATCTCCGCGCTCGACGCGGTCGGCGCCTTCCCGCCGATCACCGAGTCGCACGTCGAGGCCGACGCGGCCTGGGCGCTGTACGAGGCCTATCTCAAGATGCGCATGGGCGAGGCCGAGACCGCACTGGTGTACGGGTTCGGCAAGTCGTCGGCCGGTGACCTGCGCCGCATCCTGGCCCTGCAGCTCGACCCGTACGTGCTCGCCCCGCTGTGGCCGGACTCGGTCAGCATCGCCGGGCTGCAGGCCCGGCTGGGTATCGAGGCCGGACTGTGGACAGAGCACGACATGGCCGAGGTGGCCATGCGCAGCCGCCGGGCCGCGGCCGACAACCCGCACGCCCAGCTGGTCAAGTCGGCCGACGTCGACGAGTTGCTGACCCAGCCGTATCTGGCCGACCCGCTTCGGGTGCACGACTGCGCCCCGATCACCGACGGCGCGGCCGTGGTCGTGCTGGCCGCGGGCGACCGGGCCCGGGCCATCGCCGCGCGGCCGGCCTGGATCACGGGCTTCGAGCACCGGGTCGACTCGGCCCGGCTCGGCGCGCGCGACCTGACCACGTCGCCGTCGACGGCGGCCGCGGCCCGGGCGGCCGGCGGCGCCGAGGACGTCGACGTGGCCGAACTGCACGCGCCGTTCACCCACCAGGAACTGCTCTTGCGCGGCGCGATCGGGCTGGGCGACGGCGTGCGGGTCAACCCGTCCGGCGGCGTGCTGGCCGGCAACCCGATGTTCGCGGCCGGACTGACCCGCATCGGCGAGGCGGCCGGCCACATCCTGCGCGGCACCGCGACCAAGACCCTGGCCCACGCCACCAGCGGCCCGGCCCTGCAGCAGAACCTGATCTGCGTCATGGAGTCCCGATGAGCAAGCAGGCCGCCGCGGTACTCGGCACCGGGCAGACCCACCACCGGGCCAAGCGCACCGACGTCTCGATGGCCGGGCTGTGCCGCGAGGCCATCGACCGGGCCATGACCGACGCGCAGGTGACCTGGGCCGACATCGACGCGGTCGTCGTGGGCAAGGCCCCGGACCTGTTCGAGGGCGTGATGATGCCCGAGCTGTTCCTGGCCGACGCGCTCGGCGCCGTGGGCAAGCCGCTGCTGCGGGTGCACACCGCGGGCTCGGTCGGCGGGGCGACGGCCATCGTGGCCGCCAGCCTGGTCCAGGCCGGGGTGCACCAGCGCGTGCTGGCCGTGGCCTGGGAGAAGCAGTCCGAGTCGAACGCGATGTGGGCGCTGTCGATCCCGGTGCCGTTCTCGATGCCGGTGCACGCCGGAGCGGGCGGGTACTTCGCCCCGCACGTGCGCTCCTACATCCGCCGGTCGGGCGCGCCGGCCCACGTCGGGCCGCTGGTCGCGGTCAAGGACCGGCTCAACGGGGCCAAGAACCCGTACGCCCACCTGCGCCAGCCCGACATCACGTTCGAGTCGGTGCAGGCCTCGACCATGCTGTGGGATCCCATCCGCTACGACGAGACCTGCCCGTCGTCCGACGGTGCCTGCGCGATCGTGCTCGGGGACGAGCACGCGGCCGCCGCGGTGGACCGGCCGGCCTGGATCCGCTCGACCGCGATGCGCTCCGAGCCGACGACCTTCGCCGGCCGTGACCAGGTCAACCCCCAGGCCGGTCGCGATTCGGCCGCCGCGCTCTGGGCCCAGGCCGGCATCACCGACCCGCTGGCCGAGGTCGACGTGGCCGAGATCTACGTGCCGTTCTCGTGGTTCGAGCCGATGTGGCTCGAGACGCTGGGCTTCGCGGCCGAGGGCGACGGCTGGAAGCTGACCGAGGCCGGCGACACCGCGCTGGGCGGCCGGCTGCCGGTGAACCCGTCCGGCGGCGTGCTCAGCTCCAACCCGATCGGCGCGTCGGGCATGCTGCGCTTCGCCGAGGCGGCCATGCAGGTGATGGGCCGGGCCGGTGAGCACCAGGTCGACGGCGCCCGCACCGCCCTCGGCCACGCCTACGGTGGCGGGTCACAGTTCTTCTCGATGTGGGTCGTGGGATCGGAGCGTCCGTGAAGTTCACGATGGCCGTGGCCATGAGCCCGCTGGACCAGATCGTCGACCTGGCCCGGTGCGCCGAGGAGTGTGGCTTCGCCTCGGTGGCGCTGCCGGACTCGCTGTTCTACTCCGAATCGGTGTCGGCCGAGTACCCGTACACGCCCGATGGCACCCGGATGTGGACCGCGGACACGCCCTGGCCCGACCCGTTCGTCGCGGCCGGCGCGATCGGCGCGGCCACGTCGACGATCCGCTGCTACCCGCAGGTGCTCAAGCTCGGCTCGCGCAACCCGCTGCTGCTGGCCCGCCAGATCCTGACCGTGGCCGCGATGACCCAGAACCGCTTCGGCCTGGGCGTCGGCATCGGCTGGTCGCCCGAGGAGTTCCGGTGGTGCGGCGTGCCGTACGAGCGCCGGGGCAAGCGGGTGGACGAGATGATCGAGGTCATCAACCTGGTGCTCGGCGGCGGCATGGTCGATTTCCACGGCGAGTTCTTCGACTTCGACAAGCTGCAGATGAGCCCGGCGCCGTCGCAGCGGGTGCCGATCTACGTCGGCGGGCACACCGAGGTGGCCCTGAAACGGGCCGCCCGGGTCGGCGACGGCTGGACGTCGGCCATGATGAAGTTCGACGACCTGGTCGCGACGAAGAAGCGCCTCGACGAGCTGCTGGCCGAGCGCGGCCGCGCCGGCGAGCCGTTCGAGATCCAGGCCGTGTGCATCGATCGGTTCGGCCTGGACGGGTACCGCGCGCAGGCCGAGGCCGGCGTCACCGACGCGATCGTCATCCCGTGGCTGTTCTACGGCGCCGGCTTCGACGCGCCGCTGGCGGCCAAGCAGGACGGGATGCGTCGCTTCGCCGACGAGATCATCAACCAGATGTGAGGACGCACCGATGAGCGATTCGACCGTGGAGTGGAACGCCCCGTCCAAGGAGTCGCATCCGGCCCGCGATGCCGCACTGCGGTCCTACGACGCGGTCTGCCGCAAGGCCAAGGACGAGTGGCTGGACCTGTTCACCGACGACGGGTGGATCGAGGATCCGGTCGGGCCGTCCATCTTCGACGAGCAGGGCACCGGCCACCACGGCCGCGAAGGACGCTCTGCGTTCTGGGATCGGACCATCGCCAACGTCGAGCGCTTCGTCTTCGAGATCAACGACTCGTTCGCCGCGGGCAACGAGTGTGCCAACGTCGGCGTGATCCACACGCTGCTGGCCAACGGCTACCAGGTCGACACCGAAGGCGTGTTCGTCTACCGCGTCGACGACGACGGCAAGCTGGTGTCGCTGCGCGCGATCTGGGAATTCCAGCGGGCGATGCACACGGCCCGCCAAGTCGGCTGATCGCGGGATCAGCTGAGCGGCACGGCGGGCCCGGGCAGGAGGCGCGGCCGGGCCCGCCGGCACAGATGTGGCGGTCAGCCGTAGCTGACCGGCAATTTCTTGATGCCGTTCAGCCAGCCGGAGCGCAGTCGCGTCGGCTCGCCGAGTACGGACGATGTCGGGCATGTGATCGGCGATGGCGTTGAAGATCAGGTTGATCTCGACCCGGGCCAGGTTCGCGCCGATGCAGTAGTGCGCGCCGGTGCCGCCGAAACCCAGGTGCGGGTTGGGATCGCGGGTGATGTCGAAGCGGTACGGATCGGTGAAGACCTCGTCGTCGAAATTCGCGGCCGCGTAGTACAGCCCGACCCGCTGGCCGGCCTTGACCTGCTGGTCGCCGACCATGACGTCCTGCTTGGCCGTGCGCTGGAACGAGACGACCGGCGTCGACCACCGCACGATCTCGTCGGCCGTGGTCTCCGGACGTTCGCGCTTGTACAACTCCCACTGGTCGGGGTTGTCCATGAAGGCCAGCATCCCGTGGCTGATCGCGTTGCGGGTGGTCTCGTTGCCGGCCACCGACGAGCAGGATGGTGAAGAAGCCGAACTCGTCGGAGGTGAGCTCGTTGCCGTCGATGTCGGCCGTCACCAGCTTGGTGACGATGTCGTCCATCGGGCAGCCCTTGCGCTCCTCGGCCACGGCCATGAAGTAGCTGAGCATCTCGAACGACGCGACCTCGCCGTCGCTCGGGTCGAAGTCGGGGTCGTCGTAGGACACCATCTGGTTCGACCAGTCGAACAGTTTGCCGCGGTCCTCCTGGGGCACGCCCAGCAGTTCGGCGATCGCCTGCAGCGGCAGCTCGCAGGCCACGTCGCGGACGAAGTCGCCGGCGCCGGTGGCCTGGGCCTCGGTCGCGATCTTGTGGGCCCGGGCGTTCGAGGGCCTCGCGCAGGTTGTTGACCGCACGCGGGGTGAAGCCGCGGGAGATGATCGCCCGCATCCGGGTGTGCTGCGGGGCGTCCATGTTCAGCAGGATGACCCGCTGCATCTCGATCTGGTCGCGCGTGGTCTGCTCGTTGAACCGGATGATCGCGGTGTTCTCGTAGGTGGAGAACACGGCGTCGTTGCGCGAGATCTCCTTGACGTCGGCGTGCCGGGTGACGACCCAGTGTCCGTCGTCGTCGAAGCCGTCGCGGTGGCGGGGCTGGGCCTGCCACCACACCGGCGCGGCCCGGCGCAATTCGTCGAACTGGGGGTATGGCAGACCGACGGCGTACATGTCAGGATCGTTGACATCGAAGCCCTCGGGTATCTGCGGCATCGCCACGACTGGGGCCTCCTGACTGACGGTCGGGATGTTCTGCAACACGTTCTAGGTGGCATTCAAGCACAACTCGGCCAGTGAAGTGAAGAGCACAGCCGGATCGGGTTGCCGTTAATAGGAACGTGTTCTACTTTGTAGCGAGGTGGTCCGAGCTACAGGAGGATGCGCGCCGTGGGCACTGCGGTGATCGTCGAGGCGGTGCGCACGCCCATCGGCAAGCGCGGCGGCTGGCTGGCCGGCCTGCATGCGGCCGAGGTTCTCGGGGCGGCCCAGCTCGCCGTGCTCGAGCGGTCGGGCCTCGACCCGGCGCTCGTCGAGCAGGTCGTGGGCGGTTGCGTCACCCAGGCCGGGGAGCAGTCCAACAACGTCACCCGCACGGCCTGGCTGCACGCCGGCCTGCCGTGGCAGACCGGGGCCATGACCGTCGACTGCCAGTGCGGCTCGGCCCAGCAGGCCAACCACGTCGTCGCCGGCCTGATCGCCGCGGGCGCCATCGACGTCGGCATCGCCTGCGGGGTCGAGGCCATGTCGCGCACTCCCCTGCGGGCCAACGTCGGCGACTCGGGCCTGCCCCGGCCCGAGTCCTGGGACATCGACCTGCCCAACCAGTACGTCGCGGCCGAGCGCATCGCCGAGCGGCGCGGGTTCACCCGGGCCGACGTCGACGCCTTCGGCGCGCGCTCGCAGGCCAACGCCAAGCAGGCCTGGGACACCGGCCGCTTCGACCGTGAGGTCGCCCCCGTGCGGGCGCCGGTGCTCGACGACGAGGGCAAGCCGACGGGCGCGACCCGCGACGTGGCCCGCGACCAGGGCCTGCGCGACACCACGCTCGACGGCCTGGCCCGGCTGACGCCGATGCTCGAGGACGGCGTGCACACGGCCGGCACCTCGTCGCAGATCTCCGACGGCGCGGCGGCCGTGCTGCTGATGGACGCCGACAAGGCCGCGGCCCTCGGGCTGGCGCCCCGGGCCCGCATCCTCGCCCAGTGCCTGGTCGGGGCCGAGCCGTACTACCACCTCGACGGCCCGGTGCAGGCGACCACGCGGCTGCTGGAGCGCACCGGCATGACCATCGGCGACTTCGACCTGTTCGAGGTCAACGAGGCGTTCGCGTCGGTACCGCTGTCGTGGCTGCAGGTGCACGGCGCCGACCCGGACCGGCTCAACGTCAACGGCGGCGCGATCGCGCTCGGCCATCCGGTCGGCAGCACCGGTTCGCGGCTGATCACGACGGCTTTGCACGAACTCGAGCGGCGCGACGGCACGACCGCGCTGATCACCATGTGCGCGGGCGGCGCCCTGTCGACCGGCACGATCATCGAACGGATCTAAAAGGAGCGTCATGGCCGAATCGGGCGGGTACACCGACGTCATCACCGCAACCCCGAAGGAGATCTTCGAGGTCCTGCTCGACTTCGAGAGCTACCCGCAGTGGCAGGCCGGGGTGCTGGAGACGACCGTGCTCGAGCGTGACGCCCAGGGCCGCGGCGAGCTCATCGAGATGTACGTCGACGCCAAGATCCGCAAGGTGCGCTTCACCGTGCGCTACAGCTACGACGAGCCCGACGGGCTGAGCTGGGAGTACGTCAGCGGCGACCTCAAGGACAACCAGGGCCGCTACACCCTGGTGGCCCAGGACGACGGTACGACCGAGGTCACCTGCGACATCGTCTTCGAGATCGGCTTCTACGTGCCCGGGCCGATGAAGAACCTCATCAAGGACCAGTCGCTGAAGAACTCGATGCGCGACCTGAAGAAGCGCGTCGAGCAGTAGCCGCTAGGCGCCGTACACCGGCTCCGGTGGGGCGGCCTGGGCCAGCAGACCGGCCACGACCGGGCCCAGTTCGGCCGGGGCCCAGCGCGCGCCCTTGTCGACTGCGGGGCCGTGCCGCCACCCGTCGGCGAGCGACACCTGGCCACCCTCGACCTCGAAGACCCGGCCGGTGACGCCGGCCGACTCGGCACTGCCGAGCCAGACCACGAGCGGCGAGACGTTCTCGGGCGCCATCGCGTCGAAGCCGTCGGCCGGCTCGGCCATGGTCGCGGCGAAGGCGGCCTCGGTCATCCGGGTGCGCGCGGCCGGGGCGATGGCGTTGACGCTCACCCCGTACCGGGCGAACTCGGCCGCGGCCACGACGGTCAGCGCGGCGATGCCGGCCTTGGCCGCCGAGTAGTTGCCCTGGCCGACGCTGCCGAGCAGCCCGGCGCCGGAGCTGGTGTTGATGATCCGCGCGTCGGGCCGCCGCCCGGCCTTGGCCTCGGCCCGCCAGTACGCCGCGGCATGGCGCAACGGAGCGAAGTGACCCTTGAGGTGGACCCGGATGACCGCGTCCCATTCGTCCTCGGACAGGTTGGCCAGCATCCGGTCGCGCAGGAAGCCGGCGTTGTTCACCAGCACGTCCAGGCGCCCGAACGCGTCGAGCGCCGTGGCGACGAGGGTCTCGGCCCCGGACCAGTCGGCGACGTCGTCGGTGTTGGCCACGGCCCGGCCACCCGCGGCCGTGATCTCGTCGACGACCTGCTGGGCCGGGCCGGCCTGGGCTCCGGTGCCGTCGAGGGCGACGCCGACGTCGTTGACCACGACGGCCGCACCTTCGGCCGCGAAGGCCAGCGCGTGGGCCCGGCCGATCCCCCGTCCCGCGCCGGTGACGATCACGACCCGGCCGTCGCACAGCGTCACGCCCGCTCCCCGCTGTGCGCGCCGGCGACAGCGCTGGCAGCAAGGAAGGCCGGCGCCTCGCCGCCGCCGTGCACGAGCAGGGTGGCGCCGCTGACGTAGGACGCATAGGGCGAAGCCAGGAACGCGACACAGTTGCCGATCTCGTCCGGTTCACCCAAGCGGCCGAGTGGCACGGTGCGGCCCACGGCGGCGATCGCGTCGTCGTCGCCGTAGTGCAGGTGCGCCTTCTCGGTGCGCACCAGGCCGACGGCGACGGAGTTGACCCGGACCTTGGGCGCCCACTCGACCGCGAGGCTCGCGGCCAGGCTGTCCAGCCCGGCCTTGGCCGCGCCGTAGGCCGCGGTGCCGGGTGACGGGCGGCGACCGCTGACGCTGCTGATCATGACGATCGTGCCGCCGGCCGGCTGGGCCTGCATCACCGCGTTCACCGTCTGGGCCACGAGCAGCGGGGCGAGCAGGTTGAGCTCGACGATCTTGGCGTGCAGCCGTGGGCTGGCCTCGGCCGCGAGCGCGTACGGAGCGCCGCCCGCGTTGTTGACCAGCCCGTCGATGCGCCCGTGCCGCTGCACTACGGTCGCGACCAGTCGCTCGACCTGCTCGGCGTCACGCACGTCGCACTCGAGGAACTCGGCCGTGCGTGCGCCGGCCGCGACCGGTTCGGCCGGGGCGTTGCGCGCACAGGTGACGACCGTGGCCCCGGCGCCGAGCAGGACCCGGCTGATGCCGAGACCCACCCCGCGCACGCCCCCGGTCACCAGCACCACGGCGTCGCGCAGCCCGAGATCCATGCGTGCTAACCTACCAAGCAATCGCTTGGTCAGGAAGGCGCCCATGGCTGTCACCACCGAATCCGCCGGCGCCGGGGTCACCGTCGTCACCATCGATTTCCCGCCGGTGAACGCCGTCCCGGTGCAGGGCTGGTTCGACCTGGCCGAAGCGTTGCTGACGGCCGGACACGACCCGGCCACGCACGTGGTCGTGCTGCGCGCGGCCGGGCGGGGGTTCTGCGCCGGCGTCGACATCAAGGAGCTGCAGCGCACGGCCGGGCACGACGCGCTGATCGGCGCCAACCGGGGTTGCGCCGCCGCGTTCGCCGCCGTCTACGACTGCGCGGTGCCGGTGGTGGCCGCGGTGCAGGGCTTCTGTCTCGGCGGCGGCATCGGCCTGGTCGGCAACGCCGACGTCGTGGTCGCGGCCGACGACGCGACGTTCGGGCTGCCCGAGGTCGACCGCGGTGCCCTGGGCGCGGCGACGCACCTGGCCCGGCTGGTTCCCCAGCACCTGATGCGGGCGATGTATTACACCGCCGCGACGGTCGACGCCGCGACGCTGCACCACCACGGCTCGGTGTACCGGGTCGTCGCGCGCGACGATCTCGACGCCGCCGCCCTGGACGTCGCCGGCGCGATCGCGGCCAAGGACACCCGGATCATCCGCTGCGCCAAGGAGGCGATCAACGGCATCGAGAGCCAGGACGTCCACCGCAGCTACCGCTTCGAGCAGGGCTTCACGTTCGAGCTGAACCTGGCCGGCATCTCCGACGAGCACCGTGACGCCTTCGTCCGGGCGAGCACGACCCGATGAGCGCTGCACTGCGGGACAAGCGGGTCAGCGCCGACGACGCGGTGGCCGAACTGCGCGACGGGATGACCGTCGGCATCGGCGGCTGGGGCTCCCGGCGCAAGCCGATGGCGCTGGTGCGGGCCATCCTGCGTTCCCCGGTCACCGACCTGACCCTGGTCTCGTTCGGCGGCCCGGATGTCGGCCTGCTCTGTGCGGCCGGGCGGGTGCGCCAGCTCGTCTTCGGCTTCGTCTCCCTCGACTCGATCGCCTACGACCCGTGGTTCGCCCGGGTCCGCCAGGCCGGCGCCATCGATGTCCGGGAGTTGGACGAGGGCATGGTCGTCGCCGGCCTGCGCGCGGCCGCCCAGCGGCTGCCGTTCGTGCCCATCCGGGCCGGGCTGGGCTCGGACGTGCTCGTCAACGACCCGACGCTGCGCACCGTGCGCTCGCCTTACGCCGACGGCGAGGAACTGGTGGCCATGCCGGCGCTGGCGCTCGACGTCGCGTTCGTGCACCTCAACCGGGCCGACCCGCACGGCAACGCCGCCTACCTCGGGCCCGACCCGTACTTCGACGACCTGTTCTGCCTGGCCGCGCAACGGCGGTTCGTGTCGTGCGAGCAGGTGTTGAGCACGGCCGAGCTGACCGCGCTGGTGCCGCCGCAGGCCCTGCTGCTCAACCGGATGATGGTCGACGGCGTGATCGAGGCGCCGGGCGGCGCGCACTTCACGTCCTGCGTGCCCGACTACGACCGGGACGAGTCGTTCCAGCGCGACTACGTGGCCGCGGCCAAGGACGACGACGCCTGGGCCGCGTTCGCCGAGCGCTACCTCAGCGGCAGCGAGGCCGACTACCAGGCCGCCGTCCGGGCCGGAGCGGGCTCATGACGGACGCGACCCGGGCCGAGGTGTGCGCGGTCGCCTGCGCCGACCTGTTCGCCGGTGACGGCGAGATCCTGGCCAGCCCGATGGGCGTGCTGCCGACGATCGGGGCGCGGCTGGCCCGGCTGACGAGCGCGCCCGACCTCCTGCTGTCCGACGGCGAGGCCTACCTGCTCGCCGACGTGCCGGCGCTCGGTCGGACGGCGCCGCTGGAGGGCTGGCTGCCCTACCGGGCCGTGTTCGACGTGGTGGCCTCCGGGCGCCGGCACGTCGTGATGGGGGCCAACCAGCTCGACCGTTTCGGCAACCAGAACATCTCCTGCCTGGGCGAGCAGGCCAAGCCCACCCGGCAGATGTTCGGCTCCCGCGGCGGCCCGGGCAACACCGTCAACCACCGCACCAGCTACTGGATCCCGCGGCACAGCCCCCGCGTGTTCGTCGCGGCCGTCGACGTGGTGTCCGGGGTCGGCTACGACCGGGCCGTCGGGGCCGCGGCCCGGTTCCACGACGTGCACCGCGTCGTCACGAACCTCGCCGTCCTCGACTTCGCCACGCCCGACCACTCGCTACGGCTGGCCTCCGTCCACCCCGGCGTGTCGGCCGAGGAGGTGCAGGCCCAGACCGGATTCACGCTCGCGGCCGACGCCGTCACCACGACCCGGCTGCCGAGCGACGAGGAGTTGCGGCTGCTGCGCGAGGTGCTCGACCCGCGGGGGGTGCGCGAGCGCGAGGTGCCGTCGTGAGCACGCTGCCGACCGCGCTGACCCGGCTGGTCGGCGTGCGCCATCCGGTGGTGCAGACCGGGATGGGCTGGGTCGCCGGACCGCGCCTGGTCGCGGCCACGGCCGAGGCCGGCGGGTTGGGCATCCTGGCGTCGGCGACGATGACCTACGACGAACTGGTCGCGGCGATCAGCGAGACCAAGCACCGCACCGCCGCGCCGTTCGGGGTCAACCTGCGCGCCGACGCCGTCGACGCCTCGCGGCGGGTGGATCTGTTGATCGCCGAGGGCGTGCGCGTGGCCTCGTTCGCGCTCGCCCCGAAGCAGGAGTTCATCGAGCGGCTCAAGGCCGCCGGGTGCGTGGTCGTCCCGTCCATCGGCGCGGCCAAGCACGCCCGCAAGGTCGCCGACTGGGGCGCGGACGCGGTGATCGTCCAGGGCGGCGAGGGCGGCGGGCACACCGGCGCCGTGGCCACCACGCTGTTGCTGCCGTCGGTGCTCGACGCGGTCGACATCCCGGTGATCGCGGCCGGCGGCTTCTTCGACGGCCGGGGCCTGGCCGCGGCGCTGGCCTACGGGGCTGCGGGGGTGGCGATGGGCACCCGGTTCCTGCTGACCAAGGAGAGCACCGTGCCCGACGCGGTCAAACAGGCCTACCTGGCCCGGGGCCTGGACGGCACGGTCGTCACGACCCGGGTCGACGGCATGCCGCATCGGGTGCTGCGCACCGAACTCGTCGAGCACCTCGAGCACTCCGGCCGGATCAGCGGGCTGTGGCACGCCGCCCGCAACGCGAACCGGTTCCGGGCGCTGACCGGCCTGTCCTGGCCGCACCTGGTCCGCGAAGGCGTGGCCGGCAAGCGCCGGCAGGAGCAGTCCTGGGCCCAGGTGCTGATGGCCGCCAACACACCGATGCTGCTGCGGGCCGGGCTGGTCGAGGGCCGGGCCGACGCCGGCGTGCTGGCCAGCGGGCAGGTGGTGGGCATGATCGACGACCTGCCCACCTGCGCCGAGCTCATCGACGGCATCGTCGACGACGCGATCGCGGTCATCGACCGGCTGGCCGGCCTGCGCAGGGCGTAGCTCGCGATCCGGACATCGCCCACCTATCGCCCGAACCCGTTCGGGGCCATGATCGAGGCATCGACGTGCCGTTGGCCAGCCGGCCGGGCGTGGGGCACGAGTCAGGAGACGTCATGAGCAGGGGTACATCGCGCCGTGCGTGGGCTCGGCTGTCGGGTGCGGTCGTCGCGGTGGGGGCGGTCGCGGTGGCGGTGCTGGTGCCGTCCGGAGCCAGCGCCCACCCGGCCCGGGGCGCCCACCCGGTTCATCCGGCCAGGCCGGCCACCGGCTACCTCGCGCTGGGCGACTCGGTCGCGTTCGGCTACCGGCCGCCCCAGGTCACGCCGACCAGTGCCTACCTGAACGCGGCCAACTTCGGCAGCTACGCCGAGGACGTCGCCGGTATCGACGGGTTACAGCTGGCCAACGCGTCCTGCCCGGGCGAGACCACCGGCAGCATGATCACCGCGGGGGCCCAGAGCAACGGCTGCGAGAACTCGATCGGCTCGCCCAGCGGCTACCGCACCACGTTCCCGCTGCACGTCGCCTACGCCGGCACCCAGCTCGCCTACGCCGTCGACTACCTGCGCAGCCACCCGCGCACCGGCCTGGTCACCATCGACATCGGGGCCAACGACACGTTCGTGTGCCAGCAGACGACACCGGACAAGTGCACCGGCACCGACCTGACCGCCGTGTTCGCCCAGATCAGCGCCAACCTGAGCACGATCTACCGCGCGCTGCGCGAGCAGGCCCACTACCGCGGCCGCCTGGTGCTGCTGTCGTACTACGCCCTCAGCTACACCGACCCGACCCAGGTGGCCGGCACCCAGGCCCTCAACGCCGCGCTGATCGCCCCGACCCGGCGCTTCGGCGGCGTCGTCGCCGACGGGTACGCCGCGTTCGCGAAGGCGTCGGGCGCCGGCGGTGACCCGTGCGCCGCGGGACTGCTCGTCCCGCTGCCCGACGGCACCTGCAACATCCACCCGTCGCCGTACGGGCACGCGGTACTGGCCGGCGCGATCCAGAAGGTGATCGGCCGACCGGGCCGCTGAACTCCGGCGACCGCGCTCACCAGCCCAGCGCGTGCAGGCGGTCGTCGTCGATGCCGAAGTGGTGGCCGACCTCGTGCACAACCGTGCGCCGGACCTCCTCGACCACCTGCGCCTCGGTGGTGCAGATGGCGCTGATGGCCTGGCGGTAGATCGTGATGCGGTCCGGCAGCAGGCCGGAGTAGTCGTGGCTGCGTTCGGTCAGCGGCACGCCCTCGTACAGGCCGAGCAGCCCGGGCGGCCCGCCGTCGAGTTCGACCACGACGGCGACGTTGCGCATCAGCTTGCCCAGTTCGGGCGGCAGCCCGTCCAGGGCCACACCGACCATCTCCTCGAACCGGGGCCCGCTGACGTCGACCATGCCGTCATTGTCCGCCGCGACGCCATGACGGCGGCAGCCCGGTCAGAGCCGCTCGATGATGGTGACGTTGGCCTGCCCGCCGCCCTCGCACATGGTCTGCAGCCCGTAGCGGCCGCCGGAGCGCTCCAGTTCGTTGAGCAGGGTGGCCATCAGCTTGGTCCCGGTGGCCCCGATCGGATGCCCGAGCGCGATCGCCCCGCCGTTGACGTTGACCCGGGCCGGGTCGGCCCCGGTCTCCTTCAGCCAGGCCAGCACGACCGACGCGAACGCCTCGTTGATCTCGACCACGTCGATGTCGTCCAGGCTCATCCCGGCCCGGGCCAGGGCGTGCTCGGTCGCCCGGATCGGCGCGGTGAGCATGAAGATCGGGTCGTCACCACGGACCGAGATGTGGTGCACGCGGGCCCGGGGCGTGAGCCCGAACCGGTCCACCGCGTCCGCTGAGGCCACCAGTACGGCGCTGGCCGCATCGGAGAGCTGCGAGGCCAGCGCGGCCGTGATCCGGCCGCCCTCGCGCAGGGTGGCCAGCCCGGCCATCTTGGCCAGGGACGTGTCGGCCCGCGGGCCCTCGTCCACGGCGAAGTCGCCGACCGGGACGATCTCGCGGTCGAAGCGCCCGTCCGCGATCGCGGCCAGCGCGCGCTGGTGGCTCTGGAGCGCGAACGCCTCCATCTGCTCGCGCGAGATGTCCCAGCGCTCGGCGATCAGGTCGGCGGCCAGGAACTGCGACACCTCCTTGTCGCCGTAGCGCTCGGCCCAGCCGGTCGAGCCGGCGAACGGGGTCGGGTAACCGAACTGCTCGCCGACGACCATGGCCGACGCGATCGGGATCTGGCTCATGTTCTGCACGCCGCCGGCCACGACGAGATCAGCCGTCCCGCTGAGCACGGCCTGGGCGGCGAAGTGCACCGACTGCTGGCTCGAGCCGCACTGCCGGTCGACGGTCACGCCGGGCACGGCGTCGCTGTAGCCGGCGGCCAGCCACGACGTGCGGGCGATGTCGCCGGCCTGCGGCCCGAGCGTGTCGACGCAGCCGAGGATCACGTCGTCGACGGCGTCGGGATCGGCCGACGGGTTGCGCTCGAACAGCGCGGTGATGACGTGGGCGCCGAGATCGGCCGGGTGCACCTGCGACAGCGCGCCGCCGCGGCGGCCGACCGGCGTGCGCACCGCGTCGACCAGAAAGGCCTCGGCCATCTGAACCCCCTTGGTGGACTAGGTCGCGCTGCGCCGCACCGGGCGGCGCCGCGTCGCGATTCCGTCGAGCACGATGCTCAGGTACTGCTCGGCCACGGTGTGCACGCTCACCGGGCCGCCGGGCCGGAACCAGCCCACGGCCACCCACACCGTGTCCCGTAGGAAACGGTACGCAAGATCGACGTCGAGGTCGGCCCGGAACGTGCCGTCGGCCATCCCGTCGCGCAGGATCGTCTGCCACAGCGTGCGGAACTCGGCCAGCCGGTCGCGGATGTAGCCGAAGCGGTCCTGGTCGGCCAGGTGGCGGGCCTCGTTCTGGTAGATGGCCACGGCGTCGTGCTGCTGGTCGACGGCCTCGAACGAGGCGACGACGACGGCCTCGAGCGTGGCCCGCGGTCCCAGGTGCTGGGCCACGATGGCCCGGTAGCGCCCGAACAGCGAATCGAGGAACTCGCGCAGGATCTCGTCGACCATCGACTCCTTGGAGTCGAAGTGGTGGTACAGGCTGCCGGACAGGATGCCGGCCGCGTCGGCGATGTCGCGCACGGTGGTCGCCCGCAGGCCGCGCTCGGCGAACATCCGCGCGGCCAGGGCCAGCAGCTCGCCGCGCCGTTCGCTCGGTGCGGCGCTCACGGGTGCTGACTGCTCACGGACAGGACCTCGCCGGTCAGGTACGAGGCGTAGTCGCTGGCCAGGAAGACCATGACGTTGGCCACCTCCCACGGCTCGGCGTAGCGGCCGAAGGCCTCGCGCTTGGTCAGTTCGGCCAGCAGGTCGTCGTCGGTCACCTTGGCCAGGTGCGGGTGCATGGCCAGGCTGGGCGATACGGCGTTGACCCGGATGTCGTGGGTGGCGACATCGAGGGCGGCACAGCGGGTCAGGGCCATCACGCCGGCCTTGGCCGCGGCGTAGTGGGCCTGGCCCGCCTGGGCCCGCCAGCCCAGCACCGACGCGTTGTTGACCACCGCTCCCCCGCCGCCCTGGGCCACCATCTGCCTCACCGCCGCGCGGGTGCACCGGAACGTGCCGTTGAGGGTGACGTCGAGGACCCGGCTCCACTGCTCGTCGGTCATCTCGAGCAGCGAGGCCGTACCGCCCAGGCCGGCATTGTTGATCATCACGTCGATGCGGCCGAAGTGCTCGACCGCGCCGTCGACCAGCCCCTGCACCTGCTCCTCGACGGTGACGTCGCACGGCAAGGCCACGACCGCGTCCCCGTGCTGCTCGCGCAGTTGCGTCAGCGTCTCGCCCAGCCGCCGCTCGTGCCAGTCGCTGATCACGACCCGGGCGCCCTCCTCGAGGCTGCGCCGGGCGGCGGCCACGCCGATGCCGGCGCCGGCCGCGGCGGTGACCACGACGACCTTGCCGTCGAGCAGCGCGTGGCCGGTGGGGTACTCGGGCGGGTTCACGCGCGGGCCTCCCGCGGCAGCCCGAGCGTGCGTTCGGCGATGATGTTGCGCTGGATCTCGTCCGACCCGCCGTAGATGGTGTCGGCCCGGGAGAACAGGAACAGCCGCTGCCACTCGTCGAAATCCTCACCCGGCGTCACCATCGACGCCGCGCCGCTGACCTCCATGGCCAGCTCGCCCAGCGCCCGGTGCCAGTGCGCCCACAGCAGCTTGGCCACCGACGACTCGGTGCCGGGGGTGCGACCCTCGACGGCGCCGGCCAGGGTGCGCACGGCGTGGGCCCGGATCACCTCGAGCTCGAGCCAGGCCCGGGTCAGCCGCTCGCGCACGACCGGGTCGTCGGCCGCGCCGGTGCGCTTGGCCAGGGCGACGACAGCGGCCAGCTCGCGCTGGAAGCCGACCTGCTGCCCCAGGGTGGCCACGCCCGCGCTCGAAGCCGAGGGTGGCCATCGCGACCTTCCAGCCTTCGCCCACGGCCGCCGACGACGAGCGACGCGTCGGTGCGGGCGTCGTCGAAGAAGACCTCGTTGAACTCCGACGTGCCGGTGAGCTGGCGGATCGGGCGGACCTCGACGCCGGGCTGCTTCATCGGCACGAGCAGGTAGGACAGCCCGCGGTGGCCCTTGGAGCCCGGTTCGGTGCGGGCGATCACGAAGCACCAGTCGGCCTGGTGGGCCAGTGACGTCCAGACCTTCTGCCCGGTGACCGACCACTGCGCCCCGCCGTCGACGAGCGTGGCCGTGGTCGCGACCGCGGCCAGGTCGGAACCCGCACCGGGTTCGGAGTAGCCCTGGCACCACAGTTCTTCGACGTTGCGGATCCTGGGCAGGAACCGGGCCTGCTGCGCGGGCGTGCCGAGCGCGATCAGCGTGGGCCCGAGCAGTTCCTCGCCCAGGTGGTTGACCCGGGTCGGCGCGCCGGACCGGGCGTACTCCTCGTGGAAGATGACCTGCTGAGCCATCGTGGCCCCGCGGCCGCCGTGCTCGGCCGGCCAGCCCAGGCACGTCCAGCCTGCGGCGGCCAGATGGCGGTTCCAGGCGATGCGTTCCTCGTGCGACTCGTGCTCGCGGCCGGGACCGCCGCGCCCGCGCAGGTGGGCGAACTCGCCGCTGAGATTGGTGTCGAGCCAGTCGCGGACGCCGGCCCGGAAGGCCGCGTCGTCATCCGTCTGGCTCTGGCCCATGCCCGTAAGCTACCCTACCAAGCACTTGCTTTGTAGAGGGGACGCGATGGCCGGCCAGGTGCAGACGACGCCCGCTGCCCTGGCCCGCGCGGCCCGCGAATTCCCGGCCGGCGAAGCCGTCGCCGACGGCCCGGTCCGGCTCACCTTCGCCGAACTGCACGACCGGGTCCGCACCGCCGCCCGGTGTTACCTGGCCCAAGGGGTACAGCCCGGCGACCGGGTCGCGCTGTGGGCCCCGAACACCCACCACTGGGTCGTCGCGGCGCTGGGCGCGCACTACGCCGGGGCCACGCTCGTCCCGATCAACACCCGCTACACCGGGCACGAGGCCGCGGACATCCTGCAGCGCACGGCGGCCCGGGTGCTGGTGGTCACCGGCCCGTTCCTGGGCACCGACCGGCTGGCCCAGCTGCGCGCCGCCGCCGGCGCTGACGGGCTGCCCGACCTGCGCTGCGTGCTGCGGATCCCGGGCGACAGCGACTCCCCCGCGCCAGGCAGCGTGCTGGACTGGGCCGACCTGGACGCGCACGCGGCGACTGTCTCGGATGCCGACGCCGACGCCCGCGCGGCCGCCGTGAGCCCGGACGACGTCAGCGACATCCTGTTCACCTCGGGCACCACCGGCCGGAGCAAGGGGGTACGCAGCGCGCACCGCCAGGCGCTGTCGGTCGCGGCCGCGTGGGCCGAGTGCGGCGAGGTGTCGGCCCGCGACCGCTACCTGGTCATCAACCCGTTCTTCCACAGCTTCGGCTACAAGGCCGGCATCCTGGTCTGCCTGCTCACCGGCGCGACGATCGTGCCGCAGGCCGTCTTCGACGTGGAGCAGGCCATGCACCTGATCGCGGCCGAGCGGGTCACCGTGCTGCCCGGGCCGCCGACGATCTACCAGACCATGCTCGACCACCCCGACCGGGCCGCGGCTGGACCTGTCCAGCCTGCGCTGCGCGGTGACCGGCGCGGCCACGGTGCCGGTGGCGCTCGTCGAGCGGATGCAGTCGGAGCTGAGCTTCTCGACCGTGCTCACCGCGTACGGGCTGACCGAGGCCGTCGTCGTGACGATGTGCCGGCCCGACGACGCGCCCGAGACGATCGCGCGCACGTCCGGGCGGGCGACGGCCGGGTTCGAGGTGCGCATCGGCGCGGCCGGCGAGATCCTGCTGCGCGGTCCCAACGTGATGCTCGGCTACCTCGACGATCCGGCCGCGACGGCCGAGGCGATCGACGCCGACGGCTGGCTGCACACCGGCGACGTCGGCGTGCTGGACGAGGGCGGCTACCTGACCATCACCGACCGGCTCAAGGACATGTACATCTGCGGCGGCTTCAACGTCTACCCGGCCGAGGTCGAGCAGGCCCTGGCCCGGCTCGACGGCGTGGCCGAGTCCGTCGTCATCGGCGTACCCGACGAGCGCCTGGGCGAGGTCGGCAAGGCCTTCGTCGTCCGCCGCCCCGGCCACCCGCTCGACGCCGACGCCGTCATCGCGTTCAGCCGCGAGCGGCTGGCCAACTACAAGGTGCCGCGCTACGTCGAGTTCCGCGACGACCTGCCCCGCAACCCGGCGGGCAAGCCCCTGAAACGGGTGCTACGCGAGGAGGCCCGATGACCGCGTCGAGCGCAGAGCCGGTCAGCTACGAAACGCCGCGGGCGGAGCGCGATCGTCACGATGAACCGGCCCGAGTACCGCAACGCGCAGAACTCGGCGATGACCTACGCCCTCGACGCCGCCTTCCGGCGCGCGGTCGAGGACGACGAGGTGGCGGTGATCGTCCTGGCCGGGGCGGGCAAGCACTTCTCGGCCGGGCACGACATCGGCACGCCCGGGCGCGACGTCGACGTGCACTACGACAACACCGCCGTGCTGTGGTGGGACCACGTCGGCAAGTCCGGCGGCGACCTGCGCTACGCCCGCGAGATGGAGGTCTACCTCGGCATGTGCCGGCGCTGGCGCGAGATCCCCAAGCCGGTGATCGCGATGGTGCAGGGCGCCTGCATCGCCGGCGGCCTCATGCTGGCCTTCGTGTGCGACCTGATCGTCGCGGCCGAGGACGCGTTCTTCGCCGACCCGGTGGTGCGGATGGGCATCCCGGGCGTGGAGTACTTCGCGCACCCGTGGGTGCTCGGCCCGCGGGCGGCCAAGGAGATCCTGTTCACCGGTGACCGCTTCAGCGCCCAGCGGGCCTACGAATGGGGCATGGTCAACCGGGTCGTGCCCGCGGCTGAACTCGAGGCCGAGACGCTTCGCCCTGGCCGAGCGGATCTCGGCCATGCCCCGTTTCGGGCTGGCCCTGACCAAGCGGGCCGTCAACCA
Organism: uncultured Actinomycetota bacterium; assembly: GCA_963713245.1. Taxonomy (GTDB): domain Bacteria; phylum Actinomycetota; class Actinomycetes; order Mycobacteriales; family Jatrophihabitantaceae; genus CAVQKZ01. Next base: position 390,968 of record CAVQKZ010000005.1, read on the forward strand.
GTGCGAGGACGCGATGGGCATGCGCACCGGCATGGACTCGGTGTTCGGGCTGCACCACTTCGCCCACGCGCACAACGCCGAGATCGGCGCCGACGCGCTCGGCGGGCATGGACGCGAAGTCGATGAAGTCGGCCGCAGAGTGACGGGCCCAGGCGTGAACCTCGACCTGGATCCGGACACCCTGGCGCTTCCGCGCCGAGGTGCGGGCCTTCCTGGCCGACCACGTTCCCCATCCCCGGCTGCCCTCGCTGGACACGGCCGAGGGCTTCGAGGCGCACCGGGACTGGGAGCGCACGCTGGCCGACGCCCGGCTGTCGGTCGTCTCGTGGCCGGCCGAGTTCGGCGGGCGCGACGCGTCGCTGCTGCAGTGGCTGGTGTTCGAGGAGGAGTACTTCGCCGCGGGCGCGCCGGCCCGGGTCAGCCAGAACGGGATCTTCCTGCTCGCGCCGACGCTGTTCGCCCACGGCACGCGCCGAGCAGCTGGCCCGGCTGCTGCCGCCGATGGCCCGGGCCGACGAGATCTGGGCCCAGGCCTGGTCCGAGCCCGAGGCCGGCAGCGACCTGGCCGGCCTGCGCAGCCGGGCCGTGCGCACCGACGGCGGCTGGCTGCTGTCGGGCCAGAAGACCTGGAGCAGCCGGGCCACCTACGCCGACCGCGGCTTCGGGCTGTTCCGCTCCGACCCCGACTCGCGCCGGCACCACGGCCTGACCTACTTCCTGTTCGACCTGCGCGCCGACGGGGTGACCGTCCGGGGCATCCCGCAGCTCGACGGCGAGCCCGGCTTCGCCGAGATCTTCCTCGACGACGTGTTCGTGCCCGGACGCGGACGTGCTCGGCGCCGTCGGCGACGGCTGGCGGGTGGCGATGAGCACGGCCAGCAACGAGCGCGGCCTGTCGCTGCGCAGCCCGGGCCGGTTCCTGGCCGCGGCCGACCGGCTCGTCGAGCTGTGGCGGTCGGCCGCCGATCCGGCCGACACCGCCGTGGCCGACCGGGTCGTGGACGCCTGGATCGGGGCCCGGGCCTACCAGCTGCACACGTTCGCCACCGTCGCCCGGCTGGCCGACGGCGGCGAGCTGGGCGCGGAGTCCAGCGTCGGCAAGCTGTTCTGGTCGCAGCTCGATGTGAGCGCTGCACGAGACCGCGCTGGACCTGCTCGGCCCGCGGGCCGAAGTGGCCGATGACTGGAGCGCCGGATACCTGTTCGCCCTGGCCGGGCCGATCTACGCGGGGACCAACGAGATCCAGCGCAACATCGTGGCCGAACGGCTGCTCGGCCTGCCCCGGGAGGGCCGATGAGGTTCGCCCCGTCGGCCGAGCAGCGCGAGTTCGCGGCCAGCCTGCGCGAGTTGCTGGCCGCGGCCGACGTGCCCGCGGTCGCCCGCGCCTGGTCGGGCGGCGACTACGGCCCCGGCCGCAAGCTCTGGCGGCGGCTGGCCGACACCGGGCTGACCGCTCTGGCCGTGGCCCCGGAGCACGGCGGCTTCGGTGCCCACCCGGTCGACCTGGTGCTGGCCTTCGAGGAGCTGGGCCGCAGCGCCGCGCCCGGACCGTTCGTCGAGTCGGTGGCCGTGCTGCCGGCCCTGCTCGCCGGCACCGCGGCCGCCCCGGCAGCTGGCCGAGCTGGCCGCGGGCGAGCTCGCTGGCCACCGTGGCCATGCCGCCGCGGGTGCCGTTCGCGCTGGACGCCGCGGCCGCCGACGCCGTCTTCCTCGTCAACGGCGCCGCGTTGTACACGGCGACCGTGACCGGCGAACCGACGTCCGTGGACGCGGCCCGCCGGCTGGCCGACGTCGCTGCCGGCGACGCGCTCGGCCGGCCGGGCGACCCGGACCGGGCCTTCGAGCTCGGCGCCCTGGCCACCGCGGCGCAGATCCTCGGCACCGGCGATGCATTGCTGGCCCGGGCCGGCGACTACGCCCGGCAGCGCGAGCAGTTCGGCCGCCCGATCGGCCAGTTCCAGGCCGTCAAGCACCAGCTCGCCGACGCGCTGGTCGGCCTGGAGCTGGCCCGGCCGCTGCTCTATGCGGCCGCGCTGGCCCTGGCCGACGGCGCCCCGACGCTGGCTCGCGACGTCTCGGCCGCCAAGGTGGCCTGCGCCGACGCCGCCTACCGCTCGTCGCGGGCGTCGCTGCAGGTGCACGGTGCCATCGGCTACACCCACGAGTACGACCTGGTGCTGTGGCTGACCAAGGTGCGGGCGCTGGTCTCGGCCTGGGGCACCCAGGCCGAGCACCGGGCCCGAGTTGCGGAGGCGCTGCGATGACCACGCTCACGGCCGAGCAGACCGACCTGCGCGACGCGGTCCGCGCTCTGCTGGCCAAGCGGTCGGGCCGGGCCGCCGTCCGCGCCGCCATCGCGTCACCCCGCGGGTACGACGAGGTCCTGTGGCAGGTGCTGTGCGAGCAGATCGGCGTGGCCGCGCTCTCGATCCCGGAACGGTTCGGCGGCGCGGGCGCCGGGCCGGCCGAGACCCACGTCGTGCTCGAGGAGCTGGGCCGCACCCTGACCCCGGGCCCGCTGCTCGGCTCGGCCGTGCTGACCGCGCAGACCCTGCTCGCCCTGGGCGACGACGACGCGTGCGAGCGGTTGCTGCCTGGGATCGCCGCGGGCACGTCGATCGGGGCGCTGGCCTGGGCCGGCCCGGACGGGCACTGGCGGCCGCCGGTGGCCGCGGTCCGTGCCACCGGTGGGACCTTGACCGGTACGGCCCACTACGTCCTCGACGGCGACCTGGCCGATGTGCTGCTCGTCGTCGCCACCGACGGCGACGGCCCGGGCGTCTACGAGGTCGACCCGGCCGGCCCGGGAGTGCGCCGCGCGCACACGCCGACGATGGACCCGACCCGCCGGCTGGCGACGGTGACCTTCGACGGCGCGCCCGGCCGGCGCATCGGCGGCGACGCCGGCGCAACATTGGCCCGAGTCCGGGACATCGCCTGCGTCGCCCTGTCGGCCGAGCAGGTCGGCGCGATGAGCCGAGCGCTGGAGCTGACCGTCGAGTACACCAAGACCCGGGTGCAGTTCGGCCGGCCCATCGGCGGGTTCCAGGCCCTCAAGCACCGGATGGCCGACCTGCACGTGCTCGTCGAAGCGGCCCGGTCCGCGTCCTACGCGGCCATCGACGGCAGAGTCGACGCGGCGGTGGCCAAGGTGTACTGCTCGGAGGCGTTCAGCACGGTCGCAGCCGAGATGATCCAGTTGCACGGTGGCATCGCGATCACCTGGGAGCACGACGCCCACCTGTACTTCAAGCGCGCCCACGGCAGCGCCCAGTTGTTCGGGTTGCCCCGCGACCACGTCGCCGCGCTGGCCGCGGCTGCGGGACTCGAGACCGACTGAGCCGTTCGGTTCAGGCGCCGATGGCCGGCGGCTGGTCCGGTTCGTCCGGCTCGGACATACCGACGTTGCCGCGGATGGTGTCGAAGATCGCCAGCCCCTGCCCGACCAGCCCGGAGACGACCTCGGACAGCCCGTCGGAGCCGTTGAGGACGGTCACGTTGGCCGAGGCCAGCCCGGCCGCGGCCTTCTCGACGATCAGCGGTAGTTGCTGGATGAGCAGTTGGTCCAGCGCGACCCGGTTGTTCGACGCCGCGGCAGCAGCCTGGATCTCGGTGCGCTCGGCGTCGGCCTTGGCCAGGATGCGGATGCGCTCGGCCTCGGCCTCGGCCGGTCTGACCACCTCGGCCGCGAGTTGCTGCTGGCGCAGTTCGGCCTGGCGCCGGGCCAGGTCGGTCTGGGCGTCGATGACCTCGCGCTGGGCCTCGGCCTGCGCGAGCGGGCCGGCCTGGGACGCCTTGGCCTGGGCCGCCTGCGTGTCGGCGGCGTAGCCCGCCCTGGTCACGGCCGTCTCCCGCTCGTACTCGGCCTGCTTGCGCAGCGACTGCTGCTGGGCCTCGGCCGAGGCCTGGTCGGCCGCGGCCTGGGCGATCTGGGCCGCCTGCTGGATGGCCGCGTTGTGCGGCGCGGCCATGGCCGCGATGTAGCCGAGCTTCATGTCGTCGATCGACTGGATCTGCAGGGCGTCGACGATCAGCCCCATCTTGGCCATCTCGCTCTTGGAGCCCTCCAGCACCTCGGTGGCCAGTTTCTGCCGCTCGGTGATGATCTCCTCGACCGTCATCGAGCCGATGATGGAGCGCAGGTGGCCGGCGAAGATGCGCCCGGTGAGCACCGACATCTGGCTCTGGTCGGACAGGAACCGCTGCCCGGCGTTGACGATCGACTCGCTGTCGTTGCCGACCTTGGCCGCGATGACGGCGGTGACGTTGAGGGCGATGCCCTGCCTGGTGACGCAGGGTTCGGAGACCTCGGACTCGAACATCGACAAGGTGATGAACTCGACCTTGCGCACGAACGGCAGGACGAACGCGCCGTGCCCGGTGACGACGCGGAACGGCGCGCCGTCGGTCTTACCGCCCGAGACGAGCATGGCCTGGTCGGGTTGCGGAACGTGGTAGCCGAACATGGGCGTCCTTCGCTGGTTGGGAGATCAGAGTTCGAGCAGGCTGTCGAGCGGGTCGGCCCAGGGGGCGACGACGACGGTGCGCGGGCCCAGCGTCGACAGCACGATCACGGCCGCGCCGACTGCGAGGGGGTCGGCCGAGCGGGCGATGAACGTCTCGGTGCCGCCACGGATGCGCAGTTCGACCTCACCGGCGCCGTCGGCGCCGCGGGTCGCGGTGACGATGCGCCCGGCCAGGCCGATCGGGGAATGGTCGGCCGCGCTCACAACCGGCACCGGTGGGCGCGCGGCCGGTCTGCGGGAACATCCACGGGCATACCCGGAACTTAGCCCGCCCCGGCCCGGCGCGCGCGATCGGGCACGCTCCGGCTCAGCACCAGTCGTCGTCGCGTGACCAGGTGATCAGGTTGTCGAGAATGCCCGGTGTGGGTTCGGCCGGCTCGGTGACGGTGTACGCCCCGCGGTAGAACAGCAGCGGGCGCTGGTCGTCCTGCTCCCCCAGTGCCTGCACCCGGCCGACGACGATCCAGTGATCGCCGCCGTCGAGCACGTTCTCGACCGGGCAGTCGATCCAGGTCAGCACCCCGTCGAGCACTGGCGCGCCCGACGGTGCCGGTGACCAGCCGGCCGCGGCGAACTTGTCGGCCCCGGCCCGCCCGAACACGGCGCTGAGGTCGCGCTGGTCGTGGGCCAGGACGTTGACGCAGAAGTGCCCGTAGGCCTCGATCAACGGCCAGGTGCGCGAGGCCTTGCCCGGGCAGAACAGCACCAGCGGCGGCTCGAGCGACAGCGCGGCGAACGACTGGCAGGCGAACCCGACCGGATTCTCGCCGTCCATCGCCGTGACGACGGTGACACCGGTGCAGAAATGACCGAGCGCCCGGCGGAAGCGGGCCGCGTCGACGGTCGCGGTCTTCACTGGGGCAGCGACGGACTCGGCACGCCGACGCTGAAGTCGTGCCCCCACAGGCTCACGGCCGTGCTCTCGCGCGCGATCCAGTTCTCGTCGTGCACCTGACGGCCCTCGCAGCCGAACTCGACGTCGAAGCCGCCCGGCGTCTTCATGTAGAACGACAGCATCAGGTCGTTGACGTGGCGCCCGAGCGTGGCCGACATCGGCACCTTGCGGCGCAGTGCGCGGTCCAGGCCCAGCCCGACGTCGTCGGCGTTCTCGACCTCGATCATCAGGTGCACGATCCCGCTCGGCGTCGGCATGGGCAGGAAGGCCAGCTGAATGGTGGCGCGGGTTGCAGCCGAAGAACCGCAGCCAGGCCGGGTCGCCGTCGGCGGGCCGGCCCACGAGCTGCGGGGGCAGCCGCATCGAGTCGCGCAGCCGGAAGCCGAGCACGTCGCGGTAGAAACGCAGCGCGGCCTCGTCGTCCTTGGTCGACAGCACGACGTGGCCCAGCCCCTGCTCACCGGTGACGAACCGGTGGCCATAGGGGCTGACGACCCGTCGGTGTTCCAGGGCCGCGCCGTGGAAGACCTCGAGGGTGTTGCCGGACGGGTCGTCGAAGCGGATCAGCTCGTCGACGCGCCGGTCGGCCAGCTCCTCGGCCGTGCCCTCCTTGTACGGGACGCCGGCACCGTCGAGGCGGGTGCGGATGTCGGTGAGCTCGGCCGCGTTGGCCGTCTCCCACCCACTGGCGGCCAGCCGGTCCTGCGCGCCGGGCACGATCACCAGCCGGGCCGGGAAGTCGTCCATGCGCAGGTAGAGCGCAGCCGGGTCGGCGCCCTTGCCCTCGAGCATGCCGAGCACCTTGAGGCCGTACTCGCGCCAGGCGGCAACGTCGGTGGCCTCGATGCGCAGGTAAGCCAGGGAGCGGATGGCCATCAGGCACCGTCCTCGAGGAAGTCAGTCGTCAGGCGGTTGAACTCGTCGAACTTCTCCAGCATGGCCCAGTGCCCGCACCCGCCGAAGACGTGCAGCTGCGCGCGCCTGATCAGCTTGAGCGCGACGAGGGCGCCGTCGAGCGGGTTGACGCGGTCCTCGCGGCCCCAGATCAGCAGCACCCGCTGCCGCAGCCGGTAGGCCTCGCGCCACAGCATGCCCTCCTCGAACGCGTCCGGCCGCGAGAAGGACTCGCCCATCGCGCCCATGGCCGCCAGCGTCTCGGGCGAGCTGGCGTTGGCGTAGCGCTCGGCGACGAGTTCGTCGGTGATCATCGACTGGTCGAAGACGAGCGTGCGCAGGAAATCGGCCAGCTTCTCCGGGGACGGACCGGGCGGCGCCGCGAACCTGTACAGCTTCTTGATGCCCTCGGTCGGGTCGGCCGCGAACACGTTGAGGGCCAGCCCACCCGGCGCCATCAGCACGAGCCGGCCGGCCTGGTCGGGATGGTCGAGGGCGAAGCGCACCGAGGTGCCCCCGCCGAGGGAATTGCCGACGAGGTGGGCCCGGGCGACGCCCAGCTGGGTCAGCAACTCGCCGAGCGCGTCGGCGCTGAACGTGTAGAACTGCTTCGGCAGCTCCGTCGGCTTGTCCGAGCGGCCGAAACCGGGCTGGTCGACGGCGAGCACGTGGAAGCGCGCCGACAACGCGCCGAGCGTTGCGGCCGAAGTTCGACCAGGCCGAGGCACCCGGGCCACCGCCGTGCAGCAGCACCACCGTCGGCGCGTCCACGGCACCGGCCTCGTGGAAGTGCAGCCGCAGGCCCGGACGGCAGATCGGCGAACCGGCTCGTCGACTCCGGCGTCGAGTGCGGGCGCGGACGTGGCCGTCACAGCCAGGCGTCCTGGACCTTCAGCCCGAGCTCGAACTGGCCGAACATGACCAGCGCCTTCTCGGGGTCGTTGATCGCGTGCACCCGCCCGGCGTGGGCGTCGCGCCAGAAGCGCTGGATGGGCGTGCCGGCCTTCAGGGCCCGGCCGCCGGCACTCTCGAAGAGCCGGTCGACGGACTTGATGGCCGACGCGGTGGCGTTGACCTGGTCGCGGCGCACCCGCACGCGCAGCGGCATCGGAATCTTCTCCCCGGCCGTGACCAGGTCGAGTTCCTCGGTGATGTTGCGCTCGATCTGCAGGACGGCCGCGTCGATCGTGCTCGCCGCCTCGGCGATGCGCAACTGGTTGAACGAGTCGTCGGACGCCTTGCCGCCGGTCGAGGCCCGCACCCGGTCGCGGGTCCAGCCGACATAGGCGTCGTAGGCGCCGGTGGCCATGCCGACGATCGGGACGGCGATCGAGCACGAGAACACCGAGGCGAACGGCAGCTTGTACAGCGGGCCGGTGTTGACCTCCTGGCCCGGGCCGAAGCACCGGCCGGTATCCATGAAGCTCAGCGTGCGGTAGTCGGGCACGAACACGTCGTACACGATGATGTCGTTGCTGCCGGTGCCGCGCAGCCCGATCGTGTCCCAGACGTCGTCGATCTCGTAGTCGGCCCGAGGCAGCAGGAACGTGCGGAAGTCCACGGGCGTGCCGTCCTCGCCCAGCACCAGACCGCCCAGGAAGACCCACTGGGCGTGGTCGCAGCCGGACGAGAAGCTCCACCGGCCGCTGAAGGTGTAGCCGCCCTCGGTCGCCTTGGCCCGGCCCATGGGTGCGTAGGAGGACGAGATGAGCGTGGCCGTGTCCTCGCCCCAGACCTCGTCCTGCGCCCGCTCGTCGAACAGCCCGAGCTGCCACGGGATGAACGCCGAGCACGGAGGACACCCACCCGGTGGAGCCGCAGGCGCTGGCGATCAGCGCGCACGCCGCGGTAGAAGTCGACCGGCGAGGCCTCCAGTCCCCCGTAGCGCTGCGGGCTGCAGCAGGCGGAAGAAGCCGGTCGCCTGCAGTGACTTGATCGTGTCGTCGGGGATCCGGCGCAGATCCTCGGTCTCTTGGGCGCGGTCACGCAGCATCGGCAGCAGGTCCCTGACTGCGGCCAGCACAGCATGGGGAGAAGGCTCGCTCATGCCGCCAGACTAGAACACGTTCTCATTGCTGTCGACAATGGTCCCGGCCCCAGCTATCCACTATGCGGTGCGGATCGATCATCGAACAACTGGCGTGTCGTTCGGCATTTCTGTAACGTGTTCTTGTATTGGCGGCGGACGCTGGGAGGCGACATGGCGCAGGCGAGCGAGCTAGGTACGGTGCCCGACGAGCACGGCGTACGCACCATCGACGCCGGCGCGGTTCCCGAGCGCTTCGCCCGGGGCTGGCACTGCCTCGGGCTGGTCGAGCACCTACCGCGACGGCAAGCCGCACGCCGTGCACGCCTTCGGCCAGAAGCTCGTCGTCTTCGCCGGCACCGACGGGCCGCTCAACGTCCTGGACGGCTACTGCCGGCACATGGGCGGCGACCTGACCCAGGGCACGATCAAGGGCGAGAACGTGGCCTGCCCGTTCCACGACTGGCGCTGGTCCGGCGCCGGGCGCTGCGTCGAGATCCCCTACGCCAAGCGCGTCCCGCTGCGGGCCCGCACCCGGGCCTGGACGACGCTGGAGAAGAACGGGCAGCTGTTCGTCTGGCACGACCCGCAGGGCAATCCCCCGCCCGAGGACGTCGTCATCCCCGACATCGAGGGCTACGGCAGCGAGGAGTGGAGCAGCTGGGTCTGGAACACCATCCTGATCGAGGGCTCCAACTGCCGCGAGATCATCGACAACATGTCGGACATGGCCCACTTCTACTACGTCCACTTCGCGTTCCCGACGTACTTCAAGAACATCTTCGAGGGCCACATCGCCACCCAGTACCTCGACTCGCGCGGGCGGCCCGACCTGGCCGGCGGCGCCTCGAACTACGCCGGCGAGGACAACCTGTTGCGCTCCGAGGCGTCGTACTACGGTCCGTCGTACATGATCAACTACCTCTCGAACGACTTCAAGGGCACCAACGTCGACTCGGTGCTCATCAACTGCCACTACCCGGTGACGGCCACCTCGTTCGTGCTGCAGTACGCGGTGATGGTCAAGAAGCTGCCCGGCGTCGACACGGCCACGGCCGACATGATCGCCGGCAAGTTCGCCAAGAGCTTCGGCGTCGGGTTCCTGCAGGACGTCGAGATCTGGAAGAACAAGACCCGCATCGACAACCCGCTGCTGTGCGAGGAGGACGGGCCGGTCTACCAGCTGCGCCGCTGGTACGAGCAGTTCTACGTCGACGTCGAGGACGTCACCGACGACATGACCGCGCGCTTCGAGTTCGAGATCGACACCACCCATGCCGTCGCCGCCTGGGAGAAGGAGGTCGCGGCCAACCTGGCCCGCCGCCAGGCCGAGGCCGTCGAGACCGTCGAGGCCGCCGACGCCACCGACGATCCGAGCGCTGTGCCGACGTCGGCGTCCGAACAGGCTGGGGCCGGGGTGAACTAGCCGTGACCACCGACGTTCCGGCGCGATCGTGGACGTCCGACGCCGGCGAGTTCACGTCGGGTCCGGCCGGGACCGCGGCCGAGAAGCGCCGCTACGTCGACGAAGGGCTCACCCCGGTCACGTGTGAGCGGTGCGCCACGACCGTGCTGGTCCGCAAGAACAGTGCCAGGCACACCAGCGTGCAATGGCGCACCGACGCGGTGTCCAGCTGCCCCGAGATCGCGGCCCAGGTCGCCGCCGGGGTTCCGAGCGCGCTCGTACTGGGTTGCCCGTACCTGCAGGACAGCATCGCCGCGGCCGTCGCCAGTGGCGCGCTGGCGGTGCCCGATGACTGACCAGCCGCAACCCGCGCACCACCGGGTGCGGGTGCGCGAGGTGATCCGCGAGACCGCGGACGCCTGCTCGGTCGTGCTCGAGCCACCCGACGACGCGGCCGACGCGTTCAGCTATCAACCCGGGCAGTTCCTCACCCTGCAACTGCCCGGCGAGGCCGGCCCGGTGGCCCGGTGCTACTCGCTGTGCAGTTCGCCGCATGTCGACGACGCGCTGCGGATCGCGGTCAAGCGGGTCGACGGCGGCATCGGGTCGAACTGGATCTGCGACCGCATCGAGGCCGGCCAGCTGCTCGAGTGCCTGCCGCCGGCCGGCGTGTTCACGCCGCGCTCGTTCGACGAGGACTTCCTCCTGTTCGCCGGCGGCAGCGGGATCACGCCCGTGCTGTCCATCCTCAAGTCGGCGCTGGCGGTGGGCTCGGGCCGGGTGGTGCTCGTGTACGCCAACCAGCACGAGAACGCGGTCATCTTCGCGGCCGAACTGCGCGAGCTCGCGGCCGCACACCCCGACCGGCTGCACGTCGTCCACTGGCTCGAGTCGGTACAGGGGCTGCCGAGCCGGGCCCAGCTCAAGGCCCTGGCCGCCCCCTTCACCGGCTACACCGCGTTCGTGTGCGGGCCGAGCCCGTTCATGGAGGCGGTCACCCACGTGCTGCGCGAGCTGCGGGTGCCCCCGTCGCGCATCCACGTCGAGCGGTTCCAGTCGCTGGCCGAGAACCCGTTCGGGATGGCCGTGCCGAGTGCCTCGGGCACCGCGGGCGCGCCCGGCGCGACCGCCGCCCTCGAGGTCGAGCTCGACGGCCAGACGCATGAGTTCGCCTGGCCGACCCAGACCAAGCTGCTCGACTTCCTGCTCGCCCAGGGTCTCAAGGCGCCGTTCTCCTGCCGCCAGGGTGCCTGCAGCGCCTGCGCCTGCATCCTGGCCGAGGGCGAGGTCAAGATGCTCACCAACGAGATCCTGGAACAGGACGACCTCGACGAGGGCTACGTGCTGGCCTGCCAGTCGCTGCCCATCTCCGAGACCGTCAAGATCCGCTACTCCTAGAGCACTCCCCCGACCCGGACGCCGCTTTCGCTTTCGTCGGCGAGCTCGGCCATCCCGGTGGCGAACTCGGTTCGGGGCTGCCACTGCAGTTCGGTGCGGATGCGGGTGGAGTCGGCCGTGATGTGTCGGACGTCCGCGGGGCGGTGCTGGCCGGTCACGACGGGCGCGGGGCCCTCGACCGCCCGGGCAAGCGCGTCGGCCATCTGGCCGACGGTGCGCGGCGTTCCGGAGCCGACGTTGAAGGCGCGGATGCCGTTGCCGTGACGTTCGAGCGCGGCCACGGTTGCGGCTGCGATATCGCGCACGTGGACGAAGTCACGGCGTTGGCCGCCGTCTTCGAACACGCGGGGCGGCTCGGACCGCCGCAGGGCGGACAGGAAGATGGCGGCGACCCCGGCGTATGGAGTGTTCTGCGGCAGGCCGGGCCCGTACACGTTGTGGTACCGCAGGACGGCGAGCGCACCGCCCGTCACTCGCGCCCAGGTCGCCGCATAATTTTCTTGGGCGAGTTTGCTGGCCGCGTACGCGCTGCGCGGATCGAGGGCCGCGTCCTCGGCCACGAGCTCAGGTTCGAGGTCACGCCCGCAGTCCGGGCACGGCGGCTCGAATCGACCGGCGTCCAGCGCCGCGCGGTCACGGGGCGCCGGCGCGACCGAGCCGTGCTCGGGACACCGGCCGGTGCCTTCGCCGTAGACGACCATGGAACTGGCCAGCACGAGCCGGCCCACGTCGGCGCGGGCCATCGCGGCGAGCAGCACGGCTGTGCCGTGGTCATTGCTGGCCGCGTAGTCGGGCAGATCGTCGACGTCGAGGCCGTGGCCGACCTTGGCGGCGAGATGGCACACCGCGTCGGCTCGCCGCAGCGCGCTGCGCAGCGCGTCGGCGTCCCGGACGTCGGCCACGATCAGCCCCGCGATCGTGGCCGGCCGGTCGTGATGCACATCGCGACGCAACGAGTCGAACGCCACGACGTCATGACCCCGGCCGATCAGTTCGGCGTGGACGTGGCCGCCGATGAAACCTGCGGCGCCGGTGAGCAGCACCCTCATGAGGCCAGCGGCAACGCGATCGTGAACCGGCATCCACCGCCGTCGTTCGACACGTCGACCGTGCCGTCGTGCGCCTCGACGATGCCGCGGGTGATGGCCAGGCCGAGACCAGCACCAGCGGGGTGGGCGGCGTGCGGCGTGCGGGCCTGCTCGCCGCGGAAGCCCACGTCGAACAGGCGCGGCAGCTCGGCCGCGGCGATGCCGCCGCACTGGTCGTGCACCACGACCTCGGCCAGTGGGTTCTCCGGCCGCGACGTCCGCAGGCCGACCCGCACCTCCACCCGTCCGTCGAAGGGCGTGTGCCGGATGGCGTTGGCCACGACGTTCGTGAGGGCGCGGTTGAGTTCCGCGCCGCTTCCCGACACCATGGCCGGCGCCGCCAGCGTGCCGACCAGTCGCACACCCTGGGCACTCGCGAGGGGTTCGAGGGCGGCGAGGCAGTCCGACACCAGGTCGTCGAGGGCGATGTTGTCACCGCCCTGCGCGAGCGCCCCGGCTTGGATGCGGGACAGTTCGAACAGGTCGTCGACCATCGTGCTCAGCCGGTCGACCGACGCCCGGATCTGCTTGTAGCTGAGCTCGACGTCATCGACGACGCCGTCCTCGAGTGCCTCCGCGACTGCTCGCAGCCCGGCCAGTGGTGTGCGCAGGTCGTGACTCACCCAGGCCACCAGTTCGCGTCGCGCGGACTCGAGCAGCAACTCGCGTTCGCGCGATTCGGACAACCGGGCGCCAGTGCTGCGCAGCTCGCGTCGAACCGCCTCGAGTTCGGCGCTGAGCCGGCGCCCTTCGCCACTCGGGATGCGCCCCTCCCCCAGCTCGCGCACGGCCGTCGTGAGCGTCCGACGGTCTCTGGCGATGCCCCGGGCCGCCGCACCGGCAGCGAGTGCACCCAGCACGCCCGCCGCGGACGCCATCACCAGAACGGTGGTCTGCTCGCTCGCGGGCAGCAGCATCACCCGGACGCTGCCCAGCACGGCCCCGATCGATGCGGCCGTACCGGTCAGGACGACCGAGGCGAGGACGCCGGCGAACGACCAGCGCCGCAGCGGCAACGTCACCAGCCACATCGCCAGGCACGCGGCCGCACTCCACGCCCCGATCGTCACGACGTTCAGGGCTGTGACATGCATGGCAGCTCCAGCCGGTAACCGACGCCCCACACGGTCTGGATGATGCGGGGATGGGCGGGATCGATCTCGATCTTTTCGCGCAGTCGCCGTACGTGCACCGTCACCGTGGACTGGTCGCCGACGGTCCACCCCCACACGTTGCTCATCAGCTGCTCGCGCGTGAACGCGGCCCCCGGGTGCTCCAGCAGGAAGATGAGCAGGTCTAGTTCGATGACGGTGAGCGAGAGGTCGACGCCGTCGCGCGTCGCGCGGCGCGCGACCGGGTCGACCGTGATCGGTCCGGCCGTCAGGACGGCCGAGCGGACCGGCGCCCCGACGGAGCGCCGCAGCACGGAATCGACACGCAGCACCAGTTCGCGCGGCGAGAACGGCTTGGTGACGTAGTCGTCGGCACCGAATTGCAGCCCGGCGATGCGATCCTCCGCCTCGCCGAGGGCCGTCAGCATGATCAACGGAAGGTGCGGGTCGGTCAGCCTGATCTGCCGGCAGACCTCCAGCCCGTCGACGCCGGGAAGCATCAGGTCCAGCACGACGAGATCGGGGCGGGAGTCCGCGACCGCGGCCAGCGCGGCACCGCCATCGGCCAGGCGCTGGGTTTCGTGACCGGCTCGCTCGAGGTAACTCACGACAACGTCGGCGACGGTGTCGTCGTCGTCGACAACGAGCACTCGAGGCATAGGGCGATGGTAGGCCCGGGACGCGATCGTCCCGGCCCGCCGCGATCCGGCTTCCCCGTTTCGTAAGGGTTGCCCGATCTGGGCGCCCCTAGCGTCAACGGCGTGCCCAGCGTCGATATCGTGCTGCCCTGCCTGGACGAAGCAGCGGCGCTGCCGTGGGTCCTCGCCCGGATACCGCCGGGCGTACGGGCCATCGTCGTCGACAACGGGTCGAGCGACGGGTCGCCGGATATTGCCCGGGCGCTGGGCGCGGACGTCGTCCGGTGCGTGCGGCGCGGCTACGGCGCGGCCTGTCACGCCGGGCTCGACGCGGCCACGGCCGAGCTCGTGGCGTTCTGTGACTGCGATGCAACGGTCGATCCCGCTGACGCGCTGCGGCTCGCCGCGGCGGTGACGGGGCCGTCGCATCTTGTCGTCGGACGGCGCCGACCGGTGCAGCGCGCCGCGTTCCCCCTGGCGCTGCGGCTGGCCAATGCCGAGCTGGCCCGACGGGTCCGACGCCGGGCGGGGGTCGCGCTGCGCGACGTCGGACCGCTGCGGGTGGCCGCCACGCTCGGCCTGCGCGCTCTGCCGATCGGGGACCGCCGCTGCGGGTACCCCGTCGAGACAGTGGTGCGCGCCGCCGACGCCGGCTGGCGTATCACTCAGGTCGACGTCGGGTACCGCCCCAGGATCGGCGCGTCGAAGGTCACGGGCACGCTGATCGGCAGCCTGCGGGTGGTTCACGACGCGCGCGCCGCCCTCGCCTCATGATCGACACAGTGATCGTGCTGGCGAAGCAGCCGGTGCCCGGTCGGGTCAAGACCAGGCTCGTACCGCCGCTGACTCACGCCCAGGCCGCGGCGGTCGCCGGCGCCGCACTCGCCGACACGCTCGCCGCGCTCGACGGGCTGCCGGTACGGCGTCGCCTGCTCGCGTTGGAGGGAGCGGCCGGGTCGTGGCTGCCCGCGGGCTGGGATGTCGTCGCGCAGCCGGCCGGCGGCCTGGATGTGCGACTCACGGCGGCATTCCTGGCCGCGGGTGGCGGGGCGACGGTCCTCGTCGGGATGGACACGCCACAGCTGCAGCCGGCTGCGCTGTCCGCGTTCGACCCGGCCACGGCCGACGCGACTCTCGGGCTCTGCGACGACGGCGGCTATTGGGCGATCGGCTTGCGCGACCCACGGCTGGCGACGGCCTTGATACCGGGGGTGCCGATGTCGACGCAGCACACCGGAGCGATCCAGTTGCGCCGGCTGCTCGATGCGAACCTCCGGGTCCAGTTGCTCGACCGACTCACCGACGTCGACACCATCGAGACAGCTCGGGCGGTCGCCGAACTGGTGCCCAGTTCGCGGTTCGCGCACGTTCTCGCTGCGGCTCAAGCCGACCTTGCAGCCGACAGCGAAGCCGACGCCGCCGATCCGGTCGGTGTGTGATGCAGACCGGCGCGTTGCTGCCCTACGAGTGGTCGCTGTTGACGGCCGAGAGGTTGGGGCTGCACACCGAGGACGGCCGCGTGCTCAGTCTCGACGTGCCGCGCTGGCTGGCGCCGGCCGACGACGCCGACCACACCGTGCTCGAGCGGTGCACCAGCCCGACCCTGGACGTGGGCTGCGGTCCGGGCCGATTCGTCGCGGCGCTGAACGCTCGCGGCATCGCCGCGCTCGGGCTGGACATCGCCGACACCGCCGTCGCCCTCACCCGGCACCGCGGCGGGCCCGCCGTGCTGCGCAGCGTGTTCGGCCAGGTTCCGGGCGAAGGACGATGGCCGACGGTGTTGCTGATGGACGGCAACATCGGCATCGGCGGCGATCCGGCCCGCCTGCTGCGGCGGGTGCGGCAATTGCTCGCACCGGGCGGCCGGGTGCTGGCCGAGAGCCATCCTGATCGGGACATCGACGAGCGGCTCACCGTTCGCTTCGCCCGGCACGGGCGGGCGTTGGGTTCGGCGTTCGAGTGGGCGCACGTCGGCGAGATCGCCCTGTGTACCGGCGCGGCCGCCGCCGGCTACGCGGTCGACGAAGTCTGGTCCGCGGGCGGGAGGACGTACGTCGCGCTGCTGCGCTGACGTCGTCCGTCGCGCAGGACGCGCAACAGGTACGCGACTGTCGTCACGAGCGCGACGCTGCCGAGCAGCACGACGAGGTTCGACGCGTAGTCGCGGACCTCGAGGGTCGATCCGGCCGGCCCTCGTCCGCGGCGATGGATGAGCGGCGCCGCCACGGCGGTGATCATCGCTGCCGTGACCAGCGCCCCAGCCACGTAGCGGCGGCTGCGCGGTCTGAAGATCCGGCCGATGACGTAACCCGTCGTCATCGTCAACGGTGCGAGTATGCCGTCGTGCAGCACGACGGCGCCGACCAGCCACAGCGCGAGCGTGCGCGGCCGGGTCAACCGGGTCGTGCCGAGAATGCGCCATGCGCCGTACGCGATCAGCGCTGCGCCGGCGATGCCGATCGTCACTCGGGTTCTCGTCATCAGCGTCATCTGATCCTGATTCTGTGCAGCCACTTGGTGTTGAACACGCCGGGATGATCGGGCGCGATGAGCCGCAGCGGATAGCCGTGGTCGATGGTCAGGCGGTGGCCGTTGAGGTGGGTGGCGAGCAGGGCGCCCGAGACCTGCGGGCCGGCCAGCACCGATCTCCGGAACGAACCCTCGCGCTCGAGCGACTCGAATTCGATCCGCGAGTGCGCGTCGCCGCCCGCTCGGTGGACGATGTCGATCAGCCGGGGGCCGCGCCAGCGCCCGGCCGCGCTCCAGCCCTCGACACAGGCGATGGGCAGCCGTGCGTCGCTCGCGTCGAGGGCCTCGAGCTCGGCGAGGGTGAGGCTGAACGGGCGGGGTCCGAGCACAGTCAGCCGCCAATTCGCGTCCGCCGCGAGCCGGGTGGTGCCGGCCTGTTCGGCGGTGCGGTTGATCGGTATGCCGAGCGGCCCGGAACGGGGCCGTCGTGGTGCCAACAGCGCGACCGGCGCCAGCGGGGTGATGACCTGACCCACCGTCGCGGTGGCGACGACGGCCACGCCGGCGGCCGCGGCGGTGATCAGCCCACGCCGGCTCAGACCCGTCCCGGGGGCCTCCGGCTGCGCACCGGGTCGGTCTCGCGGAGACGAGATGGGGGTCGCGAGTCCCGCGCGGATGACCGGCAGCTTGACCGCGATGTGCAGCAGCACGGCACCGATGGCCACGTAGGCCAGCGTGTAGTGGACGAACAGGAACGACCACTTCCACGGATACCACTGCAGGACGTTGAGGAATCCGATCACCACCTCGACCAGCGCAGACGAGACCAGCAGCCCGACGGACAGCCGCTCGAGCGCGTGCAGGGCCGAGCGGGCCGGCGGCCACTGGAACAACTGGGGGTAGACCGTCCACAGCTTCACCAGCAGCAACGGCAGGATCGCGATGCCGGTGACGACATGGGTGCCCTGCGTGAGCCGGTAGCCCCACGACGGTGCGGCTGGGATCGGCAACCAGTGCCAGGGGTGATATTCGTAGTGGCTGACCAATCCGGTGACGAAGCAGACGGCGAACATGATGCCGAGTACCCGCCCCACCCGGGCCACGACGGCCGGGGAATGCAGCGGGCTGGAGAACCGCGGCCACGCTCGCGGCGGAGAGGCAGGTAGCCGAGGTACGCGCACGTACCCAGTCTCGAAGCGTTCGGCCCGCCGAGTCCTTACAAGGAGAGGAAGCCGTCCGCGCGGCCGCGACACGCGCTCGCCGACTTGACAGGCTCGGGGCATGAGCGTGGCCGAGCTGGCGAACCGCCTGCCCCCCAGCACGCCCACTGCGCGGACGGTCGCGTCCGCAGCGCTTCCCGTCGCGCTGGCCGCGGAAGGCGCGGCGTTCGCGGTGCTGCTGCATCGTGTCGACGTCGCGCACCACAGCCTGCTGCTGGTGACGATCGCGACGCCGGCATTCGCAGCGGCAGTAGCGTTGTTGGCGTACCTGCGAATCCCGGCGCGTACCGCGGTCGGCCTGGTGATCGGCACCGGCGTGCTGTTCCAGCTCATCGCCCTCACCCAGCAGCCGCTGACCTCGGACGACGACTACCGCTACATCTGGGACGGGCACGTCCAACTCGCCGGCGTCGACCCGTACCGGTACGCCCCGGCCGCCCCCGAACTGTCGCGCCTGCGCGACGCGTTCCTGTTCGGCAGGCCAGGACACTGCGGTCATCCCATTCCGGGCGGCTGCACCGCGATCAACCGCCCGGGTGTGCACACCGTGTATCCACCGGTGGCCCAGGGACTGTTCGTCGCCGTGCGCCTGCTGTCCTTCGGCGGACACGGCGGTCACTTGCCGTTCCAGATCGCCGCGGCGCTCGGGACGACCGCGGTCACCGCCGTGCTTGCTCGCCGCGCACTGGTCACCGGCCGGCCCGTGTGGCCGGTCGCACTCTGGGCCTGGTGCCCGGTGACGATCTCGGAATTCGCCAACAACGCGCACCTCGACTGGCTCGCCGTCCTGTTCACCGTGTTGGCGCTGCAGGCTGCGGCCGCCCGGCGCACCGGCACCGCGGGCGTCCTGCTCGGCGCGGCCGTGGCCACCAAGCTGTATCCGCTGCTCGTACTGCCCTCGATGCTGCGACGAAGGCCGCGCCTGCTGCTGTTTTCGGGGGCCGGCCTGATCGCGCTGAGCTACCTGCCGCATGTCCTCGCCGTCGGAGCGAAGGTGGTCGGGTTCCTGCCCGGATACCTGCACGAGGAGGGCTACAACTCCGGTGACCGTTTGCTGCTGATCGGAGCCGTCCTGCCCGGGCGGGCCGCCCTCGTCGCCGGTGCCGCGGCTGCGCTGGCCGTGGCGCTCTGGGCCTATCGGCACGCCGACCCGGACCGGCCCGAACACAGCGCGGTCGTCGTCGTGGGCGCTGCGCTGCTCATCGCAACACCGAGTTACGGCTGGTACGCCGGGCTGTTGATCGCGCTGGTGGTGATGAGCGAGCGATGGGAGTGGATGCCGATCGCGATGGCGCCGACGTTCACCTATCTGTGTCGCGGCGAGTGGCACCACGCCGGCATCCCCAGTGCCGTCATCTATCTCCTGGCCGCGCTGCTCTGCGTTGCTCTCGGGCTTGCGCGCGGACGGTTGGATCGCCGGCCCATCGGTGGAGAGTCAGCCGAGGTGGCTGGGTGAGGTTGGGCCAGAGGTCGATTCTGTTGCTAGTTGCGGATGGCCCAGTTCTCGCCGTCCCACCAGCGCATGTCCTGCCCATCTGCGTTCGCGTACCAGCCGGCCGGCGAGTCCGGGGTGTGGGCGTAGCCGCCGGCCGAGACCATCGCCGGTGCGGCTACGGCTGCGGGGGCGCGGATGACGGCCGGAGCGGTGCCGATGAACTGCGGGTGCGTGGTGAGCACCAGGGCCCGCCGGACGAGCTTGGGCCGGGTGATGAGGTAGCACGGCAACGCGATGATCCAGAGCAGCGCACAGGCGAAGAACCAGGCCACCGGACCCATGTCCAGCAGGCCACCGCCGAGGGCACCGCGCTTGGCGCCCAGGCGGCTGGCGTCCACAGCGACCCAGATCGCTGACGCCACGACGAACAAGTAAAGCCACCCTGGCATGAAGCCCTCCCAGTTTCCGAACCCGCCGATTGCGGCGCGCTGCCGTCCCTATCGGCCGCCGCCGCGCCGATGTGAGCCGGTTCGGGCCTGGGCGCCTCAGTTGCTCCCGGGCCGCGGCCGGGCCAAGGTGGCGGCATGCAGTCTGCAGACGGTGTTGCGGCGCGGCTTCCGGATGAGGCGGCCCTGGCGAGGTGGGCGGATCAAGGCCGCTAGGTTTGCTCCGGACCCGCGGAGCGGCGGTGCAGCCGGACGTGCAGGATGCCGAGCGCCACAGTGAGCCCGAACCAGGAGATGACGTACCCCGCGACCAGGCCCAGCACGCCGTACTGAACATGCGGCGCGGTCTCGCCTCCGCTGGTGAATCCGACGGCGAATCCCCCACCGGCACACAGCAGATAGACCACGGTCGGCACCAGGGCGATGCGCCGGGACCGAGCCCTGCCCGCGGGCGGATCGACCGGAGGCCCCACGAACTCCTCGCGGCGACCGTCCTGGTGCACGTACTCGAGATGGACCAGGCCGTCGTCGGTCAGCGTGTAGATCGCCCAACCAGGCTCGCTCGGCAGTGCGTTCCCGCGGCCGAGTCGTTGGGCCGGGTTCCAAGCGCCCCGTGCGTAGCTGAGCCGGCGCGTGATCGACTTCCGGCCTCGCTGTAGCCGGCGGCTGATCCCCCACGGCAGCCGACGTTCGACGAGGAACAGCAGGCCCGGGCCGGTGGCGACCAGAAAGATGAACAGTCCGCCCAGGACCACGAGCGCACCGGTGCTGCTGGACACGCACCGAGCATGGCACGACCCGGACCGGCGCCCGACCTGGCGCGCGTTACGGTCGGCTGGTGTTTCCGCGTTCCGAACCTCGCCTGTCCGGGCAGCTTGCCGTCGACGATGTGCACGAACTCTATTGGGAGGAGGCCGGCAATCCGGCCGGTATCCCGGCTGTCTACCTGCACGGCGGACCCGGCGGCGGACTCGGCCGGGGCGGCTACCGCAGCGCGTTCGACCCGCGAGCGGTACCGGATCATCGGCTTCGAGCAGCGCGGTTGCGGCCGCTCGACTCCGCACGTCACCGAGCCCGGTTATGACCTCAGCTCGAACACGACTGCGCAGCTCATCGGCGATATCGAGCAACTGCGGGTCCACCTGCAGGTCGAGCGCTGGGTCGTCAACGGCGCGTCCTGGGGCTCCACGCTCGCGCTCGCCTACGCGCAGGCCCACCCCGGGCGCGTGTTGGGTGTCGTGCTCATGGCCGTCACGACCACGGCCCGGTCCGAGGTCGACTGGATCACCGAAACCGTGGGCGCCATCTATCCCGAGGCGTGGGACCGGCTCGCCGGGCACGCCGAACAGGCTGCGATCGGCTACCGCCGGCACGGCCCGATCCGGCTGATCGAGGCCTACGCCCGGCTGATGACCGACCCCGACCCGGGCGTGCGCGATCGGGCGTCCATCGCCTGGCGTGACTGGGAGGATCACCACGTCGCGATCGGGGCCGGTGGCGTGCACCCGACGCCGGACACCGACGGCGGCGAGCAACGGCGGGTGTTCGCCACCCTGGTCACCCACTACTGGGCCAACGACGGATTCCTCTCGCCGCCCGTCCTCGACCGGATGCACCTGCTCGCCGGCATCCCGGCCACGCTGATCCACGGCCGCCTCGACGTCAGCGGCCCGGCCCTGGTGGCCTGGCAGGTGCACCGGGCCTGGCCCGGCAGCGAACTGATCATCGAGGAAGGCGAGGGGCACGGCGGAAGGGCAATGGCCGAACACTGGTCCGCCGCCAACAGCCGCCACGCCGACCGCATCAGCCGACCCGATTGAAGGGTCAGTGCGGATTGACGACCAGGGCGCTGCCGCCGCCGGAGCGCACCGGCTCGGCCGCGGCCTGGAACCGCCCGCCGGGCAGGAACGTGATGCCGGTGGCGTTGCCGATCCAGCTGTCCAATGGCAGCACGGTGCCGGTCTGCACGGTGAACTTCTCGCCGTAGTGCGCGCTCAGCCGGGCCGCGACCGGGCTGTTGACGAATGCCGGTTCGGCCGCCGTCGTCGTGGCGTTGCGCTGGCTGGCCCGCGGCGCCGCGATCGCGGCCGGCAGTGACATCCCGAAGTCGATGTGGTCGAGCAGGATCTGCAGCACCGTGGTGATGATCGTCGCGCCGCCCGGCGAACCGACGGTGAAATCGGGCCGACCGTGCCTGAGCACGATGGTCGGGCTCATGCTGGAGCGAGGCCGCTTACCGGCCGCGGGCAGGTTCGGGTCGTACGTCCCCGGCGTGGCCGGGGCGAAGTCGAAGTCGGTCATCTCGTTGTTGAGCAGGAAGCCGCGGCCCGGCACCGTGATCCCGCTGCCGGCCAACTGCTCGATCGTGTTGGTGTAACTGACGACGTTGCCCCACTTGTCGGCCACGACCAGGTGGTTGGTCTGGGTGCCCTCGTGCACCGGGTTGGCGGCCGTCGCCGCGCTCGCGCAGGGTGCGTACGGCGGATACGGCCGGCCGGGCGCCACCGGCGAGGTCAACGCCGTGGAGCCGATCAGGCAGCGCCGGGTGGCCGCGAACTTCGGGTCGAGCAGGCCCTGCTGCGGCACCGGCTCATACCCGGAGTCGCCGATGTAGGCGTTGCGGTCGGCGAAGGCCAGCCGGCTGGCCTCCAGGTACTGGAACAGGGCCTTGGTCCGGGGCTCGGCCGAGAGGTGGTACCCGGACAGGATGTTCAGAGCCTCGCCCACGGTGATGCCACCGCTGGACGACGGCGCCATCCCGTAGACGTCGCGGCCGCGGTAGACGACATGCGTGGGCCGGCGCTGCGGGGCGGTGTACGCAGCGACGTCGGCCGGGGTCATGACGCCGGGGCGCACGGTCAGCGTCGTCCCCGGCCAGACCGGCGGATGCTGCACGGTGTGCGCGATCTCGGTGCCGAGCGGGCCGCCGTAGAGGTAGTGCGGTCCCTTCGTGGCCAACTCGCGGTAGGTGCGGGCCAGGTCCGGATTGCGGAACGTCGAGCCGACCGGCAGCGGCTGGCCGTCGGCGGTGAGGAAGAGCTTGCGGCTGCTGGTGAACGCCTGCAGGTCGGGCAGCGAGGCCTGCTCCTGCTGGACGAAGTTCGAGGTGACCGGGAACCCGGCGCGGGCGACGCGGACGGCCGGCTGCAGGTCGGCGCCGAAGCTGCGCTTCCCGTAGGCCCGGACGGCGTCGGCCCAGGTCGCGGCCATCCCCGGCACGCCGACCGACAGCCCGGAGTGCCGGGCGTCCTCGAAGGCCAGCGGCTGGCCGGTGGCCGGGTCGATGAACAGCTGCGAGGTGCACCGGGCCGGGCACTTCTCGCGGCCGTCAATGGTCACGACCCGATGGCTGGCCGCGAGGTAGATGACCATGTACCCGCCGCCGCCCGGGCCGGCCACGAACGGCTCGGTCACGCCCAGCGTGCTGGCCACGGCGACGGCCGCGTCGATCGCGTTGCCGCCGGACTTCAGGACGCTGATCCCGGCCTTGCTGGCGTTGAACTCGGCCGAGGCGACCGCGCCTCCGGTGCCGGTGGCCACCGGCTGCTTCACGTACCCCGGCCGCGAACCCGCGGCGGTCTGGGGCGCGACCAGCGCGGTGGCCAGGACGATGGCGGCAACGGCAGTGAACGCCCGACGAGATCGCATCAAACCCCCCACGAAGTGCAAGCCTCTCGTGCGACGCGTACCCGGCCCGGGCCGCGTCGTAACGTTCAGCCAGTGGTGGCGTGCTCGCGCTGCAACTCCAGGGCGATGTCGATGAGCTGGTCCTCCTGGCCGCCGACGAGCTTGCGCTGCCCGGCCCGGACCAGGATCTCGGCCCCCGACACGCCGTAGCGCTCGGCCTGCCGGTAGGCGTGCTTGAGGAAGCTGGAGTAGACGCCGGCGTAGCCCATCATCAGCGCGAGCCGGTCGAGCCGGCACTCCTCGGGCATGGCCGGCAGCACGACGTCCTCGGCCGCGTCGACGATCGCGAAGAAGTCGATACCGGTACGGAGGCCGAGCTTGTCGCACACCCCGACGAACGCCTCGACGGGCGTGTTGCCGGCCCCGGCGCCGAAGCGACGGGTCGAGCCGTCGATCTGGACGGCCCCGGCCCGCGCGGCCGCGACCGAGTTGGCGACGCCGAGGCCGAGGTTCTCGTGGCCGTGGAAGCCGACCTGGGCGTCGTCGCCGAGCTCGGCGACGATCGCCGCCACCCGGTCGGACACCTGCTCGAGCACCAGCGCGCCGGCCGAGTCGACGACGTAGACGCACTGGCAGCCGGCGTCGGCCATGATGCGGGCCTGCCCGGCCAGCACCTCCGGCGGCTGCGAGTGGGCCATCATCAGGAAGCCCACCGTCTCCAGGCCGCGTTCGCGGGCCAGGCCGAAGTGCTGGATCGAGATGTCGGCCTCGGTGCAGTGGGTGGCGATGCGGCAGATCGAGGCCCCGTTGTCGGCGGCGACGCCGATGTCGTCCTTGACCCCGACGCCCGGCAGCATCAGCACGGCGATCTTGGCGTTGGTGGCGGTCTGCGCGGCGATGGTGATGAGTTCCTGCTCGGGCGTCCTGGAGAAGCCGTAGTTGAACGACGAGCCGCCGAGGCCGTCGCCGTGGGTGACCTCGATGACGGGCACGCCGGCCGCGTCGAGCGCGCCGACGATGGCCCGGACCTCGTCACCGGTGAACTGGTGGCGCTTGTGGTGGCTGCCGTCGCGCAACGAGGTGTCGGTGATGCGCAGGTCGAGCGAGTCGGAGAACGTCCGGGTCAGCATGGTCAGCTCCTCGCCGGGGTCAGGCTGCGGGCCAGTTCCTCGCCGACCTTCGTGGCGGCCGCGGTCATGATGTCGAGGTTGCCCGCGTACGGGGGCAGGAAGTCGCCCGCGCCCTCGACCTCGACGAACACCGACACCTTGGCCCATCCCCCGGTGGCCTCGGACGGGTCCTCGAACTGCGGCTCCTGCAGCAGCCGGTAACCGGGCACGTAGGTGGCCACGTCGGCCGCGACCGCGCGGATCGATGCGGCCACCGCGGCCTGGTCGGCGTCGGCCGGGATGGCGCAGAAGATCGTGTCGCGCATGATCATGGGCGGGTCGGACGGGTTGAGCACGATGATCGCCTTGCCCCGCTCGGCCCCGCCGATCACCTCCACGGCCCGGCTGGTCGTGCGGGTGAACTCGTCGATGTTGGCCCGGGTGCCGGGGCCGGCCGAGACCGACGCCACGGTGGCCACGATCTCGGCGTAGGCGACCGCGGTGACGCGGGAGACGGCGTAGACCATCGGGATGGTGGCCTGCCCGCCGCACGTGATCAGGTTGATGTTGGGCGCGTCCAGGTGCTCGCGCAGGTTGGCCGGCGGGACGACGTACGGGCCGATCGCCGCCGGGGTGAGGTCGATGGCCCGGATCCCGGCCGCCTCGTAGCGAGGCGCGTTCTCGCGGTGGACGTAGGCCGAGGTGGCCTCGAACACGATGTCGGGCCGCTCGCTGCCGGCCAGCAGCGCGTCGATGCCGTCGGAGGTGGTCGACAAACCCAGGTCGGCCGCCCGCTTGAGCCCCTCGCTGGCCGGGTCGATGCCGACCATCCACCGGGGCTCGATGACTTCGCTGCGCTGCAACTTGTACAGCAGGTCGGTGCCGATGTTGCCCGATCCGACGATCGCCGCGCTTGCCCTGCCCATCACGTGCCTCCGTCGACAACGCCTGCGACTAGAACGCGTTCTAGTCGCGGTCGGCTCGATTATAGGCTCCCTCTATAGCGAAGAGCCACGCCAAACTATAACCTGTTCCACATGGGCCCGGACGAGTACGACGTCGTCGTCGTCGGCAGCGGTGCCGCGGGCATGGCCGCCGCCCTGACCGCCGCCCACCACGGCCTGAGCACCGTCGTCGTCGAGAAGGCCGCCCACTTCGGTGGCTCCACGGCTCGCTCCGGCGGCGGAGTCTGGATCCCGAACAACGAGGTGCTGCAGGCCGACGGTGTCACCGACACACCGGAGGACGCCCGCCGCTACCTGCACGCCATCATCGGCGACGTCGTGCCGGCCGAGCGCATCGACACGTTCCTGCAGCGGGGCCCGGAGGCGCTGGCGTTCGTACTGCGGCACAGCCCGCTGCGGATGCAGTGGGTGCCGGGCTACTCGGACTACTACCCCGAGGCCCCGGGCGGGCGGGTCGGCGGGCGCTCGGTCGAGCCGCGCCCGTTCGACGCCCGCGTGCTCGGGCCCGAACTGGCCAACCTCGAGCCCGACTACGGCAAGGCCCCGCTGAACGTCTCGGTCACCCAGGCCGACTACCGCTGGCTCAACCTGCTCGTGCGCCACCCGAAGGGACCGCTGCGGGCCGTGCGGGTCGGCGCCCGCTGGCTGGCGGCCATGGTCACCCGCAAGCACCTGCTGGTGCGCGGCCAGGCCCTGGCCGCGGGCTTGCGGGCCGGGCTGGCCCAGGCCGGCGTGCCGGTGCTGCTCGACACCGCGCTCATCGACCTGCAGGCCGAGGACGGGACGGTCACCGGCGTCGTGGTCGAGCACGGCGGGCAGCGGCGGACGCTGTCGGCCCGGCACGGGGTGCTGCTCGCCTCGGGCGGCTTCGAGCACAACGCCGAGATGCGGCGGCAGTACCAGCGCGCCCCCATCACCACCGACTGGACCGTGGGCGCGAAGGCCAACACCGGGGACGGGATCCGGGCCGGCGAGCGGCTCGGTGCGGCCCTGGAGCTGATGGACGACGCCTGGTGGGGCCCGTCGATCCCGCTCAGCGGCGGCCCGTGGTTCTGCCTGGCCGAGCGCGCGCTGCCCGGCGGGATCATGGTCAACGACCGGGGCCGGCGGTTCATGAACGAGGCCGCGCCCTACGTCGAGGCCGTGCACCGCATGTACGGCGGCGAATACGGCCGCGGCGACGGCCCGCCCGAGAACATCCCGGCCTGGCTGGTCATCGACCAGCGCTACCGCAACCGCTACGTCTTCGCCGGGCTGACGCCGCGCCAGGCCTTCCCCGGCCGCTGGTACAAGGCCGGTGCGCTGGTCAAGGCCGACACCATCCCGGCCCTGGCCGAGCAGATGGGCGTGCCGGCCGACGAGCTGGTCGCCACCGTCGAGCGGTTCAACCGGTTCGCCCGGGCCGGCACCGACGAGGACTTCGGCCGGGGCGAGAGCGGCTACGACCGCTACTACGGCGATCCGCGGGTCAAGCCCAACCCGAGCCTGGCCCCGCTGGCCCACGGCCCGTTCTACGCAGTGACGATGGTGCCGGGCGACCTGGGCACGAAGGGCGGGCTGCGCACCGACGTCGACGGCCGGGTGCTGCGGGCCGACGGTTCGGTCATCGCCGGGCTCTACGCCGCGGGCAATGCCAGTTCGCCGATGATGGGGCACACCTACGCCGGTCCGGGCGCGACCATCGGGCCGGCCATCACGTTCGGGTACCTGGCCGCACTGCACCTGGCCGGACGCGCCACCGCCGAGGTGGCCGAGCCGAGCGGCGAGGAGCTCAACCGTGCCCATTGACCCGGCCGTCGCGCTCGGCGCCCGGCTGCCCGAGCGGGAGTTCGCCTGGACCGGCTCCGACGTGCTGCTGTACCACCTGGCCCTGGGCGCCGGGGCGGCACCGACCGACCCGCGCGAGCTGCGCTACGTGACCGAGCCGCAGTTGCAGGTGCTGCCGACGTTCGCGGTCGTCGCCCCCACGCTGGGCGAGACCGAGCCGCCCCGGGTCTCCTACCCCGGTATCGAGGTCGACCTGGCCAAGGTGCTGCACGGCACCCAGCGCATCGACGTGCACCGGCCGATCCCGGTCGACGGCAAGGCCCGCGTCAACACCCGGGTGGCCGACGTCTGGGACAAGGGCACCGCGGCCGTCATCGTCACCGAGTCCGAGGTGTGCGACCTGGCCGGTGAGCCGCTGTGGACGAACACGTCCAGTGTCTTCGCCCGCGACGAGGGGGGCTTCGGCGGCGAGCGGGGCCCGTCGGCGCCGAACGACCAGCCCGACCGCCGGCCCGACGTCGTGATCACCACGCCGACGCTGCCGCAGCAGGCGCTCTGGTACCGCCTGCTCGGCGACCGCAACCCGTTGCACAGTGATCCCTGCTTCGCCGCCGCGGCCGGCTTCCTGAGCCCGATCCTGCACGGCCTGGCCACGTACGGCATCGTCGCCAAGGCCCTCGTCGACGAACTGCTCGACGCCGACGTGCACCGGGTCCGGGCGTTCGGGGCCCGGTTCACCGGTGTGGTGTTCCCGGGCGAGACCCTGCGCACCTCGGTCTGGCGCGACGGCGGCCGGTTCGTCGTGGCCACCACCGTCGCCGACCGCGACGACGCGCCCGCGCTGTCGGCGGCCGAACTGGTCGTCGCGCCGTGACCGCACCGAGCGTGGTCCCCGCGCACGCGCGCGACATCACGAACTGGACCGACGAGGCCGACGTGGTCGTCGTCGGATTCGGCGCCGCCGGAGCGGCGGCGGCGCACGAGGCCGCCACCGCCGGGGCCTCGGTACTGGTGCTGGAGCGGGCCGGCGCCTCGGGCGGGGCCGCGGCGATGTCCGACGGGATGATCTACCTGGGCGGCGGCACCGCGACCCAGCAGGCCGCCGGGGTCGAGGACTCGGCCGAGAACATGCACGCGTTCCTCGCCGCGGCCTGTGGGCCGGCCCCGGACGAGGCGAAGATCGAGCTGTACTGCGCCGAGAGCGTGGCCCACCACGACTGGCTCGTGGCCCGCGGGGTGCGGTTCCTCGGCGCCGTGCGGCCCGATGCCAACGGCACCTCGCCGGTGGACGGTGAAGGGCTGATGTTCACCGGCGGCGAGAACGCCTACCCCTTCGACGAACTGGTGCCGCCGGCGCAGCGGGCGCACATCGTGCAGGGGGCCAAGCCGGGCGGGTCGGCGTTGATGGCCGTGCTGACCCGGGCCGCGCTCGACGCCGGTGCCCGCCCGGCCTACGACACCAGGGCCGAGCGGCTGGTCGTCGACGACGACGGGCGGGTGTGCGGCCTGCTCGGGTCGCGCTACGGCGAACCGGTGGCGATCCGGGCCCGCACCGGCGTGGTGCTGACGGCCGGGGGCTTCGTCAACAGCCCGGAGATGGTCGCGCAGTACGCCCCCGTGCTGCACCAGACGCCGCTGCGGCTGGGCACCGACGGCGACGACGGCCGCGGGATCCGGATGGCCCAGGGCGCCGGGGCCCGGGTCAAGCGGATGGACGCGGTCGAGTGCGCGCTGCCGTTCAACGCCCCCCGTCCGCTCGTGCACGGCATCCTGGTCAACCGCCTCGGCCAGCGCTTCGTCAACGAGGACACCTACATGGGCCGGATCGGGCAGCGCGCCCTGATCGATCAAGGCGGCCAGGCCTACCTGATCGTCGACGAGGAGCACTACCGGCCGAACTGGCTCGGCGTCCCGGCGGCGTGGGTCTGCGCCAGCGTGGCCGAACTCGAGACCGAGATCGGGCTGCCGGCCGGCGCCCTGGTGGCCACGGTCGACTACTTCAACGAGCACGCCGCGCAGGGGGCCGACCCGCTGTTCCACAAGCGGCCGCCGGTGCTGAGCCCGCTCGTCGCCCCGGTGGCCGCGTTCGACCTGCGGGCCGACAAGTTCCCCTATCCCCCGTTCACCCTCGGCGGCCTGGACACCGGCCTCGACGGCGAGGTGCTCGACCACGACGGCGCGCCGATCCCCGGCTTGTACGCCGCCGGGCGCACCACGTCGGGCATTGCCGCCCAGGGCTACTGCAGCGGACTGTCGCTGGGCGACTCGACCTTCTTCGGCCGGCGGGCCGGGCGATCGGCGGCGGGCGCGAAATGAGCATCCTCGACCGGTTCCGGCTCACTGACCAGGTCGCCGTGGTCACCGGGGCCGGGCGCGGAATCGGCGCGGGGACGGCACTCGCGCTGGCCGAGGCCGGGGCCGACGTCGTGATCGCCGCGCGCACCGAAGCGCAGCTGCAGGAGGTGGCCAAGGCCGTCGCCGACGCCGGCCGCCGGGCCCACGTCGTCGTCGCCGACCTGTCCGACGAGGCCGCCATCCGGGGCCTGGCCACGGCGGCCCAGGACGAGTTCGGCCGCCTCGACATCGTCGTCAACAACGTCGGTGGCACGTACCCCTGCACCTACCTCGACACGTCGACGAAGTTCCTCGAACAGGCCTTCCACTTCAACGTCTCCACCGCGCACGCCCTGACGACGTCGGCCGTGCCGGTCATGCTGGCCGACGGCGGCGGATCGGTCGTCAACATCTCCTCGGTGATGGGCCGGGTGCCCGGTCGCGGCTTCCTGGCCTACGGCACGGCCAAGGCCGCGCTGGCCCACTACACCCGAATGGCCGCGGCCGACCTGTCCCCCAAGGTGCGGGTGAACGCGATCTCGGTCGGGTCGGTGGCCACGTCGGCCCTCGACGTCGTCATGGGCAACGACGAGATCCGCACCCGGATGGAGGAGGCCACCCCGCTGCGGCGGATCGGCGCGGTCGAGGACATCGCCGCCGCCGTGGTCTACCTGTGCTCGCCGGCCGGCGCGTACGTCACCGGGAAGATCCTCGAGGTGGACGGCGGGCTGAACCGGCCCAACCTCGACCTGCCCGTCCCCGACCTGTAGTACGGGCGGGCGCGGATGACGCTGCGGGTGGTGCAGTGGAGTACCGGCAACGTGGGCCGGCACGCGATCGCCGGCATCGACGCCCGGCCGGAACTCGAGCTCATCGGCGTGTGGGTGTCCAACGCCGAGAAGGCCGGCCGCGACGCCGGCGAGCTGGCCGGGCTCGGCCGCACGCTGGGCGTCACCGCGACCGATGACGCCGATGCGCTCATCGCGCTGGCGCCGGACTGCATCGTGCACACGGCCATGGCCGACAATCGGTTGCCCGAAGCGATCGCCGACCTGCGGCGTTTCCTCGCCGCCGGGATCAACGTGGTCTCCAGCGGCCCGGTGTTCCTGCAGTACCCCGACGGCGTCGTGCCGGCCGAGGTCACCGACCCGATCCGGGCGGACGCGGTCGCCGGTGGGGCGTCGCTGTGGGTCAACGGTGTCGATCCCGGCTTCGCCAACGACTGGCTGCCGCTGGTGCTGACCAGCGTGTGTGAGCGCATCGACGAGGTGCGCTGCTTCGAGGTGCTCGACTACTCCACCTACGACAACCCGGTGATGCTGTTCGACGTGATGGGCTTCGGCCGGCCCGTGGCCGAGGTGCCGATGCTGCTCAGGCCCGGCGTGCTGTCGCTGGCCTGGGGCTCGGTCGTGCGCCAACTGGCCGCCGGGCTCGGGGTGCAACTGGACGAGGTGCGTGAGAGCGTCGAACGGCTGCCCGCGCCCGAGACGTTCACGATCGACGCCGGCGTGATCGAGCAGGGCACGGCCGCCGCGCTGCGCTTCGAGGTGCTCGGGATGCACGGCGGGCGGCCGGTCTGCGTGCTCGAGCACATCACCCGGTTGCGCAGCGACCTCGGGCCGGGCTGGCCGCAGCCGGCCGGCCAGGGCTGCTACCGCGTGCAGATCACCGGCGAGCCGAACTACACCCTGGACCTGCAGCTGCTCGGCACCGACGGCGACCACAACACGGCCGGGCTCAAGGCCACCGCGATGCGGCTGGTCAACGCGGTCGAGGCCGTGGTCGCCGCCCCGCCCGGTCTGCTCACGGCGCTCGAGCTGCCGCTGATCACCGGGCGGGGCCTGGTGCACTGACCCGCTACCTCACTGGACGACGAGCTCACCGAACGACGAGGGTGCCGTTCATGTTCGGGTGGTACGTGCAGCCGAACGGGTAGCTGCCGGGCGTGGTCGGCGCGGTGAACGTCCCGGTCGCACCGGGGTCGATGTTGCCGGTGTCGAACTTGTGGGTCTTCTTGTCGGTGAGCGTGTGCGCGGCCGTGTCGCGGTTCGTGACCGTCACCTTCTGGCCGGGCTTGACCGTCATCGTGCCGGAGAAGGCGAAGTTCTTGATCGTGATCCCACCCGATGCCGGGGCCGCGGCGGACGTGCTGGTGCTGCCGCCGCCGGCCGCCGTCGAGGTCGACGGTGAGCTGGATTTCGACGAACTGCAGGACGCGAGCAGGAGGGCAAGAGCCGCGACTGCTGCCGGCACCGAGTATCGATTCATATGGTTAGTTACGCAGATGCGCCCGGAATGGTTCATCTGGCGCTAGGTTTCCTCCCAGTTCGATCGGCATGGGAGGCCGGAGCGTGGCGCGACGACAGGCAGGCTGGACGTCCTACGGGCCGCCCGAGGTCGCGGGCCCGGCCGTCGACGGCGCCCGCCCGGAACTGGCCGACGTCGGCCGGCTGGCCCGGCGGGCCGTGCGCGGGGTCGTCCAGGCGGCCCGGGCCGACGAGGGCGCGACGCTGTCGAGTCTGCTGCGCGCACACCTGCCTGAGCACGGCGACGAGCTGGCCGTCGTCGAGGAATCGTGGCCGGCCTACGAGCACGTCAACGTCCAGGCCGGCCTGGACGCGTGGCTGGGCGAGCCCGGTCGGGCCTACGAACTGGTCGGCGTGATCGGGTTCCAGCACCGCGAGTTCGGCCTGGCCGAACTGCTGGGCGCGTCCGAACTCGGGCCGGGTGCGCTGCGCCCCGGCAACGTCGCCCGCACCAACCTGCCCGCCGGGCCCGACGGTGAGGTGCGCCCGTGCGTGCGTTGCGGGCTCTACCTCGTGGCCGACGGTGAGCGCCACAGCGCCGTGCTGCTGCGCGGCCCGGAACCGCATTCGGCCCACGACAACGTCACCGTCCAGATCCTGAGCAGCGAGTCCGACTTCGCCGCGCGCGCAGCGACGCGCATCCGCCAGCAGGCCATCGAGCACAACGTGTTCCGCGGGCAGGTGCTGTCCTTCGGCGGTGAGATCTTCGGCCACGGTCAGACCCTGCTGCAGTTCCACCGCCGGCCGACCCTGCGGCCGGGCCAGTTGATCCTGCCCGCCGACGTACTCACCGCGGTGCAGCGCCAGGTGATCGAGGTGGCCCGGCACAAGGACCGCCTGCTGGCCGCCGGGCAGCACCTCAAGCGCGGCCTGCTGCTCTACGGCCCGCCCGGGGTCGGCAAGACGCACACCGTGCGCTATCTGATCAGCACGCTGAGCGACACCACCGTCGTGCAGCTCACCGGCGCCGCCCTGCACCTGATCGGCGAGGCCTGCTCGATCGCCCGGGCGCTGGCCCCGTCGATGCTCATCGTCGAGGACGTCGACCTCATCGCCGAGGACCGCGGCCTGCACCAGGGCCACCACCCGATGCTGTTCCAGTTGCTCAACGAGATGGACGGCCTGGCCGAGGACGCCGACGTGATCTTCGTCCTCACCACCAACCGGGCCGACCTGCTCGAACCGGCGCTGGCCGCCCGGCCCGGCCGCATCGACCAGGCCGTCGAACTCGCCCTGCCCGACGCGCGGGCCCGGCGGGCCCTGTTCGAGCTGTACCGGGCCCAGCTGTCCGTCGACACCAGCCGGCTGGACACCGTGATCGCCCGCACCGGCGGGGTGACCGCGTCGTTCCTCAAGGAACTGCTGCGCCGGGCCGCGGTCGTGGCGGCCATCCGCGGCGCCGACCCGGACGGCGGTGGCTTGGCCGTCTCGGCCGACGACCTCGACGCCGCCCTCGACGAGCTGCTCGACACCCGTTACGCGATGACCCGGATCCTGCTCGGCGGCACGGCCGACGGCCACGCCCGTGCTCGGCAGGCCGAACGCGACGCGATCGTTCCCGGCCCGCTGGCCTAGGCGCTGAGCACCAGGCCCGAGGTCGGCACTCCGGTGCCCGCGGTGACGAGGACGTTCTCGACGTCAGCCACCTGGTTGACCGCGCTGCCGCGCACCTGCCGCACCGCCTCGGCGATCCCGTTCATCCCGTGGATGTAGGCCTCGCCGAGCTGGCCGCCGTGCGGGTTGAGCGGCAACCGGCCGCCGAGCTCGATGGCGCCGTCGCGGATGAAGTCGCGGGCCTGGCCGCGCGGGCAGAAGCCGAGCTCCTCGAGCTGGATGAGCACGAAGGGCGTGAAGTGGTCGTAGAGCACGGCGACCTGGACGTCCTGCGGCGACAGCCCGGCCTGGGCCCACAGTTGGCCGGCGACGATTCCCATCTCGGGCAGGCCGGTGAGCTCGTCGCGGTAGTAGCTGGTCATCACGAACTGGTCGGCGCCGCTGCCCTGGGCCGCGGCCCGGACGACCACGGCGGGCTGGCGCAGGTCGCGGGCGCGTTCCGGCGTGGTCACGACGACGGCCACGCCGCCGTCGCTCTCCTGGCAGCAGTCGAGCAGGTGCAGCGGCTCGGCCACCCAGCGCGAGGCCTGATGCTCGGCCAGCGTGATCGGCTTGCCGTAGAACCAGGCCTTGGGGTTGGTGGCCGCGTGTTTGCGATCGGCGACGGCGACCCGGCCGAAGTCCTCACTGGTCGCGCCGTAGGTGTGCATGTACCGGCGGGCGACCATGGCCACCCAGGCCGCGGGCGTGCTCAGCCCCATCGGGTACGACCAGCCGGCGTCGACCCCGGACGAGGTCGGCGCGCCGGCCAGCCCGCCCATCACCTGCCCGAAACGCTGCCCGGACCGCTCGTTGAACGCGCGGTAGCAGACCACGACCTCGGCCACGCCGGTGGCCACGGCCATGGCCGCCTGCTGCACGGTGGCGCAGGCCGCGCCGCCCCCGTAATGGATGCGGCTGAAGAACGTCAGCTGGGGGATGCCGACCTCGCGGGCGACGGCGGCCTCGGTGTTGTTGTCCTGGGTGAAGGTGACCAGCCCGTCGACGTCGGCCGACGCCAGCCCGGCGTCGTCGAGGGCGGCGCGCACGGCTTCGGCCGCCAGTTTGAGTTCGCTGCGGCCGGAGTCCTTCGAGAACTCGGTCGCCCCGATGCCGGCGATCGCGGCCCGGCCCGACAGCCCGCTCACGACGCGGCTCCGGCCAGCGTCAGCGCGACCGTGCCGGTGACGTGGTCGCCGAGCCGGCCGCGGCCGACCACCCGGACGGTGACGTCCGGGCCGTCGACCTCGACGACCTCGCCGCTGAAGGCCAGCGTGTCGTAGGCGTAGCAGGGCACGCCGAGCCGGATGGCGATGGTGCGCACGCGTGCGGCCGGGCCGGCCCAGTCGGTGACGAAGCGCTGCACCAGCCCGGTGTCGGTGAGGATGTTGACGAAGATGTCCTGGGAGCCGCGGGCGATCGCGGCGTCGCGGTCGTGGTGGACGTCCTGGAAGTCGCGGGTGGCGAGCGCGGTGCTGATCACGAACGTGGGCGTGGCCGCGATGACCAGCTCAGGCAGCTCGGCCCCGACCGTGACTGCGGTGGGCCCGGTCATCGGGCGCTCACCCGCGGGCGCCAGTAGGGCAACGTCAGCTCCTCGTCGATCCGCGTCAGGGCCAGCTCGACCGGCATCCCGATCGCGACGGCGGCGGGATCCACGTCGACCAGTTCACCGATCATGCGCACGCCCTCGTCCAGTTCGACCAGGGCCACGACGAACGGCAGGGTCTTGCCCGGCACCGTCGGGTGGTGGTGCACGACGTAGCTGAACACCTGGCCGCGCCCGGCGGCCACGACGTAGTCGGGCTTGTCGGCCCCGCAGGCCGGGCACATCGGGCCGGGCGGGTGGCGCAGCGTGTCGCAGGCCGGGCAGTGCTGGATGCGCAGCTCACCGGCCGCGGTGCCTTCCCAGAAGAAGGCGGTGTCGTGACTGATCACCGGGCGCGACACGTCGACCGCGGAGGCCGACCGCTCGGGCCGGTACTTCAGCACCCGGAACATCATCTCGGCCACCGGCTCGTCGCCGGCCGACCAAACGTTGCGGGTGGTGACGAACCAGCCCTCGCCCAGGCCGGTGCGCTTGGGCCCGACGACGTCCTCGAGCCGGGTCGTCACCGTCAGCGGTTCGCCGGGGACGAGGTAGCGGTGGTAGGTCTGCTCGCAGTTGGTCGCGACGATCGAGGTGTAGCCGGCGTCGTCGAGCAGTTGCAGCATCAGCCCGAGCGGGTCGTCGGTCGCGCGCGGATTGTGCAGGCCGCCCATCGTCCAGACCTGGATCATCGCCGGCGGGGCGACGACACCGGGGTGGCCGGCGGCGATCGCCGCGGCCTCGTCCACGTAGATCGGGTTGGCGTCGCCGATCGCCTCGACCCAGTTGTTGATCATCGACTGGTTCACCGGGTCGCGCGCGGCCCGCGGTCGGCTGTCGCCCTGGGATTTGATCGCCTCGGCCCGGGCGGCGATGTCGGTCATCGCGGGACTCGGGGCAGCTGCAGGCCGAACTGGGCGATCAGCTCACGCTGGATCTCGTTGACGCCGCCGCCGAAGGTCATGACCAGGTTGCGCTTGGCCTGCACGTCCAGCCAGTGCATGAGCTCCGCGGTCGGCGGGTCGGCCGGGTCGCCGTGGCGGCCGATCACCTCCTCGAGCAGCCGGAACACCCGCTGCACCCGCTCGGAGGCGAACACCTTGGTCGCCGACGCGTCGGCGATGTCGACCTCGCCGGCCGTGCGCGCGGCCACCTGCCAGTTGAGCAGTTCGTTCAGCCGCCAGGTCGCGTGGGTCTCGGCCAGGGCGCGGCGCACGTCGGGATGGCACAGGAAGGCGACGCCGTACGGGCCGGGCCGTGACGCCCAGGCGTGCACCCGCTCGTAGAGCCCGGCGATCCGGCCGGCCGGGCCGAGCATGACCCGCTCGTGGTTGAGCTGGGTGGTGATGAGCTTCCACCCGGCGTTCTCGGCCCCGACCCGCATCCGCACCGGCACGCGCACGTCGGCGTAGTAGGTCGTGTTCGTGTGGTGGGCACCGTCGGCCGTGATCGTGGGCGTCCACGAGAAGCCCGGGTCGGTGGTGTCGACGATGAGGATCGAGATGCCGCTGTGCGGCTTGCCGCGCTGGGCGGCCTCGGGGTCGGTGCGCACGGCCAGCCACACGTAGTCGGCGTCGTGCCCGCCGGTGGTGAACACCTTCTGCCCGTTGACGATGTAGTCGTCACCGTCGCGCACCGCGGTGGTGCGCAGTGCGGCCAGGTCGGTGCCGGCCTCGGGCTCGGTGTAGCCGATGGCGAAGTGCAGGTCGCCGGCCAGGATGCGGGGCAGGAACAGGTCCTTCTGCTCCTGGGTGCCGTAGGTCTGCAGGGTCGGCCCGACGGTCTGCAGAGTCACGTACGGCAGCGGGATGTCGCGCCGGGCGGCCTCGTTGACGAAGATCGTCTGCTCGATCTCACCGAAGCCGCGCCCGCCGTACTCGACCGGCCAGCCCACGCCCAGCCAGCCGTCGCGGCCCATCCGCCGCACCACGTCGCGATACAGCGGACCGTGCCGCTCGGTGAGCATGGCCCGGGCCTCGTCCGGCGAGACCAGGTCGGCGAAGTAGTCCCGCAGTTCGGTCTGCAGGGCCCGTTGGTCCGCGCTCAGTTCGAGGAACACCGCGCTCCGATCCGGTCGAGGTGGTAGGCGGCGCCGCCGACGAAGCGGGCGAGGTCCTTGGCCTGCGAGTAGTACCGGTGCAGCGGGTAGGTGATGTCGACCCCGAGCCCGCCGTGCAGGTGGTGGCAGACCCCCAGCGCGGCCGGCAACTCCTGAGCCAGCCAGTACGCGGCCACGTCCAGGTCGTCGTCGGCGTCCAGCCCGGCCGCCAGCCGCCAGTTCGCCGACATCGCGGCCAGGGCGACGGTGCGCGCCGTGATGTACACGTCGGCGATCTCCTGGGCGACGGCCTGGAACGTGGCCAGCGGCTTGCCGAACTGCTGCCGGCGGCCGAGGTGTGTGGCCGTCAGCGCGAGCGCACCGCTGACCACCCCGTCGCCCACTGCGGCCGCACCGGCCACGGCGAAGCGGTGCAGCGGGGCGATGTCGACCGAGAGCACCTCGTCGCGCGAGACCCGCACGTGCTCGAGGCGCACGGTGTACTCGGGTGCGCCGGTCGAACTCGGCGTGCGGGTCAGGGTGACGCCCTCGGCGTTCGGGTCGACGATCAGCACGCCGGCGTCGGTGCTGACCAGCAGGCGATGGGCCTGGGCCGCGTACGGCACGCCGAGCTTGAGCCCGTCGACGACCAAGCCGGTGCCGTGGGCGCGGACGGTGGTGGCCGGGTTGCTGGGCAGGGCGTGCGACGTCTCGCGGATGGCCGCGCTGAGCACCCGCCCGTCGCTGACCTCGGGCAGCAGAACACGTTGCTGTTCCTCGGTGCCGAGCGCGACAACGGGCAACACCCCGAGGGCGAGCGTGGCCAGGGCCGGCACCGGCGCGGTCTGCCGGCCCACGGCCGCGAGCACGGTGGCCACCTCGACCGCACCGAAACCGTCGCCGCCGAGGGACGTGGGCAGCGCGAGTGACAGCAGGCCCGCCTGGGCCATCGCCTTCCACACTGTTTCGTCGTAGCCGACGGCACTGTCGAGCGCCTGCACCGTGCGCGCGTTGTCGGCCTCGGGACGCAGTACAGTTCCGGCCAGGTCCGCTATCGCCATTTGTGTGTCGTCGTGCGAGAAATCCACCAAATGCTCCTCAATTTCTGATAGAACGTGTTCTAGTATCGGGCACTCGGGGTGGCGGGGCAAGGCGGAGGCGATGCATGAACACAGTGGCCGACGCAGGGTGGCAAACAGCGGCACGCATCGTCGGTACCGCGCCTCCGGTCGACCTGCCCGCGGGTGCATTGCTCGACCTGCCCGGGCGGGGGCGCACGTTCGTGGTCGACACCGGATCGACGCCCGCTGCGGTCGGTACCGCGCCGAGGCCGACGGTCATCCTGCTGCACGCCCTGGCCTGCACCGGCCTGCTCACCTGGTACCCGGCGCTCGGCGCCCTGCGCGCGCGCTACCGGGTGGTGGTCTTCGACCAGCGCTGGCACGGGCAGGGCATCCGCTCCCCCCACTTCCGGCTCGAGGACTGCGCTGACGACGTCGCCGCCGTCGCCGACGCACTGGGCATCACGCGCTTCGTCCCGGTCGGCTATTCGATGGGCTCGCTCGTCGCCCAGCTCACCTGGCGGCGCCACCGCGGCCGGGTCGCCGGCGTCGTGATGTGCGCGAGCACGACCCGCTTCCGCGACACGGCCCAGGCGCCGGCCGCCCTGCGGGTGATCAGCACCCGCGTGGCCGCGACGGCGGCCCGCAGTACGGCGATCGTCCGGCGCACCCGCTCCGGGCACCTCGTCGGCACCGACGACAGCCGCTGGGCCTACGGCGAGTTCCGCTCGACGTCGGGCACCGCGATCGCCCGGGCCGCGGCCGCGATCAGCCGGTTCGACTCCTCGGGCTGGATCGGCGACATCGACGTGCCCACCGCGGTGGTCGTGACCGCCCGCGACCGGCTCATCCCGCCGACCCAGCAGCGCCTGCTGGCCCGGCGCATTCCCGACGCGACCGTGTACGAGGTCGACGCGGGCCACGCCTCGTGCGTGCTCGGGGCCGAGCAGTTCACGCCCGCCTTGCAAGCTGCCTGCGCCTCGGTGTCGGCCCGGATCGCGTCGCCCCGGACACATTGAGCAGAATGGGCCGATGCGGGACCGCTTCCTGACCCGTCAGCTCGTCACCCTGGGACTGACGGCCAACGCGGTGCGCCCCATCCCGGGTGGCCCGGCCTCACTGCCGGCGTTCTTCGCCGGCTGGCTGACGGCCGAGCTCGCCCCCCACCTGCTCACCGCCACCGCGGTCGACGCCGTTGCCCACGTCGTCCGGCACGGGCTCGGCAACCGCCGCGATCGCCTCGGCCTGGCCGCGGCCGCGACGGCCTCGGCCGGCTACGCCACGCTGATCGCGGCCGGCGCCCGGGCCGGGGTCGAGGTCGAGCAGGCGCTGCGCGAGGCGCTCGGCGACGACTACCGCGACGAGCTCAGCCACGCGGCCGAGCCGGCCGATGTCGCGACGCCGTGGCGGCAGCTGGCCTGGCCGTTCCGGATGCGCAACGTCGAGGTCGTGCGCAAGCGCCGGCTGCCCTACGCACCGGGCGGGCGGCGCTTCGAGCTGGACATCTACCACCACCGCGACCTGCCGCCGGGCCGGCCGGTGCTCCTGCAGGTGCACGGCGGCGGCTGGGTGATGGGCACCAAGGACCAGCAGGGCATCCCGCTGATGTTGCAGATGGCGGCCCGGGGCTGGGTCTGCGTCGCCGTGAACTACCCGCTGTCGCCGCGGGCGCGCTGGCCCGAGCATCTGGTCGCGGTCAAGCGGGCGATGGCCTGGATCCGCGAACACAGTGCCGAGTACGGCGCCGACCCGTCGTTCGTCGCCGTGACCGGTGGGTCGGCCGGCGGGCACCTGGCCGCGATGCTGGCCCTCACGCCGGGTGACGCGTCGCTGCAGCCCGGCTTCGAGGACGTCGACACCGCGGTGCAGGCCTGTGTGCCGCACTACGGCGTGTACGACTTCACGGCCGAGAGCGGCACGAAGTTCTCGCAGCAGCGCCTGGACGGTCTCGTCCGCCGCTACGTGATGAGCCGCGACGCGAAGTATCCCGACGACTACCGCGCGGCGTCACCGCTGTCGCGCATCACCGCGGACGCGCCGCCGTTCTTCGTCGTCCACGGCCGTAACGACACCCTCGTCCCGGTGGCCGAGGCCCGGGCCTTCGTCGACCGGCTGCGGGCCGTGTCGCCCAACCCGGTGGCGTACGCCGAGATCGGCGGTGCCCAGCACGCGTTCGACATCTTCCCGTCGATCCGCAGCGTGCACGTGGTGCGCGGGGTCGAGCGCTTCCTGGACTGGACGTTCACCCGCGCGGTAGCCCGAGGAGCCGCTCCCCGGCCAGCGTGAGCAGCACCTGGCTCGTGCCGCCGGCGACGGTCAGGCAGCGCGTGGCCAGTGGCCGCGCTCTCATGATCCAGGACCGCACCGACTGCGCGACGTGCTGCTGGTCCTCAGTGGTGGCGATAGGCAAAGATGCTCCTGCTGGTCTCGTCGGGCCTCGACAATTCTAGAACGTGTTCTATTGAGGACAAAATGGACTACTGCCATCAACCACGGCGGCCGACGCGCCCGGCACGTAATTGAACTGAAACAGGTTTCTGTTTAAATCCGATGCTAATCTGGAAGATATTGCACCGTACGGTGTCCGCACACGACAGGATCGCGATGACAACCTCCGCCCGCTCGCGCGGCAGTAACGGCGCCACCCCGGCCGGTGCGCTCCCGGCCGACGACCTCGGTTCGTCGGCCCAGCGCGACCGCCGCAAGCGCATCCTCGACGCCACCCTCGTGCTCGCGTCCAAGGGCGGCTACGACGCGGTGCAGATGCGCACCGTGGCCGAGCGGGCCGACGTCGCGCTGGGCACCCTGTACCGGTACTTCCCGTCCAAGATCCACCTGCTGGTGTCGGCGCTGGCCCGCGAGCTGGCCCGGGTCCGGGAGCGCACCGCCCGCGTCGCCATCCCGGGTGACACGCCGTACGACCGGCTGATGTTCATCCTCGGGTTCATCACCCGGGGCCTGCAGCGCGACCCGCAGCTCACCGAGGCGATGACGCGCGCATTCATGTTCGCCGACGCGTCCGCGGCCGGCGAGGTCGACACCGTCGGCCGGCTGATGGACCAGATGTTCGCCCGGGCCATGAAGGACGACGACGAACCTCCCACCGACGAGCAGCTCGCCATCGCGCGGGTGATCAGCGACGTGTGGCTGGCCCAACTCGTCGCCTGGGTGACCCGCCGGGCCTCGGCCACCGACGTCGGCAACCGCCTCGAACTGACGATCAGCCTGCTGCTCGGGCACAAGCACGCGTCCGACGCGTTCGACTCACCGAGCTAGCGCGGCCCGACCAGCGCGTCGATCAGCGCGGCCGCGGTCGGGCAACGTTCCAGCAGTTCACCCACGTGGGCCCGGGTGCCGCGCAACGGCTCGAGCATCGGCACCCGCACCAGCGACTCGCGCCCGACGTCGAAGATGACCGAGTCCCACGACGCCGCGGCCACCGACGGGCCGTACCGGCGCAGGCACTCGCCCCGGAAGTAGGCCCGGGTGTCCTCGGGCGGGGCGTTCATCGCCTTCTCGGCCGCCCCCTCGGGCAGCAGCGTCTGCATCGCGCCGCGCGAGACCAGGCGGTTGTACAGCCCTTTCTCGGGCCGGATGTCGGCGTACTGCAGGTCGACGAGCTGCAGGCGCGAGGAATCCCAGTCCAGGCCGTCGCGCTCGCGATAACCCTCGAGCAGGCGCAGCTTGGCCACCCAGTCGAGCTCCTGGGCCAGCTGCATCGGGTCGGTGCCCAGGCGCTGCAGCACCGACTCCCAGCGCGACAGCACGTCGCGGGTCTGCTCGTCGGCGTCGGTGCCGTAGCGGTCGTCGACGAACTTGCGGGCCCGGTCGAGGTACTCCCCCTGCAGTTGCAGGGCCGTGATGGTGCGCCCGTCGGCGAGCTGGATCAGGTGCCGCAGCGACGGGTCGTGCGACACGTCGTGCAGCTCGCGCACCGGCTGGGCGATGGCCAGGTCGTCGGCCAGGAAGTTCTCCTCGATCATGGCCAGCACGAGCGCCGCGGTGCCGACCTTGAGGTAGGTCGAGATCTCGGCCAGGTTGGCGTCGCCGACGATCACGTGCAGCCGGCGGTAGCGGTCGGCGTCGGCGTGCGGCTCGTCGCGGGTGTTGACGATGGGCCGCTTCAGCGTGGTCTCGAGGCCGACCTCGACCTCGAAGAAGTCGGCCCGCTGCGAGATCTGGAACCCGGCCGTCTTGCCGTCCTGGCCCAGGCCCACCCGGCCGGCGCCGCAGATCACCTGCCGGGTGACGAAGAACGGCACCAGGTGCCGCACCAGCGACGCGAACGGGGTCTCGCGGCTGCACAGGTAGTTCTCGTGGGCGCCGTAGGAGGCCCCCTTGTTGTCGGTGTTGTTCTTGTAGAGGTTGATCGGGGCGCTGACCCCGGGCAGTGAGGCCACCCGGCGGGCCGCGGCCAGCATGACCAGCTCGCCGGCCTTGTCCCAGCGCACGGCGTCCAGCGGGTTGGTGACCTCGGGGCTGGAGTACTCGGGGTGGGCGTGGTCGACGTAGAGCCGGGCGCCGTTGGGCAGGATGACGTTGGCCATCCCGGCGTCCTCCTCGGCCTCGATGAACTCCTGGGCGACGTTGGCGTTGTTGCCGCCGAGGTCGAAGCCGCGGGCGTCGCGCAGCGGCGACTCCTCCTCGAAGTCCCAGCTGGCCCGCCGGGCCCGTCCGGCCGGCAGCGTCCCGGCGTAGGCGTTGACGACCTGGGCCGAGAGCAGCATGGCGTTGGCCGCAGGTTGGCCGGGCAGGCTGACGCCGTACTCGACCTCGGTCCCCATCACTCGCCGCACGCTCACCGGTTCAGGTTACGTTGTCGCGCCCACGGGCCGGGGCCGCGGCGCGGATCAGACCAGCAGCTTGACGATGGCCACGATGCCGACGACCACGATCACGCCGCGCAGCACGCTGGGCGGCAGCCGCCGGCCCACCCTGGCCCCGATGAGGCCGCCGATCACGGAACCGGCCGCGATCAGCCCGGCCGCGGCCCAGTCCACCTGCGTGCCGCTGATCACGAAGACCACGGCGGCGACCGCGTTGACCAGGCCGGCCAGCACGTTCTTGAGCGCGTTCTGCCGTTGCAGCGACTCGGCCAGCAGCAGCCCCATCAAGCCCATCAGCAGCACGCCCTGAGCCGCGCCGAAGTAGCCGCCGTACACGCCGGCGCCCAGGGTCAGCACCCAGAGCAGC
Source organism: uncultured Actinomycetota bacterium (assembly GCA_963713245.1). GTDB lineage: Bacteria > Actinomycetota > Actinomycetes > Mycobacteriales > Jatrophihabitantaceae > CAVQKZ01. Next base: position 434,102 of record CAVQKZ010000005.1, read on the forward strand.
GGGGTGACCTGGGTGCGCCCGGTGTGCGGCGAGTCGGCCAGCCAGCCCGAGATCCGCGGCCCGAGCACGACCAGCAGGAGGGCGAGCACGATCAGCACCGGCACGATGGCCTTGAACGCCCCGGCCGGCAGGGTGAGCAGCAGCACGGCGCCGGCGACCCCGCCCAGCACCGAGGCCGTGCCCAGCTGGACCGCGCGCCGGCGCTGCCCGGCCAGCTCGCGGCGGTAGCCCCACGCGCCGACGAACGACCCGGGTGACAGCCCGAGCGTGTTCGACACGTTCGCGGTCACCGGCGGCAGGCCGACACCGAGCAGCACCGGGAAGGTGATCAGCGTGCCCGAACCGACGACCGTGTTGATGGTGCCGGCCGCGATGCCCGCGACGAAGACGAGCAGCGCTTGCAGAGTGCTCAGAGGTATTGACCCGTGTTGCCGACCGTGTCGATGGCGCGGCCGGCGTCACTGCCCTTGCCCGAGACGAGCGTGCGGATGTAGACGATCCGCTCGCCCTTCTTGCCCGAGATCCGGGCCCAGTCGTCGGGGTTGGTGGTGTTGGGCAGGTCCTCGTTCTCGCGGAACTCGTCGACGCACGCGGCGAGCAGGTGCTGCATGCGCAGCCCGCGCTGGCCGGTGGTCAGCAGATCCTTGATCGCCATCTTCTTGCCGCGGTCGACGATGTTCTGGATCATCGCGCCGGAGTTGAAGTCCTTGAAGTACAGGGTCTCCTTGTCACCGTTGGCGTAGGTGACCTCGAGGAAGCGGTTCTCCTCGGACTCGGAGTACATCCGCTCGACCGTGTGCTGGATCATCGCGTCGACGGTGGCCTGGGTGTCGCCCCCGTGCTCGGCCAGGTCGTCCTTGTGGATCGGCAGGCCGGTGAGGATGTACTTGGAGAAGATGTCGCGGGCGGCCTCGGCGTCCGGGCGCTCGATCTTGATCTTCACGTCCAGCCGGCCCGGCCGCAGGATGGCCGGGTCGATCATGTCCTCGCGGTTGGACGCGCCGATGACGATGACGTTCTCGAGCCCCTCGACGCCGTCGATCTCGCTGAGCAGCTGCGGCACGATCGTGTTCTCGACGTCGGAGGACACGCCCGAGCCGCGGGTGCGGAAGATCGAGTCCATCTCGTCGAAGAAGACGATGACCGGCGTGCCCTCGCTGGCCTTCTCGCGGGCCCGCTGGAACACCAGCCGGATGTGGCGCTCGGTCTCGCCCACGTACTTGTTGAGCAGCTCCGGGCCCTTGATGTTGAGGAAGAACGACGTGGCCCGCTCGTCGCCGCCGCGCACCCGCTGCACCTGCTTGGCCAGCGAGTTGGCCACGGCCTTGGCGATGAGCGTCTTGCCGCAGCCGGGCGGGCCGTAGAGCAGGATGCCCTTCGGCGGGCGCAGCTGGTGCTCGCGGAACAGGTCGGCGTGCAGGAACGGCAGCTCGACCGCGTCGCGGATGGCCTCGATCTGCTTGGTCAGGCCGCCGATGTCGGTGTAGTCGAGATCGGGCACCTCTTCGAGGATGAGCTCCTCGACCTCGCTCTTCGGGATGCGCTCGTAGGCGTAGGCCGAGCGGGTCTCCAGCAGCAGCGAGTCGCCGACGCGCAGCGGGTTGTTGCGCAGCATGTCGGCCAGGTGCACCACGCGCTCTTCGTCGGTGTGCCCGATGACCAGGGCCCGGTCGCCGCCGGCCAGGATCTCCTTGAGCATGACCACGTCGCCGGCCCGCTCGTTGCCGCGGGCCGCGACCACGTTCATCGCCTCGTTGAGCATGACCTCCTGGCCGTGCTCGAGCTCGGCCGTGGCGACCTCGGGCGAGACGGCGACGCGCAGCTTGCGGCCGGAGGTGAAGATGTCGACGGTGCCGTCCTCGAAGGCCTCGAGGAACACGCCGTAACCGCTCGGCGGCTGGGCCAGCCGGTCGATCTCTTCCTTCAGCGACACCATCTGGTCGCGGGCCTCGCGCAGGGTCTCGGCCAGCCGCTCGTTGCGGTCGTTCAGCGCGGCCACGCGGGCCTGGGCTTCGGCCAGCCGGTCTTCGAGCAGGCGCATGTGGCGAGGCGACTCGGCCACCTTGGCTCGGAGAAGTTCGAGTTCCTGCTCCAGGAACGCAGTACGACGGCGAGTGTCCGGGTCGTTGGACGAGTCGTACGACCGCGGACCACCCTGCGGTTCGCGAGGCTCGTGAGCCATGCGGGCCACCTCCAGATGTCGCGGAGAGTTCGCGAAATCTCACCCTACACATGAGGGCGACTCCAACCAGGGAACTACCCTCGACGATGGAGCCGGCAACCGGTCATCGAGCTGAGGAGCGACACCCCCGTGAGCGAGCCACTGCGCGTCTGGATCGAGCAGGATCTGTGCACCGGCGACGGGTTGTGCGTGCAGTACGCCCCCGAGGTCTTCGAGTTCGACGTCGACGGGCTGGCCTACGTCAAGGACGCCGCCGGCGAACTGCTGGCCGCACCGGGCGCGCGGACCGAGGTGCCGGACAACCTGCGCCTGGACGTGATCAGCTCGGCCCGCGAGTGCCCCGGTGACTGCATCCATGTGGTGCGCGCCACCGACGACGTCGAGGTGGCCGGCCCCGAAGCGGGCTGATCCCTACGGGCAGAACGGGCCGGAACGGCTCACCGGTCGTGGGTGGCTCGGGCGCCGGGTTCGCCTTGGCCGACCGCCGTTGCCGGGGCGGCGCGGTCACGCCGGGGGCCAGCCGGCGGGCGGTGACCAGGAAGGCCGTGTGCCCGATCATGCGGTGCTCGGGCCGCACGGCCAGGCCGACGACGTGCCAGCCGCGCACGAACGTCTCCCAGGCCGACGGCTCGGTGAATCCGCCGTGCAGGCGCAGGGCCTCGACCAGGCGCGACAGCTGCGTGGTGGTGGCCACGTAGCCGACGAACACGCCGCCGGGCTGCAGGGCGGCCGCCACCGCCGGCAGCACCTCCCACGGGCTGAGCATGTCGAGCACGGCCCGGTCGACCGGCTCGTCCGGGCGCGTGCTCGGCGGCGTCGCCCAGGCGCAAGATCCCAGTTCGGCGGGCGCTCGCCGAAGAACGTCTCGACATTGCGCACGGCGACCTCGGCGTGGTCGTCGCGCACCTCGTAGGAGATCACCCGCCCGGTCGGACCGACCGCACGCAGCAGCGAGCAGGTCAGCGATCCCGAGCCGGCGCCGGCCTCGAGCACGGTCGCGCCCGGATGGATGTCGCCCATCGCGACGATCTGCGCGGCGTCCTTCGGGTAGACGACGGCCGCGCCGCGCGGCATCGAGAGCACGAAGTCGGTCAGCAGCGGCCGCAGCGCGAGGTACAGCGTGCCGGCCGTCGAGGCGACCACGCTGCCTTCGGGCGCGCCGATGAGCTCATCGTGCTCGATGGCGCCGCGGTGGGTGTGGAACTGCTTGCCCTTCTCCAGCGTCACCGTGTGCAGCCGGCCCTTCGGGTCGCTGAGCTGCACCCGCTCGCCGGCCTGGAACGGCCCCGACCCGGGCGAGCGGCTCACGTCGCGCCCTGCAGGGTGGCGGCCAGGTCGGCGGTGGCCAGGATGCCGGCGGGCGAGCCGTCCTCGTGCACGACCAGGTACTCGTGGGCCGGCGTGGCCCGCACGGCCGAGAGCAACTGCTCGCCGGTCAGCCCGGACCTCAGGATCAGGCCCGGTTCGAGCGGGCGGGCGACCTCGGCCAGCTGGGTCCAGGCCCGCCGTTCCGGCGGAACCGCGCCGATGAGGGCCTCGTCCACGATCGCGCGGGGCTGGTCGGCGGAGTCGACGAGAACCAGGCCGCGCGCGCTGCCGGTCCAGACCCGGCGCAGGGCCTCGGCCACGGACAGGTCCGACGGCACGAGCAGGCCCGGGCGCAGCAGGGCGTCGAGGCTGACGGCCGGCAGCCGCTCCATCATCTCCCCGGCCCGCAGCGACTGCGACGCCCCGAACCACAGGTAGGCGGCCAGCGCGATGCTGAACAGGCCGGCCCCGAAGCCCAGTGACGACCGGTCGACGAGCAGTCCGGACACGGCGACGAGGACGGCGACGGCCCGCCCGGTCCAGGCGCCGATCCGCGTGGCCGTCAGCCGGGACGGGCCGGCGGCCCAGACCGCGGCCCGCAGCAGCCGGCCCGCCGTCGAGCGGCAGGCCGGGCAGCAGGTTGAACACGGCGACGATGAGGTTGCTCCAGAACAGCAGGGCGATGAGCACGCCGGGCAGGCGTCGCGCCGTCGACGAACTGGTACCCGCCCGCGGCGGCACCGGTGATGAGCAGCGACACGAGCGGGCCGGCCGCGGCGACCAGGAACTCGTCGCGGGGCCGGTCGGGGTCGCGCTCGATCTCGGACACCCCGCCGAGCAGGAAGATCACCACGCGCCGGACCGGGTTGCCGAGAGCGAGACTGACCGCGGTGTGCCCGAGTTCGTGGGCGAGCACGCAGAGCGCGAACAGCACGGCGAACGTCGCGGCCAGCAGGTAGGAGGTGCTCGCGCTCACGTCGGGCACGGCGTCGTGCACGATCGGGGCGTAATACACGGTGAGCAGCGCCGCAACCAGCAGCCACGACGGCGCGAAATAGATCGGCACGCCGAAGAATCGGCCCACCGGCAGCATGCGCACCGGGCGTTTCGCGGGCGGGCGACTGGTCACTACCGCGATGGTACGGCCCCCGGGATGCGGGCCACGTAACCTATGCCGGTGGACCACGAGGAGGAACTCCGCGCGCGCATCGAGGCCCAGATCGCCTCGCGCCGCGCGCAGAGCGCTTCGCCCGATCGCGACCATCCCGACCCGCCGGCCGACGAGCCCGCCGCGGGCCGGCCGGACGACGCCGTCACGCCCGTACCGCGGTACCTGGAACCGATCCGGCCCTGGCTGGCCGGCAAGGCCCAGCTCGATCCCGACCCGGCCGGCGCTGAGCACCCGGCCGCACCCGGCGAGGTCGAGCGCCCGGCCGACTCCCGGTCGCTGGATCCGGTGCGGCCGTGGCTGTACCGCCGCACGCCTGGAAGCCCGAGCCCCGAGTCCACCGTGCCGGCGCCGCCGGCGGTGCCGGCCGAGCCCGTCGATCCGGTTGCCGACGAGCCGCCGAACCCGGCTCCGCCAGGCCCGCCGTCGTCCGGACCGCCGTGGCACGACTGGCGCCAGCCCCGCGGCCCGCAGGCTGCGCCGCCCCCGCCCACCCCGGCAATTCACCTGCCCGCCGCCCCGCTGCCCGCCGCTCCGCCGCCCCCAGCTGGGCCGGTGGCCCAGCTCCCGCTGCCGGCTGGCCCGGTGGCGCCCCCGCCCGTCGCGTCTCCCCCCATCGTGGCTGCTCCGGTGGCTCGGCAACCCTCGGCCCCACCGCCGCCAGTTCTGTCCGATCCGCCACCGCCGGAGCCGCCGCCGTTGCCCGAACCGCTGTCCGATACCGCCGCGGCCCCGCGGGCCGAGCCGCGCCGCCGCTGGGGTCGCAGGCAGGCCGAGACGGACGACGGCGCCACGATGGCCGACTGGCTGACGAACGAGGACGAGTCGGCGGCAGACGCCATCCCGACTGAGCCGCCGCCCGTCGCCGCCGCGCCGGTCGCCCGGGCGACCCCGCCGGACGCCCGCGCCCGGCGCCGATCTGGGTCGGCGCCTGGCCGCGGCGGGCTCGTCCGCGCCGGCCTACCAGCCCGGCGAGCCCGCCGTCGACGAGACCCACGACTTCCGCGCCGGCCCGTTCCGCCGCGCGCTCGAGTGGCTGCTCGAACCAGCGGAGTACGCCACGCCCGACGACGGCTCTGTCGCGGCTGCTCCGCCGTCCCCCGCGGCACCGGTGAGCCCGCCGCAACCGCTGCACAGCTGGCCCGCAGCGGTTGCCCCGCCACCGGCCGCGCCCGCCCCCGAACCGGTCGTCGCCCCAGCCGAGCCGGAACCGGTCCGCGCCCCGGTCGAACCCGAACCGGCCGTTGCCGCGGCCGAGGCAAGCGGTCCCCCAGCCAACCCGCCCGGCGCCGACCTGGCCCGCCGGATGGCCGCGGCGAACGCGGCGGCCCGCGAGCGCGCCCTTGCCGCCCCGCCGATCGAGCCGGACGAGCCCGAGGACGACGTCGAGCCCGTGCGCGAACCGGTACGCGAACGCCCGCCGCTGGTCACCGGCACGGCGTTCGCCCGCCGCAGCCGCGGCCGCCGCCCGTCATCGACGACGAGGATGACGAGGACGGCGGCGACCGTCCGGCCGGCGGGCACCCGGCCGCGCGCTGCGCCGCTCGCGGTCACGGTCGTGGTGGTCGTGTGCGCGGCCATCGCCGCGCTGCTGCTGCGCACCTTCGTCGTCGCGCCCTACTTCATCCCGTCGGCGTCCATGGAGCCCACCCTGCACGGCTGCGCGGGCTGCAACAACGATCACGTGCTGGTCAACAAGCTGTCCTACCGCTTGCACGGCATCCATCGCGGTGACGTGGTCGTGTTCAAGCGGCCCCGTACGTGGAACGTCACCGACAAGGTGCTCATCAAGCGGGTGATCGGGCTGCCCGGCGACGTACTCACCACCCGCAACGGCATCGTCTACGTCGACGGGCTGCAGCTCGTCGGAGCCCTACCTGGACTCCAACTGCACGAGCGGCACGGTGGGCCTGCCGGCGAAGTCGGTCACGGTCCCGGCCGACGAGGCCTTCGTGATGGGTGACAACCGCTGCGACTCCTCCGACAGCCGGCGCTTCGGGCCCATCCCCGACTCGTCGGTCATCGGCCGGGCCTTCGTCACCGTCTGGCCGTGGAGCCGCATGCACTGGCTCTAGTGTCGCGACGGGCGGCCGCCCAAGGGTGGCCAGCGTGATCTTCCTGCGCCTGCGGCAGTCATAGCCCACCAGGCGCAGGAAGATCCACCGGGCGCACGAGGTTCCGCTCTAGCTGCCGGGAATTGTCGTAGCACCGATCTACGCTGGCCCCATGAGCGAAACCGTGGCGTTGCCGGCCCCCGTCCTGGGGTCGTTGTCTCCGTCGCGCGCCGCCGACTTCAAGACCTGCCCGCTGCTGTACCGGTTCCGCACCATCGACCACCTGCCGCAGACGCCGTCCCGGGTGGCCACCCGCGGCACGGTCGTGCACGCCGTGCTCGAAGAGCTGTTCGACCTGCCCGCCGCCGGGCGCACGCTCGCCGCTGCCCGCGAGCTCGTGCCGGGTGCGTGGCAGCGCGTGCTGGCCGAGTCGCCCGAATCGGCCACTCTCTTCGACGGCGATGCCGACGGCGCCGAACTGGCCGACTGGCTCGACAGCGCCGCCGCTCTGCTCGCCAACTACTTCGCCCTGGAGGATCCGACCCGGCTCGAGCCGGCGGCCCGCGAGCAGCTGGTCGAGGTCGAGATCGACGGGCTGCGGCTGCGCGGCTACGTCGACCGGCTCGACGTCTCGCCCGCCGGTGACATCCGCGTCGTCGACTACAAGACCGGAGCCACCCCGCGCGAGGCGTTCGAGGCCAAGGCCCTGTTCCAGATGAAGTTCTACGCACTGGTGCTGTGGCGGGTCCGTGGCGTGGTGCCGCGCCAGCTGCGGCTGATCTACCTGGCCGACACCGACACGCTCACCTACTCACCCGATGCCGACGAGCTGGAGCGCTTCGAGCGCACCCTCAAGGCGATCTGGGCCGCGATCGTGCGGGCCACCGAGGCCGGCGACTTCCGCCCCAGCCCGAGCCGGCTGTGCGACTGGTGCGACTTCCAGGCGCTCTGCCCCGCGTTCGGTGGCACCCCGCCGCCGTTCCCGGCCGATGCGGTGGCCGACGCCGGCCACTACCGCGAGGCGACGCCCGACGCGCCACCGGCGGTCACGCCGTCCGGACCGCCCGCTCCCGCACCAGCGCCTCCAGCCGCTCGACGCTGAGCTCCTCCATCGAGGCGACCACCGTCCGTCCGGGCGCCGGCCCTATGGGCACCAGGTGCGGCACGGCCACGACCACGCACCCGGCGGCCTCGGCCGAGGCGACCCCGGTCGGCGAGTCCTCGATGGCCACGCAGCGGGCCGGATCGGCGCCGAGCCGGGCGGCCGCGGTCAGGTACGCCTCCGGGTCGGGTTTGCCATGACGCAACTCGTCGCCGGTGACGACGGCATCGAACGTGCCCGCCGGGAGCTGGGCCGTGACTGTGGCCGCCAGCCGGGCGTAGGACATCGTCACCATCGCGCAGGCGATGCCCCGGGCCCGCACCTCGGCCACCAGTTCGAGGGCGCCCGGCCGCCAGGGCATGTGACGAAGGGCCGCGGCCGCGACCTCGTCGATGAGCCGCTCGACGATCACCGGGGCCGGCAGGTCGACACCGCCGTGTTCGCGGATGTACTCGGCCGACGTCGGCAGCGCGTTGCCGACGATGGCGTGGGCGTGGGAGTCGCTCCAGGTGCCGCCGAGCGACTCGACCAGGCGTACTCGGCCGCGACCCAGTACGGCTCGGTGTCGACCAGCGTGCCGTCCATGTCGAACAGCACCGCTTGCAGAGCGGGTCGCAGCTTCGCCGGGCCGGCGCTACTCGTTGTCGGAGCGGTAGCCGAGGTTGGGCGACAGCCACTTCTCGGCCTCGGCCACCGTCCAGCCCTTGCGCTTGGCGTAGTCCTCGACCTGGTCGCGCCCGACGTGCCCGAGCACGAAGTACTGCGACTGCGGGTGCGAGAAGTACCAGCCGCTGACCGACGCGCCCGGCCACATGGCCATGCTCTCGGTCAGCTCGATGCCGGTGTTGGCCTTCACGTCGAGCAGCTCCCACAATGTCTGCTTCTCGGTGTGCTCCGGGCAGGCCGGGTAACCCGGGGCCGGGCGGATGCCGACGTAGTTCTCCTTGATCAGCGACTCGGGGTCGAGCGCCTCGTCCGGCTGGTAGGCCCAGAACTCGGTGCGGACCCGCTCGTGCAGCCGCTCGGCGAACGCCTCGGCCAGCCGGTCGGCCAGCGACTCCAGCAGGATCGCGCTGTAGTCGTCGAGGGCCGCCTTGAACTCGGCCACCTTGGCACTGCTGCCCAGCCCGGCCGTCACCGCGAAACCGCCGACGTAGTCGCGCAGCCCGGTCTCCTTGGGCGCCACGAAGTCGGCCAGCGAGCGGTGCGGCACGCCCGGGCGGTGCTCGGTCTGCTGCCGCAGGTGGTGCAGCGTGCTCAGCACTTCGTGCCGGCTCTCGTCGGTGTAGACCTCGGTGTCGTCACCGACCCCGTTGGCCGGGAACAGCCCGAGCACGCCGGCCGCGGTCAGCCACTTCTCGTCGATGATCTTGTCGAGCATCGCCTGGGCGTCGTCCCAGAGCTTGCGGGCCGCCTCGCCCGAGGCCGGGTTGTTGAGGATGTCGGGGAACTTGCCCTTCATCTCCCACGCGTTGAAGAACGGCTGCCAGTCGATGTAGTGGCGCAGTTCGGCCAGCGAGTAGTCGTGGAACGTCTTGACGAACTGCACGTGCGCCGGCGGCCGCGGGTCGTCGGCGTGATCGTCGGTGTGGACGTCATGGGCCTGCTGCGCGATGCAGCCGCGGCCGCGGCGGGTGGTAGCCGGTCCAGTCGATGGGCGTGTGGTCGGCCCGGGCCGTCGGCGATCGGGATGATCTTCTTGGCGCTCGTTGCGGGCGGCGTGCCGCTCGCGCAGCGAGTCGTAGTCGGTCTGCAGGTCGGCCAGCAACGCCGGGCGCTGCTCGTCGGACAGCAGCGCCGCCACCACCGGCACCGACCGCGACGCGTCCTTCACCCAGATCACCGGGCCGTGGTACTTCTTGTCGACCTTGACCGCGGTGTGCGCCCGCGACGTGGTCGCCCCGCCGATCATCAGCGGGATCTCGAAGCCCTGGCGCTCCATCTCGGTGGCGAAGTTGACCATCTCGTCCAGCGACGGCGTGATCAGCCCGGACAGGCCGATGGCGTCGGCGTCGTGCTCCTTGGCCGCGTCGAGGATCTTCTGCGCCGGCACCATCACGCCGAGGTCGATGACGTCGTAGTTGTTGCACTGCAGCACGACGCCGACGATGTTCTTGCCGATGTCGTGCACGTCGCCCTTGACCGTCGCCATGATGACCGTGCCGTTGCTGCGGCCGGCGTCGCTCGGGCGACTTGCCGGCCTCGATGAACGGGATGAGGTAGGCGACCGCCTTCTTCATCACCCGGGCCGACTTGACCACCTGGGGCAGGAACATCTTGCCGGCGCCGAACAGGTCGCCGACGACGTTCATGCCGGCCATCAGCGGGCCCTCGATGACCTCGATCGGCTTGCCGCCGCGGCCCTCGATGAGCGCGCGCAGTTCTTCGGTGTCGGTCTCGGCGTAGTCGTCGATGCCCTTCACGAGCGCGTGCGTGATGCGCTCGGCCACGGGCAGCTCGCGCCATTCCTCGTTGACCGCCTCGGCCTTCATGCCCGCGCCGGCGAACTCGGTCGCGATCTCGAGCAGCCGCTCGGTGGCATCGGGGCGGCGGTTGAGGATGACGTCCTCGATGCGCTCGCGCAGCCGCGGCGTCGAGCTGGTCGTACGGCACCAGCGCGCCGGCGTTGACGATGCCCATGTCCATCCCGGCCGCGATCGCGTGGTACAGGAAGACCGCGTGGATGGCCTCGCGCACCGCGTTGTTGCCGCGGAACGAGAACGACACGTTCGACACGCCGCCGGAGACCAGCGCGCCGGGCAGGTTCTGCTTGATCCAGCGGGTGGCCTCGATGAAGTCGACGCCGTAGTTGGCGTGCTCCTCGATGCCGGTGGCCACCGCGAAGATGTTCGGGTCGAAGATGATGTCCTCGGCCGGGAAGCCGAGCTCCTCGACCAGGATCTTGTACGCCCGGGCGCAGATCGACTTGCGGCGCTCGAGGTTGTCGGCCTGGCCGTCCTCGTCGAAGGCCATCACGACCACGGCCGCGCCGTACTTGCGGCACAGGGTGGCCTCGCGGCGGAACTTGTCCTCGCCCTCCTTCATCGAGATCGAGTTGACGATCGGCTTGCCCTGCACGCAGCGCAGCCCGGCCTCGATGACCTCGAACTTGGACGAGTCGACCATGAGCGGCACCCGGCTGATGTCGGGCTCGCTGGCGATGAGCTTGACGAAGCGGTCCATCGCCGCGACGCCGTCGATCATGCCCTCGTCCATGTTGATGTCGATGACCTGCGCGCCGTTCTCGACCTGCTGGCGGGCCACCGAGAGCGCGGCGTTGTAGTCGCCGTCGCGGATCAGGTTGCGGAACTTCGCCGAGCCGGTGATGTTGGTGCGCTCGCCGACGTTGACGAACAGCGAGTCGGCCGTGATCGTGAGCGGCTCGAGGCCGGACAGCCGGCAGGCCGCGGGCCGCTCGGCCGGCACGCGCGGGGCGACGCCGTCGACGATCGCGGCCATGGCGGCGATGTGCTCCGGCGTGGTGCCGCAGCAGCCGCCGAGCAGGTTGACCAGGCCGCTCTCGGCGAACTCGCGCACGATCGTCGGCCGTCTGGTCGGGCGCCTCGTCGTACTCGCCGAAGGCGTTGGGCAGACCGGCGTTCGGGTAGCACGAGACGAAGCAGTCGGCCACGCGCGAGATCTCGGCCAGGTAGGGCCGCATCTCCTGCGCGCCGAGCGCGCAGTTGAGCCCGACGAGCAGCGGCTTGGCGTGGCGCACCGAGTTCCAGAACGCCTCGGTGACCTGGCCCGACAGCGTGCGCCCGGACGCGTCGGTGATCGTCCCGGAGATCATCACCGGCCACCGGCGGCCGCGCTCCTCGAACAGCGTCTCGAGCGCGAAGATCGCCGCCTTGGCGTTGAGCGTGTCGAAGATCGTCTCGATGAGCAGGAGGTCGGCGCCGCCGTCGACCAGGCCGTTGGCCTGCTCGAGGTAGGCCTCGACGAGCTCCATGTAGGTGACGTTGCGCGCGCCCGGGTCGTTGACGTCGGGCGAGATCGAGGCGGTGCGGTTGGTCGGGCCGAGCGCGCCGGCCACGAACCGCGGGCCGGTCGGGGTCGGCTGCGGTCATCGCGTCGCACTCGGCCCGGGCCAGCCGCGCCGATTCGAGGTTCAGCTCGTAGGCGAGCTCCTCCATGCCGTAGTCGGCGAGCGAGATCGTCTGGGCGTTGAACGTGTTGGTCTCGACCAGATCGGAGCCGGCCTCGAGGTAGGCCCGGTGGATCCCGCTGATCGCCTCGGGCTGGGTGAGGGTGAGCAGGTCGTTGTTGCCCCGCAGGTCGCGGTCCCAGTCGGCGAACCGCTCGCCGCGGTACTCGGCCTCGCTGAACGTGTGCCGCTGGATCATCGTGCCCATCGCGCCGTCGAGGACCAGGATCCGGGCCTGCAGGGCGTCGACAAGGGCCTGCGTCGCGTCGGGGCGAAGCAACGGGGTTTCAGGCACGGGCACATTCCTCGGTCTACGGGTGACAGAGCGGCCTACCGCTCCAGAACCTCCAGGCTACCGGTGCACAGGTGACGCATTGCTCCGACGAGCCGGGACCGCCCGGCAGCCCGCCACTCGCCGGTTCCGGAGGTGTCCGGCGCCACAGCGGCGCCCCGCGGGCGCGGTGGGCTGTGCCCGGTCCGTGCTCGCCGTAGGCTGGCTGTATGACGGTCTTCGACGGCGCTGGCTGGCCCGAGCTGGTCGACCCGGTCCTGGTGGCGGCGTTCGAGGGTTGGAACGACGCCGGCGACGCGGCCAGCGGTGCGGTCGAGCACCTGGAACTGGTGTGGGACGCCCAGCCGCTGACCGAGATCGACCCGGACGACTACTACGACTTCCAGGTCAACCGCCCGACGGTGTCGCTGGTCGACGGCGTCAGCCGCCGGATCACCTGGCCGACCACCCGCTTCTCGGTGTGCCGCCCGCCGGAGCGCCGAGTTCGACCTGGTCATCGTCCGCGGCATCGAGCCGAACATGCGCTGGCGCAGCTTCTGCGACGAGCTGCTGGGCGTGATCCGCGAGCTGGACGTCCGCATCGTCGTCACGCTCGGGTGCGCTGCTCTCGGACACCCCGCACACCCGGCCGACCGCGGTCACCGGCACGTCCTACGACGCCGACTCGGCCGCCCGCTACGGCCTGGAGAAGTCGCGCTACGAGGGCCCGAGCGGCATCGTCGGCGTGCTCCAGGACGCCTGCGTGGCCGCGGGCATCCCGGCCATCTCGTTCTGGGCGGGCGTGCCGCACTACGTGTCCCAGCCGCCGAACCCCAAGGCCACGCTCGCGCTGCTGCACAGCGTCGAGGAGGTCCTCGACCTGCCGGTGCCGCTGGCCGAGTTGCCGCAGCAGTCCGACGAGTGGCAGAAGCTCGTCGACGAGATGGCGGCCGAGGACGACGAGGTCACCGACTACATCCGCAATCTCGAGGAGCGCGACGACGAGATCGACCGCAGCGAGCTCGGCGAGGCCTCGGGCGACGCGATCGCCCGCGAGTTCGAGCGCTACCTGCGCCGCCGCGACCGGGGGCGGCAGCCGGGCCGGGGCGCACGGCGGTCCAGTCGCGACCGGGCGCGGCACGCTGGACCGCGCTGAGTCAGAGGTCGATGCCGAGCAGCGCGTCGACGAGCGCGGCGACCAGGCCCGGCGCGCCGGTGTTGGCCTGACCCACGCCCGCGCTCGGGCTCCGCGCGGCCCAGCTGTCGATGGCGCTGATGGCGGCGCTCGGTGTCGAGGTCGTCGGCGAGCGCGGCCCGCACCTGACCGAGCAGGTCCTCGGCCGGCGGGCCTGACACCCGGGCCACTGCGGCCCGCCACCGGGCCAGCCGGGCTTCGGCCGCGGGCAGCCGCCCGCCGGTCCATTCGCGGTCGGCGCGGTAGTGCCCGTCGAGCAGGGCGAGCCGGATGGCCATCGGGTCGACCCCCGCGGCGAGCAGCTTGGACACCAGCACCAGGTTGCCGCGCGACTTGCTCATCTTCTCGCCGTCGAGCCCGATCATGCCGGCGTGCACGTAGTGCCGCGCGAACGGCGCCTGGCCGGTGAGCGCCTCGGCGTGGGCGGCGGAGTGCTCGTGGTGCGGGAAGATCAGGTCCGATCCCCCGCCCTGCACGTCGAAGCCCATGCCGAGGCGGTTGAGCGCGATCACGGAGCATTCGATGTGCCAGCCCGGCCGGCCCTTGCCCACCGCGGTGTCCCAGTACGGCTCGCCCGGGCGGTGCCCGCGCCAGAGCACCGAATCCAGCGGGTCGCGCTTGCCCGGGTGCTCGGGATCACCGCCGCGCTCGCCGAACAGGCGCAGCATCGTCTCGCGGTCGTAGTGCGACTCATAACCGAAGTGCCCTGAGCTGTCGACGTCGAAGTAGACGTCGTCGCCGACCCGGTAGCCAGCACCGCCGTCGAGCAGGGCGGTGATGGCCTCGGCCAGGTCGGGCACCGACTCGACCGCGCCGACGTAGTCGTCCGGCGGCAGCACCCGCAGCGCGGTCATGTCGTGGCGGAACAGCTCGATCTCGCGCTCGGCCAGGCTCATCCAGTCCTCGCCGGTGTGCTCGGCCCGCTCGAGCAGCGGGTCGTCGACGTCGGTGACGTTCTGGACGTAGTGCACCGCGTGCCCGGCGTCGCGCCACACCCGCTGCACCAGGTCGAACGCGAGGTAGGTGGCGGCGTGGCCCAGGTGCGTGGCGTCGTACGGGGTGATGCCGCACACGTAGAGCCGGGCGGTGTGGCCGGGCGCGGTCTCGCGGACCTCGCCGGCCGCGGTGTCGTAGAGCCGCAGCGGTCCGCCCCGGCCAGGCAGTACCGGAACGTCGACGGAGGGCCAGGCACGCATGACACCCACGGTATCGGGCACACTCGCAGCCATGAGTGCCTACCTGGTTTCCGAGAGCCGAGTCATCGCGGCCGATCCCCAGCGCCTGTTCGACATCGTGGCCGACCCGGCCATGCATCCGACCATCGACGGCTCGGGCACCGTGCAGGCCACCCGCGGCCCGGCACCGGCCCGGCTGAGCGAGGGTGCGAAGTTCGGCATGGACATGAAGCTCGGCGCGCCGTACAAGATCACCAACACCGTGGTCGAGTTCGACGACGGCCGCCAGATCGCCTGGCGGCACTTCAACGGCCACGTCTGGCGCTACCTGTTCGAGCCCGTCGACGGCGGCACCCGGGTGACCGAGCAGTGGGACGCCCGGCCGGCCAAGAACAAGATCTTCCTGCGGCTGAGCGGCTTCCCCGGCCGCAACCGCAAGGGCATCCTCGCCACGCTGCAGCGCCTGGACGAACTCGTCGCCGCCCAGTAGCCCGCGGGCTTTGACGGTAGCGATGCGGTCGAATAGCGACCGGATCGCTACCTCCATCGGTGCCCTGGCGGGCGTTGTCCACAGATTGGCTCGGGGCAGACGGCACAAGACGGGCTGATCGGCCAGGCTCGACGCCATGCGCACGATTGAGGGCTTCGAACTGCCGCGGGTGCTCGTGCCGGCCCAGGCCGCGCGCCTGGGTCTCACCCGGTCGATGATTCGCAGTGAGCTCCGCCGCGGGAACTGGCAGTCTCTGGCTTCGGGGATCATGCTCACCCGCCCGGACGAACCGACCCGGGCCGACTGGGCGGAGGTCGGCGTCGCCCTGGCCGGGCCGCGAGCCGGCGTCAGCGGCTGGGACGCGCTGCAGGTGCGCGGGCTGGGCGGGCGCAACCCGCCCAGTCCACACGTGCTCGTCCTCAGCCCGGAGCGGCATGAACCGGATGGTCGGCTCGGTCCGGATCCGCCGCACCACGCGCCCGTTCCACCGCCACACGACTGTCCCCGCACGCGGTCCAGTTGCCGCTTGTCCCGGTCGTGGCCACCGCGCGGGCGATCGCCGACACGGCACTCGACCATCGCGAACTGCCGCCGGTGCGCGCGCTGGTGACGGCGGCGGTGCAGCGTCGGGCCTGCACCCTGGTCGAGCTCATCGACGAACTCGGCGCGTGTCCGCGCCGGCACAGCCGGCTGTTCCGCCTGGCCTTGCACGATGCCGTCGGCGGCGCCCGCTCGGCGGCCGAAGCCGCGGCAGCGGCCAGGCTGAGCCGCAGCAGCGTGCCGCCGTTCGAGCTCAACGTCCCCATCGTGGACGAGCACGGCGTCCTGATCTACGTCGTCGACGTGCTCTGGCGTGACCTGCGCGCCGCGCTGGAGATCGACAGTCGAGAATACCACTTCTCCGAGTCCGACTGGCTCGCGACGCTTGATCGACACAACGCGCTGACCCGCTATGGCCTGGCGGTCACCCACTACCCGCCGTCGCGCGTTACCCGGCGGGGCGATGGATGGACGAACGAAGTCGCGGAATGGCTGCAGGCCCGGGTGGCGGAACTCGGCGTCACACCGCAGCGTGGGCACGGCGTAGTCGCGCCACCGGTCGGTGCGAGCCCGCCGGCGTTCGTGGTGCGTCGACGGCTGACGCCCCAATCGCCGCTTTGAAAGTAGCGATCGGGTCGAATGGCGACCGGATCGCTACTTTCATCCCGGTGCCCCGGCTCCAGTAGCGGACGGCTACATCGGCGGCCAGGGCACGGGGGGCCAGTCGCCGCTGGGCTCGGGGTGCCGGCCGGTGGACAGCAGCCGGTCGACCCGTCCTCTCGCCCGGCGGACCTCGCGGGTGGTCAGCAGCTCGTGCAGCCGCTCGCCGAGGTCCAGGTCGAGCTGGGCCCGCAGCGCCTCGAGCTCGGCCACGATCTCGGCCGGCAGCCGGTTGCCGGCCCACTGCCACAGCACCGTGCGCAGCTTGTCCTCGACGTGGAAGGACACCCCGTGGTCGACGCCGTAGACGTGCCCGTCGCCGGTGGGCAGCAGGTGCCCGCCCTTGCGGTCGGCGTTGTTGATGACCGCGTCGAACACCGCGATGCGCCGCAGGGCCAGCCGGTCACGGCGGCGGATCAGGCCGACCACGTCGACCGACTCGTCCTGGGCGATCCACAGCTGCACCATGCCCGGGCCGAGCGGGCCGTCGCGGTACACCGTCGGCGGCACGATCGCCCACCCGGTGGCCTGCCGACAGCTCGTAGGCCGCGACCTCGCGCTCGGCCAGCGATCCCGTCGGGGAAGTCCCACAGCGGCCGCTCCCCCGCCACCGGCTTGTAGACACAGGCCGCGGTGACGCCGTCCGCGCTGACGGCGCAGTACATCGTGGCGTTGGACGCGTCGACCAGGCGCCCTTCGACGCGACAGCTCCCCGGCACTGAGCAGCGCCAGCGCGTCGTCGACGTCGAGTTCGACGGGCGGCGTGAGCCCGTCGGGCATCATGGGCCGAGCGGGTTGCTGCGGTGGTAGCCGTTCTGCCGCGGGCAGACGTGGCCGCTGGGTTCCAGCGGCAGGCCGCACAGCGGGCACGGCGGCCGGCCGGCGGAGATGACCTTGCGGGCCCGGTCGACGAACGCGCGGGCCCGGCGCGGCTCGATCAGCACCCGCAGCGCGTCCGGGCCGTCCTCCACGTCCTCGAGCAGCGTCTCCTGCGCGATCTCGGTGTCCTCGACGGGGGCCTGGGCCTCGATCACGACCAGCCCGGCGTCGCCGTCCCAGGCCAGCCCCATCGCCCCGACCCGGAACTCCTCGTCGAC
The DNA here is from genome assembly GCA_963713245.1 of uncultured Actinomycetota bacterium. Classification (GTDB taxonomy): domain Bacteria; phylum Actinomycetota; class Actinomycetes; order Mycobacteriales; family Jatrophihabitantaceae; genus CAVQKZ01. The sequence continues at coordinate 451,491 of CAVQKZ010000005.1, forward strand.
CGGCTGTTCCAGCGCTTCGGTGTCGGACTCGGTCGCCGGCAGCGCCGTGCCGGTGCGGGTGACGACCTCGTCGAGCAACTGCTCGAGACGGTCGGCCAGCACGGCGACCTGCTGCTTCTCCAGGGAGACCGACACCACCCGGACCCCGTCGGCGGCCTGCAGGTAGAAGGTGCGCTCGCCGGGCGTGCCGACGGTCCCGGCCACGAAGCGGCGGGGACGCTCGAAGAAAAAGATCTGACGGGGCATGATGCCTTCGAGCCTAGCTTCTGCCTGCCACCTCAGACCTGTCCGCTCCCGGCTCCACCGCCCACCGTCGCGTCCGACGTCTTGCGCCGGCGGCCCTTCTTGACCGGTGGCGCGAAGCCGCCCAGTTCGCCGCCGACGTCGTTGACCCGCAGCACGTAGGGACGGGTGTCGGTGTAGCGCACGACCGACACCGAGCACGGGTCGACGACGATGCGCTGGAACTGGTCCAGGTGCAGCCCGAGCGCGTCGGCCAGCACGGCCTTGATGACGTCGCCGTGGCTGCAGGCCACCCATACCGCGTCCGGCCCGAGCCGGGCGTCCCAGTCCCGGACGGCGGCCACGGCCCGGGCCGACACCTCGAGCAGCGACTCGCCGCCGGGGAAGCGAGCGGCCGACGGCTGGGTCTGCACGACCTTCCACATCGGCTCCTTGGCCAGCTCCTTGATCGGGCGGCCGGTCCAGTCGCCGTAGCCGCACTCGACGAGCCGCTCGCTCGAGCGCCCACTCCGGTTCGCGCCCGGCCGCCTGCTGGGCCGCCCGCACGACCTCGGCCGTGTCGGTGCAGCGCTCGAGCGGGCTGGTGACCACGGCGGCCAGCGACAGGGCGGCGATGCGCTGCGCGGTGGCGGCGGCCTGGGCCCGGCCCCGCTCGTCGAGATGCAGCCCCGGCGTGCGCCCGGCCAGCACCGGCCCGGTCAGGGCGGTGAGGCCGTGCCGCAACAGCAGCAGCGTGGACATCTAGTTGGTCGCGCTCAGGACGCCGGTGCTCAGCAGCACGATGATGAACACGCCCAGCGCGATGCGGTAGTAGATGAAGATGAACGTGCTGTGGTCGCTGAGCCAGCGCATCAGCCAGGCGATCGAGGCCAGTCCGACGAGGAACGCGAAGACCAGGGCCACGCCGGTCAGCCCGCCGCCCGGGCCGTTCTTGTCATCGGCGTGGTTGACCGCCTCGTAACCGCCGGACAGCACCACCGCGGGCACCGAGAGCAGGAACGAGAAGCGCGCCGCGGCCTCGCGCGTCAGGCCGCGGAACAGGCCGGCCGTGATCGTGGTGCCCGACCGCGACGAACCGGGGATGAGCGAGAGCGCCTGCGCCGAGCCGACGACGATCGCGTCCCGGGCGTTCAACTCCTCCTCGTCGCGCTCGCGCCGGCCGTACCGCTCGGCCGCGGCCAGCAGGATGGCCAGGGCGATGAGCGCGGTCGCGATCAGCCACAGGTTGCGGGCCCCGGTCTCGATCTGGTTGTTGAAGATCAGGCCGATGACGCCGACCGGCACGGTGGCCAGGATGAGGTACCAGCCGAGCCGGTACTCCAGCGACGTGCGCACCGAGCGGTCGTACAGGCCGCGCACCCAGGCCACCGTGACGTGCAGCAGCTCGCGCCAGAAGTAGATGACGATGGCGGCCGACGTGCCGAGCTGGATCACCGCCGTGAACGGCGCGCCGGGGTCATTTGTCGACTTGTTGCCGTAGTGGAAGTGCCACCCGAACAACGCCGGGATGATGCGCAGGTGCGCGGTCGAGGAGATCGGCAGGAACTCGGTCAGGCCCTGGACGACGCCCAGGACGATGGCCTGCAGAAGGGTCATGCCGCGGCCCCGGAACGTTCCAGCGCCTCGACCGCCGTGCGCAGGACCGCCACCCGCTCGTCCATCGTCTCGCCGAAGGGCGTGATCGACAGCGTGGTGACGCCGGACGCGGCGAACTCCCCCATCCGTTCGGCGATGCGCCCGGTCGGGCCGAGCAGTGAGGTGGCGTCGACGAACTCGGCCGGGATGGCCGCGGCCGCCCCGTCGTAGTCGCGGGCCAGGTAGCGCTCCTGCACCTCGGCCGCCGCCTCGGCGTAGCCCATGCGCACGGCCAGGTCGTTGTAGAAGTTCTGCTCGCGGCTGCCCATGCCGCCGACGTAGAGCGCGTTGTACGGCCGCACCGGCTTGGCGCACTCGACCGGGTCGTCACCGACGACCATCGGCGTCGAGGCGACCACGTCGAAGCCGTCGAGGGTCTTGTCGACCTTGGCCCGGCCGGTGCGCAGGTGGGCCAACTGCTCGTCGGCGAACTTGGGCGCGAAGAAGATCGCCAGCCAGCCGTCGGCGATCTCGCCGGTGAGCTCCAGGTTCTTGGGCCCGACCGAGGCGAGGTAGATCGGGATGTGCTCGCGCACCGGGTGCACCATCAGGTGCAGGGCCTTGCCCGGGCCGTCAGGCAGCGGCAATCGATAGGTCTGCCCGTCGTAGCGCACCCGCTTGCGGGCCAGGGCCATCGTGACGATGTCGACGTACTCGCGGGTGCGGGCCAGCGGCCGGGCGAAGGGCACGCCGTGCCAGCCCTCGGACACCTGCGGGCCGGAGACGCCCAGGCCGAGCCGGAACCGACCGCCCGACAGGGTGTCGAGGGTGGCTGCGGTCATCGCCGTCATGGCCGGGGTGCGGGCCGGGATCTGCAGGATCGCGCTGCCGACGTCGATCCGCTCGGTCTGCGCGGCCACCCAGCTCAGCACGGTGACCGCGTCCGAGCCGTAGGCCTCGGCCGCCCAGACGACCGAGAACCCGAGCTGGTCGGCCTCCCGGGCCAGGGCCAGGTTGTCGGCGTCGTTGCCCATGCCCCAGTAGCCGAGGTTCAGTCCGAGCTTCACCGCGCCACCTTATCGACCGCCTTTGCGGGCCCTCGGCCGGGCGAGCGGTAGTTTCTCGGCGTGAAGCAGCGCGCAGTGGGTGGCAGTGGTCTCAAGGTCTCGCACCTCGGTCTGGGCACCATGACGTGGGGGCAGGAGACCGATGCGGACGAGGCCGCCGCGCAGTTGGTCGCCTTCCACGACGCCGGCGGCACGCTCGTCGACACGGCGGTCTCCTACGGCTATGGGGCGGCCGAGAAGATCTTGGGCTCGCTGCTGGCCGACGTCGTGCCCCGGGCTGAACTGGTCATCGCCACCAAAGCCGGCATAATTCGCACTCCGGACGATCGGATCGTCGACGCGTCCCGCGGGGCGCTGCTGCGGCGACTGGACGAGTCGCTGCGCGCGCTGGGCACCGACTACCTCGACCTCTGGTACGTGCACTACGTCGACGACTCCGTGCCGTTCGAGGAGACCCTGTCGGCGTTGGACGCGGCCGTCGCGGCCGGCAAGGTCCGCTACGTCGGCGTGTCCAACTACGGCGGCTGGCGGCTGGCCCGGGCCGCGACCTGGCAGCGGGCCGTGCCTGGCCGGGCCCCGATCGTGGCCAACCAGGTGCGCTACTCGCTGCTCGACCGCGGTGTGGAGCGCGAGGCCATCCCGGCCTGCGCCGCCCTGGGCGTGGGCGTGCTGCCCTATTCGCCGCTCGGCGGCGGCGTGCTGACCGGCAAGTACCGCGGCGGCGTCCCGACCGACTCCCGGGCCGCGGTCGGCGGCCGCAACCTGGCGTCCGTGGCGGCGACCGTCGGCATCGTCGAGGCCGTGGCCACCGCGGCCGAGGGGCTGGCCACCTCGCCGGTGGCCGTGGCCCTGGCCTGGCTGCGCGACCGGCCCGGCGTCACTGCGCCGATCCTGGGCGCGCGCACGCTGGGCCAGCTGACCGCGGCGCTGGCCTGCGAGACCCTCGACCTGCCGCTGGAGATCCGCGACGCGCTCGACGACGTGTCGGCGCCGGTGCTGGGCTACCCCGAGGACGTCAGCTGAGCAGCGAGCCCGCCATGACCGATCCGGTGTTCGCGGCCTTCTGTGCCGCCGGGCTGTGGCCCGGGCTGGGCCGCACGCTGGCCGGCGAGCTCGCCGCCGCCGGCATCGACGGGCCCGACGACGTCAGCGCCACGAATTTGGCCGCCCTGCCCAAGGTCGGGCCGACCCGGGCCGGGCGCCTCCTGTCGTCGTTCGTCGCGGCCGGACCCGTATACGAGGTGGCCGAGTTGCTGGTGCCGGCCGACGTCGATGTGCGCGTCGCCGGGCGGGCCGTCGACGCGCTCGGCCCGGCCGCGTCGCGGCTGCTGCGCGACGACCCTTGGCAGCTGCTGGCCATCTACGGCGTGACGCCGGAGGACGCCGACCGCATGGCCCGCCGGGCCCTGCCCGGCGTGCGCCGCGACGACCCGCGCCGCGGCCGGGCGCTGGTCGGCTACGTGCTCGCCCGCATCGCCCGCGACGGGCACACGGTCGCGCCGCGCGAGGACGTGCTGCAGGCCGTGGCCCAGTTCGGGGTCGGCGACGCGCAGGCGGCCGTGGCCGCCGCCGTCGAGGCCGCGACCGTCGTCGAAGTAGACGAGGGCGACCTGCTCGGCCTGGCCCGCTTCGCCGAGGCCGAGGACGGCATCGGCCAGGGCATCGCCCGCCTGGTGGCCACGGCCGAGCCGATCAAGGCCGACCCGAAGCGCAGCGCGGCCGGTCCGCTCGACGAGGCCCAGCGCGCGGCGGTGTCCGCGGCGCTGCACAGCGGGGTCAGCGTGCTCACCGGCGGCCCGGGCACGGGCAAGAGCCGGACCGTGGCCGCGATCGTCTCGCTGGCCGAGCACGCCGGGCGCACCGTGGCCCTGGCCGCCCCGACCGGCCGGGCGGCCAAGCGGCTCGAGGAGCTGTGCGAGGCCCCGGCGTCGACGATCCACCGGCTGCTCGGGGCCCAGCCCCGCCAGTCCGGCGGCAACGTCACCTTCGACGGCGGCTTCGCCCGGGGCGAGGAGTGGCCGTTGGACGAGGACGTCGTCGTCGTGGACGAGGCGTCGATGCTGGACGTGGAGCTGGCCGACGCCCTGCTGTCCGCGTGCGCCGACGGAACCCACCTCGTCTTCGTGGGCGACGCGGCCCAGCTGCCCTCGATCGGGCCCGGGCGGGTGCTGGGCGACCTCATCGACGCCGGCACCGTTCCTGTGACCGAGCTGCGCACGCCTCTACCGGCAGGCCGAAGGCGGCGCGATCGCCCGGCTGGCCACGGCCGTGCGCGAGGGCGAGCTGCCGCCGGTGGCCGATCCCACCCGCGAGGTCGTGGTCGTGGCCGCGCGGGGCTCGGCCGACGCCGCCCACCGGGTGACCCAGCTGGTCACCGACTCCATCCCCCGCGCCTTGGGCATCCCGGCCGACCAGGTGCAGGTCGTGACGCCGGTGCACCGCGGCGCCGCCGGGACGATGGCCCTGAACACCGCGCTCAAGGCCAGGCTGAACCCGGGCCAGGGCAATCGCCGCTTCGACGAGGGCGACCGGGTGGTGGCGACGGCCAATCACCTCGAGGCCACGCCGTTCGGCTACGCGAACGGCGAGGTCGGCGTGGTGGCCGAGGTCGAGCGCGACGGCACGGTCACCGTCGAGTTCGCGTCCGGGCCGGCCGAGGTCAAGGGCAAGGCCCTGGCCGACTTAGTGCACGGCTGGGCCATCACCGTGCACCGCGCGCAGGGCTCGGAGTTCCCCGCCGTGGTCGTGGTCGTGCCGCCCGAGGCCGGTGGGATGCTGTCGCGGCCACTGGTCTACACGGCGATGACGCGCGCCCAGCGGCACCTGTCGGTCGTGCACGCGGCCGGGCCGGCGCTGGCCCGCGCCGTGCGCCAGATCGGCACCCTGCCCCGCCGGACCAGGCTGCAGCAGATGCTGGCCGAGTACGTCAGCGAGCCGTAGCCCGCGCGGACGCGGCCAGCTTGCGCGACTGCCCGCCGCGCCGGGACCGGCCCGCCGCCCGCTCCTTCTTCAGCTCGGTGAGGTGCTCGAGGAAGTCGACCTGGATGGTGTGCCGCTTCGAGGCGAGATACCGCTTGCCGACCGCGCGGTGGTAGTGGTCGATCTCGCGGCGCATCTCGCCGGCCGACGGGAGCGTGGCCGTGCCGTCGAGCAGATCGGCCACCCAGGCCGACTGGGCCTCGGCCAGCGGCATGATCGCCCCCAGCGGCTGGACGAGGCCGAGGAAGTACAGCCCGGCATGGTCGGGGTCCACGACCCGGTGGTACAGCGAGACCTCGTTGTCGTGCGCGGCCAGCACGGACTCGTCCAGGAACGGGAAGGTGATCTTGTACCCGGTGCAGTAGACGATGACGTCGACCCGCTCGGCGCTGCCGTCGGCGAAGTGCACGGTGTCGCCGTCGAGGTGGTCGATGTTCGGCTTCACCGTGATGTCGCCGTGGCCCAGCCGGGTGAGCAGGTCGTCCGAGATCGTCGGGTGGGCCGAGAGCAACCGGTGGTCGGGCTCGGGCAGGCCGTACTTCGTGATCTTGCCCCGCGACAACCGCAGGAGCATGGCCAGGCTCAGCCGCTGCATCCACAGGAACGGCGCCCGGGCGAACGGCGAGGTGGTGAGGTGGTCGGTGGGGATGCCGAACAGGTACTTCGGCAGCACGTGCGCCCCGCGGCGCATGGCCAGGAAGGTGCGCTCGGCCACCTTGGACGTCTCGACCGCGATGTCGCAGGCCGAGTTGCCGATGCCCAGCACCAGCACGCGCTTGCCCTCGTAACCGTCGAACGTCTTGTAGTCGTGCGAGTGGACCTGGGCGCCGGTGAACGTGTCGCTGCCCGGGAACGCGGGCTCGGGCAGGCGGGCGTCCCAGTGGTGGCCGTTGGCCACGAGCACGGCCTGGTAGTGGGACGTGGTGGTCTCGGCCGCGCCGCGCGCACGGACCGTGACGTCCCAGCCCCCGTCGGCGGCGGGCGCGACCTCGAGCACCTCGGTGCGGAACTGGATCCGGTCACGCAGCGCGAAGTGGTCGACGAACGCGTCGAAGTAGCGGGCGATGTGCACGTGGCTCGGATAGGTCGGGTACTCCTCGCCCATCGGGAAGCTGGCGTACTCCATGATCTGGCGCGAGGTGTTGATGTGCAGCGACTTGTAGGCCGACGACATCCCGTTGTCGTTGAGGTAGCGCCAGTTGCCGCCGACCTCGGAGCCGGCCTCGAAGCAGTCGAAGTCGATGCCGCGCTCCTGCAGGACCTGGCAGGCGGCGATCCCCGACGACCCGGCTCCGATGATGCAGACGTCTGCGCCCATGACTGCCTCCACTGGCCCCACTGCGATTCCCACTGCGATTATGACCGGGTGGTCACCGGTAGCATGCCAGCATGCCACGCCCCACGTGGGACAACCTCGACGAACGCCGTCGCGAACGCGTGCTGCACGCCGCGATGGCCGAATTCGGGCGCCGAGGTTACTCCGGCGCCAGCCTGAATGTGATCGCCCGCGAGGCCGGGGTGGCCAAGGGATCGCTGTTCCAGTACTTCGACGACAAGTTCGACTTCTTCGCCCATGTGGCCGAGCAGACCTCGCTCACGGTCTACGCGGCGATGGTCCCGCATCTGTCCGGCCCGGCCGACGGCCAGTCGTTCCCGGACTACTTCGCCGGGCTGGTCGACGTCTGGATCGACTACATGGCCGCCAACCCGCTCGAGCGCGGCGTCACGGCGGCCACGACGATGGAGCTCGACCCGCAGATCCGGCAGGCCGTACGCGAGCCGGTGCACCGCCTCTACGCCCAGGCCCTGCGCCCGCTGCTCGCCGACGCCGTGCGGGCCGGGCAGTTGCCGGCCGACACCGACACCGAGGCCCTGCTCTCGATGCTCGTCCTGCTCCTGCCGCACCTGGCCCTGGCCCCGTTCGAGCCCGGCCTGGACGCCGCCCTCGTGCTGCACGACACGTCCCGGCCGGCCCGGGCCCACGTAGCCCGGCGGCTGCTGGCCACGTTGTTCGACCCGGCGGCCGCGCGCGTGCCGCGGTGAGTGCCGGGTATCCGCCCGAGCCGTGGCACCTGCGGGGTGATCTGCACACGTCGGTGTTCCTCGTGCCGTTGACGGAACTGCCGCAGCTGCCGGCCCGGCTGCCGCCGGGCTGCCGGCCGGTGCGCATCGGCCGCTTCGCCGTCGTCGGCACGGCCTGGGTGTCCTACCGGCCCGGCGGTGTTCTCGTGTACGACGAACTGATGTCGACGGTGCTGGTGCGCCGCCGCCGGCGGGTGCTGCCCACGATCACGCACATCTGGGTGGACAGCGTCGAGTCGCGCGACGGCGGGCGGGCCCTGTGGGGCATCCCGAAGGACCTGGCCACCTTCTCCTTCGCCGGCCCGCAGTTCGCCGCGCACACCGACGACGGCCCGATCGCCGCCGCTACGGTGCGGCCCCGGTTCGCGCTGCCGGGCCGGCTGCCGATCCGGTTTCGCATCGTTCAGACCCTCGGCGGTGCGGCCAAGCTCACCCGGGTGCGCTCCCGGGCCCGGGTCGCGCTGGCCCGGGCCACGGTCACCGCCGACCGGGCCGGGCCGCTGGCCTTCCTAACCGGCCGCCGGCCCGTGCTTTCGCTGTCATTGCTGGACTTCCGGATGACATTCGGATGACGAGGAAGTTGCCGGATGGCTGGAGATCGGCTCTGGATGGGGGTTCAATGAGCCGATGACCGCGGTGCGCACCGAAGAAGGTGCCGACCCCGACTGGGAGTACGCGCCGCTGCGGATCCCGGCCGATGTCACCCGGCCCACCGCAGCGGCGCAACTGTCCTTGCACGCGGAGTTCGGGGGCTGGGAGCTGGCCCGGGTCGTGCGCTACGTCGACGGGACCCGCCGGGTGTGGCTGCGGCGCAAGCGCCGGCCCCCGGCCGCGCTGCCGCTGCCCCGGCTGCCGGTCTAGCCGCCCGAACCGGAGGCTGAACCCGGCGTCCGAAATCCGCCAGAAGTCGGCGCCGCCGCGCGGCAGCATGGACGCATGACGACGAGCACGGCGGTCCGCATCCGCCCCATCCCCGCCGCCCACCTCGACGCCGTCCGGGCCACCGGCCGCGACGTCTCCGGTCGCCCGGTCCAGACCCTGACCGACGCGGCGGGTGAGCCGCTGCGCTGCTGCCTGCGCAATGCCCGCGCGGGCGAGCAGGTCATCCTGTTCGGCTACGAACCGCCGATTCCCGGCGACGGCAGCCCGTATCGCGAGATCGGCCCGGTCATCGCCCACGCCGACGACTGCGCGGCCCCCGACGGCTGGGCCGACTACCCGCCGGACTGGCGCGGCCGCCCGCAGGTGCTGCGGGCCTATGACGAGCGCGGCTGGATCCATCCGGCGACCACGACCCACGACGGCTCGGACCCGGTGGCGGCCCTGGCCGCGGTGCTGGCCGAGCCCGGCGTGGTCGAGGTGCACAGCCGCAACGTCGCCTACGGCTGCTTCATGTTCGTGGCTGCGGCCGCGAGGGCTCGATGAGTTCGTCGGCGACCCAGCGCACGACGCGGTCGGGGTAGGGCGCGGGCAGCATCAGGACGATGTGCCCGAAGCCGGCCTGAGTCGCGTCGGCGATGGCGCGCCGCGTGTCGCCGGGCTGGTCGTAGCCGACCGGCAGGGCGATCGAGCGCGTGATCGCCGCGGGGTCGCGCCCGATCTCGGCGCAGAACCGATCCAGCCGGACGCTGCGGGCGAGGGCGTCGGCGATGTCGCCGCCCGGGATGTTCCAGACGTCGGCGTGCTCGGCGACCACGCGCAGCGTCGCGGTCGACCGGCCACCGATGACGATGGGCGGATGCGGGCGCTGGACCGGTTTCGGACTGCAGAACGCGCCGGTGAGCTGGTGATAGCGGCCGTCGAAGTCGAACGGTTGCGGCTCGGTCCACAACCGCTCGATGATCGTGCAGGCCTCGGCCAGGCTGCCGACCGCGTCAGCGGCATCGTGGTAGGGCAAGCCGTGTGCGTCGTACTCGCGCCGGGCGAAGGACACGCTCGGCCGCGACCCGGCGCCGATCCCGAACTCGAGCCGGCCGCCGGAGACGATGTCGACGGTCGCGGCGATCTTGGCCAGCAGCGCCGGCGGCCGGAAGCGATTGCTCGTGACGAGCAGGCCGAGGCGCAGGCGCGTCGTCTGCGGGGCCAGGGCGGCCAGCAGCGACCAGCCCTCGAAGGTCGGGCCGTTCGGATCGCCGGAGATCGGCAGCAGGTGGTCGAAGAGCCACGCATGCTCGATCGCCTCGATCGCGTCCGCCTCCTGCCAGACCCGCAGCACGTCCCGGTACTCGACCTGCGACGGCGCCGTCATGATCCCGAAGCTGACGGGACTAGTCACCGGCGCCGCAACGACGGGTCGAGCAGGGCCGGTGGCGTGTCGATCTTCTCCTCCGGCGCCAGGTCGAGGCCGGGGGCGACGATGTCGTCGATCGCGTCGAGCACATCCGGCGACAGCACCGTGTCGGCGGCGGCGAGTTGCGAGTGCAGGTGCTCGACCGTCCGCGGCCCGATGATCGCGCTGGTCACGCCCGGATGCGCGGTGACGAAGCCGAGCGCGAGCTGGATCATCGTCATCCCGGCCTCGGCCGCGAGCGCAGCCAGCTTCTCGACGGCGTCGAGCCGGGCCCGGTTGGCCGGGACGGTCAGGTCGAAGCGTTGCGGCACGACCCGTGATCGGTTCGTCGTGATCTGCTGACCCTCGCGGACCGCCCCCGACAGCCAGCCCGAGGCCAACGGGCTCCACACCAGCACGCCGAGCCCGTACTCCTGGGTGACCGGCAGGACGTGGGTCTCGATGCCGCGCTGCAGGATCGAGTAGCTGGGCTGCTCGGTGACGTAGCGGCTCAGGTGGTGCTCCCGGGCGGCCCACTGGGCCTGGACGATGCGGTAGGCCGGGAAGGTCGACGAGCCGAAGTAGCGGATCTTGCCGGCCCGCTGCAGATCGGTGAGGGCCGACAGCGTCTCCTCGTCGCTGGTCTCCGGATCCCAGCGATGGACCTGGTAGAGGTCGACATGATCGACGCCCAGGCGGCGCAGGCTGTTGTCGAGCTCGGTGACCAGCCAGCGGCGCGAGCTGCCGCGCGTGGTTGCGCTCCTCGCCCATCGGCAGCGTCGCCTTGGTGGCCAGCACCAGGTCTTCGCGCCGGCCGCCGATGGCCCGGCCGACCATCTCCTCGGACTCGCCGCGGCCGTAGAAGTCGGCGGTGTCGATCAGATTGATGCCGGCCTCGAGCGCGGCGTCGACGATCGCTGTCGCGTCCTCCTGGGTGGTGTGCCCGATCGCGCCGAAGTTCATCGCGCCGAGTACGAGCGAGCTGACCTGCACGCCGGTGCGGCCCAAGGTGCGGTACTGCATGAGCTGATTCCCATCGCCGGTGAGCATGGACGCGCGGCGACCCGGTCGATCTGGCATCATCGATGAAGCGGAGCGTCGCTCCGTTCAACATACGGAACGCTGTTCCGATTATCAACCGAGCACGAGGAGGCGCAGTGGCCGACGACCAGGAGCGAGGCTGCCGTGCCCCCGCCCGCGCGCAAGCGCGCCGACGCCCGGCGCAACGAACAGGCCCTGCTCGACGCCGCTGCCGACGTCTTCGTCACCTCCGGCGTCGAAGCGCCGGTGCGCGACATCGCGGCCAAGGCCGGCGTCGGGATGGGCACCATCTACCGGCACTTCCCCACCCGCGCCGACCTGATCATCGCCGTGTACCGCCACCAGGTCGACGCCTGCGCCGAGGCCGGGCCGGCCCTGCTCGCGCGCGCCGAGTCGCCGTATGACGCGCTCACCGCAGTGGATCGGAATGTTCGTCGACTTCCTGGTCACCAAGCACGGACTGGCCGCGGTGATGCGCTCCGACCACGCCGGCTTCGAGGCCCTGCACAGCTACTTCCTCGACCGGCTCGTGCCGGTGTGCGCGCAGCTGCTCGAGGCGGCGGCGCGGGCCGGCGAGATCCGCACCGACGTCGGTGCGCTCGAGCTGTTGCGGGGCGTGGGCAACCTGAGCGTCAGCGTCGGTGCCGACTCGCGCTACGACGCCCGCCGGATGGCCGGCCTGCTCGTCGCCGGACTGCGCCAGACCTCACCGGACTGAGGTCGGGGTGGGCTAATCGGCCGCGAAGGCGCGCACGGCGTCGATCGTGTCTGCGTCCTCGGGGCGCTTGTCGTCGCGGTAGCGCAGCACGCGGGCGAAGCGCAGGGCCAGGCCGCCGGGGTAGCGGGAGGACTTCTGGATGCCGTCGAACGCGATCTCGACCACCTGCTCCGGACGCAGCCGGACGACCCACGAGTCTGTCGGGCCGTCGGCCAGGGCGAGGAAGCGTTCGGTCTGCCATTTCAGCATGGCGTCGGTCATGCCCTTGAACGTCTTGCCGAGCATCACGAACCCGCCACCGGCCGGGTCACGGGCGCCGAGGTGGATGTTGGACAGCGTGCCCTGGCGCCGCCCGGAGCCCCATTCGACCGCCAGCACGACCAGATCGAGGGTGTGCACCGGTTTGACCTTGAGCCAGCCCGCGCCGCGGCGGCCGGCCTCGTACGGCGCGCTCAGCGACTTGGCCATCACCCCCTCGTGGCCCCGCGCCAATGTCGCGTCGAGGAACCCGCGAGCCGCGGCCAGGTCGTCGGTGATCAGCCGGTCGACCCGGGCCTCGGCCGGCACGACGGCATCGAGCGCGGCCAGCCGCTCACTCGTCGGCCGGTCGAGCAGGTCGACGCCGTCGACATGGAGCACGTCGAAGACGAAGGCGTGCAACGGCACGGACGTGCGAGCGCGTTGCCACGTCGGTGCGGCGGCCGAAGCGCGAGGCCGTCACCTGGAACGGCTCGGGCCGGCCGTCGGGCCGCAGGGCGATCGCCTCGCCGTCGGCAACCAGCGCGCTCGCCCCCAGCGCCCGGACCGCCTCGACGATCTCGGGCAGCCGCGCGGTGACGTCGTCGAGCGTGCGGGTGTAGATCGCGACGTCCTGGCCGGCCTTGTGCACCTGGACCCGGGCCCCGTCGAGCTTGGCCTCGAGCAGGGCGCGACCGCCGAGCCGGTCGAGGGCGTCGTCGATGCTGGTGGCCGTCTGGGCCAGCATCGGGCTGACCGGCCGGCCGACCTCCAGCCCGAACCCGGCCAGCGCCGCGGCGCCGCCGGCCCGCGCGGCCGCGGCCACGGCCGGCAGGTCGCCGCGCATCATGGCCGCGCGTCGCACCTGGGCCAGAGGCAGGTCGACGGCGCGGGCCACGGCGTCGGTCATCACCCCGAGCAGGGCACCCTGCCGCAGGTCGCCGCTGAGCAGCCGGCGCAGGAAGAGTCTGCTCACCGGCCGTCGCGGCCGCGAACAGTTCGGCCAGCCGGGCGCTCCGGCGGGCCTGGGAGCCGGCGCCGGCCTCGGCCCCGATGGCCGTGAACGCCGCGTCGACGTCTCGGACGGTCAGCGTGGCCACGTCGGCCGGCGCCGGGACCGAACGCAGCGCGGCCCAGCCCACCCCGATCTGGCGCTGCGGCAACTCGCCGGCCAGCCACGACACCACGACGGCGACCTCGTCCGAGGCGGCCGCGCGCAGCAGCGCGGCCAGCCGCTCGGTCTTGGCCAGCCGGGCCGAGGTGGCGCCGACGTCGGCCGAGGCGGCGGCGACCTCTGCTAGCAGCACGCGGTCAGCGTGCCATGGCGCGCCGACAACCGCGTCAGCAGTTCGACAGGAACCGATCGAGCACCCGCACGCCGAAGCGCAGGCCGTCGATCGGGACCCGCTCGTCGATGCCGTGGAACAGCGCGGTGAAATCGAGCTCGGGCGGCAGCAGCAGTGGCGAGAATCCGAAGCAGCGCATCCCCAGCGTCGAGAACGACTTCGCGTCGGTGCCGCCGCTCATCAGGTACGGCACCGGGAACGCGCCCGGATCCTCGGCCCGCAGGGCAGCCGACATGGCGTCGACCAAGGCTCCGTCGAAGGACGTCTCGACGGCGATGTCGTGGACGATGAACTCGCGTTCGACGCCGTCGCCGAGCAACTCGTCGATCACGTTCAGCAGCACGTCCTCCTGGCCGGGCAGGAACCGCGCGTCGATCGTGGCCTCGGCCCGCGACGGGATGACGTTGGCCTTGTAGCCGGCGTCGAGCATCGTCGGGTTCGTGGTGTTGCGGATGACGGCGCCGATCATGCGGGCCATCGCCGCCGAGCTGCGGCAGCCAGGCCTCCGGGTCGTCCGGGTCGAGCTCGAGCCCGGTCGCGGCCGCGATGGCCTCGACCATCCGGCGCACCGTGTCGGTGATGACGACCGGGTGCTGGTAGGCGCCGATCCGCGACACCGCGGCGGCCAGCCGGGTGACGGCGTTGTCGTCGTGCACCATCGAGCCGTGGCCCGGGCGGCCGGTGGCCCGCAGCCGCAGCCAGTTGATGCCCTTCTCGGCGGTCTGGATGACGTACAGCCGGCGGCTCTCGTCGAGCGAGACGCTGAAACCGCCGACCTCACTGATCGCCTCGGTGCAGTCGGCGAACAGGTCGGCGTGGTGGTCGACCAGGTAGTGCGCGCCCTCGCGGCCACCGGCCTCCTCGTCGGAGATGAAGGCGAGGACGAGGTCGCGCGGCGGCTTGCGTCCCGGTGCGCGCCCACTCGCGCACGAGGGCGAGGATCATCGCGTCCATGTCCTTCATGTCGACCGCGCCGCGGCCCCACACGTAGCCGTCGCGGACCTCACCGGCGAACGGGTCGACCGACCATTCGCTCGGCTCCGCGGGCACGACGTCGAGGTGGCCGTGGACGAGCAGGGGCGCCCGGCTCGGGTCGCTGCCCTCGATGCGGGCGATCGTGGACGCCCGGCCCGGTGCGGCCTCGATGATCTGCGACGCGATGCCGACCTCGTCGAGCTTGGCGGCGACCCACTCGGCCGCCGGACGTTCCGGGTGCGTGGGGTTGGACGTGTTGATGGCGATCAGCTCGCTGAGCAGGCCGACGACCTCGTCCTGCGCCGTGCCTTCCCTCGTGCTGCCCGCCTGCGATTGGCTCATCCGTCGTTCCTACCAGGCGACGCAGAGCGAACGGCCCGTCAGCGGTGCCGGCGCGGCCGGCTCGCGCCGAGCACCATGATCGCCACGCCGACGACCAGCACGACGAGGACGCCGCCGAGCAGCATCGAGTCGTCGACGCCGAGCGTTGTATGGCGCGCCGCAGCTCCGGTGGGCCGAACGCCACGGGCGCCGGCCGGGGCCATGACAGCAACGAGGCCGGCGATCGTGCCGACCAGGCCCGCGAGCACGGCGAGCGCCGCCCGAACGGTACGAACTGCTCGATTCCGGCACATTTACAGCCGCCGCCTCTTCCTGACGTGATCCATTTATCGGACAAATCGATGTTAGCTTGCCGTGAGGAAGAATGGGAGCGATGCGGCAGGGAAACGTCGGCTGGGGTCGCGTCGAGACCGCCGCCGGGCTCGAGAACCCCCGTACTGCATCGGCTAGACTCGCTTGGCACTCGTCCGGGTGGCGGAATGGCAGACGCGCTAGCTTGAGGTGCTAGTGCCCTTTATCGGGCGTGGGGGTTCAAGTCCCCCCTCGGACACGTTTGTGGTGTCTCGCGACATCGTTCGACACCTGTGTCGGGTGATAGTTCACACCTCGCGGGGTTGGTTCGGCGAGCGGGCGTAGCGGTTTTTGCCGGTGGGTTGGTAGTCGCGGGTGGGGTCGAGTTCGAGTTCGCGGATGAGTTGGCCGGTGTCTTCAGTGATGATCCGGATGTTGAGTTCGCGGATCAGTAGTAGGACGCGGGTGCCGGCGTGGTCGCGGCCGATGCCGATGTGGTGCAGGCGGCTGTTGTGTCGGAGGGTGAGTTTGCCGTCGCGGTCGACGCGGTCTTTGCGGACGCGGAAGTGTTCGCTGATGTGGATGCCTTGGCGGGTGGGGATGGCGCGGGGTCGGGCTTTCCAGGCGGTGGCGGGGGTGCGGCGGCCGATGGCGCGGTGTGGGCGCTGGTGGTTGTAGTAGGCGGTGAAGGTGTCCAGTTGGGCCTGCAGGTCGGTGATGCTCTGAGCGGGGTCTTGCCGGGTGAGCCAGTTCTTGAGGGTCTGGTGGAGGCGTTCGACTTTGCCGCAGGTTTGCGGGTGGTAGGGCTTGGAGTGCGTCAGTTTGATGCCCAGTGCAACGAGTTCGCGTTCCAGGGCGACCCAGCCGCGGCCGCGGTAGTGGCCGGTGAATACGGCGCCGTTGTCGGTGAGCATCCGCTCGGGCCGGCCGTGGCGGGTCATTGCGTCATGGAGGTCGGCGACGATGTCCCCGGCTTTGAACACGGTGCGGGCGGTGGCGCCGACGAGCAGGCGGGAGTGGTCGTCGATGATGTCGAGGATCTCGGCCTCGGTGCCGTCGGCCAGGGCCCAGTGGGTGATGTCGGCCTGCCAGCACTCGTTCGGTAGGTCGGCTTGGAAGCGGTGCCAGCTCGAGCGCGGCCGCTTGTGAGGTTGCGCGGTGACGAACCCGCGCCGGGACAGCACCCGCCAGATCGTGGCCACCGATGGCGCGGACCCAGTCTGCTCGCGCAGGTGCCAGGCGATGGTCTCAGCACCGGCGTCGTGACCGGCCTCGGCCAGTTGTTTGCGTAGCGCGACGATCGCGTCCTCCACCTCGACCGTGATGCGGTGCGGGTTGGAATGCGGGCGGCGTGAGCGGGCCTCGAACGCGGCCTCACCCTCAGCCCGGTAGCGGGCGACGAGGGTCTGCACCCAGCGCCGGGAGACGCCGTAATCGTGGGCCACCTCGCTCTTCGACCGGCCCTCCAACACCACCGCCATGATCACGACCCGGGCCATCGACATCGCCCACCACCCCCACCGTCAGGGTGTAAACGATGTCGCGAGACACCTGCAAACTATGTCCTGAACTCAGACACCCCCTCGGACACACCGGCCCCCAGTAAGTGGGACCTGTAGGCGCAGAGCTGCACCCAGTACCTACTGAGGTTCGGGTAGCTGCGCCGACCAGCCATCAGAAGGACGCCGCCGAGGGCGATCGCCGCCAGCCCGAGCAAGGTCAGTTGTCCGGTCTGTGCTCCGGTCGCGGCCAGGGGCGCCCCCGCCGCAGTCGTTGCTGTCGGTGCCGAAGCCGGGCGTGCTGCCGCGGTCACGGAGTATCCGAGCACGGCCGAGCTCGAGGCGAGAAAGTCGGTGGTGCCGACGAAGTGGGCCGTGATCTGGTGCGGTCCCGCGGTGAACGGCACCGTCAGCGTCGCGCGGCCGGCCACCAGCGTCGCTGAGCCGAAGACAGTGGATCCATCAGCGAAGGTGACCGTTCCGCTCGGCCTGGTGTTCCCGCTCGCCGCCGCGACCCTCGCCGTGAGGGTGACCGGCGCTCCGGCGACGGCCGTGGCCGGCCGCGCGCTCAGCGTCGTGGTGGTCGCGACGGGCTGCGGTTGCTGGTAGGTGATCGTGACCGACCCGTCACCAGTGGCATTCGCCCCCGTCGTGACCGACGTCGATGTCGGGGCGAGGAACCCGGACCCACCGCCACCGGGCCCGCTGACGCCGCCCGGCCCGTCGGTACCGCCGCCGCCGCCGCCGAAGTAACCTCCGCCGCCACCGCCAGCGGTCCCGTAAAGGTTGAGACCCCCAGGGTTGACCGCGCCGGCCCCGCCCCGGCCGAGCTGGGCCGGACTCGTCGCCGGCGAGGCCGCCCCGGGTGAACCAGCTGGTCCACCGCCACCCCCTGAGCCGGCGGCACCAGGACCCGTCGTGGTCGCGCCGCCGCCCGCCCGATCCCCGAAGAAGCACGTGCCGGTTCCGCCGGCTCCACCAGAACCGCCCGCCCCGCCGGTGCAGCCCGTGTCGAAGGTGATCGAGCCGCCGCCACCACCGCCCACAGCGAGTAGCAACTCAGGCACCGTGCTCGTCGTGCCGAAGATGAAGGAGCCGCCCCCGCCGGCGCCGCCGGGCGAGGTCGGGTTGGGGTCAGCCATCGTGCCGGCACTCGCACCGCCGCCGAAGCCACCAGCCGCCGTGGTGCTCGAGTGGGCGACGCCGTTGTCGCCGGCCGTCCCGACCACGATCGTGAGCGTCTCGCCGGCGGTCACGGGCACGGTAGCGCTGAGCTGGCCACCGGCACCTCCCGCACCCGATTCGGCCGGACCTGCCTGATTCGGCGCGGTGCCGCCCGACCCGCCGGCGAGCACCGCGGTGATCGACGCCACCCCGTTGGGCACGGTCCAGTCCTGCGGCGCGCCTATGGCGAGGAAGCCGACGCTGCACTGGCCGCCACTGCAGCTCGGTGCCGCGGCCGCCGCGAGCGGGTTCACCAGTCCGAAGGCGGCCGACGCGGCTGCGGCGCCCGCGACGACAGCGACAATGCGCACAATGTGCAAACCCGAACCCAGCCACCGACGACGATGGATCATCTGACTTTCCAAGCACGGCGGCCCATGCATCCATAGGCAACCGCCCAACCCAGAACCCGGGTACCACACGCGCGTTCCGTGCGGCCTCGAAACATCTATACCGCACCGCGGCACGCAAAAGACCCACTTCGACGGCGAGTCGCCCCGCCGGCGGCCCAGCGCCACGCCGCGCCGCGCCGGAATTGGACAGATCGGTGGTCATCAGTCAGGATTGAGATTTTACGGGAATTTTACAATCGACTGAGGTGACCGGATGGCGCGATGGCGGCATCTACGGCAGTCCGAGCGCCTGGCGTTGGTCAGCGGGTGGTTGCAGCCGCGTGATCATGCCGTGGCCGCCCGGACGGTGTCGACCCTCTGCATGGTCGCGGCCGGCGTGACCATCGTCTTCGCCTTCAGCCAGCCTGGCCACTACGGCGCGCTCGTCATCGCCCTCACCGTGGTCGTGGCCACCGCAGCCATGTTCGCCGGCTGGATGATGCGCTACCTGCCGGCCAACCACGAGCTCGGCTGGGCCGCCGTCCCGTTCATCGGGATCGCGGCCATCGTCGCCCTGGATGTGCTGACCTCGGACGGCTCCGTGCCGGCGCAGGTCTTCTTCTTCTTCCCGGCCCTGTACGGCGCCTCGCAGCTCAAGCGCCACGGGGCGGCAACCGTCTGCGCGTGCGCGGTGGTCGGCGTCGCCGTCGTCACCTTCGCCACCGCGCCGGCCGGTTCGGCCCTGCTCGACCTGGTCTACGTCGGCGCGGCCCTGCTCACCACCGCGGCGCTGCTGATCCGGGCGGGCGAACGCCAGGACGAACTCATCGCCCAGCTCCAGCACCAGGCCACCATCGACGCGCTGACCGGCCTCGCGACCAGACGAGTCCTGGACCAGGCCGCACAGTCGGCGCTGACCGGCGTCGCTCGCGCCGAGGGCACGGCCCTCATCGTCCTCGATATCGACCACTTCAAGTCGGTCAACGACCACCACGGCCATCCAGGCGGTGACCAGGCCCTGGTGCAGCTCGCCACCCTGCTCACCGACGGCTGCCGCAAGGGGGATGTGGTCAGCCGACTCGGTGGCGACGAGATCGCCCTCCTGCTGCCGGGCTGTTCCTATGCGGACCTGCTCAAGCGGGCCGACCAGATCCTGTGGGCCGTGCGAGCCCACCAGTTCGGGGTCGACGACGGACCGCCCATCTCGCTGTCGGTCAGTGCCGGACTCGCCCACGCCCCCACCCACGCGAGCGACCTGCGCAGCCTGTACGCCGCCGCCGACGCGGCGTTGTACGACGCGAAGCGGGCCGGACGCGACCGCGTCGGCGTCCCGCCGGCTGCGGTGGCCGGCCCGCTGGCACCCGACGACACCCTCTTGCTCAAGCCGATGGTGCGCCGCCCGCACCCGGGTCCGGACGGGCCGTTCGCCCTCAGGCGCACCCGATAGAGCCTTCCGCGAATTGGCTCTACCCGGCCGGCATGACTAATTGATGAATAACCCGAAACGGCGCAGGAATGCCTATCAATACGTCGGCGGGCAGCAGGAAAACGAAATCTCGACCCTCGGAGCTTTGTCATCCAAGAATGCTGTTCGTGCTCCCGGCGCGGAATTCCGGAACGAGTTGGGGCGATTTCTTTCTGAGTAGCCGTGGCCGCGATCGCACGGAGTCCGCCTGAACACCCGGCGTCGAGCGGAGCCGGGCCGGCTGAGGTCCCAACCACGTCCGACCGTACCAGTGCACCTCGCACAGCACGCAGCCCCGGCCGGTTGGGCCGGGGCTGGGTCGAGCTGTGGCGTGTGCCGAGTCAGACGGGCCGGACGTTCTCGGCCTGCGGGCCCTTCTGGCCCTGCGTGGTCTCGAACTCCACGCGCTGGTTGTCGTCGAGGCTCTTGTAGCCGTCGCCGCCGATCGCGGAGAAGTGGACGAAGACGTCGTCGCCGCCGCCGTCGGGAGCGATGAAGCCGAAGCCCTTCTCGCTGTTGAACCACTTCACGGTGCCTTGCGTCATGCTGTTCTCCTTGGTGAGGCAATCGGGGCGCCACACGTCGTGGGCCTCGGGCTGGTGCGTGAATGTCTCACGTCAGAGACGAAGAAAGACGTTCGCGCGGCAAGATCCTGCGCGTCATGACGTGAAGGAAGATTTGCTACAACCAATACCACCATAACACGCCGCGGCGCATGGCGTTTCTCAGGTCGACCGTGGATGCTGACAATATCCGGCATTGCATTTCCGCACGTCGGGAAATACGCGGAGGACGGCGTGACCATTACTGCAGTGCTGAACCGGGGCAGCGACTTCTCCGGGCTCTGTCGCCAGATTCGCGACGCGAACCTGCTCGCCCGCCGCCGCGGCAACTACGCGGCCCGAATCCTGATCACCCTGGGCCTGTTCGCCGCCGGCTGGTGGGCGTTCGTGGCGGTGGGCGATTCCTGGTACCAGACGATCGTCGCGGCCGTCTTGGGCGTCCTGTTCACCCAGGTGGCGTTCCTCGGGCACGACGGCGGCCACCAGCAGGTGTGCCGGTCCAAGCGCAAGAACGACGCCATCGGCATCGTCGGCCGGCGACCTGCTCGTCGGGCTGAGCTACGGCTGGTGGGTCGACAAGCACAACCGCCACCACGCCAACCCGAACCACGAGGACAAGGACCCCGACATCGGCGACGGCGTGCTCGCGTTCACGGCCGAGCACGTGGTCCGCCGTACCGGCGCGCTCGGCCGGTTCATGGCCGCGCACCAGGCCTGGCTGTTCTTCCCGCTGCTGACCCTCGAGGGGATCAACCTGCACGTCGCCAGCGTCGGCGCGCTGGTCAGCGCCCGGGCCCGCCGGTACCGCCGGCTCGAACTGGGCCTGTTCTCGTTGCACACGGTGGCCTACCTCGGTGGCGTCTTCGCCGTGCTGTCGCCGGTCAAGGCGCTCGTCTTCATCGCCATCCACCAGGGCGTCTTCGGCCTGTACATGGGCTGCTCCTTCGCACCGAACCACAAGGGCATGCCGACCTATCCGGCCGACGCCGACATCGACTTCCTGCGCAAGCAGGTGCTGACCTCGCGCAACGTGCGCGGCGGGTGGTTCACCGACGTGTTGCTCGGCGGCCTGAACTACCAGGTGGAGCACCACCTGTTCCCGAACATGCCCCGGCCCAGCCTGCGCAAGGCCCAGGCCCTGGTGCGGGCCTACTGCCTCGATCGCCAGATCGCCTACACCGAAACCGACCTGATCGGCTCCTACGTGGCCGCCCTGCGGCACCTGCACGAACTCGGCGCCCCGCTGCGCGGTGCCCGCGCCCTGGCCTTCGAGACCGGCTAAGCCCGGTCTCGGCCGCCCCGGCCGTTGTTCGTGGCGCGCGGGAGGACGGAACGGGACTATTGTCGAATCATGCCCATGGACCTCGAACAGCAGATATTGAAGGTCCTTCGGGGCATGAGCGCCGAATCGCGGCCGCCGACGTTCGGCGACCTGGCCCGCCGGTTCGGCGTCACCGCCGACCTCGTCGCCCACAGCGCCCGGCTCATGGTCGAGAAAGGTGTGGCCCAGCCGTCGATGGTCGAGATCCACGGCGTGGCCAAGATGCACGGGCTGCTGCCCCAGCCCGTGGTTGCCGAGGTCCCCGCGGCCGTTGCCGCGGCCGACGACTGATCCGCCTCGTCCCCGCCTGAGCCCGGCATGCAGATCACGCCGCCCGAAGGCTTCGACGCGGCGATGGGTTTCCGCTATCCCGAGGCCGGCCCCGACCGGGTCGTGCTGA
The DNA here is from genome assembly GCA_963713245.1 of uncultured Actinomycetota bacterium. Lineage (GTDB taxonomy): Bacteria > Actinomycetota > Actinomycetes > Mycobacteriales > Jatrophihabitantaceae > CAVQKZ01. The sequence continues at coordinate 473,460 of CAVQKZ010000005.1, forward strand.
GCTGGGACGTCGGCGCCGCACAACCGCCAGCCCTACGGGCTCGTGCACGGCGGCACCTACTGCGGCGCGATCGAGAGCGCCGCGAGCTGGGGCGCCGCGCTGTGGTTCGGCGACCGCGGCCGGGTCGTGGGCGTGGCCAACCAGACCGACTTCCTGCGGGCGGCGACCGAAGGCACGATGACGGCCACGGCCACGCCGATCCACCGCGGCCGCAGCCAGCAACTGTGGCTGGTCGAGGTGACCGACGAGCAGCAGCGCCTGGTCGCCCGCGGCCAGGTGCGATTGCAGAACCTCACCGAATCGGCCCAGTAGGGTCGACCGTTCGCGGGACAAGAGGGGGAATCCGTCGATGTCGCCAGCCGAGGACCAGACCGATACCGAGACGGCCGAACTCACAGTGCCCGGGGCCGACACGGTGCAGCTGCCCGATCGCCCGGGCCACCGAAGGTGCCGACGGGGCCGACATCAGCACACTGCTGACCAGCACGGGCCTGGTCACCTACGACCCCGGCTTCGGCAACACCGCGTCGTGCACCTCGGCCATCACCTACATCGACGGCGGGGCCGGGATCCTGCGCTACCGCGGCTACCCCATCGACGAGCTGGCCACCGGCTCGTCGTTCCTCGAGGTCAGCTACCTGCTCATCTACGGTGAGCTGCCGACCGCGGCCGAACTCGAGCGCCTTCGAAGGCAAGATCCGCCGGCACACCCTGCTGCACGAGGACCTGAAGCGCTTCTTCGACGGCTTCCCCCGCGACGCCCACCCGATGCCCGTGCTCTCGTCGGCGGTATCGGCGCTGTCGACCTTCTACCAGGACTCCCTCGACCCGTTCGACGAGGAGCAGGTCGAGCTGTCGATCGTGCGGCTGCTGGCCAAGCTGCCCACGATCGCGGCCTACGCGTACAAGAAGACGATCGGCCAGCCGTTCCTGTACCCGGACAACTCGCTCGGGATGGTGGAGAACTTCCTGCGGATGACGTTCGGGTTCCCGGCCGAGCCGTACGAGCCCGACCCGGTCGTCGTGCGCGCCCTCGACCTGCTGTTCATCCTGCACGCCGACCACGAGCAGAACTGCTCGACCTCGACGGTGCGGCTGGTCGGCTCGTCGCAGGCCAACCTGTTCGCGTCGGTGTCGGCCGGGATCAACGCGCTGTTCGGCCCGCTGCACGGCGGCGCCAACCAGGCCGTGCTCGAGATGCTGGACGCCATCCGGGCCGACGGCGGCGACGTGGCCGCCTTCGTCGAGAAGGTGAAGAAGAAGCAGGCCGGGGTGAAGCTGATGGGCTTCGGGCACCGCGTCTACAAGAACTACGACCCCCGGGCCACGATCGTGAAGGAGACCGCCGACGAGTTGCTCTCGGCCCTGGGCCAGCGCGACGACCTGCTCGACATCGCCATGGAACTGGAGGGCGTCGCGCTGTCGGACGACTACTTCATCGAGCGCAAGCTCTACCCGAACGTCGACTTCTACACCGGGCTGCTGTACCGGGCGATGGGCTTCCCGATCAAGATGTTCACCGTGCTGTTCGCGATCGGCCGGCTGCCGGGCTGGATCGCCCAGTGGCAGGAGATGATCGCCGACCCGGCGACCAAGATCGGGCGCCCGCGCCAGCTCTACACCGGGCCGACCCAGCGCGCGTTCGTCCCGATCGGGCAGCGCTGACCCCGAGCCCGCCGATAGGCTCTGCCGCTATGGCCCTGCGGGTGGTGGTCGCCGAGGACTCCCTGCTCATGCGCGAGGGCATCCGCCAGGTGATCGACCGCCACCCCGATCTGGACGTCGTCGCCGACTGCGTCGATCTGCCCACCCTGCGGGCCGAGCTCGCGACCGGGTTACCCGACGTGATCGTGACCGATGTGCGGATGCCACCGACCTTCACCGACGAAGGCATCCGGATCGCCGTGGAACTACGCGACCGGCACCCCGAGGTCGGCGTCGTCGTGCTGTCGCAGTACGCCGAGCCGGGCTACGCCAACGAGTTGCTCGCCGGCGGCAGCGCAGGGCGGGCCTACCTGCTCAAGGAACGGGTGAGCGAGCCCGACCAGCTGGCCGGGGCCATCCGGGCCGTGGCCCGCGGCGGCTCGGTGATCGACCCCGTCATCGTCGACATGCTCGTGGCCGCCTCGACCCGGGCGCCGTCCTCGCCCCTGGCGGCGCTCACCCCCCGGGAACTCGAGGTGCTCGACCAGGTCGCCCAGGGCAAGAGCAACGCGGCCGTCGCCGCCGCGCTGTTCCTGACCGAACGGGCCGTCGAGAAGCACATCAACACGCTGTTCGCCAAGCTCGGCCTCGGTGTGACGCCCGACGTCAACCGCCGGGTGGCGGCCGTCCTGCTGCATCTGTCCCAGCGCGGTGCCGGCCAGGGTGGCTAGCACCCTTGCCGTCGCCCGGCGCGGGACAAACACTGGATAAGTGAACGTTTCGGTCCAGGGCAGCCCGGACGCGGCGGCGACGGCGGTCGAGGTGCTGATCGTCGACGACCAGCCCCCGTTCCGGGACGTGGCCCGCACCCTCGTGTCCCTGCTGCCGGGCTGGCACGTGATCGGCGAGGCGGCCTCGGGCGAGGAGGCGGTCGCGGCCGTCGGTCGCGGGCGGCCCGACGTCGTGCTGATGGACATCAACCTGCCCGGCATCAGCGGCATCGAGGCCACCCGGCAGATCGTGGCGTCCGATCCCGTCGGTGCGGGTGGTGCTGCTCTCGACCTACCAGGCCGACGACCTGCCCGCCGACGCCCTGGCCTGCGGTGCGGCCGCCTACGTCCGCAAGGAGGACCTCACGCCCACGGTGCTTCGCAACCTCCTCCGCGAGGACTGAGCGGCCCTCACCCACGCTGGGCCGCGACGGGACCGGCCAGCGGCCGAGCCGGGATGGCTCGCCCGCACGGTGGTGCCCGCGCCCGGGCTTCGACTCGACCTCCAGCTGGCCGCCGATGGCGCCGAGCCGGTCGCGCATGTTCATGAAGCCGTGGCCCGAGCTCCGTCGACGCCGGGTCGAACCCGGCGCCGTCGTCGGTCAGCTCGAAGCGCAGGTTGGTCGTCGTCGCCGTCCACGCGCACGGTGACCGTCGCGCCCTCGCCCGCGTACTTGCCGGCGTTCTGCATCGCCTCGAGGCAGCAGAAGTAGGCCGCGGTCTCGACCTCCTCCGGGATAGCGCCCGGGCAGGTCGACGTCGACGGTGCACGGCAGCGGTCGAGCGCACCGCCGCGGTGCGCAGCGCCTCGCCCAGCCCGCGGTCGCGCAGCAGCGGCGGGTAGATGCCGTGCGCCAGCTCGCGCAACTCGCCGATCGTCGTCTGCACGTCGCTGCGCAGCTCTTCGAGCAGGGCGAGCACCGTCTCGGTCTCACCGTCCTCGGCGATCTGGCGGGCCAGGCCCGAGCTTCACGGCCAGGGCGACGAGGTGCTGCTGGGCACCGTCGTGCAGGTTGCGCTCGATGGCCCGGCGCGACGAGTCGGCCGCGGTGACGATGCGCAGCCGCGACGCCTGCAGTTCCTCGTTGCGTTCGGCGAGCTCGGCCAGCGACTCCTGCAGCGCCGAGTCCAGCCGCACGTTGTGCAGCGCCAGCCCGAGCTGGCGGGCCAGCTCGACGAGGGCCCGCTCGTCGTCCTCGCTGAACGCCGCGCGCGTCGGGCACCCGGCGCACCACCACGCAGCCCGAGCAGTGCGCCGAGGTGGGCGATCGGGACGACCCGGTGGTCGGCCTTCCGGCATCCGCCGCGAACAGCTCGGGCAGCCAGACCGCCGTCCAGCCCGGGCCGCCGATGCGGGCCCGGCCGATGACGACGCGCTCGTGCTCGCCGAGTTGCATCCGGTCCGGCGGCCGGGCCGGCACGCTCACCGCGCGGGTGAGCGCGCCGTCGGTGCCGGTCCAGATCTCGGCCCCGCCGCCGGCCATGGTCGCGTGCAGCGACTCGGCCAGTTGCAGCAGCAGTTCGTCCATCGGCACGGCGCGGCTCATCCGCGCCCCGAACCCGGTGACCACCTCGTCCGGCCGACGGCTCCCGGCCGGCCACCACCGCCTCGGCCGCGCGGACCAGGCGGTGCCGCACCGGGACGGCGAGCAGCGCGACCACGACCGCCGCCACCAGGCTGGCCATCAGCACGCTGCGCTCGTGCCCGTGCGGCGCGCCGTTGATGCCGACCACGATGACCAGGTAGACCACGGCGACCAGCACGGCCACGCCGGCCGCGGCGACCGCCTCGACCAGCGCGACGGCGGCGGTGCGGGCATCCGTGGCTGCACACGGCGCACAACTGCCCCAGCGGGATGACCAGGAGTGCAGCCGCGAGCCACGCCGGCCAGCGGTTGCGGGTCGCCGGTCATGAGATGCAGCGCCGCGCACGCGACCACGAAGGCGACGCGCGAACACGGCCGCGGCGGCCAGCCACTGCAGCGACGCCCGCTCGTCCGGCGTCGCCCGGCGCCAGCGCAGCGCGGCGCCGACCGCGCCGCATGACGACGACGCCGCGAGCGCGGCGAGCACGAACGGCGTCGTCGCCGCGTCCGTCGCCGCCCGCGGCCAGGACGCCGACCCAGCCGAGCACCGCGGCCGTGACGGCGGCGGCGAGCACCGCGCGCGGCCGGCACTGCGCCAGGCGCCCGGCCGGCAGACCGAGCAGCGTAGCCAGCCCACGCCGCGATGACCAGCGGCGCCAGCGGCGCCCACACGGCCGCGGCCGCGTGCGTCGCGGCCAGCGCGGCACAGGCAGCCGGCCACCGACCGTGCCGAAGCGCGGCGCTCGGACACGCGCCCAGGCGACGACGGCCGGCAGCGCCCAGGCCAGCGCGAAGACGGCCGAGATCACGGCCAGTGCGCTCATCGTCACTCCGCCCGCAGGATGTGCGCGATGCGCAGCCGGGCCGCCCGCCGGCCGGGCCAGGCCGCGAGCAGGTTGGCGATGAGCAGCGCCGCGGGCCCGACCAGCAGCAGCACCCACGCCGCGATCGGCGGGACGTACTCCAGCGGCGTGTAGTCGGCGACCGCGCGCCACACCGTGCGGCCGAGCGCGAGCCCGAGCGGCACGCCGAACACCAGCCCGATGACGGCCAGCACGCTGGCCTGGGTGACCACCACCCACCGGCACTGCCACTGCGTCATGCCGAGCGCGCGCAGCACGGCCAGGTCGTGCGACGCCGGCGCACCGCGGTCGCCAGCGCATGCCCGACCGCGCCGACGGCGAGCAGGGCGAGGAAGATCCCGAGCACGATCGGCAGGATCCGCACCTGACGGATCTCGGCGACCTCGGTCGGCACCTGCGCGGGCTCGAGGCTGATGCCCTGCAGCCTCCGGGACCGCCTTGCCGATCCTGGCCGTCAGCGCGCGCCGCGACGGCCTGCGGGTTGCGCCCGGGCGCGACCGCGACGAGGAAGACGTGGAACTTGAAGCCTCTGAACAGCTCGTCGTAGCCGGCCGGGGTGACCCATCCGCCGTCGGCGTAACCGTTGTGCGCGCCCTTCGGGCACCAGACCGGATCCGGTGACCAGTGTAGCGTGGCGCGGGCCCGGTTCGCTGCCCTTCAGGGTCACCCGGCGAGCCGACGTGCGCGTGCAGCGCGCGTCAACGTGTGCGGCGCCAGCAGCACCTCGTCGGCCGAGTGCGGCATCCGGCCCGACGTCACGACGACCTTGATCGGCTTGCGGCCCGCGGCGTAGGTGTACAGCGAGACCGAGCCCTTTCCGTCGGCGCCGGTGGCCACCGCGGTGCGGGCGTCGTCCAGGCCGGCGACGTCCTTGTCGGCGGCGAGCTGCGGCCAGGAGCTTGGCCGACGGCCCGAAGTCCTGGTCGTTGATGCCGACGTAGGACTCGAGCTGGAACGTCTGCCCGAACCGCTCGGGATGGGCCGCCGCGTCGGACACGCCGTGCGAGAAGGTGAACGCGGCCACGATGCCGAGCACCCCGATCACCGCGCCGATGAGCGCCGGGCGCGCCGGCACCGCCGTGCGCCCGCGCCCGGACTCCAGCGCGAAGCGGGTGCCGACGACCACCGGGACCGGGAATCCGGCCGCTGAGCCACTGCCGACGCGATCGTGGAGCGCCGGGCCGAGCGCCGCGCGGCGGGCCGCGCCGAGCGCCAGCCAGGCGGCCGCGGCGCTGCCCCGCGGCCACCAGCAGCGCGACCGACCGCCAGCCCCGGGCCGAACGCCACCCAGTCGACCGACCGCCCGGGCGAGGGCTCCAGCAGGTTCGCGGTGCCGATCGGGAACCGGTGACGAGGCGAAGTACGCCGCGGCGACGCCGCGCGCCGGCACCGACGACGCCGACGATCACCGGTCCCGCGCTCGCCGTGCCGATCGCCTGCCGCGGCGTCATGCCCAGGGCCCGCAGCGTCTGCAACTCAGACGTGCTGCCGGCCGCGTAGCGCACGATCGCCTGGCCGACGAGGAACAGCGACGCGACGAACGCGGCGACGGCGAAGGCGAGCAGGCAGCGCGCCTCGAACGAGAGCTGGCGCTGGATCTGGCGCGGACTGCGCGGGCAGGTCCATGAAGTCGATGTCGGATCTGTCCGGTGAGGCGGGCGACGTCGCTTGCGGAACTGCGGCAGCGCGGCCCCGCCGCCGCGCAGCCGCACCAGCGCGTTGACGAAGTTGCGGTTCTGCTTGTTCGTCGGGTCACCGATCGTGTTCGCCGGGTAGCGCGCGACGACGCCCGGTGACATGACGACGACGCCCTGCGAGCCGGGCGAGTCGGAGAACCACGGCGAGCTGCACGACGCCGACGATGCGCATCCTGAGGTGCGGGCCGGCGAACCCGGCCGCGGCGTTCTCGTCGTCCTGCGGCGAGCTGCTTGGCGCTGGCCAGGTCGAGGACGAGCGTGTCGCCGACGCCCTTGTGGAAGTTCTTGACGAACCGGCGCGAGACCACGACCTCGTCGGCCCGGTTCGGGTCGAACACCCGCCCGGCGAAGACGACCGGCTTCTCCAGCGTGCGCATCGTGGCGTCGTCGGCCGGCGGGAAGCCGTTGGCGTCGCCGCGGGACGCCCTCGAAGGCGAAGGAGTAGTCGACGACGAACCTGGTCAGCGCCTCGACCTCGGGCAGCCGGCTGATCTTGGTCCAGTCGAAGCCCGGTGTGTTGGCCAGCACCGCGGTCGTGGCCGGCGCGGTCCGGTCCGACAGCCGCTGCAGCGAGCTCGCGCCGCGCCGCGCGCCGGCCGCGGCCGTGACCACGGTGCCGGTGGCCACGGCGATGAGCAGGGCCAGCACGGCCAGCGAGCGCCATCGACGCCGCAGTTCCAGCCGCAGCCAGGCGGCGATCACGGTCATGACGCGGCGCTGTCGGATTCGACCTGGCCGTCGCGCAGCACGACCTGGCGGTCGGCCCCGGCCGCGACGTCCTGCGAGTGCGTCACCATCACGATCGTCTGGCCGCCGTCGTGCAGGCGGCGGAACAGTTCGAGCACCTCGATGCCCGCCGTCGCTGTCCAGCGCGCCGGTCGGCTCGTCGGCCAGCAGCAGCGTCGGCGAGTTCACCAGCGCGCGGGCGATCGCCAGCCGCTGCCGCTGACCGCCGGACAGCACCGCGGGCACCTGCTGCGAGCCGGTCGCCCAGGCCGAGCAGGTCGAGCAGCTCGCGGGCCCGCGACTCGGCCGCCCGGCGGCGCATGCCGCCGAGCACCGCCGGCAGCACGATGTTGTCCAGCGCGCTGACGCCGTCGAGCAGGTTGAAGAACTGGAACACGATGCCGATGTGGTGCCGGCGGAAGCGGGCCAGCCAGTTCTCGTCGCGGCCGTCGATGCGCTGGCCGGCGACCTCGACCGTGCCGTCGTCGACGGTGTCCAGGCCGGCGATGACGTTGAGCAGCGTCGACTTGCCGCAGCCGGACGGGCCCATGATCGGCGACGAACTCGCCGGCGGCGACGTCGAGGTCGACGCCGCGCAGCGCGCGCACCGGCGCGAGTTCGGCGGCGAAGGTGCGCCGCGCGCCGCGCAGCCGAACCGCCGGTGGCGCCGGCGCCGGCGGGGTCGGCTCGACCGGCCCGAGTGCTGCGCTCATCGTTGCGCTCCTGTCAGCGGTGTTCCAGCGGCTTGCCAGCGTCGGCGTCCATCGGCCGGCCCAGGCGGTATGCGGCGACCGGCGCGGCCCGGCCCTTGACCTCGCGGTCGCCGAGCGAGTCCCACGTCCACGTCGTCGCCGGCGAGCTGGACGGTCGGCCTCGCTGGCCACGGTGGTGCCGGCCGGCCGGGCCAGGTCCTGCAGCCGCTGCGCGAGGTTCACCGTGTCGCCGACGACCGTGTACTCGAGCCGTTCGGCGCTGCCGAGCAGCGCGGCGGCCACGTCGCCGGTCGACAGGCCGATGCCCAGCCCGAACGGCGCCAGGCCCTGCGCCGGCCCACACCTGGTCGAGCTCGCGCTGCCGCGCGTGCATGGCCACCGCGGCGCGCACCGCGCATGACCGCGTGGCCGGGGTGCGGGTCCGGCGCGCCGAAGACGGCCATCACCGCGTCGCCCGACGTACTGCATGACCGTGCCCCCCTCGGCCAGGATGGCAGCATTCATCTGCTTGCGGTGCGCGTTGAGCTGACCGGCGAGCACGGCCGGGTCGGCCTGCTCGGCGATTCCCGAGTAGCCGCGCACGTCCGACATCAGCACGGTGACGGTCAGCCGCTCGGTGCGCTCGATGGCGCGCGCGATCGGTGCGCAGCCGCTCGGCCAGGCCGCCGGGCAGCAGCCGGGACAGGGTCTGGCCCTGCTCCTCGCGTTCGAGGATCGCCGGTGTGCAGCAGCCGCAGCCGGCGCAGCGCGTCGGCCTGGCCGGCGGACGCGCCCCGGGCCAGGGTCGAGGAACAGGTGCTCGATCGGCGTCGTTGACCGCCTCGGGCGGTCGCGCCGAGCGTGGTCGCGATCGCCTTCACCGGCCGGCCCTCGGCGACCTGCCGCAGCAGGTCCTCCTGCTCGTCGCTGAGCGCGCCCTCGGCCCGGGCCGGCGAGACGAGCGCCTGCACGATCTCGGGGTCGAGCATCGAGCCGCCGGTGGCGACCTCGCGGATCGCCCGGGCCAGCCGGTCGGAGTCGGCGACCCGGTCCTTGAGCAGGTAGGCGTACCCGGCCGCGCCGCTCGACAGCAGCTCGACCGCGTACTCCGGGCTGTCGTACTGGCTCAGCACCACGACGCCGGTGCCGGGCAGCCGCTTGCGCACCTCCTTCGCGCCCTCGATGCCTTCGTCCTGGAACGTCGGCGGCATCCGGATGTCGGTGACCAGCACCTGCGGACACAGCGCCATCGCCTGGCTGATCAGCTCGTCGTAGTCGCCGGCCACGCCGACGACCTCGACGCTCGGGTCGCGCTGCAGCAGGGCGCGCACGCCTTCTCGCACGATGAGGTTGTCGTCGGCGAGCAGCACGGTGATCGGATCCACGCGTCTATTACGGACCTCGCGGCCGCGCCACGGCAAGGTGGCTAGGACCAACAGTGCACGGGGTGGTGGCATCACCAGCGACAGTCGCGCTGGCCTACTCGCCCTCCGGCGCGATCGGCGCCTAGCGTCCGCGCCATGAGAGTCGAATCCGAGCGCCACCTCGCTGTCGTGGATCCCGTCCGAGGCGGTGACCGGGGCGATGAAGGCCAGCTTCGCGACCGGTCTGAGCCATTACGACCCGCCGCCGCCGGCGCGAGCTCGGCGACCTCGAGGCGCTGCGCGACGCCGACGCGTTCCGGTTCGCCAACGTGCTGCAGCGCCTGGGCCGAGTTCGACGGCGACGCGGGTGGTCGACCACGGCCAGGACGGCGGCGTGCTGATGGGCGCGACGCACGGTGCGGCTCGGCCCGCTCGACGCCACCTTCGCCGCCGTGCCGATGCCCGACCTGCGCCGCGCGCCCGAGATCGGCGACGGCCGGGTCACCTTCACCCAGACGACGGGCGGGCGCACCGCGCTGCCGCTGCCGCGGCGGATCAGCCGGCCGCCGTTCGTGCGGCTGCAGTCGCCGCTGGTGTGGACGACGCTGCGGCTGACGCTGCATGCGGACGGCCAGCTCGACGGCCGAACTCGTCCGGCGCCAGCCCGTTCCCGCGGCACTGGGTCTACGACGGCGCCGGGCGCGCTGATCCTCAAGGCCGGCGTCGCCGACTGGCGGGGCTGGGTCGGCCAGCCGTCGTGGACGGCCACGCCGTGGGGCGAGGAGGACTCGCCGGTCGTCGTCGCCGCGGCCGAGACCGCGCTGGAGCGCGAGCTGTCCACGCTGCTGATGCACGGCGCCCGCAAGCCCAAGATCCGCTCGCTGGCGGCCGGCGACGCGCTGGCCACGCAGGGCGACCCGGGCGACTCGCTGTTCCTCGTCCTGGACGGCGTCCTCGACGTCAGCGTCGACGGCCGCAAGCTCGGCGACCTCGGCCCGGGCGCCGTGGTCGGCGAGCGGGCGATCCTCGAGTCCTCGCCGCGCACCGCGACGCTCACCGCGGTCACCGCGGTGCGGGTGGCCGAGGCACCGGCCGACGCGCTCGACCGCGAGGCCCTGGCCCGGCTGGCCGAGGGCCACCGGCGGGAGCGAGCCGGCCGCGGAGCGGCGCGCCGGACGGCTCGCCTGCCCCGTGAGGTTCGTCGCCGCTGGGAGTGCGCGGCTCGACGGCCGCGCCCGGTCCGGACTTCGTGCGCTACGGCGGGCACACCAGTTGCGTGGCCGTCCTGGCCGATGCCGACGACGTGCCGCACCTCGTCCTCGATGCCGGCACCGGGCTGCGCGGGCTGCCCACGCTGCTCGGCGGACCGTCCGTTCACCGGCCGCATCGTGCTCAGCCACCTGCACTGGGACCACGTGCAGGGCCTCCCGTTCTGCCCGTCCGTCGACCGCCCCGACGCCGACGGTCACCCTGCACGTGCCGGTCGAGAACGCCGGCATCGACCCGCAGGCCCTGCTGGCGCGGGCGTTCTCGCCGCCGCACTTCCCGATCGGGCCGGACGGCCTGCTCGGCGCGTGGACGTTCCGGCCGTTGCCGGCGCGGGGCCGTCGACGCCGGCGCTGACGGTGGCCCCGGTGGCCCACAAGGGCGGCGTCACGTTCGGCATCCGGGTCGAGCTGGACGGCGCCGCGCTGGCCTACCTGCCCGACCACGCCCTGCATGACCGGCAGCCAGCGCCCGGCCGTGGCCGAGCGTCTGGTCGGCGGGCGCGGACGTGCTGCTGCACGACGGTCAGTACGTCGACGCCGAGCAGGCCATCGCCGGCGCAGTACGGCCACTCGACCATCGGCGCGGTGCTGGACTTCGCCGATCGCTGCCGGGTGGGGGCCGTCGTGCTCACCCACCACGCCCCGGCCCGCACCGACGCCCAGCTCGACGAGCTCGCGCGGGTCGTGCGGCACACGCCCGAGGGACGGCCGGTGACGTTCGCCGTCCAGGATGCCGTCGTCGAGGTGAACGCCGCCGTTCTGGCCTAGTGCCCTAGCGTGGTGGGTCGAGGGGGACCACGATGGCGTACTACCAGCACCGCGGCAGCGTGCCGCCGAAGCGGCACACCCAGCACCGCCGGCCCGACGGGGGCCTGTACTACGAGGAGTTGATGGGCGAGGAGGGCTTCTCGTCCGACTCGTCGCTGCTCTACCACCGCGAGATCCCGTCCGCCCTGGTCGACGCCCGCCCGTGGGAGCTGCCCGACCAGGCGACCGCGCCCAACGAACCGCTGCTGCCCCGGCACCTCAAGCTGCACGAGCTGTTCGCCGACGGCGCCGGCACCGACGTCGTCACCGGCCGGCGGCTGGTGCTGGGCAACGACGACGTGCGCATCTCCTACGCCGTCGCCCGCGAGACCTCGCCGCTGTATCGCAACGCGGTCGGCGACGAGTGCGTCTACATCGAGTCCGGCGCGGCCACGGTCGAGACCGTGTTCGGCGCGTTGGACGCGCGGGCCGGCGACTACGTGCTGCTCCCCCGCGCGACGACGCACCGCTGGCTGCCCCACCGGGGACGACGCGCTGCGGGCCTACTGCATCGAGGCGAACAGCCACATCACCCCGGCCCGGCGCTACCTGTCGAAGTTCGGCCAGCTGCTGGAGCACTCGCCGTACTGCGAGCGCGACCTGCACGGGCCGGGCGAGCCCCTGCTGGCCGACGGCACCGACGTCGAGGTGTACGTCAAGCACCGCGGCGCCGGGCCCGGCGGCATCGCCGGCACGGTGCACACGGTGCCGCACCACCCGTTCGATGTCGTCGGCTGGGACGGTTGCCTGTACCCGTACACGTTCAACGTCTCCGACTTCGAGCCGATCACCGGCCGGGTGCACCAGCCACCGCCGGTGCACCAGGTCTTCGAGGGCAACAACTTCGTGATCTGCAACTTCGTCCCGCGCAAGGTCGACTACCACCCGCTGTCGATCCCGGTGCCGTACTACCACTCCAACGTCGACTCCGACGAGGTGATGTTCTACTGCGGCGGCGACTACGAGGCCCGCAAGGGCTCGGGCATCGGGCTGGGCTCGATCTCGCTGCACCCGGGCGGGCACTCGCACGGCCCGCAGCCGGGCGCGTACGAACGCAGCATCGGCGTGCACTACTTCGACGAACTGGCGGTCATGGTCGACACGTTCCGGCCGCTGCGCCTGGGCGAGGGCGGCCGGGCCAGCGACGACGGCGCGTACGCGTGGTCGTGGTCCGGGCGCGGGCCCGGGACGTGAGCGCCTGGCTCGACCTCGCCGACGACGACCCGTTCGGCATCGAGCACCTGCCCTACGGCTCGGTCCGGGCCCCGGACGGGCATCGATACGCGGCCGTGCGGATCGGTGCCCAGGTCCTCGACCTGACCGCGGCCACGGCCGAGTTGGCCGCCGGCGCGGCGCCGTTGTTCGCCGACGGCACGCTCGACCGGTTCCTGGCCGCGGGCCGCCCGACCTGGACGCAGCTGCGGACGCTGGTCACGCAGTGGTTGACCGACGCGGCCTACCGGCGCGTGCTCGGGCCATTGCTGGCGCCGGTCGACGGGGTGGTGCCGGTGCTGCCGTTCACGGTGGCCGACTACGTCGACTTCTATGCGTCGGAGGCCCACGCCACCAACGTCGGGCGGATCTTCCGGCCGGACGGGCCGCCGCTCACCCCGAACTGGAAGCACCTGCCGATCGGCTACCACGGCCGGGCCGGCACGGTCGTGGTCTCGGGCACCGACGTGCGGCGGCCGAGCGGCCAGTTCCGCACGGCCGGCGGGGCGATCGGCTTCGGCCCGTCCGAGCGGCTGGACATCGAGGCCGAGGTCGCGTTCGTCGTCGGCGCCGGCAGCGCGCCCGGCTCCCCGGTGGCGACGGGCGCGTTCGCCGACCACGTCTTCGGGGTGTGCCTGCTCAACGACTGGTCGGCCCGCGACATCCAGGCCTGGGAGTCGGTGCCGCTCGGGCCGTTCCTGGGCAAGTCGTTCGCGACGTCGGTGTCGGCGTGGATCACCCCGCTCGACGCGCTGACGGCGGCCTGGGTGCCGGCCCCGCCGCGAGACCCGCGGCCGCTGCCCTACCTCGACGAGGCGACGGCCACCCCGGCCCTGGACCTGGCCATCGAGGTGCGCCTCAACGGCGAGCTCATCTCCCGGCCGCCGTTCGCGTCGATGTACTGGACGCTGCCGCAACTGATCGCGCACCTGACCGTCAACGGCGCCAGCCTGCGCACCGGCGACCTCGTCGCGTCGGGCACGGTCAGCGGGCCTGACCCGGACCAGCGCGGCAGCCTGCTCGAACTGTCCTGGAACGCCGCCGAGCCGCTCACCCTGGCCGACGGCACGCAGCGCTCGTTCCTGCGCGACGGGGACGAGGTCGTCATCACGGCCGCCGCCCGCGCCCCTCGCGGCCGGATCGGGCTGGGCGAGGTGCGCGGGCGGGTCGTGGCCGGCAGCGGCTAAGCCGCGGCGGCTAGGGCAGGTAGTACATCGGGTTCGGGAGCTTCACGGTGAGCCCGGCGTGGCCGCCCTTCAGATCGCTGAACTGGTCGCCGAAGTCGGCGACGATGCGGTAGCCCTGGGCCTCGATGTGCGCGCGGGTGCCCGACTTGTACTCGATCGTCGTGCACGTCGGAGCCGCGGCGCAGTGCAGGTAGGCCGGCGGAGTCGGCTGCTTGAGATACACGTGGGCGGCGTCGGTGGGCACGGTGTAGCCGGCGTCGGTGAGGTTGCCGACGGTCGGCGCGCGCTGGGCCTCGGGCCGGCCGGTGAGGAAGAAGACGGTGTAGCCGTGGCTGCCGGCCCAGTTCACCAGCGCCGGCATGCCGAACACGGCCGGGAAGGCCTTGGCGTTGACGAAGGCGGCGTTGGACGCAGGCGTGTAGCCGAACTGGCTCGAGATCTCGTAGTCGTAGGTGTTCAGGGTGGTGTCGTCGATGTCGAAGACGACCGCGGGCTTGGCCGGACCGGCGCTGTGCGGGCGGTGCGCCAGGTAGGCCTTGGCCCCGGCCTCGATGCCGTGCACCTCGCGGGCGTAGTTGCTGTCGGGCGAGGGCAGGGTGACGGCGCCGATGCCGGGCACGGTGCCGGCCACGCTGCCGTAGTAGGCCTTGATCTCGCTCTCGACCGTGGTCACGTTGGGGATGGCATCGCCGTGCCGGGGCGGGGCCGCGTTCGGCGGCGGCGTCGGGTTGCTCGGCCCGTGGCCGCCGGCGTGGCCATGCCCGTCGTAGGCGGCCGCGGTCGCGATCCCGCCGAACACGAGGCCGGCGGCGGCGATCAGCGCGCCGGCGACGAACGGCAACGAGCGGCGCGACCGCGATAGACGGGATGGCCGTCCGGGCGCGGCGGGTCGTGGTTGTGACATCGTGGAGTGCTCCCCTGGGTCGTGGGCGAAACGTCGACTCTTACACGGAGCTGACCTACACGACAAGCGGGACAAGGATCCGATTCGGGTATGTGACCGGTGCTTTGGTGGAACCGACCAAGGGACGAGTTACGAATGCAAGACGTGGAGACCGCCCTCGCCGAGATCGGTGAACGCCTCGTCCAGGGACAGCCGGAGGCGCTCGAGGACTGCTATCGCACCCTCGGGCCCCTCGTCATGTCCTACCTGTCCCGGTATGTCCCGCAGCCGGACATCGAGGACGTCATGCAACGGGTGTTCTACGAGGTGTGGCGGGTGCACGATCGGTACGACCCGAAGCTGTCGCTGCGGGGTTGGGTGCTCGGGATCGCCCGGAAACGGGCCATCGACCAACTTCGCAAACGGCGCGACGTCGTCGTCCCCCTGGACTCGATGCGCGAGATCATCGGCGACGACGGCCGGGAGGTCGCCGACCGCATGGTGTGGGCCGACGAGGTCCGCACCGCACTCGACATGCTGCCGCAACTACAACGAGAAGTGATCGAACTGGCCTACTTCCAGAGCTACACCCAGACCGAGATCGCCGCCGCCCTGGACATCCCACTAGGAACGGTCAAGACCCGCACCTCTCGAGGCCTGCAACGAATGGCCGGACTTCTTGAGAATCCCAGGGAGAACGCATGACCAGCCACATCTCCGACGAGCTGCCCCGCCTGTTGACCGGCGAGGCCACCCGCGAGGTCGTCCAGGCCGCGGCCGCACACCTGCGCACCTGCGAGGACTGCCAGCAGGAACTCGTCTCGGCCGTGGTCGCCCATGCCTCGCTGACGTCAGCGCACCGCTTCGCCCCGGAGGTCGTGGCCCGACCGGCGCCCGAGCCGTCCGGATCCGAGGAACAGACCGCCCTGCCCGACCTGAGCACGGTCTTCGCCCAGGTCCGGGCCGACGCCGAGCACGCGCCCCGGGCGCACCGGCGTTCGCGCCGGCCGCTCTACGCCGTGGCCGCGGTTGCCGCCGGTGTGCTGGTCGGTGTGGGCGGCACGGCCCTGGTCCAGAACGCCGGCCACAGCACGCCCGGCGGCCAGTCCGTCGCGCTGGCCGCGTTCGACACCGGGACGCGCTCGGCCAAGGCGACCGTGGCCAAGGACGGCCGGATGAAGGTGGACGCGGCCGCCCTGCCCAGCCTGGATGCCCTGCACCGTTACGAGGTGTGGCTGACCAACGACGCCCGCACCCGGATGCAGCCGGTCGGGTGGATCGGCACCAACGGCAAGGCCACGCTGACGGTGCCGGCGAACCTGATGTCGAACTACAGCGACATCGAGGTCAGCGTGCAGCGCATCGACGCCCCCTCGTACGAGTACAGCGGCACGAGCGTGCTGCGGGGCTCCTACCGGGCCTGAGTTCGCTTCGGAGCGTTCTCGGCAGCCTTCTTGGGCGGGCGCGGGAAGAAGCCGCTGGTCCGGGCCGCGTACTCGGCCCAGCCGTCGCGCTTGGACATGTGCTTCTCGAGGATGCGCGCGCCGGAGCCCTTGGTCAGCAGCAGGGTCATGAGGATCGGGGCCGGACACGGTCAGGACGCCCGGCCAGCGTTCGGCGGCGACCAGGAAGATGCCCCACCACACGCAGGCGTCGCCGAAGTAGTTGGGATGGCGGGTGTAGCGCCACAGCCCGGTGTCGATGACCTTGCCCTTGTTGGCCGGGTCGCGCCGGAAGCCGCTCCATCTGGTGGTCGCCGACGGCCTCGAAGAACACGCCCGACGCACCACAGCGCGACCCCGGCCCAGGCCAGACCCCAGACCGGGCCGGCCTCGAACGCGCCGACCAGGATCGGCACGGCGATCACGCAGCGCGAGGACGCCCTGCAGCAGGTAGATCATCCGCAGCGCGTACAGGTCCGGGTTGCCCTTGGCCTTGGCCAGCAACTCGGCGTAGCGCGGGTCCTCGGGCTTGCCCGACGGTGCGCCGGCCGATGTGCTGGGCCAGGCGCAGGCCCCACAGCCCGGGCAGCACCAGCAGCAGCCACCGACGCACCGGGTCGCCGTGGCCGGCCGAGGCGGCGAAGGCCGCGACCGCAACGGCGACGAACAGCAGCCCCCAGGCGGTGTCGATGACGCTGTGCTTGCCGGCGATCTTCGAGGCCGACGAACGTCGCGGCCAGCACGGCGAGGACCGCGACCGGCCGCCCACGGCAGGGCATGCAGGAACGGCGTGGTGGCGAATCCGGTCATGGCCGAACGGTAGCGACCGGCGCCGGCCGCCGCGGACGCACGGCCAGGATCTGGTCGACGCCCATCCGGCCCTCTTCGAAGCTCAGCGCGCCGCCGACCAGGTACAGCCGCCAGACCCGGGCGACCTCCTCGCCGACCAGCGCGACGAACTGCGGGTAGTTGGCCTCGAACGTGTCGATCCAGTGCCGCACGGTCGTGACGTAGTGCTCGCGCATCGCCTCGACGTCGCGCACCTCGAGACCGGCCTGCTCCAGGAAGCCGATCGTCTGCGACAGCGGCCGCATGTGCATGTCGGGGGCGATGTAGGACTCGATGAACGCGCCGCCACCGGGCGCCGCGTCGGGGCGGCGCGACATCTGCTGCAGCAGCAGCCGGCCGGTGGGCTGCAGCGCGCCGTGCAGCGTTGCGGCGTAGACCGGGTAGTTGTCCTCGCCGACGTGCTCGCCCATCTCGATCGAGCTGACCGCGTCGAAGCGTCTCGCCGGTGTCGGCCAGTTCGCGGTAGTCCTGCAGGCGCACGCGTGACCTGGTCGCTCAGCCCGCGTTCGGCCACGAGCTTGGCGATGTGGTCGCGCTGCTGGGCCGACAGCGTGATGCCGGTGGCGTGCACGCCGTAGTGCTCGGTGGCGTGCAGGATCAGCGAGCCCCAGCCGCAGCCGACATCGAGCAGGCGCATGCCCGGCTTGAGATCGAGCTTGCGGCAGATCAGGTCGAGCTTGGCCCGCTGCGCGTCGGCCAGCGACTGGTCCGGGCCGGTGAAGTACGCGCTCGAGTAGGCCATCGACTCGTCGAGCAGCAGCCGGTAGAAGTCGTTGGACAGGTCGTAGTGGTGCGAGATCGCCGCGCGGTCGCGGCTGCGGGTGTGCAGCCGGCCGCTCAGCCGGGCCTCGGACGCCGGCGGCTTCGGGGCCGGGCCGATGGCGCCGAGCCGGGCGGCCGCGCCCGCGGCGGCCAGCTTGGCCCGCGGGCTGAGGGCGACGCCGCCGCCCGGGCGGGTGCGGGCCAGTTGCCAGGCCCGCCGGAAGCCGTCGGTGAGGTCGCCCTCGACGTCGATGTCACCGGTGACGTAGGCGCGGGCCAGGCCCAGCTCCCCCGGCGCCCACAGCAGCCGGCGCAGGGCCCGGCGCGAGCGGATGACGAGCACCGGCCCGTCGCTCGGGCCGGCCTCGCTGCCGTCCCAGGCCCGCAGCCGCACCGGCAGGTCGATCCCGGCGCGTCTGCCGGATCAGCGCCGGCCAGGCGGTCGGCCACGGTCGCTTGCCGGCGGTCGTGCTGGGCATGGTGTCCTCCTGCTCGGCGGGGCGCGGCACGACGCGGCAGTCCCTTGCGCCACAGGGCGATGCCGTGCTTGGTGATCAGCGCCCGGACCAGCCACGTCTCCAGCGGCCGGCGCAGCGCCGTCGCGAGCACGGTGCGCAACGCGGCCGGCGCGGCGCACGCCACGCACGGTCGCGGTGAACGGGCGCTCCTGCCGGGCGGTGCAGCGTGATGGTCACGCCGAGGCGCTCGCCCGGCTCGGGCACGCTCATCCGGTAGTACCCGTCGACCGGGTAGAACGGCGAGACGTAGAACGCCTTCTCGGTCTCGGCCCGGCCGGCGTCGTCGGTGTGCAGCAGGTAGCAGTGCCGGCCGCCGTAGGTGTTGCGCACCTCGGCGATGACGCAGACCAGTTCACCGTCGGGGTCGTGGCACCAGAACAGCGAGAGCGGGTTGAACACGTAGCCGAGGCTGCGGGCGTTGGCCAGCATGGTGATCGGCCCCGCCGCGCAGGTCGATGCCGTTCTCGGCCAGGAACGCGTCGACGTTGGCGCGGATGCTGCGGTGCGGGTCGCCGAAGTGGTCGCGCGCGTCGAACCGGGCCAGCGCAGCGCAGCCCGCGGGGCAGCCGCGGCAGGTCGTCGAGGTCGACGAACCACTGGTAGCTGCGATGCCGGACCTCGTGGCGCACCGGTTCGGCCCGCACGTGCGCGATCTCGACCTCGTACGAGCGCGCCGCTCACCACTGCACCCCGAAACTCGCGGCCGCGTCGACACCCGACCGGCAGCCGTCCTCGTGGAAGCCCCAGCCGTGGTAGGCGCCGGCGAAGGCGAGCACGCCGTCGTTGAGTTCGGGCAGTCGCTGCTGGGCCCCGACCGACTCGGACGTGTAGACCGGGTGCTCGTAGCTCATCCGCTCGAGCACCGTGGCCTCGTCGACCTGCGTCGGTGCCGTTCAGGGTGACGATGTAGGTCTGCTCGACGTCCAGGCTCTGCAGCCGGTTCATGTTGTAGCTCAGGTGCACGTTCGTCGGGGTGGCTGCGCAGGACGGCAGCACGTAGTTCCAGGACGCCTGCGCCCGGCGGGCCCGCGGCAGCACGGACTGGTCGGTGTGCAGCACGGCCGGGTTGTCGGTGTAGCCGATCGCGCCGAGCACGTCGCGCTCCGCGATGGTCGGCGCGGCGAGCATGGCCAGCGCCTGGCCGGGATGCGTGGCGATGACGGCGCGGTCGAAGACCTGCACCGTGTCGGACGTCGTCGCGGATCTCGACGCCGGCGCCGACCCGGCTGACCGCGCGGACCGGCGTGGACGTCTGCACCGAGGTCAGGCCCTTGGCCGCCCGCTCGACATAGCGCGCCGATCCGCCGGCGACGGTGCGCCACGTCGGCGCGCCGCGTGACGCTGAGCATGCCGTGGTTGGCGAGGAACACGAACAGGTAACGCGCCGGATAGTCGCCGGTGCGCGTCGGCGCCGTCGACCAGACGGCCGCGATCAGCGGCGTCATGAAGTGCGCGACGAAGTACGGCGGAGAACCGCCGGCGGCCAGGAACTCGCGCACCGTCTGCCCGTCGTCCGGACGCTCCAGCAGCGCGCGGGCCTCGCGGTGAAAGCGCACCACCTCGCGCAGCATCCGCAGGTAGCGCGGGTTCGTGACGGTGCGCACCGAGGGCAGCAGGCCGGACAGCGCCGCGGCCGCCCGCGTATTCCAGTCCGCAACCGCCGCAGGAGATCGACATGCTCATGTCGGATTCCTGGGTCGCCACGCCCAGTTCGCCGAACAGCCGGCGCAGCAGCGGGTAGGTGCGCTCGTTGTGCACGATGAAGCCGGTGTCGATGCCGAGCAGGCGGCCGTCGGCGGCCGGCACGTCGTGGGTGTCGGCGTGGCCGCCCAGCCGCTCGTCGGCCTCGTACAGGGTGACGTCGGCGTCGCGCTGGAGCACGTATGCCGCGGTGAGACCCGCGACGCCGCTACCTACGACTGCGATCCTCGGGCGTGTCACTGACGTCCTCCGCGATAGCCAGAAGGACCGGGGCTACCCGGTCTCTATCCGGAATTCGTCACGGCGCGGCGTTCGGTTCCATCGCGCCGGGATGTGGCGTCGCGCAATAACTCACGACGGGTGGACCAAAGCAGGGCATAAGGAAGGGGCGGCGGCACGGGAGGGATGTGCCGCACGCCCCTTCTTGCGCGAGTGTAATCCATCGATTCCATGATCGGTTCAACTAGTTTGGTGACTCCATGGCTGACACTTTCTTCGCAATCTCGATCCGCACCGAGTCAGCGGCCGACGGCAGCTATCTGGCCGCGGCCGCGACGGGCGGGCCGTGGGCGAGTGAACTCCAACACGGCGGGCCGCCTAACGCGCTGCTGGTGCACGCGCCGCCGAGCGGCTGGCGCACGCGAGACCGGGCGGACCGACCTCGTCGGCGCTGCGACTGGCCGCCGAGTTCGTCGGCCCGGTTCCGGTCGGGGCCGTGGCCACGCAGGCCCGCGTGGTGCGCGCCGCGCGCACGGCCGTTCTGGTCGAGGCCGTGCTGAGCGCGGCCGGCCGGGACTGCGTGCACGCCCGGGTGTGGCTGGTGGCCGACCGCGACACCGGCGGCGATCGCGGCGCCGCTGCCGCCCCCGGCTCGCGCCGCCCGACGGGTTGCCCGGCTCGCGGCCAGCTTCCCGTACGCGGACGACATCGAATGGCGCGCCGTCCAGGGCAATATCGACCAACCCGGGCCCGGTGTCGTTCTGGGCCCGCCCGCGCATCGACCTGCTCGAGGGCGCAGCGATTGTCGGGGCTGCAGCGGGCCGTGCTGCTCGGCGACTCGGCCAGCGGGATCTCCCCGACGCTGGACTGGTCGCAGTGGTCGTTCCTGAACATCGATCTCGACGTGCACCTGGCCCGGCCGGTGCTCGGCGACTGGCTGCTCATGGACGCCGCCACGCAGCTGGGCCCGAACGGGTCCGCGCTGGCCCGGTCCACCCTCGCCGACGTGCACGGGCCGGTGGGCGCGACCGCGCAGACCCTGGTCGTCGCGCAGCGCAAGCAGTGAAGATCGCCCGTCTGTCATTGTTCGCCTGAAGCTGTCTGGCGTCCGGGAATGAAAGTGCGACGTACGCTCTTGTTGGACAGTTGAAAGTTCAACCAACTTCGAGAGCGAGGCAGGCCCATGACCCAGAGCGTCAGCACGAGCAATTCCCGGCTACCGCACCGGCACGTGGCAGATCGACCCGGTCCACACCGAGGTGTCCTTCAGCGTGCGGCACATGATGGTCAGCAAGGTGCGCGGCTACTTCACCGACTTCAGCGGCACGATCGTCACCGCCGAGCGAGCCGAGCGACTCGAGCGTCACCGCCGACGATCGACACTGAACTCGATCGACACCCGCAACGAGCAGCGCGACAACCACATCCGCTCGGCCGACTTCTTCGACGTCGAGTCGCACCCGACGATGACCTACCGCTCGACCGTCGCTGTCGGGCAACGGCGAGAACTGGACCGTCGAGGGTGAGCTGACCCTGCACGGCGTCACCCGCCCGGTTCCGCTGAACCTGGAGCTCAACGGCTTCACTGCCGACCCGTTCGGCGGCCAGCGCGCCGGCTTCTCGGCCACCGCCGAGATCAACCGCGCGCGACTTCGGCATCGACATCAGCATGCCGATGGACGGCGGCGGCGTGGTCGTCGGCGACAAGATCACGATCACCCTCGAGATCGAGGCCGTTCTCGACCAGGGCTGACCCGCGCCCATGACGAACGCAGGCACCCGGCCACGCCCGCAAGCCATCTGGGCTTCGGCGTCATGGCGCGTGTCTGCCTGTTCAGTTTTCCCAACCCGGTCAACGAGGTGGCCGCCGCACCGTCGCGGCCGGCGTGCTCGTGCTCAGCCTGCTCACGATCGGGCTGAGCGTGACGGTGGGCCACGGCTGGCTCTGGCTGACCGCCGTGCTCGCGTACGGTTTCGTGGCCCGCGTGCTGAGCGGGCCGACGCTGAGCCCGCTGGGGCAACTGGCCACCGGGTGGTGGCCCCGCGCATCGGGCACGAGAAGCCGGTGGCCGGCCCGCCGAAGCGCTTCGCCCAGGCGATGGGCGCGACGATGTCGCTGCCGCCGTCGTGCTGCACTTCGGCTTCGGCCTCGACACGGCGGCGCTGGTGCTTCCTCGGCCTGATCGTCGTCGCGGCGACCCTGGAGTCGGTGTTCGCGATCTGCCTCGGCTGCATCGTGTTCGCCCAGCTGATGCGGACGGGACTCATTCCCGAGCAGACCTGCGCAGCGTGCGCGAACATATCGCTGCGCACCCGCCCGCCAGGCCGGTCGGCACACTGGCGCGGTGAGCCAGCTACAGAAGTACGCGCGAGCCCGCCAGGTGAAGCCCGCACCGGCGCGCCCGCGAGCGGTACGGCCTCGAGGTGTGGGGCGTCCTCGGCGTCTCGTTCCTCATGTCCGCGATCTACTCGCTGCTCGACTTCATCCGCGCCGAGGTCACCGTCCCCGGCGGGATCAGCCAACACGACCGCGACGGTCATTCAGGGCACGCACACCAGCTACCCCGTCGCTTGACCTCGCCGACGACCTGGCCGACGTCCTGCACGGCTTCGCGCCCGGCCCTGCTCGCCCTCGCCCTGCTCGCCCGCAGCCCGGGCGGGCGCGGACTGGGCATCGGCTGGGATCTGCGCAGCCGGTGGCGTGAGATCGCCCAGGGCATCGGGTTCCTCGCCCTGATCGGCATCCCGGGGCTCGCCCTGGTGTGGACGGCGCACGAACTGGGCCTGAACGCGTCGCTCGAGGCCGTCGACTACCCCGACGTCTGGTATCGCGTGCCGTACCTGCTGCTGTCGGCGTTCCAGAACGGGCTCGCCGAGGAGATCGTCGTGGTCGGCTTCCTGCTGACCCGGCTGCGGCAGATCGGCTGGTCGAACCAGCGTGCACTGGCCACCAGTGCGGTGCTGCGCGGCAGCTATCACCTGTACCAGGGCTTCGGCGGCTTCGCCGGCAACTTCGTCATGGGCCTGATCTTCGGCTACTGGTTCCAGCGCACCCGCCGGGTGCTGCCCCTCGTCATCGCGCACTTCCTGCTCGACGCGTTCAGCTTCGTCGGCTATCTGTACCTGCATGAGCACATCAGCTGGATCTGAGCGAGGAAATCTGACCGACTACCTCGAACCCGGATTGCGGGCTGTGCTCGTCGGCACGGCCGGCTGCGACGGCCCGGGCGAGCGCCGGCACTACTACGCCGGCGCCGGCAACAACTTCTGGCTGCTGCTGCACGAGAGCGGCCTCACTCCCGTGCGCCTCTCCCCCGAGGACGACCTGACGCTGCCCAGCTACGGGGTCGGCCTGACCGATCTGATCTGGATCCGCACGCCCGGACCGGACGGCCGTCCCGTCGACCGCTACGACCTGCCCGATTTCGTGGCCAAGATCGACAAGTACCGGCCCGCGGTGGTGGCCTTCACCAGCAAGACCGCGGCCGCGGCCTACGCCCGGGCCGCGCGCGAACGCCCGCCCGCGACTTCGGCCCGGTCTCGTGGACCATCGCCGACCGGCCGGCGTTCGTGCTGCCCGGGCCGTCCGGGGCCAACAACGGCATGCCCCTGCCGCTACGGATCGCCTCTGGCGCGACCTGCTCGACTTCATCGAGACGGTGTAGCAGCGAGAGGAGCACGCCGGGCGGCGATACTGCGAATCGGTGGTCGGTCGTGTCCGCCGACCATTCGGCGCGAGCCCTTGGGCGGCATCGGACTTGCAGCGAAATCACGGCCCTCGGAGGCGTCATGCGAGTCCGTCGGATGATCCTCGTCGTCGTGGTGATCGCCGGCGGGTGGGGCTGTGCGACGTTGTCCGGCGCAGGTGCGGCGACCAGGCGAGGTCGCATTGCCCACCGGCGATGGATCGCGCTCAATCAGGTCGAGCTCCCGTCGGTCAATAACGGCCGGGGTGGTCTGGCCAACGTAGATGGTCACGGGCAGCAGGCAGCCATGGCCGACGTACCCGACACCAACCAGGTGCTCTCAAGGCCCGGCCCTCGGAACAATCCACCTGACATCGACCCGCACCTGGCATCGTCAGCGGGCGTGACTGACATCGAGGTCGTCCACCCGGTCCCCGTCGACGAGGTGCGTCCCTGGCTCGCGTCCATGGCCACCACATTCCTCAACGAGAGCCGGCGAGGAATTCGAGCGCTACGTCGAGGCGTACCGGCGTGAGTGGGTCGCCGACCGGGTCTGGGGCGCGCGGGCCGGCGGGCGCTGGGTCGCGTCGCTGGGAACCATCGCGCGCTCGGTCAGCATCCCGGGGCCGGCAGGCACGACCGTCGACGTGGTCGCCGACGCACTCACCGCGGTCACCGTCAACGCCACGCATCGCCGTCGCGGCCTGCTCAACCAGATGCTGTCGGCATCGCTGCGCGAGGCCAGGGAGCGCGGCGAGCCGCTCAGCATGCTGATCGCCGCCGAGTGGCCGATCTACGGACGCTACGGCTACGCCCCCGCCACCCAGTCCGCCGACTACACGCTGTTCACCCGGACCCGCCGGACCTGCTCAGCCCGAGCGCCGACGGCTCGGTGCGCCAGGTCGACCCGGGCGATCTCGGCGACATCGCGCCCGCTGTGTTCGAGCGCGGCCCGGTCACTACGGGCCGGGCAGGTCGACCGCCGCGATGACTGGTGGCTGCGCCGGCTCGCGTTGGACGGCTACGCGCCGAGCAAGCAAGGCAAGGCGCCCAACTACATCCTGCACGAGGGTCACGACGGGCCCGACGGCCTCCTGTGGTGGTCGAGCAGCCGTGACTTCGAACTCACCGGCGAGCTCGGTGCGGTGCAGGTGGGCGACCTGACAGCGGCGACGCCCGCCGCCTACCGCAACCTGTGGGCATACCTCGTCGGGATCGATGTGATCAGCGAGGTCGCGCTGCCGCACCGCCCGGTCGACGAGCCGATCCGGTGGCTGCTCAGCGACGGACGGGCGCTGCGCAAGACGTTCGCCGGCGACGACCTCTGGGTGCGCCTGCTCGACGTGCCCGCCGCGTTATCGGCACGTGGTTACACCGTGCCCGGCCGGGTCGTCCTCGAGGTGGTGGACGACGACACCGGTGGCTACGCGGCGGGCCGCTACCTGCTCGACGCGGGCCCGGACGGCGCCGAGTGCCGGTCGACGACAGAGTCCGCGGACCTGCGGATCAGCCAGCGCGCGCTTGCGTCGATCTACCTCGGCGGGTTCAGCCTGCGGCAGGTCTTCATCGGCGGCGGCGTCGAGGAACTGACGGCCGGTGCGCTGCTCCGGGCCGACGCCATGTTCACCACGACACTGGCGCCGTGGAACTCGACCGGGTTCTAACGCCCGCCGTCAGCGCACCGACAACCCGACCGCCTGCGCGATCACGACGGCTTGCTCGGCACGGATGAGCGCGCCGCTCAGCTCGCTCGCCAGTGGATCGAGCGCGCTGAGGTCACTGCCCCGCAGGTCGGCACGACTGAACTGCACGTTGTCCAAGGCCGCACCCGACAGATCCACGTCGGCGAAGACCGCATCGGCGCAGTTGGCGGCGCTCAGGTCGGCCTCGCGCATCCGCACGCCCTGGAAGCTGCAACCGCGCAGATCCGCGGCGGCGAGAACGACGAACGACCAGTCACCCCCCAGCGCGCGAAGTGGTCGCAGCGAACAGCGCTCGAACCTGCTCCCCGTCAGCTTGCAGTCGTCGAACTGCGCATCGAAGAAGTTGCAGCCGGCGAACGTGCAGCCGATGAATGCCGAATCAGCGTGCGCCGACGCGTTGAACCGGGTGTCGCGAAACGTGCAGTCGCTGAACGTGCAACCGCGGATCGTCGATTCGGTGAGATCGACGCCGATGAACTCGCAGCGGGTGTAGGCCCGCCCGATCAGTTCCTCGGCGTACCAGTCTGCCCGCTGTATGTGACATCCTCGGACGGCCGCGTCACCGGCGTCTCCGGAGCCACTCAGCGGCGGCCCGGTCGGCGGCGGAGGCTGCGGGTTGACCGGCGGCGGCGTGTACGGCTCCGGAGGGTCGGGCGTCACGTCGGGCGGCACGCGCGGGATCTCTCCGGTGTTGTCGAAGACTGGCAACGGCGGGAGCGGTGCGTCGTCTGGGGGCAACCCGGCGTGCGCCTCACGCGACTCTGGATCGTTGTCGGACGCGCGCAGGTTCACCGCCTCGGGCTGTTCGTGTGCAGGCGGCAGGTTCGAGTCGAACCATTTGGACGCGTCGAGGCTCGGCGCCGTCGGGCCGGCGTCGCTCGCGCCGGTGGCCTGCAGGTAAGGCGGCTCGTCGGAGTCGTCCACCCCGCCGAGCTTGGCCAAGCCTTCGAGGGCCTTGCTGAACTCGCTCGGGATCACCCAAACCTTGTTGGCGTCGCCCTGAGCGATCTGCGGCAGCGTCTGCAGGTACTGATAGGCGAGCAGTGCCGGGTCGGGTTTCGCGGCGTGGATGGCGCGCGAAGGTGGTCTCGACGGCCTTCGCCTGGCCCTGCGCGGTGAGGTAGCGAGCCGCCCGGTCGCCCTCGGCGCGCAGGATGCGGGACTGCCGCTCGGCCTCGGCAGCCAGGATGGCCGACTGCTTCTGGCCCTCGGCGCCAAGGATCTGCGCGGCCTTCTGCCCTTCCGCCGTCTTGATCGCCGATTCGCGCTGCCCCTCGGCAGTCAGGATGATCGCGCGCTTGTTCCGGTCGGCACGCATCTGCTGCTCCATCGCGTCCTGGATGGACGGCGGAGGGTCGATCGCCTTGATCTCGACACGGGCTACGCGGATGCCCCACGGACCGGTCGCCTCGTCGAGCACGCCGCGCAGCTTGGTGTTGATCTCGTCGCGACTGGTCAGTGCCTGCTCGAGGTTCAGCGAGCCGACGACGTTACGAAGGGTCGTGATCGTCAACTGCTCGACGGCCTGGATGTAGTTCTGGATCTCGTAGGTGGCCGCGCGGGGATCGGTGACCTGGAAGTAGATGACCGAGTCGATGGCGACGGTCAGGTTGTCAGAGGTGATCACCGGTTGCGGCGGGAAGCTGACGACCTGCTCGCGCAAGTCGATGAGCGGGCGCATCCGGTCGACGAAGGGCAGCAGCAGGGTCAGCCCGGGCGTCGCGGTGCGGACGTAGCGCCCAAGCCGTTCGACGACGGCGGCACGGGCCTGCGGCACGATACGCACCATCCGGGCCAGTGCGATGAGACAGGACGACGATCACGATGATCGCGACGATGATCCCGGCACTCATCGTTCTCCTCCTCGCTGCGACGAATTGAGATTAGAACTGCGGTTCCTGCCACACGACGGCGGTTGCGCCGGAGATCTCCATGACGCGCACGACCGTGCCGGCGGGCAGGTGCTGGGCGCGGTCGAACGAGCGAGCAGACCACTCACCGCCGTTGAGCCGAACCCGGCCGTCGTGCGCGTCGACGTCGCTCAGCACGATGGCTTCCTTGCCGACCAGGGCGTCGGTGCCGGTGCGCGTGCCGGTGCCGAGCGTCAGATGCCGCTTCGCGATCGGGCCGCACCACGCCGAGCAGGGCGACCGTGGCAACGATGGCCACGATGAACTGCAGGGCCACCGGGCCGCCCAGGGCCGCAGTGAGCGCTCCGGCAGCCGCTCCCCCGGCGAACATGACCAGGACGAAGTCAGCGACAACGCCTCGGCCGCCGCGAAGGCACCGGAGGCGATCAGCCAGATCAACCAGGGAGGCATATCACCATCCTGGCACCGAATCGTCGTGCGGTGTTGGGAACGATCACGGTTGCCGGCCGAGATGATCGCCGGTGCCCACGGCATAGGCCTCTTGCACCCAGCCGGCGAAGTCGTCATCCAGACCGTCGAGATCCTCGACGCGGAAGTGGTGGACGAACAACCGCGTGGTGTACGGCGTCACATTCGTGATCCGCGGGTCCTCGACGACGCGTTGCAGGTCCAGGTACCCACGCAGGCCGCGGCGGTCCGGGCGTGCGCCGGCGAACCCACGGCGGACACCCTTGAAGGTGATCGAAGTCTTGGCCACTGCCATCGTAAACGGTCCGCACCCGGCAACCAGTTCAACGAATCGTTCGTACAGTGCGACGGACGACGCGGGTTGACCGGCCAGATGATCGGCGACGGTCCAGGTCCTGCTCGGTCACGCGCGTCGGGGCGGTAACGAAGTCGATCAGCTCCTCGACCGCCCGCAGCAGCGGCACCTCGACGTCGGCGAAGCTGTCGACGCTCGGCCAGCACGCGGCGCCACATCTCCCGCGGGTCGGTGACCCCGAGGGCGGCGCAGATCCCGGTCTTCCAGTCGGTGCCGCGGGGGATCGCCGGCCAGCGCTCGATGCCCAGCGCGGTGGGCTTCACGGCCTGCCACACGTCGACGTAGGGATGGCCGGTGACCAGCACCGACTGCGCGAATCCGGCCCGGCGCAGGTCGTCGACGATCCGGGTCTCCTTGCTGCCGGCGACGAGGTGGTCGACGAGCACGCCGATCCGGCGCTGCGGGCCCGGGCCGAACTCGCGCACCCGCTCGACCAGGTCGTCGATGCCGTCCAGCGGCTCGACCACGACGCCCTCGACGCGCAGGTCGTCGCCCCAGATGCGCTCCAGCAGCGCCGCGTCGTGCACGCCCTCGACCCAGATCCGGCTGGCCCGCGCCACCCGGGCCGCGGCGTCGGCCACGGCGTAGGAGCCGGACGCGGTCCGGCGCGGCGCGGCTGCGGCCGGCGCGGCGCCGCGGCGGGTCGCACCAGCGTCACCGGCGGGCCGTCGAGCAGGAACGAGGCCGGCAGCATCGGGAACACCCGGCGGCTGCCGTGCCGGTCCTCGAGCGTCACCGTGTCGCGCTTCTCGCCGCTGTCGACGGCCTGGCCCAGCTCGACGACCGCGCCGCAGAACGCGCCGTCGGCGCGTCTCGACGACCAGGTCGGGCTCGGCGGGCACCTCCGGCACCTGCGGCGGCGCGGCGCCGGATTCGCCAGGACGTCGTTGTAGTCACGCACGATCGGCTGACCCTAGGCGCGGGACGAGGCCGCGCCGGGCCAGACACGCCCGGCGCCGCTCTAGCCTGGTGCGGGTGACTCGACTGCGCTCCGGTCCGCTGGCCGCCTGGACGGCGGCCTGGCTCGACGGCCGGGCCGCGTCCGACGAGGTGCTGCGCGGCGACGGCCGGCCGCGACGCCCCGCACCGGGTGGCCGGGCTGGCCGGACCGGACGGACTCGTCACCGCTGAGCGAGGCTGCTGATCGCCTGGCGCCGCGCGGGCGGCCCGGTCCGGCTGGTGCTGCCGGTGCGCCGGCGACGTGCGCGGCCTGCCCGGCGCCGGCCGAGTTCCGCAGCGCGGCGCTCGACGCCGGCGAGGCCGTGTGCGGCGCGACGGCTGGGCCTCGTGCCGACGGTCATCGACTACGCCCCGAGCAGCGCGCCGCCCGACCGTGCTGTGGCACGGCGTTCGACGTCGGCCCGGCCCCGGTCGACCACGACGCGGTCGCCGACGCCCAGTACGAGCTGACCACCGCGATCCGCGAGACGGCCAGCGCGCTGGCCGCGGCCGACGTCGCCGGCTGCGATGGGCGACGTCGCCGAGGCGCTGCGCGACGCCCGCCGGGCCGGCGAGCAGCTCAACCTGCCGCCCGGCTTCCCGCCGCGGGCCGTCGCGCTGCGTCGCCCAGGCCGAGCGGATGCAGGCCGTGCTCGACCTGGCGCTGGCGGCACCCGATCGGCGGCGCCGTCGACCGCGCCGGCATCGCCGCCCGCGACGACGCGCTGCGGCCGCTGGCCACCGCGGTGCGACGGGCCCGGGTGGCCGGCTACAACGCGCTGGCCGAGCCGGCTCAGACGGCGGCTCAGCGGGCGACACTGACCGGCTCGGCGCGGGGCAGCAGCCCAGCGGGCAGTCGATGCCGCACAGTCCCAGCGAGCCGAGCGCCAGCGGCTCGGCGCCCGCGAGCCGCTCCTCGACCAGCTCGGCGATCGCGGTCGACGAACGCCGGATGGGTGCCGGCCGTCGCCGCGCGGGCGTAGTGCAGGCCCGAGTTGCTCGGCCGTGGCCGCGGGCCTCGTTGTCGAGATCCCAGACACCTCGACGTGGTCGGAGACGAAGCCGGTCGGGCTCACCACCACGGCCGGCGTGCCGGCCGCGGCGAGGGCGCGCAGGTGGTCGTTGATGTCCGGCTCGAGCCACGGCACGCCCGGCGGACCGGAGCGCGACTGCCACACCAGGTCGAACTCGGCGCCCGGCGCCGCGCACCGCCTCGGCCACCAGCCGGGCGCGTCTCGCGGTGCTGCGCGGCGTACAGCCCGTTCGCCGCGGGGCCGGAGCGTGTCGTTCATCGCGACCGGGATCGAGTGGGCGGTGAAGACCAGCCGCGCCTCGTCGCGCTCGGCCGGCGGCAGCGCGTCGAGCGCCGCGCGCACCCCGTCGGCGTTGGCGGCGATGAAGCCCGGGTGGTCGAAGTAGTGCCGCAGCTTCACCAGTTCGGGCGCGCCGTCGCCGGCGACCGCCCGGGCCTGGGCGAGGTCGTCGCGGTACTGGCGGCAGGCCGAGTACGACGCCGTGGCGCTGGTCGCGAACACCAGCGCGCGCTGGACGCCGTCGTCGCGCATGTGCCGCACCGCGTCGGCGACATAGGGCTTCCAGTTGCGGTTGCCCCAGTACAGCGGCAGGTCGATGCCGCGCTCGGCGAACTCGACGCTCAGCGCGGCGAGCAGCGCCCGGTTCTGCCGCGTTGATCGGCGAGACGCCGCGAAGCTGCTCGTAGTGCTCGGCGACCGCGGCCAGCCGCTCCTCGGGGATGCCGCGCCCGCGGGTGACGTTGCGCAGGAACGGCATGACGTCGTCCGGGCCTTCCGGGCCGCCGAAGGACAGCAGCAGCAACGCGTCGTAGCCGCCCGCTCCGCGGCCTCGGTGAGCTCGGCCAACTCAGACACCCATGGCGTGGAAACCGCCGTCGACGTGGACGATCTCGCCGGTGGTCGCCGGGAACCAGTCCGACATCAGCGCCACGCGCTGCTGCGGGCGACCGGCTCGGCGTCGTCGTTGTCCCAGCCGAGCGGCGCCCGGCCGTCCCAGGCGTCCTCGAACGCGCCGAAGCCGGGGATGCTCTTGGCCGCCATCGTGCGGATCGGTCCGGCGGCGATCAGGTTGACCCGGATGTCGCGCGGGCCCAGTTCGCGGGCGAGGTAGCGCGACGTCGACTCCAGGCCGGCCTTGGCCACGCCCATCCAGTCGTAGGCCGGCCAGGCGACGCGTCGCGTCGAAGTCAGGCCGACGATCGACCCGCCGCGCTCGCCGAACAGCGGCAGCGCCGCGACGGCCAGCGACTTGAGCGAGTACGTCGACACCTGCACCGCGGTGGCGACGTCCTCCCACGGCGCGTCCAGGAACCCGCCGCCGAGGCAGGACGCCGGCGCGAAGCCGATGGAGTGGAACACGCCGTCGATGCCGTCGACGTGCTCGCGCACCCGCTCGGCCAGCGAGCCGAGCTGCTCGTCGTCGGCCACGTCCAGCTCGATGACCGGGCGCCGGCTCGGGCAGCTTGCGCGGCGACCCGTTCGACCAGCGACATCCGGCCGAACCCGGTGAGCACGACCTGGGCGCCCTCCTGCTGGGCCAGCCGGGCCACCGCGAACGCGAGCGAGGCGTCGGTGATGACCCCGGTGATCAGCAGTCGCTTGCCGTCGAGCAGTCCCATGTCGTCGTCCTCTCAGATGCCCATGCCGAGGCCGCCGTCGACCGGCAGCACGACGCCCGGACACGTACGCCGCGGCCGTCGGAGGCCAGGAACACCGCCGCCGCCGGCGACCTCGTCGGCCGTGCCGTAGCCGCTTCAGCGGCACGTTGGCCAGGATCTCGGTCTTGCGCGCGTCGCTCAGCTCGGCGGTCATGTCGGTCTCGATGAAGCCCGGGCGCGATGACGTTGGCGGTGATCGAGCGGCTGCCCAGTTCGCGGGCGATCGAGCGGGCCAGCCCGATCAGCCCGGCCTTGCTGGCCGCGTAGTTGGCCTGCCCCGGCGCGCCGACCAGCGCGACCACGGACGAGACGAAGATCATCCGGCCGCGGCGCTGCTTGAGCATGCCGCCGGCGGCCCGCTTGGCCACCCGGTAGGCGCCGGTGAGGTTGGCGTCGAGGACGTTGGTGAACGAGTCCTCGCTCATCCGCAGCAGCAGGGTGTCGTCGGTGATGCCGGCGTTGGCGACCAGCACCTCGACCGGGCCGTGCTCGGCCTCGACGGCGGTGAAGGCGGCGTCGACGTCGGCGGCGGAGGTGACGTCGCAGCGCACGCCGAACAGGCCGTCGGGCACCGCGTTGCCGCGGTGCGTGACGGCGACCTTGTCGCCGTTGCCGGCGAACGCCCGGGCGACCGCGAGCCCGATGCCGCGATTGCCACCCGTCACCAGCACCGATCGGCTCATCGCCGTGCTCCATTCACTCTTCGCACGCTAGCGGATGGCCCGGCACACCCGCCCCGGAG
Organism: uncultured Actinomycetota bacterium; assembly: GCA_963713245.1. Taxonomy (GTDB): domain Bacteria; phylum Actinomycetota; class Actinomycetes; order Mycobacteriales; family Jatrophihabitantaceae; genus CAVQKZ01. The sequence goes on from CAVQKZ010000005.1 coordinate 506,106, forward strand.
CCGGCTTACCCGACGGGTACGGTCGGCGCATGCGCGCGATCCAGATCACCGAGTTCGGCGGCCCCGAGACCCTGGTCGTCGGCGACCTGCCCGACCCGGTCGCCGGCGACGGCCAGCAGGTGTTCGACGTCCTGGCCGCGGGCATCAACTACGCCGACACCCACCAGACCGAGGACTCCTACCTCGCCAAGCAGACGCTGCCGTTCATCCCCGGCGGCGAGGTCGTCGTCCGCGACCGACGACGGGCGGCGGCTGGTCGGCCTGCTCGGCCGGCGGCGGTTACGCCGAGAAGGTCGCCGCCGATCCGCGGCGGCTGTTCCCGGTCCCGGACGGGGTGTCGCGACGCCGCGGCGCTGACGACGCTCGTCCAGGGCGCGACGGCCTGGCACCTGCTGCGCACCAGCACGCACCTGCAGGCGGGCGAGTCGGTGGTCGTGCACGCCGGTGCGGGCGGCGTCGGCACGATCGCCGATCCAGCTGGCCAAGCGGTGGGGCGCCGGGCGGGTCATCGCCACCGCGTCGAGCGAGGACAAGCGGCAGCTGGCCCTCGACCTCGGCGCCGACGTCGCCGTCGACTCGACCGTCGACGACCTGACCGCCGCCCTGCGCGAGGCCAACGACGGCAAGCGGCGTCGACGTCGTGCTGGAGATGACCGGCGGGCCGGTGTTCGACCAGAGCCTGGCCGCACTGGCGCCGCTGGGCCGGCTGGCCGTCTTCGGCATGGCCGCGCGCACGCCGCCGACGCCGGTGGAGCCGGGCCTGCTGATGGCCCGCAGCACCGCCGTCATCGGCTTCTGGCTGGTGCACGTCGTGCAGCGGCCCGCGCTGTTCGCCGCCGCCGTCACCGACCTGCTGGCCATGATCGCCGACGGCGACGCTGCGGCCGGTGATCGGCGCAGACCTACCCGCTCGACGGCGCGGCCGACGCGCACCGCGCGCTGCTGGACCGCTCCTCGGTCGGCAAGCTCGTCCTCGACCCGCAGCGCTGACGGCGCCGGGCGCGGTCAGACCAGCCGGCCGGCCCACAGCATCGAAGTGCCGGCCGCGGCCAGCGCGAACAGCAGCCCGATGGCCAGGAAGCGCCAGCTGATGTCGCGGTGCTGCGGTGGTGTAGCCGATCTGCGAGCCGATGTTGGCGTACACCGACTCGAGTTCCTGCACCGACGCGGCGGCGTGGTAGCTGCCGCCGGTGCTGCGGGCCAGCTGGTCCAGCGTCGAGCTTGTCGGCCGGCACCGGGATCGTCTGGCCGTCGAAGGTGACCGTGCCGCCGTCGGTGCCGAAGGCGATGGTCGACACCTGCACGCCGGCCTTGCGGGCGGCCGCGGCCGCGTCGCTCACCGCCGGCGGCCCTTGTTGTTCGCGCCGTCGCTCAGCAGCACGATGCGGGCCGGCGGCGGCTTGTCGCCCTTGGCCGTCGTCGCCTGGCCGAACACGTTGATGGCGTCGAGCGAGGTGAACACGGCCTCGCCGATCGCCGTCGACTCCTGCAGCCGCAGCTTGTCGATCGCCGTCTTCACCGCGTCGCGGTCGACGCGTCGGCGGCCACCAGCGACGCTGGCGCTGCCGCCGAAGGAGACCAGGCCGAGGTTGATCCGCGACGGCAGCAGGTCGACGAACTTCTTGGCCGCCTGCTGCGCGGCCTGCAGGCGCGAGGGCAGCACGTCGGTGGCCTGCATCGACAGCGACACGTCGATGGCCATGATGACCGTGGCCCGGTCGCGGGGCACCCGCACGGCCGCGGCCGGCCGGGCGACGCCGACGCTGAGCACGCTCAGCCCGATGAGCAGCAGGGCGAAGGTCAGGTGCCGGCGCCAGCCCGGGCGCCGCGGGGCGACGCTGCCCAGCAGTTCGACGTTGCTGAACCGGGCCACGTACTTCGTGCGCCGCAGCTGCAGCAGCACGTAGCCGACGATCAGCGCGGCGACGGCGACGCAGCAGCCACAGCCACGCCGGGCGAGGAAGCGTCATCAGCGCACCGCCGCCCCGACGGCGCCGACCGACGAACGCGCCGGCGGGCGACGACGAACTTGACCACGTCGGTGAGCCAGTCGCGGTCGGTGCGCAGCTGCAGGTGCGCGGCGCCGGCGTGGCGCAGCGCGGTGGCGATCCCGGCCCGCTGGGCCTGGGCCGCCGCGGCGTAGTCGCGGCGCAGCCCGGCGTCGGAGGTCTGCACCTCGAGCTGGCGGCCGGTCTCGGGGTCGGCGAAGGTCGACCAGCCCGGCGGCGGGCAGTTCGAGTTCGCGCGGGTCGAGCACCTCGATGCCGAGCAGTTGGTGCCGGCCGGACAGCGCCCGCAGCGGCCGCTCCCACGCCGGCGTCGCGGCTCGACCGCGCCGCTGTCGAGGAAGTCGGAGACCACGGCGACCAGCCCGCGGCGCAGCTGCGGGCCGGCGCAGCGACTCGAGCAGCGTCGCCAGAGTCGTCGTCGCCGGCCTGCTCGGCCCGCGGGCGTGGCCGCGATGCGTCGCATCAGGTAGCGCGCGTGGGCCGTGCCGGCCAGGGCCGGGATGCGGTAGGTCTGCTCGCCGTTGCTGACCAGCGCGCCGACCCGGTTGCCGCCGCGCACGGTCAGGTGGACGACCGTCGGTGATCGCGGCGAGCACGAGTTCGCGCTTCTCGGTCAGCGCGGTGCCGAAGTCGACGCTGGGCGACAGGTCGACGACCAGCCAGGTCTCGAGTTCGCGGTCGGCGATGGTCTGGCGGACGTGCGGGACGGTGGTGCGCGCGGTGACCGGCCAGTCCATGCGGCGCACGTCGTCGCCGGGCACGTACTGCCGCGACTCCCCCGCCTCGGATCCCGGACCCGGGCACCAGGCCCAGGTAGTTGCCCTGCAGCAGCCCGTCGAGCTTGTTGCGCACGGTCAGTTCGAGGCGGCGCAGCAGCGGTTCGGCCGCCGCGAGATCGAGCGTCGGCGGCGGCTGCGGCCGGCGCTCATGCCGAGCGCTCGCCCCACGGTGCCTGCTGCGGCGCGGCCTGGCCGTAGACCAGCGGCTGCTGCCCGGGCGCGGTGCCGGGCGCCGGGACGGACTGAGTGCCGGGGGCGGACATCTCGACCGGGCCGCCGGCCCGCTGGCGCGGCGCCACCTGCGGCAGCGGGATGGTCTGCAGCACCCGCCGCACCGCGTGGGCGGCGGGCACGCCGTCGGCGATCGCGTCGTAGCTGAGCACCATGCGGTGGGCGAGCACGTCGACGGCGACGTCGAGCACGTCCTGCGGCAGCACGTAGTCGCGGCCGCGCAGCAGGGCCAGCGCGCGGCCGGCGGCGATGAGCCCGAGGCTGGCGCGCGGGCTGGCGCCGTAGGAGATCCACTGCGCGACGTCGGTCATGCCGTGCTGCGCCGGGCTGGCGGGTGGCGACGACGACGCGCACGACGTAGTCGACGATCGCGTGGTGGACGAAGACCCGGCTGGCCGTGTCCTGCAGCCGCTGCAGCTCGTCGGTGCTGATCACGGCATTCGCGACCGGCGGGTCGACGCCCATCCGGTAGACGATCTCGCGCTCCTCGGCCGTCGATCGGGTAGTCGACGGCGATCTTCATCAGGAAGCGGTCGCGCTGCGCCTCGGGCAGCGGGTACACGCCCTCGGACTCGATCGGGTTCTGCGTGGCCAGCACGAGGAACGGCCGGGGCACGTCGTGCTGCACGCCGCCGATCGTGACGTGCTGTCTCGGCCATCACCTCGAGCAGCGCCGACTGCACCTTGGCCGGCGCGCGGTTGATCTCGTCGGCCAGCACGAAGTTGGCCATGATCGGGCCGAGTTCGGTGTCGAAGCGCTCGGCGCTGGGCCGGTAGATGCGGGTGCCGACGATGTCGGACGGCACGAGGTCGGGCGTGAACTGCAGCCGGGAGAACGACCCGCTCACGGTGCGGGCCAGCGTCTCGACGGCGAGGGTCTTGGCGACGCCGGGCACGCCTTCGAGCAGGCAGTGACCCTGGGCGAGCAGGCTCGACCATCATCCGCTCGACCAGGCGTTCCTGGCCGACGATCACCCGCTTGACCTCGAACATCACGCGCTCGAGCGCGGTGGCGTCGGCGGCCGGCGTGTTTATCGGCGGGGTGGTCACAGGAACCTCACAGTGGCGTCTCCTCGGCTGGGCGCTCGGCCGCCCTTCACGGTACGGGACACGGCGCTACGGTGCCTGAGTGTCCGTCAGCATCCGGGCGACGACCTCGCTCGCCGAGCCGCCGCGCTGCTCGGCCAAGGGCTGCCGCGCAGCCGCGGCCGTGGACCTGCGCTGGCGCAACCCGCGGCTGCACGACGCGGCCCGGGTCAAGCACTGGCTGGCGTGTGCGAGCACGCCGAGCTCCTGGCCGGCTTCCTGTCGGCGCGCGACTTCCTCATCGACCGCGCCCCGCTGTGACCGGCCCCGGCCCGGGCGCTAGCCCCCGATGGCCGACATCGTCCGTTCGGGCTGCACGAAGCCGGCGCTGCCGATGCCGTGCCCGGCCTGCTTGCCCGCGACCGCCGCGGCGATGATCGCGCCCAGCTCGGCGTCCGACGCGCCGGCCCGCAGCGGGCCGCGCAGGTCGGTCTCGTCCTGGGCGAACAGGCAGGTGCGCAACTGCCCGTCGGCGGTCAGCCGCAGCCGGTCGCAGTCGCGGCAGAACGGCCGGGTCACCGACGCGATGACGCCGACCCGGCCCGGCGCGCCGGCCCAGAACGTCCCGTCCGGGCCCGTCGAGGACGTCGAACTCCTCGGCCGGCGCGTTGCCGTGGTGCCCGCGCGGCGCGAGTTGGTAGTCCGCCGCCAGCAGGTCGAGGATCTCGTCGGCGGTGACCATCGCCTTCGCGCGACCAGGTGTGGTCGGCGTCGAGCGGCATGTGCTCGATGAAGCGCAGCTGGTAGCCGGCCCGCAGCGCCCACTCGAGCAGCGCGGGCGCCTCGGCCAGGTTGCTGTCGCGCACCAGCACGGTATTGATCTTCACCGGCGTGATGCCCGCGGCGGCCGCGGCGGCGATGCCGGCCAGGACGTCGTCGAGCCGGTCGCGCCGGGTGAGCTGGGCGAACCGCTCGCGGTCGAGGGTGTCGAGCGAGACGTTGATGCGGTCCAGCCCGGCCGCGACGAGTTCGGCCGCCGAGCGGGTGAGGCTGACGCCGTTCGTGGTCAGCGAGAGCTCCGGGCGCGGGTGCAGCGCGGCCAGCCGGGCGACCACCGGCACGAGCGTCGGGTGCACCAGCGGCTCGCCGCCGGTGAGCCGGATGCTGCGTCACGCCGAGACCGACGAAGACCTCGGCCAGCCGGACGATCTCGTCGTCGCTGAGCCGCTGGGTCTTGCTCAGCCAGTCCAGGCCCTCGGCCGGCATGCAGTAGGTGCAGCGCAGCGAGCAGCGGTCGGTCAGCGAGATGCGCAGGTCGGTGGCGACCCGGCCGAAGCGGTCGACCAGCCCGGCCGCCGGCGCGGTCGCTGAGTCGGCGATGGGGAGCACTCCCCCACCGTAACCCGCACTCGGCCCGGCCGACGGCTGACCGTGATCTCCAATCGTGGTCAGGCCGCCGCGCGGCATCAATGAGATCGTGCACGCAAGCGCCGCATCACCGCCGACACCGCGCTGCGCCTGGGCCGCTACTTCGGCACCACGGCCCAGTTCTGGGTCAATCTGCAGAGCCGCTACGACCTCGACATCGAGCAGGACAACCTCGGTGCCGAACTTGATCTGATCACCCCGCTGCGCTCGGCGTGAACGGTGCCGCAAGGCGGGTCAGGTCAGCGGCCGGGTGGCACCGAAGTAGCCGCTCGAGACCTGGCCCAGTGGCGTGATCCGGACGACGTCGCCGCTCTCGGGCGCCTGCACGACGTTGCCGCCGCCGATAGTAGATCGCGACGTGGTGGATGCCGCCGACCGTCCCGTCGGAACTCCAGAACACCAGGTCGCCGGGCATCAGGCTGGAGATGTTGGGATGCAGTCGCCCCTGCAGGTACTGGGTCGCCGCGTAGTGGGCCAGCGGTACCTGGGCCCAGGCGTACATGGCCAGGCCCGAGCAGTCGAAGCCGACCACGTTGCAGTCGTTGAACGCGCCGTCCCCGGCGCACACACCGTAGGTCGGGCCGTTCGCGTTGCCGCCGGCCCACGCGTACGGCTCACCCAGCCAGTGGTAGGCCCGACTGGCCGCCCGCCGACCCGCGTCCGGGGTCCACTGACCGCTCGGCCCCGGCGCCACGTACGTACCGCCGCCGCCGCCGCCTCCGCCGCCTCCGCCGCTGTTGCGCGCGGCGGCCGCGGCCGCGGCGTCGGCCCGGGCCTGGGCCAGCGCGGCCGCCCGGGCCGCGGCGGCCACGGCCTGCTGGTGCTGGTACTGCTGGTACACGGCGCGCTGGTGGTTCAGGGTGGCCAGTTGGAGCTGGGCCGCGATGCAACTGGGTCTGGTTCTGGGCGAGCGTGGCCTGCAGCGCCTGCTGCTGGCGCTTGGCCGCACCGACGGCGGCCACGGCCTGGGCCTGCGCGGTGGCGGCCGCGGTGGTGGCGGCCGCCCGGACGGCAACGGCCTTCCGAGCTGCGGCGTCGGCGTTGGACTTGGCCACGGTGGCCCGCTGCAGGTCGCCGATCGCGCTGAGCTGGTGGTCGTTCTGGTAGTCCCGCAGCGCGCCTTCTTGCAGCAGCACGTTCGGGTCGTGGGCGGTCAGCAGCGAACCGGTCGTGCCGGTGACGTCGCCGCTCATGTAGGCGGCCTGGACGTAGCCGATGTAGTCGCGCTGGGCCCGGACCACGGTGGCGCGGGCCTTCGTCACGGTGGCCTTGGCCACCAGGGCCGCGTTCTTGGCCTCGGTCCAGCTTGGACAGCGCGAGGGCCAGCTTCTGCTCGGCCAGTTCCGCGTTGGCCTGCAGCTGGTCGAGCTGGCTCTGCATCTGGGCCGCTTCGGCGCTGAGCCGGCCGACCTCGGCCGCGAGGTTGTTCTTCTGCTGCTGGGCGGCGCTGATCTGGTGGTCGGACGGGTTGGGCGGCGGTGGTTCGGCCTGCGCGCCGGGAGCGACGAGCAGGCCGGTCAGGGTGGCGAGCGCGGCGCACGCGGCGAGGGCGCGGGCCCAGCGACGTGGACCGATCCGGAACTCCTGCACGACCGTGCTCGCTTCCTGACAACGTGGCAAGGCGGTCCCCGATCACCTCAGAGTGCCATCCACGCACCATAAGCGCCAGCAGCCCCAGCAGAAACTCCTGCAACAAAAGCCCCAAATCGGGCACTAGGTCGACGGTCAGGGCTGCTTCTCGCTCATTGGCCGCGCGCCAGTTCCGCGCCGGCTGCGCTCCCACCGCGTCACCAGCACGTGCACGGCCACCGCGTAGGCGACCCCGACCACGACGTCGAGCACGTAGTGCTCGCCGGTGTAGACGAGCACCAGGCCCATGGCCACGCGGGTAGAGCGCGAGCAGGTAGCGCCAGCGCCGGGTCAGCCGGGTGGCGAGGTACAGCGCGGCCAGGCGTCGCGAAGGCGGTGTGCAGCGACGGCATGGCCGCCACCGGGTTGGGCCCGTCGCGCTGGGCGGTGGCGAGCGCGTGCTGCAGGTTGCCGGCGTGCAGCCAGATCCAGCCGCGCGCCGAGAGCCGGCTGACCGGGTCGATCAGCCCGTCGCGCGCGGCCAGCCACGGCGGCGCCTCGGGAAACAGCACGTAGGTGACCAGCCCGGCCACGGACAGGGCGACCACCCGGACGATGTAGCCGACCCAGACCTCCCGGTTCCACAGCCACAGCATGGCGGCCAGGATCGGGGTGGTCAGGAAGTGGGTGGTGTAGACGAGCGTGGCCACCGCGTCGTACCAGTGCACCGTGTTCGGGTCGTAGAAGTGATCCTGCAGCCACACCGTGGGCACGTTGCCGCCGAACAGCCAGCTCTCGGCCGCGGCGATGTCGTGCTCGTGCACCGGCAGGCTGATCGCGTTCGCGACGCCCCGCGAGATGTCGTAGACCATCAGCACGAGCGTGAACGGCAGCCAGTCCAGCAACACCCGCACCAACCGCCGCCAGCCGTGGCCCAGACTGGTGATGGCCAGCCCGGTGATGATGATGGCCATGAGGTTGGCCCGCCCGGTCGGCACGCCGTCGGCCACGACGATCCAGGTCAACGCGGCGGCATAGGCGGCGGTGACCCAGCGCCGGATCCCGCGCCAGCGGTTCAGCTGTCGTTCGTCCTCAGTTACCTCAACCGCCACACCGATGACTCTAAGGCCAGGGCGACTGGGCCGTGGGTATGACGTTCACTGACCTGCCAGCGTCCGACGGTGGTATCTTGACGTCAAGACATCTCTGATCGTCCAGCCCGATGTGACCGCACGCTAAGGAGCCCGTGGTGTCAGTGCAGAGCAGCAGCAAGGACAGCTTCGGAGCCCGCACCAAACTCGACGTCGGTGGCACCAGCTACGAGTACTTCCGGCTCGACGCCGTCGAGGGCTCCGCGCGGCTGCCGTTCAGCCTGAAAGTGCTGCTGGAGAACCTGCTGCGCACCGAGGACGGCAAGAACGTCACCCGCGAGCAGATCCAGGCGGTGGCCGACTGGCGCCCCGACGCCGAGCCCGACACCGAGATCCAGTTCACGCCGGCCCGCGTGGTCATGCAGGACTTCACCGGCGTGCCCGCCGTCGTCGACCTGGCCACCATGCGCGAGGCCGTCGCCGAACTCGGCGGCGACGCGACCAGGATCAACCCGCTGGCCCCGGCGGAACTGGTGATCGACCACTCCGTCATCGCCGACCTGTTCGGCGCACCGGACTCGTTCGCCCGCAACGTCGAACTGGAGTACCAGCGCAACCGCGAGCGCTACCAGTTCCTGCGCTGGGGCCAGACCGCGTTCGACGAGTTCAAGGTCGTCCCGCCCGGCACCGGCATCGTCCACCAGGTCAACATCGAGTACCTGGCCCGGGTCGTGTTCGCGCGGGAGGGCGTGCTCTATCCGGACACCCTGGTCGGCACCGACTCGCACACCACGATGGTCAACGGCCTGGGCGTGCTCGGCTGGGGCGTCGGCGGCATCGAGGCCGAGGCGGCCATGCTCGGCCAGCCGGTGAGCATGCTGATCCCCCGCGTCGTCGGGGTGAAGCTCACCGGCGAACTGCCCGAGGGCGCCACGGCCACCGACCTCGTCCTGACGATCACCGAACTGCTGCGCAAGCAGGGCGTGGTCGGCAAGTTCGTCGAGTTCTACGGCCCGGGCGTCTCGGCCGTGCCGCTGGCCAACCGGGCCACCATCGGCAACATGAGCCCGGAGTACGGCTCGACCTGCGCCATCTTCCCCATCGACGACGAGACGCTGAACTACCTGCGCTTCACCGGCCGCAAGGACGAGCAGGTCGAACTGGTCGAGGCCTACGCCAAGGCCAACGGGCTGTGGCACGACCCGTCGACCGAGCCCGAGTTCTCCGAGACCGTCGAACTGGACCTGGCCACGATCGAGCCGTCGCTGGCCGGGCCGAAGCGGCCGCAGGACCGGGTGCCGCTGAAGTCGGCCAAGCCCATGTTCCGGGAGGCCCTGGGCAACTACGTCGACGGCGACTCGGTGCAGGACTCCGTGGACGAGGCCTCCGACGAGTCGTTCCCGGCCTCGGACTCGCCCAGCCACCAGGAGGACGCGGACGAGGCCCCACCGGCCGCCGCGGTGCCGTCGGCGGCCAACGGCGCGCACGGGCGCACCTCCAACCCGATCCCGGTGACCTTCGCCGACGGGTCGTCCTGCGTGCTCGACCACGGTGCCGTCGTCATCGCCGCGATCACCTCCTGCACCAACACGTCCAACCCGTCGGTCATGATCGGCGCCGCCCTGCTGGCCAAGAACGCGGTCGAGCGCGGGCTCACCCGCAAGCCGTGGGTCAAGACGTCGCTGGCGCCGGGCTCGAAGGTCGTCACCGACTACTACGACCGGTCCGGGCTGACCCCGTACCTGGACAAGCTCGGCTTCAACCTCGTCGGCTACGGCTGCACGACCTGCATCGGCAACTCCGGCCCGATCATCGACGAGGTGTCGGCCGCGGTGAACGAAGGCGATCTGGCCGCCACCGCGGTGCTCTCGGGCAACCGCAACTTCGAGGGCCGGATCAATCCGGACGTCAAGATGAACTACCTGGCCTCACCGCCGCTGGTCGTCGCGTACGCGCTGGCCGGCTCGATGGACGTCGACCTCATCAACGATCCGCTGGGCACCGACACCGACGGCAAGCCGGTGTTCCTGCACGACATCTGGCCGTCGGTGCACGACATCCAGGCCACCATCGAGCAGGCCATCGCCAGCGAGATGTTCAGCCGCGACTACGCCGACGTCTTCGCCGGGGACGAGCAGTGGCAGGAGCTGCCCACCCCGGAGGGCAACACGTTCGAGTGGGACGCCGAGTCCACCTACGTGCGCAAGCCGCCCTACTTCGACGGGATGCAGCGCGACCCGTCCCCGGTGACCGACATCGAGGGGGCCCGCGTGCTGGCCCGCCTCGGTGACTCGGTGACCACCGACCACATCAGCCCGGCCGGGTCGATCAAGGCCGACTCCCCCGCCGGCACGTACCTCTCCGAGCACGGCGTCGAGCGCGCCGACTTCAACTCCTACGGTTCGCGCCGCGGCAACCACGAGGTGATGATCCGGGGGACGTTCGCCAACATCCGGCTGCGCAACCAGCTCGCCCGGGCCGACGGCTCGGCCCTGCCCGAGGGCGGCTTCACCCGCGACTTCACCCAGCCCGACGGCCCGGTCAGCACGATCTACGACGCCTCGGTCAACTACGCCGCGGCCGGCACCCCGCTGGTCATCCTGGCCGGCAAGGAGTACGGCTCGGGCTCCTCGCGCGACTGGGCGGCCAAGGGCACGGCCCTGCTCGGCGTCCGGGCCGTGATCGCCGAGTCCTACGAGCGCATCCACCGCTCCAACCTGATCGGCATGGGCGTGCTGCCGCTGCAGTACCCGGACGGGCAGAACGCCGAATCGCTCGGGCTCACCGGCGAGGAGACGTTCACCGTCACCGGCATCGAGGCCATGAACGAGGGCAGCGTGCCGCGCACCGTCACCGTGCGGGCCGACGACACCGAGTTCGAGGCCCGGGTGCGCATCGATACCCCCGGCGAGGCCGACTACTACCGCCACGGCGGGATCATGCAGTACGTGCTGCGCTCCCTGCTCTGATCGCCGTCACCGGGATTCGCCGTTGTGACCGGCTTTGCCAGCAAATGACGCGCTCGCGGCAACTGCGGCTCCAGTTCTGTCGATCGCGTAACGAATTGATTTCGGTGTGATGGCGCCCACCTGAATGTGGGATATGTTCGCGCGCACAACATTCACGGGTCGAACACGCTCCCCCCGGCCAGCTCGACCCCGACGCGAAAGGCGTGACAGCCCATGCGCAAGTCCGGGATCAGCATCATGATCATCGGCGTGGCAGCGGCACTCGTAGTGACCGGGTGTAGCTCGAGCAAGAAGAAAACCGCCACCTCGGCGCCGCCAGCCGCCAGCGGCAGCTCGTCGTCCTCCTCGAGCGCCAACGGCGCGGTGGACGGCAAGGGCGCGAAGGTGGGCATCATCCTGCCGGACACCACGTCCTCGCCGCGCTGGGTCACCGCTGACCCGACCGGCCCTGAAGGCGGCTTGCCTCAAGGACAAGCTGAACTGCGACATCCAGAACGCGAACGGCGATGCCGGCAAGATGCAGACCATCGCCCAGCCAGATGGAGGCCAACAAGCGTCAAGGTGCTGATGATCGTCGACCTCGACGCGGCATCCGGTGCGGCCATCGAGCAGGAAGCCACCAAGAACGGCGTCATCCCGGTCGACTACGACCGGCTCACGCCGGGCGGCGGGGCGGCACTGTACGTCTCGTTCGACAACACCAAGGTCGGCGAGCTGCAGGGCACGGCCCTGACCCAGTGCCCGCAGGTCAAGGGCAAGTCCGCCGTCAACTACGTCGAGATCGACGGCGCGGCCGACCGACAACAACGCCACGCTGTTCCACAACGGGCTACGACGGTGTGCTGAAGAAGACGCCCGGCTGGACCATGGTCGACCGGCAGAACGGCAACTGGGACGCACCCACCGCCGGCTCGTGAGTTCAACTCGATGCTCAGCGCCCACCCGGACATCAAGGCGGTCATGGTCGCCAACGACACGATGGCCGGCGCGGTGATCACCGACCTGCAGAACCAGCACCTCAACGGGCAGGTCGCGGTCTCCGGACAGGACGCCACCGCTCCGGGTCTGCAGCACATCATGGACGGCGACCAGTGCTTCACGATCTACAAGCCGTCCGTCGGCGAGGCCAACCCGGCCATCGACGGCGATCGCCCAGCTGGTCAACGGCCAGGCGCCCGACACCAAGGGCGTGACGATCGAGGACCCGAAGACGCACAAGCAGGTCCCGGCAATCCTCGCGACGCCGCAGGTCATCACGAAGGCCAACGTCGCCCTGCCGATCAACGACCAGTACACGCCGAAGGCGTCGGTCTGCAAGGGTTCCTACGTCGCCAAGTGCCAGGCGAACGGAGTCAAGTAGCGCCGTAGGGTTGGTTGCCTCCCGCATCGCGCGGGAGGCAACCAACCCGCTGCTTGCCAATCCATCTTTCGTAAGGAGCCGTCGGCGTGAGCGATGACCCCATCCTCCAGCTGCGCGACATCAACAAGGGCTTCGGTCCGGTACAAGTCCTGCACGACGTCGACTTCTCGGCTCGCGCCGGCGAAGTGACTGCCCTCGTCGGCGACAACGGCGCCGGCAAGTCAACGCTGGTCAAGTGCATCGGCGGCACCTACACCATCGACTCGGGCGAGTACCTGTTCGAGGGCCGCCCGGTGCACGTGCACAGTCCCCGCGACGCCGCCGCGCTCGGCATCGAGATCGTCTACCAGGACCTCGCCCTGTGCGACAACCTCGACATCGTCCAGAACATGTTCCTGGGCCGCGAGCGACTCAAGCACCAGCTGCTCGACGAGAACTCCATGGAGCACGCCGCGCAGGAGACCCTCGCGTCGCTCAAGGTCCGCACGGTCAAGTCGGTGCGCCAGCGGGTGTCGAGCCTGTCCGGTGGCCAGCGCCAGACGGTCGCCATCGCCAAGGCCGTGCTCTGGAACTCCAAGGTGGTCGTGCTCGACGAGCCGACCGCCGCACTCGGGGTCGCCCAGACCGCGCAGGTGCTGGAGCTCGTCCGCCGGCTGGCCGACCGCGGCCTGGCCGTCGTCCTGATCTCGCACAACATGAACGACGTGCTGCAGGTCTCCGACCGCATCGCCACCCTCTACCTCGGCCGCCTGGCCGCACTGGTCAAGCGCAGCTGACGTCAACCAGCAGCAGCTCGTCGAACTGATCACGACCGGGCGCGAGCGACCGTCGATCACGGCCGACGTCGACGGAGCGAGCGCATGAGCACGTCGAACAGGCCGAGGCCGAGGACAGCACCCGAGGCGTCCGCTCGCGTGGCCGCGCCGCCGCGCCTCGACCGCCCCCGTCGGCGGCAGCGTCGGCGACTACGTCGCCAACTACTTCCAGCGCATCCGCGGCGGTGACATGGGCTCGCTGCCGGCGGTCACCGGCCTGATCCTGCTGGTGGTCATGTTCCGGCTGCTGCACCCGACCTTCGGCGGCCTGTACAACTTCGCCAACATGCTCACCGAGGGCGCCGGCCCGATCTTCATCGCCATGGGCCTGGTCTTCGTCCTGCTGCTCGGCGAGATCGACCTGTCCGCCGGCTTCGCGGCGGGCGTCTGCGCAATGGTCATGGTCCGGCTGATGGTCGGCTACAACGCCCCGACCGTACCTGTCGATCGGCACCGCGCTGCTCACCGGCGTCGTCATCGGGTTGCTGATCGGGCTGCTGCGGGCCAAGGTCCGCATCCCGTCCTTCGTCGTCACCCTGGCCTTCTTCCTGGCCTTCCAGGGCGTCGCGCTCTACATCGCCAACAACGGCAAGGGCCAGACCGGCGACATCAGCATCACCGACAAGGTTCGTCAACGGGTTCGACCACAGCCAGTTGCCGATGTGGGGCGGCTGGCTGTTCGCGGCCATCATCGTGGTCGGTTACGCGGTGCACAAGCTGTCGTCCCAGCTGGGCCGGCGCCGCGACGGCCTCTCGGCCGAGCCGCCGTTGGTCATCGGCCTCAAGATCGGTCTGCTCACCGCGGGCACCGGCGTCGTGGTGTACCTGCTCAACCAGAACCGCGCGCTGAACAAGAAGCCGGTGCCGTCGAACATCAACGGGAACATCGGCTTCGTCAGCCCACCCGAGCTGAAGGGCGTGCCCTGGGTCGTGCCGATCATGGTCGCGTTCTTCGTGCTGTGGACGTTCCTGCTCTCCCGCACCCGCTACGGCCGGCACGTCTACGCCGTCGGCGGCAACGAAGAGGCCGCCCGCCGCGCCGGTATCCCGGTCGACCGCATCCGCATCTCGGTGTTCGTGCTGTGCTCGTTCATGGCCGCGGTCGGCGGCATCATGATCGGCTCGAACGTGAAGTCGGTCAGCGTCGCCAACTACGGCGGCAACACGCTGCTGCTCGCGGTCGGCGCCGCCGTCATCGGCGGCACCAGCCTGTTCGGCGGCAAGGGCCGGATGGTCGACGCGCTCATCGGCGGCACTGGTCGTCGAGGTCATCTACAACGGCATGTCCGACCTCGTGCAGGGCACCAACAGCTCGTCGGTGCAGTACATCGTCACCGGCCTGGTCCTGCTGCTCGCCGCCGCTGTCGACGCCCTCATCCCGTCGACGCGCGGGTGCCGCCGGGCTCGGCTGAGCGCGAGCAGGCGGGTCGAGACCATGCCCCGGCGCCCTGCGGCGCGTCCGGACGCGATCCGGCGGCACAACCTGGGACTGTTGCTCGGGCAGGTGCACCACGACGGCGAGCTCACCCGGGCCGAGCTGACCCAGCGCCTGGCGTTGAGCCGCTCGACGATCGGCGCGCTGGTCGCCGACCTGACCGAGCTCGGCCTGGTCGACGAGTCGGTGCCGAACGGCGGCGACCGGGCCGGGCGGCCGTCCCACGTCGTCGGCCCGCGCCCGGACGGGCCGTACGCGATCGCCGTCGACATCGACGTCACCCACCTGACCATCGCCGCGGTGGGCATCGGCGGGCACGTGCTCAGCCGGCACACGCCTGCCGATGGAGCAGATCCCGAGCCCGCCCGAGGTCGTCGCCCGGCACATCGTGGCCGAGGCGGCCGAGGTCGGCGTCCGTGTCGGCGCCGGCGCGTGGCCGGTCGGCATCGGCGTCAGCGTGCCCGGCACCGTCGACCGGCACAGCGGCACGGTCGAGTTCGCCCCGAACCTGACCTGGCGGCACGAGGCGTTCGGCGGCGATGCTCGCGGCCCTGGCCCCGCCCGGCCTGCCGGTGCTCATCGGCAACGACGCCGACCTGGCCGTGCTCGCCGAGCACCTGCGCGGCAGCGGCGCGCGACTGCGACGACGTCGTCTACCTCATCGGGCGCATCGGCGTGGGCGCCGGCATCATCGTCAACGGCGCGCCGCTGCGCGGGCACGGCGGCCACGCCGGCGAGATCGGGCACAACGTCGTCGACCCGTCCGGCCCGCCCTGCCACTGCGGCAAGCGCGGCTGCGTCGAGACCTACGTCGGCGAGAACGCGCTGCTCGAACTGGCCGGGCGCCGCGAGCCCGCGACCGCCGACAGCGTCGCGGCCGTGTTCGCCGACGCGGCCGCCGGCGACGAGCGCGCGGGCGCAGCCGTGCGGGCCGTGGCCGAGGCGCTCGGGCGCACGATCGCCGGCCTGGTCAACGTGCTCAACCCCGAACGGGTGGTCCTGGGCGGATCGTTCGCCGAGGTCTACCGCCAGGCCGGCGAGGAGATGCTGCGGGCCCTGGCGACGCACAGCATGGAGACCTCGCCGGCCGCGGTCCACCTGTGCGCGGCCGGGCTGGGCGACGACTCGTCCCTGCTCGGCGCCGCGGAGATGGCCTTCGCGGCGCTGCTGGCCGATCCCCTGCTGTCGCGGTAGCGCGTCAGCGCGACTCAGCCCGCGTCAGCCCGGTAGCGGCTCGACCCCGGCCGCCTGCCGCTCGAACTGGGTGCGGTACAGCTCGGCGTACAGGCCGTCGGCGGCCAGCAGTTCGGCGTGCGTGCCGGTCTCGACGATCCGGCCGGCGTCGAGCACGATCACCTTGTCGGCGTTCAGGACCGTCGACAGCCGGTGCGCGATGACCAGCGACGTGCGCCCGGCCAGGGCCTGGGCCAGCGCCTCCTGCACGGCGGCCTCGCTCTCGCTGTCGAGGTGCGCCGTGGCCTCGTCGAGGATCACGATCGCCGGGCGCCTTGAGCAGCAGCCGGGCGATGGCCAGCCGGGCCTTCTCGCCGCCGGACAGGCGGTAGCCCCGGTCGCCGACGAGCGGTGTCGAGCCCGTCGGGCAGCGCCGCGCACCAGCTCGCCGATCTGGGCCGCGTCGATGGCCTGCCACAGCTCGTCGTCGGTGGCGTCGGGCTTCGCGTAGAGCAGGTTGCCGCGGATCGTGTCGTGGAACATGTGCGCGTCCTGGCTGACCACGCCGATCCGGTCGCGCAGCGACTGCTGGGTGACCGTCGCGGACGTCGTGGCCGCCGACGAGCACCTGCCCGGAGCGCACGTCGTAGATGCGCGGCACGAGCTGGCTGATCGTCGTCTTGCCGGCGCCGGACGGGCCGACCAGGGCGACCATCTCCCCCGGCTCGGCCCGGAACGACACGCCGCGCAGCACCTCCTGCGACGCCGCGTTGTCGAGGACGGCGACGTCCTCGAGCGAGGCCAGCGACACCTCGCCGGCCGTCGGGTAGGAGAAGCGGACGTCGGCGAACTCGATGCTGCGCGGCGTCGGCGCGGCAGCTCGGTGGCGTCGGGCGCGTCGGCGATCATCGGCTGCAGGTCGAGCACCTCGAAGACCCGGTCGAAGCTGACCAGCGCGCTCATGATGTCGACCCGGGCGTTGGACAGCGCGGTCAGCGGCCCGTACAGGCGGGTGAGCAGCAGGGCCAGGGTGACCACGGTGCCGGCCGAGAGCTCGCCCGTGATCGCGTAGTAGCCGCCCAGGCCGTAGACCAGGGCCTGGGCGAGCGACGCGACCAGGGTGAGCGCGACGAAGAACGCCCGGCCGTACATCGCCGAGGTGACGCCGATGTCGCGCACCCGCGCGGCCCGGCTCGCGGAACGAGGCGTCCTCGTCGGCCGGGCGGCCGAACAGCTTGACCAGCAGGGCGCCGGCGACGTTGAACCGCTCGGTCATGGTCGCGTTCATCGACGCGTTGAGGTTGTAGGACTCGCGGGTGATCCCCTGCAGCCGGGCGCCGATGCGCCGGGCCGGGATGACGAACACCGGCAGCATGACCAGCGAGATGCGCGGTGATCTGCCAGGACAGCGAGAACATCACGGCCGCGGTGAGCACCAGGCTGACGACGTTCGAGACCAGCCCGGACAGCGTCGAGGTGAACGCCTGCTGGGCGCCGAGCACGTCGTTGTTGAGCCGGCTGACCAGCGCGCCGGTCTGGGTGCGGGTGAAGAACGCGAGCGGCATGCGCTGGACGTGGTCGAAGACCGCCGTGCGCATGTCGTAGATCAGGCCCTCGCCGATGCGCGCGGAGTACCAGCGCTGGGCGAAGGACAGCACCGCGTCGATGACGGCCAGCCCGGCGATGACGAACGCGATCTGGACGACGACGCGCACCTGGCCGTGCCCGGTGATCTCGTTGACCACGCGCCCGGCCAGCACCGGGGTGGCGACCCCGATCAGGGCGTCGGCGATGACCAGGACCAGGAAGACGAGCAGCTCGACGGCGGTAGGGCCGGGCGAAGCGCAGCACCCGCCTCCAGGTGCCCGGCGGCAGCTGCTTCTCGAGCACCGAGCTGTCCCGGCGATGCATCGAGCGCATCATCTGCATTGCCTGCATGGACATGGCTACCTCCGGGTCACAGCAACGTCCGCACCAGAGCCGATGTTCCGCATCGACCCGTCTGCGGGAAGTTAGCGACGGGTCCCGACGCCGCCCCTAGCAGCGTGAGCCGCCGGGCTCGGACGGGCTCAGGCCTCCGGTTCGCGACCGGCGTGCGCGCCGGTCAATCCCGCAGCCGACGGTACTGGGCGTCGCGCTCGGCGGCCTCCTGGTCGGCCTGGGTGCGGCCGGCCGCGCCCAGCAGCAGCGCCTTGGTCTCGGCCGCGGCGTCCCGGTTGACGGCCAGCAGGGCGGCGACGGTCTCGGCCACGGCCGCGTCGAGGGCGTCGGCCGCCGACCACCTGGAGGCCAGCCCGATGGCCGCCGCCTCCTCGGCCCCGACCCGGCGGCCGGTCAGGCAGATCTCGATCGCGCGCGAGTACCCGACAAGCTCGACCAGGCGTTTCGTGCCACCCAGGTCGGGCACCAGCCCGAGACCGGGTTCGGCCATCGCGAACTGCGCGTCATCGGCGACGATGCGGATGTCGGCCCCGAGGGCGAGCTGGAACCCGGCCCCGATGGCATGGCCCTGCACCGCGGCCACGCTGACCACGGCCGGGCGCGACACCCAGTCGAACGCCGCGTTGCCAGGCCGCGATCTGGGCCGTGGCGGCCCCGGCCGGGCCGGCGGCCAGTGCCGTGACACTGGGCGCGCCGGGAACCCCGTCGGCGGAGAACATGGCCCGGTCCAGGCCCGCGGAGAAGGCCCGGCCCGCGCCGCGCAACACCACGACGCGCACCGGTGCCGGGCAGCGTGTCCGCGACGCGCGCGAGCCACGTCCACGTGTGCGGATTCTGCGAGTTGAGCTTGTCCGGCTGGTTGAGCGTGATCGTCGCGACCTCGTCGGCCAGGTGAAGTTCGAAGCCCGCCTCGGGCGGTATGTCGATGGGGCCGGCCGAGTGGGTCGCGATCAGTGCTACTTCCTTTTCGCCTTTGCCCGGGTCGCGCCGCCGCGGCCTCGGAGGGTGACTCCCGACTCGGACAGTACCCGGTGGACGAACCCGTAGGAGCGGCCGTGGGTATCGGCGAGCTCACGGATGCTCTTGCCCTTGTCGTACTGCTTCTTGAGGTCGCCAGCAAGCTTGTTGCGCTCGGCTCCCGTGATGCGGGCACCCTTCTTCAGAACTGCCATGCGTATTCCTCCATAGTCGCGGCAACGCTGCCCCGGCTTGACAGGTTCGCCGTACGCCAATCTTACGGGGATGGCCCCTGCCCGGAATCACTGACGGCAAGATCCATACACACATTGCCGGTACCGCCTCGGCCGTGCGCGTGGTGCGTCCCAATTGCTCACATTTCGGGCGGCGGCGACCCGGCCAATCCATGCCAAACCTGCCCCCGCGGGCCCGGCCGAGCTGACAACAGGGTCAGGCCAGTGCGATCAGGTCGGCGAGGTCCGGGCTCCACGAGTCCTCGACGCCGTCGGGCAGCAGGATCACCTTCTCCGGCGTGAGCGCGTCGACCGCGCCCTCGTCGTGGGTGACCAGCACGATGGCGCCGGCATAGGTGCGCAGCGCGTCGAGCACCTGGCCGCGGCTGGTCGGGTCGAGGTTGTTCGTCGGCTCGTCGAGCAGCAGCACGTTCGCCGCGCTGGTCACCAGCATGGCCAGCGCCAGCCGGGTCTTCTCGCCGCCGGACAGCACGCCGGCCGGCTTCTCGACGTCGTCGCCGGAGAACAGGAAGGCACCGAGGATCTTGCGCAGTTCGGTGTCGTTGTAGCCTTCGCGCCCGTCCATCGCCGCGGCCGACGCGGAGGTGCGCATGTTCTCCAGAATGGTGCGGTCGTGGTCGAGCGTCTCGTGCTCCTGCGCGTAGTAGCCCAGCCGCAGGCCGTGGCCGGGCACGACCGTGCCGGTGTCGGGCGGTTCGATGCCCGACAGCAGCCGCAGCAGCGTCGTCTTGCCCGCACCGTTGAGGCCGAGGACGACGACGCGGGCGCCGCGGTCGACGGCAAGGTCGACGTCGGTGAAGACCTCGAGCGAGCCGTAGGACTTGGACAGGCCCTCGGCCGTGAGCGGCGTGCGCCCGCACGGCGCCGGCGCGGGGAAGCGCAGCCGGGCCACCTTGTCGTGCACCCGCACCTCGGCCAGCCCGGCCGCGAGCGCCGCGGCCCGGCGGTCCATCTGGTGCGCGGCCCGGGCCTTGGTCGCCTTGGCCCGCATCTTGTCGGCCTGGCTGCGCAGCGTCTCGATCTTGCGTTCAGCGTTGGCCCGCTCGCGATGGCGCCGGCGCTCGTCGGTTTCGCGCTGCTGCAGGTACGTCTTCCACCCGACGTTGTAGACATCGAGCGCAGCGCGGTTGGCGTCGAGGTTCCAGACCTTGTTGACCACGGCGTCGAGCAGATCGACGTCGTGACTGATCACGACCAGGCCGCCGGTGTGCTGGCGCAGGAAGTCGCGCAGCCAGCCGATGGAGTCGGCGTCGAGGTGGTTGGTCGGCTCGTCCAGCAGCAGCGTGGTCGGCTCGCCGCCGGAGTCGGCGAACAGGATGCGGGCCAGCTCGACCCGGCGCCGCTGTCCCCCGGACAGGGTGCTCAGCGGCTGGGTGAGCACCCGCTCGGGCAGGCCCAGGTTGGCGCAGATGCGGGCGGCCTCGCTCTCGGCCGCGTAGCCGCCGAGCGTGGCGAAGCGGTCCTCCAGGTTGCCGTACCGGCGCACCAGCGCGTCGTCGTCGGGCGATTCGGCCAGCCGGACCTGCACCTTGGCGATGTCGGTGACGAGCGCGTCCAGCCCGCGGGCCGAGAGCACCCGGTCGCGGGCGATGACGTCGAGGTCGCCGGTGCGCGGGTCCTGCGGGAGGTAGCCGACCGGGCCCTTGCGCTCGACGGTGCCGGCGTGCGGCACCGTCTCGCCGGCCAGGACCCGCAGGCTGGTGGTCTTGCCGGCCCCGTTGCGCCCGACCAGGCCGATCCGGTCGCCGGGCTGCACCCGCAGCGTCGTCGGCTCGAGCAGGATGCGCGCGCCGGCGCGCAGCTCGAGTTGCGAGGCGGTGATCATGGCGGGACGGCTCCAAATCGATGACGGTCGCGGCAGGCCGGACTGGTCAGTGCGGAGCTGCACCCACGATTCTACCGGCGCCGGACCACCGGGTTGGCCACGTGCGGGGGGCCGGGAAAGTCGGTGGGCCTTGTCGGCGGCCTGTGGTTGATTTGTCCCCCCATGGACGCGACCTCCGAGCATGCCGACGAGACAGCCGCGCTGCCCGCCGAGCTGGCCGGGGCCGCCGATGCCGCCAGCGCCGCCAGCGCCGCCGGCGCGGCCGCGGCCCGGTCGCGAGGCCCGCTCGGCCGATTGGGCGCCGGGCTGCCCGCGCCGTTCTGGTGGCTGTGGCTGGGCACCCTGGTCAACCGGGCCGGCACGTTCATCGAGCCGTTCTTCGTGCTCTACCTCACCGGGCCGCGGCACGTGTCGGTGCGCACCGCCGGTCTGGTGCTGGCCGTCTGGGGCGTCGGCTCGCTGCTGTCCCAGCCCATCGGGGGCGTGCTCACCGACCGGTTCGGCCGGCGCGCGACGCTGGCCGCCAGCCTGAGCGCGACCGCGGCCGCGCTGTTCACCCTGAGCTTCGCCCGCGGCCTCGTCGTCATCAGCGCGTTGGTGCTGATCCTGGGCACGGTGGCCGACATGTACCGGCCGGCGTCCACGGCGGCCATCGCCGACGTCGTCGCCCCGCGCGATCGCACCCGGGCCTACGCGTTGCAGTTCTGGGCCGTCAACCTGGGCTTCTCGGTCGCGTCGGTGTCGGCCGGGTTGCTGCTGCACCTCGGCTTCGGGCTGCTGTTCGTGCTCGACGCCGGCACGACGCTCGCGTTCGGGCTGCTGGCCCTGAGCTTCGTGCCCGAGACCCGCCCCGACACCGACGAGGCCCCGGCCCGCCTGGGCGATCCGCTGCGGCTGCTGCGCACCGACCGCCTGCTGCTGCTGGCCACGGCGATCGTGCTCGTCTACGCCGTGCTCTACCTGCAGGTGTACGTCACCCTGCCGGTGGCCATCACGCACGCCGGGCTGCGGGCCTCGATCTACGGCTACGTCATCGCGATCAACGGGGTGCTCATCGTGGTCGGCCAGCCGCTCACCGTGCGCTGGCTCGTGCGGCTGCCGCAACGGGCCACGCTGCCGGCCTCGATCGCGCTCGTCGGCCTGGGCGTGGCCGGCACGGGCCTGTGTCACCGGCCGTGGGAATTCGCGCTCAGCGTGGCGGTGTGGACGATCGGCGAGATCGGCACGGCCGGCTCGTTCCAAGCCCTCGTCGCCGCGCTCGCGCCGGCCCACCTGCGCGGGCGCTATGCCGGCGCGCTCGGGCTGGCCTGGGGCGCCTCGGGGCTGGTCGGGCCGCTGCTCGGGGCGAGCACCTACTCGCTCTCGCCGGCGCTGCTGTGGTTCGGGTGCCTGGCCGCCGGGCTGCTGGCCGCAGCGGGCCAGTTCTGGCTGCTGGGCCAGGTGCAGCGGCGGGTGCCGTCAGACGTTGAAGCCTAGGGCCCGCAGCTGCTCACGGCCGTCGTCGGTGATCTTGTCCGGGCCCCACGGCGGCATCCACACCCAGTTGATCTTGAGCTCGGCCGCCAACGGCTTGGGCCCGCCCGTGATAGCCGCGGTGGCCTGGTCCTCGATCACGTCGGTGAGCGGGCAGGCCGCGGAGGTGAGGGTCATGTCGAGCGTGATGACGGCGCCCTCGGCCCCGTCGTCGACGCGGGCGTCGTAGACCAGGCCGAGGTCGACGACGTTGATGCCGAGCTCGGGGTCGACGACATCGCGCATCGCCTCGTCGATCTCGTCACGCGACGGCACCGTGGTTGCGGTAGTCATGCGGTCTCCTCTGCTGCGTCGGCTGCTGCGTCCGCCGGGCCGGCTTCGGCCCAACCGGCTTCGGCAACTGCGCTCTTCATGGCCATCCAGCCCAGCAGCGCGCACTTGATCCGGGCCGGGTACTTCGACACGCCCTCGAACGCGACGGCGTCGTCGAGTTCGTCCTCGTCGGCCTCGGTCAACTCGGCCTGGCCACGCGACTGCATGAGCGAGAGGAACTTGTCCTGCAGCGCCAGCACCTCGCCGACCGGCTTGCCGACGACCAGTTCGCTCATCACCGACGTCGAGGCCTGGCTGATCGAGCAGCCCTCGCCGTCCCAGCCCAGGTCGGCGATGGTGCCGTCGGCCAGCTTGACCCGCAGCGTGACCTCGTCACCGCAGGTCGGGTTGACGTGGTGCACCTCGGCGTCGAAATCCGCGGGCAGACCCTGGTGATGGGGGTGCTTGTAGTGATCGAGAATGATCTGCTGGTACATCGAATCGGTGCTGATTCCGGCGCTCATGCGAACATCTCCCGCACGCTCTCGACCCCGCGGACGAGGGCGTCGACTTCGTCGATAGTGGTGTAGACCCCGAATGACGCCCGGGTCGTGGCCGTTATTCCGTAGCGGACGCAGACCGGGCGGGCGCAGTGGTGGCCGGCCCGCACCGCGATGCCCTGCTCGTCGAGCAGCTGGGCCACGTCGTGGGGGTGGATGCGCGGCAGCGTGAACGAGATCGTCGCACCGCGGTCGACCGGGGTGGCCGGGCCGACGATGCGCAGGCCGTCGATCGTCTGCAGCCCCTCGAGCGCGTGGGCGGTCAGCGCCTTCTCGTGCTCGCGGATCTCGGCCATGCCGATCGCGGTCACGTAGTCGACGGCGGTGCCCAGCGCGACGGCCTGGGCGATCATCGGGCGTGCCGGCCTCGAAGCGGTGCGGCGGCGCGGCGAACGTGCTGCCGCCCATCTCGACCGTCTCGATCATCTCGCCGCCGCCCAGGAACGGCGGCAGTTCGGCCAGCAGGTCGTAGCGGCCCCACAGCACGCCCACGCCGCTGGGCCCGTACAGCTTGTGCCCGGTGAAGGCGACGAAGTCGGCCCCGAGTTCCTGGACGTCGACGGGCAGGTGCGGCACGGCCTGGGCCGCGTCGACGATCGAGATCGCGCCGACGGCCCGGGCCCGGTCGGTGATCCGCCGCACCGGGTTGATCGTGCCCAGCGCGTTGGACTGGTAGACGAACGAGACGACCTTGGTGCGCTCGGTGATGACCTCGTCGATGGCCGCCTCGACCAGCCGGCCGTCCTCGTCGATGGGGATCCACCGGAACGTGGCGCCGGTGCGCTGGGCCAGCTGTTGCCACGGCACGAGGTTGCTGTGGTGCTCCATCTCGGTGACGACGATCTCGTCGCCGGGGCCGAGCCGGAACCGCTCGGCGCCGGGGAACGTCGTCGCGTTGGACAGCGAGTAGGCCAGCAGGTTCAGCGCCTCGGTGATGTTGCGGGTGAAGATGATCTCGTCGCGCGACGGCGCGTTCAGGAACGCGGCCACCTTGTCGCGGGCGCCCTCGTAGGCATTGGTGACCTCGCTGCCGAGCGTGTGCACGGCCCGGGCCACGTTGGCGTAGTGGTTGGCGTACAGGTCGGCTTCGGCGTCGATGACGACCTGCGGCTTCTGCGCGCTGTTGGCGCTGTCGAGGTACACCAGCGGGACGCCGTGCACCTCGCGCGACAGGATCGGGAAGTCCTTGCGGACCGTCTCGACGTCGAATGCCATGACAGGAATCCCTTATGCGATAGCGGTCTCGTTGACGCCGAACCGCGCGTACCCCTCGGCCTCGAGGTGGTCGGCCAGCTCGGAGCCGCCGGACTCGACGATGCGCCCGTCGAAGAACACGTGCACGAAGTCGGGCTTGATGTAGCGCAGGATCCGCGTGTAGTGGGTGATCAGCATGGTGCCGATGCCGGTCTCGCGGACCCGATTGACACCCTCGCTGACGACGCGCAGGGCGTCGACGTCCAGGCCCGAGTCGGTCTCGTCCAGGATGGCGATCTTGGGCTTGAGCAGCTCGAGCTGCAGGATCTCGTGGCGCTTCTTCTCGCCGCCGGAGAAGCCCTCGTTGACACTGCGCTCGGCGAACGCCTTGTCGATGTCGAGCGCGTCCATCGCGGTGTTGACTTCCTTGACCCAGGTGCGCAGCTTGGGCGCCTCGCCGCGCACGGCCGTGGCCGCGGTGCGCAGGAAGTTCGACACCGACACGCCGGGCACCTCGACCGGGTACTGCATGGCCAGGAACAGCCCGGCCCGGGCCCGCTCGTCGACGGTCATGGCCAGCACGTCGGCGCCGTCGAGCAGCACCTGCCCGCTGGTGACCGTGTACTTCGGGTGGCCGGCGATCGAGTAGGCCAGCGTGGACTTGCCCGAGCCGTTGGGGCCCATGATCGCGTGGGTCTCGCCGGACGAGACGGTGAGGTCGACGCCCTTGAGGATCTCGGACGTGTCGTCACTGTCCCCGACACTCACGTGCAGGTCGCGGATTTCCAGGGTGCTCACGCGGATGTCTCCAGTTCTGGCTCAGTTGCGGTGAAGCCCAGCCGGGCCTCGATCGCGGTCATGATGCGGTCCTGCAGGTCGGGCAGCCCGATGCGGGCGATGACGTCGGCGAAGAAGCCGCGCACCACCAGGCGCTGGGCCTGCTCGGCGTCGATGCCGCGCGACTGCAGGTAGAACAACTGCAGGTCGTCGAATCGTCCCGTGGCACTGGCGTGCCCGGCGCCGGCGATCTCACCGGTCTCGATCTCGAGGTTGGGCACCGAGTCGGCCCGCGCCCCGTCGGACAGCAGCAGGTTGCGGTTCATCTCGTAGGTGTTGGTGCCGGTCGCGGACGGCCGGATGCGGACGTCGCCGATCCAGACGGTGCGGGAGGTCTCCCCCAGCAACGCGTTCTTGGACAGCACGTTCGAGGTGCATTCGGGCGTCGAGTGGTCGATGTAGAGCCGCGACTCGAGGTGCTGGCGCTGCCCGGCGAACGAGACGCCCAGCAGTTCGGCCCGCCCGCCCGGCCCGGCGTAGTTCACCGTCGGCGAGATGCGCACGACGTCGCCGCCGAGGGACACCGAGGTGTACCGGTAGCTGGCGTCGCGGCCGACCCGGGCGCCGACGTGCTCGTTGTGCAGCGTCCCGGCGTCCCATTCGTGCACGTGCACCAGCGACAGCCGGGCGCCGTCGCCGACCAGCACGCTCGACTCGCCGGCGAAGTGGGCCTGGCCGCGGTACTCGACCACGACCGTGGCCGAGCAGTTCGCGCCGGCGTCGATCACGAAGTGGCCCCACACCACGTCGTCGGTGCCGGTGCCGGTCAGGTGGATGACGATCGGCTCGGCGATGTCGGCGCCGGCCGCGATCCGCAGCACGGTGGCCCGGCCCGCGCGGGCGTAGGCCAGCGCACTGAGCCGGTCGGCCGGCTCGGGGGTGTGCGCGAGCACGGGGTCGTCGTTGGCCAGTTCGACCAACTCGGCCCCGGCCGGGAGTTCGGCCGCCCAGTCGAGCCGGGCCTCGGACGCGGCGCCGTCGAGCAGCGTGCGCAACGTGCGCAGCGGGCTGAAGCGCCACTCCTCGTCGCGGCCGCTGGGGTCGGCGAAGTCGTCGGGATTGCGCGAGGTGAACCGCTCTGAGGGCGACCCGGTACCCGCGGTCCCGTGTGAATGGGGCCGTTCGTCGATCAGGGTCACAGCTAGCCCACTGCCCCTTCCATCTGGAGCTCGATCAGGCGGTTCAGTTCGAGTGCGTACTCCATCGGCAGCTCGCGGGCGATCGGCTCGACGAAGCCGCGCACGATCATGGCCATCGCCTCGTCCTCGGTCAGGCCGCGGCTCATCAGGTAGAACAGCTGGTTCTCGCTGACCTTGGACACCGTGGCCTCGTGGCCCATCGACACGTCGTCCTCGCGGACGTCGACGTAGGGATAGGTGTCGGAGCGGCTGATGTCGTCGACGAGCAGCGCGTCGCACTTCACCGTGGAGCGGCTGTGGTGCGCACCCTTGTGGATCTCGACCAGGCCGCGGTAGGACGTGCGGCCGCCGCCGCGGGCCACCGACTTGGAGATGATCGTCGAGGACGTGTGCGGGGCCAGGTGCAGCATCTTGGCGCCGGCGTCCTGGTGCTGGCCCTCGCCGGCGAAGGCGATCGAGAGCACCTCGCCCTTGGCGTGCTCGCCCATCAGCCACACGGCCGGGTACTTCATCGTCACCTTGGAGCCGATGTTGCCGTCGACCCACTCCATCGTGGCGCCGGCCTCGGCCTTGGCCCGCTTGGTGACCAGGTTGTAGACGTTGTTCGACCAGTTCTGGATGGTCGTGTAGCGGCAGCGGCCGCCCTTCTTGACGATGATCTCGACGACCGCTGAGTGCAGCGAGTCGGAGCTGTAGATCGGCGCCGTGCAGCCCTCGACGTAGTGCACGTAGGCACCCTCGTCGACGATGATCAGCGTGCGCTCGAACTGGCCCATGTTCTCGGTGTTGATCCGGAAGTAGGCCTGCAGCGGGATCTCGACGTGCACGCCCTTCGGCACGTAGATGAACGAGCCGCCGGACCAGACCGCGGTGTTGAGCGCGGCGAACTTGTTGTCGCCGGACGGGATGACCGTGCCGTAGTACTCCTTGAACAGCTCCGGGTGCTCCTTGAGCGCGGTGTCGGTGTCGAGGAAGATGACGCCCTGACGCTCGAGCTCCTCGTTGATCTTGTGATAGACGACCTCGGACTCGTACTGCGCGGCCACGCCGGACACCAGGCGCTGCTTCTCGGCCTCGGGGATGCCGAGCTTGTCGTAGGTGTTCTTGATGTCGGCCGGCAGGTCGTCCCACGTCGCCGCCTGCTTCTCGGTCGAGCGCACGAAGTACTTGATGTTGTCGAAGTCGATGCCCGACAGGTCCGAGCCCCAGTTCGGCATGGGCTTCTTGTCGAAGATCGACAGCGCCTTCACCCGGCGCTCGAGCATCCAGTCCGGCTCGCTCTTCTTGGCCGAGATGTCGCGCACGACGTCCTCCGACAGGCCGCGCTTGGCCGCGGCACCGGCGGTGTCGGTGTCGGCCCAACCGAAGTTGTAGCGCGACAGGGCGTCGATCTGCTCGTCCTGGGTGAGCGCAGCGCTGGGCTGGGTGATCGGTGCTGTCGTCATATGTCAGGTCCTCCCGGATGGGGCAGGGATGTGCAGTGGGACATGCGTGGTGCAGACCCCGTCGCCGTGGGCGATCGTGGCCAGTCTCTGGACGTACGTGCCGAGCACGCGTTCGAACGCGCGCGTCTCGGCCTCGCACAGTTGCGGGAACTCGGCCGCGACGTGCGCGACCGGGCAGTGGTGCTGGCACAACTGCACGCCGGCCGTGGCGCTCTCGGTACTGGCAGCGTATCCGTGCGCGGTGAGTGACTCGGCCAGCGCCTCGGCCCGTTCGGCCGCCGGCGCGTCGGTGTCGACATCGGCGGCCAGAATATCGGCCAGGGCCTGGGCCCGGTGCTCGGCGAAGGCGACGACGGCCGCTTCGCCGCCCTGGGTCGTCGAGGTAGCGCAGCGCGGTGGTGGCCAGGTCGTCGTAGGCGTGCGGGAAGGCGGCCCGGCCCTGGTCGGTGATCGCGTAGGTGCGGGCCGGCCGGCCGCGGCCGCGTTGGACCACGCGGCGGGGCTCGCACTCGGCCAGCAGCCCGTCGGCCACGAGCGCATCGAGGTGCCGGCGGATCGCGGCCGGCGACAGGCCGAGTTCCTCGGCCAGGGCCGCGGCGTGCTGCGGGCCGCGTTCGAGGACCAGGCGGGCCACGGCGTCGCGGGTGCGGTCAGAACCGCCACCCGAGCCGTCTTCGGCCCCGCGCTGGAATTTCACTACACCAGTATGACGTATTTAGATCCAGCAGCGCAGGCCACCCCCGGCCCCGGCGTACCGGTAGCTTCACCATGTGCTCTACCGGACCCTCGAACTCACGCTCGCGCCGGCGCTGCGGGCCGTCTACCGCCCGGAAATCAGTGGGTCAGGAGCACGTCCCGGCCACCGGCGCGGTGATCATCGCCGCCAATCACGTCTCGTTCGCCGACGAGATCTTCACTCCCCTGGCCGCCCGGCGCCAGGTGCTCTACTTCGCCAAGGCCGAATACTTCACCGCGCCCGGCCTGCGCGGGCGGGCCATGGCGGCGTTCTTCCGCGGCTGCGGCCACGTGCCGGTCGAACGGGCCGACACCCGCTCGGCGGCCGGCGTGATCGACATCGGCGTCGAGTTGCTGAAGGGCGGCGGCGCCCTGGGCATCTACCCCGAGGGCACCCGCTCGCCCGACGGCAGGCTGTACAAGTTCCGCACCGGGGTGGCGCGGGTGGCCCTGCGCTCGGGGGCGCCGGTGGTCCCGGTCGGCCTGGTCGGCACCCGCGCCGTGCTCGCCCCGGGTTCCAAGCGGTGGCACCGGGCGCCGGTGGGCGTGCATTTCGGGCCGCCGCTGCACTTCGGCGACCGGGCGGCGGAGGAGCGCAGCTCCCGGGTGCTGCGCGAGGTGACCGAGACCGTGCGCGAGGCCGTGCAGGCCCTGTCCGGGCAGGACTACGTCGACGCGTTCGCGGCCCCCGCGGCCCGGGCCTGACCAGGCCTGACCGTGCCGGGGCCGCGCAGGTCACGTTCCGCGGCTCCGCCGACCGCCCGGGCCGGGTGCGTTCCTAGACTGACGGGGTGCCCGCCGTCCGCGCCGCCGTAGAGGTCTGCGACCTCGTCAAGGCCTACGGGGCCAGGCGGGCCGTCGACGGGCTCTCGCTGCGGGTCGCGGCCGGCTCGGTGCTGGCCCTGCTCGGCCCGAACGGCGCCGGCAAGACCACGACGATCGAGATCTGCGAGGGCTTCCGCCGGCCCGACGCCGGGACGGTGCGGGTGCTCGGGCTCGACCCGATCGCCGACGCAGCCGCACTGCGACCCCGCGTGGGGGTGATGCTGCAGGACGGCGTGGGCGGCTACACCGGGGCGCGGGCCATCGAGCTGCTGCGCCTGTTCGCCTCCTACGCCGCCCATCCGCACGACCCGGTCGCCCTGCTCGAGACCGTGGGGCTGGCCGAGGTCGGCCCAGACCATGGTCAAGCGGCTGTCGGGCGGTCAGCAGCAGCGGCTGTCGCTGGCCCTGGCCCTGGTCGGCCGGCCCGAGCTCGTCTTCCTCGACGAGCCGACCGCGGGCATGGATCCGCAGGCCCGACGCGGCACCTGGGATCTCATCCGGCGGCTGCGGGCCGACGGGGTCGCCGTCGTGCTGACCACCCACTTCCTGGACGAGGCCGAACAGCTCGCCGACACCGTCGTGGTCGTCGACGCCGGCCAGGTCGTGGCCGCCGGCTCGCCGGCGGAGCTGACCCGGGCCGGCGCCGAGGGCCAGATCCGCTTCCGGGCCACGCCCGGACTGCGGCTGACCTCGCTGCGTCGCCGCCCTGCCCGACGGCAGCCAGGCCGTCGAGCCCGAGCCGGGCCGCTACCTCGTCAGCGGCGAGGTCAGCCCGCAGCTGCTGGCGACGCTCACGGCGTGGTGCGCCGGGCAGGGCGTGCTGGCCGACGACCTCACCGTCGAGCGGCGCAGCCTCGAGGACGTCTTCCTCGAACTGACCGGCCGCGAGCTGCGGGCGTGATCACCTCGTTCGCTCCGCTGCCCGCGACCGCGCCCCGCTCGCGGATGCTGGCGCGCGCAGACGGGCATGGAGTTCCGGCTGCTGCTGCGCAACGGCGAGCAGGTCGGGCTGACCCTGGTCATCCCGCTGCTGCTGCTCTTCTTCTTCAACCTGCCGCTGCTGTACTCGCTCGACAGCCACGGCGCATCGACTTCGTCGTGCCGAGCATCATCGCGCTGGCGGTGATGTCGGCCGCCTTCACCGGCCTGGCCATCGGCACCGGCTTCGAGCGCAAGTACGCGGTGCTCAAGCGGCTGGGCGCGACCGCCCTGCCCCGATCGGTCCTGCTCGGCGGCAAGACGCTGGCCGTGCTGCTGCTCGAGCTCGTCCAGCTCGTCGCTGGTCTGCGCCTTCGGGCTGGTGCTGGCCTGGCACCCGCACGGCGACCCGCTGCTGGTGGTGCTGCTGATCGTGCTCGGCACGGCTGCCTTCGGCGGTCTGGGCCTGCTCGTGGCCGGCACCCTGCGGGCCGAGGTGACGCTGGCCGCGGCCAACCTGATCTGGCTGGTCCTGCTGTTCGCCGGCGGCATCGCGATCCCGCTGTCCCGCATACCCGACGCGCGGCCCACGACGTGCTGCAGTACCTGCCGTCGGCCGCGCTGTCCGACGGCCTGCACCAGGTGCTGCAGACACGGCTCGGGCCTGCCCGTGCGCGCACTGCTCACCCTGCTGGTCTGGGCCGCCGTGGCCCTGCCGGCCGCGGCCCGGTGGTTCCGGTGGGAGTAGACGTCGACGCGCCGCCGGCCGTGTCGCCGCCCCGACGGCACCGGTGGGCCCGGCTGGTCGGCTGGACCCGCTCGCCGGTCGCGCTGCGCCGGCTGGCCCTGGCGCTCGGTCGTCGCCAACGTCGTCATCGTCGTCACCGGCGGCGCGGTCCGGCTGACGAACTCCGGGCTGGGCTGCCCGACCTGGCCGTCGTGCAGCGGGTCGTCGCTGGTGCCCACCCACAAGCTCGGCATCCACGGCGCGATCGAGTTCACCAACCGCACGCTGACGTTCGTGCTCACCGCGGTCGCTGCTGCTGACGCTGGTCGTCGCCGGCCCGGCAGCGCCGCCAGACCCGGCTGGCCGCTGTCGCGTTCGCCGGCATCCCGGCCCAGGCCGTGCTCGGCGGCATGGTCGTCTCACCGACCTCAACCCGTGGCTGGTCGCCACCCACTTCCTGCTGTCGTCGGCGCTCATCGCGGTGACCTTCGCTGCTGTGGTGGCGGGTGCAGCGACCACCGAGCCGTGCCCGTTCCCGGCGGCGGCCTCGTCGCTGGCCCGCATGGTGACCGCGGCCGCCGCGGCCGTGCTCGTCGATCGGCACGGTGGTCTCCGGCAGCGGGCCGCACGCGGGCGACCTCAAGAACGGCAAGGTGCACCGCATCCACCTGGCCACGGCCGGGCTGGTGCCAACTGCACGCCGACGCGGTCATGGTGCTGATCGGGCTGACCGTCGGCATCCTGGCCCTCGCCTACGCGCTGCCCGGCTGGCCGTCGCGGTGCGGCAGGCGGCCTGGGTGCTGCTCGGCGTCGAACTGGCGCAGGGCGTCATCGGCTACACGCAGTACTTCCTGCACGTGCCCGCCGCTGCTGGTGGCAGCGCACATGTTCGGCGCCTGCCTGGTCTGGCTGGCCGCGCTGCGGGTGCTGCTGCTCGTCGAGCCGCGCGCCGTCACAGCAACTGGCTGACCGTGTAGATCAGCAGGCCGGCCAGCGAGCCGACCACGGTGCCGTTGATCCGGATGAACTGCAGGTCGCGGCCGACCTGCAGTTCCAGGCGCCGGCTGGTCTCCTGGGTGTCCCAGCGCTCGACCGTGGTCGAGATCACGCCGGTGAGGTCGGTCGGCGTAGTGCGTGACGACGTGCGCGGTGACCCGCTGCAGCACCTCGTCGACCTTGGCGCCCGAGCGCGGCGTCGTCGCGCAGCGCCTCGCCGGCTGCGGATCGTCAGCGACTGCGACCGAGCGGCGCAGGTCGGAGTTCGGGTCGGCCGCGCCGTCGACGATGACCTTCTTCAGGTTCGGTCCACAGCGTGGTCAGCCACTCGCGCACGTCGGGCCGGTCGAGCAGTTCGACCTTGGCCTGCCTCGATCCGGGCCGCCTGCGCCGGGTCGTTGCGCAGCCGCTCGGCGAGCTCGCGCAGCTGGGTGTCGAACGTGCGTGCGCAGTTCGTGGTCCTCGTCGAGGGCGACGTCGGCGAGGAACGACTGCAGCGCGGTGAAGCCCTTGGCGAAGACCCGGTCGTCGACCCAGTCCGGCACCCACTCCGGGGACTCCTCGGCCAGCCGCTTGCGGAACACGGCTCGGTTCGCGTCGAGGAAGCGGATCGTGCCGCGCAGCCCCGCGGTCAGCGCGAGCTGGTGCTGGCCGGAGTCGCACACCGCGTCGAGCAGCCGCGCCAGGTGCGGGGCGACGTCGATATTGCGCAGCCACTTGTCGGCGAACGTGGCCACGGCATTGCGCAGCTCGTCGTCGCGCAGCACCGCGGCCATGCCGCCGACGGCGTTGCTGAGCTCCGCGGCGACCTGCTGGGCGTGCGCCGGGTCGGCCAGCCACTCGCCGACGCGCTGCGGCACCCGGGCCAGCGCGACCCGCTCGCCGATGATCTCGGTGGTCAGGAAGTGCTCGCTGACGAAACCGGCCAGCCCCTCGCCGATCTCGTCCTTCTTGCGCGGGATGATCGCGGTGTGCGGGATCGGCAGCCCGAGCGGGTGCCGGAACAGCGCGGTTACGGCGAACCAGTCGGCCAGGCCACCGACCATCGACGCCTCGGCCGCCGCCTGCAGGTAGCCCCACCCGCCGTGCCCGTGCCCGAGCGTGCGGCACAGCACGAAGACGACGGCGGCGACCACCAGCAGCCCGGCGGCGATGAGCTTCATCCGGCGCAGCGCGCGCAGCCGCTCGGCGATCGCGGGCACGGCGATCGTCATGCGCGCGCCGCGATCGCGCGCGGCCAGCGCGGTCGGCCGCACCGGGTGCGTCGGCCAGGAACAGCGACGGCTCGATGAGCTCGAGCTCGATGACCACCGGGCCGGCCGGGGTCGGCAGCAGGTCCACGCGGGCGTAGAGCAGCTCCGCGCCCAGCCGCGACCGCAGCACCTGCAGGACGTCGGCGCCGAGCGCCAACTCGGCCACGGACGGCTCGCGGGGCTCGATCCGCTCGAGCAGGAAGGTGTGGCGCCACGACCTCGCGATCGAGGGGGTGCGCGGCTCGGGCGGCAGCAGGGCACCTTTGCGCGACGGCGTGGCTGAACTCGCCGTCGACGTAGACCAGGGCCGTCTCGCCGGCGCTGTCGACGTCGCTGACATAGGGCTGCACCAGCACGACCCGCCCGGCGTCGTGCAGCGCGCCGACATGCGCCTGGGCGGCCGTCGATCGCGTCGCCGGCGAAGCGGGCCGCGCCCCGGGACCCGGCCCCGACGGCCGGCTTGACCACGAACTCCCCGAGCACCGGCAGCGGCGGCGCTGTGACCCGGAGCGACGAACGTGGTCGGGACGACGGGCAGCCCGGCCGCGGCCAGGTCGCGCAGATAGGTCTTGTCGGAGTTCCAGGCCACGACCTGGGCCGGGTTCTCCAGGCGCGGGCACGCCCTGGGCCCAGCGCCACGAAGGCGTCGCGGTTGCCGGTGTAGTCCCAGGTGGACCGGATGACGACCAGGCTGTCGGTCCAGACCGCGGCCGGGTCGTCCCAGACCTGCCAGCGGGTGGGCACCCCGTGCTCGGCGAGCGCCGCGGCCAGGTGCTGACTGTCGTCGTCGCCGGCGGGCAGATCGGCGCAGGTCGCGAAGACTACGGTCATGGGCCAATCGTAGGCGTGGGCATTGGACGCGATTACCCATCGCTGTCACGATGCACGCGTCCGCACCGAAGCCCCAGTGCCCCAGGAGCCTGTCGTGGCCGAAGCCGGCTGGTACCCCGATCCCGAGGAACCGGGGCTCAGCGCTACTTCGACGGGCAGGCCTGGACGGAGTACCAGCGCGGCCCGATCGACCCCGTCCGCCTCCTGCGCCGCCGCCGGCTGCGCCGCCTGCTCTGGAGCCGGAGCCGCACCCCGAGCCACTGTGGGCCGACCCGGGCCGCAGCCCTGGCCGGCTCCCCCGCAGCCCGGCTCGGGGTCGGAGCCGCCCGGCCCGGCATTCGCGACACCCGGCCCGCGAGTCGGCACCCGGACGTGGCACCGGCCGCGGCTGATCGGCCTCGGCGCGGTGCTGGCCGTCGTCATCCTCGTCGCCGGCTACTTCTTGTTCCTGCGCGGCGACGGCAAGCCCACGCTCACCTACGGCGGGGCCAAGATCGCCTACGGCCGGCGGCGTCCTCGACCAGGCCGAGACCAACCTGGCCACGATCGTGAGCCGGCGGCACGGGGCCAAGGACGACCACGCCCGCTGCTACTACGCCGTGCCGAAACACCCGGCGGCGGGGGCCAAGAAGTCCGACGTCGACGCCGAACCTGCGCTGCGGCCCGGTGCTGTTCGTCGACGGCGACCCGAGCCGGCCTATCTCACGTTCGCCCTGACCCGCACCGGTTCCGGCCGGCCGGTGACGCTGAGCCCGGCGGCCACGGCCCGCAGCGCGGACCCCGCCGCCGTTCCGGCCGACCTCAAGCTGGAGCGCCCGGACGGCAAGGCGTCCGCCGGGCGGCAGCGACGGCCTGAGCGCGCCCAAGCCGCCACCCGCGGCCGCGAACGTGCTGACCGCCACCGACCTGGGCCCGCTCGCGCCCCCGGCCCAGGTCAACGGCGCCGCAGATGATCAGCCTCAACACCGGGGTGCGGCTGGTCTCGGCCGGCATCGTGTCCCGCTACGGCCACGGCGACGACGCCCGCAGTGCGCCTCCGGGCCGGCGCCTGGTCGCTTTCCGCACCGCCGACGAATCCGGCGAGCGGGGCAATCGCTCGACGGCGGGCAAGTTGAGCGTGCTGGTGCCGGGCCAGCCCAACCGGTCGGCCCCGGCGACGCTGTCCGGCGACACCTACGTCGTGGTCGCCGTGCCCGTCGGTGCGACGGCCACCCTGCGCCTCGACGACGCCGGCTACGCCCAGACCCTGTCGCTGCCGGCCGGCACCCCGGGGGCGGCCAACCTGGCCGTGCTCGCCCGCACCCACCGCTCGGCCGAGATCGGCAAGACCAGCGCCATCCCGGTCCGCTTCGCCAACGGCACGAAGACGGCCAACGCGACCTTCCACATCAGCGCCGGCCTGGCCGAGCTCAATTTCTGGGTCCCGGGCCACACGACGTTCGCACCCGGCCTCGACCCGACCGCCCTGCTCTCGGTCCGGCTGACCTACACCGACTCGCTGGACCCGGGCTCCTCGTTCGGGTTCGAGCCCCAACTGTTGAAGCTGATGCTGCCCGACGGGCACACGGTGGCCGCCCGCAACATCGCGCCGTCGGCGGACAAGGTGTTCAACGTGTTCGAGGTGCCGGCCGACATCACCAAGGCCACCCTGGTCGTCTCCGGTTCGGTGCGCGACAGCGGGGTGAGCCTGACCTTGCGCGCCGCGGCCCGCTTCCCGATCAGCTTCGCGGCGGGCTGAGCGGCCCGCTCAGCGCACGAACGTGTCGACGGCGATCGCGACGAAGACGAACGCCAGATAGCTGTTGGACAGGTGGAACAGCTGCATCGGCTTGGCGTTCTCGCCGCGCGCGGTGCGCCGCAGCAGGCGATGGGCGCCGACGAGCAGGACCACCCCGGCCAGCGCCGCGAGCACGCCGTACACCCAGCCGGTCGCGAGCGGCCAGAGCAGCAGCGACGTGGCGACCGTCAGCCAGGCGTAGACCACGATCTCGCGGGCGACCCGGATCGGCGCGGCGACCACCGGCAGCATGGGCACGCCGGCCCGCGAGTAGTCCTCGCGGTAGCGGATGGCCAGGGCCCAGAAGTGCGGCGGCGTCCAGAAGAAGACGATGGCGAACAGCACGAACGGCGCCCAGGCCAGCGAGCCGGTGACGGCCGTCCAGCCGATGAGCGCCGGCATGCAGCCGGCCGCGCCGCCCCAGACGATGTTCTGGGCCGTGCGCCGCTTGAGCAGCATCGTGTAGACGACGACGTAGAAGGCGATGGCGGCCGCGGTCAGCGCGCCGGCCAGCCAGTTCGTGAGCAGCCCCATGAGCAGGACCGAGATCACGCCGATGGCCAGGCCGAAGACGAGCGCGCCCCTGGGCGACACGTCGTGGCGGGCCAGCGGGCGGTGGCCGGTGCGGCGCATCACGGCGTCGATGTCGCGGTCGACGTAGCAGTTGAGCGCGTTGGCGCTGCCGGCCGCGAGCGTGCCGCCGACCATCGTCACCAGCACCACCCAGCCGTCGGGCAGCCCGCCCGCGGCCAGCACCATCGCCGGCAGCGTCGTGACGAGCAGCAACTCGATGATCCGGGGCTTGGTCAGCGCGACGTAGGCCTGCAGCCGCGACCGCCCGGTCCGGGGACGCCGGGGGCGGGCCGGCGGGGTCGAGCGCTCCGGCCGGGTTCGAGCCCGTCGAGAGGGGCGCCACCGGCGTCTGCGTCACGCCCATCAGGGTAGCTGTCAGCTCTGGCGGGCCCGGAGTCAGTCTCAGCTGTCGTGACCGGTCTGGCAAAGCTGCAAGGTGACTACGCTTGGTGGGTAGTACCACCGCATGAACGACCTGATGTCGAAGGGACCGGACTGCCCGTGAGCGACTCCACCAAGGCCAGCCAGCAAGGCGTTGTCACCGCGTATCCGAAATGGTGGACCGACACCGACACCAAAGCCGTCGACACCGCGCGCCTGCTGGCCGCCGACGCCGTCCAGAAGGTCGGAAATGGTCACCCGGGCACGGCCATGAGCCTGGCCCCGCTCGCCTACCTGCTCTATCAGCGCGTGATGCGCTACGACCCCACCGACCCGAACTGGATCGGGCGCGACCGGTTCATCCTCTCCAACGGGCACAGCTCGCTGACCCAGTACATCCAGCTGTTCTACTCCGGCTTCGGGCTCGAGCTCGGCGACCTGGAGGCGCTGCGGACGTGGGGCTCGCTGACGCCGGGCCATCCCGAGCACGGCCACACGGCCGGTGTCGAGGTCACCACCGGCCCGCTGGGCCAGGGCCTGGCCAACGCAGTGGGCATGGCGATGGCCGCCCGCCGCGAGCGTGGCCTGTTCGACCCCGATGCGGCGCCGGGCGAATCGCCCTTCGACCACCACATCTACGTCATCGCCGGCGACGGCGACATGGAAGAGGGCGTCACCAGCGAGGCGTCCTCACTGGCCGGGCACCAGCAGCTCGGCAACCTGATCGTGTTCTACGACGACAACCACATCTCCATCGAGGACGACACCGCGATCGCGTTCAGCGAGGACGTGGTCAAGCGCTACGACGCCTACGGCTGGCACACCCAGCGGGTCGACTCGGGCGAGGACGTCGCCGCCCTCGAAGCCGCCATCCGCCGGGCCCAGCGGGTCACCGACCGCCCGTCGTTCATCGCCATCCGCACCATCATCGGCTGGCCGGCCCCGACCAAGCAGAACACCGGTGCCGCGCACGGCTCGGCCCTCGGCGAGGACGAGATCCGCAAGACCAAGGAGATCCTCGGCTTCAACCCCGACGAGCATTTCGCCGTCGACGCCGAGGTCATGAAGCACGTCCGTGCGGTCGTCCAGCGCGGCCGGGCCGACCACGAGGAGTGGCAGGGCAGCTTCGACAAGTGGGCCAGCGGCAACAGCGAA
Organism: uncultured Actinomycetota bacterium; assembly: GCA_963713245.1. Lineage (GTDB taxonomy): Bacteria > Actinomycetota > Actinomycetes > Mycobacteriales > Jatrophihabitantaceae > CAVQKZ01. Next base: position 544,099 of record CAVQKZ010000005.1, read on the forward strand.
CGGGCCGCGCTGCTCGACCGGATGAGCCGGCGCGAACTGCCCGACGGCTGGACCGAGCACCTGCTCAGCTTCCCGACGGAGAAGGACGGCAAGCCCAACGCCATCTCGACCCGGGCCGCGTCGGGCAAGGTGCTCAGCGCGCTGGCCGGCGTCCTGCCCGAACTGTGGGGCGGCTCGGCCGACCTGGCCGAGAGCAACAACACGACCATGGACGGCGAGCCCAGCTTCACCCCGGCCGAGTTCCAGACCAAGACCTGGCCGGGCGGGCCCTACGGGCGCACGCTGCACTTCGGCATCCGCGAGCACGCGATGGGTTCGATCCTCAACGGCATCACGCTGCACGGCGGGACGCGGGTCTACGGCGGCACGTTCCTGGTGTTCAGCGACTACATGCGCCCGCCGGTGCGGCTCGCGGCGCTGATGCAACTGCCCACGATCTACGTCTGGACCCACGACTCGATCGGCCTCGGCGGCGACGGCCCGACCCACCAGCCGATCGAGCAACTGGCCGCGCTGCGGGCGATCCCCGGCCTCGACGTCGTCCGGCCCGCGGACGCCAACGAGACCGCGGTGTGCTGGCAGGCCACCCTCGAGCACACCGACCGGCCGATCGGCTTCGCCCTGTCCCGGCAGAACCTGCCCGTGCTCGACCCGGCCAAGGTCGCCGACGCGGGCAAGGGCGGGTACGTCCTCGAGGACGCCTCGACCGGGCTGCCGCAGCTGATCATCATCGCCACCGGGTCGGAGGTCTCGCTCGCCCTCACCGCCCGCGAGCGGCTCGAGGACGAGGGCTGGCCCACCCGGGTCGTCTCGATGCCCTGCCAGGAATGGTTCGACGAGCAGAACCCGGCCTACCGCCAGCAGGTGCTGCCCCCGGACGTCAAGGCCCGGCTCAGCGTCGAGGCCGGCGTGGCCCAGGGCTGGCGCGAACTCGTCGGCGACAACGGCGAGATCATCAGCATCGAGCACTTCGGCGCCAGCGCCGAGGGCAACGTGCTGTTCGAACAGTTCGGCTTCACCCCGGACCGCGTCGTCGCCGCGGCCCACGCCGCACTCGAACGCGCCGGAGAGATCCGCGGCGCGACAACAGGCAACTAAGGAGATCCGCATGAGTGACGCACTCGCTGAGCTTTCCGAGCAGGGCGTATCGATCTGGCTCGACGACATCAGCCGGGAACGGCTGCGGACCGGCAATCTGCAGGAGTTGGCCGACAACAAGCACGTCGTCGGCGTCACCAGCAACCCGACGATCTTCCAGAAGGCCCTCGAGAAGGGCGACGCCTACGACGACCAGGTCCGCGACCTCGCGGTTCGCGAAGTCGCGATCGACGGCGCCGTGCGTTACCTGATGGCCTTCGACATCCGCTGGGCCTGCGACGTGCTGCGGCCGATCTTCGACCGCACCGACGGCAAGGACGGCCGCGTCTCCATCGAGGTCGACCCGCGGATCGCGCACGACTCCGAGCGGACCACGGCCGAGGCCAACGGGCTGTGGTGGCTGGTCGACCGGCCCAACGTGATGATCAAGATCCCGGCCACGATGGAAGGCCTCAGTTCGATCGAGGCGGCGACCGCGGCCGGCGTCAACGTCAACATCACCCTGATCTTCGGCCTGGACCGGTACGACGGCGTGATGGAGGCCTACCTCAACGGGCTCGAGAAGGCGAAGGAGGCCGGCATCGACCTGTCGACGATCCAGTCGGTGGCCTCGTTCTTCGTCTCCCGCGTCGACACCGAGATCGACAAGCGCCTCGACAAGATCGGCACCGACGAAGCCAAGGCGCTGCGTGGCAAGGCCGGCATCGCCAACGCCCGGTTGGCCTACGAACGCTACGAGAAGGCGTTCTCCTCCGACCGCTGGAAGGCACTCGAGGCCGCCGGCGCGCACAAGCAGCGCCCGCTGTGGGCCTCCACCGGCGTGAAGGACCCGGCCTACGACGACACCATGTACGTGGTCGAGCTCGTCGCGCCCAACGTCGTCAACACGATGCCCGAGGCCACGCTCGACGCGGTCGCCGACCACGGCGAGATCCGCGGCGACACCATCCACGGCACCTACGACGAGTCGCGCAAGGTCATCGACGATCTCAACGCGCTCGGCGTGAGCTACGACGAGGTCATCGAGGTGCTCGAGGTCGAGGGCGTCCAGAAATTCGAGGACTCCTACGCGCAGCTGGCCGAGAGTGTCCGGAAGCAGTTGGACTCCGCCAAGTCATGACCGAGCGCCCCGCAGACCTCCTCCGCTCCGCTCCTCGCTCGCTGGGGCTCGCTGCGATGCTCACTCCGGAGGTCCGCTCATGACCGAGCGCCCCGCAGACCTCCTCCGCTCCGCTCCTCGCTCGCTGGGGCTCGCTGCGATGCTCACTCCGGAGGTCCGCTCATGACCGAGCGCCCCGCAGACCTCCTCCGCTCCGCTCCTCGCTCGCTGGGGCTCGCTGCGATGCTCACTCCGGAGGTCCGCTCATGACCGACACGTCCATCGATGCCGAGGCCGAAGCGAAGTCGCAACCGGCCGGCGCACCGTTGCGTGCTCCGGCCGGCACGCCGCACGCCGTTCTCGGGAACCCGCTGCGCGACCCGCGCGACCGCCGACTGCCCCGGGTCCCCGAGCCGTGCGCGCTCGTCGTGTTCGGTGTCACCGGCGACCTGGCCCGCAAGAAGCTGCTGCCGGCCGTGTACGACCTGGCCCACCGCGGGCTGCTGCCGCCGGACTTCGTGCTGCTCGGCTTCGCCCGCCGGGACTGGGGCGACGGCGACTTCGAGAGCCTGGCCAAGGCGGCGGCGCAGGAGCACGCCCGCACCAGCTGGGACGAGGAGGTCTGGGCCCGGCTGTCCGGCGACATCATGTTCGTCCCCGGCTCCTTCGACGACGACGAGGCCTTCGACACGCTGACCAAGACCCTGGACGACCTGTGCGCCTCGCACGGCATCCAGGGCAATGCCGCGTTCTACCTGTCCATCCCACCGAGCATGTTCCCGACCGTGCTCGAGCAGATGCGGCGCACCGGACTGGCCGACAACCACCAGTCCGGCGGCTGGCGGCGCGTCGTCGTCGAGAAGCCGTTCGGCCACGATCTGCAGAGTGCGCTGGAACTCAACGCCCTCGTCGACCACGTCTTCACGCCGTCCGACGTGTTCCGCATCGACCACTACCTGGGCAAGGAGACCGTCCAGAACCTGATGGCGCTGCGCTTCGCCAACCAACTATTCGAGCCGGTCTGGAACGCCAACTTCGTCGACTCGGTCCAGATCACCATGGCCGAGGACGTCGGCATCGCCGGGCGGGCCGCGTTCTACGACGCCACCGGGGCCGCCCGCGACGTGCTGCAGAATCACCTGCTGCAACTGCTGGCGCTCACCGCGATGGAAGAGCCGGTGGAGTTCACCGCCGAGGCCATCCAGACCGAGAAGCTCAAGGTGCTGCGCGCGATCACCCTGCAGGATGACCTCGAGACCTACGCCGTGCGGGGCCAGTACGACCAGGGCTGGCAGGCCGGCGAGCGCGTCGTCGCCTACACCGCCGAGAAAGATGTCGCCCCCGATTCGACGACGGAGACCTACGCGGCCGTGCGCCTGGGCATCGACACCCGGCGCTGGGCCGGCGTCCCGTTCTACATGCGCACCGGCAAGCGCCTGCCGCGCCGCGTCACCGAGATTGCCGTCATCTTCAAGAAGGCGCCGCACCTGCCGTTCAGCCGCACCGACACCGAGGAACTCGGGCACAACCAACTGGTGATCCGGGTCCAGCCCGACGAAGGGGTCACGTTGAAGTTCGGCTCGAAAGTGCCGGGCTCGATGATGGAGGTCCGCGACGTGTCCATGGACTTCCTCTACGGCGAGGCGTTCACCGAGTCGTCCCCGGAGGCCTACGAGCGGCTCATCCTCGATGTGCTGCTCGGCGACTCGACGCTGTTCCCCCGCAACGCCGAGGTCGAGGCGTCCTGGCGGGTCGTCGACCCGCTCGAGGAGTTCTGGGCCGACCGCAAGCCGGAGTCCTACCGGGCCGGCGAGTGGGGCCCCAAGGGCGCCGACGAGATGCTCCAGCGCGACGGACGCAGCTGGCGGCGGCCATGACGACGCTGTGGGACACCACGGGCAGCGCGGTGGTCCAGGCCCTGGCGGCCGAACGCCGCACCGGTGGCGGCGTGACCAGCGGCCTGGCCCTGACCCTGGTCGTGGTGATGGACGAGCGCGACACCCGCGAGGTCGAGGCCGCGGTGAGCATCGCCTCGTCGCGGCACCCGATGCGGGTGCTGTCGGTGATCCGCCGGCAGATCGAGGCGCCGGTGCCGCGGCTGGACGCCGAGGTCGAGATCGGCGGGCGGTACGGCCCCGGTGAGTCGGTGGTGCTGCGCATGTACGGCCGCCTGGCGTTGCACGCCGAGTCGGTCACCCTGCCGCTGCTCGCCCCGGACGCGCCGGTTGTCACCTGGTGGTACTCCGAGACGCCGGAGGTCATCGCCCACGACCCGCTCGGCGTCTTCGCCGACCGCCGGATCACCAACGTCATCCGCGACGCCGACCCCGAGGCCGCGCTACGCCAGCGCGGGGCCGACTACGCCCCGGGCGACACCGATCTGACCTGGACGGTGATCACGCCGTGGCGGGCGGCCCTGGCCTCGGCGTTCGACACCGCTCCCGGCCCGGCTCGGTCGGTGGTCGTCCGCGGCAACGCGAAGGACCCGTCGGCCCAGCTGCTGGCCGGCTGGCTGACCAGCCGCCTGCAGATCGACGTGCCGGTGGAGCAGGCCGAGGGCAAGTACATCTCGTCGGTCGAGATCGATTTCTCCGACGAGTACCGCATCGACATGCGCAACGAGGGCTACAAGCTCGTGATGCACCGGCCCAATCAGATGGACTCGATCGCACCGTTCCCGCCCCGCAGTACCGGGGACGTGCTGGCCGAGGAGCTGCGCCGGCTCGACGCCGATCAGCCCTACGCCCTGGCCCTGGGCGCGGTCACCGGGCACGACGACCTGCTCGACCGCCCGAGCAGCCGCACCCACATCTGGCACGACCCGGCGCTGGCCGCGCAGGAGGGCTGAGCCGACATGTCGGGGGCAGCGCCCGAGATCGTCGTCGCGGAGTCGGCCGACGACCTGGCCGGGGCGGTGGCCGACCGGCTGCTGTCGACCCTGCGGGCGGCGCTGTCGGACCGGCCGGTCGCCCACCTGGCCCTGACCGGCGGCAGCATCCTGGAACAGGTGTTCCGGGCCGTGCGCGAGCACCCCGAGCGCGACACCGTCGAGTGGCGGCGCGTGCACGTCTGGTGGGGCGACGAGCGCTACGTCCCGGCCGACTCCGACGAGCGCAACGACAAGCCCGCCTTCGCGGCGCTGTTCGGCGTCCTGCCCCTCGACCCGGCCCTGGTGCACCGCATGCCGGCCGCGGACTCGCGCTTCGGCGAGGACGTCGACGCCGCGGCCACCGCCTACGCCGCGGAACTGGCCGCGGCCATCGACTCGGCCGACCCGGCCTGCGGCCGGCGACGACGTGCCGCGTTTCGACGCCGTTCTGCTCGGCGTCGGGCCCGACGGGCACTGCGCCTCGCTGTTCCCCGGGCATCCCGGCGTGTACGAGCGGGACGCGGCGGTGATTGCGGTGCACGACTCCCCCAAGCCGCCTCCGACCCGGCTCTCGCTCACGTTCCGCGCGCTCGACGCGGCGGCCGAGGTGTGGTTCGTCGCGTCCGGCGCGGGCAAGGGCCCGGCCGTGGCCCTCGCCCTGAGCGGCGCGTCGTCGATCGACGTCCCGGCCGCCGGGCCGCGGGGCCGCGACCGCACGCTGTGGCTGGTCGACCGCGCCGCGGCCGCCCAACTGCCGGACAACCTCTACAAGGCACCCGCGAACCGACACGCGGGCGGTTGAACCGCCCCGGCCCGGCCGCCGTGTCAGTCTGCTGAGAGCCGGCAACAGGGATCACCGTGTTCGGCGGATGCGTCCGCGCCCTGCTCGGCGCCGTGGACGACCGAGGGAGTGCTTCACCCATGTTGGCGATCCGCCTGTTGGGTGAGCAACGGGTCTCCGGCGGGCGCGCGGACCCGAGCCGCACCGCGTCGTCGCGGTCCATCGGGCTGCTGGCCTACCTGGCCCTGCACGCCGGCCTGACCCAGCCCCGGCAGCGGCTGGCCGGGATCTTCTGGCCCGACTCCAGTGAGGCCCAGGCCCGCACCAACCTGCGGCGCGAACTGCACAACCTCCGGTTGCTCATCGGCACCGACGCGGCGCTCCTGGTCGAGGCGGCCAGCCTCACCTGGTGCGACGACCGGACGTCGCGCGTGGACGTCCGGGTCTTCGCCACCGAGCGGTCGGCCGCGCTCGCCGCCCGGTCGGCCGGTGACGACGCCGCGGTCCTGCGCCACGCCACCGCGGCCATCGCCGAGTACCGCGGTGAGCTCATGCCCGGCGCCTACGAGGACTGGGTGCTCGAGCACCGCGACCGGTTGCGCCGCGAGTGCGTCGAACTGTGCGACCTGGCCGTCCGCGGCTGGCGCACGTCCGGCGATCTCGTGCGGGCCGCAGAAGTGGCCCAGCGGCGCATCCAGCTCGAACCGCTCGAGGAGGCCGGCTATCGGGCGCTGATGGAGGTGCAGGCCGAGGCCGGCGACCGGGCCGCGGCCGTGACCACGTTCCACCGTTGCGCGACCGCGCTGGAGCAGGGCCTGGGCGTCGCCCCGGATCCGCGGACCACCGCGTTGGCCGACCGGCTACTGGCCCGCCGGGGCAGCCCGGCCCCGCCCCCCGACGCTCCCGCGGCCCGGCCGCGCCGCGTCGTCACGGGCCGCGCCGCCCTGGTCGGCCGCGACGAGGAGCTCACCGCGCTCACCCGGCGCTGGCACGAGGCCACGCAGGGCCGCAGCGGCGTCGTGCTGGTGTCCGGCGAGGCCGGCGTGGGCAAGAGCCGGCTGATCTCCGAGCTCGTCGCCCGGGCGACGGCGGAGGGCGCGATCGTCGCGACGGCGCGCTGCTTCGGACTGGCCGGCCGGCTGGCCCTCGCGCCGGTGGCGGAATGGCTGCGCAGCCGGGACCTGCGCACCGTGGCCGCCGACCTCGACCCGGTGTGGCGGGAGGAGGTCGACCGCCTCATCCCCCGCCCCGGCCGGCACCCCGCGGGTCGACCGGCCGCACCGGACTCCGGCGACGCCGAGGCCGAGGCCGCCCACCCGGCCGCGCCGGACAGCGGCCGGGCCCTGGTCGATGCGTGGCAACGGCACCGCTTCTTCGAAGGGCTGGCCCGGGCCGTGCTGGCCACCGACCGGGCCACGCTGCTCGTCCTCGACGACCTGCAGTGGTGCGACGAGGAGACGATGGACTGGCTGGCCTTCGTGCTGGCGTACTCCGGCACCTCGCGGCTGCTCGTGGCCGCCACCGCACGGCCGGGTGAACTGGCCGAGAACCGCAGCGTGGCCGCGTCGCTGCGCCCGCTGCGCTCGGCCGGGCTGGTGTCCGAGATCGAGCTGGCCCCGCTCGGGCCGGCCGACACCGGAGCGCTGGCCGCGGCCCTGTTCGGTCGGAGCCCGACGGACGCGGACTGCGCGCTGCTGCACGCCGCGACCGGCGGGTACCCGCTGCTGCTCGTCGAAGCGGCCCGCACGACGCCCACGCCCGCGGCCGGTTCCGGGCCGGCTGCGCTGAGCGATCTCGACGGCGTGCTGCAGCGCCGGCTGGCCCAGCCGTCGGCGACCGCGCGCGAGGTGGCCGGGCTGGCCGCCGCGGTCGGGCGCGATTTCAGCCTCGACCTGCTCAGCGAGGCCAGTGATCTCGACACCGAGACGCTCGTGCTGGCCGTGGACGAACTGTGGCGGCACCGGATTCTGCGCGAACTGGGCCACGGATACGACTTCGCCCACGATCTGCTGCGCGACACCGCCTACGACTCGATCAGCCCGCCGCACCGGTGGCTGCTGCACCGCCGCCTGGCCCAGTCGCTCGAGGTGCTGCACGCCGGGCGCATCGACGGCGTCGCGGCGCAACTGGCCGACCAGTACGACCGGGCCGGGCGAGCGGATCGCGCGCTGTACTACCTGGGCCGGGCCGCCGATGCGGCCGTCGGTGTCTTCGCCAACGCGGAGGCGCTGCGGCACGACCGCCGCGGCCTGGAACTGGTGCGGCGGATGCCGCCCGGTGTCGATCGCGATTCGCACGAGCTGGCCGTGCTGCAGGCCATGACCGCCCCGCTGAACGCGCTGTACGGCTATTCGTCGGCCGAACTGCAGGCCACCGTGGAACGGGCCTGCACCCTGTCCGAACGCCTCGACCGGCCCCGGACCGTACTGGCCAGCCTGATCGGGCTGTGGGCGGTGCGGATCGTCCAGGGCCGCATCGCCCTCGCGCACGAGACCGCGATCCGGGCGCTGGAACTGACCGAGGACCATCCCGACTATGCCGGGCAGGCCCACTTCGCCGTGGCCGGTTCCGCCCTCATCCTCGGCCGCCCGTCCGACGCCATCACCCATTTCGAGGTCGCCGAACAGCTGTCCGCGGGCACGGTGTCGTTGCTGGTCGGCAGCCGGCTGGAGGTGCACGCCTGCGGGTGGGAGGCCCACGCGCACTGGCTGCTCGGCGACGACGAACGCGCCCGGCTGCGCGCGGACGAGGCCGTCGAGCGGGCCCGCTGCGTCGAGCACCCGTACAGCCTCGCGGTGGCCCTCGCCTATTCGGCCATCACCCTGCAGCTGCAGGGCGACACGCCCGCGCTCGGCCCGGTCGTGGCCGAGCTGCACGAGCTGTGCCGCCGCCACGACATCGCGTACTACGGCGAATGGGCCGTGATCCTCGAGGGGTGGGCGAGCGGCGGCGAATCCGGCGCGGCCGGCATCCGGCGCGGCATCGACCGGCTCCAGGCCCAGGGTGCCTACGCGCGGATGCCGTACTGGCTGGCGCTGCTGGCCGAGACCCTGACCGGCTGCGGACGGGCCGGCGCCGCGCGGGCCGTGCTCGACGCGGCCCTGGTCGCCGCGCAGGAGCGGGCCGATCGCTGGTGGCTGCCCGACGTCATGCGGCTGCGGGCCAACCTGGACCCGGGCCGGGCCGGCGTGGACCTGCTGCGCCGCGCGGCCGACCTGGCCGACGCCCAGTCCAGCCCGGCCTTGGCCGGGCGGATCCAGGCTGACCTGGCTGCCCGCGGCGAGGACGGCGTTCGCGCCGGCGCCGCGATCGCGGCCAGAGCGCCCAGCCGCGCGAACGGTTGGCGAACGCCGCGCTCCTAGCGTCGTCTTCGGTGCGGCTACCAGGACGCCGCCACGGGACGAAGGAAGCACATGACCACGACCAGCGAACGAACCAGACCCGAGTACGACCATCCGCTCGACCAGCTGGCCGCCGGGCTGCACGGCGTGATGACCAGGCCCGGCGACCCGGACTACGACGACGCCCGCGCCGTGTACAACGCGATGATCGACCGCCGTCCGGCCGCCATCGTCCGCTGCGCCGATGTCGAGGACGTCGTGTCGTGCGTGCGCTTCGCCGCCCGGCACGGCCTCGACCTCGCGGTCCGCGGCGGCGGCCACAACGCGGGCGGACTCGGCGTGGCCGACGACGCCCTGGTCATCGACCTGTCGGCCCTGCGCTCGGTGAGTGTCGACCCGGGCGCGCACACCGTCCAAGTGGGCGGCGGCTGCACGTGGTCCGATGTCGACGCGGCCACGGTGCCGCTGGGGATGGCCACGCCGTCGGGCTTCCTGGCCTCCACCGGCGTCGGCGGGCTGACCCTCGGCGGTGGCGTCGGCTACCTGTCCCGCCGCTTCGGCCTGACCATCGACAACCTGTTGTCGGCCGAGGTCGTGCTGGCCGACGGCAGCGTGGTCACCGCCAGCAGCCGTTCGCACCCGGACCTGTTCTGGGCCCTGCGCGGCGGCGGCGGCAACTTCGGCGTGGTCACGTCGTTCCGCTTCAGCTGCCACGACATCGGCGAGAACGGCGTCGTCATCGGCGGTCCGGTGCTCTACGACCTGGCCGACACCGACGCGGTGATGCGGTGGTACCGGGATCTGCTGCCGGCCCTGCCCGAGGAACTCAGCGGCTGGATCGGGCTGCTGACCGTCCCGCCGGCGCCGCCGTTCCCGGAGGAGCTGTGGGGCCGCCCGGCCTGCGGCATCGTCTGGTGCTACACCGGCCGGCACGAAGGTGCCGACGAGGTGCTGGCCCCGGTGCGCGAGTTCGGCTCGCCGCTGCTCGTGGGCCTGCAGGAGATGCCGTTCTCGATGCTGCAGAGCGCGTTCGACCCGCTCTACCCGCCCGGGTTGCAGTGGTACTGGCGGGCCGACTTCTTCAACGAGATCTCCGACCGGGCCATCGACGTGCACCGGCGTTACGGCGCGCGACTGCCGACCGGCCACTCGACCATGCACCTGTACCCGATCGACGGCGCGGCCAGCCGGGTGCCTGACGACGCGACCGCGTTCGCCTACCGGGGCGGCGGCTGGGCCGGTGTGATCGTCGGCGTCGACCCCGATCCGGCCAAGGCCGGCGTCATCACCGACTGGGCCAAGCAGTACTGGAGCGACCTGCACCCGACCTCAGCCGGCGGCGCCTACATCAACTTCATGATGGACGACGAAGGTTCCGATCGCGTCCGGGCGTCCTACCTCGGCAACTACGAGCGGCTGGCCCAGGTCAAGGCCCGCTACGACCCGACCAACCTGTTCCACATCAACCAGAACATCCCGCCCGCCGGCACGTCGGCCCGCTGACCGGGCGCGCCGCGGCGCTCAGGACTCGCCGCGGCGCGCCTTCAGGCGCTGCAGGGCCTCTTCGAGGATCGCGGCACCGTCGGCGTCGGTGCGGCGCTCCTTCACGTAGGCCAGGTGCGTCTTGTAGGGCTCGTTGCGCGGTGCGTTCGGCGGGGTGTCGGACTCGCGGCCGGCCGGGAACCCGCACTTGGGGCAGTCCCAGGTGTCGGGCAGGACGGCCTCGACCGCGAACGCCGGACGCACCTCGTGCCCGTTGGCGCAGAAGAACGAGATGCGCTGCCTGGGCGCGGACTCGCCGCGCTCCTTTTCGCCCATCGGCCCGGCGCCGACACGGCTGCCACGAATGGCACTGCCACCAGCCACGTGTGTTACCTCTCCGACTCGCTGTGGTTACCCCGCACCGGACCGGTCAGCCGGTGTTCTTGTAGAGCAGGCCCAGGCCGATGATGCAGATGGCCCACACCAGTCCGGCGATGACCGTCAACCGGTCGAGGTTGCGCTCGACGACCGAGGACCCGGACAGGTTGGAGTAGAACGACCCGCCGAGCATGGACGACAGCCCGCCGCCCTTGCCGCGGTGCAGCAGCACGAGCACGACGAGCAGCAGGCTCGTGACGATGAGCACGAGGGACAGGGCGAAGATCATGGTGTGGCGGCCTCAGAGGACGAGCGTCGGCATCGGGTGGGGTTGTCGCACAAGGATACCTGCCGATCAGGCCAACTCGGCCGGTGCGCCCGCCGCCACGCAGATTGCGGCGAATTCGGACCCGTCCAGGCTCGCGCCGCCCACCAGCGCGCCGTCGACATCAGGGCGCCCGAGCAGTTCCGCGGCGTTGGCGGCCTTGACCGAGCCGCCGTAGAGCACCCGCACGCCGCGGGCCAGGTCGGCCGAATACCGGGCCCGCAACCGTTCGCGGATGGCCGCGCACACCTCCTGGGCGTCGTCGGGGGTGGCGACCTTTCCGGTGCCGATGGCCCACACCGGCTCGTAGGCCACGACGATGCTCGCGGCCTGCTCGTCCTGGACGTCGGCCAGGGCGCCGTCGAGCTGGGCCGTGGTGTGCGCGATCTGCTCCCCGGCCTCGCGCACCTCGAGCGTCTCGCCGACGCACAGGATCGGGGTGAGTCCGTTGCGGAACGCGGCCACCACCTTGGCGTTGACCTGAGCGTCGTCCTCGTGGTGGTACTGGCGCCGTTCGGAGTGCCCGACGACGACGTAGGTGCAGCCGAGCTTGGCCAGCATGGGGCCGCCGATGTCGCCGGTGTAGGCGCCGGAGTCCTCGGGCGAGAGGTCCTGGGCCCCGTACTGCAGCAGCAGGCGGTCGCCGTCGACCAGGGTCTGCACGCTGCGCAGGTCGGTGAACGGCGGCAGCACGGCCACGTCGACGCGGGTGAGCTGTTCCTCGTTGAGGCTGAACGCGATCTTCTGGGTGAGGGCGATGGCTTCCAGGTGGTTCAGGTTCATCTTCCAATTGCCGGCGATGAGGGGTTTGCGCACGCCCTAGACCTCGTCCAGCACGGTCACACCGGGCAGCGTCTTGCCCTCGAGGAACTCCAGCGACGCCCCGCCACCGGTCGAGATGTGCCCGAAGGCGTTGACGTCCAGGCCGAGCGCGCGCACGGCGTAGGCCGAATCGCCGCCGCCGACCACGGACAGCCCGTCGACGGCGGCCACCGCCTCGGCCACGCCCTTCGTACCGGCCGCGAACGGCGCCACCTCGAAGACGCCCATCGGCCCGTTCCAGAACACGGTCTTCGCCCGGCCCAGCACGTCGCTGAATGCAGCCACGGTGTCAGGGCCGATGTCGAGGCCCTTCTGGCCGGGCGGTATGGCGTCGGCCGCAACGGTCTTGGTCGAGGCGTCCGCGCTGATGTCAGCGGCGACCACGATGTCGGTCGGCAGCACGATCTTGTCGCCGGAGTCGGCCAACAGCGTGCGGCAGGTGTCGATCTGGTCGGCTTCGAGCAGCGAGTCGCCGACCTCGTGGCCCTGCGCGGCCAGGAAGGTGAAGCACATCCCGCCGCCGACCAGCAGGTGGTCGACCTTGGGCAGCAGGGCCTCGATGACGGCCAGTTTGTCGCTGACCTTGGACCCGCCGAGCACGACGGCGTAGGGCCGCTTCGGCTCGCCGGTCAGCTCGCGCAGCACCCGCAGCTCGTCGCGGACCAGGGTGCCGCAGTAGTGCGGCAGCAGGCTCGCGACGTCGTAGACCGAGGCGTGCTTGCGGTGCACCGCGCCGAACGCGTCCTCGACGAAGGCGCCGCCCTCGTCCTCGCCGCCGGTCAGGATGGCCAGACAGCGGGCGAAGGCCACTCGTTCGGCGTCGTCCTTGCTCGTCTCGGCCGCGTTGAAGCGCACGTTCTCGAGCAGCAGCAGCTCGCCGTCGCCCAGGCCGTCGGCCAGCAGCCGGGCGCTCTCGCCGACCGTGTCGAGCGCGAACTCGACCGGGCGCCCGAGCAGTTGCGCCAGCCGGTCGGCGACGGGGCCGAGTGAGTAGGCCGGGTCGGGCGCGCCCTTGGGCCGGCCCAGGTGGGCCGCGACGATGACCCGGGCGCCGTGGTCGAGCAGTTTCGTCAACGTCGGCAGGGACGCCCGGATGCGGCCGTCGTCGGTGACCGTGCGCGAGCCGCCGGCAACGTCCGCGCTCAACGGCACGTTGAGGTCCGAGCGGACCAGGATCCGCCGGCCGCGGACGCCGAGCTTGATCAGATCGTCGAGCGTGCGCACGGCGCGCCTACAGCGAGGAGCCGACGAGCGCGACCAGGTCGACGAGGCGGTTGGAGTAGCCCCACTCGTTGTCGTACCAGCCGACCACCTTGACCTGGTTGCCGATGACCTTGGTCAGCCCGGAGTCGAAGATGCACGAGGCCGGGTCGGTGACGATGTCGGACGAGACGATCGGGTCGTCGGTGTAGGTGAGGATGCCCTTGAGCGGGCCGTCGGCCGCAGCCTGGTAGGCGGCCTTGACCTCGTCGGCGGTGGTGTCGCGGCCGACCGTGACCGTGAGGTCGGTGGCCGAACCGGTCGGCACCGGCACCCGCAGGGCGTAGCCGTCGAGCTTGCCCTTCAGGCCGGGCAGCACCAGCCCGATCGCCTTCGCGGCGCCGGTCGAGGTCGGGACGATGTTGATGGCCGCGGCCCGGGCCCGGCGCAGGTCCTTGTGCGGGGCGTCCTGCAGGTTCTGGTCCTGCGTGTAGGCGTGGATCGTGGTCATCAGCCCGGCCTGGATGCCGAACTCGTCGTCGAGCACCTTGGCCAGCGGGCCCAGGCAGTTGGTGGTGCAGGACGCGTTGGAGATGATCGTGTGCCTGGCCGGGTCGTAGTCGCCGTCGTTGACGCCCATGACGATCGTGACGTCCTCGTCGGTGGCCGGCGCGGAGATGATGACCTTCTTGGCCCCGCCGGCGTCGACGTGCTTGCGGGCGTCTGCGGCCTTGGTGAAGAAGCCGGTGGACTCGACGACCACGTCGACCCCGAGCTCGGCCCAGGGCAGGTTGGCCGGGTCGCGCTCGGCCAGGATCTTGATCGTCTTGTCGCCGACCCGGATGCCGTCGTCGGTGACGCTGACCGGCTGGCCCAGGCGGCCGAGCACGCTGTCGTACTTGAGCAGGTGTGCCATGGTCGCGACGTCGCCGAGGTCGTTGGCCGCGACGAGCTCGATGTCTGCGCCCGACGCGCTGAAGGCGCGGAAGAAGTTACGGCCGATCCGGCCGAAGCCGTTGATACCCACACGAACGGTCACTGCGTCGACTCCTTGTAGCGGTAACAAAGCTGGGGGGCGGGCCGCGGCACTGCGGCGCACGCAGCCCCAACCCTATCGGGTCGCCGGCCGCTCGTTTAGCCGTGCGCACCTACCCGCCGGTAGGCCGCCGCCGGTGGTCGTGGGGCTATGGGGCGAGCATCTCGGGGGTGACGGCCGACTCGGTGTCGGGGATGCCCTGGTCGGCGGCCCGCTTGTCGGCCATCGCCAGCAGCCGGCGAATGCGGCCGGCGACGGCGTCCTTGGTCATCACCGGGTCCGACAGCGCACCCAGCTCCTCGAGCGAGGCCTGCTTGTGCTCCAGGCGCAGGCGGCCGGCCTGCAGCAGGTGGTCGGGGGCGTCGTCGGCCAGGATCTCCAGCGCCCGTTCGACCCGAGCCCCGGCCGCCACGGCCGCGCGGGCCGAGCGGCGCAGGTTGGCGTCGTCGAAGTTGGCCAGCCGGTTGGCGGTGGCCCGCACCTCGCGGCGCATGCGCCGCTCCTCCCAGGCCATCACCGACTCGTGGGCGCCGATGCGGGTGAGCAGGGTGCCGATGGCGTCGCCGTCGCGGACGATGACCCGGTCGCTGCCGCGCACCTCGCGGGCCTTGGCCGAGATGCCCAGCCGCCGGCCTACGCCGACCAGGGCCAGGGCCGCCTCGGCCGACGGGCAGGTGATCTCGAGGGAGCAGGCCCGGCCCGGCTCGGTCAGCGAGCCGTGGGCCAGGAAGGCCCCGCGCCAGGCGGCCTCGGCGTCGCCGAGCCCTCCGGCGACCACGTGGTGGGGCAGCCCCTTCACCGGCCGCCCGCGCAGGTCGATCAGGCCGGACTGGCGGGCCAGCCCCTCGCCGTCCTTGGTGACCCGGACCAGGTACCGGCTGCCCTTGCGCAGACCGCCGCCGGAGACGATGTGCACCTCCGAGCCGTAGCCGAAGATGTCGGCGATCTCCTTACGGAGCCGGCGCGCGACCGAGCCGGTGTCGAGCTCGGCCTCGATGATGATGTGACCGCCGACGAGGTGCAGACCACCGGCGAACCTCAGCAATGTCGCCATCTCGGACTTGCGGGCCGACACCTTGCTCACCGGGACCCGGCTGAGTTCGTCCTTGACCGCCGCGGTCATTGCCATCCGTGTTCCCCCTTGCTCGGCACTTGCGTGGCGATGGCCTGTCGGAAGGCCGCGCCCAGCCGATTCGGATCGTGCCGTTCCGCGCTGTCGTCGGCGGCCAGCTTCGTGACCACGAGGCTTGCGCCGATCGCGCGGGTGTACCTATTCATTTCCTTGACGTCGGGGGTCGCGTCAAGGTCTGCGATCACTGTATCGACATTCAGGCCGCCGAACGCCTCTGCATGCCCGAGCAAAATGCGCAAGAGCTCTGGCGGGGAGTAGTCGTCGGTCTCGCCGACCTGGGGTACCAGGTTCATCGTGACCACGACCCGGGCCCGCGTGGTGGCCAGCGCCCGGCCCAGTTCGTGCAGGAGCAGGTGCGGGATGACGCTGGTGAACCACGAGCCCGGGCCGAGCACGACGAGGTCGGCCTCCCGCACCGCATCGACCGCGCTCGCGCACGCCGGAGCGCCCGGCGGCAGCAGCCGCACCGAACAGACCCGGCCCGGCGTCGCGGCGATCGAGGATTGCCCGCGGATGCGGCGGGTGCGGTGCGGATCCTCCGGGTCGAACCGGTCGGCGTCGGCGACGAGGTCGAGCGGCACCGGGCTCATCGGCAGCACCCGGCCGACCGAGCCGACCAGCCGGCCGAGCCGGGCGAGGGCCGCGACCGGGTCGCCGTCGCGCTCGAGCAGCCCGGTGAGCAGCAGGTTGCCGAGGGGGTGGCCGGCCAGCACGCCGCTGCCGCCGAGGCGGTGTTGCAGCAGTTCGGCCCACTGCTGGTGCTCGGGCTCGGGGCCGGCCAGCGCGGCCAGGGCCATCCGCAGGTCGCCGGGCGGCAGCACCTTGAGCTCGCGCCGGATCCGGCCGGACGAGCCGCCGTCGTCGGCGACGGTGACCACCGCGGTGAGGTCGGTGGTGATCAGCCGCAGGGCCGACAGGGATGCGTGCAGCCCGTGGCCGCCACCCAGCGCAACGGCCCGTATGGGCCTATTCACGGCCCAGGTCTCGGTGCACGACGGTGGTGCGCACCCCGGTGGCGGTGAGCCGGTCGGCCAGCTGCTGGGCCATCACCACCGACCGGTGCTTGCCCCCGGTGCAGCCCACGGCCAGGGTCAGATAACGCTTGCTCTCGCGGGTGTAGCCGGCCCCGATGATCTCCAGGATCTCGGCGTAGCGGTCGAGAAAGTTCGTCGCGTCCTGCTGGCCGAGCACGTAGTCGCGCACCTCGTCCTCGCGGCCGGTGAGCTCGCGCAGCTCGGGGATCCAGTACGGGTTGGGCAGGAAGCGCACGTCGACGACGAGGTCGGCGTCGACGGGCAGGCCGTACTTGAAGCCGAACGAGACGACCGTGGCCCGCAGCTCGGGCATGCCGTCGAGCGGGCCGCCCTCGGTGAAGGCCGACTCGATGGCGTGCCGCAGTTCGTGCACCGATCGGTCACTGGTGTCGAGGATGAGATCGGCCTCGCCGCGCAGGCCGTCGAGCAGCTGCCGCTCGGCCGCGATGCCGTCGACGAGCCGGCCGTCGCCCTGCAGCGGGTGAGCCCGGCGCACGGCTTCGAACCGGCGCACCAGCAGCTCGTCGCTGGCCTCGAGGAACAGCACCCGCAGGCTGAGCCCGCGGTCGCCGAGTTCGCGGATGACCCCACGCAGGTCCGACGAGAACGCCCGGCTGCGCACGTCCATGACCACGGCCAGCCGGGTGATGGCGCCCTGGCTGCGGCTGCCGAGATCGACCAGCGTGGCCACGAGCTCGGGCGGCAGGTTGTCGACCACGAAGTAGCCGAGGTCCTCGAAGCACTTGGCCGCGGTGCTGCGCCCGGCGCCGGACAGGCCGGTGATGATCACGGTCTCGAGCGCGCCCTGCACGGCCTGTTCCTCGATCACGTCGGCCTCTCCCCTGCGTCGGCTCCATCCTGCCCCGGGCCCGACCGGGCGGGTGCGACGGTGTCCTCGATCACCTCGCCGGTCGAGACGTTGACCGCGGGGGCGGCCGGGGCCGACCGGGCGAAGCCGGCCACGATCGACTCGGCCGTGCTGCGCCCGATGCCCGGCACCTCGACCAGTTCGTCGACGCCGGCCGCCCGTAGCTTGCGCACGGAGCCGAAGTGGGCCAGCAGGGCCTTGCGGCGGGTCTCGCCCAGGCCGGGGATGCCGTCCAGGGCCGAGACGGTCATGGCCTTGGACCGCTTCTCGCGGTGGAACGTGATCGCGAAGCGGTGGGCCTCGTCGCGCACCCGCTGCAGCAGGTAGAGCCCTTCGGAGGCCCGGGGCAGGATCGTCGGGTAGGACTCCCCCGGCAGCCACACCTCCTCCAGCCGCTTGGCCAGCCCGACCAGGGCCACGTCGTCGATACCCAGATCGGTGAGGACGGCCTGCGCGGCCGCGACCTGCGGCGCGCCACCGTCGACGACGAGCAGGTTCGGCGGGTAGGCGAACTTGAGCGGCCGGCCGGTGTTGGGGTCGATGCCGGGCCGGCCCCCCTCGGCTGCCTCGGCCGCGGGATCGGAGTCGGCGTCGGCCCCCTGGGCGACCTGCTCGTCGAGGTAGCGGGCGAAGCGGCGGCGCACCACCTCGGCGATCCAGTCGGTGTCGCCGGTGCCTTCGCGCATGGCGAAGCGGCGGTACTCGCTCTTGCGGGCCAGGCCGTCCTCGAAGACGACCATGCTGGCCACGACGTTGGTGCCCTGCACGTGGCTGATGTCGAAGCACTCGATGCGCAGCGGGGCCACGTCGAGGTTCAGCGCCTCCTGCAGTTCGCCCAGGGCCAGCGAGCGGGCGGTGAGGTCGGAGGCCCGCTTGAGCTTGTGCTGGCTCAGGGCCTGGGCCGCATTGCGGGCCACGGTCTGCTGCAGCGCCCGCTTGTCGCCGCGCTGCGGCACCCGCAGCACCACCCGGGTGCCCCGCCGTTCGCTGAGCCACTCCATCAGCGCGGCGCTGTCGTCGGGCAGCACCGGCACCAGCACCTCGCGCGGGATGCCGGAGCTCTCCGAGCCGTCGGACTCGGCGCCGTAGAACTGGGTCACGAACTGCTCGACCAGATCGCCCAGGGTCATCTCGTCGAGCTTGTCGACGACCCAGCCGCGCTGGCCGCGCACCCGCCCGCCGCGGACGTGGAAGACCTGGACCGCGGCCTCGAGGTCGTCGTCGGCGAACGCGACGACGTCGGCGTCGGTGCCGTCGCCGAAGACGACGGCCTGCTTCTCCATCGCCCGCCGCAGGGCCTCGAGGTCGTCGCGCAGCCGGGCGGCGAGCTCGAACTCCAGGTTCGCGCTGGCCTCGGCCATCCGACGCTCCAGGCGCCGGATCATCAGGTCGGTCTTGCCGGCCATGAAGTCGCAGAAGTCCTCGACGATCGCCCGGTGCTCGTCGGCGCTCACCCGGCCGACGCAGGGCGCGCTGCACTTGCCGATGTAGCCGAGCAGGCAGGGCCGCCCGATCTGGCCCGCGCGCTTGAATACGCCGGCCGAGCACGTGCGGGCCGGGAAGACGCGCAGCAGCAGGTCGAGGGTCTCGCGGATGGCCCACGCGTGCGAGTACGGGCCGAAGTAGCGCACGCCCTTGCGCTTCGCGCCCCGCATCACCTGCAGCCGCGGGTACTCCTCGTAGAGGGTCACGGCCAGGTACGGGTAGGACTTGTCGTCGCGGTAGCGGACGTTGAAGCGCGGGTCGAACTCCTTGATCCAGGTGTATTCCAGCTGCAGCGCCTCGACCTCGGTGCGGACCACGGTCCACTCGACGCTGGCCGCGGTGGTGACCATCTGGCGGGTGCGGGCGTGCAGGGCCGAGATATCGGCGAAGTAGGAGTTCAGCCGCGGCCGCAGGCTCTTGGCCTTGCCGACGTAGATCACCCGGCCGCGCGCGTCGCGGAACCGGTACACCCCCGGCTCGACCGGGATGGTGCCCGGAGCGGGCCGGTACGTGGACGGGTCGGGCACGCCTTCGAGGGTAGTCAGCGGGTGGGACAGCTGCGCTCGATGCCGGTGACCGCGACGGCGAACGCGATCAGCCACAGCACCGCGGCGGTGAGCACCAGCGCGTGCAGGGCCCCGACGAAGTGGGCAGCTGCGGCCGGGGCGCCGGCCACCGCACCGAAGACGGCCACGCCGGTGGCCGTGCCCAGCTGCCGGGCGGTGTTCGACACCCCGGTGGCCAGGCCGGACCGTTGCGGCGGCGTGGCCCGCACGGTTGCGGCCACCACCGAGGCCGTGACCAGCCCGGCCCCGCAGCCGAGCAGGGCGAAGCCGAGCACCAGCCAGCCCAGCCCGCTGCCGGCCCGCAGGCCGAACAGCGGCAGCGTCCCCACCGCGGCGACCAGGCAGCCCGTGGCCACCGCGCGCCGCGGGCCGTAGCGCGCGGTCAGCCGCCCGGAGACCGGGGCCAGCGCGACCAGCGGCACGGCCAGCGGCAGCACCAGCACCCCGGCGGCGATCGGCGAGCGGTGGCGCAGGTCCTGCAGGTAGAGCATCGAGACGAACAGCAACCCGTTGAAGACCAGGTTCATCGTCAGCGCGACGATGTTCGGGCTCAGGAAGTCGCGGCGGCGCAGCAGGTCGAGCGGCAGGATGGGCGACTCGGCCCGCCGCTCGGCCGAGAAGGCCAGGGCGAACGCGGCCACCGTCACCGCGGCCGAGACGCCGACCGTGAGCGCACCCGCGTCCCGCCCGGCCGAGATGATCGTGAACACCAGCCCGGCCAGACCGGTGACGAAGCCGGCCAGCCCGGGCACGTCGAAGCGTCCGCCCACCCGGCCCGGCGTGGCCGGCACCACCCGCAGCGCCGCGGCCAGGGTGATCGCGACCAGCGGCACGTTGATCCAGAACACCAGCCGCCAATCGGCCGCGCCGACCAGGAAGCCACCCAGCAGCGGCCCGGCGGGCAGGGCCAGCGAGGACACCGCGGCCCAGGTGCCCAGTGCGCGGGCCTGCCCGGCCCGGTCCGGATACACGTCGGCGATCACGGCCATCGTGCTGGGCAGCAGGAGCGCGCCGCCGGCCCCCTGCGCCACACGGGCGGCGACGAGCACGGCCGAGGACGGCGCGAGTGCGCACACCACCGACGCGGCCCCGAACAGGGCGAACCCGGCCAGCAGCACCCGGCGATGCCCGATCCGGTCCCCGGCCGTGCCGCCGGCCAGCAGCAGGCTGGCGATCGTCACCGCGTAGCCGTCCACCACCCACTGCAACGACGGCACGCCGGCGTGCAGGCCGCGGGCGATGTCGGGCAGGGCCACGTTGACGATGGTCACGTCGAGCAGGACGAGGAACATCCCGGCGCACATGACCGTCAGCACCCGGCCGGCACGCACCGGGCTCGGGGGATTCGTCGTCGTCGTGGTCATGCCCCCATCGTGTCCCGCGTTCACTTCGCCGGCGGCCGAAACGTGGCCGGGGCACACTGGGCCGATGAGCAATGACGTCCATGCCGTCGCGGACATCTCGGCGGTCGCGGCCCTGTTCGCCGATCCGAGCCGGGCCCGCATCGTCGCCGCCCTCGCCGACGGCCGCGCCCTGCCGGCGTCCGTACTGGCGGCCGAGTCGGGGGTGGCCGCGTCCACGGCCAGCGAGCATCTGGCCCGGCTGGTGGACGGCGGCCTGCTCACGGTCGAGAAGTCCGGCCGCAATCGGTATTTCCGGCTGGCCGGTGAGGACGTGGCGGCGGCCCTGGAGTCGCTGTCGGTGCTCGCGCCGCAACGCCCGGTGCGCTCACTGCGCGAGTCCACCCGCGCGGGCGCGCTGCGCCGGGCCCGGACCTGCTACGACCACCTGGCCGGCAAGCTCGGCGTCGCCGTCACCGAGTCGTTGCTGCGCCGCGAGGCCCTCGTGCGCCTCGACGGCGCCGACGGCATCGAGCGGGCCGGCACCGACCCGTTGTCGGCTCCACTGCGCGTGCACCCGTACGAACTCGGGCCGGCCGCGGCCGAGGTCTTCGGCCGGCTCGGGGTGGACGTCGACGCCCTCGACCAGGCGCCGCGGTCCGGGCGGCGGCCGCTGTTGCGCTTCTGTGTCGACTGGAGCGAGCAGCGTCACCACCTCGCCGGCGGGCTGGGCGCCTCGCTGCTGGCCAGCATGGAGTCGGCCGGCTGGGTCCGGCGATTGCCGCCGCGGCGGGCCGTGGCCCTGACCCCGGCCGGCGAGCAGGCCCTGGACACCGTGCTCGGGGTGGCGCCCGGCGACTACGCGGTGCGGGCGTAGTCGTCGATCTCGGCCAGCAACACGGACTGACCGGCCGGGTCGAGGAACGACGCGGTGACCGCGGCCCGGGCCAGGTCGGCCACGCCGTCCTGATCGAGCCCGAGCAGGTCGGCCGCGACCGCGTACTCGTGGTTCAGCGTGGTGGCGAACATGGGCGGGTCGTCGGAGTTGATCGTGACCGGGATGCCGGCCGCGACCAGCACCGGCAGCGGATGCTCGGCCAGGGACGGCACGGAGCGGGTGCGGACGTTCGACGTCGGGCAGATCTCGAGCGGGATCTGCCGGTCGCGCAGGTGGTCCATCAGCCGGGGGTCGCGGGCCGCGGCGATGCCGTGCCCGATGCGCTCGGCCCCGAGGTGGGTGAGCGCGTCCCAGATCGTCTCCGGCCCGGTCGACTCCCCTGCGTGCGGGACGCTGTGCAGCCCCGCGGCCTTGGCCGCGGCGAAGTGCGGCGCGAACTGCTGGCGCCCGACGCCCTGTTCCGGGCCGCCCAGCCCGAAGCTGACCAGGCCGTCGGGCCGCTGCCGCAGGGCCACGTCGAGGGTGACGTCGGCCGCCTCCAGGCCGGCCTCGCCCGGGATGTCGAAGCACCAGGTCAACTGCACACCGTGGTCGGTCGCCGCCCGGCGGCGGGCGTCCTCGACCGCGTCGCAGTAGGCCTGGGCCGGGATGCCGCGGCGGATCGACGAGAACGGGGTGAGGGTCAGTTCGGCGTAGCGGACCTGCTGGGCCGCCAGTTCGCGGGCGATCTCGTAGGTGAGCGTCCAGAGGTCCTCGGCGTCGCGGACCAGGTCGACGACCGAGAGGTAGACCTCGATGAAGTGGCCGAAGTCGGTGAACGTGAAGTAGTCGGCCAGCAGCGCCGG
Source organism: uncultured Actinomycetota bacterium (assembly GCA_963713245.1). GTDB lineage: Bacteria > Actinomycetota > Actinomycetes > Mycobacteriales > Jatrophihabitantaceae > CAVQKZ01. The sequence continues at coordinate 566,698 of CAVQKZ010000005.1, forward strand.
GTCGGCCGGCACCGGCGAGGCGCCCTCGTGGCGGGCCGCGAGTTCGGCCACGATCCGCGGCGAGGCCGACCCGACGTGGTGGACGTGGAGTTCGGCCTTGGGCAGGCCGGCGATGAAGGTGTCAAGCTCGGTCATCGATCGATTCTCACACAGTCATGTCAGCTTATTTCCCGGTCGGGCCGACGCTCACCACCGGTCGTGGACCTGGGCCCGGATGCGCTCGTCGTAGAGCTCGGTGATGCGGGCTCGCAGCGCGTCGTCGGTGGGCGGCAGCTCGCCGGCCGACGCGTTGCCCCGGGCCTGCTCGACGTTGCGGGCGCCGGGGATGACGGCGGTGACCCCGGGCTGGTCGATGATCCAGCGCAGGGCGAGCTGGGCCGGGGTCATCCCCTCGGGGGCGAGGGCGGCGAACTGCTGGGCCGCGGCCACGCCGGTGTCGAAGTCGACGCCGGAGAACGTCTCGCCGACGTCGAAGGCCTCGCCGTGCCGGTTGTAGTTGCGGTGGTCGTCGGCCGCGAACTGCGTGTCGCGGGTGTAGCGGCCGGACAGCAGCCCGGAGGCCAACGGCACCCGGGCCAGGATGGCGACACCGGCCTCGGCCGCGGCCGGGAGGACCTGCTCGAGCGGCTTCTGCCGGAACGCGTTGAGGATGATCTGCACGCTGGCCACGCCGGGCCGGGCGATCGCGGTCAGGGCTTCGTGCACCGTCTCGACGCTGACGCCGTACGCGGCGATCCGCTCGTCGGCCACGAGCGTGTCGAGGGCGTCGAAGACCTCGTCGGTCGAGTAGACCGGCGTCGGCGGGCAGTGCAACTGGACCAGATCGAGCCGGTCCACGCCCAGGTTGCGGCGCGAGCGGTCGGTCCACTCGAGGAAGTTGGCCAGCACATAGTTCTCCGGCACCTGCTCGACCCGGCGGCCCATCTTGGTCGCGACGAAGACCCCGGCGTCGGGGTGCGCGGCCAGGTACTTGCCGATGACCTGCTCGCTGCGCCCGTCGCCGTAGACGTCGGCGGTGTCGAACAGGGTGACCCCGGACTGCACGGCCGCATCGAGCACGCCGAGCGCGGTGCCTTCGTCGACGTCGCCCCAGTCGGCGCCGAGCTGCCAGGTGCCGAGGCCGATGACCGACACCGGGCGTTGGGTCCGGCCGAGAATGCGCTGCTCCATGGCTGCGACGGTAGCGGGCGGGCTCAGACCGACGGCGGCCAGCACAGGCAGAACTCGTTGCCTTCCGGATCCTGCATCAGGTAGAAGTCGTGCTCGCGGCGCACCGCGGTAGCGCCGCGGGCGACGAGTTCGTCCCGGCGGGCCGCGGCACCACCCTCGGTGTCGAACCACACATCCAGATGCAGCCGGTTCTTGACGACCTTGCCCTCGGGCACGGGCTGGAACCAGACGACCGGGCCCACGCCGGCCGGATCGATGACGTGCTGCCAACCGCCCATGAAATGCCGCTGGTAGCCGAGGGCGTGGGCCCAGAACTCGGCCAGGCCCTCGTCGTCGGTGCAGTCGATGCAGATCTGGATACGGGTGCGGACGGCCGGATCGGTCACCGGGCGCGTCGCCTTGGCCTTGGCGCGCGGGCGCTTGGCCGGCGGCGCGGCGGCCTTGCCGTTGGACGCGGTGCGGGCGGCGCGCGCGGCGGACTTGCGCGGCGGCGGCGCGGCCGACGCCTCGAGCATGTGCCGCAGGAACGCCGCGGTGTGCGAGTCGGGCACGGCCGCGATCTGCTCCGGCGTGCCCTCGGCTACGACCCGGCCGCCGCCGGAGCCGCCCTCGGGTCCCATGTCGATGACCCAGTCGGCCGTCTTGATCACGTCCAGGTTGTGCTCGATGACGATCACGGTGTTGCCCTTGTCGACCAGCGAGTGCAGCACGCCCAGCAGCTTGCTGACGTCCTCGAAGTGCAGGCCGGTGGTGGGCTCGTCGAGGACGTAGATCGTGCGCCCGGTGGAGCGCTTCTGCAGTTCGGAGGCGAGCTTGACCCGCTGGGCCTCGCCGCCGGACAGCGTCGGCGCCGGCTGGCCCAGCCGCACGTACCCGAGCCCGACGTCGACCAGCGTCTCGAGGTGCCGGGCGATGCGGGTGATCGGCGCGAAGAACTCCGCTGCCTCCTCGATCGGCATCTCGAGCACTTCACTGATCGTCTTGCCCTTGTAGTGCACCTCGAGCGTCTCGCGGTTGTAGCGCGCACCCTTGCAGACCTCGCACGGCACGTAGACGTCGGGCAGGAAGTTCATCTCGATCTTGATCGTGCCGTCGCCGGCACAGTTCTCGCACCGGCCGCCCTTGACGTTGAACGAGAACCGGCCCTGCTGGTAGCCGCGGATCTTGGCCTCGGTCGTCTCGCTGAACAGCTTGCGGATGTGGTCGAACACGCCGGTGTAGGTGGCCGGGTTGGACCGCGGGGTGCGCCCGATCGGCGACTGGTCGACGCCGACGACCTTGTCGAGCAGTTCGGCCCCGCGCACCCGCTTGTGCCGGCCCGGCGGCAGCTTGGCCCCGTTGATCTTGTTGGCCAGCGAGGCGTACAGGATGTCGTTGACCAGCGTCGACTTGCCTGAACCGCTGACGCCGGTGACCGACACGAAGCAGCCGAGCGGGAACGCGACGTCGATGTCGCGCAGGTTGTGCTCGCGGGCGCCCTCGACCACGAGCTCGCGGCCCTTGGCCCGGGGCCGGCGCACCATCGGCACCGGGATCTCGCGCCGCCGGGACAGGTACGCGCCGGTGATCGACTCCTCGGACGTGAGCAGGTCGTCGACGGTGCCGCTGACCACGATGTTGCCGCCGTGCTCGCCCGCGTGCGGCCCGATGTCGACGACCCAGTCGGCCGCGCGGATGGTGTCCTCGTCGTGCTCGACCACGATCAGGGTGTTGCCGAGGTCGCGCAGCCGCACCAGCGTCTCGATGAGCCGGTGGTTGTCGCGCTGGTGCAGGCCGATGGACGGCTCGTCGAGCACGTACAGCACCCCGACCAGTCCGGAGCCGATCTGGGTGGCCAGCCGGATGCGCTGGGCCTCACCGCCGGCCAGCGTGGCCGCGGCCCGGTCGAGCGACAGGTAGTGCAGGCCCACGTCGACCAGGAAGCCGAGCCGGGCGTGCACCTCCTTGAGCACCCGCTCGGCGATGAACTTGTCGCGGTCGGTGAGTTCGAGCTCGCGCAGCACGTCGGCCGCGTCGCCGATCGACAGCGCGGCCAGCTCGGCGATCGAGCGCCCGCCGACGGTGACGGCCAGGATCTCGGGCTTGAGCCGGGTGCCGCCACACGTCGGGCACGGCACCTCGCGCATGAAGCCCTCGTACTTCTCGCGGGAGTAGTCGCTCTCGGTCTCGGCGTAGCGCCGGTCGATCCACGGCACCACGCCCTCGTAGTTGGCGTAGTACGACCGGTCGCGCCCGTACCGGTTGCGGTAGCTGACGTGGACCTGCTCGCCGGTGCCGTGCAGCACGGCCTTCTGGGCCCGGGCGCTGAGCTGGTGCCACGGGGTGTCGAGGTCGAAGCCCTCCGCATCGGCCACGCCCTGCAGCAACCGCAGGAAGTACTCGCTGGTCTGGCCGGACGCCCACGGTGCGATCGCGCCCTCGGCCAGCGTGCGCTCGGGGTCGGGGACGACCAGTTCGGGGTCGACCTCCTTGCGGGTGCCCAGGCCCGTGCACACCGGGCAGGCACCGAACGGGGCGTTGAACGAGAACGACCGCGGCTCGAGCTCGTCGATGGCCAGCGGGTGGTTGTTGGGGCAGGCCAGCCGCTCGGAGTAGCGCCGCTCGCGGTGGGGGTCGTCCTCGGGCAGGTCGACGAAGTCGAGGATGACCAGGCCGCCGGCCAGGCCCAGCGCCGTCTCGACCGAGTCGGTGATGCGCTGCTTGCTCGACGCCTTGGCCGTCAGCCGGTCGACGACCGCCTCGATGGTGTGCTTCTCCTGCTTCTTCAGCTTGGGCGGCTCGGTGAGCGGGTACACGGTGCCGTCGACCCGCACCCGGGCGAAGCCCTTGGTCTGCAGGTCGGCGAACAGGTCGACGTACTCGCCCTTGCGCTCGCGGATCACCGGGGCCAGGACCTGGAAGCGGGTGCCCTCGGGCATCTCGAGGATGCGGTCGACGATCTGCTGCGGGGTCTGCTTGCTGATCGGCTCGCCGCAGACCGGGCAGTGCGGCTTGCCGATGCGGGCGTACAGCAGCCGCAGGTAGTCGTAGACCTCGGTGATCGTGCCCACGGTCGAACGCGGGTTGCGGGACGTGGACTTCTGGTCGATCGAGACGGCCGGCGAGAGCCCCTCGATGAAGTCGACGTCGGGCTTGTCCATCTGGCCCAGGAACTGGCGGGCGTACGCCGACAGCGACTCGACGTAGCGGCGCTGGCCCTCGGCGAAGATGGTGTCGAAGGCCAGGCTCGACTTGCCCGAGCCGGACAGCCCGGTGAAGACGATGAGCGAATCACGGGGTAGGTCGATATTGACGTCCTTGAGGTTGTGCTCGCGGGCGCCACGCACGATCAAACGGTCGTTCAAGCTGTTTCCGCACTCTTTCGTCGCGAATACCTGGTCATCTGGGTCAACGCTGGTGGGGTCCGATCCAGTCCCCCCGCCGAGAGTAGTGAGGGACACCGACAACACGCCCGACCGGCGCCGGCCGGGCACCCACAGTGCTGCGGCAGGATTGACGTTATGCCCAGAACCATTGCCACCAACACCGCCGTCGGCCGCGACGAACTGCTCGATTTCGTCCGGCCCCGGCACCAGCAGATCCTGATCACCCACCGCGCCGACGGCTCGCCCCAGGCCTCCCCGGTGACCGGCGGGGTGGACGCGGACGGCCGGATCGTCGTCTCGAGCTACCCCGAGCGGGCCAAGGTGGCCAACCTGCGGCGCCGCCCGGACTGCAGCGTGCTCGTGCTGTCCGACGACTTCGGCGGCGCCTGGGTCCAGGTCGACGGCACGGCCGAGGTGCTCGACCTGCCCGACGCCCTCGAGCCGCTGGTCGACTACTACCGGGCCATCTCCGGCGAGCATCCCGACTGGGACGAGTACCGGGCCGCGATGACCGAGCAGGGCAAGGCGCTGCTGCGGATCACGCCCACCCGCTGGGGTCCGATCGCCACGGGCGGCTTCCCGGCCCGGCTGGCCTGATCGCGGCCGCCCGCCGGCTCAGGTCAAGCTCCAGTCGACCGGCTGGGCGCCCTGCTCGACGAGCAGGGCGTTGGCCTGGCTGAACGGGCGCGAGCCGAAGAAGCCGCGGTCGGCCGACATCGGGCTCGGGTGGGCCGACTGCAGGCACGGCACCCCGGTGAGCATCGGGCGCAGCGTCTGCGCGTCGCGGCCCCACAGGATGGCGACCAGGGCGCTGCCGCGGGCGACCAGGGCCCGGATGGCCTGCTCGGTGACCGCCTCCCAGCCCTTGCCGCGGTGCGAGGCCGGGGCGCCCGGCGCCACGGTCAGCACCCGGTTGAGCAGCAGCACGCCATGCTGCGACCACGGGGTCAGGTCGCCGTTCTTCGGCGTCGGCAGGCCGAGGTCGGCGCCGAGTTCGCGGTAGATGTTCTGCAGACTGCGCGGAATGGGCCGGACGTCGGGATCGACCGAGAACGACAGCCCGACCGGATGGCCCGGCGTCGGGTACGGGTCCTGGCCGACGATGAGCACGCGCACGTCCGCGAACGGCTGGGCGAAGGCCCGCAGCACGTTCTTGCCGGCCGGCAGGTAGGCCCGCCCGGCCGCGATCTCGGCCCGCAGGAAGTCGCCCATGGCCGCGATCCGATCGGCGACCGGCGCCAGGGCCTCGGCCCAACCCGCCTCTACGACATCGCTTAGCGGACGTGCACTCATCGGGGTAGCCTCTTCCCGTTGATCAACCTGCCGTCAGCATGGCTGGGGGGATGCTGACGGCGGGTTGATCATCTCCGATCAGGGTCGCCAGAGCGTCAACTGGGGCACGCCCGGCGGCTCGAAGCCGAGGATCTGCCCGTAGAACGACAGCGCCGCCTCGCACGCGTCGATGATCGTCTCGGCCTTGCGGAAGCCGTGCGACTCCCCCTCGTACGCCCGGTAGGCGTGCGTCAGCCCTTTGGCCACCAGCGCGTCGCGGAACCGCTCGGCCTGCGACGGCGGCACGACCGGGTCGTCCAGGCCCTGCAACAGCAGCACCGGGCAGGACAGGCCGCCGACGTTGTTGATCGGCGCCCGCTCGTCGTAGCGCTCGCGGGCCTCGGGCAGCGGCCCGATCAGCCCGTCGACGTAGCGCGACTCGAAGTCGTGGGTCTCCTGCACGAACTGGATCAGCTCGGCCACCCCGAACAGGGAGACGCCACACGCGAACGCGTCGCTGCGGGTCAGCGCGCTGAGCACGGTCCACCCGCCGGCCGAGCCGCCCTCGATGGCCAGCCGGTCGCGGTCGGCGATGCCGAGCTCGGCCAGCCCCAGGACCGTCGACACGGTGTCCTGCACGTCGACGATCCCCCACTGGCCGCGCAGCCGGTCGCGGTACTCGCGCCCGTACCCGGTGGAGCCGCCGTAGTTCACCGCGACCACGCCGATTCCCCGGCTGGTGTAGTAGGCGATGAGCCCGGACAGTTCGGGAACGGCGTGTGACGTCGGGCCGCCGTGGACGAAGGCGACGAACGGCGGCAGCTCGCCGTCGGGCGCGGCGTACTCGGGGTTGCGGGGCCGGTAGACGATCGCGTGCACCTCCCGCCCGGCCGTGCCGGTGAAGCGCAGTTGTTCCGCGCTGGGCAGGTAGGCGGCGTCCGGGGTTTCGTCCATCGAGGTCCGCACGTCGGTGATGTCGTGCGTGTTCAGGTCGAGGACCCGGACCCCCGACACCGTCTGGGCCCCGCCGGAGCTGAGCACCAGCCGGTCGCCGGCGAGGTCGGTCAGCCGCACGGTGGTGTGGTCGCCGAGGTCGATGTCGGTGTAGGACCCGTCGGCCGGGTCGAGCACCGCGAGGGTGTCGAGGCCGAAGGTGCGCACGGCCAGCAGCCGGCCGTCGGCCAGCGGCCGGTACCAGCTCGAGCCCAGCAGCCACATCGGCCCGCCGACGTCGGCCGGGACCAGGCCGATCGCTTCGGCGTTGAACCCGTCGACGCCGATCCGGTACAGGTTCCAGAAGCCGCTGCGATCGCTGATGACGTAGAGCCGGTCGTCGTCGATCCACTCCGGCTGCAGCACCGACTCGATGGTCGAGCCGAGCAACACCCGGGGCAGCCCGGCGACGCCGTGCTCGTCCAGGTCGGCCACCCGCAGTTCGGTGCCGTCCCACGGCATCTGCGGGTGGTCCCAGGCGATCCAGGCCAGCTTCCGGCCCGACGGCGACAACCGGGCCCCGGCCAGGAAGCGCGAGCCCGACACCACCGACCGGATGGGACCGTCGTCGGTCGCGGCCGACCCGTCGAGCGGGACGGCGGCGATGTCGCGGGTGATCGCACCGTCCTCGCCGTGCCGCTCGCGCACGCACCAGACCTCGCCGTCGCGCAGCAGGTTGAGCTCGGCGTAGCGCCACGCCGCCGGTGCCGGCGGCTGCGGGGTCAACGGCACCGGTTCGCCGCCGGGCGCGTCCAGCCGGTACAGCCGCTGGTCGGCGAAGTTGGCGAACACGAGCGCGCCGTCGGCGGTGACCGTCCAGGCCCCGCCGCCGTACTCGTGCACCCGGGTGCGCGCGTTCCACGGCGGTGGGAGGACGTCCTCGGGGTTGCCGTCGGAGCCGGTGCGCCGGACGGCGTAACGGCCGTCCTCGCTCGGCCGCAGTTCCAGCCACCACACCTCGTCGCCGACGAAGCGGCCGCCACCCACCGGGTGCCCGCCGTCGGCGAGCGCGGCGGCCGAGATCGGCGAGACCCACGCGCCGTACGGCGCGGTCGTGGCCATCAGCCCTGCACCGCCGTGCGCACCGCCACCGCCGCGTCGGCGACCGGCACGTCCTGCCGGTCGCCGGAGCGCCGGTCGCGCACCTCCATGACGCCGTCGGCCAGGCCCTTGCCCACGATCACGATCGTGGGCACGCCCAGCAGTTCGGCGTCCTTGAACTTCACGCCCGGCGAGACACCGCGGCGGTCGTCGTAGAGCACCCGGACCCCCTGCCCGTTAAGGTCGTCGGCCAGCCGGTCGGCCGCGGCGAACACGGCGTCGTCCTTGCCGGTGGCGACGATGTGGACGTCCGCGGGCGCCACCGACCGCGGCCAGCACAGGCCCTTGTCGTCGTGGGTCTGCTCGGCCAGCGCGGCCACGGCCCGGGTGACGCCGATGCCGTACGAGCCCATCGTCACCGTGACCGGCTTGCCGTCGGCGTTGAGCGCGGTCAGGCCGAAGACCTCGGCGTACTTGCGACCGAGCTGGAACACGTGCCCGAGCTCGATGCCCCGGGCCAGCTGCAGCGGGCTGCCACACCGGGCGCACCGGTCGCCGTCGCGGATCTCGACCGCGCCGAGTTCGCCGTCGGGCACGAAGTCGCGGCCGCGGACCACGTACGCGGCGTGCTTGCCCTCCTCGTTCGCCCCGGTCACCCAGGCGCTGCCCTCGACCACCAGCGGGTCGACGACGTAGCGCACCTTGACGTCGGCGAGCAGCTGCGGCCCGATGTAACCCTTGACCAGCTGCGGGACCTCGGCCAGATCCTCGGGGCCGGCCTGCTCGACCTCGGTCGGCTCCAACTGCCCGCCGATGCGCTTGAGGTCGACCTCCCGGTCGCCGGGCACGCCGACGACCAGCAGCTCCCAGTCCGCCGAACCCGGGGCCTTGGTGCGCAGCACGACGTTCTTGAGCGTGTCCGCGGCCGTGAACTCGCGCCCGCCGTCCAGACGGAGGGTGTTCAGGCGGTCGACCAGGGTCTGGATCGTCGGCGTGTCCGGGGTGTCCAGGACCTGCTGCGGCGGGTAGTCCGTGGCGTCGTGCGGCTGGGGGGCGGCGATCTCGACCGCCTCGGTGTTCGCGGCGTAGTCGCAGTTCGTGCACTGCACGAAGGTGTCCTCGCCCGCGGCGGCCGGGGCCAGGAACTCCTCCGACGCCGAGCCGCCCATCGCGCCCGACACCGCGAACACGATCCGGTAGTCGAAGCCGAGCCGGGAGAAGATCCGTTCGTAGGCGTCGCGGTGGCGACGGTAGGCCGCGGCCAGCCCGTCGTCGGACAGGTCGAAGGAGTAGGAGTCCTTCATGATGAACTCGCGCCCGCGCAGGATCCCGGCCCGGGGGCGGGCCTCGTCGCGGTACTTGGTCTGGATCTGGTACAGCGCGAGGGGATAGTCCTTGTACGACGAGTACTCGCCCTTGACCAGCAGGGTGAACAGTTCCTCGTGCGTCGGCGCGAGCAGGTAGTCACCGCCCTTGCGGTCGGTCAGCGTGAACAGCAGGTCGCCGTAGTCGGTCCACCGGCCGCTGGTCTCGTAGATCTCGCGCGGGATCAGGGCCGGGAAATGCACCTCCTGCGAGCCGATCGCGTTCATCTCCTCGCGGACGATCCGCTCGATGTTGGCCAGCACGGCCAGCCCGAGGGGCAGCCACGAGTACATGCCGGGCGCCACCCGCCGCACGTAGCCGGCCCGCACGAGCAGGCGGTGGCTCGGTACTTCGGCGTCGGCCGGGTCGTCGCGCAGGGTCCGCAGGAACAGCGTGGAAAGTCGCAGCACGCCCGCAAGGCTATCCATGCGCCGGTAATGCGCTTGCGTTCCTGCCGCGGCGCGGCGACCCTGGAGCTGGATTCCGCCGCTGCTGGAGCGCCGGACGGTACGAGAAGGAGGCCCCCCGTGTCGATGACCGCCGCGCGGGTGACGCACCTCCCCACCCGTTCCCGCTCACGCTGATCGCCCGCTCCCGGGCGGCCGTGAGCCGTCCCGAGGAGTTCTCCAGTGCCGCTGGACCCACCACCGTTCGACCCGCTGAACCGACCACCGATGGCGCCCCCGGGCCCATTCATCGAACCCAGTTACTCCAACTGGGACATCGCCACCCATGGCCCCGATCCCCGGCCCGACTGGGTGGTCACCGCGCTGGCCGCGATCGACACCGAACTCGGCATCATCAAGACCGGCAAGGAGGCCGACGTGCACCTCGTCCACCGCGGCGTGCCGGGCGGGGCCGAGTCGCTGCTGGCGGCCAAGCGCTACCGCCCGGCCGAGCACCGGATGTTCCAGCGCGACGCCGGCTACCAGGAGGGCCGCCGCACCCGCCGCACCCGCGACACCCGAGCCCTGGCCCGGCGCACGAGCTACGGTCGCGCCCTGATGTCCGGACAATGGGCCAGCGCCGAGTTCCACGCGCTCAGCACCCTCTGGCAGGCCGGCGCCCCCGTCCCGTACCCGGTGCAGCTGTCGGGCACGGAGCTGATGCTGGAGTTCATCGGCGACGAGGACGGCACGGCCGCGCCGCGGCTGGCCCAGGGCCGGCCGGCCCCGGACGCGCTGGCCGACCTGTTCGAGCAGTGCGTCGCGGCGATGCGGCTGCTGGCCCGGGCCGGGTACGCCCACGGCGACCTGTCGGCCTACAACCTGCTCGTGCACGACGGCCGGCTCGTGATGATCGACCTGCCCCAGGTCGTCGACCTCGTCGCGAACCCGCGCGGGCCGGAGTTCCTGCACCGCGACTGCGAGAACGTGTGCACCTGGTTCGCGAGCCGGGGCCTGCACACCGCGGAGTTCGAGCACCTGTTCGGCGACCTGATGGCCGAGGCGGTCGGCGCCTGGTGAGCGCGGGTGGGATCATGTCCGGGACATGGCCAACTACGACCTGGCGATCATCGGCTCCGGTTCGGGCAACTCGATCGTCCGTCCGGACTTCGACGATTGGCAGATCGCGATCATCGAGGAATCGACGTTCGGCGGCACCTGCCTGAACGTCGGCTGCATCCCGACCAAGATGTACGTGTACCCGGCCGACGTGGCCGAGGCCGCCCGTAACGGTCCCCGGCTCGGGGTCGACACCGAGTTCACCGGCATGCGCTGGGCCGACGTGCGCGACCGGGTGTTCGGCCGCATCGACCCGATCTCCGCCGGCGGCCGTGAGTACCGCGCCCACGGCTCACCCAACACGACGCTGATCGAGGCCCACGCCTCCTTCGTCGACGCCCACACGCTCGCACTCTCGACCGGCGAGACGATCACGGCCGACCGGATCGTGCTGGCCACCGGGTCGCGGGCCTGGGTGCCCGACGTGGTCACCGACAGCGACGCGCCGTTCCACACCTCCGACACGATCATGCGCATCGACGAGCTGCCCGAGCGGGTGGCCATCCTGGGCGGCGGGTTCATCGCGGCCGAGTTCGCGCACGTCTTCGCCTCGTTCGGGGCCCAGACCACGGTGATCGCCCGCAGCAGCCCGCTGCTGCGCCACCTCGACCTCGAGATCGCCGGCCGCTTCACCGAACTGGTCAAGGACCGCTGGGACGTGCGCCTCGACGCCGGCGTGCTCGCGGTGCGGCGCCACGGTGCGGGCGTCCGGCTCGAACTGGCCGACGGCTCGACGGTCGATGCCGACGTGCTGCTGGTGGCCACCGGGCGGGTGCCCAACTCCGACCGGATGAACCTGGCCGCCGCCGGCGTCGACGTCCACCCGGACGGGCGGGTCGTGGTCGACGCGTTCCAGCGCACCACGGCCGGGCACATCTGGGCCCTGGGCGACGTCTGCTCCGAGCACCAGCTCAAGCACGTCGCCAACCACGAGATGCGGGTGGTTGCGCACAACCTGGCCCACCCGGACGCACCGGTCGAGGCCGACCACCGCTTCGTCCCGAGCGCAGTGTTCACCCATCCCCAGATCGCCACCGTCGGCCTGACCGAGGAGCAGGCGATCGAAGCCGGTGCGCCCTTCGTCACCGCGGTGCAGGGCTACGGCAGCACGGCCTACGGCTGGGCCATGGAGGACACCACCAGCATCTGCAAGCTCATCGCCGACCCCGCGACCGGCCGGCTGCTCGGGGGGCACCTCATGGGCGAGCAGGCCGCCACCCTGATCCAGCCCCTGATCCAGGCCATGAGCTTCGGCCTGGGCGTGCGCGAGATGGCCGCCGGCCAGTACTGGATCCACCCGGCGCTGACCGAGGTGGTCGAGAACGCCCTGCTCGCCCTCGACCTCGGCTAATCAAACCGAAACAGCGACCTCATACCCTGGACGGGTGAGTACCTACCGCCTCACCACTCTCGGCACCAACACCGGTCTGCTCGAGCTGCCCTACGGGCTGCCGCTGGCCGAGTGGGACGAATCGCTGATCGTGCATGTCCCCCGCGGCATCTCGCGCCATATCGTGCGCTTCGTCGAGGCCGACGGCGAGATCTTCGCGGTCAAGGAAGCCACCGACCGCTACGTGCTGCGCGAACACAGCCTGCTGCAACTGCTCGAGGACCGCTCGGTGCCGGTGGTCAACGCGTTCGGCACCGTGGTCGAGCGCACCGCCGACGACGGCGGCGAGCTGCCCGGCCTGCTCATCACCCGGCACCTGACGTTCTCGCTGCCCTACCGCTCGCTGTTCACCGGCCGGGTGCTGCCCGGCGTCAGCGAGCGCCTGCTCGACGCGCTGGCCGAGCTGTTCGTCCGCATCCACCTGGCCGGCTTCTACTGGGGCGACTGCTCGCTGTCCAACACGCTGTTCCGCCGCGACGCCGGCGCCCTGGCCGCCTACCTGGTCGACGCCGAGACCGGCGAGGTGCACCCGCGGCTGTCCGACGGCCAGCGCGAGCACGACCTGACGATCGCGACCGAGAACATCGCCGGCGAGATGTTCGACCTCGAGGCCGGCGGCTACCTGGCCGAGTCCATCGACCCGATCGAGACCGCGACGGCCCTGGCCCCCCGCTACCAGCAGCTGTGGGACGAGCTCACCCACGACGAGGTCGTGGGGCGCGACGAGAGCTACCGCATCAACCAGCGGGTCAAGCGGCTCAACAGCCTGGGCTTCGACGTGGCCGAGATGGCCATCCGCACCGAGCAGGACGGCCGCAAGCTGCGCTTCGACACCCAGGTGGTCGAGCCCGGGCACCACCAGCGCCGGCTGTTCGCGCTGACCGGCTTGCGGGTGCAGGAGAACGAGGCCCGCGGCCTGCTGGCCGACCTGGCCCGGTTCCGGGCCAAGTGGATCGAGGGCACCGGCGTCGAGGTCAGCGAGGAGGTGGCCGCCCGCCGCTGGCTGGACGAGAAGTACGACGCCACGCTCGCGCTGGTGCCGCCTGAGCTGCGGGGCAAGCTGCCCGACGCCGAGCTGTTCCACGAGATCAACGAGCACCGCTGGTTCCTGTCCGAGGCCCAGGGCTACGACATCGGCCGGGCCGCGGCCGTGCGCTCCTACGTCGAGAACCTGCTGCGCTTCCTGCCCGACGCCGCGGTCGACCAGACGTCCGGGCCGCCGACGGAGGAGTTCGAGCCGATCTTCGACTAAGTTCGGCGCAATGAGCGACTACACGGGAGATGTCGAGGTCGGCGGGCCGCAGGACGTCCGGCGGCTGCCGGGCCTGACCATCGCCAAGCTGGCCGTCGGGCCGATGGACAACAACGCCTACCTGCTGCGCTGCACGGAGACCGGCGAGGGGCTGCTGATCGACGCCGCCAACGAGGCCGACCGGCTGCGCGAGCTGATCGTGTTCGACGGCCCGCCGGTGTCGGCCGTGCTGACCACCCATCGCCATCCGGATCACTGGCAGGCGCTGGCCGAGGTCGTCGACGCGGCCGGGGCGGCCGTCTACGCCGGTGCCCCCGACGCCGACGAACTGCCGGTGGCGGTCGACGAGCGGCTCTCGCACGGCGACACCGTCACCGTCGGCGACGTCTCGCTCGAGATCATCGCGCTGCGCGGGCACACCCCGGGCTCGGTCGCCGTGCTCTACCGCGACCCGGGCGGCATCCCGCACCTGTTCACCGGCGACTCGCTGTTCCCGGGCGGCGTGGGCAAGACCGGCTCGCCCGAGGACTTCGCCTCGCTGATCGACGACGTCGAGACCCGGGTGTTCGGCGAGCTGCCCGACGAGACCTGGTTCTACCCCGGGCACGGCAGCGATTCCACGCTCGGCGAGCAGCGTCCCCACCTGGCCGAATGGCGATCCCGCGGCTGGTGACGCGCCGCGCGGTCACCTCGGCGGGTGTTCACCCGCGCCACGGCTTGTCCCGACGCGCGGCTTACACACACAATCGATACCATCTGTCTCGGTCGCACGGCGGCGACCTCCACGGGGACGGGGACTTACACGCGTGAGCCGACATTCAGCACAGCGTGGCGCGAGCTCGATCGACGTGGCCCGGCTCGTGCACGACTTCCACGAGCGGGCCCACGTCGACCCGAGCGAGCCCAGGTCCGGCTCCGCCGAGCGACCCGGGCGTCGCCATGATCGGCGGGCCCGTACCGACCGGACGGTCCGGCTCAGCGTGGTGGCCGCGGTGGTGTGCTGCGGCGCGGTGCTGTCCGGCGCGGGGGCGCCCTCGTTGGTGACCAGGCTCGGTTCCGGGCCGCCGCGACTGGTCGCCCTGCCCGACGGCTCCACCGCCTCACCCTCGGCCACGTCGCCGAGCGACGGCTCGATGACGCACTCGCCCGCTGGGCCCGGGCCGGCCACCGGCTCGGTCGGTCGGTTCCCGGCCGGCCGGAGCGCGGCGGCGAAGGCGAAGGCATCCCACTCCTCCCACGGCAGCACCGGTACCGGCACCAGCCACGGCGGGTCGGGCTCGTCCAGCGGCCGGTCGACGTCGGGCTCCTCACGCGCGCCGGGCGCGCCCGGCGGCGGGGGCGGCGCAGGCGGCTCCGGGTCTCGGCCGAGCCCGCCCGGCCACCCCGAGTTGCGGCCGTACTACGGCAACCTCGTGATCAACCGACCGGGTAATTACGACGCCCTGGACGTGCACGGCTTCGTGACGATCGATGCGCCCAATGTCACGATCAGCCGATCCGTCATCCGCGGAGCGCAGGCCGACCGTGGCCGGTCGGCCGCGTTGGTCACGGTCACCGACAACTCGGCCACGAATTTCGTGCTGCGCGATTCCGTGCTCGCGCCGGCCTACCCGTCCACGGCCATCAGGGGCGTCGTCGGCTGGAACTACACGCTGACCCGGGTCGAGATCCAGCACACCGCGGGCGCGGTCACCGTGCTCGGCTCCAACGTCACCATCGAGCAGTCGTGGCTGCACGACAACCTGGCCTCCGGCGACTCGGTACCGCGGCTACGGCGGCTACGGCTCGGGCGGCAGCGCCGCCGTCCAGGTACTGGGCGGGCACGGCATCCGCGTCACCGGCAACACCATCGACGGTGGCGGCGCCGCGGCCGTCCAGGTCAGCCAGATGCTCGGGCCGGTCAGCGGTCTCACCGTGGCCGGCAACTGGCTCGGCGGCGGTTCGTGCACGGTCGACGTCGCCGACGCGCCAATGCGAGCGATGGGCGGGGTCGACGTCAGCAACAACCAGTTCGGGCACACCGACCGCAACTGGGGCTGCGCCATCGTCGTCAGCCCGGGCGTCTCGATGACCCGCACCGGCAACACCTGGGCCGGCACGGGCCAGCCCGCCGCCGTGCGCTACCGGCGCTGAGCGCTCCGGCTCAGTCCAGCGAGCTCGCGTCGCCGGGCACGTCCACGGCGTGCGCGCGCAGCAGTTCCAGCGGGATGATCTCGGTCGCGCGTTCGTGGGTCGCGGCCAGCACCACCGGCGCGGGGACGCCATCCTGATAGGCCTGCAACCAGCGGGCCGCGACCACGCACCACCGATCGCCCGGCTGCAGCCCGGGAAAGCGGTACTGCGGCAGCGGCGTGCTGAGATCGTTGCCGACCGACTGCTGATGCTCGAGGAACTCCCGGGTCGCCACCGCGCACACGGTGTGGCTGCCGAGATCCTCCGGGCCGGTGGTGCAACACCCGTCGCGGTAGAACCCGGTCAGCGGGTCGGTACCGCAGACCTCGAGTGCACCGCCGAGCACGTTGCGGTCTTCGCTCACCGGAGGAGTCTCGCACCCGCCCGGCCGTGGCCGCGCCGGAGCTGACAACTGTCACCGCTGCCCGAGGTGGCGTGGCCCTGCCCCAGGTGCTCCGGCGCAGGGCACCATGGGGCCGTGACCGAACTGCGACTGCGCGTCCCGACCAACTTGGTGAGCCCGCGGGCCCGGTGGTACTGGGCCGTCCGGGCGGGGACGGGCTGGCTGGTGGTCATCGCGGTGCAGCTGGTCGTGTGGTTCGCGGCCGTGCACCCGAGCCCCGCGCACCTCGTCGTGCTCGTGATCACCGTCGTCGTGGCCGGCGCCCATCTGCTCGTCATGCCGCAATGGCGCTACCGCGTGCACCGGTGGGAGACGACGGACACCGCGGTCTACACGCAGTCGGGCTGGTTCACCCAGGAGCGGCGGATCGCGCCCATCTCGCGGGTGCAGACCGTCGACACCGAGCGCGGGCCGTTCGAGCAGGTCTTCCGGCTGGCCAACGTCACCGTGACCACGGCCTCGGCCGCCGGCCCGTTGAAGATCCACGGCCTGGACCGCGACACCGCATCCGCCCTGGTCGACGAACTCACCGTGCGCACCGCGACCACCGACGGCGACGGCACATGACCACGACGATGCCCGAGGCCGCCCCGCTGGCCGAGACGCAGTGGCGCCGGCTCAGCCCGCGCATGCTCCTGGTGCACCCGGTGCTCGAACTCGGCCGGTTCGTGCCCGCGCTGCTCGGGCTGTTCTTCGCCGGTGGCGGCGGCGGCTCCGGGCTCGGCACCAGCGCCATCGGCGCCGGCGTGGTCACCGCCTTCGCCGTGCTGCGGTGGGTCACGACCCGGTACCGGATCACGCCGGAACAGGTCCAGTTGCGGCGCGGGCTGGTGCGGCGCACCACCATCGCCGCGCCGCTCGACCGGGTGCGCACCGTCGACGTCACCGCCCACCTGCTGCACCGGGTGCTCGGGCTGGCCAAGGTCGTGATCGGCACCGGTATGTCCGACCGCAAGGGCCGCGGCCGGCTCGTCCTCGACGGCCTGTCCGAGGGGCAGGCGAGCCGGCTGCGGGCCGAATTGCTGCACCGCGACCAGGCCGCGGTCGCCGTCGACGCCGTCGGCGCCGCGGCTGATGCCCGTTCTGCGGCGCCGCTCGAGGAGGAGATCGCCCGGCTCGACCCGGCCTGGGTGCGCTACGCCCCGTTCACCCTCTCGGGCGCGGTCACCGGCCTGGCCCTGCTCGGGTTCGCCTGGCGCATCGTCAACGAGTCACGGGTCAACCTGACCCGGGTCGGGCCGCTGCACACCCTTGCCGACCACGTCCGGCACAGCTCGCTCGTGCTCGACATCACCGTGGTCACGGTGGGCATCGTCGTGTTCGTCGCCGTGGCTTCGACGGTCGGCTACGTGCTGGCCTTCTGGAACTTCCGGCTGACGCGGCACAGCGGCGGAAGCTTGCACGTCAGCCGCGGGCTCATCACCTCGCGGGCCACCAGCATCGAGCGCCGCCGCCTGCGCGGCGTCGAGATCTCCGACTCCCTGCTGCTGCGGACGGTCGGGGCGGCCCGCTGCCTGGTCATCGCCACCGGCCTGCGCACCGGCCGCGGCGCCGAGCGCGGCGGCGAGTTGCTGCTGCCGCCGGCCCCGCGGGCCGAGGCGGCCCGGGTGGCCGCCGACGTGCTCGGCACCGCCGCCCCGGTGACCGTGGCATTGCGGCCGCACCGGCCGGCCGCCCGCCAGCGCCGCCTGGTGCGCGCCGTCGGCAGTGCGGTGTTCGTGGACGCGGTCGTGGCCTGGTTGTGCTGGCTGACCGGCGCGCCGATCGCGATCGTATTCGCGTCGCTGGCCCTGATCGTGCTCGCGGTGCCGCTCGCGCTCGACCGCTACCGCAACCTCGGCCATGCCCGCACCGAGGGCTACGTCGTCGCCTCGTTCGGCTCGGTGGTCCGGCGCCGCAGTGCCGTCGCCTGCGACGGGATCATCGGCTGGAACTTCACCAGTACGTTCTTCCAGCGCCGGCTCGGCCTGACCACGCTGACGGCCACCACCGCGGCCGGCAAGCAGAAGTACCGCATCTACGACATGGCCGACCGGGACGCGGTCGGCTTCGCCGAGGACGCCCGGCCCGGGCTCGTGGCCCCGTTCGCCGGCTTCGCCCGGCCGGCCGCCGCGCCCGCTGAGGTCAGCGAGCCGGCGTAGGCCACAATCGGGCCCGTGGACACGCAGGAAACACCGGTGCTCGAGGTCGGCGGCACGCACGTGAGCGCGGCGCTCGTCGACGCCGCGACCGGCGCGCTGGCCGGGTCGGCCCACCGGCGCGACCTCGACGGCGCGGCCCCGGCGGCCGAGATCGTCGACGCGTTCGTGGCCGCGGGCGCGACCGTCGCCGCGCCGGCCGGGGCGACCTGGGGCGTGGCCATGCCCGACCCGTTCGACTACCGGCGTGGCATCGCGCTGTTCGACGGAGTCGGCAAGTTCGAGTCGCTGCGCGGCCTGGACGTGGGCGCCGAGCTGGCCGCGCGGTTGCCCGGCCATCCGCACCGGATCGCGTTCCTCAACGACGCCGACGCCTTCACCCTCGGCGAGTGGGCCTACGGCGCGGGGGCCGGCTATCGGCGCTGCGTCGGGCTCACGCTCGGCACCGGGATCGGGTCGGGCTGGATCGTCGACGGGGCGATCGTGTCGTCCGGGCCGGGCGTGCCCCCCGACGGACGCGCGCACCGCCTCGAGGTCGACGGCGCACCGCTCGAGGACACCGTCTCGCGACGGGCGATCAGGCGGGCCTACGCCCGGGCCGGCGGGCCGGCCGAGCCCGACGTGCGCGAGATCGCCGACCGCGCACGGGCCGGTGACGCCCTCGCGCACGACGTGCTGCGAACGGCGATCCGCGCCCTCGGCACCGCGCTCGGCCCGGGGCTGCGCGATTTCGCGGCCGACATCGTCGTGGTCGGCGGGTCGATGGCCGGTTCGTGGGACCTGTTCGGCCCGTGGTTCGAGGACGGGCTGGGCGACGTCGTCAGCGGGGCCAAGTCGCCGCCGATCGCGCTGGCCCAGCACCCCGACGACGCGGCCCTGCTGGGCGCGGCCCGCTTCGCCAGCGACACGACCAGCTGAGCGACGGCGCCGGCCGATTCAGCTTCCGGTGCCGATGAGGATGCGCGGGTGGGCGGCCGGGGTCAGCCACCGCAGGATCGCGACCAGGTCGGCCTGCGGGATCGACACACAGCCCGCGGTCGGGTTGCCGTCGGTGACGTGCAGGAAGAACGCGCTACCGGCGCCCTGGACGGTTGGGTCCATGTTGGCGTTGATGACCACGGCGTAGTCGTAGAACGGCGTCTCGTAGACCAGGTGCTCGTTCGGGCTGCCCTGGGCGAAGGCGCACCCGCTCGAGCAGTGCTGGTGGGTGTTGTACAGCGGCCCGGGCTGGCTGATCCACCAGTCGGCCGGGTCGGTGCGGAAGTACGGCAGCGCGGTGCCGGGGTTGGCGTACGCGCCGAAGGCCTGGGTCAGCGTGAAGCTGCCGATGGGCGTCGCGGACAGCGACTCGCTGGAATGCGCCGTCAGGCCCTGCGATCCGACGTGGGCCGGGATGGGTGCGCCATGCGGTGCCCAGCTGCCGCCGGACTTCTGCCAGGTCTGCAGCGTGGCGGTGGTGCTGCTCGTCGACGGGGCGACGACGGTGATCACGCGGGTCGCCGTCCCGGTCGAGAACGCCAGTGGCAGCCCGGGCCGGGCCGCAGGCGGTGCGGGCGGCGGCGCGGCGTGCGTCGAGGTCGGGGCGGGCGTGGGTGTGCGGTGCGGACTCGTCGACGGCTTCGGCTTACTGCTGGTCACGGACGGGCTGGTGCGGACCGGCGTGGACGTGTGCGCCTGGAGCGCGACCCCGTGTCCGGCCCGGACCGAGGCGCACCCGGCCAGGGTGGCGACGCTGACCAGGCTGACCAGGCTGATCAGTGCGGCACCGGCGAGTGGGAACGGACGAAAACGGACCAACACCCCTTCAGGGTGTCATGCCACGCCGATGAGCATGCGCGGGTGGGCCGAGGGCGTCAGCCAGCGCATGAACGCGATGAGCCGGGCCTGGGCGATGGCGACGCAGCCGGCCGTGGCGTGGCCGTCGGTGACGTGGAAGAAGAACGCGCTGCCCCGGCCCTGGTGCACGCCCCCGGGGGCGTTGCGGGTGTTGTAGTCGATAACTACGGCGTATCTGTAGAACGGCAGTTCGTAGGCGAGATGCTCGTTCGGCGCACCGTGCGTGAAGCCGCAGCCGCTGCCGCAGTGCTGGTGGGTGTTGTAGAGCGACCCGGCCTGGCTGATCCACCAGTCGGCCGAGTTGGTCCGGAAGTACGGCAGCGCGGTGCCCGGGTTGGCGTACGCGCCGAAGGCCTGGGTGAGCGTGAAGCTGCCGATCGGCGTGGCCGACCGGGACTCGCTCGCGCTGGTGCTCAGGCCGTCCGCGCCGACGTGGGCCGGGATGGCCAGGCCGTGCTTGAGCCAGCCCCCACCGGGTGCGCGCACCCAGGCCTGCACCAGCGCGGTGGTGCTGGCATGCGACCGGGCGGTGACGGTGACGACCCGGGTGGCCGTGCCGGTGCTGCCGGCGACGGGCAGTGCGCCGCCGCGGACGACGGCCGGCTTGGCCGCCGCCTTGCCGGCCGGCTTGGCGGCCGGCTTGGGCGCGGGCTTGACCGCCGGGCGCGGGGCCGGCCGGAGCGCCATCGATGCGGACGCGGTGACCGCCGGGTGGGTGTGCGTCGCGGTGGCGAGCGACGGCCGAGCCGCAGCATGTGCGGCGGGACGGTCCGATGCCGACGTGGGAGTCGCGGGGCGGTAAGGCGTCCAGGCCGCCGTGGTCGGGTCGGGCGCGGCGCTGAGCACCGGCATCGAGAACGTCGACGCGGAGCTGTCCGGGGTACTGGCCGCCCGGCTCATGCCGATGGCCACGGTCGTGGCGCCGGCCACCGCCGCGATGACCGCGCACGAGGACAGGATCCGACCGACATACATGTGACGAGTGTGCCAGGAGTTACGGATGTTGTTCCAGTTGAGACGGGCACCTGGCACGGACTCATCGGTGTCTGCCAAGCTCAGCCCATGGTTCTCGAGGTCGCCGACATCCAGGTCACACCGGGCGCCGAGGGCGCCTTCTCCGACGCCTACCGGGGGATCAGGGAGGTCCTGACCTCGACGCCGGGCTGCCGGTCGGCCCGGATGACCCGGGGCCTGGACTCGCCGTCCCGGTTCGTCCTGCTGGTCGAGTGGGACTCGGTCGAGGCCCACGAGCAGAACTTCCGGGCCACCGAACGCTTCGAGCGCTGGCGGGCCGCGATCGGCGGGTTCTTCGCGGCGCCGCCGGTCGTCGAGCATTTCGCGGACCTCTGAGCCGCCGGGCCGGCGCTATTCGGCTGCGACGGCCTCGAGCCGGTTGCCGTCGAGATCGCTGAGCACGGCGTTGAACTCGCCCCGCCGGAAGATGGGCCAGCGGCGCGGGGCGTCGTGCGAACGGCCGCCGGCCCGCACCCCGGCCGCGTGGAAGGCCTCGACGTCGGCCCGCGACTCCGCGCGCAGCGACAGGTGCCCGCCCCGGGTCGGCGTCGCCCCGGACACCAGCCACAGCACCGGGGCGCCGTCCGGCAGTCCCCAGGCCGCGGCTTCGACGTCGGCGTCCTCCTCTTCCTCGTCGCCGTACTCGGCCGCGCGGACCAGGCCGAGCGCGGTCAGCGCGGCGTCGTAGAAGGCCAGGCTGGCCGCGAACTCGGAGGCGCAGATCGTGGCGTGGTCGAGGCGGGCAGGCACGTGCTCATGATGCCGGTAGCGCCGACCCATGGCAGGCGGCAGGGCTCACACCGGCCAAGTCTCTCGCCGCCACGCGGCGTCCCAGAACATCCACTCGTAGCGCGCGGTCGTCGCGAAGTGCGCGCCGGCCCGGGCCGCGTCCGCGGCACCGAGACCCGCGCCGACCCGGTCGGCCAGACCCACCACCTCGGCCACCGTCGCGGCGAAGGCGGCACCGCCGTAGGTGTCGATCCAGCGGCGGTAGCGCGGGTCGGGTGAGGACTTCGCCACGAGCGCCGCGCCCACCCGCGCGTAGATCCAGTAGCACGGCAGGACGGCGGCCAGCCCCTCGGCGAAGCTGCCGCCATAGGCAGTCGCGAGCAAGTAGCTCGTGTAGGCCGTCGTCGTCGGCGACACCGGGGTGCGCGCCACGAGCGCGGCGTCCAGGCCCAGGTCGGCGAGCAGCGTCTCGTGCAAGGCCAGCTCGACTGTGACCGTATCGGCGGCGTGCCGGGCGAACAGGCCCACGTCGGCGTGCGTGGGCGCCTTCGCCCCGACGATCGCGAGCGCCCGGGCGTAGTCGCGCAGGTAGTGCGCGTCCTGCGCGACGTAGTAAGTGAATGACGCCTCGGCCAGGGTCCCGGTCGTGAGGCCGTCGATGAACGGATGGGCGAGGATGGCGGCGTAGGTCGGTTCGGCCGCCGTCCACAGCTGCTGGGTCCAGGTCGGCATGATGTCCTCGTCGGGATCGGTTCGGGTCACCGGTGATACTTGCGCGGTGACGTCGCCGCCGCCCACTGCCCTCACCATCGCAGGCTCCGATTCCGGCGGCGGGGCCGGGGCGCAGGCCGACCTCAAGACGTTCCTGGCCTGCCGGGTGCACGGCATGTCGGCGATCACCGCGGTGACCGTGCAGAACTCGCTCGGTGTCAGCGGCTTCCACGAACTGCCGCCCCAGGCCGTGGCCGAGCAGATCGAGTCGGTGGTATCCGACATCGGGGTGGGCGCGGCCAAGACCGGGATGCTCGCCTCGGCGCCGATCATGGCCGCGGTGGCCGACACCGTGCGGCGACTGGGGGTGGCGCCGTTCGTGGTCGACCCGGTGGCCGCGTCCCAGCACGGCGACCCGCTGCTGCGCCCGGACGCCATCGCGGCCTTGCGCGAGTTGATCGTGCCGCTCGCCTCGCTGGTCACCCCCAACCTGGGCGAGGCCGGCCTGCTCACCGGCATCGAGGTGCGCACGCGCGACGACATGGCCGACGCGGCCCGCGCCCTGCACGCGCTGGGCCCGCAGTGGGTGCTGGTCAAGGGCGGCCACCTCGCCTCCGGCGACGCCGTCGACCTGCTCTACGACGGGACCGACTTCATCGAGTTCGCCGCGCCCCGCTCGCCGACCATCCACACGCACGGCTCGGGCGACACGCTCGCGGCCGCGATCACGGCCGGCCTGGCCCGCGGCCTGGGCATGGTCGACGCGGTGCGCGAAGGCAAGCGCTTCATCACCGGGGCGGTGGCGGACGCGTTCCCGCTCGGCGCCGGCCGCGGTCCGGTCGGCCACTTCTGGCGGGTGCGCGACTGGCCGTGATCAGTCAGTGGCGGCGCGCAGGCGGTCGGCGAAGGCCCGAGCGGCGGCGCCCGGGTCCTCGGCCTCGGTGATCGCCCGCACGATCACGGCCCGGCGGGCGCCGCGGGCGATGACGGCGTCCAGGCGCTCCAGCGACTCGATGCCGCCGATCGCGAACCACGGCCGGTCGTCCTGATGGGCCGCGGCATGCCCGACGAGCTCGATCCCGGCCGCGGGCCGGCCCGGTTTGGTCGGCGTGGCCCACACCGGCCCGGTGCAGTAGTAGTCGACGCCGGGCTCGACCCGGGCCGCGTCGGCCTGGTCCGGCGAGTGGGTCGAGCGCCCGATCAGCACGTCGGCACCGACGATGGCCCGGGCGATCGGCGACGGGCAGGTCGTCCTGGCCGAGGTGCAGCACCGGCGCGCCGGACGGCCCGGGCCACGTCGGCCCGGTCGTTGACGGCGAACAGCCGGCCGTGCCGCTGCGCCGCCGCCGCGAAGGTCTCCAGCAGGCCGATCTCGACCCGGGCCTCCAGCCCCTTCTCCCGGAGCTGGACGATGTCGACCCCGGCGGCCAGGACGGCGTCGAGGAACTCGGCCAGGTCGCCGGTGCGCGAGCGCGAGTCGGTGCACAGGTACAGGCGGGCGTCAGCGAGAGCGGGCACCCGGCCGAGCGTAGTGTTGGGCCCGCACGGGAGCCCGGCACGGATCGGGCTGAGAGGGCAGCAGCCGACCGTCGAACCTGATCCGGGTAATGCCGGCGCGAGGGAGCAATGATGCAGCACCACCACCAGCGACGTCGTCGTCGTCGGCGCGGGAGCCATCGGCTCGGCCGTGGCCTGGCGCTGCGCCCAGCGCGGGCTGTCCGTGGCCGTCGTCGATCCGAGAGCCGGAACGCGGGCGCCTGGCACACGGCCGCCGGCATGCTCGCCCCGATGACCGAGCTGCACTACGCCGAGACGCCGCTGCTGCGGCTGAGCCTCGACTCGCTGGCCCGCTACCCGGGCTTTGCGGCCGAACTGAGCGACCTGACCGGCCGCCCGACGCGGGTTCCGCGAGTGCGGCACACTCTCGGTCGCCTGGGACGGGGCCGATCTCGCCGACCTGCGCGGCGCTGCACGAGTTCGGCCGCGGGCTCGGGCCTGGACGCCACGCTGCTCACCGGCCGCGAGCTGCGCGAGCTCGAACCGGCGCTTGAGCCCGGGCCTGCCCGGCGGGCTGCTCGCCGGCGGCGACCACCAGGTCGACCCGCGGCAGCTGCACGCCGCGCTGCGGGCCGCGGTCGATCAGGCCGGCGGCGCGCCACCGCACCGGGCCGGCCCGGCTCGACGTGGCCGGCGAGCGGGTTCGGGGCGTCGAGCTCGACGACGGCACCAGGCTGGCGGCCGGGACCGTCGTCCTGGCCGCCGGGGCGTGGTCGGCCCAGGTCGCCGGCGTGCCGGCCGAGTTCCGCCCGCCGGTCCGGCCGGTGAAGGGTCAGACGCTGCGGCTGCGCCTGCCGGGCGAGCCGCGGCTGAGCCACGTGGTGCGGGCCTCGGTGAAGGGCGCGCCCGTCTACGTCGTGCCCCGGGCCGACGGGCGAGGTCGTGGTCGGCGCGTCGAGCGAGGAGGCCGGCTTCGACCTGGCCCCGCGCGCCGGTGCGGTCTACGAACTGCTGCGCGACGCCCAGTCGGTGCTGCCCGAACTGGGCGAGGCCGTCCTCGACGAGGTCTGCACCGGGCTGCGGCCCGGCACCCCGGACAACGCCCCGATCATCGGCCCGTCCGGCCTGCCCGGGCTGGTGCACGCCACCGGGCACTACCGCAACGGCATCCTGCTGGCCCCGGTGACCGCGGACGCGATCGCCGACCTGATCACGACCGGGACGATGCCCGGAGGCGCTGCGTCCGTTCGGGCCGGCCCGGTTCCGCGCGGCGGTGCCGGCATGAGACTCGCGGTGAACGGCACCGCCCGTGACCTGCGGCGACGGGACCACCCTGGCCGAACTGATCGAGGCCATGGCCGGGTCCACCCGCGGCAGCGCGGCCGTCGTCGACGACGAGGTCGTGCCCCGCAGCCAGTGGCCGCACTACCCGCTGCGCGACGGGCAGGCCGTCGAGCTCATCACCGCTGTGCAGGGCGGATGAGGTCGATGTCCGAACTACGCACCGACCCGTTCGTGATCGCCGGCGTCGAGCTCGACTCGCGGCTGATCCTGGGCACCGGCGGCGCGCCGAGCCTGCAGGTCGTCGAGGAGGCCCTGGCCGCGTCCGGCACGGCCATGTGCACGGTGGCCATGCGCCGCGTCGACCCGGCCACCGCCGGCTCGATCCTCGACGTGCTCGACCGGCGGGGCGTGCGCGTGCTGCCCAACACCGCGGGCTGCCGGACCGCGCGCGAGGCGGTGCGCACCGCGCAACTGGCCCGCGAGGCGCTGGAGACCGACTGGGTCAAGCTCGAGGTGGTGGCCGACGAGCGCACCCTGCTGCCCGACCCGGTCGAGCTGCTCGACGCGGCCCAGCACGCTGGTGGCCCAGGGCTTCTCGGTGCTGCCCTACACCAACGACGACCCGGTCCTGGCCCGGCGGCTGCAGCAGGCCGGCTGCGTGGCCGTGATGCCGCTGGGCTCGCCGATCGGCACCGGGCTGGGCATCGGCAACCCGCACAACATCGAACTGATCGTCGGCGAGGCCGAGCGTGCCGGTGATCCTCGACGCCGGCATCGGCACCGCCTCCGACGCCGCGCTGGCCATGGAGCTCGGCTGCGACGCGGTGCTGCTGGCCTCGGCCGTGACCCGGGCCCAGGACCCGGCCCGGATGGCCGAGGCCATGGCCGCGGCCGTGCACGCCGGCCGGCTGGCCCGCACCGGCCGGGCGCATCCCGCGCCGCCACCACGCCCACGCCTCGTCGCCCACAGAAGGGATGGCCGTGCTCTAGCCGCACCACCCCACCCACCACCGCGGGAGCTCGCGAGGGCTGAGAGGGCGCCACCTGGAACCGATCAGGGCCGCCGACCGCCGAACCTGTCCGGGTAATGCCGGCGAAGGAAGAGCTGATGAGCACCGACACGCACCAGTCCGCATCCACCGCGCACGTCGAAGTTCCGCACACCCTGGTCGAGGACGCGCCGCGCGCGCTGCGGCTGGTCGACCAGTTCGGGCTGTGGGGCAACCTCGGGGTCAGCCTGCTCGGCTTCACCGGAGCCATCTTCGTGCTCGTCCCGATCGCCGAGCCGGGGCATGTCGCTCGGCGCGGCCGTGGTCGCCCTGCTCGTGGGCACCGTCCTCGGCTCGCTGGCCGTCGCCGCGGCCGCGGTGCCCGGGGCGCACACCGGGGCCCCGTCGATGGTGCTGCTGCGCGGGCTGTTCGGCACGAAGTCGTCCTACCTGCCGACCGTGCTCAACGTCGTGCAGCTGCTGGGCTGGACGACGTTCGAGCTGGTCACGATCGGCACGGCCATGCACCAGGTCGCCTCGACCATCCCGCGCTGGGTGTACGTGCTCGCCGCCGGCGTGCTCACGACGGTGCTGGCCCTGCGTCCGCTCGGCTGGATCCGGGTGCTGCGCAAGTACGTCACGCTGGCCGTGGTCGTCGCCCTGGTCTACCTGTTCGTGCAGTTGCTGCGGCACCCGCTGCCGGCGTTCGGCGACGGCTCGTGGCACGGGTTCTGGATCGCGGTCGACACCGTGATCGGGGTCTCGGTGTCGTGGGTGCCGCTGGCCTCGGACTACTCACGGCACGCCCGCTCGGCCCGCGAGGCCTTCACCGGCGCGTTCGTCGGCTACTCCGATCACCCAGATCGCCTGCTACGCGCTCGGCCTGGTCGCGCTGGTCACGGTCGCGCACCACGACGCCGAACCGGATCTTCGGCTCGTTCATGGCCGTGCCGCTGGGCACCCTGGCCTTCGCCGTGCTCGCCGATCCGCGAACTGGACCAGTCCTTCGCCGACACCTACTCCACCGCGGTGTCGGTGCAGAACTTCCGGCCGCGCTGGGACCGGCGCGTGCTCGCCCTCGTCGTCGGCACGGTGGCGACGGTGTGCGCGCTGGCCCTGAACATCAGCGACTACGAGAACTTCCTCATCCTGATCGGCTCGGTCTTCGTGCCCGCTGCTCGGCGTGCTCGTCGTCGACTACTTCGTGATCTCGCGGATGCGGTGGTCGCTCGGGCCGGACGTGGCCACCCGCTGGGCCACGCTGGTGCCGTGGGCGGCTGGGCTTCTGCGCCTACCAGCTGGTCAACCCGGGCTACATCTCGCTGGTGGTCGCAGTGGTGGGGCGACGTGCAGTCCTGGCTGCACTTCACCCCGGCGACCTGGATGAGCGCGTCCCTGATCTCGTTCGCCGTGGCCGCGGTGGCCACGCTGCCGGCCGGCGTGGTCGGACTGGTCGGCCGTCGTAGGGTGCCGGAGTGCTGATCGATCCGGAGGTCGCGGCCGCGCTCGCGGCCGGCGGCGCCGTGGTCGCGCTGGAGAGCACGATCATCAGCCACGGCCTGCCCCGCCCGGACAACCTGCGGGTGGCCCGCGAGATCGAGGCCGCGGTGCGGGCCGGCGGCGCGGTGCCGGCCACGGTCGCGATCGTCGACGGCACGGCCCGGATCGGGCTCGACGACGAGGCGCTGCGCCGGGTGGCCGAGGATCGCGACGTCAGCAAGGTCAGCGTGCGCGATATCGCCACCGTGGCCGCGCGCGGCGGCCTCGGCGCGACGACAGTCGCCTCGACCGCGCACCTGGCCGCCCAGGCCGGGATCGGGGTCTTCGCCACCGGCGGGCTGGGCGGCGTGCACCGCGGCGCCCGCGACACCTGGGACGAGTCGGCCGACCTCACCACCCTCTCGCGCACCCCCGTGCTCGTCGTCTGCGCCGGCGTCAAGTCCATCCTCGACGTCGGAGCCACCCTGGAACGGCTGGAGACCCTCAACGTCGGCGTGCTCGGCTACCGCACGGACCGCTTCCCCGGCTTCTACCGGGCCGACTCCGGGCACCGGCTCGACTGGCGGGTCGACTCCCCGGCCGAGGTCGCCGCGGTGCTGCGGGCACGGGCCACCCTTGGCACCGACGCCTACGGCCTGGTGCTGGCCAACCCGATCCCGGCCGCGGACGAACTCGACGCCGAGTTGCACGACCGGGTGCTCGCGGCCGGACTGGCCGCGGCCGACACCGCCGGGATGCGGGGCAAGGCCGTGACACCGTTCCTGCTCGACTTCTTCCACCGCGAGACCCACGGCGCGTCACTGGCCGCGAACATCGCCCTCGTGCTGAACAACGCCGGCCTGGCCGCGCGGGTCGCGGCCGAGTACGCAGGCGCATGAGCCGGGTCATCTGCCTGGGCGACCTCATGGTGGACGTGCTGGCCCGGCTGCCCGGCCCGCTGGCCGTCGGGTCGGACACCCCGGCCCCGGTCGCCCTCTACGGCGGCGGCTCCGCGGCCAACACGGCGGCCTGGCTGGTCGGCGCCGGGCAGCCCACGACCTTCGTCGGATGTGTCGGCGCCGACGAACTCGGCCGCCAGGCGCTGGCCGAACTGGGCGCGGCCGGCGTCGACCTGGCCGTGAGCATCGACCCCGATCGGCCGACGGGCACCTGCATCGTCCTGGTCGACGTCGACGGGGAACGGACGATGATCCCGTCGGCCGGGGCCAATGCCGGGCTGGGCGAGCACGACCTGCCTGGGGAGCTGTTCGGCCCGCAGACGTGGCTGCACGTCTCCGGCTATGCGCTGTTCACCGCGGGCTCGCGCCCGGCCGCGCTCGAGGCCTTCGCCCTGGCCCGGTCCACGGGCGTCCCGATCTCCGTCGATGCGGCCTCGACCGCGCCGCTGGCCGCGGCCGGTACCGACCGGTTCCTGGCCTGGATCGGCACCGGCGTCCTGGTCTTCGCCAACCGCGACGAGGCCTTGCTGCTCACCGGCGCCGCCGACGAGACCGCGGCCGCGCGCAGCCTCGCGCGGCGATGCGGCGAGGCGATCGTCAAGTGCGGCGCCGACGCGGCCGTGTGGTCCGACGGCGCCGACGTGATCGAGGTGCCGGCGGCCGAGGCGGTCCCGCTCGACTCGACCGGCGCGGGCGATGCGTTCGCGGCCGGCGTGCTGGCCGCCCGGGTGGCCGGCCACGACATCGCCGGCTCGCTGCGGGCCGGGCACGCCCTCGCGGCCCGGGCCATCGCCCAGCTCGGCGGCCGCCCGCCGCACGGCTGAGTCCGGCGCACGGCTGAGTCCGGCGCCGCCTCGATCAGGACTTCTGGAACGCCAGGTCGCGGCCGGTCAGGGTGATCCGGACCCCGTCGGGTCGGGCCGTGACCGAATGCACGACCAGCCCGAACGGCAGCCGGGTGAGCGCGATCGGCGCGCCGTACACGGTGCTGAGGGCATCGACGACCGGCTGGGGCACGTCCACCCCGCCCGCACCGTCGACGGCGATGTGCGGTGACACGAAGCGCAGCGCCCCGTTCTCGATCGCGACCTCGGCCGTGGCCGTGCCGCTGACCTGCTGCCCGCCTACGTCGACCGACCGGCGGGCGGTGGTGCGCCCGATGCCGTCCGGACTCGGGCCGCCGTACGTGAGCGGCACGCCCAGCGTCGCGGACAGGTCGGGGTAGGAGATCAGGCCGGTGGCCGTGGCCGAATCGGCCCGGACCGAGCTGAGGTCGCGGGCGACCTTGACCCCGTGCAGTTCGACGCCGACCTTGGCCAGCCGCACCGTCCGCCCGTTCTGGCCGACGGTGAGGTCCGACGCCGACATCGTCACCTTGCCGAAATGGCCGGTGGCCAGCTGGGTCAGGAACGGGAAGCCCGCGACCGAGACCGAGGGGGTGCGGTCGAGGTTCTGCGAGGCCTGCACGGTGCGGCCCCCGGCCCGCTCGGCCACGATCAGGGCGATGCGGTCGAGCGCGACCAGCACGACAACAACGATGAGCAGGACGACGGCGAGCTTGGGCCAACGGGACCGGCGCTCAACTCTGGGTGGACTGGACAGCACGGGGTCCTCTCGGTACGGCGCGGGCTGGGGGGCGCCCGGGGCGGAACCCGGCACAGGCCAGATCATCGCACTCGCGCACAATGCAGCGATGCGGGCCACCACTGCAGCCGACATCGTCGCGGAGCGGATGACCCGGCACGGTCTGCTCGACCGGCCGGCGCGCGACGTCGTCGCGGCCGCCCGGCACACCGGCGGCCTGCAGGCCCAGGACCCGCAGGCCTCGCGGCTGGGCGTGCGGGCCCGGGGCCGGCACAGCACCGAGGCCGACGTGCTGCGGGCCATCGAGGTCGACCGGTCGGTGGTGCGCACCTGGCTGATGCGGGCCACCATCCATCTCGTCGCGGCCGAGGACGTCGTCTGGATGACCCGCCTGCTCGGGCCGGCGATCGCCCGCAAGTTCGCCAAGCGCTGGCGCGACCTCGGCCTGAGCGCCGAGCTGCTGGACCGGGCCGCGGCCGCCCTGCCCGACGTGCTGGCTGACGGCCCGCTGACCCGCCGGCAGATCGTGGCCGCGCTGGCCGAACGCGGCGTGGCCATCGACCCGAGCCCCAACCAGGGCGGCGACCCGCAGGCCACGGTGCACGTGCTGCTGCACGCGACCACCATCGGCCTGGTCTGCCGGGGCCCGGACCGCGGTCGCGAGCCCACCTTCGCCGTCCTCGACGACTGGGTGCCCACCGCCCCGGCCGGGCCATCGGGCGACGAGGCGCTGGCCGCCCTGGCCCGGCGCTACTTCCAGGCCTTCTCCCCCGCGACGGCGGCCGACTTCACCACTTGGTCGGGGTTGCCGGCGGCCCGAGCCGTCGCCCAGATCCGCGACGAACTGACGCCGGTCGACGTGAACGGGCGGCCGGGCTACCGGCTGGGCGAGGTCGCACCCCAGCGTGGCCTGCGCCTGCTGCCGGCCTTCGACAACTACCTGGTCGGCTACCGCGACCGCGACCTGATCATCCGCGCCCAGGACCGGCGCGAGGTCTACATCGGCGGCGTCATCCGGCCGACCGTGCTGCTGGACGGCCGGGCCATCGGCACCTGGCGGCTGGCCCGCCAGGCCGACTCGGCCACGGTCGCGTTCCACCCGTTCGCGGGGATGGCCGCCACGGCCCGGGCCGCGATCGAAGCCGAGGTCGAGGACATCGCCCGGTTCCTGGCCCTGCAGACGACGACGCTGACCATCACCGAAACGCCGGCCGGCTGACCCGTCGCCACCGCCACGGCCGGTAACCGCGGGCGGCGACGGTTCAGCCCACGCCGGCCGCGTCCATACCGCGCAGCTCCTTCTTCAGCTCGTTGATCTCGTCACGCAGCCGGGCCGCGATCTCGAACTGCAGCTCGCGCGCGGCGGCCAGCATCTGGTCGTTGAGCTGCTGGACCAGGTCGGCCAGCTCGGCCCGGGGCATGGCAGCGACGTCGAGCCCGCCGCCGGCGTGGGCACCGACCCCGACCACGCCGGGCGAACTGCCCCGCCCGGCCCGGCCCGGCACCGCGGACTTGCCCCGCGACTGGGACCGGCCCGACCCGCCCATCGGCGTGGATCCGAGCAGCTCCTCGGTGTCGGCCGCCTCGCGGGCCAGCATGTCGGTGATATCGGCGATGCGCTTGCGCAGCGGCTGCGGGTCGACGCCCTTCTCCAGGTTGTAGGCGACCTGCTTCTCGCGCCGCCGGTTGGTCTCGTCGATGGCCCGCTGCATGGACGGCGTGATCGTGTCGGCGTACATGTGCACCTGGCCGGACACGTTGCGGGCCGCGCGACCGATGGTCTGGATCAGCGACGTGCCCGAACGCAGGAACCCCTCCTTGTCGGCGTCGAGGATCGACACCAGCGACACCTCGGGCAGGTCGAGGCCCTCGCGCAGCAGGTTGATGCCGACGAGCACGTCGAACTCGCCCATCCGCAGCTCGCGCAGCAGTTCGACCCGGCGCAGCGTGTCGACCTCGGAGTGCAGGTAGCGCACGCGGAGGCCGAGCTCCAGCAGGTAGTCGGTGAGATCCTCGGCCATCTTCTTGGTCAGCGTGGTGACCAGCACCCGCTCGTTGCGCTCGGCCCGCTCGCGGATCTCGTGCACCAGGTCGTCGATCTGGCCCTTGGTGGGCTTGACCACGACCTCGGGGTCGATCAGCCCGGTGGGGCGGATGACCTGCTCGACGAACTCGCCGTTGGTGCGGCCCAGCTCGTAGGAGCCGGGCGTGGCCGAGAGGTAGACGGTCTGGCCGATGCGGTCGACGAACTCCTCGAACTTCAGCGGGCGGTTGTCCATCGCCGACGGCAGCCGGAAGCCGTGCTCGACCAGCATGCGTTTGCGGGACATGTCGCCCTCGTACATGCCACCGGTCTGCGGCACCGTGTTGTGCGACTCGTCGATGACGAGCAGGAAGTCCTCGGGGAAGTAGTCGAGCAGGCAGTTCGGGGCGCTGCCGGGCTGGCGGCCGTCGATGTGCAGCGAGTAGTTCTCGATGCCCGAGCAGAAGCCGACCTGGCGCATCATCTCGATGTCGTAGGCGGTGCGCATCCGCAGCCGCTGGGCCTCGAGCAGCTTGTTCTGGCCTTCCAGCTCGGCCAGCCGCTGGACCAGCTCGGCCTCGATGCCGCGGATCGCGCGTTCCATGCGCTCGGGCCCGGCCGCGTAGTGCGTGGCCGGGAACACGAACACCTCGTCGACCTCGCGCACGACCTCGCCGGTGAGCGGGTGCAGGTAGTACAGCCGCTCGATCTCGTCGCCGAACATCTCGACCCGGATGGCGAGCTCCTCATAGGCCGGGAAGATCTCGACGGTGTCGCCGCGGACCCGGAAGGTGCCGCGGGTGAACGACAGGTCGTTGCGGCTGTACTGGACGTCGACCAGCCCGCGCAGGATCCTGTCGCGCGGGATCTCCTGGCCCTTGTGCAGCCGGACCGAGCGGTCGACGTACTCCTGCGGAGTGCCCAGGCCGTAGATGCACGACACCGTCGCGACCACGACCACGTCGCGGCGGGTGAGCAGCGACATGGTGGCCGAGTGCCGCAGCCGCTCGACCTCGGAGTTCACCGAGCTGTCCTTCTCGATGTAGGTGTCGGTCTGCGGGACGTAGGCCTCGGGCTGGTAGTAGTCGTAGTAGCTGACGAAGTACTCGACGGCGTTGTTGGGCAGCATCTCGCGCAGCTCGTTGGCCAGCTGGGCGGCCAGGGTCTTGTTGGGCGCCATGATCAGCGTGGGCCGCTGCAACCGCTCGATGAGCCAGGCCGTCGTCGCCGACTTGCCGGTACCGGTGGCCCCCAGCAGCACGACGTCCTTCTCGCCGGCCCGCAGCCGCTTCTCGAGGTCGTCGATGGCCGCGGGCTGGTCGCCCGAGGGCTCGAAATCGGCGACGACCTCGAAGGTGCCTGAGCTGGGGACGATGTCACTGGCGACGCGCATGCCTCCACGGTACGAGCCGGGTCCGACAAACGCTGGGGCCCGGCCCGGTCGGAGTGGTCACAGCTGGTTCCTCGGCCGTTCACTGGTCCGGTGCGTAGCGTCGGTGGCCGACCCCGAGGAGAGCCATGACCACGCCGAGCGACTCCCCCGAACGCCCCGCCGAGGACGTCCCGGGCCCGGATCAGCCGACGGGTCCGACCGAAGCGATCCCGAGCCACTCCCCCGCGGCGGCTACGTCTGCGCCGCAGCCGGCGGCGGCGCCCTCGCCTGAGGCGACGGCGCCGCCGGCCGGACCACCGGTACCGCCCGCCTGGACGCCGGTGACCCCGGTGGGGCCGGTGGCCGGTGGGGCCGGTGGGCGAACCGTTCGCGCCGGTCGCACGCGCCCCCCGCACGCCCTGGGTCAACCCGGCCCGGCGCGGGCACGTCGTCGCGGCGGCGGTCGTCGGCGCGCTGATCTTCGCGGGCGGCGGGGTGCTGATCGGCCATGCCGTCACCGATCACGGCGACCGGCACGATGTGGTGCGCTTCCAGCATCCCCACGTCGGCGTTCCGGGCTACGGCCGGGGCCAGTTCCAGCCCCGCCAGGGTGAGCCACGACACAGGCTGCCGGCACCGCCGGGCGCACCGGCCCAAGCGCCCTCGGGCAGTGCGACGAGTTGAGAACCGCGCGCTAGCCACACCCGGGTGAGCGCCGCTCGTGGCTCTGGCAGGCTGGACCCTCACCAGCACGTCAGGGACCGAGGAGCGGCATGGAAGTCTGGCCCGGAACGGCCTATCCGTTGGGCGCAACCTACGACGGATCGGGCACCAACTTCGCGCTCTTCAGTGAGGTGGCCGAGCGCGTCGAGTTGTGCCTGTTCGACGCTGCCGGTGTCGAGACGCGGGTGGCGCTGCCCGAGATCGACGGCTTCGTCTGGCATGCGTTCCTGCCCGGGATCGAGCCCGGCCAGCGCTACGGCTACCGGGTGCACGGCCCGGACGATCCCGAACGCGGCCTGCGCTGCAATCCGGCCAAGCTGCTGCTGGACCCGTACGCCAAGGCCATCGACGGGCGCATCGAGTGGCACGAATCGCTGTTCGGGTACCACTTCGGCGATCCGGACAGCCACAACGACGACGACTCGGCCGCGCACATGCCCAAGTGCGTCGTCACGAACCCGTTCTTCGACTGGGGCGTCGACCGCCCGCCGCGCCGGCCGTACGCCGACACGGTCATCTACGAGACCCACGTCAAGGGCATGACCGAGCGCCATCCGGAGGTGCCCGAGCAACTGCGCGGCACCTATGCGGGGATGGCCCACCCGGTCATCATCGATCACCTGCAGGCCCTCGGCATCACTGCCGTCGAGTTGATGCCGGTGCACCACTTCGTCAACGACTCGACGCTCGTCGACAAGGGCCTGGCCAACTACTGGGGCTACAACACGATCGGCTTCCTGGCGCCGGACTCCAAGTACGCCTCGAACACCACGCCCGGCGGCCAGGTGCAGGAGTTCAAGGCGATGGTGCGCACCCTGCACGAGGCCGGCATCGAGGTCATCCTGGACGTGGTCTACAACCACACCGGCGAGGGCAACCACCTTGGGCCCACGCTGTCGTTCCGGGGCATCGACAACGCGGCCTACTACCGGCTGGTCGACGACTCGCCCAAGCACTACATGGACTACACCGGCACCGGCAACACGCTCAATGTGCGCCACCCGCACACCCTGCAGCTGATCATGGACTCGCTGCGCTACTGGATCACCGAGATGCACGTCGACGGCTTCCGCTTCGACCTCGCGGCGACCCTGGCCCGCGAGTTCTACGACGTCGACCGGCTGTCCACGTTCTTCGAACTCGTCCAGCAGGACCCGGTCGTGAGCCAGGTCAAGCTGATCGCCGAGCCGTGGGACGTCGGCCCGGGCGGCTACCAGGTCGGCAACTTCCCGCCCCAGTGGACCGAGTGGAACGGCAAGTACCGCGACACCGTCCGCGACTTCTGGCGGGGCGAGCCGGCCACGATCGGCGAGTTCGCCGCCCGGCTCACCGGTTCGGCCGACCTGTACGAGACGTCCGGCCGCCGCCCGGTGGCCAGCATCAACTTCGTCACCGCGCACGACGGGTTCACGATGCTGGATCTGGTCAGCTACAACGAGAAGCACAACGAGGCCAACGGCGACGACAACAACGACGGCGAGAGCCACAACCGGTCCTGGAACTGCGGCGTCGAAGGCCCGACCGACGACGAGACGATCATCGCCCTGCGGGCCCAGCAGCGGCGCAACCTGCTGGCCACGCTGCTGCTGTCGCAGGGCGTGCCGATGCTCGCCCACGGCGACGAGATCGGCCGTACCCAGCAGGGCAACAACAACGGCTACTGCCAGGACAACGAGCTGACCTGGATGGACTGGTCGAAGATCGACGTCGACCTGCTCGCGTTCACCCGGCGCCTGGTCGAGCTGCGCCACGAGCACCCGACCTTCCGACGCCGGCGCTTCTTCGACGGCCGCCCGGTCCGCCGCCGCGGCGAAGACGCGCTGCCCGACCTGCAGTGGTTCACCCCGGACGGCGCAGAGATGACCGAAGAGGACTGGGACTCCGGCTTCGGCCGGTCCATCAGCGTGTACCTCAACGGGCAGGGCATCGCCGACCGCGACGCCCGGGGCCAGCGCATCGTCGACGACTCGTTCCTGCTCTGCTTCAGCGCGCACGACGAGCCGCTCGAGTTCCGGGTGCCCCGGGCCGAGTACGGCCTGGGCTGGGAGATCGTCGTCGACACGCTGCACGACCCCACCGGCGGAGCCGGCGCGCAGTCCGAGGGCACGGTCATCGCGCCCGACGACGTGGTCACGATCGGGCCGCGGGCGCTCGTCGTACTGCGCGCGGTGGCCTGAGGTGGGCGCCCCGACCTCCACCTACCGCCTGCAGGTGCGCGCGTCGTTCGACCTGCACGCCGCCGCCGACGCCGGTGACTACATCGCCACGCTCGGCGGCGGGGCCGTGTACACCTCGCCACTGCTGCCGTCGGCGCGCGGCTCGGACCACGGCTACGACGTCGTGGCCTTCGACCGCATCGACGCCGCCCGTGGCGGGATCGACGGCTGGACCCGGCTGCTGGTCGCGGCCCGCTCGCGCGGGCTCGAGGTCGTCGTCGACATCGTGCCGAACCACACCGGCGTGGCCGATGCCCGCGAGAACCCGGCCTGGTGGGACGTGCTGCGGCTGGGCCAGGACTCCCCCTACGCGCGGTGGTTCGACATCGACTGGACCCGCGGCCGGCTGCTGCTGCCCGTGCTCGGCGACTCGTTCGACCCGGCCGAGCTCGAGGTCTCCGGCGACGAGTTGCGCTACTACGAGCATCGCTTCCCGCTCGCGCCCGGCACCGAGCCGCAGCCCGGCGAGTCGGCCGCGGCCGTGCACGACCGGCAGCACTACGAACTGGTCAACTACCGGCGGGCCGACACCGAGCAGAACTACCGCCGCTTCTTCGCCGTGACCACGCTGGCCGGGTTGCGGGTCGAGGACGAGGCCGTGTTCACCGCGACCCACGAGCAGATCGCCCGCTGGCTGCGCGAGGACATGATCGACGGGGTGCGCGTCGACCATCCCGACGGCCTGAGCGACCCGCTCGGCTACCTGGAGCGGCTGCGGGCCCTGGCCGGCGAGGACGCCTGGATCACGGTCGAGAAGATCCTCGAACCAGGCGAGGAACTGCCCGAGGCCTGGCCGGTCGACGGCACCACCGGCTACGACGCCCTGGCCGAGGTCGGTGGCCTGTTCGTCGACCCGTCGGCCGAGCGCGCGTTCGATCGCCTCTACGTCGAGCTGACCAAGGACGACGCCGGCTTCGCCCAGCACGTCGCCCGCGGCAAGCGCCAGGCGGCGACGACGATCCTGCAGGCCGAGGTGCTGCGGCTGGCCCGGCTGGCCCCGGGAGTCGACCAGGCCGCCGAGGCGCTGGTCGAGTTGCTGGTCGCCTTCCCGGTCTACCGCTCCTACCTGCCGGTCGGGGCGCAGCACCTGGCCCAGGCCATCCAGGCGGCCAAGGCCACCCGGCCCGATCTCGCCGGCCCGATCGACGCACTGGCCACCCGGCTGGCCGATCCGGCCGACGAGCTGTGCGCGCGGTTCCAGCAGGCGTCCGGCGCGGTCATGGCCAAGGGCGTCGAGGACACCGCCTACTACCGCTACAGCCGCTTCATCGCCCTCAACGAGGTCGGCGGCGACCCGGCCCGCTTCGGGCTCGAGCCGGGCGATTTCCACACGGCCCAGCGCCGCCGCCAGCAGATCGCGCCCCGCAGCATGACCACCCTGTCCACCCACGACACCAAGCGCGGCGAGGACGTACGGGCCCGGCTGGCCGTCCTGACCGAACTGCCCGACGACTGGGCGGCGCTGGCCCGTACCGTGATGGCGGCCGCGCCGGTGCCCGACCCGGCGTTCGGCTACCTGCTGTGGCAGTCCTTCGCGGGCGTCGGGTTCATCGACCGCGACCGCATGCACGCCTACGCCGAGAAGGCGATGCGCGAGGCCGCGCAGGGCACCAGCTGGATCGACCCGGACGAGGCCTTCGAAGCGGCCGTGCACGCCGCGGTCGATGCCGGCTACGACCTGCCCGCCGTGCACGACCCCCTGGCCGCATTCGTCGAGCGCATCACGCCTTACGGCCGCACGAACTCGCTGGCCCAGAAGCTGGTGCAGCTGACCATGCCCGGCGTGCCCGACGTCTACCAGGGCACCGAGCTGTGGGAGGACTCGCTCGTCGACCCGGACAACCGCCGCCCGGTCGACTTCACCGCCCGCCGTGCGTTGCTGGACACGCTGGACGCGGACGTCGAACCCCCGCCTGTCGACGACTCGGGCGCGGCCAAGCTGTGGGTCGTCTCGCGCACGCTCCGGCTGCGCCGCGACTGGCCCAACCTGTTCACCGGCTACCAACCGGTCGCCGTCGACGGTCCGGCCGCCGGGCACGCCGTCGCCTTCGACCGCGGCGGCGCGGTGACCGTGGCCACCCGGCTGCCGGTGGGGCTCGAGCGCGCCGGCGGGTGGGGCGAGACCACGATCGAGGTCACCGGTGGTGCCACCGACGTGATCTCCGGCCGCACCCACCGCGGCGACGTGGCCCTGGCCGAGCTGCTCGGCGCCTACCCGGTGGCGCTGCTCGTGCGCTGAGCCGCGGCGGCCCGCTCACGCCATGTCGGTAGTGCCTGCTCGAAGCGCTCGTCCCAGGGCGTCGCCGGCGCGGGGGCGCCGAGTTCATGCGCGAGTTCGCCGTCGAGGTAGGCCTGCCAGCCCGCCCCGTACCCGATCGTGGACGAGCCGAGCCCGCGGTGTTCGACCACCAGTCGGGTGTGCGCAGCGTCGACGGCGGTCAGCTCGACCCGTAGGACGCTGTGTACGCCGCCCTCGAACTCCCAGGACAACTCGAGCAGTCGCGGCCGGTCGACCGCGGTCACCGCTACGTCGGCCCACTCACCCGCACCGTCGCCGAGAGTGAGCCGGACCGGACCGGCGGCGCCGAGAAGCGGACCCGACGGCGCGCCGAGCCACCGGGCCAGCCGCTCCGGCGCGGTCCAGGCGTCCCACACGTCCTCCGGCGTGGCCCGGTACTCGCGTTCCAGGCGCACCGTCTCGTCGGCGCGGAATTCATCGGTCACGGCGGCCTCTCCTCAATTCGGTGTCCAGGGCGTCCAGGCGCTGCCGCAGCCACGTCTCGGCGTCGGCCAACGGATCGCGACGCAGCACGTACACCCGCCGGGTGCCCTCGGCGCGGACGCCGACGACGCCGGCCTCGCGCAGCAGTCGCAACTGCCGCGACACCGCGGGGCGCGACTGGTCGAACTGCGCCGCGATCTCGCCCGCGGTCAGCTCGTGCGCCGAGAGCAGCTCGACGACGCGGCGTCGGGTCGGGTCGGCCAAAGCCTCGAGTGCGTCCACATCCGGTTACGTAACCAGACGCTGACATTCACTGTCAAGGACGGCGGCCCTCAGGAACGGATTCGTACCGGCGCGCCGAGCACCAGTCCACTGACGTCGGCCGGCAGCGGCCGCAGACCGACGTAGTCGCAGGCGACCTGGAGCAGGTCGACCCAGCCCCCGTCGAAGTCCGCGGGCGGCTCGCCGTCCTCCTCCCACGGCCTGAGCGCGGACCGGGCCAGTTCCAGCAGCCGCGCCCGCACTGCGTCGTCGTCGATCTCGCTGTCGTCGATCGCGTCACCGTCGACGAGCGCGATCTGCTCGTCGTCACGGACGATGCCCAGCTCCTGGCCGGCGCTGGTCGGGCTCTGGTAGACGTAGACGACCTCGGCGCCCTTGGACAGGGGCCGGTTCCACTCGTCGATGCGGCCGATGAAGCCGTTGTCCTCGACCAGCACCGTGGTCGCGCCGATCACGAATGCAGCCATCGGGTAGTGGTCGTAGGCCGGCTCCAGGGCAATGGCCGCCTCGACCAGTTCCGGCCACGTGCCCGTCCGGACGTCCGACTCCGGGACGTCGACCCGGCGCAGCGCGTCCGCGGGCTCGACCCCGCGCACGAAGGTGACGCAGAAGCCCGGGCCCAGGTCCAGCCCGTCCGCACCCACCCACTCCGGGGAGTAGCCCGGTTCCGACGACGTCACCCCCATGGCACGGCTACGGCCGGAGTCAGAGTTCAGTTCGGGGGCTGGAGGCGCTGCCGCAACTCGTCGACGTCCAGGTCGGGTTGCGGGTACTGCGGGTCTAGTTCGGCCAGGGTCTCGCGCAGCAGTTCACCGACGGCCCAGTTGCGGTACTTCTTGGAATCGCTCGGCACGACGTACCACGGCGCCGCGGGCGAGCTGCAGTTCTCGAGCATGGCCTCGAACGCCGCGATGTAGTCCGACCAGTGCCTCCGCTCGGTCACGTCGTCCGCGTTGAACTTCCAGTGCTTGTCCGGCTTGTCGAGCCGGGCCAGCAGCCGCTCGCGCTGGGTGTCGTAGGAGATGTGCAGGTAGCACTTGAGCACGGTCGTGCCGGCCTCGGCCAGCTCGGCCTCGAACGCGTTGATCTGCTCATAGCGCGCGGCCAACTCGGTCTCCGGGATGAGCCGGTGCACCCGGGGCACCAGCACGTCCTCGTAGTGCGAGCGGTCGAAGACGCCGATGACACCCGGGCCGGGCAGCTTGCGGCGGATCCGCCAGAGGAAGTCGTGTTCGAGCTCCTCGGGCGTCGGCTTCTTGAACGCGGTGTACTGCACCCCGATCGGCCCGCACATCCCGACGACGTGCTCGGTGACGCCGCCCTTGCCGGCCGTGTCGATGCCCTGCAGCACCAGCAGGACGCGGCGCGCGCCGCCCGCGGTGGCCTCGGCCCACAGCCGCTCCTGCAGGCCGGGCAGCTGACGGGCCAGCTTGCTCTGCTTCTTGGCCGAGCCCATCGGCCCGGCCGCGGTGTCGTAGCCGGCCAGCACCACCGGCCCGGGCTCGAGGGCGAGCTGCGCGCGCATCGACGGTGTGTCACGTCCCATGGCTGGCAGCGTAATGGCGCATGGCAGGGTAGATGGCGTGACGACGATCGGTGTCTGGGCTCCCCGTGCGGCTCGAGTGCAGGCGGTGATCGCCGGCGAAGCGGTCGAGCTGACCACGGCCGGCGACGACTGGTGGACCGGCCCGGACCTCGCGCCGGGCACCGACTACGCGTTCCGGCTCGACGACAGCGAAGCCATTCCGGACCCGGCCTCGCGGTGGCAGCCCGAGGGCGTGCACGGGCCCAGCCGGGTGTACGACCAGGACGCCTACCAGTGGGCCGACGCGGGCTGGTCCGGC
This sequence comes from uncultured Actinomycetota bacterium, assembly GCA_963713245.1. Taxonomy (GTDB): domain Bacteria; phylum Actinomycetota; class Actinomycetes; order Mycobacteriales; family Jatrophihabitantaceae; genus CAVQKZ01. The sequence goes on from CAVQKZ010000005.1 coordinate 608,028, forward strand.
CGGGCCCTGCCCGGTGCGGTCATCTATGAGCTGCACATCGGCACGTTCACCCCGGGCGCAACCTTCGACGCCGCGATCGAGCGGCTCGACCATCTCGTGTCGCTGGGCATCACCCATGTCGAACTGCTGCCCGTCAACGCCGTCAACGGGGTGTGGAACTGGGGCTACGACGGGGTGGCCTGGTACGCCGTGCACCAGCCCTACGGCGGGCCCGACGGACTGAAACGCTTCGTCGACGCCTGCCACGCCCGCGGGCTGGCCGTCGTCCTGGACGTCGTCTACAACCACCTCGGCCCCTCGGGCAACTACCTGCCCCGGTTCGGCCCCTATCTCAAGTCCGGCCGCAACACCTGGGGCGACCTGGTCAACGTCGAGGAGCCGCACGTCCGCCGCTTCATCATCGACAACGCGCTGATGTGGCTGCGCGAGTTCCACATCGACGCGCTGCGCCTGGACGCCGTGCACGCCCTGCAGGACAGCTCCCCCACTCACATCCTGGCCGAGCTGTCGGCCGAGGTGGACGCGCTCGCGGCCGAGCTCGGCCGGCCGCTGACCCTGATCGCCGAATCCGACCTCAACGACCCGGTGATGATCACCCCGCGGGCCGAGGGCGGCTACGGCCTGGCCGCGCAGTGGGACGACGACGTGCACCATGCCCTGCACGCCCTGCTCACCGGCGAGCGCCAGGGCTACTACGGCGACTTCGGCTCGCTGCCCACCCTGGCCAAGGTGCTGACGTCGGCGTTCTTCCACGACGGCACCTACTCGACGTTCCGCGGCCGCCCGCACGGCAAGCCGGTCGACCGGGCCACCACTCCCGGTTACCGGTTCGTGGTCTGCCTGCAGAACCACGACCAGGTCGGCAACCGCGCCGTCGGCGACCGGTTGCCCGAACTCACCTCCCCCGGCCTGCTGCGGGTCGGCGCGGTGCTGCTGCTCACCTCGCCGTTCACGCCGATGCTGTGGATGGGCGAGGAGTGGGCCGCGTCCACGCGGTGGCCGTTCTTCACCTCGCACCCGGAACCCGAACTGGCCGAGGCGACCGGCAAGGGCCGGGTCGAGGAGTTCGCGGCACACGGCTGGGACGTCGAGCAGATGATCGACCCGCAGGACCCGGCCGCCTACCGCAGCGCGATCCTCGACTGGTCGGAACCGGCCGCGGGCGCGCACGCCGAGGTGCTCGACCTGTACCGCAGCCTGATCGCGCTGCGCCGGTCCGAGCCCGACCTGGCCGACCCGGATCTGGCCCGCGTGCACGTCGACTTCGACGAGGACGCCCGCTGGCTGGTGGTGCACCGCCGCGACCTGCGGGTGGTGGCCAATCTGGCCGGGGCCGAGCAGACGATCCCGGTGGCCGCGAGCGAGATCCTGCTGGCCACCGGTGACGCCCAACTGGCCGGCGCGGCCGTGCTGCTCGGCGCCGAATCGGCCGCGATCCTCCGCTGACCTCGGCCGTATCCGCCGTTTCGGGCAGATACCGCCGACACCATCGGCTAGATCTCGCCGACGACCACCCCGGGCATCGGTTCCTCCACCCGCACGACCGTCGTCTCCGGCGCCCGGCCGGCCTCGGTCTTCCACGTGTCGAGCAGGGTGTTGGAGAACGCCTGCGCGATGTCGAAGTCCTCGAACGGGCCGACGGCGCGCGGCGCGGTCAGCAGTTGCCCCTCATCGGTGAGCAGCACGACGAACACATTGCCTCCAGAATTCTTGATCACAAAAGTTATCCGCTAACCTACCCAAACCTCACGAATCGCCAACACCCTCGGGGCGTCACGAATCGGCCGGGGCCACGTCGATCACGCGCGGGGCCATCGTGGCCGGGGCCGGACCGAAAGCGCGGCGGGCCGACGTGATGGCGGTGCGGGCCAGGGCCGCGTTGCCGGCCGCGCCGATGCCCGCGCCGATGCCCAGCGGCAGCGCGCGCCCGACCAGCAGCGCACCCTGCCGGGCCCCGAACCGGGTGACCAGCAGGTGGGCCAGCCGGCCGTTGATCCCGGCGATCTTGTCCCGCGAGGTGGTGCGCCCGATGACCTGGGCCCAGTGGGGCGCCTGCCCCGCGGCGCCCTCCAGCGCCGTCGCTGCGCCCTCGCCCAGCAGTACCGCCAGCACCAGGGCCCGGCGCACCTCGGGGTCGCTCACCGGCACGCCGTGCACCTCGGCCACGGCGAGCACGAACATCGCCGTGGCCGACACGAACCCGGCGATCTCGGCCGCGCCGGTGGCGATCGCCGTCCCGGTGCCGACTCCCGGGATCGCCGCCGCGGCGCCCGACGCCGTGCCGATGCCCACCGCTGCGGCCAGATAACGCCGTTCGAGCTGCTCGATGACCTGCGCCGCCGACGCGTCGGGCCGCTTGGCCCGGACCCGCTCGAGGTAGGCGAGCACGACCGGACGCTGGATGGCGAGGGCCCGGTCCAGCGCCGCGTCGAGTGCGTGCTCCACCGACTTCGGCACCCGCACCGGCTTCTCACCCATCCACGACCCCCACGATCCGAACCCAGCGATCCGACGCTCTGCGTCCAGCATGCCCGGCCGGCCGGCCCGCGACACACTCGGCGGGCAAGCCGCGGGAATCGCATGCTGAGATATGCCCATGCGCGTTCTCCTGCCCGCCCCGGCCGAGCAGCCCGAGCCGGTCGACGTCCACGCCTTCTATGCCGACGACTGGCTTGCCGACGGCGGCGTGCGGGTCAACTTCGTGGCCAGTGCCGACGGAGCCGCCAGCGAGGACGGCCGGTCGCGGGGCCTGCAGACGCCCGGCGACAACCGGGTGTTCGCGGCGCTGCGCGACCTGGCCGACGTCGTGCTGGCCGGCGCGGGCACGGTGCGGGCCGAGGGGTACGCGGCGATAACGGTGAGTGACCGCCGCCGGGCCGTGCGCGAGCAGTACGGCCTGCGCCCGACGTTGCCCACCGCGGTCGTCAGCCGCTCGCTGCTGCTCGACCCGGGCGACGACCTGTTCACCGCCGCCCCGCCGGGCGCACCGACGATCGTGCTGACCTGCGCTCGCGCCGACCCGGGGCTGCGGGCCGAGCTCGACCGCGTGGCCGACGTCGTGGTCTGCGGCGACGAGAGCGTCGACCTCGCCGCGGCTCGGGCCGCGCTGCGGGAGCGCGGCCTGACCCGGGTGCTGTGCGAGGGCGGCTCGCTGCTGTTCGCCCAACTGGCCGCGGCCGGCGTCGTGGACGAGTTCTGCCTGAGCGTCACGCCGCTGCTGACCGGTCCCGGCGCCCGGCGGGTCGTGGCCGGCGAGTCGTGGCCCGGCGATCCCCGGGCGCTGCGGCTGGCCGGGCTGCTCGAGGAGGACGGCGCCCTGTTCTGCCGCTACCGCCTCGACCGCTGAGCGCCGCGCCGTCCGGGCCGCCGTGCGGGCGATGGAACACTGGGGCCATGAAGCTGCCCGTCCTGCCGCCGGTTGCCCCGATGCTGGCCAAGTCCGTCCCCACCATCCCGGCCGGGGCGTCCTACGAGCCGAAGTGGGACGGCTTCCGGTCGCTCATCTTCCGCGACGGCGACGAGGTCGAGTTCGGCAGCCGCAACGAGAAGCCGATGACCCGCTACTTCCCCGAACTGGTCGAGGCGGTCAAGGCCGAACTGCCCGAGCGGTGCGTCCTGGACGGTGAGATCGTCATCGTCACCGACGCCGGCCTGGACTTCGAGGCGCTGCAGCAGCGCATCCACCCGGCGGTGTCGCGCGTGACCATGCTGTCGGAGCAGACGCCGGCCTCGTTCATCGCCTTCGACCTGCTCGCCCTCGGGGACGACGACTACACCGGCCGGCCCTTCGCCGAGCGCCGGGCCGCCCTCGAGCAGGCCCTGGCCGGGTCGCGCCCGCCCATTCACCTCACCCCGACGACCACCGATCTCGAGGTGGCCCAGCGCTGGTTCGTCGAGCTCGAGGGCGCCGGGCTCGACGGGGTCATCGCCAAGCCGCTCGACGGCACCTACCAGCCCGACAAGCGGGTCATGTTCAAGATCAAGCACGTGCGCACGGCCGACTGCGTCCTGGCCGGGTTCCGCTGGCACAAGACCTCGACCGAGGAGACGCCACTGGTCGGCTCGCTGCTGCTCGGGCTCTACAACGACGAGGGCAAGCTGCAGCACGTCGGGGTCGTCGGCGCGTTCACGGCCCAGCGCCGGGCCGAGCTCGTCGCCGAACTGGAGCCGCTGTTGCTCGGCGCCGGTGACGACCACCCGTGGCAGGAGTGGGCCAGCGCCGAGGCCCACCTGGGCCAGCGGCTGCCCGGCAACGTGAGCCGGTGGAACGCCACCAAGGATCTGTCGTTCGTCGCGCTGCGCCCGGAGCGGGTGCTGGAGGTCAAGTACGAGCACATGGAGGGCACCCGGTTCCGGCACCTGGCCCACTTCGTCCGCTGGCGCGACGACCGGAGCCCCGAGTCCTGCACGTACGAGCAGCTGGAACAGCCGCTGACGTTCACGCTCGACGACATCGTCCCGGGACTCGGCGCGGCCACCTGACTCGCGCAGGTACCGTGCATCTCGTGGCCGCCCGTCAACATCATCCTGTCGTCCGCCGCGGCAGCACGGCCATGGGGGTGCTGGTGGTGCTGGCGACGGTGCTCACCGGCTGCACCGCCACCGTCGCCGGCCACGGCACCTCGACCACGGTCGCCCGGCCGAGCACTCCGGCGACCACGGCACCGGTACAACCGCCGGCCACCTTCACCGACTGCAGCCAGCTGTTCAACCTCGACGCGCTGCCTTTCCCGGCCGGGCGCAAGCAGGACCTGAGCTTCTCCTGCGCCCGCATCTCCGTGCCCCTCGACTACGCCGACCCGGGCGGGCGGTCGATCTCGCTCGAACTGGTGAAGGTGCACGACACCAGCAACCACACGGGCAACGCGCTGGTGGTCAATCCGGGCGGCCCCGGCGGTTCGGGCGTCGAGACCGCGGTCGGCCTGGCCGCGCAGGTGTCGGACAAGCTGCTCGCCCACTTCGACCTGCTCGGCTTCGACCCGCGCGGCGTCGGCCTGTCCAGCCCCATCTCCTGTGTCAGCGACAGCGAGAAGGACCAGATCAACGCGGCCGCGCCGAACATGCTCACCGCCGCCGGCCTGGCCCAGGCCAAGCAGCTGGCCGAGCAGGTGGCGTCGGGCTGCAACACCAAGTACGGGGCTGCCCTGGCCGACTACAACACCGTCCAGACCGCGAAGGACATGGATCGCGTCCGGGCCGCGGTCGAGAACAACCAGCTGAACTACCTCGGCTTCTCCTACGGCACCGAACTCGGGTCGGTCTACGCGCACCTGTTCCCCGACCACGTGCGCGTGGCCGTCCTCGACGGTGCCGTCGACCCCCTGACCGACGACATCACGTCCTTCGCCGACCAGCTCAAGGGCTTCGAGGGCGCCTTCGACCAGTTCGCGGCCGACTGCCGCAAGCGCAGCCCGTGCCGCTCGCTCGGCAACCCGCGCCAGGTCGTCTACAGCCTGGTCAGGCATGCGAACGAGGATCCGCTCAAGAGTTCCAAACCGGGCGAGACCCGCACCGCGACCGGCTCGATCGTGCTCACCGGAGTGCTGTCGGCGCTCTACTCGCGCTCGCAGTGGACCGACCTGGGCCAGGCCCTGCTCGACGCGCAGCACGGCGACGCCAAGGGGCTGTTCGCCCTGGCCGACGACTACAACCAGCGCGACGCCGACGGGCACTACAGCAACATCTCCGAGGCCAACACCACGATCAGCTGCAACGACTCCAAGCCCGGGCCGAGCGACGCCACGATCAAGGCCACCGCACTCCGCTGGGCCACGAGCTACCCCATGTTCGGGGCCTGGAGCTCGTCGTCGCTGTTCTCGTGCCAGGTGTGGCAACCCAAGCGCACGCCGCTGCCGCGCCCGAGCGCGGCCACCCCGCAGAAGGTGCTGGTCATCGGCAACCTGCACGACCCGGCCACGCCGTACCAGGGGGCCAAGGACCTGGCCCGGACCATGGGCAATGCCGTCCTGCTCACCTGGGACGGCGAGGGCCACACGTCCTACCTGCAGGGCAGCTCGTGCGTCGAACAGGTACGTCGACGACTACCTGGTCGCCGGCGCCGTGCCGCCGCCGAACACGACCTGCCCCCGATGACGCCCGAGCCCGCGACTGACGGTGCGGCTGCCGGCCGGGCCCGGTACGGGCGGTGGCGCTCGTGCTGCACGGCGGGCGCTCGCGCGGCACCGGTCCGGTGCGCCCGACCCAGCTCGCCGTGCTGCGGATGGTGCCGTTCGCCAACGCCCTGCACCGGGCCGGGCGCGCCGACGGCCTGGCCGTGGCCCGGCTGCGCTACCTGCAACGGGGCTGGAACGGCACCGCGCAGGCCCCCCTGGCCGACGCCCGCTGGGCCCTGGGCGAGCTCGAGCGCCGCTTCCCGGGCGCCCCGGTGGCGCTCGTCGGGCATTCCATGGGCGGCCGGACGGCGCTCTACGTCGCCGGCTACCCCAGCGTGCGGGCCGTCGTCGCCCTCGCGCCGTGGATCGAGCCGGGTGATCCCACGAGCCAGCTCGCCGGCCGGCGGATCCTGATCGCCCATGGCAGCCGCGACCGGATGACCAGTCCCCCGGCCTCGGCCGCCTATGCCCGGGCGGCGGCCCGGGTGGCAGCCTCGGTGAGCTACGTCAGCGTGCGCGACGAGCGGCACGCCATGCTCCGCCGGGCCTCGGTGTGGCACGAACTGGCCACCGGCTTCGTCCTCGGTGTCCTGTGTGCCAGGCAACCATCGGGAACCGGGACGCCCGCGCTCACGAACGTGTTGACGGAGGCCCTTGCCGGACAGGCCTCGCTCGTCGTCTGATTGACCCGCGTTCGGAATGTGAGCCGCGAAGGGGATACCCATGACTGTCATCGACCGGAGCCCGGCCACGTCCCACGGGCCGGGGGGCGTCGATTCCGCCCTCTGGCCGGACGTCGCCACCGTGCCGCACACCCCGGTCCGCGCGGCCGTGGCCCGGCGGATCTTCCGCAACGCCGTGGGCCGCATCCCGCTGCGGGTCGTCGAGGCCGGCGGGCGCAGCTACGGCGGCGGTGACCTCGGCCGACCCGGTGCTGCGGCTGGTGCGCCCGGCGTCGTTCTTCCACCGGGTCGGGGCCACCGGCACGATCGGCTTCGGCGAGGCCTACATGGCCGGCGACTGGACGGCCGACGACCTGGCCGGCGTGCTGTCCAGCTTCGCCGCGAACATGCGCGAACTCGTCCCGGCCATGTTCCATCGGCTGCGGCACGCGGTGCTGCGCCGCCAGCCCGAGCACGAGGACAACACCGTGGAGGGCGCGCGCGAGAACATCCACCGGCACTACGACCTGTCCAACGACCTGTTCAAGACCTTCCTGGACGAATCCCTGACCTACTCCTCGGCCGTGTTCGACGGCGAGCCCTACGGCGCCGACGACGATCTCGCCGACGCCCAGCGCCGCAAGATCGATCGACTGCTGGACGTGACCAAGGTCGGCAAGGGCAGCCGGCTGCTCGAGATCGGCACCGGCTGGGGCGAACTCGCCATCCGGGCCGCCCGGCGCGGCGCGGACGTGACCTCGATCACCATCTCGGCCGAGCAGGCCGCGCTGGCCCGCGAGCGCATCGCCGCCGCCGGTATGAGCGAGCGCGTCGAGGTGCTGTTGCAGGACTACCGCGAGACCCAGGGCCAGTTCGACGCCGTGGTCAGCGTGGAGATGATCGAGGCCGTCGGCGCCAACCACTGGGACGAATACTTCGCCACGATCGACCGGCTCCTCGCGCCCGGCGGCCGGGTCGGGCTCCAGGCCATCCTGCAGGACGACTACACCGTGCTGGCCACCCGCGACACCTACACCTGGATCCGCAAGTACATCTTCCCCGGCGGGCAGATGCCCTCGGCCGAGTCGATCGACCGCACCGTCACCGCGTCGACGTCCCTGCGGGTCGCGGACCGCTACGCCTTCGGCCGGCACTACGCCGAGACGCTGCGGCGATGGCGCGAGCGCTTCGAGGCCCGCGCGGCCGAGGTGGCTCGGCTCGGCTTCGACGAGACGTTCCGGCGCATGTGGTCGCTCTACCTGGCCTACTCCGAGGCCGGGTTCCGCACCGGCTACCTCGACGTCGCGCAATTCACCCTGACCAAGCCTGCCTAGCAGGGCCTTCGCCGCGGCTCGCTACCGTGGGGCGTGGTCGTCCTGCTCGGTCTCGCCGCGGCCATCGCGTACGGGTTCGGCGACTTCGCCGGCGCGTTCGCGTCCCGACGGCACAGTGCGGTCACCGTGCTGTTGCACAGCTACCCGGTCGGCGCGGTCCTGATGGTGGCCATGTTGCCGATCTTCCCGGGCACGCTCACCGGCCGAACGGTCGTCTTCGGCATCGCCGGCGGGGTGGCCGGGCTCGTCGGCGTCACGATCATGTACGGCCTGATGGTCGTGGCACCGATGAATGTCATCTCGCCGGTGACCGGCGTGCTGGCCGCCATGGTGCCGGTGGTCTTCGGCGTGCTGGTCGGCGAGCGCCCGCACCTGGCGGCCTGGTTCGGGATCCTGCTCGGCATCGGGGCCGTGGTCCTGGTCAGCCGCACCTCCGAGGAGCATCCGCACGGCCGGATCGCGCCGCGCGTCATCGCGCTGGCGTTCCTGTCCGGCCTCGGCTTCGGGTTCTACTTCATCTTCCTGGCCCGGGCCGGCGACAATTCGGGCCTGTGGCCGCTGGTCGTCTCGCGGATCGCCTCGGCCGTGCTCATCGTGCCCCTGGCCCGGCAGCGGCACGCGTTCGCCCGGGTCCGCGGCCGGATGCTGGCCATCACGCTGGCCGCGGGCGCGTTCGACGCCCTGGCCAACATGTTCTTCCTGCTGGCCACCCGGCACGGCCTGCTGTCACTGGCCGGCGTGCTGACCTCGCTCTACCCGGCCGTCACCGTCATCCTGGCCGTGGGCCTGCTGCACGAGCACACCAGCCGGGTGCAGCGGATCGGTCTCGGCCTGGCCGCCACCGCGATCGTGCTCATCACGGTGTAGCGGTCTCCGCGGCGCCGGCGCTCGCCTTCTCGCCCTCGCGCTCAACCTCGGGCTCAGCGTCAGCGTCAGCGTCGGCGCCGGCCCGGACGGGCCGGCGGGCGGCCCACCGCTGCAATGCTTCCTCGGCGGCGACGGTGAGCCGGGGCGGGTCCGAGACCGAATGCCACCCGACCGAGTTGATCTCGGCCGACCGGACGAAGGGGCGCTGACCGTCCCGGGGAGCCGACGTGGCGTAGAGATGCTCCCAGTGCCAGGCCCAGGGCTGCTTGTAGCTGTCGACGAGTTCCAGCACCAGACCGTCGGCCTCGACGCCGGTCTCCTCGTGCAGTTCGCGGCGGGCCGCGGCCTCAGGCGGCTCACCAACGTTGAGGAAGCCACCGGGCAGGCCCCAGCAGTTGCGCTCACGGAAGCGCTGCCGGACGAGCAGCACCTGGTCCGGGCTCTCGGCGGCCACCACGACGGTCGCCGCGCCGTGCGTGTACTTGGCCTTGACGGTCCAGGCGACGATGCGGAGCACGCGCGTACCGACCCCGAGCCGTCGCCCGGCTGTTCGTGTCGCCTTGGTCATTTGCCCACCCCCGTGGTTCGTGACGCCATGATTGCCGACCATGCGCGTTGTCGCCAGAAACCGCCGCAGTGCCGTTCGGGCGTGGGTGGGCAGCGTACGCGACCGCAGCGCGTGCAAGCCAGTGTTGCGATCTTCGACGCGACGGCGCCGGACTCAGCGGCGCAGCGTGGTCTCGCGGTGCATGTGCGACAGCTTCTCGGGATTGCGCACGGAATACAGCCCGGTGATCAGGCCGTCGTCGATTCGCACGGCCACGACGGAGTCGAGCTCGCCGTTGAGCCGGAGGATCAGCGCCGGATAGCCGTTGACCTGGGCCGGCTGCAGCCTCGCCTCGGCGGCGATGCGGCCCAGGCCGGCGGCCAGCAGCCGGGCGACCTTGTCCGCGCCCACCACGGGGTGCGGGACGGACTGCTTGATGCCGCCGCCGTCACCGAGCAGGACGACATCGGGCGCCAGGATGTCGACCAGGCCCTGCAGGTCGCCCGTCTCGCTCGCCCGGCGGAACGCCTCGAGCGCATCGCGGGTCTCGGCCGGCGACACGATCCCGCGCGGCCGGCGGGCCGCGACGTGGGCCCGGGCCCGGTGCGCGATCTGGCGGACCGCGGCCGGGCTCTTGTCGACGGCCTCCGCGATCTCGTCGTAGCCGAGGTCGAAGACGTCGCGCAGCACGAACACCGCCCGCTCGGTCGGCGCGAGCGTCTCCAGCACGAGCAGCATCGCCATTGAGACGCTGTCGGCCAGTTCGACGTCCTCGGCCACGTCGGGCGTGGTCAGCAGCGGCTCGGGTAGCCAGGGACCGACGTAGGACTCCCGCCGGCGGCCGAGCGTCCGCAGCCGGGTCAGCGCCTGCCGAGTGGTGATCCGGACCAGGTAGGCCCGCTGGTCGCGCACCGGGCCGAGATCGACGCCCGCCCACCGCAGCCAGGTCTCCTGCAGGACGTCCTCGGCGTCGGCGGCCGAGCCCAGCAGCTCGTAGGCGACGGTGAACAGCAGGTTGCGGTGGGCCAGGAACGCCTCGGTGGCGGCGTCCGGGCGCGCGCCGTCAGCCGTTGGCTCGCTCATCCCTGCTCCTGACTGTTCGCTCTCGACCGTGCCACACCCACCAGACGCCGCACCGCGCCGCCGTGTGACAACCACGGGGGCGGCGCACATCACAGCCTGCGCTGTCACACGAAGCGGGCGGGCGGCATCTCCATGTTCGTCAGGACGCCGCGCGGACCGATCCGCTCGGCCACTACCGCCCGAGTGAGGACGAGACATGGAAACCCGATTGAACCTGTTCGACAACGAGATCGGCGCCAAGTTCGCCAAGCGGTTCGCCAACACCAGCCAGGTGATCGCCCAGTCGCCGCTGCCGGGCTCGACGCAGGAGCTGGTGGCACTGCGGGCCAGCCAGATCAACGGCTGCGGGTGGTGCATCGACCTGCACACGAAAGAGGCGGCTGCCGCCGGTGAGAGCGCGGTGCGGCTCAACCTGGTCGCCGCCTGGCGGGAGTCCACCGTGTTCAGCGAAGCCGAGCGGGCCGCGCTCGCGCTGGCCGAAGAGGGCACCCGGCTGGCCGACGCGTACCAGGGCGTGTCCGACGACACCTGGGACCAGCTCCGCAAGCACTACGACGACGACCAGATCGCCGCGCTGGTGTGCCTGGTCGCCCTGATCAACGCGGCCAACCGGCTGGGCGTGATCGTGCACCAGCAAGGCGGTTCCTACGAGCCCGGGATGTTCGCCGCCGCCGTCGAGTGACCGGCCGCCGGCTCCGCCGCGGTGCCGGCGTCGGTGTCAGTGTCGGTGCCGGCGCCTAACCTGCGGCTCATGGTGTTGTCTGAAGCTGACCGTGAGCAGTTCCTGGCCGAGCCGCGCATCGCGGCGCTGTCGGTAGCGGCCGGCCCGGATCGCGGGCCGCTGACCGTCCCGATCTGGTACCAGTACACGCCCGGCGGCGAGGTGTGGGTGCTGACCGCGCCCACGTCCCGCAAGGCCCGCCTGATCGAGCAGGCCGGGCGGTTCAGCCTGATGGTCGAGCGGACCGAGCCGACCGTCCGCTACGTCAGCGTCGAAGGCCCGGTCACGCGCACGAGACCGCGCACGGACGAACTGTTGCTGGAGATGACCCGGCGTTACCTGCCCCCGGACAAGCTCGAGTCCTACCTCCGGTTGGCTCGGACCGAGCTCGCCGACGAGGTGGCCGTCTACCTGCAGCCGCAGCGCTGGCTCTCCGCGGACCTCGGCCCGCAGTGACGGGCCCGGAGGTTCACGGGCAACGGCCCGTGGTCGCAGCCAACGGTGTCGAGCTCTGCACCGAATCGTTCGGCGATCCGGCCGCGCCGGCGATCCTGCTCGTCATGGGCGTCGGCGCATCGATGCTCTGGTGGGACGAGGCGTTCTGCCGGATGCTCGCCGACGCCGGGCGGTTCGTGATCCGCTACGACCACCGCGACACCGGCCGCTCGACCACGTACGAGCCCGGCCACCCCGGTTACACCGGCGGGGACCTCGCCGCCGACACCGCCGCGGTCCTCGACGGCTACGGCATCCGGGCCGCGCACATCGTCGGGGTATCGGCCGGTGGCGCCTTCGCCCAACTGCTCGCGCTCGATCACCCCGACCGCGTGCGCTCGCTCGTCCTCATCAGCACCTCGCCCGCGACGCCCGGTGACCGCGGGCTGCCGCCGCCGACCGAACGGTTCACCGAGTTCCTGAGCACGCCGGCGCCGGACTGGTCGGACACCGAGTCGGTGGTCGACTACCAGGTGCTGTATTCGCGGGTGCTCGCCGGTGGGCAGCGGCCCTTCGACGAAGCGGCGGCCCGCGAGTTGGTCCGCGACGACGTGGCCCGAGCCCGCGACTTCGCCGCCGCCCGAAACCACGACATCCTGCCTGAGGGCGAGCCGTCCGGCCGGTCGCTGGCGTCGATATCCGCGCCCACGCTGGTGATCCACGGCAGCGCCGACCCGATGTTCCCCCTCGAGCACGGCCGGGCGCTGGCCGACGAGATCCCCACGGCCCGGCTGCTCACGCTGCCGGGCGCCGGTCACGGCGTCGACCGAGCCGACTGGACGATCATCGCCGCGGCCGTTGCCGAGCACACCGCTACGCCGCAGTAGGCGCTCCGAACCAGGTGCTCAACGCGTCACCGAGCCCCGGCCCGGTCGGCTCGCCCACCCAGGCCACATATCCGTCCGGGCGGATCAACACGGCGGCGGGGGCATCGACCTCCCCGAGTATCGGCAGCTGCCAGGCGGCGTCGCACTTGGCGTCGACCAGCTGAACCCGATCGGCCCACCCGGTGATGTCGAAGCCGCCGGGCGCACCGAGGTTGAGCAGCACCGGCCGGGCATCGTGCAGCAGCGTGAAGACCCGCGACGGCCCATCGCCGGTAACCACATCGAGGTCGGGCATGCGCCGCCCGAGCAGCGGATGGCCGGCCCCGAGGTCGTAGTGGATGTCCAGGCCGGAGGACATCGCGCCCAGACGCCGCCGCGGCTCGTCGTCCTGGAACAGCTCGGCAATCGTCTCGCGCAACGCCTCCGTGCGTTCGTCGGAGCGGCGCAGCGCGACCCGCGCCATCGTGGTGCGCAGCACGCGGGCGCCGACCGGGTGACGCTCGGCCTGGTAGGTGTCCAAGAGGCTCTCCGGGCAGGTCCGGTGGACCACCTCGGCCAGCTTCCAGCCCAGGTTCACCGCGTCCTGCACACCGGTGTTGAGGCCTTGGCCCCCGTCCGGGGAATGCACGTGGGCGGCGTCGCCGGCCAGCAGCACCCGCCCGTCGCGATAGGCCGCGGCCTGGCGGGTCATGTCGGTGAACCGGGAGATCCACGTCGGACTGTGGATCGCGAAGTCGGTCCCGTAGACGGCGACCAGGGCCTCGCTCAGCTCGCGCAGGCTCGGGTCGCGGGTGCTCCCGACCTGCCGTTCGGTCACCATCACCCGCACCGGCCCGGAATCCGGGTACACCACCTCGCCGTCGCGGATCTCGTACTCCACCCGGCCGATGCCGTGCGTGCCGATCGCGTCGTGGCGCACGCCCAGTTCCGGCTCTTCGGCCATCTCGGCCTCGGCGATCAGACTGCTCGTCGTCGCGTCCCACCCGGGGAAGTCGATGCCGGCCGCCTTGCGGATCAGGCTGCGCCCGCCGTCGCACCCGACGAGATACTCCGCCCGCAGCGGCGCGCCGTCGGACAGCTCGACGTCGACGCCCGTGTCGTCCTGCGCGAAGCCGGTCACGTCGCGCCCGCGGTAGACCATCACCGGCAGCTCGTCGACCCAACCGGCCAGGATGCGCTCGATGTGGTTCTGCCAGAGCCCGAGTGAGTAGGGATGCCGGGTCGGGAAGTCGCTGATGTCGATGGGCACCCCGGCGAAGCCGGCCACCTGCGCCGGCTTGCCCTCCGCGAGGAACCGATCGGCGATCCCCCGCTGATCGAGCACCTCGATGGTGCGCGCGTGCAGGCCACCGGCCCGCGAGCCGGCCAGTTCCGGGCCGGGCCGCCGTTCGACAATGGCGACGTCCACACCGGCCAACGCCAGCTCGGCGGCCAGCACCAGGCCGGTCGGACCGCCTCCGACGATCACCACCGCATGCTCGTTCATCGACTCCCTCTCGCCGTCCGTTCCGCTCCGGTCGGCGATTCTGCGGCAGAACCGGGGTCTTGCCGCAAGCCCCCCACTGCGCTATACGTTGAAGTGGGAAAGGGGCCGGTCTCCTTTCCCGTTGTCGTCCCCAGAGCAATCAGTAGCCGAAGTTCTGCGTCCAGTACGGCCCGCCTATACCCACGCCGAGATACCGGGCATCGGCGATGAGCAGGTTGGCCCGGTGCCCGGGGCTGCGGATCCAGTCCTGCATCACCTCCTGCGGCGTGCGCTGCCCGTGGGCGAGGTTCTCGGCCGCGGGCCGCGAATGGCCGTGGGCGCGCATCCGGTCGAAGGGTGACCGGCCCTCCGGATCCAGGTGATCGAAGAACCGGCGGGTGCGCATGTCGGCGCTGTGCGCACGCGCCGCCCGGCGCAGGACCTCGCTGACCTGCACCGGCGCCAGCCCGTGCGCGATCCGGAACTCGTTCGTCAACCGGACGACCTCGTTCTCGGCGTCGCGTTGGACCTCGTCACCCAGGTACACGGCCTCGGGTCTCGGCCCACCCGCCTCCGTCGACCGCATCGGCCGCCTCGGCCGCGGCGGCCGGGCCGGTGCCTTGGCGGTGGACGTGGTCGAGCGGGCGCCGCCCGCTCGCACCGGCCGGCCGTCGCGGCCCTTGCGTTTACGACTGGTCGGCACGGCGCGTCCTCAGCACACGCTCTCGGTCATGTCCAGGGCGGCCATACCGAAGCGCCTGCGCAGCTGCAGGCCCAGCGACGTCCCGGCCAGCGCGAACGCGGCCCAGAGCCAACCCGACGCGCTGCCGATCGAGATCCCGCCGAGGTAGGAACCGACGTTGCAGCCGCCCGACATCCGCGCGCCGACGCCCATCAAGACGCCGCCGAGCACCGCCTGCAGCTTGCGGCGCAGCGATGCACCGCTGCGCAGGTGCCAGGCCCCGGACACGCTCGCCGCGATCGCCGCGCCGACGATGATGCCCAGATCCGTGAGCGTCTGGTCGTTGGCCAGCAGTGGATTGCCGAGCACGCCGGCGGTGGCCGGCTGCTGCCAGAAGTACCAGTGGTGCGGATGCAGACCGGCGAGCGCGAGCAGCCGGGAGCCCCATTCAGTGAAGGCCAGGATGATGCCCCACGGGCGGCCCGAGATCAGGAACACGGCACCGGCCAGCAACCCGATCACCGTCGCGCCCACGGGCGCGGGCCAGGGCCGACGCAGCAGATCGAGCGGCAGCGAGACACCCGCGCCCCGCTGTCGATGACGGACCCGGCCGCGCCGCTCGTCCGCCGGCCAGCCAACGCGCAGGACGACGAGGGCACCGACGAGTACGGCGGTCGTCACGAACCACGACCCGGCCCAGCCGATGTGCTGGGACAGCAGCACGCCGTGCGTCTGCCACAGATGGGACGTCACACCGGACATCGCCGCCTGCACGGTCGTACCGGAGACGAATCCAGCCAGCGTGCACAGGACCGTCGACTGCCCGGCCCCGGTTGCGAACAGCGTCCCCGACGCGCACGAGCTCCCGAACTGCATGCCGACGCCGAAGAGGAGCGCACCGAGACACAACGGGATTCCGAGCGGGAAGGGCGTCACGTCGGGAACCGCACCGAAGGCGCCGAGCCCGTGGGCGGCGACGAAGGAGATCGCGGTCGTGGCCACGATGAGCAGGATCGCGTGTGCTCGCAAGCCGTCGGGGTCATTGAGGGTCAGCAACCGGCGCCAGGCCGAGGCGAACACGAAGCGGGAGCGGAACAGGGCCACACCCAGGCCGGTGCCGAGCAGCAGCAGACACACCGCTCGCGCCCCGCCGGCCGCCCCCGCGCCGAATACCAGCCCCGCGCCCAGGAGCAGGGACACAGCCAGCGGCACTCGGTTGATGCGCGCGTCCGAGCTCGCATCGGTGCCGGCGCACAGCATGCTCGACGGCTCGAGGAGGTCGTGGCGCACGCTGATCGGTGAACGCGAGTCATCGAGCGAAATGCCGAAGGCCTGGTGATTCATCACTCGCCTGCCGCCCCGGGCGGCGCGGTCGGGCCGGCGCCGCGTTCGCGAGATTCCGGCAGCCGCCGGACCTGGCTGAGCAGGTCCTCGAGCGCGGCGAAGGACAGCGCGCCGACGTATCGAAAGACGAGCGCTCGATGCTGGATCACGGTCAGGGTCGGCACCGCATCGATGCGGAAGCGGCGGGCCACCAGGAGTTCCTGCTCGACGTCGATCCGGCCGAAGACGACCTCGGGATGCCGGGCCGACAACTGGGTGAAGGCATCGCGGTAGGACTGGCCCGCCGTGCACCACGGGACGGTGAACTCGATCATGGCGACGCCGCGCTCGGGAACGGCGCGCTCGAGGTCGGCCGAGGTGAGCCGCTGGATGGCCGCGCCGCCGCGCGCACCCCAGTGCCTGCGGGCGTCGTCCGGCATCTCGCCGCCCGCCGGGTCCACGCAATCACCCTCCTCGACCGCGCGACCCGCTTGACGGCCACGAGGTGTGAGAAGCAGTCCCTCACTGCGACGGCCCCGGCGACAAGGTCAACGGGCCGGAACCGCCCGATCGGCCGCGGTCTTGCCGCCCTTTTGAGCATCCGCAGCCCACAGGTCTCCGGCGCATGGAGAAATTCTGGAGACGGCCCGGTGAGAGTGTCCCTCGACCGACCGCGTCAAGGGAGCCCCGATGGAGCCGACGAAGCTGGTTGTGGCCGGATCTGATCCGCTCGCCGCTGCGGGCATCGCCCACTACCTGCAGCAGGAAGCACAGCTGCACGTCGTCGCCACCGGGTCGGTGGGCGCTCCCGTCGACGTCGGCGCACTCGCCGCCGCCGACATGCACGTGCTGGCCGTCGACGCCATCAACGCCCATGCCGCCACGCATCTTCGCCACGTGGCCGAAGCGAGCGATCTGCGCACGGTGCTGGTGACCGGATCGATCCGTTCGGACGATCTGCTCAGCGTCGTCGAATGCCGCGTGGTCGCCATCCTGCTGAGGGAGCACCTGACCGCGTCCCGGCTCGCCCAGGTCGTGTCGGCCGCCCGGGCCGGCCGCGCCGTCATGCCCCACGACCTGCTCGGCAGCCTGCTGACCCAGGTCGAGCGGCTGCAGCGCGAGACGCTGCGCCCACTGGGGCTGACCCTGTCGGGGCTGGCCGCGCGCGAACGCGACGTCCTGCGGCTGATTGCCGAGGGCATGGAAATCTCGGAGATCGCCCGCGAGCTGTCCTACTCCGAGCGCACGGTCAAGAGCATCTTGTCGGGCCTGCTGCAGCGGTTCGGTTTGAACAACCGGTCGCAGGCAGTGGCCTGCGCTGTGCGGGCAGGGGTCATCTGAGTACGCGCAACCCACAACCACCCAAACATGCATGTAAGCGCATACACTGCGAAAGCATGTACGTGCAGCAAGCGGGGGTGCGTGAGTGGACGTCCGACCGACCAGAATCGGGGTACTCGGACCGCTGCGCCTGGACGTGGCCGACAAGGCACTGGGGCTCGGTCCCCCGAAGCAACAGGCGGCGCTGGCGATTCTGGCCCTGAACGCCAACGCGGTCGTGTCGAAGGACGCCTTGGTCGACGGGATCTGGGGTGAGGACGTCCCCGCCACCGCACTGGGCAACCTGTACACGTATCTGTCGAATATCCGGACCATCCTGCACGGCTCCCAGCTCCAACTGGTGCGGGCCAGCGGCGGGTACCGGCTCGATTTCGACGTCGAGCTGCTGGACGTCTCGCGCGTACTGGAGCTGATCGAGCAGCAGCAGGGCCAGCTGGACGAGCCTGAGAAGGCCCTGGCCAGCGCTGAGGAGGCCATCGGCTACTGGCGTTCCCCCGAGACGTTGACCGGCGTCCCGGGACCATTCGCCGCCCAGCGCCGGGTCGAGTTCGACCGGCTGCGGCAGCGGCTCGCGGCCTCCCGCGCCCGGTTGTGCATCCAAGTCCAGCGGCCCGACGCCGCCGCCGATCAGCTCGTGCTCGAACTGACCCACCACCCCTACGACGAACAGCTCGCGTCACTGCTGATCACCGCGCTCGGGCTCTCGGGCCGGCGCAGCGAAGCGCTGTCGTTCTTCGGCGAATTCCGGCGCAAGCTCGTCCGCGAACTCGGCGTCGAGCCCGGCGCGGACGTCCAGCAGGCCTGTGACCGGATCGCGGCGCTCGAACGCTCCGGGCCGTCCGCCCGCGCCGGCGGTGGCACCGGGCATGCCGCCCCCGCCACGACCTTCGTCGGACGCGCGGCCGAGATCGACCTGATGCTCGCGGTCGCATCGAACGCCCGGGCGGACTCCGTCGCGCTGGGCCGCGCGGCCGCCCCCGTCGTCGCCGTGGTCGGGGCGGGCGGGATCGGCAAGAGCGCGTTCGCGGCCGAGTGTGCCCGCCGGCTGGCCGACCAGTTCGGCGACGGCCTGCTGACGGTCGACCTGAACGAATTCGGATCGAGCTCAGCACCGTTGACGAAGGCCGAGGCGTTGCACGCCCTGCTCCGCGCGCTCGGCGATGACCGCATCCCGAACGACGACGAAGCTCGCCTGGCCCGTTACCAGCACGCTATGCGCACGTCGCGCCGAGTGGTGGTGATCGACAACGCGGCTGACGTCTCCGACATCTCCGAACTCGTCAATGTCGGGCCGGAGAACTTCGTCATCGTGACCAGCCGCGATCGGCTGGCGAAACTGGTCGCGCGCCACCAGGCCCACCGCATCGAACTGCCGCGGCTCAGTTCGGTCGAGGCCCGCACCCTGGTGGCATCGAAGATCGAGCGCGACCGGATCGGGCGCCATCGCTCCGAACTGATCAGGCTGTGCCGGCTGTGCGATCACCTGCCACTGGCCCTGCACATCGCGGCCGAGCAGATCAATTCGCGGCCCGGTCTGGACGTCCCCGGCCTGGTCGAGGAGTTCGCCGGCGCGGCGCGCCGCCTGGACCTGCTCGAACTGCAGGGCGGCGACGGCAGCGCCAACTCCGTGCGCGCGGCCTTCCTGTGGTCCTACGAGCGACTGCACCCCGACGCCGCCCGACTGCTGCGACTGCTGGCCGGCCTGCCCTGCAACCTGTTCACGCCGTTGCTGGCCGCCGCGGTGTCCGACCAACCCCTGGCCAGCACCACCACCGGCATGCTCAGCCTGGTCGACCACCATCTGCTCGAGCGGGTCGACGACGGGTTCGTCATGCACGATCTCACGCGTGCGTTCGCGATCGAGATCGGCGAGCGCCTGGAGTCGCGTGAGGGCGCGCTGACACGGGCCACCATCTGGTTCATCACCTCCCTGCACACCGGTCACGACGTGTTCGGGTCGCCGTCGCGAATCGACTGCCCCACCGTGTCGAATTGCAGTCCGCAGAAATTCGTCTCCCCCGACGGCTACATCTCCTGGATGAGCACGTACACCCGGACCGTGGCTGCGCTCGTCCCGGCCGCCCATAAGGCCGGGCATCCCGAACTCGCGTGGAAGCTCGCCACGCTCACGTACAGCTACTTCTACATGTCGGGCCGGTTGACCGAGTGGGTAGCGGTGCTCGAGGACGGTCTCGCCGCCGCGCAGGCGTGCGGAAGCGCGGTCGGCCAGACGCGTCTGCTCAGCCATCTCGGGGTGGCGTACTCGCGCCAGGGCGACAACGACACCGCCATCCGCAGTTACGAACAAGCCCTGACGCTCAGCAGCGACGACGACCTGCACACCCGGGCGATGGTGCTGTGCAACCTGGCCTCGACGCTGCGCGAAGCCGGTCGTTACGACGAGGCGCTCAGTGCGGCCCTCGACGCCGTTCCCGTCGCCGAGGCCACCGGAGCTGCCTACCCCCGCCTGGGCGTCCTCGACGCGCTGTGCGAGATCTACGCCGAGATGGGCAAGGCGGAGCTCGCCGTCACCCGCGCCCAGGAGGCCCTCCGGTCCCAAGAGACCGACGCGCTCATCCCGTTCGAGGGCAACCTGTTGATCAGTCTCGGTACGGCCCGCAGGACGTTGAACCAATTCGGCCCGGCCCGCACCGCGTTTCGTCGAGCGCTGATCATCACGCAGGGGCAGCGCGACCGGTACCACGAGGCGCTGGCCGAATTCGGGCTGGCCCGCACCGAATACGCCTGCGACAACGTGGGGCTGGCCCGGACGCTGGCCCAGCGCGCGCGTCAGCACTTCCGCGAGTTGGACGCCGAGGAAGAGGGCGCTGTCGCCGCCTTTCTCGCCCACATCTCCCGCAGTTCGTACCCGGGGTTCAAGGAGCACGCGGGACCGTCGCCCACCTCGCCCTAATCCGGCGGCGGCAGCCGCCGCTGCATCGGTGCCCCGGCTTCGGCCGAGGCCGACGATGTCGTCCCGCCCGCCACGACCTCACCCGCAGCGCCGCCCACTCCCGGCACCACGGCCTCGGCCAGGGCCGAGCCGGGCCCGCGGTTCAGGGTCCGCGAAAGCCCGGCGCCCGGCCCGGGGGTGCTCGCCTCGACCTTCTCGCCCGGGCGTCGGTACCACACGATGCAGGTGCCGTCCTCCAGCGCGGCGTCGAGGATCTCGGCGTCCGGCCCGATGTCCGCGCGGACGTGGCGCACGAACCGGTAGAGCGGCGTGAGGTCGACCGGTTGGCGCAGTGTGGCGGCAAAGCGGTCAACGACGGCGTCGTCCGCGGTGCGCAGCAGCGCGTCGCGCAGTACCGAACTCGGTCGCCATCCCCAGGTCATGGCGGAGTGGACTCCCGGTGCGTCGGAGCCGCTCACGTGGATACCGCTGAGCGCTGCGCTCGCTGTCGGGACCGGGTCCGCCCGGCCCGCGCGGTCACGACCAGCAGCCCGACCAGCACGGCCCCGCCGAACACGGCCGCCGTCCACCGCACCGCGGCCTGCGCCGGCCGGTCCGGACGGGCGACCGGGCTGTTCGGGACGACCCGGGCCGGCCGAGCCACGGCCGGGCCGTGCTCGCCCGGCTGGGCCGCGACGTCGCCGACGGCGGCGACCGGATCGACCAGGCCGGCCCCCGCGAGCGCGGTGACCGGCGTCGCGGCGAGCGGAACCGCGGTCGCCACCAACCTGGCCTCGAGCTGATCGGGGGTCGTTCCCGGATAGCGGCCGCGGATCAACGCCGCCACGCCGGCCGCGATGCCGACGGCCAGCGCCGACCCCGAGCCGGCGATCGTGCCGTGCCCTGACGGCGGGACTCCGGTCAGGTCCGCGGCCGGCGCGCACACCGTCGGATGCGCCTCCGGCGTCCCTTCCTCGACCGCACGTCCGAAGCTGTCGACCCCCTGCACCGCGACGACGCCCGGCAGCGCCGCGGGTTCGGCCACGTCCCCGTCCTGCCGACGGGTCGTCCAGGCCGGCGCGAGGATCAGGACGCCACGGTGGTGGGCCCGCCGCACGGCCGCGACCAGGGCAGCGGACGAGTACGGCGCGGTCGCCGCCGTGGCGATGACCGCGGCCCCGCGCGACACGGCCGCGTCGATCCCCAGCGCCAAGGTTTCGGGAGCCACGTCGAGTTCACCGTCGCGGGCGACCACCCGCACCGGCAGGATCCGGGCATCCGGTGCCACGCCCACGAACGCGGAGCCGGTCACCGGACGGGCACCGATCAGGGCGGCCACGAAGGTGCCGTGGCCCAGGCAGTCGTTGTCGGCCCGTCCACCGGTGGCGACGTCGATTCCGGGCAGGACCCGGCCGGCCAGGGCCGGTGCCGCGGCCGACACGCCGGTGTCGAGCACCGCGACCGTGACACCCTGGCCGCGTGCGGTCGACCAGGCCTGGTCGTAGGCCAGCTGTTGCTGCGGCCACGGCTCGACGGTGGTCGCGGCGTCGCGGGCCGGTTGGCAACTCGGCTGCGCGTCGGCCGGCCCGCCCGGGCTCACCACGACGACGGCGGCCGACAACAGCACGAGGGCGACGGCCAGGCGCGCCGCAAGCCTGGTCACGACGAGCCTGGTCACGACGAGCCTGGTCACGACGAGCCTGGTCACGACGAGCCTGGTCACGACCGGCCTCACGGCGACTCCGGGTCGTCGAGGTCCTGCCAACCCACCTGGAGCAGGGTCGAGGACCGCCGGGTGACGAGCATGCCGCGGCCGGGGGCGAAGTCCCGCGGCTTCTGCCCGTTGAGCAGCGGACCTTCGGCCGGCGGGCACGAGAGCACCAGGTCGGGCGCGTTCGACTCCTGGAGCCGGCGGATGACCGGATTCATCCCCGTGCGCTGCGAACCGGCCGCGGCCCGGGTCAGCACGACGTGCAGGCCGATGTCGGACGCCGCCGGCAGCAGCGGGATCAGGGCGTCCAGCGGCCCGGGCATCGTCGGGCCGCTCAGGGTCAGGTCGTAGTCGTCGATCAGGACGAACACCTCGGGCCCGGCCCACCAGTCCCGCCGGGCAAGTTGTTGCGGCGTGACCTCCGGTCCGGGGATCCGCTCGTTCAGCCGGGCCGCCAGGGTGCCCACCAGCGTGGTCAGCGCGTGCGTCGAGTAGGCCGTGCCGAGGCGGTGGGTGTCGGGCACGAGCGAGGTCAGCACGCGGCGGGAGTCGAAGGCCAGGATCTCGGCCTGGCCGGCGGGGTACGCGGTGACGACCGCGTCGATGAGACGGCGCAGCACGCCGGTTTTGCCGCTGCCGGTGTCGCCGAGCACGGTCAGGTGCGGCTGGGCGGTGAAGTCGTGCCACACCGGCTGCAGGTCTTTCTCCGCCAGCCCGATCGGGAAGCGGACCTGACCCTCGACCGGGGGCAGCTCCTCGGCCGGCAGCAAGGCCGGCAGCAACCGGACCGGCGGCGCGGACGGCCCGGCCCAGTTGTCCGCGACCGCATCGACGAGTGCCCGCGTGCCGGCGGCGAGATCGTCGGTGCGCGACCGGCCGTCGGTGCGGGGAACGGCCGCGAGGTAGTGCAGCTTGTCCATGGTCAGGCCGCGGCCCGGGCTGCGCGGCACCTTGCCGGCCGCCCGGATGTCGATCATCGAGTCGATCGCGTCGCCGAGCCGCAGCTCGATCCGGCTGCCCAGCAAGTCCCGCAGGGCGCTGTGGATGTCCGACCAGCGGCCGGTGGTGAGGATGACGTGGACGCCGTAGGCCAGGCCGCGGGCGGCGAGCTGGCGGATCTGGGCGTCCTCCTGCTCGAAGTCCGCCCGCAGCGAGGCCCAGCCGTCGACGACGAGGAAGACGTCGCCGTACGGGTCGTCGATCGCACCGACGCCGCGTAGTGCGCGGTACGCGGGCATGCCCTCCACGCTCTGCTCGGCGAACACCTGCTCGCGCCGGCGCACGATCCCGGCCACCTCGGACACGGTCCGGCTGACCCGCTCGGCGTCCATCCGGCCGGCGATCCCGCCCACGTGCGGCAGTTCCGACAGCGAGCTGAGGCTGCCGCCGCCGAAGTCCAGCAGGTAGAACTGCACCTCTTCCGGCGTGTGCGTCAGCGCCAGGCCGCAGATGATCGAGCGCAGCAGGGTGCTCTTGCCGGCCTGCGGGCCGCCCGCGATGCCCACGTGACCGCCGACGCCGGACAGATCGATCATGTAGAGGTCACGGATCTGCTCGTACGGCTTGTCGATGAGGCCGATCGGGATCACCAGGCGGCCTCGCCCGGGCCACTGCGCCGGCGTCAGGCCGAGCCGCTCGTCGGGCAGCAGCGGCGGCAGCAACTGGTCCAGCGTGGGGGGATCGACGAGCGGCGGCAGCCAGACCTGATGGGCGGGCGGACCTTGCCCGCGAAGATGGTCGACCACGACCTTGAGCAGGGTCTCGCTCGACGAGCGGGCCGGCTCGACGCCCTTGTCGTCCAGCACCGCGTCCATCGGATCGAGCGAGTTGGTCTGGCTCGGGTCGGGCCGGTCGAGCTCGGGTTGGGCCACGGGTCCGGCCCCGAAGAGCACGACCTGCCGCCGCACCTCCTCCTGGCGCTCCTCGCGGGTGCGGCGCTGGTAGGGACCGGACACGTAGGCGGCCTTGAAGCGCACGAGCGTCGACACGTCCAGCCGCAGGTACCCGTTGCCCGGCGCGGCCGGCAGGTGGTGCGCATCCGGCACGCCGATCACCGACCGGCTCTCCATGGCCGACAGCGTCTTGAGCGAGATGCGGTAGGACAGGTGACTCTCCAGCTTGTGCATGCGGCCCTCTTCGAGCCGCTGGGTGGCCAGCAGCAGGTGCACGCCGAGCGAGCGGCCCAGCCGGCCGATCATCACGAACAGCTCCCCGAACTCGGGGTTCGTCGCCAGCAGTTCGCTGAACTCGTCGACGACGACGAACAGCGTCGGCAGCGGGTCGAGCGGAGCCCCGGCCCGGCGGGCGGCCTCGTAGTCCAGCAGGGAGTTGAAATTGCCGGCCCGGCGCAGCAGTTCCTGCCGGCGCGTCATCTCGCCCTGCAACGCGTCCTGCATGCGTTCGACCAGGGCCTCCTCGTCGGCCAGGTTCGTGATCACCGCGGAGGTGTGCGGCAGCCCGTCCAGGCCGAGGAAGGTGGCCCCGCCCTTGAAATCGGTGAGCACGAAGTTCAGGATCTCCGACGAGTGCGTCATGGCCAGGGCCAGGACGAGCGTGCGCAGCAGCTCGCTCTTGCCGGAGCCCGTGGCCCCGATCAGCAGCCCGTGCGGGCCCATGCCACCCTGCGCGGCCTCCTTGATGTCGAGCTCGACCTTGCCGCCGTCCTCGGCCACCCCGATCGGCACCCGGAACCGGTCGGCGGGTGAGGACGTGCGCCGCCACAGGTCGCGCACCCGCAGGTCGTCGACGTTCGGGATGCCGAGCAGGGCAGCGAGATCGAAGTTCGTGATCGTCGACTCCACGACGTCGGTCGTGGCGGCCAGGCGATACGGCGAGACGGTGCGGGCCAGCGCCTCGATGCGCGGGATGCTCAGGGCGTCCGGCCGGCCCAACGGCGTCCTGAGCTCATGGCCGGTGCGGTCGGAGCGGATCATGTCGACGGTCTCGGGCGAGATGTCCAGGCGCAGCGTGGTCCGGCCCTCCGGGGCGCCGCTCTCGGCCGTCGTCGAGATCGACCAGGGTGTTGTCGAATCCGGCGCCGGCCATCCGTGACTCGGGCGGCGTGGTCACGCCGTCGAGCACGATGACCACGTAGGGCACCTCGCGCGACGGCGTGGCCCCCGGCTCGAAGCGGCCGCGCTCGTCGAGGGAGGCGAGCAGCAACGTGTTCAGGGCCTCGATGTCATCGGCGACCAGTCGCGTCGCCCCGGCGCCGTCCTGGTCGGCGCGGTGCTGCGAGTGGGGCAGCCACTTCACCCAGTCCCAGTGCTGGGTGCTCGCCTTGTCGGCGCACACGGCGATGACGAGGTCGTCCGGTGAATGAAAGGTGATCAGCTGGCCGAGCACGGCCCGGATGTTCGCCCGCGCCGCCTCGACATCGCCGCGGAACTGGACGTGCGCGAAGCCGCGCATGAACACCGCGGAGGGCAGTCCCCCGACCGAGCCGTAGGCGGCGATGAAGCGGCGCAGGGCCCGGGCGCTCAGCGGCTCGAGATCCTCGATCGGTTTCGTCTTGATCGGTTTCAGGGTCAGCGCCAGCCGTTGCGGGCCGAGGGCGATACGCACCTCGGCGAAGTCCGGGTGGGCGGCCCGCCGCTCCCAGAGCCGCCCGCTCATCGCCACCGACCACAGTGACTGCGGGTCCGGATGGCGCCAGGCCAACGCGGAGCGCTGGTCGGCGGCCGCGGAGCGCACCTGCTTGCGCATCTGGCCGAGGTAGCGCAGGTAGTCGCGGCGCTCGCCGCGGATCTTGCCCCGCCGGTCGTTGCCCCCGCGGCTGGAGAACATCATCGACATCATCATCACGCCCATGCCGAGCGGGGCGAGCATGACCACGAAACTGCCGCCGCTGCCGGCCAGCAGCGGTGCGCCGACCATCAGGGCCATCGCCCCGCCGCCGATCATCATCGGCAGCATCGACATCGAGCCCGAGCCCAACTGCTCGCTCAGCACCGGAGGTTCCTGCAGGGACAGCTCGCCGGAGGGCATCTCCGGTGGACGCATCCGCGGCGGACGGTGGAACACGGTCGCACTCATCGAGCTCTCCCCTATTTCGGCAGTCCTCCTCTACACGCGCGCAAGCCGCCGTCGGGATGAATCGGCCGATCGTGAACCCTGCGGCCGGGCCCGGACGTGCAACCAGAACCAGGGCGGCGCGACCCAGCACGTCGGAAGAGGAGTCGGCAGTTGACCAGCCCCTACGGCCTGGATCAGGCTCAGATGCAGAGCATCATCAACCAGACGAACGATGCCCTCTCGCAGATGACGACGCTGAACGGCACGGTCCAGGCCCGGGCGGACGACATCTACTCGCATGCGCAGTCCGATGCCGGACGCATCCTGCAGCAGCGCCTGAACACGTGGAACACCGACTTCCGGGCCATCATCAATGCGCTGAGTGAGCTCAACGACGGCGTTCAGCAGTGGCTGCAGACCAACGTCGGCACTGGCTCAGGCGCGGCCGGCGCGGCCGGCGGACAGCCTCCGGCTGAGCGGGCGGCCGTTGCGCCGACCCGCGTGAACGTCAACCACGGACTGGAACAGGGCGTCCTTCTTCCCCGCCAGTACGGCTTGCCCAATGACCAGCACCTGCTCGAGCCCACCCGGGTGGAGGTCAACCAGGCACCGGAAGAGGGCGTCCTCCTTCCCCGCCAGTACGGCTTGCCCCTTGACCAGCACCTGCTCGAGCCCACCCGGGTGGAGGTCAACCAGGCACCGGAAGAGGGCGTCCTCCTTCCCCGCCAGTACGGCTTGCCCCTTGACCAGCACCTGCTCGAGCCCACCCGGGTGGAGGTCAACCAGGCACCGGATTAGGCCCGGAACTGGGCATCCTCGCCCCGCTCAGGGTGAATCGAGCAGACGTGAACCCTGCGCCCCGGCCCCGACGTGCAACCAGAGCCAGAGCCAGAGCCAGGGACGGCGCCGTCGCCGCCCGCCCGCGCGCAGCGACACCAGCACGTCGGAACAGGAGTCGGCAGTGACCAGTCCCTACGGCCTGGACCAGGCCCAGATGCAGGCCGTCATCAACGCGACCGACGACGCGATCTCGCAGATGACGACGCTGAACGGCACGGTCCAGGCCCGGGCGGACGACATCTACTCGCACGCGCAGTCCGATGCCGGACGCATCCTCCAGCAGCGCCTGACCACGTGGAACACCGACTTCGCGGCCATCGTCAACGCACTGATCGATCTCAACACCAACGTCCAGCAGTGGCTGTACCAGAGCGTCACCACCGGCGCCGACGCCGGCAGCGCAGCCGGCAGCGCTCCGGGCAGCCGGATGGAGGTCGGCCTGCACCTGCGGTCGCACTTCGCGACGGTGCATCCGCCGGGCACGGTTGCGCTGCAACCGGGAGAGATCGACGTTCCCCCCGGCACGGTTGCACTGCAGCCGGCCTTGTTCGTGCGCAGCGTGAAGCCGTAGCAACGCTCCGCCCCGAGGGCGGACCCGGCTGGGCACGTCCGCGGGCGCACCGGTCGATTCCCCGGACATCGAGTTCGCCCCGTCGTGAACCTTTCCGCACCGCGTTGCCGTGCATCCGGCATGACAACCTCGGTTCCCGTCGGCGACATCTGCCGGCTCGCCGTTTACGGCCCGGACCGACGCGTGGAGCTTGCCGTCCCCGTCCATGTGCCGGTCGCCGACCTGCTGCCGACGTTGCTGCTGCACATGGACCAACGACTGGCCACGACCGGGCTCGAGCACGGCGGCTGGGTGCTGCAGCGGCTCGGCGAGGCCCCGCTGGAGGAGGACCTGGGCACGGCCGCCCTCGGCCTGTGTGACGGGGACGTCGTCTACCTGCGCCCGCGCGACGAACAGTTGCCACCGATCGACTTCGACGACGTCGTGGACGGTGTCGCCACCGCCGTCGCCCAGCGCCGGGACCGGTGGCGACCGGCCTTCGGGGTGCATCTGGCTTTCGGCTGCGCCCTGCTGGCCGGCCTCCTGGGCATCTTCCTCGTGCTGCGCTGCGACACCGGGACGTCGACGGCCCGGCTGGCCGGCCCGCTCGCGGTCGTCCTGCTCTGTGCGGCCACGGCGGCGGCCCGGGCCTTCGACGACAGCCGCTCCGGTGAGGTCCTCGCGCTGCTGGGAATCGGCTACGCGGGGGTGGCCGGCCTGGCCCTGCCCGCGCTGAAGGATCCCCTGACGCTCGCCCGCGCCACGAGCGCACCCGCCGTGCTCGCCACCGGCGCCTTCCTGACCGTGGCCACCCTGACTGCCCGCTTCGCCACCGGCACGCACGCCTGGGCCTGGACCGGGGCGAGCGTGGCCGCGGGGCTGGCGGCGTTGATTGCCCTGACCCAGCTCGGCGCAGGCTGGTCGGCCGCCGCGGCCGCAGCCGTGGCCATGCCGGTGCTGCTGCTGATCGGCTACTTCGTCCCGGTGCTGGTGACCAGTTCCGTCGGCATTCCGGTGCCGCCCCTGCCGACCAACCCGGACCAGTTCCAGGAGGATCTCGACCCCGAGCCGTCGGCCGCCCTGCTCCGCCGGGCCACGACGGCCGACTACTACGTCACCGCCCTGTTCGCCGCCTTGGGCGTCGTCCTGTCGGCCTGTCTGTGGGTCGTGGCCGTGAAGGGTGGGGTCGCGGCGACGGCCCTGGCCTGGCTGGTGGCGCTGGTGCTGCTGCTGCACTGCCGCGAACTGGTCAGCGCCTGGCAACGCGTGGCCGCGTTCGTCCCAGCCGCGGTCGGCGTGCTCGTGCCCGTGCTCGGCTACGCGGCCGACCGGTCCGACGCCGGCCTGGGCGTGGCCGTCGCCGTCCTCGTGCTGATCGGCGGGCTGGCGTGCGCGGCCGGCCACGTCCTGCCCGAGCGCCGCCTGATTCCGCACTGGGGCCTGGCCGGCGACATCGCCCACTGGCTGGCCGCGGCGGCGATCGTGCCGCTCGCCCTGCAAATCGCCGGCGTCTACTCCGCCATGCGACACCTGTGGTGATCACCATGCCCGGCCGGGACTGAGAGGACACGATGCACACCCGTCGTGACCAGGTCGAGGCGCACACGTTCGTGGCCAACCGCATGCGGGCCGCGATCCTGCGCGCCGAACCCGACGCCCTCCGCCCACCCCTGCGCCGCACCCCGACCGGGCTCCTGGTCGGGGTGCTGGTCGGGGTCATCGTCACCGGCATCGCCGCGCTGATCGGCGTGCTGCACCCGAGCGGCGGCTCCAAATGGCGGGCCGCCGGCACGCTGATCGTGGCCAAGGGCACCGGGTCCCGGTACCTGCTCGTCGACGGCAGGCTGCATCCCGTCCTGAACTACGCGTCGGCGCGGCTGCTGCTCGGCCCGAAGCTGAAGGAGGCCGAGGCCCCGGCGAAACAGCTCGACGACCTGCCCCTCGGTTCGCAGATCGGCATCCCCTGGGCTCCGGACTCCCTGCCGCCCGCCGGCGCGTCGACCAGCCAGCACTGGGTCGTCTGCGCCGCGACCGACGCGGCGTCGCAGCGACCGACCGTGACGCTGACGCTCGATCCCGAGACTGCCCCGACCGCGGGATCGGCGACGGACGGCGTCGTGGTGCGCGACCCGTCCGGCACCAGCTACCTGGTCACCGACGGGCGGCGGATGAAGATCACGGCCGACTGGGTCGCGCGCGCGTTCGGCAGCGAGACGATCACTCCGCCGACGGCGCGCACCGTCTGGCTCGACCTGCTGCCGGCCGGACCCGATCTGGGGTCGCTGGCCGTCGACGGCCGCGGCTCGAGCGGCCCCACCCTGGCCGGCGAGACGACGCGCATCGGCGAGATCGTCACGGCGTCCGGAGCGAACGGCCATCAGTACCTGGTCGTCGCCGGCGGGCTGCTGCCGCTCAGCCCTACCGCCGCGGCGCTGGCCCTCGCCGACCCGCAGACCGCGGCGGCCTACCCCGGCCGGGCGGTCGGGCCGGTCGCCCTCGGCACCGCCGCGCTCGCGGCCGCCGCGGTCGTGCCCGTGCCCGACTCGATGGCCGAGCTTCCCCCGAAACCGCGCCTGCTGACGACCGACGCACACCACGTCCCGTGCCTGCACATCGACTCGACCGCGACGTCGATGCGGCGCACCGTGAGCGTCACACCGGCCGGGGACGGGCCTGGCGCCGTCCAGTCGACGCCCGGGGTCACCGTCGGGCCGACGACGGCCGACGGGGTCGCGGTCGCGGCCGGGGGCGGCGCGCTCGCCCGCAGCACGCCGGTCGCCGGCGTCGCCACCGGCGGGCTGTTCCTCGTGACCGGCGACGGCATCAAGTACCCGATCGCCGGCAACAGCGCAGCAACGGCGCTCGGCTACTCCCCCCAAAGTGCCGTGCCCGTGCCGCCGGCCGTCCTGGCGCTGCTGCCCACCGGTCCGCGCCTGACCGACCTGGGAGGCGGTGCCTAGTCGATCGAGCCCCAGCCCCGACCCCCCGAACACATCACTTTCCGAACAAGGAGACAGCAGTGACCAGTCCGTACGGCCTGGACCAGGGCCAGATGCAGAACATCATCAACCAGACGAACGAGGCCATCTCACAGATGACCGCACTCAACGGGAACGTCCAGGCGCGTGCCGGCGACATCTACTCGCACGCGCAGTCCGATGCCGGACGCATCCTCGAGCAGCGCCTGACCACGTGGAACACCGACTTCAACTCGATCGTCAAGGCGCTGACCGACCTCAACACCAACGTCCAGTCGTGGCTGAACTCCAACGTCAGCACCAGCTCGAGCGCCAGCGGCGCGGCCGGCAGCGGTCGGTAAGCAACCCCACGAGACCGAAAGGAACTTCGATGACCGACTTCACCGTCTACCACTCCTCGCTTCAGGACGACAACGACGCCCTGAACGCGGCGGTCCGGCAGACCTACACCATCCTGCAGGACCTCAACTCGAGCCTGACCAACATGAACACGGCCGCACAGGGCAAGGCCTTCCCGTTGTGGCAGGCGCAGCAGAACAGCTGGAACACGAGCTACGACGACATGGCCACCCGGCTGTCGGGCTCGGCCACCGCATCGGACAACGTCGCCCAGATCTTCCTGGACGGCGACAACGCAACCGCCCGGATCATGTCCTGATCCTTCGCGATCGGCGCGACCACTGACGAGGGGAGCACCATGTCCAGCGCTGACGACCTGCCATCGGGTCAAATCACCAAGTACGACAAGGCTTCGTACGTCCGGCTGACCAGTTTCGTGTCGGACAGCTCCACCGAGATGGAGAAGGCCTTTCTCAAGCCGGGGTCCGGGCTCACGCTCGACGGCACGCTGTCGACCGTCATCAAGGTCGGCAGTCCCGACTGGGCCCCGGCCAAGGGCGTCACGGACCAGGCGGGGAAGTTCGGGCTGTCGGTCAACACCGAACTCAACAAGTTGTACGACGACTGGACGCGCTACGTGAAGGCGCTCGCCACAGCCACCAAGGTCTTCGACGACACGTCGGATCTCGCGACTGTGACGGCAAGCGACTTCACGTCGAAGTACCCGGGCCTGGCGAACAAGCCCGGCGCCTGATCGGCGGCGGGGTCGGCGGGCAACCGCCCACCGACCCCGCGCTGCGCACTCGAGCGAAAGGAACCTTCGATGGCAACCACGCCGGATCCGCCGGCCACCCTGGCCCGCGCGCTCGCGGATGTGACCGGCGACGGCATCGATCTACGCCCGTTGACGACGGTTGCCTGGTTCCGGCTGGCCCCCGGCGCGGCCGGTGGACAGGCGCAACTCGACACCACGGCCGACTCGATCGCCTACAGCGCGTTCGGCACCCCCTACCTCGACGTCGTCGTCGACTCCGGGGCGGTGAGCGCCTTCGAGTCGGCGGTCGATGCCACGGGCGTCACGGTGAACGGCTTGGCCGCCGGGCAACGCGGCTACCTCACCGCGGGCACCATCGACCAGTTCCGCGACGCGGTCGCCGCCCTCGAGACGGCCATCGACACTCGCATCACCGAGTTCCAGCAGCAGGTCACGGCGTTGGATGCCGGCGGGGGCGCGGTCGCCGGCAAGGCGGCCAGTGTGATCGTGGGCCGGCTGAACCAGTTCATCGCCGGCCTGCAGGGCTGGCACGACCGGCTGCACGCGTCGGGTGCGGCGCTGTCGTCGATCATCGCCGACGCGGGCACCTCGTTGCAGGGCTTCCGCACGAACGTGTCGGGCCAGTGGTCGAAGGCCACCGGGGCCGGCCTGCGCGGCAACATTCGCACCGCCATCGCCACGGCGGTCGCCGATGTCGTCGCCTATCTCACGTCTCAGGGGATCGTCGCCGGGGCGGCCGGCTACCAACTCGACCAGATGAATCCGGCGAACAATCCGGGTTCGACGCAGACGCAGCAGCAGTACCAGACCGCCGCCGACGCGAAGATCCAGGCGGCGCTGGCGTCCTACCCGGGCGGCGATCTGCGCCTGCAGAGCACCTGGGACGCGATCAACGCGCAGGTCACCGCATCGGTCTCCGGTTTGGTCAACGACCTCGATTCGGCTGCGGCATCCTCGGGAGCCACGCTCGACACCGCCTATCGCCGCCTCGGCGACGCTCTGGCCAACTGGACCGGCGACCCCGCGGCGGCCGGTTCGCAAGCCCCACCTCCGGGCGCCAACGGACCGGTCGCGGCGTTCGCGCCGGCAAACGGCGGCGCTAACGGACCAGGGGCCGGGTTCGGTCCGCCGACGACGAACGTGTTTTCGGTCGCGGGCAACGGTCCGGGGGGCGGCGCCACCACCAATGCGAGTGACGTCGGGTCGGGCCCGGCCGACGCGTCCGGTTCGGCCACCGGCACGCCACCGGGGGCCGAAGCCGGGTTCGGGGTGAACACCTTCGCGGCCGGTCCGGCCGGCCGGATCGCATTCGGCCCGTCGTTCGCGGCCGACACGGCGCCCGCCGATGGCGCGGCCTCGAGCTTCGCGGATGCCGGTTTCGGACCCGCGGCATTCCTGCCGGGCGCGACCTCGGTCGGCGCGACCTCGGACGTCGCAACCGGCCTGACGTCGGACGGCGCCACGTCGGGCGGCGCAGCACCAGGCGGCGCCACTCCGGACGGCGCCACTCCGGACGGCGCCACTCCGGACGGCGCGGCATCAGACGGCGCGGCATCTGACGGCGGCACGTCGATCGGCGCCCCGGCGATCGGCACCCGGTCGGCCGGCGGCAGCTCCACTGCGAACGGCCGGGACACGGCGGGTGGGCGCGGTGCCGGGTCCGGTCAACCGCCGCTGGGCAGCGGCGGTGACGCGACCGACGACCACGCGGCGATCGGTCGCCAGTCCGGCCCGGGCTCGTCGCATCGACTGAAGGACCGTGATCTCGCGCCCATGTTCGCGCCGTCGCAGCTGAGCCCGGGCGCCGAGCGACCACCAGCCCCAGTCGTCACCGAGACGCCGGTGCTGTCCGCGTCCATGCGTGGCCCGATGTGGCCGCCGATGTCCGGCGTACCCGGCGGCCGGCGGCGCCGCGGGGAACGAGTCACCTGGCTCGAGGGCGACGACGCAGTGTGGGGAGCGCGCGCACACGCCGGCTCAGGCGTCGTGGGCCGGACCCCAGCCGCCGTGGCCGCAGCAGCGGCAGCGGTCGGGGTCGGGGCCTCCGCCGACGAGGTCGCCGGCGTCGATTCCGGGGTCGTCGGCCGTCCGCCGGGGGCACCGGCCACGGCCACGCCCCACTCGGCGTAGGCGTTCGCGTCACGAGGACGGATGACCAATGCCTGACGACACGTCTCCTGCGATCCCCGAAGGCACCCAATGGTCCAAGTGGGATGCGCAGCTCATCGTCAAAGCGATCACGGGCGAATACCTCGATCTGCGCAAGCTGGTCACCGGCATCCCGTGGTTCAACTTCATTCCCGACGCTTCGTCGCAGACGTATGACCCCACCAACAAGGGCAGCTGGACCCCCACGGCCGACATCTACTACTACGCCTACGGCAAGCAGTACTACGGGGCGAACATCAACCCCGGCGTGATCGTCGACGCCGGCACCGGGGTCAAGAATTTCGGAACGATCCTCGACGGGATCGTCGCCGGCAAGGAAGGCACCTATGACATCAACGAACTCGAATCCCTGACTCAGGCGGTAGCGCTGCTGGACTGGTGGTTGGTCGGGGCCGGATACAACTTCACCACGTGGTCGACCGACCTGTTGTCACCGGACAAGGGGTTCGCCGGCAAGGCGGCGGCCGTGATCCAGCAGCGGATGGACTACTACGCCCAGTCGCTGTCCGGATGGCTCACCCAGCTCAACGAGCACGGCCAACCCCTCTTCACCACGCTGTCGGACACCGTCACCGCCGGCCGAACCATGGCCACCGCGCTCCAGACGGCCTGGAACACGGCGGTCACCACCACCATCCTCGGCAACATCAACGGCGCGGTCGTCAACACGATCAACGCCATCTACACCGGGCTCTGGAATGCCGGCCTCATCCTCGGCAGCGGCGACCTATACAAGCTCGACGGCATCTACAGCGACAACATCTTCAACCCGGACGGCGGCGGGACCTCCGGACACATCGACTCGTTCATCAAGGCTGCCCTCACCTCGATGTCCCTCGGCGACCCGATCAACAAGAAGGTCGATCTCACCTCGCAGGCCGGTTGGGACACGATCAACAAGACGATCTCCGATCAGCTCAACGGTGCGCTGGATGCTGTCGACACCGCGTATCGAACCGCGATCGATCCCTACAACAGCAGCCTCGTGCTGCTGGGCAAGACGCTCAATCCGCTCACCGATCCCGCACCCGGCAACTACACCGCCGGCGCGGGCCCGGGCGGGGACACCAACGGCCCCCCTCCCGTCACGTACCCGCCACCACCGGACGTCAAGTACCCGCCGCCGCCGGACTATCCGCCGCCGCCCAACTACCCGCCGCCACCGCCCATCACCAATCCTCCGGGCGCCAGTCCTCCGGGCGCCAATCCTCCGGGCACCAATCCTCCGGGCACCAATCCTCCGGGCACCAATCCTCCGGGGGCCGACGGACCCAATCCGACGTTCCTGAAGAGCGTCCCGCCGCCAGGTTCCGGTGCGAGTAACGGACCGAGTCGATATCCCCGGTGCGCCACCCGGGAGCAGCGTCGGTCCCAATGGCGAGGTACTCGGGCCGGACGGAAAACCCATTCTGGGGCCGGACGGAAAACCCATCCAGGTGCCGGGCGCGAACGGCCCCGGGGTCAATGGAGCGAACCCGCCCGCCCGCACCGTCGTCCCGCCCGGGGACGGCACCGGCAGCGGCCTGGGCGCCGTCCCCGGTGGGCCGGTGGGCACGAGCGTCGGGCCCCACGGCGAGGCCCTCGGACCCGACGGAAAACCCGTTCTCGGACCGCACGGCGAAATTCTCGGGCCGGACGGAAAGCCCATCCTCGGACCGAACGGCGAGATCCTCGGGCCCAACGGGCAACCCATCACCGGACCGAACGGCGAGATCCTCGGGCCCAACGGACAGCCCATCACCGGACCCAACGGCGAAGCCATCGGAACCAACGGGCAACCGATCATCGGACCGGACGGCAAACCCATCGCCGCCCAACCCGTCCCGCCCGGCTCGAGCGGGTCCAACGGGCAAACGGGCCTGCCGCCGGGAGCGACCGGACCCAACGGGCAACCGGTTCCGCCGCCGAGCGCGAGCGGTCCGGGAGTGTCCGTGCCGAGCCCGCCACCTCCGTTGCACAGCGGGCCCGGTGGGCCCGGCGGCCCTGGGCTGCACCAGGGTCTGGGTA
Source organism: uncultured Actinomycetota bacterium (assembly GCA_963713245.1). Taxonomy (GTDB): domain Bacteria; phylum Actinomycetota; class Actinomycetes; order Mycobacteriales; family Jatrophihabitantaceae; genus CAVQKZ01. The sequence goes on from CAVQKZ010000005.1 coordinate 643,764, forward strand.
CCGGTGGCGGTCGGTGCCGGTGGCGGTGCCGGTGGTGGATCCGGACCGCCGGGGATCGGACTGCCGGCCCACGCCACCGCGGGCGCGCTCGGGGGCGGCCCGAACGGCAATCCCGGCGCGCTGCAGTTCGGCACCGGCACCGGCGCCGGCACGACCGCTCCGCCACCGACGCTGCCACCCACCGCCGCCGCAACCGGCGGCGAGGCGCCGGCGACCAGTGGCCTCGGCGGCATGCCGTTCATGCCGCCCATGGGCGGCATGGGCAACAACAACAACAAGAAGGAGCGCGAGCGCCAGACCTGGCTCTACGAGGACGAGAAGGTCTGGGGCACCGATCAGGTCGCCGGCGACGGCGTGATCGGGCGCCTGGACGGCGAGGAGGACCTCGACAGCGAGGAACTGGTGCTGCCGCGCCGTCCGGCCGCACGAACCACGGACACCGCAGCGAAACGACCGCCGGAACGTCCGGCCGAGGGTCGCGAGGACGAAGAGGACCAGGAGCAGGCCGGAGCGACGCGCTGAGCGGCGCGCACATCCCCCGATCACCAATGAACAGTCCATCAACGAACAGGAGCGATCGATGACAAATCCACTGCAGGAGCGCATCGAGATCGCCATGGCCGAACTCGAGATACAACGGGCCAAGATCCGCGATCTCGAGAAGTCGATGGCGACGACGACCGCGACGGCACAATCGGAGAACCGCATGGTCACCGCCACCGTCGATCGGGCCGGCAAGCTCACCGAACTCCGGTTCGAGGGGAAGCGGTATCGCACGATCGCCCCGGCCGAGTTGGCGTCGATCGTCGTCGAGACCGTCCAGTCGGCACAGTCGCAGGTCAGCCAGCAGGCCATGGCGATGGCGTCGTCGCTGCTGCCGCCTGGACTGGATGTGTTCGGAGCGGGACTCTCGCCGGACGGTGCCGCGCGCTCCGCAGCCGACACCGGCGGCAGCACGGCGAAGGGCAGCCCGGCCTCCGGCAAGGCGGGCAACGTCGAACCTCCGCCGATCGATCTGGATCGGATGCTCTCCGCGGCCATGGAACTGCTCGACGTGCCGTTGCTCCAGGACCAGATGCGGACCGAGCGAGCGGAGGATCCGCGATGAGCGACGACGAATTCGCCGCCGATGTGGAGGCGTTACGGCGCGGCGGTGTCAACCTGGACCAGGTGGGCAAATACGCAGGCGAACTGCATGATTCGTGCACACGCATCAGCGCCTTGGGCGTCACGGCCTTCGGTGAAGACGACGACGTGATCGGCGGACCGGCCAAGAAGACGATCAAGCCGAGCCAGGATTTCGCCGAAGGAGTGTTCCGCGGCCTCGGCAGTCTGACCGAGGGCCATGTGGAGAACGTCGGTGCCGCCACCAACGTGATCGGCGGTGTGGTCACAGGCACGGTCGAGGTCGCCGGCGGGCACCACGCGTAAACGCCAAGTGAGGCGCGCCGGCTGAACTGTGGCCGGCGCGCGACGCGTGTTCACGGGAGGAGAACACCGAAGAACTCTGTCGCCAAGGAGGTGTGCTTGTGGACGCGATGATGATCGCGTCGCCGCAAGTGCGGCAGATGTTCCTGGTGTTGACCGGCGAGCAGTGGCCGACGGCCAACGAGCAGCAGTTGTGGGCGATGGCCCAGGAGTATCGCCGGCTGTCGGGACTGGTATCCAACGAGTTGGCGCCCTTGGTCGTCGCGGTCGTGCGCGAGATCGAGTCGTCGTTCGTAGGCAAGGGTCAGCGGCGTTTCGCCGAGATGATGGCCCAGTACGTCTCGGACGATCCCAAGTACCTGCCCAACACCGCGCAGGCGATGGACCAGCTCGCCGCCGAGATCGAGAACGTCTCGCTGCAGGTGCAGTACATCAAGCTCGTGTCGATCATGGAGTTGGTACTCCTGGTCGCCCAGATCGCCTGGGCGTTGGCGGTGTCGTGGATCTTCGGGCCGGTGTGGGCCACGGCCTGGATCGCGGCCGCCGAGGCGGCGGTCCGGGTGGTGCTGGCCCGGGTGCTGACCGAGGTCATCGAGCACGTGGTCGTCGGTGTCGTGGTCGGCATGTTCCTGCAGGAAGTGATCGACGCGCTGGCCCAGGGCATCCAGTTCACCGACCACCGCCGATCCTGGGACACTCAGCTCACCGGGCAGGCCCTGGCCATCGGCGCCATCGGCGGCCTGCTGCATCTGCCCCTGGCCAAGCTCTCGGGCGTCCTCAAGAGCGCCATCACCAAGGCCGCCGTCAGGGCCGGCGTCAAGACCGTCGTCACCACCGCAGTCAGAGACGGTGTTCGGGACGCCGTCACCGTCGGCGCCAGAGACGTCGTCCGGGATGGCACCAAGGTCGCTGTCAACACCGACGTCAAGGACGCCGTCAAGACCGCCATCGGCACCGACGTCAAGGACAGTGTCAGGACCGGCGCCGAAGCCGACGTCAAGGCCGACGTCAAAGCCGACGTCAAAGCCGACGTCAAAGCCGGCGCCAGAGACGGCCTCAAGGCGGGCGCCGAGACCGACGTCAAAGCCGGTGCCAGGGCGGGCGCCGACGCCGGTACCGAGACCGGTGCCCGGGAGGCCGCCGACACGAGCGTGGAGGCCGCGGTGTCGGCCGCGGTCGATCACGCCCTGGGCCGCACCGTGGGCGAGGACGGCACCCGGACCCTGCGCGGGCTGGCCGACGACATCGCCGCATACCTGGCCCGCAACGGCCGCGCCGCCCTCGGCGTCACCGCCGACGCGATCGGAGCCTTCGTCCATGAAGGTGTCCACGAATCGGCCACCGAGATCACGTACATGCTCCTGTCCGGCCAACCCATCCAGTTCAACCCGTACACGTTCACCTCCGGCGGCTTCAGCGCCCTGGCCCGCATGGCCGGCAACCACCTCAACCTTGCTTTCGGCCGCGGCGCCGCCACCACGCCGGGCGACGGTGGCACCGATTCCACGACCACCACGACTCACTCCACGACCACCACGACGACCGGCACGAGCAGCACGAGCAGCACGAACGGCACGAACGGCACGGGCGGCACGAACGGCAGCAAGGCCGGAACCGCCGCCACCAGACCCGCTTCCGGGATCGAGTCGACCGAGCCGACCGAGCCGACCGAGGAGGCGCCACCGGCCTACCAACCCGAGGACATCCCGACCGACGAGCCACCCCCCTACCAGGAATTCGCCGATCCCACGTTCCCGGGCCCGCAGAAGCCCGTCCAGGTCAATTTCGTCAACGACATCCAATACAACGACCCCGCCGCCGTCGCCGAGATCCAGGCCAAGTTCGACGCCGCCCTACAAGCCCGGCAAACCCCACCGACCACAGCCCCGGCGGCCACCACACCAGGCGCGACACCGGCCTCGCCGCACCCGCCCGGCCGGACACCGCAGACACCGACCGGCCCCACCACGACGTCCGAACTGGGGTCCACACCGTCCGCACCGCGGGCGACGACGCCGACCACCGCCGAGGCCACGACGACGCCCAGCACGGACCGGCCGGCCACGACGCAGCCCGGCGACAATCAGGCCCCGCCACAGCCGCCGAGCGCACAGCCCACCCGGCCGCCGGTCGCGGGCGACAAGACGGCCCGAGCCGCCAGCACGCAACCGGACACCGAACAGGCACAACGCGGCACCGCGCCCGCCGGCACCGATGAAGTCGCCGACACCAAGGCACCGCCGGCCACACCGCAGGACAGCTACACCAAGGCCACGCTCGAGACCAACCCGGACGAGGCACCGCCGCCGGCCTACACACCCGACGAGCGCCCGGCCTACAGCCCGACCGACACCCCGGCCACAACCGAACCCGCCGCCTCGGGCGAGTCGAGCCGGGGCCGGATCGGCACGAATCCCGCACAGCACGTCGGCTGATCCGGGCGCCGGACTCCACGGCGCGCCCGGACTCCACGGCGCGCCCGGACTCCACGGCGACCCCGGACCGGCTCACCACCACCCCGGCGAAGCCCACGAATCCGTCCGATCCGGCGGCGCCGGCCCGGCCCAGCGACGGCCCAACCCGAAGTCAGACCGAGCACCCGGCCGCACCGATCGACGAATCCACCAGGCCGGCCGAACGGACGGTGACCACCGACCCGGCCCGGACCGTCGACCCGGTCCAGGACAGCACCGGACCGGCCAAGGGCAGCCACGCCGACAACACCACGGGCCCCGAGACCGGTCACCAGGTGAAGACGGAGCACCCGGCCGGACCGGACGTGCCGAAAGCGCAGGTTCCACCGGCCGCGGGCGAGCACGCCAAGCCCGGTGACGCCGTCGTGGACGGCAGGGTCCCGGTCGGGGAGGACTCGAGCCTGGACCATGTCCGCGCCCGCGGAACGCACCTGCTGGACGAGTCGCGAGCTCGCGTCGAGGAGTACCTGACCAACCACCGGGCCGAACATCCCGGCCCCGAACCGGGTCGGGTGCCGCCTGAGGTGTTGCGGCAGATGGCGGCCAGTACTGACGAGGTCACCCGGTTGGCGGCCGCGATCGAGCAGACCCGGCAGAGCCAGGGGTACGTGCCGACGCCGGAGCAGGTGACCGCGGCCGAGGCGCTGCTGGGTCGGCTCAACGACCCGGACGCGCCCGGGTTCGTCCTGCAGCACGGCACCGGGGAGGGCAAGACCGACGATGTGCGGCTGCTCACGGTGTTGCGGGCCAGCCGCGAAGGGGAGGCTCTGGTCCTGACCTCCAGCGAGGCGCTGGCCGGGCGCGACGCCGACGAGATGCGCGAGTTCCTCGAACCGTTCGAGCGTTTCGATGTTGTGGTCCTGGACCCGGACACCCCGCTGCCACCGGTGCCCGAGGGCCGGGTGCGGGTGGTGTTCGCGGCCAAGAACCAGCTGTTGTTCCACTTCCTGAAGATGGGCGAGGCCGGCGGGGTCGACGAGTTCGGGGTGCCGCACGGGCTGCCCAAGCACGTCGTGGTCGACGAGGTCGATGCCGTCGACGGAGCGGCCTACCTCAGCCCCGGAGACTCGACAACGCCTGAGTCCCAGGTCGTCGCCGTGCGGTGGGCCGACAAGGTCATCACCGACGGCGCGCTCACCCGCACGGATGTCGGTGTCGGACCCGACGGCCACTACGGACTGACCAAGTCCGGCCTGGACAAGCTCGACCAGCTCGAAACCGACCTGCGCGCCGAGGGCCGGGAACTACCCGAGGACGCGGCCGAACGGCTGGCCCGGGCCGCCTACAACCACTGGGTGCGCAGCGAGGGCAACGACTACTTCGTGGGCGTGACCAACGACGGCCAGTCCAAGATCATCATCATCGACCCGGAGAGCGGCGAGCCGCTGTGGGACGCGCGGACCAATCTCGAACAGCAGTGGCACCTGGACCATCAGGCCCTGGCGGCCAAGCACGGCCTCAGTGACATCCCGGCCCTGCGCGCCGAGAGCAAGCAGCTCACCGTCCAGGACGCGTTCGGCCGCCTCAAGGACGCGGGCGGCAGCATCGTCGGCCTGTCCGGCACGGCCAAACACGCCGAGGCCCGCCTGGGCGACACCATCGGCGCCCGGGTCGTGGAGATCCCGTCCCACGCCCCGTCCGGCCGGGAAGTCGGCGCGACCGGGATCTTCGACACCGCCGCGGCGAAACTCGACCACGTCACCGATACCGTCCTCGACAACTACGAGGAAGAGGTCTTCAAGGGCGGGGCCCGGCACGCCGCCACCGACGACCTGCGCACCGACCTGCGCAACGGCCAGGCCGAACCGGCCGGGCGGCCCACCGCGGTCATCCATCACCGCAACGGCCTGGTCGAGGAGACCGGGGCGCTGCTGAAACAGAAGTTCATCGACCGCTACGGCCAAGAACTCGGTACGACCCGCTTCGAGCGCGACGTCATCACCGTCAACGCCGAGAAACTCTTCGAGTGGGACAAGACCACCACCCGCGACAGCCAACTGGCCAGCATCGCCCGCGAAGCCGGCCGACGAGGCAAGATCCTGCTCATCAACCAGGTCGGCGGCCGCGGCTTCGACATCAAACCGTTCGACAACCGCGCCGACCACAACGACCCGGCCAACGTCTTCACCTACGACGAGAACGGCATCCGCACGGGCGGCGTGCGCAGCATCACCACCAGCCACGACGCCCTGACCAAACGCCAGGACCTGCAACGCCTGGCCCGGGTCGGGCGCGGCTTCTACGCCGACGCCAACGGCGTGCACCACGGCAACCCCGGCCAGACCCAATTCGTGCTCTCCCTCGATGACCCCATCATCGCCAACAACCTGCACCACTCCGAAGTCCGCCAAGTCGTCATCGACATCCACACGGCCAGGATCGCCGGCGACGCGACCGCCCTGGAGCAGGCTCATCAGAACCTCCGCGACCTCATCCCGCACTTGCAGGACCACCAGGAATTCGGCACCCCGCTCCCCGCCGCCGTCACCACCGCGCACGCGGCCGTCGAACACGCGCCGACCGACCCCGCACCCGAAACGCAGACCGACGACCCCAACCAGCACGCACCGCCACCGACACCGCCCGCCACCCCCGAGACCAAGCACGTCGCCGGCCCACCGATCACGGCCACCCCCGGCGACCACACCCCGCCGCCCGACGACACCCTGGCCGGGCTGCACCTGCCACCCGCGCCAGGCCCGCTCACCGACCAGTCACCGCCGGCCGACCCCGGGCTGCATCGGGTCTTCGACAACCTGAGTTACCTGGGCAACGAGATCCAGCACATCGGCGGGCTGCGGCCCGTCGGCCCGGGCTGGTACCAGGGCATCCACGCCGGCACCGGCGAGCCGGTCGTCATCGGGGTGGTCCGGGGCGACACCGGCGGCCCGCCGGCGCGCACCACCCACATCGGCCCGGCCGACGTGCCGTCCTATCTCATCACCGTGCCCGGCAGCCCCACTGCCCGCCTGGATGACCCCAACCTGCGGGCACTCAGCGACGAGAACGTCGAAGTCCAGGTGGCACGGCAGGTCGCCATCCTCGCCGCCGATCCCCCGGTTCCCCGCGGTCCAGTCCCGAGCGATCCTGTCCCGAACGGCCCGGACTCGCTGCGTGCGGGCCACCCGGTGCAGCCGACGATGTCGCCGGCTGATCACGCCGCGGCCACCGAGATCCGGGTCCGGGCCCGGCAACTGGACACCTGGCAGCACGCAACCGCCGTACGCAACCCGCTCATCCGGCTGCGGGGCGGGCAGGCCCGTGAGCAACAACTGCAACGGCTGATCGGCCGGACCGGCCTGGCCGACACGTCCCCGAACGTGGCGCAACGCCGGCAGTTGCTCATCGACAACGGCTACGGCGACGTCGTCGACATCGCCCAGGCCCACACCCCGTCCCAGGCGAACAGCCCGGACGCACCGGCCCCCGCCGATCAACCGGTCAGCCCCCGCGTCGACGGCCCGCTGGTCCTGCATGCCGATCACCCGGAGGAGCTGCGGCAAGTCTGGGAACGGGCCGTCCGCAGCGCCGACGATCCCACGAAGGTCACCATCGCCGTCGACCCGAGCTGGGTCACCGCCGCGCCGGGTCACACCACACTGCTCACCAATCAGCTCAGCCAACTCGCCGACGACACCCTGGTCACCAACCCGGGCGACCTCACCGGCATGCGGATCACCGTCAACCCCCGCTACGCCGCACTGCTGCGCGACAACCCTGAACTGGCCGACCTGCTCCGCGACCCCGAACTGGCCCAGCTGCTGAGCACCGGCCTGGCCGAACCGGGCGCCGACCCGCAGCTGCCCGGCCTGCTCGCCACCGCGCGCGGCTCCACCAACCGCGCCGACCGACTCGCGGTAGTGCGCCGCCTGGCCGACATCACCACCGACCCGCAGCAGGCCCGCGCGTTCCGGGTCACCGCCGCCTCGCGGCCCGACCCCGCCCTGGCCGACCTCGCGCTGTCGGATTCCGCGCTCGACGAACTGATCAACCGGCTGCTCGCCCTGGTCGAGGACGCGGCCCAGGCCGACCGGATCCGGCGCCTGAACCAACTGACGGCCGATCCCGACTACGCCGGCCTGCTCACCGGCCACGCCGTCGTCGCGTACCGCAACCTCGGCGACCCCGTCGTCGTCTCGACGACCGAGGCCACCGACGAGGACATCCTCAACAGCGACGCACCGGTCGACGAACAACCCGACGTCGTCGTCTTCATCGGCGACCACATCCGCGCCGCACAGCTCGCCGACGTCGCAACCCAGGCCCGCGTCCCAGCCGGGACCCAGACCGGCACCGGAACCGAGGCGCCTGCGCCGGTGACCACGGAGGCGACCGCGGACTCGCCACTACGCGGCAGCGTGCAAGCCCCGCCGTACACCCCCGCGCCCACCACGCACCTCGCGGTCGATCCGGCCCGTGACCGCGACTACGCCACCATGCTGGCCACCCTCACCCCCCGAGCCCGCCAACTACTCACCGACACCAACGCCACCCTGCTCCCTGGCGGACGCGGCATCGTCTTCGGCGCCGACACCCAACCCGAGCTCATCACCCACGCCCAAACCCACCTCGACAACCGCCCCGCCACCCGCGAATTCACCGTCTTCGGCCACCCCAGCACCACCCCCACCACCACCCAACTCGCCCAACTGATCACCGAACTGCAACCCAACGCCACCACCCCCATCGTCCTCATGATCTGCACCACCGCCCCCCTCACCACCCACCTCGCCCACACCACCAACCGCCCCGTCATCGCCCCACCCGCCTACGGCTGGACCACCCTCCACCGCGGCCGCACCGGCCTGGCCGGCACACCGCGCACCAACCCCGACGGCACCCTGCGCCCCCACCTGACCACCCAATACGGCTGGACCGCCGCCATCCCCCGCCCCAACGGCGCACCCCGCACCAGAAAACTCGGACCACTACTGCCCGACAACCTCAGCCGGGCAACCCGCGGCACCCGCCTCCCCTCGACCATCACCAACGCCATCGCCGACCTGCGCTGGAACACCTGGAAACACACCACCGGCACCACCGAACTCACCGCCACCCGCAACACCCAATACCGCCACTGGGCCGACGACACCGACGCTGAGCCCGGCCCGAGCACCGCGCACGAGCCGGCCACCGCGACGCCTGGCTCCGTCGCCGAGCTGCGTGCATTGGTGAGCGACTTGCAGGACCTCCGCGGAACGCTCATGCGGCGCCCGTCGCAACGGACCGACACGACGCCGAAAACCGGGACGAGGCCAGTCTCGACGAAGCGCTGGCCGAGACCCGGGTGCACGGCACCCGGCCCTGGCTGCATCCGGCCCGCGAGGAGGTCACCCTCGGCCAATACCGGGTGTGGCGAACGATCGCCAGGGTGAGCCGGCTGCGGCGGCAACTGCGCCGGGCCCTGCCCACTCCGCCCGGGGCCGTGGATCGCGAACCGATGCCGTCCGCGGCCGAGCTCACCCAGTGGAAGCAACAAGCCGGGGCACTGATCGCCGAGTTCTCGACCACGGCTGGGCCCGGCAGCGACACTCCGGCGCAGCTGGCCTCCGGCGTCGTGGCCATGTTGACCGCGGCCCGGCAGTGGCGGGACACCCACGAACCCGGCGAGGTTCCCGGGCCGGGCGCGAACCTGTCCGCGATCACCGTCACCGAGCCGCCCGTCGCCGCCGGCCCCGGCGGTGCCGGGGTAGCCGAGAGGAAGGTGGATCTGGGCGGGTGGCTGGCCGAGTTGGCCGCGGGTCGGATCCCGGTCACCGACGCCCTGCTCGCCCAGCTCGTGCCGGCGTTCGGGCCGGTGTGGGGCGCGCGGATCCTGTCCGGCATCCCCGCCGGCGCCTACCGATTCACCCCCGCGGCGGCCGGCCCGCTCGGATTGCCCGGGCCGCCGACAATGATCACCCGGGCCGACGTGGACCTCGACGGCCGCGTCCTGATCGACGAGCAGGAGATCGCCACCATCGCCTCCGGCACCGGGGCCGGCCGCCGCGCCGGCGCCGGGCGCATCGCGGGGAGGGTGGTGCTGGCGGCGGTCGGCGGCCGGGCGGTGCTGCTGGGCGAGCACGCCGGGCAGCCCCGGCAGGCCACGATCACTCTGTCCGGGGACAAGCCACTGCTCGTACGACGCTCCGCGCTGCACGAGCAGAACGCGGAGCTCCGCGACGCGCTCGCGGCCGTGTTCCGCACCCGGCAGCTGGCGCAGCAGCAGCGGGCCGAGCTGCTGACCGCCGCCCGCGCGATCGACCTCGGTGCGGCGTCACTGGACCGGCTGCAGGAGCAGCTGGACGCTCTTCAGCAGGCCCTGCAGCGGGTCGGCGAAACCACCCCCTTGGTCGCAACCGACCCCCTGACTCTGTCGCCGACCCTGCTGCGGGTGCACGAGCAAACCGACGCCGTCAGCGACGCACAACGCGAACTGCTGCGCGAACTGGCCGCTGACCTGCCGATGCAAGCGGTCGCTGTCGGCGTCGCCAACCTCGGACGGCTACACGAACAGACCGAGCCGATCCTCGAAGCGATCATCGACCAGATCGGCGACCAGACCGGCGAGAACTCGGAGCAAGCGCGGCGCCACTACCGCACCATGCTGATCCTGGCCCGCGCCACCGACCTGCGGCGGCAGCAACCCGGCACCCCACGCCGCGGGTACACCATCGCCTGGCCACACCACCGGGGCGCGCCGGGTCAGCTCGACCGCGACCCCCGCACCCTGATACCACCACGGCCGGACCGCGTCGGCCTGCTGCACCCCAGCGCCGTGCCCGCCGTCGGCCTCGACCTCGACCCCCTGAGCCGGGACCCGCTCGGCTGGATCGACTGGTGGGAACAGCGCACCGTCGCCGACCAAGCCCGCCTCGGCCTGCGCCCCCCTGCCCGGTCCGACGACCAACACTGGCGCACCGTTGCGCGGACCGCTGCGCGCACCCTCGACAACCAAACCTCCAGCACGCCGGCCGGACCGACCGCTGAGGGCTTGCGGCAGCTTCTGGACGACGCCCGCGCTCGGCTGAGTCGCGGCGAGCCGCCACTCGACGGTGCGACGACGCTGAACCGCTACACCAACCTCCACGGCCAATGGCAGCTCAACCCCGACGCCTTCACCCCCAGAAGCTTCCCGGCCGCAGAGCCGGGCGAAGCCGACCTGCGTGTGCAGGTGTGGATCAACGACACCGCCGTCGTGTCCAGCGTCACCGTCAACGGCGAGCAAGTGGTGCGGTACCACGCATACGAGGCCAGCGAAGACCTAATGGCTGACCTGCACCAGGAAGCGGAAGTGCTCGCTCGGGCCGATGCCCTGCTGGATCGCGGTGAGCCACCAATTGCCGACGCCATCCCCCTCACCCGCTACAGCGGGTACGGCGGTTCGTGGGAACTCGATCCCGGGGGCACGCGCGGCTACAGATTCCGGGTCGGCAGCGAACAAGAGGGCCTGCCCGTGCAGGTGTGGCTCACCAGCACCGCGATCGTCAGCAGAATCGTTGTCGACGGCCAACCGCGCATGCACTACCACCATCACCGGGCCGACGCGGACGTGCTCGCGCGACTGGCCCGTGAACCGGCCGAACTCGTCGCGGCCCAGGCCGCGGTCGCCGCCGGCGCATCGCCGCTGCCCGGCGCGGCCCGGCTGACCCGCCAGAGCGAGGAACTCGGGTTCTGGTCGCTCAATCCCGACGACTCCTACGCGGGCACCTTCCCGACCGGCGCCGGGCGCCATCGCCTGGACGTGTGGGTGAACGGCACCGCGGTCGTCTCCGCGGTCACCGTGGGCAACGAGCGGCGCGTCGAGTACCACGAATACACGACCCCCGGGCCGACGCTCGAGCGGCTCTATCGCGAAAGCACCGCCCTCGATCACGCCCAGACCGAGCTGAGCGCCGGGCGCCCGCCGCTTGCCGACGCCGAGCACGTGATTCGGCACACCGACTACGCCGGCTACTGGACCCTCGACGAGCAGTACGACATCAGAAGCATCAGTCCCCGATTCTCGACCCACACCCGCCGGGGCGGCCTGCCGGTCGAGGTGTGGTTCAACGACACCGGACTGATCGCCAAGTTCACCGTCGACGGCCAGGAGCGCGTGCAGTACCACGAGCGCCCGCCTGCCCGGAACATGCGCGGCGAGCTGATCACCACCTCCGACACCGACATGCAGGTCAGCCTGGTCCAGATCGCGGATGACCCGCCCGCGATGGCCGCCGCATACGCCGAGGCGACGACCACGTCCCTGTCCGAGTGGCTGGCTCGCCACGTCGGGCCGTGGGACCAGCCGCCCACCGAAGAGAAGGCCCCACCCGACAGCACGCGGGTGGCTGCCGAGCCGCCACAACCCGCCACTGTGCCGCCGACCACCACGGCACAGACCACCGGCGAACCGGCCGTGCACCCCGCGGTCGATCCGGCCCGTGACCGCGACTACGCCACCATGCTGGCCACCCTCACCCCCCGAGCCCGCCAACTACTCACCGACACCAACGCCACCCTGCTCCCTGGCGGACGCGGCATCGTCTTCGGCGCCGACACCCAACCCGAGCTCATCACCCACGCCCAAACCCACCTCGACAACCGCCCCGCCACCCGCGAATTCACCGTCTTCGGCCACCCCAGCACCACCCCCACCACCACCCAACTCGCCCAACTGATCACCGAACTGCAACCCAACGCCACCACCCCCATCGTCCTCATGATCTGCACCACCGCCCCCCTCACCACCCACCTCGCCCACACCACCAACCGCCCCGTCATCGCCCCACCCGCCTACGGCTGGACCACCCTGCACCGCGGCCGCACCGGCCTGGCCGGCACACCGCGCACCACCCCCGACGGCACCCTGCGCCCACACCTGACCACCCAATACGGCTGGACCGCCGCCATCCCCCGCCCCAACGGCGCACCCCGCACCAGAAAACTCGGACCACTACTGCCCGACAACCTCAGCCGGGCAACCCGCGGCCCCCGCATCCCCTCGACCATCGCCAACGCCATCGCCGACCTGCGCTGGAACACCTGGAAACACACCACCGGCACCACCGAACTCACCGCCACCCGCAACACCCAATACCGCCACTGGGCCGACGACATCGACACCCTCGACCGGCGCGACACCCTGCGGCTGCAGCGTCCGGACGAACCGGCCCACCTCGCTCCCGCCCACACCGCACTCGGTCCGCGGAGCAGCTTCTCGAGTCTCCCGGGGACGCCGCGCAGATCCCGGCGGCCCAGCGCGACGTCATCGGGGCTGCTGCGGACGGCCGAGCGGGTCGCGGCGCGGGCCACGTCTCGAAACCTGCCCGGCTCGACCATGCCCGGCCGGTTCGCCGGCCGTCAGCACGACACCATCCTCGAGTTCGAGCTGGCCGACCCCGCGGAGCGACGTCTGCTGCCGGCCTGGATCAACCCGGACAACCCGAAGTTGCTGGGCCACAGCGGCATCTTCGACCTCGCCGGGCTCGCGCAGGTGCGCGCGGGCATCGAGGCGGCGCTGCCCGACGACAAGATGCGCAAGGAGGTGGCCGGCAGTCTCGAGACGCTCGTGAACGTCGATGCCTTCCGCGGCATGGGCCACGCGTTGCTCGGCGGCGGCGCGACGCTGTTCATCCCGCTCAAGGACGGGCACGGAATCGAGATCCGCGTCAAGCTGAATCTGAGCAACGCCCGGCATCTCAAGGACCCGACCAAGGTCCGCGTCGACAACACGATGCAGCTGTGGATGGACAAGCAGGCCGACGGCGGTCGCAGCTCGTCGCGCAGCTGGACCGCCGACCTGGACGGCGTCTTCGGTACGGTCTTCCGCAGATTCAGCCAGTTCAAGGGTTTCTTCGGTGGTGTCGGCGGCGCGGTCACCGGGTCGGTCAACCTGGACTCGGGGGTCGGCTCGGTCGACCACGAGTCGATGAACAGCAAGTCGATGGGCCTCACGGAGTTGTTCGGCTTCGACGGGGTCTACGAAGTGGACGTCCGGCGGTGGGGTGCTCCCGAGGTTCATTTCGACGTGCAGGCGCCCGACGGCGTGTCGGTGCGCTTCAGCCGCAGTGCGACGCCGCCGGACGAGGCCGCGGTCGTGCCCGGGGAAAAGGCTGCGGACCTGCTCGCGCCGCCGGACTGGAACACCTACCGGGCCGATCACGCGACCAGGCCACCGCGGCAAGCCCTGCTGCACGCCCTCGACCAACTCGGGCCCGGAAACGGGCGATTGGCGATCGACATCGGCGCCGGCCAAGGCACCGAGACCGTCGAGATGTTGAAGCGCGGATGGCGGGTCCTGGCCATCGAATCCGACCCGGCGGCGATAGCGCTCCTGCGCTCGACCGTGGGGCCACGCCTGGCCTCCCGACTCCAAACGGTCACCGGCGACATCAGCCGGGTCGAGCTGCCCCCTGCCGACCTGATCTGGGCCGGCGACAGCCTGCCGTTCGTCGCCCGCGACCGCTTCCCGGCCACCTGGGCCAAGATCCGTTCAGCCTTGAACCCGGGCGGCGCACTCGCCGTCGACCTGTGGGGCAGCCGGCACGACTGGCGGCGGGAGCGGCTCACCCACACGCGCCGAGAGGTACAAAAGCTGATCGGCGGCCTCGAGGTGATCCACGTCGACGAGCACGAAGCTCAGCGGGCGACGGTCGCCGAGGGCACCAAGAACTGGCACACCCACACCATTCTCGCCCGCCAACCCGCTGACCCGACCCGGGCGGCCGCCGTACCGGCACCCGCACCGACCGCTGCGCAGGCGGACACCGACGAGGTGGACGAGCAGCTGCTGGTGGAGAAGTCGCGCAAGGAGCGGGCCGCGGCCGAGGCGGCCGTGTTGGCCCGCAACCTCGGCAAAGTGGCGACGATCCCGCCGTACAAGGTCGTTGACGACGCCGACGGCATCGACCAGCTGCAGGACGTCATCCTGGACATGCTGCCGGACGAGCTCAAGGCCTACGGGACGTTCTCGCGCGCGGACGCACTCACCTTCTTCAGCCACGAGGGCTTCCGCGCACACGGACACAAGGTGCCGCACGGCCGCGCCTGGTCGCGTCAGATCAACGAGGACACCCCGTTCGGTGCGACGACGAGTTCCGGGCTCACCGCCAACGTCACCGTCCACGCCGAAGTGGTCAACCTGCGCTTCGCCGGAGCGACGCGCGACGTGGCCATCGAGAACATCACCCGTTCACAACTGCACGCGGCGTCGTCGGTCGGTTCGGCCGCCGCATTACGGGGTAAGGGCACGTTCGGCGCCGATCTCAGCTTCGGCTACACCGGCGCGGCCGAGGAGAAACTCGGCGACTACACGTCCGGAGGCGGCGTCACCGAGGGCGACGTCACGAACAGCGTGCACTACGACGACTCGCTCGGCGGCGCCTCGCTGACCGCGCGGGCCAATCGCTACGAAGGCGACTCGACGCTGTTCGTCGGCACCGTGCGATACCGCGTCACCGTCGACGTCATCCGCCCGGGCGCCGCCCACGGAAGCGACCTGCAGACCGTGCACACCCACACGGAGTCGGCGCCGTTCGACGTCGGCAACGGCGTGCTGCTGCGCTTCACCCGAGCCGACGCCATCGAGTACGGAGTGCTGACGCCGGAAGAGGCCGACATCCTGGTCCCCCGCGACCTCGCCGCCGAACAGGCCGGCGATCGCCTGGTCGTGCCCGGGCCGCGGATCCCGCCCGCCTACCTCGAGCAGGGGCGGGCATTGGGTGAGGGTTTCGTCTCGGATCTGCACGGGAGCCCGCACGTCGCCGAGCAGGTCATCGCGCATATCGAGGCCCAGGCCAACGACCGCGCGGGCGTGCGGCCCACCGATTTCCTGCCCGAGGACTGGCGCAGCCGCCTGCGCGAGGCCGCCCGCGATCCGCTGCCACCGGCGGCACCCCCACCGACGTACATCCAGCTCGTCGAAGGCAAGGACGGATCTCGCCTCGAGGTCCGTCGGGTAGACGACGGCCGGCTGGTCCGGGCCGTCGATTTCGAGCGCCTGCCGGTGCCGCTCGGATCGCCCAAGGGGTCCGCGCCAGCGGTGTCGGTGCGCACCAACCGGGTGGTGGAGTTCGAGGACGACGGTAGGACTGCGCGGCGGACGATCGTCTTCGGCCACGACGGCGCGCTCAGCGTCACCCAGCACCGGAGCGGCGAGACCGCGCAGCACCAGCCGGACGGCACGCCGTTGGCACCGGCGGCGGTGGCCCTCATGACCGACCCGACGACGCGGCCGTGGGTGTGGAACCCGCGCGACCACGACATGAAGGAGACGAACCTCCAACAGCTGATGAACAAGGTGTCGTCGGACTCGCTCGCGACCCGGGCCGAGAACCTGATCGGGGGCACCGGGCTGACGGTGAAACTGGTCACGCCGGACAAGCTGCACGAGCTCACCATCAAGCTGACGAGCACGATCAGCAATCCACGCTGGAACCGCACCCGTACCGATCTGCGCACCCGGCTGTTCACGATGGCCCAGCGGCACGGGCAGACGGCGTTCGGCGTGTCGAAGAGCAAGGGCTGGGGTGGCTCCACCGCGTTCCGGTTCGGGCTGCACATCCCCGGGCTGCGCGCGGTCAACAGCAGCGGCGGCGGAAAGCGCCATTGGATGCGCGCGTTCATCCAGAACACCGGGCCGACGAGCAAGGTCGCCCGCAACGCGACGACACCCGAACCGATGGCCGAGTTCGACTTCGACGCCATCTATCACGTCGACTCCACGCTGCTCACACGTCACGACCCGAACGTCACGCGGATCGCGCGCGTGAAGCCGACGAAGACGCAACGCCACAGCGACACCGCGACGAGCACGATGCGGGTGTACGTGCCGCAGAGCGTGACCAGAGCGGGTCCGGCGCCGGCGACGTTCACCACGCCGCTGTCGCCGACCCCGGTGACCCGGGCGCAACTCGACGCCCTGCTCGCGGCCGACGACCTGCGGCGGGCCGAGCTCGCCGTCACCCAGGCCGAGCAGGCCCGCGACAGCGCCCAGGTCGCGTTGGACCAGGCGAGCACCGCCGCTGCGGCCGTGGCCAGCATCGCCCGCGCCCGCGAGCGCGTGCTGCGGGCCGATCCCCTCGTCCAGCAGGCCGACCAGGCCCGGGCCGATGCGCAGCGTGTCGTCGACCGTGACGGCGGCACCGCCGGATACCAGTTCCAGGTGCCGGCCGATCCGAACCACCTAGGTACCGAACTCGCGCGGATCGCGTCGGTCCGCGACCAGGCCGGCACCGCGGCTGCGCTGGACGCCGCCGCGGCCCTCGAGGCGAAGAAGGTCGCCGATGCCGCCGCCCAGCGATTGGAGCGCGCGGAAGAGGCATTGACTCACGCGGAGCAGGCGCTGGCCGACGCCCGGGCCGCGGCCATGGCCGAACGGGACGCGCGCCGCGGAGCCGACACCGCCGCTCTGCGGGACGGGACTGCCCCGGCCGACGAAACCGCTCCGCTCGGCTCGGCTCGGCCTGCAGCACCCGTCCCGAACATCGCGCTCACCAGCCTGCGGGCCGTGGTCGACCAAGTGCGGGCCACGGCCGTCGCCGCCCAGAAGGCCGCCACACGCGCGCACCTGGCGATGGACGAAGCACAGGCACGCCGCGACGGACTACACGAAATCGCAGCCGCCCTCGAGGCCATCGCGGCCACCTCGCTCGCCGATACCGAAGCTCGCAGACTGGCCCGACTGGCCGCGCTGGACGTCATCGCCCGGCACCGCGCCGCGACCGGGTACGACCCGCCGGCGGGCGCGAACACCGCGCAGCGCCTGGCCGACCAACTGCCAGCAGCCCGACAGGCCGTTACGGACGCCGAGACCGCGCTCGAGACCGCCCGCGATACGTCCCGGCAGGCCAGACAAGCCGCGGGCAGCTCGGCCCGGGAACTGGCGACGGTCGAGCGGACGTTGTCCGATGCCGAACAGGCGGCCGGGGTCCCGTCGACACTGCCCGGTCGGGAGCAGTCCACAGATCCTCATCGCGCCGGCACCGTCGCAGAGGCGGGCCGAGTGGACGAGCGGCGCGGGCAGGCGTGGGCCCGACTCGACGAAGAAGCCCGGGGCCGCGTGCAGACGACCCGCTTGGCCACCCAACTTGTCGCCGCCGAAGCGGAGCTGGCCGAGGCCGAACGGGCCCCTCGCACCGCCATCATCGACTGGGCCGGTGGCATCGATAGCGGCAGCAGCAGCCCGGCCAGGTCGAGCCAGACTTTCGGACCGCCCAGGCGCGCTGAGTCCGTGGCAGCGGCGGATGGGGCAACGGTGGTCTCCGCCGGCGCCGCCAGAGTGTCCAGGCTTCGTTCGGCCCGCCAGGCCATGGCCCCGTTGGGTGCCCGTATCCGGGCCACCTTGCCGCAGGTGCACGGCTGGCGGGGCACCCGGATCAACCCGCCGCAGACCGCGACGTCCGCGCGGGCCCAGGGGTCGGGCACGACGCCGGCCGCCGCGTTCGACCCGGCTGCTCCGGCCGGTGCCGACTTCCGACTCGCGCAACTGCAGGCCGTAGTCGACCGCGTGCGGGCCGAGGCAACGGCCGCGGCCGACGCCGAGCAGCAGGTCTGGGCGGCAGTAGAGCCCCTGCGGGTCCGGGTGGCGGCGCTGCGCGACGTCGAGCAGGCCCTCGCGCGCGTCGCGCTCACAACGCCGGGCAGCGCACGTCGCGACCAGGCCCGGCGCGAGGCTCAGCGGGTCATCGATCAGCATCGATCCACCGGCGCCTACACCCCGCCTCCCGGTGCGGACACCGGGCTGTCCATCCGGCTGTCGGCGGTTCGACAGGCACGCGTCGACGCCGAGACCGCGCTCGAGACCACGCTCGAGACCGCGCGGGAGGCGGAGCGAACCGCGCAGCGTGCGGCTCGGGAATTGGCGGGCGCGGGGCGAGCTTTGGAACGGGTCCAGGGCGGCTCGACCCCTCGGGACGTGGTGTCGGCCGGGTCCGAGCAAGCGGGCCGGCTCCGTGCGGCGCGCGCGGGCAAGGCGCGCGAGACGGCGGCCATCCAGGACACGTTGCCGCTGGCGCACACCTGGCGGTTGCGCCCGCCGTCGCAGCGGCCACTCGCACCACAAGCCCCCGCCCGGCGGCCGGATATGGCGTCCGCGGCCTGGCCCGCGGCATTCGAGGGGCTGCGCACCCCCAGCCTGAGCGGGCGCAGTTCCGCTACCAGCAGCCGCCCGGCGACTCCCGAATCGGCCAGACCCGTGCCCCGGCGCATACGTCTGCGTCTCGAGCGGCTGCGGGGCGAGGTGGACCAACGGCGTCGCGAGGCGATGGCCACCCAGGACGCCGGGCGGACCGCAACGATCCGACCAGCCCGACGCACCCCCCGCCCGGACGATCAGGCGCTCAATCCCCGGCCGGCCGCGCCGCTACAGACCGCCGAACAGCGCGCCGCCGCGCGCGAACTGGCGGCAGCCGAGCAGAGGCTGTTCGATGCCGAGGAGGCGGCCGGAGTCACGTCCACGCTGCCGGGCCAGGCGCACGAGGGATCGGATGGCGCCTCCGATGTCCACGATCTGCGCCGCACCGTGCGGAATCTGCGTGCCCAGGTCTGGGAGCATCTCGTAGACGAGCGACGCAACCACGAGATGGCCACGCACGCGGCCGGACGATTGGTCCGAGCCGAGACGCTGGCGGATGCGGACAGGCGCCGCGCAGCCGCGCAGGCCACGCTCGCGCCCGAACCCGAGACGTTGCGGCCCGACACCACGTCCGCGGAAGCCGAGACGCCGGCCGCCGAGACCGAATCCGCGACCGAAACCCAGACCGCGCCCGAGCCCGAGCCCGAGCCCGAGCGTGCGCCAGAAACAGAGACAGAGATCGCGGCGCGCGAGGAGGTCGAGCGGCTCGAGGCAGAGGTCACGTCGACGCGCGAGCCGGCGTCGACTGCCCGGAACGAGCATGAAGTGGCACGGATGCGCGCGGAGCAGTCCGGGCTCGCCGGGACGCGCTCGAGCGCATCCACACGGCAGTGCGCGAGGTGGTCTCGCCGGTGGCGGCGGCCGACGCGGTCGCGTCGATTGCGCAGACGGCAATGCAGACGGCCGACCGGGCCGCCGCGGCTGCGGGGGTGCCCAGTCCGGCGCACGAGGACTGGTCGGATTTGGTTGCCGCCATGGAGCGGGGCCAGGCCAGCGCGGATGCCGCCACCGCGGGCACCGACCATGTCGCGGAGATCACCGCGCGACAGGCCGCGACCGAGGCGGAACTCGCGGCAGCTCGCGGCGCGGCCGCGCGGGCGCGGTCAGCGCTGCGCGCGGCCGAGGATGCCCGCGACGGCCGGGTGCGGCACCGCCCGGCGGCGCCGGCAGCCCCAACCGCGGCCGACGCCGGCCCGGTACCCGTCGCTCGGGCGGCCGCTGACCGCGCCCGGGAGGCGTCGGCCGCGGCCGCCCTCGCCGCGCACAACGCACGCAACGCGGTTCGCACCGCGCGCGGCGGGTCCCCCGTGGCGGCCGCGACCCCGGCGCCGGCGACGGACTGGGCCGAGCACGACGTACCCCGCTCCGCCACCCTCCACGAGCCCGCGGGAGCGCCAGTCGTCACGCCCGTCCCCCGAGCCGCACTGCGCACCGAGCCGACACGCGCGACCACGCCGTGGCGCGAGACACCGCGCGGGTTCTGGCTGCCCGGCGTCCACGGAGTGACCGTGGTCACCAACATGCCCGCTCTCGTCGCGACCACGAAACGGACGATCGACGTCGCCTTCCAGGAGTACGACGGGCAGGCCACCGCCGAGCGCAACGCCGACGACCCGGTCATGCCTGGCTCCTTCCCGGACGACGGGGAAGAGGAGACGGTGACCCGCCCGGAGCCGGCAATGACGCGGGCCAGGCGGGTCCCGGACGATCTCGAGTCCAACCTCGGGGAGTTGAGCCGCCCGGCGCCGGTACCGGCCTCGGCACCGATACCCGGCGCGGTGGAAACTGCGCCCGCAGCGCACGAGACGAGCGACGCGGCGAGTACCACGTCGACTGACGACAGCGACGGTTCAGCGACGCTGGTGGACCCCAGCGATTACACCGGTTCGACCGTGTTCACCGAGGACGCCAGCGATGCGATGGCCGTCCTGGAATCCGCTCTTGCCAACGAGTCCGGGCGCGCGCACTACGACCCCATGCACGAGGCCGGTTGGATCCTGCCCAAGCTGTTCGCCGAGTACAACGGTGCCGACCTCGTGGGCAGTGTGGTCATCCAGTCCCGCATCGAAGCCCCGCGCATCATGCCGGAGCACCGCGGGACGCAGGCCATGCTCGACCTGGCCGCGCTCGGCTCGATGCAGGCAATGGGAGAGCAGTCGCGCCACGTCGGTGAGAGCGGGTTCCAGGGCAACAGCCCATTGTTCCAAGGGGACACGGATCCGAACGCCGTGCATGGGCTGGGCAGCGTCCGGTTCACCCCCGGCGAAACGGCGACAAAGGCGCACGACGCCGCGGAAACCGGCAGCAAGGGCGGTACCGGCACCACCACGTCGGTGGCGTTCTTCCAGGGCGGCCCGTCCAACGTCTACGTCTCGGACGTGACGTACACGGTGACGGTGTGGGTGAACCGGGCGAACAAGGAAGGTAAGCCGATCCCGGTCACCGCGGAACTGCGGGTCGAGGACGGCGTGTACTTCCGCCTGCGCGAAGAGGATCACGTCCACGTCGAGGACTACCTGGCCACGCTGAACCCACCCGCCGCCGAGCCGACGACCGCCGCCGAGACCGAGACCACCGCACCGGCGACCGAGACCACTGAGCCGAAGACCGAGGCCGCGGCACCGCCGACCGAGACCGTCGCCACCACCTCGACCACCGCGCCCAAGACCGACACCGTCGCCACCACCTCGACCACCGCACCGGCGACCGAGACCACCGCCGCGCCGACCGAGGAGCCGGCCTGGCCGCGCTACTTCCCGCCCACCAACACGACCGGCGAAGCCCTGGCCGTCGACCGCGAGGCCAGCCCGCCCCGCGTCGCCGGGCGCCCGGCCCCAGCCGCTCCCCCCGCGGCCCGCCGCCGGTACCTCCCAGCGTGGATCGCCCAGCGCAAGATGCTCGGGATAGCGACCGCGGAGGATGTGATCGGTCTCGATGCACTGCACGAGGAGATCGAACGGCAGATCCTCGAACTGCAGGGTAAGACGACCGACGGCAAGACGGCCCAGGAGCGCGCAGCGCTGGCCGCGGCCCTGGCCGACACCCTCAGTGCCGGATACATGGTGGTCAGCCGGTCCGGTGTGCAGACCCTCCTGGACAACGTGCTGCACGGGACGGTCCCGGTCGTCGTCGGCGATCCGGCCAAGGGCGAGGACGTGTACCTGCTCGAACTGCATGCCCAGCTGCACCCGGAGTCCGCGCAGTGGCTCGGCTACGACGATCGCATGCGGCTGGAGTCGGCGTCCGAGGCGTCGCGCAGCGCGGTCGCCAACTGGGCCCGTTCGGTCGGCAACTACATCAGCGGTGTGGCGTCGTTGTTGTTCGGGCTGCGCATACCGGCCCTGAACCGGATCGGCCCAGTGGGGACGACGGGCCGCTCCACCGGCCTGCTGCACCGCGGCCTCGGCGGCGGCCGCAATCCGTTGGTCAACAAGATCAGCGTCGGCCCGAAAAAGTCCCACCGATTCAAGATGGGCATCACCTATCACCCGGTGGTCACCCGGATCACCGACGTACCGACGGGCCGCTCGCCGTTCACGGGCACGTGGCGCTCGCTGGTCGGCGGCTCGGCCGGCGCCACCGTCGCCGCGCGGCCGGTGACGATCCCGAACGGGATCACCCTGCTCGTTCCCGAGGGCTTGGTCGCCAATCGGCCGTTCGACCAGGAGCGCGACGTGCCGCAGCGCGCCACCCGGCCGGCTGAGTTGGTGACCGGAGACCTCGAGTTGGCCGCCGGCGAACGGATCCTCAAACTGCCGCGACCGAACGCGGTCGAAGGCGTGTCCAGTGTGGAGACCATCCGCGCCGCGCTGATGTACGCACTGTCGAAGGACGCTCCGGCCGACCTGACGACCGCGCGCTTTCCCGCGGCGGAGACCGCGGCGGGCCCGGGCGCGGTGGAGACGTGGAGCGACCGCATCGACGAGCCCCACCTCAAGGCCTGGGTCAAGGCCGGTGCACCCGGCGCGCCGCCGACCGTGCGCTCCGGCTCGATGGGCTATCTGCTGGTCGCCTCCTACGCCGCGCACAGCAATCTTCGTTCGCTCGCCTCGTTCATGCACGACACCCCGAACGGCGTATCCGCACCGGCAGTCGCCGGACAACGGTTCACCGGACGCAGCATGCTGAAGGGCGTTTACCTCGAAGCCCTGGACACGACGATGACCGTGGACTTCATCGCGCCGGCCGACTCCGCCGATCTGCACGTGGCCGAGAGCGACGAGTTCGGCATGGACCACGTCATCCAGTCGAACCTGCGCGGTCAGGCCAAGACCTCGGTGGCCACGAGCCGCAACTTCGGCGCCAAGATCGCAACCCGGTGGGGCGCGGAGACCCAGGGCATTTTCGACACGGCTCCGTCGGGCGGCTCGGAGGGCGGCACCACGGAGGCGCTGGCCGTCCGGGCAGCTGACGCCGCCCCGCCCGGGGAAGAGCTGCGCGAATCCGGCCTGGCGAGCGTGACCGTCGACTTCACGCCCGGTTACGGCGGGGTGGCGACGGAGCACTCCGGATCCGGTTCGGGTGGCAACTTCATTCACTCCACGATCCTCAAGCACCTCGCCAGCCGGACCCACGTGCTCGCCCCGGATGTCCTGTGGACGATCAAGGGCCCGCACCGCACTGTTCGCCTGCGCGTGCCGTGGGGCTCGCTGAACCGCATCCGCGACCACGAGGCGCGCGCCCTGCAGGAATTCGCCGACGTACCGCAGTTGCTGCCCGACCTCAAGAACTGGCGACGGGCGCTGACCCTGGGCATCCCGTACCAGGCCGATACCGTCGCCACCCGGATCGGGCCGGGACTGTGGTTGCGCAACGAGGCCGACGCCGACTCCACCGAGGTGAGCGACACCGACCCGATCCCGGAAGCGACCGACCGCGCCGCTCTCGTGATCGGCGGGGCAACCGTCCCGGTGACGTTCCCGCAGGCGGACGCGTTGCTGACCGCGTTGCCCGGTGCCGCTCAGCCGGACCGCATCGTCATCCTCGACGCGCCGTCGCAGGTGACACCCGTCCCGCTCGGTCAAGCGCTTGTCGACCGCACCCCTCGCGAGGCACCCCGACCGTCCGACGACGACGTACTAGGTGACGCGAACAGCAGCACCGGCCGGGGCAAGGCACCCGCATCGCCGGCGCCGCCGAGTCCGGCGAACCCCATGCGCCCGCGCGTCGCCGGCGCCAACGGCCGGGCCGCCCGCGACGGCACGGTGACCGTCGACTTCGCCAACGGCGACCCGGGCTGGTCGCCGTTCGCCACCTCGATCGAATACCGCCACGCCGAGCCGGCCCCGGCCGACCAGAGCATCGCAAATCCAGAACCACCGCCCGCCGTCTACGTCGCCGCCCGCCAGCGCGTGCCGACCCTGGCACCTCTTCCCGCGGCCCTCTGGCAGAACGACCCCGGCACCGAGCTGATCGAGCCGACACCGGGCGCGACCTGGTGGGATATCCCTGAGCACAGGGGCTGGATCGTCGAGCTCACCCAATCCGGCCTGCACATCCACAACGGGCCTCCGATGATGGACAGCCCGGAACACCGCCAGGTGCACGCCCTGCGAGCTCGCCCCGACGGCGCCGTGCTCACCGTCGGCACGCCGGGATCCCAACTGCCCCGCGGCGCCGCAGCGGTCGTCGAGACGGTCCTCGCCGCACTCAAACCCGCGGGCGGCCCGTACCACGTCGTCCTGGGCGGACGCTCGAACGATCCCGCGCGCATCGAGCGCATCGCGGATGGTCCGCTGCCGCTGCTGCCCCGGGGCGACGTTCCGCTGGCGGGCGGGCTGCATGCCCAGTCGGCCGGCTCGTCGATCCGGCTCGTCGGTGCCACCGAAGCCGCGAGTGCGACCCCCGACACGACAGCCCGCCCGACCTCCGATGGCATCAGCCGGATCGAACTCAGCGCGGAAGCCGCGACGGCAAGCGATGTGGCTACCGCCTTCGAGACACTGCTCACCATGCTGCCCGTGGGGCGGCGCCGGGAACTGGTGCTCACCATGCCCGCGCTGCCGGCCGGGACGGCCACGGCGCTGACCCCGGACGCGATTTACGAAATCCTCGACCGCCACGAGATGGCTCTGCGCGAAGACGAAAGCAAGCTCACCACCGACGAGCCGCCGGCCTCGGACGACGACCTCAACGACCTCTACGACGTGACGCCGCCCGAACCCCGCCAGCACGGCACCGACGCGCAACCGACCGTCTCGTCGCCGCCGACCGGTGACGCGGTGGGTCCGGACCCGACGCAGCCCGACGTCACGACGCCGGCCCCCACCACCACGCCGGCCCCCACCACCACGCCGGCCGCCACCACTACGGCCGCGCCCACAACGTCGGCCCCCACCGAAACGCCGGCCCCCATCGACACCACGCCCGTGTCACCGGCCGAACAGAGCACCGACGTACAACCGCGGCGCCCGGTCGCCACCGAGCCCACCCACCGTGACCCAGCGCCATCTCCGCACACCGAGCCGGAACACGACTTCCTCATCCACCCGGTGCGGCCGCGACTGCGTCGGACACCGCGCATCGCCTCGGAGCGCGCGCCGGCAACCGTGACGCGCACCGACTCGCCACCCGCCCCGGTCGGCCCCGCTCCGGTCGGCCCGGCACCGACCTCGCTGCGCGCTACCGACGCGCGACGGCTGACCGCCGCTCAGCGGGCCGCGTTCTTCCGCGCCTTCGACCTGGCCGCCGAACCCGGCACCGCACCCAGCACCGCGGCCGGCGCGGTCACGCACGGGGCGCCCGGCCGGGCCCGCTCCGGCTGGCCGCTCAAACTCCAGAAAGTGCCGCACATCGTCCACCACGACGCGCTCGCACAACCGCTGCACACCGGCAGCCCGGCGGCCCAGCAGCGGATGCGCGACCTGCAACGGCTCAAGCGCCAGTACGGCGACCGGGCCGAGGTCGTGGTCTGGATCGCGGCCACCCGAGCCGAACTCAACGACCCCACCCGGCTGGTCAGCGCCGACCAGCTCGCCATGCTCCGCTGGGCCCGCGAGCACGACATCCGCGTGGTCTCCGTGGCCGAGCTGGGCACACCGGCAACACCGCTGCGCACCAGCGACACCGCCCTCGACTGGAGCGCCGTGCTCGACCAGTTCGGCGGAGTCCACCTACCCCCGAATACGGCGCTGCCCAGCCGCCTCGAGATCGCGGCCTGGACCAGGGTCGGCTTCGAGGGCGTCCGCCAGCACCCGCTGGCCGACGGAACCGGGTTCATCACCGCCGCCGCCGCACACGCACCCGGAATACCTCGCCTGATCCGCACTGCCGCGGCGCCGCCACGCCGCCCCACCCGGCCCGACGACGCCAGCCCACCGGCCCCGACCAGCCCACTGACCCCCACCAGCCCACTGGCGCCGGTCACCCCACGCCTGCGCACCATCGCGCCGACCTTCCCGACGACCATGACCGGCGCACTGCCCAGCGGCAGCCGCGACCCCCGCGCCGGGCAGACCCCGCTCACCACGCCGCAGAGCGGCAGCGGGTCGAGGCTGAGCCAGGACGCCCGGCTGGCCATGCGGCCGGTAGCCGACATGCAGGCGTTGGCGGTGCAGATCGCCGGCGAAATGACCGCACGGGTGGCGCGTGACGTGCCGGTGGCCGAGCAGCGGGCCCAGGTCGAGCAGGTCTGCTGGACCGCCGCCACCGAGCTGATGGTCCGCTCCGGCCGTGGGGTGCCGGGCGACGACGTGAGCGTCGGTTCGAGTGTCTCCCGCCATGACAACTCGTGGCACGCCCTGGGCGACTGGCGGGAGCTGGTTCAGGGCCCCCAGGCCCTGCC
Source organism: uncultured Actinomycetota bacterium (assembly GCA_963713245.1). GTDB lineage: Bacteria > Actinomycetota > Actinomycetes > Mycobacteriales > Jatrophihabitantaceae > CAVQKZ01. The sequence goes on from CAVQKZ010000005.1 coordinate 670,543, forward strand.
GACCGGACACAGCGCGCTGCTGAGAACACCCAACCCAGTCGCAGACGAGGCCGGCCACACGTTCGCCCTGGCCAATATCGCCGGGCAGATCATGCTCGTCGACTTCACCGGCGGCCGCGACGCCGACGACAATCCGATCGTCGTGGCCGAGATGCACGACGCGGCGACCGTTGCCGCAGATCGAGACGGCGCGTTCGGCACCCTGACCGCGGCCCAGGCACGACGCTGGTCGGACACCAGATACCTGCCGCCGTCCCCCGACCCGAACACCCTCCGGGACCGCAGCAATCCGACCCTTGACCCGACCACGACCACCGCCCTGCATGGGCGGTCCTCGCGGCCGGGGTTGTGGCGGGTGAACCCGGCCCGGCTGACCGCGGGGCTGGCGATGTTGGCGGCGCTGCCGTCACCGGCCCCGACGGCCGAGGCCGCGATGGCCGGGTCGATGGCGCCGGGGATCGAAGATGGTGGCGGCCAGCCGGGCCCGGGCCGGGTGGTCGCCTACCACCACGGCGCGGATCACCCGCCGGCAGAGCTGGCCGGGTCCGGGGTGACCGATCTGGTCATCGGCCCGGTGCAGTTCAGCGACTACTACGCTCGCAACGCCCGCGAGCCCCAGCCGTGGGATGTGATCACGTTCAACGTCCTGGACCCCGGCGAGGGCGGGGCCGGGCTGCGGGTCGACACCCTCGGAGCCAACCTGGTCTGGGGCCAGCCCGACGGCAGCATCATCACTGACCCCGCAGCCGCACCAGACCCGACACCGGCCCCGAACGCCACCACCGACGTCACTCACGCCACCGACGCCGCCGCCGAATCGCGGACCGAGGTACACACGCCGGCCGTGACCGATCGCACCGCCCCACCCCATCCCCTGGCCGCGCCGGAAACCCTCACCCTGGACGCCGACCCGATCGACGCCCCCGGCCTGGACCAACTCTGGGACGACGTCACCGACCTGCAACACAACGGCATCCGGGTCGCGGCCACCATCAACGGCGGCTTCACCCACCTGGCCGGCGCCTTCGACATCCACTACCCCAACCTGCGCAACCTCATCCGCACCCACCACCTCGACGGCATCGACCTCAACATCACCGAACCAGTCCCCACCGACCTCGTATCCAGACTCATCACCCAACTGCGCACCGACCACGGCCCCGACTTCGCCATCACCCTGACCACGAACTTCCTCAACCTGTTCGGCCCCACAACCGAGCACCCCATCGACTACAACCAGCTCTGGGCACGGCACGGCAACGACATCACCGCCCTGCACATCAACTTCCCCGACCCGCACGCCCTGGGCACCTCCCTGCTCAACTACCCCGCCGCCGTCGACGGCACCACCCACCACAAGAGCACCCTCCCCCCCGCCCAGGTCCTCGCCGGCATCGACACCGGCCCACACCACACCAATCCCGACCAGCTCACCGACACCATCCGCGCCCTGCGCGTCATGTATCCGACCTTCGGCGGCGTCTTCGGCACCACCCAACCCACCAGCGACCTGCCCGACGGCAGCACCGCCTGGCAATGGGCCGAGGACATCGCCGCCGCCCTGCACTCCGACCCAGCCGCGACCGTGCGGGTCGAGGCCACCAACGGCGGCTGGTTCTACGGCTCGCTCACCCTCAGCCTCGCCGGCCTCCCGCTGGGCACCGCCCACCTGTTCCCCGGCCACAGCACCGCCACCATCGAAGCCACCCTCGGCCCCGAACACGGGGCCGCCCTGCTGGACACCTTCAACACCAACCTCAACGACGGCAACATCCGCCCCCTGCGCCTATCAGTGCGACTCAACGCCCCCTACACCAACGCCGACGGCCAAGAAGTACAACTCGAATTCAACCGGGCCAACCAGACCTTCAGCATCGGCTTCAACGGCGCCCTACTCCCCCCAGCCATGCTCGCCCTCGCCCTCGCCGCGGTCGGCGTCATCCGCGCCATCAACCGGCTCGTCACCACCACCCCATCCCCCGCAGCCGACACACAACCAACCCCGCCAGCCGAATCACCAGCCACATCACCGGACCCGTCCCGCCCCGCCACCCCACCGACCGTCCCCGAACCGGCCATCCCGGACGGCGCCACCCGCGGCGGCCAACTCCTGGACCGGGCCAACCACCCGACCGTCGAAGTCCGCACCGACGAAAACGGCCGACTCCCGCTCCGCTTCGCCGACCGCCTCGGACTCCCCGAGCTGGAGCCCGACATCCCCGTCCACGTGCAACTCCACCGCGACGTCCCCACCGGACCTTGGACCCTCCGCGTCCACGGCATCAACCGCGCCACCCCAGATAGCCCGACCTGGACCATCGAGGCCCCCAACACCTCTCCCAAAATCACCAGCCAACAAATCCGCACGCTGGCCACCACCCAGGCCAAGGCCAAGACACGCGACCAACAACCACCCACCAACACCACTCCCACCCCGGCAGCACAGGACACCATCGCCGGCCGCGCCGAGGCGACGCCGAGCGCGTTCACCGGCCCGCAGCACCGCACCCCGCCGGTCCACCTCGCCAGCCGCGAGCAGCTGCAGTCCCGAGCCCATGGGGTTTTCGACCAGTCGCCGTTCGCCCAACCTGACCCGGACCGGCCCGAGCCATTGCCGGCGGAGTTGTGCCTGACCCTGTTCACCACCCTGCACACGAGCCTCTACCCCGGCGGCGTACGCAGCACCCACACCCGCGACGACCGTGCCCTCGACACCCGCCGCGGTCAGCTCTACAGCAACGACCGCAACGCCCAATGGGCTCCAGTGGACTCATGGCGAGCCCTGGCCGAGACCACCCTCGCCGCCGGTGCACATGCTGTCGCCACCGTCCGCATCCCCAGCCCCAACGGACCCGGCCACGTCGCCGGCCTGTTCCACACCCCCGAAGACGGCCTCACCCTGCTCGACTTCACCCCCCAGGGCCCGCGCACCACCGATGCCAACCATCTCCTCACGGCTGACGCCAGCAACCTCGACAGCCGCATTTTCCTGCCCCTCACCGACGCCCGCGCCCAAGTCATCGACCAGCACGGCGACGTCACCACCACTCCGACCGGCGACGAACCCGTTCACACCCGGCCGGCACCAACCCTGGCCGACGCCCTCATCGACCCTCAGCACGACCTCACCTACGAGATGGCGCGCAGCACCGACACCGACGGCGCCGCCAGTCCGCAGCAAGCCACGACGGTTGCCACCTCCATCGTGAGCGGCCACGGACGCCGGGTCGATGACGAGACGACCTTCGTGCCGGCCGGCACAACGGTGAAGATGTATGCCGACGAGGACCACCAACTGATCCACTCGTCGGCGCTCGTCGCGATGACCAGCGGCGAGTTCGCGTCCCCGAACGAGTCGGTCGCGCCCGGCGACAACCTGGCCAACTACCTCCTCAGCGCGGAGGACGCCGAATTCCAGGCGCGGTGGATCGCGATGGGGAGCGACTCGAGTACCCCGATCCACTGGGTCGGCAACGACCTGGCTGACGGAATCCGACTGTGCAACCAGGACGGCACCTGCAGCAGGGATACCGGCGTCCACGACTGCAGCGGCGTGTTCGGCCGGGTGCACGCCGCCGAGCTCATCCTGCTGATCTGTCGCAGCGAGACCGATGACGGCGAACCGACCGTCGAGTACGGGTCCAACGTCGGTGACCCGCTGCACGACGTCAACTCTGACCTGGAAGCGTGGCTGGAGCGCTTCCTCGCCGAACTGCCTGGCGACCCGGATGCCGCGCAGCGCGAGTACGACGCGCTGTCCCAGGCCACCCAGGCACTCATGCTGTCCAACGATGATGTCCAGGCATTCAGCTACGCACGCTGGATCCGCGGTTACGCCCTAGCCGACAGCCTGGACGATCTGTTCACGCACCTCCAGCAGAACGCCGACCTGCAGGCCGAGATCAGCTCGATGCTCGACAAGGTCCCCGCCTACGGGCGCGCCCTCGATGCCGCCGCCGCCCGCCACCCCCACGAGTTCCGGGCCTTCATCAACACCACCGGCGAGCCCTGGAGCGAAGCGCTGATGGACCGCCCGGCCATCGCCGCGGCGATCGAGCCCCTGTACGAGGCCGAAAAGATTCGCAACGGCGCAGTCGTAGTCAGGCTGAGCCAGGGCCAGAGTGTCCCCTTCTGGCAGCACGGCGACGCCGTCGTCATCGGCGAGCAATACCGCGAGCCCGACGGTGCCCGGCTCCTGCAGGCCGGCGGCGCCGAGGGGACCCTCACCATGACCGGCCGCAGCCCATCAGCGTGGACCCTTGGATCCGTCACCGTCAGCGGCGGACACGATCGCAACGCGCTCTTCGGCGCGTTGTCACAGCTGTCGATCATGGACATCGCCTACGTCGATACACCGACTACGGCACCCCCCGCACCCCCGCAGTCGAGCACCCCGCGCATCCACACGCTCGCGTCCGCGGCCCCCGTTTTCGCCACGGTGGCCGATGTCGAGGAATTGGCCACTCGGATCGCCGGTGACTTGACGGCACGGGTGGCGCGGGACGTGCCGCGGGCCGAGCAGCAGGAGCAGGTCGAGCAGATCTGCTGGACCGCGGTCTCCGAGCTGATGGCCCGCTCCGGTCGGGGGGTGCCGGGTGATGATGTCGTGGTCGGCTCGAGCGTCACCCGCCACGACGACTCGTGGCATCCGCTGAACGACTGGCGTGAGCTGGTCCAGGGCCCGCGGGCGCTGCGGGCCGGGGACAGCGCGCGGGTGAGGGCGAACAGTCCGGTCGAGGGCGGGGCCGGGCACGCGTTCGCGCTGTTCAACGTCGCCGGCGATGTGCGGCTGGTCGACTTCATCGGCGGGCGTGACGCTGCGGGCAACCCGGTTGTGGTGGCTGAGGTCCGGGACGCGGCCACGGTCGCGGCCGACCGGGACGATGCATTCGGCATCATCACCGCTGCCTCGGCGCAGCGCTGGTCAGGCACCCGCTTCGTGCCACCACCGGCACCGGAGCTGTCCAGCCCCGGCCACCCCGACAACGTCAACGCCATCCTGGGCGCCACCTCGAACACGGCGCTGCACGGCCGGCCCTCACGGTTCCCGACAGCGGGCCGACCTGAGGGCACCAGTCATCCAGCGCAGCCAGAGTCGTGGAGCTCGGTCGCGTCGCCTCGCGTCAGTGCCGACGAGGCGAGCGTGTTCCGGCCTACATTGATCGGTTGGGCCAAGCGCCCGTTCCGGACGTTGGCCTACCGGTCGCAGGTCCGCCCGGCCCGAGCAGGCGATATCGAGTTCACCGAGTCGATTGCGCGCGAAACCCTGAGCTTCTACCTCGGACTGCGCGGACGACGAGCGGGTCAAGGTACTGGAGCAGGACTACGACAACGGCACGATCGAGCGGCTCATGGCCGCGCTGCCCCCACAGGACGCGTCCAAACCCTTCGTGTTCCACACCGCGATGGTGCTGAGCCGTGTGCAGCGGGCCGAGACCGTGGCCGAGGCGCGGGCCTCCGGGCTGGACGGCTGGCACGGGATGGCCACAGCCCAGGCCGAGTTCATGGCGAAACGCGACCAGGAAGCGCGCGCGGCGAAAGCGACCGACTCGACCGGGAGCCAGTCCGCCTTAGCGCCGGGCCCACTACCCGGCTCCACCCGTATTACCCAGACGATGACGCCGGCCGAGGAAGCCGCCGCCAACGCGAGGATCGACACAGCCGTCGCCCGCTTCGTCGACTGGGCCAACCGCAACCACCCCGAACTGGGGATCACGGCCGCAGCCTTCCTGGCCGACGTCCGCGCCGCCACTGATCCGGAGACGGTAGCGAAGGCAAGGGGCCTGACCATCACACAGCACCTCGGCCTCGGCCGCCCTACGCAGCGCACACCGACGCTCACAAAGCGTCTCGGCCTCAGGGACGTCAGACGCGCGCGGATCGTCGTGGGCGAAGCCTTCCGTCGCCTGGTCGAGCTACACCCCCGCTACGTCCTGGGCACGGTCATCCACGAACTGCACGGCCATCGGGAGTACCGCCCGGCCGGGCCGCCTGAGCTGTCCCTCGAGGATCCCGGCGACACCGGGTGGGAGCTGTATCAGTTCGTACGCCCGGCGAGCGACGCCGACACGAGGGAAGACATAATCCAGGCGGCTCACGAATACATGTACCCCCAGGAGGAGCTGTACGCGCTGCTGCGCGGGCTGCCCTACGAGGTCGACGCCTCAGAGCACCACGACGAGATCGCAGCCATAGGCCTGGCTTCAATTGATTTCTCGGTGTCTTTCGCCATCGGTCGCTGGATCAAGCCGGTGTGGGAACCCCGCGTGGCCAAAGCCCTCATGCGTGGGCTGTATCAGCGATTCCGGCTCGACCCGAGACTGACCCCCGAGGCACTGGGCCTTTTCCGACGCGCTGTACGGGCCAACTTCACGGCGGCCGAAGCGACCGACATCCTGGCCGACCGCACGTCGGCCACCCCAACGACGACGCCGGCCGACCCGGACACCGCACGGGCTGCGGACGTGCGGGCCGGCATCGGGGGCTTCCGTGCTCTGGCCACGTCCGACGAGGTCGAGGGTTCGGCGCACGGGTTCGCCCGGCAGTTCACCACGCAGCTGACCGGTCAGGCCTCACGCGACGGGCAACCGGAAGCGCTCGCGGAGATCTGCTGGAGCGCCGCGTCGGGGTGGATGCGCTCGATCGGTCGCGGGGTGCCCGGCGACGACCTGACCGACCGGTCCGCCCGCGCCCGCCGAGACGACTCCTGGCACACCCTGCGCGACTGGCGGGCCCTGGTGGAAGGCAAGGACGCGCTGAAACCCGGCCAGAGCGCGCTGCTCACCGCACCAGACCCGGTACCCGACCAGCCCGGACACGCGTTCGCGCTGCTCAACGTCACCCACGACAACGGCAGCGACGGTGTCGTACTGGTCGACTTCACCGCCGTCACCGACTCTGACGGCAACCCGGTCGCCGTCAAGGCCGCGGTCCACGACCCCGCCGCCGTCGCCGCCAACCGCGACCTTGGGCCCGGCATCCACGCCAGCCAGCCATTCGCCACCCTCACCTCCGCCCGTGCCCAACGCTGGGACGGCGCCCGATTCCAGGCGCCGGTACCGGACCTGACCACCCCCCGCGATACCACCAACCCGCTGCTGGACCCCACCTCCAACACCGCGCTGCACGGCCGCCCCGGGCGCCCAGGCCTGTGGCGGGTCAATCCGGACCGGCTGGGCCGGCGGCCGTGGCCGGGCTGGGCGCCTGGCCGGCGGCTGGCGCCGCTCGGCAGCGGCGGCCGTGGGGCCGTGGTCGCTCCGGGGATCGAGCGGGGTGCCGGGTCAGCCGACACCAGGACGGGTGGTCATGTACGACGAGACGTTCTCCGGAGGCGAGTACCGCTCACCGTTGAACCGTTGGCCGGGACCGGGGCGACCGACGTGGTCATCGGACCGGTCCGGTTCGGCGACTACTACGGCCGCGACCGCCAGCCCTGGGATGAGGTCGAGCCTGGGTAGACCGGCGGAACACCGGAATCGTCCTGTGGCAGACGTGGGAGCCAAACTTGGTCTGGGGTCAGCCCGACGGCAGCACCGTCACCGACGCGGCACTGTCACCCGACGCCGCCACCGAACGCAGTGACCGACGCGGCGCCGGGGGCCCGGACCGAGCGCGCCCGCGCCGGCCGTGACCGATCCAGCTGCGGCACCGCACCCGCAGGCCGATCCGCAGACGCTCACGCTCGAACACCGAACCGATCGGTTCCCCCACCTGGAACCGCTTTGGCGACGACGTCGCCGACCTGCAACACAACGGGATCCGGGTCGCGGCCACCATCAACGGCGGGTTCACCCACCTGGCCCGCGCCTTCGACATCCACTACCCCAACCTGCGCAACCTCATCCGCACCCAGCACCTCGACGGCATCGACCTCAACATCACCGAACCGATCCCGACCGACCTCGTGTCCCGCCTGATCACCGAACTACGCCGCGACCTCGGCCCCGATTTCGCCATCACCCTGACCACGAATTTCCTCAACCTGTTCGGCCCCACGACCGAGCACCCCGTCGACTACAACCGGCTCTGGGACCACCACGGCGACGACATCACCGCCCTGCACGTCGGCTTCTACGACTCGGGCTCCACGCTGGACGTCCTCCGGGTCTTCCCCGCAGCCGTCGACGGCACCACGCATGTCAAAGGCACGTTCCCGCCCGACCGCATCGTCGCCGGCGTCGATCCCAACCCGCAGCACTCCGATCACGGCTACCTGCCACCCGGCCGGCTCACCGACACGATCAGGGCCCTACGCGTGCTCTACCCCGACATGGGCGGCGTCTTCGGCGCCGCCCAAGGCAACACCGCCTGGCACTGGGCCGAGACCGTCGCCGCGGCCATGCAATCCGACCCGGCCGCGACCGTCCGCGTCCAGGCCACCAACCACGGCTGGTTCTACGCCTCGCTGACCCTCTCGCTCGGCGACCTCCCGCTGGGCAGCGCCCAGCTGTTCCCCGGCCACAGCACCGCCACCATCGAAGCCACCCTCGGCCCCGAACACGGGCCGGCCCTGCTCGACACCTTCGACGCCAACCTCGACCAAGGCATCGTCTGGCCGCTGCGCCTGTCCGTACGAGTCAGCGCGCCGTACACCAACGCCGACGGCTACGACATCGAATTCCAGTTCGACCAGGCCGACCACACCTACATCGCCCACGTCAACGGTGCCCTCCTCGCCCCCGTGCAGCGAGCCATCCTCATCGGGCTCGGCCTGGCCGCCCTCGCCGCCGCCACCGCGGTCAGGCGACGCCTCACCCCCAACGCCGTCCCGGACACCGGCCACGTCACACTACCGGCAGCAGTGGTGCGGACCGGACTGCCCATCCCTGGTGGCGCCACGCGCGGCGGCGAACTCCTCGACGCCGCCACCCACCCGACCGTCGAGGTCCGCACCGACGGCGACGGCGGACTTCCGTTCCCAGCCGCCCACCGCCTCGGGCTCGCACCGCTGCCGCCCGACACTGCCGTCCACGTCCAACTCCACCGCGCCGACGCCGTCGGCCCCTGGAACCTCCGCGTCCTCGGCATCGACCCCACCACGCCGGACAGCCCGCCCTGGACCATCGACGCTCCGCACACCTCCGCCAAGATCACCAGCCGGGCCGTCCGCATCCTGGCCGACTCCCAGGCCAGCGCCAGGACACGCCAGGAAGGACCGCCCACCACCCCGGCACCGGCAACAGCCTCGAGCTCCAGCGCGCCGGTCACGTCACGCGCCGTGACCCAAGAGGTGACCGTCGGCAGCCTGCCCGAGGCCGACCTCCGCAGCCTCCTGCAACAAGCACGGGAGCGGCGCGCACAACTCCAAGCCAGCGGCGCGCGGGTCGATGAATTGACCCCGGCCATCCGGCACATGTCCCGACTCGGCGTCATCGTGACCAGGCTCTTCGACGAGCCCGACCCGCAAAACCCGCTCACCGCCGCCGATCTGACCAACTTCGAAACCTGGGCCGGCGCGGCCCGGACCTGGCTGGAGCAAGCCCCCACCACCCCCATGCCGCAAGCCGGCACCTCGACCACCACGGCGGCTGAAGGCTCGGGAGCCGTGATCGATCCGGAGACCGAACGGGCCCTGGTCGCCGCACGCGCGTGGCTGGCCGAGCACGGGGACATGGACTACCCCTGGCCGGTCATCGAGCTTCAGCCGGCCGCGGCCGCCGACCCGGCAACCGCGCCACGCGAGGACGCGGACCTGCGGCGCTGGCTGGAACGCATGGCCGCCGGCGAGATCTACGTCGACTCCGACCTCCTCGAACGCATGGTCAGCGCCTTCGGTGTGCCCTGGACGGCGCGGATCCTCAACGCCGCGCCGAGAAGCGCCTTCGTCGACCCGATCAGTCGTGAGGCCCAACTGTTCGAGCCGGCCGAATTCGAGCGGCCCCTGTTCGCACCGGCCGCCATCGAGCCGCCCGACGCCGACCATCGCGAGCACTCGATGCTCCTGCGCATCGGGGACGAGCTCCTCTACCTGACGACCACCGCGACGGTGCCGTTGTCATTCGGTCCGCGCCTGGTCGTCGTGGAGTCGCCCACCGTCGGCCGGCACGTCGGGGCGGAAGCGTCAGCGGAGACACGGCACATGTCGCTCGACATCTATCCGAACCTCCTCGAGCAACTGCGAGCCGTGGCCGTGCACGACCAGTTCCGGGCCCTGCGCGACGAGACCTTCGCGTTGCTGCGAACCGGAGTGCTCGGCAGTGACACCAGCGCGGACCTGGTGCGGCTGGCGCAGCCGCCGGCCGCGGCGCAGGCGGCAACGTGGACGGAATGGCTGCGCAGCCTGGTGCCGCCACCCGCCACCGTGACTGTGGCCTCACCAACCGGCTGGGCGAGCGCCGAAGCAGCATTGAGCCAACTGCGCACGGCGGTGCACGCCGCGCGAGCGGAGATGGCGTCCGTATCGGTTGCGACCGCGCCGGCCGCCGTGCCGCAGGCCAGCAGTCCGTCCGTGGCTGCCCCGACCGAGCCGCCGACGGTGCTGCACGTCCCCGACGAACCGCAGCGCCGGCAGATCGAGCAGCTCGGCCTGATCGTTATGGACATCGGCAACCCACCCGGCACCGGGCTCGCCCACGCCCTCATCGACGCCGCCCACGCCACCGGATTCGACCTGCCCCGGGCGCTCGGCCACCCGTACGTCGGTGAGGTGGATCTGCTTCGCGCGCTCGACGACCTCGAGAGCGATGCCGACATCCAGGACGCGCTGTTCCCCTCGGTGCCGGCTCTGGCCGTCGCCGTCGGACATCCCCTGGCCGTGGTGACCACCGGCGGTGTCATCCACCAGTTCAGTCCCGACGGGGTGCGCACCATCACCGACGGAGACTCCGTCCAACACTTCACCATCGACGGAGAACCGACGGGCCCCGGCCCTGAATTCGGGACCGTGCCACCGCTGACCCTGGCGCTGCTACCCGGCTCGCCGGACGGGCCCGCCGTTGTCCGCCCGGCCGTGCCCGACGACGGAAACCCCGTCCGGGTCAGCTACCGGCAGCGCGCGCGGCTGCGCGATCTCTACACCAGGTTCCCGATGGAGGCTGTCCGGATCGGGATGGACGCCGCCGGCCGACTCGACCCGCCGAGCGAATCGTTCGTCATGGACATCGCCCGGCAGCTCGGGCGGGAGGTGGGCGACACCACCCCGGCCGCCCTGCAGCACTTCCGAACCATGATCGTCCTGGGCCGCCTCGCCGGGATTGCGGCCGCGCGCCCCCGGGACGGGCAGCACATCGGCTGGCTGCACACCCCGCACCGGCAGCTGGCCAGCTTGCTGCGCGACCCGCAGAACCCGGACGCCCCCATCCGGGACCAGGTCCACCCGGAGGCCGCGCCCCGCATCCGCTACGACCTCGATCATGTCCGCCACGATCCGCTCGGCTGGCTGACGTGGTGGCAGAACCTGACCATCGACGACCAGGTCGCACTGGGTCTGCGGCCCCGCCCCGACGACAACGCCCACACGTGGATCGACAATGCGTACCGCCACATCCAATTCCCCAATACGGGCGGATGGGACACCCAGTTCGACGGTTGGAGTCCCGAACCGGCGGCCGTTTCGGCGCGCGATTCCGCTCCGCCCATGATCCTGAGCCCGGCCGCGATCCGCGAAATCGTCGCCCGGCAGGAGCACGACAGCGAATCCCCGCGCCTCGCTCCGGAAGCGGGCGAGACATTCCGGAGCGCACCGGCCGATGCCGAGCCTCCACGCACCTTCCGCCGGGCAACAACCGAGCAGGTGCGCGATCTCGCCGAGACCCTCGCCCGCAACGGGACCAGCGCGGCGAACTCACGGGGCACGCCGGGCAATGTCAACACGATCCGCAACTGGACCGAACAGGCCTGCCTCACCTTCGGCCTGGCCGTCCTAGCCGAACTCGGCCTCACCGTCCCCCGCCGGACCACCACCGCCTCCCTCGACGACAGCGCACTGGACGCGGCCGACGTCTTGACCGCCGGTGTCACCCACCTGGTCGACAACTGGCGCACCCACGTCAACCCGTCACCGGCCGCCACCGACGCCGAGACCGAGGCCGTGCTATTCGTCTCCCCGCACCCGACCCTCGGACAACCGGCTCACGCCATCCTCTACGTGCGCACCAGGGACAACTCCACCATCACCGAGGTCAGTGCCTCCCGCTCCCCGTCGGGCGACTGGATCCTGGACCCCACCACCACCACCGTCCCGGCCGGCATCGGGCAACTCGGCGCCGACCACCCGCTCACGCAGTACACCGCCGCCCACGCCTTCATCTGGCACAACGGCCAGTTCGTCGAACCGGCCCGCGACCCCGACACTTCTTCCTCCACTGTCAGCGCGCTCGTCGACGGCCTCGACGCCGCCCCGCGCACGGCCGGGGCCTTCAGACCGCGCGCCACCGCGCACCCCGCCCCCGACGACGTCGACGCCTTCCACAGTCTTGACCCCGCTGCCGCCGCGGTCGCACTCGGAGATACCACCGACGAGGGCGCGGTGGATGCCTACGAATTCTTCAACCCGATGACGTTCGGAAGTGCTCCGCCAGCCGCCCAGGGCGACCAACCACTCACCCAACCCGGCGAAGCCGCACCACAACCCGAGCCACCCACCGGCCCGGCCGACGACCTCCCCGAACTCGACCCCGAGGCCGCCGCCGCCGCACTCGCGCCCCCCAGGCACAACCCGTTCAGCCCCTACGACCCTACTACGAGAACGACCCCGCCGCGTTGCCCAAGCACTCCGCCCGCCGCACAGGACGACCGACCACTCGCCGAGCCGGACACCGACGCACCATCCGAGGACCTCCTTCCTCTCGACACCGCCACACTCGACACCGCCGACATCGCCGCACTCCAAGCCGCTCTCCCGGCCGAGTTCGCCTACCCATCCGGCCACACCGGCCCGCAAGCCGCGAACACCTCAGCCAGCGACCCGAACGGAATACCGACCACGCACGAAGAGAACGAACCACCGCCCGGCTCGTCCGACGACCTCGCCGTCCTCGACGCCAACGCCGCCGCGTTCCTCCTCGAAGGCCGCGACCGCACCCCCACCGACACCCCTCCGCCGCTCTACGCTCTCGAAGGCGAGCCCGTCGATCCCGCGGCCCTGCGCGCGGCCATGACCGCGCTTGGCATCGACCCACCGCCCACTGACGTCGCCGACCAGGCCCTGACGGACAACCCCGCCACGCATTCCGACGACGTGCCGGCGCCGGCCACCGCGAACGACCCGCCCACCGACCCGGCCAACGCCCCGGCCGCCGTCGGCCCCACCGATCCCGCCCCTGCCGCCAGAGCCGGCCGACGGCGCACCACCGGTTTCCCCATCCTCGACGAACTCGAGTCACGATAGCGAGCGCCCCGACACCGCCTTCCGCTCCGACGTCGTGTACCCGACGCACGGCCGCACGCCGCCGCCAAGCCAACCCACCTACCTCGAGGTTCCAGGAGCTACCGCCGATCTCCGGCAGAACATCCACACCGGGCCAGCCGAGATCGAGTCGTCTCCAGTGGGCGCGGACAAGATCGCCGGGCTGAGCCGGACGGAGCTGGAGACCCTGCTGGAGCAGGCAGAGGCCCGGCGCTCAGAACTGGCGGCCAACAACGCGCGGGGCGAGGCGTGGACCTCGGCCGTTCGGCACACGGCACGGCTGCGCACAATCGGGAAAGCCGCTGCCGGCGCCAAGGATCCCCGGTACGAGAGCTGGGTCAGCTCGGCCCAAGCGTGGCTGACGCCACCGGTCGTTTCGGCCATCGCTGCCACTGCCGATGAAGATGCCGCCGCTGGTATCGATGCCGACACCCAGCGGGCGTTGCTCGCCGCGCGCACCTGGCTCGCCGCGAACCGGCCCGACGACTTCCCCGGGCCGGGTGCGGATCTTTCCAAGATCGTGATCAACGCGGCCGGCGAATCGGTGAACCTGGACCGGTGGCTGCAGAAAATGGCCGCCGGCGAGATCCATGTCGACCTCGCCTTCGCCGAGCGCATGGTCGCCGCGTTCGGCGCGCCCTGGACAGCACGGATTCTGAACGCCGCGCCGAGGAAAGCGTTCGTGCATCCGGTCAGTGGCGCCGTCGAACTGTTCGATCCTCCAGAGTTCGAGCGACCGCTGTTCGCGGCCGCGACCCTGGAGCCGTCTGAGCCCCATCTCCGGCCGAGCGTCGACGTCCGCGGCTCGATCGAGGGGGCAACCGATAGTTGGGCTCGCAAGGAGATCAAGCGGTTGACCGCGGTGCCGGCGGTGCGCGACCGGCGCAACCCGAGCCGGATGGACATCTCGCAGCACGTGATCCTCCATGTCGGGGACGGGCTGTTCTTCGTGCCGGCGCCGCCGGCAACGATGTTCGGTCCTCGCCTGGTCGTCGTGCCTTCGTCCACCGGCGGTTTCCACGTGGGCGCAGGTGGGTCACCGCGCGCCCGGCGAGCAGAGGTGGACCCGAAGTTCCTCGTCGAGCAAGTCCGGGCCGTGGCGTTGCACGACCAGTTCCTGGCTCTGCGCGACGAGGTCTCCGCGCTGCCCACTGCGGCGCTCAGCGACGCCACCCGCGAGGTCCTGCAGCGTCTGACGAATCCAGTCGCGCCTGCCCGCCCAGCCCAGGACCGGGAGCGCGGCTCCCGCACTTATCTGGCCTTGGCCCGTTTCGTCAGCTCGTGGATATCTGAGCCGGAGGCCGACGACAACGCGGCCGCAGCGCCGGGCGAACCGATGAACATTGCCTCCGCGGCGGGCTGGTCGGCCATGGGCAACGTCGTCGAGGAACTGCGGGCAATGACTGCGGTCGCGCGGAAGGAGGCCGCCGCCACCACGGTGCCGGAGCTCAGCCGTCCATCCACGAGCGGCTCGACCCAGCCGCCGCCGACGGTGCTGCAGGTCCCCGACGACCAAATGCGCCGAGGGCTGGAGCGTCTCGCGCTGGCCGTCATGCACCTCGGCACCCCGCCCGGCGACGGACTCGCCCACGCCCTCATCGACGTCGCCCACGCCACCGGAGCCGACCTCGCCGCCGCGGTCGGCACCGGCGTGGTCCGGGAGCAGAACCTGGTCTACGTGCGCGACCAGGTACTGGCCGAGATCGGCGTCGTGGGGGACCCCCCGGTAGCGGCCCTCGCGATTCTGGCCAGGTACCTCCGCCACCCCGTGGACGTGGTGACCAACGACGGCGTCATCCACCGGTTCACCCCCGACGCTTTGCGCACGATCATCTCCGACGGGTCCGTCCGGCACTTCACCCTCGACGGGTCGCCGGCCGGTCGCGAGCCCGCGGCCAACAGCCGGCGCCCGCTGACCGTGGCGCTGCTGCCCGGCGGAGACGACCGGCCGGCCGTTTTCCGGCCGGTCGTGCGCGACTCCGGCAACCCCGTCCGGGTCAGCTACCGGCAACGCGTACGGCTGCGCGAGCTTTACACCAGACTGCCGATGCAAGCCATCCGGACAGCTGTGGCCAGCCTCGGCGTACTCGACCCGGCCATCGAATCGTTGGTGAAGGGCTTCGCCCGGCAGATCGGGCAAGAAGTCGGCGACACCACGCCCGCCGCCCTGGAACACTTCCGAACGTTCATCCTCCTGGCCCGTTTCGGCGCGGTTCCCGCCGCCCGGCCGGCCGTCGGACAACCGCCCATCGTCTGGGAGCGGGACCTGCTGGACCGGCTGGTGGACTTGCGCCGCGACCCGGGAGTTTCGGGCGGCCACGTTGGCCAGGAGCTGAACCCAAACGCTGTGCCCCGCATCCATTACCTCCTCGAGCACATCAACCAGGATCTGCTCGGCTGGCAGACCTGGCTGGCCCACCTGACCTTCGACGACCAGGTCCGGATGGGTCTGCGTCCGCCCGCCAACGACAACAGCCGCACCTGGATCGACAATGCCTACCGCCAAATCGGGTTCCCGGATTCGGACCCATGGGACACCCAGTTCGACGGCTGGGATCCGGATCCACCCCGCTCGATACTCGACAGCTTGCGCAACGGCTGGCTCGGCGTGCGTCGTTGGGGCGCGGCTTCGGCCCGCGCCGCAGCGCCGTCGGCCCAGGAACCCCCGTCGGTCCCCGGCACCACCACGCTCCCGCCCTTGCCCACGCTGGTCATGCCCGGGCGTCGGCGGGCACGCAGGCTTCCAGCGCCGACCGACGACCAGGCCAGCCGTGCCGGCAACCCGTCGCCAGCCCAGACCACCCAGCAACCCACCGAAGCCCGCCCGGCCACCACCCGAGCCAGCACCAGGCACCCAGCGGCCGACACCACCCACCTTCCGGGCGGCGACCAGCGAGCAGGTGCACGAACTCGCCACGACGGTGGCCGCCCAGGGCACCCAGCTCGCCAACGCACCGGGCCCCGGCAACGCCAACACCATCCGCTCCTGGACCGAACAAGCCTGCCTCACCTACGGCCTGGACGTCCTAGCCCAACTCGGCCTCACCGTCCCCCACACCACCAGCCTCGACGACACCGCGCTGGACACCGCCCACGTCCTGCGCACCGCCAACACCCACCGCCTCGACAACTGGCGCACCATCCTCAGCCCCAACCCCGCCACCACTCACGCCGACACCGAAGCCGCCCTGTTCATCTCCCCCCACCCCACCCCCGGACAACCCGCCCACGCCTACCTCTACCTCCGCACCACCACCGCCTCCACCATCACCGAACTCCAGGCCACCCACACCCCCACCGGCTGGACCCTCACCCCCACCACCACCCCCACCCGCGACGTCCTAGGACTCGACAGCACCCACCCCCTCACCCGCTACACCACCACCCACGCCCTCATCTGGCACAACGGCCACCTCGTCCCATCCACCCACGACCTCGACACCCCCACCACCACCCGCGCCCTCACCGAAACCCCCGACACCACCCCCACCACCGCCGGAGCCCGCGGGACCGGCGCCCGTCGGGGCCGCGGGCGCGGCGGGCGAGCCGGGACTTCGGCCGCCGCCGTGGAGTCCAGCTCCGACGACTCGCCGCTGTCCGACCCGTCGAGCTCGGAACCGGAGTCGGAATCCGACAGCGACAGCGACGCGGCCCCGGCCGCACGAGGGCGCGGCCGAGGGCGGGGCCGCGGGCGGGGCCCGGAGCTAGCGCGGGGCCGGGGCCGGGGGGCAGCCGCCGCGGCGCGGCCGGCGGCGACCCCGGCCAGTGCCCATCCGACGACCGCAGAGTTCGAACCCGACGAGCACGCCCATCCGATCGTCCGCGGCGTGCGCCTCGACCGGTTCGGCTACCTCACGTACGGCCACCGGCTGGGCGACCCCGGCCGGGCCGGGAAGCTGCAATTCGAGTTGACGTTCGCCGGCTCGAGCGTCGACCTCCAGCTGCACGCGACCGACAACACCGTCACCGTGTTCGGCCGGGACGCCGACGGGGACATCCTCTGGTCGCATCCGGGCGGCGAACATCCGGGTCTCGGACGACGACCTCGCCGACGCCCGCAATGTGCAAGCTCGGCAAGACGCCACCGAGGACGCACGGCGCCGTCTCGAGCGCGGTGACGACTCCCGAGCGCCGAAGACGCATTACACGATGGCGCTCACGGCGCACGCGGACGACGCAAACCTGACCGTCGAGCTCGGCGGCACCCGGTTGGCGATCGCCCCCGCCGGCGACAACGACTTCGCCCCCGGGGACGTCGTGCTCGTCGCGGTCCACTCGACGACGGGCCGCACGCAGGTGCGTGGGCGCGACGATGCGGTCGACTGGCGGCCGACCGCTGGCCCAGGCGTCGGCCACGTCGAGGTCGCCTACCTCGCCGCCCATGCCGACGCGGTCGACAACGCTCCCGAGCCTCTTCCGGGCAAGCCCCAGAGCGCGTCGCGGACCGTGACGCCGATGCTTCCGGGCATCGCTCTCGAAGCCGTCCGGTCGACAGCGAGAGGCCGGGTACAGCTGTCCGGACGGACCGGCCATATCGAGACCTCGGCGAACAGCCAGGACATGCGCGTCCAGCAGCGACCCGACGGGGTGATCGGCTACAGCCCCGACAGCTGGGCCGACGGGTCGCCCTACTGGTCGATCTGGCTCGAGGACAACCGCATCCAGGATCTGGTGGCCGACGCCCACAACAACGACGTCCTCGCTCCGCCCGGCGCCATCACCGTGATCATCCCCAAGGTCGGCATGGGTACCTTCCTCACCCTCGGCGACAAGGGGAAGGCCAGCTACAAGTCGATCGGTCTCAAGCCGTACAAGGAGCTGCCCTGGGAGTTCGCCTATGTGTCGGTGCCGGCCGGCGGTTCGGTCGGAACCATGTATCTCAGTACCGGCGACGGCCAGGCTCTCATCGACGACCAGGGCCAGGTCATCACCCGGAGCCCGAACCTGACCGCGGCCACCATCGCCTGGGTGGCTGCCCACCCGAACAGGGTTGACCGGACCGGTGCCGCAGGCGCTGTCGCGACGGCATCGACATCGGCAGCTGCCGCTGCATCGGCGACGCAGGCCGTCACCGACCCGGCGCCAGCCACCGCGACCGACGAGTCCGAGCGACCCGCGGACGCGAGCCCGGAACTCATCCCGATGCTCGACCCGCGGCAGCACCCGGTCATCGAGGTCATGATCGCTCCGGCTGGCGATCTCACCTTCCCGAGCACGCACAACTACGTCAAAAAAGCGTTCAGCCCGCAGTGGGGTAGGCGCCTCGTGCGGGCGCAGTTCAATCGCGACACGCTGGGCATCGTCATCTACAGCGGGTTCGACCAGGGCACGGAACCGATCTGGTCCAAGGCGCTGGACCGGCCCGCGTCAGCACGCATCCTCGCGGCGCTGCAGAGCGACGCCGAGAGCTTCCGGATTCGCGAGCTGGTGCGCGCTGACGAGCACTACGCGCCCGACGGCGCCTACACCGCGGTGCTCAAACTCGCCGCGGTGAGCCTGCCCGGCCTGCCCGGTTTCCGCTTCGGCGCCATGCACGACTCGGCCAACAAGCAGGTGTTCAACTACTCGCAACGACAGATCGGTGACTGGGTCGCGGTCACGGCCTGGCCGGGCAAGCCCACCGTCACCGTCACCCACGTCGACCCCGACGCGATGGACTCCATGTTCGTTGCGGACAACGAACCGTGGACCGACAACGTCCTGCTGCGCAACCCCGAGAAGCAACTGGCCTGGTTCACCGACTACACGTCGAAGACGCTAGCCGTGATCGACAAGGTCACCGGCAAGACGCCCGACGAACGCGAGAACGCCTACCTGGCCCGGCCGCGCGATGGTGCCCGCAAGGTGGTCAACGGCGTGACTGTCCCGCTCGCCGCGCAGGTGCCACCCCTTGATCCCCTCACCGGCCCGCACTACTTCGTGCCGCGCAAGGTCGGAACCGCCTCGGCGACGATCATCGCCGGCAAGAACTTCGCCTTCCCGGTCAAGGACCGGCAGGCGGGCAAGGAACTGTGGCTGTGGGTCGACGCCGACGGCGTCGAGAACGCCCGACTGTACGACTCGCGAGAGAATCCGACCTGGTCCCTCGACCTCGGCCGGGTGATCACGGGCTCGATGCTCGAGACCTCCCGGCGGCAGCACGAGAACATCGCCGGACAAGATCTCCTGCGCCACAACCAACGCCTTGCTCCGCCCGGGGCCTGGACCATCTCCCGCTCAGCGCGCTGGGGCAGCGGTGCCTTCCGCTACAACCTGTACGCCGGGCGCTATCCGTCTCGACGTGCACCTGAGGGCCAGGACGGCGGCCACGTCTTCGTCACCGTGTACGAGGGCCGTACGCGGGCTCGAATCGTGGGTATCGGCGCCTCCGGTGCGGCCTTCGTCGAGTGGCGGGGGGTGTCGTTGCCCTACGAGCTACGCCGGTGGATCGCCGCGGCGCCGGATACGTTCTACAACGCCGCCGGGCTCGACCGGGCCGGCGCGTTGGACTCGTTCGAGCAGAATGCGCCCGACCGGCACGAGCTGGCTCCGCGTGTCGTCCGGCGTCGGCCCCGGCCCGGCATCACGAAACCCCGCGGCGAGGACGTACGCACGGGCGATCGGGTCGAGCGGCCCGTCCTGGATGCCGGCCATCCCATCTTCCAGACGCTGCTCTCGCGCAGCGGGTCCTTCCTGTTCCGGCCGACCGTGTCCTACGAGCATTTCGGTCCGGAGTTCAACGACGTCCTCGTGCTGGCTCAGGTCGATCCCGAGGACGGCAGCCTGACGTTCTTCAGCGTCGACGACGCCGACGGGGTCCCCTTCGACCCGCGGAACCCGGACTGGCGCCCGACGTGGTCCCGCCGGGCCGACCGAGTCGTCATGACGCCGCTGGCGATCGAGTACGCCACCCGCCGCGCGGCCCGCCAGGAGCTGCGCCGAACCGCGCTCGAACGCCAGGAGCAGGGTGACGACTCCCTTGCCCCGCCCGATGCGGCCTCGGTGCCGAGGACCCTCGCCTACAGCACGACAGCGGACGACGACAGGGCGTATTTGGGACTCGGCGGCCGACAGATCTGGATGCCCGGGAACGAACTCACCGTTGAGAACCACGCCACGGTGATGCTGTCCGTGACCCGAACCGGAGCGATGACCCTGCGCCGGGCCGACGGGGTCGTCGAATACGAGTGGCCGCGCACGTACGCCGGCCTGGTGGAGATCGTGCGCCAACACCCGCTCGCCATCGATCGTCTCGACCCTGACCCGCCCGCTTCGGCGCCGGACAGCGATCGGGTCGTCGAACTCGACGACGACGTCGCTGAGGACGACACGATCGAGGCCGCCGAGGAGGCCGTCGCCGGTGCGCCGAGTGTCAGTGACGAGACCGTCTCCGAGCCGTCCGACGACGGCTCCGTGTACGACGACGACGACGCCGACTCGGACCTCGACGACGACGCCGATTCGCTCTTCGGCGACGACCAGGACACCGAGTCACTCTTCGGCGACGACGAAGACGCCGAGGAAGCCGAAGCCGCGGCACCGGCCATCCCCGCCACCGGGATCCTGGCCGCGGGACCGGAAGGTCACGCCGCTGTGGCGGCGGCGGCCGCGGCCGACGACGCTGCGGCTCTCGAAGCCGGCGACGCCGCGGTCCGGCTGCTCGTCCCGCTCGGGGCGGTCACCGTCGTCGTCTCGGCCGGCGCCGACGACGACGGCCTGTTCGCCGAGGACGTGAACGGCGTCGTGCTCGAGGGCATCCCCGTTCCGCTGGACAACGTCACCCCCGGCGGTGCCGCGCTGGTGTCCGTCTTCGACGACGGCAGCGCCGAGGTCCGGACCCCCGACCCGACCGGCCCGCACGACCCCTGGCTCGTGGCCCGCCACGACCTCGGTTTCACCCGCGCCCAGATCGAGGCCCTGGCCGGCCACGACGGCGCGATCGACCGGCGCACCGTCCACGCGCTGGCAGCCCGCCCGGCCGGCACCACCCCTCGCACCATTGCCGACACCGACCTGGAGGTGCTCGAGTCGGCCGACCCGGCCTTCGCCGACTACCGGTGGGAGCAGGCCCTCATCAACCTGCTCACCCCCGGCTACCTCTACCAGGTCCTCGGCGTCGGCATCGACCTGACCGGCCCCGGAAGCCTCCAGCGCGCCCTGCTCGCCCGGTACCTGGTCATCATGGACGCCATCGACCGCGGCGACATCGCGCTGCACGAGGACCACCCGCTCGTCGAGCCCTACCGCCACTACCTCAGCGCCCCGGACGTCGACACCCTGCTCACCACGCTGGCCGGCCCGGGCTGGAGCGAGCACCACCAGGACGTCCTGCCCGGCCTGGCCGCTCACGACCTCGACCTGCACATCGAGACCTTCGACGACGAAGCGGCCACGGCGAACCAGTTCGACGCCGCATTCAGTGACAGCGATTCCGACTCCGGCCGGTCAGACGACGTCGGCGGTGAGGAGGTCAGCAGTCTCAACGTCACCGGTCACAACCACGTGCGCATGGTGCGCACGCCCGGCTCCGCCGCGGGCACCACCGTTCACTACCCGGCCTGGCTCGCCGACGCCGCCGATGACGTCACCATGGCTGAGGCCAGCACCTCCGGGCCCGCCGAGCGCCGCGACCCCGACGACCGTCCATCGCCCAGCGATGAGCGCCCGGCCAAGCGCCCGCGACGCGGCCCGTTCCTGCCCGACTCCGACACCGACAGTGACCTGTCCGACGCCCCCGCGCCCACCGCCACCACCACAGCGGGGCCGAGCACGACCCACGCGCGCCGGCTACCGTCCCGGCCCGGCCCCGACATCAGGGTCAATCTGGTCCAGGTGGACCAACGCTCGATTGCCGCCGCGTACGCGCAGGCCACAGCCAGCCCACTGTCGGAGTGGCTGACTCGGCAGGTGGGGCCGTGGGCCCGGCTGGCCGCAGCGGCAAGACGGGGGTCGGAGGCCAGGTCCGAGGACTCGTCACCGGCCGCGGCCGAGTCGAGTTCGGAATCCGAACGCGGCGCTTTCGCTGCGGCCGCGACTGATCCGGTTGACGAGCTGCCCGAGCCGGTGGCGCGGGCACTGGACACGGCCGGTCAAGATCGAATGCTGGCCCCGGACGGTACCTATACCGGCGCCGGGATTTCCGTTCCGGACCAGGGGCCCCACGGTGGCATCCGGTTGCAGGACGGCAGCACCGTCGAGCTGCCCGAACAGGCGCCGGTCATCGCGGCCGGCCGGGTCGTGCTGGTCTCGGCCCGCCCGGACGGCCAGGCTGCGGTGCGCGCGTCCAATCCGGACGGGCCCTGGCTCGACGCGTTCGACGTCACGCTCAGTTCCGACCAGGTGACCCGGCTGGCCGCGCAGCCCAGCACCATCAACCAGGTCACCGTGATCGTGAGCGGTCACGGGCAGCGCGTTGACGACCAGAAGACGTTCGTGCCCAAGCCCACCAAGGTGAGCCCGAAGGGCGCGACATTGAAGATGTACGCCGCTCGTGACGAGGATATGTCGGAAACGTCGGCGCTGGTCGGGTTGACCAGCCGTGACTTCACGTCCCCGAACCAAACGCTCCAGCCGGGCGACGAAGTCGACAACTACCAATTCGCCGCGGCGGACGACAGTTTCTACGCCGCCTGGTTGGCGATGGGGGGCACACAGAGCAACGACATCTGGTGGGTCGGCCGCGAGGTGCCCGACGGGATCCGCCTGTGCAACGGCGACGGCATCTGCGACCCGGACACCGGTATCCACGGCTGCACCGGCGTGTTCGGCCGACACTCCAGCGACATCGTCCTGCTGACCTGCCGCGGCGCGTACGGCGGCTCCGCCGCCCTGACCGAGGTGTACGGGTCAGACGACACGGACCCGCTGTACGACGTCTTTTCGGACCTGGCCGATTGGCTCGTGGGCTTCACCGCCCGGGTGACAGCCGACCCCGGCCACGCCGAGGCGGAGTTCGACGCGCTGCCGCCAGCCAGCCAGGCGTATGCGCAAGCAAACGGGTTCATCCGAGACTTCGGCAACGCGCGTCGGATCCGCGGCTACGCCCAGGAGGACAACCTGGACGACCTGTTCGGCCACCTGCAGCAGAACGCCGAGCAGATCGAAACCTTCATGCGGTTGCTCGGCCGAGTGCCCACGTACGGCGCCGAACTCGACGCGGTCGTCGCGCGCTACCCCGACGATTTCCAGGCCTTCATCGAGATCCCCGGCAATCCGTGGGGCGTCGCACTGATGTCCCGCCCGGCCATCGCAGCCACAATCAACAGCAACGGGGCGCCGAACCTGGCCAGAGGCCGCAGCGTATTGATGTGGCAGCGGGTCCTCGAGGTATGGCCCGACCCCGGCACATTGACGTCGATGCTCAACAAGAGCCGGGCGAGCGGCCCGGCTCTCGACGCGGCCGTCACCCGGCATCCGGGCAAATTCAAGGCCTTCCTCGACAGCGAGGACGGTGTCCGGTGGCGCGACGCGATGATGGCCCGCCCGGCCATCGCCACCGCCATCAACCACCACATCGTCCAGAACCTGAGCCCCGGACACAGCGTGCCGTTCTGGCACCACGGCGACACCATCCTCATCGGCGAGCAGCACCGCCCCAGCGACGGCGCCCGCCTGGTGCTCCAGGCCGGCGGCGTCGAAGGCACCCTCACGATGGACCCGCGCACCCACGACGACCCACGCGCCGAGTCCGACCCCGGAGTCACCGTCAGCGGCATCAGCGATCAGGACACGTTCCGCCGCGTATTCATGCCGCTGTCGAAGAAACCCGTCACATTCATCCCGACACCGGCCGCGCGCGCAACTGGCACTGGACAACCCACCATGAGCGTCAAATCAGGACGATCGCGCCCGACCCAGCCGACATCCGTCTCAGAGTCCGACTCCGACGACTCGTGGTCGTCGGACTCGGAGTGGGCTTCGGAGTCCGAAAGCGGCGATGCCGCTGTGGCCGCGACTACGGCTGCCCCGGTTGACGAGCTGCCCGAGTCGGTGGCGCGGGCATTGGACGCGGCCGGTCAAGATCGATCGCTGGCCCCGGACGGTACCTACACCGGCGCCGGGATCTTCGAGCCCGAGCGGGGACCCCACGGTGGTATCCGCCTGCAGGACGGCAGCAGCCTCGAGCTGCCCGCACCGACGCCGCTGATCACGGCCGGCCGGGTCGTGCTGGTCTCGGTCCGCCCGGACGGCCAGGCTGCGGTGCGCGCGTCCGACCCGGACGGGCCCTGGCTCGACCCGTTCGATGTCACGCTCGGTTCCGACCAGGTGACCCGGCTGGCCGCGCAGCCCAGCACCATCAACCAGGTCACCGTGATCGTGAGCGGTCACGGACAGCGCGTTGACGACCAGAAGACGTTCGTGCCCAAGCCCACCACGGTGAGCCCGAAGGGCTCGACGGTGAAGATGTACGCCGGTCCCGACGAGAATTTGTCGGAACTGGCCGCGCTCGTCGGATTGGCCAGTCGTGACTTCGCGTCCCCGAACGAAACGCTGCGGCCCGGCGACGAAATGGACAACTTGGAATTCAGCGCGGAGGACGACCGGTTCTACGCCGCTTGGTTGGCGATGGGGGGCAAACCGGGCAACGACATCTGGTGGGTCGGCCGCGAGGTGCCCGCCGGTATCCGCCTGTGCAACGCAGACGGCATCTGCGATCCGGACACCGGTATCCACGGCTGCACCGGCCTGTTCGGCCGACACTCCAGCGACATCGTCCTGCTGACCTGTCGCGGCTCACGCGGGGCAGACGGCTCCATCGCCGTCGTTCAGGAGTACGGGTCAGACGACACGGACCCGCTGTACGACGTCGTCCCGGACCTGGTCGCATGGGTGGCGGGCTTCGTCGTACGGATGAGCACGAAGCCCCCGGGCGAGACCGAGGCGGAGTTCGATGCGCTGCCGCCAGCCACTCAGGCGTACGCACGAGCCAGCACGCTGACCGTAGTTGCCGGCGACGCCCGCTGGATTCGCCGCCACGCCCTGGAGAACAACCTCGACGACCTGTTCGTCCACCTGCAGCAGAACGCCGAGCGCATCAAAGACATCACGTGGCTGCTCGGCGTGGCCCGCGCATACGGTGCTGAGCTTGACGCGGTCGTCGCGCGCTACCCCGACGATTTCAAGGCATTCCTCGAGATCCCCGGCAATCCGTGGCACGACGCGCTGATGGCCCGAGCGGCCATCGCCACCGCGATCAACGGCAAGAAAGTGCTGAACCTGGCCAGAGGTCGCAGCGTGCTGTTCTGGCAGCGCATCCTCCAGCAAGCAGCCGGCCGCG
Organism: uncultured Actinomycetota bacterium; assembly: GCA_963713245.1. Lineage (GTDB taxonomy): Bacteria > Actinomycetota > Actinomycetes > Mycobacteriales > Jatrophihabitantaceae > CAVQKZ01. The sequence goes on from CAVQKZ010000005.1 coordinate 696,144, forward strand.
ACGACTTCATATCGAAGCTCAACAAGGTTCCGGCGTACCGCCGGGCTCTCGACGCGGCCGTCACGCGTCACCCCGGCAAATTCAAGGCCTTCCTCGACAGCGAGGACGGCGTCCGGTGGCGAGACGCGATGATGGCCCGCCCGGCCATCGCCACCGCCATCAACCACCACATCGTCCAGAACCTGAGCCCCGGACACAGCGTGCCGTTCTGGCACCACGGCGACACCATCCTCATCGGCGACCTGCACCGCCCCAGCGACGGCCCCGCCCTGGTCCAGGCCGGCGGCGTCGAAGGCACCCTCACGATGGACCGGCGCGCCCGCGCGGACGCAGGGCAACCGGAGTCCGGCCCCGGAGTCGCGGTCACAGGCGTCAACGATCAGGACTCGTTCCGCCGCGTATTCGCACCGCTGTCGACGAAGCCCATCAGATTCATCGCGCCACCGGCACCGACACCGACACCGGACACTTCCGGCCAGCGCAGCCCAGTCGCCCCGGCCGGCACCTCAACCCAATCAGGTCAGCTCACCGCCGGCACGGAACGGCCCGCGCCAACCCAAGCCCACTCGCCACCGACAACTTCTCGCGCACCGACCGCCGGCACCGAAGCACCGGTCGCGACCGCGATCGTGAAGGGCCACGGAATGCGGGTCGGTGACGAGCTGACGTTCGTGCCGGACGGCACGACGGTGAAGATGTACTCCGCTCCCGACCATGTCCTGACTACGCCGTCGGCGCTCATCGCGATGAGCCCGTATGCCGAGTTCGCGTCCCCGAACGACTCGGTCGCGTCCCGCGCTCTCATCTCCAACTACCAGCTGCACGAGCAGGACGACAAGCTCTACGCCCAGTGGGTCGCGATGGGGGGCAAGTTGGGCCTGGAGCTGAAGGACAAGGACAACAAATACACCGGAATCCTCGGCAACTCCCACACCTGGAACGGAACCCCGGTCTGGGGGGTCGGCCGCGACCTGAAGCACAAGATCCAGCTGTGCAGCACACCCGCCGCCTGCACTGCCGCCGGCGTCCACAACTGCACCGGCGTATTCGGCCAAGTGCAGGCTACGGACATCATCATGCTGACGTGCCGCGGGCCGGACGACGACGGGCCTTTCACCTTGGAGTACGGGTCCTCCGACGCGGACCCGCTGCACGACAGCTATTCCGACCTCCAGGCGTGGCTGCATCACTTCCTCACCCGGCTACAGTCCGTTCGCGTTGGCGACCCGGACGCCGCCGTCGACGTGATCGAGAGCGAGTACGACGAGCTGCCCGAGGGCACGAAGGCACTCTTGCTGGACACCGGGTACGGCCGGTCGTTCGCCTACGGACGTTGGGTGCGCCACTACGCCCGGGAAAGGAACCCGGACGACCTGGACAACCTGTTCACCCACCTCCGGCTGAACGCCGACCGCAGCGAGTACGTCATGTGGCTGCACACCCACGTACCGGCGTACGGCCGGTCTCTCGACGCGGCCGTCACCCGTCACCCCGGCAAATTCAAGACCTTCCTCGACAGCGACGACGGCGCCCCGTGGCGAGACGCGATGGTGGCCCGCCCGGCCATCGCCACCGCCGTCAACCACCACATCGTGCAGAGCCCAGGCCATAGCGTGACTACGCCGGACACCACCTCGCTGCCGGCGCCCAGCACGGCCGAGGCCCTCACCACCCCGCCCACCAGCCACACCCTGGGCGCCTTCGGTCGCGAACGTGAATACGGCGTCGGACATGTGGTGAACGGACCGGCTCTGCTTGGTGCGACGCTGGCCGAGACCGACGTGGCCCGCATCCACGGCGACGGTGTCGACAGGACGGTGGTCGAGGCCGCCGCCGGCCACGAGCGACTTCTGGACACCGAGCACGCGCTGCCGGGCCCCCGCCGGGTCGAACGGGCGCTGGCGGATATCGGGGACCGAGTGGCCACCGCCGGCGACGGGCGTCCGGTCGGCGAGATCTTCCCGGCCGAAGCCGGCTTCACCGTCCCGGCCGACAAGGAGCACGAGGTCATCCGCGCCGCGCGGCCCGGGTCGGTGCGGGCGACCGAGGAGGGCAACCAGTACTCGGCCGGCCCGTTCACGCCGGGTGCCGTCTACGACCTGCTCAACGCCATGGCCGAGGACGAGACGGCGCAAGGCACGATCGGCTACCACCACGTCAGAGCCGGGATGCGGCTCGGGCGCGCACTCGTCGACGGCGACGCCGCCGCTGCGTCCGGCGCCGGCTCGGCTACGCCAACGCTCTCGGCCCAGGATCAGCGCGACATCGTGGGCGTGCTCGCGCTCTTCTTCACCAACGCCATGGTCCCGCTGCACGACTGGGCCGACATGGCCGTCGTGCCCAAGAACGAAGCGATGTACCTGGTCCGCACCTCCTTGTGGGGATGGCGGCGCACCTTGTCCGACGATGCGGCCGCCTGGCTGACGGCCAACCGACCTCGGGTGCGCACCGCGGTCACCGCGGCGATCCGGCAACGGCGCAACGTCTTCGACGCCTTGATCAACCGCGCGATCGAACGTGGCCACGGCGCCGCGCCGATCGACGTGCTCGAACTTCGGCCCGAGTCGCTCGGTCACCCTCCGGCACCACCGTTGGGCGATTACCTCGACAATCTGCTCCTGGACAACCCGAAGGTCTTCCTATCCCAGCGCTATGTCGGCGTGCGGGCACCTCAGCTACTGCCCGACGATCATGACGGCCTGCTGGCCCGGGGCGGCATCGTGCTCGAACGGCGGTTCGGCGGCGTGTTCCACACCGCGAATCACGCGCTCCGCGACGCCGACGCCCGGGAGTTCCGGAGCCGGGCGGGCGATACGGTCCGCGGCCTGGACGGGCCGGTGGCCGGGTCGTTGTGGCCACGGCCCGGGGGCCGGCTGGTGCGGACCGGCAGGTCGGTCCGGCTGCAGTTGCCGCTGGCCGCGCGGGTCACGCGGGCCACGGCCGGGGTGCTGGCCCGCACGCCACGCCTGAGCGTCACCGCCGGGCCTGGCCGCGCCCATCTGCTCACCGCCGACACCGCACCGCGCAACCTGGCCGCCGAGCACTCGGCCGAGGAACTCGCCCAGGACCTGCAGGCATTGTCCGAACTCGCCACCCGGATCCGCGAGCAGGTCGCGGCCCCCACCCAGCCCGCCGAGGCACCCGGCCGCCCACTCACCGAGGTCCTCGGCCCGCAGTGGGAACCCACCCCCGACACCCCCGCCGCGCTGATGGTGCGCGAGTCCGCGGTCCGCAAGCCGGCCCGGTGGAACCACGACCTGCGCTTCGACCTGGTCGTGCCGTTGCACGACGTCGCCGCGATCAGCCGCGCGGTGGCCGACAGCACGCCACCGGCCTACCCCGACCACGAACCCCAGGCCGAGGCGGCCGTCCACGCCCGCCACGCCGCCGCGTTCGCCGCGGCCGCCCTGACCCCGATCACCGGGCTGGGCGCGGCCGACCAGGACACGCTGCGCACCTACCTGCACCTGGCCTACACCCACACCGCCGGACTGCTGCACGCCCATCCCGACGGCCCGCCGACCGACTACGTCGGCCTTCAGCTGAGTGCCTCGTTCCTGGACCTCCGCAACACGCTGCCACCGCGCGTGCGGGACGCCCTGGCCAGGCATGGCGACGGCTTGACCACCGCCATCATCGACCATCTCACCCGCACCAACCACAACCTGCTCGACTACACCAGCACCCACCTGAGCCCCGAACCCGGCACCAGCGCCTTCGACCTGCCGCTACCCGGTCGCGACTGGAGCCCGCGGCAGTTCCTGCACACCGTGCTCACCGCACCACCGGCCGCGACACCGGCCGAACGCGCTCGCCTGGACCACATCGCCCAGGCCTACGGCGACGACATCCTCTCCGCCGCCGGCGCCGACGCAATCCCGCTCACCGTCCGCCACTGGCACAACGCCACCACCACCTCAGCTGTCGACCGCCTCACCACCCTCACCGACACCATCCGCGCCACGACGACCCCCGTGCACACGGACGTCGCTGTGCCGCCGGCGCCGGCCACCGCCGACACCGGCCCTACTCTCATCGCCGACCGACGCGCCGCGTTCCTGCGCAGCTACGACCTCGCCGCCGACCCCTCGACAGCGCCAGCCGCACCGGCCGCGGGCCCCTACACCCGAACCGGGCTCGGCCCCAACCGCACGAGCCGGTTCCTCAAACGACACAAGATCCCGCACCTGGTCCACGCCACCGAACTCGCCGGCCCGCTGTACCCCGACGGTGGCGCCGTGGAACAGCGCATGCGCCAACTCGCCGCGCTCAAGGCCCAGCACGGCAACACCGCCGACGTCATCGTCTGGACCAGCGCCACCCGGGCCGAACTCGCCGCGGCCACCACCGCCGAGCACCCCGACACCCACCAGCGCCACCTGCTGGCCATGCTCCGCTGGGCCCGCACCCACACGATCACCCTGCTCAACCCGCACGAACTGTTCCCGGCCGACGCCCCCATGCGCCTGATCCACGACGCTTTCACTACGGCCCAGACCACCAACGACCACGACACCGCCGACCACCTGCTCGCCCTGGCCAGCCTCGAACGCTTCGGCGGAATCCACCTGCCCCGCAACACCGCCTTCCCACCGCACCTGGGCCTGCTGACCACCACGATCGGCTTCTCCGGCGCACGCGTCACCACCACCACCACCGGACGACCCATCACCACCGCGGCCGCCAACTCCCCCGGCATCCGCGCCCTCGTCAACCAGGCCGCCACGACCCCCGCACCCAGCCCGACACCCCCACCCACCCACACCGGGCCCCTGACCCGGGCCCAGCTGCACCATCTCGCCGAGCAGGTCTTCGCCGACCTGTCCGCCGAGCAGAAGCGCTCGCCCGAGCTGTGCCTGATCGCCACCAACACGTTCCTCGAGCGCCTCTACGACGGGGTACGTCTGTCCCACGCCGCCACGACCGACGACCTGCCCGCGCCCGGCCGCCACCACGAACGGCTGCGCAACGCCCCCGACAACCGGCGCATGACCGACTGGACCGCGCTCGAACACGACGTCACCGACCAGCCCGTCCATACCGCTGCCGCGCTCTTCCAGGAACGCCCCGACCACGATGGCCACGCCTTCTCCGTGCACCACACCGCCGACGGCACCCTCACCTACGTCCACTTCACCCGCGACGGCGTTGTCGTGCTCGACGCCGCCGACCGCATCCCCACCGACGCCGGCGCCCCCGCCGCCCGCACCACCGAACTCGCCCGCTGGCCCAACGGCTACGTCCTCGAAGCCGCCCTCAACACCAAAGTCCTGTTCATCGACCCCACCGGTCGCACCATCCCCACCACCACACCGCCCAGTCCACGACCCAGCACCACACCTGACGCCCTCACGACCCAACCCGCCAGTCACACCCTCGGCGCCTTCGGCCGCGCCGGCGAGCCTGCTGCGCAGCCTTCGAGGCAGCGCGTCCTCCACGTCGCCTGGGAGTTCCCGGACAGCGGCGTGACCGAGAACGGTGTGCAATGGGCCGGCGCCAGGGAGGGCGGCTTGGGTTCGGTAGTGGTCAACCTGGCCCGCGAGCAGGCCCGGGCCGGGCACGACGTGCTAGTCGTCACCCGCCAGCCGTTCACCACCGACACGACCGCGCGCCGGCCGACCCAGTTGGTGACGACGAGGGACGGGGTGCAGATACTGTTGGTCGCGCTGCCCGACGGATATGACACCGAACGATCCTTCCGCGTCGCGCACGGCGGCGACCCGGTCGTCTGGTCGACCACGGTCGGCCGGGCGATGGCGGACGCGGCGCGGGACTGGCTGGACGATCCCGCCCACCCGACGCCCTGGCGCCCGCAGGTGGTGCACGCCCACGACTGGCTGGCGACCGGCGGCGCGTGGGGGCTCGCCGACGAGTACAGCGCCGCCAAGGTCTTCACCGACCACGCCACCGAGGCCGGGCGATGGGCGGGATGGATCAATCAGCCGACCGCGATCCGGGTGCACGAACAGGAATGGCAACGCGCCCGCGGGGCCGACGCGGTGATCGTGAACTCACCGCACATGCTGCGCGAATCGATGCGGGTGTACGACCTCGACCCCGACGACGTGCTCACGATCCCCAACGGCGTCGACCTGAGACGGTGGCAGCTTGACCTGGACACAGTCGACCGCGCCGCCGTGCTGGCCAGTCTGGAAGCCAAGATCACCGACAACGGGCGGCTGCCCGCTCTCCCGCCGGACGCCAAGATCATTCTCTACGTCGGGCGTCTCGTGCATGAGAAGGGCCTGCAGGACGTGGTCGGCGCAATGCCCGCGATCCGGGCCGAGAACCCCGACGCCGTCTTCCTCATCGTCGGGGGCGACGGCGGGAAGCGGGTCGAGCTGGACGAGCAACTCGCCGAGCTCGTCCGCACCGGCGAGCTCGACGAGGGGGCCGTGCGCCTACTCGGCCCGATCGGTCACGACGACGGCCTGCCCCAGCTGGTGGCGTCGGCCGACGTGGGCATCTACCCGAGTCTGTACGAGCCGTTCGGCGTAACCCCGATGGAGTACGCCGCAGTGCTGCTCCCGCAGGTGTTGAGCGACCGCATCGAATTCGGCGAGGACGGCCTGAACGCGCTGGTGGTCCCACCCAAGCGCCCGGAAGCCATCGCCGCCGCGGTCAACGACATCTTCCGCAATCCTGCCGCGGCACGGCAGCGGGCGATCAACGCGCGCGAGAAGGCGTTCCTGCCGTACTACGACTGGCGGCGGATCGCCGGTCAGACCGTCAACTACTACCGGCACAGCACGCGCAAGCCGAGGCGGGTACGCGACATCGGTCCTCCGGTCGTCCCGCCGACCGGCAACGTCCTCGACATCGTCCGCGTGCACCTCTACCGCCCGAGCAACGACTATGCCGGCTGGTCCGTGCACCACTGGGAGGGCTCATTGTCGTCGGCTCAGGAGGAGGACACGGGTCAGGAAGAGGACACGGGTCAGAGGTGGGACACGGGTGAGGATCGCGAGGACGACGGTGACCCGTTCGGCCGGCGCAGGTACGACCGGTACGGCGCGTACTGGGACATCCCCCTCGCCGAAGGCGCCAAGCAGCTGAACCTCATCGTCCACCGTGGCGATGAAAAACTGGTGGTCGACGGCGAAACCGAACTAACCGTCGATGTCGTCACAGGTACCGGCTTCCCCGGTCACGAGATCTGGCTCGATGCCACCGAGCGCAACACCGCCACTCGAGTCGAGCCCGGCAGAGGGCGGGGCAGCGAGGTAGTTCTGCCCCCGCAAACCCCACCACCGGCCTCGCCGACGGCTCTGGCGCACCCGCTCGCCGAACCAGTGCCCATTCCCTTGCGCCCCCGCCCCCGCCCCGACGCCACCACCAGCCCCCACCCCGACCCGCTGACCTCGCGGCCAGGACCCTCGCTGCCAGGACCGAGCACGGCCGAGGCCCTCACCTCGCCACCGGTCAGCCACCGGCTGGGCGCCTTCCGACCCGGGCGAGTCGAGGACGCGCCCATACCTATGCGCAACCGCCACGACAACGTCGATCCACTCCTCGATGTCGCCGGGCGACGACCAGATTCTGAGCCAGGGGCCAGGCCTGGAAAGCGGCGACGCCTCGCCACGTCGTCGACCGATGCTGCGGAGGCCGGGAGTTCGACCCAAGGCGCATCGCCGTCCACAGCGGCCGCGGGGGCGATGCCCGCACCGGACGGAGCCTGGACGCTGCCTCGCCGCACCACGCTCGCGAAAAAGACCACGGTCGTGACCCTGGGCTCACACAAGCCGCGCGTCGGCGTCGACCTGCCGGCCCGGACCGAGGCCGCGATCTCGGTCTGGCCCGATCTCCGGATGCAAATGCACTACCGCCAAGACGGCGAGTGGCACACCCTGGAGCGTCCCGCGGTCTCGCAGGCGCAGTTCGACTTCATCGTCAAGCAGACCGGCGTCATCGCGCCGGCCGGGACTGCCCCGCCCCCCAGGTCCGCGCCGAACGGCGCCTCCTTGACTGTGATCGAACCGCTGGACCCGGCCGTACACCCCATCGTGACGAGGTCGACGGCCACGGCCAACAGCTCGGTCGTATTCGCGATCGAGGGGGCTGATGGTGGGGTCGAGGAATACAGCCACGCGCTCGGCCCGGACTGGAAGAACTCGGCCTACCGCATCCAGGCCCACGCCGAGACGCGCAAGGTCACGCTGTTCACGACGGAGCCCGATCCCGCGACCGGCAAGCCGTGGGCGATCCCGCTGGACGTGTCGCTGACCGAGGAGGGTTTCGCCAAGCTCATGTCCCGGGGTGCGGCGGGCCCGCGACCCGCCCGTCCGGAACCTGCGGGCGCCTACACGCTCGATCGTGTGGTCGCACTGGTCCGCAACAAGACTCCGGCCGTTCTGATCGGCAAGCACACCATTCGCCTCGGCGTCGAGCTGCCGAAGGGCGAGCCCATCGCGGTGTCCGTCTGGAAGGACGGCCGCTTCCAGTTGCACTACCTGGCCCAGGGGGTGTGGACGACCACGCCGCTGCCCAACGTGAAACCGGCCGTGGTGGAATTCGTCGCGCGACAGGACGCAGTCGCCGATCGCACCGACGAGCCGGACGATCCGGCCGAAGCGACTGCCCCGGGCGATGTGCCGCCGCCGTTGAAGCGCGGTGGAGACCGACGGGATCCGAACCGTCCGCAGGCCTTACGGCCCCCAGCGGGTGCGACCGGGCAACCACGCGGCCTGCTCGATCCGCACGTTCACCCAGTGGTCACGCGGACCGCACACGCGCGCACGGGGGCAGTCGAATTCATGCGGGAAGGTCCGCAGGGTCGGCCCGTGCGCTTCACCCACACGCTAGGCCAGCAGTGGCGCGGAGCGCGCTATCGCATCCAAGTGCACGCGCAGACCCACCGGGTCACCCTGTTCACAACGGCACGGGACCCGGCCACGAATAGGCCGTGGGAGATACCGCTCGACGCAACGATGACAGACGCGCCGTTCGTCCGGCTCGAGCGAGCAGCCGAGATCGAGCTGCTGCCGAATCGCCCGGCCCCCGAGAACGCGTGGACCCTGTACCGCACGGTGCTGTCGGTCGAGCATGGCCGATCAATCGTCCAGCTGAACGCGTCCTTGCAACTGAGAATCCGGCGCGACCTGCGCGCGGGCGAGCCAGTCGGCGTCAGCGTGTGGGCGGACGGTACGGCCGTGCTGCACCGGCACATCGGCGGTGAATGGGTGGCGACCCCGTTGCGCAGCGCCAAGCCGGCCGTCGTGAACGCCATCGCTCGCCATCTGCGCACGATCGATCGGGTGCGCGCGTCGCCAGCCCGCTCCGCCGCGTCCCCGGGTCCGGCGGCCGCAGCGAGCCCTATCGCCCAGCCCAGCACACCCGGCACGGATCAGGGCAGCGACGCGATGGCGTCAGAACCGACGTCACCGCCGATCGATCCACTGCCGATCGATCCACTGCCGATCGATCCAATGCTGTTCGATCCGCCCCCCGAACCGGCCTGGGCGACCGCAGAGACCGCGGAGACCGCAGAGCCCGAACTGTCCCCGCCGACGCCGGAGCCGCTGCCCGACGTCGTGTTCGCCGAGTGGTTGGAAGACCGAGCTTTCGAATCATCCGATGACGAGCACGCCGGGGACGGTCCAGCGGCCGACGAGTTGTTCTCCGTGCCGCTGTCGGAGCTCAATGCGGCGCTGGTGCGGCACGCAGCGCAGCCCGGCCCACCCGACCCGATGTTCTCCACCGTCATCGGCGGGGTCGCGCTCGGTCTCGACGCCGATGTCAATGCGGAGACCGACGATGAATGGAGCGTCGCCGTCGCCGGGCCGGCTGCCTACCAATTGCGGCTCGCGCTGGCCGAGCGTGCTCGGCAGCGAATCGCCGCGCTGACCGACGCAGCCGGTGACTCGGGCGACGCGATCGCAGCGCGCTTGATCGAATTGCGGGACGACCCGCTCGCCTCCGATCCGATCGACACCATCGGGCTCGGCCTGTGGGACACCGACGTAGTCGATCTGCGGATAGCTCTGACGATCGACCTGATCCCGCACACCTTCGAGATCTACGACGAATTGGCCGATTCGCTCACCGTGCACAATCCGGGCCGACCGGCGGTGCATCGTGTCGTCCGGCGTGCAGACGGCACCTTCGTACGGGCGTGGCCGACCTGATCCGGCCGGTCACACCTGCGACGCCGACGAACCCACCGTCCCGGCCGCCGGGATGTCGGCCGGCGTCAGGGTGACCAGTTCCAGCACACTCGGGTTGGTCTTGGACCGCATCCGCTTGGCATGCCGGGTGATCGCCTCGTCCAGCAGCTGCCGGGCGTAGCGGCCGTTGCCGAACGAGGGACCGCGGTCGGTACCGGCCAGATGGGCGCGCAGCGCGCTGATCGTCGGACCGTCACACTCGTAGCCCGAGGCGGCCGCGTGCTGGTTGACGATGGTGACCAGCTCGTCGGTGCTGTAGTTGCCGAACCGGATCCGGTGCGAGAACCGCGACGCCAGGCCCTGGTTGGCCGCGAGGAACTTCTCCATGTCGCCCTCGTAGCCGGCCGCGATCACCACGACCTCGTCGCGGTGGTCCTCCATCAGCTTGACGAGGGTGTCGATGGCCTCCCGGCCGAAGTCCGCGCCGCCGCCGGCCTGCGCTGACAGGGTGTACGCCTCGTCGATGAACAGCACGCCACCCCGGGCCCGGTCGAACGCCTCGGCCGTGCGCTGGGCGGTCTGGCCCACGTACGCGGCTACGAGATCCGAGCGGCCGACCTCGATCACCTGGCCGCGGGCCAGTACGCCCATCGCCGCGAGCACCTCGGCATACAACCGGGCGATGGTCGTCTTGCCGGTGCCGGGTGGGCCGGCGAAGATCAGGTGCCGGCTGAGCTGCGGCGCGGGCAGTCCGGCCGCCTTGCGCTGCTGGGCCGAGGCCAGCAGGGCGATCATGCCCTCCACTTCATGCTTGACGTTCTCCAGCCCGACCATGTCGCGCAGCTCGGCCAGCAGCCGCTCCACGCGATCCTTGTCGACAGCGCCCGCACCGGCGCCGATGCCGCCGGACGGCAGTTCGCCGATGTCCTCGGGTAGCAGCCGGGTCATCGCGACCCCGGTGAGCTCGGGTTCCTCGGCCAGGCGGTAGGCCTGCCGGCCGAGCATCTCCTCGAACACCTTGCGGGCGCTGCGGCCGTTGCCGAAGGCGGCGTCGCGCGGCAGCCGCTCGAAGTACATGAGCAGCGCGTTGCGGGTCTCGAACTCGAGCCGGTAGTCGTGGGCCTGGCAGAACCCTTCCACGATCGAGACGAGTTCGGCGGCGGTGTAGTCGGCGAACTCGATGGTGCGAGAGAAGCGTGAGGCCAGGCCGGGGTTGGTGGCCAGGAACGAGCGCATCTCGTGCGTGTACCCGGCGACGATGACCACGAGCTCGTCCCGGTGGTCCTCCATCAGCTTGACCAGTGTGTCCACGGCCTCGCGCCCGAAGTCCGGACCACCGGTCGCGGTCGCCGACAGGGTGTAGGCCTCGTCGATGAACAGCACACCGCCGAGGGCCTCGGTGACCCGTTCCGTGGTCTTCAGTGCCGTACCGCCGATGACGCTGGCGACGAGGTCCGGACGCCCGGTCTCGATAAGCTGGCCGCCCTCGATCACGCCCATCTCGGCCATGATCTGGCCGTAGAGGCGCGCCACCGTGGTCTTGCCGGTGCCCGGCGATCCGGTGAAGACGAGGTGCCGGCTCAGCGGCGGCGCGGGCAGCCCGGCCTGGGAGCGGCGCTCGGCCATCAGGTGCAGGCGGACCAGGGTCTCCACCTCGCGTTTCACGGCGGCCAGACCGATCAGCGAATCGAGCTGGGCCAGGAGATTGCGCAGCCGGGGCGAGCCGGCCGCGGCCGAGGTGGACACGACCTGATCGCTCATCGCGATGTCGGTCTCGTCCGGGGCGGATCGGGGCGCCTTCTTCGGGCGCCCACCCCGCGGTGGACGCGGCTCGTCGGGATCGTCGGCCACCGCAGCGGGACGACCGAACCCGGCGACGTCCTCGCCGCAGTCGATGACCGACACGTTGGTGCCCGGACCGTCGACGCGCATCCCCCCGCCCGGGACCCGGGGCAGTCGGCACCGCTCCAGGACGACCGGACGGTCGGACTCGACGACGACCGACTCCGGACAGTCCTCGATCGTGCACTCGGTCGCCGTGCCGGCACCGTGGGCCCGCCACACGATCCCGGCCGCGAAGCGCCGCAACACCACCGCCTCCAGCACGACCGTGCCCTCGGCTTCGACCTCGACGCCACAGCCGCGCCCCCGGGCCAGTTCGCCGCCGGTCACGACCGTCGATGCCCCGGTGACCCGGACGGCGGCCGTCGTCGCGTCGCGGATGACGAGTTCCTCGAAGGCCGGCCGGGAACCCTCGGTGACGACCACGCCGATGTCGACGCCCTCCACCTCGAAGGACTCGAACGCGGTCGTGGCCTCGCCGCCGACCATCGCCCCGACCTGCACTCCGCCGGAGACGCGGCTGTCGCGGATCGTGCCGCCGGCCCGGTCGAGCACATGGATTCCGTACCCGCGGCAGTCCTTCACCGTGAAGCGCTCGACGATCGCCGAGCCGCAGCCGAGCAGCACCAAGCCCTGGCCCTGGGCCCGCAGCGCGGCGCAGTCGGTCAGCACGGGCGCGGCCTGCGACGCGACCAGGAACGCCGCCCCCTCGGCCTCGACGACCGTGACGCGGCGCAGCGCCGTGGTGGATCCGCTCTCCACCGCGACCGCGGGATTCCCGGCGCGTTCGATGAGGCAGTCCTCGAACACGCCGTGCGCCCCGTCCGCAGCCAGGACCGCGCTGCCGGCGGCGTCGGTGATGGTGCAGTCCCGGAACACGGGGTTGGCCCCGGTACGCACGACCACCGCTGACGCGGCGGCGGATTCGAATCGGCAGCGGGCCACCTCGCCGGTGGCGCCGTCGGCGATGATGGCACCGGCCTTGCCCCGGTTGCGCACGACGCAGTCGTAGGCCCGCAGCTCGGCCTCGCCGTGGCACCACACAGCGGCGGCTGAGGAAGCATCGACTACGCACTCGTCCATCCGCAACCGGCCGGTGGGGATGTCGACCGAGGATGTCTCCGCACCCTCGTGCACGAGCACCAGCCCGGACAGGGTGGCGTCCTCGCAGGCGACCAGCACGACGGGCGACCCGTTCGACTCGATCCGCACCTCGCCGGGAGCGCCGGCGGCGGAGATCGTCACGTTGCGGTCGAGGACCAGGGACTCGCGGTAGGTTCCGGGCCGCACCGACACGACGTCGCCGCTGCGGGCCGCGGTGACCGCATCGCCGATCGTGCGGTAGCAGTCGGACTCCGACGCGGCGACCGTGTGCACGGTCCGCCCGCGGGCGGTGGACACGCTCATGCGTCGTCCGGATCGGGATCGGTGAGGGTCTCGAACACCAGATGCCGCTGCAGCAGGTTCAGTCGCGGCGGCGGCGGCACCGGCGCGTCGCCGGTTATCCAGCTCTGCAGTTTCGGGTCCGGCGCGAGGCCGTGCGTCTCGAGGTAGTACGTCGAGGCTTCGCACCAGATCCATACGCCGTCGCTGCGATAGCCGAGCGGGACGCGATCGGACTCGCCGCTGATCACATCGTCGAGCTGCCCGAGCCCGGCCAGGACCAATTCGCCCCCGCGCAGGTACGCGAGCAGGCTGTCTCGTTTCTTGCCTCGCAGGACCGGGCGGTCGGGTTTGAAGAACGGCTGGCCGTCGTCGTCGGTGCCGTCGAACACCGCCGCCAGCGTCGGCAGCAGCGGCTCCTCGGCCACCCAGATGAGGTCCGCGGCCGCGAGCGCCGCCTCGTGGTAGCTGCTGAGCTGCGTCTCGTCACCGAGCACCTCGACCCGCGGTATCTCCTCGCCCGAGTCGACCAGCGCCTGGTGGATGCGATAGGCGACCGCGCCCGCGTCGGCGCCGGGCACCAGTTCGACGAGGTGCAGGTCGACGGTGGCCCGCTCGGAGGCACGGGCGACCCGCCAGACCGCGCGCGCGGCCAGCGGCGGGTCCGGGACGAGGATGGTGGGCGGCTCGTCCTCGTCGCCGGCGTCGACGACCTCGGCGCCGACCGCGGCCAGGATGACGACCTCGTCGCGGCGATCGGCGTCCTCGTCGTCGGCCTCGGAGGGGGCGAAGGTGTACGGCAGTTCGCCCAGTTCGCCGGGGCGAACGCCGTCGATGGCGTTCGGGTCGAGTCCGTGGGCCCGGTAGATCTCGCGGATCAGGGCCAACTCCTCGGCGGTGGCCACGAGAGCGCCCGACACGAGAACCTCCCCCAGCACCTCCAGGGCCGCGCCGACCTCGCCGACGCCGATGCTCATGCGCAGCAGTGCGAGTCCGTCGTCGGGGATGCGGCCGGGCAGCCGGTCCACGAACGCGGTCGCGTCTCGCGTGTCGCTCTCGGTCAGGGTCACCAGGTACCTCCGGAATTGGTGGGAACGAGGCCGGGTAGCGACTCGCCGGTGCGAGCGGCCAGCTGTGACACCGAGGGCGCTTCCGCGCCGACGGTGGCGCGAACCGCGACGGCACCGCGCAGCCGGCCGCGCACGCGCTCGAGCGGACGGCTGTCGCTGCGGCCGATCCAGCTCGGCGGGACCTCGGCCAGCAGTACCCGAACCGGCCCGTCCGACCCGGCCGTCCGGTCGACGTCCACGACCGAGAACACCGTGCCGGGCAGGAACAGGACCGCGGGACTGTCCGGGTCGTGGCCGAGGCCGTCGAGACGGCGGGCCGTGCTCGACCAGATGACGATCTCGGCGTCGCCCGGCACGGCCGCCGACGGGTCGGCCAGCGCCAGCAGCGGCGTCGGTTCCACGAACAGTGCGTCGGGTTCGTAGAGGTCGATGTCGGCGCCGTCCGGTGTACCGCGCAGCACCGGACCGGTCAGCGACGGGAGTCGATGCATACCGGCGACCAGGCAGGACAGGAACGGCCGCAGCGAATCGGGCACCGCGTCGCGGCGCAGGGCCTGGCGCAACTCCGCCGGGTTCGGGCCCTGCTGTTCGTCGACGTCGTACTCGATGTCGGATCCGACGAACAGGTGAACGGCGGCAAGGTCGACTGCGGCCGCGTCCTCGCCGGCCACCCCCCGTAGCCCGGGACGTTCGGACAACAACCGCGCGACTGCAGTGGACGCCGCGTCGAAACGCCAGCCGAGCGAGTTGCGCAAGGCCTGGCGTTCGTCCGGCGTGCTCTGGTGGCCGGCCCATCGGGCCGACCCCCGCCGGTCCAGGGACGACAGTCCCAGCAGCGCCGGGGCTGCGCCCTCGACGGTGAGCCCGGTGGGTGCATCATCACGCCCGGCATCGTGGGTCGGCGAGGTCGGCGAGGTCGGCAGGTCGGCGAGTGGGGTCGGCTGAGTCGGCCTGTAGTGCCGGCGTCTGCCCAAGCGCTTCGGTGCGCGGCGATGCAGCCGGGCCGGCGCTGGGCTCGGACGGCGCCGGGCCGTCGGCCGACGTCGACGGGTCGCCGGCATCCGCCGCCAGGGCCACGCCGGCCTCCGCGTGCGGTTCCTCGGCCAGCCCGATCCCCCCCGCCGCGACGGCGGGGATCGTCGGCACGGGTTGAGCCGAGAGCGAGTCCCCGACCGGGGAGGCGGAGGATGCCGCGACGGGCTCGCGGTCAGCCGTCGTCCCCGGGATCGGCTCGGCCGGACTGCCGGCGTTGCGAGCGCGCAGCGGCCGCCCGGCCAGCCGGATCCGACCGTCCGCACTCACCGACACCGGCGGGCGCTGCGGCACGGCGAACTCGGCATCGGCGTCGTCGAACGAGCCAGCGGCCGCGCCCGGCACCTCGGCCCGCAGGGCGAGGCGCGGTCTCGCCGGCGGTGGCGACGCCTCCTCGCGGGCCGATCCGCGATCGATCACCAGTTCGATTGCCGCCTCGCCGCCCGGTTCGGTCGCCGCTTCGCCGCCCGGTTCGGTCGCCGCTTCGTCGGCCGGTTGCGTCGCCGCTTCGCCGGCCGGTTGCGTCGCCGCGGCCGGCGCGGGTTCGGCGGCCAGTTGCCGCCTGATGCCGGCCGACGCTTCGACGGGGGCACCCAGCCGGTGTCCGATCGCGGCGACGGCGCCGGCGTGATACGCATCCGGAGTGTCCAGACGGACCAGGTGCCGCTCGGGCAGTCGCTCGACCAGGGCCGAGACGGCGTCGACAACCTCGTCCGGCGGCGGCTGCGCCCCACCGGTCACGGTGAGCACGACCCGATCGCCCTGGACGGCGCGACGGCGCACCAGCGGGGCCGGCTCGCAGCCGAGCGGGCGAACGACCAGTCCGCTCGGGACGACCTCGACGGCCCAGTCCGCAGCGAGTTCGTGGACCCCGTCCGCGGAGACCGCGAATTCCGGCAGCGGCGCCGTCCACAACCAGGGCCGCGGCGCACCGTCGTCCCGGTACCGGCTGATCGAGACGTAGGGACGCCAGGTGCGGGCGCCGTGCGCGTCGACGGCCATGAACTCGACGCCGCCCGATGTCCGAACCGGCACTACATGCGCGACCAGCACCCCGGCCGGCAGCCCGGCCACGACCTCGGCCGCGAATTCCTCGATCGGCAGATCGGGCCGGCCCGCGAGCAGCACCGCGTACTCGCGCAGCGCCGGCGGGAGCGCGGCCAGCACGGCCCGCACCTCGGCCGGATCGGGCGTCGGCTCGCCCCCGGCCCCGACCAGCACCGCCATGGTGGCCGTCGACGGGGGGATGTCGAAGGCCGCCCCGGCGTCGGGCGGCGTCCCGCCCCGGCCGGCCCGTAGCCACAGGCCGGCCGGGATCGTGGTGATCGTCAGGGCCGAGCCCACGCCGAGCGCCCTGACGTCCGGCGGGAGCGCGTTCTGCCAGGGCGGCGAGGGCACCCGCGGCCCGGCCGTGGCCACCCGACGACCGCCGGTGAAGGTGTGCCATGCCCCGTCCGGGCCCAGGGCCAGCAGTGAATCGCTGCCCCAGGCCACGCCGCCCTGGGGCGCGACGATGTCGATGTCCAGACACTGTGACAGCCGGGCGGCCAGGCCCGGGCCGCCGGCGTCGTCGCGGGCCGCGTCGTTGACCAGCAGCCGGACCCCGCCCCGCCGCCCGACCGGGCCGAGCGGCAACTGGCGGTCCAGCCGGTGGACCAGGTCCGGCGCGAGTGAGGAGAACGCCGCAACCGCGGCCGGGTCGACGAGTACCGGCAGGCGGCCGGATTCCGGCGGGACGTTCGGCCCCGGCCGGTACCGATCGAGATAGCGGGTATCCGCACCGACCACGACGCAGTGGGCGACCCGCTCGACCACGAGCGGCGACGCCGGCTGACCATCCAGGGGATGGACGTCCGGATCCACCATCGTCACGTCGGTCAGCCTCCTGACAGCCACCCGAGGGCCGGTTGGGATGTGGCGCGGCGGTGCGAAAGTCAACAATCGCTACCAACCACACGGACCCACGGACGGCCGGAGTTCACGTCCGGGGCAGATCGGCCGCGATCGGGCCGGCCATGGTCGAGCCGTGCGCTGCTACTTCCGCCGCCAACTCGCACGCAGGGTTGTATAGACCAATTTAAGCTGGTATCAACTGCGGATGGTTCGGGATGTGCCGGAACATCCTGCCCCGATGACCAGCCGCTGACGGGCGGCAGGCACTGCACCGGGACGGCCGGGCCGGCTCCGCTCGTTACGATCACGTTCGATTCCTCGAGACGCAGGAGGCAGGCTCGGTGCTCAACCATCGCGGGGCAGGGGGCGCCCAGCCACCCACCGCCGGCGACGGCGCGGGCCCGGCCGAGCTGAGCCCGGGCGCCTCGGCGATGCTGTCGCCGGCCCAGGCCGGGGCGCTGAACCGGGCCCGGGTGCTGCGCACGCTCTACGATCGTGGGCCCTTGCCGCGCCCGGAGCTGGCCCGGGCCACCGGGTCCACCCGGGCCACCATCGGTCAGATCGTGCAGCCCATGCTCGACGGCGGCCTGCTGTTCGAGGGCGAGCCGCTGGCCAGCGGCTCGCAGGGCGGCAAGCGGGCGCGTCCGCTGTGGTTCTCCGACGACGGCTGGCTGGTCGGGGCCGCGGTCCTGTTGCCGCGCGGCGCCCAGGTGGCCCTCGTCTCCGCCGGCGGCCAGATCCTGGATACCCGCACCGTGTCCTTCGGCCCCGGTCGCATCGAGCATCCGGTGGTGATCGCCCGACTGGCCACGGCCCTCCGCGACGTCGCCGGCACGTCGATGTCGGCACTGCGCGGTGTCGGCGTCGCCGTCGGCGGCCTGGTCGACACGGTCAGCGGCGAGATCGTCCGCGTCGACCTCGTACCGCGATTCGACGAGCTGGCCATCGGTCCGGCGTTGGCGGCCGAGCTCAAGGTGCCGACCTGGATCGACAACCACGGGCGAGCCCAGGCCTTGGGCGACGGCCTGTTCGGCCTCGGACGCGGGCAGGAGTCGTTCTGCTCGCTGTACTTCGGCGAGGGCATCGGCGCCGGCTTCATCCTCGACGGCCGGCTGCATCGTGGCCGGCGCGGGGCCGGCGGCGAGGTGGGCCACATGGTCCTGGACCACGCCGGCGCACGCTGTGCCTGCGGGCAGCACGGTTGCTGGGAGACCTTGGCCGCGACCCGGTGGCTGCACCGGGCCGCGGCCGAGCGGGGCGTGCGCGGCGCGCGCACGACCACGGTGGCCCGGCTGGTCGATCGCGCCGGCGACGATCCGGCCGCGGCCGCGGTGCTGCGCGACTACGTGGCCAACGTCGGGCTCGGCATCGCCTCGCTGCAGCAGATCCTGGGCGTCGGGCTGTTCATCGTGCACGGCGACCCGGTACAGGGCGGCGAGCAGATGCGTGCGGACATCGAGGCCGAGGTCCGCCGCCGGGCGTTCCCGCATCCGGGCGGCGCGCCCTCGGTGCAGTTCGCCGACGCCGACGACTTCGCGACCTTGCGCGGCGCCGCGGCCGTGGTCCTCTCGGGCTCACTGAACGTCGCTTTCTGAACCATTCCGCGACCCGCGGCCGTGAACACGTAGTCACAGCCAAGGACCCGCCATTGGTCTTGTGTCGGATTTCGATTGTATGTAAGGATTACAAACTCAATTTCAGACCCGGCGGCACGCGATCGAATCGAGATGAGGACGCATGACCAAGCGCAGACTCCTGGCCGTTCTGTCCAGTGCGGTGGCATTCGCCGTCGCCCTCTGTGCCTGTAGTGGGGGCACCGGCGGCAGCGACGCGAAGGGGGGCGGTAAGGGCGGCGCCACGACGATCAGGCTGGTCGCGGCCGAGTACTCCGCCAACAGCGAGACCTTCTGGCACAACTTCGCCAAGAAGTACAAGGCGACCACCGGCAACACGCTGCAGGTGCAGGTCATCAGCTGGAACGACATCGACCAGCAGAGCAGCACGATGATCCAGAACAACAACGCGCCCGACATCCTCAACCTGAACGCCTACGCCAGCTACGCCAAGGACAAGCTGCTCTACAGCGCCGACGACGTGCTGTCGAGCTCGGTCAAGGCCGATCTGCTGCCGAACTTCGTCACCAGCGGTACCTACGAAGGCAAGCTCTACGGGATGCCCGACCTGTCCTCGTCGCGGGCGCTGTTCTACAACAAGACCCTGTTCCGCCGGGCCGGGATCACCGCTCCCCCGACCACCTGGGCCCAGTTCGAGACCGACGCGGCGAAGGTCAAGGCGCTGGGCGGCGGCGCGGTCGGCTACGCCGAGCCGCTCGGCCCCGAGGAGTCCCAGGCCGAGTTCTCCATCTGGATGTTCAACAACGGCGGCAACTGGAAGCAGAACGGCCAGTGGACCATCAACTCGGCCAAGAACGTCGAGACCCTGAAGTTCCTGAAGAAGCTGGCCGTGCAGGACAAGGTCACCCAGCACAACCCGGGCAAGACGAACCGCACCGACGGCGCGTTCGCGCTGTTCTCCTCCGGCAAGGCCGGCATGGTGGTCGGCTTCTCGCCGCTGCAGGCGACCCTCGACAAGAGCAAGAGCGTCGACTACGGCATCGCGCCCATGCCGACCGAGGACGGCAGCGCGCCGAGCACCTACGGCGTCACCGACTACCTGATGGCCTTCAAGAAGTCCGGCAACCAGGCCGCCGTGCGGGCGTTCTACGACCTCTACTACCAGCCCGACGAGGTCAACACCTTCATCAAGGCCGAGGGCTTCCTGCCCGTGACCAAGTCCGGTCTGACCAAGTTCGCCTCGGACAAGTCGCTGGCCGTCTACCTGCAGACCCTGCCCCGGGCCCGCTTGACGCCCACCGACGATCCGAAGTGGGACACGGTCAAGCTGGCCGTGCAGCAGAACCTGGGCACCGCGGTCGAACCCAACGGTAGATCCGCAGAAGGTGCTGGATTCGCTGCAGCACCTGGCCACCTCGGGTAGCTGACGTGGCCAGCACAGCCGGCCGGGCCCGACTGCGCGGGCATTGCCCCGTGGTTGGCGCCCGCGCTGGTGCTGTTGTTCGGAGTGGTGATCTTCCCGGCCTACGAGCTGGTCCGGGCGTCACTGTCGGACTACTCGATCACCGGGCTGCGGCTGGGCTCGGCCGGGGCGGGCAACTATCACGACGTCCTGACCGGGCCGCGACATCGGCACCGTGCTCAGGACCACGGTGATCTGGGTGGTCACGGTCACCGGCCTGACGATCCTGACCAGCCTCGGCCTGGCCCAGTTCATGGCCAAGGAGTTCTTCGGCCGGCGGGTGCTGCGGTGGGCGGTGATCGTGCCCTGGGCGGCGTCGCTGGTCATCACCGCCCGGCTGTTCACGCTCATCCTCGACTACAACCACGGCATCCTGAACCGGCTGCTCATCGGCCTGCACCTGATCAGCCGACCGGTCGACTTCCTCGGCGACGACCGGTTCACGCTGGCCTCGATGATCGGCGTCGGGCTGTTCGTCTCGATCCCGTTCACCGCGTACGTGTTCCTGGCCGGCCTCAACGCCATTCCCCACGACGTGTACGAGGCGGCACGCATCGACGGTGCCGGCGCGTGGGGCACCTACGTCCGCATCACCCTTCCGCTGCTGCGCGGGCCGATGCTCATCGCGATCGTGCTGAACATGATCTACGTGTTCAACTCCTTCCCCATCGTCTACACCCTGGATGACCGCAACCCCGGCTTCAGCCACGACACCACGATCACCTACACCTACAAGCTGGCGTTCAAGAGCGCCGAGCACAGCGTCGGGATGTCGGCCGCCGCGGGCGTGCTTCAACGTCGCCCTGATCCTGCTGGTCGTGCTGGCCTACCTGCGGTTGGTCGGCTGGAAGGACCTGGTGCGCTGCATGACCACGCTGTCGACCCGGCCGGCGCTCACCCAGCCGGCCGCAGCGCCGAGCGCGCCGGCCGCCCGGCCGCGCCGGGGCAGCTGGGCCCGGGTGCGGCCCGTCGTGCTCCCGGTGATCGGCCTGCTGATCGCCCTGGTGTTCGTGTCGCCCTATCTGGTGATGCTGCTCGACGCCCTGCGGCCCAGCAGCGACGTGCTGGCCTCTCCCGCCGACGTTCTTGCCCCGGCACTGGCGCTTGTCCAGCTTCGGCGACGTCATCGGCCAGGCCCGATTCCGCGACTGGCTGTAGACCTCGGTCCTGGTCGTCGGTGTCATCGACCCTGCTCGTGCTGGTGGCGGCGATGCCCGCCGCCTACTTCACCGCCCGGTTCCGGTTCCCCGGCCGCGGCCTGTTCCTGCTGCTCGTGCTCGCCACCCAGATGTTCTCGCCCACGTCGCTGGTGGTCGGCATCTACCGCGAGGCCTTCGAGCTGAACCTCGTCAACACCTACCTCGCGCTGATCATCACGAACTCCGCGTTCAATCTGGCCTTCGCGGTGTGGATGCTGCAGGGCTTCATGTCCTCGGTTCCCCGTGGAGGTCGAGGAGGCCGCCCATCTCGACGGCTGCAGCCGGCTCGCGACGCTGCGGCGGGTCATCCTGCCGCTGGTCAAGCCCGGCCTGGTCACGGTCACGATCTTCACCTTCATCGCGGCCTGGAACGAGTACGTCGTCGCGCTGACCCTGATGCAGGACGACGCGAAGAAGCCGCTGACGGTCGGCATCAACTCCTACGTCACCGGCTACTAGCAGCATTGGGACCAGCTCTTCGCGGCGCGCTCATCGCGATCGTACCGGTGGTGGTGCTGTTCGGCCTGATCGAGAAGCACCTCGTCAGCGGACTGACAGCGGGCTCGGTCAAGTGACACCCGGCGTCGACGTCGTCCACCGGGCCGGGCGCGGATGACCGGCGCGATCTGGGCCGGGCTGCGACCACATCAGCGCACGGCCGTGAGCGCTGCCGCTGACGCCGTGTCCGGCGGAGGCCGGTGCCAGGTGATCATGCCGTGCGGCACCGGCAAGACGATGGTCGGCATCGGGCTGGCCGCGCGTCTGGACCTGCGGCTCATCCTCGTCGTAGTGCCGACGCTGGCGCTGATCCGCCAGACCGCGTCGCGCTGGAAGGCCGCGTACGGGCCACGGCTGAACGTGCTGTTCGCCTGCAGCGACGGCACGCTGCGCACGGCCGAGGACGAGGTGCCCACGACGGCCGGCGCCCTGGCGCAGGAGTTGAGCACCACCGTCACCACCGACACCGACGAACTGGCGGGGGTGCTGCGGCGCTGGAGCCGGTCGGCCGGTGCGCCGGCGGTCGCCTTCGCCACGTACGCCAGTCTCGACCGCGCCGTGGCCGCGGCCCGGCGCACCGGTACGCGATTCGACCTCGTCATCGCCGACGAGGCCCATCACTGTGCCGGGCCGTGGGACTCGGCCTGGACCGCGCTGGCCCGCTACGGCCCCGACGACGTGGGCATCGCCAACCGGCGGCTGTTCCTGACCGCCACGCCCCGGCTACGGCCGCGCAACCAGCTGTCCACGGACGCCGGCGTCGGAATGGACGACGCCGCCGCCTTCGGACCGGTCGCGTACCGATTGGCGCTGGCCGAGGCAGTGCGCCTCGGCCTGCTCGCCGACTACCAGGTCGCGGTCGTCGGAGTGCGCACGGACGAGTTGGCCGGTGTCCGGCTACCGCCGGCCGGCACCCGCACCGTGCCGCCGCAGGTCGTCGTCCGCGACGAGCGGCACGTGCAGGGCCTGCTCGAGGGCCCGATCCTGGCCTCCACCTTTGCCCTGAGCCGGGCGATGGCCACCTATCGGCTGCGGCGCATCCTGACCTTCCATGCGCGGGTCCGCGACGCCAAGGCCTACGCGGCCGCCGCCCCGGCCCTGCTGCGCCGCTCTCGGCCGACAGTCGCCAACCTGCGCATCACCGCATCGGCCGCCTCGGCGGCGATGTCCGACCGTGACCGGCACCAGGTCATCGCCCGGTTCGCCGAGGCGAGCGGCGACCACGCGGTCATCGCCTCGAACGTGCGCTGCCTGGCCGAAGGCGTGGACATCCCCTCGCTCGAAGCCGTCCTGTTCGCCGACCCGCGACACGGTCTGGTCGACGTCGTCCAGGCCGTCGGACGGGTGATGCGGCCGCATCCGGGCAAGACGAAGGGGCTCGTCATCCTGCCCGTCATGGTGCCGAGCGGCCGCGGCCGCCGATCGGGGTTCGCCGTCGACGAGCGCTTCGAGGACGTGCTGCGGATACTGCAGATCCTGCGCGAACACGACAGCGTCCTGGCCGCGCAACTCACCGACCTGCGCCGCGACGTCGGCCGCAGCGAACGGGCCAGGCCGATCGGACCCGGCGACTTGGCCGGCGACGGCCCACTGCGCCTGCTGCTGCCCCGAGGGCTGCCCGACGACTTCGTGCACGCTTTCAGCCTGCGGCTGCTCACGGCAACGACCTCCACCTGGGACGAGCGCTACGGGGCCGCGCAACGGTGGAGCGCGTGCCACGGACACGCCAACGTGCCGACCGGGGCCGTCGTCGACGGCGTCCGGCTCGGCGGCTGGGTCCACGAGCAGCGGTCGTTGTATGCCCGCCGGCTGTTGGCACCCGCCCGGGCCGAAGCCCTGGAACGGCTGCCCGGGTGGGTCTGGACGCCGTGGGACGCCGCGTGGGACCGCGCGTTCGGACTGCTGAGCGACTACGTGCTGGCCACCGGCACCAGCCGCGTCCCGCAGAGCCACCGCGCCGAGGGCTTCGCCCTGGGGGCGTGGGTCAAGGCGCAGCGTGAACTGCAGCAGAAAGGCCGGCTGCCGGCCGGCCGGGCCGAACGGCTGGCGGCTCTGCCGGAGTGGTATTGGCGGGCGCCGCGTCGGGCCCGCTCACACGCCAACTGACCATTCGCCCTCCCGACGGCGAACCCCGGCGGCCCCCCGCACCGTGTGTAGGGCATGACCGACACGATTTCGCGGGCGACAGCCGCTGCGGCGACAGCCGCCGACGCGCGGGGCGACGCGAAGGACGTCGCCGCCTGCTCCTGCCAGTTGTACGACGCCGAGTGCGCCCTGCACGCTGCGCGCCGCTCGGGCGTCACCGCGTGGATCGACGCGGCCAGCGACAAGCTGCACCTTGCGGTGGCCGACTACCTGGCGGCGCGTGCCAATTGCTAGTTGAGGATGACCGAGCCGGGCGGGAAGCTGGCCCGCAGGGCGCCGCAGGCCGTAGAAGACCCGGCTCTTCACGGTGCCGATGGGCACGCTCAGAATCCGGGCCGCCTCGGCCGCGGTGTGATCCTGCATGATCGTCACCTCGAGCGCTTGGCGCTGCTGCGCGGGCAACGCGGCCAGGACGTCGGCGATCACCAGCTTCTGCAGCACCTCGATGTCGGTGCTCACCGGGCTGGGCGCGTCGACGTGGTCGGCCAGCGCCACTTCGGGCGGGCGGCTACGCCGGGCCCGGTGATCGTCGACGGCCCGGTTGTGGGCCACGCGGCGCAGCCAGCCCGGTACCGACCCCTGGTCGGCGGTCAGGCGGTCCAGATGACGCCACGCCCGCTCGAATGTCTCCTGCAGCACGTCCTCGGCCCAGACCCGATCACCACCGGTCAGGCGCAGGCAATAGGCCAGCAGCCAACTACGGTGCGCGCGCACCAACTCCGTCAGGAGGGCCTCGTCGTGCCGCCTGCGGGCCGATGCGCTCGGCCGGGCGGCCACGACACCGGCCAGGGGAAGTTGGCCGACCGCCCGTGGCGCCAGCATCGTCTCGACGACGCCCATGTCAGCGCCCTCCCCGCGGGTGAGCGCCGGCCCGGTACACCGGATCAGCCGGGCGGATTGCCAGTAGTGCGGTGGTGCGCCGAATAGCCATCGTGATCCTCCAAGAAGGGCTGACAAGGACGACCAGACAGACGACGTGACCGGCGGATCATCACGCGAAGAAGGGGATCGATCTTCCGACGGGGGACGCGGCTGCCTTGTGGCACTGGGGTGTCTGTTCGCCTGCCGCCAGTGAACCCAGATGGGACATGAAGTCGCGCGAATACTGCCCGAAAGTCACCCAAAACTCCGCCCGAACGTCGCTGTCACGAAGGGCGGCGCTGCCTAGTGGCAGCCCAACCGTCGGATCATCGCGCCGGGGGTGTCCAACGGACCGGCCCGTCACACCCAGCGGTTCAGGGTGACCCGGGCCAGGTCGACGGCTTCGGCACTGCTGAGGGCCGGGTCCGACCCTGCGCCCGGCCCCGCGGCTGCCGGGTTCGTCGAGCGGCGACGGCTTGCCGGCCGCGACGAGGCGCGGTGCAGCACCTGGGCCTCGCGCGTCGCGCCCCGACCCGGGCGAGCAGCCGCACCACGTAACGCAGGTTGAGCCACTGCTGGGTCCAGTCGCCGACGCGGTCCCAGTGGTCGAGGACCTCGACGAGCGCCCGGGCCGCCACCGCCGGATCGGCGTGCACGGCTCGGGTGGCGGCCGCCTCCATCATGCGCGATCCCGTGCCACCAGAAGTTGTGCACCTGCGCGGCCAGGGCGGCGGCCTCGTCGAACAGGGCGAGCGCGCGCGTCCGGATCGGTCTTCTTCCGACCAGGCCGAGCGCGTAGCGGGCCATCGACCGCGCCGTCGGGTTGCCGGTCCGTCGGCGACCTGCACCGATTCCTGCGCGGCGGCGAGCCCGAGCTCGGGTCGGCGCCGCACGGCGTGGCAGACGGCGACGTAGTAGAGGGTCCAGACCAGCCGGATCGGGTCCTCGTGCCCGCGGGCGACGCACGACCTCGGCCTCCCAGTACCGCAGCGCGGAGTCGATGTCGCCCTCGTAGAGGTGGACGTCCGCGACGACGTCGGCCGGGATAGGCGATCCGCGCGGTGCCCCGGGCCGGAGTTGCGGCCGCCCGCCCGGGCGGCCAGCCTGCGCGCGCGGGCGAAGTCACCGCGGGCTCCAGGCCCCCGCGCGGCCGCCCCGACGGCGGCCGCGAACAGCGGATGGTCCGGCCGGCGCGATGTCGAGGGCCCGCTCGGCCCAGACCGCCGGACTCGTAGCCGACGCCGCAGGTAGCAGCACCTCGGTCAGCGACGTGACCAGCCGCAGCGCCAGCTCGCCGTCCCGGTCGGCGAAGGCCTGCTCGAAGGCCACCCGCAGGTTGTCGCGGTCGGGCAGCGTCGCGTTCGACCCACTGCCGCTCGTCGGGGCCCTGGACGCCCTCGCGCGGCCCGTTCGGCCAGTTCGGTGAAGTAACGGGCGTGCCGGCCGGGCCAGCGCGACGTCGTCGCCGGCTCGCGCGCAGGCGGTCCCGGCCGTAGGCGCGCAGCGTCTCCAGCATCCGGTAGCGGGTGCCGGCCGAGGCGGGCGCCGCGGCCACCATCGACTTGTCGATCGAGCCGCGGTGAGCAGGGCCAGCACCTCGACGTCGGTGCTGCCCGGCTCGGCGCACACGCCGTGGACGGCGGCGAGGTCGGCGCCGCCGGCGAACACCGACATCCGCGCGAACAGCTGCTGCTCGTCCGGCGCCAGCAGCCGGTAGGACCAGTCGATGGCCGCGGTGAGGCTCTGGTGCCGGGGCTGCGCCGTGCGCGGGCCGCCGACCAGCAGCCGGCTGTCGTCGAGCCGCTGGGCGAGCTCCGTGGCGGTCATCATCCGCATCCGGGCCGCGGCCAGCTCGATGGCGAGCGGCAGCCCGTCGAGACGCAGGCAGATCTCCGCCACCGCGCCGCCGGTGTCGCGGTGCCGGATCGAAGTCCGGCCGGGTGCTGCGGGCCCGGTGGACGAACAGCGCTGCGGCGTCCTCGGCCGACAGTGGCGGCACCGGCCATACCTGCTCCCCGTCGACGCCGAGCGCCTCGCGGCTCGTGGCGAGCACGACGACACCCGGGCAGTGCGCGACGACGGCCGCGCCCAAGCCGGCCGCGGCGGGCAGGACGTGCTCGCAGTTGTCGAGGACCAGCAGCAGCCTGCGTCCCCGCAGGTACTCGATCACCGTCTGCTCGATCGAGCAGGCCGTGGCGCTGCTGCACGCCGCAGCGCCGCGGCGACGGCGTGGCCGACCGGGACCGCCGTCGGCCAGCGGGGCGAGCTCGCACAGCCACACGCCGTCGGGGAAGCGGGCCCGGTCCGGCTCGGCCACCTCGAGGGCCAGGCGGGACTTGCCGACCCCCCGACGCCGGTCAGGGTCACCAGCGGCGCGGTGCGCGGTGGCGGCGGCCACCCGGCCCAGCTCCGCGTCCCGGCCGACGAAGCTGGTGGGCCGCCGCGGGCAGGTTGCCGCCGCTGCGCGGTGCGCGACGGTCCCAGCGCCGGATCGTGCGCGAGCACCTGGCGGTGCAGCTCCTGGGCCTGCTCCGACGGTTCGACCCCCAGCTCGTCGACGAGACGCCGCCGCAGCTGCTGGTAGACGGTCAGCGCCTCGGTCTGCCGCCCGCTGCGGTAGAGCGCCGCGCATCAGCTGGACGGCGAGGCGCTCGCGGACGCGGGAAGCGCCGGACCAGCCCGTCGAGCTCGGCGACGACCTCGCCGTCGCGGCCCAGGTGCAGCAGCGCCTCGATCCGTTCCTCGACCGCGACGCAGCCGCAGGTCGTCGAGGCGGGCGATCTCGGCCACCGCGAAGTCGCGATCCGCGAACTCGGCGAGCACGTCCCCGCGCCACAGGGCCAAGCGCGTCATCGAGGAGGTGCACGGCCCGGTCGTGCTCGCCGGCGGCCGCGCACCGGCGCGCGGCACCGAGCAGTTGGCCGAACCGCGCGGCGTCCAGCTCGTCGTCGGCGACGTCGAGCCGGTAGCCCGGCGCGCGGTGGTGCAGCCGGACCGGCGGCGCCGAGTGCCGCGCGCAACCGGGAGACGTAGGCCCGCAGCGCATTCAGCGCGTCGGCGGGCGGCCGGTCGCCCCAGACGGCCTCGATCAGCCGGTCGGTGGACACCACGGTCCCGCGGTGGACGAGCAGCGCGGCCAGCAGGGCGCGCGGTTTCGGTCCGCCGACGGCGATCGGCGCCCCGTCGGCGGCGACCTCCAGCGGCCCCAGGATCCGGAACTGCACGCTTTGGTCCTCACTTGTCCCGCGCTGCAATCGGATTGCAAGCCGGCGCGGCCACAGTAGTCGCAACCGAACACGGGTCCGGCCGCGCTCCGGTTCGACCCAGCCGAAGGAGCGCACCATGCCAGCGGTCACGCACCGTCGTGAGCTGTCGAGCATCGCCTACGGATTCATGGCCTCGAAGGCGCTGTTCGCCGCACTGGGCATCGACCTGTTCACCCACCTCGCCGCCGGGCCACGTACGCCGGCCGAGCTGTCGCACGACACCGGTATCGCGACCCACCGGTTGCGCACGCTGCTGTACGCGCTGTCGGCGCTGGGCCTCGTCCTGACCGACGGGCCGGGCTACAGCAACGCACCGGCGTGCCAGCGGTACCTGGTGCGCGGCGCCCCGGACGAGTTCGGTGACTACTTCCGGCTGCAGGTCGGCCAGCAGATCTACCCCGCGCTGGTGCACCTGGACGCCGGGCTGGCCGGCACCGGACTGGCGTTCGACACGTTCGCCGAGCTGCTGTCGCAGCCGGAGCAGGCCCGCACGTTCACCGTCGCCCAGCACGCCGGGTCGCGCGCCGCCGCCC
Organism: uncultured Actinomycetota bacterium; assembly: GCA_963713245.1. GTDB lineage: Bacteria > Actinomycetota > Actinomycetes > Mycobacteriales > Jatrophihabitantaceae > CAVQKZ01. Next base: position 725,005 of record CAVQKZ010000005.1, read on the forward strand.
GGGCCCTCGCCGACCGGGTGCCACTGGGCGCCGCGCATGCGTTGCTCGACGTCGGTGGCGGCAGCGGCGCGTTCTCGATCGCGCTGTGTGCCCGCAATCCGGGCCTGACCGCGACCGTGCTGGACTTCCCGGCCGTGCTCGACGTCGCCCGGACCTACCGCGACGACGCCGGCCTCGGCTCGCGCATCGCCCTGCTGCCCGGCGACGCCGCGCACACCGCGTGGCCGGGCGGTCAGGACGTCGTCCTGCTGTCGTACCTGCTCAGCGCGCTCGGTGACGCCGAGATCGACGTCGTGCTCGCGAAGGCCGGCACCTGTCTGAACCCCGGCGGCCTGCTCATCGTGCACGACTTCATGCTGGCCGACGACGGTCGCGGGCCGACGCCCGCGGCGCTGTGGTTCCTGCAGTACCTGGCCTACCGCGGCGACGGGACCTCGTTCTGCGCGAACGCGCTGTCCGGGCGGCTGCGCGAGCACGGTTTCACGCCCGCGGCGACTGACGTCCTGATCCCCGAGACGACCACGACCATCCTGGCCCGGAAGGCATCATCATGATGAGACTCGGCGTCGGCCTGACCCCGATGGAGACCCGGCGCGACGTCGTGCTGCACGTCGCCGGCCGGGCCGAGACGCTCGGCTACGACGCGTTCTACCTGGCCGAGGGCTGGGGGCACGACGCGGCCGTGCTACTGGCCGAGGTCGCCACCCGGACCAGCCGGATCGAGATCGGGACCGGAGTCCTGAACACGTGGGGACGCAGCGCCGCCCAGATCGCCATGCTCGCGACCAGCCTGCACCAGGTCTCGGGCGGACGCTTCGGCCTCGGTCTCGGCGCCGGCAGCCCGATGCTGGCCGAGGGCCTGCACGGCGTCGCGTTCCGGGCCCCGGTGCCGCGGCTTGCGGCCACCACCCGGCAGGTGCGGGCCCTGCTCGACGGCCAGCGCATGTCGCCTGGCGATGGCGGCCGCGGGCTGCGGCTGGCCGTCGGGCCGTCCCCGGTGCCGATCATGCTGGCCGCGCTCGGCCCGGCCGCGATCCGCGTGTGCGGCGAACTGGCCGACAGCTGGGGCCCGTTCCTCTTCCCCGCCTCGGCGCTGAAGGACGGAATCCGCGTGCTGGCGGACGGCGCCGCCGGGCGGACGCGGCCGCAGGTCTGCCCGTCCGTCCCGGCGGCGGTGGCACCCGACCGCGACCAGGCCCGGGCGCTGGCGTCGTGGTGGGTCGGGTTCTACCTGACCAAGATGGGGCCGCTGTACCCGACGCGGCTGCGCGAACTCGGCTTCGCCGCGGCCGTCGACGAGGTCCTGGCCACGGGACGAGTGCCGGACATCCTGCTCGACGAACTGACGTTGTGGGGTGATGCGGCGGCCGCCCGGACGGCGGTGGAGCGCTGCTACGCCGCGGGCGCCGACATGCCGGTCGTCACGCTGCCGCCGAACCGGAGTGTCGAGGAGCTTGACTACATCCTCGACGCGCTCGCCCCCGCCGGTGCGCCCGTCCCCTGACCGGGCCGGTCACGACTGGTCGAGGTCCTGGACTTCGGCGTCGGCCGGCCGCGCGCCGCTGTCGGCCCAGTTGGCCTTGTTCATCCGCGACGGCTGCACGCGCGGCGGCTCGCCCTCCATCTTCGGGAAGTTGGGCGGGTACGGGGCATCGCCCAGGCCGTGGTCGCGTTCGTCGCGCTCGGCCCACTCCAGCAGCGGCTCGATCGACCAGACCGCGTCGTCGATGCCCGCGTGCAGGTCGCCCAGCTTCGGCGAAGCGGGCCGGCATGGTGGCGATGGTGAAGTCGTCCATCTCGACGTCGGGCAGCTCGGCCCAGGTGACCGGCGCCGACACCGGCCCGTGCGGCTGGCCCCGCACCGAGTAGGCGCTGGCGATCGTCCGGTCTCGGGCGTTCTGGTTGTAGTCGAGGAAGATCTGCGCGCCGCGCTCCTCCTTCCACCACGCGGTCGTCACCAGCTGCGGCGCCCGGCGCTCGACCTCGCGGGCGAAGGCCAGCGCGGCCTGGCGCACCTCGCGGAAGCCGAACTGCGGCTCGATGCGCACGTAGACGTGCACGCCCTTGGAACCGGACGTCTTGGGCCAGCCGACCGCGCCGAGCTCGTCGAGCACCTCGTGCACCACCGCGGCCACCTGTTTGACCTCGCGCAATCCCGTGCCGGGCTGCGGGTCGAGGTCGATGCGCAGTTCGTCCGGGCGCTCGGTGTCGGCCCGGCGCGAGTGCCACGGGTGGAACTCGACGGTGGACATCTGCACCGCCCAGATCACGCTGGCCAGCTCGGTGACGCACAGCTCGTCGGCCGCGCGCCCGGACGGGAACCGGACCTGGACCGTCTCGACCCAGTCGGGCGCACCCTTGGGCAGCCGCTTCTGGTAGATCTTCTCGCCGTCGACGCCGTCGGGATAGCGGTGCAGCATGCAGGGCCGCTCGCGCAGGGCCCGCACGATGCCTTCGCCGACGGCCAGGTAGTACCGGGCCAGGTCGAGTTTCGTCTCGCCCCGGGCCGAGAAATACACCCGATCCGGATTGCTGATTCGCACGAGGCGCGACCCGACCTCGAGCTCCACCGACGGCGAGGGCATGCCCGACGGTAGCGCGTCACGTTGTCAGAGTCCGAACCTATGGTGAGGCCATGTCCTCCTCGTTCCGCGTCCCCACCCTGGACCACTGCGCCCTGATCGCGGCGGACTCGGCCGGCCTGGCCGATGCGGCCGAGGGCAACCTTGACGCCGAGGTCGAATTCTGCCCGGGCTGGTCGGTCGCCGACCTGGTCCGGCACGTGTGGGACGTCCACGCGTTCTGGGGCCAGATCGTCGAACACCGGCTGAGCGACCCCGACGACTACGCGCCCCCGCCCGAACCCACCGACCACGACCTGATCGACGCGTTCCGGGCCGGCGCCGCGCGGCTGGTCGAGATCCTGGGCGCGGCCGATCCCGCCACCCCGGTGTGGACGTGGGCCCGCCAGCACGACGCCGGGTTCGTCATCCGGCACCAGGTGCAAGAGGCCGCGGTGCACCGGTGGGATGCCGAGCACGCGGCCGGGCGCCGCTTCGCCGTCGATCGCGACGCCGCCGTCGACGCGGTCGACGAGTTCCTGACCGTCTCGCTGTCGTCGCCGGCCCAGGCCGCCGCCACCCTCACCGGCCCGGTCGCGCTGGTCGCCACCGACGCCGAGGTGGCCTGGACGGTGCGCCCGGGCGCCGACGGGGTGCTCACTCCGGTCGCCGGGATCGACGACGACGCCACCCAGGTGCGGGCCAGTGCGTCCGACCTGCTGCTGTGGCTCTACCGGCGCCGGCCGGCGGGCCCGGTCGAGGTCGTCGGCGAGGCCGCGCTGCCGCGGCTGCTGAGTGCGTACGCCGGCGCCGCCTGAGCCCGGGCAGGCTTACCCTGGGCTGGTGGGCATCGAGACCGACGAGCTGTGGGACGACGACGAACCGGCGCGCCCGGCTCGCTACGTCGACTTCGCGTGGGGCCGAACGGCCAACCCGAACACGGCCGACGGCGAGCTGCAGAACATCGCCGCCTTCGGCACCGGCCTGACCCGGCTCAAGGGCCCGCGCCGCACCGCGGCCATGGTCGTGGTCTGGCTGATCTTGATCGGCATCGCGCTCACCCTCGCCTACGGGGTCGTCGGCATCGTCAGCATCTGGTAATGCCCGCCCGGCGCTCCAGTCGGTACCGTCGAAGGTATGAAGCGCACCGACGACCTGCCCGCCCCGACCGTGACCAAGTCCGAGGCCGAGTGGCAGCAAGAACTCACCCCCGACGAGTACGCGGTGCTGCGCAAGGCCGGCACCGAGCGGGCCTTCACCGGGGAGTACACCGACAACCACCGGGTCGGCGTCTACCGGTGCCGGGCCTGCGGGGCGGAGTTGTTCCGCAGTGACACCAAGTTCGACTCGCACTGCGGCTGGCCGAGCTTCTTCACCCCGCTGGCCGGCGAGGCCGTCATCGAGCGCACCGACCGCACACTCGGTATGACCCGCACCGAGGTGCTGTGCGCGAACTGCCACAGCCACCTGGGCCATGTCTTCGCCGGCGAGGGCTACGACACCCCGACCGACCAGCGCTACTGCATCAACTCGATCTCGCTGACCTTCGAGGAAGCGCCGGCCGCGTCCTGAGCGGGCCGGCGGCTACGGCAGGGCGGCGACCAGGTCACCGACGCTGCGCCGGCTGCCGGTGTAGAACGGCACCTCGAGCCGCACGTGCCGCCGGGTCTCCGACGCCCGCAGGTGCCGCATGAGGTCGACGATGCGGTGCAGCTCGTCGGCCTCGAAGGCCAGGATCCACTCGTAGTCGCCGAGCGCGAACGAGGCCACCGTGTTGGCCCGCACGTCCGGGTACTCGCGGGCCAGCTGGCCGTGCTCGGCCAGCAGGGCCCGGCGTTCCTGGTCGGGCAGCAGGTACCACTCGTAGGACCGCACGAACGGGTACACGCAGACGTAGCCGCGCGGGGTCTCGTCGGCCAGGAACGCGGGCACATGGCTCTTGTTGAACTCGGCCGGGCGGTGCAGGGCCATGTTCGACCAGACCGGCTCGAGATGCCCGCCGAGCCCGGTGCGCCGGAACCGGCTGTATGCGTCCTGCAGGGCGTCGGCGGTGGCCGCGTGCCACCAGATCATCACGTCGGCATCGGCCCGCAGGGCGCTGACGTCGTAGGTGCCGCGGACGGTGACGTCCTTGGCGTCGAGCTGGGCGAACAGCTCGTCGACCTCGCGGGCCAGCTCGGCCCGGTCGGCGCCCAGGGGCGTGACTGCCCGGAACACCGACCATGCGGTGTAGCGGATGACATCGTTGAGTTCGCGCGCCTGCTTGCCGTCGGACATACCGTCATTCTCCCCCGGCCGGCAGAACGGCCAGCACCTGGTCCGCGGCCGCGTACGCCGACGCGATGCAGGCCGGGATGCCCACGCCGTCGTAGGCGGCGCCACACACCGCCAGCCCGGGAACGCCGGCCACCGCGGCCCGCACCCGGGCCACCCGCTCGACGTGGCCGACGCCGTACTGCGGCAGGCCTCCGCCCCAGCGGGTGACGAGCGCGTCGACCGGTTCGGCGTTGACCCCGATCAGCGCGCGCAGTTCGCGGGCGACCAGGCCGATCAGCTCGCCGTCGTCGCGCTGCAGCCAGTGGTTCTCGCCGGCCCGGCCGATGGAGGCCCGCAGCACGCTCAGCCCACCGGTCTCGAGCGGCCACTTCTGCGACGACAGGGTGACGGCCTTGACCCCGAAGCCTTCGCCGGCCCCGACCAGCAGCCCGCTGCCCGCGGGCAACGGCACGTCGCGGTAGGCGAAGGTGACGATGGCCATGCTGGCGCTCTCGATCGCGGCCAGCTCACCCGCCGCGGCCGGGGCCATCTCGCGCAGCAGCAGCGCCGACTTGACCGCCGGCACCGCCACGATCACCGCGTCGGCCTCGACGAGTTCCGGCTCGGGCACCGGACCGCAGTCCAGCGCGAACCCCGTCGGCGTGCGCCGCAGCGCCCGCACCGTCATCGCGGTGCGCACCGCGAAGCGGCCCGACCCGGCCAGTCGCTGGGCCAGGGTGCCGAGACCACCGGCCAGGGACGCGAAGACGGGACCAGGCGTCGGATCGTGGCTGCCGGCGTCGGTGACGGCCTGCGCCGCCCGGACGAGCGAACCACCGTCGCCGAGCCGGGTGGCCAGCGCCGGCATCGTCGCCCGCAGCGACAGCTCGTCGGCCCGGCCGGCGTAGACCCCGCCCAGCAGCGGTTCGACCAGCCGCTCGGCCACCTCGTCGCCCAGCCGGGCGCGCACCAGCGCCCCGACGGCGACGTCGTCGTCCAACGGCGGCAGCGGGTGGGCGTCAGGCTCGGCCGCCAGCCGGGCCAGGGCCGCCTCGGTGAGCACGCCCGAGGCCCGGGCCGCGTCCAGGTCGGCCGGGATGCCGAGCATGGTGCGGGCCGGCAGCGGGTGGGCCACTCCGCCGGCCCGCACCCGGGCCGCGGTCGTCGACGGCGCCAGCACCGGCAGGCCCAGTTCGCGGACCAGGCCCATGCCCTCGGGCCGGCGGGCCAGCATCGCCTCGGCCCCGACGTCGACGCTGACGCCGGCGACCGGGGCTACCCGCAGCTTGCCGCCGACCTCCGGCGCGCCCTCCAGCACGACCACGTCGACGTCCGGGCGCGCACCCGCGACCCGGTGGGCGGCGCTGAGCCCGGAAATTCCGCCGCCGACGACGACGACCCGCGCTCGCGCCACCGTCACTGCCCCAGCGAGTGGACGAGGTCCACGACCCGGGTGAGCACGGCCGGGTCGGTGTCGGGCAGCACGCCGTGGCCGAGATTGAAGAGGTGGCCGGCGGCCGTGCGGCCCTCGGCCACGATCCGGCGCACCTCGCGCTCGATCACCGGCCAGTCGGCCAGCAGCAGGGCCGGGTCGAGGTTGCCCTGCACCACCGCCCCCGGCCCGACCCGCCGGGCGGCCTCGTCCAGCGGGATGCGCCAGTCGACCCCGACGACGTCGGCCCCGGCCGCGCGCACCAGGTCCAGGAATTCGCCGGTGCCCACCCCGAAGTGGATGCGCGGCACGCCGGCGTCGGCCAGCGGTTCGAGCACCGAGCGGCTGTGCGGCAGGACGTAGCGCTCGTAGTCGGCCCGCGACAGCGCCCCGGCCCACGAGTCGAACAACTGCACCGCGGACGCCCCGGCCTCGATCTGCACCCGCAGGAAGGCCCGGGCGATGCCGGCCAGCCGGGCGAGCAGCGCGTCCCACAGATCGGGCTGCGCGTGCATCAGCGCCTTGGTCCGGGCATGGTCGCGCGACGGGCCGCCTTCGATGAGGTAGCTGGCCAGCGTGAACGGCGCGCCCGCGAAGCCGATGAGCGGCGTCGGCCCCAGCGCCGCGGTGAGCGACCGCACCGCCTCGGTGATGTAGGGCACGTCGGTCGGGTCGAGCTCGCGCAGCCCGTCGAGATCCGCGACGGTCCGGACCGGTTTGTCGACCACCGGCCCGACGCCGGGGACGATGTCGACCCCGAGCCCGATGGCGACCAGCGGCACGACGATGTCGGAGAACAGGATGGCCGCGTCGACCCCGTGCCTGCGCACCGGCTGCAGCGTGATCTCGGTGATCAGGTCCGGCGTCCGGCAGGCCTCGAGCATCGGCGTACCGGCCCGCAGCGCGCGGTACTCCGGCAGCGAGCGCCCGGCCTGGCGCATGAACCACACCGGCGGGCGCGGACCGGGCCGCCCGGCCGCGGCCTGGACAAGGAGGGACTGGGCCGGGAGCGAGCCGCCGTGGGTGGCGCCGCCGGGCGGAGTTGACGTGGACATCGTCGCCATCGTCGCATGAGCCCTCGGCGCGCCTGCCGGAAAATGTCGGGGGGCCGTGCGAACTTGGGCTTGTCGTCCGACTTGTGCGACAGGCGAAAGGGGTTCGACGATGCATCCCGAGCAGTACCTGCACTGTTCGAACTGCGGCGAGACGCGGTTGGCCGAGATGCCGCCCTGCGGTGACGGCCACGGGCGCGACTGCCCGGATCGCGCCTGCACCGAGTGCGGCACGGCGCTGTTCGTGGCGCCACTCACCGCTCGCCGCCGGCCCCGGCCCGCGGCCCGGCATGCCGCCTGATCGCGTCGATACGAGTGCGATGATTCCGGCCAACCCCCTCCGTCAGGTGAGTGACGTGGACGACGATCCGAGCGCGCTGCTGGGCGCCGAAGACGCGCCCCCACCTGACCTGTTCCGGGCCGCCGTGGCCAGCCTGACCAGCACGTCCGTGCGGGCCGAGGTCCGGGTCGAGCCGCTGCGCCCCCCGCAGCGCCTCGCGCCCTACAGCTACGCCATCGCCGCCGACGTCCGCGACGCCGCCGGTGACGAGCTGGCCACCGGACGCCTGGTCCTGCTGCACGATCCCGACGGGGTCGAGGCCTGGGACGGTGTGCTTCGCCTCGTCGCGTTCGCCTCGGCCGAGCTCGATCCACAGATGGGCGTCGACCCGATGCTCCCGGCCGTGGGCTGGAGCTGGCTCACCGGCGCGCTCGACGAGCGCGGCGCGGCCTACCGCGCCGCCGGCGGCACGGTCACCCAGACCACGTCCACCCGCTTCGGCGATCTGGCCGGCCCACGCACCACCATCGAGCTCGAGATGCGGGCGTCCTGGACGGCCGAGGAGCCGGACATGGCCACCCACCTGCGCGCTTTCGTCGACCTGCTCTGCGCCGCGGCCGGCCTGCCGCCGGAGGGCGTCACCGTGCTCGCCGTCAACTGACGTGACGCAACCGCCCGACTCTCCCGCGCCCGACGAGCCACCGGTCCCGCTGCTGCGCGAACCCGCCGACGGCGTTCCCCTCCCGATTACGACCAAGGCCCGGCTCGACGAGTTGGTCGCGCACATGCGGGCCGGCACCGGGCCGGTCGCGCTCGACGCCGAGCGCGCGTCGGGGTACCGCTACAGCCAGCGGGCCTACCTGGTGCAGCTGCGCCGGGCCGGGGTGGGCACGGCCCTGATCGACCCGATCGCCGTGCCCGACCTCAGCGAGCTGGGCGCGGCCATCGGCGAGGCGGAATGGATCCTGCACGCCGCGAACCAGGATCTGCCCTGCCTGGCCGAGGTGGGCCTGGTCCCGGCCAAGCTGTTCGACACCGAACTGGCCGGGCGCCTGCTCGGCGACGAGCGGGTGGCCCTGGGCACGATGGTCGAGCAGCACCTCGGCGTGCGGCTGGAGAAGGGTCACTCGGCCGCCGACTGGAGCACCCGCCCGCTGCCGCACGACTGGCTGGTCTACGCCGCTCTGGACGTGGAACTGCTGATCCCCCTGCGCGACGTGCTGGCCACCGCGCTGCGCGAGGCCGGCAAGCAGGACTGGGCCGAGCAGGAGTTCGAAGCCGTCCGGCTGGCCCCGCCCACACCACCGCGCATCGACCCGTGGCGGCGCACGTCCGGCATCCACAAGGTGCGCAACCGCCGCCAGCTGGCCGCGATCCGGGCCCTCTGGGAGGCCCGTGACGACTACGCCGCGCAGCGCGACGTCGCCCCGGGCCGGGTGCTGCCCGACGCCGCCATCATCGAGGCCGCCCGGGCCGACCCGAAACGCTCGGCCGACCTGGCCGCGCTGCCGGTCTTCCGCGGTCCCCGCCAGCGGCGGCAGGTCGGGCGCTGGTTCGACGCCCTGACGTCGGCCCGTGAGCTGGCCGACGACCGGTTGCCTCCGCTGGCCGGCGGCGACGGCGACGGCATCCCGCCGTCGTCGCGCTGGCGCGAACGCGACCCGGCCGCCGCGGCCCGGTTGGCCCAGTGCCGGCTGGTCATCGCCGAGATCGCCGAGGCCAACGCCGTGCTGACCCAAAACCTGCTGGCCTCCGACGTCGTGCGCCGGCTGGCCTGGGCGCCGCCGCAGCCGGCCGACGCGACGTCGGTGCGGGAGCGGCTGACCGAACTCGGGGCCCGGCCGTGGCAGGTCGAGTTGACCGCGGTGGGGCTGGCGGCCGCGCTGAACGCCCCGGCCGGCGACGCGCCCGCCCCACCGGCACCGCCCCGCTGAGCCACAGGTCGGTCAGGCCGCGGGCTGCTGCGCGTGCTTGGGCACCGGCTGGCGCGGCAGTTCGATCCGGATGGCCAGGCCGCCGAACGGCGGGGCCGCCGCCTGCAGCCGGCCGTGGTGGGCATCGACGATCAGCCGCACGATGGCCAGGCCCAGGCCGGCGCCGCGGGTAGCGGTGCGCAGCCGCCCGCCCCGGCGGAACGGCTGGAACAGGCTGTCGACGTCCCCCGGCGGGATGACCGTGCCGCCGTTGGCGACGTGCAGCCACGCGTGCTCGTCGGTCTCGCCCGTCGTCACCCGCAGCCAGCCGCCGGGCACGTTGTGCCGGATGGCGTTCTCGACCAGGTTGCCGATCAGCCGCTCGAGCAGCCGCGGGTCGCCGACCGTCCCGGCCGGCTCGATCTCGGTCTCGACCGTGATGTCCTTCTCCTTGACCTCGGTCTCGACCGCGGCCAGCACCGACGGGACCAGCCGGGACAGGTCGACCGGCTCGGAGATCTCGAGATCGCCGCGGCCGACGGCCTGCAGGGTGGCCAGGGTCAGCAGCGACTCGACCAGCCGCTGGGCCCGCTCGGCCGCCGACGCGACGACCTCGCCCATCCGCCGCAGTTCGGTGACGTCGGCGTTCGGGTCGGCCATCGTCACCTCGAGCTCGGTGCGGATGACCGACAGCGGTGTGCGCAGCTCGTGGCTGGCATTGGCGACGAACATCCGCTGGCTGTCGAACGCCGAGTCCAGCCGGGCCAGCATCTCGTCGAAGGTGTCGGCCAGTTCCCGCAGCTCGTCGTCCGGCCCGCCCAGGTCGATGCGCTGGTCGAGGTTCTCGGTCGACAGCTGCTGGGCCGTACGGGTCAGCCGGGCGATCGGCCGCAGCGCCTGCTTGGCCAGCAGGTAACCGCCGGTCGTGCCGATGACGACGATGATCCCGAAGTAGACCAGGCCGGTGTGCAGCAGGTAGTCGACCGCCGAACCGCCCAGATGGTTGATCTGCCTCGGGCTGAACCTCTTGGTGTTGCGGGTCGCGTCTGTGACGGTGACGGTGCCCTTCGTGCCGTCGAAGAAGGGCACCCGCGCGATCGACCGGTTGAGCAGGACGATCGAGGTGAACAGCAGCGACACGCCGACAAGCAGGACCAATCCGCCGTAGAGCAACGCCATGCGACTGCGCAGCGTCGGGCGGAAAAGTCTCACGAGCTAGACCCGGCTCCTCCATCCACAGCCACCAGGGCCACGGGGTCGATGCGGTAACCGGATCCGACGACGGTGTCGATGATCGCGGGCTCGCCGAGCTTGCGGCGCAGCGTCATCATGGTGACCCGGACCGTGGTCGTGAACGGGTCGGCGTTCTCGTCCCAGACCCGGTCGAGCAGTTCCTCACTGCTGACCACGGCCCCCTGGGCCATCAGCAGGGTCTCGAGCACACCGAACTCCTTGCGGGTCAGTTCGATCAGCTCGCCACTGCGGGCCACGGTGCGCTTGGCCGAGTCGAGCTCGATGTCACCGGCGGTGAGCACCGGCGGCGCGGCCGGCGTGGTGCGCCGGCCCAGGGCCCGGACCCGGGCGACGAGCTCGGCGAAGGCGAACGGCTTGGCCAGGTAGTCGTCGGCCCCGAGCGCCAGGCCCGACACCTTGTCCTCGACCGTGCCGCTCGCGGTGAGCATGAGCACCCGGGTGAGGATGCCTTCGTCGGTCAGCCGGCGGCAGATGTCGTCGCCGGACATGCCGGGCAGGTCCCGGTCGAGCACGATCACGTCGTACCGGGTGAGCACCGCCTTGCGGTAGCCGTCGTCACCGTCGGTAGCCACGTCGACGGCCATGCCTTCGCGCCGCAGCCCGCGGGCCACCGCCTCGGCCAGTTGTACTTCGTCCTCAACCACAAGGATCCGCATGTGTAAGCCTTTCCAACCCTAGGTCAACCGCCGTCGTGATCCCCCGAGCGGCGTTCTGCGGGGACATCGGATCCCTGCTCGCTACTCCGTTGAACGAGCGCGGACCACTCTACGATGCGCCGACCCACATCTTGGACCGTTAGCCCGATCTGTGCACGTACATCCGGAACTTTCCCGTGGGCCAGGAAGTGCGCCGGCACACCGAGTTCACGGGTGGGCACGTCGATACCGGCCTCGCGCAGGGCCTGGGCCACCCGGGAGCCCACGCCGCCGGTGACCACGCCGTCCTCGACCGTGACGACGAGGGCGGCGCCGCGGGCCAGTTCGAGCAGGGCCGGATCGACCGGCGTGACCCAGCGCGGGTCGACCACGCGCACCGTGTAGCCGGCCTGCCCGATCGCGGCCGAGGCGTCCAGGACGTCGGCGGCCGTGGCGCCGACGGCGATGACCAGGGCGTCCACGTCGGCGTGCGGATCGGGCTCGGCCAGCACGTCGACCCCGCCGACCTGCCGCAGGGCCGGCAGGTCGGGCGCCGAGCGGGGTCTTGGGGAAGCGCAGCACGGTCGGGCCCGGCCGTGTGGGCCACGGCCTCGCCGAGTTCGGCCCGCAGGGTCGGCCTCGTCGCGCGGGGCGGCGATGCGGATGCCCGGCACCATGCCGAGCAGGGCGAGATCCCACATGCCGTTGTGGCTGGCGCCGTCCTCGCCGGTGATGCCGGCCCGGTCCAGGACCACGGTGACCGGCAGCCGGTGCAGGGCGACGTCCATCAGCAACTGGTCGAAGGCCCGGTTGAGGAAGGTGGCGTAGATGGCCACGACCGGGTGCAGGCCGCCGGAGGCCAGCCCGGCCGCGGAGGTGAGGGCATGCTGCTCGGCGATGCCGACGTCGAAGAAGCGGTCGGGGAAGCGCCGGGCGAAGGCGCTCAGGCCGGTGGGGTCGCACATGGCCGCGGTGATGGCGACGATGTCGTCGCGCTGCTCGCCCAGCCGCACGACCTCGTCGCCGAACACTCCGGTCCAGGTGCGGTCGCCGGTGACCCGGGCCTGCCCGGTCTCGGGGTCGAAGCCGCGGGACTGGTGCATCTGGTCGGCCTCGTCGTTCTCGGCCGGCGCGTAGCCGTAGCCCTTGCGGGTGACGCAGTGGACGATGACCGGGCCGCCGAAACCGCGGGCGAGGCGTGAGCGCGTTCTCGAGCGCGTCGAGGTCGTGGCCGTCGACCGGGCCGACGTACTTCAGGCCGAGGTCCTCGAACATGCCCTGCGGCGCGAGCAGGTCCTTGATCCCCCGCTTCATGCCGTGCAGGGCGTCGTACAGCGGCGCCCCGACCACCGGCGTGCGGCCGAGCGTGCCCTTGACCTGGCTCGAGCATCCGCTCGTAGCCCGGGCCGCAGCCGCAGGCCGGCCAGGTGCTCGGCCAGCCCGCCGATCGTCGGTGAGTACGACCGGCCGTTGTCGTTGACGATGACGATGACCTGGCGGTCGGCGGCGGCGATGTTGTTCAGCGCCTCCCAGCACATGCCGCCGGTGAGCGCACCGTCGCCGACGATCGCGACCACGGGCTTGCTCTCGCCGCGGATGGCGAAGGCCTTGGCCAGCCCGTCGGCGTAGGACAGCGCGGTGGACGCGTGCGAGTTCTCGATCCAGTCGTGCTCGCTCTCGGCCCGGCTCGGGTAGCCCGACAGCCCGCCGGTCTGGCGCAGCGTCGGCATCTGCTCGGCCCGGCCGGTGAGCATCTTGTGCACGTAGGCCTGGTGACCCGACGTCGAACAGGATCGGCTCGGTCGGCGAGTCGAAGACCCGGTGCACCGCGATCGTCAGCTCGACCGCGCCGAGGTTGGGGCCCAGATGGCCGCCGGTGCGCGAGACCGTCTGCACGAGCGAGTCGCGGATCTCGGCCGCCAGCAGCACCAGTTCCTCGTGGCTGAGCGTCCGCAGATCGGCCGGGGAGCTGAGGCGACCTAGAACATGTGTCACAACCGCGAATCGTACGGGGTCGGCCGGTGTCCCGGTGGGTTACCCGCGCGAAGACGGGCCGGGAATCAGCGTGGCCACGCATTCGACGTGGTGGGTCATCGGGAACGCGTCGAAGGCCCGCAGCGCGCTGAGCTGCCAGCCCGCGTCCAAGGCGACCCGCACATCGCGGGCCAGCGCGGCCGGATCGCAGCCGACGTAGCCGATCGCGCGCGGCGTGCAGCTCGAGCAGCGCACCCATGACGTCAGCGGCCGGCCCCGGCCCGGGGCGGGTCGAGCACGACGACGTCCGGGGCGAAGTCGAGCCCGGCCAGCGCGGCGGCGTCGACCTTGCCCTGCCGGACCTGGGCCCAGGGCAGGTCGGCCAGGTTGGCGCTCGCGTCGGCCACCGCCTCCCGGGACGCCTCGATGCCCAGCACCCGGCCCGTGGCGCCGACGGCCTCCGCCAGCGCCGGCCGTCAGCAGCCCGGCGCCGGCGTAGAGGTCGAGCACCGGCCTCCCCCGGTCGCGGGGCCAGGCTGTCGAGGACGGCGCCGGCGAACGTGGCCGGCCGCGTCCGGGTGCACCTGCCAGAACCCGCCGGCGGCGACGCTGAACTCGCGCGCGCCCACCCGCTGGCGCAGCCGGGCCGGTCCTTCGACGACCGCGACCCGGTCGGGCGGGCGCCGGCCGCGGGCCTGCCGGCCGGGACCGGGCCGGTGGGCGAGCACGCTGCACGCGTCGGCCCCGCAGGCGACCTCGACCCCGGTCAGGCCGGGCCAGCGCCGGCGCCAGGACGTCGGCTTCGCCGACACCAGGCGACGCCGAGCGGGCAGGCCTCGAGCACCTCGATCTGGTGCGAGCGGTGCCGGTGCAGCCCGGCCCGGCCGTCGGAGGTCGACCGCGAAAGTCGATCCGGGTGCGCCAGCCCAGCAGCCCGCCGGGCAGCGCCTCGACCCCGGCCAGCAGGTCCGAGACGTCGCGCCCGGCCAGCCGCTCGAACTGCTCGCGCACGACCGCGGCCTTGAGCTCGCGCTGGGCCGGGCCGCTGGCGTGCTGCCAGTCGCAGCCGCCGCAGCGCCCGGGCCCGGCGTGCGGGCACGGCGCGGGCACCCGGTCCGGGGACGCGGTCAGGACCTCGACCGCGTCGGCCCGGCAGAACGAGCCGCCGCGGTCCTCGGTGACCCGGGCCCGCACCCGCTCGCCGGGCAGCGCGTGGCGGACGAAGACGACCCGGCCCGTCGTGCCGGGCCACGCAGGAGCCGCCGTGGGCCGGCGCGCCGACGTCGAGCTCGACGACGGCGCCGAGCAGCGGGCCGTTCTCAGCCACTGCCCACCGGGGTGGCCGGGGCCGGGTCGGCGTCGTCGGACGGGTCGGCCTCCGGCGCCGATCGGCCGGGCCGGGCTGGGCGCCGCCGCCGCCCCCCGGCGACGTCGGCGGTGGAGTCCAGCTGCCAGGGCACGCTGGTGACCATCACGCCCGGCTGGAACAGCAGCCGGCCCTTGAGGCGCAGCGCGGACTGGTTGTGCAGCACCTGCTCCCACCAGTGCCCGACCAGGTACTCGGGGATGAAGACGCTGACGACGTCGTGCTGGCGGTCGGCCCGCAGGTCCTTGATGTAGCCGATGATCGGGCGGGCGACCTCGCGGTAGGGCGACTCGAGCACGGTCAGCTTCACCGGCAGGTCGTGCCGCTCCCAGTCGGCCAGCAGCGCCCGGGTGTCGTCGTCGTTGATGTTCACGGTGAGCGCGGTCAGGGTGTCCGGCCGGGTGGCCCGGGCGAAGGCCAGCGCCCGCAGCGTCGGCTTGTGCACCTTGGACACCAGCACGATCACGTGGTTGCGGGCCGGCAGCATGAGCCCGACGTCGTCGCTGGCCAGCTCGTTGGCGACGCGGGTGTAGTGGTGGTTGATGCCCCGCATCAGCGCGTACAGGATCGGCATGGCGATCAGCACCAGGTAGGCGCCCTTGGTCGAACTTCGTGATGATGACGATCACCAGCACGACGCCCGACAGGCTGGCGCCGAAGCCGTTGATCGCCCGCGACCGCATCATCCGGTGCCGTTCGACCGGGTCGCGTTCGGAACGCAGCATGCGGTTCCAGTGCCGCACCATGCCGGTCTGGCCGAGCGTGAACGACGTGAACACGCCGATGATGTAGAGCTGGATCAGCTTGGTGGTGTCGGCCTTGTAGAGCGTGATCAGCGCACCGGCCACGACGGCCAGCATCAGGATGCCGTTGCTGTAGGCCAGCCGGTCACCGCGGGTGTTGAGCTGGGCCGGCAGGTTCTTGTCGCGGGCCAGGATCGCGCCCAGCAGCGGGAAGCCGTTGAACGCGGTGTTGGCGGCCAGCACCAGGATCAGGGCGGTGGTGGCCTGGACGTAGAAGAAGCCGACCGAGTGCGGGCCGCCGAAGACCGAGCCGGCCACCTGCGCGATCACCGTGCGCTGCGGGGTGTGCGCGCAGTTCGGCCACCCCGGTCAGCCCGCAGCTGTTGGTGATCGGGTCGGTGATGTGCACCTTCGCGATCAGGGCCAGCGCGGTCAGCCCGACGAACATCGACACCGCGATCGCGCCCATGGCCACCAGGGTCAGCTGGGCGTTCCGGGCCTTCGGCTCCTTGAACGCGGGCACGCCGTTGGCGATGGCCTCGACGCCGGTGAGCGCGGTGCAGCCGGACGCGAACGCGCGCAGCGTGAAGAACATCAGCGCCAGGAAGCGTGAGCGAACCGTAGCCGTGAGTGCATGTGCACGCCGTGGCTCGCGCTCTCGGCCACCGGCGCGTCGCCGAGGATCGTGCGGACCAGCCCGGTGCCGATCATGATGAACACGCCCGTGGCGAACAGGTACGTGGGCGCGGCGAAGGTCGAGCCCGGCCTCGCGCAGGCCGCGCAGGTTGATGGCGGCGAGGATCACGACGAACCCGACCGCGAGCAGCACCCGCTGGTGGTGCACCGACGGCAGCGCCGAGATGATGTTGTCGACGCCGGAGGACACCGACACGGCCACCGTCATCACGTAGTCGACGAGCAGCGCGCTGGCCACGACCACGCCGGCCGGCTTGCCGAGGTTCTTGGTCGCCACCTCGTAGTCGCCGCCGCCGGTCGGGATAGGCCCGCACCAACTGCCGGTACGACGCGACGACCGTGGCCATCAGCACCACGACGCCCGTGGCCACCCAGGGAGCCAGGTACAGGTAGGACGTGCCGCCGACGAACAGGACGAGCAGGATCTCCTGGGTCGCGTAGGCCACGCTCGACAGCGCGTCGCTGGCGAAGATCGGCAGGGCCAGGCGCTTGGCCAGAAGGGAATGCCCGACCCGCTCGGAGCTGACCGGGCTGCCGATGATCACCCGCTTGAGCACTCGGGTCAATAACGCCACGCCGCGCACAATACGGTGGTCGGGATCCCCGGTGCACCGCGTCCGGCCCGTGTCGCCGCACCGGGCGTGTCCGGGTTGTGTAGCGTCGCCACGCCGGGAGTTGCCCGCAGCCTGGCGCACCGCGGGGCCTCCGGCGGGCAACGGCGTCGGAAAGGAGATGTGCCGCCGTGCACATCGTCATCATGGGATGCGGACGCGTCGGCGCCGCGCTGGCCTACAGCCTGGCCCGGCTCGACCACAGCCTGGCCATCATCGACCAGGATCCGCTGGCCTTCCGCCGCCTGGGCAAGGACTTCCCGGCCCGGCAGGTCACGGGCGTCGGGTTCGACCGGGAGACCCTGGTCGCGGCCGGCATCGAGGAGGCCGAGCGCCTTCGCCGCGGTCAGCAGCGGCGACAACTCCAACATCATCGCCGCCCGCGTGGCCCGTGAGACGTTCGCCGTGCAGAAGGTCGTCGCCCGCATCTACGACCCGAAACGGGCCGAGGTCTACGAACGGCTCGGCATCCCCACGGTCGCCACCGTGCCGTGGACGGCCAGCCGGCTGCTCAAGACCCTGCTCGGCGAGGCCACCGCCGAGGTCTGGCGCGACCCGTCGGGCAAGGTCGCGGTGCTGCAGGTCAGCCCGCACGAGGGGTGGGTCGGCCACTCGCTGAGCGCGTTCGAACGGGCCACGGCCGCCCGGGTCGGGCTGATCACCCGCTTCGGCATCGGCCAGTTGCCGTTGGCCTCCACCGTCATCCAGTCCGGCGACACCCTGCACGTGCTCGTCACCGACGAGCACGCCGACCTGCTGCGCGATCTCGCCGCCCGGGCGCCAGAGAGGGGTCCGTCATGAGGGTCGCCATCGCCGGGGCCGGCTCGGTCGGGCGTTCGATCGCCCGCGAACTGCTCGACAACGACCACCAGGTGCTGCTCATCGACAAGGACCCGCGCAAGGTCCAGCCCGACCGCGTCCAGGGCGCCGACTGGCTGCTCGGGCGACGCCTGCGAGGTGGCCAACCTGGAGAACGCCAAGCTCGAGGAGTACGAGGTCGTCATCGGCGCCACCGGCGACGACAAGGTCAACCTCGTGCTGTCGCTGCTGGCCAAGACCGAGTTCTCGGTGCGCCGGGTCGTGGCCCGCATCAACCACCCGGCCAACGAATGGCTGTTCACCGAGGCGTGGGGCGTCGACGTCGCCGTGTCGACTCCGCGGGTGCTGGCCGCGCTGGTCGAGGAGGCGGTGGAGGTCGGCGACGTGGTGCGGCTGTTCGGGCTGCGGCAGGGCCAGGCCAACCTGGTCGAGGTGACCCTGCCCGACGGCGCCGCGTGTGCCGGCCACGCCGTGCGCGACCTGAACCTGCCCAAGGACGCGGCCCTGGTGGCCATCGTGCGCGGGGCCCGGGTGATCACCCCGACGCCGGAGGAACCGCTGGAGGCCGGGGACGAACTGCTCTTCGTCGCCCTGCCCGAGGTCGAGGAGGCCCTGCAGCGGTCGGTGCTGGCCGACTGAGGCTCAGGCCGGCGAAACCGCCGGCGGCGGGGCCAGCCGGCGCCGGGCCCGGGTGACGATCCAGAACCCGAACCCGACCGCGGCGATGTAGAGCGGGTAGCCCATCGCGATGCGGGCGAAGGCCAGCCAGCCCGTCGCGTTGTGCCGGAACAGCGCCAGCTGCACCAGCCCGCGGGCCAGGAACACCACGGTCGCCGCCAGCGTGGCCAGGTCGTAGGCCCGCACCAGCACCCGCCGGCGGTACCAGGGCCGGCCGTCGTCGTCGCCGGGTGTCGGCTCGAGGAACTCCCACAGCAATCCGACGACCGGGCGGCGGACCAGCGTCGAGACCCCGAAGGCGGCCGCGTAGGCGAAGCTGCTCCAGATGCCGAGCAGGAAGTAGCCGCGGGCCTGACCCGTGCGGGCGGCGATCAGCGCGGCGACCACGACCGCGAACAGACCGGTGAGCGCCTGCTGCACCGGCTGGCGGCGGATCAGCCGGTAGCCGGCCAGCACGACGGCCGAGCCGATGGCGGCGTAGATGGCCGGGCGCAGGTCGGTGATCGCGTTGACGACCACGAACACGACCGGCGGGATCGCGGTGATGACCGTGCCGCTCCAGCCGCCGATGCTGTCGAGCATCTGCTTGCGGTAGGTCTCGCGCAGGTCGATCCGCGGCTCGGGGCTCGCGTCGTCCGCGGCTCATGCCGCGGCGGGGCTCTGCAGCTCGTACCAGGGGTTGTAGATCGCCAGCCGGTCGTCGTGCACGCCGACCCGTCCGTGCGCCAGCAGCCGGCGGCCCGGCTCGATGCCGGCGATGCGGCGGCGGCCGAGCCAGACCAGTTCGATCGCCGCCGAGCCGTCGAACAATTCCGCCTCCAGGGTGGGCACGTTCTCGCGCGGGGTGTAGACCACGGCCCGGATGCGTCCGGTGACGGTGACCAGCGAGCCGCGGTGCAACTCCTCCAGCGACTGGCAGCACAGCCGCTCGACCTCGGAGCGCAGCTCGTCGGCGTCGAGGTGGTGCGCGCTCGCCGTCAGGCGGCGCATCAGTGATGGACGGTGACCCACGATGTCAGGGTAGCTCTGCGGCCTCAGGCCTGCTGCTCGTCGGCACCGTCGGCATCGTCGGGCGCGGTCAGCTCCTTGGGCAACTGCAGCGGCACGGCCTCGCGCACCGGCAGCGGCTCCGGGCCGCGGACCACGATCACCTGGCGCAGGGCCTTCTCGAAGCGGGCCGCCTTGGCCTTGTCGGTCGCGGCCGCGCCGACGAGCATGGCCCGCAGGAACCAGCGCGGTCCGTCGACGCCGATGAAGCGCACCGGCACCTGCCCGCCGCCCTCGCCGGCCAGTTTGCCGGTGAGCTCGGTACCGAAGCCGGCGTCGGGCATCTCCTTGGGCACGCCCCGGTCCGAGCTCATCGACGTCGCGATCTCGGCCCGGACCTCGTCCCAGATGCCCTCGTTGCGCGGCGCGGCGAAGACGCCGAGCTGCATGTGGCCGTCGGGCGCGGCCAGCGTGACCGCGATGACCTGCTCGGCCTCGTTCATCTCGAGCCGGACGTCGATCCCCGGCCCGACCGGGACCCGCAGGGCGCCCAGGTCGATGCGGGCGACGTCGTCGTCGGGCGCGTCGCGCTCGTCGTAGGGGCCCTCGGTCGGCGGGGGCTCGTCGCGGATCCTGGTCTCCCACGGCGGGGTGGCATCGAGCTTCGAGCGCTCGGTGCGCTTCTCCTTGCGTCGCGACGCCACTACTGGTCCGTCCCCTTCACTGTGCTGACTGTCCGGACAGAGCCGCGGCCCCGCCCGTCGAACCGTGGCCGCCCTCGCCGCGGACCGACGGGGGCAGCGCCGTCACCTCGACGAAGGCCGCCTGGGCCGACGCGCTGGAACACCAACTGGGCGATGCGCTCGCCGCGGCTCAGGTGCAAGGTACTGGCCGGGTCGTGGTTGATGACGATGACCTTGATCTCGCCGCGGTAGCCCGAGTCGACCGTGCCCGGGGCGTTGACCAGGGCCAGCCCGGCCCGCGCGGCCAGGCCCGACCGCGGGTGGACGAAAGCCGCGTACCCGTCCGGCAGCGCGATGGCCAGGCCGGTGGGCACGACCGCCCGCTCCCCCGGCGCGAGCGTGACGTCCTGGGCGATCACGATGTCGGCGCCCGCGTCGCCCGGCCGGGCGTACCCGGGCAGCGGGACGCCGGCGTCCAGGCGCTGGACGAGCACGCGCACCGGCTCGTCGGTCGGCTCGACCGAGCTCATCCGGACTCATCCGGCGCTCGCGTGCGACGGCGGGCGGGTGGCTCGTCGCGCCCGGGTGCTCATAGCGCGAAACGCTACCCTCGACGGCGTGAGCGACCGCAGCGACACTCCTCCCCCGCTGCACGGCGAGCAGGTGCGCGTATCGCGAGTCGCTGCGCACACCCTGGTGGTGGTACCTGGTCGCCGCTGGCCATCGCCACCATTCTCGCGGCCGAGTTCCACATCGCCGGCCTACCGCTCACGGACTGGATCCCGTACGGCACGCTCGTGCCGCTGGCCCTGGTCATCGTCTGGTCGCTCGGGCACAGCTCGCTCGAACTGACCGACGGCGAAGCTGCGCATCCGCGGGGCGCACCTGCCGTTGCGCTACGTCAGCGGAGCCGTGGCGCTCGACGGGCAGACGCTGCGCCGCGTGGTCGGCCGCGAGGGCGACCCGGCGGCGTTCGTCTCGATCCGGCCGTGGATCGGGCCGGGCGTCCAGTTCTGGATCGACGACCCCGACGACCCGACGCCCTACTGGGTCGTCAGCAGCCGCCGCCCGCAACGCGTCGTCGACCTGCTGCGCGCGGCTCGCTCCGGCACCACCTGACCGGCTTCCGTGGATCCTTCTGCGCCACGCGCAGTCATGCCCTAGTCTGCGGCGTCATGACAGCTGCACAGGGGCAACGCTTCGCCGGCCAGGTCGCACTGGTCACCGGCGCCAGCCGCGGGATCGGGCTGGCCGTCGCCGCCCGGCTGGTGGCCGAGGGCGCCCGGGTCGGGCTCACCGCCCGCAAGCCCGAGGGTCTCGCCGCGGCCGTGGAGCAGCTCGGCGGGGCCGCGAACGCCATCGGCGTCGCCGGGCCGCGGCGACGACGCCGAGCATCAGGCCGACGGCGGTGGCCCGGGTCGTGCGCGAGTTCGGGCGCATCGACGTGCTGGTCAACAACACCGGCATCAACCCGGCCTACGGGCCGCTGACCGAGCTGGACGAGTCGGCCGCGCGCAAGATCATGGACGTCAACGTGCTGTCGGCGCTGTCGTGGACCCGCCAGGCGCTGGCCGCCGGGCTCGGCACCGACGGCACCAGGGCGCGGTCGTGAACATCGCCTCGGTCGCCGGCTTGGCGCCCGTCGCCCGGTATCGCCTACTACGGCGTCAGCAAGTCGGCCCTGATCGGGCTGACGGTGCAACTGGCGGCGGAGCTCAGCCCGCGGGTGCGGGTCAACGCGGTCGCCCCGGCCGTGGTCAAGACCACGTTTCGCCGAGGCCCTCTACGTCGACCACGAGGCCGAGGCGGCGGCGGCCTACCCGCTCGGCCGGCTGGGCGAGCCCGAGGACATCGGCGCCGCGGTGGCCTTCCTGGCCTCGCCCGACGCGGCCTGGATCACCGGCCAGACCCTCGTCATCGACGGCGGCCTCAGCCTGCGCGCGAGCCTCTAACCCATAACGCACAAGCACCCGCCCAGACGGGCGGGTGCTTGAAGGTCAGCACCGGGTCATCCACGGAGGTGACCACCAGGCGATGAGCTCCCCGCAAGCGCGGGGACCCCCAGCGCGAAGAGCGGAGTGCGCGGCGAAGCCGCTATCGGCGGCGAGTCCACCGCGAGCGCGCGAGCGGTGGGCGAGTCCGTCGATTCCCAATCCGGAATAGTCAGGCGCAGTCGCGGCAGATGAACTGGCCGTTGCGGTGCCGGGCCAGCCGGCTGCGGTGGTGCACGAGGAAACAGCTGGAACAGGTGAACTCGTCGTCCTGCTTGGGCAGGACGCGCACCGTCAGTTCCTCGCCGGACAGGCTGGAGAGGTCGGCACCGGGAAGTTCCAGTGATTCGTTCAGTTCGGTCTCGTCGACGTCTATCGAGCCGGACTGCGCTTCGGCGCGGCGCGCCTTCAGTTCTTCGAGCGAGTCCTCGCTCAGCTCTTCGACGTCGCCGCGACGCGGGGCGTCGTAGTCGGTCGCCATCTTTCTTCAACTCCTTGGTGGGATGCCCACTGCATCGTGATCGGTCAAGTCAAGTGGTCGCGCGGCTGTCCTGCGCTGCAACGACTGGGTGGTCGGTTTTGTGCCCGGAAGGCGGCAGCGAGGCGATTCGCTCACAACCACCCCCGCGTAGTCACGCCGCGGAACCGTACCGCGTCGTCGTGAGTGACGCAACTGCGGGGCCGTCGCACTCATTCCCGGCGTGTCCCCGGTTAGGCTTGCGGCCTGCATCACGAGGAGGCAAACGGATCATGGTGAGTCCGACGAAGCGGCGCCCGCTTCCGGCTCTGATCTTACTCGCGGGCCTCACCCTGCTGACCGCGCTGGTCTGGTGGCGGGTCCTCAATCGCGACGACGGGCAGCGCCTCGGCCAAGTCGCACTGCCCGAGCCCGAGCGCGTCGGGCTCGCAACTGCCCCGGCCGGCCAGCGTGTCGGTGTCGGTGCTGAATTCGACCAATCGCACCGGGATCGCGGCAACGACGGCGAAGCGTGCCTGACCCAGCTCGGCTTCAAGGTGGCCGGCTACGGCAACGACAACCCGCAGGTGCACGTCGCCGGCGTCGGCCGAGATCCGCTACGGCCCGGACCAGAAGGACGGCGCCGCCCTGCTGCTGTACTACTTCCCGGGCGCCAAGCTGGTCGCGCTCAAGACCGACCGCGGCCAAGATCGTCGTCTCGCTCGGTGCGAAGTTCCACGCGCGTCACCGGTCCACGGCGGCGAAGAAGGCTGCCAGCGTCGGCCCACGTGAGCCATGCCCCCGTGACGCACCCCGTCACGACGTCCTCGAGCGGCTCGGCTCAGCTGCTGACGCGTGTCCGCGCCCAGCTCCTCGAGCAGGGCGAAGAGCGCCGCGGCGAGTCGCGGGCCGCTGACCGCGGTCAGCTGCGGCGACGGCGGCCCGGCCGTGCAGGCCGCCGGCCGACGCAGCCGGCCTCGTCGGCGATGAGCACCCCGGCGGCGTAGTCCCAGTTGTGCAGCCCGGCCTCGAAGTACGCGTCGAGCCGCCCCGCGGCGACCGCGCACAGCTCCAGGCTGGCCGAACCGAGCCGGCGGATGTCGGCCACCCGGGGCAGCAGCCGCGCCACCACCTGACCCTGCCGCTCGCGCCGGGCCGCGTCGTAGGCGAAGCCCGTGCCGATGACGGCACGCGACAGCGGGACCTCGCGCGGGCCGGCCAACGGCGGCGTCGCCCAGGTATGCGCCGCCGCCGAGCCGGGCCCGGAACACCTCACCGGAGACGACGTTGCACACCGCGCCGGCGACGACCTGCCCGTCGACCTCCGCCGCGACCGACACGGCGTAGTGCGGCATGCCGAGCACGTAGTTGACCGTGCCGTCGAGCGGGTCGAGCACCCAGCGCACACCGCTCGTCCCGTCGCCGCGCCGCACCCTCCTCGCCGACGATCGCGTCGTCGGGTCGCCGCGCCGCGATTTGCTCGACCAGCCAGCGCTCGGATCCGCGATCGGCCTCGGTCACGAGATCGCGTGATGGTGCTCTTCGACGAGACCGCGAGCGCCCGACGACCGCGCGCGGCGATCGACCGCGGCCGCGCCGGTGGCCAGTTCGACGGCGAGGCTCTCGAGCACTTCGGGTGAATTCGGGCTCAGCGCGCGGATTGATCGGCACCGCTCTATCGCACCACGAGCCGAACGCGCGCCGGTCGGAGATAGGGTGCGGCGACAGTCCCGGTGATGGAACAGGAGGAGCGGTGGGCGAGCAGGCCCGGCAGGCCTACGGCATCGACATCGGCGGCACCGGCATCAAGGGCGCGATCGTCGACACGAGCACCGGGCAGCTGGTGACCGCGCGCAAGCGGATCCTCACCCCGCAGCCGGCCACGCCCGACGCCGTGGCCGCGGTGGTCGCCGAACTGCTCGCCGACGCGAAGTGGCAGGGCCTGGTCGGGCGCGACGTTTCCCGCCGTCATCAAGCACGGCGTGGCCAAGTCGGCGGCGAACGTCGACAAGAGCTGGATCGGGACGGACGTCGACGCCTGCTTCACGGCGGCCGCCAGGCGATGACAACGAGGTCATCGTGCTCAACGACGCCGACGCCGCCGGCATCGCCGAAGCGCGCTTCGGCGCGGCCAAGGGCGTGCGCGGGCGTCGTCATCCTGCTGACCTTCGGCACCGGCATCGGCAGCGCGCTGCTGATCGACGGCACGCTGGTGCCCAACACCGAGCTCGGCCACCTCGAACTCGACGGCCACGATGCCGAGAAGCGCGCGGCCGCCTCGGTCCGCGACGAGGAACGGATGTCCTACAAGCGGTGGGCCAAGCGCGTGCAGGAGTACATGAGCCACGTCGAGCGGCTGTTCACCCCCGACCTGTTCGTGGTCGGCGGCGGGGTCAGCAAGGACGCCGACAAGTGGGTGCCGCTGCTCGAGCTGAACACCCCGGTCAAGCCGGCCGAACTGCTCAACGACGCGGGCATCGTCGGCGCCGCCATGGCCGCCGCCGAGCGCTACGAGGAGTAATCGCGGCCGTGTCTCGGCTCGCGCAGGCCCGTCGGCCGCAGTACAATATGGCCCAGGGCACTGCGCACGTACTGGACTCGATCCTTGAGCCGACCAACAGACGGCCTGCGACCCCCACTCTTGCACTTCCGTGGTAGTACGGAACGGGTAACCCGCATCCGTACCCGGCTCGCGCAATCTCGTGGCGAAAGGTCCTCCGTGGTTTCCAGTAAGCAGCAGCCCAGCAATGCCGCGTCTGCTCGCACCGCCAAGAAGCGCTCGTGCCTGCCGCACGCGCCACCAAGCGGGTGAGCGCAGCGGTGAAGGCCGCCCCGGCCAAGTCGCCGGCGAAGGCGGCCGCGGCGGCCGCGCACGCGCCGGCCAAGGCACGGCGAAGTCCGAGCCCCAAGGTGGCCGCGAAGCCGGCCGCATCCGCGGCGGCGTCGGCCAAGACAGCGCAGGCGAAGACCAAGATCGCCAAGAAGGCACCGGCCAAGCGCGGCCAAGGCCGGCGAGACCGCCGGCACTCGAGGCCGTCGATGCCGCGCGGTCGCGCCGGTCGACGGCGCCGCCGGCCCGACGCACCCGGAGGGCGCCGACGAGGAGTCGACCGAGTTCACCTGGGACGACGAAGAGGAGTCCGAGGCGCTGCGCCAGGCCCGCAAGGACGCCGAGATGACGGCGTCGGCCGACTCGGTCCGGGCCTACCTCAAGCAGATCGGCAAGGTCGCGCTGCTCAACGCCGAGGAGGAGGTCGACCTCGCCAAGCGCATCGAGGCCGGGCTCTACTCGGCCGAGCGGCTGCGCCAGGCCGAGGAGGCGAGCGAGAAGCTCGCGATGCAGATGAAGCGCGACCTGCGCTGGATCGTCCGCGACGGCGAGCGGGCCAAGAACCACCTGCTCGAGGCCAACCTGCGTCTGGTCGTCTCGCTGGCCAAGCGCTACACCGGCCGCGGCATGGCGTTCCTCGACCTGATCCAGGAGGGCAACCTCGGCCTGATCCGGGCCGTGGAGAAGTTCGACTACACCAAGGGCTACAAGTTCTCGACCTACGCCACCTGGTGGATCCGCCAGGCGATCACCCGGGCGATGGCCGACCAGGCCCGCACGATCCGCATCCCGGTGCACATGGTCGAGGTCATCAACAAGCTCGGCCGCATCCAGCGCGAACTGCTGCAGGACCTCGGCCGCGAGCCGACGCCGGAAGAGCTCGCCAAGGAAATGGACATCACGCCGGACAAGGTGCTGGAGATCCAGCAGTACGCCCGCGAGCCGATCAGCCTCGACCAGACCATCGGCGACGAGGGTGACAGCCAGCTCGGCGACTTCATCGAGGACTCCGAGGCGGTCGTCGCCGTCGACGCGGTGTCGTTCACGCTGCTGCAGGACCAGCTGCAGTCGGTGCTGCAGACGCTGTCCGAGCGCGAGGCCGGCGTGGTCAAGCTGCGCTTCGGGCTCACCGACGGCCAGCCGCGCACGCTCGACGAGATCGGCCAGGTCTACGGGGTCACCCGCGAGCGGATCCGGCAGATCGAGTCCAAGACGATGTCGAAGCTGCGCCATCCTTCGCGCTCGCAGGTGCTGCGCGACTACCTGGACTGACATTTCGACGACAGGGCCTTGCATTACCGCGCTCGATGGAGGATGGTGGAGTCCAGGAGCGGTGCCCTTCCTCCCCCGAGACGGCAAGGCTCCGATGAGTGCCCGACCGGCTTCGGCAATGTGGCTGGCCGGGCCGCACTCCAGCCCCGGCCGCGGTCCGCGACCTCACCCACGCCGGCCGGCCGCCGAGCGCCAGAATACGAGAAGACCCCGTCCGATCGGACGGGGCCGTTCTTGTGCCGCTACTGGGCCGCTATTGGCTGTGCGCTGGTCAGCGCTCCTCGAGCGCGGCGGTGGCCGGCATCTCGGCGAGTCGCTCGGACTCGTCGTGGATCGTTGCGCCGACCTCGCGTAGCCCGACCTCGTTGTCGTGCCAGTGGTGTGCGCAGAACAAGAGCTCGGAACCGGAAGCCATCGTGGCGCGTACGTAGGCCTGTGCCCCGCAGCGGTCACAACGGTCGGTGGCGGTCAGCGGACTCGCGGCGTATGTCGTGGTCACGTTGGCACCTCTCTCTGCGCTCGAACCCCTCGGGTAAGGGGCTCCATCGTGCTCCTCCGGACTCGACCGTAACCACCGAACTGGCCGTGACGATCGCGACACCCTGAATCGAAACACGTTTGGAACTCGTGAACCATCGTCCACAGTGGCCCAGGAATCAGGTTCCTGGGCGCTGCTGTCTACAACGACCTGTACCCGGTCGAAGATTCCCGCTATCGGCCGTCCGGGCGCGGCGTGGCCACGCTCAGCCGCCCAACAGGTTCATGAGGTGTTCGCGGCGGCGTTCGAGGACGTCCGCGCTCGGCGGCGGCCGAGGGCGGTCCGGGCACGGCCCGGCGCAACTGGGCGTGCAGCTGGCCGTGCGGGGTGCCGTGCCGCGCGGCCAGCACCCCGACCAGCCGGTTCACCTCCTTGCGCAGGGCGGCGCCGGATCGCCAGGCGGCCATCTCGGCCGACGGCGGGTGATCGGCCGCGGTGCTCGCCTTGCGGCGTGCGGCCGAGTCGCGCCGGGCCAGCACCGCGGCCATCTGCTCCGGCGACAGGATGCCGGGCAGGCCGAGGAAGTCCTCGTCCTCGGCCGAGATCTCCAGCGCGTCCGTCTCGGCCAGCACGGCCCGCCCGGCGTGCAGCACGTGGGCGAACGCGGCGTCGGCGTCGATCAGTTCGTAGCTCTCGGCGTCGCCGGCCTCGACCGGCTCACGCTCGATGTCGAGGTCGTCCTGGCCTCCGGACGGCGGCGGGATCACGTGGTTGCGCTCCTGCTCGAGTTCGGCCGCGAGCGCGAGCAGCGGCCGCACCGCGGGCAGGAACACCGTCGCCGACTCCCCCGCCGCGCGTGCCCGCACCACGCGGCCGACGCCCTGGGCGAAGAACAGCGGGGTGCGGTACGCGGTCATCCAGGCCAGGCAGGCCGCCCGGGGCACGTCGACGCCCTCGGAGACCATCCGCACGCAGACGGCGATGCGCTGTGCTGCCGTGGGTGAAGGCGGTGATCTTGTCACTCGCCTTCGGGTCGTCGGACAGGATCAGGACCGGGCGGTGCCCGGTGACCCGCTCGACGATCTCGGCATAGGCACGGGCGTCGTCCTGGTCGCTGGCCAGCACCAGTCCGGCCGCGTCGGGCATCCCGGACGCGCGCAGGTGGGTGATCCGCTCGTCCATCGCCGCGATGACGTGCGAGACCCACCGGCCCTTCGGGTTCAGCGCGGTGCGCCAGGCCGTGGCCTCGGTGCGCTTCGTGCCCGATTCGGACAGGGACGCGGCGATCACCTCGCCGGCGCTGTTGCGCCAGCGCGACGTGCCGGTGTACGCGGCGAACACGACCGGGCGCACGACGCCGTCGCGCAGCGCCTCGCCGTAGCCGTAGGTGAAGTCGGCCCGGCTGCACCAGCCGCCCTCGACGTCCGGGTCGTAGCGCACGAACGGGATCCGCTCGTCCGGGCGGGTGCGAAACGGCGTCCCGGTCAGGCACAGCGCGCCGGGCGGCCGACTCGAACGCGCCGGCCACGGCCTCACCCCAGGACAATCCGTCGCCGGCATGGTGCACCTCGTCGAGGACGACCAGCGTGCGCCGGGCCCCGACCCGGGCCGCGTGCAGGGCCGGCTTGGCCGCCACCTGGGCGTAGGTCGTCACGTAGCCGGCCAGGTCGGGGCGGACCGGGCCGACCGAGTTGCTGAGCGCGGCGTCGAGGCCGAGCCCGGCCCGGTCGGCCGCATCGGCCCACTGGGTGCGCAGGTGGTCGGTGGGGCACACGACGACGACCCGGTCGATCGCGCGGCGCGCGAGCAGCCGCTGGGCCAGGGCGAGCGCGAACGTGGTCTTGCCCGCTCCCGGCGTCGCCGTGACCAGGTAGTCGCGCCGCGGGCTCTGCGCCTCGTAGGCCTGCAGGGCGGCCCGCTGCCAGGCCCGCAGCCGCGGCTGGGCCGCCGACGGACGCTGGGGCTGCGCCACGCCGGCCCCCTCTGGTCATCGTTCGATCGCAACGAGATGCCCCGTGGCACAAGGCCGCAGGGCATCCGTCGTCAACTCTAGTCGTGCCGCCTGCGCGCGCTCCGTTCGCGCGGCACGCCGCGATCGATCAGACCGCCTTGCGGAAGTACTCGTTGCTGGGGCGCTGGGCCAGGAAGACGATGATCACGAGGTCGATGATGCCGGCGATGATGCCCACGACCCGGCTGGCCGCCGGCTCGGGCTGGGCCAGCGAACTCAGCGGTGCTGAGGACGCCGAGGCCGGCCAGGACCCAGGTGACGATGCGGGCCCAGTTCTTGCCCTTGCCGACCTGCAGGGCCAGCAGCACGTAGAGCACGATGAAGATGATGCCGATGACGACGCCGATCGCGACGGCGCTGTTCACGGTGTCGTCGAGCTTGCTGGCGCTGTAGCTGTGGTGGTGCTTGAGGATGTCCTTCTTCAGCGTGTCCTTCGTCGCGAACAGGACGATGAGCCCGAGCACGCCGAGCGCGACGTTGACGAACATCAGGCGAACGGCATTGACGACCGACGACGGGGCCGGCCCGGCCGAAACCGGTCCGGGCGCCGGCTCCCCCGGCATCGGGGCGTAGCCGGATGGGGCTGCCGGACTGATCACTCATGATGGATCCTCACTGACGGTCGGAGCGTTCGGACGCCGCCTGACCTTAATGGCGCGGCGACGTGCAGGAAAGACACAAATCGACCCCGGCCGAGCCGCGCGGGCGCCCGCCCGGCCGGGGCGCCACCAGGGCCTGGCCGGCGCGGCCGACACGCAGGTCCGGGCGCGGGCGTGGGCCGCGGAGCACAGGACGGCACACTGTTCCCGTGAGCCCTCGACGCCACGCGACGCGCCGCGTGCTACGCCGCGTGTGGCGCGCGCTGCGCCACGTGCCGTCGCTGTTGTCGCGCGCCGCGGCGCAGGCGTGGCGTGACCGCGTGCTCGGCCTCTCGGCCGAAGCGGCGTTCTGGCAGTTGCTGAGCCTGCCGTCGATGTTCCTCGCGCTGGTGGCCACGCTCGGCTATGTGTCGCGCTGGTTCGGGGCCGGCACGGTGGGCCGTACCGAGCGCAACCTCGAGTCGACGTTGAGCCGGGCCTTCAGCCCCGACGTCGTGGCCCAGGTGATCACGCCGACGCTGCACGAGGTGCTGTTCAAGGGCCGCGTCGACATCATCAGCCTCGGTTTCGTGCTGGCCATCTGGGCCGGGTCGTCGGCGACGGCCACGTTCGTCAACACGATCACGATCGCCTACGGCATGCGCGAGTTGCGCGGCCCGGTCCGCAGCCGGCTCCTGGCGCTCTGGTTGTTCCTCGGCTCGGTGCTGATCGGCGTGATCGTGCTGCCGATGCTGGTGCTCGGCCCGGACCTGCTGGCCCGGGTGATCCCGGAGCAGGTGCGGCCCACCGCGAGCACGATCATCTCGGCGCTGTACTACCCGGTCGTGGTGCTGTTGCTGCTGGCCGGGCTGACCACGCTGTACCACCTGGCCCCCCCGCGCAAGCTGCCGTGGCACCGGGGCGTGCCCGGGGCGCTGGTCGCATTGATCGTGTTCCTGGCCGGCAGTGCGGGCCTGCGCAGCTACATCCGGTTCATCCTCGACCAGAACCATGCCTACGGAACGCTGGCCGCCCCCATCGCGGCGCTGCTGTTCTTCTTCGCCCTGGCCCTGGGTGTGCTCTACGGCGCGGAGGTGAATGCCGCCATCGAGCAACTGGCGCCGACGGAGATGAAGCCGCCGCGCGTGCTGCACCCGCGCAACTGGCGGCGGCTGGACACCGCCGCCGAGGAGCGCGAACCGCTCAGTGCCGAGGAAGCGACCGCGGCCACCCATGCGGCCCGCAGCGAGCAGGATCAGTCCGAGAGAACGGTCTCGTAGATCTCCTTGCACCGCGGGCACACCGGCGAACCGGGCTTGGGCACCTTGGTGACCGGGAAGACCTCGCCGCACAGGGCCTCGACCAGCGTGCCCAGCACGGCACTCTCGGCGATCTTCGCCTTGCGGACGTAGTGGAACAACTCGCTGCCGGTGTCGGCATCGGCCGTCTCGGGCGCCTCGAGGATCTGGGGGCTGCTCACCGGGACGATTGTGCCACTGTCAGCCGTCGACGACGCGGCCCTCGTCGCCGGCGGGCAGCGCCCGCTCGCGGACGGGCGCGGCCTGCGGGGCGCGCGGGCGGCCGTTTGCGGGCCGGCCCGTCGTTGGCGATGATCACCGCGCACCACGGGAGCACGATCCCGCCGACGACGAACACCATGGCCAGCACGAACGAGTGGCTGTAGCTCAGCGCCGCGCCGAGCACGCAGAGGGCCCGCAGCCCCATCATCAGGGCGTAGCGCTTGCGGCGGCGGTCGAACTCGCCGTCGTTGCTCTCGGGCGCACTGGTGATCAGGGCCGGCTGTTCGGTGTGCCCGCGACGCATACCCCCATCGTGGCACCGCGCTGCCCGAAAAGCTGCCCGACGGGCAAGATGGGCCGAATGCGGGCGGTCGTGCAGCGGGTCAGCCGGGCGGTGGTGCGCGTCGACGGGGCGGTCGTCGGCGAGATCGGCCTCGGCCTGCTCGTGCTGCTGGGCGTGACCCACGACGACGGGACCGCGGCGTGCACGGCGCTGGCCCGAAGGTGCACGGCCTGCGGATCATGCGCGACGAGCGCAGCGTCGGCGACCTGCCCGGGGCGGGCGTGCTGGTGGTCAGCCAGTTCACCCTGTACGGGGACGCCCGTAAGGGCCGCCGCCCGACCTGGGCCGCGGCGGCCCCCCGCAGCGTCGCTGAGCCGCTCGTCGACGCCTTCGTGGCCGCATTGCGCGACCTCGGCGCCACGGTGGCTACGGGCGTCTTCGGGGCCGACATGCAGGTCGAACTGGTCAACGACGGACCGGTGACGGTGCTGCTCGAGGCCTGAACGGCCCGACCGGCGGGCCTGTGGCCCTCCTGAGCGAATCCTCAGCAACTGCGGTGACGGGAACACAAGTGCCCGTAAAACACGTTGTCCAAGTGAACCTGAAAGAGCTTCCTGACGAACTAGTCAGTGAAGGCCGTTACAACACCGAGGTGGTCTAGCACACAGTGACTACGTCCCGCAGCGCGGCGTCACGCTCAACCGGCACCCGCCGTGCCAAGGCCGGCGGCCAATCCCGCACGCCTTCGTCCGATACCCCGATCACCAAGCGCGGCCACCGCAGCACCCGCTCGGTCGCCACGCCCGAGCCGAACGCCACCGACGCCACCGAGGCGGTCGACACTGTAGCGATCCTCGATGCCGAGGCGAGCACCGACACCGACGCCACCACCGACACCACCGCCGACACCGACGCCGACGGCCGATCCCGAGCCGGCCGCGAAGCCGACCGCCGATCTCGACGAGATCGCCGCCTCGGCCGACCTGGTGCGCGTCTACCTCAACGAGATCGGCAAGGTGGCCCTGCTGACCGCCGCCGACGAGGTCGAGCTGGCCAAGCGCATCGAAGCCGGCCTGTACGCCGGTCACCTGCTCTCGGCGTCGAACGACTTCAGCCCCGCGCGCAAGCGCGAGCTGCGCGCCCTCGTCATCGACGGCGAGCGGGCCAAGGACCACTTGCTGCGGGCCAACCTGCGGCTCGTGGTGTCGCTGGCCAAGCGCTACACCGGACACGGGATGCCGTTCCTGGACCTGATCCAGGAGGGCAACCTGGGCCTGATCCGGGCGGTGGAGAAGTTCGACTACGCCAAGGGCTTCAAGTTCTCGACCTACGCCACGTGGTGGATCCGCCAGGCGATCAGCCGGGCGATGGCCGACCAGTCGCGCACGATCCGGCTGCCCGTGCACCTGGTCGAGCAGGTCAACAAGCTGCAGCGCATCCGCCGCGAGAAGAGTCAGGAACTCGGCCGCGACGCCAACCACGCCGAACTCGCGCACGAGCTCGACATCACCGAGGAGCGCGTCCGCGAGCTGCTGGACCTGTCCCGCGACCTGGTCAGCCTCGACCAGACCGTCGGGTCCGACGACGACGCCGCGCTCGGTGACTTCATCGCCGACGACCGCGCCGCCGCGGCGGAGTCGACCGTCGAGGCCGGACTCATGCGCGCCCAGCTCTACGACGTGCTCGACACGCTGGAGGCCCGCGAGGCTGCCGTCGTGCGGATGCGGTACGGGCTCGACGGGGGCCAGCCCAAGACCCTGGACGAGATCGGCCGGTCGTTCAAGCTGTCGCGGGAGCGGATCCGGCAGATCGAGCGCGAGACCATGGCCAAGCTGCGCCACCCGTCACGGGCCCAGGTACTGCGCGACTATCTCGACGAGTAGCCCCCGGCGGCGCCCGTTCACCCGACCGGGCGCCGCCGATGGTTCTAGGATGGGACGTCCAACCTGAGAACCGGAGAGCCTTTTCCGTGACCGACGCCGGCCAGCCCGCCCTGAGTGCGGTGTCTGCCGCGCCCTGTGCGGCGCTGCGGGGTGCGGCATGAGTCATCACAGCGACCTCATCGACACCACCGAGATGTACCTGCGCACGGTGTACGAGCTCGAGGAAGAGGGCGTCGTGCCGCTGCGGGCCCGTATCGCCGAGCGACTCGGGCAGAGCGGTCCGACCGTGAGCCAGACCGTGGCCCGGATGGAGCGCGACGGCCTGCTGCACGTGGCCGGTGACCGGCACCTGCAGCTCAGCGACGCCGGGCGGGACGAGGCGGTCTCGGTGATGCGCAAGCACCGGCTGGCCGAACGGCTGCTGGCCGACGTGATCGGCCTCGACTGGGAGGACGTCCACATCGAGGCCTGCCGCTGGGAGCACGTGATGAGCGAGGCGGTCGAGCGCCGCATCGTGGCCATGCTCGACAAGCCGCTGGTGTGCCCCCACGGAAATCCGATACCGGGCCTGGATGCCCTGGGTGTGGGCCTCACCACAGCCGAGGACCTGACCGCCCTCGTCAGCCTGACCGCGGCGGCCCAGGACAGCGCGGGCGAGGTGACCGTCGACCGGATCAGCGAACAACTCCAGCCCGACTCGGCGGTGATGCATCGGCTCACCCAGGCCCACCTGCGCCCGGGCCGCCGGGTGCATGTGGTGGCCATCGGCCGCGACGTCGAGGTCTGGACCGACGGCGAGCACACTTCGATCGAGGCCGGGATCAGCGACCACGTCTTCGTGCGGGTGGCCGAGCCCGCCTGAGCACGAGGCGGCCGACAACTGCTGGTGCGGTTACTCGGTAGTATCGGCACGCGCGAGCCACCGTAGCCTCGCCGAGCGGCGTCCTTCCCGGAACCGCCCCCCGTCCGCGACCAGCGGCCCAATGCTGCCCGCCAGCCAAGATCGAGAGGGATTCGGTGGCTCACGATCCGCAGGGTTTCCTCAAGCACCCCCGAGTGGACACCCCGAAGCGCCCGTCGGCCGAGCGCGTGCGGGACTGGCAGCCGATCTACCTGCGGGCGCCGGGCGAGCAGGTGGCCGAGCAGGCCTCGCGCTGCATGGACTGCGGCGTGGCCTTCTGTCACAGCGGCTGCCCGCTGGGCAACCTCATCCCGGAGTGGAACGAGTTCGTCGCGCGCGACGACTACGCCAGCGCCAGCGAGCGGCTGCACGCCACCAACAACTTTCCGGAGTTCACCGGCTGGATCTGCCCGGCGCCGTGCGAGGCCGCCTGCGTGCTGGCCCTCAACACCGACCCGGTGACGATCAAGCAGGTCGAGCTCAGCATCGTCGAGCGGGCCTTCGACGACGGTGCCCTGGGCCCGCAACTGCCGACCGAGCGCACCGGCCGGACGGTGGCCGTGATCGGCTCGGGACCGGCCGGGCTCGCCGCCGCGCAGCAACTCACCCGCGCCGGGCACGACCGTGACGGTCTTCGAGCGCGACGACCGCATCGGCGGCCTGCTGCGCTACGGCATCCCGGACTTCAAGATGCCGAAGGACATCATCGACCGACGGCTGGCCCAGATGGCGGCCGAAGGCACCGTGTTCCGGGTCAACTCCCCCGTCACCGCGTCGGACGCGGCCGGCCTGCGCGAGCAGTTCGACGCGATCGTGGTGGCCGTCGGCGCGCTGGCCTCGCGCGAGCTGACCAATCCCGGCCACGACCTGCGCGGCGTGCACCAGGCCATGACGTATCTGCCGCAGGGCAACCGGGTGCAGGCCGGCGACATCGACCGGCCCGAGATCGACGCGGCCGGCAAGCACGTGATCATCATCGGCGGCGGCGACACGGCCGCGGACTGCCTCGGCACCGCGAACCGGCAGCAGCCGTTGTCGGTGACCGTGCTCGACCACAATCCCCGCCCGGCCGCCCGGGCGGGCGTGGTCAACCCGCTGTGGCCGATGGCGCCGAGCAGCCGCGGTGTCTCGCCCGCTCACGACGAGGGCGTGCACGAGGCCTGGGCGCGTGAGGTCGTCGAGTTCGTGGGTGACGCCGACGGCACCGTGCGGGCCGTGGTGGTGGAGGAGGTCGAGATCGTGCGGGTGGACGGCCGCCGCGAGTTCCGCCCGATGCCGGACTCGCGCACCGAGCTGCCGGCCGATCTCGTGCTCGTCGCCGCGGGCTTCGTGGGCACCGACGTCCCGGACTTGCTCGACGCGCTCGGGGTGCGGCGCGACCCGGTGCGCGGCACGGCGGAGGTCGACGACCGCTGGCAGACGTCGGCTCCGGGCGTGTACGCGTGCGGCGACGCCAGCCGCGGGGCCTCGCTGGTCGTGTGGGCCATCGCCGAAGGGCGCGCATGCGCGGCCGCGATCGACGGCGCGCTCTCCGGCGCCTCGGATCTGCCCACCCCGGTCGCGCCGCACGCGGTCTCGTTCTGAGCCGGACACGTCAGGCCGTCCGCGGCAGGCGCAGTTTCGGCAGCCGGCGCGGGTCGACCCCGCGGGCCAGCGCGGCCAGCAGCAGGTCGGCGGCACTGTAGGACGGATCGCTCTGCACCGCGCGCCGGGCGGCGATGCCGGCCAGCGCCCCGTTGCCCGAGCGCCAGGAACACCAGCCGTACAGGAACAGCGGCGCGGCGTCGTACGGGACGGGCAGGTGCCGGGCCAGCTCGGCCCACAGGCCCCGCCCGTCGAGGCGCCCGTCGTCGGCGGCCATCCACAGCGAGTCACGCATCGGCGGCGCACTGAGCGCCACCCCGAACCGCGCGACATCGTCATCGCTGAGCTGCTGCTGGTCGGCCGGGCGGCCCGGCGCGTCGCTGCGCCGGGCGGCGGCGAACAGGGCCCGCTTGACCGAGCGGTCGTGGCGGGCGCCGCGATCGTCGAGCACCGCCTGCACCGCCGCGTTCTCGTGATGCGCGATGAGCGGGCCGAGCCGATCGCGCTCGGGGTCGGGCCGCGGCGTCAATACCGCGGCCAGCGCCTCGCGGTCGGGCAGGGCGACCAGGCCGGCGTAGGTCGCGGCCGCGGAGAACTCCGACACCGCCTCGGGCAGCCGCTGCCCGTCCGGCGGGCAGCAGCCGGCGGTCGTGCAGGTGTAGGACCACCAGCGACCGCCGGCCACGAGCAGGATGTCGAGCATCGCGCAGCCGCACCGGCGCGCCTCGTCCGCCAGGGCGGCCGCGGCCGCACTCCACGGCAGCGGGTGCCGCCGAGGCGGCGGCACCCGGTCGGCGTAGACCGCGGCGACCAACTCGGTGGTGCCGCCGCGATGCATGGCGGCGACGGCGTCGGCGAGCACGCCGGGCACGCCGACGTCGGCGAGGTCGAGCCGAACCGTGACCACCAGGCGGTCCTCGTGCAGCCCGACGATGACCAGGCTCGAGCGCGGATGGAAACCCAGCAGGTAGGGCACGGCCTGGACCAGGTCGGCGGGACCGTGGATGCCCAGGATCGCGACGTCGGGGGCAGCGGCGGTGAGGCGGTCGGTCGTCATGCCCGCAAGCGTGGTCAGTGGCGGCGGGCGGCGAGCGCGCCGAACCCGGTCTGTGGGCGACACGCGAGTCTGTGGATGGTCGCGTCGGCGTGTCGGTGTCGCGTGGTAGCGCGCGGCCGCGAACGTCGAGCCGTCGTCGGCGATGCTCGGTACAGCTCAGTGAGCTCAGCAGTCAGTGCAGCGTGCCGGCCCGCCACCGGGCGGCCGCGGTGGCCAGATCGGTGGCGACCCGGTCGTTGCGGCTGGCCAGTTGCCGTTCGCCCGCGCCGACCGGGTCGTGGGCGGCGAGCTCCCGCCGGCCGGCCGCGACGACGCGGAACAGCGCCGCGGCGCGTTCCAGCGCGATCGCGAAGTCGCCCCCGTACGCCCCGCCCAGTACCGCGTCGGCCACCCGGCGCACGGCCTCGACGTCGGCGAAGTCGGCCACTCCGGCCACGACGGCGTCGGCCGGGGCCACGGCCTCGCCGGCCCGCCACAGCCGGGTGACCTCGTCGGGATTGGTGTGGCACCACTGCCGCAACAGGTACAGCGCCCACAGCGCGCCAGGCAGGCTCACCGGGTCGGCGTCACGCCACAGCGCGGCAAGGGTGTCGATCCCGACGCGGTCGGCCAGGGCCACGAACCGCGCGTCGTCCTCGGCCGCGTCACCGGTCGCGGAACTCGCGTGCTCGCCCCGTCCGGCGGCGACCACGACGGCCGCGGTGGCGGCGGCGATCTCGGCCCGTGAACTCGGCATGGCGCCGCCCGCCGCGTCGATGAGATCGGTCAGATCCGCATACGGCGTCGGACGGTGCGGGCGCTTGGACGGCTGCGCCATCAGCGCGCCCGGGCTGTGCTGCTGTTCACCCGGAACACGATACGGCGCCGTGATCGCGCCACGAGACGGCATCACACCCGAGAGCCAGGTAGCGTAGGCAACGGCGTCGGTCCGATCCATGGCCCCCGGTCCCACATCTGCCGCCATGAGCGGCCTTCCGCCGAGAGGCGACCTGGCGGGCCGACGCCGAGACTTCGCGGGATGCGGTATGAACCACTGGTGAGCGGCGACGGCAACGGCTGGGTGTACTGCGCGCTCGGACACCGGCACTGGGGCCGATTCGGCGCCGCCGGACTCCTGATCACCGACGGTCGCCGGGTCGTGCTGCAGCACCGTGCGCCGTGGACGCACGACGGCGACACCTGGGGGCTGCCCGGCGGGGCACGCGACAGCCACGAGGACGTCGTCACCGCCGCGCTGCGCGAGGCCGCCGAGGAAGCCGACCTCGACCCGGCCAGCGTCGTGCCGGTCGACGAATGGGTCGACGACCACGGCGGCTGGTCCTACACCACCGTGCTGGCCCGCGCGGTCGAGCCCATCGAGCCGCACGCGGCCAACGAAGAGAGCATCGACGTCAGGTGGTGGGCGGTCGAGCAGGTCAGCGCGCTGCCGTTGCACACCGGATTCGCCACCGCGTGGCCGCGCTTGCGCGCCCTGCTCGAACTCGACGTGCCTCTCGGCGGGCCATCCGACGGCCGGCCCGCACGCGAGCAGCCCGGCCCGAGCGGCCGGTAGCCTCGCTCGCCGTGCGCATCCTGCTCCCGCCGAGCGAGACCAAGACCGCCGGCGGTCGCGGCCGGCCGCTCGACGCGCGCGCCGACGCCGGTCCCCTCGCCGGGCCCCGCGCCGCGGTCCGCCAGGCCCTCCGCACCCTGCTCGACGGCGACCCGGCGAGCGCGGCCCGGTCGCTGCTGCTGCCGCCCGGTGTCGCGCGGGACGCCCTCGCGGCCAACGCGGCCCTGACCCGGGCGCCCACCTCGGTCGCTCTCCGGCGCTATGCCGGCGTCCTGTACGAGGGACTCGCGTTCGACGCGCTCTCGCCCCAGGCCCGCGGTATCGCCGGGCGGTCGGTCCTGATCTGCTCCGGCCTGTTCGGGGTGCTCCGCGGCGACGAAGCGGTGCCGCCCTACCGCGTGCCGGCCCAGGCCACCCTGCCCGGGCTCGGCATCGCGGGGACGTTCTGGCGCGGGGTGCTGCGTACGGCCCTGCCGCCCATGCTCGGGCGCGGCCTGGTGATCGACCTGCGCTCGACCGACTACGCGGCGATGTGGCGGCCCGATGCGGACGTTGCGCCGCGGGTGCTGGGGGTGCGCGTGCTGTCACCGGCACCGCGCGGTGGGTACGCCGTGCAGAGCTACGCCAGCAAGTTGGCGAAGGGCCGGCTGGCCGCCGCGCTGATCGTGCGGGCCGCGCGCGGTGATCCGGTCGAGACCGTCGATGACGTCGTCGCGGCTTGGCGCGAGTGTGCCGGCGCGGCCGACGCGAATCGTCGGCCCGCGTCGCGTCGAGTTGTACACGGTGTGACGCTTTTAGCATCTCGCCCGGCGCGCGGCGTCGCCGCCCCCGGCACCGGTAGCCCGGCACTGTGGGTGACCATGACGGCATGCGTCTTGACCATCTCAGTTACGCGGCCGGTGCGGAGGGTCTTGCTGCCTGTGTGCAGCGACTCGGAGCGCGACTGGGTGCCGGGTTCACCGACGGCGGCCTGCACCCGTCGTTCGGCACGCGCAACTTCGTGCTCGCGCTCGGCAACGGCTGCTACCTCGAGGCGGTCGAGGCGCTCGACCATCCCGCCGTCGACCG
The DNA here is from genome assembly GCA_963713245.1 of uncultured Actinomycetota bacterium. Classification (GTDB taxonomy): domain Bacteria; phylum Actinomycetota; class Actinomycetes; order Mycobacteriales; family Jatrophihabitantaceae; genus CAVQKZ01. Next base: position 764,410 of record CAVQKZ010000005.1, read on the forward strand.
TGCGCCGTTCGGCCGGGCCGTGCGGGCGCGCAGCGCCGCCGGCGGCGGCTGGCTCGCGTGGGCCGTGCGGGTCGACGAGATGGCCCCGATCGAGGCCCGGCTCGGCCGGCCCGCGGCAGCCGGGCACCGGCATCGGCCCGACGGGTTCGACCTGCGCTGGCAGCAGATCGGCATCAACGATGTCACCGCCGACCCGCAGTTGCCGTTCTTCGTGCGCTGGCTCAGCGACGAGGAGCACCACCCGTCGGCCGGCGGTTCGCCGATCTCGTTGAGCCGGCTCGAGATCGCCGGCGACGAGGACACCGTCGACCGCTACCTCGGCACCTCGGCTCAGCAGCCCTTGGACGGGGTGGCCGTCGACTGGCTGTGGCCGTCACCGGACACCGGTGTGCTCGCCGCGGTCTTCGAGACCGCCAACGGCGAGGTCCGCATCGACTGAGGTGGCTCGCACTCGGCCACCGACACCGGTTCGGCCACGGCCGCCTCAGGGACGTTCGAGCGGCGGGCGGCCAGCACCGATCCGGCCAGGATGAGCGGGAAGCCGACCGCCAGGCCCAGCGTGAAACGCTCCCCCAGGACGGTGACCCCGAACAGCACCGCCACCGCCGGGTTGACGTAGGTGAACACCGTGGCCCGGGCCGGGCCGATGTCGCTGATCAGGGCGAAGAACAACACGAAGGCCACCGCCGTGCACACGGTGCCCAGCACCAGGACCGAGCCGACCGCTTCGGCCGGCAGGCTGTGCGGTGGCCGCAGCAGCGCGTAGGGCAGATAGCCGACCGCAGTGAGCAGCAGCGATGCCGACACGACCGGGATGCTGGGCAGGTCGGCCAGCCGCCGGGCCATGATGACCGGCGCTACCGCGTACCCGATGACGACCACGGCGACCTCGGCCAGGGCGCCCGCGTTCAGCTGACCGAAGTCCAGGCCGACGAGCATGGCCACGCCGACGAGGCCGAGCAACAGGCCGGCCAGGCGCAGCGCGTCGACCCGGTCGTCGGCGCCGACCAGCCGGGCGACGAAGACGCCCACGAGCGGTACCGCCGCGATCAGCAGCCCGGCCAGCGAACTGGTCAGCTTCTTCTCGGCGTCGGAGAGCAGCAGCCAGGGGATGGCCATCTCGATGACCGTGAACGCCACGAGCGGGCGCCAGCGGCGCAGCACCGGCGCGAACCCGCCGCCGCGCAGGGCCAGCGGCAGCAGGATCATCCCGCCGATAGCGGTGCGGGCGAACACCAGGGTGCCGGGAGCGAGGTCGCGCACCGCGACCCGGATGAGCAGGTACGGAATGCCCCAGACGACGCACATGGCCGCAAAGATCAACCAGCTGCGCCGGGTCATCACGCTCCGTTCGTCGGGACGGCATTACCTGGTCAACCTAGACGCCGACGCCGAGCTTGCCCCGCGAATTTCGGCCGAGCGGCAGGCATAGTGGTCCGGTGCCCAACATCGCGTTGACCTGGCAGCAGGCCGCAGTGCTCGCCGGGGCCCTGCTGGCGGTGGCGCTGGGCCTCTACCAGAGCTCGGCGCCCCGCCTGCGGTCGGCGGCACCGTTCGCCCGCGAAGCCGGTGTCATCGCCGGCCTGTACGCGCTGTGGCAGCTGGCCGGCACGCTGTCGGTGCTCGGCACCAGCGGGGCGTTCCGCCGGGCCGAATGGATCCGCCGCACCGAGCACTCGCTGCGGTTGCCGTCGGAAGCCCGCGTGCAGAAGCTGATCCTCGGGCACCCGCTGCTCGTACAGGCCGCCAACCTGTTCTACGCCTCGATGCACTTCGGCGTGCTGTTCGCGTTCCTGGCCTGGCTGTTCGTCCGCCATCGCGATCGCTACCCGGGCATCCGGCTCACGCTGGCGACGACGACCCTGGTCTGCCTGCTCGTCCAGCTCATCCCGGTGGCGCCGCCGCGGCTGCTGCCGGAATACACCGACACCGCGATGCAGTACGGGCAATCCGTCTATACGCTCGGGTTGGCTCCGGACCAGCTGTCGGCCATGCCGTCGGTGCATGTCGCCTGGGCCGTGCTGGTCGGGTGGGCCGTGGTCCGCATCAGCACCAGCCGGTGGCGCTGGCTGGCCCTCGCCCATCCCCTGCTCACCGTGTTCGTGGTCGCCGCGACCGCCAACCACTTCTGGCTGGACGGGATCGTGGCCGTGGCCATCCTGGCCCTGTGCCGGGGCGCCCAGGTCGCCGGGTCGCGGTGGTTGCGGGCCTGGCGAGACCGCCGGGCCGAGGTACGAGACCCCGGCCCGGTGTTGGTGCCGACGAGGCCGTGACGGTTGCGGGCGGGCGTTACCGCTCGTGCCGACCGTCGACCGGGGCGTCAGCCCGGGTCTGGGTCTGCGTCTGACCCGCCGGTGGGTAGGCCGCGGGACGGGCCGTGGCCGGAGCGGGTGCGCCGGCCGGGGCCACACCGGTGGGTTGCCCGGCGCTGGGCTGGTCGGTTCGCGGCGCGTCGCCGGTCAGCGGAGCCTGCGCGGGCTGGACCTTCTCGGCCCGCTTGGCCAGCCGACGGTTCTCGGCCCGCAGTTCGCGGCGCTCACGGCGCAGCCGCCGGCCGCGCTTGCCACCGGCACGCAGCATCCACAGGCCGAGCAGGGCGACGACGAGGATCGCGGCACCGACGACGGCCAGCCAGAACGGGTCGACGGTCCACGACCAGCGCCACATGTGCACGGTGACCTGGGCGTTGTCGTTGGCGACCACCAATTCGATCGCGGCGACGACCGCGACGGCCAGGAAGATGAGTCCCAGAACGATCATGATTACCTCCGGTGACGAGCACGGCGCCAGGACTGACGCCGCAATGCCGTTGCCTGGAACCTTCCCGGAACAGGGGGACAAATAAACCCCATTGCCGCATGCTTGCCCCGGCGGGGTTAGGTAGAGCCCGACCCACCCGGCAACGCGCACCTCGGAGGACCGTTCATGAGCAAGCCCCTCGACGCCACCGTCGCCCTTGTCACCGGCGCCAGCAGCGGGATCGGCGCGGCCACCGCTCGCGTCCTCGCCGACGGCGGAGCGGCCGTGGCCCTGGTCGCCCGCCGCCGCGAACGCCTCGACGAGCTGGCCGGCGAGATCACGGCGGCCGGCGGGCGCGCGCTGGTACTCGAGGCCGACGCCACCAGCGAGGAGCAGGTGCGTGCGGCCGTGGCCTCGACCGTGGCCGAGTACGGCCGCCTCGACGTCGTCATCGCCAATGCGGGCGTCATGCTCCTCGGCCCGATCGTCGACGCGCCGGTCGAGGAATGGGACCGCATGGTGCACATCAACGTGCTCGGCCTGATGTACACGGTGCACGCGTCGCTGCCGCACCTGCTCGAGGCGGCCGAGCAGGACCCGCGCCGGGTCGCCGACCTCGTGCTGATCAGCAGCGTCGCCGGGCGCGTCGCCCGCAACGGCAGCGGCGTCTACAACGGCACCAAGCACGCGGTGGGCGCGTTCGGCGAGGCCCTGCGCCAGGAGGTCACCCAGCGCCACGTCCGGGTCAGTCTGGTCGAGCCGGGCGCCGTCGCCACCGAACTGGCCGGGCACAACCGCCCCGAGATCCAGGAGGGCCTGCGCGAGCGGTTCGCGAGCATGGAGCGCCTCGAGGCCGAGGACATCGCCGACGCGATCGGCTACATCGTCACCCGGCCCCGCCGGATGGCCGTCAACGAGGTGCTGATCCGCCCGACCGAGCAGCAGGGATGAGCGAGCGCGTCGAGATCCGCGTCGCCGAGGCCGACCCGCGCTCGATCTACCCCTGGCTGACCGCGTCGGTGATCCCGCGGCCGATCGCCTGGGTGTCCAGCCGCTCGGCCGACGGCGCCGACAACCTCGCCCCGCACTCGTTCACCACGGTGGCCGGTGTCGATCCGCCGACGCTGTGCTTCGTGTCCGTGGGGCACAAGGACACCCTGGCCAACGTGCGGGCCACCGGCGAATTCGTCCTCAACATCGGCACCGAAGCGCTGCTGGCGGCCATGAACGACTCGGCCACGAACTTCCCGCACGGGCACAGCGAGTTCGACGCGGCCGAGGTGCAGGCCGAGCCCAGCGCCACGGTGGCACCGCCGCGGGTGGCGGCGGCGCCGATCGCGTTCGAGTGCCGCGCCGCGGGCGAGCACGAGATCGGCAACTGCGTGATGGTGTTCGGGCAGGTGCTGCACATCGCCGCCGCGGCCGACGTGATCGCCGCCGACGGCCTGCCCGATGCCGCCGCGGTGGCCCCGCTGGCCCGGCTCGGACGGGCCGAGTGGGCCACGCTCGGCACGATCACGGCCCTGGACCGGATCCGCTACGACGACTGGCAGCGCGGCCGGCGCAGCGGCTGAGCCCTAGTGGACCGGGCGGACGTCAGCGACCGGGATGGCCGGCCGGCCGTCCAGCGGCAGGCAGGTGCGGCAGAACTCCTGGCCGAACGAGCTCAGGGCAATGCTGCGGTGCACCGTGCGCGGCCAGCGCCCGGCCCGCTTGAGAGCGTCGCTGACCTTGGGCTGGGCCTCGACCAATTGGTAGCGCTGCGGGTTGCTGACCTGCTCCTTGGAGAACTCGACCATCCCGAGCCGGGCCAGGTTGGTCAGATACGGATGGATCCGCTCGACGCTGCGGCAGCCGGCCTGCTCGGCGATCATGCTCAGGCCGCCCTCGACCAACTGTGAGCCGATGCCGAACGGGCGGTTGGTGCGCACGTCGACGGCCGGCTGCGGGCCGTTGAGGTACAGGAAGCGCAGGATGCGAGCCTCGTCCGGCGTGATCTCGGCCAGGATCCGGGCGAAGGCCGGGTGGGTGTCCTCGACGACGTGGACGTCGTTGGAGCGCCGCAGCAGCTCGCCGCCCTGCGCGCGCAGATCCTGGGTGCTCCCGGCCGAGGCGATCACCTCGGGCACCCCGTGCGCGTCGGTCTGCTCGCCCAGGCCGAGCGCGCGCCAGGCCGCGACCCGGGCGTCGGTGGCCAGCCCGGTGAGCACGGCCACCGGCGGGTCACCGCTCGTGGCCCGCTTGAGCACCGCGCCGGTGGCGCTCACCGACGTCTCGAGCGACCACGAGACCGCGCGCCACCACGTCCCCACGGCCAGCCGGGCCAATTCGGGCACGACGTTCGCGGCGGCGGTCGCGGCCGATGGCTGAGGTCGGGGCCGGGGCTTGGGCTGGGTCTGAGGTAGCCGGCCGGCCCCGGCGCACCACCACGGCTGAGGTGTCGTCCGGTTCGCTCACATCACACTCCGAATATCGCCAGGTGGAGCAGGCCGGCGAACAGCCCGAGCACGCCGCCGTGCACGAACAGCAACCACTCGTCCTGCTTCATCGCCGAGCGCAGCAGCTCCACGAAATCCTCCGGGCCCATCGCGCGCATCTGGCCCGCGATGAAAGCGTAGATCCTGTCGCTCTGGCGCCGGTTGAACTCCGGTTCGGCGAACGCGGCCGGCGCGAAGCCCGAGGCCTCGGTGGCCACCGAATCACGCAGCTTGTCGTACTCCCGGGTGCCGATGGCCAGCCGGAGCGCCACCCGGGCCGGGCCGACGGCCGCGTCGACGGCCGGGCGCAGGGTGTCCTCGAGCAGTTGCCGGGTGCGGTCGCTGCGCGGGCCACTGAGCAGTTCGGTGCCGATGTTGTGCAACGTGATCACGTTGTCGGCGATCAGCCGGGCGTACATCTCGGTGATCTCGGGCTGGCGCTTGATGAACAGGCCCTGGCGCCACGGCACCCACCAGGTGGGGTGGACCGGCTCGAAGATCATCCGGATGCCGATGTAGTTCACCAGCCAGCCGATGACGACCCCGCCGAGCGGCAGGACGTACCACTGCGGCCACAGGTGCAGGATCGCGACGAGGACGAAGCCCATCGGGAGCCCGAAGTAGAAGCCGAAGTTCTGCATGAAGCGCAGTTCCTTGCGCCCCATCGTGACGAACAGTTCGTTGAGCAGTTCGGGATGGTCGGTGAAGTACCGGATCACCATCAGCTTGGCGTCGATGAGCTGGTCGATGTTCGCGCCGATGTCGTCGGTGATCTCCTTGACGACCCGGGGCAGCTGCTGGCGCACCCGGGCGTGCACGGTCTCCCGGATCACCTCCGGCAGCTCCCGCCACAGCTGCGGGTACTCCTCGGACATGATCTTGTCCACGACGTCGCGGATCTCGTGCCCGGCGATGACGCCCAGGTGCTCGGCGATGCGGTCGGGTTCGAGCTCGCGGTAGAAGTCGGCGATGCTGCCGAGCTTGGCCAGGCCCTTGTCGACGGCGATGCTGGCCATCTTGTCCGCCCGGGAGGGGACGATGCCCTGCCAGCCCACCTCGCCGTCGTAGCGGACGAGCGGCAGCACCTGCACCCGGCGCGGCAGGATCGGGAAGAGCACCCCGAGCAACGGCACCTTGATGCCGTGGAAGCGGATGGGCCGGAACAGCATGAGCACGCCGGTCCAGTTGGTGATGTAGCCGATGATCCCGGTGAACAGGGGGACGCTGATCAGGTCGATCAGCAGCTTGTGGTCCATCCACCATCCCGGTCGGTCGTCGGCGGGCCGGTCCGGCGGCGGATCGGCCCCGCGCCCAGGGGCCCGACACATCATGGAGAACCGGCCCGCTCGCGTCCAGTCGGGGCTGATCGCCGCCCGGTGGTGATGACGCGAACCGCGGTGGGCACGATAGCCGTGTGGTCGAGGTCAGCAAGCACATGGACGCCGCCCCCGAGCGGGTATGGGCCGAGCTCAGCGACGGGTGGATGTTCACCGGCTGGGTGGTGGGAGCCACCCATATCCGCGATGTCGACTCCAGCTGGCCCGAGGTCGGGGCCCGGCTGCACCACCAGGTCGGCGCCTGGCCGTTGGTGGTCAACGACAGCACCGCGGTCATCGAGTCGCAACCGCCGCACCGGCTGGTGCTGCAGGCCCGGGCCTGGCCCGCTGGCGAGGCCCGGATCGTACTCAGCGTGGAGGCCGACGGGGCCGGGTCGCTCGTGCGGATGGCCGAGCAACCCACCGACGGCCCCGGCCGGTGGCTGAGCAATCCGCTCCAGAACGAATTGCTGCGGCGGCGCAACGTCGAATCGCTGGCCCGGCTGGCCTCGATCGCCCAGAAGCGCCCGCTGCCCGGCTTCCCCTGATCGCCCGGATCAATTCCGGTAGATGCGCCCCATGGCCAGCTCGAGCACCCGCCGGCGCGCCGGCCCGAGCAGCCCGGCCCGCGACAGCGCCGCCAGCGCCGCGTTGTGACCCGGCCCGCCGTGCACCCCACCGCCCGGGTGGGCGGCCGCGCTGGCCAGGTAGAGCCCGTCGATCACCGTCTCGGCCCGGGCCAGGCCGGGCACCGGGCGGAACACCAGTTGCTGGTGCAGCGCGGCGGTGCCGCCGTTGACGGCGCCGCCGACCAGGTTGGCGTCACTGGCCTGCAGGTCGGCCGGCGACTGCACCTGGCGATCCAGGATCAGGCCGGTGAAGCCCGGCGCGTGGCGTTCGATCGTCTGCTCCATCCGCTCGACGTGAATGGCGATGTCCAACTCGGTCAGCTCCGCCTTCTCGGGCAGGTGGGTGTAGGACCACGCCGATTCGGTGCCGGCCGGCGAGCGACTCGAGTCGGTGGTCGTCATCTGGCCGACCAGCAGGAACGGCTGGGCCGGCACCTGGCGGGCCGCCAACGAGGCGGCGTAGAACGTCAGGCCGTCCATGTCGACGCCGAGGTGGACGGTGCCGGCGCCCCGGGCCCCCGCCGCCGTCCACGGGATGGGCGCCGACAGCGCCCAGTTGACCTTGAGCGTGCGGGCGTCCCACTGGAACGTGTCGAGGTCGCGCACGAGCCGGGCCGGCAGGTGCTCGACGCCGACCAGGGAGCGGTACAGCACCGGCGCGGAGGTGTCGGCCAGCACCGCCCGGCCGGCGTGGATGCTCTCGCCCCCGGCCAGCCGGACTCCCACGGCGCGGCCGCCGTCGAGCAGCACCCGCTCGACCGGCGCGGCCAGGCGCACTTCGCCGCCGCGCGCCTTCAGCCGCTCGACCAGCGCGTCGACCAGGCGGCTGGAACCGCCGGCCGGCACCGGGAACCCGATCGTCTGGCCGAGCATGGCCAGCAGCCAGCCGTAGAGCGCGCTGCCGGCGCTCTCGGGCGCGAGGTCGGTGTGCAGCGCGTTGCCGGCCAGCAGCAGCGGGGCACCTTCGCCGGCGAACTGCTCATCGCCGTAGCGGCGCACCGGCTGTACCGCGAATCGCGCGAAGCGCAACGCGCCGTCGGCCCCGAGGCGGCGTAACAGCGTGGCCGCCGGTAGCACCGGAGGGAACGGCCGGAACAGCGCGGCGATCAGCGGCTCCTGGATGCGTTCGAACTCGGCGACCAGGTCGGTCCAGGCCTGCCCGTCCCCGGCCCCGAACTCGTCCAGGGACGCCGCGGTGGCGGCCACGTCGCGGTGCAGCACGGCGCAGCGGTCGTCGGGCAGCACGTGGGCGAGCACGCTCGGCGCGTGGCGCCAGGACAGCCCGTAGTCCTCGAGCTCGAGGGCGGCGAGCACGGGCGAGGCCGCGCCCAGCGGATAGAACGAGCTGAACAGGTCGGTGACGAACTCCGGGCGCACCGACTCGGCCGAGTGCACGGCGCCGCCGGCATGGCCCGCGGCTTCGAGCACGAGCACGCTCCAGCCCGCGTCGGCCAGGTTGTTCGCGGCCACCAGGCCGTTGTGACCGGCGCCGATGACGATTGCGTCAGGGGAGTCCGCCGAATTCGCGCGCTGCCGAGCCATGCCGATCACCCTACGGCCGCGCCCGGGCGATGCCGCCCCCGGCGCGACAGCTACTGTCCGTTCGGCAACTGCGCCGCGCCGCTGCCGAACGCGGTCAGGGTCAGCGTCATCGACGTCGGCGCGCCGTCCTGGATGTAGGAGGCGAAGCTGCCCACATCGTCGAACGGGAACCCGTACGCGTGCCCGTCGACGGTGTTGGCGTGGACGACCTGCGAGTAGTGGTTGGTGGTCGCGGCCTGGTAGAACGCGCCCGGATCGCCGACCGGCTGGTTGGCCGAGCTGAGCAGGGTCGAGCGGTTGAAGGCCGCGCCGAGCTGGGCCGCCACCGGGCCGGTCAGCCCGTCGTTGGGCGCACCGAGCGCACCGTTGCAGTAGAAGATGTCCTTGGTCGTCGGCCGGGCGAACGGGGCCACACCGCCGTCGAAGCGCAGCACTCCCCCGGACACCCGGCCGGTGTAGGTCGTGCCGTTGATCGTGACGCGCAGGTCGCTGCTCGCGTACTTGCTCCAGACGTCGGTGACGTACTGGTCGTAGTAGCTCGCGGAGAACAGGCCGGCGTCGATGCCGTGCCCGGGCGCGATGACCCGCAGGTTGTCGCCGACGACGAGACGGGCGAAGTCGGGCTGGGCCGCGATGCCGGCGAAGATGGCGTCCCGCCCGCCGCCGACCAGCGTGCCGGTGGTCTGGTCGGCCGCGCCGATCAGGTTGATCGCCAGCGGCACGCTGAACATGTCGACCATCGTCGTGTTGCAGTACATGCCGCTCGGAGCGAACGTGAACTCCATGCAGTCGTGCAGCACGCCGTAGCTCGGATCGGTGCTCACCCACGCCGCCGGGTACTGCAGCGCGGAGTTGCCGTTGCCGTCGGTGACGACCCGGAACTTCAGCTTGGCGTCGATCGAGACATAGATGCGCCCGGACATGTTCGGCAGCCGCAGCGTCGTCGGCCCGGACGCCGCGAACGGGATCGACAGGTCGGCGTAGCCGTCCGGACCGTTCAGCGACGGCGACACCGGCACCAGCGTGCCGTCGGCCCGCACGTAGGCCTGCCGGCCGGTGGGATCGGAGCCGACCACGTAGTACCAGAGCGCGGAGCTCGCATACCGCCCGGTCTGGTTGGCCAGCGTCAGGTCCAGGCTGGTCGCCGCCGCGGCCGACGGCCGGCGGGCCGCGAGCGCCGGCGGCATCGCGACCGCCCCCAACGCGGTCGTGCCGCCGGCGAGTGCGGCCAGGCGCAGGAAGTCCCGTCTGGTGGGCATCTGGTCCTCCTCGTTCGGGTGCTACCGGGCGACGGCGTTGGTGATGGTGGTCGCGACGCTGACCGATCCGGACAGCGGCAGGTTGCGCGACGAGTCACCGACCAGGATCTGGTAGCTGCCGGCGGTGGCGCTCCAGCCGTTCGCGGTCGTGTCCCAGTGCGCGAGGTCGTGGGCGGTGACGGTGAACTGCACGGTCTGGCTGGCCCCGGCCGCGAGGTCGACCCGAGTGAAGTTGCGCAGCTGCCTGGGCGGCTCGCCGGTCGCGGCCGGGTCGCCGACGTAGAGCTGGACGACGTCCGCACCGGCCCGGGTGCCGGTGTTCTTGATCGTGGCGCTGACCGTGGCCGTCCCGTTCGCGCTGAGCGCCCCGACCTGCAGGTTGGAGAACGCGAAGCTCGTGTAGGACAGCCCGAAGCCGAACGGGAACAGCGGCGTGATGTTCTTGGCGTCGTACCAGCGGTAGCCGACGTCGACGCCTTCGGAGTACTGCACCTGGTTGTTCGCCCCGGGCCACTGCGCCGCCGTGTGCGCGGGCACGTCGTTCAGGCTCTGCGGGAAGGTGACCGGCAGCTTGCCCGACGGGTCGACGTCGCCGAACAGGATGGCCGCCAGCGAGTTGCCGACCTCCTGGCCGGCGTACCACTCCTCGACCACGCCCTGGACCGAGCCGAGCCAGGGCATGGTCACGGCCGAGCCGGTGTGCAGCACGACGATCGTCTTCGGATTGGCGGCCGCCACCTGGGCGATCAGCGAGTTCTGCGAGCCGGGCAGGTCGATGTTGGGCAGGTCCGAGCCCTCGGACTCGGGGTCGTCGGCGAAGACCACGGCGATGTCGGAATTGCGGGCCAGGGTCACCGCGCGCGCGATGCCGGCGTCGTCGTTGGCGGCCTCGTACTGGACGTTCACACCCGAGCCGGCCCGGTTCTGGATGCCGGTGAGCGGCCACACCGTGCCGGTGGACGTGGCGTTGCCGCTGCCGCCGCCGGAGGTGTGCACTCCCGCGCCGCCGTCGTTGCCGATGACGGCGATGGAGTGCAGCGAACTCGCGCTCAACGGCAGGATGCCGGTGTTCTTGAGCAGGACGGTGCCCTCCTCGGCCACCTGCCGCGACGTGGCCACGTGCGCGGGCGTGCTCACCGTGGCCGAGACCGAACCCGAGCGCGGGGTGTCGAACAGGCCGAAGGCGAACATCTGGGTCAGCACCCGGCTGACCATGGTGTTCAGGGTGTCCTGGCTGACCTGCCCGTTGGCCAGGGCCTGGTTGAGGAAGTCGGCGTAGAAGTAGCCGTTGGGCATCTCCATCGTCATGCCCGCGTTGGCCGAGTCGACCGTGGAGTGCGCCGCGCCCCAGTCGGAGGTGACGAAGCCGGTGAAGCCGGCCTGCTGGTACAGCGCGGTGTTGAGCAGGTACGGGTTCTGGCAGGCGTAGACGCCGTTGACCGTGCTGTAGGCGCACATCACCGACGCGGCCCCGCCCTGGCGCACGGCGGTCTGGAACGCGGGCAGGTAGATCTCCTGCAGGGTGCGGGTGTCGACGATGGCGTTGTCGGCCGGGCCGTTGCGGTAGGTCTCCTGGTTGTAGACGGCGACGTGCTTGGCCTGGGCCATCACCCCCTGGCTCTGGATGCCTTGGATGTCGGCCGCGGCCAGCTGCCCGGCCAGGTACGGGTCCTCGCTGAACGTCTCGAAGCCGCGGCCCCAGCGCGGGTCGCGGTCGATGTTGAGGGTTGGACCGAGCGCGACGCTGACCCCCTTGCCGGCGAACTCCGAGCCGAGGACGGTGCCGTACTGCTGCTCGAGCGCGGTGTCCCAGGTTGCGGCGGCGCTCACCGCCACCGGCATCTGCGTGACCCCGCCCAGGCCGTCCCCGACACCGTTCGGCCCGTCCTCGAAGCCCATGGCCGGGATGCACAGCGACGGGATGGCGTCGGTGTTGCCGATGTAGGGCGAGCTGCTGCCGTTGCCGTGCAGCAGGGTGAGCTTTTGGGCCTGGGTCATCTGGGCCAGGACCTGCGCGACCCGGGTGGCGATCGGGGCGCTGGAGTGCACCCACGGACAGGTGCCGTTGCCGCCGCCTCCGCCGCCTCCGCCGGAGTCGGGCGTGAAGACCTGGAACTCCCACAGCGAGTACCCGTACTGCGTCGCCCTCGCCGTGCCGTACACGCGGACGTACCGGCCGGTGCCCGAGACGGTCAGCGTCTGCGTGCCGCCGGTGCCGGTGGCGGTCGAGTAGATGGAGGTCCAGGCGCTGCCGTCGGGCGAGGTCTGGACCTGGAACGCGGACGCGTAGGCCGCCTCCCAGTTCAGGGTGATGCCGCAGATCGTCTGGCTCGAGCCGAGGTCGACCTGCAGCCACTGCGGATCGGCTGCGGCGCTCGACCAGCGCGTGCCGGGGTTGCCGTCGACCGCGGCCGAGGCCGGGAAGGACCCGGCGTCCTGGGTCGACGACGCGGTCGCGGCCTTGTTGACCGCCACGTCGGCGGTCCCGCACGCGACCGCCGTCCCGGTGCCGCCGTAGACCTGGAACTCCCACAGCGAGTACCCGTACTGCGTCGCGCGGGCGGTGCCGTACATGCGCACGTAGCGCCCAGTGCCCGAAACGTTCAGGCTCTGCGTGCCGCCGGTGCCGGTGGTGGTCGAGTAGATGCTTGTCCAGGTGTTGCCGTCGGGCGAGGTCTGGAGCTGGAATGCGGTCGCGTACGCCGCTTCCCACTGCAGCACGACCTGACTGATGTTCTGGCTGGAGCCGAGGTCGACCTGCACCCACTGCGGATCGCTGAACGCGCTCGACCAGCGCGTGCCGGTGTTGCCGTCGACGGCAGCGGCCGCGGGCGTGCCGGCGTTCTCGGTCGAGGACGCGGTGGCCGGCCTGCCCTGCGAGAGCAGGGTCGGTGCGGAAGTGGCCGGGCCGTCCACGGCGACGAGAGCGGCACCGGCGACGACGAGGGCGGTGGCGAACCGGGCGGCGCGGCGCAGGAGCGGGGCGGTGGGGCGGCGAGGCGTACCGGACATGACACGAGCCCTTCGCTGGCCGGCGATGCTGATTCCGGGACTTAGTTCAAGACGTGTAGTAACACGGTCGGCTGCAACATATCCGGCAAACCCGGCACGGTCAAGATCGACCTCTCCGACCTAATTCGACCGGCGCGCAGCCAAATTTATCCGGCAATTCGCCCCTTGACGGACAGAAATTCCAAGGCTTAAATCAAGTCGCAAATCGGACTTGTGACCCAGCTCACCAGGTTCGAGGGCCTAGCTGCGTCAGCTCCGCCGTCCATCCGCCCGTCGTCAGTTGCCCGGAAAGGCCAAGTCTGTGATCACTACGAAACAGCCCCGAAAAGCGACTTCGCCGGCACCGGCCGACCGATCGGCTCGCCACCGCGTCGGCTTGCGGGCCCGCGTCCTGTCGGTCGTGGCCGCGACGGCATCGGTGTTCGTGATCGCGCTGCCCAACCAGGGCGCGCACGCGGCCGCCACCCTGCTCTCGCAGGGCAAGGCCGCCACCGCTTCGTCGACCGAGAACGCGGGCACGCCCGCGGCCGCTGCCGTCGACGGCAACACCGGCACCCGGTGGTCGAGCGCGTTCAGCGATCCGCAGTGGGTGCAGGTCGACCTCGGCTCCAGCGCGATCGATCAGTCAGGTCGTGCTGCAGTGGGAAGCGGCGTACGCGACCGCATTCCAGCTCCAGACCTCGCCCGACGGCAACACCTGGACAAGCATCTACTCGACCACCACCGGCACCGGCGGCACCCAGACCCTGAACGTCTCGGGCACCGGGCGCTACGTGCGCATGTACGGCACCGCCCGCGCGACGCAGTACGGGTACTCGCTGTGGGAATTCCAGGTCTACGGCACTACCACTGGCGGGGATGGCGGTGGCGGCACGCTGCCCACCTCCGACACGCCGGACTTCGGGCCCAACGTCGCCATCTTCGACCCGGGCATGTCCACCACCAGCATCCAGGCGAAGCTGGACTCGGTGTTCAACGCGCAGAAGCTCAACCAGTTCGGCTCCGAGCGGGACGCGCTGCTGTTCAAGCCCGGCTCGTACAACGTCGAGGCCAACATCGGCTACTACACCTCGATCGCCGGTCTGGGCCAGAACCCCGACGACGTCACGATCAACGGCGACGTCACCGTCGACGCGTTCGACGGCACCGGCAACGCGACCCAGAACTTCTGGCGCTCGGCCGAGAACCTGGCCATCGTGCCGTCGCAGGGTTCGGACCGCTGGGCCGTGGCCCAGGCCGGCCCGTTCCGGCGCATCGCACGTCCGCGGCGGCCTGAACCTGTTCCCGGCCAGCTACGGCTGGGCCAGCGGCGGCTACATCGCCGACAGCAAGATCGACGGCCAGGTGGCCTCGGCCTCGCAGCAGCAGTGGTACACCCGCGACAGCAACATCGGCAGCTGGAACGGCGCCGTGTGGAACATGGTCTTCTCCGGTGTGCCGGGCGCACCGGGGCAGAGCTTCCCCAACCCGCCGATCACCACGCTGGGCAGCACGCCGGTGTCGCGCGAGAAGCCGTACCTGTACGTCGACTCGGCCGGCAAGTACCGGGTCTTCCTGCCCTCGCTGCGCACCAACTCCTCGGGGGCCAGCTGGGCCAACGGCTCGACGCCGGGCACCTCGCTGCCGATGAGCCAGTTCTACGTGGCCCGGCCGTCGGACTCGACGGCCACGCTGAACCAGGCGCTGGACCAGGGCCTCAACCTGTTCTTCACGCCGGGGGTCTACCACCTCAGCGACACGCTGCGGGTAACCCACGCGAACACGGTCGTGCTCGGCATCGGCTTCCCGACCCTGATCCCCGACAACGGTGTCAACGCCATGTCGGTGGCCGACGTCGACGGCGTTCGGCTGGGCGGCCTGCTCTTCGACGCCGGACCGGTCAACTCGCAGTCCCTGCTGACCGTCGGCACCGCGGGCTCGACCACGAGCCACGCCGGCAACCCGACCAGCATCCAGGACGTGTTCTTCCGGATCGGCGGGGCCGGCGTGGGCAAGGCCACCAACAGCCTGGTCGTGAACAGCAACGACACGATCATCGACCACATCTGGGCCTGGCGGGCCGACCACGGCAGCGGCGTCGGCTGGGGCACCAACACCGCCGACACCGGATTGACCGTCAACGGCAACAACGTCGAGGCCACCGGGCTGTTCGTCGAGCACTACCAGAAGTACGAGGTCATCTGGAACGGGCAGAACGGCAAGACGATCTTCTTCCAGAACGAGATGCCCTACGACCCACCCAACCAGGCGGCCTGGATGAACGGGTCGACGAAGGGCTACGCCGCCTACAAGGTCGCCGACAACGTGACCAGCCACGAGGCGTGGGGCGTGGGCAGCTACTGCTACTTCAACGTCGACCCATCGATCGCGGCCGCCCGCGCCTTCGAGGTGCCGAACACCTCCGGGGTCAAGTTCCACGACCTGCTCACGGTGTCGCTCGGCGGCAACGGGTCGATCACCAACATCATCAACACCACGGGGGCGACGGCGAGCGGCACGGCCACCGTCCCCAGCTACCTGGCCAACTACCCGTGAATTGACCGCCGCGCCGCACCCGCGGCTGGGCGCCGTCCGTTCTGCATCCCGGACGGGCGGCGCCCGGCGGCCGGCTCAGCGCCATCAGGAAGGAGCACTCCATGCTGGTCCAGTCCCGTCCCCCGGCGGCCCCGAGGCGCCGCCGTTCCCGATTCATCCTCGCGGCCGTGGCCGCGTCCGCACTGGCCATTGCCGGGCTGAGCGCCGCGGTCACAGTGGCGCCGAGCGCCGCGCACGCGGCCGTGCCCGCTCCCCCGGCCGGGTTCAGCCTGACCTGGAGCGACGACTTCTCCGGCGCGGCCGGCACCGGAGTGCCGACCGACACCTGGAAGTACGACACCGGCCCGGGCAGTTCGTTCGGCACCGGTGAGATCGAGACGATGACCAACAGCACCGCGAACGTCTACGAGGACGGCGCGGGGCATCTCGTCCTCAAGGCCCTGCACAGCGGCAGCGATCCGGGCTCGGGCTGGACGTCCGGGCGGATCGAGACCCAGGCGGCCACGTTCGGCGCCCCGGCCGGCGGGGTCGTGCGCATGGAGGCCTCGATCCAGCAGCCCAACCTGACCACGGCCAACGGCGCTGGGTACTGGCCGGCCTTCTGGATGCTGGGCTCGACCCTGCGCTCGGGCACGTCGTGGCCGACCTCGGGCGAGGTCGACATCCTCGAGGACATCAACGCCCGCAGTTCGGTGTTCGGCACCCTGCACTGCGGGACGAACCCGGGCGGGCCGTGCAACGAGAGCACCGGCATCGGCAGCGGCGAGCACGCCTGCCCCGGCTGCCAGACCGGCTACCACGACTACGCCGTCGAGATCGACCGCTCGACCTCGCCGGAGCAGATCCGCTGGTACCTCGACGGGTCGCTGTACTTCACCGTGCGGGCCAACCAGGTGGATGCGACCACCTGGGCCAACGCGGTCGACCATCCGTTCTTCATCATCTTCGACCTGGCCATGGGCGGTGGCTTCCCCAACGCCTTCGGCGGCGGCCCCAACGCGGCCACGGCCTCGGGCGGGACGCTCAACGTCGACTGGGTCGCGGTCTACAACAAGGGTCCCGGTGGTGGCGGCGGCGGGGGTGGTGGCGGCACCGACATCGCCCAGGGCAAGACCACGACGGCCTCCTCGACCGAGAACGCGGGCACGCCGGCCACGGCGGCCACCGACGGCGACAGCGGCACCCGGTGGTCGAGCGCGTTCAGCGACCCGCAGTGGCTGCAGGTCGACCTGGGCCAGACGTACAACATCAACCACGTCGCCCTGAATTGGGAGGCGGCGTACGGGCGGGCCTACCAGTTGCAGACGTCCAACGACGGCACCAACTGGACGACGATCTACTCGACCACCACCGGTGACGGCGGGTTGGACGACCTGGCCGTGACCGGCAGCGGCCGGTACATCCGCATGTACGGCACGACTCGCGGTACGGCCTACGGCTATTCGCTGTACGACTTCTCGGTCAACGGCACAGCGGGCGGCTCCAACGCGGCCCTGCTCTCGCAGGGCCACACCGCGACCGCCTCGTCGACCGAGAACGCGGGCACGCCGGCTACGGCCGCTCTCGACGGCAACACCGGCACCCGGTGGTCGAGCGCCTTCAGCGACCCGCAGTGGCTGCAGGTCGACCTGGGCGCGTCGCACTCGATCAACCGGGTCGTGCTGCAGTGGGAGGCCGCGTACGGCAAGGCGTTCCAGCTCCAGACGTCCAACGACGGCGCCAACTGGACGACGGTGTACTCGACCACCACCGGCACCGGTGGCACCCAGGACCTCACGGTTTCCGGGTCAGGCCGCTACGTGCGGCTGTACGGCACCGCCCGGGCGACGGCGTACGGCTACTCGCTGTGGGAGTTCCAGGTGTACGGGACGTGAGTGCGCGGTGCAGCGTGGCGGACCCCCCTCCGCCACGCCGCACCCGCCGTACGCCGACGCCCCGCGGGGCGTCGCGCCGTCAGCTGCAGCCGCTGGTGCTGCCGCAGCCTTCGCAGACGAAGCAGCTGCCGGCCTGGCGCATCTTGGTGCCGCAGTTCATGCACAGCGGCGCGTCGGCCGAGCTACCGGTGATGACCTCGAGCAGTTCGGTGGAGCTGTGCACCGACGGCGGGGCACTGGTCGCGGTCTCGGCCACTACTTCGTCGTCGACCTCGGGCGAGACGGTCCGGGCCACCGGCGCCGACTGGGCCAGCGCGACCACGTCGAGGTCGCTGTCGTCCTGGCCCTGCTCGACGTAGGACCCGGTGTCGAGTTGCCGGGTGCGCTCGGACGCGGTGTAGATGCCCAGGGCCGAGCGGGTCTCGAACGGCAGGTAGTCCAGCGCCAGCCGCCGGAAGATGTAGTCCAGCACGGACTGGGCCATCCGGATGTCGGGGTCGTCGGTGAGACCGGCCGGCTCGAAGCGCATGTTGGTGAACTTCTGCACGTAGGTCTCGAGCGGCACGCCGTGCTGCAGCGCGATCGAGATCGCGATCGAGAAGGCGTCCATCACGCCGGCCAGGGTCGAGCCCTGCTTGCCGAGCTTGAGGAACACCTCACCCAGCCCGTCGTCGGGGTAGGAGCCGGCGGTCATGTAACCCTCGGCCCCGCCGACCGCGAACGACGTGGTCAGCGACGGACGGGCCTTGGGCAGCCGCTTGCGGGTCGGCCGGTACTCGATGACCTTCTCGACCTCGGCGCTCTCGCCGTTGTTGTCGCCCTTGCCGGCCGACAGCGGCTGGCCGACCTTGCAGTTGTCGCGGTAGACGGCCAGGGCCTTGATGCCGAGCTTCCAGCCCTGGAAGTAGACGTCCTCGATGTCCTCGACCGTGGCCGTCTCGGGCAGGTTGACCGTCTTGGAGATCGCGCCGGACAGGAACGGCTGCGCGGCCGCCATCATCCGCACGTGCCCCATCGGCTTGATGGCGCGGGCACCCATGGCGCAGTCGAAGACCTCGTAGTGCTCGTGGCGCAGGCCCGGCGCGTCGATGACGTGACCGTGCTCGGCGATGTGCTCGACGATCGCCTCGATCTGCTCCTCCTGGTAGCCCAGGGCCCGCAATGCCCGCGGCACGGTCTGGTTGACGATCTGCATCGAGCCGCCGCCGACCAGCTTCTTGAACTTGACCAGAGCGAGGTCGGGCTCCACGCCGGTGGTGTCGCAGTCCATCATCAGGCCGATGGTGCCGGTGGGGGCGAGCACCGAGGCCTGCGCGTTGCGCCAGCCGTTGCGCTCGCCGAGCTGGTTGCCGTTCGCCCACTCCTGGGCCGCGGCCGCGAAGATCGCGCGGTCGATGTCGTGCACCGGGCGGGCGGCGTCGTTGGCCGCGGCGTGCTTGCGCATGACCCGGGCGTGAGCCGCGGCGTTGCGGGCGAAGCCCTCGTACGGGCCGACGATGCCGGCCAGCTCGGCCGAGCGGCGGTAGGACGTGGCCGTCATCAGCGAGGTGATCGCCGCCGGCCAGCGCCCGGCCGCCGTCGGAGTCGTAGGCCAGCCCGGAGGCCATGAGCAGCGCGCCCAGGTTGGCGTAGCCGATGCCGAGCTGGCGGTAGGCGCGGGTGTTCACGCCGATCGCCTCGGTCGGGAAGTCGGCGAAGCAGATCGAGATGTCCATCGCCGTGATGATCAGCTCGACGGCCTTGACGAACGTGGCCGAGTCGAACGTGTTGTCCTCGCGCAGGAACTTCAGCAGGTTCAGCGAGGCCAGGTTGCAGGACGTGTTGTCCAGGCTCATGTACTCCGAGCACGGGTTGGACGCGGTGATGCGGCCGGTCTCGGGGTTGGTGTGCCAGTCGTTGATCGTGTCGTCGTACTGGATGCCCGGGTCGGCGCACTCCCACGCGGCCTGGGCGACCTTGCGGAACAGCTTCTTGGCATCGACCGTCTCGAGCACCTCGTTGGTGCCGCGGGCCCGCAGCCCGAACTCGGCGTCGTCCTCGACCGCGCGCATGAACTCGTCGGACACCCGAACCGAGTTGTTGGCGTTCTGGTACTGGACGCTGGTGATGTCCTGGCCGCCGAGATCCATGTCGAAGCCGGCATCGCGCAGCACCCGGATCTTGTGCTCCTCGCGGGCCTTGGTCTGCACGAACTCCTCGATGTCGGGGTGGTCGATGTCGAGGACGACCATCTTGGCCGCCCGCCGGGTGGCGCCGCCGGACTTGATGGTGCCGGCCGACGCGTCGGCACCGCGCATGAAGCTGACCGGGCCGGACGCCGTGCCGCCGGAGGACAGCAGCTCCTTGGACGAGCGGATGCGGGACAGGTTGAGCCCGGCCCCGGAGCCGCCCTTGAAGATCAGGCCCTCTTCGCGGTACCAGTTGAGGATCGAGTCCATGGTGTCGTCGACGGCCAGGATGAAGCAGGCGCTGACCTGCTGCGGCGACGTGGTGCCGACGTTGAACCAGACCGGCGAGTTGAAGCTGAAGACCTGGTGCAGCAGCATCCAGGTGAGCTCGTGCTCGAAGACCTCGGCGTCCTCGGCCGAGGCGAAGTACCCGTGCTGCTCCCCCGCCGCCCGGTACTTGTGCACGACCCGGTCGATGAGCTGCCGCAGCGACCATTCGCGGGCCTCGGTGCCGACCGCGCCGCGGAAGTACTTCGTGGTGACGATGTTGGCGGCGTTGACCGACCAGAAGTCCGGGAACTCGACCCCGCGCTGCTCGAAGTTGATCGACCCGTCGCGCCAGTTCGTCATGACGACGTCGCGCCGCTCCCAGGTGACCTCCGCGTAGGGGTGCTTCCCGGCCGTGGTGAACACCCGCTCGACGGCGAGGCCGTCGGTGGGGTAGCGCGCGGCCGCAACCGCACCGGCGCCCTCGGGCGTGACGGTGTCGGGGTGCGCAGCGGTGTCGGTGGGGTGGGAGTGCTCGAGCGCGTCGGTCATCGTCGCTGGTTCCTTCCGTACTGGCGGACGGGCCGGGGTCCTGGCCCGTCGGGTGGTGCCGGGGTCCTGGTGTGCAGTTGCGCGGCGGGTTCGTTTCACGATCAGGTGAGGTGCTGACGGTGTTCGAAGCGCAGATCGGCGATCGCCTTGTCGAAGTCGTCGATCGAG
This sequence comes from uncultured Actinomycetota bacterium, assembly GCA_963713245.1. Classification (GTDB taxonomy): domain Bacteria; phylum Actinomycetota; class Actinomycetes; order Mycobacteriales; family Jatrophihabitantaceae; genus CAVQKZ01. Next base: position 784,948 of record CAVQKZ010000005.1, read on the forward strand.
CTGAAGGCCTGGTACACGGAGGCGAAGCGCAGGTAGGCCACCTCGTCGAGTTCGCGCAGCGGGCCGAGGATGGCCAGGCCGACCTCGTCGCTGGGCACTTCGGCGGCACCGGTGGCCCGGATCGTCTCCTCGACCGTCTGAGCCAGGAGCGCGAGTGCGTCCTCGTCGACCGGGCGACCCTGGCAGGCCCGCCGGACGCCGTTGACGACCTTGGCCCGGCTGAACGGCTCGGTCACGCCGCTGCGCTTGATGACCGCGACCATCGCCTGCTCGACAGTCGTGAACCGGCGCCCGCATTCGGGGCAGGACCGCCGCCGGCGGATGACCTGTCCCTCGTCGTGCTCGCGGGAGTCGACCACCCGGGAGTCCGGGTGCCGGCAGTACGGACAACGCATGGATGGGCCCTCTTCTGCGGTGTGACGGTCGATGGGGCGGGGCTCGTGCTGTGCATGACGCTGTAGACAACCTGGGGACGGGGTGTGCACGGACGACCGTCCGCTGTGGACGAGCTACCCCAACCTGTGGATGACTTACAGGCCTGTAACTACTACATGTAGTAGGAACCGTAAACCTGTGGTCGATGTTCCGCAAGGCCGTATCCCGGCGCGTCGCGGGTCATTTCGCGGCACAATTCGCCCTAAAAACGTCCCTATCGGGTGCGCAGGACCTGGCCCGGGGTGAGCGCGACGCCGGCGAGATGGTTGCGACGCTGCAACTGGGCCACCTCGGCCCGCGGGTCGCGGTCGGGGGCGACCCGGGTGGCGATGGACCACAAGGTGTCGCCCTCGTGCACGGTGACCGTGGCCGGCTGCTGCCGGTGCCCGGCCCCGGCGTTCGGGGCCGAGAGCGCCGCCACCGAGAGCAGGGCCACGGCCAGGGCCGCTACGGCGAGGATGAGCACGACGACGCCCCGGCGGGTGAGCCGCAGCGGGGCGGCCACCGACCCGGCACTCGGGCGCACCAGGGTGAGAATGGTGGCGTTGTGCGGACCGTCGTCAGCCGCACTGGCCGGCAGGTAGAGCTCAGGACCAAAATCGAGGGCGGCGGACATGTGGACTCCTAGCGGGCGCGGATGAGATAGTTCAGCTGGTCGAACAGGCATTCGATAGAACGCCTGATCGATTGTCTACCAGGAGGGTCTGACAAAAACCAGCGGAACCGGCGTGTCGTTCGAACAGATGTTTGAGGTCACGCCGATCTGCGGCTACGGTCGAACATATGAACCGAACGAGTCCGGGAGGCGACGTGCCCAACACCAAGGCGGCGGCGACCAAGGCCGCGCGTCCGTCCAAGTCCGCACCCACCACCGCTGCGGGCCCGGCCAAGCGGGCCAAGGCCGTGCCCACCACAGCGGCCACAGCAGCGGCCAAGGCCGCCGAGCCGCGGCGCGGTCCGGGCCGGCCCAAGGTCACCGAACTGCCCGACCCCGTTTCCGGCCTGACCCGGCGCCAGCAGGCCATCCTCGACGTCATCCGCGACTCGGTCGAGCGGCGCGGCTATCCGCCGAGCATCCGCGAGATCTGTGAGTCCGCCGGGCTGGCCTCCACCTCCAGCGTCGCCCACCAGCTCGCCATGCTCGAGCGCAAGGGCTTCCTGCGCCGCGACCCCAACCGGCCCCGCGCCGTCGACGTCCGGCACTCCGACTCGACCGCCGAGAAGCCCAAGGCCGCCCGGCGGGCCGTCGCCGTCACCGACGACGCTCCCCGTGGCGACGCGCCGGTCTTCGTGCCGGTCGTGGGCCGCATCGCCGCCGGTGGCCCCATCCTGGCCGAGCAGATGATCGAGGACGTCTTCCCGCTGCCCAAGGTGCTCGTCGGCGACGGCACCCTGTTCCTGCTGCGCGTGGTCGGCGAGTCGATGATCGACGCCGCGATCTCCGACGGCGACTGGGTCGTGGTCCGCCAGCAAGAGGACGCCGAGAACGGCGAGATCGTCGCCGCGATGATCGACGGCGAGGCCACTGTGAAGACGTTCCAGCGCCGCGACGGGCATGCCTGGCTGCTGCCGCACAACGCGGCCTATGCCCCGATCCAGGCCGACGAGGCCACGATCCTGGGCAAGGTCGTCACCGTCCTGCGCAAGGTCTGACGCCGGCGGGCCCGGTCAACTCGGCCGGGCCCGGCTCACTGAGCGCTGGAGGCCGGCTTGTCGGCGGTGCCGGCCGCGGGCGAAGCGTCGGCCGGGCCGCTCGGTGCCGGGGGGGCCGGCTCGATCGCCGGCGGCGCGGGCGGGTTGGGCGCGGGCACATCGGCCTTCGCCGCCTCACGGGCCCGGTCGTCCTCGCCCAGGCCCTTGATCTCGGTCTTGAAGATGCGCAGCGAACGGCCCACCGACCGGGCCGCGTCGGGCAGCTTCTTATACCCGAACAGCAGGGCGAGCACGACCGCGACGATCAACCAGTGCGACGGCGAATCCCAACCCATAACCGCTCTCCTCGGACGCTCGGCCGGTGCTGCTTCATCGTCTACGGTTACGCCCGCCGCCTGGGTGAACGGCGCGAGTACAGCCGACAACGCCGGATCGGCGCGCACATGCAGCAGCGTCCCGTCGGCGGTGTGCTCGCTGCTGAGCACCTCGGCCGTGTCGTGCAGCCGGGCGACCAGGTCACCACGGGTATAGGGCAGCAGCACCCGCAGTTCGATGGCCGGGCGCGGCAACTGGTCCTCGATGAGTTCGCGCAGCCGGTCCAGGCCGTGACCGGTGCGGGCCGAGACGAATACGGCCCCCGGGGCCAGCCGGCGCAACCGCACGAGCATCTCCGCGTCGGCCGCGTCGCACTTGTTGAACACCAGTTGCTCGGGTACGTCCAGGGCGTCGATGTCGGCCAGCACCGCGCGCACGGCCCGGATCTGGGCCTCGGGATCGGCGTCGGCCGCGTCCACGACGTGCAGGATCAGGTCGGCCTGGCCCACCTCCTCCAGGGTCGAGCGGAACGCCTCGACCAGTTGCGTGGGCAGGTGGCGCACGAAGCCGACGGTGTCGGCCAGCGTGTACGGCCGCCCGTCGGACGCCTGGCACCGGCGCACGGTCGGGTCCAGGGTGGCGAACAGCGCGTTCTCGACCAGCACCCCGGCGTCGGTGAGCCGGTTGAGCAGCGACGACTTGCCGGCGTTCGTGTAGCCGGCCAGGACCACGCTCGGCACCTGCCGGTCGACCCGCTGCGACCGCTTGACGTCGCGGGAGGTCTTCATCCCGACGATCTCCTTGCGCAGCTTGGCCATCCGCGACTTGATCCGGCGCCGGTCGATCTCGATCTTGGTCTCACCAGGGCCGCGGCCACCGATACCGAGACCGCCGGCCGCCCGGCCACCGACCTGGCGCGAGAGCGAGTCGCCCCAGCCGCGCAGGCGGGGCATCAGGTACTGCAGCTGGGCCAGCTCGACCTGGGCCTTGCCCTCCTTGGAGCTGGCGTGCTGGGCGAAGATGTCGAGGATCAGCGCCGTGCGGTCGACGACCTTGACCTTGACGACCTCTTCCAACTGACGCAGCTGGCCCGGGGTCAGCTCGCCGTCGCAGATCACCGTGTCGGCACCCTCGCCGTTGACGACGTCGCGCAGCTCCTTGGCCTTGCCCGAGCCGATGTAGGTGGCCGGGTCGGGCCGGCCGCGGCGCTGGATGAGCCCGTCGAGCACCAGGGAGCCGGCGGTCTCGGCCAGCCGGGCCAGCTCGGCCAGGGAGTTCTCGGCGTCGGCCAGGGTGCCGGTGGTCCAGACCCCGACCAGCACGACCCGCTCCAGGCGCAGTTGCCGGTATTCGACCTCGGTGACGTCCTCGAGCTCGGTCGACAGGCCCGCTACCCGGCGCAGTGCCTCCCGCTCGGCCAGGTCGTAGTCACCGTCGGAATCGTCCGGGTCGGGCCCGCGCTCGTCGAATTCAGTCATCGTGACATCCATCGTGACACGTCACGCCCCATCGGTTACGCCCGTGCGCTGCCCGCGGCGGCCAGCCAGCCGTCGTCGAGCTCGATCTCGCCGACCAGCACGGCCGGGCCGGTGAGCACGATTTCGTCGTCGGGGCGCCAGGTGACCTGGCACGTGCCGCCCGGGACATCGACCCGCCAGGCCGCGTCGTCGGCGGTGGCGCCGTCCGCGGTGGCGAGCGCGGCGACGGCCGCGCACATGCCGGTGCCACAGGACCGCGTCTCCCCGACACCACGCTCGTGCACCCGCATGCTCACGTGCCGACGGCCCACCCGCACGGCGAACTCGACGTTCTGGTCGGCGAAGGGCGCGTTCTCGACCGCCGGGGGACGGCTCAGATCGAGGGCGGCGAGAGCGGCGAGGCTGTCGAGTTCGACGACCACGTGGGGATTGGGCATCTCGACGCAACGGCCGGGACGCGGCGCGCTGGGGGGCGCGGCGGTGACGACCGGCCGGTCGGCAGGAATCCGGGGTGGGCCCATTTCTACAGAGACGTTGCCGTCCCCGCCGACCCACACGCACTTGACTCCGCCGCGTGTCGCCACCGCCGCACTGTGATCAACGAGGCCGGCGACCAAGAGATACCGCATCACGACACGAATTCCATTTCCGCACATTTCGGCCAGCGAGCCGTCGGCGTTGCGGTAGTCCATGAAGTACGGCGCCGCGCCGGCCATCTCGACCGCGTCCGGGTGCCGTTCGGAGCGGACCACCCGCAGCACGCCGTCGGCCCCGATCCCGGCGTGCCGGTCGCACAGGGCCCGGACCAGCCCCGGCGTGAGGTCGAGCAGGCCGTCGAGGTCGGGCACGATGACGAAGTCGTTCTCGGTGCCGTGGCCCTTCAGAACCCGCATGTTTCACAGCGTAGGCGAGACCAGGCGGACGGCCGCGGTGGTGCGGTCCGTGGCCGCCCCGTCCAGCCACTTCACGCGTGGATCACGGCGGAACCACGAGCGCTGGCGGCGCACGAACCGGCGGGTGGCCCGGATCGTGGCCTCGACCGCCGGCTGCGGGTCGCGGCGCAGGTGGCCTGAGTCGTCGAGACAGTCCAGCAGCTGGGCGTACCCCAGGGCCTTGCCCGCGGTCGGGCTGGCCCGCAGCCCGGCCGGGAGCAGGCCGCGGACCTCGTCCAGGAAACCGGCCGCCATCATCCGCCGCACCCGCTCGGCCACCCGGTCGTCGAGGTCGTCGCGGTCCAGGCCGACCTGGACGCAGTCGTAAACCGAGTCGAAGCCGGGCATCGTCGCGGTGAACGGCCGCCCGGTCAGCTCGATGACCTCGAGCGCGCGCACGATCCGGCGCCCGTTGGTGGGCAGGATGGCCGCGGCCGCCGCCGGATCGAGTGCGGCCAGCCTGGTGTGCAGGTGCCCCGGCCCGGCGGCGGCCAGCTCGCCGTAGAGACGGGCCCGGATCTCGGGCGACTCGCCCGGGAACTCCAGCCGGTCGAGGGCCCCGCGCAGGTACAGGCCCGATCCGCCGACCAGGACCGGCAACCGGCCCCGGCCCTGGATCTCGGCGATCGCGGCCCGGGCCAGGGCCTGGTACTCGGCCACGGCCGCCGACTTCGTGATCGGCCAGACGTCGAGCAGGTGATGCGGCACTCCCCCGCGCTCGGCCGGCGCGAGCTTGGCCGTCCCGATGTCCATGCCGGCGTAGAGCTGCATGGAGTCGGCGTTGACGATCTCGCCGTCGAAGTGCTCGGCCAGGGCGATGGCGAGCTCGGACTTGCCGGTCGCGGTCGGCCCGACGACGGCGACGACCGGCGCGTCAGACACGGGCGGTCCAGACCGCGACGAAGTAGCCGACACCGTAGGGGGCATCGGCGTAGCGCACGTCGGCGTCGAAGGACGTGCCGGCCAGCAGCTGCCCGGCGGCACGCCAGGCCGCGATACCGGCGGCCAGCAGCCGGTCGCCCAGCACCGGGTCGAGAGCGGCCAGGGCCTCCGGCTCGCCACTGTGCAGGGCCGAGCCCACCTCGGCGTCGAAGGCGGCGGCCCGCGGGTCGAAGGAGCCCGGAGCGCTCCGGCTGCGCCGGGCACTGCCGTCGCCCATCACGAGCAGCGCGACGTCCGGGGCCGTGGCCGGGTCGGCCGGCACGGCCCGGTCGAGCAGGTCGCGCACCGCTGCCGTCCCGGCCAGGTCAGGCCCGACGGAGATCCCGACCGCACCGCTGTCCGGGCCGAGCACCTGGCCGATCAGCCAGGCCCCGATCGTCAACGAGAGCGGGAGCTCGGGCGCCTGATGAGCGCCGGAGGCACCCAGGCCGGTCACCACCGGGCGCCCGTAGCCGGCCAGGGTCCCCCGGGCCGTGGACGCATGCGCACGGGTCGGGGTCCCGGCGCCGAGCACCACCAGCCGGCCCGCCCCGGCCAGCCGTCCGATCGCGTCGGCGCATGCGGCCCGCAGCGGTGCCAGCTCGCCCTCGGCCCCGGCCGCGAGCTCGGGCACGAGCGCCGGCGGGTGCGGGCAGAAGGCCACGGTCGAGATCACCTCGGCAGGCTAACCGGCCACGAGCGCACCGGGACTGACCCCAATCGTGTTCAATGCTCAGTCATGGGCTCGGAGTGGGGACGGATCGACGCCGACGGCACGGTCTACGTCAAGACCGCCGACGGTGAGCGGGTGATCGGATCGTGGCAGGCCGGCGACGCCGAGGCCGGGCTCGCGTTCTACGAGCGGCGCTACGAGGATCTGGCCACGGAGATCACCCTGCTGGAGAAGCGCCTCGAGTCCGGGGCGGGCGATCCCGGTTCCACCCGCACCCACGCCGTCGCCCTGCAGGCCCAGCTGGGCACGGCCGCGGTCATCGGCGACCTGTCCGCGCTGGCGGCCAAGCTCGATGCCCTGCTGAGCGCGGTCGAGCAGAAGGCCGGCGCCAACGCCGCGGCCCGCGAAGCGGCCCGGGCCGAGGCCATCGCGGCCAAGGAGGCGCTGGCGGCCGAGGCCGAACAGATCGCGAGTTCGGCCACGTCGTGGAAGACCTCGGGCGACCGGCTGCGGGCCATCGTCGACGAGTGGAAGCAGATCAAGGGCGTCGACCGCAAGACCGACGACGCGTTGTGGAAGCGGTTCGCCGCGGCCCGCGACGCGTTCGGCCGCCGCCGCGGCCAGCACTTCGCCGCGCTCGACGCCGAGCGCGGCACGGCGCGGGCGGCCAAGGAGAAGCTCATCGAGCGGGCCGAGGCGCTGTCCGGGTCGTCGGACTGGAAAGAGACCGCGGCGGCCATGCGCGAGCTGATGGTCGAGTGGAAGGCGGCCGGGCGGGCCGCCCGCGATGTCGAGGACGCGCTGTGGACCCGCTTTCGGGCCGCCCAGGACGCGTTCTTCGCCCGGCGCACCGAGGTCTTCTCCGAACGCGACGCCGAGCAGGTCGAGAACCAGCGCAAGAAGGAGGCGATCATCGCCGAGGCCGCGGCCCTCGACATCGCCGACCCGACGGCCGCACAGTCGGCCCTGCGGCAGTTGCAGGCCCGCTTCGACGACATCGGCCATGTGCCCCGCGACGCCATCCGGCGCATCGACGACGCGATGCGGGCGGCCGAGCAGCGGGTGCGCGACGCCGTCGACGCGCAGTGGAAGCAGGCCAACGTCGAGTCCAACCCGTTCCTGACCGCGCTGCGCGAGCGGTTGGGCGAGGCCGAGGCCAAGCTCGAGCGGGCCCGCAAGTCCGGCGACCAGGCCCGGATCGCCAAGGCCGAGGCCGAGGTCGAGCAGCGCCGCTCGCTCATCCCCGACTGAGCCGCGTCAGTTCAGCCGGCGGGCCGGGCCGATCGTCAGCAGTTGTCCGGCGCCGCCGGACGAGTGCCCGGCGGCCGTGGTCGGCCCACGCCAGGCCCGGTGGCCGGTGATGCCGGCATCGGCGACCAGGTGGTGCGGGGCGGCCCGGGTGACCGTCGCGGTGACGACGTCGCCCGGCCCGACCGGGACGGTTCCGGTGGCCACGTGCACGAGCCGCCCGTCGCGGGCCCGGCCCGACACCCGGCCGGTCGCGCCGTCCTTGCGGCCCTCACCCGCGCTGACGAGCACCTCCACCTCGCGCCCGACCAGTGCCTTGGCCGCGGCCCACGAGATCTCCTCCTGCACCGCGATGAGCCGCTCGTAGCGCTCCTGCACCACCGCCTTCGGCAGCTGGCCGGCCATGGCGGCCGCCGGCGTGCCCGGCCGCTTGGAGTACTGGAACGTGTACGCGCTGGCGAAGCGGGCCGTGCGGACGGCATCCAGGGTCTGCTCGAAGTCGGCCTCGGTCTCACCCGGGAAGCCGACGATGATGTCGGTGGTGATGGCGGCGTCGGGCAGCACGGCCCGCACGTTGTCGATGATGGCCAGGTAGCGCTCGCGGCGATAGCTGCGGCGCATCGCCCTGAGCACGGCGTCCGAGCCGGACTGCATCGGCATGTGCAGTTGCGGGCAGACGTTGGGCGTCTCGGCCATGGCCGCGATCACGTCGTCGGTGAAGTCGCGGGGGTGCGGGCTGGTGAAGCGCACCCGCTCGAGGCCGTCGATCTGCCCGCAGGCCCGCAGCAGCCGGCCGAAGGCGAACCGGTCGCCGAACGAGCGGCCGTAGGAGTTCACGTTCTGCCCGAGCAGGGTGACCTCGATGACCCCGGAGTCGACGAGCGCGCGGATCTCGGCCAGCACGTCACCGGGCCGGCGGTCGGTCTCGGTTCCGCGCAGGCTGGGCACGATGCAGAACGTGCACGTGTTGTCGCAGCCGACCGAGATCGACACCCAGGCGCTGTGCGGCGACTCGCGGCGACTGGGCAGGTCGGACGGGAAGTTCTGCAGCGCCTCGAGGATCTCGACCTGGGCCTCGTCGTTGTGGCGGGCGCGCTCGAGCAGCACCGGCAGCGCGGCCAGGTTATGGGTGCCGAACACGACGTCGACCCACGGGGCCTTCTCGACGATGCGGCCGCGGTCCTTCTGGGCCAGGCAGCCGCCGACCGCGATCTGCATCCCGGGGCGGCGCTGCTTGGCCGGGGCCAGTTGCCCGAGGTTGCCGTAGAGCCGGTTGTCGGCGTTCTCGCGCACCGCGCAGGTGTTGAACACGACCAGGTCGACGTCGTCGCCGGCCCCGCGCACGTAGCCGGACTGCTCGAGCAGCCCGGCCAGGCGTTCGGAGTCGTGGACGTTCATCTGGCACCCGTAGGTGCGGATGTCGTAGGTGCGGGCCATGAGGATTCCGAGGATACGGGCGAACCGCGTCACTGCCGCAGGCCGGCGCCCCCGATGTCGCTCAGTGCGCGATCTCGGTGGCGCGCGACTCGCGGACCACGGTGACCCGGATCTGGCCCGGATAGGTCAGCTCGTCCTCGATCTGCTTGGCGATCTCGCGGGCGATGACCTGCGCGGCCAGGTCGTCGATCTCGGCCGGCTGCACCATGATGCGCACCTCGCGCCCGGCCTGCATGGCGAAGACCTTCTCGACGCCGGGACGGGCGCCGGCGATCTCTTCGATGCGGGCCAGGCGTTTGACGTAGCTCTCCAGCGACTCGCGGCGGGCGCCGGGGCGGGCGGCCGAGCAGGTGTCCGACGCCTGGGTGAGCACGGCCTCGATCGTGCGCGGCTGCACCTCGTTGTGGTGGGCCTCGACCGCGTGGGCCACGGCCTCGCTCTCGCCGAAGCGGCGCAACAGGTCGGCCCCGATGATGGCGTGGCTGCCCTCGACCTCGTGGGTGAGGGCCTTGCCGATGTCGTGCAGGAACGCGCAGCGCTTCACCAGGGTGGGCTCGATGCCCAGCTCGGCCGCCATCACCCCGGCGATGTGGGCGGTCTCGGTGAGGTGCCCGAGCACGTTCTGCCCGTAGCTGGTGCGGTACTTCAGCCGGCCCAGCGTCGGCAGCAGCCGCTCGTCCAGGTCGGCGATGCCGACCTCGGCCAGCGCCTCGCGGGCCGCACGCAGGCACAACTCGTCGACCTCGGTCTTGCTCTGCTCGTACACCTCTTCGATGCGATGCGGGTGGATCCGCCCGTCGACGACGAGCTTGGTGAGCGTGATGCGGCCGATCTCGCGCCGCACCGGATCGAAACACGACAGCAGCACCGCCTCAGGAGTGTCGTCGATGATGACGTTGACCCCGGTGACGGACTCGAATGCCCGGATGTTGCGGCCCTCGCGACCGATGATGCGGCCCTTCATCTCGTCGCTGGGCAGGTGCATGACGCTGACCACGGTCTCGGCCGTCTGCTCGCTGGCCACCCGCTGCACGGCTTCGACGACGATGGCCCGGGCCCGTTCGGTGCCCTCGGCCTTGGCTTCGTTCTCGATCGTGCGCACCAGCAGTGCGGCATCGCGCCGGGCCGACGCCTCGACGCTGAGCATCAGCTCGGCCTTGGCCTGCTCGCTGGACAGCCCGGCCACCCGTTCCAACTCGCGGCGATGGGCCGCCGCCTCGGCGTCCAGCGCCGCCGCCCGCTCGTCCAACTCCGCGGCCAGCGCCTCCAGGGCCTGCTGGCGCTCGGCCAGCTGGCGCAGGGCCCGGTCCAGGTCGAGGGCCTCGGCCTCGAGGCGCATCGACTGGGCGTCCAGGCGGGCTTCGGTCTCGTCGAGCCGGGCGGTCTGGGCGGCGAGGTCCTGCTCGGTGCGGCGGGCCCGCTCGGTGACCTGGGCCAGCTCGGCCGCGCCGTCGCGGCGCGCCTCGGCCAGCAGGGCCTGGGCCTGGTTGGTCGCGTTGCGCCGCACCGCCTCGGCCTCGGTCTGGGCCCCGCGGGCGTCGACCTGGGCGGCCCGGCGCACCGCCTCGGCCTCGGCTTCGGCCGCCCGGCGCACGGCGTCGGCCTCCGTCTGGGCGAGCTGGCGCAACGAGGCCGCCTCGGCCGCGGCCACCCGGCGGGCCGATTCGAGGTCGGCGTTCGCCCCGGCGGCCGCCTCGGCGCCTGGGCGGGCCAAACCGCCGCGGCGGGCGTAGAGGGCCAGGACCAGCAGACCGAGAACGAAGACCGCACCGACCGTCGCGTACCAGACTCCCTGCATCGCTGCCTCCTGTCCGTCGCACCCGCCGGCCAGGAAACGCTCTGTGCGTCGATGCGCTGGGGCCGCCGCAGATGCGGCCGGCCCGGAAGGCGCCTGGTGCTGCCCTTTCTGTGTGTCGCGGTCACTGTTATGTGTGCCGCGCCGGGCTGCTCGCGAGGATGCGGGCCGCCCGGCGGCGTCGTGGCGTTGCTCCTGGTGATCCTGAGGTTAGAAATCGATGAGCCACAAATCAAGTAGGGCCCGCTGTGCACACACTGGCCCGGCGCCGACGACCGGGACCTATCCGTCGAAGTCCGGCGCGTCCGGCAGCCCCGAATCGGCCAGCGCCGCCCGGACGACCTGGTGGGCCAGGCCCGGCGGGTAGCCGCGGCGGGCCAGCAGCCCGACCAGCCGGCGAGCCTGGGCCGGCGGATCGAGCCCGCGCAGCGACCTGAGCTTGCGCGCCACCAGCGCCTGTGCGGCCTCGGTCTCGCTCTCGGCGTCGATCTGCCCGACGGCGGCCTGCACGGTCGGCTCGTCGATGCCCCGCTGGCGCAGCTTCATGGCCACGGCCCGGCCGGCCAGGCCCCGTTCGCGATGCTGGGCCATCGCATAACCGGCGGCCAGCTGACCGTCGTCGATGAGGCCGACCTCGGTCAGCCGGTCCAGGACCGTACGGGCGGCGTCGTCGGGCACGCCGCGGCGCCGGAGCGTGGTCTCGAGTTCCGAACGAGTCCGCGCCCGCTGGTCGAGCTGGCGCAGGCAGATGACGCGGGCCACCGACTCCGGGTCCCCCGGCGGATCCAGTTCGCCGTCCGGGGGCCGCGCTTGTGCCGTCATGGTCGGGCTCAGAAGTCGACCGGAGCCGGCAGTGCCTCGATCGGGGCGGCCGCGCCGTCGACCCGGGCCCCGACGCCCAGCTTCTCCTTGATCTTCTTCTCGATCTCGTCGGCCAGGTCGGGGTTGTCGCGCAGGAAGCTGCGCACGTTCTCCTTGCCCTGGCCCAGCTGGTCGGCCTCGTAGGTGTACCAGGCGCCGGACTTCTTGATCAGGCCCTGCTCGACGCCGACGTCGATCAGCGAGCCCTCGCGGCTGATGCCCTGGCCGTAGACGATGTCGAACTCGGCCTGCTTGAACGGCGGCGCGACCTTGTTCTTGACCACCTTGACGCGGGTGCGGTTGCCGACCGCGTCGGCACCGTCCTTGAGGGTCTCGATGCGCCGCACGTCCAGGCGGACCGAGGAGTAGAACTTCAGCGCCTTGCCGCCCGTGGTCGTCTCGGGCGAGCCGAACATGACGCCGATCTTCTCGCGCAGCTGGTTGATGAAGATCGCGGTCGTGCCGGAGTTGCTCAGCGCACCGGTGATCTTGCGCAGCGCCTGGCTCATCAGCCGGGCCTGCAGGCCGACGTGGCTGTCGCCCATCTCGCCCTCGATCTCGGCCCGGGGCACCAGGGCGGCCACCGAGTCGACGACCACGAGGTCGATCGCACCCGAGCGGATCAGCATGTCCATGATCTCGAGCGCCTGCTCACCGGTGTCGGGCTGGCTGACCAGCAGCGCGTCGGTGTCGACGCCCAGCGCCCGCGCGTATTCCGGGTCGAGGGCGTGCTCGGCGTCGATGAACGCAGCGATGCCGCCGGCGGCCTGCGCGTTGGCGACCGCGTGCAGGGCCACCGTCGTCTTGCCCGAACTTTCCGGGCCGTAGATCTCGACGATGCGCCCACGCGGCAGGCCGCCGATGCCAAGGGCGACGTCGAGGGCGATCGAGCCCGTGGGGATCACCTCGATGGGCACGTACGGGCGATCGCCGAGACGCATCACCGAGCCCTTGCCGTACTGCTTGTCGATCTGGGCCAGGGCGACGTCGAGCGCCTTTTCCCGGTCGAAGCCTGCTGCCATCTGCAAGACACCTCTTCAATCAGTCTGGATGGGCCGTCTCGTGACGAGCCCGGTCGCTGGCGACGTTAGGGCCGGGCACCGACAAAAGTGCCGGCCGCGGCCACGTTGTGGACAACCGGGCTCATGTGGACACGCTAGCCGAACACCTGTTCGACCGTGGTAGATCCGCGCGCGACACGCCGCGGGGCGACCGCCGGCAACCGGCCCGCTCAGCGCAATTGGGCCGGCATCTCGAACTCGGCGCACACCGCGCGCCAGACCTGCCTGGTCTCGACCCCCTTCGCGAGGGCCTCGTCGACGGTGGCGCCGAGCAGGGGCAGCCGGTAGTCGGCGGCCACGCTGCGCGCGTAGGCCACGCCGAAGCGAGTTTCCATCCGCTGCCAGAAGTCGGTGAGTCGCACGCCGTCCAGCCTAGGCACACCGGCCCGAGCCCGCCCGGGGCGGTGTGCCGGCCGAATGACCAGATCGGTCCGCCCGACGACTCGATCGCACCTGGTTCACCGCCCGCACCGAGCGCCACACTGACGGCCATGAACCGAGCCCTGATCGTCATCGACGTGCAAGAGTCGTTCCGGCAACGGCCGAGTTGGGCCGCCATGTCCAACACCGCCATCGCCACCCAGGTCGGCCGGCTGGTCGACGCCGCCCGAGCGGCCGGCGACCTCGTCGTCTGGGTGCTGCACGCGGAGCCAGGCACCGGCAACCCCTTCGACCCGGCCGGCGGGCACGTGCGGCCGATCGCCGGCCTCGACCCGCGCGACGGCGAGCCGGTCGTGACGAAGACGTCGGTGAACGCCTTCACCACCACTAATCTGCAGCAGACCCTGACGACCGCGGGCGTGCGCGACATCGTCGTCTGCGGCATCCGCACGGAGCAGTGCTGCGAGACCACCGCCCGGGTGGGCAGCGACCTCGGCTTCGGCGTCACCTTCGTCACCGACGCCACGACCACGTCCCCGATCCCCGCACCCGGCGCCCCGGCCGACCAGACCGTCGAGCAGCTGCTCGCCGACCCCGGGGCGCTCGGCGCGGCCGAGATCATCGAGCGCACCGAACGGGTGCTCGCCGCCCGCGAGTTCGCGACGATCGCGACCACGGACGAGTTCGTGGCCGCCTCATCCTCAACTCCGGCCGCAGTGGCATGATGACCAGATCGTGACCCGAGTCGTCTTCCTGCTCCTCCGCGACGTCCACCTGCTGGACCTGGCCGGCCCGGCGCAGGTGTTCTCGACCGCCGACGACCTCGGCTACGGCTACCGGCTGACCTACGTGGCCGAACACGCGAGGTACCGAGCGCGCAGCACCTGCCGCTGCGGGCCGACACCGACTGGCCGCCGCTCACCGGCAACGACCTCGTGATCGTGCCCGGGTGGCGGGCGCCCACGCTGGCCGGCCGGGGCGGCGTCACCGCGCCGACCCTGGCCGCCCTGCGGGCTCACCACGACCGCGGCGGCACCGTGGCCAGCGTGTGCGCCGGTGCCGACGCGCTGGGCCGGGCCGGTCTGCTCGACGGGCGCCGCTGCACCACGCACCACGACCTCCAGGACGAACTGGCCCAGCGCTACCCCAGGGCCCACGTGGTGCGCGACGTGCTGTTCACGACCGACGGGCGGGTCGTCACGTCGGCCGGGATCGCCAGCGGCATCGACCTGGCCCTGCACCTGGTCGCGCTGCGCCACGGCCCGGCCGCGGCGGCCCGGGTGGCCCGGTCGATGGTCGTGTACGGCCGGCGCAACGGCGACGCCGCGCAGGTCAGCGCCATGATCGGGCACCGCGCCCACCTCAACGACACCGTGCACCGGGTGCAGGACCTCATCGACGCCCGCTTCCAGCGGCGCATCCGGCTGGCCGAACTGGCCGAGGCGGCCCGGGTGAGTGCCCGGACGCTCACCCGGCAGTTCGCGACCGCCACCGGCACCACCCCGTTGCGCTACCAGCATCTGCTGCGGGTGGAACGGGCCGAGGACCTGATCGCGCAGGGCTCGACGATCGAGGCGGCCGCGCGGCTGGTCGGCTTCGAGGACGCCCGGATGCTGCGCCGGCTACGGGCCCGATAACGGCTGGTCCGGCCTTGGGAGGATGCACCGGTGACCTCTGCCGACCGCTGGTACGCCCTGCCCGTGCTGACGGGCCGGCTGATCCGGCTCGAACCCCTCGCGCTGGAGCACGCCCCGGGCTATCTCGCGGCCGCCGGGTGCGGCGAGGACGCGGCCGAGGTGTTCCGCTGGATGTACCCGGCCGCGCCGCAGACCGTCCAGGACGCCGAGGACCACATCCTGGCCGCGCTCGGCGCCCGGGCCCGCGGTGAACGGCTGGCCTACGCCCAGCTCGACGCCGGCACCGGCGAGTTCGCGGGCACGAGCTCCTACTACGAGGTCGACCCCGCCGCCCGGGCGATCGCCATCGGACACACCTGGCTCGGTCGCCGGTGGTGGCGCAGCGGCCACAACACCGAGTCCAAGCTGCTCATGCTCAGCCACGCGTTCGACACCCTGGGCGCCGCCCGCGTCGTCTGGCACACCGACATCAACAACGTCCGCTCGCAGGCGGCCATCGCCCGCCTCGGGGCGACCCGCGAGGGCGAACTGCGCAAGCACCGCATCCGGCGGGACGGCTCGTGGCGCACGTCGGTGCAGTACTCCATGACCGACGACGACTGGCCCGCGGCCCGGGCCCGGCTGACCGAGCGGCTGGCCGCCGGCTGAGCCCACAGTGTCGGTGCCGGCAGGCACACTGGATGACGTGCCCACGTTCTCCCCCGCCACCCAGGACTGGCTCGACGGTGCCTTCGCCGCCCCGACGCCGGCCCAGGGGGGAGCCTGGGCTGCCATCGCCCGGGGCGAGCACACCCTGGTCGTCGCCCCGACGGGCTCGGGCAAGACGCTCGCGGCCTTCCTGTCCGCGCTCGACCGGCTGGCCGCACAGCCCCGCCCCGACGACCCGATGCGGCGGTGCCGGGTGCTCTACATCAGCCCGCTCAAGGCGCTGGCCGTCGACGTCGAACGCAACCTGCGCTCCCCGCTGGCCGGCATCCGGCAGGCCGCACAGCGGCTCGGGCAGCCGGTGCCCGACATCACCGTGGCCATGCGCTCGGGCGACACCCCGGCCGACCAGCGCCGCGCCTTCGCCCGGCACCCGGCCGACATCCTGATCACCACGCCCGAGTCGCTGTTCCTGCTGCTGACCTCGGCCGCGCGCGAGGCCCTGCGCGGCGTCGACACCGTGATCGTCGACGAGGTGCACGCCGTGTGCGCCAGCAAGCGCGGCGCCCACCTGGCCCTGTCGCTGGAGCGCCTCGACACCCTGCTCGACGCGCCGGCCCAGCGCATCGGGCTGTCGGCCACCGTGCGCCCGGTCGACGAGGTGGCCACCTTCCTGGCCGGCGGGCGGCCGGTCACCGTGGTGCAGCCGCCGTTGACCAAGACGTTCGACCTGCAGGTCGTGGTGCCGATCGAGGACATGTCCGCCCTGGGCGAGCCGGTCGAGGATCTGAGCGGGCCGGCGGCCGGCGCCCAGCGCCGTTCCTCGATCTGGCCGCACGTCGAGGAGCGGGTGCTCGACCTCATCGAGGCCCACCGCTCGACGATCGTCTTCGCCAATTCGCGCCGGCTGGCCGAGCGGCTCACCGCCCGGCTCAACGAGCTGGCCACCGAGCGGGCCGGCCAGGCGCCGCCACCGCCCACCGGTCGCACGCCGGCCGAACTGATGGCCCAGTCCGACGCCGGGCGACCAGCCGAGGACGTGATCGTCGCGCGGGCCCACCACGGTTCGGTGTCGCGCGAGCAGCGGGCCCTGGTCGAGGAGGCGCTCAAGGCCGGCCAGCTGCCGGCCGTCGTGGCCACGTCCTCCCTCGAACTCGGCATCGACATGGGCGCCGTCGACCTCGTCATCCAGGTCGAGTCGCCGCCGTCGGTGGCCTCCGGGCTGCAGCGAGTCGGCCGGGCCGGCCACCAGGTGGGCGCCGTGTCCCGCGGCGTGATCTTCCCGAAGTTCCGCGGCGACCTGGTCGAGTCCGCGGTGGTGGCCGAGCGGATGCGCGACGGCGCCATCGAGGCGATGCGCTACCCGCGCAACCCGCTCGACGTGCTGGCCCAGCAGATCGTGGCCATGGTCGCGCTCGAGACGCTGACCGTCGACGAGGTGGACGAGATCGTGCGCCGGGCGGCGCCGTTCGCCGGGCTGCCCCGCTCGGCGCTGGAAGCCGTGCTCGACATGCTGGCCGGGCGCTACCCGTCCGACGCCTTCGCCGAACTGCGGCCGCGGCTGGTCTGGGACCGGGTCACCGGCGAGCTCAGTGCCCGCGGCGGGGCCCAGCGCCTGGCCGTCACCAGCGGCGGGACGATCCCCGACCGCGGGCTGTTCGGCGTGTTCCTCGCCACCGGTGACGGGCCGGGGCGGCGCGTCGGCGAACTGGACGAGGAGATGGTCTACGAGTCACGGGTCGGTGACGTGTTCCTGCTCGGCTCGTCGTCCTGGCGCATCGAGGACATCACCCACGACCGGGTGCTGGTCACCCCCGCCCCGGGCGAGATGGGGCGGATGCCGTTCTGGAAGGGCGACTCACCTGGCCGCCCGGTCGAACTCGGGCGGGCGCTCGGCGCCTTTCTGCGCGAGGTCGCGGCCGCCGACCCCGCCGCCGGCGCGGCCCGGGCCCGAGCCGCCGGGCTGGACGACTGGGGCAGCGCCAACCTGCTCGCCTACCTGGGCGAGCAGCGTGCGGCCACCGGCCACCTGCCCGACGACCGCACGCTGCTGGTCGAGCGGTTCCGCGACGAACTCGGCGACTGGCGCCTGGTCGTCCACTCCCCCTTCGGCGCGCCGGTCAACGCGCCCTGGGCGCTGGCCATCGGGGCCCGGCTGCGCGAGCGCTACGGCCTGGACGTGGCCTCCATGCACTCCGACGACGGCATCGTGCTGCGGCTGCCCGAGACCGATGCCGAGCCACCGGCCGGTGAGCTCGCCGTCTTCGACCCGGACGAGATCGAGGCCATCGTCACCGCCGAGGTGGGCGGCTCGGCCCTGTTCGCCGCGCGCTTCCGCGAGTGCGCGGCCCGCTCGCTCCTGCTGCCCAAGCGCGACCCGCGCCGGCGGGCTCCGCTGTGGCAGCAGCGCCAGCGGGCCAACCAGCTGTTGCAGGTGGCCGGCGAGTACGGCGACTTCCCGGTCGTGCTCGAGGCCATGCGCGAATGCCTGCAGGACGTCTTCGACGTGCCCGGGCTGGTCGGGATGATGCGCGACCTCGCGTCGCGGCGCATCCGGCTCGTCGACGTCGAGACCCCGGCCGCGTCCCCGTTCGCCCGCTCGCTGCTGTTCGGCTACGTGGGCATGTTCGTCTACGAGGGCGACGCACCGCTGGCCGAACGCCGGGCGCAAGCCCTGTCGCTCGATTCGGCCATGCTGGCCGAGCTGCTCGGCGCCACCGAGTTGCGCGAGCTGCTCGACGCCGACACCATCGCCGCGGTCGAGGCCGAGCTGACCCGGCTGGCCGACGACCGCAGGGCGCACGGCCTGGACTCGGTGCACGACCTGCTGCGCGCGGTCGGCGAGCTGACCACGGCCGAGGCGATCGCCCGCGGGGCCACGGCGGCTGACCTGGCCGAGCTCGAGGCCGCCCGCCGCGCCATCCGGGTGCGCATCGCCGGTGAAGAACGCTGGCTGGCGATCGAGGACGCCGGCCGGGTCCGCGACGCGCTCGGTGTCGCCCTGCCCGTCGGCGTGCCCGAGACGTTCACCGAGCCGGTGCGCGATCCGATGGGCGATCTCGTCTCCCGCTACGCCCGCACCCACGGGCCGTTCCAGGCCAACGACGTGGCCCTGCGCCTGGGTCTCGGCGTCGCGGTGGTCGGGGCGGCCCTGGCCCGGCTCGCGGCCGCGGGGCGCATCGTCCAGGGTGAGTTCCGGCCCGGCGGCCTCGGGCTGGAGTGGTGCGACGCCGAGGTGCTGCGCACGATCCGCCGCCGTTCCCTGGCCGCGCTGCGCCGCGAGGTCGAGCCGGTGCCGGCCGAGGCGCTGGCCCGGTTCATCCCGGCCTGGCAAGGGGTCGGCGCCCGGGCCGCGCGCGGCCCGGAAGGGCTGCTGCGGGTGGTCGAGCAGCTGGCCGGGGTGCCGTTGCCGGCCAGTGCGCTCGAGTCGCTCATCCTGCCCAGCCGGGTCGCCGGCTACTCGCCCGCACTGCTCGACGAGCTCACCCTGTCCGGCGAGGTGCTGTGGACGGGCGCTGGGGCCCTGGCCGGCAACGACGGCTGGATCGTGCTCAGCCCGGCCGAGCTGGCCCCGCTGCTGCTGCGCCCGCCCGACGCCGGGGCCGAGGCCGCCGACAGTGCGGTCGAGCGGGTGATCCGGACCGTCCTGGCCGGCGACCAGGCCCTGTTCTTCCGGGCCGTGGCCGACCGGGTCACCGCGGCCGAGGGTCCGGTCAGCGACGACGACGTCACCGCCGCCGTCTGGGCCCTGGTCTGGGCCGGGACGCTCACCAACGACACGCTGGCGCCGGTGCGCGCCCTGCTCGGCTCAGGCGGGCGGACCGCGCACCCCCGCCGGCCACGCCCACCCCGCTCGCGCTACGGCCGCTACAGCGGCCTCAGCGGGCCGGGCGGGGCCTCGTCGATCCGGCCGACCCCGCCGGCGATGGGCGGGCGGTGGTCGGCGACCCCGGAGCGCGACGCCGATCCGACCCGGCGGGCACTTGCGGCCGCCGACGTGCTGCTCGACCGCTACGGCCTGGTCACCCGCGGCTCGGTGGCCGGCGAGGGCGTCAGCGGCGGCTTCGCCGCGGTCTACCCCGTCCTCAAGGCGGCCGAGGAGTCCGGCCGGGCCCGGCGCGGGTACTTCGTCGACGGGCTCGGTGCGGCCCAGTTCGCGCTGCCCGGCGCGGTCGACCGGCTGCGGGCCGAGGCCCGCCCGGCCGACGTTCGCGACGCCAGCCCGACCCTGGTGCTGGCCGCCACCGACCCGGCCAATCCGTACGGAGCGGCGCTGCCGTGGCCGGCCGCGCCCGCGCCCGAAGAGGGCCGGCGCGGCCACCAGCCCGCCCGTAAGGCCGGCGCGCTGGTCGTCCTGGTCGACGGCAGCTGCGTCATCTACGTCGAACGGGGCGGGCGCACCCTGCTGTCGTTCACCGACGACGTCGCCGTGCTCCAGCCGGCCGCCGACGCGCTGGCCCTGGCCGTGCGCGACGGCGCCCTGGGCAAGCTGCAGGTCGAACGGGCCGACGGGGCCCCGATCGTCTCGTCGCCGCTGGGCGACGCCCTCGAAGCGGCCGGCTTCCGGCCGACGCCTCGGGGCCTGCGGCTCCGGGCGTGAGCCGGTCGGGGGGTGGTGACGCCCTGGTGCACCGCAGGCCGCGGCCAGGCCAACCCGATCAGCCCGAACCCGCGCATCAGCAACGAGATCCGGGCGATGACGGCGGCCGTGAACGACGGCCACGCCCCCGGGACGCTGATCACGATCGGCAGCCGTGACGATGTTCAGTACCCCGGTCACCCGATCACGGTTCGGACGGCCATGGTGACACATGCCCGAGGGTGACACCGTCTGGTTGACGGCCAAGCGCATGCACCAGGCCCTGGCCGGCCGCGCCCTCACCGTCTTCGATCTGCGCGTGCCTCAGTTGGCCACGGTCGATCTGCGCGGTGCGACGGTCACCGAGGTGCTGGCCCGCGGCAAGCACCTGCTGACCCGCCTCGACGACGGCCGCACGCTGCACAGCCACCTGAAGATGGACGGCTCGTGGTTCCTGTCCCGAGCCGGCAGCCGGCCCCGCAGATATCCCGAGCACCTCATCCGGGCCCAACTCGGCAATGCCGAGTGGCTGGCCACCGGCTACCGGGTGCACGACCTGCGTGTCGTCGCGACGGCCGCGGAGGCCGAACTCGTGGGCCACCTCGGCCCGGACCTGCTCGGCCCGGACTGGGACGTCGACGAGGCGGTGCACCGCCTGCTCGCCGCGCCGGTGGCCGAAAGCGCCATCGGGGAAGCGTTGCTCGATCAGCGCAACCTCAGCGGCATCGGCAACCTCTACAAGTCGCGAGGTGCTGTTCATCGAGCGCGTGCACCCGTGGACCCCGGTCGGCAAGGTCGCCGACCTGGCCCGGCTGGTGAGCACCGCTCAGCGCCTGATGTGGGCCAATCGTGACCATCCCGAGCAGTCGACGACCGGCCTGCTCGCCCGCGGCCAGCAGCACTGGGTCTACGACCGGGCGGGCCAGCCCTGCCTGCGCTGCCGCACCCCGATCCGGCGCGACGAGCAGGGCCGGCCACCGTGGCAGCGCAGCACGTACTGGTGCCCGACCTGCCAGGCCGCGGCCGAGTGACGATGTGGGTCTCGGGTCAGCCGGGGTCGGGCTCGGCCTGCTTGGTGGTGTCGACGACCGGGGCGCCGGCCGGGCCGCTGACCGGACCGTCGATCGCCGGCGCGGCGGCACTGCCGGTGACGGCCGGCTTCTCGGCCTCGAGCGACGCCCGGATCTCCTCGAGCCGAGCCGCGCCCTGCAGGTTGACGGTCGCGCGCTGGATGTCGAGGGTGCGGCTGGCCACGGAGTCCTTGGCCAGTTCGGCCTGCCCGAGCGCGATCGCGTAGCGCTTCTCGATCTTGTCGCGGACCTCGTTCAGTGACGGCACGTTGGACGGCGCGGCCAGGTCGCTCATCTGCTGCAGCGACTTGGACACGGTCTCCTGCATCTTGGCCTGCTCGAGCTGGGTGAGCAGCTTGGTGCGTTCAGCCAGCTGCTGCTGCAACAGGGCCTTGTTGTCCGAAACGGCCACCTTGGCCTGGGCCGCGGCCTGCAGGGCCTGGTCGTGCAGCAGTTTGAGGTCCTCGACCGCGGACTCCGCCGTGACCAGTTGGTTGGCCAGGGCCTGCGCGGCCTCCTCGTACTCCTGGGCCTTGGTCGCGTCGCCGGCGGCAGTGGCCTTGTCGGCCAGCACCAGCGCCTGCTTGGCCTGGGCCTGCAATCCCTCGATCTGCCCGAGCTGGCGGTTGAGCTGCATCTCCAGCTGGCGTTGATTACCGATGACCGCGGCGGCCTGCTGGGTCAGCTGCTGGTGTTGGTGCTGCGCTTCCTGGATCGCCTGCTGGATCTGGACCTTGGGGTCGGCGATCTCGTCGACCTTGGCGCCGAACCAGGCCGACAGGTACTTCCACGCCTTGACGACGGGATTCGGCTTGGCCATCTAGTCCCCTCCAGCGGTTGCGGGCCGGCGCGGGCGCCGGCTGCTGTAGATCTCCATGGTCTCAGAAAGCGGCGCGCGGGCGGCGGCGGCGCTCAGGCCGGCTGCGCCGCCCGGGGCTCGGCGCCGGCCGAGGACGCGGCCCGGCTGCCGGGGGCCTCGGGCAGGCCGGCCAGCAGAATGCCGAGGTCGGCGGCGATCGAGGCCGGGCTGGCCGGCGTCAGCAGGTAGGACGCCAGCCACCGCAGGACGGTGTCCGTGCCGCCGCGCGATTCGGCGCCCAGGGCGGCCGCGACCCCGTCGCGGGCGGTACGCCAGCCCTCGGCGCCGAGGTCGATACAGCCCAGCGCGGCCAGCGTCGCGGGCTCGGTTCGGGCCAGGGCCCGCAGCAGCGGATGGCCGGCCAGCGCATGGGCCGCGCCGCCGAGGGCGTCGGCCAGCGGCTGCGCCGGCCAGTCCGTCCACGAGCCGGGCGACCTCGTCGCTCAGCAGGGCCGACGAGCACGGCCTCGCGGGTGCGGAAGTGGTTGTACAGCGTCGCCTTGGCCACCCCGGCCGCGGCCGCCACCTGGGCCATGGTGATCTTGGTGCCGTTGGCCTCGACGCTGCGCCGGGCCCCTTCGAGCAGCGCGGCCCGGGTCCGGTTCATCGCATTGCCGGCTCGCGAGCGCGTCCCCGCGGCCCGGACCGGGGCCGCCGACGCGATCGCCGGCGCGACCGTCGTCGGCCGGAACAGGGTGTCGAACAGCGGATCGCGAGCACTCATGCCCGGCCTCGCGCCCTGGGTGCGGTCATGCTGGCGAAATTACCCCGCGCGGTGCACACGGCGGGGACGACGCGCAGCGTCGAGATAAGCCTGTGACTGGTGTTACCGGGAGCTCAGGCGGCCACGGTGGGCAGCGCCCGGACCTGGGGTCCCATCGTCTCGCCCCCGGGGGCCACGCTGATCCGGGCCGAGCCCGCACCGGGTATGGCCGCGATGCGACCGCCGGCCAGCTTCTCCTCGCGGCGCAGCGTGGTGCTGACCTCCCAGAACACGTCCGAGAGTTCGACGTCGAGCGCGCCGCAGATGGCGGCCAGCAACTCCGACGACGGTTCCTTCTGGCCCCGCTCGACCTCGGACAGGTAGCCGAGGCTGACCCGGGCGCTCGCGGAGACTTCGCGGAGGGTGCGGCGTTGGCGCAGACGCAGGCCACGGAGGGTCTCGCCCACTACTTGGCGAAGCACTGGCATCGGGATGACCCCCTGTCCGGGAACGCTGGCAACGGTGCGGTGACGACAGTGCCGACCACGTTACCGGGCCGACTGCGCCGAGGCGCGGCACGGTATTTGCCGTCCGCTCTCAGCGAACGTAACGATCCGGCTACCGGCGACATTCCGCGGCCAGCAACTCCAGGCACGCCAGCACCGATGCCGCCCGGATCTCGGCCCGGCCCCCGGCGAACAGCGGGGCCACCGAGGTCTCGCCGTGTGGGCCGGAGACGGCCGCGAAGACCGTGCCGACCGGCTGGCCGTCCTGCGGGTCGGGCCCGGCCACGCCGGTGACGCCCAGCCCGAAGGTCGCCCCGAGCTGGATCCGGGCGCCGCGAGCCAGGGCGATCGCGACATCGGGGTCCACCGCACCGCGCTCGGCCAGCAGCGTGGCGTCGACGCCGGCCAGGGTCGCCTTCAGGTCGGTGGCGTAGACGACCAGCCCGCCACGCATGGTCGTGCTCGCGCCCGGTGTCTCGGTGAGCGCGGCACAGAGCAGGCCGCCGGTCAGCGACTCGGCCACGGCCACGGTGGCGCCGAGTTCAGCCAGCCGCGCGTGCACCTGCGCGGCGAGATCGGGCGCGGCGGTCACGCGATGACGCGGGCGGCCCGGCCGCGGCGCCGCAGCCGCACCGCGCGGGCCACGTAGTCGACGCCGGTGACCAGCGCGACCACGACGGCGGCGAGCATGATCACCCAGGCCAGCCCGTGCAACCAGCCCGACAGCGGCAGCACGAACAGCCCGATGGCCACCGCCCTGCAGCAGCGTCTTGACCTTGCCGCCCGCGGCTGGCGGCGAGCACGCCGTGCCGGATCACCCAGAAGCGCAACACCGTGACGCCGACCTCGCGGACCAGGATGACCACGGTGACCCACCACGGCAGGTCGTTCAGCACCGACAGCCCGACCAGCGCCGCCCCGACCAGGGCCTTGTCGGCGATCGGGTCGGCCAGCTTGCCGAACTCGGTGACCAGGTTGCGGCGGCGGGCGATCTCACCGTCGAGGCGATCGGTGACCGACGCGACCGCGAACACGGCCCAGGCCGCGACGCGCCAGCCGGTGAGATGCCCGCTGCCGTGGAACAACACCACGACGAACACCGGCACGAGCAGCAGCCGGAACAGGGTCAGCGCGTTGGCGATGTTCCAGGCCGACGCGTGGCTGGCCGGATCGGCGATCGGGTCGGTCGTCGACGGCGGCGACGGTCTTCACCACGGCGATCCGTCGATCCGGGCGACGAGGTCGACGCCCTCGGCCGCGGTGACGACGGCCGGGACGATCTGCCCGGGGCGCAGGTCGGCGGGGGCACCGACCAGCCGGGTGGCGCCGTCCACGTCGGGGCCCTGGTGCGCGGCCCGGCCCGACGACCTCGATCGCCGTCCTGCTCGACCAGCACGTCGACCCGGGTGCCGATCCGGTCCTCGGCCCGCTGGCTCATCAGTTCCTCGGCCAGCGCGGTGACCCGCTCGACCCGGGCCGCGATCACGTCCTCGGCCAGCTTGCCGTCGAAGCCGGCGGCGTCGGTGCCGTCCTCGTCGGAGTAGCCGAACACGCCGATCGACGTCGAGGCGGGCGCCGGTCAGGAACCGCTCCAGCTCGGCACGTCGGACTCGGTCTCGCCGGGGAACCCGACGATCACGTTGCTGCGCGCCCCGGCATCCGGGACGAGCGCCCGTACCCGGTCGAGCAGGTCCAGGAACGCCTCGGTGGAGCCGAAGCGCTTCATCCGCCGCAGCACGGGGGCGCTGGCGTGCTGGAACGACAGGTCGAAGTAGGGCGCCACGCCCGGCGTCGTGGCGATGGCCTCGAGCAGCGTCGGGCGCAGTTCGGCCGGCTGCAGGTACGACACCCGGATCCGGTCGATGCCGTCGACGCCGGCCAGCTCGGGCAGCAGCGTTCGAGCGCCCGCAGATCGCCGAGGTCCTTGCCGTAGGACGTCGAGTTCTCGCTGACCAGGACGAGCTCGCGCGCGCCGGTCGAGGCCAGCCAGCGCGCCTCGGCCAGCACGTCGGCCGGCGGGCGGGACACGAACGAGCCGCGGAAGGACGGGATGGCGCAGAACGTGCAGCGCCGGTCGCAGCCGGAGGCGAGCTTGAGGTAGGCGACGGGCGAGTCGTCGAGGCGGGTGCGGGCCAGGCCCGACGGCAGCCAGGCGTGCCCGGGGACGGCGACCTCGGCGACCGCGGCCGGGCGCTGCGCCGGGTGAACCGGCAGCAGCAGGCGCCGGTCGCGCGGGCTGGTGCGGCGCGATCGGCCGGCCGGCGGCGACGTCGTCGAGCCGGGCGGCGATGTCGGCGTAGGAGTCGAAGCCGAGCACGGCGTCGGCCTCGGGCAGCGACGTCGGCCAGTTCCGCGCCGTACCGCTCGGCCAGGCAGCCGACGGCGACGACCTTCTTGCCGGTGTCGGCAGCGGCGAGGACGGTGTCGATCGAGTCCTTCTTGGCCGAGTCGATGAAGCCGCAGGTGTTGATCACGACCACGTCGGCGTCGTCATCGTCGGTCAGCGCCCAGCCGCCGGCGCCGAGCCGGCCGGCCAGCTCCTCGGAGTCGACCTCGTTGCGGGCGCAGCCCAGCGTGACACGAGCGACCCGCGAGCGGCTGTGACACGTGAGCAGGTTACCCGCGCACGGGCCGGACCCACGTCCGCCGCAGCGCTGCAACACTTGCGCGCCGATCGGCTGCGTCGTACGGGGTGTGATCGCCTTGTCGTCCACCGACGGCGCGCCGCACGGCCGCGCACCGCTGACGCGTGGCGGACTTCGCCCGCGCGACGCGGGCTCGAGCTGCTGCGCTTCGCGTACCTGCTGTGCGGCGACCGGCACCGGGCCGAGGACCTGCTGCAGGACGTCCTCCTCGCGATGTACCGCCGCTTCGGCGACGAGCTGCCGCTCGACAACCCGGTCGCCTACGCGCGGCGGGCGCTGGTCAACGCCAACATCAGCCGGGCCCGGCGCGCGTTCGAGCCGCGAGCTCGTCGTCGACGAGCTGCCGCGACCGGCCGCGGCCCAGCGACGCGACCCGAGCCGAGCGGGACGCGCTGTGGCGCGCGCTGCGACGGCTGCCGGTCCGCAGCGGACGGTGCTCGTCCTGCGCTTCTACGCCGACGCTGACCGACAACGAGATCGCCGCCGCGCTCGACTGCCGACGCGGCACCGTGCGCAGCCTGGCGTCGCGCGGCGCTCGCCACGCTGCGCGCCGATCCCGCCCTCGACACGCGACGGAGGATGCCCGATGAGCCGACTCTCGAGACCGAGCTGCGCACGATGCTGCGCGAGCGCGCCGGCGACATCGCATCGCTGCCGCGACTTCGCCGACCTCGCCAGCCTCGACGTGCTCGACGACCGATCCGATCCAGGACCGCGCGGCCGCACCGCGCGCGCTGGCTCATCGCGGCCGCGTCGCCGCCGTGCTCGCCGTGGTCGGCAACGCGCCGTCGCCGATCCGGCGCGACCGGCACGACGCTCGATCGCCGCCGGCGACCGTCGCCAGCGCCGCGTCCGCGCCGCCGACGCTACCCGGCGCCGCGACGGCGCCTCGGTCGCGCACGGATCGCGCTGCACGGTGCGCTGGCTACGAGCGCGATCCCGTCGCGCCAGCTCGCGGCAGACGTCCGGCTGACCCGCGATCTCGGTACCGCGCCGACGATCGCCGTCCGTCGACGCCGATCAGCGGTCAGCGACCGCCTACACCGTCCGCAGCCGGACAACGAACCGGGTCGAGCCGTGCACCGTCGACGGTCGACGGCCATCGACGTGGGCGCTCACGCCGCGCCGCGAACGGGTCGTCGACGCCGCGTGTCAGGTCGTCGTGGGTCGATATCGCGACCGGCGATCGACCAAGTCAGCTCGGACGACGGTCACCGAGTCACGCTGGACGCCGACGCCGCCGAAGGTGATCGCCGATCCGGCGGTCTGGTGCGCACGTGTACTGGGACCGTGCAGTCGACGCACGCGCCGCGCGGCGCGGCGCGTCCAGGCCTACGACATCGCGCGCGGACGCACTCGACGTGCTCGACGACGTCGGCCGTCGCGCCGGGGTCGGTCCGGTCGGCCGTTCCGGCCGAGGATCGTGGTCGGGCCGCGCATCCGGCCGCGGTGTCGACCGCACGGTCACGACGGCGACCGCCCGGTCGTCGCTCGTGAGCGACGGTTCGACGTACGCCTGGCTCTCGGCCAGCGACGGCATCGGCTCGTGGCGCCTGCGAGATCGCGCACGCCGAGCTCGGCGCACCGCGTCGCGTTCGCGACGTCGGACGCCGTCGGCGGACTCCGGTCGTCGTCTACGCGACGCTCGTGAGCACGGCGATTCCGGCCGGGTACTGCATCGACACCCGCACCGGACGCGATCGGCCGACGCCGGTCGACCTGCGTCCGGCGGCGTGGCGCGCCACGCTGGTCGCCGACCAGTCGACGTCCGCGGGTGACTCGGTCGACATCGCGACACCGCGATGCTGCACGGGCTGCACTGCCGTGCGCCACGTGCCGACGCGCGCTACCGTTCGTGAGCGTGCCGTCGTCGTGCGCCGCGCCCGCACCGCCGACGTGCCGGCCATCAAGGCGATCGTCGACATCTACGCCGGCTCCGGGCGCAAGCTGCTGGCCAAGGAACTCGTCACGCTGTACGAGGACGTGCAGGACTTCCAGGTCGCCGAGCTCGACGGCGAGGTGGTCGGCTGCGGCGCGCTGCACGTGCTGTGGGCCGACCTGGGCGAGGTCCGCACGCTGGCCGTCGCATCCGCGACACCGCGGCAGCGGCATCGGCGCGGCCAGTGCTCGACGCGCTGATCGACGACCGCCCGCGAGCTGGGGCTGTCCCGGCTGTTCGCGCTGACCTTCCACACCGACTTCTTCGCGCCGGCACGGCTTCGTCGAGATCGACGGCACGCCGGTCGACCAGGACACCTACGACGCGCTGCGCCGCTCCTACGACCCGGGCGTCGCCGAGTTCCTCGGCCTGGAGTACGTCAAGCCGAACACGCTCGGCAACACCCGGATGCTGCTGCAACCTGCTGTAACACGCGACACCGCGCGCCTCACGTGTCACACGCCGAATCGCCGGCGTTACGCGTCCGCGTCACGGAGGTGATCGACATGACCACGCATCGATCGGATCGACCCGGCGTACCGCGCCTGGACGCCGCCAGCGGTCGGCATTGTCCACCGAGGACGAGATCTACATCGGCCGGCACCGCAAACCCGGCCGTAGGTCGTTCTCGCTGCATCAGATGTTCTACACCGCGCAGCACCGCGAGCGCTGACATCGCAGCTCGCCCGTGGCATCCACCGCTCCGGGCGGACGGGTGGCCACTTGGCATGTCCGCTGACGCGTGCGGCTCGGACGAGCGCTCGATCGCGTCGGCGCCCTCTCGGCGTCCTCTTCGTCGCTGCGACGTCGTCGTCGGCCGCGATCAGGTCGTCGGCCGTCCCGCCGTTGCGCAGCGTGTAGAGCAGCCCGGCCAGCTCGTCGGGCACGACCAGCACCTCGCGGGCCTTCGAACCCTCGGACGGCCCGACGATGCCGCGCGACTCCATCAGGTCCATCAGCCGGCCGGCCTTGGCGAAGCCGACCCGCAGCTTGCGCTGCAGCATCGACGTCGAGCCGAACTGGGTCGACACCACCAGCTCGACCGCGGACAGGAACAGGTCGAGGTCGTCGCCGATGTCCTCGTCGATCTCCTTCTTCGCGGCCTGCGGCGCGGTGACGTCGTCGCGGTAGGTCGGCTGCGAGCTGCGTCTTGCAGTGCTCGACGATCGCGTGGATCTCGGCGTCGGTGACGAACGCGCCCTGCATGCGGGCCGGCTTCGACGCCCCCATCGGCAGGAACAGCGCGTCGCCCTTGCCGAGCAGCTTCTCCGCGCCGGGCTGGTCGAGGATGACCCGCGAGTCGGCCAGCGAGGAGGTCTTGAAGCCCAGCCGCGACGGCACGTTGGCCTTGATCAGGCCGGTGACGACGTCGACCGACGGGCGCTGGGTCGCGATGACCAGGTGGATGCCGGCCGCGCGCGCGAGCTGGGTGATGCGCACGATCGAGTCCTCGACGTCGCGCGGGGCGACCATCATCAGGTCGGAGAGCTCGTCGACGATCACCAGCAGGTACGGGTAGGCGCTGTAGACGCGCTCGGACCCGGGCGGCGCCACGAGCTCGCCGCTGTGCACCTTGCGGTTGAAGTCGTCGATGTGCCGCACGCCGGAGGACTCCATGTCCTCGTAGCGCATGTCCATCTCGCGCACGACCCACTGCAGCGCGTCGGCCGCCTTCTTCGGGTTGGTGATCACCGGCGTGACGAGGTGCGGGATGCCCTGGTAGGCCGCGAACTCGACCCGCTTCGGGTCGATGAGCACCATCCGCACCTGGTCGGGCGTGGCCCGGGTGAGGATCGACAGGATCAGCGTGTTGATGCAGCTCGACTTGCCGGCGCCGGTCGCGCCGGCGACGAGCAGGTGCGGCATCTTGGTCAGGTTGGCGACGATGAAGCCGCCCTCGACGTCCTTGCCGAGCGCGACCAGCATCGGGTGGTGGTCGCGCTGGGCGACCGGCGAGCGCAGCACGTCGCCGAGCATGACGATCTCGGGGTCGGCGTTGGGGATCTCGACGCCGACCGCGCTCTTGCCCGGGATCGGGCTGAGGATGCGCACCTCGGCGCTCTTGACCGCGTAGGCGATGTTGCGGGTCAGGTTGGTGATCCGCTCGACCTTGACGCCCGGGCCGAGCTCGACCTCGTAGCGGGTGACCGTCGGGCCGCGGTTGAAGCCGGTGACCGCGCAGTCGACGTCGAACTCGGCGAACACCTGCTGCAGCGCGGCGATGACCTCGTCGTTGGCCTTGGTGTGTTCCAGGTGCGGGCTGCCGTGCGCGAGGTCCTTGAGCGACGGCAGCGTGTACATGCCGGCGCCGCTGGTCGAGCTCGAGCTGCACCGGCCGGTTGATCGGCGGCAGGTCCTCGACGGTCTTGGCCACCCGCGGCTTGCGCGGCTTCGGCCCGCGGGCGGCGGCCAGCTCGGCCTCGGCCGCGGCGGCCGACTCGTCCACCGTGCGCAGATCCTCGGTGGTCGCGTCCGGCTCGGCCTCGGCGCTGCGCCGCGACCGGCGCTTGCGGACCGGTCGACGGCCGTGTCGCCGCTCGGCCGTCGTCGACGACGTCGGCGCCGGGCTGCCGGTCGAGCAGCCCGCGCACGTAGCCGACCAGGGCGCTGATCGGGGTCGCGGTGACGACGAGGATGCCGAACACGCCGAGGAGCAGCAGCAGCGGCACGGCGAGCGCCGCGGACAGCCCGTGCGAGCAGCGGCGTGCCGACGCCGCGCCGATCAAGCCGCCGGCGTGGGCCCGGCCGTGCGCGGTGTGCGGCGAGCCGGCCCAGAGGTCGAACAGCCCGAGCACCGACAGCGACAGCGCGGCCGAGCCGACGAGCGACGCGGCCGCGCGCCTCGCGGCTCGGGCGCCTGGCGCAGCATGTGCGCGCCGGCGGCGACCAGGACGAGCGGCAGCAGCACCGCGCCGTTGCCGATCAGACGCGCGGCACGTCGAGGTCGATGACCCGGCCGATCGGGCCGGCCGCGTGGAACCAGACGGCCATGGCGCTGATCAGCCCGAAGGCGAGGACGCCGAGCGCCGGCGCCGTCGCGGCGGTGCTCGGGCTCGAGCTCGCGGGCGGTGGCGGCGTTGCGGCCGGCGGCGCGGGCCACCGCCGCCGAGCACGCGGGCGATGCGCCCGCCAGAGCGCGGCGACTGCATGGCCGATGGCCGACGAACGGCGCGGCCGCGGTACGGGCTGCCGCGCGGCCGCGCTTGCGGCGCCTGGCCGGCCGCGCCCGCGAGCGACTTGCCCGGCGCGCGGCGGGCGCGCGACGAGTTCCGGTTGCTCCTGCCACCGGCCAACCCTAACGCTGAACTCGACGGTTACGAGGGAGGCGGGCGCCGGTGTCGGGCCGGTGACTGCCGCTCAGAGACCGGCGGCGGCGAGATCCTGCGCGCAGGTGGCTGATCTCGTGCTCGGTCGCGTCGACCAGCGGCAGCCGCACCGGGCCGACGTCGAGTCCGCGCAGCCGCAGCCCGGCCTTGACCAGGATCGTGCCCTGGGTGCGGAAGATGCCGGTGTAGATCGGCAGCAGCTGCTGGTGCAGCCGCAGTGGCCTCGGCGACGTCGCCGCGCTCGAACGCCTCGATCATCGCCTTGGTGCCGCGGCCGCAGAAGTGCGTGGACGTGCCGACCACGCCGACCGCGCCGACGGCCAGCAGCGGCAGCGTCATCGCGTCGTCGCCGCTGTAGTAGGCCAGGTCGGTCTCGGCGATGACCCGCGAGCTGGCGGACGAGGTCGCCCTTGGCGTCCTTGACCGCGACGATCCGCTCGTGCTCGGCCAGCGCGATCAGCGTCGTCGGTGTGGATCGGCGACGCCGCTGCGGCCGCGGGATGTCGTAGAGCATGACCGGCAGCTCGGTGGCGTCGGCGACGGCCCGGAAGTGGGCGAGCAGCCCGGCCTGCGGCGGCCGGGAGTAGTACGGCGTGACGACGAGCAGCCCGTGCGGCGCCGGCCTTGGCGGCCTGCTCGGCCAGATGGACGGTGTGCACCGTGTCGAACGTGCCGACCCCGGCGACGACGTGCGCGCGGTCGCCGACCGCGTCGACCACGGCCCGGACCAGGTCGGCCTTCTCGGCGTCGGTGGTCGTCGGCGACTCGCCGGTGGTGCCGTTGATGACCAGCCCGTCGTTGCCCTGCTCGTCGACCAGGTAGGTGGCCAGGTCGCGGCCGCGGCGTCGAGGTCGAGATCGCCGCTGATCGTCGAACGGGCGTGACCATCGCGGTGAGCAGCCGCCCGAACGGGCGGCGCGGGTCGGCGGCGGCTGTCATGGCCTACAAAGTACCGCCTCAGCCCTCGCTGACGAACGGACTTGATGCCACCTCGGTGCCGTCGGGCAGCGTGGTGATCTCGAAGTCGGCGAACGCGTTGGCGGCGATCCGTGCAGTTCGCGCAGGCAGGCGATGGCCAGCGCCCGGATCTCGACGTCGGCGTGCTCGGAGGCCCGCATGGCGATGAAGTGCCGCCAGGCCCGGTAGTTGCCGGTGACGACGATGCGGGTCTCGGTGGCGTTGGGCAGCAGCGCCCGGGCGGCCTGGCGGGCCTGCTTGCGGCGCAGCGTCGCGTGCTCGACGTCGGCGAACTTCTTCTCCAGGCCCTCGAGCAGTTCGGTGTAGGCGGTGACCGCGGCCTCGGTGGCGGCGACGAACTTGGCGTGCAGCTCGGGGTCGTCGGCGATGACGTCGGGCTCGACCATCGCCGCGTTGCGCTCGGGCACATAGCGCTGCGACAGCTGCGAGTAGCTGAAGTGCCGGTGCCGGATCAGCTCGTGGGTGAGCGAGCGGGAGATGCCGGTGACGTAGAAGGTCACCGATCCGTGCTCGAGCACCGAGAGGTGGCCGACCTCGAGGATGTGGCGCAGGTAGCCGGCGTTGGTCGCCGTCGCCGGATTGGGCTTCTTCCAGGACTGGTAGCAGGCGCGCCCGGCGAACTCGGCCAGCGCCTGGCCGCCGTCGGCATCGGTCTCCCACGGCACGTCGGCCGGCGCCTCGAAATGCGTCCAGGCGATGGCTTGGACCTTCAGCGGGACGATGTCGGGCACGGGCGCTCCTGCGGCAACTCCGGCGGGACGGGTTCGCGCCAGCCTAACCGCCGGGGCCGACATCCCGGCCGCGCCACGCGACGGGGCGGGCCTGCGGCGGCCCCTGCCACGCCCGCGTCACCGGGCGACATCACCAATGCTGTTGCAATGACATCAGAATGATGTCATAGTGGCGTCATGGAGCTCGACGACTACGTCCGACCAAGTCCACGACCAACTCACCGCGAGCCGCGGCCCTCGGCGACGAGCGCACCCAGCAGATCGCCAGCACGCTGGCCGCCGCGGCCGCACCGGCGGTGCGGCTCGCGATCATGGCCGCCCTGTCCGCCGCCGCCGACGAGATCACCGCGGCCCTGCTCGACTCCCCCGGCGCCCCGGCCGTCGCCGTCCGCCTCGACGGCGACGACCGTGCGCATCGAGGTGCTCGGCGGCGAGCCCGAACCGGCCGAGCGCGCCGCGCGCCCGACGACGGCGACGCCAGCGCCCGGATCTCGCTGCGCCTGTCCGAGGCGCTCAAGGCCGACGTCGAGGCCGCCGCGCGGGCGCGACGGCGTCTCGGTCAACACCTGGCTCGTCCGCGCCGCCGGCGCCGCGCTCACGCCCGTCCTGGCCCATGGGCCCGGCCGGCTGGGCCGACGCCGTGCAGCGGCGCGCCGGCAATGCCCACCGGATCACCGGCTGGATCAACGGCTGAATCCCGACCTACCGACAGGAGATCAGCAATGGACACCAAGACGTTCCCGATCGAAGGCCCGATCAAGGTCGTCGGCCGCGTCGGCCACGGCTCGTTCACCGTGCGCGCGCAGGACGACTGCGAGGAAGCGACGGTGACCCTCGCGCCCCGGAACACATCTGGCGGCGGGGGGTCCGACTTTCGCCAGCGCACTGTGGTGGAGCTGCGCGGGACGGCGCTGGTGGTCGTGACCCCGCGCCAGGGCGGGGTGTTCGACCTCGGCCTGCTCGGCGGCCGCGGCCGCCGGTACGACGCGATGGACGTCACCGTCACCGTGCCCAGCGGCACGCCGGTCAAGGTCAGCGCGTTCACCGCCGACATCACCCTCGACAGGCCGCACCGGGACCACCGACGTGGCCGCCGGGTCGCTCGGCGATCACCATCGACGCACGTCGACGGCGACCTGCGGTTGCGCTACGGCAGCGGCAGCGCGCGCGTCGGCCGGGTCACCGGCTCGGTCCAGGCCCGCTCGGGCTCCGGGGACGCGACGTTCGGCGAGATCGGCGGCGTCGCTGTCGGCCGGCTGCGGCAGCGGCGACCTGGAGGTGGCCGCGATCCGCGGTTCGGTGCGCAGCCGGGCCGGGGCCGGCTCGGCCTCGCTCGGTGCGGTCTACGGCGACGTCGACCTGGCTCGCGGCTCGGGCGCGATCACGCATCGGGCTGCCGGCCGGCCAGACCGCCCGGCTGGACGTGACGACCGGCTCGGGCCGGGTCAACTCGGAACTGCCGGTCGAGGACGCACCGACGTCGAAGGGCGCCCCGATCACCGTCCGGGCCCGCACCGGCAGCGGCGACGTGCGGCTGTTCCGCGCGGCCTGAGCACTCCGGTCAGTCGGTGGCGAGCTCACCGGCGAGCATGGCGTAGCGGCCGCCGCGGGCGATGAGCTCGTCGTGCCTGCCCCGCTCGACGATGCGGCCCCGGTCGCAGCACCGCGATCTGATCGGCGTTGCGCACGGTGCTCAGCCGGTGCGCGATCGCGATCGTGGTGCGGCCCCGAGCCAGGTCGTCGAGGGCGGCCTGCACGGCCCGCTCGGTCTCGTTGTCGAGCGCGCTGGTCGCCTCGTCCAGCACCAGGATCGGCGGGTCGCGCAGCAGCATGCGGGCGATCGCCAACCGCTGGCGCTCGCCACCGGAGAACCGGTAGCCGCGGGCCCCGACGACGGTGTCGTAGCCCTCGGGCAGCCCGGCGACGAGGTCGTGGATGCGGGCGGCCCGGGCCGCGGCCTGCACCTCGGCGTCGCTCGCGTCGGGCCGGGCGAAGCGCAGGTTGGCCCCGACGGTGTCGTGGAACAGGTAGGTGTCCTGGGCCACCAGCCCGACCGCGCCCGACATCGTCTCCAGCGTGAGTTCGCGCACGTCGACGCCGTCGATGCAGACCGCGCCCGCCGTCGACGTCGTAGAGCCGGGCGATCAGGTAGGCCAGGGTGGTCTTGCCCGAGCCGGTCTCGCCGACCAGGGCGGTGGTGGTGCCAGGTGGGACGTGCAGGTCGATCCCCCGCAGCGTCCACTCCCCGTCGGGGTCGTAGCGGAAGGACACGTCGCGCAGGCGCACGTCGCCGCGCACGGTGTCCAGCGTTCGGGCGTCGGCGGCCTCGTCGATGTCGACCGGCAGGTCGAGCACCTCGAAGATGCGCCCGAACAGGGCGATGGACGTGGAGAACTGCACACCGATGCTCTGCAGGGCCGTGGCCGGCCCGACCAGGCGGTTGAGCATGCTGGTGAAGGCCACCGCGGTGCCGATCGTGATCGGGGCGGCGCCGTGGGCCAGGGCCAGACCGGCGATCCAGTACACGATGGCCGGGATCATGGTCAGGCTGGCCCGGCGCGAGGACAGGATCCAGCGGCCGGTCATGGCCGCGTTCATCTCGGCCGCCGACAGGGCCCGCGACTCGTCGGTGAAGCGCTGGGCCAGGGCGGCCTCGCGGCCCATCGTCTTGGTGAGCATCACACCGGCGACCGACAGCGACTCCTCGACCAGCGTGGTCAGCCCGGCCAGCCGCCGCTGCCGGCCGCGGGCGATGCTGCGGCGCTGCTGGCCCAGCCGCAGCGCGAAGAGCAGGAAGATCGGGATCACGATCAGGCAGACGCAGGCCAGCTTCCAGTTCATGATCACGCGCGGCGACGCCGACGGCCGCGGCCGCGAACACGTTCTGCACGGTCGAGCTCGCGGTGTTGCTGACGACGTTGTCGACGCCGCCGATGTCGTTGGCGATGCGCGACTGCAGCTCGCCGGCGCGGGTGCGGGTGAAGAACCGCAACGACATCCGCTGCAGGTGCGTGTAGACGCTGACCCGCAGGTCGTGCATCACCCGCTGCCCGATCAGGTTGGCCAGCCAGGTGGACCCGACGCCGAGCACCGCGGTGAGCGCGGCGGCCAGCAGCATGCCGCCGGCGAACCAGCTCACCAGCGCGGCGCTGCGCTCGGGCAGGGCGCGGTCGATGATCTCGCGCAGCAGGAACGGCGACGCGACGCTGGTCAGCGCCTGCGCCGCGGCCACCGCCACCAGGGCGGCGACCCAGCCGCGGTACGGGCCGAACAGGCGGGCGATCCGGCGCACCGGCACGCTGTCGGCGACCTCGGCCTGCAGCTGGGCCTGCGCGCCGGCCGGCGCCGCCGTGACCAGAGACGTCATCGTTCGCTCACCGCGACCGCGGCGTCGACATCGGCCAGGCGCTCCATCAGCTGGGCGGCCACGACGAGCAGGTCGCGCTCGGCCGGGGTGAGCACGCAGCTCGACGGCCCGCGCCAGCCAGGCGTCGCGCGGGGCCATCTCCTGCTTCGAGGGCCCGGCGCCCGGCCGCGGTGACGGCGAGCAGCGACTGCCGGCCGTCGGACGGGTCCGGGGTCCGGTGCAGCAGGCCGTCGGCTTCGAGCGCGGCGAACGTGCGGGTGAGCGACTGCGGGGCCATGCGCAGTTGCGTGGCGACCTCACCGGCGGTCATCGGCCCGCGGGTGGTCAGCCGGCCCAGCACCGCCGTCTGGTTGAGGCTGAGCACCCCGGCCCGTTCGGCCCGGGTGCGCGCCGCCAGGGCCGTCGCCCCGCGGCGGATTGAGGTGGCCGCGGCCCGCGTGGCGGCAGCAGGTGCAGTAGTACGCATTCACTTACTATATCGGGTCGCAACCTCCGTAACCTGGGCGTTCGTGCGGCAGGTGCTAACCGAGTGCGTAAGGAATCAGGTGAACGCCTTGGCCAGGTCGGGGGCGAGATCGCCCCGCGGCATGACCTCGACGCCGCTCGAGCCCCAGCCACTGCGCCGTGATCGTGCAGCTCCTCGGCCAGCTCGCCGGCGACGTAGTACGGGTCGGCGCCGTCCTCGAGGTAGGCCGCCTGCACCCGCAGCACGCCGGCCTGCCGGTCGGACTTGAGGTCGACCCGGGCCACCAGCGCCTCGCCGAGCAGGAACGGCAGCACGTAGTAGCCGTACACGCGCTTGGGCGCCGGGGTGTAGATCTCGATGCGGTAGCGGAACCCGAACAGCCGCTCGGTGCGCTCGCGGAACCAGACCAGCGAGTCGAACGGCGACAGCAGGGCGCGGGCGGTGATGCGGCGCGGCCGCCGGGCCTCGCGGCCAGAGGTAGGCCGGGCGCGGACCAGCCCTCGACCTCGGCCGGCACCAGCTCGCCGGCCTCGACCAGCTCGGCCACGCGGGCCTTGGACTCGGCGTGCGGCAGCCGGAAGTAGTCGCGCAGGTCGGGCTCGGTGGCGACGCCGTAGGCCCGCGCGGCGATGCGGACGAGCTCGCGCTGCGCGTCGGCGACGCTCGGGGTCGGCACGGCGAGCACCTCGGGCGGCAGCACCCGCTCGGGCAGGTCGTAGAGCCGCTCGAAGTTGATCCGCCGGGCCGCCGTCACCCGGCCGGCCCAGAACAGGTACTCGAGCGCGATCTTGCCGTCGTGCCAGTTCCACATCTCCCCCGGCTTGCGGGCCGGGCGGGCGATGCCGGTCTCGCCGGCCCGGATCGGGCCGTGCTCGCGCACCAGGGTCATGACCTCGTCGACCAGCGTCGGGTTGTCGCGCGCGATGCGCCGGACGCCGCCCCAGGCTTCGGCCTTGGCGCGGTCCATCCGCCAGCGCAGCAGCGGCTGCAGCTCGACCGGCACCAGCGACGCCTCGTGGGCCCAGTACTCGAACAGCTCGCGCCGCACCGGGCCCGCGGTGTGCGCGGCTGAGCCGGTCGAGGGCCTCGCGCGGATACGGCCCGAGGCGCGAGAACAGCGGCATGTAGTGGGTGCGGAGGAAGACGTTGACCGAGTCGATCTGCAGGATGCCGAGCCGGGCGATGACCCGGCGCAGGTGGCGGGCGTCGACGCGGCCGGTCGGACGCGGGTCGGCGAAACCCTGCGCGGCCAGCGCGATGCGGCGGGCCGCGGCGGCCCGCAGACCGGACCGCGGCGGCGGCGCGATCTCCATGACCGCACCCTAGAGCCCGCCGGTGACACCGTCCGGATCGCCGGGCATGGGACCATGCGCAGGTGTTCGAACATCTGATGAGGAGCATCGGCGAGTCGGTCGGGCAGTGGCTGTACGTCATCGCCGGCGGCCTGTGCTTCGCCGAGGCCGCGATCCTCGTGGGCATGGTGCTGCCGGGTGAGACCGCCCTGCTCGTCGCCGGGGTGTTCTGCAACGCGAAGTACGGCAACCTGAACCTCGGCATCATGATCCTCGTGGCCGTGCTCTGCGCGGTCGCCGGCGACTCGGTCGGCTACGAGTTCGGCCGCAAGTTCGGGCCGCCGGTGCGCCGGTCGCGACTGGGCCGGTGGGTCGGCGAGCGGCGCTGGTCGACGGTCGACGCCTTCCTGCACCGGCACGGCGGCAAGGCGATCTTCCTCGGCCGGCTGACCGCGCTGTTGCGGGCGCTGATGCCGTCGATGGCCGGGATGAGCGGCATGCGCTACCGCACGTTCCTGGTCTGGAACGCAGCCGGCGGCATCATCTGGGCGCCCGGTTGCGTGCTGCTCGGGTACGCGTTCGCCTCTGCCCTCGACGTGGTCGGGCAGACCCTGACCTGGGCCCCGCTCGCCATCCTCGCCGTCGCCGTCATCGGTTACGTCGGCCTGGCACCTGCGCAAACGGCGGATCGAGAAGGCCGAGGCCAGCGCCTTCGCCGAGGCCGACGCCGC
Organism: uncultured Actinomycetota bacterium; assembly: GCA_963713245.1. Taxonomy (GTDB): domain Bacteria; phylum Actinomycetota; class Actinomycetes; order Mycobacteriales; family Jatrophihabitantaceae; genus CAVQKZ01. The sequence goes on from CAVQKZ010000005.1 coordinate 823,612, forward strand.
CCAGGGCCGGCCGTAGGGGGCCACGGCCCGGCCTGCTCTCGTCTGCCTAGGGTGGTCGTCATGGCTGACGTGAGCGTGCGCCCTGCGCGTCCCGACGACGTGCCCGAGATCGCCCGGGTGCAGGTCGAGACCTGGCGCACCTGCTACCCGGCGATCGTGCCGGCCAGCGTGCTCGACGCGCTGTCGATCGAGATCGCCCAGGCGGCCTGGCAGGAGGCGGTCACTGCCCCGCCGTCACCGCGGCACCGGGTGCTGGTCGCCCAGGAGCAGACCGCGCTCGTCGGCTTCGTCGCCGTCGGCCCGGCCGAGGACCTCGAGGCCGAGGATCCGGAGCCGGCCACCACGGTTGCCGTCGGCCCGCTGCTGGTCGAGCCGCGCTGGGGCCGGCGCGGGCACGGCTCGCGGCTGCTCGCCGCCGCCGTCGACCACGCCCGCGGCGACGGGATGACCCGGGCGATCGTCTGGCTGCCGGAGGGCGACGTGGCCTCGCGGGACTTCTTCGTCTCGGCCGGCTGGGCGCCGGACGGCCTGGCCCGGGCCCTCGACACGGGTGCCGGCGAACTGCGCGAGCTCCGGCTGCACGCCGCCCTCGACGAGGCGCCGGTATGACGTTCACCGGCATCCCGGTCGCGGCCCTGGACTTCTACGAGGATCTGGAAGCCGACAACACCAAGTCGTTCTGGACCGCGCACAAGCACGTCTACGACGAGGCGGTCCGGGCCCCGCTCGAGGCGCTGGCCGTCGCGCTGGAGCAGGAGTTCGGGCCGGCCAAGTTCTTCCGGCCCTATCGAGACGTCCGCTTCGCCAAGGACAAGACGCCGTACAAGACCCACCAGGGCGTGTGGTTCGGCGAGTCGTCGGTGTACCTGCAGGTCTCGGCCGCCGGGCTGATGGTGGCCGGCGGGTACTGGGACACGTCCTCGGCCCAGGTCGAGCGGCTGCGCCGGGCCGTGGCCGACGACGTCGCCGGCGGCGCCCTCGAGCGCGCGCTGGCCGCGGTACGCAAGGCCCGGCTGGAGTTCGGCGGCCAGCAACTCACCCGGGTGCCCAGCGGCTACCCCAAGGAGCACCCGCGCGCCGAACTGCTGCGGTACAAGTCGATGACCGCGCGCCGCGACTTCGGCTGCGCCGGCGTGGCTGTCGTCCAAGCGGGCCCAGACCGAGGTGGCCAAGGCCTGGCCGGTCATGGCCCCGCTGATCGGCTGGCTCGACACCCACGTCGGCCGCGACTGATCCCGGCCCGGTCAGAGCCCGATCAAGCGGCTCCAGGCCGACGGTGAGCCCGGGCCGCGACGAGACCTCGCGGACGGCGAGCAGCACGCCGGGCATGAACGAGGACCGGTGCAGCGAGTCGTGCCGGATGGTCAGCGTCTCGCCCTCGGTGCCGAAGACGATCTCCTGGTGGGCGACCAGGCCGCGCGATCCGCAGCGCGTGCACCCGGATGCCGTCGACGTCGGCCCCGCGGGCGCCGTCGAGCGACTGGGTCGTGGCGTCGGGCGCGGCCGGCATCCCGGCCGCGGCCCGGGCCGCGGCGATCAGCTCGGCGGTGCGGATGGCGGTCCCGCTCGGCGCGTCGGCCTTGCCCGGGTGGTGCAGCTCGATGACCTCGGCCGACTCGTAGAACCGGGCCGCCAGCTGCGCGAACCGCATCGACAGCACCGCGCCGATGCCGAAGTTGGGCGCGACCAGCACCCCGAGCTCGGGCGTGTCGGCCAGCCAGGCGCGGACCGTGTCGAGCCGGTCCGGGGTGAAGCCGGTCGTGCCGACGACGGCATGGATGCCCTGGTCGACGGCGAAGCGCACGTTGTCCATGACGACGTCGGGGTGGGTGAAGTCGACGAGCACCTGCGCGCCGGCGTCGGCGACGCTGAACAGCCAGTCCCCGGCGTCGACCATCGCGACGAGGTCGAGGTCGTCGGCGGCGTCGACCGCCTGGCACACCTGCTGGCCCATGCGCCCGCGCGCGCCGAGCACGCCGACGCGGATCGGTTCGCTCATGACTGTCGCCCCGTCAGACCGCGCCGTCGAAGTCGTGGTCGCCGAACGGCCCGACGACGGTCAGGCAGCGCGGCCGGGTCAGCAGGTCGGCGGCCACCTCGGCCACGTCGTCGGCGGTGACCGCGTCGACACGCGCGAGCAGCTCGTCGACGCCGAGGATCGTCGCCGTAGACGAGTTCGCTCTTGCCGATGCGGGTCATCCGGGAACCGGAGTCCTCCAGGCCGAGCACGATGCCGCCGCGCATCTGGCCCTTGCCCCGCTCGATCTCGGCCTCGGTCAGCGAGCCGTGCGGCCGCGGCGTCGAGTTCCTCGGTCATCAGGCCGAGCACCTCGTCGGCCTTGCCCGGCTGGCAACCGGCGTACACGCCGAACGCGCCGGCGTCGGCGTAGCCACCGCTGAACGAGTAGACCGAGTAGGCCAGGCCGCGTTCCTCGCGGATGCGCTGGAACAGCCGCGAACTCATCCCGCCGCCCAGCGCGGCGGACAGCACGCCGACGGCGAACCGGCGCGGATCGTGGCGCGACACGCCGTAGCGTGCCGAGGACGATGTTGGCCTGCTCGGTGTCGTCGCCGACGACCGCGACGCGGCGAGCCGGGGTCCGGGCCGGGCTCGGCCGCTGGTCGCGGGCCGGCTTGGGGCGCCAGCGACGCGTCCAGGCGCCCGGCGAACGCGGCCCGGACCAGGTCGACCACCTCGGCGTGGCCGACGTTGCCCGCGACCGAGACGACCATCGCGTCCGGGGTGTAGCGCCGCTGGTAGTAGCCGGCGACCTGCCGGCGGGTCAGCGCGCCGATCGAGGCCACACGTGCCGAGGATCGGCCGGCCGAGCGGGGTGTCGCCGAACAGCGTGGCCGCGAACTCGTCGTGCACCAGGTCGGCCGGGTCGTCGTCGCGCATCGCGATCTCTTCGAGCACCACGCTGCGCTCGACGTCGACGTCCTGGGCGGTGAGGGTCGCGTTGAGCACCACGTCGCTGACGATGTCGATCGCCAGCGGCAGGTCGCGGTCGAGCACGGTGGCGTAGAAGCAGGTGTGCTCCTTCTCGGTGAAGGCGTTGAACTCGCCGCCGACCGCGTCCATCGCGCTGGCGATGTCGAGGGCCGAGCGGTTGGTGGTGCCCTTGAACAGCAGGTGCTCGAGGAAGTGGCTGGTCCCGGCCAGGCTCGGCGACTCGTCGCGCGACCCGACCGGCACCCACACCCCGACGCTGACGCTGCGCACGCCCGGCATCGCCTCGGTGACGATGCGCAGGCCGCCGGGCAGCACGGTCCGGGTGATCACGCCGCCGCCCGGGGCGTCCAGGCGGCGGGTACTGGCCCGGCGCGCGGGGCGCGCCGGAGGTGAAGAGGTCATCCCGCGATCCTAGGCGTTCGCGCGCTCAGGGCCGGACGCCGCAGAATGCCCGGATTCGCGGGGTGTGCGTCGACCGGGAAGAAGCCGGGCCGCAGCGAGCGCAGGTATCCGCCGGTCACGACGAGCAGGCCGCGCAGCAGCGGCAGGCGCAGCAGCCAGCCGGGCGGGCCGAACAGCGGCGCGAGCAGCCAGGCCAGCACCCCGGCGGTCAGCAGCGCGGCGGCGCGATGCCCGGGACTGCGCGCGGCCACGAGCAGCCAGGCCGCCAGCACGGCGACCGCGGTGGCGGTGAGCAGCCAGGCGCCCCACAGCACGGTGGTGTGCCGCAGCAGCGCGGCCGGCAGCAGCCCCAGCGCGAGCACCCGCCGCCCCGGCACCGGCCGTACCAAGCCGGGACAGGGATCGGTGCGTGCGGACCGGCTGGTAGCAGTCCAGGTCCGACAGCGGGTGCGCGGCCAGCATCGGCCGCCCGGTCGGCGTACATGCGGGCCGACGGGTAGCGCGCGGCCACGCGGTGCCCGCAGCCAGGGCGGCGACGTTCGGGTGCAGCCACAGGGCGTCGATGCGGGCGTGCTCGGCCCGCACGCCCTGGGTCCCGGCGACACGCCGCCCCAGCACGAGACGACGGCCTGGACGTAGCGCAGCTGCCGGTGGCCGCCGGCCGCGGCCACCGATGCCGTAGGCGTAGAAGCCACACTCGCAGTCCGGCGACGGGACGGCATGCACGTCGCGGTGGTATTCGCCGGTCGGCGGAGCGCAGGTCGCCCGGTTCGCGCCGTCGTACCAGGACAGGTTCGAGTACAGCGGCAGCAACAGGCCGGACTCGTCCACCCGGAACGTGCGCAGCCCGACGATCTCGCCGACCAACGGCTCGAAGCCGGAGAACGGCGGCACGGTTACCGGCGCAGCGCGCTCGGCGGCTGGGGCGGCGGTCCCGGTTTCGGCACCGGGTCGGGCACCGGCATGGGCTCCGGTTGGGGCACGGGCATCGGGTCGGGATCGGGCATTCGCGCGGCCGGCGCGCCGACTCCAGATTCTGTGAGCACGTCGTAGTGCCGTCGCAGTTGACCGATGTCGCCCATAGCCGACCCCTCACCTCTGCCTGCCGCAACGGTATCCCCCGCGAGGGCCGATCGCCTATGCCCGCGCGTCAACGCAGCGCTGGATGCGCTGGGCCAGCTCGTACGTCTCGGGCTGCCACAGCACCAGGCGGGCGCTCGCCGTCGTTGGGGGCCGCGGCGATCGCAGTAATCGCCTGGCGGATCGCGTCGTCGACCGGCCAGCCGAAGGCGCCGGCCGAGATCAGCGGGAAACGCGACTGACTGACGCGCCGAGTTCGGCCGCCACTCGCAGCGAGGAGCGGTAGCAGGAGCGCAGCGTCTCGGCATCGCCACGCGGATAGATCGGGCCGACGGTGTGGATGACCCACCGGGCCGCGAGTTCGCCGGCCGTGGTCGCGACGGCCTGACCGGGCGGCAAGCCGTTCCGGGTAGTCGGTGTCACGCAGCTTCCGGCATGCGGCCAGGATCGCCGGTCCGCCGCTGCGTGATGGATGGCGCCGTCGACACCGCCGCCGCCGAGCAGCGACGAGTTCGCCGCGTTGACGATGGCGTCGACGTCCTGGCGGGTGATGTCGCCCTGGACGAGTTCGAGTTGCACCGGCTACCCCCTTACCGCGGCAGCCAGGCGTCGGGCGCCTCGACCATCGTGCGGACGTGCGCGGGCAGCTTGCCGGTGAGCACCTGGGCCAGCGTCGTCTCGTCCAGCACGCTGCGCAGCGCTGGCCCGGACGGCCACCCACACCTCGGGCAGGTGCTGCGGCCGACGCCGGAGTAGGTCGTCTCGTGGGCGCGCAGGCCGCGGATCTCGGCCAGCGGCCCGTCGACGGCCCGGATCACCGCGCCGAGGGTGATCTCGTCCGCCGGCCGGGCCAGAGCGTAACCGCCCTCGGCGCCGCGCTGGCTGCGCACCAGCGCGGCCCGGCGCAGCTCGCCCAGGATCGCCTCGACGAACTTGCGGGGCAGACCCTGCTCGCTGACGACCGCGTCGACCTTCACCAGGTCGGGCTCGCGCGCCGCCAGGCTCAGCAACGCGCGCACCGCGTAGTCCGTCTTCGCCGAGATCTGCACGCGCGCATCCTCGCAAAGACCGGAGCGCGAGGGGCGGGCGCGGCCCCTAGGGCAGGGTGGCCGCGTGCGCGGACGGGCGGACCCACACGCTCGACCCGGCCGCCAGCTCCAGGGCCTCGGCCTGGCCCCGGGTCAGCTGCACCTGGACCTGGTCGGCGCCCGGCCTGCAACTCGGCCCGCACCTCGAAGCCGATCCGCTGCAGCCGCGCGACCTGGGCGGCGACCGCGCCGTCGACCGGCTCGGCGAAGACCTCGATGTCGTGCGGGCGGACCATGCGGCTCACCCAGGCGGGTGACCGGGCCGAGGAAGCTCATCACGAACTCGTTGGCCGGCTTGTCGTAGAGGTCGTCGGGCGTGCCGACCTGCTCGATCCGGCCGTGGTTGATCACGACCAGCTCGTCGGCGACCTCGAGCGCCTCCTCCTGGTCGTGGGTGACGAAGACGGTGGTCACGTGCACCTCGTCGTGCAGCCGGCGCAGCCAGTCGCGCAGTTCCTTGCGGACCTTGGCGTCGAGCGCGCCGAACGGCTCGTCCAGCAGCAGCACCTTGGGCTCGACGGCCAGCGCGCGCGCCAGCGCCATCCGCTGGCGCTGGCCGCCGGACAGCTGCGACGGCAGCCGGTCGGCGAACTGGGCCAGGTGCACGAGGTCGAGCAGCTCGCCCACCCGGCGCCGGATCTCGTCCTTGGGTCGCTTGCGGATCTCCAGCCCGAACGCGACGTTGCGGTACACCGACAGGTGCTTGAACGCGGCGTAGTGCTGGAAGACGAAGCCGACGTTGCGCCGCTGCGCCGGCACGCCGGTGGCGTCGACGCCGTCGATCTCGACGACACCGGTGTCCGGACGCTCCAGACCGGCCGATGATCCGCAGCAGCGTCGACTTGCCGCCGCCACTCGGCCCCAGCAGCGCGGTCAGCTGACCCGAGCCGACGGACAGGTCGACGTCGTCCAGCGCGACGAAGTCACCGAAGCGCTTGCCGACCCCGCGAACCTCGATGCTCATGTCTCCACCTGTCTGCGCCGCAGGATCGTCATGGCGACGATCGCGAACACGGCCGCGGCGACGAGGATGAACGTCACCGCGTACGCCGCCGCGTGGGCCCCGCTGGTGGTGTCGTACTCGTAGAGGTTGTCGATGCGCAGCGTCGCCGTCTCGGTCTGGCCCGAGATGTTGCCCGACACCACCAGCACCGCCCCGTACTCGCCCAGGCAGCGGGCCAGGCTGAGCACCACCCCGTAGGCCAGGGCGGCCCGGATCGTCGGCAGGGTGATCCGCCGGAACCGGGTCAGCGCACCGGCGCCGAGTGACCGGGCCGCCTGCTCCTGCTCGATCCCGGCCTGCTCGAGCACCGGCACCACCGCCCGCACGACCAGCGGCAGCGACACGAAGACGGTGGCCAGCACCATGGCCGGCGCCGCGTTCACGACCTGGATCCCGAGCCGGTCGAGCGACGAGCCGAACCAGCCCTGATTGCCGTAGACGAGGATCAGCGCCAGGCCGACCACGATCGGCGAGATCGGACACCGGCAGGTCGACGAACGCGCTCAGCAGCCGCTGGCCCGGGAACCGGTACCGGGTCAGCAGCAGCGCCACGGCCACGCCGAAGACGGTGTTGATGACGACGCGCCCAGAACGCGATGACCGCCGTGAGCCGCAGGGCGTGCTGGGTGTCGGGGTCGCCGAGCGCGGTGACGAAGGCGCTCAGCCCGGGCTCGAACGTCCGCCACAGGACGACGCCCAGCGGCAGCAGGACGAGCACGCCGAGGTAGCCGATCACGATCGTGCGCAGACCGAGCCGGGCCGGGCGCGACGACCCGCCGGCGGCCAGGCCGTGGGCGTCAGCCACGGCGGGCCACCCGGCGCTGGATGCCCTCGAGCGTGATCAGCACGAGTGCGCTGGCCAGCAGCAGCACGGCCGCGATCGCCGACGCCGCCCGCACCGACGCGACCGGATGGTCGGCGTCCTGCAGCTTGCCGTAGATGATCGACGACGCGATCTGGGTCTTGTAGGGCAGGTTGCTCGAGATCAGCACGACCGAGCCGTACTCGCCGAGCGCCCGGGCGAACGACAGGGCCGTACCCGACAGGATCGCCGGCAGCAGCGCCGGCAGCACGATGCGGCGGAACACGACGACCGGCCCGGCGCCCAGCGAGGTCGCGGCCTGCTCGGCGTCGCGGTCCAGGTCGAGCAGCACCGGCTGCACGGTGCGCACCGTGAACGGCAGGGTCACGAACAGCAGGGCGACGAACAGCCCGGTGCGGGTGCCGACCAGGTGCACGCCGACCGGGCTGTTGCCGCCGTACAGCGTCAGCATGCACCAGCCCGGCCACGATCGTCGGCAGCGCGAACGGGACGTCGATGACGACCTCGAGCAGTCGCTTGCCCGGGAAGTCGTCGCGGACGAGCACCCAGGCGACCAGCGTGCCCATGACCGCGTTGACCACCGCCACCGCGAAGGCCAGCCCGACCGTGAGCCGCAGCGCGCTGAGCACCTCGCGGCTGGTGATCGCGGTCCAGAAGTCGGCCCAGCCCGACCCGAACGCCTTGCCGACCACCGCGGCCAGCGGCAGCAGCACCAGCAGGCTCAGCCAGAGCACGACGATGCCCAGGCCGAGGCCCGGACCGGCCTTGCAGCCGCTCGTGCTCGGCGACCGGGCGTCGGCCGGGAACGCGGCGACCCAGGTCGAGCTGGGCCGCCGCGGCCGGGGCGACCTGGGTACTCAGGCTGCCTTCTCGATCTGGGTGACGATGCCGTTGTCGCCGAAGAACTTGTCGTTGACGACCGTCCAGCCACCGATGTCGGCGATCGTGGTCAGCTTGGCCACGGCCGGGAACGGGTTGCTCGGGTCGTTGGCGCCCGTGACCGTGCCGACCTTGGCGTCGGCCAGCACGGGCCGGAAGCCCTTGCTGGCGAAGATCTCCTGGCCGGCCTCGCTCTCGACGAAGCTCAGGAACTTGCCCGCGGCCTTCGGCGCCGACTTCGTCACCGCGGCCGGGTTCTCGATCTGGAAGGTCTGCTCCGGGACGATGTAGTCGACCTTGTCACCGGCCTGGCCGGGCGGCGATCGCCTCGTCCTCGTAGGAGATCAGCACGTTGCCGGTGCCGCTGACGAACTGCTGGGTGGCGACCGCGCCGCTGGCCGCGCGGCTGACGACGTGGCCGAAGAAGCTCTTCAGGTAGCTCTTGGCGTCGGCCTCGGTGCCGCCCGTCGGCCAGGGTGTGCGTGTACGCGGCCAGGATGTTCCACTTGGCCGAGCCGGACGAGGCCGGGTCGGGGGTGACGATCTTGACGCCGGGCTTGGTCAGGTCGTCCCAGCCCTTGATGCGGAGGGGGTTGCCCTTGCGCACGACGATGACGACGACCGACTTCGAGACCAGGCCCTTGGTCGGGCCGCTGTTCCAGCTTCGGGTCGACGTACTTGGGCACCAGCTTGGTCAGGTCGGGCTGGACCGAGAAGGCGACGTAGCCGGCCTTCTGGCCGCCGAGCACGGCCTTGCTCTGGGTGCCGCTGGGCCCGTAGGACGAGGAGAACGTGACGCCCTTGCCGGCCGGCGGTCTTCTCGAACGCCGAGGAGAGGGCGTCGTAGGCCGGCTTGGGCACGGAGTAGGCCACGATGGCCACCTTGTCCTTGCCCCCGCTGGTGGAGGCACAGCCGCTCACGCCGATCGCAGCGGCGGTGGCCACGGCGAGCACCGCGACCAGGCGGTCGCGACGCGAGCGGGTGAGTCTCATTGGGGGCTACCTCTCCATTGTTGATAGAAGCTAGTACTTCCATCGGTTCGGTAGACAATACCGTCTGGGCGCTACCGGCATATTCCGGAGTCGGTCAGCTCACCTCGGACGACGGTGTCGGCGCCGGCCCGAGCGGCCCGGCCGGCTGGGCCGGCGCCGCGACGAGCGTCTCCGGGGCCGCGGCCACCAGCGGCACCGGGGCGGCCGAGACCGCGGCACTGACCAGGAACGTGGCCGCGTAGCCGTAGCCAGTCGGCGATCCACCCGGCCGCGATCGGGCCGATCACGGCGCCGAGGTCACCCGACATCTGGAAGACGGCGACAACCGTGCCGCCGCGGCCGCCGACCACATCGCCCATCAGCGCGCCCGGGGCGACCGAGTCGGCCGCCCCGGCCACGCCCAGCAGGGCCATGGCCACCAACAGCCCGACGACCGTCGGCACGCTGGGCAGCAGCACGAAGCCGACCGCACCGATGAGCAGGCCGACCATGATCACCGGCCGCCGGCCGCGCGAGTCGGCGATGCGGCCGAACGGCAGTAGCAATGCCCCGCTGACGATGCTCACGACCAGGAACGCGGCGTAGACCCAGCCGTGGCCCAGACCCAGGCGGTCGGTGACGAACTGGGGCACGATCGCCGTCCGCGCCCCCACGACCGCCCAGTCGCCGGCGAACGAGGCGGCCAGGGCGGCGACGTACGCCCGGTTGCGCAGGGCCGCGCGCAGCGGCAGCGGCGGCCGCGCGCACGCTCTGCCGGGCCGCGAACTCGCTGTGCCGCAGCGTGCCCAGGGCCAGCGCGCCGGCCACGACCAGCGTGCCCGCGTACAGGAAGAACGGAGCCCGCAGCGAGAAGGTGGCCACCGTCCCCACCGCCGGCCCGGCGATCATGCCGAGCAGGAACGACCCGGCCCAGGCCCCCTGGGCCCGCCCGCGCAGATGGCTCGGGGTGACCCGGATCAGGATGCTGGCCGCGCTGACGCTGAACATGATCGAGCCGACGCCGCCGATGCCGCGCAGCACCAGCAGTTGCCAGTAGTCCTGGGCGAAGCCGGCCAGCAGGCTGGACACGGCGACGACGATGATCCCGGTGGCGAGCATGACCCGCTCGCCGAAGCGCGTTGACCAGCCGGCCGACGAACGGCGCGGTGAGCAGCCGCATCAGCGCGAACGCGCTGATCACGGCGCCCGCGGCGGCCTTGCCCACCCCGAACTGGCGGGCGAACAGCGGGATGGCCGGGGCGACGATGCCGTAGCCGAGCGCGACCATGAACGCGACCGCGACCAGGGCCCGCACCTCGGTCGGCAGCACGCCGAAGGTGGCCCGGAAACGACCCGAGTCGCGCTCCCCCGGCCGTTACGGCGGGAGAGCGCGACACGACGTCGGGCTGGTCGGGGTCGAACTCAGACCTCGGCGTTCTCGGCCGCCGGGACGACCGGAGCCGCGCCGTTGGCGGCGTCCTCGTCGACCAGGACCAGGCTGATCTTGCCGCGCTGGTCGATCTCGGCGATCTCGACCTGGATCTTGTCGCCGACGTTGACGACGTCCTCGACCTTGCCGATGCGCTTGCCCCGGCCGAGCTTGCTGATGTGGATCAGCCCGTCCTTGCCCGGCAGCAGCGAGACGAACGCGCCGAACGCGGCCGTCTTGACCACCGTGCCCAGGAACCGCTCGCCCACCTTCGGCATCTGCGGGTTGGCGATCGCGTTGATCTGGTCGACCGCGGCCTGGGCCGACGAGCCCGTCGGAGGCGCCGACGTAGATCGTGCCGTCGTCCTCGATCGTGATCTGCGCACCGGTCTCGTCCTGGATCGAGTTGATCATCGCGCCCTTGGGCCCGATGACCGCGCCGATCTTGTCGACCGGGATCTTGACGACGGTGACGCGCGGGGCGAACGGGCTCATCTCGTCCGGGCCGTCGATGGCCTCGGCCATGACGTCCAGGATGTGCAGGCGCGCGTCGCGGGCCTGCTTGAGCGCCGCGGCCAGCACCTCGGACGGGATGCCGTCGAGCTTGGTGTCCAGCTGCAGGGCGGTGACGAACTCCCGCGTGCCGGCGACCTTGAAGTCCATGTCGCCGAACGCGTCCTCGGCGCCGAGGATGTCGGTGAGCGCGACGTACTCGGTGTTGCCGTCGACGGTGTCGGACACCAGGCCCATCGCGATGCCCGCGACCGGCGCCCGCAGCGGCACGCCGGCGTTGAGCAGGGCCAGCGTCGAGGCGCAGACCGAACCCATCGACGTCGAGCCGTTGGAGCTCAGCGCCTCGGACACCTGCCGGATCGCGTACGGGAACTCGTCGCGGCCGGGCAGCACCGGGATCAGGGCCCGCTCGGCCAGCGCGCCGTGGCCGATCTCGCGCCGCTTGGGCGAGCCGACGCGGCCGGTCTCACCGGTCGAGTACGGCGGGAAGTTGTAGTTGTGCATGTAGCGCTTGGTGCGCTCGGGCGAGAGCGTGTCGAGCTTCTGCTCCATGCCCAGCATGTTCAGCGTGGTGACACCCAGGATCTGGGTCTCGCCGCGCTGGAACAGCGCCGAGCCGTGCACCCGCGGCACGACCTCGACCTCGGCCGAGAGCGTGCGGATGTCGGCCAGGCCGCGCCCGTCGATGCGGACCTTGTCGCGCAGGATGCGCTGGCGGACCAGCTTCTTGGTCAGCGACCGGAAGGCCGGGCTGACCTCGTGGAAGCGGTCCTCGAAGCGCTGCGCCGAGCGCGTCCTTGACCTCGTCCTTGATCTCGTCGAGGCGGGCCTCGCGCTCCTGCTTGTCGGCGATCGTCAGCGCGCGTGGCCAGTTCGGCCGACACCTCGGACTCGACGGCCTCGAACACCTCGTCGGAGTAGTCGAGGAAGACCGGGAACTCGGCCGTCGGCTTGGCCGCCGTGGCGGCCAGTTCGGCCTGCGCCCGGCACAGCTCGGCGATGAACGGCTTGGCCGCCTCGAGGCCCTCGGCCACGACCTCTTCGGTGGGCCGGGTGGCGCCGCCGGCGATCAGCTCGATCGTGTTCTCGGTGGCCTCGGCCTCGACCATCATGATCGCGACGTCGCCGGAGTCGAGCACCCGGCCGGCGACGACCATGTCGAACGTGGCCCGCTCGAGCTCGGCGTAGGTCGGGAAGCCGACCCACTGGCCGTCGATGAGGGCGACGCGGGTGCCGCCGACCGGGCCGGAGAACGGCAGGCCGGAGATCTGGGTGGACGCGGACGCGGCGTTGATCGCGACGACGTCGTAGGCGTGGTCGGGGTTGAGCGCCATGACCGTGATGACGACCTGGACCTCGTTGCGCAGGCCCTTGATGAAGGTCGGGCGCAGCGGGCGGTCGATCAGCCGGCAGGTGAGGATGGCGTCCTCGCTCGGGCGGCCCTCGCGGCGGAAGAACGAGCCGGGAATGCGGCCCGCGGCGTACATGCGCTCCTCGACGTCGACCGTCAGCGGGAAGAAGTCGAAGCCCTCACGCGGGTGCTTGCCGGCCGTGGTGGCCGACAGCAGCATGGTGTCGTCGTCGAGATAGGCGACGACGGCGCCGGCGGCCTGCGGGCCAGCCGGCCGGTCTCGAACCGGATGGTCCGGGTGCCGAACTTGCCGTTGTCGATGGTTGCGACGGTCTCGAAGATGCCGTCGTCGTTCTGGTTGGTCTCCGGTCACGGAGTACCCCTCTCGTACGTCGGGCCCGCGGGCACGGTCGGCTGACCGGATCGCGGAACCTTGGCTTGCGCCGGAGCGCCACATGCGACGTACGAGCTGACACCGCTATCGGGTGCCGGTCTTCGATCGAAGCGGGCGGGTCCGAGTGCTCGACCGACCGCCACTACCGAGGACCGGCGTCCTCGTTGTCGCAAGGACGCGCTGGTGTGTGCGTCCGGCTTGGCTGTTCAGTTGTGAAGTGAGAGGGGAGCGGCTCCTGTGGAGCCACTCCCCCGAAAGCTATCGGCGCAGGCCGAGCCGTTCGATGATCGACCGGTACCGGTTGATGTCGGTCTTGGCCAGGTAGTTCAGCAGCCGGCGGCGCTGGCCGACCAGCAGCAGCAGCCCACGGCGGCTGTGGTGGTCGTGCTTGTGGAACTTCAGGTGCTCGGTGAGATCACTGATGCGCCTGCGAGAGCATCGCGACCTGCACCTCGGCCGACCCGCTGTCGTTCTCGACGGAGCCGTACTCGGCGATGATCTGCTTCTTGACGTCGCTGGCCAGGGGCACGGACGACTCCTTTTCGTGTCGGTGCAGGGCGCCCCGCCGGATTTCGTCACGGTGGAAGGGTTACGCACGCTGCGCGGGGCTCGCTCGCGCTTGCCTACCTGCCACGGTACCAGCGCGCCTCCCGGCCGCCCAACTGCCGGGCCGCAAGCCCCGGATTCAGCCGATCAGGCTCCGGGTCTGCTCGACGTCGCGGTGCATCTGCGCCACCAGCGCGGCCACGTCGTCGAACTTCTCCATGCCGCGCAGCCGGTGCACGAACTCGATGCCGAGGGCGTCGCCGTAGAGATCGCCGTCGAAATCGAGGACGTAGGCCTCGACCCGCCGCTGCCGCACCTCGAAGGTCGGGTTGGTGCCGACCGAGATGGCCGCGGTGCCCAGCGGGCGGTCCCGGCACCGTGCGGCCCCATTCGTCCAGGCGCACGACCCGGCCGGCGTACACGCCGTCGGCCGGGACGGCCGCCCAGGCGTCGGTGCGCAGGTTGGCGGTCGGGAAGCCGAGTTCGCGGCCGCGCTGGTCGCCGCGCTCGACGACCCCGTCGACCCGGTGCGGCCGGCCGAGCGCGTGCGCCGCCGCGGCCAGGTCGCCGGCCTGCACGCACGAACGCACGTACGTGGCGCTCAGCGGGGTGTCGCCGTCGCGCAGCAGCGGCACGCCCTGGGCGGTGAAGCCGAACGTCTCGCCCAGCCTGGCCAGCACGGCGACGTCACCGGCCGCCTTGTGCCCGAACCGGAAGTTCTCGCCGACGATCACGGCCGAGGCGTGCAACTGCTCGACCAGCGCGCGGTGGACGAACTCGTCCGGCGGCATCCGGGAGAACTCGAGGGTGAACGGCAGCGCGCAGAAGACGTCCACGCCGAGCTGCTCGACCAGCTCGGCCCGGCGCACGATCGTGGTCAGCACCGGCGGGTGCGAGCCGGGCCGGACCACCTCGGCCGGATGCGGGACGAAGGTGAGCAGCACGCTCGGGATGCCCCGGGCCCGGGCCGTCGCGACGGCCTGGCCGATGATCTCGGCGTGCCCCCGATGCACGCCGTCGAAGACCCCGATCGTCACCACGCAGTGCCCCCAGCCGGTGGGGACCGCGTCGAGACCGCGCCAGCGCTGCACGTCGGGCAGCCTACTGGCGCCCGCTCTCGGGGCCCGCCGGCCCGGGAGGGCTCAACGTGATCGCGATCTTGCCGCGGACGTGGCGTGCGGCCAGCACGGTCACGGCCTGCCGGATCTGCTCGACGGGGAAGGTGGCGATCGGCACCGTCAGCTCGCCGGCCCGGATCGCGTCGGTGATCCGCTCCAGTTCGGCCGGTTGTGCGTCGATGCCGCCGGTGGCGCGGACGCCACCGGGCGGATTGGGTCCGGCGGCAATCGTGGCGATCCGCTCGGGCGGCACGCCCAGCGCGAGCGCGGCCTCGGCCGTTTCGGTGCCGAACAGGTCCGTCGCCGCGGTGATGCCGCCCGGAGCCAGCGCCCGGACCCGCTCGGCCAGCCCGGCGCCGTGGGCCACGGGCCGGGCGCCCAGCCCACGCAGGAAATCGAAGCTGCCCGGCGAGGCCGTGCCGATCACGCTCGCACCGGCGAGCCTGGCCAACTGCACCGCGAACACGCCCACGCCGCCGGCGGCGCCGCCGACCAGGACCGTGTCGTCACGCCGCAGCCCGATCGCCGACAGCGCGGCCGCGGCGGTGAGACCGGCGACCGGGATGGTGCTGGCGACCACGTCGCTGATGCCGTCCGGGGTGCGGAAGACCGCGTCGCCGGGCGTCCGGACCGTCACGAAGTCGGCGACGGCCCGGCCCACGGCGCCGCCGAAGACACGGTCCCCGACGGTGTAGCCCTCGACGCCGTCGCCCACCTCGTCGACGACCCCGGCGAAGTCGTACCCGAAGCCGGCCGGAAGGGTGATGTCGAAGCGGGCCGCGGCCTCGGGCGTCGCGGCCAGCAGCGGATCCATCGGGTTGAGGCCGCAGGCGGCAACGCGGACCCGGACCTCGCCCGGGCCGGCGTGGGGCTCCGGAACGTCCCGCAGCTCCAGCACCTCGGGACCGCCGAACTTCTCGTAGATCACGGCACGGCTCATCGGGCGACCTCCAGCGGTGAAGAGACTTGGTCCCATCACTGTAGTCGGTGATGAGACCAAGTGCCGTAAACTGATGCTGTGGCCCGCTGGAAACCCGATGCAGCACAACGGCTGGTGGCAGCCGCTCTCGATCTGTTCGAGGAACGCGGTTACGAGAACACGACCGTGATCGAGATCGCCGAGCGGGCCGGGCTGACCAAGAGCACGTTCTTCCGGCACTTCGCGGACAAGCGGGAGGTCCTGTTCGGCGACGACGCCCTGTCCGGCCTGCTCGGGCGCGGCATCGGGGCCGCGCCCGACGCAGCCACGGCGCTCGACGCGGTGGCGCACGCCTTCGACGAGGTCGGCCGGGCGGTCTTCACCGCTGATCGCCGCGAGTTCAGCGCCCGCCGGGCCGCGGTCATCGCCGGCACGCCCGAACTGCGCGAGCGCGAGGCCCTCAAGCAGCTGCGCCTCATCGCCGCGATGATCGACGCGCTCGAGCAGCGCGGCGTGCCTGACCTGGCCGCACAGGTGGCCGCGGAACTGGGGGCGCTCGCGTTCAAGATCGCCTACGAGCGCTGGCGCGACCCGGCCGGCGGCGACGACTTCGGCGAAGCCGTTCGGGGCGCCCTCAGCGACGTACGTGAGGCCAGCGCCCGGGTCTGAGGCCCACCGCCGACTCCGGTCGCTCAGCCGGCCGGCGTGAAGACCAGCACCGGCCGGGCCCGGTCGCCGTCGTCGACGAGCAGGGCGACGACCGTGCCGTCGGGGGCGATCGCGCCGTGCGTGCCGGGGGCGCCGGTCGCGGCCAGGGCCTTGCCGTACGACAGCGCGCGGGCCTCGTCGGCGTCGATCGCCCGCACCGGCAGGGCCGTGCGCACCGCCGCGGCCAGGGGCAGGGTGACCGGGTCGTCGAGCTCAGCCAGGGCGTCGAGCGTGCGGGCCTGCGCGATGGTGAACGGCCCGACCCGGGTCCGGCGCAGGGCGGTCAGGTGGCCGCCGACGCCGAGAGCGGCCCCGAGATCGCGGGCCAGGGCCCGCACGTAGGTGCCCGACGAGCAGTCGACCTCGACGTCGACGTCGAGCAGGTCCGGAGCGGGCCGGGCGAAGTGGACGGCCTCGAAGCGGGCGATGCTGACCGGGCGGGCGGCCAGCTCGACCGTCTCGCCCTCGCGGACCCGCTTATAGGCGCGTTGCCCGTCGACCTTGATCGCGGACACGGCGCTGGGCACCTGGAGCACGTCGCCGGTCAGCGGGGCCATGGCCGCCCGTACCGCCGCCTCGCCGATGCCGGCGGCCGAGGCGCCGGACACCGCCGCACCTTCGGCATCGTCGGTGACCGTGGCCTGCCCGAGCCGGATCGTCGCCGTGTAGGCCTTGTCGGCCAGCACGAGGTGATGCAGCAGCCGGGTGGCCTTGTTGATGCCGATGACGAGGACCCCGGTGGCCATCGGGTCGAGCGTGCCCGCGTGCCCGACGCGCCGGGTGTGCGCGAGCCTCCGCAGCCGGCTGACCACGTCGTGCGACGTCAGGCCGGCCGGCTTGTCGACGACCACCAGCCCGTCGCTCATGCCGACACTCGGCTCTTCGTGCTGGGGGTCCCCCCGCTTGCGGGGGAGCTCATCGCTGGATTCGCTCCGCTCCTCGCTCGCTGGCGCTCGCTGCGATGCGCACTCATGCACCGGCTCCGAGGACGACCCACTTGCCGCCGCGGGTACGCAGCACCATGCCGACGAAGCGGACGCCCACGAATGCCGTCAACCCGGCCCAGACCCCACCCAGGCCCCAGTGCCAGTGCAGCGCGGCCAGGTTGATCGGCGCGAACGCGAACACCCCGGCGACGATCGTGATCGTGCGCAGGAACGCGACGTCGCCGGCACCGATGAGCACGCCGTCGAGGGCGAACACGACGCCGGCCATCGGCAACATGCCCGACGAACCACGGCCAGAGCACGTGGGCCTGGTGCACGACCGCCGCCGACGAGGTGAACGCCCGGGGCAGGACGGCCCAGGCCGCGGCGTAGAGCGCACCGAAGCCCACGCCCGCGTACAGGCCCCAGCGGGCCACCTGCCAGCCCATCCGCCGGGCCGCGGCCTCGTCCTCACCGCCGAGGGCCGCGCCCACCAGCGACTGCGCCGCGATGGCGAACGAGTCCAGCAGGAGCGAGGTGAACGTCCACAGCTGCAGGCCGATCTGGTGGGCGGCGATCTGGGCCGTGCCCATCCGTGCGGCCACGGCCGCGGCGCTCAGGAACGCGACCTGGAACGCGGCCGAACGCAGGATCAGGTCGCGGCCGACCACGATCTGCTTGCGCATGATCGACCACTCCGGTCGCAGGCCGCCGGCCGCGCGGTGCAGCGCACGCAGGAAGAACGCCCCGCCCAAGGCCTGGGCCAGGACGTTGGCGATGGCCGAGCCGTTGAGGCCGAGCCCGGCCGGGTAGACCAGCAGCGGCGACGCGACGGCCGAGGCGGCGTTGGCGATGAGCACGATGCGCACCGGCTCCCGGGTGCGCTGCACGCCGCGCATCCAGCCGTTGCCGGCCAGCACCAGCAGCACGCCGGGCAGGCCGATCAGGGCGATGCGGAACCAGGACTCGGCCGCGTGCTGGGTCGCGCCGTGGCCCCCGGCCAGCACCGTCGTCAGCGGGCCGGCCAGCACCTCGCCCAGCGCCACCATCACCACGCCGATGCCGAAGGCCAGCCACGACGCCTGCACACCCTCGTTCACGGCCGCATCGGGCCGTCCGGCGCCGAACCAGCGGGCCGAGCGGCCGGTGGTGCCGTACTCGACGAACTCGCCGACGATGCTCAGCAGGGCCATCAGGGCGGCACCGACGCCGAGCCCGGCGAGCGACACGGCCCCGAGGTGCCCGACGACCGCGGTATCGACGAGCAGGTACAGCGGCTCGGCGGCCAGCACGACGAAGGCCGACGCGGCCAGTGACAGCAGCCGCCGCGTGGCCGCGTCGTCAACGGCGACCACGGCCGGATCAGCGGGCGGGACGTCGGTCATGGACGCGGGCCCGTCAACAGCCGGGCGTGGTCGGCCGGGCCGGGCTCACGACGCCCCGTCGTCGTCGGGATCCTCGTCGGCGCCGTCAGCATCGCGGGGCTTGCGGTACGGGTCGGGGTCGCCGGCCGGCCGCGCACCCTGGCGCACGGCTTCGACCTGGGCGTCGGCCTCGGCCGCCACCGCGAGCAACTCCTCGATCTGCTTGGCGCTCTGCGGCACCGCGTCGAGCACGAACGTCAGCGACGGGGTGAACCGCACCCCCGTCTGCCGGCCGACCTCGCTGCGCAGCACACCCTTGGCCGACTCCAGGGCCATGGCCGACGCGGCCCGGTCGTCCTCGGAGCCGAACACCGTGTAGAAGAGCGTGGCGTCGTGCAGATCGCCGGTGACCCGCACGTCGGTGATCGTGACCATGCCGAGGCGTGGGTCCTTGACCTGGGTCTCGATCCCGGTGGCGACGATCTGCTTGATCCGCCCCGCCATCCGCCGGGCCCGTGCCGCGTCTGCCATGTCGATCTCCCTTGCTCGTCGAGTGGTCAGTCCAGGTCGTCGTCGTCGAGCACCCGCCGGCGGGCCGACAGCAGCTCGATCTCCGGCCGGGCCGCCACCAGTCGTTCACACGCGTCGAGCACCTCGACCGCGTGGGCGTGGCTCGAGGCCACGACCGCGACGGCCAACTCGGCCCGGCGGTGCAGTTCCTGGTCGCCGGTCTCGGCCGCGGCGACCTCGAAGCGGCGCCGCAACTCGGCCACGATCGGCCGGACCACGGCCCGCTTGTCCTTGAGCGAATGCACGTCGCCGAGCAGCACGTCGACGGCCAGCGTGCCGACTACCACGACCAGGCCAACCTTTCGGGCGATCCCGGTGCGGCTCGGCCGGGCAGCCGAAACCCCACCGGGATCAACGGAGGAACCGTCAGGTGCGCGGCTTCTCGCGCAGCTCGTAGGTCTCGATCACGTCGTCGATCTTGATGTCGTTGAACGAGCCGAGGCCGATACCGCACTCGAAGCCCTCGCGGACCTCGGTGGCGTCGTCCTTGAAGCGCCGCAGCGACTCGACCGTGAGGTTCTCGGCCACGACCGTGCCGTCGCGCACCAGCCGGGCCTTGCTGTTGCGCCGGATGACACCGGAGCGCACCAGCGAGCCCGCGACATTGCCGATCCGCGGCACCCGGAACACCTCGCGGACCTCGGCGGTACCGAGCTGCGCCTCTTCGAACTCGGGCTTGAGCATGCCCTTGAGTGCAGCCTCGATCTCGTCGATGGCCTGGTAGATGACCGTGTAGTAGCGGATGTCGACACCCTCGCGCTCGGCCGACTCACGGGCCTTGCCCTCGGGCCGCACGTTGAACCCGATGACGACGGCGTCGGACGCGATCGCGAGGTTGATGTCGTTCTCGGTGATCGCACCGACACCGCGGCCGATGACCCGCAGCGACACCTCGTCGTTGATGCCCGACTCGGTGTCGATCTTGAGCAGCGCGTCCTCGAGCGCCTCGACCGAACCGGACACATCGCCCTTGATGATCAGGTTCAGCTGCTGGATGTCGCCGGCGGCGAGCGCCTTGTCGAGGTCGTCGAGCGAGACCCGGCGGCGGTTGGCCGCCAGTTGGGCGTTGCGCTCGCGGGCCGAGCGCCGGTCGGCGATCTGCCGCACGACCCGGTCGCCGTCACCGACGAGGAACGAGTCGCCGGCGCCGGGCACGGACGTCAGCCCGAGCACCTGCACCGGACGGGCCGGTCCGGCCGCCTCGACGGTCTCGCCGTGCTCGTCGGTCATCGCCCGCACCCGGCCGAACGCGTCGCCGGCGACGATGGAGTCGCCGACGTGCAGCGTGCCGCGCTGGACCAGCAGCGAGGCCACCGGGCCGCGGCCGCGGTCGAGCCGGGCCTCGATGACGATGCCCTGCGCGTCCTGGTCGGGGTTGGCCCGCAGGTCGAGCGCGGCGTCGACGGTGAGCAGGATGCCCTCGAGCAGCCCGTCGATGTTGATGCCCGCGCGCGCCGACACGTCGACGAACATGGTGTCGCCGCCGTACTCCTCGGCCACCAGTCCGTATTCGGTGAGCTGCTGGCGCACCTTGGCCGGGTTGGCGCCTTCCTTGTCGATCTTGTTGACCGCCACCACGACCGGCACTTCGGCCGCCTGGGCGTGGTTGAGCGCCTCGATCGTCTGCGGCATCACGCCGTCGTCGGCCGCGACGACCAGGACGACGACGTCCGTGGTCGACGCGCCGCGGGCACGCATGGCCGTGAAGGCCTCGTGGCCGGGGGTGTCGATGAACGTGATGGCCCGCTCGACGCCCTCGTGCTCGACCTGGACCTGGTAGGCACCGATGTGCTGGGTGATGCCACCGGCCTCGTCGCCCATGACGTTGGTCTTGCGGATCGCGTCGAGCAGCCGGGTCTTGCCGTGGTCGACGTGACCCATGACCGTGACGACGGGCGGCCGGGCGATCAGGTTGTCCGCCTCGCCCTCGTCCTCGCCGAAGGTGAGGTCGAAGGATTCGAGCAGCTCGCGGTCCTCGTCCTCGGGGCTGACGATCTGCACCTGGTAGTTGAGCTCGGCGCCCAGCAGTTGCAGGGTCTCCTCGTTGACCGACTGGGTGGTCGTGACCATCTCGCCCAGGTGGAACATCACCGTGACGAGGGCGGCCGGGTTGGCGTCGATCTTCTCGGCGAAGTCCGACAGCGAAGCACCGCGCGACAGCCGCAGGACCTGGCCGTTGCCGCGGGGCACCTGCACGCCGCCCAGCGACGGGGCCGACATGTTGTCGAACTCCTGACGCCGCTGCTTCTTGCTCTTGCGCCCGCGGGTGGGACGACCGCCGCCGCCTCGGCCGAAGGCACCGGCCGTGCCGGCACCGCGGCCACGACCGCCGGGCCCACCGGGACGACCGCCGGGGCCGCTGCGGAACGGGGCGCCGCCGGCCGGCGCCGGACCGCCGCCGGGACCGCCGCGGTAGTTGCCGCCGCCGCCCGCGCCGGAACGACCGGCGCCGGGTGCGCTGGGTCGACTGCTGGGGCCGCCGGGACCGCCCGGGCGTGCGCCCGGTCCACCGGGACCGCCTGGGCCACCGGGACCGCCGGGACGAGCACCGGGACCGCCCCGGCCGGGGGCGAAGCCCGGGCTGGGTCGGGGCGGCATCATGCCGGGGTTCGGGCGAGGGCCGCCCGGACCGGCGGTGCCGCCGGGACGCGCGCCGGGCCGCGGCGGCATGGCGCCGGGGGCCGGGCGAGGCGCGGCGGTGCTGCCGCCGACGCCGAACGGGTTGTTGGCGATGCGCGGGCCGGGCCGGGGGCCGGCCGCGGCTGCGCGCCCTTCGCCGGCTTCGTCGAACTGGCCGGGCTCGACCGGCGGGGCCGGCGCGGCCGGCGGAGCAGCCGGTGCCGCGGCCGCGGGCGCGGCCACGGGGGCCTCGACGACGACTGGCGGCTCGGGTGCGACCGGGGCCGGTGCCGGGGCCGGGGCGGGTGCCGCCGGCGCCGCGGCGGCAGCTGCGACCTTCTTGGCCGGGGCCTTCTTGGCCGGGGCCGCGGCGGCCTTGCCCCCGTCGGGGTAAGCCTCCCGCAGCCGCCGGGCCACGGGGGCCTCGACGGTGGAGGACGCGCTCTTGACGAACTCGCCGAGTTCGCCGAGCTTGGTGAGTAGATCCTTGCTGGTTACACCGAGCTCCTTGGCGAGCTCGTGTACGCGGGCCTTGCCTGCCACTTGACTCCTTCGAAAGGACCAGGCGGCAACCCGCTCGGTCCCGATTAGACGGTGGACGTGCTCATCGCTGGTGCTTCATCGAGTGCCCATTGCTCGTCATCTCCTGCGGATGTCCGCTGGTCGGGTGCTGCTGTTATCGAGCCAGTCCGGCGACGTACTCACGGACCGGCGACGGGTCGAGGCCCGCGGGCACCCGAAGGGCCCGCGCGAACGCCCGGCGCCGCTCTGCGAGTTCGACACACTCCGGATCACGGTGCAACCACGCGCCGCGGCCGGGTGCGCGATGACGCGGGTCGGGCACGACGGGCAAGGCTGCAGGCCCACTCGGCGCGATTTCTCCACGCTCGGTCGCGGGCCTGGGTGCTGCCTTGCCGATCGCGTCCGGCGCCACGACGACGCGGAGCAACTCGGCGGCCGCCGCGCGTTGTCGACAACCGATGCAGGTGCGAATCGCGCCCGAAGGCACGCAAGCACCGGATTCGATTGTCGTCGAGGTGCGGACGACCGCCATTCAGTCTACTCCCCGCCCGCCGGATCGCCCGACCGGCCCGGCTGCTCGTCCGGCTGCTTGTCCGGCTGCTCGTCCGGCGGGGGTACGGGGGAATCGGCCATTTCGGCGTCGCTGTGGATGTCGATGCGCCAGCCGGTCAACCGGGCGGCAAGCCGGGCATTCTGCCCCTCGCGCCCGATCGCGAGCGACAGCTGGAAGTCGGGCACCACGACCCGGACCGACTGGGCCGCCGCGTCGACCACATGGGTCTCCAGGGCGTGGGCCGGGGACAGGGCGTTGCCCACGTAGGTGGCCGGATCGTCGTGCGTAGTCGATGATGTCGATCTTCTCGCCGTGCAGTTCGGCCACGACGTTGCGCACCCGCTGGCCCATGGGCCCGATGCAGGCCCCCTTGGCGTTGAGCCCGGCCACGTCGGTGCGGACCGCGATCTTGGTGCGGTGCCCGGCCTCGCGGGCCACGCCGACGATCTCGACACTGCCGTCGGCGATCTCGGGCACCTCCAGGGCGAACAGCTTGCGGACCAGGTTGGGATGGGTGCGACTGACCGTCACCTGGGGCCCGCGCATGCCGCGAGTCACCCCCACGACATAGCACTTGAGCCGGGTGCCGTGGCTGTACTGCTCCCCCGGCACCTGCTCGGACTGCGGCAGGATGGCCTCGACCTTGCCGATGTCGACGAGCACCAGCCCGCGCTGGGCGGCCTGGGCGTCGGCCTGGATCACGCCGGTGACGATGTCGCCCTCGCGGCCGGAGTACTCGCCGAAGGTCTGGTCGTGCTCGGCGTCGCGCAGCCGCTGCAGGATCACCTGGCGGGCGGTCATCGCCGCGACCCGGCCGAAGTCGGTCGGCGTGTCGTCGTACTCCTCGAGCAACTCGCCGTCGGGCCCGAGCTCCTGGGCCCAGACGACGACGTCGCCGGTGCCGCGGTCGATCGCCACCCGGGCGTGCGGCATCGAGTGCGGGGTGTGCTTGTAGGCGGTCAGCAGCGCGGTCTCGAGAGCGTCGATGATCGTGTCGAACGAGATCTCCTTCTCCCGCTCGATGCTGCGCAGTGCGGTGATGTCGACCTGGACCACTGCTCAGCCCTCCTCTTCGTCGTCGCTCGGACGGTTGAACTCGACCTGCACGCTGCCGCGGCCGAGCTGGGCCCACGGCACGGTCGGCTGGGGGCCGCCGGAATCGAAGGTCACACCGGATTCGGATGTCGCCAGCACCCGGGCGGTCGCCGGACGCCCGTCGACCTCGACCTGCACCAGCCGCCCCACCGCCCGGCGCCAGTGCCGGGGTTCGGTCAGCGGCCGGTCGATGCCCGGCGAGCTGACCTCGAGGACGTAGGGCCCGGCGAAGGCGGCACCGCCGGCAGAATCGGCCTCGGTCGCGTCGATCGCCGCCGAGACCACGCGACTCACGTCGGCCACCGCATCCAGGTCGATACCGCCGTCGGCATCGACGCTCACCCGCACCAGGCTGCGCCGCCCGGCCGCGGTGACACTGACGTCCTCGAGGTCGTAGCCGGCCGCGGCAATGACTGGACCGAGCAGCCCGAGCAGACGCTCGCGCGTCTGAGCGGCTGACCCGCCAGCGGTGTCGGGCGGCATGCTTCGCTCCTGTTCTGCAGTTGTGCGCAGCCGAGCCTATCGGCTCTGCGACAATTGCTCGCCATGACCGACGCTGCCCACGCCCCGGCCCATGCCGCGCCGGGCCGCCGCTCCCCCGGCGTTTCGCGCCGCGGCCTGCTCCTGGGCGGGGCGGCGGTGGTGCTGGCCGGCGGTGGCGGGGTCGCGGCCGGCGTGCTGCGGCCGGTCGCCCACGACCACCCCACCGGCCGTCCGCCGGCCGAACTGGTCGCGGCGCTGGCGGCCGAGCGGGCGCTGATCGCCTCGATCGACGCCACCACGGGCGGCGACGCGGCGGTGCGCACCGCGCTGCGGCAGATCCGGGCCGACCACGCCGCCCACCACGCGGCCCTGCAGGCCGCCGTGGGCGCCTATCCCGGCGCGGGCCCGCAGCCCAGCCCCACTCCGGCCCAGGCCCTGGACGTCGCCGGCCTGCGCACGGCCGAACAGCGGGCCTCGGCCCAGGCCGCCACCCGGGCCGCCCGGCTGAGCGGCCGCCCGGCCGCCCTGCTCGCCAGCATCTCCGCGTGCGAGGCCAGCCACGAGGAATTGCTCGCGTGAGCGCCCTGACCGACGCCTGGCAGAGCGCGCTCGGCGCCGAGCAGCAGGCCGCGTTCGGCTACGCGCTGGCTCGGCCCACACTTCGACAGCGACGCGAACGCCGAGCTGGCCCGCAGCTGCCAGAGCGCCCACGAGGCCTTGCGCGACCGCGACCGCGGCCGCCATCACCCAGGCCGGCGCGACCCCGCGGGCCCCGGCCGCCGACTATCCCGCGCTGTACCCGGTGCCCGACGCCGCGGCGGCCACGCGGCTGGCCGTGCGCCTCGAGACGTCGGCGGCCACGGCCTGGCGCTACCTGTACGCGGTCGCGGCCGAATCGCCCGGCCCGGCCACGGCCAACGCCCGCAGCGCCGCGCAGGCCGCGCTGACCGCCAGCGCCGTGCGGGCCACGAAGTGGCGGATGCAGGCCGATCCGGCTGCTGCGAGCGTGGCCTTCCCCGGGATCTGAGCCGCGGTCAGAACGCCGTGCCGTACATCGGCAGGCGATCGCTCAGCAGGGCCCGGTCGAGCCGGGCCAGCGCGGCCGGATCGCCGGCCGTGGCCAGCCCGGCCCGGGCCAGGGCCTGCAGGCGCACGCCGCCGAGGTAGGTCGAGCCCAGTGCCCGCGACCGGGAGCGTCACGTCCGGGCTGCGGTCGGTGCGTTGGCAGTCGGCGCCGTCCGGGCCGGCCTGCAGCCGGTAGCGGGCATCGCCGAACATCCGGTCGGTCACCTCGAGGACGGTGTCGACCTCGATGTCGTAGCGCCGGGCGGCCAGCATCGCCGCCGGGTCGAGCGGGCGAACCCACAACCCGTCGACCATCGCGGACACCCGGGCCTGACGCGCGTCGGTGAGCAGGTTCGGCAGCGGGTCGTCGATCGGCATCCGGTAGGTCTGGATGCTGCCGAACAGGTCGAGGCCGAGCAGCACCTGCCACAGCGCCGCGTGCGCCTCCGAGGAGGCGATCACATAGTCGGAAAGCCAGCACAGATGGCCCGCGGCGCCGTCGTTCCAGTCGTTCTTCACCCGGTAGGAGACGTAGCCGTCGGCGTGGGCCAGGTGGAACAGGGCCGACATGCCGTTGCGCTGGAAGTCGCGGTCGAGGAACAGGAAGTCCCACCACGCGTCGGTGCGGTCGAGCGCGCCCGGGGTCTGCGCCCGCCACCGCTCGTGGATGGCCGGGAACAGCTGGCGGGCCTCGGCCGGCGATACCCGCCGGACGGTGCCGGCGTCGGCGGGCCGGGCCAGCACAGCCCGGCGCCGGTCGACCTCGGTCTTGGCCGTCTGCGAGGCGACGCCATAGCCGAACCGCCCGTAGATGCCGCCCTCGCTCGCGTTGAGGATCGCCGCCGGCACGCCGGCCGCGCGGTAGTCCTCGAGCTGGCGGTGCATCAGGGCGGTGAGCACGCCGCGGCGCCGGTAGGTGGGCTCGACCGAGACCCAGGTGACCCCGGGCACGGCCAGCGTGCTGCCCGGCACCGTCATCGTGAACGGGTAATCGCCGGTGACGCCGACGATGCGCTCGCCGTCGATGGCAACGAAGAAGCGGGTCGGGTCGACGATCGTGCGGATGTCGGCGATGTCCTGTTCGGAATAGTGCTCGCCGAAGCTGACGCCGTCCACCCCCGCGATCTCGGGGAAATCGTCGCTCGTCGCCGGCCTGATGGAGAAGTCCACACCGCCGAGTGTCCTGCCCGGGAGCGTCGCCGCCAACCGGTTATCCGACCGGCAGCCCCTGCTCGTCGGCCACGGCGCTGGTGAACTGGGCCGTGTACAGGTCGTAGTACGCACCCATCTGGGCCAGCAGTTCGGCGTGGTTGCCCTGCTCGACGATGCGGCCGTGCTCCATGACCAGGATCAGGTCGGCGTCGCGGATCGTGGACAGCCGGTGGGCGATCACGAAGCTGGTCCGGTTGGAGCGCAGCGCGGCCATGGCGTGCTGCACGAGCACCTCGGTACGGGTGTCGACCGAGCTGGTCGCCTCGTCGAGGATGAGCAGCGACGGGTCGGCCAGGAAGGCCCGGGCGATCGTGATGAGCTGCTTCTGGCCGCTGCTGAGGTTGCTGCTCTCCTCGTCGATGACGGTGTCGTAACCGTCCGGCAGGGACTGCACGAACCGGTCGACGTAGGTGGCCTTGGCCGCCGCGAGAATCTGCTCCTCGGTCGCCTCGGGCCGGCCGTAGGCCAGGTTGTCACGGATCGTGCCGCCGAACAGCCAGGCGTCCTGCAGCACCATCCCGGTCTCGGCCCGCAACTGGTCGCGGCGCATCGTCGTGATGTCGACGCCGTCGAGGGTGATCCGGCCGGAGTCGAGCTCGTAGAAGCGCATGATCAGGTTCACGAGCGTGGTCTTGCCGGCGCCGGTCGGCCCGACGATGGCGATCGTGTGGCCGGGCTCGGCCACCAGCGACAGGTCGTCGATGAGCGGCTCGTCGGGCTGGTACCGGAACGACACGTGCTCGAACTCGACCCGGCCGTTGCGATCGCCCACCGGCGCCGGTCGGGCCGGGTCGGGGCTCTGCTCCGGCGCGTCGAGCAGGTCGAAGACCCGTTCGGCCGACGCGACGCCGGACTGCATCAGGTTGGCCATCGACGCGAGCTGGGTCAGCGGCTGGGTGAACTGGCGCGAGTACTGGATGAAGGCCTGCACGTCGCCCAGGCTCATCGACCCCGACGCCACCCGCAGACCGCCGAGCACGGCGATGACGACGTAGTTGAGGTTCCCGATGAACATCATCGCCGGCATGATGATGCCGGAGACGAACTGGGCGCCGAAGCTGGCTTTGAACAGCGCCTCGTTCTGCTCCTCGAAGCTGGCCTCGATCTCCTTCTGCCGCCCGAAGACCTTCACCAGGGCGTGCCCGCTGAACGCCTCCTCGATCTGGCCGTTGAGCCCGCCGGTGTGCTTCCACTGGGCGATGAACTGCTTCTGCGAGCGTTTGGCGATCGTCTTGGTCACCACCATCGACACCGGGATCGTCACCAGGGCGATGAGCGCGAGCACCGGGGAGATGACGAACATCAGGGTGACGACGCCGACGACGGTGAGCAGCGAGGTCAGCAACTGGCTCAGGGTCTGCTGGAGGCTGGTCGAGATGTTGTCGATGTCGTTGGTGACCCGGCTCAGCAGCTCCCCGCGCGGCTGCTGGTCGAAGTAGGGCAGCGGCAGCCGGTTGAGCTTGTCCTCGACGTCGGCCCGCAACTGCAGCACGGTCTTCTGCACGACGCCGTTGAGCAGGTAGGACTGCAGCCACGACAGCAGGCTCGCGCCGACGTACAGGGCCAGGGCCAGCAGCAGCACGTGCCCCAGCGCGGTGAAGTCGATGCCGGCACCGGGGACCACGTGCATGCTGGTGATCAGGTCGGCGAAGTTGTTGTCGCCCCGGGCCCGGGCCGCCTGCACGGCCTGGTCGAGAGTGACGTCGGACGGCAGCCGCTTGCCGATGAAGCCGGCGAAGATGATGTTGGTGGCGTGGCCGAGGATCTTCGGCCCCAGCACCGACAGGGTCACGCTGGTGACCGCGAGCCCGATCACGGCCAGCACCATGGCCCGTTGCGGCCGCAACCGGGCCAGCAGCCGTTTGGCCGACGGGCCGAACGTCATCGACTTCTCGGCCGGCATGCCCGCGGTCATCCACGGCGGCCCGCCCCCGCGCCGGGCAGCGGCACCGGCCTCGGGCAGCCGCTTCGGCGTCACCCCGTTCGGCGGCCGGGTCATGCCGCGTCCTCGGCCGAGAGCTGGGATTGCACGATCTCGACGTAGGTCGGGCTGGTCGCCAGTAGCTCGTCGTGTGTCCCGATGCCCACGACCGCGCCGGCGTCCAGGACGACGATCTGGTCGGCGTCGGCGATCGTGGAGATGCGCTGGGCCACGATGATCACGGCCGCGTCCCGGGTCGCCGGGCGCAGGGCCGCCCGCAGCCGGGCGTCGGTGCCGAGGTCAAGGGCCGAGAACGAGTCGTCGAACAGGAAGATCTCCGGCTTGCGCACCAGGGCGCGGGCGATGGCCAGGCGCTGGCGCTGGCCGCCGGAGACGTTCGTGCCGCCCTGCGCGATCCGGGCGTCCAGCCCCTCGGGCATGCCGGCCACGAAGTCGCGGGCCTGGGCCACCTCCAGCGCCTGCCACAGTTGCGCGTCACTCGCGTCCGGATTGCCGTAACGCAGGTTGCTGGCGACGGTGCCGGAGAACAGGTACGGCGTCTGCGGGACCAGCCCGATCAGGCGGCCGAGCAGGTCGGGATCGAGTTCGCGGACGTCGACGCCGTCGACGAGCACGGCCCCGCCGGTGACGTCGACCAGCCGCGGGATCAAGGACACCAGCGTCGTCTTGCCCGCCCCGGTGCTGCCGACGATCGCGGTCGTGCACCCGCGTTCGGCCCGGAAGGTGATGTCGTTCAGCACCGGCGCGGCCGCACCCGGGTACTGGAACTGGGCCGCGCGGAACTCGACCACGCCGCGCGCGGGCACGATGGTGACCGGGTCGAGCGGCGGCGTCACCGACGTCTCGGTGCCGAGCACCTCGTCGATGCGCTCGGCGCACACGGCCGCGCGCGGCACCATCATCAGCATGAACGTGGCCATCATCACCGACATCAGGATCTGCATCAGGTAGGCCAGGAACGCGGTCAGCGAGCCGATCTGCATCGCGCCGGACTGCACGCGCGAGGCCCCGAACCACAGCACGGCGACGCTGGACACGTTGAGCACGAGCATCACGATCGGGAAGATCAGCGCCATCAGCCGCCCGGCCCGCAGCGCGGTCGTGGTCAGCTCGGCGTTCGCAGCCCCGAAGCGCTTGACCTCGACCGGCTCGCGGACGAAGGCCCGCACGACCCGGATGCCGGAGATCTGCTCGCGCAGCACCCCGTTGACGGCGTCGATGCGGGTCTGCATCAGCCGGAACTGCGGCACCATCCGGCGGATGATCAGCCCGATCGCGATGGCCAGCACGGGGACGCTGACCAGCAGCAGCCAGGACAGCCCGACGTCCTGGCGCACGGCCAGGATGATGCCGCCGACGCACATGATCGGGGCCGCGATCATCATCGTGCAGGTCATCACGACCAGCATCTGCACCTGCTGCACGTCGTTGGTGTTGCGGGTGATCAGCGAGGGCGCGCCGAAGTGCGCCACTTCGCGGGCCGAGAACTCGCCGACCCGGCGGAAGATCGCCGCCCGCAGGTCGCGGCCGAAGCTCATGGCCGTGCGGGCGCCGAAGTACACCGCCGTGATCGAGCAGGTGATCTGTAACAGGCTGACCGCGAGCATCCAGGCGCCCGTGTGCAGGATGTAGCCGGTGTCGCCCTGGGCGATGCCGTTGTCGATGATGTCGGCGTTGAGGGTGGGCAGGTACAGCGAGGCCACGGTGCCGACGAGCTGGAATGCGACGACGGCCAGCAGCCAACGCCGGTACGGGACGAGGAAGCGACGAAGCAGGGCGACCAGCATGGGCTCAAGCATGCCGTCTCGAGCCGACAGCGCGCACAGCGCGTTGAACGGGCTAACGCCAGTTGTCGATGATCGGCAGGACGTCGGCCAGACGCTGCACGACCGCGTCCGGTTCGCCGGTGACTGGCCGGTGCTGGTGGGCCGGGATCGTGCTGTGCGGGACGAGGATGGCCCGCATCCCCACCGCCTTGGCCCCGTGGATGTCGTCGAAGGGCCGGTCGCCGACGAACACGGCGTGCCCGGGCTCGGTGACCCCGACCGCGTCCAGGGCGGCGCGGAACGCCTCCGGGTGCGGCTTGGTCCAGGGGATGTCGGAGGTGTAGACGGCGCCGTCGATCAGGGTCAGCACCTCGTCGCGCGCGAAGATCCGCTCGTGCTCCGATCGCGGCCAGATCGTGTTGGACAGGACGCCGATCCGGATGCCGCGCTCGCGCAGGCCGGCGAACACCCCGGGCACGTCCGGATCGATGAGCGTGTGCGGCTCCCACCACTCGTGGAAGGCGGCCAGCATCTCGTCGGTGTGCTCGACCCCCGCGGCCGCGAACACGTCGGCCAGCGTGGCGCTGCGGTGTTCCTCGAGGCTGCGCACCCAGGCCGCCTCTTCGGCCTCGTGCAGCCGGGCCGCGATCTGCTCGTCCCGGGTCGCGTGCAGCCAGGCCTCCCGCGGCTGCACCGCGTGCCAGGGCGTCAACGTGCCGCCCCAGTCAAAGATCACCGCCTCGATCACAGCAGCACCGTCGACAGCGTGGCGACCTGGCGCATGCCGAGGCGGGCGTAGGTGCGGCGGGCGGCGGTGTTGTAGTCGTTGACGTAGAGGCTCACGGTCGGGGCCAGTTCCAGCCCGTAGCCGATGACCGCGGCCAGTCCGGCGCTGCCCAGGCCGCGGCGGCGCAGGTCCGGACGCACCCAGACTCCCTGCACCTGGCAGGTGTGCGGCGAGACCGCGCCGATCTCGGCCTTGAACGTGACCTGGCCGCGGAAGTCGACACTGGCGAAGGCCCGGCCGGCGCTGAGTAGGTCGGCCACGCGGGACCGGAACGCTCCCGTGCCCGGGGCGACGTGCGGAGAGACGCCGAGCTCCTCGGCGAACATGGCCGCCGCGGCCGGCAGGTACCGCTCGATGTCGGCCGGCCGGGCCGGCTGCACGCTCTCGTCGGCCGGCACCGCGGCCGGGCGGTCGAGCATGAGCAGGGGCTGGTCGGGCCGCACGGTGCGCGCCGGCGCCCACGAGCGAGCCAGCGCCGGCCACATGGCCCCGACGGCGTCGGCGCGGCCCACGATGGTGGTGCAGCCCCGCGGGCGCTGGGCCACGAAGCGGGCCAGCGCGGCCCAGGTGCCCGGATCGCCACCGATCGGGACCAGGTTGCCCCCGATGTAGCACGCCGCGACCAGCTCACCACTCTGCCGCACGCCGGCCATCAGCCCGCCCAGTTGATCCGGGCGCAGCGTGGCCGCCGCGCGCAGCCGAGCGGAGACGACCGCGTTCACGTACGGGTCCTGGTCGGCCAGGTATTCGACCTCGCGCAGGGCCGAGTCGTCGAGCACTTCCACGCGCTCCCGCTGCCGCAGGCCGGGGTGCAGTGCCGTCACGTCGCGGAACGTTACCGGTTGGTACGGCCGGCCCGACGGCTCAGGTCACCGACACGACGGGCGCGCCGGACACGACGCCGGCCTCGCCCATCTCCTCGGCCATCCGCAGCGCTTCTTCGATGAGGGTCTCGACGATCTGCGACTCGGGGACGGTCTTGACGACCTCGCCGCGGACGAAGATCTGGCCCTTGCCGTTGCCGGACGCGACGCCGAGATCGGCCTCGCGGGCCTCGCCCGGACCGTTGACGACGCAGCCCATGACCGCGACCCGCAGCGGGACGGTCATGCCCTCCAGTCCGGCGGTGACCTTGTCGGCCAGCGTGTAGACGTCGACCTGGGCCCGCCCGCAGGACGGGCAGGACACGATCTCGAGCCGGCGCTGGCGCAGGTTGAGCGACTCCAGGATCGACAGCGCGACCTTGACCTCCTCGACCGGCGGGGCCGACAGCGAGACCCGGATCGTGTCGCCGATGCCCTGCGACAGCAGGGCCCCGAACGCGACGGCGGACTTGATCGTGCCCTGGAACGCGGGCCCGGCCTCGGTGACGCCCAGGTGCAGCGGGTAGTCGCAGGCCTGCGGCCAGCAGTTCGTAGGCCCGGACCATGACGACCGGGTCGTTGTGCTTGACCGAGATCTTGAAGTCGCGGAAGCCGTGCTCCTCGAACAGCGGCGGCCTCGTTGAGGGCCGACTCGACCAGCGCCTCGGGCGTGGCCTTGCCGTACTTGGCCAGCAGCCGCTTGTCGAGGGAGCCGGCGTTGACGCCGATGCGCAGCGATACCCCGGCATCGGCGGCGGCGCGGGCGATCTCGCCGACACGGTCGTCGAAGGCCTTGATGTTGCCCGGGTTGACCCGCACGGCCGCGCACCCGGCGTCGATGGCGGCGAAGACGTAGCGGGGCTGGAAGTGGATGTCGGCGATCACCGGGATCTGCGACTTCTTGGCGATCGTCGGGCAGGGCGTCGGCGTCGTCCTGCGACGGCACCGCCACCCGCACGATGTCGCAGCCGGTGGCCGTGAGTTCGGCGATCTGCTGCAGCGTCGCGTTGACGTCGGAGGTGAGGGTGGTGGTCATCGACTGCACCGAGACCGGCGCGTCACCGCCGACGAGCACCGAGCCGACCTTGATCTGGCGAGAGGGCCGGCGCGGCGCGAGAACGACGGGGGGCGGCGCAGGCATACCGAGGGAGACAGTCACAGTTCCATTATCCGCCGATGTGAATTGGCTTGACGATGTCGGCATAGAAGGTGAGCAGGGTCAGCACGATGAGCACCGACGCTACCGCGTACATCACCGGCAGCATCTGCGCGGTGTCGACGAAGATCTGCGGCCGTGGCGGGGCGTCGGGGTCGGCCGGGCCACCGGTGCGAGCGGTCGAACGGGCCTGCAGCCGGGCCCGGCCGCGCTTGGCCGCCTCGACCAGGGCCCCGGCCACGTGGCCGCCGTCGAGCGGCAGCAGCGGCAGCAGGTTGAAGAAGAACAGCAGCAGGTTGACGCTGGCCAGCAGCCCGATCAGCGTGACGACCTTGTCCTGCACGTCGAACCGATGGCTGCGGGTGATCTCGCCGCCGATGCGGCCGATGCCGACGACGCCGACCGCGCCCTGGGCGTCGCGCGGTTTGCCCTCGAACACGGTCTGCCAGAGGCTGTGGACCTTGCTCGGGTAGCTGCCGATGGCGTGCAACCCGAGCGCCACCTGGCTGGCCGATCTGGCCCGGGATCTGGGCCACCGGCATCGGCGTGTAGTAGTCGTGCTCGACCGGGGCGACGCCGATGAAGCCGGCGACCTTGGTCTTGGTCGTGCTGTCGCCGACGTACTTGACGTTCTTCACCGGCGTGATCGCCAGCGGGACGTCGGCGCCGTGGCGTGAGACCACGACGGCCAGCCGCTTGTTGGGCGAGGTCTCGATGATCTTGGTCGCGCCGTCCCAGCTCGTGATCCTGGTGCCGTTGATCGACTCGATGACGATCGCCGGGCCGCAGGCCCGCGGCCAGCGGCCGGCGACTTGGCCGCATCGGCCGGGCAGGTGTCTGCCGTGGTCGGCGACGCGTTGACCGGGACCACGCACTTGCTGACCGACGACACCGTGTGGTTGAAGTCCTGGTGCAGGGAGCCGAGCGTGCTCAGCAGCACGACGGTGAGGATGAGGTAGATGACGAGGTTCATGGTCGGCCCGCCGAGCATGACGATCATCTTCTTGCCCGGCGTCAGCCGGTAGAACTCGCGCGGCTCGTCGGCCGGGTCGACCTCGGCCCGGCTCACGGCCCGGAAGTCCTCGATCGAGGTGGCCAGCCGGCGGGGCCAGCGCGACACCGTGCCGTCGGCCCGCGGCGGCACCATGCCGATCATCCGGATGTAGCCGCCGAGCGGGATGGCCTTGAGGCCGTACTCGGTGTCGCCGCGCTTGCGCGACCAGAGCGTCGGGCCGAACCCGACCATGTACTGGGTGACCTTCACGCCGAACTTCTTGGCCGGCACCATGTGCCCGATCTCGTGCAGGCCGATCGAGAGCAGCAGGCCGAAGGCGAAGATGAGCACGCCGAGCGCGTAAAGCACCTGATCTCCCTCCGAGCCTCGGTCGTGCCGGTCAGCGCTGCACGAGTGCCCGGGCCCGCGCCCGGGCCCAGTCCTCGGCCGCTTCGACGTCCTCGACGGTACCCGGGTTCCCGGCCGCCGCATGCTGGTGCCTCAGCCACTCATCCACTACATCGGCAACAACGTCGACAATCCGCAGGAAACCGACGGTTCCGTCGTGGAAGGCCGCGACCAGCTCCTCGTTGGCCGCGTTGAACACCGCCGGCGTGCAGCCCCCGGCCTGCCCGGCGCGCCGGGCCAGGTCGACGGCCGGGAAGGCCTCGGCGTCCAGCGGCTCGAACGTCCAGTCCTGCGCCTTCGACCAGTCGACCGATGCGGCCGCGCCGGGCACCCGGTGCGGCCAGTCCAGCGCCAGCGCGATCGGCAGCCGCATGTCCGGCGGCGAGGCCTGGGCCAGGGTGACGCCGTCGGTGAACTCGACCATCGAGTGCACGACCGACTGCGGGTGGACGACCACGTCGATGCGCTCGTACGGGATGTCGAAGAGCAGGTGGGCCTCGATGAGCTCCAGGCCCTTGTTCACGAGGGTGGCCGAGTTGGTCGTGATGAGCTTGCCCATGTCCCAGGTCGGGTGGGCCAGCGCCTGCGCCGGGGTCACGTCCTGCAGGTCCGCGCGGGACCGGCCCCGGAACGGTCCGCCGCTCGCGGTCAGGATGAGCCGGCCCACCTCGTCGGCCGAGCCGCCGCGCAGGCACTGGGCCAGGGCCGAGTGTTCGGAGTCGACCGGCACGAGTTGCCCGGGCCGGGCCCGGCTGGTCACGAGCGGGCCGCCGGCGATGAGCGACTCCTTGTTGGCCAGCGCGACGATCGAGCCGGCCTCGAGCCCGGCCAGCGTGGCCCGCAGGCCCTGGGCCCCGGCCACCGCGTTGAGGGCGACGTCGGTCTCCCGGGCCGCGATCTCGACCGTCGCCGACGGCCCGGCGATGACCTCGGGCAACGGCGCGTCGGCCGGCCAGCCGTCCTGCAGCCGCGCGGTCAGTTCGTCGCGGGCGTCCTCGCGGCTCACGCCCACCGCGTCGACCCGCAGGTCGGCGGCCTGTTTGGCCAGCAGGGCGACGTCACTCCCGCCCGCACAGATCGCCGTGACCACGAAGCGGTCGGCCGCGTGCTGGACGACGTCGATGGCCTGCGTGCCGATCGAGCCGGTCGAACCGAGGACGACGACCCGCCGTGGGGAGCTCACGCCGCCATCCTCGCAGCCGCCGCGCGCCGGCTGCGGAGCAGGAGCACCACGGCCAGCGGCCACAGCGCCTGGGCCCCGGCCAGCGCGCGCTCGCTCAGGCCGAGCAGGTCGTGGGCGGCCGTCTCGACGGCCAACCAGGCCAGCAGCACCAGCAGCACGGCGGTGGCGCCGGCACCGATGCGCCGGCGCAGGACCGGCGGCCCGTCGTCCCGGGCCGCGGCGACCGGCCACAACGTCAGCGCGACGAACCCGATCGTGGCCGCGACGAGATGCACGGCGGCCGAGCCGTGCACCGGCTGCGGGGCCGCGGCCACGACCAGCGTCGCCACTCCCCCCGCGGCCAGCAGCCACCGGCCGCGGGTGCGGGCCGGGCGCAGGCCCAGGGCGGTCACGACATGGGCGGCGCCGAGCAGGGCCAGGCCCGTCGTCATGATCCAGCGGTCGGTCGCGCCGTGGGCCGCGAGCGCGCTGATCGTCTGGCGCACCGGCCGGTAGTGACCGGGCTGGCGGGCCGCGGCCAGGGTCCAGCCGCCGATCAGCGCGACCGGCGCCACCACGGCCGAGGCCAGGGCCCAGCCCGGGACGGCCCGACCGGACGTGGTCACACCGCTTGCAGGCACTCGCGGTCCAGCTCGCCCGGGTTCCGCCGCCCGGACAGGGCCAGGGTCAGCTCGAAGTCGGCCAGCAGGCTGCGCAGCACGTGCCGGACGCCGTCCTGCCCGCCTTGGGCCAGGCCGTACACCCAGGGCCGGCCGACGAACACGGCCCGCGCCCCGAGCGCCAGCGCCTTGACGATGTCGGCGCCGGTGCGGATGCCCGAGTCGAACAGCACCTCGATCCGCTCCCCCACGGCGTCGACGATGCCCGGCAGCGCGTCGAGCGAGCCGATCGCCCCGTCGACCTGGCGACCGCCGTGGTTGGACACCACGATCCCCTGCACGCCGGCGTCGACGGCCCGTTGCGCGTCGGCCACGTGCTGGATGCCCTTGAGCACGACCGGGCCGTCCCAGTTCTCGCGCAGGAAGGCGACGTTGTCCCAGGTGTGATCGGTCCCGGTGAACATCGGCAGCCACCGCATCAGGGCGGCGGGCAGATCCTCGGCCGGCGCCTTGGCCAGCCCGGCCAGGAAGGCCGGGTCGCCGAAGTAGTTGGCCAGGCCCTCGCCGGTGAGGAACGGCAGGTAGGCGTGGTCGAGATCGTGCGGGCGCCAGCCGAGCAGCCAGGTGTCGAGGGTGACGACGAGGGTGGTGAAGCCGGCCGCCCTGGCCCGGCCGAGCAGGCTCAGGCAGACCTGCTCGTCGTTGGGCCAGTACAGCTGGAACCAGCGCGCGCCGTCGCCGTTGGCCTCGGCCACCTCCTCGAGCGGGAACGACGACACCGTCGACAGCACCATGGGCAGGCCGAGCTCGGCCGTGGCCCGCGCCGTCGCGAGTTCGGCGTCGGGATGGACGATGGACTGCACGCCCACCGGCGCGGTGAGCACCGGGGCCGCCATCTCGGT
Organism: uncultured Actinomycetota bacterium; assembly: GCA_963713245.1. GTDB lineage: Bacteria > Actinomycetota > Actinomycetes > Mycobacteriales > Jatrophihabitantaceae > CAVQKZ01. The sequence continues at coordinate 860,799 of CAVQKZ010000005.1, forward strand.
GCCGAGCACGGTCGTGGACAGGTCGCGCCCGTTCGCGCCGGTGAGCATCCGCGGCACGATGCGCCAGCGGTCCAGGGCCTCGCGGTTGGCCCGGGCCGTGGCCCCTGACCCGGCCGAGCCGGCGACGTACCAGAACGGCGCCGGCTGCATCAGGGCCCGGGCCGCGTCCTCCAGCGCGGACGTGTCGGTGGTGAAGGCCGGCGTGACGCCGCCCATGCCCTGCAGGTAGATCTCGCTGGCGTACGCGTAGAGGGGTCCGCTGGTCATCCCAGCAGTGTGCCGTGCGCGCCGCTCAGGCGAACAGCGCCTTGCCCCACCAGTCGCCCGGTCCGGACAGTCCCGGCGGCACCGCGAACAGCGCGCTGCCGGTGTGCCGGATGTACTCGTTGAGGGCGTCGTGCTGGCCGAGGCGGCGCTGGATGGCCACGAACTGCCGCTCGGCGTCGCGCTGGAAGGCGATGAAGAACAGCCCGGCGTCGAGCAGCCCGGTGTCGGCGTCGATGCCGTCGGTGTAGGAGTAACCGCGGCGCAGGATCTTCTGGCCGCTGTTCGACGCGGGCGCGGCCAGCCGGATGTGCGCGTTCAGCGGGATGACCGCCGAGCCGTCAGGCCGTTCGGCGCCGAGCTCGACGTCGTCGAACTCGTGCTTGCCGGTGAGCGGCGCGCCGCTGGTCTTGAACCGGCCGATGACGTTCTGCTGGTCGGCCAGGTAGTCGGTGTCCCAGGACTCGATGAGCATCCGGATCCGGCGGGCCACCAGGTAGGTGCCGCCGCGCATCCACGGCTGGTCGGTCTCGGCTCCGACCCAGACGAACTCGTCGAGGTCGGTGCCCGCCTCGGCCTTGATGTTGTTGGTGCCGTCCTTGAAGCCCAGCAGGTTGCGCTCGGTCTGCTGCCCGGTCGAGGTCGAGGACGTGCGCCCGAACCCCAGCTGCGACCAGCGCATGACCGCCGTGCCGCGGGCCAGCCGGGCGAAGTTGCGGATGACGTGGAACGCGACCGTGGGGTCGTCGGCGCAGGCCTGCACGCACAGGTCACCGCCGCTGCGGTCGGGATCCAGGGTGTCACCCGGCAACTGCGGCAGCGGCGCCAAGGCGCTGGGGCGTCGGTCCGCCAGCCCGAGTCGGTGATCGAAGAACGACGGGCCGAAGCCGACGGTGACCGTGAGCCGGGCCGGGCCCAGGCCGGTGGCCTCGCCGGTGTCGATGGGCGGGGCGTGCGGCGAGGTCTCCACCGCACCGATGGGCAGGCCCTTGGTCAGCTGGGCCGCGGCCGCGGCCCAGGTACCGAGCATGGTCTGTACCGCCTGCACATCGGTGGACGTGAGGTCGAAGGCCGCGAACGCGAGGCGGTCCTGGGCCGCGGTGGCGATGCCGGCCTGGTGCCGGCCGTAGAACGGCACCTGGGTCGGGCCGGTCGACGGCGAGGCCTCGCCGGCCCGGGCCGCACCGAAGCCGACCCCGCCGGCCGCGGCGAGCCCAGCGGTGCCGAGCGCGCCGCCGAGGAACCGGCGGCGGCTCGTCGCGCGCTGCGCGGTCTTGTCGCCCGTGTCGCTCACCTATGCGTTCGCCACCTTGCTGGCCACCTTGGACAGTGGTTCCTGCACCGCCTTCACCGCCGCGGCCAGGTTGCGCTTGTCGGCCGCGCTCAGCGTCGTGTACAGGACGTACCCGGACGGGTCGGTGCTGCTGCGGTAGCCGTTCACCAGCTTGTCGAGAGCGGCGAAGCGGGCCGAGATGGCGCTCACCAGCGCCGGGTCGATCTTCTTCAGGGCCGGCTGCAACTGGGCGAAGGCCTGCTCGGCGCCCTCGTCGTTGTTGGCGATGTCGAGCACGTCGATGTGCGAGTAGCGCTCCTCCTCGCCGGTGATCTTGCTGCCGGCCACCTCGTCGAGCAGCTCCTGCGCGCCGTTGGCCAGTTCGGTCGGCTGGTAGGTCAGCTTGCCGGTCAGCTGCTGCAGCTTCGTGACGTTGGCGACCAGGCCGGCACCGAAGCCGGTCAGGCCGGCCAGCTTGTGGGCCTGGAACAACGCCTTCTCGATGCGGTGGAATCCCTTCCACTGCGCGGCCGGGACGTCACCCTCGCGGGCGTCGATGTCGGCGTCGAGGCTGTCGGCCCCGACGGTGAACGACTCGGCCACGGGCTCGATCTTCTCGTAGAACGGCCGGGCCTTCTTGTAGGCGGCCTGGGCCGCGGCCAGATCCGTGCCGTGCAGCGCGGTGTTCAGCGCGGTCACCGACTGCAGCAGGGCGGCGGTCTGGGTCGTGACGTAGGTGGCGTAGCCGTCGGTGGCCGTCTTGAGCAGGGCCGCGACCGTGCCGTTGCTGCTCGTGGACCCCGCGCCGGTGACCGTGATCGTCGTCTTCTCCGTGGCCGCGCCCGGGCAGTACAGGGTGTAGGTGCCCGCACTGACGTTGACGGCGAAGGTGCCCTTGAAGCCGGGCGGCAGGTTCTCCTTCTCGCCGAGAATCCGCTCGCCGCTGAGCAGCTCCACCTCGCTGACCGCGGTGGCGTCCTTGTTGGTGACGTTCACGGTGAGCCCGCCGGCCGCGAACCGACTGCGGTCGGCCGCGCAGCCGCCGGCCGCGGTGATGGTGACGGCCGCGGTGTGCGGGTTGCCGGCGGCCTTGGGCTGCGACGTCGAGTGCGTGGACGAGCCGCAGCCGGCGAGGGCGCCGCTCGCGAGGAGCACAAGAGCCGTTGCCGCCGACACACGCGCGGGGAACTGCGGACGAGTCATCACCGATCTCCCAGGGCCGTGAGTAGTTAGGTGAGGCTACCCTAACTACTGGCCAGTTCCCGATCCAGCCCGGGTCGCCTGCGCACGGCCGCCCGCGACCTACGCCGGCCCAGCGCGGCCAGTCCGCCCCCACCGGCGAGGGCGACCACTGCCACCACGCCGAACGCCCGCGCGGCCGCGGCGAACCCGTTGTGCCGCTCGAGGCGCGACGCCGCCGACCGGGCCGAGGCGGCCGCGGCGCTGACGGCGGGCGCGGGCAGCGCCGCGGTGGCGTGCTCGACCGCATCGGCGATCGGCACCGTGCCCACGACCGGATCGGCGATCGCCGCGGTCACCCGCTCCTGCCAGCGCAGGTCGACGATCCGGCCGGTGCGGGGCTCCACCCAGACCGTGAGCGTGTCGACGTCGTGGTAGCGCACGGCCATCCCGTCCGCGCTCGGCCGCACCCCGATCGGCAGGTGCCCGCCGTTGAGCGCGGCCACCCGGGCCGTGGTCAGCGTCGAGGGCAGGTACGCGGCGGCGCGACCGGCCACCGTGGCCGTGTAGACGTCGGCGGCGAGGCCGGCATGCGATCGCGTTTCGACGCGCCGGACGACGATGTCACGCCGCGCGCCGACGGTCCTCGCGGCCGGGCTCTGCTGCTGGGTGCGAATGACGGCGGAGGCGTCGCCGCGGGAGAGCAGCTGGGCCGTGACCGCGCCGGCGGCGGTGACCGGCCGCTCGGCCGGGCGCCCGGGCGCGGCGAGCGCGAAGCCGATGGCGACGGCCGCCCCGGCCGCGGCAACGCCCAACAGCGCGCGGGTGATCGCGGCCCGCGGCACGGGCCGGCCCGGCGGCCAGGCGACGTAGCAGCCGACCGGGATGAGGTAGACCAGCCAGCCGATGACCTCGATGACCACCGGGTGGCTCTGGATGCCGAGCATGCCGGTGAGCAGCGAGGCCTGCACCGACCCGGGCCGCACCAGCCAGGTCAGGTCGACGGTCGAGCCCTGCCCGACCAGCAGCCAGCCGGCTTCGTGCGCGGTGTGCAGTGCGTTGACGACGAGCCCGGCCGCGACGCAGACCAGCACCAGGCCGGTGGCCCGGAAGAACTTCGACAGGTTGATGCGCACTCCGCCGCGGTAGATCCCGTAACCCAGGCCGACGGCCACGGCGATACCCAGCGCGGCGCCGAAACCGGCCGCGGCGCCGCTGCCCGACTCGTTGAACGCCGCGAGCAGGAAGACCACGGTCTCGAAGCCTTCGCGCAACACGGCCAGGAAGGCCATCGCCACCATCGCCCGGCCGGCCCGAGATGAGGTCGCGCCGCTGGCGAGCGCGTCCGCGGCCAGGCCTTCGAGCTGGCCCTTGAGCTCGCGGGAGTGCCGCCGCATCCAGACCACCATGTAGGTGACCATGCCGACGGCCAGCACGCCGATGACCGTCTCCAGGCCTTCCTGCTGGCGCTGCGGGAGGTTCTTGGACAGCAGTTCGAGGGCGACACCGACCGCCACGCACAGCGCGACCGCGGCGCCCACGCCGGCGAACACCCACCGCAGCAGATCCCGCCGGCCCTGCTTGCGCAGGAACGCGGCGACGATGCCGACGATCAGCGCGGCCTCGAGCCCTTCCCGCAGGCCGATCACGAAAGTGGGGAGCATCCGCCGATCCAGTCAGGTGGGGGTGGTTAGGTAAGCCTTGCCTACCGTAACCCACTGCGGGTGCGGTGCCAGCCCCCGGAATGCCGATAGCGTGCCCACCGTGCGCATCGACCTGAACGCCGACCTCGGCGAGGGCTTCGGCATCTGGCGCCTCGGTGACGACGATGGCCTGCTCGACATCGTCACGAGCGCGAACGTGGCCTGCGGGTTCCACGCCGGAGACCCGGTCACGATGCAACGGGTGTGCGCCCGGGCCGCGGCCCGTGGCGTCGCGATCGGGGCCCAGGTCGGCTACCGCGATCTGGCCGGCTTCGGGCGCCGGCGCATCGACATCTCCCCCGGCGACCTGTTCGGCGACGTCCTCTACCAACTGGGTGCGCTCGACGCGTTCGCCCGGGCCGCCGGGGCGCGGGTGCGCTACGTCAAGCCGCACGGCGCGCTCTACAACACGGCCGCCGACGACCCGGCCCAGGCCGGCGCCGTGGCCGCGGCCGTCCGGGCCTTCGATCCGGCCCTGCCGCTGCTCGGGCTGCCCGGCTCGGCCCTGGCCGACGCGGCCGGGGCCGAGGGCGTGCCGTTCGTGAGCGAGGCGTTCGCCGACCGGGCCTACCGCGCCGACGGCCGGCTCGTGGCCCGCGACCAGCCTGGAGCGGTGCGCACCGAGGTGGCCGCGGTCGTGGCCCAGGCCGTCTCGATCGCCCGCGACGGCCGGGTCCGCGCCCTCGACGGGTCGCTCGTCACCGTGGCCGCCGCGTCGATCTGCCTGCACGGCGACACCGCGGGCGCGGCCGCGCTGGCGACGGCGGTCCGCGCGGCGCTCACCGAGCACGGCGTCGCCGTCGAGGCGTTCACGTGAGCGCGGTGCCCACCCGGGTGATGCCGTACGGCGAGCGGGCCGTACTGGTCGAGACCGACGCGCCCGGCGCCGTGCTCGCGCTGCTCGCGGCCGCCCGCCCACTGCCCGGGGTGGTCGAGGTCGTGCCGGCCGCCCGCACCGTCCTGGTCCGGTTCGACCCGGCCGTCACGACCCCGGCCGAACTGGGCCGGGCGCTGGCCTCGACCGGCCCGGCATCACAGCCCGGCGCCGCGCCCGAGCCGGTGGAACTGGCGGTCCGCTACGACGGCCCGGACCTGGCCGAGGTCGCGGCCGGGGCCGGGCTGAGCGTGGCCGAGGTCGTGCGGCGGCACACGGCGGCCGAGTACACCGTCGCGTTCTGCGGCTTCGCGCCCGGCTTCGCCTATCTCACCGGCCTCGACCCGGCCCTACGGACGGCACGGCTGGCCGAGCCGCGCACCAGCGTCCCGGCGGGATCGATCGGCGTGGCCGGCGAGTTCACGGGCGCCTACCCGCGGGCCTCGCCCGGCGGTTGGCGCCTGCTCGGCCGCACCGACGCCCTGCTGTGGGACTCCGCCCGCACGCCGCCCACCCTGCTCACGCCCGGCACGCCGGTGCGCTTCCGGGCGGCATGATCGAGATCCTCGACCCCGGCCCGTTCTCATCCGTCCAGGACGGCGGGCGGCTCGGCCGGGCCGAATTGGGCGTGGCCCGGTCCGGGGCCTTCGACCGGGCGGCGCTGCGGTTGGCCAACCGCCTCGTCGGCAACGACGCGAGCGCGCCGGCCATCGAGGTCACCCTCGGCGGCCTGGCCCTCCGCGCCCGGTCCGCGGTCACGATCGCGGTGACCGGGGCGGTGTGTCCGGGCTGGGACTGGGGCACGGCCACGACCCTGCCGGCCGGTGCGACGCTGCGGCTCGGACCGCCGGCGGTGGGTCTGCGCAGCTACCTGGCCGTGCGCGGCGGGGTAGCGGCCCGGCCCGAACTGGGCTCGGCCAGCACCGACACGCTGAGCGGGCTCGGCCCGCCGGCGTTGGCCCGCGGCGCCGAACTGGAGGTCGGCCCGCCCCCGGCCGGCGCCGTCATCGGGGCAACGGCCGCGCCGGCCCCCCCGCGCCGCCGCCTGCGGGTCGTCCCGGGCCCGCGCGACGACTGGTTCACCCCGGCCGCGCTGCGGCAACTGTTCGAGACCTCCTGGATCGTGCGGCCGGAGTCCGACCGCATCGGCGTGCGGCTGGACGGTCCCCGGCTGCAGCGCGCCCGCCCGGGCGAACTGCCGAGCGAGCCCACGCTGCCCGGCGCCCTGCAGGTGCCGCCGGACGGGCGCCCGATCCTGTTCGGGCCCGACGGCCCGGTCACCGGCGGCTATCCGGTGATCGCCGTGGTCCGCGACGACGACCTGGACGCCGCGGCCCAACTGCGTCCCGGGGATCCGGTCACGTTCACTTGATGAACGGGTGCAGCACGGTCCACATCAGCGCCGCGACTGCGGCCGCGGCCGGGATCGTCAGCACCCAGGCGAAGACGATGTTGCCGGCCACGCCCCAGCGCACGGCCGAGAACCGCCGGGTGGCCCCGACACCCATCACCGACGACGTGATCACGTGCGTGGTCGAGATGGGCAGCCCGTAGTGGGCCGTGCCGAGCAGGACGGCGCTGGCGACCGTCTGCGCGGCGAAGCCACTGGGCGGGGTCAGCGAGAAGATCCGCCGCCCGAGCGTGCGCATGATCCGCCAGCCGCCGGAGTAGGTGCCGGCCGAGATCGCCGCGGCGGCCGAGAGGATCACCCAGAGCGGGATGGAGTCGTTGGCGCCGAGGTGCCCGGACACGATCAGCGTCAACGCGATGACGCCCATGGTCTTCTGCGCGTCCTGCGTGCCGTGCCCGAACGCCATCGTCGCGGCCGAGGCGATCTGGCCCCAGCGGAAGCCCCGGTTGGCCCGCACGGCATTCGCGTTGCGGAAGGTCCACAGCAGCCCGAGCATGAACAGGTAGCTCAACGCGAACCCGATCAGCGGTGACACCACCATCGGCACCACGACCTTGTCGAGCACGCCCTGCCACTTCACCGTCTCCGACGCGGCGAGGGCGGCACCGACCAGGCCCCCGATCAGGGCGTGCGACGAGGACGAGGGCAGCCCGAAGTACCAGGTGCCCAGGTTCCAGACGATCGCGCCGAGCAGGGCGGCCAGGACGACGACCAGGCCGGTGGTGCCGTGGGTGGGTTGCTCGATGATGCCCTTGCCCACGGTGGCCGCGACCTTGGTCGAGATCAGGGCACCGACGACGTTCATCACCGCCGCCATCGTCAGCGCGACCCGGGGCGTCAGCGCGCGCGTCGAGATCGACGTGGCGATCGCGTTGGCCGAGTCGTGGAACCCGTTGGTGAAGTCGAAACCGAGCGCGACGACGACGATGACCACCACAAGGGCAGTGGAATCCACCGGCTCAGGACTCCTTGACCGCGATGGTCTCGACGGCGTGCGCGACGTGCTCGAGCGCGTCGGCGGCGTCCTCGAGACCGTCGGCCACCTCCCGCAGTTTCACCATCGTCAGGGCGTCGTAGTCGCCGCTGAACAGCCGGGACAGCAGTTTGCGGTAGACCCGGTCGGCCTCGTTCTCGAGGCGGTTGACCTCGATCCAGTACGGCTCCAGGTCGCTGAGGGTCTTCAGCCGGGCCATCGCGTCGGCGGTCTCACCGGCCGAGCGGCGCAGCAGGGTGATCTGCTCGCCCATCAGCGCCGGCAGCTTGCCCACGTCGGCGAGCACGATGAAGTCACCGGTGGCCTCGATCGCGTCGACAACGTCGTCGAGGGCCGAGGCCAGGCGGTAGATGTCCTCGCGGTCGAACGGGGTGACGAAACTGGTGTTGAGCTGGCGCATGATGCGGTGCGTCACCGAGTCGCCGACGTGCTCGCGCTCGCGCAGTTCCTTGGCGATCGCCTCGCGGTTGGCGTTCGGGTCGAGCAGCCCGGCCAGGACCTCGGCCGACTCCGCGACGTTGCGACCGGACTCGGTGAACATCGAGTAGAACGCGTTGTCGCGGGGGGTCAGGTGGAAAGGCACGGGGCTCCTCGCGGGTGCGTGGCGGTCAGCGCAGAGAGTATCCACACGACCGCCGGGGACCGTGCACCGCCCGATTTGTCAGGCGAGCCTGGGCGAGCCGCTCAGTCCTTGACGATCCGCCGGATGACGAGGATGACCAGCAACGCCCCGGCGCCGGCGATGACGGCCTTGCCCTGGGGCGTCTGGGCCTTGTCCTTGAGCGTCTGCTTGACGTTGTCGGCCGCGCGCTTGGGGTTGGTGCGGTCGACCAACTGGTCGACGGCGGCCGCCAGCGACACCCGGGCGTCCTCGATTTCGCGCTGGATCTCGTCCGCGTTGCGCTCGCCGGCCACGGCACTCCCCTCGCCTTGTCTCGCCTTGTCGCCGGGCCCCACGTGAGCCCGTTCGGCCGAGCCTAGTGCCTGGTCCGGGCCGAGTCGCTGCTCGGTACGGTGGCGGCCATGACCCGTCTGTCCCCCGGCGAGACCGCACCGCCGTTCACCCTGCCCGACGCCGACGGCAAGGAGGTCTCGCTCAGCGACTTCCGCGGGCGCAAGGTGGTGGTCTACTTCTACCCGGCCGCGATGACTCCGGGCTGCACCACGCAGGCCTGCGACTTCCGCGACAACCTCGGCGAATTCGCCGATGCCGGTTACGCCGTCGTCGGCATCTCGCCGGACAAACCCGAGAAGCTGGCCAAGTTCCGCGACGCCGAGGGGCTGAGCTTCCCGCTGCTGTCCGACCCGTCGCGGGCCGTGCTCGAGGCCTACGGCGCCTACGGCGAGAAGCTGATGTACGGCAAGCGGGTCACCGGCGTGCTGCGCTCGACGTTCGTGGTCGACGAGAAGGGAGTGCTCGAGGCGGCGCAGTACAGCGTCAAGGCCAAGGGCCACGTGGCCAAGCTGCGCCGCGACCTTGCTGTCTAGCGCCGTCTGACGCCGGGTGAGCGCCGCTCAGTACAGCCACTCACCCGATCGCATGACCGTGCGGCCGCGCAGTTCGTTGACCTCGCGCCAGGCCTGGATCCGGTCCGGGCGCAGGATCAGGAAGACCTGCCCGTCGCCGGCCGTGCGCGGATCCCACCCGGCCTGGGCGACATAGGCCGCGGCCAGGTCCGCCGGCGCCTCGGCCAGTTCGAGCACGGCATCGAGCAGCGCGTCGATGATGACGACGTCGCGGGTCTCGCCCGCGGCCAGCCGCGCCCGCCCGGAGGCGACGATGTTGCGCGCGGTGAGCGAGCTCGACTCCAGCGCCAGGATCACCCGTCGGCCGTCCCAGCCGAGGGACAGCGGGACCAGGTGGGCCACGCCGTCGGCCGACGCGGTGGCGACCCAGACGTCGGCCACCTGCTGCTCGAGTCGCGCCCGCACGTCGAGCACTCGCTGTCGGCCGTCACGGGGTTCGGGCAGCGCCATTCCGTCACGCTAGCCAACGCCCGCCACCCCGTATCGTGTGCCCCGCGGGGCCGTAGCCCAACGGCAGAGGCAACGGCTTTAGGTGCCGTCCAGTGAGGGTTCGAATCCCTCCGGCCCCACCGAGAGCGTCGGATCGGCTACTGGATGCGCAGTGGTTCGTGGACGTGGTTGCGGTGTGGGTTCAGCTCCGGGTCGGGCCAGGGCGGCGGGGTCCAGTGCTGTATTCCGTCGAGCATGCGACAGGTCCACCCCAACGCCGGGTGTTCGCGGTGATGGAAACCGCAGAGCAGCGCGCCGTCGTCGACTGAGGTGCGTTTCGAGATGGCGACGTCGGTGATGTGGCGTGCCTGGCACCAGGCCAGGCCGACCGAACAGCCAGGAAAGCGGCAAACCTCAAGCACTTTCCCTTATCCCGAAAGGCATCAGCGAAAGTTGACCAACGCTGCCGCTTTTCGCACTGCCGCCTTGGGCCCTAGTCCACTGACTCCGAGTCGTGCTGGCCGTGGTGCTCGGCCTCGGCGACCGTGCCGGCGGTCACCGGCTCCGGGACCGCTGCGGTGCCGGCTGGGGCGCAGCGCAGGTCGTGGCCCACGCTGGTCAGGCACTTGCCGTCGGCCAGGCGCCATTTCCAGCCGTGCATCTGGCAGGTGAGCACGCCGTCCTCGATGTTGGCGAAGCGGCTCAGATCGGCCTTGAGGTGCGGGCAGCGGCGCTGCATTTCCCAGCCGTCGCGCACGATCGTCTCGTTGGCCTCGTCGGCGTTCTGCTCGCTGAACCAGCCCTCGGCGTAGTTGAGCCGTTCCTCGGACAGGCACTTGAAGAACACATAGACGAACTCGTTGTACGGCCCGATGCGTTGTGCGGAGAAGCGGCAGGACAGGAACAGCGAGTTGACCCAGTCGATCTCGTGCTCGTGGATGAGCTGTTCGAGGTAGGCCCGCCGGGTGCGGAACCGGTAGCGCACCTTCTCGTCGGCGTACTCGCGCACCTCGCGGGCGACGAAGTCGAGCAGGAAGTCGACGTCGCCCCGCTCGGCGTCCTCGGCGGTGAACCGCACCCCGCCGTCGATGCCGGCGGCCATGTGGTCGGCCTCCTCGAGCAGCGGGGTGAACCACTCCTGCAGCACGGGCAGGATGTCGATCTCGGGATGGGCCCAGGTCGCCTTGGCCGCCTCGACCTCGGGCATCCGCCGGGCCTGGTACTCGCGCAGGTAGCTCTCCTTGTGCGCGAACAGCTTGGCCACGTCGTCGTCGGGGACGGGGTGCACGACCGGGCAGCCGTCCTGGGCCAGGTCGGCCCGCGAGCCCGGCAGCAGCAGCCGGCCCTCGTCGTGGCCCTGCTCGGCCAGCCAGTCGAGGTAGACGCTCTGGTCGGGGAAGATGTTCGACTCGTCGCCGAAGATGTCGTTGAAGCCCCACAGCTCGTCGTCGAGGAAGCACGGCGGCCCGGCCGTGGGGAACACGAACCGTGCGCCGCACTCGTCGATGTAGCGCAGCGTGCGGTCGAACTGGCGCTCGCGCTTGGTCAGCCCGAGCGCCTGCTTCGCGCGGGCCGGCAGCTCGTAGACCATGGGGAACCAGATCGCCCCGGAGAACTGCACCAGGTAGGCGTCGATCGGCCCGAGCTCGGTGAACAGGTCCAGCTCGGAGGGCCGGGCGTCGTTCTGGTTGAGCAGGCGGTGCTGGCCGTCGTACACCCACAGCGACGAGTCGCCGATCGGGCCGTCGGTGGGCGAGGTCAGCGACTGGATCATCACCTGCAGCCCGTCGAGCTCCACCGGCTCGCCGTTGACCGGCTTGACGAAGCTGCTGAAGCCGAGCTCGCGCAGCGAGTCCTCGAGCTCGGTGGTCGGGTAGTCCGGCAGCAGCACCGTGGTCTTCTTGCTGATGTGCTTGCGCAGGTGTTCGGGGTCGAAGTGGTCGCGGTGCAGATGGCTCACGAACAGGTAGTCGGCCTGCCCGATCCGGTCCCAGTCCAGCTGCGAGTTGTCCGGGAACGGGAACCACGAGCCGAAGTACGCGGGGTTGACCCAGGGGTCGGTGAGGATGGTGCCGTGCGCGGTCTCGACGAGCACGCTGGCATGCCCCAGGCCGGTGATTCGCATGCCTCGACCCTAATGCCAGAATGAAGGCGACCGACGCACCGCACCACGACAGGAGCGCAGCGCGTGCCCTTCCTCCATCCGCACAGCGAGCAGCCGGAACTCGGCGCGCCCGAGGACTACGCCGCGGACCACCCGAGCGAGCACCCCACCGACTGGGGCTGGCACGGCGAGTGGGGTCGAGTGGGCCGCATCGGCGCCTGGGTCGCCGCCGCCATCCTGTTGCTGATGATCACGGCAACGCACTACAACGCGTCGGGCACGGCCTGGCTGGTCTTCTTCGCCGCCGCCATCATCGGTTACCAGATCTGGGACATCCGCCGCCGCCGCAACGCCTGGCGCCGATAGCGTCGATAGCCCGGCGGTCAGGCGCGGGCGGCCTGGCGGGCCCGCAGCCGCTCGCGCTGCTCGACGAATCGCGACGCCTGCGCGTCCAGCGTCGCGAGGAACGCGCTGAGCTCCTCCCGGGCCTGCTCGCCCGCCGGGCCGAAGTCCGTGCGGGTGAAGACCTTCCAGTACCGCAGCACGGGCATGATCACGTCGTCGTGGTGCAGGCGCAGGTCGTAGATCCCGGCCTTGGCGATGGTGACCGAGTTGCGGGTGAAGTCGGGCATGCCGACACCGGGCATCTGGAACCCGACGACCTCGTCGCGGATGGCCTGCATCATCGCGTCGGGATCGCGGTCGAGGGCGGCCGCACCGATGTTGCGGTAGAAGACCATGTGCAGGTTCTCGTCGGTGGCGATGCGGGCCAGCAGTTGCTCGGCCAGCGGGCAGCCGGTGGCCGCACCGGTGTTGCGGTGCGAGACGCGGGTGGCCAGCTCCTGGAACGAGACGTAGGCCACGGCCTGCAGCATCGACTTGTCGCCGGAGTCGTAGCCGGCCTCCATGTGCAGCATCCGCAGCCGCTCCAGCTCGACCGGGTCGACGCCGCGGGTGGTGACGAGGTAGTCGCGGATCGCGATGGCGTGGCGGCCCTCTTCGGCCGTCCACCGCCCGACCCACTGGCCCCACGCGCCCTCACGGCCGAACCGGGTCGCGATCTCGCGGTGGTAGGACGGCAGGTTGTCCTCGGTGAGCAGGTTGACGACCATGGCCGTCCGGGCGACCGGGTCGAGCGGGGAGTCCTCCGGCGTCCAGTCCTCGCCGCCCAGGAACGCGAAGTCGCGGCCCTGGCTCCACGGAACGTAGTCGTGCGGGTGCCACTCCTTGGCCATGCCGAGGTGGCGTTCGAGGTTCTCGGCCACGACCGGTTCGAGCTCGTACAGCAGGCGGGCCTGCCCACCGGCGGCGGTGTCAGCGGATTCGAGCGCGGTCACGGCTGGGCCTCCGTCGTCTGGTCGGGGGAACCTACGGTTACGTTACCGTCGCCAGCGCCCCCGGACGGCCATCGCTCTCATCTACCGACCAGTAGACGGACGTCACCGACCGTCGAGCAGGGGCCGGCGCGGATCCCACGTCGAACCGCTCGCCGCGTCGCTGCGGCGCCGGGCCATGCCGCTCAGCGCCTCGAGCACCACCCGGTTGGCCAGGGACGAGGTGATCTCGGCGTGGTCGTAGGGCGGTGAGACCTCGACCACGTCCATACCCACCACCGGCAGCTCGTAGCCGATCCGGCGCACCGAGTCGAGCAGTTCGCGCCCGCTCAGCCCGCCCGGCTCGGGCGTGCCCGTGCCCGGGGCATGGCCCGGATCGCAGACGTCGATGTCGACGGACAGGAACACGCCGTCGCAGTCGTCGAGGGCGATCGCGAACGCCTCGGTCAGGCACTCGCTCAGCCCGCGCGCGCCGATCTCGCTCATCTCGTAGGAGCGCATGCGCTGCCCGGCCATCCAGTCCAGGGTCTCCGGCGGCGGCCAGTAGCCGCGCAGGCCGAGCTGCAGGAAGCGGTCGCCGCGCACCGCCCCGGACTCGATCAGCCGCCGCATCGGCTGGCCGTGGCCGATCAGCGAGCCGAACTCGATGTTGCCGGTGTCGGCGTGCGCGTCGAAGTGGATCATCGAGATGCGGCCCGGGCCGAGGTGCTGGGCCACGCCGGCCGCGTCGGGCCAGGCGATCGTGTGGTCGCCGCCGAGGACGAGCGGGATGGCGCCGGCGGCCGTGACCGTGTGTACCGCCTGCTGCAGGTCGCGCACCGAGCGGGCCGCGTCCCCGGAGAACAGCTCGACGTCGCCGGCGTCGTAGACCCGCAGATCGCGCAGCCCGTCGACCCGCATGGCCAGCGACGGCCGTGACCCGTCGTGGGGCAGGTAGCAGCTCTGGCGGATGTACTGCGGCCCGAACCGGGTGCCGGCCCGGTGCGACGTCCCGCCGTCGAAGGGCGCGCCCAGGATCACGACGTCGGCGTCGGCGTAGCTGCCGGGCTCGGCCCAATCGCACCGGTCGACGCCGAGGAAGGTGATGTCGGGGCCGAACTGCGCTCCGTACCTGGGCATGCCGGCAACCGTATCCGCCCCGGACGCGGTTGCGGCGCCTAAACGGCGAGTTCCTGCTGTCCCCACGGCGAGCCGTACTCGCCGGCCAGCAACTCCAGGAACGGAACGGCGTCGAAGGCCTCCGGGCCGAGTACGCCCGCGCCGGTCCAGGTGCCGGCAGCGATGAGTTCGAGCGCGATGACCGGATTGACGGCGGTCTGCCACACGACGGCCTGCGAGCCGTACTCCGTCATCGACCACTCGTTGTCGACCACGTGGTACAGGTACGTCGAGCGCGGCTGGCCGTCCTTGCCGGTGCCGCGCACCCACAGCCCGGCGCAGGTCTTGCCGGTCATGCGGTCGCCCAGCGTGGCCGGGTCGGGCAGGCAGGCGGCGACGACGTCGCGGGGCGAGACCTCCACGTCGCCGACGCGAACCTTGTCCGTGCGGTCCAGGCCGAGCTTGTGCAGGGTCTTGAGCACGTCGATGAACTCCTGCCCGAGCCCGTACTTGAAGGTGACCCGCTTCGCGTCGACCCAGCGCGGGATGAGCAGCACCTCCTCGTGTTCGACGTTCACGCACTCGACCGGGCCGATGCCTTCGGGGAAGTCGAAGATCTCCGGCTCGCTGAACGGTTCGGTGGTGAACCAGCCGCGGTCCTTCTCGTAGATGACCGGCGGGTTGAGGCACTCCTCGATCGTGGTCCAGATCGAGAAGGACGGCGCGAAGTCGTAGCCCTCGACGACGAGGTTGGCGCCGTCGCGCACGCCGGCCTCGTCGATCTCGGTGAAGAGGTGGTCGGCGGCGTACCGGGCGAAGACATCGGCCAGGCCCGGTTCGACGCCCATGCCGACGAGCGCGACGCGCCCGGACGCGGCCCACTCGTCGGCCAGCGCGAACTGCTCGTCGCCGAGCTTGAGCCCGGTCCGGCTGATACGGGTCGCTCTGGGTGCGGGCGCGACAGCGACATGGCCATGTCGAGGTAGTGGACCTTGGCCGCCAGCGCGGCCCGGAAGATCGGCATCGTGAACCGCGGATCGGTGGCGCCGAGCACCGCGTCGATCTGCCGCTCGGCCAGCAGGGCCTCGATGCCGCCCTGGTCGGAGGCGTCCAGCCGCGCGGCCGCGAAGCGCGCGTCGGCGACGGCGGCCACGGCCCGCTCGGCCCGGGCCAGGTCGTAGTCGGCGACGACCACGTGGGTGAGGAACTGGCGGCGGGCGGCGATCAGCGCGGCGGCCGAACCCACGCCGCCGGCACCGAGGATGAGTAAGCGCATGAGAGCCGACTATAGGGACCGATTAACGACTAAATCCATCGGTGAAACAAAACTGGAACACGGAAACCCTTGCCAGATCAATATTTGACTGCGATAAACGCGTGGCCGACCGGCGCTCAACCCCTGGAGCCGCAATGACGACAACTGCCGACGCACCCGCCCGCTCGTCCGACGACGGCGGCAAGGGGCTCAAGACCGGCGCCATCGGGCTGGCCTCGAGCGTGGTCATCGGCGTCGCGTCGACCGCGCCGGCCTACAGCCTGGCCGCGACGCTCGGTCTGATCGTCGCCCTGTGCGGGCTGCAGTCGCCGTCGATCGTGGTGCTGGCCTTCGTGCCCATCCTGTTCGTCTCGATCGGCTACCAGCAGTTGAACAAGCGCGAGCCCGACTGCGGCACCACGTTCACCTGGGCGACCAAGGCCTTCGGCCCGAAGACGGGCTGGATGGGCGGCTGGGGCATCATCGCCGCCGACGTGCTGGTGATGGCCTCCCTGGCCCAGGTCGCCGGGCAGTACGTCTTCCTGCTCTTCGGGGCGGACGGCATCGGCTCGAACGCGGCCAGCGGCTGGGTCCTGCTCGTCGGCCTGGTCTGGATGGCCCTGATGACCTACATCTGTTACCGGGGCATCGAGATCTCGGCCCGCATCCAGCAGGTGCTGCTGTCGCTCGAGGTCGTCGTGCTGGTCATCTTCGCGGTGACGGCGCTGGTCAAGGTCTACGGCGGCAACGCGCCCGGACACGGTCATCAACCCGGCCCTGTCGTGGTTCAACCCGCTGCACATCGGCTCGTTCAACACGTTCGCCCAGGGCATCGTCCTGATGCTGTTCATCTACTGGGGCTGGGACTCGGCCGTCTCGGTCAACGAGGAGACCAAGGAACGCGACAAGACCCCGGGCCGCGCGGCGGTGATCTCGACCGTGCTGCTGCTGGTCACCTATGTCGATCGTCACGCTGGCCGCGCAGTCCTTCGCCGGCGTCGGCGACAAGGGCATCGGGCTGGGCAACCCGGACAACTCCGGCGACATCCTCAGCGTCGTCGGCGACGCGGTCTTCGGCGACTCGGGCTTCGGCACGGTCATGGCCAAGCTGTTGATCCTGCTCGTGCTGACCTCGGCCGCGGCCAGCACGCAGACGACGATCCTGCCGACCGCCCGCACCACCCTGTCGATGGCGGCGTTCAAGGCCATCCCGGCCCGCTTCGCCCGGATCCACAAGAAGTACCTGACGCCGACCGCGTCGACGATCTGGATGGGCATCGATCTCGGCGTTGCTGTACCTGGGCATGAACTACTACAAGCAGGGCGGCCTGCAGGGTGGCCTGATCTCCGACGCGGTCACCGGGATCGGCATGATCATCGCCTTCTACTACGGCCTGACCGGCTTCGCCTGCACCTGGTACTACCGGCACGAACTGACCACGAGCGTGCGCGACTTCTTCATGCGGGGCGTGATCCCCATGCTCGGCGGCGTGATGCTGTTCGGCGGCCTGATCCTGACCGCCGTGCAGGACTGGAAGCCGGTCAACAGCTACGTCATCTGGACAACGTGCCCGGGCTGCACTGGCAGGTCGGCTTCGCGTTCATCCTCGGCGTCGGATCGGTCGTCGTCGGGATCGTGCTCATGCTGATCAGCACCCGCGTCTACCGGCCGTTCTTCCGCGGCGAGACCCTCAACCGGGACACGCCGATCTTCCTGGCCGAGGGCGAGCCGATCACCGCGGGCTTCACGCTGCCCGACTCCGGCTCGCAGGAGCACCTCGTACTACCGCCCGAAATCTGAGTCAATTCAACGGATTCCGTGGCCGAATTCGGGTGAGGCAACGATATCGCTTGCACCGTCGGTACGAATGAGTCAGGGTGGTCAGATGACGTCGTCCGCCCCCACGCATCCACCGACGACATCAGCAAGGCGATCATCGAGCAGCTGCAGGACGACGGCCGGCGGCCCTACTCGGCGATCGGCAAGGCGGTGGGGTTGTCCGAGGCCGCGGTGCGGCAGCGGGTGCAGAAGCTCATCGACAGTGGCGTCATGCAGATCGTGGCCGTCACCGATCCGATGCAGATCGGCTTCGCCCGGCAAGCGATGATCGCGATCTCGGTCAGCGGTGACGTGGAGGCCGTGGCCGAGCAGCTGGCCAAGATCGACGAGGTCGACTACATCGTGATCATCGCCGGCTCGGTGGACCTGCTGGTCGAGGTGGTCGTCGAGGACGACGAGCACCTGCTGCGCCTGGTCAACGGCCGGATCCGGGCCATCGACGGCGTCATCCGCACCGAGACCTTCCTCTATCTCAAGCTCGTCAAACAGACCTACAACTGGGGTGCCCGATGACCACAACACCCGTCCAGGCCGCCACGGCGACCGAGAGCTTCGACGCGGCCGACCTCTCGGCCAAGGCCCGCGAGCATCTGTGGATGCACTTCACGCGGCTGTCCTCCTACGCCGAGGCGCCGGTGCCGACGATCGTGCGCGGCGAAGGCGCCCGGATCTTCGACGTCAACGGGCGCAGCTACCTCGACGGGCTGTCCGGCCTGTTCGTCGTGCAGGCCGGGCACGGCCGCCTCGAACTGGCCGAAGCCGCCTACAAGCAGGCCTCCGAACTCGCGTTCTTCCCGATCTGGTCGTACGCGCACCCGCCGGCGATCGCGCTGGCCGACCGGCTGGCCGACTACGCGCCGGGCGACCTGAACAAGGTCTTCTTCACCACCGGCGGCGGCGAGGCCGTCGAGACGGCCTGGAAGCTGGCCAAGCAGTACTTCAAGCTCGTCGGCAAGCCGATGAAGCACAAGGTGATCAGCCGCAACATCGCCTACCACGGCACCCCGCAGGGCGCGCTGTCGATCACCGGCATCCCCGACGCCAAGAAGTTCTTCGAACCGCTGGTCCCGGGCGGGCACAAGGTGCACAACACCAACTTCTACCGGGCCCCCGAACACGGCGACGACCTCGAGGACTTCGGCCGCTGGGCCGCCGACCAGATCGACCAGGCCATCCAGATGGAAGGCCCGGAGACCGTGGCCGCGCGTCTTCCTCGAGCCGGTGCAGAACTCCGGCGGCTGCTTCCCGCCGCCGCCCGGGCTACTTCCAGCGGGTGCGCGAGATCTGCGACCGGCACGACGTGCTGCTGGTGTCCGACGAGGTCATCTGCGCGTTCGGCCGGCTCGGCACGATGTTCGGCTGCGACAAGTTCGGCTACGTACCGGACATGATCACCTGCGCCAAGGGGCTGACCAGCGGCTACTCCCCCATCGGCGCCTGCATCGTCAGCGACCGCATCGCCGAGCCGTTCTGGACCGGGTCGCACTTCTTCCCGCACGGGTACACCTTCGGCGGGCACCCGGTCTCGGCCGCGGTGGCCATGGCCAACCTCGACATCTTCGAGCGCGAGGGCCTCAACGAGCACGTGCTGCAGAACGAATGCGCGTTCCGGGCCACCCTGGAGAAGCTGAGCGACCTGCCGATCGTCGGCGACGTCCGCGGCGACGGCTACTTCTACGGCATCGAACTGGTCAAGGACAAGGCGACCAAGGAGACGTTCGACGAGGACGAGTCCGAGCGACTGCTGCGCGGCTTCCTGTCCAAGGCGCTGTTCGAGGGCGGCCTGTACTGCCGGGCCGACGACCGCGGCGACCCGGTCGTGCAACTCGCGCCGCCGCTGATCGTCGGGCAGAGCGAGTTCGACGAGATCGAGCAGATCCTGCGCTCGGTGCTCACGGAGGCCTGGGCCCGGCTGTAGTTAGGGTGGCCAGCGTGTCCACTGAACTCGCCGGCCGGGCGCACCGGGCCACCGAGTCGCTGCATGCGCTCGTCTACTTCTGCCCCGAGGCCGAGGCGACCTACACCGGGATCGGGCTGCGGCCGGGGCGGATGGGGTACTTCGCCAGCCGTTCGGCTGCGATGGGCGCGGTGACCGCCGGCGTCACCACGGCCACGTTCTACAACTTCAACCCCGAGATCGTGGCCCGCTCCATCCCGCGGGCCTGGACGCTCGCCGACCCGGCCGACGTCCTGGCCGCGCGGTTCACCGTGGCCGACGGGGCCGTGCGCCGCCTGCTGGGCGACGCGCTGGGCTCGCCCGAGGTGGCCGAGGCCGGCGAGCTGGCCCGCGCGGCCACGGCCGATCTGGCCCCGGAGGGCCGGCCACTCTATGCCGGGCACGCCGACCTGGCCTGGCCGGACGAGCCGCACCTCGTGCTCTGGCATGCCGCCACCCTGCTGCGCGAGTACCGCGGCGACGGCCACCTGATGGCCCTGCAGTCGGCCGGCCTGTCCGGGATCGAGTCGATCGTCACGCACACCGCCACCGGGCGCGGCTTCCTCGAGCCCACGGCCAAACTGTTGCGGGGCTGGTCGGACGAGCAGTGGGCCGCCGCCGTCGACGGGTTGCGCTCGCGCGGATTGATGGACGCCGACGGGCTGAGTGCCGAGGGCGTCGCGCTGCGGGAGCGGGTCGAGGCCGAGACCGACCGGCTCGACGCGGCCCAGTGGCAGCGGCTCGGCGACGAGCGCACCGCGCGGCTGATCGAACTGGGCAAGGGCCTGTCGCGCGTCGTCGTCGGCAACGGCGCGTTCCCGGACGGCGTCTTCGCCCGCGCGGGCTGACCAGCGGTCAGTCCTTGCGGTCCTCGCGCAGCCGCTCGCCGAGCGGTGTGCCCTCATAGTGCACCGGGGCGTACGGGTCGCGATGTTTACGGTGCCGGGGCAAGGTGGGTTCGGGCCCGTGGCGCGGGCGGGCCGGTGGCCGTACCCGCGCACTCACGACGAGCAGCAGCACGCTCGCGCTCAGCACCACGACGACAACCGCGAGCGCGTTCACGGCCGCTGCCGCGCGCGGGTCGGCGGGATTGGACGGGCGGGGTCGGCCACCTGCCGTGAGACGTTCACCAACAAGCTCCTCGTTCGTGCGGGATGTCGTGTCCAGACACTCACAGCCGGGCAGCCGGCGCAGCTACGGATGTGCGGGCAAGTGCTCGCGGATCGGCCGTCGGGCGGCAAACGTGCAGCGGTGATCGCGGCGGCGGCGCGGTTGTCTCAGTCGTCCAGCGCCGCGATGGCCGCTGCGATCAAGGCGCGGGCCGCCGGGCCGTAGACGGCCATCGCGGCCAGGTCCTCGAACGCCTTGGCGTACAGCTTGATCTCACTCGGCGCGGTGACGTTCACCTGCGCGGCCAGCAGTTCTACCTCGACCCGGGCGAGGTCGTAGAGGTGGAAGTTTTCCACGGCGATCCGGGGTCGTCGGGCCGCGAACGGGATCACCCCGAGCGACATTGACGGCAGCGACATCGCCTCCAGCAGGTGGCCGAGCTGGGCGGCCATCACCTCGGCTCCGCCGAGGTCGTAGCGCAGCACAGCCTCCTCGATCACGAACGCGAACCGATGGCCGCCTTCGCGCAGCACGCGGGCTCGCGCGATGCGAGCGGGTACTGCTTCGGCTATGTCGTTCGCGCCGCCCGACTGTTCGACGATCGCGCTCAACACCGCGGTGGCGTACCCCGGCGTCTGGAGCAGACCGGGGACGAGCACTGAGCAGTACACCCGCATCAGGCGGGTGCGCTCGAACAACGGCAGGTAGGACTCCTGCAGCCGGCGCAGGCCTCCGCGCTCCAGTCGCTGCCACTGAACATAGGCCCCGTCGACCGTGCGTAGTGCCGCCAGCAGGTCGTCGGTCTGGCTCTCCGCGCCGCAAGCCGCGCACCATGCGCGCATCTCGGCGACCGACGGCGACCGGGCGGCGTGCTCGAGCCGCGACACCTTGGTGCGATGCCAGCCGGCCGCGGCCGCCAACTGGATGGCGGTCAGGCCCGCGTCGACCCGCAGTTCGCGCAGCCGGTCGGCCAGGGCCTGCCGGGCCGCCTGGGCGGCCGAGGACTGGTAGGCGGACACCCGACGAGTGTGCCGGTCCTGGACCGGTTCAGCTCGGCTGGTACTGCTCGTGCGGCGTCGCCCGCTCCCACACCGCCTCGAACGCCAACCCGCACAGCTTCACCACGGCCGGGTCGTCGGTGACCTCCTCGTCAATGATCTGGCCGTCCCCGGAGAAATGGTGAACGCGCACCAGCCGCTCATCGAAGAGCCAGAAGTCATTGCCGGGCAGCGCCAGGTCTGTCGCCTGGCGGCGCGGCAGCCAGCGCACCTGTTCGCCAGCTGCGACGTTCATCGGCCCGGTGCACTCGAACTCTTGGCGAATGAAACTGGCCAGCGGCTCGGAAACGATTCGCGCCCGGCGCATGTGCACGCCTCGGTCGACTGTCGTGCGCACCAGGTCGTACCAATCCTGATACTCAGCTAGCCAGTCGATCTGCTCACCGGCCAGCCACCGAAGATAGACCGGGTCGTCGGGGGTGTAGGCGTCGCGCATCTCCAGGTGCACGGCCGAGTCGGTGGTGGTCGCCATCAATTCCTCAAACGATGGTGCGGGCACCGAGCACCTCCTCGATGGCCGGCCGCATCCGGGCCGGCAGGCGGACCAGGGTCTCGTTCGCCGCCAGCGGACTGTGCACCGCGGCCTGCGCCAGAGTCGCCGGGTCGGCCACGGTCCATCCCTGGAACAGCAGGTCGCCGGTCTGGTCGTCCACAAACACGGCTGGGCACCCTTTGCCGTTAGTTGCCGGGTCGATGGCCAGGAACCGTAGTGCCATGACGTCCTCCTCAAAGCGGCGGAAATGTGCTCAAAAGGTAGCGCCGGGTCGCGCCCGCCCGAGAGCAGTGTGCAAAGAAGTGCGCACCGGTATTCGCTCGTGCCGGCCGCTGTTCCCCCGACTCACGACGGGTTAGTGAGCGCCGTCGCCGCGGACGTGATCGAAGATCAGGTTGGTCTCGGTCAGCGCGACATCGGGGTTGCCGCTCAGGTTCACCACGACGAAGTCGCGCAGGTTCTCGGTGCCGGTGGCGGCGATGTGGACGAGGAAGTCGTCCGCGCCGCCGAGGAAGAACACGTTGAGCACCTCGGGCAGCGCGGCCACCTTGGCCACGAACTCGGTCATGTGCCCGCGCGCGTGCGACTGCAGGCGCACGGCGATCATGGCCTGGATGGGCCGGCCGAGCGCGGCCGGGTCGATATCGGCGTGGTAGCCGCGGATCACCCCGCTCTCGCGCAGCGCCCGCACCCGGCCCAGGCAGGTCGACGGCGCGATGCCGACGAGCTCGGCCAGCGCGTTGTTGGGGATGCGGGCGTCGACGGCGAGATGGGCCAGGATGCGACGGTCGACGTCGTCCAGGATGGGGCGAAGATTCTTCGACGCCGGACCGGCCGGAGTCGCTCGCTTCGAACTATTGCCTGCCATCATGACAATCTAACGAATCATCGGCGCAAGGATGGTGCTGAGCGACGCAATCGTTCATTATCGTCGGAAACCCGCTCACTCCCCACCGCCGTGGAGGCACATACATGAAGGTCGGCATTCCCCGCGAGGTCAAGAACCACGAGTATCGCGTCGCCATCACCCCGTCCGGGGTGCACGAACTCGTCCGCCACGGCCACGACGTGTTCGTCGAACGCGACGCCGGCGTCGGTTCCTCGATCCCGGACGCGGACTTCGTCGCCGCCGGGGCCAGGATCCTCGACACCGCCGACGAGGTGTGGGGCGTCGGCGAGATGGTGCTCAAGGTCAAGGAGCCGGTGGCCGAGGAGTACCACCGCATGCGCAAGGACCAGGTGCTGTTCACCTACCTGCACCTGGCCGCCGACAAGGCCTGCACCGACGCGCTGCTGAGCGCCGGCACCACCGGTATCGCCTACGAGACCGTCCAGCTCCCGGACGGCTCGCTGCCGCTGCTGGCCCCGATGTCCGAGGTCGCCGGCCGGCTCGCCCCGCAAGTCGGCTCCTACCACCTCATGCGCCAGGGTGGTGGCCGCGGCACGCTGATGGGCGGGGTGCCCGGCGTGTACGCGGCCAAGGTCGTGGTGATCGGGGCCGGGGTCTCGGGCCAGAACGCGGCCGCCATCGCGCTGGGCATGCAGGCCGAGGTGCTGCTGCTGGACCGCAACGTCGCCCGGCTGCGCCAGATGGACGCCATCTACCAGGGCCACTGCCAGACCGTCACCTCCAACACGTTCGAGATCGAGCGGGCCGTGCTCGACGCCGACCTGGTGATCGGGGCCGTGCTGGTGGCCGGGGCCAAGGCCCCGATGCTGGTCAGCAACGAGCTGGTGTCGCGGATGAAGCCGGGTTCGGTGCTGGTCGACATCTCGATCGACCAGGGCGGCTGCTTCGAGGACTCCCGGCCGACCACGCACGCCGAGCCGACCTACCTCGTGCACGACTCGGTGTTCTACTGCGTCGCGAACATGCCCGGCGCGGTGCCGCACACCTCGACCTACGCCCTCACCAACGTGACCCTCCCCTACGCCGTCGAGTTGGCCGACCGGGGCTGGCGCGACGCGCTGCGGGCCGACCGCTCGCTGGCGCTGGGGCTCAACACCCACGACGGCGCGCTGACCAACGCCCCGGTGGCCGAGGCCCACGGGCTGCCGTTCGTCGCGCTCGACGAGGTGCTGCTGTGAGCTCGTCCGGATGAGCGACTACCGCGGCCTGTCGCTGTGGCTCGAATCCGAAGCCGACCGGCTGGAGCCGCGGGCGGCCCTGCCCGGCGACACCACGGTGGACGTCGCGATCGTGGGCGCCGGTTTCACCGGGCTGTGGACCGCGTACTACCTGCTCGCCGCCGACCCCTCGCTGCGGGTGGCCGTGCTCGAGGCCGAGATCGCCGGCTTCGGCGCGTCCGGCCGCAACGGCGGCTGGTGTTCCGCGCTGTACCCGGTCGGCATCGCCACGCTCGCGGCCGAGGCCGGCCCCGAGGCCGCGATCGCGCAGTACCGGGCCATGCAGGAGTCCGTGGCCGAGGTGGCCCGGGTCTGTGCGGCCGAGGACATCGACGCCGACCTGGCCATGGGCGGCACGGTCGTGCTGGCCCGCACCGAGGCCCAGTTCGCCCGGGCCCGGGCCGAGGCGGCCGAAGCCCACGAGTACGGCCTGGAGCTCGACCTGCTCGGGGCCGACGCGGCCAGGGCCCGGCTGCACGCCACCTCGGTGCTGGGCGGCACGTACACGCCGCACTGCGCCGCCATCAATCCGGGCAAGCTGGTCCGGCGGCTGGCCGAGGTGGTCGAGGCCCGTGGCGGGCTGATCCACGAACGCACCCGGGTGCGCAAGATCGGCCGCGGCGCGGCCCACACGGCCGAAGGCACGGTGCGCGCCGGCACCGTGGTCCGGGCCACCGAGGGCTACACCGCCACGCTGGCCGGATCGCGACGGGCGATCGCGCCGGTGTACTCGCTCATCGTGGCCACCGAGCCGCTGCCCGATACGACCTGGGCCGAGATCGGGCTGCGCGAGCGCGAGACGTTCAGCGACTTCCGGCATCTGATCATCTACGGCCAGCGCACGGCCGACGGGCGGCTGGTGTTCGGCGGCCGGGGCGCGCCGTACCACTTCGGCTCGCGCATCCGGGCCGACTACGACCGCGTCCCCGCGGTGTTCGCCGCGCTCGAGCGCACCCTGACCGAGCTCTTCCCGGTGCTGGCCGACGCAACGATCACGCACCGCTGGGGCGGGCCGCTCGGCATCGCCCGCGACTGGCACGCCTCGGTCGGGCTGAACCGGGCCACCGGCCGGGCCTGGGCCGGCGGCTACGTAGGCGACGGGGTGTCGACGGCCAACCTGGCCGGGCGCACGCTGGCCGAGCTGATCGGCGGGCGCGAGAGCGAGCTGACCGAACTGCCGTGGGTCGGGCACCGCTCGCGCCGGTGGGCCCCCGAACCGCTGCGCTGGCTGGGCGCGAACGCCGGGCTGCGGGCGATGACCTGGGCCGACCGGGTCGAGGCGCGCAGCGGCCGGCCCTCGCGACTGGCCAAGGTGGTCAACTCGGTGATCGGCCGATGACCGACAACGCCGGCAGCGGCGACGGGCGCACCCGGATCACCCGGCTGAAGGAGAAGGGCAGCACCGACCGGCGCGCCCTCGATGCGCTGCTCGACGGCGCGCGGGTCGGCCACTTCGGCTTCAACGACGCGGCCGGACTCCCGGTGGTGCTGCCGACCGCTGTGGTGCGCGACGGCGACCGGGTGCTGGCCCACGGCTCGACCGGATCGCCGTGGCTGCGGGCCCTGGCCGCAGGCGCGCCGACCTGCCTGGCCGTGACCAGTGTCGACGGCCTGGTCGTGGCCCGCTCGGCCTTCGAGTCGTCGATGCACTACCGCAGCGCGGTGATCTTCGGCCGCTGCACGGAGGTGGCCGCGGCGGACAAGGCGGCCGCCCTCGACCTGATCACCGACGCCCTGCTGCCGGGCCGCGTCGCCGAGCTGCGCCGGCCGACCGAGCGCGAACTCGCGGCCACCCTGGTGCTCAGCCTGCCGATCGAGCAGTGGTCGCTGAAGGTCTCGGCCGGCTGGCCCGACGACCCGCCGGAGGACGTGGCCGGGCCGGCCTGGGCCGGCGTCGTGCCGATGGCGACGAGCTACCGGGAGCCGGTGGTCGCGCCGGATGTGCGCGCCGCAATCCCCATGCCTGATTCGGTGCTGCGCTTCGGGACGCCCGGAGCGCCGTAGCGCAGGCCGTCGACGAGCAGGTCGACCAGGCGAGCGGTGCGGTCGGCCCAGTCGGGCGTGTCCGTGGCCATGCAGATGCCACCCATGGCCCGGAGCAGATCGTCGGAGGCGACGTCGTCGCGGATGGCGCCGGCGTCGATGGCAGCGGCGAGGAGAGTGCCGATGGCGTCGCGGATGCGCTGGTGGCTGTGCACGAACAGCTCGGAGTCGGCCCCCATCACCCGCTTGAGGGCCATGGCCATGCCGCGCTTGCGGGCCACGTAGTCGGCGAAGCGGCGCATCCACTGGGACAGGGCCGCGTCCGGATCGTTCTCGGCCAGCAACTCGTCGACACCGTCGCAGAGCAACCCGACCTCGCGCCGGTAGACGGCCTCGGTCACGGCGTCGCGGGTCGGAAAGTGCCGGTACAGGGTGCCGATGCCCACCCCGGCCCGACGGGCGATCTCCTCGAGGGGCGCGTCGACACCGCGCTCGTCGTACACCTCGGCCGCGGCGGCGAGCAGCAACTCATGATTACGCCGCGCATCGGCGCGCTGGGGCCGGGCGAGTTCGTCGTCCTCGGCCTCCGGGCTCGCCGCGGTCTGCGCCGTCTTCGACCGCGACACCCCGCACCTCCGTTAATTCACTTGCCAAATCGGAGGCACCCTCCGTATTGTTACCGGAGGGCCCATCCGTTTCACCCAATGCTACTCCACAACGAGGAGTTATCTCGTGGCAATCCAAACTCCGTCCGGCGCAGCGGCCAGCCCGGCTGCGGCGCCCTCAGCAGGCCGTCGACGGCTGTTCCCACACGGACACCCCGGCCTGGTGCTGACCCTGATCCTCACCTGCCAGCTGATGGTCGTGCTGGACGCGACCATCGTCAACATCGCCCTGCCCGACATCAGGACGGCCCTGCACTTCTCCTCGGCCGACCTGTCCTGGGTGGTCAACGCCTACACCCTGACGTTCGGCGGCCTGCTGCTGCTGGGCGCCCGCGCCGGTGACATCCTCGGCCGGCGCCGCGTCTTCCTCGGTGGCATCACCCTGTTCACGCTGGCCTCGCTGGCCGGCGGCTTCGCCCAGTCCGGCGGGGAGTTGCTGGCCGCCCGCGCGGCCCAGGGCATCGGCGGCGCGCTCGCCTCGCCGTCCGCGCTCGCCCTACTCATGACGATGTTCGCGCAGGGCCGCGAGCGCACCCGCGCGATCGGCCTGTACACCGCCGTCTCGATCGGCGGCGCCGCCGTGGGCCTCATCGCCGGCGGCATGCTCACCCAATGGGTGTCGTGGCGCTGGGTGCTGTTCGTCAACGTCCCGATCGGCTTGGTCGTGATCGCGCTGTCGCGGCTCGTGCTGCCCGAGACGCCCCGCAAGTCCGGGCCGCTTCGACCTGGCCGGGGCGCTGAGCTCGACGTTCGGCATGGCCTCGCTCGTGTACGGGTTCGTCCACGCGGCCACGGCCGGGTGGAGTGACGTCGAGACGCTGGCGTCCTTCGCCATCGGGCTGGTGCTGCTGGCCGTGTTCGTCCGCGTCGAGATGACGGCCGAGTCGCCGATCACTCCCCTGCGGCTGTTCGCGGCCCGCACCCGCAACATCGCGTATCTCGGCCGCCTGCTGATGGTCGCCGGGATGATGGGGATGTTCTTCTTCCTCACCCTCTTCCTGCAGACGCTGCTCGGCTACAGCTCGCTGCGCACCGGCTTCGCGTTCCTGCCGCTGACGTTCATGCTGTTCGCGTCATCGCAGTTCAGCGCCCGCGTGCTCGTCGAACGGTTCAACACCCGCACGCTGCTCATCGCCGGCATCGCCACCTCGACGCTGGGGCTGGCCGTGCTGACGCGGCTGTCGGAAAGCAGTAGCTACCCGTCGGTGCTGATACCGCTGCTGCTGTTCGGACTCGGCAACGGCATCGCGTTCGTGCCGCTGACCACCGCGGCGCTGGACGGGGTCGAACCGGCCGACGCCGGGGCGGCATCCGGCCTGGTCAACGTGATGCAACAGGTCGGCGGCTCGCTCGGGCTGGCCGTGCTCGTCACGGTGTTCGGCACCGCGAGCACGCACGCCGCGCAGCACCCGGCGGCCGGCGCGACGGCCGCACAGGTTGCGCAGCACGCGTTCGTGGTCGGCGCCGACCGGGCGTTCCTGGTCGCGGCCGCGTTCCTGCTGGCCACGCTCGTCCTCGTCGCGTTCGCGATCCGGACGACGAAGCAGGAGCTCAGCCACCAGAACCAGAACACCCCCGCTGTGGATGAGGTTCTGGTCGAGGCTTAGTTCACCCTGCGCCCGGCCGGACGTGCCGGTCGCAGAAATCGAGCACGGTCTGGTACCAGCTGACGACGTTGGCCGGCGAGAGCACCCAGTGGTTCTCGCCGGTCAACTGCAGGAACCGGTGCGGCAGCTCGTCGGGCTCGCCGTCGAAGCGGCTGACGAGATCCCACCACAACCGCAGCGCTTCGCTGACCGGCACCCGGTAGTCGCGGTTGCCGTGGCTGACCAGCATCGGCGTGGTGATCCGGTCGATGAAGTTGTGCGGCGAGTTCTCGGCGTACCACTGGGGATGCTCGGCCGGCGTGCCGAACAGCCCGCTCTTCCAGTACGCCGCGTCGGTGGTGGTGTGCTGCTGGTCCAGGGCCCACAGCCCGGCGTGGGTGACGATGGCCCGGAACCGGTCGGTGTGCCCGGCGATCCAGTTGGTCATGTAACCGCCGAACGAACCGCCGAGGCAGGCCGTGCGGGCCGCGTCGATGTCGTCGCGCTGCACGACGTGATCGAGCACGGCCTCGAGGTCGGCCCAGACCACGGCGGCCCGGTGTGGCCAGGCCCGGGCGATCCAGTCCGGGCCGTAGCCGGTGGACAGGGCCGGGTCGGGCATGAGCACGGCGTAGCCGCGGGCGACGGCCAGCCAGGGATTCCACCGCCACGACCACGCGTTGGCCGACAGGAACGGCCCGCCGTGCACCCACAGCATCAGCGGGGCCGGGCCCGCGGACTCGGGCCGGCACAGCCAGGCCCGCACGGTGGCACCGTCGGGCGTCGTCGCCTCGACCTCCGCGATCGAGCCCGGCAGTGGGGGCGTCGGGGCCGGGGTGGGCAGGTAGGCCGGCTCCTGGTCCTCGGCCGACGCGTCCAGCCGGACCGGCGTCGGGGCGCAGTCGTAGGCCGAGCGCACCGCGTACACGTGGCGGCCGTCGGGCGACGGGCAAAGGTTCGTGTAGGCCGCGTCGACCGCGAGGCGGCGCGACAGCTTGGCGGTGACGGCGTCGACCGCGAACACCGGTGCCCGGCCGTGCCAGTCGCCGGTGACGAAGAGCGTCTGCGAGTCGCGGGACCAGACCCAGTCCTTCGGCTCGGCATCGCCGAGATCGATCGCGACCGGCGGCCCCGGTCGCCCGAGGTCGTAGACGAGCAGGGCCGACGTGGCCGGGGTGTCGAACTCGCCGTCGTCCTCGCGCAGCAGGGCCAGCCGGGTGCCGTCCGGCGAGATCCGGGGCGTGCTGAACTGAGCCCCGCGCTCGGCCGCCACCGGCGTGCGCACTCCGGTCGCGACGTCGACCAGCACCACCCCGTACGGCATCCGCCCACCGCGTTCGCGCTCGCGCCAGGTGGTGGCCACCGTGCATCCGTCGGCGCTGACGGAGAACTCCGCCTCGGTGAGCGCGAAGCCGGCGTCGGGCGTGAGGTCGCGCGGGGCCGGGTCGTCCGGGCCGGTCACGTGCAGCAGCCGCGGCGACTCGTCGCCCAGTTCGTGGTCCCAATACCGGATCGGCATGCCGGTGTGCAGGATGGCGCTGAGCTTGCGGTCCTTGCGGTCCTGGCGACGGCGCGCGTCGTCCTCGGCATCGACCGAGTCGACCAGGCGAGAGCCCGACAGCAGAATCGTCCCGGCAGCGGCCGCGACCACCGGCGCGCTCAGGCCGCCGGGACTGCCGGCCACGAACCGCGGCTCACCCGACGGCGGCAACAGCCACAGGGCGGTGTCGTCGGTGTCGGCATCGCCGTCGACACCCGGGTCCGGCACGGGCCGCGCCGAGACGAACAGCAGCGAGCCGTCGGGGTGGAACGCCGGTGCCGTCTCGCCCTTGTCCGAACGGGTCAGCCGAACCGGCGCCTCGCCGTCGAGGCCGATCTCCCACAGCGCCGAGACGTAACGCGCGCGGTCGTCGTCGAGGTGCTGCACCGACGCGACCAGCCGGCGGCCGTCCGTACTCAGCGCGAGCCCGGTCAACCGAGGGAGCGCGACGTAGCTGTCCAGGTCGTCGAAGGCGGGGGCACTCATTCCTGCGACGTTAGCGCGGGCGCCCCGGCCAGCTGGCGCCGCAGTTCGCCGGCGAGCGTGTCGAGGCTGTTGGTGATCCGGTCGCACGCGTCGATCAGCGCACCGGCCGTCTCGAGGCCGCCGATGCGTTGCGGCTGCGCGATCAGCACCTTGGCCAGCCGCTCCTGCGCCGGGCGCAGCTTCGGCACCGACCGCGGCGGCCGCCCGGAGCGCACGGCCTGTTCGCAGCAGTCGAGCACCTGGTCGGCCAGCCGCATCAGCTCGTCGAGTTCCGGCACGGCCCCGGCCTCGTGCAGCGCGGCGCGGACGGCGTCGACGGTGAGCATGGCGTGGATGAACCGGTGCGTGTGGGCCAGTACGGCCTCGCCCAGTTCGACCTGTTCATGGGCCCGGACCGGTTCGGCCCGGGCCCGGTCGACGGAGGCCTGGGCATTCGAGCGGGCCAGCCGCGCGGCCGAGCGGGCCTTCTGCAGCCGTTGCGGCGTGGCCGACGCATCCAGCACCGCGTCCAGATACCCGCGGTAGGCGTGCAGCAGATCACCCAGCCGTTCGGGCAGCACCTGCCGCTCCCACGTGGGCCACAGCAGCGCGGCCACGAGCGCGAGCACGCCCCCGACCATCGTCGCCGCACCTCGGGCCAGCACCGTCGCGTGCGGGGCGATCCCGGCGATGTCGAGCAACACCACGACCAGGGCCGACAGGGCGACGGCACTGAGCCCGAAGTTGTTCGGGCCGGCGTAGCGCATGGCGAAGAAGAACACCGCGATCAGGGCGACGCGATACCAGTCGCCGCCCGGCACCCAGTGCAGCAGCTCGGTGGCCAGGAGCAGGCCGATGATGGTCCCGATCACCCGCATCGAGGCCCGCTCGAAGGTGGTGGTGAAGTCCGGCCGCAGCACGACCAGGATCGTCAGCGGCACCCAGTAGCCCCGGTCGATGCCGGCCAGCCGGACGACGAGGTCCGACGCCGCGACCAGCACGGCCAGGCGCACCGCGTGGCGCAGGACCGCGGAGCCCGGCGCGAGGTTGGCCCGCAGCACCGCGATCGGATCGCGCAGCCGTTGCATCCCGCGGACCGTCGGTTCCTCGCCCTGGCTGCCCTCGCTGGCGCCGGTGCGGGCCGTCTCGATCGCGGCTCGCAGTTGGCCGGCCAGGCTGTGCAGCCGCGCGACGGCGGCCCCGCGGGTGAGGTCGCCGGCCGAACCGGCCGTGCTCGGCCAGCTCGTCGGCGCGCCGGTCGATGTCGTCGGCCATCGGGGCCAGCACCTCGGTGTCCACGGCCCGGGCGTGCTCGAGCGCATCGCCGACGCGGGCCAGTACCGCACCGGCCGAAGTGAGCGCGGCCCGGATCGTCGTAGCCGGCTCCTGCGTGCCGGGCCGGCTGAGGCGTTCGGCCTGCCCGTTCAGAGCCAGCACCTCACGCCGGATGCGCTCGGCCTCGTCCAGTAGCACGCGGTAGGCCTCGACGCTGGGCCCGTGGTCGTGGCCCAGGCCGTAGAGCGTCTGCCGGACCGCGGTGAGCGAGTCGGTGGCCGGCGGGCCGACGTCGGTGCCGCGGGGTGTGCACGCGGCCGCGGCCAGCTCGCCGTACAGCCCGGCGAGTGCCACCCGTTCCGGCCGGTGCCGGCGCAGCGGCCAGGCCGCGACGGCCAGGACGACCTGGCCGACCCCGCCGGCCAGGACGAGCAGTCCGACGTGTCCGGCTGCGGACGGGGGCTGGGGCGAGTGCCCGAGCACCAGGGCCGCGGCCGTGCCCGCGACCCCGACCTGGGTGGCACTGGGGCCGCCGGCCAGCAGCAGTCCGGCGCCGAAGCCGAGGACGAGCAGGAGCACGACCGAGGCGGCGTCGCTGCGCGAGCACACCACGGCCAGCGCGCTGGTGATGGCTGCGGCCCCGGCCGTGCCCAGCATCCGCAGCATGCGCAGCCGGTAGGGCCCGGGCCGGTCGGCGAACGCGGTCTGCAGGGCGCCGATCGTCGAGGCCAGCCCCAGCCCGATGGTGCCGGCCAGCGCCCCGATCGCGAGCGGCAGGGCCACCCCGACTGCGTTGCGGGCGGCCACCGCGGGATCGGACTGGGTCAGGTCGAGCCGGGCCGCGCTGCGCAGCAGGTGCAGCAGCGCACCGCGCGTCGACGTGCCCCGTTGCCCAGCCACGCACCGAGCCTAGGGCGAGGCCCCGCTCAGCCGGAGGCCGCGAGCTGGCCGCACGCGCCGTCGATCTCACGGCCGCGGGTGTCGCGGACGGTCACCGGCACGCCCCGCAGTTCGAGGCGGCGCACGAACTCCCGCTCGACCGGCTTCGGGGACGCGTCCCAGTCCGAGCCCGGCGTCGGGTTGAGCGGAATGAGGTTCACGTGGGCCAGCCGCGGGGCGAGCAGGTCGCCGAGCAGGTCGGCCCGCCAGGGCTGGTCGTTGATGTCGCGGATCATCGCGTACTCGATCGAGTAGCGGCGGCCGGTGCGGGCGGCGTAGGCGTCGGCCGCGGCCAGCACCTCGGCCACCTTCCACCGGGTGTTCACCGGCACGAGGGTGTCGCGCAGGCCGTCGTCGGGCGCGTGCAGCGACACTGCGAGGGTCACGTTGAGGTTCTCGTCGGCCAGTTTGCCGATGGCCGGGACGAGACCCACCGTCGAGACCGTGATCGAGCGCTGCGAGAGCCCGAGCCCGGCCGGCGCCGGATCGGTCAGCCGGCGCAGGGCCGCGACCAGCCGGGCGTAGTTGGCCAGCGGTTCGCCCATGCCCATGAACACGACGTTAGACAGCCGGCCGGGGCCGCCGGCGACGTCGCCGCGGGCGGTGGCCCGGGCCGCCGCGACCACCTGGTCGACGATCTCGCCGGTGGACAGGTTGCGCTTGAGGCCGCCCTGGCCGGTGGCACAGAACGGGCAGGCCATCCCGCAGCCGGCCTGGCTCGAGACACACACGGTGACGCGCTCGGCCCGCCCGGCCCGGGCCGGGTAGCGCATCAGGACACTCTCGACCAGGGTGCCGTCGTGCAGGCGCCACAGCGACTTGCGGGTGGTGCCGCTGTCGGTCTCGAGGTGGCGGACCTCGGTCAACAGCGGGGGCAGCAGGGCGGCGCGCACCTGTTCGCGGACCCCGGCCGGCAGGTCGGTCATTGCCGCCGGGTCGTTCTCCAGCCGCCCGAAGTAGTGCCGGCTGAGCTGGTCGGCCCGGAAGCCCGGCAGCCCGAGTTCGGCGACCGCGGCGCGCCGGGCGGCCGGATCGAGGTCGGCCAGGTGGGCCGGCGGCAGCCCACGGCGGGGCGCGTCGAAAACGAGCGGCAGGGAGGTCATGTCCCTTCGATTCTCCCACGTTCTCGCGGCCGCCCGGGCCAGTGCAGCCCTGACCGGAAGGGCCTAGCCGAAGGGGTCGTCGCCGTTGCGGTCCTTGCGCAGCGCGGCCTCGACCCGGACCCGTTCCTGGAAACGCACCCGCAACTGGGGGTCGAATACGGCCATCCGGCCGGCCCCGGTGCGCTTGGCTTCGTACATGGCGATGTCGGCGTCGCGCAGCAGGCTCTCGCCGTCGTCGGCGTCGTGGAACTCGCTACTGGCCACCCCGATGCTGGCGTCGATGAACAGCTTGCGGCCCTCGAGCAGGGCCGACGGGCGCAGCGCGGCCAGGATCCGCTCGGCCACGGCGGTGGCCTGGCTGCGGTCGGTCGTACCCGGCAGCAGCACGGCGAACTCGTCCCCGCCGATGCGGGCGGCCGAGTCGCCGGGGCGCAGGCACCCGCGGATGCGGCGGGCCACCTCGACCAGCAGCAGGTCGCCGACACTGTGGCCCAGGACGTCGTTGACCATCTTGAACCGGTCCAGGTCGATGAACAGCACGGCCACACGCCGGCCCTCGCGCGCGGCATGGGCGATGGCCTGCTGCAGGCGGTCCATGAACAGGCGCCGGCTGGCCAGCCCGGTGAGCGCGTCGTGGTTGGCCTGGCGCATGTCCTCGAGCGTGCTCGCGTCGGTGAGGGCCAGGCTCACGTGTTCGGCGAACGCGACGAGCGTGGCCTGCTGGGCCTCGGTGGCCGCGAACGGGCCGGAGAACGAACCGACGACCAGGGCCCCGACGAGCGCGTCGCGGTCGTGGACCGGGGCGGCCACCGCCGAGCGGCCGACGACCACGTCGCGCGCCGCCATCGCCTCGGCCCCGATCACCAACGGCGCGGCCGCGAACTGCCAGGCGTCGGTGTCGCGGCGGTCGAGCAGACCGTGGGACCGGGCCAGTTGCAGGCTCGACGCGGAACTGGAATCGACCAGGCACAGGCTGGCCACTTCGCAGCGCAGCAGTTTGTGCGCGCCGGAGACGATGAGGCCGAGCACGTCGTCGAGCGGGGCCCGGCCCGAGATGGCGCGCTGGATCACGATCAGGTGTTCGAGCAACTCGTGGCGTTCACCGAGCGAGGTCAGCAGGTCGGCGTTCTGCTCGGCGTGACCGTCGGCGCGCTCGCGCATGGCCCGCTCGCCGTCGATCGTGCGGAGCATGACGAGGACGAGGTGCAAGGTGCGGGCCATCCCCCGGAGCAGATTGGACTCCTCCGCCGTGAAAGCGCCGCTGGAGCGGGCCAGCAGGAGATACCCGTGGGCCTCGTCGCTGAGGGACACGGCAATGGCCTCGCACACGCCCACCCCGGGCACGTCGAGGTGGCCACCCCGCTGCAGCGCCACCGCCCGCAACTCGTCCTCGGGCGCCCGGTTCTTCGGGAACCCGACCGAGCTGAACACGTCGTCGACGATGACCGCGCCGACCTCGGCCTCGAGCGCCGCGGCCGCGTTCTCCGCGGCCGCGGCGACGGCGCCGGCCACGTCCGAGCAGTGGGACACGTCGGCCAGGAACTCCAACAGCAGTTGTGTGGAGAGGTCCACGGTGCTGGCCGTCATTCTGGTCGGTTCGCTGCTGCCGGATTACGCGATGGCCATGACGACGACGGTCTGATTGTGGAAGCCGTCGATCCCGCGGGTCCGGGCGATCTCGCCGTAGGTGTAGAAGCCCGCGAACGGGGCGCCGTTCGCGATCTTGACCATGCGTTCGCCCTCCAGCGCGATACCGTCCTCACCCAACACGCCCCGCAGCCCGGCACAGCCGAACGTCAATATCCCCAGCAGCGGTGCTCCGTCCAGGCCGGCGATGGCATCGACGAAGACGTCACTGGCCGCGTCCAGGATCGACTGTTCGTCGCCCTCCATGAGCCAGGCCAGAGCGCCCGGCGGAATCTGGCCGCCGCCGCCGAGGGTCCGGCCGGCCACGTCGACCTCCGTGCCCAGGTTGCGGACCACCTCGCCGCTGCGGCGCAGGATGCCCAGCGGGCGGCTCATGGCGAAACGGCTGAAGGCATGGGCATCGGTGTAGGTCTCCGGCGGGGCGCCGAGCCGATCGAGATAGAGGTCCATGGCCGGCTGGTCGTCGAGGGTGAGCACCCGGCCGTCAGCACATCGGGTCACGACCATCGGCTCGCCGATCTTGCGCCAGCCGTGTTTCACGCTGATGGCGATGGGCGCATCGGACGAGATGGAGGCGAGCACGACCGCATTCGACAGCGCTTGCTCACCGTGCAGCTGGTAGGTGCGTTCGACCCGCAGACCGTCGCCGGCCGCCCCGCCGAACAGCGGGACGCTGGCCCCGACCACGCTGTACACACCGCGCAGGATGTCCTCCTGGTCGCGGGTCAGGCCGTCGGTGAGGATCAGCATCGCGGTGTAGGGCCGGTCGGTGTCGTGGGCGACGGCCTCAGCCACCTGGGCCCCGGCCTCGCGCTGGCGGCCGGCGACGTTCTCGGCCGCGGCCGTCGTGATCGAGAAGCCGGTGCCGCCGATCGCGGTGACCACCACACTGCCGTCGCGCGGCCCGGCCGGGGAGATCTCGCCGTGCGTGGTGCAGCCGACCAGCGGGACGTCGGCGAAGACCTCTTTGATACCGGCCAGCACCTGCGCCATGTCATGAGTGATCGCGACGAAGACCACCAGCAGCTTGGCATCGGGTCCTTCGTCGGCAGCCTGGGCGGCTTCGTGCCCGGCGGTGCGGGAGTCGAGGGTTTCCGAGCGGCCGACGGCCATCCAACGGCGCACATCCGACATAAGTCACTCCCGACCGTCGCCGGCAGACGCCGGCCTCCCAGCAAGCATCGGCCGGCCGGGCCGGAAGCTGAGCGATCACGGACCGACCGGCCGCAGCCTGCTGGCCGGCCGGACGCCTCAGCCGGCCTGCTGCCGGGCGGCCCGGTCGGCCTCGATCGCGGCCATCTCGGCGTCGGTCATGGCGAATGCGACCAGCCACCCGGCCTCGATGGCGAAGTAGGCGATGCTGCCCAACGTCTCGGGCTCGACCCCGTACGTGGCTACGAAGTGATCGCGCAGCACCTGCCTGGCCGTGCCGTCGAGCGGCTCGGCCCGGCCGTGGCAGAAGACGCCGAAGCCGTCGCGCGGGGTGAACGACGCGCTGATCGCCGGCCGGGCCAGCAGCTGGCGGACCTTGGGTGAGTCGGCCGCCGTGGTGAAGTGCCACCGCCCGTGCAGGAAGTGCCCGTCGACCGCGGACACGCGGGGCTCGCCCGCAGCAGTGACGGTGGCGATGTTCAGGACCGCGGGCGACGGCAGTTCGGCCACCAGTCGCTCGGCGCTCAGCCGGCGCTCGGGCGTCATGATCGAGGTGAGGTGCTCCGACGCGCGGGCGAAGCTGGCGTCGAGCAGGCTCTGGATGGCGGTCAGTTCCTCGGGGCTCTCCCACATGCGCCGATGTTCACACGCGTGTCCGACAACGGCTACGGGCCGTCGATGCCGGGGACGACCAGATCGGCCCGCTGGTCGGGCGCCTGCGCGGCGATGTAGGCCTCCTCCGACGGCATCCAGACCTCGGTCCACTGGGCCAGCATCGCCGCCCCGTCGCGGCGCAGCGCCCGCTCCAGCCGAACGTGCCGGGGC
Organism: uncultured Actinomycetota bacterium; assembly: GCA_963713245.1. Lineage (GTDB taxonomy): Bacteria > Actinomycetota > Actinomycetes > Mycobacteriales > Jatrophihabitantaceae > CAVQKZ01. The sequence continues at coordinate 897,988 of CAVQKZ010000005.1, forward strand.
GCGTCGACCCAGATCGTGAGCTCCCACGGCACCCCGGCCTCGGCCCGGGTGGCCGACACGCCCTCGACGACGACGAGCACCCCGGGCCGGATGTCGTGCCACTCCGCGCCCTCGTCGCGGTCCCAGTCCCAGCGCTGGTAGTGCGCCGTCTGCCCAGCCAGCAGCGGGTCACGGACCTGCCGGGCGAACCGGTCCCAGTCCCAGGCGGCGACGCGCGGGCCGGAGAAGTCGTCGACGGCGACCACGGCCGCGCCGGGCGTGGCCCGGGCCAGCCGAGCGGCCAGCGTCGACTTGCCGGCGCCGCCGCGGCCGTCGACGCCCACGAACGTGGTCAGTCCCGGCCGGGCAGCGGCGAGCGCGGCAACCGCGTGGATCGCCTCGGCCGCGGCGACCGGCTTCGGGCCGGCCACCAACTCAGTGCACGGGCGCGAACGCCGACAGCACGAGGTAGGCCACAGCGGCGCACGGCAACAGCGAGTCGAGGCGGTCCATCATGCCGCCGTGCCCGGGCAGCAGGTTGCCCATGTCCTTGATCCCGAGGTCACGCTTGATCATCGACTCGCCGAGGTCGCCGAGCGTGGCCGTGACCACGATGGCCAGCCCGAACAGCAGGCCCTTCCACCACACCTCGTGGAAGGTGCGGGTCATGAACAGCACGCCGGCGACCGAGCAGAAGATCAGCGAGCCGACGAAGCCTTCCCAGGTCTTGGCCTTGGAGACGATCGGGGCGAGTGGATGCCGGCCGAAGAGCACACCGGTGGCATAACCGCCGGTGTCGCTGCACACGACCGTGGCGACGAAGGCGACCACCCGGGCCGCGCCGTCGTGCGGATGCACCAGCAGCACGGCGAACCCGGCCAGCGCGGGCAGGTACAGCAGGATGAGCACCGACGCCGTGACGTCGCGCAGATAGTTCTGGGCGCCGTCGGCGATGCGCCAGACGAAGATGCCGCACACCGTGACCAGCAGGGCCACGACCAGCCCGTTCGGCCCGCGGGTCCAGGCGGCGGCCAGCAGGGCGACGCCACCCACGACCACCGGCGTGAGCGACGGCCGCACCCCGGAGTGCGCGATCGCCCGGCTGAGCTCGTAACTGCCGTAGACGACGGCCATCCCTACGATCAGCACGAAGCTGGGCCGGTAGAAGAAGACGCTGGCCAGGATGAGCACGCCCAGGCCGACGCCGACCCCGATGGCGGCGGGCAGGTTGCGCCCGGCGCGGGACCCGCCCGGGTCGGGCGGCTGCTCGTACTCGCCGCCACGCTCAGGGCTGTCCCAGCGGTCCGACCGGGATGCGGGTGCGGATGCGGGCGCGGGTGCGGGGGCGCGGGTTCGAGCGCGCCCGGCCACGTGGTGCGCGCCGCCCTTGCGGCGCTGCATGGTCACCGGCGCCGCAGACTCGTCCGGTTCGTCGTGGGTCGTGCCGTTCCCGCGCGCCATCAGACCTCGAGCAGTTCGGCTTCCTTGGCCCGCACGACTTCGTCCACGGAGCCGGTATACCGGCCGGTCACCTTGTCGAGTTCGGCCTCGGCCCGGTGAACCTCGTCCTCGCCGGCCTCGCCGTCCTTGCCCAGCCGCTCGAGCGCTTCCTTGGCGTGGCGGCGGATGGAGCGGATCGACACCTTGGCGTCCTCGCCCTTGGCCTTGGCCACCTTCACGAGGTCCCGGCGCCGTTCCTCGGTGAGCTGCGGGAACACGACCCGGATGATGGCGCCGTCGTTGGTGGGGTTCACCCCGAGGTCGCTGTCGCGGATGGCCTTCTCGATCGCGGTGAGCTGCGAGCTGTCGTAGGGCTTGATGACCGCCATCCGGGGCTCGGGAATCGTCACCGTGGCCATCTGCGGGATGGGCGTCAGCGCACCGTAGTAGTCGACGACCAGGCGGGCGAAGGCGCTGGGGGTGGCCCGGCCGGTGCGCAGGCCACCGAGTTCCTCGCGGGCGACGTGCACCGCCTTCTCCATCTTCTCCTCGGCGTCGAAGAGGGTCTCGTCGATCACGGTCCGGTTCCCTTCAGATTGCAGGTGGCGCGTCAGCTGACGAGCGTGCCGATCTTCTCACCGCGCACGACCCGCGCGATGTTCCCGTCGGCCAGCTGGAAGACGATGATCGGCATGCCGTTGTCGCGGCACAGGCTGAACGCGGTGACGTCGGCGACGTCGAGCCCGCGGCGCAGCACCTCGTCGTAGCCGATCGTGTCGAACTTGACCGCGTCGGGCACCTTGCGCGGGTCGGCGTCGTACACGCCGTCGACGGCGTTCTTGGCCAGCAGCAGCACCTGGCAGCCGATCTCGAGCGCGCGCTGCGCGGCCACGGTGTCGGTGGAGAAGTACGGCAGCCCGGCGCCGGCCCCGAAGATGACCACGCGGCCCTTCTCGAGGTGCCGCTCGGCCCGGCGCGGGATGTAGGGCTCGGCCACCTGGCCCATGGTGATCGCGGTCTGCACCCGGGTCGGGACGCCCTCCTTCTCGAGGAAGTCCTGCAGGGCCAGGCAGTTGAGCACGGTGCCGAGCATGCCCATGTAGTCGGCCCGGTCCCGGTCCATGCCGCGCTGGCTCAGCTCGGCCCCGCGGAAGAAGTTGCCGCCACCGACGACGATGGCCACCTGGGTGCCCCCGGCCACGACCTCGGCCACCTGGCGGGCGATCGACTGCACGACGTCGGGATCGACCCCGACCTGGCCGCCGCCGAACACCTCGCCGGAGAGCTTGAGCAGCACGCGGCGGTAGGCCGCCAGGGACTGGGGGGCCGCCAACGGGGTTTCGGTCATGTGCGGCCCCTCTCGTCGTCCTGGTCGGCCGTCTGGCAAACCCTAGTCGTTCAGGCCTGGCCGACCTCGAAGTGCGCGAACCTGGTGACCGTGACGCCGGCCTCGTCGAGGACGGCCTTGACGGTCTTCTTGGCCTCTCGCACCGACTCCTGCTCGAGCAGGACGTTGTCGGCGAAGAACGCGTTGAGCCGTCCCTCGATGATCCGGGGCAGCGCGGCCTCGGGCTTGCCCTCAGCCCGCGACTTCTCCTCGAGGACGCGCTTCTCGGCCTCGACGACCTCGGCCGGCACGTCCTCGCGGCGTAGATACCGGGCCCGCAGCGCGGCGATCTGCATGGCCGCGCCCCGGGCGGCCTCGGCGTCCTCGCCCTCGAACTGCACCAGCACGCCGACCTGCGGCGGCAGGTCCGGCGACTTGCGGTGCAGGTAGGTGGCCACCTTGCCGTCGAGCTTCGCGGCTCGGCGCAGCTCCAGCTTCTCGCCGATGATGGCGGCCAGCGCGTCGACGCTCTCGGCGACGGTCTTGCCGTCCTTGAGCGTCTCGGCCCGCAGGCTCTCGACGTCGGTGGCCGTCGATCCGGCGAAGTGGGCCACGATGTCGTTGGCCAGCGTCTGGAACTGCTCGCTCTTGGCCACGAAGTCGGTCTCGGAGGCGAGCTCGATCATCGCCCCCTCGGCGGCGGCGACCAGGCCGTTCAGGGCGCTGCGCTCGTCGCCGCGCTTGGCCACCTTGGCCTCGCCCTTGACCCGCAGGATCTCGACGGCACGCTCGTAGTCGCCGTCGGCCTCTTCGAGGGCCTTCTTGCACTCCATCATCCCGGCGCCGGTGGCGTCGCGGAGCTTCTTCACGTCAGCGGCGGAAAAGTTCGCCATGGTCTGTCTCGGATTCCTTTGCGTAGAGGTGCGCGGGTGCGCTCGTGGGGGTCAGGCGGTCGGGGCCGGCGATGTGGCGTCGTCGGTGCTCGGCGGCGTGGTCGGCGGGGCGGTCGCAGTCGCGGAGGCGTCCGTCGTGGCCGGGGCCGCGGGGGCCTCGGGCGCGGCTGCGGGCGCGGCTGCGGTTGCAGCCTCGGCCGGCGCGGCCGGGTCGGTGGCGGCGGGCGCCTCGGCCGGTGCGTCACCGGCTGGCGCGGCAGAACCGGCCGGCTGGAGCAGGTCGCGCTCCCATTCGGGCATCGGCTCGTCGACCGCGAGCTGGCCCGGCTCGGGCTTCTCGTCGCGACCGGCACCGGCGGCCGCGGCCGCGCGGGCGACCAGGCCCTCGGCGATGGCATCGGCGATGACCCGGGTGAGCAGGGCGGCGCTGCGGATCGCGTCGTCGTTGCCGGGGATCTTGTAGTCGACCTCGTCCGGGTCGCAGTTGGTGTCGAGGATCGCGATCACCGGGATGTTCAGCTTGTGGGCCTCACCGACGGCGATGTGCTCCTTCTTGGTGTCGACGATCCACACCGCGCTCGGGACCCGGCTCATCTCGCGGATGCCGCCGAGCGTGCGCTCGAGCTTGACCTTCTCGCGGCTGAGGATGAGCTGTTCCTTCTTGGTGGCCGTGCCTTCCCAGTCGTTCTGCTCCATCGCCTCGAGTTCCTTGAGGCGCTGCAGCCGCTTGAACACGGTCTGGAAGTTGGTCAGCATGCCGCCGAGCCAGCGCTGGTTGACATAGGGCATGCCGACCCGCGTGGCCTGCTCGGCGATGGCTTCCTGGGCCTGCTTCTTGGTGCCGACGAACAGGACGCTGCCGCCGTGGGCGACCGTCTCCTTGACGAACTCGTAGGCGCGGTCGATGTAGGTCAGCGTCTGCTGCAGGTCGATGATGTAGATGCCGTTGCGCTCGGTGAAGATGAACCGCTTCATCTTCGGATTCCAGCGGCGGGTCTGGTGCCCGAAGTGGACACCGGAGTCGAGCATCTCTTTCATGGTGACGACGGCCATGCCGGTCGTGCTCCTCTGACGTTCGTGCACGCCGACGTTGCCTGGGCTCGCGGCGCGCGGCCTCGGTTGTCGCGGGCGACCCGGGTGGGTCGCCTGCCCTGGTGCCCGGTGTCGCGGTCAGGAGGCCGTCGCAGCAGGTTCGCCGGTCGGGACCGAGGCTGGCCGCCACCCACTGGATCCGATGGAGCCGGGGCCGGTGGGAGGGCACGCGAAGTCGACCCACAAAAGTGAGCCGCTGCTTGGAGTCTAGCCCGTCATTTCCGTGGTTTCGACCAGCGGGTCGGCCGGCGGCGGTTACGCTGCGGCGATGAGCGCACCAGCGGCCATACCGGTGCAGATCCCCGCAAACGGATGGTCATTCGCCGGCCTGCAGTGGGGGTCGGCCACGGGGCGCACGGTGCTGTTGCTGCACGGGTTCCCGCAGCACGCCACGTCGTGGGCGGCCGTGGCCGCCCGATTGGCCGAGGCCGGCCTGCACGCCGTGGCCATCGATCAGCGCGGCTACTCCCCCGGCGCCCGCCCGGCCGAGGTGGGCGACTACGCCCTGCCCCACCTGGTGGCCGACACGGTCGCCCTGATCGAGGCGCTCGGCGGCGCGGTCGACCTCGTCGGCCACGACTGGGGCGGTGTCGTCGGCTGGCAGGTCGCGGCCCGCTACCCCGAACTCGTCCGCACCTGGACGGCCGTGTCGACCCCCAACCCGCTGGCCCTCAACGAGGTGCTGGCCGTCGACGAGGACCAACGCAACCGCTTCGGCTACATCCGGGCCTTCCGGGTACCGGGCCGGGCCGAGGCCGCCCTGCTGGCCGACGGCGCGGCGGCCATGCGGGCGATCTACGGCACCGCGGTCGCGCCCGAGCGCATCGACGACGACGTCGCGTTCATGGCCGCGCCGGGCACGCTGACGGCGGCCCTGAACTGGTACCGGGCCATGTCGCCGCACGACGCGGATGGGCTCGGGCCGGTGATCGTGCCGACCTCGTACGTGTGGGGCAGCGCCGATGTGGCCTTCGGGCCGGTCGCGGCCGAGCGGACGGCCGGCTACGTGCACGGGCCGTACTCGTTCGTCCCGCTCGAGGGGGCCAGCCACTGGCTGCCCGACGAGGCGCCGGACGCGCTGGCCGACGAGATCGCCCGCCGGGTGCTGGCCAGCTAGGGCGCATCTCCCATTTCCCGCTCGCCGCGAGCGTCGTGCAGCGGAGCATGGAGTCGGGAGACGCGCCTAGTGGCCGAGCAGCTTGTCGCGGTTGGCCAGGGCCGCAGCCTCGGCCCGGCTGCGGACCTTCAACTTGGCCAGGATGTTCGACACGTGCACGCTGACCGTCTTCTCGCTGATGTAGAGCTGGCTGGCGATCTGCCGGTTCGTCCGGCCTTGCACCAGCAGGGCGAGCACGTCGCGCTCACGGGCGGTCAACGTGTCGGAGGACTTCGGTGCCGCCGGCCGGGCCGACAGACCCAGCGCCCGAATCTCGGCCAGCAGTGGTTCGGCTCGCAGTTCGCGGGCGACCTCGCGGGCCAGGGCCGCCTGCTCGGTGGCTTCGGCACCCCGGCCGGCCGCGCGGAGCACCGCCGCGAGCCGGGCCCGGCTGCGCGCCGTCTCGACGACGTTGCCGTAGCCGAACGCCTCGACCGAGCGCTGCCAGGCCGCGACGTGGGCGTCCTCGGTGGGCGGGTCGACGTCGGCGATCCAGTGCACCCGCAGCAGTTCGGCCTCCAGCCGGGCCAGCCAGGCCAGCCCTTCGACGCCGAGCTTGCGGCTCTGCGGCAGTCCCTTCTCGGCGCTGGTGCGCCCGTCGTCGGCCAGCCGCTCGGCGGTGGCGACGATGTCGGCGCGCTGGGCCTGGGTGGCCGCCCCCAGCCCGGCCGACAGCACGGCCAGACCTTGGGCCGACAACCGGATGCGGGCCAGGAACCACGGCTCCTGCCACAGTTCACCGAGCATGGTGACGATCTCGTCGATCAGGGCCAGCGCCTCGGCGGTGCGCCCTTCCTGCTCGTGCAGCTCGATGGCCGCCCCCACCGAGTAGAGCGCCATCCGGCCGTCGCGCTCCCACCACGGCCGCAGCACCGGCATCAGGGCCAATGCGCTCTGCTCGCCGCGGCCGGCCCGCACGGTCATGCCGGTCGCGCTGAGCAGGGCCTCGGCCTGGGCCGGCGGCGATTCGCCGCTGGTGTCGACCGTGCAGGCCGCGTCGTCCCAGCGCCCGCGGGTGTACTGGACCAGGGCGAGCATGGCCCGCGATTCCATGCCGTAGACCGCCCACGGCCGGCCGGCCTCGGTGGCCCGCCGGCTGGCCTCGGCGTAGGACGTCTGGGACTGCTCGAGTTCGCCGAGCTCGTAGTGCAGGCCACCGAGGTTGTACCTGATCCGTACCTCGGCGGCGACGTCGTCGGTGGCGCGGGCCTCGGCGGCCAGGGCGGACAGCCGCTGGGCCGCCGCGGCCGGGTCGCCCGCCCGGCGCGCGAGCATCACCAGGGTGGTCTCGGCGTCGGCCACGACGTCGCTGGCGCCGACGGCCGTGCCGATCGCGACGGCTTCGCGGGCCCACCGTTCGGCTTCGACCTCGCGGGCGATGTTCAGGGCGATGCGGGCGTGCAGGCCGGTCAGGCGGGCCACGAACGGCGACGGCGGGTCGTTGGCCACCAGGCGCAGCGCCTCTTCGGTGGCCGCGAAGGCTTCCAGGTCGGTCTCGCCGACCAGCGCGGCGAAGCCGAAGGCGTAGAGCAGCTTGGCCCGGCTGGCCGGTGGCGCGTCGGGCGGCGCGGCCTCCAGCGCCTCGCGGGCCAGCCGCGAGCCCGCGGTAGGAGCGTCCGGCAGCCACGGCGGCGTCGACGAGGGCCAGGACGAGCGGGGCCGAATCGGTGGGCGCGGAGGCGACCCGGGGGGCGAGTTCGAGGGCGGCCTCGTAGTGCCGCATGGCTTCCTGGGGCGCGGCCAGGGACATGGCCGAGTCACCGGCCTGGACGCTCGCCTCATAGGCCGTCGGCAGGTCGTGGGACGCGCGGGCGTGACGGGCCAGCTCCGCTGCGCTGGGCTGCTCCCGCTTGGCCAGGACGGCCGCATAGGCGGCGTGCAAGCGCACCCGCTCACCCGGCAACAGGTCGTCGTAGATCGCCTCGGCCAGCAGCGCGTGCCGGAACGTGTAGCCGCGCCCGCTACGGCTGGGCTCGAGGATGTGGGCGTCGACGGTCTCGCGCAGCGCGGTGTCGAGCGCACCGTCCGGCAGGTCGAGCACGGCGGCGAGCATCACGTGGGAGACCATCCGCCCGCCGACCGAGGCCACCCGAACGACCTCGCGAGCGTCGTCGGACAACGGGTCGAGACGAACGAGCAAGAGATCGGCCAGCTGCCAGGGCAACTGTTGCGCGTCGGAGTACTGATCCGCGGCGGCCACCAGCTCCTCGGCGAAGAAGGCGTTGCCGTCGGCGCGGCTGATGATGCTGCGCAGATCGGCCTCGGCCATCGGCGCGGTGTGCAGCGCGCGCACCAGCGCGCGCACGTCGTCGGGGGCCAGCGGGTCGAGATGCAAGCGCTGGACCGCCGGTAGCCGCGACCATTCGGCCAGCGTGGGCCGCAGCGGATGACGCCGGTGCATGTCGTCACTGCGGAACGTGGCCACGATCGCCACGCGTTCGTTGGTGACCCGGGTGAACAGATAACCCAGCAGGTCGCGCGTGGCCTGGTCGGCCCAGTGGATGTCCTCGACGACGAGCAGCACGGGCTGGCGCTGGGCCGGCAGCGCAAGCGCGCCGAGCACGGCGTCGAAGAGGTCGCCGCGGTCGACCCGCTCCTCGGGCCCGGCCGGGGCCGGCCCGCGCCGGGGCAACAGGCGGCCGATGGCCGGATAGGCCACCAGAAGTTCGGCCGCGTCGTCGGGACGGTCGGCCCCGAACCGGCCGAACGCCTCGGTGAACGGCAGGTACGGCGGCGGCGCATCGCCGAGGTCGACGCAGTGGCCGATGAAGGTCAGGACGCCCTCGTCCGTGGCCTTGCTCACCAGCTCGGTGAGCAGCCGGGTTTTGCCGACGCCGGCGTCGCCGTCGACGATGACTACGGACGCGACACCCTCGCTGGCGTGGTGGATCGCACGCAGCAGCATGTCGAGTTCGGCCGTACGGCCGACCAGGGGGTTCATCGTGCGGGGCACCCGTCCATCTTGGTGCTCGGCACTGACATGGTCGAGGTGAGCGGTCGAGGTGGCCTACTGGCCGGCCGAGCGGGCCGGGCGTCGCGCGCGGTACCAGCGGCCGAGCCGAGTCGGGGTGTCGCGGTGGCCGGAGGTCAGCCGCTCGCGGCGGTATGCGAGTTCTGCGCGGATCGCGTCAGGGTTGATGTGGTCGAGCTCGTACATGGTGTGCTCCTCAGTCGGTTGCGTGCAGGAGCCACGCTGCCCGGCTAAGGAGGGCGAGGGCATCAGGAGAAGTCCCTATCCCTCTGGGCTGCGGGCTCCTTAGCGGCGACCGGCAGCGGCCGTCAAGGAGGTGTGGACGACGGAGCGGGTCGTCCACAGGTCCGGCCCGGCCGCTGCGGGCCACCCCCGGCGGCCGCGATCGTGGCCCGGTGTCTCGTCTCCCCCTCATCCTCGCCTGCGTAGCCGCCGTCCTCGTCGGCCCCGACCCGACGGTCCCATCGGTGGCCCGGACCCGGCCGGTCGCCGTCGAGCCGGCCGCAGCCGCGGTGCGCTATTCGGCTCCGCTGGCCGAGCCCGTCGTGATCACCCGGCCGTTCCAGGCCCCGGCCGGTCCGTACTCAGCCGGGCACCGCGGCGTCGACCTCGCGGCCACACCGGGTCAGGCCGTGCTCGCCGCGGGTGCGGGCCGGGTGGGCTTTGCCGGCCTGGTCGCCGGTCGGGGCGTGGTCGTGCTCGCGCACCCGGACGGTGTGGTGACTGAATACGAGCCGGTGACCGCGGTTGTCGCGGTCGGTACCGCGGTGGCGCGGGGCCAGCCGATCGGCACGGTGCGCGGCGGGCACGGTGGGTGCGCGCCGGGGCGATGTCTGCACTGGGGCGCACGACGCGACGGCGCGTACTTCGACCCGATGAGCTTGCTCGCTCGCCTCGGCCCGGTGCGGTTGCTGCCGTGGGCCGGCGACCCGACGGGCGAACGACCGGCGATCTTCCGGCACGCCGGGCGGTCACGGCCGCGAATGCGCAGGAAGATCGCGGACAGCTGGCGCCTCAGGCCCGGGGGTGAGCGCGGGCGTAGGTCTGGCGCAGCCGCTCCACCGAGACGTGGGTGTAGATCTGGGTCGTGGCCAAGCTGGCGTGGCCGAGCAGTTCCTGCACGCTGCGCAGGTCGGCCCCCCCGTCGAGCAGATGGGTGGCCGCGGTGTGCCGCAGGCCGTGCGGGCCGAGGTCCGGCGCGCCGTCGACGGCGGCGATGCGGCGGTGCACGATCGTGCGCACCGCGCGCGGGATCGAGCCGGCCGCCGCGGGCGCCCAGCAGGAGCGCCGGCCCGCTGCCGGCCCGGACGAACTCGGGGCGCCCGGTGCGCAGCCAGGTGTCCAGTGCCCGCTCGGCGGCGAGGCCATAGGGCACGGTGCGCTCCTTGGCGCCCTTGCCGAGGACGCGCAGCACGCGGCGCGACCGGTCGACGTCGTCGATGTCCAGGCCGACCAGCTCGGCCACCCGGATGCCGGTGGCGTAGAGCAGTTCGACGACCAGCCGGTCGCGGCTGCCCGCCGCCCCGGCCAGCTCGGCGTCGGCATCCATGACCTGGGCCGCCTCGTCGGCCCGCAGCACCGGAGGCAGCGATCGGTGCGGCTTGGGGCTGGCCAGCAGCCGGCCGGGATCGGTGGCGATCAGGCCGGTGCGGTGCGCCCAAGCCGTGAACGTGCGCAGCGACGCCGCCCGGCGGGCCAGCGTGCTGCGAGCCACACCGGCGTTGCGCTGGATCGCCAGCCAGCCCCGCAGCGTGCCCAGGTCGATTCCGGCCGGACTGCGCCCACCCAGCCGGGCCACGTGGTCGAGCAAGCCGACGACGTCGCCCAGGTAGGCCCGGACCGTGTGCGGCGATCGGTTCAGCTCCAGCCGGAGATGCCGGTCATAGGCCGCGGCCGCATCCCGCATGGCCGGCGGCAGCGCCTCGCGCAGGGCGACGAGGTCGACCCGGTTGTGCTGCCCACTGCGCGCCGTCATCCCCCGACCGTGCGACACGCGCGGGCGCGGGTCAAGCCGCCACGCACGCGCCCCGGCCACCGGTTACCGCCCGGCCGGTTGCCGCGGCGGCCGGGGTTGCCCGGATGGCCGGGGCGCGCGCAGCCGATCGGCGATGCGGTACCCGCCATCGCTGACGTCGAGCAGGCCGGCGAGGTCCAGGACCGGCAGCGACCTGATGACCTCGACGGGGCTGACCCCGCACCGTTGGGCGATCTCGTCCGGACCGGCTCGCCGCCGGGCCGGCAGGCCCTCGAACACGCGCCGCGACACCGGGTCCAGTGCGTCGAGTTCGGCCCGCACGTCCCCACCCGCGCCCCGGACCGGCCGCTGCTCGACCTCGAGCCCTTCACCCATCGCCCCGACGACCGCGAGTACGTCGTCGACACAGGTCACCAGCTGGGCCGGGTCGCGCTCGCGTCGGAGCAGGTCGTTGCACCCCGCGGACATCGGCGAGGTGACCGGGCCCGGCACCGCCATCAGCGGGCGGCCCAGCGTGGTGCAGTGGCCGGCCGTGTTGGCCGCGCCGGAACGCACCGACGCCTCCACCACGACCGTGCCGGTGGACAGGGCCGCGATCAACCGGTTGCGGGTGAGGAAGCGGTGCCGCTGCGGCGCCGCACCCGGCGGGCTCTCCGAGATCACCAGCCCGGACTCGGCGGCCCGGGCGAACAGTGCCGCGTTGCCGACGGGGTACGGGCGATCCAGGCCGCCGGCCGAGACGACCACGGTCGGACCGCCGGCGGCCAGGGCGGCGCGGTGGGCCGTGGCGTCGATGCCGTACGCCCCGCCGGACACGACGACCACCCCGCGCTGGGCCAGGCCGTAGGCCAGGTCCGCGGTGACGTGTTCGCCGTAGGCGGTGGCCGCCCGCGAGCCGACGATGCCGACCGACCGGACGCCGAGCGAGGCCAGTCGCGCCGGACCCCTTCACCCACAGCGCGAGCGGCGGGATCGGCTCCCCGGATTCACTGACGGCGCGCTGCCCCTCGTAGAAGCGCCGGGCCCGGGCGGCACCGGTGCGCTCGAGCGCGGCGAAGGCGAAGTGGGGCCACTCGTCGGACTCCGGTACGACCAGGCGGATGCCGTGCCGCTGCGCGGTGTCGATGTCGGCGCCCGGGTCGACGTGGTCGCGCCGAGCGAGCACGGCCGCCGACAGTCCTTCCGATCCCCCGCCGCTGCGGATCAGCGCGGCGGCCGCCACCGGGCCGAGCCGGCGCACACAGTCCCAGACCGGGATGCAGGCCGGTTCGGCCACCCGGCTCAGGTAGGCCCGGGCGAGCAGGATGTCGTCGTCGACTACGCCGCCCATGCGCCACTGCTCCCGGTGCGGAAGTACAACGCCTCGGCCACGTCGCCGGTCTCGGGACAGTTGCGGCCGGCCAGGTCGGCGATCGTCCAGGCCAGCCGCAGCACCCGGTCGAAACCGCGCGCACTGATCTCGCCCCGTTGCAGGTAGGCCTCCGCGGGTTGGAGCACCGGATGGGCCAGGGCCCAGGGCGCGCGCCCGAAGCGCGGCGCCGGGCACGCCCGCGTTGAGCCGCCACGGTGTGCGCCGCCAGCGCTCGGCCGCGGCGCGCTCGGGCCGCCGCGACGCGGGCGGCCACGGTGGCGCTGGTCTCGCGCCCGGCCGCCTGCGCGAACAGGTCGGCATGCGGCACCGGGTCGACCTGCACCCGCACGTCGATCCGGTCGAGCAGCGGCCCGGACAGCCGCTGCTGGTAGCGGCGGCGCGCCTGCGGCGGGCAGACGCAATCGCGGGCCCGGCTGCCGCACGGGCACGGATTGGCCGCGAGGACGAGCAGGAACCGGGCCGGGTAGCTCACCGCTCCGCCGCGGCGGTGCAGCACGACCGACCCGCTCTCCAGCGGCTGGCGCAATGCGTCGAGCGCACGGGGCGAGAACTCGGGCGCCTCGTCGAGGAACAAGACGCCCGTGATGAGCCAGGCTGATCGCACCGGGCCGGGCCAGATGCGATCCCCCGCCGACCAGCGAGGCCACCGATGCGGTGTGATGCGGGGCCTGCAGCGGCGGCCGGCGCACCAGGCGGGCGCGCTCGCCCAGCTGTCCGGCCACCGAATGCACCGCCGTGACCTCGAGCGCGGCCGCGTCGTCGAGCGCCGGCAGCAGACCGGGCAGCCGTTCGGCCAGCATCGTCTTGCCGGCCCCGGGCGCGCCGATCAGATAGAGGTGGTGCCCGCCGGCCGCGGCCACCTCGAGGGCGCGCTTGGCCGGACCCTGCCCGGCCACGTCGGCCAGATCGGGGCCGCCGCCCGGCGTATCGGGGTCGTCGTCCAGCGCGGCGACCGGGGGTGCGGCACCGTCGCCGCGCAGCCAGCCGACAACCTCGCGCAGGTCACCGGCCGCGCGCACGTCCATGCCCTGCACCAGCGCCGCCTCAGCCGCGTTGGCCTGGGCCACGACGACCCGGTGCACACCGGCCCGCCGGGCCGTGACCACCGCCGGGAGCACACCGCGGACCGGCCGCAGCCGCCCGTCGAGCCCGAGTTCGGCGATCCACACCGCGTCGGCAATGGCCTCGAGCGGGATCGCTTCGGCCGAGGCCAGCACTGCCAGCGCCACGGCGAGATCGAAGCCCGAACCGACCTTGCGGACGTCGGCCGGGAACAGGGCCACAGTGATCTTGCGGTTGGGCCAGCTGACACCGGAGTTCAGGACGGCGGCCCGGATGCGGTCGCGGGACTCGACGACCGACGTGTCGGCCAGGCCGGTGAACGACAGCCCCGGCAACCCGGCCGAGATGTCGCACTCGATCTCGACGACCTGGCCGCTGACGCCGGTCAGGGCCACGCCGAGCGTGCGGGCCAGCACCATCTAGAGCACGCCCTTCAGGTGCCGCACCGTGGGACCGCCGGAACGGGCACGAAGGACGGTGACGACGTCGAAGCGCAGCTCGGGACCAGTACGGGGTGTCGCGGTGCTCGGCCAGCCAGCGCAGCGCGAGCCTGCGCAGCCGGTTGGCCTTGGCCGCGCCGACCGCCTCGGCCGGGTCGCCGAACGCGGTCGAGGAACGCGTCTTCACCTCGACGAAGATCAGCGCTTCACCGTCTCGGGCGACGATGTCGAGTTCGCCGTCGGCGCAGCGCCAGTTGCGCTCGAGGATGGTCAGCCCGGCGTCGTGCAGGTACGTCGCGGCGACTTGCTCACCGAAGCTGGCCGACCGCGTCCTTGACTCGCATGCCGCCAGCATGTCGGCCCGGCTACCCCGGCCGGGCGGCCGAACGGCGCCCTGTGGACAACCGCGGGCCTGTGGACGACGGATTTGACAACCGGCCGGAGCGGGCGTATCAGCTGCCGAAGCCGGCCTTGCCGCTGCCGGGCAGCTCCAGGTCGGGCTTGTCCAGCTCCTCGATGTTGACGTCCTTGAACGTCACCACCCGCACCGTCTTCACGAACCGGGCCGGGCGGTACATGTCCCACACCCAGGCATCGCGCATGGTCAGCTCGAAGTAGACCTCGCCGTCGGCGTTGCGCGGCTGCAGGTCGACGTCGTTGGTGAGGTAGAACCGCCGCTCGGTCTCGACCACGTAGCTGAACTGGGCGGCAATGTCCTTGTACTCGCGATAGAGCTGCAGCTCCATCTCGGTCTCGTAGTTCTCGAGATCTTCGGTACTCACGCCATCTCCATACTCAGCAACGCGCTGTTGTCGATGGGGTCATCGATCAGGTCATTGTCGCCCACCGGGAATCCGGCGCCGCATGGCCCGGCGCACGTTGACATAACGACGGCGGTGCTCGCGGGCACGGCCCGAACTCGGTCAGCGCGGCCGCGTGTCCCGGGGTGACGTAGCCCTTGTGCTGGGCGAACTCGTAGTGGGGCCAGTGCTCGTGCAGTTCGGTCATGATCGCGTCCCGGGTGACCTTGGCCAGGATCGAGGCCGCGGCGATGCAGGCCACCGTGGCGTCGCCCTTCCAGACCGCCGTGGCCGGCACGCCGAGCCCGGGCACCGGGAAGCCGTCGGTGAGCGCATAGCCGGGCTCCGGCCGCAGGGTGCCCAGCGCCCGCCGCATCCCGGCCAGGTTGGCCACGTGCAGGCCGTAGGCGTCGATCTCGGCGGCCGGCACGACGACGATCGAGTAGGCCACGGCCCGGCCCACGATCTCGGCATAGAGCCGTTCGCGCACGGCTGCGGTCAGCAGCTTGGAGTCGTCCAGACCGTCGATGCGGCCCCGGCGACCGGGCGGCAGGATGCAGGCCGCGACCACCAGCGGGCCGGCGCACGCGCCCCGGCCGGCCTCGTCGGCGCCGGCGACGGGCTGGAACCCGGCCCGGGCCAGGGCAGACTCGTACCCGCTCAGCCCGGCGTCGCGGCGCACCACGAGCCGGGGCGGACGCAGATCGGCCGGGCCGCGCAGAGATCGATTCGCCATGACGCCGCCGACGTTACCCGCCCTGGGCTGCCGGTCGTCG
The DNA here is from genome assembly GCA_963713245.1 of uncultured Actinomycetota bacterium. Taxonomy (GTDB): domain Bacteria; phylum Actinomycetota; class Actinomycetes; order Mycobacteriales; family Jatrophihabitantaceae; genus CAVQKZ01. The sequence goes on from CAVQKZ010000005.1 coordinate 913,271, forward strand.
GCCAGCCGTCCGAGCACGTGGGCCAGCTCGGCCGGTTCGAGGGTCTCGTCGGTGTCCCGCAGCTCGTCGGCCCGCCACCACCGATGGCCCAGCATGGTCTGGGCCTCCATCTCGGTGATGTGCTCGGGCCAGATGTGCAGGCCGGCCGGGCACCCGGACGACGAAGAAGTGGTCGACCTGGTCGAAGGTGATGCCGGCCCACGACCACTGGCCCCGGGACGTGAACACGGGTTCGGCGTCCGGATCGAGGGCGGCCCTGATGCCGGTCTCCTCGGCCAGTTCGCGCACCGCGGCCTGGGCCGGCGTCTCGTCCGCCTCGACCCCACCGCCCGGGGCAACCCACTGGAGGCTGCCGTCCTCGACGCGCTCGTGCAGGAGCAACAACAGCCCGTCCGGGTCGATCACGAGTGCCCGCCCGGCCACCCTGGACACCACTTCGCTCACCGGCGCCGACGCCTCCGCCGGACCAGGCCGACGGGCAGCACCACGGCCGCGGCGGCCGCGAGCGGCAGTTGCCCGCCAGCCGCCAGGGCGTCGTGCTTGAACGTCGACGGGGTCCCGAGGGTGCGCCACCGCGACGGGGGCCAGGCGATCAGGACCGCCTTGCCGATGACGTCCTTGATCGGCACGGTGCTCGCGGTCGGGTTGCAGTTGGGGCCGTCCGGGCCCTGCGTCGCCCCGCTGCCGCAGTGGAAGCGGGAGTCGGCCGAGTCGTTGCGGTGGTCGCCCATCACCCACAGCCGGCCCTTGGGCACCGTCACCGGCCCGAACGCGGCGTGCGGATCGGTGCCGGTGTCGTACACGTAGTGCTCGGTCAGGGTGCGGAACGGGCCGCGCGGACCGCGCGTGCTGACCATGACGTGCCCGGCGCTGTCGCCCTTGACGGTCTGGCCGCCGATGGCGATGACCCGCTTGACCAGGACCAGGCCGTCGGGCGGCACGAACCCGACGAGCTGCCCGAACCCCCGCACGACCCGCACGACCGGGTTGCTGGGCGGCACCGAGGGCGGTTCGTCGTCCCAGCCCGGCGGGGCGTGGAAGACGGCGATGTCGCCCGGGTGGGGGTCGCGGATGTCGAAGATCGGCTTGTTGACCAGGATCCGGTCGCCCTTGCAGCCCGGGCAGCCGTGCAGCGTCTTCTCCATCGACTCGGACGGGATGTAGAACGGCTGGACCACGAACGTCTTGACCAGCACCGCGATGAGGATGGCGACGGCGACCAGCAGCGGAAGTTCCCACCACGGCGCCTTGCGCTTGGCCTTCTTGCCCTTGGCCGGTTTGTCGATCGTGCCGAAGTCGTCGATGCGACGAGTCGGCTCCGGCGCGCCGGACCTCGAGCCGGCGGCCCCGACGCGCGGCAGCACCGCGGTCTCGTCGCCCGCCGGCGCGGGTGGAGCACCAGGCGTGGGTGGAGCACCCGGAGTAGGCGGACCAGCCGGAGGGGGCGCCCCGGTGGGAGGCGGCGCAGCGGGTCGCGGCGGCGGCCCGGACGGCTGGACCGGCATCACCGCGGTGTGCTCCTCGGCCGGGTTCGCGGCCTGGCCGGCCGGTGGTGACTCGGCAGGTGGTCCTTGCGTGCGGTCGGCGGCGTCGCCGTCGTGAGTCATGCGCTCCCGTCCACGCCTGGGTCAGCGCGCTACGGTCTCGCGCTTCTCCTTGATCTTGGCCTTCTTGCCGCGCAGATCGCGGAGGTAGTAGAGCTTGGCGCGCCGCACGTCACCGCGGGTGACGACCTCGATCTTCTCGATGATCGGGGTGTGCACCGGGAAGGTGCGCTCGACGCCGACGCCGAAGCTGACCTTGCGGACGGTGAAGGTCTCGCGCACGCCACCGCCCTGGCGGCGGATGACCGCGCCCTGGAAGACCTGCACGCGGGAGCGCGAGCCCTCGACGACCCGCACGTGCACCTTGAGGGTGTCGCCCGGACGGAAATCGGGCACATCGGAGCGCAGCGACTCGGTGTCCAGGGTGTCGAGGGTGTTCATCTCGGGGCTTCGCTTCCTCGTGGTCGTGCGTCGTGGTCAGGTGGCGGGCTAATCAGCGGCGCAGGCAGCGCGCAACGGCGGGCAACCTGAGGGAATTCCGCGGGCGCGTGCGCAACCGGCAACCCCTCGATAATGCCATATCCGGCCGCCCGAACTGAAACCGCGCCCCTCAGAGCAGGTCGGGGCGGCGCTCCTGGGTGCGTTCGCGCGAGCGCTGGGCCCGCCAGCGGCGGATGGCGCCGTGGTTGCCCGAGAGCAGCACCGACGGGACGTCGCGCCCCCGCCACGAGGCCGGCTTGGTGTATGCCGGGGCCTCGAGCAGGCCCCCGGGCCCGGCGGCGAAGGAGTCGTCGCGGGCCGATTCCTCGTTACCGAGCACACCGGGCAGCAGCCGCGACACCGCCTCGGCGATCACCAGGACCGCGACCTCGCCCCCGGCCAGGACATAGTCGCCCAGGCTGACCTCGACGACCCGCATCCGCTGGGCCGCGTCCTCCACCACCCGCGCATCGATGCCCTCGTACCGGCCGCAGGCGAAGACCAGCCACGGCTCGGCGGCGAACTCGGCCGCCATCTCCTGGGTGAACAGTTCACCGGTCGGGGTGGGCACGACCAGCAGCGGCATCCGGTCGCCGTCAGCCGGCGCCAGCTCGTCCAGGGCGCGCCCCCACGGCTCGGCCCGCATCACCATGCCCGGACCGCCGCCGTAGGGGGTGTCGTCGACGGTGCGGTGCACGTCGTCGGTCCAGCGGCGCAGGTCGTGCACACGGACCTCGACCTGCCCCCGCTCGATCGCCTTGCCCAGCAGGGACTGGCCCAGCGGGTCGAGGTAGCCGGGAAAGATGGTCACCACGTCCAGCCGCAGCTGTGCGCTCACAGGTCGAACAGCCCTTCGGGTGGGTCGACGACGACCACGCCGCCGGCCAGATCGACAGTAGGGACGATGGCGGTGACGAACGGCACCAGCCGCTCGGCGCCGGTGACGTCGAGCACGAGGTACTCGGCGCCGGCCAGGTTCAGCACGTCGCGCACCGGTCCCAGCTCCACGCCGGCCACGGTGCGGGCCCGCAGCCCGACCAGGTCGGAGGCGTAGAACTCGTCGGGATCCTCGAGCGCCGGCCGTTCGGCCGCGGGCATGACCAGGCGCACTCCGTGCAGCGCCTCGGCCGAGGTGCGGTCGGTGACGCCGGCGAACTGGACGACGAGCTTGGCCCCGCCGTGGTTGGCGGTCTCGACGGTGAGCGGCCCGGCCGCGGCCGGCTCGGTGAGCAGCACGGAGCCGACGGCGAAGCGCTGCGCCGGGTCGTCGGTCCACGGTTCGACGAACACGGCGCCACGGACCCCGCGGGCCGGGCCGATCCGGCCGACCGCGACGTACTCGGCGCCCGGGTCAGCGGTCAAGCTCAGCGCCGGTCGACGTCGACCACATCGACCCGGATGCCCTTGCCGCCGACCCCGGCGATCACCTGGCGCAGCGCCTTGGCCGTGCGGCCGTTGCGGCCGATGACGCGCCCGAGGTCTTCGGGATGCACCCGGACCTCGAGCCGCTGGCCCCGCCGGTTGTCGACCATGTCGACCCGGACGTCGTCGGGATGGTCGACGATGCCGCGGATCAGGTGCTCGAGGGCCTCCTCGAGCACGTCAGCTGCCCGCCGGCTCGTCCGCTGCCGTCGGCGCCGCGGGCTCGTCCGCCGACGCAGCGGCGGGCTCGTCGGCCTTCGGCGCAGAGCTGGCCCCAGCGGCCTTCGCGGCCTTGGCCGGGCGCTTGCGCGGCGTGGTCGCCTCGGCCTCGGGCTCGCCGGTGGCGTCGGCCAGCGCGGCGTTGAACAGCTCGAGCTTGTCGGCCTTGGGCGGCGCGACCTTCATCGGCGGCGGGGCCGGCTCGCCCTTGAACTTCTGCCAGTCGCCGGTGACCTTGAGGATCGCGGCGACGGCCTCGGTCGGCTGGGCACCGACCCCCAGCCAGTACGCGGCCCGGTCGCCGTCGACCCGAATGACCGAAGGGTCGTTCTTCGGGTGATATTCGCCGATGGTCTCGATGGAGCGGCCATCACGCTTCGTGCGCGCGTCGGCGACGACGATGCGGTAGTGCGGCTCGCGCATCTTGCCTAGACGCATGAGCTTGATTTTCGTTGCCACGGGTTTCGGTGCTCCAGACGTTGTCTACAGGTTGGTCGCGCCGAATCCGGGTGGGGTGCTCGGAATCGGGCGTCCGGGTGGACTGGCCGCTGCGGCGAGAGGGTCCGCGATCAGCCGGTACTCAGTGCGACATTCTGCCAGATCCGCCGGATGGCGTTGACCGGGCAAGTCCGAGATGCGCTTAACGCTGCACTAATCTGCGGCTATGGAGTCGACGATCACCGGCAAACCGGCGCCGCAACCGGACCGGCCGGGCGCGCTGCGCTTCCCCGCGGGCTTCGTCTGGGGCACGGCCACCGCGGCGTACCAGATCGAGGGCGCCGTGGCCGAGGACGGCCGGGGCCCGTCGATCTGGGACACGTTCTGCCACACGCCGGGCCGGATCCACGGCGGCGACACCGGCGACATCGCCGTCGACCACTACCACCGCATGGCCGAGGACATCGCCCTCATGGCCGAGCTCGGGCTGAACGGTTACCGGTTCTCGGTGGCCTGGCCCCGGATCGTCCCGGCCGGCTCGGGCGCGGTGAACCAGGCCGGGCTCGACTTCTACGCCCGGCTCGTCGACGGACTGCTCGGACACGGGATCGTCCCGCTGCTGACGCTGTACCACTGGGACCTGCCCCAGCCGCTGCAGGACACCGGCGGCTGGGCCAACCGCGACACGGCGGCCCGCTTCGCCGAGTACGCCCACGCCGTGGGCCGGTTCCTCGGCGACCGGGTACCCACCATCACCACGCTGAACGAGCCCTGGTGCTCGGCCTTCCTGGGCCACGGCACGGGCGTGCACGCGCCCGGCGTCACCGACAACGCCACCGCGCTGGCGGCCGCGCACCACCTGATGCTGGCCCACGGCCTGGGCACGGCCGCGCTGCGCGACGCGATGCCGTCGACCGGCAAGGTGTCACTGACCCTGAATTTGGCCCAGGTACACGGCGCCTCGGACTCCGAGGCCGACCGCGACGCGGTGCGCCACGTCGACGGCCTGACCAACCGGATCTTCCTCGACCCGGTGCTGCGCGGGACCTATCCCGACGACATCGTCGCCGATCTGGGCCACACCAGCGACTTCTCGTTCCTGCACGACGGTGACCTCGCCGCGATCGCGGCGCCGATCGACACCCTGGGCGTGAACTTCTACTCCCCCACGCTCGTCACGGCCGCGACCGCCGCGCTGCGCGAGCAGAGCACGGCCGAGTGGGTCAACGACCCGCAGGCGGCGCCCGGTCCGTCGGTCTTCCCCGGCACCGACCTGGCCTACGCGCTGCCGCAGGACGGCCCGCACACGGCGATGGGCTGGCTCATCGACCCGGCCAGTCTGACCGAGCTGCTGCTGCGGGTACACCGCGACCATCCCGGCCTGCCGCTGGTCATCACCGAGAACGGCGCCGCCTTCGACGACGAGGTGTCCGCCGACGGGGCGGTGCACGACGACGCCCGCATCGACTACGTGCGCGGGCACCTGGCCGCCGTGCACGCCGCGATCGAGCAGGGCGTCGACGTGCGGGGCTACTTCCTGTGGTCGCTGATGGACAACTTCGAATGGGCCTGGGGCTACTCGAAGCGGTTCGGCATCGTCCACGTCGACTTCGCGACCCAGGAGCGGCGGCTGAAGGACTCCGCCCTCTGGTACCGCGGTGTCGTCGCCGCGAACGGGCTGTGAATTCTCGGCGGTCGCCGGTTCAACACGCGGTCGGCCTACCCGGGACGGCCCCGTCGTCCTGCTAAAAAACAGCTGGGGCTGCTTCAAGTATGGGTTGAAGCAGCCCTGAATCGTCCCCCGGCTCAGCCGACGACGTTCCCGCGCAGCACGGTGCGCCGCGGCGCGTGGATGGTGGCCAGGTCGGTGCGCGGGTCGGCGTCGTAGACGACGAAGTCGGCCGGCGCGCCTTCGGTCAGGCCGGGCCAGCCCAGCCATTCGCGGCCGCGCCAGGACGCCTGGGCGATCACGTCGGGCAGCGGGATGCCGGCGCCGGCCAGGGCGCGGATCTCGTCGCGGATGAGGCCGTGCGGCAGCGAGCCGCCGGCGTCGGTGCCCGTGTAGATCGGCACGCCGGCCTCGAACGCCGAGCGGATGCGGTCGCGCGAGGTGGCGTACAGCGCCCGCATGTGGGCGGCGTAGAGCGGGAACTTGGCCGCCGCCCCGGCCGCGATGCCCGGATTGTTGTCGATGTTGATCAGCGTGGGCACGACGGCGATGCCGCGCTCGCGCACGCGCTCGATCAGCTCGTCGGTCAGCCCGGTGCCGTGCTCGATGGAGTCGATGCCGGCCGCGATCAGGCCGGGCAGCGCGTCCTCGCCGAAGACGTGCGCGGCCACCCGGGCCCCGAGTTCATGGGCCTTGGCCACGGCATCGGCCAGGACGTCGTCGGGCCAGACGGGGGCCAGGTCGCCGACCGAGCGGTCGATCCAGTCAGCGGCGAGCTTGACCCAGCCGTCGCTGCGCGCGGCTTGGCGGGCGACCTCGTCGACGAGTTGGTCGGGCTCGATCTCGATCCCGAGGTCGCGGATGTAGCGGCGGGGCCGGGCAATGTGCCGCCCGGCCCGGATCAGCCGGGGCAGGTCGTCGCGGTGCTGGATCGAGGTGTTGTCGACCGGCGAGCCGGCGTCGCGCAGCAGCAGCGCGCCGGCACCGCGGTCGAGCAGGGCCTGGTCGGCCTGGCGCTCGGCCTCGGGGACGTGGCCGCTGGGGGCCAGGCCGACGTGGCAGTGCGCGTCGACGAAGCCGGGGATGACCCAGCCGCCGGCCGCGACGGTCTCGGCCTCGGCCTCGGGACGGGTGAAGGTGAGCCGGCCGTCGAGCGATCCAGGCGTCGCGCTCGATCTCGTCGGGCAGGAACACACCGCGCACGTGCAGCACCATGGCCGCCACAGTATCGAGCGCCGGCGACCGCTCAGATCCACGCGTCGGCGAGCAGTTCGCGCGCGTCGGACAGCAGCTGCGGCAGGACCCGGGTCTGGGCCACGACCGGCATGAAGTTGGTGTCGCCGCCCCAGCGCGGGACGACGTGCTGGTGCAGGTGAGCGGCGATGCCGGCGCCGGCGACCGAGCCCTGGTTGAGCCCGACGTTGAACCCGTGCGGGGCCATCGCCGCGGTCAACGTGCGCATCGCCCGCTGGGTGTACTCGCCGACCTCGGCCACCTCGGCCGCGGTCAGCTCGGGGTAGTCGGCGACGTGCCGGTACGGGACGACCATCAGGTGCCCGGAGTTGTACGGGTACAGGTTGAGCACGACGTAGGCCAGCTCGCCCCGGGCCACGATCAGGCCGTCCTCGTCGCGAGCCCGACGGGACCCGGCAGAACGGGCAGTCGTCGCCGGCGTCGTCGTGCGGCGGCTTGCCCTCGCCCTGGATGTAGGCCATCCGGTGCGGCGTCCACAGCCGGCCGAACGCGTCGGCGTCACCCGCGAAGCGTGGCCGCGGCTTCGGCCGTCAGGCGAGCTCGCGTCACGACGAAGCAGCGCGGCGGCTCGGTGAGGCGTTCGACCCGGCGGGCCACGAAGTCGACGATCTCGGCCACGGCCTGCGTCGACCGGGATGCCGTTGCGCTGCTCGCCGTCGCGGTAGCGGAACGACACCGCACCGGCCTCGACGTCGGCCGCGCCGGCGATCAGCATGAACGGCACCTTCTGCCTGCTGCGCGGTGCGGATCTTCTTCTGCATCCGGTCGTCGGAGTCGTCGACCTCGACCCGGATCCCCTGTGCGCGCAGGCGTTGCCGCGACCTCGTCGAGATAGCCGACCTGGTCGGCGCTGATCGGGATGCCGATCACCTGCACCGGCGACAGCCAGGCCGGGAAGGCGCCGGCGTAGTGCTCGGTGAGCACCCCGACGAAGCGCTCGATCGAGCCGAACAGCGCCCGGTGGATCATCACCGGTCGGTGCCGCTCGCCGTCGGCGCCCTGGTACTCCAGCTCGAAGCGCTCCGGCATGTTGAAGTCGAGCTGGATCGTCGACATCTGCCAGGTGCGCCCGATCGCGTCGCGGGCCTGCACCGAGATCTTGGGCCCGTAGAACGCCGCCCCGCCCGGGTCCGGCACCAGCTCCAGGCCCGACTCGGCCGCCACCTCGGCCAGCGTGCGCGGTGGCCTCCTCCCAGACCTCGTCCGCGCCGACGTACTTGTCCGGGTCCTTGGTCGACAGCTCCAGGTAGAAGTCGTCGAGGCCGTAGTCGCGCAGCAGGTCGAGCACGAAGGTCAGCAGCGAGCGCAGCTCGGCCTCGCATCTGGTCGAGCGGTGCAGTAGATGTGCGCGTCGTCCTGGGTCATGCCCGCGCACCCGGGTCAGGCCGTGGACGACACCGGACTTCTCGTAGCGGTAGACGGTGCCGAACTCGAACAGCCGCAGCGGCAGCTCGCGGTAGGACCGGCCGCGCGCCCGGAAGATCAGGCAGTGCATCGGGCAGTTCATCGGCTTGAGGTAGTAGTCCTGGCCGGGCTTGCGCACCTCGCCGTCCGGCCCGTACTCCGCGTCGAGGTGCATCGGCGGGAACATGCCGTCGGCGTACCACTCCAGGTGCCCGGAGATCTCGTACAGCCGGCCCTTGGTGATGTGCGGGGTGTTGACGAACTCGTAGCCGGCCTCGACGTGCTTGGCCCGCGAGTAGTCCTCCATCTCCTTGCGCAGCACGCCGCCCTTGGGGTGGAACACGGCCAGCCCGGAGCCGAGCTCGTCCGGGAAGCTGAACAGGTCGAGTTCGGCGCCGAGCTTGCGGTGGTCGCGCTTGGCCGCCTCCTCCAGCCGGGCCAGGTAGGCCTTGAGGTCGTCGCGGCTGGCCCAGGCGGTGCCGTAGATGCGCTGCAGCTGCGGGTTCTTCTCGCTCGCCGCGCCAGTACGCGGCCGCGGTGCGCATCAGCTTGAACGCCGGGATGCGCCGCGTGGTCGGCAGGTGCGGGCCGCGGCACAGGTCGGTCCAGACCCGCTCGCCGGTCTGCGCGTCGAGGTTGTCGTACATGGTCAGACCGCCGGCGCCGACCTCCGACCGCAGCCTCGTCAGCCGGCGTCGCCCTTGAGGCCGATCAGCTCCAGCTTGAACGGCTCGCCGGCCAGCTCGGTGCGGGCGTCGTCGTCGCTGATCGGCCGCCGGGCGAAGCGCTGGCCGGCCTTGATGATCTCGCCCATCCGCTTCTCGATCGCGGCGAGATCCTCGGGCGTGAACGGGCGCGCGGGCAGGAAGTCGTAGTAGAAGCCGTCCTCGATCGGCGGCCCGATGCCCAGCAGCGTGCCCGGGAACAGGTCCTGCACCGCCTGGGCCAGCACGTGCGCGGCCGAGTGCCGGATGACGGCCAGGCCGTCCGGGGACGCTGCGGTGACGACCTCGACCTCGGCGGCGGAGTCCGGGGCCCAGGCCAGGTCCTTGAGCTCGCCGCTGCCGACGTCGCGGACGACGACCGCGGCAGCCGGCCCGGATTCATCGAGGCCGGCCGCCCGCAGCGCGTCGGCCGCGGTGGTGCCGGCCGGGACCTGGACGGTCTGGGCGGGCGGCGCAGGCGGGACGGCGACGGCAGACACGCAGAGGCTCCTAGGGACGGTCGGGCTCGGCCGGCGAAATGGATCGCCACCAGAATGCTAGTGCGGGCAGCCAATCGACCCGACCGCATATCCGCCGTCGTCGGGCGACCGCTCAGCCGGCGGAGGCGGCCCGGTCGGCGTCGCGCTCCAGCGTGACCACGCGGCCGAGGTCGCGACGCTGCTCGGTGGTGCTGAGCAGGACGCAGTTGCGCCCGGCGCGTTTCGCTGCGTAGAGGGCCTTGTCGGCGGCCTCGACGAAATCTTCGGGCGCCTGGCCATGGGCGGCGAACGACGCGACGCCGAACGACGCGGTCACCGGTTGGGCCTCGCCGCTGTGGTGCTGCGCGAGCCGGGACCGGATACGTTCGGCGACGAGCATCGCCTCGGACGCAGCCGTCTCCCGCAGCAGCAGGCAGAACTCCTCGCCGCCGTACCGATAGGCCGTGTCGGAGGCCCGGAGCGTCTCGGCGAAGATCGTGGCCAGATCGCGCAGCACCTCGTCGCCGGCCGGGTGACCGTTCGCGTCGTTGAAGGCCTTGAAGTTGTCAGCGTCGAGCATGATGAACGACAGCGGGCGGTGATAGCGCATCGAACGGTCGCACTCGATGACCAGGTCGTGTTCCAGCCGGCGGCGGTTGGACAGCCCGGTCAGCGGATCGGTCTCGCTCGCGGCCAGGGCCGCGTCGCGCGAGATCAGCAGGGCCGCCCGCGCTGCCGTATCGTCGGTCACGTCGGCGAGAATGCCGACCCAGCCGACGATCGCGTCGTCGCCGTCCCGCAGCGGGTTCACCGTCCCCTCGACCGTCCTAGTGACCGAATCGCTGCGCCGGGTGATCTCGAAGGCCCGCGCGAACGGGCGCTCGGCAGCCCGGCCGGTCGCCGCCGCGGGCGCTTCAGCCGAAACCTCGCGGTTCATGATGTCGTCCCATGGCCGCCCGACCGCGTCGGCGAACGGGACGCCGGTGATCTCGCTCCACTGCGGGTTGGTGTAGCTGTAGTTGTTGTCGGCGTCGGTGCGGAAGATCCCGATCGGGGCGGCATCGGTGAGCAGGGTCAACTGGTCGGCCAGCTCCTGCACCGCGCTGGTCTGGGCGGCGAGCAACTCGGCCCGGAGGTACAGGTTGGCGAACACGGTCACCTTCGCCCGCAGTTCGTCCGGCGGCACCGGGCTGACGATGAAGTCGGCCGCGCCGGTGGGATAGGTCGCGAGGTTCGTCAACACCTCCTGCGGGTACGCGGTGATGAAGATGACCGGTGTGAGCTCGGACTGCGTGCGCTGGCGAATGAGTTGCGTGGTCTCGAAGCCGTCCATGATCGGCATCTTCACGTCCATCAGGATCACGGCGTAGTCCTGGTCGAGCAGCAGGCGCAGGGCCGTGAACCCGGAGTCGGCCTCGACCACGACGAACCCCAGCGGCACCAGGATCGACTTCAGTGCGAATCGCTTACCCGCGTTGTCGTCGACGATGAGCACCGGCACCTTGGCATCGGCCAGGCTCGGGGGCTGCGCCGGCTGCGGCGCCACCGGATGGAGCGGTGGCTTCATGCCTCGGCCTTCGGGTTCGCGGCAGCCACGGCTCCAGCGCGGTGAGCAGGTCGGCCGAATTGATCGGTTTGGGGATGTAGCCGTCGGCGCCGGCCGCCAGGCAGTGTTCCCGCTCGCCGGTGACGACCTTCCCGGTGACGGCGATGATCGGCAGGTCCGCGTCCGGCAGCGCCTTCCTGATCGCCCGAATGGTCTGGTAGCCGTCCATGATCGGCATCATGATGTCCATCAGCACGACGTCGAAGTCTCGATTCTGGGTCAAGGTCTCCAGGGCGGCGAAGCCGCTCTCGGCGTAGACGACCTCGGCCTGCACCCGCTCCAGCAGCACGGTCATCGCGAAGACGTTGCGCATGTCGTCGTCGACGATGAGCACCTTCTTGTCGCGCATCGCGCCGCCGGGGTCGTCGACGGTCGGCGGCTGGGGACGCGTCGTTGTCGGCCGTGCCACCGGGCCGGCCACCGGCTCCGGCGCGGGCCGGTCGCAGCCGCGGCGGCCCCGGGCTCGAGCTCGCGCGCCGCACGCGTCGGCGCGGCCGCGGCCTCCGGCTCGCCGGCCGGAATGTAGACGGTGAACGTGCTGCCCTTGTTCGGCTCGCTCGCAACGGTGATCTCGCCGCCCAGCAGCCGGACGACTTCACGGCTGATCGACAGTCCGAGGCCGGTGCCGCCGTAGAGGCGAGCCGTGCCGCCGTCGCCCTGGGCGAACTCGTCGAAGATGCGCTGCTGGTGCTCCGCGTCGATCCCGATACCGGTGTCGCTGACCGACAGGGCGAGCACGGCCGGCGCCTGCGGCCAGCGAGGCGATCTCCGGGCTCCACCCGGTCGGCGGAGATGCCGAGGTCGACCCGGACCTGACCGTCGTGCGTGAACTTGAACGCGTTGCTGAGCAGGTTCTTCAGCACCTGGCGCAGCCGGTCGGGATCGGTGACGATCCGCTCGGGCACGTCGGCGGCGACGTCGACCGCGAAGTCCACGCCCTTGGCCTTGGCCACCGGTTCGAACTCGCGCACCAGCGCACCGCACAGCCCGGCGGTCGACGTCCCGTTCATGTCCACCGTCACCGTGCCCGATTCGACCTTGGCCAGATCGAGGATGTCGTTGAGCAGGATCGAGCAGGTCGTTGCCCGAGGACGCGGATGACGCTGGCGTACTCGACCTGGGCGTCGGTCATGTTCTGCTCGGGGTTGTCCTCGAGCTGCTCGGCCAGGATCAGCAGGCTGTTCAGCGGCGTGCGCAGCTCGTGCGACATGTTGGCGATGAACTCGGACTTGTAGCGCGAGGACACCGCGAGCTGGCCGGCCTTCTCCTCGAGCAGCCGAGCCGATTCCTCGACCTCGTCGTTCTTCTGCTCGGCCTCGATGTTGCGGGTGGCCAGCAGCGCGGCCTGCCGGCCGAGGTCCTCGTTGGACTCGCGCAGTTCTTCCTGCTGGGCCCGCAGCTCCTCGGCGAGGGACTGCGACTGCTTGAGCAGGTTGTCGGTGCGGGTGTCGGCCTCGATCGTGTTCAGCACCAGGCCGATGCTCTCGGTCAGCTGGTCGAGGAAGGCCTGGTGGGTGAGGCTGAACGGCGAGAACGAGGCGAGTTCGAACACGGCCCGGACGGAGCCTTCGAACAGCACCGGCACGACGATGATGTTCAACGGCGGGGACGAGCCCAGGCCGGAGTTGATCCGGACGTAGTCGTCGGGCACCTCGGTCAGGACGATGATGCGTCTTCTCCTTGGCGCACTGCCCGACCAGGCCTTCGCCCAGCCGGAACGACGTCGACAGGTGCTTGCGCTCCTGGTAGCCGTAGCCGGCCTGCAGTTGCAGCACCGGCTCGTCCGTCGCCCAGGGTTGCGCTCATGGAGTAGAAGACGCCGTGCTGGGCCGAGACCAGGGGCGCCAGCTCGGACAGGATCATGTTCGACACCGCGTCGAGGTCGCGCTGGCCCTGCAGCATCCGGGTGAAGCGCTCACGGTTGGTCTTCAACCAGTCCTGCTCGATGTTCTGCCGCGTGGTCTCGCGCAGGTTGCGGATCATCTCGTTGAGCTTGTCCTTCAGCACCGCGACCTCGCCGCTGGCCTCGACCCGGACCTGCCGGGTCAGGTCGCCCTCGGTCACGGCGGTGGCGACCTCGGCGATGGCCCGGACCTGGTTGGTCAGGTTGGCCGCCAGCTGGTTCACGTTGTCGGTGAGGTCCTTCCAGACCCCGCCGATCTCCTTGGACTGGGCCTGGCCGCCGAGCTTGCCCTCGACGCCGACCTCGCGGGCCACGCGGGTGACTTCGCCGGCGAAGGCGTTGAGCTGGTCGACCATCGCGTTGACGGTGTTCTTGAGCTCGAGGAACTCGCCCTTGACGTCGATCGAGATCTTCTTGCTGAGGTCGCCGTTGGCCACCGCGGTCGTGACCTCGGCGATGTTACGGACCTGGCCGGTCAGGTTGCCGGCCATCAGGTTGACGTTGTCGGTGAGGTCCTTCCACACGCCGCCGACCTCGATGGTCACGGCCGCGGCCTGGCCGAGCTTGCCCTCGGTGCCGACCTCGCGGGCGACCCGGGTGACCTCGGAGATGAAGCCGTTGAGCTGGTCGACCATCGCGTTGATCGTGTTCTTCAGGTCGAGCATCTCGCCGCGCACGTCGGCCGAGACCTTCTTGCTCAGGTCGCCGCCGGCCACCGCGCCGATCACCCGCTGCATCTCACTCGTCGGGCGCACCAGCGCGTCGATGAGGCTGTTGACCGACTCGACGCTGCCCGACCAGCTCGGCGGCCCATCCGCCCAGCAGCAGGCGCTGGGAGAGGCGACCCTGCTTGCCGACGACATCGCTGACGCGGGCCAGTTCACCGTCGAAGGCCTGGTTGGCGATGATGACTTCGTTGAGGCTGTCGGCGACCTTGCCGGCCAGACCGGTCCACTCCAGGGGCATGCGGGCGGTGAAATCGCCGGCCTTCACGCGCGCCAGCACGCTCAGCAGCATGGTGAGCTCAATCGGGTCGTCCGTGCCTTCGGCGCTTCCGTTGAGGGCTACGGCGGTCATGGGCTCTCCAGAGTTGAAGTCTGTTTCATCAGCACTGACCCCCCTGATCGGCAGCGCTCGGCAAAACACGAGACGAGCCGGTCATCCATTCGGCTCGCGCCCGGCGGAATAGGACGATTGCTGGCGATATGTCCGGACACCGCGTGCCATCTCGGCCGTCCGGCCGGGCGGGGGGCCGCTGACTGGCGCGCGGGCCACCCTGACAGGCTGGGCCTGTGTTTCTCTACGAGTTCGAAGGCAAGCGGCCGACGATCGCCGACGATGCGTTCGTCGCCCCCACGGCCACCCTGATCGGCGACGTGACCGTCGGACCCGGTGCCTCGGTCTGGTACGGCGTGGTGCTGCGCGGCGACTGCGGCCCGATCGTGATCGGTGCGCGGGCCAACGTGCAGGACGGCTCGGTGCTGCACTGCCCGCCGGGCGTCACGACCGAGATCGGGGCGGGTGCGACCGTTGCCCACCAGTGCGTCGTGCACGGCGCCGTGCTGGAGGAGGAAGCGCTGGTCGCCAACGGCTGCATCGTCCTGGACGGGGCGCGCATCGGGGCCCGCTCGCTCGTGGCGGCCCAGTCGCTGGTGGCGGCCGGGGCCGTCATCCCGCCCGGCGTGCTCGCGGCCGGGGCACCCGCGGTGGTCAAGCGCGAACTGGCCGGGACGCCGGCCGAACTGTGGGTGAAGGTCAACCCGACGTTCTACCCGGAACTCGCCCAGCGCCACCGCGCCGGCCTGCACCCGCTGCCGACCGCTTAGCTCCCGCTCACCCGGGCGCCCGGGCCGTCCACGCGGCCAGATCGGCCGGGGTGTCGAGGTCGGCCGGGTCGCCGGCCACGGCGATCTCGTCGACGAGGTCGGCCCGGCTCGCGAGCAGCGCGCGGGCGCCCTCGTCCGGCGCGGCCAGCCGCAGCGCCGAGCGCCACAGCGGTGGCGCCATCACCGTGGGATGCCCGCGCCGGCCGCCGTAGCTGGCGACCGCGATCCGGCCCGGGCGCCAGCCCGTGACGACGGCGCGGACGGCGTCGGCCGGCACGCCGGGCAGGTCGACCAGCAGCACGGCCAGGGCCTCAGCGCCGGCGGCTTCGGCCGCGTCCACGGCCAGGGCGAGGGAGGACCGCATGCCCCGCTCCGAGTGCGTCGTTGACGACGACCTGGGCGCCGGCCACCTCGACGCCGGGCGGCACGACGGCGAGCACCGGGGCGCAACCACCGCCGGCCAGGGCGGCGACGGCCCGATCCACGAGCCGGGCCCCGTCGACCCGCAGCGCGGCCTTCGGAGCACCCATCCGCCGGCCCGAACCGGCGGCCAGCACCGCTGCGATCACGCCCGCCACGCAGCCAGACTATGCGCGGGCGGGGCAAACAGGTGATCCTCGATGGATGCAGCCGAGATCGTTCGACAATCCGACGGCGGTGGCCGAGGCCCTCGACCAGGTCGGCTACCTGCCCGACATCGGCGTGGCCACCGCGGCCTACCTCGCGATCCGGATGCACCGGCCGCTGTTCCTCGAAGGCGACCCAGGGGTCGGCAAGACCGCGCTGGCCCAGGCCCTGGCCGAGATCACCGGGTCGAACCTGGTGCGGCTGCAGTGCTACGAGGGCATCGACGCCAGCCAGGCGCTCTACGACTGGGACTTCCCGCGGCAGATCCTGCACCTGCGCGCGGCCGGCGACGGCACCGACACCGCGGCCCTCGAGGCCTCGCTGTACGACCGGCGCTTCCTGGTCGCGCGGCCCATCCTGCAGGCCCTGGAGCAGAGCCCGGCCGTGCTGCTCATCGACGAGATCGACCGCGCCGACGACGAGTTCGAGGCCTTCCTGCTCGAGGTGCTGGCCGACAACGCGGTCAGCATCCCCGAACTCGGCACCATCCGGGCCGAGACCCCACCGCTGGTGGTGCTGACCTCCAATCGCACCCGCGAGGTGCACGACGCGCTCAAGCGCCGCTGCCTCTACCACTGGGTCGCCCACCCCGACTTCGCCCGCGAGGTCGAGATCGTCCGTCGCCACATCCCCGACGTGGCCGAGACCCTGGCCCGCGACGTCGCCGCGGCGGTGAGCCGGCTGCGCGAGTCCGACCTGCTCAAGCCGCCCGGGATCGCCGAGACCATCGACTGGGCCCAGGCCCTGCACATCCTCGGCGCCACCGGCCTGGACGAGCAACTGGCCGCGGCCACCCTGGGCGCGGCGGTGAAGTACCACGAGGACGAGGTGCGGGTGCGCCGCGACATCCTGCCCGAACTCGCCGAACGTCTCGCGCGATGAGCGCTGCGGACCCCACCCGCACCATGACCGGCTTCGCCCGGGCCCTGCGGGATGCCGGCGTGGCCGCCGACCGCACCCGGCTGACCACGAGCCTGGCCGCCGTGGCCTGCGTCGACCCGCTCGACGTCGAGCAGGTCTACTGGGCCACGCGGCTGGCCCTGTGCTCCGAGCCGGACGACCTGCCGCGCTTCGACGCGCTGTTCGACGCCTGGTTCCGGGTCCGGCCGCCCAGCCTGCCCGGGCCGGTTCGGCCGACCCTGACCCGCCGCTCGGCCCAGTCGCGCCCGCTCAGCGGCGAGGGCACCGAGGACGGACCGGACGAGGACGACCCGCTGGCCACCGCGGCCACCGACGCCGAGGTGCTCCGTCAGCACGACGTCGTCGACCTGAGCCCGGAGGAGCGGGCCGAGGTCAACCGGATGATCGCCCTGCTGGCACCCCGGGTCGCGACCCGGCGCACGCCCCGGCGGCGGCGCGGCGGCGACGAGCGCATCGACGTGCGGCGCACCGTGCGCACCATGCTGCGCGACGGCGGCGAGCCCGGGCTGCTGGTCCACGACCGCCGCCGCGACAAGCCCCGCCGGCTGGTGCTCCTGATCGATGTCAGCGGCTCCATGGCGCCGTACGCCGACGTGCTGCTGCGCTTCGCCCACGCGGCCGTGCGGGTCTCCCCCGGCCGCACCGAGGTGTTCACGGTCAGCACCCGGCTGACGCGGGTGACCCGCCAGCTCCGGGTGCGCGACCCCGACCTGGCCCTGCGTGCCGCCGGCCGGGCCATCCCGGACTGGAGCGGCGGCACCCGGCTGGGCGAGTCGCTGCGGGCCTTCCTCGATCGCTGGGGCCAGCGCGGCACGGCCCGCCGCGCCGTGGTCGTGCTCGCCTCCGACGGGTGGGAGCGCGGCGATTCCGGCCTGCTCGGCGAGCAGATGGCCCGGCTGGCCCGGCTCTCGCACAAGATCGTGTGGATCAACCCGCACCGCGGCAAGGCCGGGTTCGCGCCGGCAACCGGAGGTATGTTGGCGGCCTTACCCCATATCGACGAGCTCGTCGCCGGCCACAGCTTCGACGCGCTCCGCTCTGTCGCCGAGGTGATCTCCCGTGCGTGACGTGATCTCCGAGCTCGAGGCGTGGTGGCGTGCGGGCGAGACGGTCGGCATGGGCACCGTCGTCGGCACCTGGAAGTCGGCCCCGCGCCAGCCCGGCGCGGCGATGCTCGTCGGCCCCGAGGGCACGGCCGTGGGCAGCGTCTCGGGCGGCTGCGTCGAGGGCGCGGTCTACGAGCTGGCCGAGGCCGCCCGCGAAAGCGGCACCGCGGTGCTGCAGCGTTACGGCGTGAGCGACGACGACGCCTTCGCCGTCGGCCTGACCTGCGGCGGGATCATCGACGTGTTCGTCGAGCGGGTCGACCAGGCCGGATTCCCCGAACTCGGCGACATCGCCGACGACATCCGCGCCGGCCGGCCGGTGGCCGTGGCCACGCTGATCAGCGGCGCCGGGCCCGAGCGGGTGGGCCGGCGGCTGGTCGTGCGCGACGGCGGGGTCACCGGCTCGCTCGGCAGCGACCGGATCGACGACGCCGTGCGCGACGACGCCACCGGCATGCTGCTGCAGGGCCGGACCGGCATCATGCACTACGGGCCCGACGGCGAGCGCCGCGGCGACGACGTCGCGGTGTTCGTCGCGTCCTATGCACCGCGGCCACGGATGATCGTCTTCGGCGCCATCGACTTCGCGGCCGCCGTGGCCCGGCTCGGCTCGTTCCTGGGCTACCGGGTGACCGTGTGTGACGCCCGGCCCACGTTCGCGACGGCCCGGCGTTTCCCCGACGCCGACGAGGTCGTCGTCGAGTGGCCGCACCGCTATCTGCGCGACACCGAGGTCGACGCCCGCACCGTCATCTGCGTGCTCACCCACGACCCCAAGTTCGACGTCCCCCTGCTCGAGATCGCCCTGCGCCAGCCGGTGGCCTACGTGGGCGCCATGGGCTCGCGCCGCACCAACGACGACCGCCTCAAGCGCCTGCGCGAACTCGGGCTCACCGAGGACGAGCTGGCCCGGCTGCACGCCCCGATCGGCCTGGACGTGGGCGCCCGCACCCCCGAGGAGACCGCGGTCTCGGTCGCCGCCGAGCTGATCGCCGCCCGCTGGAACGGCACCGGGGCCGAACTGCGGAAAGTCGCCGGCCCGATACATCACTGATTCTGCCTCGGGGCGTCCCGCGAGCGCTCATCGCCCGTGCGTCACCGACAACCGAGGCTTAGCCCCGTTCACACAACGGAGATCCTCTCGTAATGCGGGTCACAGTTGGGTAGCGTCTGAAATCCACCCCTGG
Source organism: uncultured Actinomycetota bacterium (assembly GCA_963713245.1). Lineage (GTDB taxonomy): Bacteria > Actinomycetota > Actinomycetes > Mycobacteriales > Jatrophihabitantaceae > CAVQKZ01. The sequence continues at coordinate 932,060 of CAVQKZ010000005.1, forward strand.
AGGCCCCCATGACTCAGGTCAATGTCACTGTCGACGGCGTTTCCTACGCGGATGAGGTGGAGCCCAGAACGCTGCTGGTCCACTATCTGCGCGAGCGGCTGGGCAAGGTCGGCACGGTGGTCGGGTGCGATACCAGCAACTGCGGCGCGTGCACGGTCTCGCTCGACGGGCAGAGCGTGAAGAGCTGCACGGTGCTGGCCGTCCAGGCCGACGGCGGCGACATCACCACGGTCGAAGGGCTGGCCGCCGACGGCACCCTGCACCCGGTGCAGCAGGCCTTCCACGACAACCACGCCCTGCAGTGCGGGTTCTGTACCCCGGGCATGATGATGGCCGCCCGCGACCTGTTGCAGGAGAATCCGAACCCGTCCGAGGACGAGATCCGCGAGGGCATCGAGGGCAACCTCTGCCGCTGCACCGGCTACGAGAACATCGTCCGCGCCGTCCAGGCCGCCGCCCGCACGATGAGCCCGACCGGAGGCCAGTCGTGACCACCCTCGCCGAGACCACCACCCCCGAGTCCGACCTCGAGATCGGCAAGTCGCGGCGGCGCAAGGAGGACCAGCACCTCATCACCGGGGCCACCACCTGGACCGACAACATGAGCCTGCCCGGCATGGTGCACCTGGCCATCCTGCGCAGCCCGATGGCCCACGCCACGATCACCTCGATCGACACGTCCGAGGCCAAGACCCGCCCCGGCGTCATCGCCGTGTTCACCGGCCAGGACTTCGCCGACACCCAGGGCGACCTGCCGTGCGCCTGGCCGGTCACCCCCGACATGGTCAATCCCGGCGCGCCGAGCCTGGCCGTCACCCAGGTGAACCACGTCGGCGAGGCGGTGGCCGTGATCGCCGCCCGCGACAAGGCGTCGGCCCAGGACGCGCTCGAGGCCATCGACGTCGAGTACGAGCCGCTGCCGGCCGTGTTGAACATGGAGGACGCGATCGCCGACGGATCGCCGCTCGTCCACCCCAACACCACGTCGAACAAGTCCTACACGTGGGAGTTCGAGTCCGGCGCGGCCGGCACCGGCGCGCCCATCGACGATGCCCTCGCCAACGCCGAGGTGACCGTCAAGCGCCGGTTCATCCAGCAGCGGCTCATCCCGGCGTTCATGGAGCCGCGTTCGGTCGTCGTGCAGCCGGTCGGCGAGGGCGTGACGATGTGGTCGTCGACGCAGGTGCCGCACATCCTGCGCACCATGCTGGGTCTCACCCTCGGCATCCCGGAGCACAAGGTGCGCGTGGTCGCGCCCGACGTCGGCGGCGGGTTCGGCGGCAAGATCCCGGTGACGCCCGAGGAGATCATCACCACCCTGGTGGCGCGCAAGCTGGGCAAGCCGGCGAAGTACACCGAGTCACGCTCGGAATCGCTGATGTCGGCCCACCACGGCCGCGACCAGATCCAGGACGTCACGATCACCGCCAAGCGCGACGGCACGGTCACCGGCCTCGACATCCACCTGCTCGCCGACATGGGCGCCTACCTGCGCCTCGTCGGCCCGGGGGTGCCGATCCTCGGTGCGTTCATGTTCCCGGCAATCTACAAGTTCCCGGCCTACCGGTTCGTGTGCGACGGCATCTTCACCACCAAGACCGCGACCGACGCCTACCGGGGCGCCGGCCGGCCGGAGGCCACCTTCGCCGTCGAACGGATCATGGACGAGCTCGCGGTCGAACTGGACATGGACCCGATGGACCTGCGCCGCAAGAACTGGATCAGCCACGAGGAGTTCCCGTTCACCACGGTCTGCGGGCTCACCTACGACAGCGGCAACTACGAGGCCGCGACGGCCAAGGCCCTCGAGTTGATCGGGTGGGACGAGTTGCGCCGCGAGCAGGCCGAGCGCCGCGAGCGCAAGGATCCGGTCCAGCTGGGCCTGGGCATCTCGACGTTCACCGAGATGTGCGGCCTGGCGCCCTCTCGGGTGCTCGGCTCGCTGGCCTACGGCGCCGGCGGCTGGGAGAACGCCTCGGTGCGGATGCTGGCCACCGGCAAGGTCGAGGTCGTCACCGGGTCCAGCGCCCACGGGCAGGGCCACGAGACGGCGTTCAGCCAGATCGTCGCCGACCGGCTCGGGGTCGCCTTCGAGGACGTCGAGATCATCCACGGCGACACCCAGACGTCGGCGAAGGGCCTGGACACCTACGGCTCGCGGTCGCTCGCGGTCGGCGGGATCGCGATCGTGCACGCCGCCGACAAGGTGATCGAGAAGGCCCGCCGCATCGCCGCGCACATGCTCGAGGCCAGCGAGTCCGATCTCGACTTCGCGGCCGGGTCGTTCACGGTCAGGGGCGCACCGGCATCGTCGGTGTCGATCGGTGATGTCGCGTTCGCGACGTTCCTGGCCCACGACCTGCCCGACGGCGTCGAACCGAGCCTGGACTCCGACGCCACCTACGACCCGGAGAACTTCTCCTTCCCGCACGGCACGCATCTGTGCGCGATCGACGTCGACACCGAGACCGGCTTCTCGACCATCCGCAAGTACGTCTGCGTCGACGACGTCGGCACCGCGATCAATCCGCTGATCGTCGAAGGACAGGTACACGGCGGGCTGGCCCAGGGCATCGCGCAGGCGCTGTACGAGGAGGCGGTGTTCGACGACGCGGGCAACCTGACCACGGGCACGTTCGTCGACTACACCCTGCCGTCGGCCTCGGACCTCCCGTCGTTCACCACCGCCCGCACCGAGACGCCGTCGACGACCAACCCGCTCGGCGTGAAGGGCGTCGGCGAGGCCGGGACGATCGCATCGACGCCGGCGGTCGTCAACGCCATCGTCGACGCACTGCGCCCGTTCGGGGTCAACGACATCCAGATGCCGGCCACGCCCGAGCGGGTCTGGCGGGCCGTCCAGCACGGGTCCAAGAAGTTCGACCGGGCCGCGGGCGGCACCACGGCCTACGGCGGCGCCAGTACCGACAGCTCCGACGGCTCGGGCGCGCAAGGAGGCCAGCTGTGATCCCCGCCGCGTTCGACTACGTCCGGCCCAGCACGATGCCCGAAGCCGTCGCCGCCATCGGTGCGGCCGGTGAGGACGCCAAGATCCTCGGCGGCGGCCAGTCGCTGATCCCGGTGCTGCGCCTGCGCCTGGCCTACCCCTCCACGCTCGTCGACGTCGAGCCGCGTCGGCGAGCTCCGGGGCGTCCGCGACGACGGCGACGCCATCGTCATCGGCGCCGCGACCACGCACCACGAGGTGCTGCACGACGCGTTGGTGGGTGAGCACGCCCCGCTGATCGCCCAGGCCACCCAGACCGTCGCCGACCCGCAGGTGCGGCACCGGGGCACGTTCGGCGGCGCTCTCGCCCACGCCGACCCGGCCGGCGACCTGGGCGCGGTGGCCCTGGCCCTGGACTGCGAGTTCATCGCCGCCGGCCCGGGCGGCGAGCGACGCATCGCCGCGGCCGACTTCTTCCTCGACTACCTCACCACCGCCCTGCAGCCGGACGAGTTGCTGACGGCGGTGCGGGTGCCGAAGCTGGGCCCGGGCTGGTCGTCGCACTACGAGAAGTTCAATCGGGTGGCCCAGGCCTGGTCGATCGTCGCGGTGGCCGCGCTCGTGCAGCGCACGAACGGCTCGATCAGCCAGGCCCGGATCGGGCTGACCAACATGGGCCCCACGCCACTGCGGGCGGTCGCCGTCGAGCACGCCCTGGCCGGCGCCGACGCCTCCCCCGCTGCGGTCGGGGCGGCGGCCGAACAGGCGGCCGAAGGGACCAGCGCACCGAGTGACCTTTCCGGTAAGTCGGACTACCGTGAACACCTTGCCCGGGTGCTCACCAAGAGGGCCGTCCTCGCCGCAGCAGGGAGCTGAGCCAGTGCAGTTGGAGCATTCCTTCACGGTCCCCGTCGGTATCGACGATGCGTGGAGGGTGCTGCTCGACATCCAGCTGATCGCGCCGTGCATGCCCGGCGCGGCCATCGACTCGGTCGACGGCGACGACTTCACCGGCACGGTGAAGGTGAAGCTCGGTCCGATCGGCCTCACCTACAAGGGCAAGGCCAGTTTCATCGAGAAGAACGAGACCGCGCACCGGGCCGTCATCGACGCCCGCGGCCGCGATGCCCGCGGCAACGGCACCGCCAACGCCAAGGTGACGGCCACGCTCACCGAGTCGAGCGGCTCGACCCGGGTCGACGTGCTCACCGACCTCGACATCACCGGCAAGCCGGCGCAGTTCGGCCGCGGGGTGATGGCCGACGTCGGGAACAAGCTCATCGGGCAGTTCGCCGACTGCCTGGCCGGCAAGTTGACCGACGGGGCGACGCCGGTCGCCGACCCCGGCCGTGGAACCGAGTGCGCCGCCGAAACTGACGGCCGTCGCGTCGGACGAGTCGGGCGACGACTCCGCCGACGGCGCCAAGCCCGCGGCGCGCCCGCGCAAGACGACGGCCAAGACCGCAGCCAAGACGCCGGCCAAGGCGCCCACCAAGGCCGCGGCCAAGACGACCGCCAAGGCCGCGGCGAAGGCGACCGCCAAGGCACCGGCCAAGGCCACCGCGGCCGCGGCCACCCCGGCCCCGGCGAAGGCCTCGGCCCGGGCCACCGTCCCCGACACCGAGCCGAGTGCACCGGTCCAGCCCGCACCTGCGGCCCCTCAACCAGCGGCGCCTGCCCCGCGCCTGGCTCCCGAACCGGCCCGGCCGGCGGCCGAGGTCGAGCCGATCAACCTGATCGAGTCCGCCGGGCCGGCCGTGCTCAAGCGGCTGCTGCCGCTCATCCTCGCGCTGCTGCTGGCCCTGTGGGCCTTGCGACGGCTGCGCCAGCGCTGACGCCGGGCGGCCGTGTCGGCGAACCACCGCACGATCTGCTCGCCGGCCCGCACCCCGGCCGCGGCCGTCTTCACGACGTTCGGCGCCGACCAGCCGATCTCGTGCAGTTCGCCGTGGCGCCGGATGGATGCCGAGGTCGGCGTGCAGCAGCAGGTCGACGTCGAGCAGCGAGTCGCCGGCGGCCAGTACGACGTCCGCGTCCAGGCGCCGCCCGATCTCGGCCACCGCGGCCGACTTCGTCAACAGTCTCGGGAACCCAGTACAACTTGCGGCCCTGCAGCGACATCCGCCAGCCGCGCTCGGCCGCCCAGCCACTGATGTCGGCGACGAAGCCCGGCGGCAGCCGGTTCGGGTGCACGACGGCGTAGCAGAACATCCCGGCCGCGTTGCGCAGCTTGACCGTCCACTCCGGCCGGCAGATCTGGGCCGCGTGCGCCCACACGTCCGACAGCGGGAACTCGGCCGCGAGCGAGCGGGCCACGGCCGCTGACCAGGCCTGGTCCGGTGTGCCGTCGACGTAGAGCACGCCCCCGTTGGCCGCGACCGCAAACTGTGGCGGCGGCCCGGGGAGCGTGACCCGCTCGAACTGCTCCGGCATGCGGGTCGTCACCGGCACGAAGGCGGCGCTCGGTCGCGAGTTCGGTCAGTGTCCCGGCGGCGGCAGTGGTCAGGAACGAGGCCTGCTCGCCGTCATGGAGTTCGACGCAGACGAGCGGCGACTCATCGGGAGCGAGCAGCAGGGCCCGGGGCGAGTAGATGAGCGTGCGGTCGAGGTCGCTGGCCACGATCGTGGTCATCGCGGTCGGTCGGGGCCAGGGCGGGCGTAGCCCGGGTGGATCAGCCCGACACAGCTGTAGGCCAGGTCCGGGACCTCGACGATCTCGACCCCGCGCTGGCGGGCGAGCAGGAGCACGTGGCCCAGTTCGGCGACGGCGTCCGGCCGGATCAGCACCCGCCACGGCACCCGGCGCAGCAGCACGCGCGTCGTCTCGCCCACTCCGGGCTTGACCAGGTTCACGTCGTGGATGCCGTAGGCCGCGGCAATGGCTTCGACCGCGGCCCAACCGGCCCAGGTCGGGCGGCGGTCGGCAGCGTGCAACTCGGGCCAGTCGCGGGCCACGGCCGCGGCGACCGCGTCGAACTGCGCCGTCACCGCGTCGAGGAACGCGCCCGACACGTCGGCGTCGACCAGGTCGGCGTAGAACTTGGCGCCGTGGAACTGCCCGGGCCCGATGAGCTCGTCGTTGAGCACGGTGCGCGACACCAGCCCGGACACCGTCGAGTTCAGGCAGGCCGACGCGATCAGGTAGTCCTCGCGCGTGCCGAAGATCTCGGCGCAGTGTCCGGTGTCGGCCAGCACGGCCAAGGTGGGGTCGAACGTGGTGCCCAGGTCGGCATTGGCCGCGGTGACGGCGGCGGCGAGCTCGCGGGCGATCGCCCCCTTGCCGGTCCAGCCGTCCACGAACATGACGTCGCCGCAGTCGTGCCGGGCGGCCAGGTAGCGCAGCGCCACCGTGTCGATGCCCCGGCCGCGGACGATGCTGAGCGTGTAGTGCGGCAGCTCGAGGCCGTGGCGCCACCGGGCCCAGCGCCGCATCAGGATCCCGACCGGCGTGCCGGCCCGGGCCAGCGACGCCAGCACGACATCCGGGCCGCGGGCGGCCAGGACCAGTTCGGTGGCGACGCCCACGGCCTGCGCGAGCCGGCCGGCCGAGCGGCTCAGCGCCTCGGCGAACAGCGCTTGGTAGTCGGCGCTCGGCTGGTACTCGACCGGCAGCGACTCGGCGTAATGCGCCCCGCCCGACTGGATCGCCTCTTCGCGCTCCTCGGTCGGCGCCTCGAGCTCGTGCCCGGACAGGTCGGTGAGCAGCCAGGCCACGTCGTCGGCCGGGTAGCTGCCGAAGTCCGGCCCGGACAGCGGCTCGGGCAGCGCCGGTCGGGGCCGGTGGTCGGGCACCGTGACCAGGTGGGTGCGGGTGCACACGCCGGCCACCTGGTCGAGCAGTCCACCGGCGGCGTGCAGCGCGGGCGTGTCGGCCGCGGCGTCGACGACCACGACGATGTCGGTGAACCCCGGCGCTCCGGACCCGGGGGCGACGTTGTACGCGTACCGCTCCCCCGGGCCGTCGTGCGGATCGTCGTGGCTGGTGAAGCGCAACATCGTGCGGATCGGGTAACCGGGCTCGTCCAGGGGCAGCACCGGTGAGCGGGTGGTGCTCGAGAAGCGCACGTCGCCTGCCCCGTCGAGCGCGTCGGCCAGCGCGGCCGCGATTCGCAGCGGCGCGTACATGAGTTCCTCGGTGCCGAGCACCAGCACCCGCGGGCCGGCCATCGCGCCGGCCAGCCGCCCGGCCACCGCATCGGCGGCGGCCGCCAACCCGGTCTGGTCGGCGGCACCGAACCCGTGCCGGGCACCTTCCCGCACCCCGGCCGGCCACGGTGTCACGCAGCGCCGCACCGGATGCTCCGGCCGGGACCGGACGCGGTTGGCAATGCTGGCAAAGTCGGCGCGGACGCCGACGAATCGGCTCGCGGCGGCGGCGAAGTCGTCGGGCCAGCCCACCCGGCCCGCGGCCAGGGCCACGACCTCGATGGTGGTGCCGAGCCGGTCGGCGCAGGCCCGCATGGCCGCCCGGTCGGCCGGGGCGCGCAGATCGACCAGCGCGGCGACCAGATAGCGCGCGCGGGGGGTGACCGAGTGCAGCGCCGCGATCGTGTTCAGGACGGTGCGGCCGGTCGAGAGTTCGTCGTCGACGAGCACGAGCGGGCCCGGCCGGGCCAGCAGCCGGCCATCCTCGGGCAGCAGCAGATGGCTGCTGGCGTGGCTGTGCTCCTCCTCGAAACCGCCGACGGGTTCGGCCCCGGCGACCGCGCGCCGGGTCGAGTGCAGGTAGTCGGCGCCGAGCACGTCGGCCACGCAGTGCCCCAGCGCCGTCGCCGTCTCGGCGTAACCGAGCACGACCGCGCCCGGATCGCCGCCGAGCCGCGGCCTGGACCAGGCGGCCGAGATCGGCCCCGGCGGCCAGGACGACGCGCGGGTCGGTCGGGACGTGCTTGCCGAGCACCGTGGACACGAGCAGGTGGGCCCGGCGCGGGTTGCGGCGCAGGGCCACCCCGACGAGGTCGGCCAGCTCACGCCCGCCGGCCGCCGGATCCCCGGCCACGGTGACCCCGAACCGGTCGGCGACCCACTGCCCGCTCCAGTCCGGCCGGTCCGTCTGCGGCCGCACCACCGATTCGGTCACTGGTGCAGGCTCGCGCCGAGCAGGTCGACGAACGAGACGTTCTCGCGGGCCACGCCGAACACCCGGGCCCGCAGGGCCGTGCCCCGGGCCCAGGCCGTGTGCGGCTTGCTCTCGTTCATCTTGTTGCGGTAGCTCGACGTGGCCACCCCGCCACCGGCCGACGTGCCGAGGATGTCGGTGGCGTCGGCGAACTCCTCGTGGGTGACGACCGACAGGGCGTGCACGGCGGCGACGTGGGTGGGATGGATGACGGTCTTGCCGGTGAGCCCGTTGGCGCGGTCCAGAGCCACCTCGCGGATGAGCCCGTCCAGGTCGCCGGCGATCAGTTCGGCCCGCAACAGCCGCTCGGAGTGCTCCACGAACGGCGACTCGCGCAGTTGCGGCTTGAACAGCCGCTCGGCCGCGGAGAAGTACTCCCAGACCGGGCCGGTGACGGCATAGCCGTTGCCGTCGGTGCGGGCGAAGATGTTCACCACGTCGGAGATGACGTCGGCGATCACGCCGGACGTCGTAGATGGTGAGGTCGGGCGAGCGGCGCAGGCCGTAGGTGCCGGACAGATCGGTGGCGCCGATGCGCACGGCCAGCACGTGCTCGCGGTACTTGTCCAGCAGTTGGCGCACCCCGAGCAGGGCGGCCATCCTCGTCTCGGCGAAGGCGATCTCGCGCGACTCCAGCACCGGCATGACCAGCAGCCGCCGGCCGATACGGGCGCTGGCCTCGGCCACGGCCTCGAGGTAGTCCCGACCGCTCCCGTCGTCGGCGAACTTGGGCAGGACGAAGCCGGTGAGGATCCTGCACCTCGTCCCCCAGGCCGGCGATGATCATCGGGATCTGTGCGGCGGCGCGCACCCGCACGAACAGGAACGGCCCGCTGGCGCCGGTCTGCGCGTAGGCCCGCAGCTGGGCCAGCACGTTGCGTTCGGCGTCGGCCAGCTCGGCGTCGGCCACCGCGTCCTCGAGGCAGATCACCTGGCTGACCACGCCGGCGGCAGCGCGGGCGGCGATGTCGGCGGCCAGGCTGGGCCGGCTGGCCGGGCTGTACAGCGTCGCCCCGAGCGCCACCGCCAGCAGCGCCGGTTCATCGCCGGCGGTGAACCCCTCCGGCGCGCGGAAGAACAGCCGCTGCCGGTCGTCGGCGCTGAGGAAATTGAAGTGGCGCATCGCGGTCATGCTGTCCTGCCCCGAGTGACGGTGGTCTGGCACGATCCTGGCATGACCGCGATGAGCAAAGGCAGCAACCTCCCCCTGGCGGCCTCCGCGCTGCGTGCGACCCTGCTGTGGACCGGCGGACCGGGCGTCCCCGACGTCGACGCGTCGGCGTTGCTGCTGGAGGCCGACGGGCAGGCCAGCGACGACGACGACTTCGTCTACTACAACCAGCCCAACCACCCGTCGGGGGCCGTGCGCCACCTGGGCAAGTCGAGCGGGGCGCGGTTCAGCGACGTCCTGGAGATCGACCTCGGCCAGGTACCGCTGAACTTCGACCGGGTCGTGCTGGCCGCGTCGGCCGACGGCGGCACGTTCGGCCAGGTCCCGGGCCTGGAGCTGCGGATCGCCGACCGGGTGTCCGGCGCCGAACTGGCCGCGTTCGCGATGATCGCCTCGACCGAGACGGCCATGGTCGGCGGCGAGCTGTACCGGCACTCGGGCACCTGGAAGTTCCGGGCGATCGGGCAGGGCTACGCCAGCGGCCTGGCCGGGCTGGCCGCCGACTTCGGCATCAACGTCGACGACGGCACGTCCGCCCCCGCGCATGCGGCCGAACCCGCGCCCGCGCACGCCGCCGAGCCCACTCCGGCGCACGCCGCCGAGCCCACCCCGGCGCACGCCGCCGAGCCCGCCCCGGCGCACGCGGCCGAGCCCGCCCCGGCCCATGCCGCCGAGGAACCCGTGCCGGTCGGCGCGCCCCTGATCGCCCCAGCCGCGGCAGTTGCCCCCGCCGCGGCGCTGGTGCTGGAGCCGCCGGCCCAACCGGTCCCGGCGCCACCACCGCCGCCGCAGCCGGCGCCGCCGCTCGCCCCGCCCACCGTGGCCGCATCGGCCCCGTCGGTCGTGCTCGACCCGCCCATGGCGGCCCCGCCATTGCCCCCGGCTCCGTACCCGCCGCCCCCTCCGCCGCCGACCGCACCGGCGGCCTACCCCCCGCCTCCCGCCGACGCTCCGGCGCCGCTCGCACCGCCGCCCCCCATCGCGGCTCCGGCACCGCCAGCACCGCCAGCACCGCCAGCACCTCCGGCACCCCCGCCGCCGGTCGACTACCCAGCTGCGGCGCCGCCCGCTGCTGCGCCGGCGCCGGCGCCGGTCAGCCCCTTGCCGCCCGGCAGCATCGGGCTGCGCCGCGACGAGTGGATCAGCCTGGCCCGGCCCGACGGCGTGCCGCTGGACAAGCTCGTGGTCGGCGCGGGCTGGCAACCGGTGCCCGGCCTGGCCGGCGTCGACCTGGACGCGTCGGTGATCGCCTTCGACGCGCAGGGCACGAAGCTGGAGATCGTCTGGCACCGCAACGCCCACGAGTACATGGGCGCGCTGCAGCACACCGGCGACAGCAAGACCGGCACCCTGGTCGGCGACGCCGAGGAGATCCTGGTCGACCTGGCCCGGCTGCCGGCCGAGGTGGCGGCGCTCGTGTTCACGATCACGTCGTTCACCGGGCAGCGCTTCACCGACGTCACCCAGGCTTATTTCCGGATGGCCGACCAGGTGACCGGGCAGGAACTGGTGCGCTTCGAGCTGTCCGACACCCAGCCGAGCACGGCGGTGCTGATGGCGATGGTGCGCCGGGGCACGACCGAGGTCTGGGGCGTGCGGGCGATCGGGGAGTTCCACGACACCCGGTTCGTGAAGAAGCTGGTCGGACCGGCCGCGCGGCACGTCACCCGGCCCTGACCCGGGGCCGGCTCACTCCACCGGGTTGCGGTCGTCCAGCCAGGTGATCCGGTCGTAGCCGTAGGCCCGGGCCGCCTCGCGGATGGACCCGGCGATGGTCTCCAGCTCGGCCCGGAGCACGAACTCGCCGGCCACGTTGTACAGCGTCAGCAGCACCGCGACCCCGCCGGGCGCGAGCTGTTCCAGCGGTACCTCGATCTTGGCGCCCGCGAATGTGGTCACGATGAGGGTGCCGCCCCAGTTCAGCTGCGCCCGGCTCTCGGAGAAGGCGAAGACGGCCAGCCGCTCGATGTCCAGCGCCTGCCGCAGGTCGACACTGATCCGCTCGTAGCGCTCGTGCCCGCCGACCAGGACCGGCCGGCGTGAGCGCGGCGGGGCCAGCCGGTTGCCGCCGGACGCCTGCACCGTGGACGACTCGCCCGTGCGCAGCTGGTAGGCACAGCCCAGCCGCAGATCGCCGACCTCGGCCGAGCAGGCCGCCTCGATCGTCAGCGTGCCGATCCCGCTCTGGGTGCGGGTGAGGGTCACCGTCGGCGTGGCCGCGTTCAGGATGGTGCGCCCGCCCGCCGTGATCCGCCGGACCGGGAAGGTGCGCGCCCGGGCCGGCGCGGCCGCGGGCGCCGCGGGCCGGGCGGCGGTCGGGGCCGGGGCGTCATCGAGATCGAGGGAGCTGCTGGCCGCGGCCGTAGGCGGTACCACCGCGGGCGCGCCGGGCGACCGCGGGCGCTGGGGCATCGAGATCCAGCGAGCTGCTCACCGGAGCCGGCGCGGGAGCGGGAGCGGCCGGCCGCGGCGGCGATGGCCGGACCGGCGGCGGCTGAACCGGCGGCGACGACGACGGCCGTGCGGTCGGGGCGGCCGGCTGGTGCGGGTGCCGTTCGGGGTGCGGCCCGCCGCCGGAGATGAAGTCGGCCACGGCCGCCGCGCCCCCGCTGTTCGCCGCGGCCGTACTCGCCGACCCGGTCGCACCGGCCGCCGCCGCGGCGGAGCGCAGCTTCTTGCTCGAGCGCCGGCGCAGGTAGGGCAGATCCGTGCGGCGCGGCGCGAAGCGCGGGTCGGTGATCACGCCGGGCCGTTCACAGGGCCAGTCCGTAGTCCGACGCGATGCCGGCGATCCCCTTCGAGTACCCCTGCCCGAGCACCTTGAACTTCCACTCGCCGTCGTGGCGGTACATCTCGCCGAGGGCGAGCGCGGTCTCGGCGCTCAGCGCGGGGGCGAGATCCTCCGAGCGCACGAGCTCGTGGTTGTCGGCCAGGTTCAGTACCCGAACGGTGACGCTGCGCAGCTGGCCGAGGGTGCGGTGTTGCGCCGGCCCGTCGTTGACGTACAGCACCACCACAATGCGGTCGACGTTCGCCGGCACCGAATCCAGGTCGATCTCGATCTGTTCCTGGTCGCCGTCGAGGGCCTGTTCGAGCTGGTGCACCGACAGGTCGGGCGAGGTGAGCTGGTTGAAGAACACGAAGTGCTCGTCGGACAACGCCCGGTTGCTCGTGTCGCACAGGATCGCGGCGAAGACCAGGTTGTCGATCAGCGCGGTCTCGCCGCCCGCGGCCCAGCTCACGCCGAGCACCACGCCGGACAGGCCGGGGATCTCCCGGGTGAGCGCCACGTTCGCGCCCCGCTTCATGGTCGCCACTACAGGTCCAGATCCGATCCGGTGAACTTCGTCCGCAGGAAGTTACCCTGCGAGACCAGTGCGTCGGCGTCCTTGGCCTGGGCCGCGCTCAGCACGTCGGCCGCGGACGCCCACAGCGCGGTGATCTGCTCGAGCAGCGACTCCCGCGGGGTGCGTCCGGACGGCCCGCGGACCTCGACCACGTCCGGGTCGAGGGCCAGGTACCGGCGCAGGGTGGTGGGCAGGTAGTCGTTGACGATCCCCTTCACCGAGATGATGGCGTAGACGTCCAGTTCGCCGTTGTCGTTCGACGTGTCGATGACCTCGGCGATCGCGTCGGTGACCCGGCGCGCGGCCACGACCGACTCCCCCGGCAGCTTGCCCGCGTTCTGGTTGACGAAGGCGACGAGCTGGCGCACGCCGCGCAGCAGGGCGGCCGGGCTGTCCTCGGGTTCGGCCTCAGCAGGCGGCTTGGGGGCCTCGTGCCGGCGGAACCACGTCATACCTCCATTATCCCGATCGCTCGGCTAGGTGGCGCTGCCGTCGCCGCGGCGGGTGCGCTCCAGGTACGGCTTGGCCCGTTCGATCTGGCCCTCCAGGGCGGTGACGGTCTGGCCCATCGAGTCGACGGCCTGGGCCCGGAACGTGTCGATCGCGTCCATGGTCTGGAACACGTTGTCGAACGCGGCCTGCAGCTTGGCCACGTCGATCGTGCTGCTGGCCGCCTGCTGGTTGATCTCGGCGCCCTGCACCCGCAGCTGCTGCGAGGTGGACTCGATCAGGTTCGAGGTGGTCGTGTTCAGCGCGTTGATCTGGTCGAGCACGAGCTTCTGCCGGGCCAGCGCCTGCGAGACGATGACGGCGGTGCGCAGCGCGGCCACGGTGGTGGTCTGGGCCCGGTCGACGCCCTTGATCAGCTCGATGTTGTTCTTGCGCACCAGGTCCAGGGCCATGTAGCCCTGCACGGCCACGGCCATCTGGGTGAGGATGTCCTGGTGGCGCTGCCGGATGGCGAACAGCGCGTCCGAGCGCAGCGTGGTGGCCTCCTCGGTCTTGCCGGCCGCTTCCAGCTCGCCGACCTTGGCCTCGATGGCGGCGTCGAGGGCGGCCGCGAGCTGGTTGTACTCGCTGAGCTTGCCCATCGCCGTCCACATGTTGGCCTTCTCGGTCTCGATGCTGGCGTTGTCCTTGCGCAGCTCGTCCTGACCGGAGTCCAGGGACTTGATGATCGCGTTCAGGTGGGTCTGGGCCGACTCGTACTTGGCGAAGTAGCGCTGGATCTTGTCGCCGCCGGGCAGCCACTTGAGCACCTTCTTGGCGCCGGTGAGGTCGGCCCGGTTCGGGTCGAGCTCGGTGACCGTGGTGCGCAGGTCGACCAGCGTGTTGGCCACCCGGGACTGCGCGTCGCCGCCGCCACCGCCGCCCTTGCTGGCCTTGATCACCGCGGCCGGGCCGGTCGAGCATCCGGTTGGACACCTGTGCCGTGGCCCGCATGTCCTTGTCGCCCATCGACGTGATCGAGTCGATCTTCTGGGTGAACGCCGGCGAGCGGGTGTCCATGCTGGCCAGTTCCGCGGCGAACGCGGCCGCCTTGGCCTGCAACTCGGCCTGCTTGGCCGCGTCGACCGGAATCGCGCCGGCCGCCTGCTGCGGCTCGACGACGGCGACCGGCGCCGGCGGGGCCAGGACGAGACCGGTGCCGGGGGCCGCCGGCGCGGGGGTGGCCGTGGTCGCGGCCGGGGTGCTCGTGGAACCGAGGTCAAGCTCGGACATGATGCGGACTCCTTGGTGGACAGAGCTGGCTGGCTCCCGGCCGAACGGGATTGCGGCGATCGGCGCGCACGCCGGGCTACTCAGAGGAACCCGGCGATCGCCGGGAGCAGGTCGTGGAAGGTGCGGCCCGACGCGGCGTTGCCGATCGCGGTCATCGACCAGCCCTGCCCGTCGCGCGCGACCTTGGCCATGATCTGCGCGGTGTGCGGGCCGGTGCCGGTGAGGTCGTAGCGGGCGATCTCGGTGTCGGACGTCTCGTCGATGAGGCGGCAGAACGCGTTCTCGATCTGCGAGAAGTCCTGGCCGGTGAACGAGTTCACGGTGAAGACCAGCGACACGACCGCCGGCGGCACCTTCGACAGGTCGACCCGGATCGACTCGTCGTCGCCCTCGCCCGCGCCGGTGCGGTTGTCGCCGGTGTGCTGGACCGAGCCGTCCTTGCTGCGCAACTGCTGGAACCAGACCTGGTCGACCAGGCTGCCGGAGGCGTCGAAGAGCAGGGCCGAGGCGTCCAGGTCGATGCTCTGCGCCCGGCTGCCGAACAGCCCCTTCTTGCGCATGGCGTCCCAGCCCAGGCCCATGCGCACCTGGCTCAGGCTGCCGCCGCCGGCCTTGGTCAACGAGACCTTCTGGCCCTTGCTCAAGCTGACGCTCACGCGTTGGTTCCTCTCTAGCAAGCCGCTACTTGCGGCCCGCGGTCCAGTTCATGCCCCAGCCGTAGGCCTCGTCGAGCACCCGCTGGCCGCCGTTGAGGTAGTTGACCTCGCGGCGCACCGACAGGTCGCCGCCGGTGCTCTCCAGCATCGCCACCCCGCAGATGCGGGCGCCGTCGCGGGTGTCGTCCAGGCGCACCTCGACCTCGGGACCGCTGGCCGGGTACAGCGTGACCACGCCGTCGGCGGCGGCCCAGTTCGCGGCGCCCTCGTAGATCAGCGCGAACACCATGATGCGCTTGATCTCGGCGGCGTGGGCCAGGTTGACGAACAGGTTCTCGCCGGCCGCATTGGTGCCCGACCGGTCGTCACCGTCGAGCCAGATGACGTCCTCGCGCCCGCCGCGGGGCCGGGCCGAGAACGAGTTGCCCAGGGCCTGGACGACGCCCTTGGTGCCGTCGGTGAACTCGTACAGGCAGCCCAGGTCGAGGTCGAGCGAAGGCGGCCGCGCGCTTGAACAGCCCACCGCCGCCCGAGCCGGGCGGGCGGGCGTTCCAGTTCAGGTTGACCCGCAGCAGCCCGGAGGCCGAGCCCTGCTTGGTCAGCGACACCGTCGGCGCCGCCTTGGTCAGGGTCACTTTCGACAGCGAGACCGGCGCGGCGCCCTGCGCAGCCGGTGCCGCCGCAGCGGCGGCCGGAGCGGCGGGTCGTTTCGTGTAGTCGATGCCCATGTCTACTCAACTCCCATCAGACGGCTGCGGGTTCCCGCTCGAGCCCATCGACGCCGTCCGCCTCGGGCGAACGCCGGTTGCGCACGATGGAGGAAACCAGGGCAGCCCCGATGAATCCGACACCGATGAGGCCGGTGACGACCTCGGGGACCTCGTACTTCATCGTGATCAGCAGCACCACGGCCAGGGCGCCGATGGCCCACAGCGCCCCGTGCTCGAGGTAGACGTACTCGGCCAGCGTGCCGCGCCGGACCAGCAGCACGGTGAGCGACCGGATGAACATGGCCCCGACGCCCAGGCCGATGGCGATGATGATCGGGTCGGAGGTGATGGCGAAGGCGCCGACCACCCCGTCGAAGCTGAACGACGCGTCCAGGACCTCCAGGTAGAGGAACAGGAAGAACGCGGCCTTGCCGACCGCCTGCGCGACCGCCCGGCCACCGCCGCCGGTCGGGCCGGCCGGACCGGCCCCGGCCGCCTCACCGATCACCTCGGGTTCCTCGGTCTCGAAGAACTCGCCCAGGCCGTTGACCGCGAGGTAGGTGGCCATGCCCAGGATGCCGGACAGCAGCACGGTGGAGATCTTGTCGTCGGGCGCCAGCACGTAGGCCGAGACCGCGAGCGCGATGAGGGTCAGCACGACCGACAACTGGTCGAGCTTGCCGATCTTGGCCAGCGGCCGCTCCAGCCACGACAGCCAGGTGATCTCGCGCTCCTCGAGGATGAAGTCGAGGAAAAGCAACAGCAGGAACACCCCGCCGAACGCGGCGATGGCCGGGTGGGCCTGGTGCAGCAGATAGCCGTAGGTGCCGTGCTTGTGCGGGTCGCCCTTCTCGAGCGCGAGCCGGATCGCCTCGACCGGGGTGAGCTTGGCCGTGATGCCGACGATGAGCAGCGGGAAGATCAAGCGCATGCCGAAGACGGCGATGGCCACGCCGACGGTCAGGAAGATCTTCTGCCAGAACGGGTTCATCCGCACCAGGATCGTGGCGTTGACGACCGCGTTGTCGAATGACAGCGACACCTCCAGCACGGCCAGGATCGCGACGACCGCGAGCCCGGTGGCCCCGCCGTAGAGCGCGCCCAGGGCCAGGCCGACGGCCGTCACCAGCAGCGAACCGCCGAAGGTCTTCCAGAACATGGACTATCCCTCTCCAAGCCGGGCCGAGGGCCGGCCTGCGCCGGCCCCTGACTCAGCCGACGTTGACGCCGAAATCGCGGGCGATGCCCGCGAGGCCGGTGCTGTAACCCTGACCGACGGCGCGGAACTTCCACTCGCCGGCATTGCGGTAGAGCTCGCCGAAGATCATCGCCGTCTCGGTGGACGCGTCCTCGGACAGGTCGTAGCGGGTCAGCTCGGTGTTGTCGGCCTGGTTCACGACCCGGATGTAGGCGTTGCGGACCTGCCCGAACGACTGCGCGCGGGTCTCGGCGTCGTAGATCGACACGGTGACGACGATGCGGTCGGCCTCGGCCGGCACGGCCGCGAGGTTGACCTTGATGACCTCGTCGTCGCCCTCGCCCTCACCGGTGAGGTTGTCGCCGGTGTGCTCGACCGAACCGTCCGGGCTGGTGAGGTTGTTGAAGAAGACGAAATGGGCGTCGGAGAGGATCTTGCCCGAGGTGCCCAGGATCAGCGCGCTGGCGTCGAGGTCGAAATCGGCCCCGCTCGTGGTGCGCGCGTCCCAGCCCAGGCCGACCAGCACCGCGGTGAGCCCGGGTGCCTCCTTGGTCAGGGAGACGTTGCCCCCCTTGCTGAGGCTGACGCTCATGTCGACTCTCCTTCAGTTGATCTCGGTTCGCCGCCCGAAGCACCGTCGTTCAGGCTGCGTCCGACTGTAGTGGCGGGCCTGAACGGCCGTTAAACCGCGACCCCGTAGTCGCGGGCGATCCCGGCCAGCCCGGCGCTGTAGCCCTGGCCGACGGCCCGGAACTTCCATTCGGCCCCGTTGCGGTAGAGCTCGCCGAACACCATGGCCGTCTCGGTCGAGGCATCCTCGGACAGGTCGTAGCGCGCGATCTCGCTGTTGTCGCTCTGGTTCACGACGCGAATGAACGCGTTGCGGACCTGGCCGAAGGACTGCCCGCCGGCCTCGGCGTTGTAGATCGACACCGGGAAGACGATCTTGTCGACGTCGGCGGTGAGCCCGGCGAGATTGACCTTGATCTGCTCGTCGTCGCCGGCGCCCTCGCCGGTGAGGTTGTCGCCGGTGTGCGTGACGGCGCCGTCGGGCGAGCTCAGGTTGTTGAAGAAGATGAAGTGCTTGTCGGACACGACCTTGCCGTCGGCGCCGCAGACGATGGCGCTCGCGTCGAGGTCGAAGTCCTGGCCGTCCGTGGTGCGTGCGTCCCAGCCCAGGCCGACCGTGACCGCGGCCAGGCCGGGGGCCTCTTTGGTGAGCGAGACGTTGCCGCCCTTGGTAAGGCTGACTGACACGGGGTTCTCCTATGGTCGGGGCGGAAGCGGCCAGTGCGGCCGGGTCTCGCCGGATCCGGAATCGGGTCGTGCGTCGATGCTGACGATGCTAGGGCGAAGCGGCCAGGCCGACGAGCGAACTGACCGTCGTAAAGGCAACGTCGTACCTCGGGTGCAGAGTTCCGACGTGCTCTCCCATCGCCAGCCGCACGGCCGCCCACGGCAGGTTCACGCCGGTCAGCGCCGTCTGGAACAGCCCACCCGAGATCCGGGTGTTCAGCTCCAGCAGGTACGGCCGGGGCTCCGCGTCGCCCGGGCCCTGCCAGTACCGCACCTGGGTGTTGGACAGGTAGGCCACCCGGTGGGCCCGGTTGAGCGTCTCGGTCACCGCCCGGGCCGGCCCGTCGTCGACGATCACCCGCCGCCGGTCCGAGCGGCCGCGACGCCCGAGCGCGGCCAGGGTCGTGCCGTCGTGGTCGGCCAGCGCGTCGACGCTGACCTCCGGGCCGGGCAGGTAGGGCATGACCAGCAGCGTGGGCACCGGCCGGCCCGCGGCCCGCGCGGCGTCCAGCGCGGCGCAGGCCCGGCCCAGATCGGCCCGGGGCTGCACCTGGCCGATCAGTTCGTCCAGATCCGGGCCGGTGGTACTCAGCAGCCGGTAGCCGTCGCCACCGGTGCTCTGCACCGGCTTCATGCACACCCGCTCGGCCACGGCCCGCAGCTGTTCGTGGGCCGCGAACAAGGCGGCCCCGTCGCTGACCAGGTGGTACGGCGGCACGGGCAGGCCCAGCCCGGCCGCGGCCCGGTAGGTCGTCGCCTTGTCGTCGAACAGGCGCACGGTCGCGGCCGCCGGGCAGGCCAGCGTGGTGCCGGCGGCGGCGAACCGGTCGGCGGCCTCGGCCAGCGCGGCCATGGCGAAGCGCGGAACCAACACGTCCACTGCGTGCCGGTGGGCGAAATCGAGGGCCCAGGCGACGTAATCGGGCGCCGGCCAGTCCTCGGGCGGTTCGGCGTAGCCCTCGTCGGCGGCGGCCAGCACCGGCGAATCCGGGTCGGTGTGCGTCGCGATCACGTGCACGGCCCGCCCGTCCGGGTTGGCCCGCAGCATGCGCGATGACGTGGCTGTTCGTCGCGTACGTGCGGTTGAACCAGATGCGCAACGCCACTCCCCCGCGACCGCCGGGCCGGCCCGTCGACGCCCGCCGTCTCACCGTGCCGGGCCGCGGCGGGGCCGACCCTACCAATCGGCGACCGGCGGCCTACCTCGTTGCGATCCGCCGATCGGTCGCACAAGATGGAAGGCGAGGACGACTGGAACCCAAGGTCGCCCCCGCACCGACCCGCGGCGGGTCGTGTTGACCCGCCGGCCCGGACCTGGAGGGGCGACATGGCCGTTTCACCGCCGTCAACCTGGCTTGCGCAACCGCTGACACTCGGCGCCGCCGAACAGCACGTCCACGAGTCGGCCCTCGACGATTCGGTGCTCGGGCCCGTCGGGCTGGAGCTGGAGACCCATCTGGTCGACCTCGCGGCCGTGCCCGAGCGGGTCGGCTGGGAGCGGGTGGCCGCCGCGGGCGAGGCCGTCGGCCCCCTGCGCGGCGACAGCCGGGTCACCTTCGAGCCCGGCGGGCAGTTCGAGCTCTCCGGGCCGCCCGCGCCGGACGTGCTCACCGCCGTCACGGCCCTGCGCCGCGACGAGCAGCGGGCCCGGCTGCGGTTGGGTGAGCTCGGGATGGGGCTGGCCCATGCCGGGGCCGACCCGCTGCGGCCGTCGCGGCGGGTGAACCCGCGGGCCCGCTACGCGGCCATGCAGCAGCACTTCCAGGCCACGGGGCAGGCCGAGCCGGGCGCCGCGATGATGTGCTCCACGGCGGCTCTGCAGGTCAACCTGCAGGCGGGTCCGGCTGCGGGCTGGCGGGCCCGCGTCGGCCTGGCCCACCAGCTCGGTCCGACGCTGGTCGCGATCGCGGCCTGTTCGCCCTGGCTGTCCGGACGCGACTCGGGCTGGAAGTCGGCCCGCCAGCGGGTCTGGGACGACCTCGACACCCGCCGCTGCGGGCCGCTGCTCGGGCGCGACGAGCCGGCGGCCGAATGGGCCCGGTACGCGATGCGGGCCCCGGTGATGTTCGTGCGCCGCCCCGGCACCGGCGGCGGCACCGAGGCGGTCGGGGTGCGGACGTTCGTGCCCTTCGAGGACTGGGTGTCCGGCCGGACCCTGCTCGACGGCCGCCGCCCGGTCGCGGCCGACCTGGACACCCACCTGACCACGCTGTTCCCGCCGGTGCGGCTGCGCGGCTACCTCGAGTTGCGCTACCTGGACGCGAGCCCGCCGCGGTGGTGGCCGGCGATCGCCGCGGTGACCACCACGCTCATGGACGACCCGGCGGCCGCCGACGCCGCGGCCGAGGCGACCGAAGGCAGCGCCCGGCTCTGGACCGAGGCCGCCCGCGACGGACTGAGCTGACCCGGTGCTGGCCGAGTCGGCCCGCCGGTGCCTGGCCATCGCGGCCGGACGGGTGCCGCCGGAACTGGCCGGGGCCGTGGCCGATCTGGCCGAACTCGTCGACGCCGGCCGCAGCCCGGGCGACCTGGTGGCCGAGCGCATCGCCGAGGTCGGACCACAGGAGGTACTGGAGGAGATGGCCCATGCGTGACCAGGTGGCGGACGGCCTGGCGGCGGCCCGCGCGCGCACCCTCTTGCTGACCGATCTGGACGAGCCCGAGCTGGTCGCGCAGCACGACCCGCTGATGAGCCCGCTGGTGTGGGATCTCGCCCACATCGGGCAGCAGGAGGAGCTGTGGCTGCTGCGGGCCGGCGACCCGACCCGCCCCGGTGTGCTGCCGGCCGCGGTCGACTCGCTCTACGACGCGTTCAAGCACGCCCGGGCCGAGCGCCCGGCCCTGCCGCTGTTGCCGCCGGTCGAGGCCCGGGCGTTCTGCCACGACATCCGCGGCCGGGTGCTCGACGTCCTCGAGCGGACGCCGGATGAGCCCGGCGCGCTGTTCACGGCCGGGATGGTCGTGCAGCACGAACAGCAGCATGACGAGACCATGCTGGCCACCCTGCAACTTCGGCAGGGCCCGCCGGTGCTGCTGGCCGAGCCCTTGCCGCCGGGCCGGCCGGTCGGTGCCGACCGCGTCTTCGTGCCCGGCGGGGCGTTCGTCCTGGGCGTCGACGCGGCCGACGAGCCGTTCTCGCTCGACAACGAGCGGCCGGCCCACACCGTCGACGTCGGCCCGTTCTGGATCGGGCGGGTGCCGGTGAGCAACGCGCAGTGGCAGGACTTCGTGGCCGACGGCGGCTACCGCCAGCCGCGGTGGTGGTCGGCCCGCGGCTGGGCCCACCGCCTGGAGGCCGGCCTGGAGCGGCCCAAGTTCTGGACCGCCGACGGCACCCGGCGGCGCTTCGGCGTCGTCGAGCCGGTGCCGCCCGACGAGCCGGTGCAGCACGTCGGCTACTTCGAGGCCGAGGCGTTCGCGGCCTGGTCCGGGGCCCGGCTGCCGACCGAGGTCGAGTGGGAGAAGGCCTGCGTCTGGGATCCGGCGACGGGCCGCCGGCGCCGCTGGCCCTGGGGCCCGGCGGACCCGGGCCCGCACCGGGCCAACCTGGGCGGCGCGGCCCTGCGCCCGGCTCCGCTGGGCGCCTACCCCGAGGGCGCGTCGGCCTACGGCGTCGAGCAGTTGATCGGCGACGTCTGGGAGTGGACGTCCTCGGACTTCCTGCCCTGGCCGGGCTTCGTCCCGATGATCTACCAGCAGTACAGCGAGCCGTTCTTCGGTGGCGACTACAAGGTGCTGCGCGGTGGTTCCTGGGCCGTGGCGCCCCAGGCCATGCGGCCGTCGTTCCGCAACTGGGACCACCCGATCCGGCGGCAGATCTTCACCGGCGTGCGGCTGGCCTGGGACGCCTGAGCCGACCATGTGCCGTCACTTCGCCTGGCTGGGCGCGCCCCGGCCGCTCGCGGCGCTGATGCTCGAACCCGAGCACGGGTTGCTCGTGCAGTCCTACCGGCCCCGGCGGCAGCGCAACGGCACCATGAACGCCGACGGCTGGGGCGTGGGTTTCTACACCCCGGGCCGTGACCAGCCGGCCCGGTGGCGCTCGAACCGGCCGCTGTGGAGCGACCAGTCCTTCGCCTCGGTCGCGCCCACGATCAGTTCGCCGTGCGTGCTCGGCGCGGTTCGCTCGGCCACGGCGGGCATGCCTCTGGACGAGACCGCCGTCGCCCCGTTCACGTCCGGGCGCTGGCTGCTCTCGCACAACGGGGTGCTCGACCGGCGCCTGCTGGCCCCGCACCCGGCCGCCGAATCGATGTGCGACTCGGCCCTGCTCGCCGCCCACGTCTTCGACCGCGGCCCGGAGCACGTCGGCGCGTTCGTGGCCGAGCTCGGCGCCCGCGATCCGGCAACGCGCCTGAACGTGGTGGTGGCCGACGGGCACCGGCTGCTGGCCACCCGCTGGAACGACACGCTGAGCGTGCTCACCACCGGCGACGGCGTGCTCGTGGCCAGCGAGCCGTTCGACGACGACCCGGCCTGGGTCGACGTGCCCGACCACCACCTCGTCGACGTCACCGCCGCCGGCGTCACCGTCACCGACCTGGAGAGCTGAGCCTCGTGAGTCGCGATCTTCGCCTGGAGCCGTCCGCCTACCTCACCGCGCTGCGCGCCGACGTGCGCGCCGGGTTGAGCGCCGAGCCCAAGACGCTGCCACCCAAGTACTTCTACGACGCCCGCGGCAGCGAGTTGTTCGACGAGATCACCCGGCTGCCGGAGTACTACCCCACCCGGGCCGAGGCCGCCGTCCTGGCCGAACGGGCCGACGACATCGCCCGGCTCTCGCAGGCCCGCACCCTGGTCGAACTGGGCAGCGGCACCTCGACCAAGACCGGCTGCTGCTGCGCGCGCTCACCGACGCCGGGACCCTTGAGCGCTTCGTCCCGGTCGACGTCGATCCGGTCGTGCTCGGCGAGGCGGCCGAGGTGATCTCGGCCCAGTTCCCGACGCTCGCGGTCGAACCGGTCGTCGCCGACTTCGAGCAGCGCATCGACGTGCCCCGTGGCGGCGGCCCGAAGCTGCTGGCCTTCCTCGGCTCCACGATCGGCAATCTCGAGCCGCCGGCCCGCGGCCGGTTCCTGCGCCGGCTGAGCGCGGTGCTGGCGCCCGGCGACACGTTCCTGCTCGGCACCGACCTGGTCAAGGATCCGGGCCGGCTGCAGCGGGCCTACGACGACGCGGCCGGCGTCACCGCCGCCTTCAACCGAAACGTGCTCACCGTCGTCAACCGGGAACTCGGGGCCGACTTCGACATCGACGCGTTCGAGCACGTGGCGGTCTGGGACGCGGAGCACGAGTGGATCGAGATGCGGCTGCGGGCCACCCGCGCCCAGACCGTCCGGATCGAGGATCTCGACCTGCGGGTGCACTTCGCGGCCGGCGAAGAACTGCGCACCGAGATCTCGGCCAAGTTCCGGCCCGAGGGCGTGGCCGCCGAACTGGCCGCGGTCGGGCTGCAGGTGACCCAGTTCTGGACCGACCCGGCGGGCGACTTCGGCGTGTCGCTGGCCACCCCGGCCCCATGAGCCGCGGTACCGCGGTCACCGACGGCTGGGCGGCGTGGACCGCGCGCCGGCCGCCCTTCCGGGGCGTTCACCTCGACAACGGCGCGGCCGGGCGCAGCTCGTCGGCGGTGCTGCAGGCGGTGAGCGACCATGCTCTGCTCGAGGCCCGCACCGGGGCCTACGTGGCCGAGCAGGCCGTCGCCCCGGTGCTCGACGCCCTGCGGGCCGATCTGGGCGAACAGGTGGGCGTGGCGGCCGACGGCGTGGCCTTCGTCGAGAGCGCCACGGCCGCCCTGCGCAGCGTGCTGTCGGTCTGGCCGGTGCACGCCGGCGACGCGGTCGCGGTCACGCCGAGCGAGTGGGGGCCCAACCGGGCGGCCTTCACGGCCCGCGGCCTGCGCTTGATCGAGCTGGCCGTCGACGACAACGGCGTGCTCGACCTCGAATCGCTCCAGCGCACGCTGACCAGCGGGCCACCGGCCGTCGTCGCGCTGACCCAGGTCGCATCGCACCGCGGGCTGGTCCAGCCCGTGCACGCGGCCGCGGCCCTGTGCCGGGCGGCCGGCGTGCCGCTGTGGGTGGACGCGGCCCAGGCCATCGGGCACGTCGACACAACCACCGGCGCCGACGTCGTCTACGGCACCAGCCGCAAGTGGCTGGCCGGCCCGCGCGGCGTCGGCGTGCTGGCCATCGCCGAGCGGTGGTGGGCCGCCCTGCAGGTGACGGCGCCGACGATGCCACCGGGCGACTGGCCGGTGGTCCGCAACCTGGAGTCGCACGAGGCGCACGTTGCCGGCCGGGTCGGCCTGGCCGCGGCGGTACGCGAATACCTGGCCGACGGCCCGGCCGAGGTGTGGTCCCGGCTCAGCGAGGTCGGCCGCCTGGCCCGGGCCACCCTGACCGGGCTGCCCGGCTGGCAGGTCGTGCCCGCGGCCGACGACGCCGGGGCGATCACGGCCCTGCGAGCGGTGGACGGGCAGGACGTCGTCGCCGTCCGGGCCCGGCTGCTCGACGAGCACGCAGTGCTGACCACGGCCGCCCTGCCGCCGCGGGCGCCCGGTGACATGCCGACCCCGTTGCTGCGGGTGAGCCCGCAGGTCGACTGCTCGGTCGGGCAACTGGTGGCCCTGCGCACGGCCCTGGCCTCCCTTTAGGTGATGATCTCGGGGTTATCGGACAGATCTCGCCCAAGTGCCTGAGACGGCCGTGTCGAATCGACGGCCGGCTGTTCGACGCACTGGTGAGTCCGGGTTCGGACCGGTCGTCGGGACCGGGGCCCGGCGCACACAGGAAGGCACCTCAGATGCGATTCATGGTGATCGTGAAGGCGAACGAGGCCAGCGAAGCCGGCGAGCTGCCCAGCGCGGAACTGCTCGAGGAGATGGGCCGATTCAACGAGGAGCTGGTCAAGGCCGGCGTGCTGCTGGCCGGGGACGGGCTGCAGCCCAGCTCGAAGGGCGCGCGGGTGGCGTTCAGCGGAGCGCAGCGCAAGGTGATCGACGGACCGTTCGCCGAGACGAAGGAGCTCATCGCCGGCTACTGGCTGCTCGAGCTCGCCTCGCTCGAGGAGGCGATCGAGTGGGTCAAGCGCGTGCCCAACCCCACCGGCGAGGAGGGCGTGATCGAGATCCGGCCGGTCTTCGAGGCCGAGGACTTCGGCGACGCGATGACCCCGGAGCTGCGCGAGGCCGAGCGGACGATGGCCGAGCGCTCCGCCGCCCACCGCCAGAACTAGGGCATGTCTGCCGGCCGCCGCCGGCGCAATGCGATCGCGCTTGCGCCGGTGGCGGCCGGTCGGGTTAGTTCGGCAGGTGACGACAGCTGCCGCACCGACCCCCCACCGCGCCATCGACGCGGTCTGGCGGATCGAGTCCGCCCGCCTGATCGGCGGCCTGGCCCGGATGGTGCGCGACGTCGGCCTGGCCGAAGACCTGGCCCAGGACGCGCTCGTCACGGCCCTCGAACAGTGGCCGGACGCCGGAATCCCCGACAATCCCGGGGCCTGGCTCATGACGATCGCGAAACGCCGAGCGGTCGACCACGTCCGGCGCCAGGTCCGGCTGGGCCAGAAACTCGAGCAGCTCGGGCGGGAACTGCCCACGGAGCAGGCTGGGGCCGACGCCGGCATCGAACCGCCCGACCACGTCGAGGACGACGTTCTGCGGTTGATGTTCACCGCCTGCCACCCGGTGCTGTCGACCGAGGCCCGCGTGGCGCTGAGCCTGAAGGTGCTGGCCGGGCTGCGCACCGAGGAGATCGCCCGGGCCTTCCTGGTGCCCACCTCGACGATCGCGCAGCGGATCGTGCGGGCCAAGCGCACCCTGGCCGAGGCCGACGTCGGCTTCGAGGTGCCGGCCGGAGCCGAACTGGCCGAGCGGCTGTCGTCGGTACTCGAAGTCGTCTACCTGGTCTTCAACGAGGGCTATTCGGCCACCGCGGGCGAGGATTGGATGCGCCCGGCCCTGTGCGCGGAGGCGCTGCGGCTGGGCCGGATCCTGGCCGCGCTCGCCCCGGACGAACCGGAGGCGCACGGGCTGGTCGCACTGATGGAGATCCAGGCCTCACGCATCCGGGCCCGCAGCGGACCGGCCGGCGAACCAGTCACGCTGCTCGATCAGGACCGCAGCCGGTGGGACCAACTGCTCATCCGACGCGGCCTGAGCGCCCTGGCCCGGGCCGAACAGCTCGGCGGCGCGATCGGTCCGTACGCGATCCAGGCCGCGATCGCCGCCTGCCATGCCCGCGCGCTGAGTTCCGAGGCCACGGACTGGGCCCGGATCGCCGCCCTCTATGCCGTGCTGGCCCGGCTGGTGCCGTCGCCGGTCGTCGACCTCAACCGCGCCGTGGCCGTCGGTATGGCCGAAGGACCGGCTCGCGGGCTCGAACTGGTCGACGCCCTGGCCGACGACCCGGCCCTGCGGTCCTACTACCTGCTGCCGAGCGTGCGCGGGGATCTGCTCACGAAACTCGGCCGCGGGGCCGAGGCCAGCGCGGAGTTCGAACGGGCGGCCGCGCTGACCGACAACATCAGCCAGCGCGACCTGCTGCTGTCCCGGGCCCGCGCCGTTACCTAAAGCGCCGGCGGAGGCCGACGATGGGTTAGGTGTGGCAACCAGAAAAGGGCGGAACCTCAGCCTCGGGACCACGCTGGGCGTCGCGGTCGCGGTCGCGGTCGCAGTCGCCGCTGGCCCTGCCGGCCGCGCCCGCGGTCCGGCTGGCGTCGTCGCCGGCACCCGCGGCGGCGGCCGCGGTCGCCCTGCCCCGGCACTCGGCCGTGGTCACGGCCGTCAAGCGGGCCGCGGACTACTACCGCGGCACCTACGCCCACACCACGCTGACCCCGCGCAGCGGCTGGTCGTGGTCGACGTACACGCAGGGCGTACAGGCTCTGTATCGGCAGGCCGGCGATGCCCGGTACCTGAGCGACGGGATGGCGTGGGGGCGGTCGAACTCGTGGGGCCTGAGCACGACCGAGACCAACCCCGACACGATCAAGGCCGGGCAGACCTATTTCGACCTGCATGCCATCGACCCGACCGCGTCGCTGACCGCGATGGACGCCCGGATGTCCGGCGACCTCACCAAGCTGCCCGTGTCGCAGTACGACTGGATCGACGCGCTGTTCATGGGGTTGCCGAACTGGACGCGCTGGGCCGCCCGCACCGGTAATGCCGCCTATCTGACCAAGCTCGACGCCCTGTACACGTGGACCCGTGACCAGGGCGCCACCAGTGCGCGCTGCGCCGGCAAGCCCGTGGCCCAGGCCGGCCTCTACGACCCGGCCCAGCGGCTCTGGTACCGCGACTGCAGCTTCGTCGGGGCGAAGGACGCCAACGGCCAGCCCGTCTTCTGGTCCCGCGGCAACGGGTGGGTGCTGGCGGCGATGACCGGCGTGCTGGCCTCGTTGCCGGCCACCGACGCCCGCCGGACGAAGTACGCGAGCATGGTTCAGACGATGGCGGCGCGACTGCGTCAGTTGCAGGGCAGCGACGGCATGTGGCGGGCCAGCCTGGCCGACTCGGCGCTCTACCCGCGGCCGGAGACCAGCGGAACCGGCTTGATCACCTACGCCCTGGCCTACGGCATCAAGGCCGGTGTGCTGGACCCGGCCACGTACCTGCCCGTCGTGGCCCGGGCCTGGCAGGGCCTGACCACGCTCGCCCTGCAGCCCAGTGGCTTCGTCACCGACTGCCAGGCCCCGGGGGTTGCCCCGGCCCGGTGTACTCGGCGACGACGCCGCGCACCGCCCCGACCGCCACCTCGGCCGGCACCGTCAACGCCGACTCGCCCCCCTACTGCGTCGGCGCGCTCCTGCTGGCCGGTGCGGCCGTGGCCACCCTGACCGGCAGCGCGTCCACCGGCCGCCCGGTCGCGTACACCGCCCAGCAGGCCGGCGACGAGGCCGCCCGGATCGACGACGGCGACGTGACCACCCGGTGGTCGGCCAACGGCTTCCCGCAGGCGGTCACCGTCGACCTCGGCGCCAACCGCCAGCTCAGCAATGCGATGGTCGTGCCCTACCTCGACCGGCCGTACCGCTATCGCATCCAGACCTCGATCGACGACGTGCACTGGCAGCTCGTGGTCGACCGGAGCGCCAACACGGCCACCGGATCCCGCCTGGACGACTTCACCCCCGGCCCGGTGTCGGCCCGCTACGCCCGGCTGACCGTGACCGCCGTGTCCGGCGCGAACACGACCTGGGTGTCGATCCAGGAGTTCGCCGTCTACTGACCCCACCGGCCCGGATGTGGGCAGACGGTAGAGTCCGGAGTTCATCGGGCCAGGGTCGGACGGAGTGACGATGTCGGCTGGGATCGCGCCACTCTGGTGCGACGACGTCGGCCATGTCGTCCAGTTCTACGGCGACGACGCCGAGCTGGTGGACGCCGTCGGCCGCTACCTGCGGCCCGCTCTCGACGCCGGCGGCGTGGCCGTCGTCGTCGCGACCCCGGCCCACGCGCTCGCCTTCGAGCAGGGCCTGGGCGCCGCCGGCACCGACGTGGCCGCGGCCCGGGCCGCCGGGACGCTGCTCGTCCTCGACGCGGCCGAGACCGTTCGGCGGTTCCTCATCGACGGCCGGCCCGACCCGGCCGCGTTCGACTCCGTGATCGGGGCATTGATCGGCAGGCTCGCCGCCGGGCCCGGCCCGGTCCGGGTGTACGGCGAGATGGTGGCGTTGCTCTGGGCCGAGGGGCAGGTCACGGCGGCGCTCCAACTCGAGCAGCTCTGGAACGAGCTCGGCCGCCGGCTGCCGTTCTCGCTGTTCTGCGGCTACCCCGACCACGCCGTGGCCCCCGCCGTCCTGCACGAGATCGGGGGGCTGCACTCGGCCGTCGTCGGGGCCGCGCCCCCTGGGGGCGACGAGACGATCCGCACGTTCGGCCGGGCTCTCGACGCGCCCAGTGCCGCCCGGCGGTTCGTGATCGACGCGTTACCGGCCGACGCCGCGGACGCGCTGGTCGACGACGCCGCCCTGGTCGTGACCGAGCTGGCCACCAACGCGGTCGTGCACGCCCGGTCCGACTTCACCGTGGTGGTGGCCTGGTCGCGCGACCGGGTGCGCATCTCGGTGCGCGACGCCAGTCCGGTGCCGCCGGCCGGCCAGCCCCCGTCGCTCGTGGTCTGTTCCGGCCGCGGCCTGGCCGTGGTGGCGGCGCTGGCCGCGCGCTGGGACTTCGAGCCGCAGGGCTTCGGCAAGGTGGTGTGGGCCGAACTGCCGCGCCTGTGACCGGGCGGTAGCGCCGGCTCAGCCGGCGGCCGGGACGCTGTCCGGATCGTCGGGGCCGGGCATCGGCTCGACCGGAGCGGGCGGGAGTGTCTCGGGGGTGTCGGGTGAGAGTGTGCCCGGATCGTCGGGCACCGGCTCGCTCGGATCGATCGGCGGGTAGTTGTCCGGGTCCGGTCCTGGTTGCACCACCGGTGCAGTAGAGCACGAACCCCGGCCGACCCGCGAGCGAATGCCGCATACCGGGCGCGGCGGCGCTGGCAGCGCTCACCGGCCCGCATCCGTGCCTGCCTTCGTCGCCGCCGCTCATGGCAACCGGTCGCGTGCCGATGGTTGTGGCGACGCGGATCGTAGGAAAAGGGGTTCGGTGAGACCACCGGTGTGGAAGATCGTGCTCGCGGCTGGAATTGGTGCCGTGGCGGTCTATTTCGCCGTGCCCGGAGAATTCGGCAAGGACCTGATCTATTCCGCGATCGGCCTCGCCTCGGCCGGATGCGTCGTGGCCGCGGTCCGGTGGCATCGACCGGCCGAGCGGGCGGGTTGGTATCTCATCGCGGGCGCGGTCGGCTGGTTCGTACTCGGCGACGGCATTCTGGAGGGCTACGACCTCGTGCACCGTACGGCGCCGTTTCCGTCGCTGGCCGACGCCTTCTATCTGCTCGGCTATCCGTTCCTGCTCGTCGGCGTCTTCCGAGTCACCCGCACCCCGGGCGCGCCGGGGACGCGCGAGAAGTGGGCCGACGCGGCGATGATGAGCCTCGGCGCCCTGGCGCTGTCCTGGCAGTTCCTGATGGCCTCGTACGCCCACGACTCGACGACGAGCGTGTTCGGGCGACTGGTGGCGCTGGCCTATCCGATCATGGATCTGGCCGTCCTGTTCATCGTGGCCAGCACGATGCTGGCCGGCACCGCACGGCGTCCGGTGGACAAGATTCTGTGCACGGCCGTGGCCATGATGCTCGTCGCCGACTTCAGCTACGACATCCTGGTGCTCCACGGGCTCTATACGACCGGCAACCTGGTCGATGCCGCGTTCCTGCTCAACTACGTGCTGATCGCCGCGGCCGCGCTGCACCCGAGCATGACCACGCCGAGCCTGGACGTCAGGGACGCGCCCCGACAGCGGCGGCTCTGGCTGCCGCTCGTCGCCGGAGCGGGGTTCGTGTCGCCCATGATTCTGTTCGTCAGCACCGCCCTGCACCGAAGCGTCGACGTTCTGGTCCTGGCCGGGACGGCCATGGCGGTATTCAGCCTGGCCGTGCTCCGGGCCACCTGGCTGTTCGGCCGGCTCCGGGCCCAGACGACCCAACTCCGGATGCGCGGGGAGTCCCTCGACGCCGCGCTCGCGGGCCAGCAGGCGCTGCAGGACGATCTGCGCCATCAGGCCTTCCACGACGGCCTGACCGGACTGGCCAACCGCGCGCTGCTCGACGACCGGGTCGAGCACGCATTGGAGGCCTCGCCTCGGCTGACCGGGACCGTAGCGCTGTGCTTCTGCGACCTGGACGGGTTCAAGGCCGTCAACGAGAGTTCCGGCCACCGCGTCGGCGACGCGATGCTCGTGCTGGTGAGCAAGCGGCTCGCGTCGGTCGTCCGGGGCGGCGACACCGTGGCCCGGCTCGGGGGCGACGAGTTCGCGATCCTGCTCGAGAACGTCGAGGACGTCACCGTGGTCACCGCGCTGGCCGAGCGGATCGTCTCGATCCTGCGCGAGCCGGCGGTGATCGAGGGCATCCGGGTCCAGTTGTCGGTCAGCGTCGGGGTGGCCTTCGCCGAGGCCGATGCCACCGGCGAGCGGTTGCTCAGCGAGGCCGACGCGGCCGTCTACGAGGCCAAGGCCTCGGGCAAGGACCGCTACGCCGTCTTCGAGCCCTCGATGCGCTCGCGCATCATCGACCGGCTGGCCTTGATGAACTCGTTCCAGGGGTCGCTGGAGGAGGGCCAGTTCTTCCTGGAGTACCAGCCGCAGATCCGCCTGGCCGACGACCAACTCGAGGGGTTCGAAGCGCTGGTGCGCTGGCGGCACCCGAGTCTGGGGCTGGTCGGGCCGTACCGCTTCATCCCGCTGGCCGAGGAGTCCGGGTTCATCGTGCCGCTGGGCCGCTGGGTCCTGGAGGCGGCGTGCATCGAGGCCGCCGATTGGGTGCACCCGGACGGCAAGCCGCTGACGGTGTCGGTCAACCTGTCCGGGCGCCAACTCCAGGATCCGCACCTGCTCGACGACGTCCAGGCCGCGCTGTCCTACAGCGGCCTGCTCCCGGAGCGGCTGGTCCTGGAGATCACCGAGACCGTCCTGATGGCCAATCCGGCCCAGAGCGCCCAGGTGCTGCGCGAGTTCCGCAAGATGGGCATCCGCATCGCGATCGACGACTTCGGCGTCGGCCACTCGTCGCTTAACTACCTGCGTCAGTTCCCGGTCGACATCCTCAAGATCGACAAGTCGTTCATCGACGCGCTGGCCGACCCGGCCGACGACGGTGCCGTCTTCGTCGAGACCCTGCTGCGCCTGGCCCGCGACCTGCACCTGAGCACCACGGCCGAAGGCATCGAGCACCAGGTGCAGCGCGACACCCTCACCCGGCTGCACTGTGACAGCGCCCAGGGCTATCTGATGTCGCGGCCGCTGAGCGGCACGGCCGCGCGCGGCTACATCCGCGGTACCACGAACCCGAGCGAGCACACGCGCGTGCGCTGAGCCGCCGTGCGCTCAGTACCCGCTGCGGCGCCCGGCCCGCGCGGCGAACGCGTCGAGGGCCCGCAGGACCTGCGGCGCGGCGTACTTGCGGTCGCGGGACTTCCCGCTGATCTGGCGCAGGATTCCGGCCCGGACGAGGTGATCGATCGCACCGAGGGCGACCGGGGCCGAGACGCCGAGATCACGCTGGAGGCCGGGCGAGTCGACCACCGGCTGGTCGAGCAGCGTGTCAGCCAGTCTCCAGGCCGTCGCGTCGCGGCGCGCGGTGATCCGGTCGTCCCAACCGGCCCGCAGCGCCCGCAGGTCGGCGACCAGCCGCCGGCCGTTGTTCACGGCCGCGAACGACGCGTGCGACATCATGGCGACGATCGGCTCGGGGTCGCCGCCGCGGTAGGCCGTCAACGCGTCGAAGTAGGCGTCGGTCTTCGACAGCAGTCCGGCCGACACCGGCACGGTGACCTTGCGGGTCAGGCCCTTGCCCCGCAGCAGGCTGTGCACCAACGCCCGGCCGGTGCGGCCGTTGCCGTCGGGGAACGGGTGGATGGTCTCGAACTGCGCGTGGGCGACCGCGGCCTGGACCAACGGCGGAAGATCGTCGCGAGCCAGGAACGCGCACAGGTCGTCGATGGCCGCCGGCACGTCGTCCTGGTGCGGTGGGACGAACAGCGCGCCGTGCGGCGAGTAGTCGCTGCCACCGATCCAGACCGGCTCGTCGCGCCAGCGCCCGGCCCACTGCGGATGGACCGGGCCGAGCAGCGCGTCGTGCATGGCCAGGATGGCGGCCGGGTCGAGCCGGTCGGCCAGGTCGATCGCGGCCCGCATCGCCGTCGTGTTGGCCACGATGATCGCCGCGTTGTGCTCGTCGGTGACGCCGGCCTCGGCCAGCGCGATGGCCTGGGCCGACGCGGTGAGGTTCTCGATCCGGGAACTGGCGGCCGACTCCGAGCGCAGCAGGATGGCGGCGAACGGGGCGAGCTCGGCACCGACCTCGGCGTCGAAGCGGGCGATCTCGGTCGCGGCCTCGGTGGCGATCGTGGCCGCCGCCGCCGACAGCGGCACGTCGGACACGGCCGCGATAGTGGCGGCGACGGCCGCCTCGTAGGCGCCGGAGGCGGGCCGCCCGTGCGACGGCACCGCGTACTCGGTGTCGTCGGCCCAGCTCAGCTGCCGATAAGTGATGCCCGGCCAGCCCGGCTCCTGAGCCATGGCTGAAGCTTAACAAGGCAACGTCGCCTAAGCCTTATCAAGACTGAGCGCTGGTAACGGTTGCCGGACGGTGCCCGACCGGCGCGGGACGGGCTGGCACCGATGGCCAAGTCGGACCGGGGACGGGCCAGGGTGTCTCACTGGCGCGACCCGGCGGCCCGAACCGGATGGTGGGCAGCGCACGACGACCGCGAGGTACGCGCGCACCGCCTCGACGCCCGGTTCGCCTCGTCAGGGAGCAGCAATGGCCGTCACGAAGACCGCCCGGCTGGCCCGACGCGCGCGGCGGGCGCGGTCCGAGTCCGGCCGGCCACCGGCGGCGCCCGGACCGGCCGCCCTCGCGGCGCTGCGCAGCCCGACCGGTGTGGCCCTGATCGTCGGCACGTTCCTGGCCTCGATGGTCGCTTTCCTCGACGCGAACGTCGTCAACGTGGCCATACCGGCCATCGGCGGTCACTTCGGGGCGAGCGTCACCGCGCTCCAGTGGACGTTGACGAGCTACCTGCTGACCGCGGCCGGTTTGCTGCTGATCGCCGGCGCGCTCGCTGATCACTTCGGGCGCCGGCGCATCCTGGAGATCGGGCTGGTGGTGATGCTGGTCGCGTCGCTGATGTGCGCGATCGCCCCGTCGGTCGGCTTCCTGATCGGCGCCCGCATCCTGCAGGGCGCCGGCGCCGCCTTGGTCGTGCCCACCAGCCTCGCCCTGCTCAACGGCACCCTGCAGGTCGACGATCGAGCCCGCGGGATCGGCATCTGGGCCGGGATCTCGACCCTCGGCACGACGGTCGGCCCCTACGCGGGCGGCTGGCTCGTCGATCACGCCTCGTGGCGCTGGGTGTTCCTGCTCAACCTGCCGTTGATCGCCGGCGCCGCGCTGGCCCTTCGCCTCGTCCCGGAGAGCAACGAGCACCGGCCGCTTTCGGTCGACGTCCTCGGCGCGCTCCTGACCATCGTCGGCCTCAGCGGCCTGACCTACGCCCTGACCAGCGGCTCCGGTGCCGGTTGGACGAGTGTCCGGGTGCTCGTCGCGGCCACCGTCGGCGTCCTGGCCCTGCTCGCCGTGGTTCCGGTCGAGCGGCGGCAGCGCGCCCCCATGCTGCGGCTCTCGCTGTTCGCCTCGCGCCAGTTCGACGCGATCAACGTGACGACCATCCTCTTCTACGGCGCGCTGGCCGCCGCGACCTACCTGCTCATCCTCCAGTGCGAGGTCCGGCTCGGGTACTCGGCCGAGAAGGCCGGCGCCGTACTCATCCCGGGTTCGGCGGTGTTCCTCGCGCTCTCGCCGGTCAGCGGGGCGCTCGTCACGCGCCTCGGCGCCCGGTGGCTGATGGCCAGCGGGATCGTGTGCGTGGGGGCAGCGGCGGCCTGGCTGTCCAACGTCGAGCCCGGGGCGGGGTATGCCGACGCCATCCTGCCGCCAGTTCTGTTGTGGGGCCTCGGGTTGGGCCTGACCGTCACCCCACTGACGGCGGCCGTCCTGGCCGCGGTCACCGACACCGATCTCGGTGAGGCGTCGGCCGTGAACGACGCCGCCGCTCGGGTGGGCGCGCTCGTCATGATCGCCTTGGTGCCCGTCCTGCTGGGCGCCGGCGGTCGCGGACTGGCCCGTTCCCTCGCCCACGGCTACCAGCCGGCCATGATCGCCGTCGCGGTGATCTGTGCCGCGGCCGCACTCGTCGCGGCGGTGTTCGTCACGCACGAACGGGCGGTCGCGTCCCGGCTCGCGCCCCCGGCTCCGCATCGCGGCTGCGCCCTGCCCACGACTGCTGAGGCCCCGGCCTGACCGGCCGCCGGTCAGTGCGACACGAACTGCTGGCCGCCGTCGATGTCGTACGTGGCGCCGGTCAGCGCGGTATTGATCATGAGGTGCACGGCCAGGGCGGCCACGTCGGCCGGCCCGACGACGCGTCCGATGGGCAGGGTCGCCCGCAGGTCCTCGCGCCGGGCCTCGAGGCCGTCGCCGAGCAGCGCCGCCGACAACGGGGTGTCGACGAAGCCGGGGGCGATGAGGTTGACCCGCACCGGCGCGAGCTCGAGCGCCAGCGTGGCCGTGAGCGCGGGCATGGCCGCGGTGAGCGCCGAGGCCAGCCCGAGGTCGCGACTGATCCGCCGGCCGCCGGTGCCGCCCAGCAGCAGCAGCGTGCCGCCGGGACGTATCCGGCCGGCGACGTGCTGGGCGACCCCGATCGCCAGCACCACGTGCTCGCTCATGCCGCGACGCACCTCGTCCGGGTCCAGCTGCAGCAGCGGCCCGTAGTGCGGGCCCCCGGCCGTCAGCAGCAGGTGATCGAGCGGGTCGGGCAGGGCATCGAAGAAGTTCGTCAGCGCCGCCGGGTCGTTGGCGTCGAACGCGGCCGTGCTCCGGGCGCCGACGTCGCGCCCGGCCTGCTCCAGCCGCTCGGCGCTGCGGCCGGTGAGGACGACCTCGGCGCCCTCGGCGCGGGCGGCCCGAGCCGTCTCCAACCCGATCCCGGCGCTGCCGCCGATGACGACGACGGTCTGGCCGAGCAGTCCCGGTTCGCGGCGTGCGGTCTGGGTCGTGGGTGCCGTGCTCATCGCGACAGGCCCGCCATCTGCGCATCCATCGGCCGGACCGGCTGGGGCCGGTCGGCGATGGTCATCAGCAGCGTCTTCACGGCCGTGTCGTAGATCCCGGAGAAGCTCGGGAACGGCTGGATCGTGTCGCCGAGCACCGCCAGCGGGACGTGGGCGCGAATGGCCAGCGTGGCCTGCTGCAGCCACTCACCGGCCTCGGGCCCGAGCGCGTAGGCGCCGGTCAGCCGTTCGCCGTCGCTGAGCAGGGTCAGGAACCCGTTGGATTCGGCGTACGCGTGCGTGTAGGTGGCCGTCTTCGGGACCTCCGACACCGGCGCGGTGGCGCGGTACGGCCCGTCGAGCGCGCCCACCGCCGCGGCCTGCGGATCGGTGTAGGTGACCCGGGGCACCGCCTCGTAGTTGGCCGGGCGGACCTCGCCCGCGATGTTGGCCGCGACCACGTCGCCCTCGTACTCGCCGACGTGGGTCAGTGGCCAGACGCCGGTGACGTCACCGATTGCCCACAGCCCTTCGCCCGCGCGCAGGTACTCGTCGACCTGGATGCCGTGCGGGTCGAGCGCCACGCCGACCGTCTCGAGGCCGATCCCCTCGACGCGGGGCCGCCGGCCGGTGGCCACCAGCAACCGGTCGCCGCGCAGCTGCGTGCCGTCATCGAGCTCCAGGACGTAGTCGTCGCCGTCGCGCCGCGCGGCGGTGGCGTGGGCGCCCAGCCGCAGCTCGATCCCGTCTCGGCGCAGGGCCTGGCCGAGCCCCTCGCCCAGCGGGGCGGCCTCGCGGGCCAGCACCCGGTCGGATCCCTCGACGAGCACGACCTCGCCGCCGAGGCGGCGCACGACCTGGGCCAGCTCCACGCCGGCCGACCCGCCGCCCAGGACCAGCAGCCGCCGCGGCACCGCCGTCATGCTCGTCGCCTCCCGGGTGCCCCAGACGCCGTCGAGCTCACGCAGCCCGGGGATCGGCGGCACGAACGGGGCGGCCCCGGTGGCCA
Source organism: uncultured Actinomycetota bacterium (assembly GCA_963713245.1). Taxonomy (GTDB): domain Bacteria; phylum Actinomycetota; class Actinomycetes; order Mycobacteriales; family Jatrophihabitantaceae; genus CAVQKZ01. Next base: position 968,900 of record CAVQKZ010000005.1, read on the forward strand.
CGACGACGTGGGCCGCGGTGTGCCGGACCCCGTCGACCTCGACCGCGCCGGGGCCGGCCAGCCGGCCGGTGCCGCGCACGAGGTCGATGTCCCGGCCGGCCAGCCAGCGCTCCTGGCCCGCGTCGGAGTAGTTCGACACCATGAAGTCCCGCCAGGCCAGCGTGGCGGCGACGTCGACCTGGGCGCTCGCGCCGGCGTCACGCGCGCCCTGCACCGCCTCCCCCGGGCGCAGCAGCGACTTGGACGGTATGCAGGCCCAGTACGAGCATTCCCCGCCGACCAGCTCGCGCTCGACCACGGCCACCCGCAGCCCGCGGGCGGCCAGGGCCGCGGCGCAGTGCTCACCGGGCGCGCCACCGCCGAGCACGATCACGTCGTGGTCCGCAGCCGGACCGTCGTCACGTGCCATGGTCTGCTCCTGTCGTCGAGGGGCGGCCGAAGACGCGGATCCGACGATGCCTCGGTCGACGCCCGGTCGCGCCCGGCGACACCCGGGCCGAGTCCCTGGTCTGCCTCCGGCCCCGGGGCCAGGCCAGTGGGCACACGGGCGCGACCGGCGTGGTGCCGGGAGGACGGTGTCACTACCAACCCCAGGCGGAGGTGTCCCATGAGCAGTACCGAGGCGAGCGCGGACGCGGCGACGTCCGAATCCGCGGCCCCACCCGTCCCGATGCGCTTCGAAGTCACCGTGCTGCCCGTCTCCGACGTCGATCGGGCCAAGGCCTTCTACCAGCGGCTGGGCTGGCGGCTCGACGCCGACTTCCCGATCGACGAGCACTACCGGATCGTGCAGTTCACCCCGCCCGGCTCGGCCGCCTCGATCCAGTTCGGCACCGGAATGTCGAAGCTGCCGCCGGGCTCCCTGCAGGAACTGATGTTGATCGTCGACGACATCGACGCGGCCCGCGACGAGTTGATCGGTCACGGGGCCGACGTCAGCGAGGTCTGGCACGGCCGGCGGGATGCCGAGCCGAGCGCCCGCCTGGCCGGGCCCGACCCTGAGCGCGGCTCGTACAAGACCTACGCGTCCTTCTCCGATCCTGACGGCAACGGCTGGCTGCTCCAGGAGATCACGGAGCGAATCCCGGGCCGGGACTGAGCAATGGACGTCGCTGAACTGGCCGAACTCCTGCACGAGACGGCCGAGCACCACGGCTCGTTCGAGGCCGTCGCGCCACCGCACGACTGGTGGGACTGGTACGCGGCCTACCTGCACGCGCGCCAGGACGGGAGCACCCCGGACGAGGCCGGCGCCGCCGCCGGGCGCTACATGGCGGAGGTCAAGCACGTCGTCGTCCCGTCCGCATAACGCGATCCCGGTCCGAAACCGGAGTGGTTCGCGATGGGCACCAGCGAGTTCGGCCCGGCCATGAACGGCTGGGCACCGGAGGCGCGGTCGTGGCGGCACGTGCGCATCGACCGCCGCAGTTGCGGCTACTGCCGGGTCACCTTCGACCACCCGCCGGTCAACGCGATCACCGCGACCACCGTCGCCGAACTGGCCGAGCTGATCGGGTTGATCGAGCAGGATCGCGACCTCAATGTCGTCGTGTTCGACAGCGGCAATCCCGATTTCTACCTGGTCGACGACGACGGGGCCGAGCGCCCGGCCTGGCCCGACGTCCTGGTCCGGCTGACCCGTGCGCCGGTGGTCAGCATCGCCGCGATCCGCGGACGGACCACCGGGGCCGGCTGCGAGTTCGCACTGGCCTGCGACCTGCGCTTCGCCTCAGGCGGGAACACCGCGATAGGCCGGTCCGGGGTCGGCCGGAGCGTTGTTCCCGGCCGGGATCCGGTGGCCCGGCTCTGCCGCCTGGCCGGTCGCGCCCGGGCGCTCGAGATCCTGCTCGGCGCCGACGATGTGGACGGCCCGCACGCGCAGCTGTACGGGTACGTCAACCGGGTGATAGCCGACGACCGGCTCGACGACGAGGTCGAGCGGCTCGCCGCCCGCCTCGCCGGCCTGGACCACGACGCGATCGGGTGGACCAAGGCCCGCGTCGACGACCTGACGGTGCGGGCCGACAGCGAGCGTCCCCCGGCCTGAGCTCGTTCAGGCCGGCGCCAGCTCGGACTCCGAATTCGGCAAGGTCCGGGACAGCTCGCGTCGCGAGCGGATCCCGAGCTTGGTGAAGACCTTGCGCAGGTGCCACTCCACCGTGCGCGGGCTGAGGTAGAGCCGCGACCCGATCTCCGGGTTGGACAGGCCGTCCCGGGCCAGTCCCGCGATCTGCCGCTCTTGCGTGGTCAGTTCGTCGCGAGCATCGGCCCGACGGGTGCGCACGGTCTCGCCGGTGGCCAGCAGCTCGCGGCGGCTGCGCTCGGCAAACCCGCCCGCGCCCATGTCGGCGAACAGGTCATGGGCGCCGCGCAGCTGCTCGCGCGCGTCCTTGCGCCGCCCGGCTCGCCGCAGCCACTCGCCGAAGCTCAACCGGGTGCGGGCCAGATACCACGCCATCCGGGAGGCAGCCAGACACTCGATCGACTGCCGGTAGAGGTGCTCGGTGCTCGGCCCGTCCGCGACGAGCGCGCGCGAGCGGGCCGCGCAGCCCAATGCCCAGGGCGTGCCGCTCGCCGTGGTGCGCTCCGAGAGGCGATCGACCGCGGAGCGCGCCACGTCGGCCCGGCCGCAACGGGTTGCCGCCTCGGCCAGTTCGGACAACGCCCACGACGACGTGCCGATGTCGTCCGCTGCGGCCGCCCGGTGGGCCGCGTCGAGGGCCGGCTCGTACCGGCCGAGACCGTTGTAGAGGACGGCCAGGTGGTAGTCGGCGGCGGCGATCGCGCGGCCTTCGCCTCGGGCCCGGGCGTCGGTGATCGCGTGCTCGTACAACGCCAGGGCAGACGTCTCGTCGCCCCGCCGCGCGGCCACCCGGAGCGGCAACTCCGCTGTGACGCCCAGCCCGAGCCCGTCGGCCTCGCTCAGCAGTCGCGCCGCCGCGGTCAGCTCGCCGGCCTCGGTCTGCACGCCGGCCAGGTCGTCGAGGGCGGACCGGAGCAGCAGCAGCGCTCCGGTCGAGCGCGCGAGTTCGACCTGACTGGATGCCAGCTCGCGCCAGGCCTCGTCATCCCACAACTCCTGGGCCGCGATCGTGTAGGCCGGACCCAGCCGGTCCAGTCGCCGCTCCTCGGCCCGATAGGCCCGCACGGCGCTGCGCAGCGTCGGGGCGGCTGCGGCGCTCCCGTCGGTCAGCCTGGTTGCCAGACCGAGCAGCAGCAGTTGGCCGGCCGGCAACGGCTCGGGCCAGCGCGGCACCGAACGAGCCGCGACGGCCACGTCGGTGACGTCCGTTCCGGGGACGCAGCGGCCGCCATGGATGGCCGCGAGCAGGGCGTCCACGTGCGTCTGCCCGGCCGCGTCGGCGTCCACGGGCGCGAGCTGGCGGGCCGCCCGGAGCAGCAGCCGCGGGGCGTCCTGGCCGCGGCCCAGGTGGACGGCGAGTTGCGCCCGCAAGCGCTGCGTCTGCCCGCGGCCGAGCTGATCGAGCGGTCCGGCGGCGGCGTCGGCGAGCAGCGCCTCCGCCGCCGCGACGTCACCGCTGTCGAATTTGGCCCGCGCGGCGGCCAGAGCGCGGTCCGGCCGGTGCGCCGGGTCCGCGGTGAACAGCACGGCCCGCTCCAGGAACGCCGCCGCGGCCGCGATGCCCCCGCGCCGCTGGGCCCGGCCGGCATGGTCGATCAGCTCGAGGGCCACCGCCTCGTCCGGGGCGCTGGTCGCGTGCGCGCGGTGCCAGGCCCGCCGATCGGGATCGGGGCCGGCGTCGGTGGCGGCGGCCAGGGCGCCGTGGACGGCCTGGCGATCAGCCGGGGTCGCGGCGGCGTACACCGCCGCCCGGACCAGCGGGTGCGAGAACCGGACCCGTCCCCCGATCTCGAGCACGTGCTCGCTGACGGCCGCGTGCGCCGCGGCCCGGTCGATGCCGAGGATCCGCGCCGCCCGCCAGAGCAGGGTCGCGTCGCCGGTCGGGTCGGCCGCGGCGAGCAGGACCAGGCGCTGCGCCGCCTCGGGCAGGGCGCCGACGGGCCGCAGATCGCGGTGTTCGATCCGGCCCCGAAGACCGAAGGCCTCGGGCAGCGCGAAGCCGCCAGCCAGTTCGGCGGCCCGCACGCCCGGCGGCAGCTCCAGCAGCGCGCGCGGATTGCCCCGCGTCTCGGCGACGATCCGGTCGCGGACGCGCTCGTCGAGGCGAGCGGGGATGACGCTCGCCAGCAGGGCCTGGGCCTCGACGTCGGCCAACCCGCCGAGCCGCAGGCCCGGCAGTCCGGCCAGTTCGCGCTCTTCGCCCGGCGCGCGGACCGCGAACACGACCGCCACCGACTGCGCCGGCAGCCGGCGCGCGACGAACCCGAGCACCTGGGCCGAGGCCGCGTCGAGCCAGTGCGCGTCATCCACCAACACCAGCAGCGGCCGGCCGTCGGCCGCGCCGGACAGCAGGCCGAGCACGGCCAACGCGACCAGGAAGCGATCGGGGGGCGGCCCGGAGGACAGGCCGAACGCGACGCTCAACGCGGCCCGCCGCGGCTGCGGGAGCGCGTCCAGCCGCTCGAGCATCGGGCCGCAGAGCTGGTGCACCGCGGCGAACGGCAGGCTCGTCTCGGCCTCGACGCCGGCGAGCTGTGCGAGCCGGAAGTCGGTGGCCTGTGCGGCGACGTAGTTCAGCAGCGCGGTCTTCCCGATGCCCGGCTCGCCCCGGATGACCAGGACCGCGCTCTGTCCCCCGCGCACATCGTCCAGCAGCCGGACCAGCGTCTCCCGCTCGCTGACCCGGCCGACGAAATTCAGCGCGCGGTTGGCGGCCATTTGACCGGAAGTTTAGACGACGAGAGGCCGCCTCGTGAGCGGCAAAAAGTGCCGTAGACAGCAGAAGACCTCCTGCCGGTGACGCCTGGGCGTCCCCGCAGGAGGCCTTCCACTGGTGCAGCAGCCGCGCGGTCGACGACCTCGCGGGCGACGGCTCAGACCGTGACGTACAGCGGATACGTGCCGTCCCACCAGGTCTGCCACGCCAGGCCACCGCCCTTGTAGACGTCGACCTCACGCGGACCGTCCGCCTCGATCCAGACGCCGTAGCAACTGCCCGGGGTGATCTCCGTGGATCCGAAGCCGGCGAGGTAACCGGAAGGCGGGACGTCCAAGGTGTCCGAGCCGCCGGCCGATGCGCATACCTGGATGTAGTTGGCGGAACTCGCTGACGCCGCACTCGAGGGCCCCGCGAGCGCGAACACCAGACCGGCGGTGACGGCAACAGCGCCGGTGACTGCAGCGCGCCGGCGCATCACCTTGGATCCGGGCCGGAACGAGTTGATGAAGGACATAATTTCCTCTCGGGCTAGTCGGACATTACGGAACAATCACGGTCGACGACGCGCCCCCGGTTCAACGCCCAACAAGATCACCGTCGTTGCCGCCCGGTGAATCGCGGGCAGTTCGGCGACGGCTACGTCGACATGGTTCGCGCGGCCCGGCGCGATCGCTACGACCTCTGGGCGCTGAACAGGATCGGCGCCCTGACCGCCGACGCGGCAGCCTTGTTCGCGAAGCACGCGCCGGCTGGCCACGCACCGCGGCCATGGAGGTTCGATCACGCGCCGGCAGCCGCCGAGTGGCAAGCGCAACGTGCCGGCAAACCCGACTCATCGTGACGGCGCCCGAAGCGCTGGCGGCTGTGCGGGCGGCCTGGGCAACGGTCTCCGACGAGAATCAGCGTTAAGCCGGTTCCATCTGGTGGGCGATACTGGGATCGAACCAGTGACCCCTGCCGTGTGAAGGCAGTGCTCTCCCGCTGAGCTAATCGCCCGCCGCGCCCGCCAGCACGATGCCGGACGGTCACGAAACGCGCCTCAGCCTACATGGCCGGCCGACCGCCCCAGCCACGACATCGTGGCCCTCGGGGCGGTGCCCACCGGTAGAAATTGCGGATCCAGATCCCGCACGCACCGATCAGGCCGCCCCGCGTCATGGTCGCTCGGACCGCCCGCGGACCACCTCGCCGACCAGCCGTCGCTGTACATGTAGGCAGTGTCGGCCCCCTAGATGTGGAGTGGTTCGTGGGTTCGGTTGCGGCGTGGGGTTTGGTCGGGGTCGAGCCAGGGTGGTGGGGTCCAGTGCGGGATGCCGTCGAGCATGCGGCAGGTCCAACCCAACGCGGGGTGTTCGCGGTGGTGGTAGCCGCAGAGCAGGGTGCCGTCATCGACCGCGGTACGTTTCGGAGATGGCGAAGTCGGTGATGTGGTGGGCCTGGCACCACGCCGGGCCGACCGTGCACCCGGGGAAACTGCAGCCTTGGTCGCGGGCGATCATGGCCAGGCGTTGGCCTTCGGTGAAGATGCGATGCGTGTCGCCGTAGGCCGTGATCTCTCTGGTCTTGGTGAGGACGACGGGGATGACCCGGGCCTCCCCAGCCAGGGAAAGCGCCTGCTCGACCGAGATGAGCGCGCCGTGCCCAGTCGTCACCAGCCCGGTCTTGGTTTCGACCTGTTGCTCGGTCATGGTCAGCACGATGGTGGCCGTGACCCCGTTACAGGCCGGCAACTGCCCGGACCGCAGCGCGGCCAGCATCCCGTCCTGCAACGCATCATGGCGACGTTGACCCGGGGTGCGCGGATCAAGCGTGCCGTCCTCGGCCGGAGCCGGTTTGCCGACCGCGTCCAGCACCGACAGGACAGCTTCGGCACAGACCGCGGTCAACTCCCCTGTCACCTGCGCGGACCCGTCGCGACGCTGCCGCACTGTGAAGTCCCGACGCCGCTGACGGTCGCTTTCTTCGGTGTAGATCCCGTCCGGGTTCACCGTGTCGCTGATCCGCCGGGCGACGTGGCGCAGCAGCACCGGGTCCACCTCGGCGGCGTGGGTCAGCAGAGTCTGCTGTACCGACTCGTCGTGTTCGGCCTGAACCGCGAAAGGCAGGGCATTCACCGTCTTGGTGATCACCAGGGCGTGGACGGGCGAGATCACCCCAGCAGCCTGGGCGGCCGCGACCGCGGAAAACACCGGCGGCAACACCTCACCGGTCAACGCTCGTCGCGGGCCGAGATCGGTAGCCGCGTCGACCCGGTCGATGGCCTCCCGCGGGCTGATCCGCAACAACTGACCGAGCAGGCTCGCCGTGTTACGACAGGCCCGCTCGCTCGCCAAGCCTCGCGCGTCGAGCTCGCCGATCAGGGCGTGATCCACCACAGCAAGCCGCCGCTTCTGCGTCTCCAGATCCCGCAGCAGGTCGATGACCTCGGCGCCGGGTAGGACCGTCAGGTCGAGGTGCTGCAGTTCGTCGACGAGCGCGCTGAGCCGCGTCACGACCGAAGCCGTGCCGCCGCCGTCGAGTTGATCGAACATGCGTTCAATATATCGACCGCCCGTTACGCCCCGCAACCTATTAAATACGGCGCTGGCGTCGCGGGCGATCTTCCTGCGCCTACGCAACCCTGACCCACCAAACGCAGGAAGATCCACTGCAGCGCGCGACCAGCCGCGACCGCCAACAGCAAGCCGGCGGCGCAACCCGACCGACCACCCAACTCCCCCGTCGCCGCCGATTTTCAACGCCAAACCAAAGCCGGACGGCACCACCCACACCACCTCAGGTGTCAGCGAAGTCTGAGACTCGACAGACCGGAAGGTATTCAACGGGGCCAAGTACCGTAGCCACCTCAGGCCGTCGAGCATTTCGGGGCGCCGGCGAGGAGAGCCTTGGCCGAACAGTTGCGGGTCGCGTCGTTCAACATCCGCACCTCGCGCGCCCAGGACGGGCGCAACCGCTGGACTCGCCGCCGCGACGTCTGCCTGGCCGCGATCCAGGTCCTGCAGGCCGACGTCATCGGCCTGCAGGAGGTGCGTCCGGATCAGCTGGCCGACCTGCGGGCCGCCTTCCCGGCCGCGACGATCGTGGGCGACGGTCGCGACGCGGACGGCGGCGGCGAGCACGCGAGCGTCCTGGTTCCCGCGGGCAGCTGGACGGTGGAGGCCAGCGAGACGCGCTGGCTCTCACCCACCCCTACCCAACCCGGTTCCCGCGGCTGGGACGCCCGGCTGCCCCGGATCGTCACCCTGGTCCGGCTCAGCCACGGCCCGCTTCGCCTCGGCCTGGCCAACACCCATTTCGACCACCAAGGCTCGGTGGCCCGGGAACGCAGCGCCGACCTGATCGCCGGCTGGCTCGGCCAGGAACCGGAGCGGCCCTGGGTCGTGCTCGGTGACCTCAACACCGTGCCCGGGTCAGCGCCGCTGCGCCGGCTCGCCGACGCCGGTTACACCGACACGCTGCCCGCGGACGCCGGTGGCACCGAACACGCCTTCACCGGCGCCACCGACCGGACCCGCATCGACTACGTCCTCACCGGCCCCGGCATCCAGGTCCGCGATGCGCGGATCGGCCACGAGCGTCCCCAGGGCCGGCTGCCCAGCGATCACTGGCCCGTGCTGGCCGACCTCGTGGTCGAGTGACCCGCTACGGCTGCGGGCGCGCGGTGACATCGGCGCCGCCGCCGAGAAGCCGGCCTGGCCCAGCCGCAGGCCGGCCGAGAACCGGGTCCGGACGTGCAGCGTGCGCATGATCGCGGCGATCTCGGAGCGCACCGTCCGCACGGAAACACCGAGCAACCGGGCGATGGCCTCGTCGGTGAGGTCGGCCGTCATCAGCCCGGCGATCTCGCGCTGCCGGGCGCTGAGCTCGCGGCTACCGACCGGCCGCAGCGTGTCGGCGGCATTGACGGCAGTGGGGCGGACGGTGGCCCAGTAGCGCAGGGCCGCCGCCAGCACCTGGGGATCGGTGACCGCGATGAGGCTGCGCTCACCGCCGATGACAGGCCCTTCGAGCAGCACCACGCGGCGATCGAGGATCTTCATCTGCAGGGTGCCGCGACAGAAGTGGTACGGCGCGCCGCGCAGCGTGGCCAGCATGGTGCGGGCGGTGTCGGCGGCCGTGTCGTAGTCGAACAGGCTGACCATCCGCAGCCCGTTCTCGCGGGCGGCGACGGTCGCGCGATGGTTGGCATACAGCGACTCACCGCTGGCCTGCAGGCCCACGGACAGCAGGTCGTGGGCGTGGTCGAGCAGCTTGGGAATCTCGCGGCGCATGTTGGCGATGCCGACCGCCACGACCTCTACGCCGCCGGCCCGCGACCGCGCGGACGGGTCGATGTGACCGGTCAGCTGCCCTTGCATCCGGTGCAAGGCCGCCGCGGCAACGGGCATGGGGTCGTGCCGCACCGGACGCGTCCAGTTATCCATCGCCATCTCCAAACCGGGAGCACACGCCTGCACAGGCTAGCCAGGGGGACGGCGGACGGCGAGTCGAAGCACGGCCCGGCCGCGGATTGTCCGTCCTCGCGGATTCGGCCCGCCCGCAGCTGCAGATACCTGCAACCAGGTTGAGCGGCCGCCGCCTCGGGTCGACAGTCCTGACCATGACCGATGCCGACTCAGGAGTGTCCCGCCGCCGCATGCTCGGCCTGCTCGCCACCGGGGTGGCGGTGACCTCGGCCGGCGTGCTGCTGCCGGCCGGCGCCGCGCAAGCGGCGGCCGTCACCCAGTACCCCGGGGTCGACGGCCAGGCGACCTACTACGAGCCGACCGGCGCGCGGGCGAAGTTCAAGTACAACCCGACCTTCCACAGCCAGCTCGGCACCTGGCTGGAGTTCTGGTACCTCAACACGCCCGCGAGCTACACGAAGCCGTTCCACGTCTACAGCTACGGCGCGTACGTCGACAAGGGCGACGACGCGCACAGCTTGGGCCGCGGTTTCGACCTGGCCCGGATCTTCGTCACCGACGGCGGCACGCTCGACCGCAAGTTCACCGGCCGCTACGACATCTGGTCGACCTGGGGTGCGACGGCGAAGGCCGAGGCCCGGCGGCACTACTGGGCCACCGCCGCGAGCGCGCACTACTACTTCCGCGACGTGCTCACCTACCTGTTCAACGCCGACCACCACAACCACATCCACATCGACAACACCGTCACCGGCACCACGTCGAGCTACGACACGTCATCGAAGGCCCAGACCCAGCACGTGCAGGCCTGCCTGAACTACATCTGGGGCAAGTCGACCACCATCAACAGCAGCTGGAACTCGCAGACGCAGGCCAACTCGACGGCGGTGCTGCGCCGGATCGGGCAATCGAGCGGGACGCTGACGACCAAGGCCAACTGGCTCGCCTTCAACAAGGCGTCGCTGCGCAAGGGCTACGGCGTCGAAGCCTACTGAGCCCACGCCGCCCGCCCGCCCACCGACGAGGGGATCGCGACCGCCATGTCAGTTCTCGCCAAGACCAGGCGACTGGCCACGCTGGCCCTGCTGCCGGCCCTGCTCAGCACCGCCGTCGTCGCCCTGACCTCCGGCCCGGCCCAGGCCGCCCTGCCCGCCGTCAACATGCAGCGGGTGGTGCTCGCGGCCACGCTCGACCCGGCCCGAGCTGACAACACCCACACCGCCGGCGCGACGGCAAGCGTCACCGCGGTGCAGGACGCGCTGGCCGATCTGGGCTACCTCGCCCGCGGCGCGGTCAACGGATACTGGGGGCTGTCGACGACGACGGCCTGGGGCAAGTGGGAGCGCCACCTGGGCGAGAGCGACGTCTGGACCAACAACGGCCTGCCCGGCCTAGACGAGTTGCAGCAACTCGCACCGGGCCGGTTCACGCTGACCCAGACCTACACCGTCGGCGCACGCACGAAGTTCACCACCGGCCCGCGGGCCGCGGACGGACCGGTCGTGCTCAACCAACGCACGATCGACATGCTCAACGCGGCCGAGGCCATCCACGGTCAGCCGAACGTGCATCTCTACCAGGGCAGCTACTGCGGACTGGTCTCGGGCGACTGCGCCAGTGCCAGCGCCGGGACGCACCGCGGTGGCGGCACGATCGACGTCGACATCAGGTCACTGAACGAGTCCGCAGCCACGTTCGCCAACGACCTCGCGACGGTGGGTTTCGCGGCCTGGTATCGCTCGAGCGCCAGCCCGCAGCACGTGCACGCCGTCGCCATCAACGACTACCAGATGCCGTGGGCCGAGTACGGCGTGGGCGCGGCGCCCTCGACGGTCACCACGTCGAGCGACGGCACCGGCGGCAATTGCCAGATCCTGTCCTGGCGCTTCGGCGGGGACGGCTACTCCTGCCCGAACTTCCTGCCCGATCCCGGCAGCGGTTACCGCGCACTCGTGATCTACGAGGACCGCTAGGTCGTCGGGCGCATCGGACCCGGCAGCGGCAGCCGCAGACCGACCGGCAGGAAGTACTGACCGGCCCGCAACCGCAGCATCAGTGCCACGGCTGTGATCGCGCCGAGCGCCGCGAGCAGCGCCGCGCACCCGATGACGGCCAGGCCGAGCCCGAGGACGATCCCCGGCGGCACCCCGACGGTGGCGACGATCGGGCTGGCGATCACACCGACGAGCACGATCGCCACGGACAGGAACGCGTCCAGCCACATGACTGTCCGCACCGTGCGGTCGTATCGGAATCCGTGCCTCGGCGCTGCTGGTCATGACCTCAGCCAACCAGCGCATCCGCGGCCCGTCGATTACCTCAGGGGTAATCGCGATGGCGCACCGGGGACTAGATCACCGTGTACAGGTACCACGATCCGGCGATCGCCCCGGCCACGACCAGCAGCCCGAGCACGCCGATGCCGATCCGGGCCGGCAGCCCCTGCCGGGCCGCCCACCGGGTCCAGTCGCCGACCAGCCGGCGGGCCTGCCGGAGCAGGCGCGCGGCCCAGGTGTACTCGGTGGCCAGCAGCCCGAGACCGGCGAAGATGATCAGCCAGCCCGGCCCGGGCAGCGGCAACAGCAGCACGCCGACGAGGATCACCCGACGCCGACGACGGTGATGCCGATGCGCCAGCCCAGGGCGCCGCCGGGCAGCGCCCGTACCCGGGCCCGGATACCGGCTCAGCCGCCCGACCGCGACCCGCAGGCGCCGACCCTGGTCGGGGCGCGGCGGTCGGGCGGTCTCGGTCACCGCTCCACGGTACGTGAGGCTTAGAGTGACGTCCGTGCCGAACGACAGACCGGACGATCCCCAAGGGCCTCACGATCGGGGTCTTCGTCACGGTGCTCGCGCTCATCGTGCTCGTCCTGGCCGCGCAGCGGATCCCGCACGCGAAGCGGCCGACGATCTTGCATCCACAGGTGGTCGTCACCACGACGGTCCCGAACTCGCCCAACGGCGCGGCGGCCTGGCCCGGCCGCTGAGCCGGCTAGCCGTCGGCCTTGAGGTGGTAGACCCGGGTCGGCGTTGCCGGCCAGCACGAGGTCGGCCGTCTCGTCGTCCGGGCACAGCGCCGCCACCGCCCGCGCGTTCGTGGCGATGCCCGGGATGCCCGGCCAATCGGTGGCGAAGATCATCCGCCGGGTGAGCCGGGCCCAGTTGTGCCGGGCGTAGTAGGCCTGCAGCCGCGACGGCGGCAAACCGGACAGCTCGATCCACACCCGTTCGTTGCTCAGTGCCAGGAACGCGGCCGCGTCGTACCACCAGCCCCGTCCGCCGTGGGCGAGCACGACGTCGAGCGCGCGGAAGTCGCGCAGCACGTCATCGAGCAGGATCGGGTCGCCGAAGCGGTTGGACGCACCCGGGAACGTCGACGTACCGCAGTGCACGATCACCGGCAGGCCCGCCGACTGGCAGATCTCGTAGGCCGGGTAGAGGGCCCGGTCGTTGACCGGGAAACCGCCGTGCACGGGATGGACCTTCAGCGCCACGGCGCCGAGCGCGAGTTGGCGCCGCAGTTCCTCGTCGACCGGGTAGTGCAGGTGCGGGTTGATGTTGGCCGCGAACTTGATCCGCTCCGGGATTGTGCGCGGCGAGCGACGCCATGTCCTCGACCGACTGGGTACCGGTGACCTTGGGGCTGTACTCGGCCAGCACGACGGCGACGTCCACCCCTTCGGCGGCGAGGTGGGCGTCGAACGCGCTGGCCGCACGTCGCCCGCCGGCGTCGTAGAGGGCCTCGAGCTCGGGTGTGCCGAAGTCCTGCACCCACACGTCCCACGGCAGCCTTGAGCCCGGAGCAGCCGGGCCGGGTGCAGATGGACGTCGATCAGCGGACGGCCGTCGAGCATCAGCCGGCGTCCTGCATCACGGCGGCCGGGTCGAGGAGCACGTCGCGGCCATGGCCCGCAGCTCGACGCGCCGGATCTTGCCGGTGGCCGTCGTCGGGTAGCCGCCGACGAACACGATCCGCCGCGGCCGCTTGAACGAGGGCAGCGCCGCACCGCAGTGCTCGATCAGCTCGGCCTCGGTGGCCGGCGCCGTTGGGCTGCAGCACCACGTACGCGACCGGCTTCTCCAGCCCGTCGGCGTCGCAGCGCGGCGACGACCACGGCCTGCGCGACCGATGGATGGGCGAGCAGTCGCTCCTCGACCTCGGCCGGCGAGACCCAGATCCCGCTGGACTTGAGCATGTCGCCGGTGCGGCCCAGACAGCGGTAGTAGCCGTCGGCGTCGTGCACATACGTGTCGCCGGTGCGCAGCCAGTCGCCCTGGAACACCTGGCGCGACGCGTCGTAGCGCGCCCAGTACCCGGTCGCGGCCGAGTCGCCGCGCACGAGCAGCGTGCCCGGTGTTCCGGGCGGACGTCGAGCCCGCCGTCGTCGACCACGCGCAGGTCGTAGCCGGGGACCGCCGTGCCGGTGGTGCCCGCGCGCACCTGGCCCGTCGCGGTTGGACAGGAAGATGTGCAGCATCTCGGTCATCCCGATGCCGTCGAGGATGTCGATGCCGAAGCGGGTCGTCCACCGCTGGTACAGCGCGGCGGGCAACGCCTCACCGGCCGACGCGGCCAGCCGCACCGCGGCGCATCGCGTCCGGCGCCAGCTCGGCCCGCAGCATGTTGGCGAAGAACGTCGGCCCGGCGAAGAACAGGGTCACGCCGTACTGCCGCAGCCCGCTCGGCGATCAGCTCGGCCTTGGCCGGCGCCGGTTCGAGCACCGCGCACGCGCCGACGGACAGCGGGAACAGGATCGAGTTGCCCAAGCCGTAGGCGAAGAACGCCTTGGCCGCCGACAGGCACCGATCGTCGGGTCTGATGCCGAGAACCTGCGGCCCGTACGTCTCGCACACCACCCGCACCGACGCCGTGCCGGTGCATCGCCGCCTTGCTCGTGCCGGTCGTGCCCGACGTGTAGAGCCAGAAGGCCGGCGAGTCAGCCGTCGTCGGGTAGACGCCGGCATCTCGGCTCGGCCGCCGCGACGAGGCAGTCGAGGTCGTGGACGGGCACCGGCATCGCTCGCGACCGCGGCGCCGCCGGCCGCGAGCACACCCCGCAGCTCGGGCGCCGCGCCGAGCGCGTCGTGGGCCAGTACACCGAACTCGGGCGTGACCGCGAGCAGCCGGGCCCGGGAGTCGCGCAGCAGCTCGGCCAGCCCGTCGGCGCGCTGCATCGTCGACACCGGCACCGGGATCGCCCCGATCCGCATCGCGGCCAGGTAGAGGGTGACGAAGTCCGGCGAGTCGGCCATGCACATCAGCAGCCGCTGCTCGGGCTGCAGGCCCAGCCGCGAGCAGCACCGTCGACGGTGCGCTGCACCCGGTCGAGCAGGGCACCGTAGGTCAGCTCGCCGCCCGGGCCGGTCAGCGGCAGCCGGTCGCCGTCACCGGCCGCGATCCGGCGGTCGAGCAGGTACTCGCACGCGTTGAACAGCTCCTCAGCCATGTCCGCAGCCTCGCTCTAGCGCAGGTGGACGTACTCGTAGTCGAACGGCTGGCCGTTGATGCCCTGCCGGGGCGGCGCGATCCAGGAGGCAATCCTGCCCCGCTCGTGCACCGGCTGCATCAACGACCGGACGTAGGTCTTGTCCACGGCCGTCGGCAGCCACTCGCCCTGCCGCCGCTGCCATTCGTCCTCGGAAATGACGCACGCCGTCGGGCGTGGCCTGGATCGCCGCGAAGGCGCCGACCTTGCGGTTGAACGCGACGCTGGGCAGCGTGAGCCGCTGGGGCAGCCCGGCGTCCTCGAGGATGCGGTTCCACCGGTTGACGCCGCTCTGGCAGTCGGCGATGTACGCGCCGCGCAGGTCGGTGTTCAGGCCGACCAGGGCGGCCACCTCGGTCTGGCCGATGTCGCCGTCGTCGGTGATCGCGTCGACCATGATCGCCTCGCTGGTGAGCCGGTGATCGTCGCGGCGGCGCTCCTCGGACCACCGGCCCTTGAGCCCGGCGGTGAAGTAGTTGGCGACGTTCGTCGAGGTCTCGCTGCCGAACAGGTCGACCGAGACGCTGTAGTGGAAGTTGAGGTACTTCTGCACGGTGTCCAGCGAGATCCCGCCGTGGCCGGAGACGTCGTCGGTGTCGTGCTCGTTCATCAACTGCACGGTCCGCTCGACCACCCGGTCGATGCCGGTCGTGCCGACGAACATGTGGTGCGCCTCTTCCTTGAGCATGAACTCGCAGGTGCGCGAGAGCGGGTCGAAGGCGCTCTCCTTCAACGTGCCGAGCTGGTACTTGCCGTCGCGGTCGGTGAAGTAGGTGAACATGAAGAACGACAGCCAGTCCGGCGTCTCCTCGTTGAACGCGCCCAGGATGCGGGGCGCGTCCGCGCTGCCGGAGTTGCGGTGCAGCAACTCCTCGGCCTCCTCGCGGCCCTCGCGGCCGAAGTAGGCGTGCAGCAGGTAGACCATGGCCCAGAGGTGGCGGCCCTCCTCGACGTTGACCTGGAACAGGTTGCGCAGGTCGTACAGGCTCGGGGCGGTGGCGCCGAGGTTGCGCTGCTGCTCGACCGAGGCCGGCTCGGTGTCGCCCTGGATGACGATGAGCCGCTGCAACTCCGAGCGGTACTCCCCCGGCACCTTCTGCCAGGCCGGCTCGCCCTTGTGCTCGCCGAACGCGATCCGCCGGTCACGGTCGCGCTCGGCCAGGAAGATGCCCCAGCGGTAGTCCTTCATCGGGACGTGGCCGAAGTGGGCCCAGCCCTCGCGGCCGACGTTGACCGCGGTGCGCAGGTAGACGTCCTGGGTCGGCAGCGTCGGGCCCATCGACTCCCACCAGTTCAGGAAGTTGGGCTGCCACGACTCCAGGGCCCGCTGCAGGCGGCGGTCCTCGGCCAGTTCGACGTTGTTGGGGATCTTGTCGGTGTAGTCGGCTGCTGTCCTCGTCATGGTCAGACTCGCTTCCGGTCGAAGTCGGCCCGCTGGCCGGTGCCGAAGCGGCGCAACGCGCCGTCGGGGCCGGACGCGTTCGGGCGGTAGAAGATCCAGTTCTGCCAGGCGGTGAGCCGGCCGAAGATCTTGGTCTCCATGGTCTCGGGGCCGGCGAAGCGGTAGTTCGCCTCCATGCCGCTCAGCGCGTCGGGGCTGAAGCTGGCCCGCTGCTCGACCGCGATCCGGATCTCCTCGTCCCAGTCGAGGTCGTCGGGCGCGAACGTGACCAGGCCGAGCCGTTCGGCCGTCTCGGCGTCGAGCGGCTGATCGGCCTGTTCCTGGACGCCCGCCAGCGCCTCGTCGTCGCCGAGGAAGCGGGTCTGCAGGCGGGTCAGCCCGTTGCCCATCGGCAGCGGCCCGAAGTTCATCGCGCCGGGCGTGATCGCCGCCGGCTCGGCGTCGGCGTCGACGTCCTCGAAGACACCGGCCAGCTGGTAGCTGCGGTCGGCGGCCAGGGCCAGCTCGAGCAGCGACCCGGCGAAGCAGCTGCCGGGCTCGATCAGCGCGAGCAGGCTGCGGCTGGTGACGTCCAGCCGTTTCAAGGTCCGCTTGAGGTAGTGCCGGATCTCGTTGGTCAGCCAATCGTCGGGGTGCTCGAGCAGCAACCGGTCGTGGCTGAGCACGTTCGCGCCGCTGCCTTCCGTCTTCAGGATCCAGGTGCCGAGCTCGAGCTCGTTGGTGCGCAGGTCGAGGATCAGGTCGTCGAGCTCTCGGGTCATGGCCAGCGTCCAGAAATCCGCGCCCTGCTCGTGCACGGCGGCGACGTCCGCGCCGGCCGGCCCGTCCGGGCCACGGACGGTGATCTGCACCGTGCCGGCGGACGGGTCGAGCTGCGCGCGCACGTGCCGGTAGTCGACGGTGGTCGTCGCGGCGGCGCTTGTCCAACGGCGTCAGGGCGATGCCGGGCGGAGCGGCGGGCCGGCCCGACCGGGCCGCGAACTCGGCCGCCCGCTGGGCCACGGTCTCGTCCCATGCCGGGCGGGGCACGGTCTCGTCGACGAGCTTGGCCGCCGAGCGCCTTGCGGCCGGCCAGGCCCTCGGCCTTGGTCGAGAAGAAGTCGGCCACGTCCCGGCGCACATGGCGCTTGTCGACGATGCGGGTCAGTCCGCCGGTACCGGGCAGCACGCCGAGCAGCGGCAGTTCGGGCAGCGACACGGCCGAGGAGCGGTCGTCGACGAGCATGATGTGTTCGCAGGCCAGCGCCAGCTCGTAGCCGCCGCCGGACGCGGTGCCGTTGAGCGCGGCCAGGTAGGTCTGGCCCGAGTTCGCGGTCGCGTCCTCGATGCCGTTGCGGGTCTCGTTGGTGAACTTGCAGAAGTTGACCTTCCACGGATGGGGCGAACCGGCCAGCATCCGGATGTTCGCGCCCGCGCAGAAGATCTTGTCCTTGGCGCTGGTCAGCACCACGGTCCGGACCTCGGGATGCTCGAAGCGCAGCCGCTGCACCGCGTCATAGAGCTCGATGTCGACGCCGAGGTCGTAGGAGTTCAGCTTGAGCTCGTAGCCCGGGCGCAGGCCGCCGTTCTCGTCGACGTCCATCCACACCGTGGCGACCGGCCCGTCGACCTCGATGCGCCAGTGCCGATACGTGTCGGGCGCGACTCGGAAGTCGACCGGGTCGTTGTCGGCGGCGACCGGCCCATCGGCGCCGGCCGACTCGGCGTGTTGTGCGGCCAGGCTGGTCACGGGACCGCCTTCCTGGGGTGGGAAGCGACGTCCCCATGTTCTACACTTCGATGCGCTACCGTCAAGCATTCGTAGCAGATTGGACCAGGTCCGATGGCGCAGCTGGCCACGCCGGCCGTCCCGACCATGTCCCGCCACCACGCTGCCGGGGCCGACACGGCCCGCGGATCGTTGTTCACCGTGCTCGGCGAGTTCGTGTTGCCCAACGGCGGGGTGGCCTGGACCTCGGCCTTCATCGACGCGCTCGGCCGGCTCGACATCGAGGAGAAGTCGACCCGCCAGGCCTTGACGCGCACGGCCGAGGACGGGTGGCTGGTCCGGGAGCGGGTGGGGCGCCGGACCCGGTGGCGGCTGAGCGCCAGCGCGCAGCGCCTGCTGCGCGACGGCACCGAGCGCATCTACGGTTTCACCAGCCCGGCCCGCGACTGGGACGGCCGATGGCTCCTGGTCACCGCCCGAGTCCCCGAGTCCGACCGGCCGGCGCGGCATCTGCTCCGCACCCGGCTGAGCTGGGCCGGATTCGGCAGCCCGGCACCCGGAGTGTGGATCAGCACGCACACCGACCGCGTCGACGAGGCCGAACAGATACTCATCCAGGCCGGCGTGTTCGACGACGCCCGGATCTTCCGCGGTGAGCACGTCGGCGGGGGCGGGCCGGCCGCGATGGTCGCGCAGGCCTGGGACCTCGACGCCATCGAGCAGAGCTACCAGCGGTTCCGGCGCGAGTTCTCCGCCCCCGAGACGAGTGACGCCCTGACCCGGCTGATCGAACTCGTCCATTCCTGGCGGCGGTTCCCGTGGATCGACCCGGCCCTGCCCCGCGAGCTGCTGCCGTCGGAGTGGAGCGGCAGTGCGGCGGCCGAACTTTTCGCGCGCCGCCACGGCGAGTGGGCCGCCGGCGCGCGGGCCGAATGGCGTCGCCTAGCATGACGGCGCCGCGTCGGCGCAGTTGCGGCACGACGCCGGACCAGCCCTCGTCCCCTGGAGGCCTCGGTGGCGGACAGCCCCACGTTCTCACTCATCTCCACCGTGCTCGGCGCCCCGGACGCCGGCGCGCTGGCCGACTTCTATCGCGAGCTGCTCGGGTGGCACGAGACGACGCGCGAACCGGACTGGGTGATTCTGAAAAGTCCCCACGGCGGCGCCGGGCTCGCCTTCCAGGAGGAGTCGGACTTCCGGCGGCCCGTCTGGCCGGAACAGCCTGGCGAGCAGCAGATGATGGCGCACCTCGACATCCAGGTGGACGACATGGATGCCGCCGGTGCCCGCGCGATTTCGCTCGGCGCCAGCCTGGCCGAGTTCCAGCCCCAGGACGACGTCCGGGTCTACTTCGACCCCGCTGGCCATCCGTTCTGCCTGTTCCTCAGCTGAGCGCGGGCGGCGCAGGGCCCTCGGTGACCGGCCCGTCCGCGGCCGGCTGGAGGAGTTGAGCGCGCAGCGCGCGGATCTCCTCGCGCAGTTCGGCGAGGTCGCGGCGGGTGGCCGCCCCGGTGTCCTCCTCGACCTCGCGGACCCGGTCGATCAGCCATGAGGCGATCGACGCGGTGACGACGCCGAGCAGCGCGATGCCGGCCAGCATGACCCCCACCGCGATGCAGCGGCCCTCCGCCGTCACCGGGAACCGATCGCCGTAGCCGACGGTCGCCATCGTCACCGTCGCCCACCACAGCGCGTCGCCGAACGTCTCGATATTGGCCCCGGCGTGGTCGCGTTCGGCATTGAGCACGGCGAGCGCCGCGCACAGGATGATCAGCAGGGTCGAGGCCACGACGTAGACGACGACCCGGCCACGCAGGGCCGCCGTCGCCCGCCGGTTCATCACCCGCAGCAGCATGACCAGTCGCAGCAGCCGCAGCGGCCGCAACACCGGCAGCGCGATCACCAGCAGGTCGAGCACGTGCACGGCCGCATAGCGCCGTCGATTCTCAGCCAGCCGCAGCCGCACGAGGTAGTCGGCCAGGAAGGCCAGCCAGGCCACGTAGGCGACCCAGCGGCAGGCCAGCCGTCCCCATTCCGGCAGGGCCGGCTGCAGGATCGGCCAGGCGTAGGCCCCGAGGAAGGCGATGGCCAGTGCCGCGAGCGGCCACTCGCTGCGTACCTCCCACTGCGCGACGGTGTGGCGCCTGGGCTTGGCCGGCCGCACGCCGGATTCATCGGTCATGCCCAGCACTATCCGGTGTGGCCGTTGCCTTGCGGTTACGGCGGCGCCTTTAACTCGCGGGCCGGATCCGGAACGCTTCGATCACGGCGCTGATGTCGCGCTCGCGCAAGCCGGCTTCCACCGCCTGCTGGTAAGGCTCCCGGATCGCCGGCAGCAGCCCGAGGCGCCGGCCGGCCTCCTGGGCCGCCGTGTCGACCAGCCCGAGGTCCTTGATGCCCAACTCGACCGTGAACTGGGGGTCGTGGTCGGTGCCGAGCAATCCCTCGACCCGGACGGCGACACCGGGGGCCACCACCGGGAGGGCCCGGAGCAGGTCGGCCAGGAACTCCGGCTCCAGGCCGGCCGCCTGCCCGACGCTGACCACGTCGGCCAGGACGGCGACCCCGGCCAGCAGCAGGTAGTTGTTGAGCAGCTTGACGAAGGCGGCCCGGCCCGGGTCCGGGCCGGCGTCGACCCGCGCACCGCTGATGGCCGAGAGGACGGCATCGGCCGACTCGACGGCGGCCGGCGGCCCGGCCACCAACAGCAACGCCTTGCCCGCGAGCACGGCCTGCGGTGCGCCGGCGATCGGTGCCGCGACGAACCGCTCCGGATAGGCCGCCGCCAGGGCGTGCGACGTAGCCGGAGCCACGGTGCTGCAGTCGATGACGACGGCGTCCAGGCCCGGGACGGCCGCCCCGCCGGGCAGCAGGACGTCGCGCACCGCATCGTCACCGGTCAACGACGTGAGCACGACGTCGGCGCCGTCGACCGCGGCCGCGACCGAGTCGGCCACCTGCGCGCCGTCGCCGGCCAACTCGTCGGCCCGGCCCGGCGAGCGGTTCCAGACGACCAGCTCCTGATCGGCCTCGAGCAGGCGGTGCGCCAGGGCCTGGCCCATCCGGCCCAGGCCGAG
Organism: uncultured Actinomycetota bacterium; assembly: GCA_963713245.1. GTDB lineage: Bacteria > Actinomycetota > Actinomycetes > Mycobacteriales > Jatrophihabitantaceae > CAVQKZ01. The sequence continues at coordinate 989,782 of CAVQKZ010000005.1, forward strand.
CAGTGCCGGCCGTCATGCGTCCTCCGCCACGACGTCGATGAGGACCTTGCCGACGGCACCGCCCTCGACGGCGGCGTGCGCCTGCGCGGCCTGGTCCAGCGGGAAGTGGTGCAGGGGCAGGCCGGCGTCCGAGCCGACCCGGATCGCGCCGTCGAGCACGGCCGCGGTGATGTCCTCGACGGCCCGGGCCTTGGCCTCGGCCGGCTCGGTGTAGACGAGCACGAACTGCCACCGCGCGTTGATCACCATCAACGGACGGACGGGCAGGGTCAGTTCCCCGCCGCCTTCCGTCGCGTAGTTGGCGACCGAGCCGTTGGGCGCGAGCACGCCCGCGTCGAGCTCGGCGTTCACCGCGGGCGCGACCTCGACGATCGCGTCGACACCGTGCGGGACGATCTTGCGAATCTCGGCCGCGGCGTCCTCCTGGCGGTAGTTGATCACGTGATCGGCGCCGGCCGCAGCCGCCGACTGGGCCTTGCCGGCGCTGCTGACCGTGGTGATCACCGTCGCGTCCGACCAGCGGGCCAGCTGGATCGCCGCGTTGCCGACCGCTCCGGCGCCGCCGGCCACCAGCACCGTCCGGCCGGCCAGGGTGCCCGGCCCGAGCCGGTCGGGCAGATGCTCGCCCACGGTCAGGCAACGGTGCGCAGTCAGGAACGGGATGCCGAGGCTGGCGCCGAGGTCGAAGGACGCCGAGTCGGGCAAGGTCACGACCTGACGCGCCGGCACGACGGCCAACTGCTGGGTCGTACCCTCCGGGCGCTGCCAGGCCGCTTCCCAGATCCAGACCCGCAGCCCGACGAGAGCGGCCTCCACCCCGCCGCCGACGGACCGCACGACGCCGGCACCGTCCTGGCCCGGGACCTGCGGCGGGTCGACGGGGTCGCCGGGTCGGCTGCCCTGCCGCGACTTCACGTCGGTCGGATTGAGGCCCGATCGGTGTATCTCGACGACCACCTCGCCCGGGCCGGGCTCGGGATCCGGCCGCTGCACGGTGTGCAGCACCTCCGGTCCACCGGTCTGCGAGTACGTGACGGCAACACTCACGGCAGAATCCACCTCTCCTAGCGATCCTGCGGGGTGTACCCGACGCCGCGCCCGGTCAATCCGCGCACGAGGCCGTGGTCGCGCGCCGACCGGCGTCGAGCTCGAATATCGTCTCCAGCCCGTCCTCGTCGTCCCACTGCGCACCGACCTCGACGAACCCGTATTGCACTACCAGCCCGCGCGACGCGGCGTTGTCGGGACGGATGCTGGCCCGGACCGTGCGCACCGACGGTTCATCGGCTGCGCGGGCGAGCAGCACCTCGAGCGCGGCCCGGGCATAGCCCTGCCGGCGGAACGTCGGCTCGACCGCGTAGCCGAGTTCCACCATGCCCCGCGGATCGGGCGGCCCATGGAAGCCGGCCCGGCCGACCGCGACCTGGCGCACACGGTCGACGATGACGCCGGTGATCCACCCGCCGACGGCGGGATCGGCCTCGAGCTGGCGGCTGCGCATCCGCCAGGTGCTGCGCCACTGCGGCCCAGCGAAGTAGGGCGAGAGAGCGACCGGAGCGGCGTCGTTCGCCGCCGACAGGTCACCCGCGGCGAGCGCGTCGATCGCCGCCGCGGGCAACTGCACCAGCTCCACGGCCTTCGGCGCCGACCTGGTCCAGTCGCCCGGCGCCACTGCTTGCCCATCATCGCGGCCCACGGTCCGACGGTGTCAGCGATCGGCCCAGCCGTCCACCGAGTTGACCCCCACGGTGAAGACGCCGTGATCGGTGGTGAGGAACGGCGGATTGATGGGAATGCCTCCGTGATGAGCCACCAACCTCGCCATGCCGTCGTCACCGCTTCGGATTCCGGGATCGGCCGCGCGACTGCTGTCGCGCTGGCCGAGGCCGGGATGGACGTCGGGATCACCTGGCACGCCGACGAGGCCGGGGCGCAGCAGACCGCCGACGAGGTCCGCGGCCACGGGCAGCAGGCCGAGGTCGTACAGCTGGACACCGCCGACCTGGCCGGATGCGGCGACACCATCGACACGCTGATCGGCCGGCTGGGCGGGGTGGACGTCTTCGTCAACAACGCCGGCACCGGGACGAGCACCTCCGTGCTCGACATGAGCACCGACGACTGGCGCCACGTCGTGGCCACCGACCTCGACGGCGCCTTCGTCTGCATCCAGCGCGCGGCCCGGCACATGGTCGGCGCGGGCAACGGCGGGCGCATCATCGCGGTGACCAGCGTGCACGAACACCAGCCCCGCGTCGGGTCGGCCGCATACGACGCCGCGAAGCACGGCCTCGGCGGCCTGATCAAGACGATCGCCCTCGAGCTGGGGCAGTACGGCATCACCGCCAACTGTGTCGCGCCGGGCGAGATCGCCACCCCGATGACCGGGCAGGAGGACGAGGACCCGCACGGCACCCACCGGCCCGGCGTGCCCCTCGGTCGCCCCGGCGACGCCCGCGAGATCGCCGCGGTGATCGCCTTCCTGAGTTCGCCGCAGTCCTCGTACGTGACCGGTGCGTCGTGGGTGGTCGACGGCGGCATGCTGCAGATGGGCCCGCAGGCCGGCTCGCACCTGACCAGCGATGACTGGCGTACGCCCTGAACCGGCCGGTGGCCTGACCATCGGCACCGGGCAGCGACCGCAGGACGCCGACGTCTTCCGGTCCATCGCCACGATCGCCCGAGCGCTGCACGTCAAGGACGCCGAACTGCGGCCCACCCTCGACGCGATCGTGTCCATGGCCGCGGCGACGACCGGCTACGACGTCGGCCTGATCCTCATGAGCGGTAACCGGCTGGTGCCGCAAGGCGCGAGCGGGCGGGCGCCGCACCTGCTCGACCTGGCCCAGCAACGCACCGGCCGCGGGCCGTGCATCGAGGCCGCGCAGCAGCAGACCACGGTACGCATCGCCGACACCCGCGCCGAGCAGCGCTGGCCGGAGTTCTGCACCAAGGCCGTCGACCTCCAGGTGCTCGGCATGCTGTGCATCCCACTGTGGGTGCACGAGCAGCGGCTCGGGACGCTGAGCCTGTTCGCCGAGCAACCGGCAGCCTTCACCGAGCACGACGCGCGGGTCACGTCGCTGTTCGCCACCCTCGCCGCGCTGGCGCTGGCCGACGCCGAGCGCGCGGAGCAACTGCGCCAGGCCCTGGGCAGCCGCGACCTGATCGGCCAGGCCAAGGGCATCCTCATGCAGCGGGAGAAGATCACCGCCGACGAGGCGTTCGCCCGGCTGTCCCAGGTGTCGCAGCGACGCAACAAGAAGATGGGCGTCGTCGTCCGCCACCTCGTGGAAACCGGCCAGTTGCTGGGCGAGTAAGCCCCCCAGCAGGCGCTAGCCGGCTTCCCGCAGGTCGAGCGGACGGCCCAGCAGCGGGGCGATGACCGCCCGCGTCGCCGGTGCCGGCGCCAGACCGAGCTCGTCACGCAGCAGCCGACGGACCAGGTCGAACTGACGCAGCGCCTCGGCCGGATTGCTCTGGGCCAGGTGCACCTGCATCACCCGGCGGTGCGCGCTCTCGCGCAGCGGCTCGGCCGCGGTTGCGGCCAGGCCGGCCTGCAGCGCGAGGCTGAAGTCCGCGGCGCGCTCGGACCGCTCGGACAGCTGCTCGAGCCGGTGCAGGCGCAACTGGCGGAACCGTTCGCGCTCGACCGCCACCCACGGCTCGTCCCAGTCGGCCAGGAGGTCGCCGCACAGCCGGCCCAGCTCCAGCTCGCCGGCCCGGCCGTCGTCCTCGGCCACGCGCACATCGACGCGCAGTTCGGCCGCCAGCCGCAGGCGGCCACCCTCGGCCTGTACCAGGCGGACTCCGGCCGGCGCGGGCAACCGCCAGAGCGTGGAGCGCAGCCGGCCGGCGGCCGCGGCGGCATCCAGATCGGGCCAGAGGGTCGCCGCGAGCCCGCGGCGCTGAACCGGGGCGCGCTGGAGGGCCAGGAAGGCCAGCAACCGCTGGGCCGGCAGGGCGACGTGCAGCGAGTCGCGGCCGTGGCGCAGGTCGAAGGCGTTGAGCAGCCACAGCCACGTGGCCGCAGGGTGATCACGGGTCATGGACGCTGATCCCTGTGCGTGCGGCGATCATCCGGAGTCTCGAAGCGCCTGCCGAGACGTTGTGCCCAAACCGGCCCGGGTTCATGCAGCCGCGGCAGCATTCGATTGCCCCCCACCGGCCGCCACCGGCCGACCACGGTGACGGAGTGGTGACACCGCGGTGACTGGCGATGACATGGGCCTGCCGCGCTCGGGGCCACTGCCGCGGTCACGGCCGGGACACGCGGGTCGCTGAGGCTGGTGCGGTCGATCCGCCGCAGCCACACGGGCCCGGCGGGCAACCAGGAGGAGCCCCATGTACCGCCACGTGAAGAACCTGCAATTCGAGTCCAAGCCGGCCAAGCCGGACGCCCTGTACGCGATGAAGCTCCAGGAGCTCATCGGTGGCCAGTTCGGCGAGCTGACCGTGACCATGCAGTACCTGTTCCAGGGCTGGAACTGCCGGATGCCCGGCAAGTACAAGGACATGCTGCTCGACATCGGCACCGAGGAGATCGGTCACGTCGAGATGATCAGCACGATGATCGCGCGCTTGCTCGAGGGTGCGCCGTCGGAGACGACCGAGAAGGCCGCGGCGGCGAATCCGGTGCTGGCTGCCGTACTGGGTGGGATGAACCCGCAGCACGCGATCGTCTCCGGCGGCGGCGCGCTGCCGTTCAACAGCCAGGGCGTCCCATGGAACACCGGTTACATCGTCGCCAGCGGGAACCTGCTTGCCGACTTCCGGTCGAACGTCCACGCCGAGGCCCAGGGCCGCGTGCAGACCAGCCGGCTCTACAACATGACCGACGACCAGGGTGTCCGGGACATGCTCAAGTTCAACCTGGCCCGCGACACCTGGCACCAGCAGCAGTGGCTGCTCGGCATCGAGCAGCTGCAGGAGGACGGCCTGGCCGACGTCATCGAGGATTCCAACTTCGAGAACGAGGACAAGGTCCAGGACCACACCTACTGGAGCTTCGACGTCGACAGCCAGGCCGCCGAAGGCCGGTGGGCCCAGGGCACCACGCTCGTCGACGAGCAGGAGATCATCTTCCAGGCCGAGCCGGTGCCGAGCGACGACATCGGCCTGCTCCCGCCGCCGGATCCGAAGCTCTTCGCCACTTACAACGGCAGCCAGGGCAAGGGCAAGCCGGGCACCGGAGGTGCGGCCTACGCCCAGGGGGCGGCGAACGTCGTCAACAAGGTGAAGGACGTCCTGACGGACTGATCGCACCGGGTGGCCGGCGCCGGCGCGGCGCCGGCCACCAATCTTCCCGGAAGGACACTCATGACCACCCAGCTGCTCGCCGCCCGGCCCGGCACCCCGGCCGCCGCCCGCACCGCCGTGCACTCGCTCGCCGACTCGGCTCGCCGCCGCCCCGGGCTGCTCGCGCTGGCCGCGCTGTACCTGGTGGCGGCGGCCAGCGCACGGACCCCGCCGGCCATGGCCGCCGCGGCCCTGATGCTGGCCGTTTTCGGGATGCGGGCCTGCTGCCGCATCCGACGCGCCGGCGCCAACGCGCCCACCGCGGACCATTCCGACCCGCCCGCGCCGTGACCGCAGTACTGGCGGCCCGGCCGGCGGCGTCGGCGCGGCCGCCCGCCCGCGCTCGCGCCCGCCGCGGCAATGTCGCCGCCACGTTGAGCCCGGCCCTGCTGATCTGCGCCGGCTACGTCGATCCGGGCAACTGGGGCACCGATGTCGTGGCCGGGGCCCAGTTCGGCTACCGCCTGGTCTGGGTGCTGGCCGCCGCGACCGGCGCAGCGCTGTTCCTGCAGCACTTATCGGCCCGCCTCGGCCTGGCCAGCGGTCAGGACCTGGCCTCGTTGCTGCGCACCCGGTTGACCCGCGCCGGACGGATGACCCTGATCCCGCCACTGCTGGGCGCGCTGGTCGTGACCGAGGTCGTCGAGGTGCTGGGCGTGGTCATCGGTGTGCAACTGCTGACCGGCTGGCCGACGACGATGTCGGTCGCCGCGGCCGCGCTCATGGTCCTGCTCATCCTCGTCGCTCCGCCGGGCGGCAGCCGACGCGCCGTCTACGCCTGCCTGGCCCTCGTCGGGGCGCTGTATCTGACTGTGCTGGCCCGGCACGGTGCGGGACCGGTCGCGGCCGGGCTGCGTCCCGGCGCGCTGCCGCCCGGCGGCCTGCCGGTGGCCGTCGGGATGGTCGGCGCCGTCGTGATGCCGCACAACCTGCTGTTGCATTCCGCCCTCGCCCGTGACCTGCGGGCCCGGACCGATGCACCGGCTGAGCTGGCCCGGCTGCAACGGGGATCGCTGGCCACGACCGCGCTCGCCCTGCTCATCGCGCTGGCCGTCAACTGCGCCATCATGTCGGTGAGTGCCGACTCGGCCCCGCATCCGGGCGGCAGCGGCCTGTCCCAGGCCCTCGCCCACGCCGGGCGGGTCTTCGGCCCGGCGACCTCGGCACTGTTCGCGCTCACCTTGATCGCGGCCGGGCTGGCGTCCTCGATCACGGGCGGGATGGCCAGCGCCGACGTCATCGGCCGGTTGCTGCCGTCGGCGCCGGGCAGCGGCGCCGCGCGCCGGGTCGGCTGCGTCGTGCCGGCGGCCACGGTCGCGTTCAGCGGTCTGCCCGAGGTCACGGTCCTGGTCTGGAGCCAGGTCGTGCTGAGCCTCGTGCTGCCCCTGATCGTGGTGCCGCTGGTCTACTTCACCAGCTGCCCGGCCGTCATGGGCGCCCAGCGGCTCGGCCGGTGCGCGCGCGTCGGCGCGGTCGCCGTCGCGGCCGGCCTGGTCGTCGCCGGTATCTCGGCAGTGTGCCTGGGCTGAGCAGGGACCCGCGTCCGCGATCGGCGCGGCCGGACCACGGGTGCGGGGCGGGGTTACCCGCCGGAGCTGAGCAGGCGCAGCCGGGTGGGTGACTCCCCCGACGCCCGGCGCAGCCACTGGGTGAGCCCGGCACTGTCGAGGGGACGGCTGATGTAGTAGCCCTGGGCCACGTCGCAGCCGAGGGTGCGCAGCTCGTCCAGGGTGGCCTGGTCCTCCACGCCCTCGGCGACGATGCGCAGTCCGAGGTTGCTGCCGAGCGTGGCGATGCTGCGGATCAGCGCCCGGCTGCTGGCTGCGTCGTCGCCGGTCAGGCCGAGCACGAAGGAGCGGTCGATCTTGACCTCGCCGACCGGCAGCCGCTGCAGGTAGGACAGGCTCGAGTAGCCGGTGCCGAAGTCGTCCAGCGACAGGCACACGCCGAGGTCGTGGAGCTGGTGCAGCACCGGCACGGTCTGCTCCGGGTCGCCCATGACGCTGCTTTCGGTGATCTCGAGGATGAGCGACTCCGGGGCGACGCCGGCTTCGGCCAGGGCGGCGGCCACCCGCTGCGGCAGGAGCGGATCGCTGATGTTGCGGGCCGACAGGTTGACCGCGACGGTCATCTGGATACCTTCGGCGGTCCGGCGCGCACATTCGTGCAACGCGGCCCGCAGCACCAGCGGGGTGATCTTCTCGATGAGACCGGTCGACTCGGCCAGCGGGATGAAGCGGTCCGGGACGATCACCCCGAACGTCGGATGCTGCCACCGGACGAGGGCTTCGACGCTGACCAGCGCTCCGGTCTGCACGTCGATCTTGGGTTGGTACAGCAGTGCGAACTGCTCGGGGTAGGTCGACAGCGACAGCCGCAGGTCGGCGATCAGGGCCAGCCGCTCGATCCGGCCCTGGTCCATGTCCGGGCTGTACACCGCGACGCGTTGATCGTGGGACTTGGCCACGTACATGGCGGTGTCGGCCTGGCGCAGCAACTCGGTCTGCGGCCGCGCGCTGGTACTGACGGCGATGCCGACGCTGGCTTCGGGCGTGAGCATGGCCTCGTCGAAGTGGACGGGCAGCGCCAGCGCGTCGGCCACGCGAGTGGCCAGTGCGGTGAGTTCGTCCGGTTGCGACGGCGGCTCGGGCACCAGGACGGCGAACTCGTCGCCGCCGACCCGGGCCACGGTCGCGTCCGGTCCGAAGCACGCCCGCAGCCGCTCGCCGACGACGCTCAGCAGCCGGTCGCCGACCGGATGGCCGAGCACGTCGTTGACCTCCTTGAACCGGTCCAGGTCGAGCAGCAGCACGGCGACGTCCAGAGCCGGCGGGGCCAGGGCCTGGTCGATCTGGCTGGACAGGAAGGCCCGGTTCGACAGGCCGGTCAGCGAGTCGTGGGTGGCGTCGTAGCCCAGCTTCTCCACCAGCCGGATACTGCGCAGCGCCACCGCTACGTGGCCGGCCAAGGTCTGCAGCAGGGTCAGGTCGTCGTCGGTGAACGTCGCCGTCTCACCGAACCGGTTGCGCACCGTCAGCGTGCCGACCAGTCCGCTGGACTGCGGCAGGGCAACGATGATGGCGTCCTGCACGCCGCGGTCGTCGAGCCAGCGCCGGATGCCCCGGTCCTTGCTGTTGCGGGGCGCGAGCGTCGGCTCCTCGTCGGTGAGCACGCGCACGAGGATCCAGTCCAGCTGGTCGATGTCACCGGAGGTGACGCTCAGTTCGTCGTCCTCGTCGATCGTGAGCAGCAGGCCCGATGCGCTCAGCGCCGGCGGTGGGTTGGCCCCTACCGCCGTCGGCGTGTCGAGGATCATCACCTCGGCCGTGCTGCAGCGCAGCAGTCGCCGGATCCGCGACAGCATCTCCTGGGTGACCGCTTCCAGCGACTCGGCGCCGACGCCGCCGGTCACGAATTCGTGGACCAGGCTGAGCGCTTCGTGCCGCCGGCGGGTCGAGGCGTACCCGCGATAGCCGGACAGCCCGATCGCGATGAGCATGACGACGAGGGCAGCCCCGATGATGCCGCGCTCGACCAGGATGACCATGTTCAGGGCGAACATGCTGGCCAGCACGCTGAGCAGGCCGGCCGGCGTGAGTACCTCGAGGACGTCGCGGCGGCTCAACGGCCCGTTGTGCAACCGGATCAGCGAGAGCACCAGCATGCTCATCAACTGGTCGACGACGGCCAGGCAGACGACCAGCACGAGCGCCGTCCACGGATGCAGATGGTGAACCGGCGCGATCAGCCGGATCAGCGCGACATCGGCGGCGGCCTCGAACGCGTAGGCGGCCACGTTGTACAACGACTTGTCCAGCCGGGAGCGCTGCGCGGCGAACGCGAGCGCGGAACCGATGACCCGGGCACTCACCAGGGTCTCGGGCGTGGCCAGCAGCACGCCGAGCGCCAGGGGCACGCCGGCCAGCGTGAACACGAACGACTGTCGCCGGAATTCGACGTTCATCAAGAACTGCTCAGCCAGGAAGAACAGCACGGCCAGCACCGCGGCCATGACCAGCCCTGAGACCCGCAGCGTGAGGATCGGCTGGTCGCGGGTGACCAGGGTCAGCACGGTGGCCGCGCCGGCCAGGCCGGCACCGAGACACAGCGTCCATTGCGCTGCGGTCAGCGCGCGCGGCACCGCTACTGCCAGAAGACGTCGGACCACAGCAGGCCGCCCCAGCGCGCCGAACCCCAACGGGCCGAACCCCACCGCGCGGAGTCCCACACCACATCGCTCCAGAAGATCGAGCCCCAGCGGGCCGAGCCCCACCGGGCCGAGAGCAGCCCGCCCATAGTGGACAGCCATCCGCTGCCGGTCCAGGTGGCGCCCATCCAGTTTCCGCCCGACCAGGAGGTCAGGGTGGATGCCGCCGCCCACCAGGCCGCCGGGTCCCAGGCGTTGCCCTGGACGTCGACCTCCCCGGAGATGGTGCCGCCGTTCGGGTCGACGATGGCCTCGCCTCCGCGAGCCGCCTCGAGGGAGCCCTGCCCGGTGGAGATCGGGAAGGCCTGGACGGCGATGCGGGCCGCACGGGCGGCAGCCGAGTTGCTGTTGAGGTTCTTCTGCACCGCGAGCAGGGCCGCGGCCACGTCGATCTGGCCGGCGCCGCCGTCGAGGACGCTGGCTGGCACCGGCTTGGCCGTCGCGGTCAGCGCGGCCTTGACCTGGTCGGGACTCATCGCCGGGTCGGCCTGCAGCATCAGGGCGACGGCGCCGGAGACGACCGCAGCCGCCTGGCTGGTGCCACTGCCGCGGAACAGGCGTCCGGTGGTGTCGCCGGCCACCAGCCCCTCGGGGTGGTTGACGTCGACGAACGAACCCGGGTCACGCAGCGACACGACGGACGTTCCGGGGGCCAGCACGTCGGGGTGCCGCTGGGCTGTGCCGTGGCTGGAGAAGGACGCGACCGTCGGCTTGGCCCAGCCGCTGACGCTGTCCGACCCGTCGGACGCCCCCACGGCGAGGACGTAGGGGTCGATGGCCGGGTCGGTGAGCCCGCTCGCCGCGCTGCCTTCGTTGCCGGCCGACACGACGACGACGACGCCGTGGCGCCAGGCGTTCTCAGCGGCCGCGGCCAGCGGGTCGAGCTGGTAGCTCTGCAGCGAGTCGGACCCGAACGACAGGTTGATCACCCGGATCTTGCTGCCGTTCGGGGCGGTCTGGTGCTCGGTCACCCAGTTCAGCGCCGCAATCACCTGGCTGACGTCGGCGCTCCCGTCGGTGTCGGCCAGCTTCATCGTCAGCAGGCCGGCGTCGGGGGCGACGCCGAGTTGCACGGCCGGGTTCAGCAGCGGGATGGTCTTGCTGGTCAGGGTGGCGGAGTCGCGGGCGGCGATGATGCCGGCGAGGTGGGTGCCGTGGCCGAACGTGTCCTGATCGCTCAGCGGGCCGTTGGACTCGATGGACAGGTCCGGGCCGTAGCTGAGCTTGCCGACGCCGCTGAGGCCGGGGACGGCGGCCACACCGGAGTCGAGCAGGGCGACCGTCACGCCCTGGCCGGTGATCTGGCGGCGCGCGGCGTCGGTCTGCTGCCACACGGCCCGCGCACCGATGGCGTTCTCGATGGTGTACAGCGAGCCCGGGTCAGCCACCGGGGCGTTCTTGCCCTTGGCGTCCTTGGCCACCTGGTCGGCGGTGGTGTCGCCCCATTTGGAATCGGCGAGCGACGCCGTGCCGGTGGCTGCAGTGGCGGTTGCGGTGGTTGTGGCGGTTGCAGTTGTCGCGGCGGTTGCTCCGGCGGGAAACAGGAGTCCGGCCACCAGAGCGAGCGACAGGCCGGCCGCGGCCGCGCCCACGCCGTTGAGCCGCCGGGTCGTCAGGTTCGGCTCACCCTCGGTGCTGGCCATCAGGCCCTCCCACTGCAAGCATCTGACAATGCGGATGACACGACCTGTAACTGGCCAGTCGGGTTCGATTAACACAGACCATACATAGCTTGGAGCCGAACCACAACCTGGGGTACACCGCTCGTACCCTTCCGAGGAAATAATTAGCCTGGCGGCAAGTTGGTTTACCGGGCCGGCGCCGCTCGGCTACCCCGCGCCGGGACATTCCGGCCGGTGTCTACCGCTGACTACTCAGCGTGATATGTCGGGTTCGCCCCGGCCGGCGCGGCCGGATCGACCATGCCCGACTTCGGCCGCCGCCACGCCACGATCGGCGAGGCCGCCGACTGGGCCGTGGCCACCGGAGTCGACACGGTGGTCTCGCGCTCGCGGCCAGCGGGCGAGGAAGCCTCGCTCGGGGCGTCGGCCCGACGCTCGGGGGCCGGCACCGGGACAGCGGCGTCGCCGCCGGCCCCCTGCCGGCGGGCCTGCCGCCGCCGCCGCCAGGCCTCGCGCAGCCGGGCCTCGAGGGCGTCGGCCGCCCGATCAGCCGCCGGCATCACCGTGGGCAGGGCCAGCAGCACCAACCCGCCGGCCAGCCACCCGCCGACCACGTCGCTGAGCCAGTGCATGTTCAGATAGATCGTGCTGAAGCCGACCGTGACCGGGATGACGACCGCCGCGACGATCATGGCCTTGCGGTAGCGCACCGACATCCAGGCCAGCACGCCGAGCAGCACGACGATGTTGGAGACGTGCCCCGAGGGGTAGATGTTGCCCCCCGCGAAGACGACGTCCGCGTGGCTGATCTTGTGCGGCCCGATCCGCCCGGTGGCGACCTTGACGATGCCCACACTGACGTTGAGCAGCAGCAGCGCCGTGACCAGCCGCACCAGCGGAGTCTTGGAGCGCAGCCGCCAGCAGCGCCAGACGATCCAGGGCAGGGCCACCGCCGTGGACGGGGCGCGCTGGCCGATGTGGATGTAGAAGTTGATCCAGTCGTAGAGCCCGGGCCAGCGATGCTTCATGCGCAGGTCGGCCACCCACTCGTCCAGCCGGACGGTGGGGCCGTTGCGCACGGCGATCAGGAGGGTCAAGACGGCGTAGACGGCCAGCAGCACCCAGAACGCGGCGTGGCGCCACCGCGTCCGGTGGTCCGGCGCGGCCGGCGCGGTGGTTGGTTGCGACCCGATGACGGGGTGCTGCCCTATGCCTAACATCGCCAGGTATCAGCCGTCCGCCTCGGTCGTGTGCTGTCTCGTCGAACTGAGTTTTGCATCCCCCGACGGCTGCGCCCGCCGAAACGCCCCCGCTCTCAGGCAGTCCACACGCGACGCCGTGGTGTCGCCGCCGGGCTGCCCGCTGATAATAACGATGCCGTGAGGCCGTCCCGGCCCGCTGGGCCGGATTCGGGCGTACGTGCCCACGGTCGGGCAGGGAGCAGGCTCGGTGGGCATCGTGGCTCCTCGCGCTCGGGGATGGTGGCCCGCCCAGCAGCGTCCAGCACCTGGGTGTCTGCCGGGTGTCGAGAGGTACGCCAACCTGTGACATCGACGCAAACCCGCGATTTCCCGCCGCGCGGACCGCCGCGCCCGCAGCCGCCGGCGCGGGGTGGCCTGGTCGGCAGCCGGCCCATTTTGGTGCCGTATCCTCGACGCTCGTGACGGATGTGGGCGGCGCGCGCACCCGGGCGCCGCAGCCGGACATCGCCGAGTTGGTCGCGCGGCACGGCATGCAGCGGGCCGGCGCGCGGCCGTCCCTGCTCGACTACACCCGCCAGCTGTGGGGTCGCCGCCACTTCATCCTCGAATTCTCGCGGGCCAACAGCGCGGTCGGGTACTCGGCCAGCCTGCTCGGGCAGGCCTGGCAGGTGCTCACTCCCCTGCTCAACGCCGGGGTCTACTACCTCATCTTCGGCGTGCTGCTGACCACGAAGCGCGGCGTGCACAACTTCACCGCCTTCCTGGTCATCGGCATCTTCATCTTCACGTTCATGCAGAGCAGCATGCTGATGGGCGCCCGGGCCATCAGCCTCAACCTGGGACTGACCCGGGTGCTGCACTTCCCCCGCGCTGTGCTGCCGCTCGCCTCCACGCTGGTCGCCCTGCAGCGGCTGGTCGTGTCGATGTTGGTCATGCTGCCCATCGTGCTGGTCACCGGCGAGCCGCTGACGCTGAGGTGGCTGCAGCTCATCCCGGCCATCGGCCTGGAGACGCTGTTCTGCCTCGGCCTCGCCTTCGCGATGGCCCGCATCGGCGCCCGGGTGCCGGACACGTCCCAGCTGCTGCCGTTCATCCTGCGCACCTGGCTGTACGTGTCCGGGGTGTTCTTCAGCATCCGTACCTTCACCGAGCGCTTTCACAGCCACCGCCTGATCCAGCACATCCTCAGCGTCAACCCGGGCGCGGTATATGTCGAGATCGTCCGCGACGCACTGCTGACCGACGACCAGACCGGCTCCCCGCACGAATGGGCCTATGCCGTCGGGTGGGCGATCATCGCGCTGGTCGCCGGCTACACCTTCTTCTGGCAGGCCGAAGAGCGGTACGGACGTGTCTGAGCCGGGCGCAGACACCTCACCGACCGTCATCGTCGACAACGTGCACCTGGTCTACAAGGTCATGGGCCGGCACGCGAAGGTCGGCGGCCCCGCGGCACTGAAGCGCATCCTCACCCGTCAGCCGCCACCGGGCTTGCGCGAGATCCACGCGGTGCGGGGGGTGAGTCTCGTGGCCCGGCGGGGCGAGGCGATCGGGCTCATCGGCCCGAACGGCTCCGGCAAGTCGACCCTGCTGCGGGCCATCGCCGGGCTCATGCCGCCACAGGCCGGCGCCATCTACACCCAGGGCCAGCCCTCGCTGCTCGGCGTGGCCGCGGCGCTGATGAACGACATGACCGGCGAGCGCAACGTCGTCCTGGGTTGCCTGGCCATGGGCATGACGCCGGCCGAGGTGCAGGAGAACTACGACTCGATCTGCGAGTTCGCCGGCATCGGCGATTTCATCTCGCTGCCGATGAACACGTACTCCTCGGGCATGGCCGCCCGGCTGCGCTTCGCGATCGCGGCCACGAAATCGCACGAGGTCCTGCTGATCGACGAGGCCCTGGGCACCGGCGACGCGGAGTTCCGCCGCCGCAGCGAGGCCCGGATCCGGGAACTGCGCGAAGCGGCCGGGACGGTGTTCCTGGTCAGCCACGGGCTCAACGTCGTCCGCGAGACCTGTGATCGGGTCATCTGGCTGGAGAAAGGCGAGATCGTGATCGACGGGGCCGCCGAGATGGTGGTCGACGCCTACGAGGCCCGTCATGACCCCCAGGCCCTGGAGGATCGGCTCGCGGCGGCCCGGGCCGGCACGGCGGTGCCCAGCTACGACCAGCCCTCGGATATCTGAGCGGGTGATTAGTTCGGGGCTCGACCCGTCCGCGCTCCCGGGCAGGATCGGCTGGCGCCCGCATCCGGCCGAGGCGGCCGAGGCGCACGGGCGCAGGAGGCAGTCATGGTGATCAGGCGCGCGATGGTGCGCGAAGTCGTGCAGCCCGTCATCGGTGAGGACGCCTGGCAGAAGGTGCGCCGGACCCAGGCCGAGCTCCGGCGGGCCCGGGCCCGCCGGGCCAAGGTGCGCACGGGCGTGCACGAGCTCAAGCGCCGGCTGCGGGAAGAAGAAGTGCTGGCCGCGGCCAAGCGGCTGGAGCGGCAGCGCGCCGGGCGTGAGCTGGCTCGGATGTCGGATGATCTGACCCTGCTGGCCAAGCATTTCCGGACCGACAAGTGGGGCGACCACCGCTACACCCCGCACTACCAACGCCACCTGGCCCGCTTCCGCGACCGGCCCATGAGCCTGCTCGAGATCGGTATCGGCGGCTATGCCCGGGCCGGCGACGGCGGCGGCTCGCTGCGGATGTGGAAGCACTTCTTCCCGCTCGCGGACATCTACGGCCTCGACGTCGAGGACAAGTCGTTCGTCGAGGAGCCGCGCATCCGCGCGTTCCGGGGCGACCAGTCCGACCCGGAGTTGCTGCACCGCATCGTGGCCGAGATCGGCCGGCCGAACGTGATCATCGACGACGGCAGCCACCGGCCCGAGCACGTGATCGCCACGTTCGAGACGCTCTTCCCCCTGCTGGCCGACGACGGGATCTACGTGGTCGAGGACACGCAGACGTCGTACTGGCCGGAATGGGGTGGCCAGGAGGACCCAAACGATCCGACCACGTCGATGGCGATGCTCAAGCGGCTGGCCGACGGGCTCAACTACGAGGAGTACGTCGACGAGGGCTACCAGCCGAGTTACACCGACCGCAACGTCGTCGGCGTGCACTTCTACCACAACCTCGTGTTCATCGAGAAGGGTACGAACGCCGAGGGCACGAGGAAGCGCCGGATTCTGCGCAACCGTTACGCCCAGCCGGTCTCCTGAACCGGGCCGCAGCAAGATTGCGAGGATGTTCCATCGAGATCGACGAGCCACACGGCCCCGATCCGGTCGCTGAGCCGGCCGGCGTCTACCGCCCGGGCTATTTCGAGACCAGGCTGGCGGCCGACCCCAACCGGGCAGTCGTGTGGGGCCACATCTGCCGGTACCTGGCCCGCTGGATCGGGCCCGGCGACGACGTGCTCGAACTCGGCGCGGGCTGGTGCGACTTCGCCAACGCCGTCGTGGCCGGCAACGTCACGGCGATGGACCTGGACGCGGTCGTGGTCCGGTCGGCCCGCGCCGGTGTCGAGGCCGTCGTCGGCGACTGCACCGACCTGTCCCGCTTCGCCGACGCCAGCTTCGACGTGGTGTTCGCGTCCAACCTGCTGGAGCACCTCGAGCGGGCCGACACCCTGCGCCTGCTGGGCGAGGCGCACCGCGTGCTGCGCCCGGGCGGGCGGCTGCTGCTGGTGCAGCCCAACTTCCGGCTCAACCCGAACGAGTACTTCGACGACTACACCCACGTGGCCATCTTCACCGATCGCTCGCTGCGCGACCTGCTGCTCTCCCAGGGCTGGACGGTCGAGCACGTGGCCGCGCGCTTCCTGCCGCTGACGATGAAGTCCCGCGGTTCGCGGCTGAGCTTCCTGGTGCCCTGGTACCTGCGCTCGCCGGTCAAGCCGCTGGCCGGGCAGATGCTCGTCGTCGCCGGCCGGCCGGCATGACCGACGCGGCGCCGGACGAGGCCGAAGCCGAGACCGAAGCCGAGACCGAAGCCGAGGCCGAGACCCCGACGACCGGCCTGGCCGCCGAGCCCGAGCCGCAATCGCCCGCGGCGACCCGCGTGCGCCGCCGGCCCTACCTGACCGCGGCCCTGTTCGTGCTGCCCTACCTGATCCTCATGGTGGCCTGGGCCGGCTCCAACCCGCCCGGCTCGGCCCCGGACGAGCCCGACCACCTGGTCAAGGCGCTCGGCGTCGCCCGGCTGCACATCGGCACCCCGTTCCGCGGCACCGTCCCCGACTCGGCCCGCGGGGTGCTCAAGCGCAACGCCTCGATCAGCCGGGTGGTGCCCATCCCGGCCCGGCTGGCCCCCGACGGCTATCGCTGCACCGCGTTCCATCCGGAGCGCACGGCCGCGTGCCTGCCCGACCGGCCGGCGCACCGCCCGGGCACCGTTCTGCGGGCCACCCCGATGGGCAGCTATCCCCCGTTCCTGTACCTGCCTATCGGGCTGCTGGCCCGGGCCATGAGCACCCCGACCGCGGCGTTCATCGCCGCGCGCCTGGTCGGCGTGGCCATGGCCGGCCTCCTGCTCTTCTTCGGCGCCGCGCACCTGGTCCGCTGGCTCGGCCGGCGCGCCCTGCTGGGCGCGTTCATCGGGCTGACCCCGATGGCCCTGTTCGCCTCGTCGATGGTGAGCACGAGCGGGGTGGAGATCTGCGGCGCGTTCGCGCTGGCCGCCGTGGCCGTCGTGGCGATCCGTCGCCGGGAGTCGCTGCTCGCGCCGGCCACCCAGCTCACGCTCGCGGGCAGCGGGGCCGCGCTGATCCTGAGCCGCCAGCTGGGCAGCGTCACGTTCGCGGCGCTCATCGTGCTGATGGTGCTGCGGATCGGCTTGCCGGCCGTCTGGGGTCTGATCCGTCACCCCCGCCCGGCCTTCGTCGCCGCGATGACGGTCCTGCTCGCGTCGCTGGCCGCCATCGTCTGGTGGGAACGGCGCTACGACCACCCGAGCCAGACCGGCAGCGCGTTCGACCGCAATGCCGTGCCCGCCTTCCAGGCCCGGGCGTTCAACCTCGTCCGCGAGGGCGTCGGCAACTTCGGCTGGCTCGACACGCCCGTACCCCGCTGGGTCGTCCTGGCCTGGATCCTGCTCGCCACCGTCGCGGTCGGGCTGGCCGTCGTGCTCGGCGCCGCCGCCGACCGGTGGTCGCTGGCCGGCTGGCTCGTGGCCCTGGTCCTGGTCGCCTACGTCACCTACGCGACCGTGTTCTACCCGATCCAGGCCGGGCTGCAGGGCCGGCACCTGCTGCCGTTCTTCATGTTCTGCCCGCTGCTGGCCGGTGCGGTGCTGGCCGAGCGACTGGGCGACCTGGACCCGGGCGCGCTGCGCCGCCTGTTCCGCCTCACCGCGCTCGTCCTGCCGGTCATCCAGTTCGCGTCGATCTACGTCAACGCCCGCCGGTACGCGGTCGGCGACACCGGCCCGTGGTGGTTCCTGCACTCGGCCCAGTGGCGCCCGGCCGGGGGCTGGGTGGCGTGGCTGAGCATCGCGGCGGTGGGCACGCTCGCCCTGAGTTCTATCGTTGGGATCTTCGGATCGGGCTCCCCGTCACCGATCGAAGAGAGGCCCGCGCATGTGGAAGGGTAAGACGGTAGCCGTCGTGCTGCCCACGTACAACGAGAAGGACAGCATCGCGTCGACGATCAAGTCGTTCCATGCCCTGGGCATCGTCGACGACATCCTGGTCGTCAACAACAACGCGGCCGAGGGCACGTCCGACGAGGTGGCCCGGGCCGACGCCCGCGAGATCCGCGAGACCCGGCAGGGCTACGGCGCGGCCATCCGGCGCGGGCTGCGCGAGGTCGACGCCGACCTGATCTGCGTGTGCGAGCCGGACGGCACGTTCGACCCCGAGGATCTGCTCAAGCTGCTGCCGTTCACCCCCGAGTGCGGGTTCGTGGTCGGTTCCCGGACCGTGTCGCACTTCATCTGGGAGGGCGCCAACATGGGCTGGCCGCTGCTGTGGGGCAATTGGGCCGTGGCCAAGCTGATCGAGGTCTTCTACAACACCTCCTACCTCAGCGACGTGGGCTGCACGTTCCGGGTCGTGTCCCGCGAGTGCCTGCGCGACATCGCCCCCAAGTTCAGCGTGGACGGCTCGTCCTTCGGCCTGGAGATGTTGCTCATCGCGGTCATCCGCCGCACCCGGCTGGTCCAGGTGCCGGTGAACTACCACCCCCGGGTCGGCGAATCGGCCGTCACCGGGCATGCCGGCAAGACGTTCCAACTGGGCCTGGAGATGGTGCGGATGGTGCTGCGGATGCGGCTGAAGGTCCGCTCGATCCGCGCCTGAGCTCAGATCAGGGGTGGCCGCCCGGCCCTGGTCATCCGCCAGACCGTGCGCCACGACATCGGCCGGCGCGGGCCGGCGTCGGCGCGCAGCCCCTCGACCGCGCCGCGCCACGACTCGGCCAGGGCGCGGCCGCCGCGGGTGCGGGCCGCGGTCAGCGCGGCCCATACCAGCAGGTACGCCACCGCCAGCGGCACCGGCAGCCGGCGCCGGGCCAGGAAGACCCGGTTGCGGGCCGACAGCCGGTAGAACTGCTCGTGCCGGGTCGGGGCGATGGCCGGGTGCAGCGCGACCAGGTCGCCGGCGTAGCGCACCCGGGCGCCGGCGTCCCACACCGCCCAGGCCAGGTCGATGCCCTCGTGCGCGTAGAAGAACCCGTCCGGCCAGCCGCCGACCTGCTCGAACAGCGGGCGCCGGATGGCCACGGCGCCTTCCCACAGCGCGGTCACGTCACTGGAGCGGGCCGGGTCGCCCACTCGCAGCCGCGGCGTCCAGCGGCGCGGGGCCGGCCGCCCGTCCGGGTCCAGCACCCGGGGCTGCACGGCGCCCAGATCGGGGGCGGCGGCGAACATGGCCGCGACCCGCTCGAACGTGTCGCGGATCACGCAGGCAGGCGTCGTCGTCGAGGAAGAACAGCAGGTCGCCGCGCACGTGCGGCACACCCGCGTTGCGCCCGGCCGGGATGCCGACGTTCTCGGCCAGGGGCACCGCCGCCACGCCCGCCGGCAGCCCGGTCGGGGCCCAGCCGTTGCCCACCACGGCCACATCGAGCTCGACGCCGGTCTGCGCGAGCACACTGCCCACCGCGCGGGCCAGCTCGGCCGGCCGCCGGCCCTGGGTGAGCACGACGACGCCGTAGGACGGCTGCCCGCTCAGGGCACACGCACCCGGTTCGAGGCCACGATGGCCACGAAGTGCCCGAGCACCGACAGCAGCGCCAGCGGGACGACGACGGCGAGCAGGACATGGGTGCCGCGCAGGTGGCCGGCGAGCGCATCGACGATCGCGGCCACCAGCACGATCAGGCTCAGCTCGATCGAGTGGTAGATCCGGTGGAAGGGCAGGAACCGGGCGCCGCTGCGCAACCGGGCCAGCAGTCCGGAGCGCGGCGTGCTCACCGCGGCCGTGTCGGGCAGCCGGTCCAGGCCGGCCGCGGCCCGGGCGGCGTGCACCATGTCGTTGAGGGCCTTGTTCAGGCACAGCAACCAGGCCAGCAGGGCCCCGAGCGTGATCCAGCCCAGGTGGTGGGTGATCCCGCCGACGCCGCCGGCCGCCCGCACCCCGAGCGCGAGCGCGATCAGGGTCTCGACCGTGTAGTGCCCGAACTTGTCGAGGAACACGCCCATCGGGCCGGCCGTGCCCCGCCAGCGCGCGACCTCGCCGTCGCACGCGTCCCACATCATCTGCAGCTGGGTGCCCACGACCGCGAGCACAGCTCCGGCGAGCCCGGGCACCAGCAGCGCGGCCCCGGCCAGCCAGCCGCTGAGGATCATCAGCCAGGTGACGCCGTTGGCGCTGATCCCGGTGGGCAGCAGCAGGCGGGTGACGTACGGGGACAGCTGCCGCATGTACAGGTCGCCGGTCCAGTGCTCGGCCGTGCGCCGGCCGCGCACCGCCGGCGGCTGGGTGACCTCGCGCAGCTGGGCGATGGACGGCCGGTCCGGGCGCGCAGGAACCGTCACTGGGGATGACCGGCGAGCCGGGCCGCGCGCGCCCGCACTTCCTCGTCGCGCAGCACCACGAGCCCGTCGCACACGGTCAGGAACCGCACCATCGAAGCCCCGGGCGAGACGTCACCCATCGTGTGCCGGACCCAGCTCTCCCGGCGGGCCGGGTCGCCCCCCGCCAGTTCGGCGCCGACCAGTTCGGCCGCGGTCGCGGCGTCGGCGGCCGCGAGCCCGGGTGCCGCGTTGAGCACGGTGTCGGCGTCCAGGTAGGCCTCCGGCGCGGCCGGCACCGTGACCACCAGCGGCTTGCCCGTGGTCATCCAGTCGCTGGCCACGGCCGAGATGTCGCTGACGAGCAGGTCGGCCTGCTCGTGCCGGGCGTCCCAGGTCGGGCTGAGGTCGAGCTCGTAGCGCCCGTGCGGATCGCTGCGCTGGTGCTGCAGCACCAGCTCGCGCAACCGCTGGTCGGCCGCGGCGTAGTCGGCCCGGTTCGCCCCGGTGCGCGGATGCGGCCGGTAGACGACGTCGAAGCGCCCGCTGTCGAGCAGCGAGCGCAGCAGGGCCGGGCCGTGCGAGACGACCGAGCTGTAGGCCATGCTCGGCTGGGCGCCTTCCCACGTCGGGGCGTACAGGATCGTCGGGCGTGCGGGCGACGACGCGGCGGTGCCGCTGTCGGCCACCGGGGGCGGCGGGCCGACGTCGAGCTGGGGCCGGCCGATCGTGCGCACGTGGGCGTCGGCGTCGTAGCGCAGCAGGTTGCGGCGCAGCCGTTCGCGCCCGGCGTCGCCGGCGACCAGGGCGAAGTCGTAGGCCTTGACCTGGTTGCTGGCCGAGGCGACCTTGTCGCTCTCACCGTGGCCGAGGTAGGCGTGCACCATCGTGACGAAGCGCAGCGGGTGCAGGTTGCGCACGTTGTGGTTCACGTACAGGGCCAGGGCGATGTCGCTGCGCGAGACCATGTCCTCCAACGTCCCGATCCGCCCGCAGCACACGACCGGCAGGTCGCATTCGGACCGGATCAGCGCCGCGACCCGGCTGTCGAGACAGACGATGCCGACCCGGTGGCGCCGGTCGAGTTGCCGCAGCGGGGCGTACCACTGGCGCAACTGGTAGATGTTG
The DNA here is from genome assembly GCA_963713245.1 of uncultured Actinomycetota bacterium. GTDB lineage: Bacteria > Actinomycetota > Actinomycetes > Mycobacteriales > Jatrophihabitantaceae > CAVQKZ01. The sequence continues at coordinate 1,011,187 of CAVQKZ010000005.1, forward strand.
CGCACCACGTCCGGGAAATACAGCATCACCGTGAACGGCAGCGACGTGCCCCGCAGCGCTTCGTCGTCGCCGAGGCCGTCCGGGTCGCCCTCGGGCAGCAGCCCCCACTGGCGGATGAGCCGCCCACCCGTCCGGCGCACCCGGCGGGCCGGACCGACGCTCATCGTTGCGCCCTCGGCGCGGGCCCCGAATGGTGCCCCTTGCCCATGTGATCTCCCGATTCCCGCGAATATCCGCACGTCCGGCCGCCGGCGGCGGCGCCGGTGACACGCGATGGCAGCCTATCCGGCAGCGCCCGCCGGGCCCGGTCGGCCACGGGCACCGGGCGGCGGGCGTGACCGGGCGCGAGGGCCGGTTCCGGTACAGTCAGGCGATCCGGGCCGAACGCGCGACCGACCCTCGACCGGCCCGCAGCTCATTGCGAGAACTGGATGATTCCTGCATGACCGCCGCCGCCCGCGAGCCGCTCCGCACCGTCGCCGTCGTCCTGGCCGGAGGCACCGGATCCCGGGTCGGCCTGGATCTGCCGAAGCAACTGCTCAAGGTCGCGGGCCGCACCATCATCGAGCACACCGTCGAGGCCCTGCACGACTGCCCCGACATCGACGAGATCATGGTCGTGATGACGTCGGACTTCATCCCCGACGCCGAACGGCTGCTGCACGCCGACGACCGGCTGCCCAAGCTGACCCGGGTGCTGGCCGGCGGCACCGACCGCAACGAATCGACCAAGGTCGCCATCGCCGCGCTCGGCGACGAGGAGTGCAACGTCCTGTTCCACGACGCCGTGCGCCCACTGCTGCCGGCCCGCGTGGTGCACGCCTGCGTGGTCGCGCTGCAGACGCACGAAGCCGTCGACGTCGCCATCAGCTCGGCCGACACGATCATCCGGGTCGACGACGCCGATCACATCGTCGAGATCCCCGAGCGCAGCCACCTGCGCCGCGGCCAGACCCCGCAGGGCTTCCGGCTGTCGACCATCCGCCGCGCCTACGAACTGGCCGACGGCGATCCGGACTTCCGGGCCACCGACGACTGCGGAGTCGTGCTGCGCTACCTGCCCGACGTCGCCATCTACGTCGTGCCCGGCGACGAGCAGAACATGAAGGTCACCTACCCGGTCGATCTGTTCCTGGCCGACAAGCTGTTCCAGCTCGGCTCGCACCTGGCCACGCCCCGCACGCCCGAGCAGCTCGGGGCGGCCCTGCGGCGGCAAGACCGTCGTCGTGTTCGGCGGCAGCTACGGCATCGGCAACGACGTCGTCGAGCAGGCCTCGCGCGCTGGGCTGCGACGTGTTCTCGTTCAGCCGGTCCACGACCGGCACCTACGTCGAGGACCCGGCCGTCGGTCACCGCGGCGCTGGAGCAGGTGTTCGCCGCCACCGGGCGCATCGACGCGGTCGTGCTCAGTGCCGCCCAGCTGGCCAAGGGCCCGCTCTCGGCGATGGACGACGACCAGGTCCGCCAGCAGGTCGACGTCAACTACCTCGGGCCGGTGATCGTGGCCCGGGCCAGCGAGCCCTACCTGCGCGAGACCCGCGGCCACCTCGTGCTGTTCACGTCGAGCTCGTACACGCGCGGCCGGGCCGACTACGTCATGTACTCCTCGACCAAGGCCGCGGTGGTGAACCTGGCCCAGGCGCTGGCCGACGAGTGGTCCGGCGACGGCATCCACGTGAACGTGATCAATCCCGAGCGCACCCGCACCCCGATGCGGCTGCAGGCGTTCGGCGCCGAGCCCGAGGGCACCCTGCTCGACAGCGAGGCCGTCGCCGTCACCGTCCTGGACGTGCTCGCGTCCGGCCTGACCGGCCACGTCATCGACGTGCGCCGCGAGAGCGCGGGCCGGAGCATCCCCGAGGCCGACCTGGTCGCCCAGGCCGTCGCCGAGGCCGAGGCCCAAGCAGAGGCGGAGGCGCAGCACGGCGGCGGCGGCACCGGTGATCCGGCTCAATCCGGTGCTGCCGTGCGCCGCTCTCGGCGCGCTGTACGCGGCCCTGCTCGTCGGCAGCCTCAGTCGCAATCTCGCGCTGGTGTTCTTCGCCTCGGTGGCGATGTATCTCGCCGACGTCCTGGTGCAGCGCACCGACCACGAGCGGCTGCAGACCGGGCTGCGCCTGATCGGCGCCGGGCCGGCCTGGCGGTTCTTCTACCGCCAGGTGCTGGTGCTCACGTTCCTGCTGCGCTCGGGCCAACTGTCGTACTCGGCCGAGCTGATCGTGGTGCTGGCCGTCGTCGCCCATCAGGGCGTGCACGTGCTCTACAGCGGGTTGCGGGTGCTGGTGAGCAGTGGCCGGCTGCGCCGCATCGAGACCCGCAACCTGCCCGTCCCCGGTGAGACCCTGCCGCCGCCACCCCCGGAATGGCTGCTCGACCGGCGGTTCCGCGCTCGTCCTGCACACCGATCTCGTTGCTCACCGCCGCGCTGGGCTGGGCGTTGACCAACGGTTCGTACGCGCTGGTGGCGCCGGCGGCCGTGCGTCATGGTGTGCGCCGCCCTGGCGCTGGCGCTCGGCCTGCTGCCGCAGGTGCTGGCCCTGCACCGGCTGCCGTCGGGCGAGGTCCGCCTGCAGGCGGCCCAGGTCGCGGTCCGCGAGCTCGGGCCGGTCGTGATCCTGTACTTCTCCGGCGGGGTCGAGGCCGATCTACCAGCTGAACATGTGGCTCGAGACGATGGAACGCCTCGAGCGGCCGACGCTGATCCTGGTGCGGGAGCGCCGCTACCTCGACCAGCTCGAGCCGACCACGACGCCGGTGCTGTGCATGCCGTTCTCCGTCGACCTGATGAACTTCGAGCTCGAGAGCGGACGGGTCGCGCTGTACGTGTCCAACGTCGGGCGCAACCTGCACCTGTTGCGGCTGCCCACGCTCAAGAGCGCCTTCATCGGGCACGGCGACAGCGACAAGACGGCCAGTTTCAACCCGTTCGCCAAGGTCTACGACGAGGTCTGGGTGGCCGGCGAGGCCGGGCGGCAACGCTACCTGCGGGCCGAGGTCGGGGTGCGCGACGACGAGATCGTGCTGGTCGGCCGCCCGCAGCTCGACGCCATCCTGCCCGCCGGCTCGCGCGCCGGGCGGGCCGGCTTCACCGTGCTCTACGCGCCGACCTGGGAGGGATGGACGGAGGACCCGCACCAGTCCTCGCTCATGCCGATGGGCCGCGAGATCGTCCGCATCCTGGTGAGCACGCCCGGCGTGCGGGTGATCTACAAGCCCCATCCGCTGACCGGCTCGGTCAATCCGCGGGCCGCCCGCATCAGCGAGCAGATCGTCGCCCAGCTCGCCGCCGCCGGCCCGCAGCACCGCGCCGTCCTCGACGCCACGCCGCTCTACGACTGCTTCAACGCCTCGGACGCGCTGGTCAGCGACATCTCCAGCGTCGTCTCGGACTATCTGCGCTCGGAGAAGCCGTACTTCGTCACCAACGGCGCCGCCGTGCCCGACGAGGTGTTCACCGACCGCAATCCCTCGGCCGGCGCCGCGTACCTGATCGGGCCGGGCGCCAGCCGGTTGGCCGAGGGCCTGGCGCAGGCCCGCGGGCCCGACCCGCTGCGCCACCGGCGGGCCGAGGTCCGCCACTACCTGCTCGGTGATCCCGACGCCGACGCGATGACCCTGTTCCGCCAGGCCGTCGACGACCTGGTCGCCCGCTCGGATGCCCACCAGTCGGTGGCCCGGTTCGGCGTGGGCGACGACGACGAGCGGCTCGAGCAACGCACTGCCCCCGATTCGCTCAGCGCGGCCGTCGGCCGCGACGCCGGCCTGGAAGACGGCTAGGCGATGGCCGGCGGCCGGTCGTGATCCGGGTGAGTGTGGTGGTGCCGGTGTACAACACCGGTCACCACATCGAAGCGCTGATCGCGTCCCTGGCCGGGCAGAGCCTGCCCCAGGACGAGTTCGAGGTGATCTTCGTCGACGACGGCTCGACCGACGACACCCCGGCCCGCCTCGACGAACTCGCCGAGCACAGTGCCAACGTCACCGTGCGGCACGAACCGAACAGCGGCTGGCCCGGCCGGCCCCGCAACGTCGGCATCGACGCCGCGCGGGGGCAGTACGTCTTCTTCGTCGATCACGACGACTGGCTCGGGCTCGAGGCGCTGGAGCGGATGACCGACTTCGCCGCCGAGAACGACTCGCAGATCGTGATCGGCCGCTACGCCGGCCACCGCCGCGGCGTGGCCAAGGCCCTGTTCGCCAAGAGCCGGCCGCGGGTGACGCTGGCCGACGCGCCGCTGATGGACTCCCTCACGCCGCACAAGATGTTCGCCAAGGACTTTCTCGACAAGCACGCGCTGCGCTTTCCCGAGGGCCGGCGCCGGCTCGAGGACCACGTCTTCGTCACCGAGGCCTACTTCCGGGCCGAACGCGTCTCGATCCTGGCCGACTACCACTGCTACTTCCACGTCGGCCGCGAGGACGCCGGCAACGCCGGCTACCAGCGCATCGATCCGGCCGGGTACTACGCCAACGTCCGCGAGGTCGTCGACATCGTGCTGGCCCACACGCAGCCGGGCGCGCTGCGCGACCGGTACCTGCGCCGGACCCTGCGCACCGAACTGCTCGCCCGCCTCGACGGCCGGAGCTTCCTCGAACAGGACGCCGACTACCAGCGCCAGGTCTTCGACGAGGCCCGCCGGATCGCGGTCGAGACGATCCCGCTCAGCGCCGACGCCGGGCTGCCCGCGCCGCAGCGGGTCCGGGCCGGGCTGCTGCGCGACGGCAGCCGGGCCGAGCTGGTCGCCTGGGTCGAGCTCGGTCTGCGGCTGGGCGCCCAGGTGCGGCTGGGCGGCGTGCGCTGGGACGCCGGCGGTGTCCTCGTCCTCGACCTCGCCGGTGCTCTGATCGACCGCGACACCGGCGCGCAGTGGTGTTATGAACGCGCCGGCGACGCCGTACTGATCCCCGCGCCCGGTGCGGCCCGGGCCACCGTGCCGCCCGAGGCGCGCGACTGCACCCGGCTGGTGGCCTCGGCCCGGCTGGACGTCGTGCTGCGCCGGCGCGAAGACAGCGAGGAATGGCCGGTGCCGACCGAGTCGTCGTCCGAGCGGCACGACGACGGCGAGCGCACCTGGCTGACCCACCGGGCCACCGCGCGCATCGATCCGCGCACGCTGGGCGGGGGCCGGCCACTGACGCCGGGCATCTGGGACGTCTACGCCCGCTTCAACCAGACCGGCTTCGGCCACCAGCTGCGCCTCGGCGCGACCCGCGACGACGCCGTGTCGGACCGGTTGCCGACCGCGGTGCTGTCCGGGCAGCTCGTCACGCCGTACTGGACCGAGCCGCACGGCAACCTCAGCCTGGACGTCGGCGCCAACCCGAATCGTCTGCTGCGCGACGTGCGCCACGGCGACCACGTGGCCGTGTCCCGCGACGACGCCGGCCCGGCGACGCTGCGGGTGACCGTCCCCGTCGAACTCGAACCGGGCACCGCGCCGGCCGGCCGCCTCACTCTGCAGCAGCAGTCCCCCCAGCGCACGGTCGTCCTCGACACCGGGCCGGTCGAGGCGCGGCCGGGCGGGCTGGTCCTGAGCGGCGAGCTGCCCGACCTGGCGCCCGGGGCGTGGGCGGTGCTGGTCGGGCTCGAGGTCGAGCGCTGGCCCGAACCCCGTCACACGGGCGTGCGGCTGGTCGTGTCGGCCGGCGGGGACGTCAAGGTCAGTGCCCGGGACCTGCGCCCGGCAACCACAGTGAGCACGGCCGGCCCGGCCGTGCTCCGCCACGCGCTGCGGCGGGCGCTGGGACGGGCGCTGCGGCGGGCGCTGCGGCGGGCGGGCCGGCTGCGCCGACGGGCGGCCCGGTTGCGCCGATCGTGGCGGCGCTAGCGCTCAGACCGAGGGCCGCGACGGCGCCTTGTCGGCCATGACGCCGAGCCGGCGCGGGCTGGTGAGGAAGCCCCAGCCCCAGGTGATGTGCATGGTGGCGAAGACGATCGGCAACTGGATCGCCTCCTTGGGCGGCAGGCGCCGGCCGACCACCGCGCTGGCCGCCAGGTTCGCGGCCGCGTATGCCGCCGGCGCGAGCAGGCCGATGCGGCGCCCGGCGATGGCCAGGGTCAGACCGGCGATCAACCCGGTGACGGTGGCCGGCGGCACGAGGTAGGTCCACCGCACCGAGTTGCGGTGCCGGCGCATGACGACCCGCCGCCATCGGCCGTAGTTGTAGTACTGCCGGGCCAGGTCGGACAGCGTGTGCCGCGGCCGGTAGGAGACCCGCAGGTCGGGCGCGAACCAGACCAGGCCCCCGGCCCCGCTCAGGCGGTGGTTGAGTTCCCAGTCCTGGGCCCGGGCGAACCGCTCGTCGTAGCCGCGGGCGGCCACGAGGGCCTCGCGCCGGAACACGCCCAGGTAGACGCTGTCGGCCGGGCCGGGCTCGCCGCCGTAGTGGAATCGGCCGCCGCCCACGCCGAACGGCGAGGACATCGCCGCGGCCACGGTGCGCTCGAACGGCGTGGTGCCCTCGGCCGCCATCACGCCGCCGACGTTCACCGCGCCGGTCTGCTGCAGCACCTCGACCGCCCGGCGCAGGTAGCCGTCGGGCAGCAGCGCGTGACCGTCGGCCCGGGCCACGACCGGTGCGGACGTCGCGGCCACGGCGGCATTGAGGCCGGCCGGGGTCCAGCCACTCGGGTTGGACACCAGGGTCACCCGCGGGTCCTTGGCCGCCAGTTCGGCCGCCACCTTCTCGGTCTTGTCGGTGGACGGCCCGACGGCGATCACGACCTCGAGCGGGCCGGGATAGTCCTGCTCCAGCACGCTCGCCAGCGTCTCGCGCAGCATGCGGGCCTCGTTGCGCACGACCATGACCACCGCCACCGGTGGCCAGAGGTTGCCCCGGCTGCGGAAGACGGCAGGCTCGGGCACGCTGGGCATGAGTGGCAGGGTATCTTGCCCGACTGGGCCGCGAGCGTCCACTCGGGGCGGCCGGGCGCGACCCTAGTGCTCGCTCGTCGCGCTGTGCGACGAGCGGCCGGGGTGCCGGCTACGGACCGTGCTCGGCGTCGCCTTGTCGGGCCCGCCCGCGCCGGTCTGCGGGGCGCACCAGGAGTCCTCCACGTCGGCGGGAATGGCCAGGCCGAGCCCGACAACGCCCAGGACGGCTGGGATCGCCCACCGCGCGGTTCTGTTCACAGGTACTCCTCTCGGCCGGCCCGACGCATCGGGCCACCCATGCGTACCTTCCTTCCCGTTGCCGCCACCGTCCAAACGCGGCAATCGGCGGGTAGCAGCGCCGGCGTTGCCGGGATGCCCCGGGTAGCCCGGCGCCGGTCGAGCGGGCTCAACCGTCCGGGCCGGGCCCCGCGCCGGCGAAGCCGCACTGCCGCCAGGCCTCGTAGCCGGCGATCGCGGCCGAATTGGCCAGGTTGAGCGAGCGGCGCCCGGCCAGCATGGGGATCCGGACCAGTTCGGTGATGTTCGGATCGGCCAGCGCGTCGGCCGACAGCCCGGTCGGCTCGGGCCCGAACATCAGCACATCGCCGGGCCGGTAGGCGACGTCGGCGTAGGAGGTCCGGGCGCCGGTGGTGAAGGCATAGACCGACGCGGGCAGCACCGCAGCCCACAGGGCGGCGCGGTCCGGGTGCACCGTGACCGTGGCCAGGTCGTGGTAGTCCAGCCCGGCCCGGCGCAGGCGCGCGTCGGTCAGTTCGAAACCGAGCGGCTCGATCAGGTGCAGGTGCGCGCCGGTCGCGGCCACCGTCCGGATGGTGTTACCGGTGTTGGGCGGGATGCGGGGCTCGACGAACACGAGGTGAAACACCTGCCACCGTATCCGGTCGGCGTCGGCGGAATACGGGCCCGGTGCGGCCTACCGGCGACGGCCGTCCGATCAGGGGCGAACGGCCAGGCTGAAGTCGCCGAACCACGAGATCTTGTCGACCCGCACGTAGGCGCCGGTGTCCGGGGCGTCGAGCATGTAGCCGGCACCGAGGTACATCCCGACGTGGTGCAGATCCTTGCCGAACAGGACGAGGTCGCCGGGCAGGAGCTGGTTGGGCTGCACCCGCACGCCCTGCACGGCCTGGCTGTTCGTGTAGTGGGTCAGCGGCACGCCGGCCTTGGCCCACGCCCATTGCGTGAGGCCCGAGCAGTCGAAGGTGCCTGGCCCGGCCGCGGCCCAGACGTACGGGTCGCCGATGTGGGCCAGGGCCGCGTCGATGGCGACCTCGGCCCGCAGCCGGGTGTAGCGGGCGGGGTAAGCGGGCAGCGTGGGGTGCACCGTGCGGCCGTTGGGGGCCAGGACCGGGGCGGCCCCGGCCGGGCCCACGCCGCGGGCCCCGGGAGTGGCCAGGGCATCGTTGGCGTAGGGCTGCAGCGAGCGGGCGATGCCGGCGCGGCCGCCCTTCTTGACCGGGGGGTAGCTACCCAGCGCGGGGCGCGGGCCCATGACAGCCTGCTCGTCGACCACCCGGGACGGGCCGGCCGGGGCGAACGCGGGCACGCCGGCCCCGGCGGGCGGGCGGGTCGACCGGCCGGCCGCCTGCTGCAGCAGGGCCCGGGTCGCGAGGGCGATCGTGGCGGCCGAACTGGCGCCGGCCGGGAAGTGCGAGGTCCGCGCCGCGCCGGAGTTGATCGCCTGGGCCCGGATCGCGGCCGCCGCCGTGGCGGTCGTCGCGACGTTGAGCACGGCCGGTGGCGCGGTCTGCTTGACCGTCAGTTTCTTGCAGGACAGGATCGCGTTCCCGCCGGCGGCGGAGTTGATGCCCACGGCACAGACCGAATACGTACCCGCGGACAGCCGGGTCTGCATCGTGTAGTCGAACCCGTGGTCCGCCCCGCGGCCGGGGTGCCGCTTCTCGACGTCGGGCCGGGCCCGGGCGGCGACGACCGCGCCCTGCGCCTGCCCGGCGATCGTGAGCTCGACCGCGATCGGGCTGGTGGTGTCGGGGTCCAGCGCCCAGCCGTGGGCCCAGATCGTCTGCTTGGTCGCGCTGTAGATGAACCCGTCCAGCAGCCCGAACGGCCGCTTGGTCGGGTTCGCCGAGGTCGCGACGGCGGCGCTCTTCGGCGCCGTCATCGTCTTGCAGCCGAGGGCCACGTTGGCGCCGACACCGAGGTCACCGGCCACCAGGCAGACGGTGTGGGCCCCGGCGGGCAGCGTCAGTGCCCCGCTGAAACCGCGTTTGGGGCCATAACTCGGATGCGCCGTGGCCACGTCCGGACGGGGCTGGATGGCCAGGGTCGAGCCGATGACGGTGTTGTCCAGCTTGACGACCATGCGCACGATGCCGCTCTGGTCGGGATCTGCGGCCCAGCCCCGGAACGAGACCGCCGCGCCGGAGTGGGTCCACACGTCGACGGCACCCTGCGGATCGTGGGCCGACGCGGCGCCGGCCGGCGACGCGGCGTAGGCGACCAGCGCGATCGATGCGGCGGCGGTGAGGGCGGCGGTCAACGCGACAGACAGGACGGTCGTGGCCGGACGAGGCATGCGGGGCACCTTCACTGAGAGGTCGAGTCGTGCGCGTTGCGCAGCCCCCGCCACGTCTACTTAACACTATCTTAACAGACCGCATTCCGGCCCGGAAGCGGGGGTCACCGCACGGTGGCGACGATGCGACCCATCAGCGAGCGGCCGGCGGCGACCACGGTCTCGCGGTGGTGGGTGATCATGAACTCGAAGCGCCGTTCGCGGTCCGGACCGTCGTCGCCCAGGTCGCGGGCGATGAGCGCACCCGCGTAGTGCGGGCCCACCACAACGACCGTCCACTCCCCGCACAACGGGTCGTCCGGGTCCAGGTCGGCCCCGGACACCCCGGTGGCCGGCACGGCCGGCAGACCGGCACCCAGCGCACCGACGAACGGGCAACTGTCGGCCAGCCCGGCGTAGCGGCGGGCCAGGGCCGGGGTGAACCGGTTGGCCGTCTGGAACGCCGCGAGCACAACCGGCGGATCGCTCTGGGCCTTGGCCTGGCTCTCGATGTGGCGCGACATGGCCTGCAGCAGGCGCTTGCGCCCGACCCGCAGGTCCCCGCGCGTGCGAACCAGGTCGAACGGGCTGGCGGACGCGCCGGCCGGTGGGTCGAGGAAGGGCAGGCCGACCGGCGCCACCACGGTCGTCGCGGCCAGCGGGCCGGGCCGGCCGAACAGCCAGCCCTGTCCGTAGGTCGCGCCGAAGGCGAACGCCTGCTCGAGGTGGGTCTCGGTCTCGACGCCCTCGGCCAGGATGACGGCTCCGGTGCGCTCGGCGTGGGCCATGATCGCGGCCATCGTGCGGGCCTGGTGCTGCGACGGCGTCTGCTGGACCAGGGCCAGGTCGAGTTTGATCACGTCGGGGGCCACGAACGGCAGCAGGGCCAGCGAGTCGGGGTTGACGCCGACGTCGTCGAGAGCAATGCCCCACCCCCGCTGGCGGGCCCAGTCGACCAGCGCCAGCAGGTCGGCCGGGCGGCTCAACAGCGCGCGTTCGGTCAGTTCGATCACGACGCGCAGGCCGCCGAGCGCCTCGGCGATCAGCTCACGGGCAGCCTCGGGCTGCGGGGCCCCGAGTGATGCCGCCTCGACATTGATGAACAAGGTCTGCTCGGTACCCAGGCCGGCGTCCAGCGCACCGCGCATCCCGGCGAGACGGGCCATCCAGTCCAGCTCGCTCGAGCGGCCCGCGGCCAGCGCGGCCGGGAACACCGTGTCCGGTAGCGCACCGCTGACCCCGGGCCACCGGGCCAGGGCCTCGAACCCCACCGTCTCACCGGAGGACAGCTCGACCAGGGGCTGGAAGGCGGAGACGAGCGCGCCCGGCGCCATCGCCTCGTCCAGATCGACGTCGGCATCGACATCGACATCGGCACTGACATCGACCGAGTCGGGCGGAGATGCCACAGCCATCGCAGTCCAATCAATCGCCGGCGCCGCCAGGCGGGCCGGCGCGCTCGTCCGAGAACATCGGCGGCCATCCGCCGGACTTGAGACCGGGCCGGCCGACCGCCCGGGCGCAGGCGATCAGGGGGCAGCGATCCGCGCTGCGCTACCGTGCTGCCATGCGGCCGCGACGATTCGTCACCTTCGCCCTGTTGTGCGCCACCGCGCTCGGCCTGGGCGCACCGGCCGTCGGCTCGGCGTCGCCCCCGCCGGCCACCCCGGGCGCGACCGGCGCCGGCGACCCGTACTTCCCCCGGCAGGGCAACGGCGGTTACGACGTGGCCCACTACGGCCTGACGATCGCCTACCGGCCGGCCGACAAGCACCTCGAGGGCACCGCGGTGATCAGCGCCCGGGCCACCCAGCACCTGTCGCGCTTCGACCTCGACCTGCGGCGCTCGCTGACCGTGGCCGCGGTGCGCGTCAACGGCCGCCCGGCCCGATTCAGCCAGCCGGCCGCGCTGGAGCAGGAACTGGTCATCACTCCCCCGCGGGCGTTGCGGGCGGGGACCCGGTTCACCGTCCAGGTGCGCTACGCCGGTACGGCCACTGCGGCGATCGACCCCGACGGCTCTCTCGACGGCTTCATCCCCACCGACGACGGAGCCTTCGTGGCCAACGAACCGCAGGGCGCGCCGACCTGGTTCCCGGCCAACGACACCCCGACCGACAAGGCCACGGTCAGCGTCCGCATCACCGTCCCGGCCGGCCTGACCGCGGTGTCCAACGGGTACCGGGTGGGGTCCTGGACCGCCGGCGGCAAGACCACGTCGCAATGGCAGCTGAGCACCCCGATCTCGACCTACCTCGTCACGGCCACCCTCGGCCGGTTCATCGTGACGACCGGGCGCACCCCCGGCGGCGTGCCCTACCTCGACGCGGTCGATCCCACCCAGGCCGCCCGCAGCGCCCCGGTGCTGGCCAAGCTGCCGGCGATCGTCGACTACTACGCCAGCGTCTACGGCCGCTACCCGTTCGGCAGCGCCGGCGCGATCGTCGACAACGCCCCCGACGTCGGCTACGCGCTCGAGACGGCAACGCGGCCGGTGTTCGACCGCGCCCCGGACGAGCTCACGCTGGCCCACGAGCTCGCCCACCAGTGGTTCGGCGACGACGTCACCCTCGCCCGCTGGCGCGACATCTGGCTCAACGAGGGCTTCGCCGAGTTCTCCAGCTGGCTGTGGGACGAGCACACCGGCGGCACCACCGGTCCGCAGCACCTGCGGCAACTGCTGGCCGAGCCGGCCGACAGCGAGGTGTGGGACCCGCCACCGGGCAACCCGGGCTCGGCCGAGAACATCTTCGCCGACTCCGTCTACGACCGCGGCGCGGGCACGCTGCAGGCCCTGCGCGAGAAGCTCGGCGACGCGACGTTCTTCTCGATCCTGCGCGGCTGGGCCCGGGCGCACCGCGACGGCAACGCCACGGTGGCCCAGTTCACCCGGTACGCGGCGCACGTCGCCCACCGCGACCTGGGCCACTTCTTCACCGTCTGGCTCGAGACCCCGGGCAAGCCGCACGACTGGTGACCGGCGCGGGTGTTTGCCGGCCGGCCGGACCGGGTACGGTGGGTTCGAACGCACATTCGAGACAGGAGCCGACATGAGCGACCCGACCGCAACGGACCCCGGCAACACCGAGGTGCCGGACCCGGCCACGTGGCGCACCGGTGACGAGCCGCCGACCGACCGCCAGGAGGCCTACCTGGAGACCCTCGCCCGGCAGGCCGGCGAAGAGCTGCCCGACGAGCTGACCAAGGCCGAGGCGTCGGAGAAGATCGACGAACTGCGCGAGCGCACCAACCGTTCCTGACCACGCCAGCGGCTCTGGGGCCGTTCAGCCCAACGACCGCCGGTAGCGCGGCGCCCATACCCGTCGGTACAGCAACCGAATCGGCGGCGGGACGGAGCCCAGCACCTGGGCTTTGGTCGCGTCCGGGGCGGCATCGAGCAGCCAGGGGAAGTAGACCGCGGCGCCGCGCAGGCCCTGGGCCTTGCGGATGTCGCGCCCGAACGCGGCCCACCCGGCCCGGCCGAGGTGGGTCTCGACGAGCGGCAGGGCCTCGTTCTCCTCGTGGCGCATGTGCGCACCCAGGCTCGCCGCGAGTTCCCGCACCGCAGCCGCGGCGCCGGGCCGATCCGCAGCGGCCAGCGCGGTCTCGACCCGATCGAGCAGCGGATCCAGGGCAGCGTGCTCGTGCTCCATCGCCGTCAGCACGGCCAGCTCGGCCGGCGCGCGCACGGCCGCCCGCAGCCGCGGCCAGAGCGAGGCGTCCTCGGCGGTGTGGTGAATGTGCAACTGCTCGGCGAACAAGGCCCACCTGGTCGTCACACCGGCCAGGGCCGGGGTGCCGTGCTCCAGCCCGGCAGCCAGTCGCTGCAGATGGCGGTTGAACGCGTCGTGGGCGGCGTACATCATCGAGAAATCGACCTCGCCGGCCAGGACACGTCGTTCGGCGTGGACATCGTCGATCATCGGGTAACTCCTTCGGTGTCGGGCGAGTCGGTCTCGCCGCGGGTGTTGGGCGCCCGCACCGCGAGCACCGCGGCGGCGAGCAGGAACACGCTGCTGGCCAGCAACGCCCGGTGGTAGCCGGCCGTCTGCGCGTCGGGCACGGCGGCGTGCCCGGCGAGCAGGTGGGTGGTGCGGGCGGTCGCGACCGCCGAGAAGATCGCCAGGCCGAGCGCCCCGCCGAGCTGCAGGGACGCGTTGAGCAGGGCCGCCGCGAGCCCGGCCTGGTCGGCCGGCACGCCGGAATTCGCGGCCGTGGTGACGCCGACGAACACGGCGCCGAGGCCGACGGACATCAGCAACGTGCCCGGCAGCAGGTCGGCCAGGTACGAGCCGTCGACCGGGATGCGGGACAGCAGGTACGCACCCCCGGACGCGACCAGCGCACCGGTGACGATCACCGGCCGGGTCCCGATGCGGCTCAGCAGTTGAGCCGTCGCGCCGGCGGCGACGCCGACGCCGATGCACAGCGGCACGTACGCGGCCCCGGTCTGGATCGGCGAGTAGCCCAGCACGTTCTGCATGTAGAGGGTGAGGAAGAAGAACATGGCCAGAAATCCGGCGAACGCGATCAACTGGGTGGCGTCGGCGGCGAGCAGTCCCCGGATCCGGAACACCGACAGTGGCAGCAACGGATTGGCCGCCCGCCGCTCGTTGAGCGCGAACCCGATCAGCAGGACCAGCGCGCCGGCCAGTCCGGCGAGGGTGCGGGCCGCGCCCCAGCCCTCGTCCGGGGCCTGGACCAGCGTGTAGACCAGCAGCAGCATCGCGCCGGTGACCAGCACCGCGCCGAGCAGATCGAAGCCGGCCGACCGGCCCCGCGGCCGCTCACCGCTGATCAGCCGGAAGATCCCGACGAGCACGAGCGCCGCCGCCGGCGGGTTGACGAACATCACCCAGCGCCAACCCGGGCCCTCGGTCAGCACGCCGCCGAGCAGGACGCCGGCGGCCGAGGCCAGCCCGCCGACCCCGCCCCACACCCCGAGCGCCTTGTGCCGCTCGCCCGGATCGGTGAACGTCGTCGTCAGGATCGACAGGGCGGCCGGGAGCATCATCGCCGCGCCCAGGCCTTGGGCCATCCGCGCGGCGACCAGGGTGGCCTCGTTCTGGGCCAGGCCGCCGGCCAGCGACGACAACCCGATGAGGCCGGTGCCGGCGACGAGGATGCGCCGGCGCCCGAGCAGATCGGCGGCCCGGCCGCCGAGGAGCATGAATCCGCCGTACGTCAGCAGGTAGCCGCTCGGGATCCACTGCAGGCCCTGCACCGAGACGTGCAGATGCTCGCGGATCGACGGCAGGGCGACGTTGACGATCGAAGCGTCGACGAAGTCGAGGAACGCCACCGCACACAGCAGCGCGAGGACGAGCTTGCCGCGCCTGCTGGCCAGGCCGGACGGTGGTGCGTCGAGCAGGGTTGTCATGGGCTGACCTTCCGGGAGTCGGTTCAGCAGCAGAGGACGAGACCCCGGGCCGGAAAGTGACAGCGGGTGGCGGCTGTCACTTTCGGCCGGGCTACCTCGTCCCTGTAGGTGCACGACGCACACAAGCGTCCCGATCTAGGGTTGGCAGGCCATGACAGCCACCGGCAGCAGAGCGAGCGAGACCCAGTTCGACCAGGTGTGGCGGGCCAACCGCTCGTTCCTGGTCAACCTCGCCTACGGCATGCTCAGCGACATCGGTGCGGCCGAGGACGCGGTACAGGAGGCGTTCGCCCGCTTCGCCGACGCCGACTACGCGCGGATCGAGGATCACCGGGCGTGGCTGATCGTGGTCACCAGCCGCATCTGCCTCGACCAGATCGGCTCGGCCCGCTCCCGCCGTGAGCGCGCCCACGACACCAGCACGATCGAGTTCGTGGGCGAACCGGCCGCGCCGGCGCACACCGTCGACCCGGCCGACCGGGTCACGCTCGACGACGAGGTCAGGTCGGCGCTGGCCGTTGTGCTCGAGCGGCTGACGCCGGCCGAGCGGGTCGTGTTCGTCCTGCACGACATCTTCCGGACGCCTTTCGACGACATCGCCGAGACGGTCGGGCGCCCGGCCGCGACGTGCCGCCAGTTGGCCCGCCGCGCCCGCGCGAAGATCCACGAGGACGACCCCCGCGGGGCCGGCACCGTCGACGTCGCGCAGCACCGGCGCGTGGCCGACCGGTTCATCGAGGCGTGCTCGCTCGGCGACGTCGCCAAGCTCGTGTCAGTCCTCGATCCCGATGTGTGGGGCGAGGCCGACCTCGGGCCCCATGCCCGGCGCAGCGGCTCGCGCCGCGGGGCGGGCAAGGTCGCCCGCAATCTGCTGCGCTGGTTTCGGCCCACCATCGCCTTGGTGTGCAACCCGATCGGCGACCACTCCGAGATCCTCGCGTTCGAGGGCCGCAAGCTCTATGCCGTCCTCCAGTTCACCATCGAGGACGAGCTCGTCAACGGTATCCACGTCGTCGTCGACCCGGCGAAACTCGAGGACATCGAGGCTCAGCTGTCCGTGCGGTGACTCGTCAGAGCTGGAAGAACGGCGTCTCGTCCGGGCCTTGTAGGCGGATGTCGAAGCGCAGCGTGCCGTCGTTCTCGGCGCCGGCCGTCAAGCGCCGTCGCTCGTCGGCGTCGAGGGTGGCCAGCACCGGGTCGGCCGCGTTGGCCTCGGCCTCGTCCGGGAAGTAGATGCGGGTGACGACCCGGTGCAGCAGTCCGCGGGCGAACACCGAGACGTCCAGGTGCGGGGCCTCGGTGGCTCCGTCGCCCGCGGGCAGCGGACCGGGCTTGACCGTGTGGAAGTGGAACCGGCCCTCGGCGTCGGTGGGGCAGCGCCCGAAGCCGCGGAACCCGGCGTAGGTGGCGGGACCGCGCGGGTCGTCGGCGTGGTCGAAGCGGCCGTTCGGGTCGGCCTGCCACACCTCGATGAGGCCGTCCGGCACCGGCTCGCCCGCGCCGTCGGTCAGCCGGCCGGCGATCGTGATCGCGCCCGGGCGTGCCTTCGACGACGACGTCGGGCCCGTCGGCCCAGGGCAGCACGATCGACAGGTACGGCCCGACGGTCTGCGACGGGGTCGGGCCGAGCGGCTCAGTCATCGTCGGGCTCGCTCTCGAACGGGGTCTGCTCCCGGCCGCGCAGCACGATGTCGAACCGGAAGCCCAGGGCCCAGTGGTCGGTGGTGACGTCGTGGTCGTAGGCCGAGACCAGCCGGGCCCGGGCCTTGGGGTCGGGCACCGAGTTGAAGATCGGGTCCTGGAAGAACAGCGGGTCGTCCGGGAAGTACATCTGGGTGACCAGGCGCTGGGTGAAGGCCTGGCCGAACACCGAGAAGTGGATGTGGGCCGGGCGCCAGGCGTTGCGGTGGTTGCGCCACGGGTAGGCCCCCGGCTTGATCGTGGTGAAGCGGTAGCGGCCCTGGTCGTCGGTGACGGTGCGGCCGAGGCCGGCGAAGTGCGGGTCCAGCGGGGAGGGCCACTGGTCGACGACGTGGCGGTACCGGCCGCCGGCATTGGCCTGCCACACCTCGAGCAGGGCGCTGGGCACCGCCCGCCCGTCGCCGTCGAGCAGCCGCCCGTGCACGACGATGCGCTGACCGACGGCCTCGCCGCCGTCGAAGTGGGTGAGGTCGTCCTCGCCGGGCCGACCCGTTCGGCCCCGAACACCGGGCCGGTGAGCTCGGTGAGCCGGTGCGGCAGCAGGTGCAGCGGCTGGCCCGGATAGCGCAGGGCCGTGCTCTGGTAGCCGCTGAACGACAGCGGCGGATGCGTGCCCTCGGGGTCGGCGCGGTAACCGGGCGGCAGGCGCAGTTCAGCCACGCGGCCTCAGCCCCACACCTCGGCGGCGGTCTCGACGATGAGCCGCAGCTTGGCGATCTCGTCGTCGAGGGTGAGGCTGTTGCCCTCGACCGTGGACGAGAAGCCGCACTGCCCGGACAGGCACAGCTGTTCGAGCGGCACGTACTTCGCGGCCTCGTCGATACGGCGCTTGAGCTCGTCCTTGGACTCCAGCTCGGCGCGCTTGGTCGTGACCAGGCCCAGCACCACCATCTTGCCCGGCGGCACGAAGCGCAGCGGCTCGAAGCCGCCGGAGCGGGCGTCGTCGTACTCGAGGAAGAAGCCGTCGACGTCGAGGTCGCCGAAGAGGGCCTCGGCCACGAAGTCGTAGCCGCCCTCGGCCGTCCAGGATGACCGGAAGTTGCCGCGGCACATGTGCGTGGTGACCTTCAGCTCGGCCGGGCGGCCGGCCAGCGCCGTGTTGATCTGGCGGATGTAGCGCTCGTGCTGGTGTTCGGCGTCGGCGCCCCTTGGCCGTCAGCTCGGCCCGCTGGGCCGGGTCGTTGAGGTAGGCCAGGCTGGTGTCGTCCAACTGCAGGTAGGTGCAGCCGAGGGCGGCGATCTCGCGCACCTGCGTCGGCGTAGGCGGCCGACAGGTCGGCCCAGAACTCGTCCTCGTCCGGGTACACCGTCTTGTCGATGGCCGCCGGGCCGCCGCGGTAGTGCACCATGCTCGGCGAGGGGATCGTCAGCTTCGGCGTGGCCGTGGTGACCGACCGACTTCAGGAACTCGAAGTCGGCGCCGAAGATCGGCCCGTCCAGCCCGATCTTGCCGTCGACCTTGAGCGCGGCCGAGGTGAAGTCGAGGTCGCCCTGCGCGTTGCGGAAGTGCACCGCGATCTGCTCGTCGGTGCGGCTGACGCCGTGCAGCTGGTAGATGAAGTCCATGTGCCAGGACGTGCGCCGGAACTCGCCGTCGGTGGCGCGTCTGCAGGCCGATGTCCTCCTGCATGCGCACGACGTCGCGGATGGCGTCGTCCTCGACGGCGCGCAGCTGGTCGGCGCTCATGGTGCCGGCGGCGTGGGCGGCGCGGGCATCGAGCACGCTCTGCGGGCGGAGCAGGCTGCCGACATGGTCGGCCCGGAACGGGGGTTCTTGGCGAGGGGTCACAGTTCGACCTTAGGACGGGCGACCGCAGTCGCAAGCGGAGAGGACGAAGAATCGGTTCAGCGGTAGAAGCGGAAGATCGGCTGGGCGACGCAGACGGGCTTGTCGCCGCCTTCGCGCTCGATGACGGCGTCGACGGTGACCTGGGCGCCGCCGTGGACCGCGTCGACCGCGGCCAGCCGGGCTGTGGCGCGCACTTCGAGCCGACCGGGACCGGCGCCGGGAAGCGGACCTTGTCCAGCCCGTAGTTCACCTTGGTCCTGGCCTCGCGGACGTCCAGGAGCTCGGTCCACATCGGGATGAGCAGCGCCAGGGTGAGATAGCCGTGCGCGATCGTGCGTGCCGAACGGGCCGTCCTTGGCCCGCTCCGGATCGACGTGGATCCACTGGTGGTCGTCGGTGGCGTCGGCGAAGGTGTTGATGCGGTCCTGGTCGATCTCGACCCAGGAGCTGGCGCCGAGGTCGCTGACCGACCAGCGGCGCGAGGTCGTCCAGGGTGTCGACGAGTGTGCTCATGCTGACTCCTTCGGCGGGTGGTGGGCACGGCGGCGGCCCGCAACTGCTGCTTGCGGACCTTGCCGGTGGCGGTCCGCGGCAGGTCGGCCGACGAAGCGGACGTACTTCGGGATCTTGAACGCGGCGAGCGGTGCCGGCCAGCGCCGCGCGCAGCGACTGTTCGGTCCAGGCCGCCGGGTCGGAGACTGACGACGAAGGCCAGCCCGACCTCGCCCCAGCGTTCGTCCGGCACGGCCGACCACCGCGCAGTCGACGACGCCGGGCAGGCGCGTTGATGCGCCGCCTCGACCTCGGCCGGGTAGATGTTCTCGCCGCCGGAGATGATCATGTCCTTGATCCGGTCGACGACGTAGGCCCAGCCGTCGTCGTCGATGCGCACGACGTCGCCGGAGCTGGAACCAGCCGCCGGCCAGCGCCGGCGCGCGGTCTCGGCCGGCCGGTTCCAGTAGCCCCGGAACACGTTGGGGCCGCGGACCAGCAGCTCCCCGTGCGGCTCGGCCGTCTCCGGCTGTCCCCGGCCGTGTCCCGGCCGTGTCCCGGGCAGTTCGCCAGCGCGACGTCGGTGAAGAAGTGCGGGCACACCGATCGAGACCGGCCGCTCCGGCGCGCCGTCGGCCACGGCCAGATACACCCCGGGCGAGGCCTCGGTCATGCCGTAGCCCTGCAGGATCTGCGACGCCGCGCCGCTGCCAGGCCACGCGCCACCCGCTCGGCCACCATCGATCCGCCGTAGATCACGTAGCGCAGCGAGCTCGAGGTCGGTGCCGCGCGAAGTCGGGGTGGTCGCACAGCAGCTGCAGCATGGTCGGCACGGCCGAGAACGACGCGATGCGCTGCTGCTGCGATGGTCGCGAGCACCAGGCCGGGTCGAACCGCGGCGCGACGACCACGGTGCCGCCCTTGAACAGCGTCGGCAGGCTGACCTGGCCCAGCCCGGTGGCGTGGAACAGCGGGGCCGATGCACAGCGCGGTGTCGGTGGACAGCACGTCGGCGTGCGCCAGCTGGTTCATCGTGTTGAAGGTCAGGTTGGCGTGGCGTGAGCACGGCGCCCTTGGGACGCCCGGTCGTGCCGCTGGTGTAGAGGATGACCGGCGTCGTCGTCCAGGCCGACATCCGTGCCGCCGCCAGTCTCGGCCGCCGCGTCCGGCGCGGTCGCGATCAGCTCGTCGAGGCAGCCCGGCCGCTGACCGGCGGTCGACACCATCGCCGGCGCTCGCGGAGCGCACCGGTCGGCACGACGGCGGTGTGTCCGGGCCGTGGACCAGCACCGGCCGGCGCGCAGTCGTCGAGCAGGACGCGTCAGTTCGGCCGCGGTCAGCCGGGTGTTCAGCGGCACGAAGATCGCGCCGAGGCGGCCGGTGGCGAAGAAGGTCTCGAACGCGGCGATGTCGTTGGGGCCGAGGTAGGCGACCCGGTCGCCGCGCCCGACGCCCAGGCCGCGCCAGCACCGGCGGCCAGCCGGTCGACCCGGTCGGCCAGGCGCGGCGTAGGTCAGCGTCCCGGCCGTCCTGGCGCAGGGCCGATGGTCGCGCCGTTGATCCGGGCCCGCCGCGCGCGGCCAGCTGCCGAGCCCGTAGTCGGGCACGGTCAGCCCTCCGGCCAGCAGCCCGAGCAGCCGGGCCGCGTTGTCCTTCAGCGATCAGCGGCCGCACCTCGGGCTTGATGTCGAGCGCGGCGAAGTCGGCCAGCCAGCGGTCGGGGGTGATCACCGGGTAGTCCGAGCCGAACAGCACCTTGCGCTTGAGCAGGCCGTTGGCGGCCCGGACCAGCTGCGGCGGGAAGTACTTCGGCGACCAGCCGGACAGGTCGATGTAGACGTTGGCCTTGTGGGTGGCGATGGAGATCGCGGCGTCCTGCCAGGGCACCGACGGGTGGGCGAGCATCGATGCGTCAGGCTCGGGGTGGTCGGCGGCGACGTCGTCGATGCAGCATCGGGTCGGAGTAGCGCAGCTTGATGCCCGCGGCCGCCGGGCAGCCCGGCGCCGATGCCGGTCTGGCCGGTGTGGAAGACGATCGGCAGGCCGAGCTCGGCCGCTGCCTCGTACAGCGGGTAGTGCGCGCGGTCGTTGGGCACGAAGTCCTGCAGCGACGGGTGCAGCTTGAGCCCGCGCGCGCCGGCGGCGGCCAGGTCGCGCAGCCGGGCCGACCGCCGACGCGCCGTCGTGCGGGTCGACCGACGCGAACGGGATCAGCACGTCGTCGTGCTCGGCCGCCTCGGCGACGATCTGCCTCGCTGGACAGGGCCGGGTGGCCGGTGGCGGTGTGCGCGTCGACGGTGAAGACCACCGCGGCGAGCTGCGCTCGCGGTAGTACGCGGCGATCTCGGCCAGGTCGGGCGTGCGGTTGTCGCCGGCCTTGAAGTACTTCGCCGAGGCGTCCAGCAGCTCCTCGTCGAGCGAGCAGTGGCCCGTGCCCGTCGGACTCGACGTGCACGTGGGTGTCGATCGCCGTCGACCGCGGCCGAGGTCGATGCGGCATCAGTACGGCTCCGGGAACTGCTGGCCGACGGGCTGGACGTGCGCGGCGAACTCCTTCGGCCAGGCCTCGGCGATGGCGTCGGCGCGTCCAGCCTCCGTCGGCGAACGCGACGACGGCCTCGGCCGGGTGCGACCACAGCGCGAGCCGGTCGCCGCCGAGCCCGATGGCCTGCCCGGTGATGCCGTCCGCGGCCGGGCCGAGGCCAGGAACACGACCAGGCCGGCGACGTCCTCGCGGCGGGCCGAAGCTCAGCTCCCGCCGGGCGTACGGCGGCAGCGGCTCGCCGGCCTGCAGCGCGTCCACGTAGGGCTTGAGGAACGGCGCGGTCTCGGTCATGCCGGTCGCGGCGACCGGGATGACGGCGTTGACGGTGATGCCCGCGCGCGGGCCAGCTCCAGCGCCCAGGTGCGCACCATGCCGACGATGCCGGCCTTGGCCGCGGCGTAGTTGGTCTGGCCGAAGTTGCCGACCTGGCCGGTGGGTGAGCCGACGCAGATGATCCGGCCGCCGTCGCCCTGCTCGCGCATCCGGACCGCGGCCGCGCGCACGCAGGTGAACGTGCCGCGCAGGTGCACGCCGATGACCGTCGTCGAAGTCGCTCGTCGGTCATCTTCCACAGCACCGTGTCGCGCAGGATGCCGGCGTTGGTGACCATGACGTCGAGCCGGCCGAACTCGGCCACCGCCCGCTCGACCAGCGCCTGCCGCCACCTCGGTCGAGCCGACCGCGCCGACGTGGGCCACGGCGCGTCCGCCGGCGGCCCGACGATCGACGCCGACCGCCGCCTCGGCGACGTCGGCGTCGACGTCGTTGACGACCACGGCCGCGCCGGCCGCGGCCAGCGCCTGGGCGTAGGCGAGGCCCAGGCCGCGACCGGCGCCGGTCACGACGGCGACCTGCCCGGTCGCAGGCCGCGCTCACTGCCGAACGGTCATCTCGCTCACCCTGCTTGTCAACTAGGCCAGCGACTCCTCGGTCATCAGCGTGTCGTGGGCACCGCCGCCAAGCGCGAACAGCGCCAGCGCCGCCGCGACCAGCGCGGCGATGCCGCACACCACGTAGCCGAGGTGTAGGCGCTGTCAGCGCGTGGAACGCCACGTCCTTGAGCGGGTTGAACGGCGCCGTCTTGCCGTCCGGGCAGGCTGACCGTCGCCGGCACGCGCGTTGGCACCCAGCGGGCCGGAGTTCACCGCGCCGACCGCCGCTTCCACCGACGCCTTCTGCGCGGCCGGCGCGTGCGCCGGCGCGAGCGTTGAACGCGGTCAGCGCGTGCTGCAGGGTCGGCATGGCCGGCGATCTTGTCGCTGGATCTCGGTGGCGGCGCGGCTCAGCGCGATCGCGCCGATGACGGCCGGGCCGAGCGTGAAGCCGAAGTCGCGCAGCAGGCTGGTCGAGCCGCTGGCCATGCCGGCCAGGTGGTTGGGCACGGTGTTCACCGCGACCGCGGTCAGCGCGGACACCGCGAAGCCGAAGCCGATGCCGATCAGCGATCAACGGGGCGATGATCGGCGCCGATGCGAGAGGTCCGTGGCCGGGAGTGCCCGACATCCACAGGTCACCGATCCCGATCAGCAGCGGCGCCCACCCCGAGCGCCCACTTCGGGTTGTAGCGCTCCAGGACTGCGGTGGGTGATCGGCATCTGCACGCAACGCCATGCCGTTGAGCAGCACGAAGGCGATCGACGTCTTCAGCGGCGTGAACCCCTGGATCGCCGAGAGCCGGATGCTGGTGGCGTAGGCGGTGCCCAGGAAGCTGAACATGCCGACCACGGTGACGATGGCCGCGATGGCGAAGGCGCGGTTGCCGAACAGGCTCAGCCGCAGCAGCGGGCGCCTGCGAGCGGTTCTCGGCCAGCGACGAACAGCACCAGGAACACGGCCGCCAGGACGAAGCCGCCGATCACCTGCCGCTGCGCCATCCGCTCGTCGGGCCCTGGATGACGGCGAACAGCAGCGCGAACAGCGCGACGGCGATCGTGACCTGGCCCGGGCCAGTCGAGCGAGCGCCCGGCGGGCGCGGACGAGTTCTGGGCCAGCAAGGCCGAGACGCCCGCGCTGATCAGGGCCGAGGATCAGCACGGCGATGAACGCCCAGCGCCAGCTGGCGTACGTCGTCGCTGCCGAACTTGATCTTCGCGCCGAGCCCGCCGAGCACCGGCGAGACCAGGCCGCCGGCCGACAGCGCCGCGGCCCAGATCGTGATCCCCCGCGCCCGGTGCGCGCGGTGTGGGTGCCGGCCGCGACCATGGCCAGCGACGTCGGGAACAGGGCGGCGGCCCCGATGCCGGCGATGATCTGCCCGGTCCACAGCACGAGCACGCGGGTGCCCGTGGACGAGGAGGCGCCCGGGGTGAGCACGGCGATCAGCTCGCCGACCGCCAGCAGCAGCGCGCCGCCGACCAGCAGCCGCTTGCGGCCGAACAGGTCGCCGAGCACGCCGAAGGTGAGCTCGAGCAGGGTCACCGGCACCAGGAAGGCGTCGGAGATCCAGGTCAGCTGCGAGGACGTGGTCCCCAGATCCTGCTGGAACAGCCCGTTGAGCACGGCCGGGATGGCCAGGGCCACCTGGGCGAGGCAGACGCCCAGTGCGGCGGCGACCAGCGTCCCGGTCGTCAGCTGCCGCGGCGCGTCGCTGAGCTGCGTGTCAGTGGGCGGAACGTCGAGTGGTCGCCACGGGAAGGCCTCCGGCAAGAACGGGACCGAGAGCTAGGGCTGCCTGGGCACGCTGCCACATCACCGCCGAGATGTACAGGTTTCCTGGTCACCTCTGCCGACGCGAGGTCTCGCCTGAGCCGGTGAGCGGGGTCGGTCAGTGGGCCGGGTGTTCGGCCAGAGCGGCCCGGCAGGCCAGCAGGCTGCGACGCAGCTCGGCGGACTGGCGGACGGTCAGCCCGGCGACCATCCGCCGTTCCAGCGCGGCGACCTTGCCGCGGTAGCGGTTGAGCAGCCTTGCGGCCGTCGGGCGTCAGAGCCAGCACCAGCCGCCGGCGGTCGTCGGGGTCGCGGTGCCGCTCGATCATCCCCGATCGATCGCAAGCGTGGTGACCATGTCGGCCATGGACTGGGCCGTGACGAAGGAGTTGCGGGCCAGCTGCGCGGAAGACAGGTTCGGGTGCCGCTCCAGGACGGTCAGGGCGGTGTACTGCAGCGCCGACATCCCGATCGGCCGGAAGATCTCGTCCAGGTGTGACCGCACGGCGAGTTCGAGTTGCTTCAGCACGTACAGCAGCGACGGTTGCGCCGCCGCCGCCCGGCCGGTGCGGCGCGCGGCCGAAGATCGGCTGCGGGGGCGCGAGTCGGCCAAGGCGCTGTCCTCGAAGTTATGGCTTCCTGACGGTTTCCGGAACACCCAGTGTGCCAGCAATCCCCGGATCCGGTCCGGAGCGACCCCCCAGCACGGCGGGGCGGTCGGCGTCCAGGTGGCCGAGCTCGTCCCACAGCGACTCCGGCAATTTCCGTTGGACCCACTCGGCCGCGGCCGCCGCCTCCTGTGCTGTGCGCAGGCCCGTCACGACCGAAGCGACCGCGGGATGCCGCAGCGGGAATTGCAGGGCCGCCTGCGGCAGCGTGCCGCCGGCCCGCTCGCAGCGCTCGGCCAGGCTGCGGGCGAAGGCCAGGACGTCCGCGGGCGCAGGTCCGTAGTTGAAACGAGCGTCGTCACCGGGATGCGGGTGAGCCAGCAGCCCGGAGTTGAACGGCGCGGCGGCCACGACCGACACGCCACGCTCGGCGCACGCGGCCAACACCGGTTCGCCCGACCGGTCGGCCAGGGTCCAGCGCCCGGCCAGCATCACGGCGTCGACGTCGCTCTCGGTGACGAAGCGCAGCAGTGGCCCGGTGAAGTTCAGCCCCGCCCCGATCGCGCCGACGACACCCTGGTCGCGCAGCTCGACGAGGGCGGGCACGGCCTCGCGCAGGGCCGGCTCCAGGTGGTCCTCGGCGTCGTGGATGTAGACGACGTCGACGCGATCGAGGCCCAGCCGCTCGAGGCTGGCGTCGAGGCTGCGCAGCACGCCGTCGCGCGAATAGTCCGGGTGCCGGGTCACCATGTCGGGCACCGCGAACCCACCCGCGCCGAGATCCGAGCCGACCGGGCTGGGATTGTCGACCAGCAGCCGGCCGACCTTGGTCGATACGACGAAGTCCGAGCGGGGTTTGTCGTGCAGCGCGGCGCCGAGGCGGCGCTCGGCCAGCCCGAGCCCGTAGTGCGGCGCGGTGTCGAAGTAGCGCACCCCGCCGGCCCAGGCCGCGAGCACCGCGGCCCGCGCCGCCGCGTCGTCGATCGGCGCGTAGAGGTTGCCGATCGGGGCGCAGCCGAAGCCCAGCTCGGTCACCCGCACACCGGAGCGGCCGAGTTCAGCCCGCTTCACCGCTGCCCCAATCCGTAGGCCCGCTGCGCCGAGGTGCCGAAGATCCAGGCCCGCTCGTCGACGGACAGTTGCGCGGTCACCGCCTCGGCCGCACCGATGACGCGGTCGTAGTCGGCGGCCAGCAGGCACACCGGCCAGTCCGATCCGAACATCACCCGGTGCGGCCCGAACGCGGCGAGCAGGGCGTCGGTGTACGGCCGCAGCTCGGCGACGGTCCAGGCGGCGTGCTCGGCCTCGGTCACCAGCCCGGACAGTTTCACGGTGACGTTGTCCAGCGCGCCGAGCGCCGTGACCTGGGTGCGCCAGGGCTCGACCTGCCCGGTCGCGATCGCCGGCTTGCCACCGTGATCGAGCACGAAGCGCAGCGCCGGCAGGGCGGCGACGGTCTCGACCGCAGCCTGAAGTTGAGCCGGTTTCACCAGCAGGTCGTAGACCAGGCCGGCGTCGGCAACGGCGGCCAGGCCGCGCCGGACGTCGGTTCGGGTGAGCCAGCGCGGGTCGGGCTCCTCCTGCACGCCGTGCCGGATGCCGACCAACCGGTCGCCGCCCGGCCCGTCCCGCAGTTCGGCCAGCCGGTCGGCCACGTCGTGCGCGGTCAGGTCGACCCAGCCGACCACGCCCGCGATCGCGGGTTCGGCACCGGCGAGCCGGAGCAACTCCGGCGTCTCGTCGGCCACGGCCACGGTCTGGACCAGGACGGTAGCGCCGATGTCGTGCGCGGCCAGGTGCGGCGTCAGGTCGTCGAACCCGAACGAGCGGCGCAGGGGCGGCAGATCGGCCGTCCACGGTTGGTCGCGCACGGTCAGATCCCAGACGTGGTGATGGGCGTCGATCCGCGGCGGAGCTTTGGCTCGCTCCGCACGCGTCGCTCGGTCAGTCAACGTGGATCAGCTCGTCGACCGGCGCCCACCACTCGCCCACCGCGGCCGTGTCGAGCGGCCGCGGGCACGGGTCGGTGAGCTCCCACCAGCGCCGCGTGGTCTCGTCGCCGGCGCTCCGGGCGACTCGGCGCACGTCAGGACCCAGCGGTCCGTGGCCGCAGCCGCAAGCCGGCCATGCCGCCGTCGACCGCCAGCGCGACGCCGGTGGTGGAGCCGGCCGACGGCGGCGGCGAGGTAGGCGATGGCATCGGCGATCTCGTCGGCCGACACCAGCCGGCCGTGCGGCTGGCGGGCCTCCAGCGCGGCCCGCTCGGCCGCCGGGTCGTCGGCCGCGTCGAGCAGCCGGCCGACCCACGGCGTGTCGGCCGTGCCGGGGTTGACGGCGTTGACCCGGATGCCGTCGGCGATGAGATCGGCGGCCATGGCCAGGGTGAGCGCCAGCACCGCGCCCTTGCTGGCCGAGTAGAGGGCCCGGTTGGGCAGGCCGGCGGTGGCCACGATCGAGGAGGTGTTGACGATCGCGGCGCGAGCTCGAGCGGCGCAGGTCGGGCAGGGCGGCCCGGGTCACCCGCGCCGTGCCGAGCACGTTGACGTCGAGCACCCGGCGCCACTCGTCGTCGTCGTTGGCCTCGACGCCGCCCTGGGCGCCGATGCCGGCGTTGTTGACCAGCACGTCCAGGCCGCCGAGCGCGCTCGACGGCCTGCGCCGACCGCCGCCCGGACCGCGGCGTCGTCGGTGACGTCGGCCCGCACGCGACGACGCCGCCGGCGCGGCCGTCGGCGGCCAGGTCGAGCACGGCGACGCGCGGCGCCCGTCACGAGCCAGCCGCTGGGCCGTCGGCCAGCCCGATGCCGGACGCGCCGCCGGTGACCAGCGCCCGGATCCCGTCGAAGCCGCCATCTCAGGCCGCCCCGAAGACTCTGCCGCTGGCGGCCGAGCCCGTCGATCTCGAGCTCGACCACGTCGCCGGCCCGCAGGTACGGCGTGCCCGGGCGGCCCATCGCCACGCCGGCCGGCGTGCCGGTGTTGATCACGTCGCCGGGCCGCAGCACCAGGAACTGGCTCAGGTACCAGACCAGGTGGTCGACGGCGAAGATCATGTCCTTGCGTCGTGCCGTCCTGGCGCAGCTCGCCGTTGACCGACAGCCGCAGGGCCAGGCGCCTGCGGGTCGGCGATCTCGTCGGCCGTCGCGAGCCACGGCCCGAACGGGTTGAACGTCTCGCAGTTCTTGCCCTTGTCCCACTGCCCGCCGCGCTCGAGCTGGAACTCCCGCTCGCGACACGTCGTTGCTGATGGCGTACCCGGCGATGCAGGCGGCCGAGTCGGCCGGTGAGTCCAGGTAGCGCGCCTGCGGCCGATGACGACGGCCAGCTCGACCTCCCAGTCGGTCTTGGCCGACTGCCGCGGGATCAGCACCTCGTCGTCCGGGCCGACCACCGTGTCCGGCGTCTTGAGGAAGACGATGGGCTCGGCCGGGCAGATCGGCGCCGGTCTCGGCCGCGTGGTCGCGGTAGTTCAGCCCGATGCACACGACCTTGCCGATGCCGGCCACCGGCGGCCCGAAGCGGCCGACCTCGTCCACCGCGGGCAGGTCGGGCAGGGCGGCCGCCGCGGCGGCCAGCCCGTCGCGCAGGAACGCCCCCGTGATGTCGGGCGTCAGCGTCGCGAGGTCGTGCCAGACGCCGTCGGCACCGGCGGCGATCGGTCGCTCGGCACCGGGGGCGCCGTGTCGGGCCAGACGCATCAAGGACTCCTTCGTCAATTCGACCCGGCTCAGCAGCAGCACGCCGGTGAATGCCCCGCACAGGCTACCTTTGCCGCCGTTGAGGCTGACCCGCCGCTGACCGCCGCCGCGAACACCCCGATCGCGGCGCCGACCGCGGGGCTCGCGCCGCATCACCGACTGAGCAACGCCCTAGCCCCGGGCGGCCTCGACGGGTGCTCAACCTGCTCGTCGAGCACGACATCCTCGCGCGCACCGTCGCCGCCAGTGGCCGGGACGAGTACCCGCTCACCGAGAAGGGGCAGGGGCTGTGGCCGATCGTGCGCTCGCTCATGGCGGGGGTAACGAGCGCTACCTGCCCGACGGGCTGCCGAGCTGCTCGACGCGGCCGGAGACGCCACTGCATCAGCCGACACCGAAAGTTGTCGCGCCTCGTGGGCGGGGCGGCCATGATGGCAGGCGCGTGGAGCCGGACCACTGCGACGTCGTGAAGGAGCTGGCAGATGGCGAACCTGCGAATCGCCGTGGTCGGCGGCACCGGCCTGGTCGGGCGGCACGCCGTCCGCGTGATCGCCGAGCGCGGGCACGAGCCGGTGGTGGTGGCCCGGTCCACCGGGGTCGACGTCACCACCGGCGCCGGGCTGGACGACGCGCTGACCGACGTAGCCGCCGTCATCGACGTGACCAACACGGCCGCGACCGACCGGGCCCGGACGCGCGAGTTCTTCGGCTCGGCCACCGGGCACCTGCTCGCCGCCGAGCAGCGCGCGGGCGTGCGCCACCACGTCCTGCTGTCGATCGTCGGGTTGGAGCGGGTGCCGGGCAACCCCCACTACGTCGGCAAGCTCCACCAGGAGGAGCTGGTCCGCTCCGGCCCGATCCCGTTCACCATCCTGCGGGCGACCCAGTTCCACGAGTTTCCCGAGATGGTCGTGGGCTGGACCGAGCAGGCCGGCCGGGCCGTGCTGCCGCCGCTGCTCATCGCGCCGGTGGCGGCCGCGGACGTCGCGGCCGAACTCGTCGACCTGGCGCTGGGCGAACCCCTCGGCCGCGTCACCGAACTGGCCGGCCCCGAGCAACAGGACTTCGTCGACATGGCCCGGCGCGCCCTGGCCGCGCACGGCCGGACCGTCCAGCTCGTCCCGAGCTGGCGCGACGGCCCGTTCGGGGTCGAGATGGCCGGCGAGGTGCTGCTGCCCGACCCGCAGGTTCGCCGCGGGGCCGATGACGTTCGACGCCTGGCTGGCCCACGAGGCCGCCGCTACCTCCGCCGGCGAGCAACGATGACCAGCCATCCGGCCCCGAGGCTCAGCGCCGCGTAGCTCGCGACCAACCACCATCGCTTCTGCCACACGACGTCGTTGTCGGCTGAAACCGTCATGACCAGAGCATGGGCCACTCAGCGGGCGCGCACGCTCTCGACGAGCAGGTCGAGCATGCGGGTTGCCTGCGCCGGGTCGGCGGCGGCGAGCATGACACCGGCCAGACTCGCGGAAATGTCCTGGGCCTGAACGTCCGCGCGGATGCTCCCGTCGGCGACGCCGGCGGCCAGCATGGTGCCGATCGCGCCACTGAGCTGTTCACGCGTCTGGGTTGACGTGATCGTCCCGCTGGCGATCACGGCCCGCAAGGCTTCGGCCATGCCCCGCTTCGTGGTCACGAACGCCTGGTAGCGCCGCATCCAGGTTCGGAGGGCGTCGAGGGGCGCTCGGGACGTGAGCAGCCGCGCGGCGCCGGCGCACAGCCGAGTCAGCTCGCGACGGTAGACCTCCTCCACCAGGGCTTCCCGGGACGGGAAGTTGCGGTACAGCGTGCCGACGCCGACTCCGGCCGCCTTGGCGACATCCTCGAGCCGGACGGTCTCGTCGCCCGATGCGAACGCCTCGGTTGCGGCCGCGACGAGTCGCTCCCGGTTGCGTCGGGCGTCCTTGCGCGAACTGCGCGGCTCGACAGAAAACGGAATCACCTCCACTTATGCTACGTTGGGCCGAAGAAGATACGGAGCCGCCTCCGTTTCGTGCAGACACTACCGGCAAGGAGCCGCCCATGCCATCACCTGCCGCGTTTCCCGTCCGGGCCTTCGCCTCCCTGGGCAAGCACCGCGTCCTTCGCGTCGGCTACGGGGCGATGCAACTCGAACACGCCGCGTCAGACGCCGCGACCCGGGTCCTGCGCCACGCGGTCGAGCTCGGCGTCAATCACATCGACACGGCCCAGTTCTACGGCAACGGTCGGGTCAACGCGCTGATCCGCGCGGCACTGCATCCCTACCCCGCGGGCATCCAACTCGTCTCGAAGGTCGGCGCGCGGCATACCGGCTCGGCCCTGCAACCGGCCCAGCGACCCGACGAGCTCCGAGCTCAGGTCGAGAGCAATCTCGCCGCCCTGGAAACCGATCGGCTGTCGGTGGTCAACCTTCGCCGCCTCGACACTCGGCCCGGGATCGTGGCCACCGGTGATCAGGTCGTCGATCTCGACAGCCAGCTCGCCGAACTCGTCACGCTGCGCGACGAGGGCAAGGTCGAGGGCATCGGCCTGAGCCAGGTCGACGGCGTGCAACTGCGGCAGGCCGCACCGGCCGGAATCGTGTGCGTCCAGAACATCTACAACCTGCTCGAACGCGACCACGAGCCCACCCTGAACGAGTGCGAGCAGCTCGACATCGCGTGGGTACCGTTCTTCCCGCTCGGCTCGGCGTTCGCCGACCGGACGAAGGTCACCGACTCGCCCGTGGTCATCGAACACGCCACCAGGCTGGGCCTCACCCCCGCACAGGCCGCCCTGGCCTGGCTGCTCGGGCACAGCCCGCGGACCCTGCTCATCCCCGGGACCCGCACCCTCGATCACCTGGCCGAGAACGTCGACGCAGCCCGCGTCACGCTCGACGACACGGCCCGTGCCGCTTTCGACGGTCTCGCCGCGCCTGAACCGCTGCCCGCGCGGGGCATACTGCCGTAATGCGTACCTGCCCGGCCGGGTGAAGGTCGTGTTCGCCTCCGTCGCCGCCACCGCCGACGAGATCGCCGCCCCGCGCCCGGGCGACGGCATCGTCGACCCGGCCGACGTCGTGATGGACCGGGCCTTCACCGTCGACGCGTCGCCCGACGTCGTGTGGCCGTGGCTGGCTCAGCTCGGCAAGCGCCGGGCCGGCTGGTATCTCCCCCGGTCGGTCGAACGCCTCCTGCCGCCCTCCCGCCGGGCCATCCGCGCCGTCGACCCGGGCTGGCCGGCCCTGCACGTGGGCGACGTCATCCCGGACTACGGCGGACGCGACGAGACGTTCGAGGTCGTCGAGCTCGAGCGACCGCACGTGCTCGTCTACCGCTCGCGCCGTGGCCGCACCGCGGTCAGCTGGTCGATCACGCTGCTGGCCGCCGGTGCGCGCACGAGGGTGTGCCTGCGGCTGCGCCTGGGGCCGGTGCGGCGCAAGTGGCTGGCCCATACCGCCGGCGAGTTGCTCGACCTGCTCACCGTGGCCGGCATGGCCGCCGGCCTGCGCGAACGGCTGGCCGAGGCCTGAGCAGCGAAGCAGGCCGCGTCGGCGTGGGTGACGTCACCGGGCCCGGGCCGGCGCGGAGCTCGTCAGGGCGTCCGTGGTGCTCCGGTTGAGTGGGCGGTTTGCGGTGCGGCCGATGCGGGTAGTCGTGCGGTCATGAAGATTGGTTACTTCCTGTCCTGCGAGGAGTACGGCCCCGCGGACCTGATCGCCCAGGCCAGGTCGGCCGAGGCGGCGGGTTTCGAATCGCTGTGGATCTCCGACCACTTCCACCCCTGGAACGACGAGCAGGGTCACAGCCCGTTCGTCTGGTCGATGATCGGCGCCATCGCCCAGGTCTGCTCGCTGCCGATCACGACCGCGGTGACCTGCCCGACCATCCGCACCCACCCGGCGATCGTGGCCCAGGCCGCCGCCACCAGCGCCGTGCTCACCGAGGGCCGGTTCGTGCTCGGGGTCGGCTCGGGCGAGGCCCTCAACGAACACGTCACCGGCGCCCGCTGGCCCGACATCGCGGTGCGCCTCGACATGCTCGAAGAGGCGGTCGAGGTCATGCGCGAACTCTGGACGGGCGAGTTCGTCGACCACCACGGGCCGCACTACACCGTGGAGAACGCCCGTATCTACACCCGGCCCGAGCAGCCGCCGCAGATCCACGTCAGCGGGTTCGGGCCGAAGGCCGTCGAGCTGGCCGGCCGCATCGGCGACGGGTTCGTCACCACGTCGCCGGACAAGGACCTCATCGCCCGCTTCCGCGACGCCGGTGGCGACGGCAAGCCGGTGCAGGGCGGCTACAAGGTGTGCTGGGGCACCGACGACGACGTCGCCATCGACACCGCGCACCGGCTGTGGGCCAACAGCGGGCTGCCGGGCGAACTGTCCCAGGTGCTGCCCAGCCCCAAGCACTTCGAGCAGGCCACCGAGCTCGTCACCCGCGAGATGACCAAGGGCTCGATGGCCTACGGGGCCGATGTCGACCGGCACGTCGACGCCTTTCGCCCGTACGCCGACGCCGGCATCGACGTCGTGCACATCTCGCAGATGGGCGGGGCGCAGCCGGATACCAGCGCCGACGGATTCTTCGAGTTCTACCGCGATCGGGTGCTGCCGCGCCTGCGCGAACTGGCCTAGCGAACAGGAGACGATCGATGAGAGCAGTGACCTGGCAGGGCAAGCGCGACGTGCGGGTGAGCGAGGTGCCCGACCCCACGATCGAGGCGCCGACCGACGCCATCATCAAAGTGACGAGCACCAACATCTGCGGCTCGGACCTGCACCTGTACGAGACCATGACCGCGTTCATGAACGCCGGCGACGTCCTCGGCCACGAAGCCATGGGCGAGGTCGTCGAGGTCGGCAGCGAAGCGGCCGCGTCGCTGGCCGTCGGCGACCGCGTGGTCGTGCCGTTCCAGCTGTCCTGCGGCCACTGTTTCATGTGTGACGAGGGCCTGTACTCCCAGTGCGAGACCACGCAGGTGCGCGAGTACGGCACCGGCGCGGCCCTGTTCGGGTACTCGAAGCTGTACGGCGAGGTTCCGGGCGGCCAGGCCGAGTACCTGCGCATCCCGCAGGCCCAGTTCACCCACATCAAGGTGCCCCAGGGCCCGGCCGACGAACGCTTCGTCTACCTGTCCGACGTGTTGCCCACGGCCTGGCAGGCCGTCGCCTACGCCGAGGTGCCCAAGGGCGGCACCCTGGCCGTGCTGGGCCTCGGCCCGATCGGCGACATGGCCAGCCGCATCGCCAGTCATCGCGGGTTCCGGGTGATCGCCGTCGACCTCGTCCCCGAACGGCTGGAGCGGGCCCGGTCGCGCGGGATCGAGACCATCGACCTGCGCGAGCACGAGAAGGACCTGGGCGAGGTCATCCGCGACCTGACCGCCGGCCGCGGCGCCGACTCGGTCGTCGACGCAGTCGGCATGGAGGCCCACGGCTCCCCCGCGCCCAAGCTGGCCCAGACGCTGGCCGGGCTGCTGCCCGACGCGGTGGCCGAACCGCTCATGCAGAAGGCCGGCGTCGACCGGCTGACCGCGCTGTACACGGCCATCGACGTGGTCCGCCGCGGCGGGACGATCTCGCTGGCCGGCGTGTACGGCGGCGGGGCCGACCCGCTGCCGATGATGACGCTGTTCGACAAGCAGCTCCAGCTGCGCATGGGCCAGGCCAACGTCAAGCGGTGGACCGGCGACATCATGCCGCTGCTCACCGACGACGACCCGCTCGGCGTGGAGTCCTTCGCCACCCATCGGCTGTCCCTGGACGAGGCCCCGGACGCCTACGAGAAGTTCCAGAAGAAGCAGGACGGGATGGTCAAGGTCGTCCTGCATCCGTAGCCGCGGACGTCACCGCTTGGGCGTGACCACCCGCAGTTGCAGCATCGCCGCGAAGCGGGCCTCCGGGTCGGTGAGGTCGATGGCGCCGACCTCGGCCAGCCGCCGCAGCCGGTAGCGGAACGTGTTGGGGTGGACGTAGACGGCCGCGGCCGCGGAGATCACGTCGCCGAACGCGTCCAGCCAGGCCCGCAGCGTCTCGACCAGGTTGGTGTTGTGTTGCTCGTCGTAGGCCAGCAGCCGGGCCAGCGGTCCGGCCGGCTGGTCGCCGCGGGCGGTGACCAGGTCGCGCAGTTCCAGGACGAGAGCCTCGACGTGCACGTCGGACAGCCGGGCCACCCGCTGCGCGCCGGTGCCGGCCCGCAGCACCCGCACGGCCCGATCTGCGCTGGTGCGGGCGTGGGCGAGTTCGGCCACGTCGAGGACCACCGGCCCGATGCCGATCACGGCCCGCACCCGCTCGCCCACCCGCTCGAGGAAGTCGGTGGCGATGCGCACGGCCCGCTCCTCGCCGTCGATGCGTTCCCGCTGCACCGGGACCAGTCCGTACGCGACATCGCCGACGAGGGCGGCCGCGCAGGCCGGATGGACCGCGCTCAGGTGCATGGCCAGGGCGTCGGCCAGCCGCTGCCGCTCGGTGGCGAGGGTCGCGTCGGCGCCGACGGACGGCTCGGCCGCCGCGCTGTCGAGGATGGCGAGCGAGAGCACCACGACCGGTTGATCGGATAGGCCCAGCCGGCCCAGGGCCTCGCGGGCCCCCGGGCCGCCCTCGAGCGCGGTGCTGACCAGGTCGGCCCGCAGCCGCCGCTCGACGTCGGCGCCGGCGCGGATGCGGAGCATGTGCAGGGCGACGAGCTTGGCCGCGTCGCGCAGGGCCTGGGACCGCTCGTCGCTGAGCGGCTCGGGCACCGCGGCCCAGATAGAGCCGAGCACCTCGTCGCCGGCCCGGACGGTGACGGCGACGCGCGGGACGGTGAACTCGTCGGAGTCGGTCTGCATCGGCGGGATGTACAGCGGCTCGTCGTTGCGGTAGAGATCGCGGAACACGCCGCGCTCCGTCAGCATCCGGGCGAAGCGCTCGGGAACCTGCCGGCCCAGGATCGTCTCGACCCGCGACGGGTCGGCCTCGTCCTGGCGGCCGGAGAAGGCCAGCACCCGGGAACTGCGGTCCTCGATCGTCACCGGCGCGTCGAGCAGGGCCGCGACCGCGTTGGCCAGGGCGAACAGGTCGCCGGACGGCATGCCGCCCAGCGTCTCGGGCGCGCCCATGCCGACATCACCCTCGGCCAGCAGTGAACGCAGCATGGCCGCGAGCTGGGCCCAGGACGCCCCGCGGGTCAACCCGAGCACCGCGACCCCGGACTCCTCGGCCGCGGCAGCCACGACCGGGTCGGCCGGGACCGGGGCCCGCACGATCAGGGCGATGGTCTGCTGCCGGCCCAGTTCGCGCAGCAGGCCGGGCGATCTCGTCCGGGTCCTGCAGCCCGACGCCGAGGACCAGGGCGTGCTGGGGCAGCGCCGGGTCGTCGACCGGGTCGTGGATGACGATGCCGCTGATGTCGTCGGGCCGGTCGGGTTTGCCGTGGGCGAGGTCGAGCAGCGTGGCGCCCAGATCGTCGAGCACCCGGCCGAGGCTCGCGCGCGGGCGCATGTTCACGGAGACGAGCACCTCCCGACGCTAGAAGCCAGGAGGCTAGCTCAGTTCGTAAATCGCCACAAGTTCAGGAGTGCAATTCGTCGGCCCGGACGAGCGCCCCTAGAGCGGCAGCCACTCGGTGCTGCTGGTGACGGCGTCGAGTTCGGCCGGCACGGGCTCGACGCCGATGCCCGGTCCGGTGGGCACGTCGAGGTGCCCGTCGCTCAGCACGAAGGGGACGGTGATGTCGGTGCGGTAGTAGCGGTCCGAACCCGAGGTGTCGCCGGGCAGGGTGAAGCCGGGCAGCGCCGCCAGGGCCAGGTTCGCCGCCCGCCCGAGGCCGGTCTCCAGCATCCCGCCGCACCACACCGGCACGCCGTGGGCGACGCACACGTCGTGGATGCGCCGGGCCTCCAGGTAACCGCCCACCCGCCCAGGCTTGACGTTCACGATCGAGCACGCCCCGAGCGAGATGGCGGCCGCCGCGGCGCGGGCCGAGGTGATCGACTCGTCCAGACAGACCGGCGTACTGAGCTGCTTGGCCAGCTCGGCGTGGCCGAGGATGTCCTCCTCGTCCAGGGGCTGCTCGATCAGCAGCAGGTCGAACGGGTCCAGCCGGGCCAGGTGCCGGGCGTCGGCCACCGTGTACGCGGCGTTGGCGTCGACCTGCAGCAGCATGTCGGAGCCGAAGCGCTCGCGCACGGCCGCGACCGGCGCGACGTCCCAGCCCGGTTCGATCTTCAGCTTGATGCGGACGTAGCCGGCCTCGAGGTAGCCGTCGACGGCGTCGAGCAGTTCGCCGATCGAGTCCATGATGCCGACCGAGACCCCGCACGGCACCCGGTCGCGCACGGCGCCGAGCTCACGCGCGAGCGGCCGGCCCTCGGCCCGCAGCTCGGCATCGAGCACCCCGAGTTCCAGGGCGGCCTTGGCCATCCGGTGGCCGCGGAACCTGGCCAGCAGCGGCGCGACCGCGTTGGCGTCCAGCCGGTCGGCCGCGGCCAGGGTGGGGATGAAGAAGCGGCGCAGCACATCGGCGGCCGCGTCCACGTACTCCGACGAGTAGAGCGGGTCGGCCATGGCCACGCACTCGCCCCACCCCTCGGCGTCGTTCGTGACCACCCGCACCAGCAGCGCGTCGCGGTTGGTCTCCGTCCCGAACGAGGTGCGGAACGGGGCCACCAGGGGCATCTTGATCCGTCGCAGTTCGACGCCGGTCAGCTTCATCGGTTGTCCTCGCTCGTCGGGTCGCTTCGGGTGAGCACGTACCAGCCGGCCCGGTCGAAGCCGGTGACCCGGGCGCCGTCGGCCATCAGGGTGCCCAGCACCTCGCGCACCGCCACCCGCCAGTCCTTGCCCAGACCCGGATCGCCGCGCCGCAGCGCCTCGATGTCGGCCGGCACCGCGACGAGCAGCGTCCGCGCGTCGAACGGGCCGGCGACCGGGCCGCCGTGCTCGGCCACGCCGAGCGCGACCGCAGCCCCGGCGCTGCGTTCGGCCTGCGCGTCGACGGTGTGGACGGTCCCGGTGCAGGCCGCGCTCACCGCCGGGCTGTCGAGGTCCCAGTGCACCAGGAGCCGGTCGGTGTCATCGCCGCCGTTGATGGCGTCATGCATGCCGCCGTAGAAGTTGTTCAGGTACTCCGCCGGCTGGGCGGCCAGTTTGACCAGGTTGAAGTACGCGTTGCGGCGCACCAGCGGGTCATAGGTCCAGGCGATGGCCGACACGCCGTGCAGCAACGCCCAGGCCCGCTGGTGGGTCTTGAGGGCGAAGCCGACGTTGCGGCCCTGGGCCGCCCCGGACACCCCGGCGATGTGGCTGTGCAGGGCCTCGTCGGCCGGAGCGCTGAAGAAGCCGACGCACGCGCCGACGAGTTCGTCGCCGTCGAAGGCCGCGGCGACGTAGTTGCCGGCCTTGGTCAGGGCGCGCAGCAGTTCGGTGGTCACCGGGGGGTTCTTCGGGTCGGGCCGCCAGATCTCGTCGTAGAGCCGGTAGACGGCGTCGAGATCGCTGAACTCGGTGACCTCACGGACCCGGACCGCGGCCGCGCGGGCCGCGGCATCGGCGGCCTGCACCGCGGCGTCAGCCTCAGGCGCGGCGCCGGTGAAGTCCCGGTGTAGGTCGGTCACGAACCCCATGCTGTCGGCTGCGCCCGGTGTCGTCATGGTCGAACCGCACCAGAGGCCGCACCGGCATTGGTGGCAGCCGACCGGCCGGCGTTATCGAGCAGATCGCCGACCAGGGCGGCGACCAGGGTCGCGCGCGGGGCCAGTTCGCCCACGATCACGTGTTCGTCGTCGGCGTGGGCACCGCCCCCGACCGCTCCCAGGCCGTCGAGGGTCGGGGTCCCGATTCCGGCGGTGAAGTTGCCGTCGGAGGCGCCCCCGACCGCGACGCCGCGCAGCGGCTCCAGGCCGAGCTCGTCGGCCAGGGCCGCGGCCCGGGCGAACAGGTCGGCCGAGGCACTGCGTTCCAGCGGCGGCCGGTTGGGCCCGCCGCCGACCTCGACCTGCGCGCCGGGCAGGACCGGGCGCAGGGCCCGCATGGCCGCGTCGACCCGGGCCTGTTCGGCCGTGTCGCGGGTGCGGACGTCCACGCTGAAGCGACCCGCGCCGGGCACGGTGTTGCTCGTGGTGCCCGACGTCAGGTAGGTCGGGGTCACGGTCGTGCCCCGTTCGGGATCGCCCAGTGCGGCGACGGCCAGGATCTGGTGGGCCAGCTCGACCGTGGCGTTGACGCCCCGCTCGGGTTCCAGGCCGGCGTGGGCGGCCCGGCCCTGCACCCGCACGTCGTAGAGCGAGACGCCCTTGCGCTCGACCTTGAGGGCGCCGCCGTCCGCGGAGGCTTCGAGCACCAGGGCGGCGGCGCAGCCGGCCGCCTCGGCTTCGATGAGAGCCCGTGAACTCGGCGAACCCAGTTCCTCGTCGCCGGTGACCAGAAGCGTGACGCCGGCCGGGTCGGCCAGCGCGGCCAGGGCATGGAAGGCCATCACCAGCCCGGCCTTCATGTCGAAGCCGCCCGGCCCGCGCAGCACGCCGTCGGTGATGTCGAACGGATGGCTGGCCAGGGCGCCGATCGGCCACACGGTGTCGTGGTGGCCGAGCAGGAGCACCCGGGCCGGCCCTGCGCCCAGCCGCCAGCGCAGGTGGGTGCGGCCCTCGAGCACGATCCGTTCCGGCTGCTCCCCCAGCCGGGCCGCGCCGATCCCGGCCACGACCTCGGCGCTGGCCGCGACCGCGTCCAGGTCGGCCGAGGGCGACTCGCAGGTGACAAGAGCCTCGAGGTCGGCCAGCATCTGCGGCAACGCCGATGCCAGCCGGTCCACGAGCGCCGACGTCATGTCAGGCGACCTTCGGCGTCGCCCGCGCACCGAAGTGCACGTACGGCTCGCCGGTGGGCAACGCGTAGAAGATCACCGGGGTCCAGGTCTGGGCCTCGGGCTCGCGGACGGCGAAGAGGTCTCCGGTCGAATCGACGGGGGTGAGCTCGTACTCGTCGGTCGGGTCGGGCACCAGCTCGGCCAGCGGGCCCGTGATCGTCGTGCGCAGCACGGCGGCTCCGTCGCGCTCGAGCACCTCGATGCGCACGCTGGCCCGCTCGTAGCTGCCGACGTGGCGGGCGAAGTCGACGCTCGGCGGCTGCGCGGGCGGGGCCAGCGGTGTCGGCATCGTGACGCCGGCCAGCTCGGCGAAGATCTCGCGGTACAGGTCCTGGTACAGGTCGCGGGCGTTGCCGCCGTTGGTGAGCAGGGTGACCGCGAGCCCGGCCTCGGGCAGCAGCCGCAGGAACGCGGCCTGCCCGATCGTGTTGCCGTCGTGCCCGACCAGCAGCTTGCCGTCCCAGGTGTAGCGGATCCAGCCCAGACCCCAGGAGTCGCCGAGCGTGTACTTGTCGGGCAGGTCGGCGTGCTTCTCGGCCATGGCCGCGGTACTGGCCGCCCCGAGGATCTTGGTGCCGTCGGCGGCCTCGCCCCCGTTCAGGTGCAGGCGGGCGAACGCGAGCACGTCGGCCGGGATCGAGTTGATCAGCCCGGCCGGACCGAGCGAGCGCGGCAGTCCCCACACCGGCGCGCGAGCCGGCTCGGCCGTTCCCTCGGCCACGTGCCCGACGGCGCCGCGGTGCAGCAGCACCTCCTCGGGCAGGGTGCCGGTGTGCTCGAGGCCGAGCGGGCTGAAGATGCGCTCGCGCAGCGCCGCGTCCCAGGTGCCATCGGTGAGCTTCTCGATGACCCGGCCCATCAGCGAGAAGCCCGCGTTGCAGTACGACCAGGTCGCGCCCAGCGGGTGGTTCTGGGCCACCTCTGCGAGCAGGGCGACGTACTTCTCCAGGCAGTCGTCGCCGCGGCCGGTGTCGGTGAACACGTCACCGTCGATGCCGCTGGTGTGCGTGAGCAGGTGGCGCATCGTCACCTGCTTGGTGACGTCCGGGTCGGCCAGGCGCAGTTCGGGCAGCACTTCGGCGATCGGGGTGTCGAGGTCGAGCAGGCCCTCGTCGACGAGCTGCATCACGACCGTGGCCGTCCACACCTTGGACATCGACCCGATCTGGAACAGCGAGTCGGTGGTGGCCGCGACCCCCGTCTACTTGTTGAGCACGCCGTAGGCGGCCTCGACCTGATCGTCGGCTGCCCCTGGCTGCACCCGCAGGATGCCGAGCGCGGCGCCG
The DNA here is from genome assembly GCA_963713245.1 of uncultured Actinomycetota bacterium. Classification (GTDB taxonomy): domain Bacteria; phylum Actinomycetota; class Actinomycetes; order Mycobacteriales; family Jatrophihabitantaceae; genus CAVQKZ01. The sequence continues at coordinate 1,051,563 of CAVQKZ010000005.1, forward strand.
GGCACCCGGTGCCGGGCGGCCAGGACGGCCAGCCGGCGCTGCCAGTGGGCCGCGTCGATGCGGGCCGGGCGCGGGCCGCCGGCGTCGGCCGCGTACTGCTCGACCCACTCGAGGATGCGCCGGTTGAAGTCCTGCCGGTGCGACGGCGTTCCTTCGAGGATGAACAGGTGCGAGGCGCCCGGGTAGAGCACCAGCCGGGTCGGCACGCCCTGCTGCCGCAGCGCCGTGTGCCACTGCTCGGCCTGGCCGATCGGGCAGCGCACGTCGTCGGCGCCCTGCAGGATCAACGTCGGGGTGCGCACGTGCTCGACGTGGCTCAGCGGCGAGAGCTCGACGTAACGGGACGGCTCGGCCCAGGGCTGCCCGCCCAGCTCGTACTCGCCCAGGAAGTGCCCGGCATCGGACGTGCCGGCCATGCTGGCCAGGTCGCTGACCACGCCACCGGTGACGGCGGCGGCGAACCGGTCGTCGCGGCTGGTCAGGTAACAGGTCATGTAGCCGCCGTAGCTGTAGCCGGCCACGGCCAGGCGGTGCGGGTCGGCGCTGCCGTCGGCCACCAGTTCGTCCAGCGGCTCGAGGAAGTCCTTGGCGTCGGCCAGCCCCCACTCGCCGAGGGCGGCGTTGTAGAAGCCCTCGCCGTAGCCGTCGCTGCCGCGCGGGTTGAGCAGCAGCACCGACCAGCCCCGGGCCGCGAGCTCCTGGTGGTAGAGGTGGATCTCGTCGGCCGCGCCGTTCCAGGCGTTGTGCGGCCCGCCGTGGATGTCGAGCAGCAGCGGCGCCGGCGTGGGCTGGTCCGGGTCGCGGATCAGCCAGCCCGACACGACGGTGCCGTCGGAGATCGTGAACTCGCGCTCGACCCGGGGGTAGAGCTCGACCTCGGCCAGGTTGGCGCCGTGGCTGGTGTGTACGGCCTCGGTCCCGGAGCCGAGATCGACGGTCACCACCTCACCGAACGAGGTCGGGGTGCCCAGCACGACCGCCGCGGTCTGCCCCGCCGCCGACAGCGCCGACACGTTGCGCCCATCCCCGCCGATCACCAGCCGGGGCCGGCCGCCGTCGATATCCACGGCGTAGAGGTGGGTGCAGCCCCGGTCGCGGACGCAGAACAGCACGGTGCGGCCGCCGTCGACCAGCACCGGCAGCGCCCCGGGATAGCCCGGGCCGCCCGGCATCACGTTGCGGTCGAGCGGGGCGGCCAGGTCGGTCACCGCGGTCCCGTCGAGCGGCACCCGCAGCAGCCCGGTGTGCCCGACCGGCGCGCCCCGGTAGCCGACCACGAGCAGTTCGGTCCCGTCCGCGGTCCAGCCGACCGGCCCGGCCGTGCCGTCGGGCAGCGCGGCCCGCTCCGGGGTGGCCTTGGGGTCGCGCACGTCGAGCACGTACGCCGGCGCCCGGGCCGTCAGGTCGGCCTGCGGGTCCATGGCCGCGGCGAAGGCCAGCTTCGTCCCGTCCGGCGACCAGGCCGGATCGCCGGCGTGCCAGTCGCCGTCGGTCACCTGGCGGCACTGGCGGGGCTCGAGGTCGAGGACGTGGAGGTGCTTGCGGATCGTGCGCAGCAGGCCGGCGCCGTCGGCCTGGTAGTCCAACCGGTCGGTGACGATCGGCGCGCCCGAGCGGCGCTCCCGGGCCTTGTCGTCCTCGTCGGCCGCGGCGGCGATGTCGACCGGGGCGGCGAAGGCGAGCTGCGAGCCGTCCGGGCTCCAGACCGGCGCGCCGGCCCCGAGCGGCAGCGTGGTCAGTTGCTCGGGCTCCCCACCGCCGACGGGCAGCAGCCAGAGCTGGCCCGGACCGTCCTGGGCCCGGACGAAGGCGATCCGCCTGCCGTCGGGCGACCAGCTCGGCGACGAGTCGGCACCACCGCGGGTGAGCCGTTCGGCGGCACCGTCGGCCACGGGCACCCGCCACAGGTCGCGGACCGTCTTGTCCCCCGCTGCATCGCTGGTGCGCAGCACGTAGACGAGCTGCGCGCCGTCCGGCGACAGGGCGGCCTGCTCGGGCACGGCCAGCTCGGTCAGGTCGTCGATGTGCAGGCGTCGGGTCACGACGTGCTCCTCGCTGTCGATCCGGTCGTCGATCCGGGGGTGGCGATCTGGTCGGTCGCCGGTGCGCGAGCCGGGTCCGGCTCGGGAGCGAAGTGACAGGCGGCGTCGTGCCGATGGTCGCGGGTCGGTTGCGCGGTCCGGCAGATCTCGCGGTCGGTGTGCACCAACGGCCCGATCGGGCAGCGCGGGTGGTAGCTGCAGCCCGGCGGCGGCTCGTGCGGGTCGGCCGGCTCGGCGTCGGCCACCGCGGCCAGCGCCGGGTCGAGCTCGAGCGCGGCGAACTCGGCGTGGCTGGGGTCGGGCACGGCGTCGAGCAGGTCCCGGGTGTAGGGATGCTGCGGGTCGTTGAGCACCTGCTCGGCCGGGCCGTGCTCCACGATCCGGCCCAGGTACATGACCGCGATGCTGGTGGCGACGTAGCGGACCACGGCCAGGTTGTGCGAGATGAACAGCATCGACATGTCCAGCTCGCGCTGCAGGTCGCGCACGAGGTTGAGCACGGTGCCCTGGATCGAGACGTCCAGGGCCGAGGTGATCTCGTCGGCGATGACGACCTTGGGCCGGGCCCCGAGCGCCCGGGCCAGGGCGACGCGCTGGCGCTGGCCGCCGGACAGCTGGGCCGGATAGGCCCGGGCCAGCGCCGGCTCCAGCTCGACCAGTTCCAGCAGCCGCGCCACTTCGCGCCGGCGGTCGAGCGGTTCGGCCCCGGGATCCGGGCGCCGCGGCACGGTCTCGGCGATGGTGTCGCCGATCGTCATCCGCGGGTCGAGCGAGGAGTACGGGTCCTGGAAGATCATCTGCAGCGGGCGCCGCCCGCTGCGCCGGCGCACCGGCTCGCCGTCGAGCAGGATCCGCCCGCAGTCCAGCGGGGCCAGGCCGACCGCGGCCCGGGCCAGCGTCGACTTGCCCGACCCGGACTCCCCGACCAGCCCGACGACCTGGCCCGAGGGCACGACCAGGCTGGCGTGGTCGACCGCGGTCAGGCCGTGCCGTCGATTGCCGAAGCGGACCGTGACGTCCTCGAAGCGCAGTTCGCTCATGGCCGGCCCCCGGCCGCGGTCTTCGTGAGCGCGACCGGCCCGACCCGGCCCAGCCGCCCGTCGGCGGCGGTCTCGAGCGGTTCGCCGGCGTGCCAGCACGCCACCCGGCGCCCGGCCGCGTCGGTGGCCAGGGGCGGGTCCTCGCGGGTGCAGTGCTCGTCGGCCAGCGGGCAGCGCGGCGCGTAGGGGCAGCCGGTCGGGCGGTCCGCGGGCACGACCGGGCGGCCCGGGATCACCGCGAGCGGCACGCTCACGTCGGTGTGCATGTCGGGCACGGCGGCGACGAGCGCACGCGTGTAGGGATGGCGGGCCGCGGTGGTCAACTCGGCCGCCGGCAGGTCCTCGACGATCTGGCCCGCGTACATGACCAGCACCCGGTCGCAGACCTGCCCGACGACGGTGACGTCGTGGCTGATGAGCACGATGGCCACGTCGTCGGCCGCGCGCACGGCCTGCAGCAGGCGCAGCACCTGCCGTTGCACGGTGACGTCGAGCGCCGTCGTCGGCTCGTCGGCGACGATCAGGGCCGGGTTGCCCATCACGCCCATCCCGATCATGGCCCGCTGCCGCATGCCGCCGGAGAACTCGTGCGGGTACTGGCGGGCCCGCCGTTGCGCCGCGGGCACCCGGACGGCCCGCAGCCGGTCGACCGCGCGGGCGAACGCCTGGCCGCGGTTCATGCCCTGGTGCTCACGGGCGACCTCGGCCAGCTGGCGGCCGATGCGCTGTGTCGGGTTGAACGAGGTCATCGGGTCCTGGAACACCATGGCCAGGGACGTGCCCAGCAGATGCCGATGGGCGCGGGCCGTTCCGGCCAGCAGGTCGGTGCCCAGGAACTCCAGCCGCTCGGCCTCGATCCGGCCCGGCTCCTCGACCAGCTGCGCCACGGCCAGCGCCGTCAGCGACTTGCCCGAGCCGGACTCACCGACGACGCCGACGGCCTCGCCCCGGCGCACGCTGAAGCTGACCCGCCGCACCGGCCGCACCGGCCCGTTCGGGCCCGGGAAGGTCACCGACAGCCCGCGCACGTCGAGCACGCAGTCGGAGCCGGAGTCCGGCGCCTTCTGCACGACGACCGGGTCAGCGGCCGGGCGGGCCGGGCGCTGCGGCAGCGGGATCCGCCCGATCGTCGTGGTCAGCCCGACCCCCTTGGCCGCGGCTTCGCCGAACAGGTTGAAGGCCAGCCCGGCGATGATCACCGCGACGCCCGGCGCGAGGGCGGCCGCGGGGTGGACGTAGATGCCGTTGAGGCCGTCGCCGAGCAGCTTGCCCCAGTCGTAGCTGGGCGCCTGCACACCGAGGCCCAGGAACGACAGCCCGGCGAAGGCGAGCAGCGCGCCGCCGGCGCCGATCGTCGCGTTCACCACGAGGGGCTCGGCGATGTTGGGCAGGATGTGGCGGCCCAGCAGCCGGATCCGGCCGACGCCGGCGATCCGGGCCGCGGCCACGAAGTCGCGTTCGGCCACCCCGGCGACGAGGGTCTGGGTCAGCCGGGCGAACGACGGCGCGCCGGCGAAGCCGACGGCCAGCACGGCGCCCTTGGCCCCGACACCGAAGACCACGGCGAAGAACAGGGCCAGCAGCAGCGCGGGGAAGGCCACGGCGATGTTCACCGCCGCGGTCACGAACCGCCCACCGCGCCGGCCGATCAGGGCCGGCGTCGCGCCCAGCAGCAGACCGGCGACGCACCGCGATCGCCGTGGCCAGCAGGGCCAGTTCGACCGACAGGCGGGTGGCGACCAGGACCCGGAAGAACAGGTCGCGGCCGAGGTTGTCGGTGCCGACCCAGTGCCGGGACGAGGCTCCCTGCAGGATCTCGTCCGTGTTGTAGGCGCTGGCTCGATGCGTCCACAGGATGGGGGCGAGAACGGCCAGGGCGAGCACGGCCGCGAGCAGCAGGCCCGCGCCGGCCCCGACCGGGGTGCGCAGCACGGCCCCCCAGCGGGTCGCCGCCGCCCGGCCGCGCCGCTGCGTGAACGGTGCCGGGCTGCTGATCGTCGAATTCGTCGCCATCGTTCAGCTCTCACGGATCGTCGAGCGGGGGTCGAGCAACGCCAGGGCGACGTCGACCACGAGGTTCACCAGCAGCACGCCTGCGCCGTAGACCAGCACGATGGCCTGCACGACCGGGTAGTCCTTCTGCAGGATCGACTGCGTGATCGTGCTGCCGACCCCGGGCCAGGCGAAGACGTTCTCGACCAGCACGGTGCCGGCGACCAGCGCGGTGAACAGCAACCCGCCGAGGGTGATCGAACTGGTCAGCGCGTTGGGCAGCGCATGCTTGAAATAGATGGCCGGGGCCCGCAGCCGCTTGGCCCGGGCGGTGCGCACGTAGTCGGCCTGCAGCACGGCCACCATCTCCACGCGCACGATCCGGGCCAGGACGACGGCCGGCCCGACCGCCAGCGCGATCACCGGCAGCACGTAGGACGACGGGCCGGAGCGCCCGGCCACGGGCAGCCAGCCCAGGTGCACGCCGAAGACGTAGACGAGCCCGACGCCGAGCAGGAAGTCCGGGATGGTGCCCAGGACCACGCTGGACGCGGTGAACGCGAGCTCGCCGCGCCGGCCCCGGCCGTTGCGGGTCAGCACCCCCATCAGCACGCCGAGCGGGATCGCGATCGCAATGGCGACGAGGAAGGCGAGCACGGCCAGTTCCACCGTCGCCGGCAGCCGGGCGCTGATGAGATCGGACACCGGTAGCTGGGAGGTCATCGAGGTGCCGAGGTCGCCGGTGAACACGCCGCGCAGGTAGTGCACGTACTGCAGCCACAGCGGGTCGTTGAGCCCGAGCGCCGCCCGGCGGGCGTTGACCAGGCTCACCGGCGCGGACAGCCCGAGGGCGGCCCGCACCGGATCACCGGGCACCAGGTGGATCATCAGGAACGCCGCGGTGATCAGCACCCATACCGAGACCAGCAATCGGATCAGGCGGCGGACCCCGAAGCGGACCCAAGCGTTGTCGGTGACGCCCAGGAACAGCCGGGGCGCTGCAGCCACGCTCGTCACGACGGTCCTCTCGTTCGTCCTCTACCCGATCGGCTCCCTGGTCACTCAGCTCGCGAGCATCCGGATGCTCGTGGGGACGATCTCACCGGCGAAGGCGAACCGGCTGTGGTACCCGAAGATCTTCGTCACCTGGTTCGCGAACGGAATCACGTCGGCGGCCTTGACCAGTTCCGACTCGGCCTTCATCCAGTCCGGGCAGCCCGCGCTGCCGTTGACGGCCGAGGCCTTGGCCGCGAGCGCGGTGTAGGCCGGGTTGACGATGTGGGCGAAGTTGGTGCCGTTCGGCGGGGGCGGGCCGGAGCCGAACGGGACGATCTGGTCCGGGCTGCTGACGTTGAGCGAGATCCAGCCGATGTCCCAGTTGCCGGTGCTGAAGATCGTCGTGTTGATCGCGGTGGGGTCCTGCGGCTTGACCGTGACCTTGGCACCGAGCTGCTTCCAGGCCGCCACGGCCAGTTCGGATGCGGCTGACGCAGCCGAACCCTGGGCCGTGTTGTAGACGAAGGTGACCGCCAACGTGGTGCCGTCCTTGGCCCGGACTCCCCCGGAACCGACCTTCCACCCGGCGTTGTCCAGCAGTTGCTTGGCCTGGTCGAGGCTGTGGGCGGGCAGGGCCGCGGCCACCGAGTTGCCCGTGCAGGCCGTCGGTGGCAGGGCGGCGAACTGCGTGCCCGGCGTGCCGCGCCCGGACGTCAGGACCTTGGCCAGCTGGGCCAGGTCCAGTGCACTGGTCAGGGCTTTGCGAACGGCCGGATCGGCGCCCGGGCGACCCTTGGCGTGGTTGAACCACATCTCGCCGGCCACCGCCTCGACGTCGACCGCGAACAGGTGGGCCGCCTGCAGCCGCTGGGTGTCGGCACCGAGGATGGTCGCGCCGCTCAGACCGCCGGAGAGCAGCAGGTTGGCCGCGGTGGTCTCGTTCGGCACGATCTTGGCCACGATCTTGGCCGGCAGCCCCGCGGTGGCGGTCGTGGCCCCGTTCGGGCCCCACGCGTAGCCCGAGCGCTTCGTGTACGTGTAGTGGTCACCGGAGGCCGACTCGGTGAGCTGGTAGGGGCCGGTACCGGCCGTGTGGTGGGCCAGGTTCTTGCGGTTCTTCATGCCGGCCGCGCACACCATCGGCACACTGGCCAGTCCGTTGAGCACGAACGGCGCGGGCTGGGCCAGGGTGAGCTCGACCGTCCCGGGCGTGGCCCCGGCGCTGGCCTTGGACCCGGCGGGCAGGAAGACGCCCAGGAACGGGCTCTTGTTCTTGGGATCGCCGATGTAGTTGAGGTTGGCCACGACGTCGGTGGCCGTGAACGGCGAGCCGTCCGCGCAGGTGACGCCCTTGTGGATGGTCAGCTCGACCTTGGTCCCGTTCACCTGCCACGCGCTGGCCAGGCCGGACTCGATCTTGCCCTTGGTGTCGACGTTCAGGAGGTTGTCGTAGGCGAACTGCGTCAGCTGGAAGGTGTTGCTGGCCGCGGTCGCCTGGGGATCGAGGTTGCCCGGGTCGGAATTCAGCGCCAGCGTGAACGTGGCCCCGTTGACCACCTTGCCGCCGGTGCCGGTGGCGCCGTGATGCTTGCTGGCGCTGCACCCCGATACCGCGGTCGTGAGCACGCAGACTCCGACGACAATCCCGAGCAGCCTCATCGTGTCTCCTGTTCGTGGTGTTGGTCACTCGACAGGTTGCCCGCTCGGCGCGTCGTGATGTTCGTCCGCCCGCACAACCCGCAGGGGACCGAGTCGTCCGCACCGACGACGACTGACGTGCGGCCAGTGCTTGACTGACCGGGTGCTCATGCTGCGCGGCGGTCGGGTGATCGACCCTGGTTCCGGCTTCGACACCGTGGCCGACATTCTCCTCGACGGCACGACGATCAGTGCCGTCGGCCCGGAGCTGGCCACACCGGCCGGCACGACGGTCCTCGACGTGTCCGGACTCGTCGTCGGACCCGGGTTCGTCGACCTGCACAGCCACGTCCACTCGATCGCGGGCCACCGGCTGCAGGCCATGGACGGGGTGACCACGGCGCTGGATCTCGAGGCCGGGCTGATGCCGATCGAGCGGGCCTACACGGAGGCGGCCCAGGCCGGCCGCCCGCTGAACTACGGCTTCTCCGCGTCGTGGGCCGCGGCCCGGGCCCAGGTGCTGCTGGGCAAGGCACCCGACGCGTCGCTGGACAGCGAACTGGCCATCCTCGGCGACCCGGGCTGGCAGCGTTCGTCCTCGCCGCGCGAGCTGGCACAGTGGCTCGACCTGCTCGGCACCGAACTGGCCGCGGGCGCGCTGGGCATCGGGGTGCTGATGGGCTATGCCCCGCGCACCGACCCGGCCGAGTTCCGCGCGGTGGCCCGGCTGGCGGCCGCGGCCGGGGCGCCGGCGTTCACGCACGTCCGCGAGCTGATCGAGGCCGACCCGACCACGCCGATCGACGGCTCGGAGGAGATCGCGATCGCCGCGGCCGAGACCGGGGCGGCCATGCATCACTGCCACGTGAACAGCACCTCGCGCCGCCACCTCGACCGCGTACTGGCCCTGCTCGAACGCAGCCGGGCCGAGGGCTCCCGGGTCACCGTCGAGGCTTATCCCTACGGCGCCGGCAGCACCAGCATCGGCGCGTACTTCCTCGACCCGGACCGGCTGCACCGCTGGGACGTGCGCCCGTCGAACATCGTCGTGCTGTCCACCGGCGAGCGCATCGCCGACGTCGACCGACTGCGCGAGGTGCGCCGGGCCGACCCCGGGGCCGAGTGCATCGTGGAGTTCCTGGACGAGCACGACGCCGACGACCTGGCCCGGCTGCACCGGGCGCTGGCCTTCCCGGACTCGATCGTGGCCAGCGACGCCATGCCGATCGGCTGGCCGGACGGCCGGCGCGACAGCCTGGACTGGCCGCTGCCGCCGGGCGGGGTCACCCACCCCCGCACGGCCGGGACGTTCGCGAAGACGCTGCGGCTGATGGTGCTCGAGACCGGCGCCTGGTCGTGGCTCGAGGCCTTCCGGCGCTGCTCCTACCTGCCGGCCCGGGTGCTCGACGAGGTCGCGCCGCAGGCCCGGGCGAAGGGTCACCTCACGGCCGGCGGCGACGCCGACCTGGTCGTGCTCGACCCGGCCACGCTGACCGACACCGCGACCTACCTCGACCCGGTCCGCCCGTCGCGGGGTGTGCGCCACCTGCTCGTGGGCGGGACGTTCGTGGTCCGCGCCGGAGAACTGCAGGCCGGCGCGCTGCCCGGCCGCCCGGTGCGCGGGCGGCCGCGCTAGGCGGACAGGTACCGGGGTGGCCTACCGGTAGGAGACGGTCAGTCGCTGGGTGGTGGCCTGGTTCGGCGCATGGACGGTGAGCGTCCTGGTCGCGGGGTTCCACGCCCAGGCGGCGGCCGACACCGGGCGGCCGTTGATGCTGACCGCGCTGGGAGCGACGGTGTCGGTGAATACCACCGTCCAGGCCCGCCGGCGCACCTGCCCGGCGAAGTGGCCCTTGGCCGCCGCGACGGTGACCGTTCTGGTGCCGCCGTGGTGCCGGTACGCGATCTCGGTCGTGGCATGCGCCCGCGAGTCGGTGGTGCTGCCGTTGTCCTCGTACAGGGTGCTCGATCCGTCCGTCGCGCCGGCGACGGTGACCGTGGCCCGGGTCAGCGGGTTCTGGTCGTCGTTGCCGACGTCGGCGGTACGGGTGGTGAGGATGCCGCCGGACCGGAGGAACACCGGCATGCTGGCCAGGTCGGTGGTGATCTGCGCAGTGGTGCCGCCCTGGTAGGTCTTGCCGGTGAAGTAGTCGGTCCAGGTGCTGCCGGCCGGGAACCAGACCGAGGTGGTGGCCGTGGCGCCCGCTGCCGTGACCGGGGCGACGAGCACGTCCGGCCCGTAGAGGTACTCGGCGTCGGCCTCGGCGTAGGCCTCCTCCTGCCCGGGGTAGTCGAGGTACAGGGGCCGCACGATCGGCATGCCGGTGCTCGCCGACTGGTGCGCGAGCGTGTAGGTGTACGGGACGAGGCTCTCGCGCAGGTTGAGGAACTTCTCGGCCGAGGCCCTGGCGTCGGGACCGTACTGCCAGGGCAGCCGATCACTGTGGTTGGAGTGCAACCGGTCGATGGGCTGGAAGGTCCCGAACTGCACCCAGCGCGCGTACAGGTCGTCGGGCAGCTTGGTGCTGCCCGGTTCGCTGCCCGGCTCGTTCAGGCCCGGGTTGAACCCGCCGATGTCGTGGCTGACCGACGCCAGGCCGGTAGCCGCCGACTCCCCCGGTGTGTAACCCACCTCGAAGTGCAGGGTGGCCCAGTCCGACGTGGTGTCGCCGGTGAAGTGCACGGTGGTGCGCTTGTCCGCCCACGGACCGGTGGGGATGGCGCCGGGGTTGCTGTAGCCGCCGGCCTGCAGCGAGCCGTAGGCGCGCGAGAACGCGAAGCCGCGGCCGAGCGGCTGGGCGGTGTAGTCGGCGTACTGCTGGTTGATCCAGGCGTCGGGGGTCACGCCGGCCAGCGACGACGCGGAGTCGTCGCAGCACCAGTCCAACCACCAGATGTCGTTGCCTTCCTGGCGCATCGTGTCGTGCAGGCCGAGGTAGGCCTTGAGTTGATCCGGGTCGCCGAAGTCGAAGACGTGGCAGTCGGTTCCGCTGCCACAGGATCCGGGCTGCAGCTTGCCCTTCGCGGTCTGCTGGGCCCGGGCGAACTGGGGGTCCGCGGCCAGGATGCTGGGGTGGATGTTGAGTGCGGTGTGCAGGCCCTGGGCATGGGCCCAGGCGAAGTACGCGGCCGGGTCCGGGAACTTGGCCGGGTCGATCTCCCACCCGTTCCACTGGTTCGGGCTCTTGAAGTCGGTATCGGTGACGAGCACGTCGAGCGGGACACCCTCGGCGCGGAACCTCGGCAGGATGGTGTTCTCGTAGTCCGCCGCGGTCCGGTCGTAGTACTCCGAGTACCAGACGCCGTAGGCCCAGCGCGGCAGCAGTTCGGGTGGGCCGGTCAGGGTGGCGAGGTCCTGCAGGGCCTGCTGATAGTCCTTGCCGTACCCGAAGACGTACCCGTCCTGGTAGGGCTTGCCGTCGTGCCCGGGCCGGGGTGTCGCGGCACGTTTCGCCGTGTCGTAGACCGCGGACGTGGTGTCGTCCAGCAGTGACCAGCCGTCCTCGTAGAGCAGCCCGGGCGTGGTCGGCGCGCTGCCGTCCACGCCGTCCAGGCCCCGGCGATAGCCACCGAGCGGGCGCGTGCGGGTCGAGCAGGCCGGCCAGCTTGGTCGCGAACGCGACCGTGTCGATGTTGATGTGGCAGCTCGTGGCGTCGGGGCAGCCGAGGGTCACGTCGTTGTCGCCCTTGGCCAGGTCGACCGGGATGGCGACGGTGCGCCAGGCGTCCCAGCTGCTCGTCGGGGCGAGCGTGGCCGTGCTCGGCGCCCCGGCGCCGACCGCGACCGACACCGTCCGGGGCTGGACGGGCGCCGGGTCGGCGGCGTAGTTGGCGTAGCGCAGCTGCAGTTGGTAACGGCCGGTGGCGGGCACGCCGGAGACGGTGATCTTGTCGGCCGCGGTCGTCGCTTCCATCCCGGCGACGAACCCGCGGCCGGAGTAGTCGTTGTGGTCGGAGGCGAGTTTGGCGCCACCGCTGAGCGCGCCGGTGTCGGCTTCACAGACCGTGCCGAACGGGCAGGGTGTCACCGCGGGTGGAGTCGGCGGCGGGTAGCCGGCCCCGGAATCGACCACGGCCAGGCTGTCGATGTTGACGTTGCCCGAGTCCGACGCGGCCCGGGCGACGGTGATGGTGTGCGTGCCGGCGGCGAGGTTCAGGGTCGCGGTGGCGATCTGCCAGGTGTCCCAGTTGCCGGTCGGGGGCAGCGTCAGCGTGGTCGCCGGGCCGCCATCGGCCGAGACGCTGAGAGTGCGGGTGGTGTTCTGCCCGTCGCCGCCGGTGCTGTTGGCATAACGCGCGTCGACGTCGTACGCGCCGCTGCGGGTGACGTGGACCGCGAAGGTGATCGAGTCACCGGTATTGGTGAATCCGGCCGCGAAACCCCGGCCGGTGTAGCCGGCGTGGTCGGTGGCGAGCGTCGGCCCGTGCAACCCGAGGTCCTCGGCCTCGCACTGCGTGCCCAGCGCACACGTCGCGGGCGTGGCCGCGGCCCAGGGCGCCGCCGTCACGCGTTGGCTCCCGTTGCGCAGGGTGAGGCGGAGGTTCTTGGCCGTGAACGGGCCCGAGCCGACCTGGTATTCGAGGGTGAGCGCGCGGGTGCCGATGGTGAGCCAGCCGCCGGCCGTGCGGACCGTGAACGGCGTCGCGCCGAACGAGTCGCGGCCGATCGCGTTGAAGGTCGCCGCGTCGAGGAAGTGCGCGTCGCCGGCGTACTCGGTGCGGATGAGCGTGGGTGACAGCACCTCGAATCGCGCCTGCCCGGATACGACCGCCCGGCCGGCCGCGCTGCGGGCACTGCTCGGTGAACCGTGCGCGGACTGTGCCGTCCCGCTGAGCCCGGCGACGGCCAGGGCGGCCGCGGCCAGGGCGACGACGGTCCGCCGCGATCGCTGATTCCCGGTTGTCGGCCTCGGACGAGTCACCTGAGCCCTCCTTCGTTCGACGGCGTTGCCGGTCCCTGAGGCGAAAGTACGGCATTGTCCGCTTCGCCCCTAGCTATGACCGCCGGCGCCGCACCTGGGCCTTCAGGCCCAGGATCAGGGTCTCGAGGCTGAACGACCAGGCGGCCTCGGCGTCGGCCAGGGAGCTGACCAGTCGCACCTGCGGGAAGTCCTCGGCCGGAAGTTCGTCCACGGCGGTCTCCATGGCCTGCCCGGTGACACTCATCGCCTGTTCGAGCCCCAGGCTGAGCGCGGTCAGGGTCGTGGCCTTCATCGCGTTGTAGGCATCCTGGGCGTCGAAGCCCGCGTGCCGGAACGCGGCCAGCCCGATCTCGAAGGTGGCCGCGGCCCGCGGGCCCTGCACCGGACGGCGCTGCAGCGCAGTGACCGCTCCGGGATGCGTGGCCGCCACTTCGGTGATCCCGGCCACGAACCGGCGCACCCACGTCTGCCAGCCGACCGCGGTCAGCGGCAGCTTGGCCTCCTCGAGGAGCAGTTCGACGATTCCGTCGGTGACGGCCTCGCGGGTCGGGACGTGGTTGTAGAGCGAGGTCACGTGCACGCCGAGCTCGGCCGCGATGCGGCGCAGCGTGACCGCGTCGAACCCGTCCCGATCGGCCAGCGTGACGGCCGTGCGGATGATCGCGTCCCGCGTCAGAGGCGCCATGACCCGAAGACTACTAGGCCCTTGACGGATGGACCTACAGTGTAGGTAGGATCAGACCTACACTGTAGGTCTGCTGGAAGGAATCGCATGTTCACCGATCGAGAGCTCGAGGACAAGCTGGCCGAGCTGCTGGCGAAGCACAACGTGCCCGGCGCGCAACTGGCCGTGCTCGACGGCGGCACGGTCACCGAGGTGGCCGCCGGCGTACTCAGCCTGCGCACCGGCTGGCCCGTGACCACCGACGCGCTGTTCCTGCCCGGCTCGATCGGCAAGCTGTACACGGCCACCCTGATCATGATGTTGGTCGACGAGGGCAAGGTTGACGTCGACAAGCCCATCCGCACGTACCTGCCCGGGTTCCAGGTCCTCGACCCGCGCGCGAGCGAGATCGTGACCGTGCGCGACCTGCTCACCCACACCAGCGGCTTCGACGGCGACCACTTCGTGGACACCGGCCGCGGCGACGACGCGCTCGCCCGCTACGTGGACGGCTGCGCCGACCTGCCCCAGATCGCCGACCCCGGGCTCATCTGGACCTACAGCAACAGCGGGTACGCCATCCTCGGCCGCATCGTCGAGGTCGTCACCGGGCAGACCTTCGAGGACGTCCTGCGCGAGCGCATCTTCGAGCCTCTGGAGCTGAAGCACACCGTGACCTTCGCCGAGGACGTGATCGTGCACCCGGCCGCGGTCGGCCACGTCCCCGACCCCGACGACCCGTCCCAGCTGATCGTCAGCCCGACCTGGGGGCTGTACCGGACGTTCGGGCCGATGGGCGCCGCTGTCGTGGCCAGTGCCGGCGACGTGCTCGCCTTCGTCCAGCTGCACCTGAGCGGCGGGCTCGGCCCGGACGGCACGCGGCTGCTGTCGGCCGACCTCGTGGCGAAGATGCAGGAGCCGCAGGTGCGCCTGGTCGACGACACCGTGCTCGGTGAGGCCTGGGGCCTGGGCTGGATCCTCGACCACTGGGGCGAGGTCGAGGTCATCGGTCACGACGGCAATTCGATCGGGCAGAACGCCTTCATGCGGGTCGCTCCCCAGGAGGGCTTCGGCTTCTGCCTGCAGACCAACACCGAGAGCGCCCTCACCGTCTACCGGGAACTGGCCGCGTGGCTGTTCGGCCGCCGGCTCGGCGTCGAACCGCGCCCCGACCCGGACGCCCTGGCCGACCCCGCCGTGGTCGACGCCGGCCGGTACACGGGCAACTACGCCCGGGAAGGCCTGCTCTTCGAGATCTCGTCCGACGCGCAGAACCGCCTGTTGGCCACGGTCACCCCGAGCCATGCCGTGGCCGAGGAGCAGGGCTGGCCGCCGATGGTCGACCTGCCGCTGCAACCCGTGCAGCGGGCCGATTCGTTCATGCTCAAGTTGCCGATCGCCGATGCCGACCTGCTCGCCGTGTTCTTCAACCCGGCCGACGCCGACGCAGCACCGACCTATCTGCACTTCGGCGGCCGGGCCCACCGTCGAACGCTGCCCTCTTGACGCCACGCCCGTCCTCGGTAACTATGCGCTTAGTAGTACCTCCCGCGATGCGAAGAGCCGACGACGGGACGAGGCGAGGTCTCGATGGGGCAAGGACAACGGTCGACCCGGGAACTGCGCGTGGTGCTCGACGGGTACTCGTACCTGGAGTGCCCGCGCTGGCATGACGGCCGGCTCTGGGTGTCGGACTTCTACACCGACCAGGTCATCGCGACCGACGGCCGGGGCCAGGTCGACCGGGTGGCCGAGGTGACCGGCCAGCCGTCCGGTCTCGGCTTCCTGCCCGACGGTCGGGCGCTGATCGTCTCGATGCGCGATCACCGCATCCTGGTGCGCGAGGAGTCGGGCGAACTGCGGGAGCACGCGGACCTGTCCGGCGCCGTGTCCGGAGTGCTCAACGACATGGTCGTCGACGAGCAGGGCCGGGCCTACGTCGGCAACTTCGGCTTCGACCTCATGGGCGGGGCCGCCCTGCGCTACACGACGCTGACCCGGGTCGATCCGGACGGTTCGGTGACCACGGTGGCCGACGACCTCGGCTTTCCGAACGGCATGGTCATCCTGCCCGGCGGTGTGCTCGTCGTGGCCGAGACCTTCGCCGGGCGCCTCACCGCATTCGACATCGATGCCGACGGCGGGCTCGGCAACCGCCGGGTGTGGGCCCAGTTCGGGCCGACCCCGCAGACCGAGGACGTCGGCGAGGCCGCACAGGTTCTCGAGGTCGGCCCGGACGGCATCTGTCTCGATGCCGAGGGGGCGATCTGGGTGGCCGACGGGCTGCACGGACGGGCCATCCGGGTGCGGGAGGGCGGCGAGATCGTCGACGAGGTTGTGGCCGGCACGGGCGTCTTCGCCTGCATGCTCGGCGGCGACGACGGCCGGACGCTGTTCCTGTGCGCGGCACCGTCGTTCGCCGAGCACGAGCGCAAGCCGGTCCGCGAAGCCCAGTTGCTGGCCACCGAGGTCGCGGTCGGGCACGCCGGCCTGCCCTAGCCGGTCGGTCGCGCGTGCTTCCCGACCCCCGTCAACCCGACCGAAGAAGGAGGCCACCCATGGAGGTGTCCTGCGCCTTTCCGACCGCATTGGACTCCCCGGACAACATCGTCCTGGCCGAGCAGATCGGGTACGCCCGCGCCTGGGTCTACGACACCCCGCAGCAGAGCCCGGACGTGTGGATGACGCTGGCCCTGGCCGCCGCCCGGACCGAGCGCATCGGCCTCGGCCCGGGCGTCCTGGTGCCGAGCCTGCGCCACCCGATGGTCAACGCCGCCGCCACCGCCACCCTGGTCGATCTGGCCCCCGGCCGGGTGGTGGTCTCGTTCGGCACCGGGTTCACCGGCCGGCGGGCGATGGGCTACGGGGCGATCACCTGGTCGTACATGGACGCCTACCTCCGGGCCTACCGCGGCCTGCTCGCCGGCGAGGTCGTCGAGTGGGAAGGGGCGCAGATGCAGATGCTGCACCCCGACGGGCACGCCCCGGCCCGGCCGATCGACGTGCCGATCCTGGTCGCCGCACTCGGCCCGAAGGGCCACAAGGTCGCGAAGGAGTTGGGCGACGGCCTCTACGTGACGCTGCAACTGCCCGAGTTCGTGACCGAGTACTCGTGGGTGCCCTATCTGGTGTGGGGCACCGTGCTCGACGAGGACGAGGCCGTCGACTCCGAGCATGCCCGGCTATCCGCCGGTCCCGGCTGGGCGTTGGCGTATCACGGGGCCTACGAGTTCGGCGGGCCGGCCGCGGTGGGTGAACTGCCCGGCGGCGCGGCGTGGCTCGAGGTCGTCGACCGGTCGGCCGCGGACCGGCGGCACCTCAAGGTCCATACCGGCCACTGCGTGCATCTCGGCGAGGCCGACGAAGCGGCCTGGCAGGCCGGCGGTCATGCCATGCTGCGTGACGTGACCATGAGCGGCACCCGCGCCGAGATCCGGCAACGGCTGGACGAGGTCGCGGCCCAGGGCGTCACCGAGGTGGTGTTCCAGCCCTGCGGTCCCGACCCGCGCGCCGAGCTCGAGCGGTTCTGGGACGCCGCGACCGCCTGACCGGCCGGCACCAGGGGCTGGTCATCGCGGCGGTCCGCACCCTCGCCGGCCCGGCCGGCCCGGCAGTCGGATCAGGTCAGCGGCCGTGATGCACTCGCGTGACGACGCCGGGCAACGGGCAGCGGCCGTCGAGCACGGCGTCATGGTGATCGCCGTTCAGGCTTGCTGTGAAGAAGTCGCCGATGTAGACCGCGCCGTAGTGGCGTTGCCGGTACTCGCTGAGCTGGCGGACATAGTGATAGGTCACCGTGTAGTCAGGCGGCCCGCTGGACGTTTCTGCATCGGCGCACGTGCCGGGTGGTCGGTTTTCCGGGTAGGCGTCGTCATAGGCGCCGACCTGCCCGCTGGACGGAGACCACTGGGAGTTCCAGTAGTCATGGTTCGCGCCTCGTATCTGCCACTGGTACACCGGGCGGGACGAGCGCTGTGCCGACGGGTCGAAATAGGCGGGATCCGGATATACGGACGCTCCGTCGCAGGTGCCGTACACGAGGCCGACCGGCATGCTCGTCGTGCGGTAGTCGACGCCGGGATCGTCGCCGGCCGGAGCGAGGCCGAGCACGGCCTTGATCCTCACGCCGTCGGGCCAGTGCGACCGGTAACCGTCGGAGGCGTACTGCAGCACGGCCCGTCCGGCGCGCGAGTGGCCGAGCAGGCCGACATCCCGCATGTCGACGTGGCCTTCGAGGCCGTGCGGTAGCACCCGGGCCAGCGGGCCCCGGCCATGGACGACGAACTGTTGCCAAATCTGCAACTGCCTGCTGATGAGCGCAACGCGGGCCTCGTCACCCTGGAAGTGGTACGAGTCGATGGCATTGGCGCCGTTTGCGCTGATGGAGACGACGACATCGCCGCGAGCGGCCAGGACGCGGGCCAGATAGTCGTAGCCGTAGTGGCTGGGCAGCGGCGCGACACCCTTGGGGCAGGGCCACTGGTTCAACCGGCCTTCGGCCCGATCTATCGCCGTGGCGCTGCTGTTCGGGTCATCGACCACGGCCTGCGATGTCGCGTCGGCGCAGGTCGTCCAGTAGCCGGGCATCATCAGCACCAGTGGATGGGTTCCGCGGGTCACGGCGGCCGGGTAGTGCACCCGACCGACCAGTTCCATCGGGCCGTCGTGGTGCTTGCCATTCTGCAGACCAGGGATCGTGAACGCTCGCGCTCCGAGGTTGTAGTCGACGCTGCGCACACCGAGGTGGTACGTCGCCGCCGAAGCGTCGGCCGGCGCCACCGAGGCGAGGACGGTTGCTGCGACGGCGGCCGTCAGGGCAAGACGGAACGGCGCAATCATCGGATGGGTCCCCCCGCTCGGCATGGTGCGGCAGGCACGCTGCACCTGGACGACGACGTCGAGACGTCCGCGCCGAACGGTACCCGAGCCCGGGAACGTAACAGTGCCGGGCGACCTTCCGCGCCCAGGTCACGATTCACCGCACCCCGCTGTCAACCTCGGTGGCTGTCGGCTTTGATGAGTCATGACCGCTGCCGAGATCGACGCCGTCGCCCGCGAGGTCCTGGGTATCACGCTGACCGCGTCACAGCAGGCCGCGCTGGCCGAGGTGAGCGCGGGGCGCGACACCCTGGCCGTGCTGCCCACCGGCAGCGGTAAGAGTGCGATCTACCAGGTCGGTGGTCTGGTCCTGGGTGGTTTGACGGTGGTGATCTCCCCCCTCATCGCCCTGCAACGCGATCAGCTGCGCGCGCTGGCGACGCGACGGCGCAACGGCCGGCAGATCGGCGTTGCCCTGCTGAACGCCACCCAACATGTGTCCGAGCGCTCGTCGGTCCTCGAGGAACTCAGCCGGGGCACGGTCGATTTCCTGCTGCTGGGGCCCGAGCAACTTGCCAACCCCCAGACGAACGCCGAACTGCTCGCGACCACGCGTCCGGTCACGTTGCTGGCCGTGGACGAGGCCCATCTGGTCAGCGAGTGGGGCCACGACTTCCGCCCGGAATATCTGCGACTGGCCGAAACGGCCACGGCCCTGGGGCGGCCGCCGATCCTGGCCCTGACCGCGACCGCGGCGCCTCCGGTGCAGGCCGACATCACGCGGGTGCTGGGCCTGCGCAACCCCGCCGTCGTCGTCGCCGACTTCGACCGGCCCAACATCGCCCTGGCCGTCCGCCGGGCGCCGGTGCACCAGCCGGAAGAACAATCGATCGCCGACCGAACCGTCGAGGTCGTCCTGGAGCACGACCGGCCGGCGCTGGTGTACGCGATGAGCCATGCCCGCTGCGAGGACATCTCCGAACGCCTGCAGAAGGTGGCGTTCAAGGCCGCCGCCTATCACGCCGGGCTGAGCGCGGCGCGGCGAGCGCAGATCCAGCAGGACTACTTCGCCGGCGCGTTGGACGTCGTCGTCGCCACCAGCGCGTTCGGGATGGGCATCGACAAGCCCGACGTCAGAACCGTCGTGCACGCCGGTGTGCCGGCCGGCCTGGACGAGTACTACCAGGAGATCGGCCGCGCCGGACGCGACCGGAAACCGGCGGATGCTGTGCTCGTCTACGACCCACGAACCCTGCGGATACCGCGCCTGTTCGCCGCGCGGTCACGGATCCCCACCGCTCGGGTCGGTGCCGTACTTGCGGCCCTGATCGCCTCGCCCGCGCCGGTTGCCGTCGCCGATCTCGTGCAGGCGTCGGCCGTGCCGCGACCAACGGTGGACCGCATCCTGGCCGAACTCGAGGAGTTGGGCTTCGCCCGCGTCGAGAACGACACGGTCGTCGCCACCGGCACGTTGGCCACCGCCGAGCACCGAGATCGACGACGCCGGCCGCCGGCGCCAGGTGGTGCTCGGCGCTCGAATCGACTCGATGCGCCACTACGCCGAGACGGTCAACTGCCGGCGGGCCGAACTGCTGGCCTACTTCGGTGAGGCCATCGATCCCCCGTGCGGCAACTGCGACAACGACGCCGTTCACTCCGCGCGCACCGGCAGTCATGCGTCGAGTCCGGCGCACGGCACCCGCGACATGACCGGTACTCCGGTCGTGCACCGCCTCTGGGGCCCGGGCACCATGCTGACCCGCGACGAGCACGAGCTCCTGGTGTCCTTCGATTCAGTCGGCTACCGCCACCTGAGCCCGTCCGCACTATCGAACGGGCTGCTGACCATCGCGACGGCATAGGTGAGCCGCCCTCCTGGGGGTGGTTGCACGTCGAGGGTCAGGCGTGGCGAGGTTCGAGCTTCACGACCGGGATGACCCGGCTGGTCTTCTGCTGGTAGCCGGCGAATCCCGGATACCGTTCGGCTTGGATGGCGTACTTCGTGTCGCGCTCCGTGCCGACGAGTTCGGTGGCGTGGACCTCGATCGTTTCCGGATCCCACCTCGATCGTGACGTCCGGCGCCGCCCGCAGGTTCCAGTACCAGTCGGGGTTGCGGTCGGATCCGGCTTTCGAGGCGAAGACGAGGAAGCGTCGCCGTCCTCGAGGTACATCATCGGGTTGATGCGCGGCTGTCCGCTGCGGGCGCCGACGGTGTGCAGGAGCAGCAGCGGCGCTCCGGCGAAGTTGCCGCCGACCTGTCCGTTGTTCTGCGCGGAATTCGGCGATGATGCGTTCGTTGTGGTTCTCGGGGGTTGCGGTCACTGTCCGGATCCTCCAGTGGCGTAGGGGTATGCGATGTCCGGCCGGTCGAGTGCGCTCAGAGGCTGCGAAGAATCCGCTCGCGGTCGGCTTGTGCCCGGCGGGCGACGTCGGAGCCGAAGGCGATCGCGTCGTATTCGTGGGGCACGCCCGGGTGCAGGTGCAGTTCGACCGGAACGCCGGCCTGGCTGAGGGTGAGCGCGTACCGGACGTCCTCGTCGCGGAAGATGTCGAGCTGCCCGACCTCGATGTAGGCCGGCGGCA
The DNA here is from genome assembly GCA_963713245.1 of uncultured Actinomycetota bacterium. GTDB lineage: Bacteria > Actinomycetota > Actinomycetes > Mycobacteriales > Jatrophihabitantaceae > CAVQKZ01. The sequence continues at coordinate 1,072,259 of CAVQKZ010000005.1, forward strand.
GTCCGGTCGGCGTCCGCAATCCGCGCCGGCGCCGCGGACGGGTCGACGTCGCGATGTTCGTGTCCCGCGCCCAGCAGCGCGTCCCAGCCGGTGATGTTGTCGTCGTAGGACCATACGGCGAAGGGGACGATCTGCGGGTCCGGGGTCGTGTTGCGGTCGTCGAGCATCGGGTAGATCAGCAGCTGGTGGGCGAGCCGGGGGCCGCTGCGGTCGCGGGCGAGGATGGCCAGCCCGGCGGCCAGACCGCCGCCGGCGCTGTCGCCCATGACGGCGAGCCGGTCCGGGTCGACGCCGAGCTGCTCGGCGTGTTCGGCCAGCCACACCAGGCCGGCGTAGGCGTCCTCGACGGGGGTGGGGTGCGGGTGCTCGGGAGCGAGTCGGTACTGGATGGACAGCATCGCCACGCCGCTGCGGGCGACGTAGCGCGCCACCGGGCCGTCGAAGATCGGTACCGAGCCGACGATCATGCCGCCACCGTGCAGGTAGAGCACGGCCGCGCCGCTGCCGCCCGATGACCGGCCGGTACCAGCGGGCCAACAGCTCGGTCGCCGTCGGCCGCCGGGACTTGGTGGTCGGAGATCTCGACCCCGTCGGGCGGGGATTGGGCCTGGTTGTTGAAGTGGTCCAGCATCGGGTTCAGCGCGGCGCGGCGGCCCTCGATGTCTCCGGCAGGCGGCATCGGCGGCGGCCCGTTGGACTCCAATGCCGCGGCAAGCACAGCGTCCACTTCGGGATCCAGCGCGAACGTCATTGCTGCTTCACTCCTGGTCGGCGTCGGGCGGCGGCAGCAGCTCGGTTTTGTATTCCGGTGCGAGCGACTGGGATTTCTCGATGAAGGCCTTCTGCTCGTCGGGGTCCAGCGGTGGAGGTGCCTGGGTGCGAGTAGCGACCGGTCTGGCCGACGAGGGTGAAGAACTCCTCCTGCCCCGCGGGTGCGCACATGCAGAGCAGCCGCGATGGCGAAGTCGGTGGAGTTGGTGAAGGCGTGGGGAGCATTCGCCGGCACATTGATCGTCTCGCCCTGGCGGGCCACGATCGTCTCGCCTCGGAAGGTGACTTCGACTTCGCCGTCGAGGACGGTGAACATCTCTTCGAAGTCATGGCGATGCGGCGGCGGCCCTCCACCGGGCGGCACGTGCATGTCGATGAGCGTGTACTTGCCGGCCGTGTCGCTGCCGGCAACGAGGATCGTGTAGGTGTCGCCGACCAGCCCGATGTGCGGCAGGTGTTCGTCCTGGTCGGGGCGCGCGACGGTCAGGGTGCGGGCCGGGTCGTCGGGCGGGACGGGGGCGGCGTGGGCGGTCACGGTTCTCCTGTTGGCGGGTCGGCTGCCGGGTCGAACCGGAGGATTTCCTCCGGACGGTCTGACCGAGACGCTAGCCGGATGCGGGGTTAGATGAACTCTGAGCCGTCCGGCGCGGGAGCGACGTGAGCAGCGCAGCGATGCGCGCTCAACCGCGACGCACTCGTGCAGGCGGCGACGGCGGCCGTCCATCGCGAAGGCATACGCGTACGGATGTCGACGATCGCTGACGATGCCGGCGTCGGGATTGGGACGCTCTACCGGCACTTCCCGACCCGCGAGGACCTGTTGAACCATCTCACGCATCGATCGTTCGAGATGGTGCTGGCGAACGCGAGGTCGGCCGAAGAGTGTCGCGTCGACCGGCAACGACGGCCTCCGCCAGTTCATCGAAGCCGGAATCGCGCTGCGGAGTCAGCTCGTCCTTCCGCTGCACGGCGGACCTCCGGTAACCGAGAACGCCACCCTTGCCCTTCGCGAACAGATCCACCACGCCCTCCAGCGGCTCATCGACCGCGGCCGTCTCGACGGCACGATCACGACCGCCGTCAGCCCTCGCGACATCGTTGCGATCGGGGCGATGCTCGCCCAGCCGACGCCGAGCGGCCCGGGATGGGACGCGACCTGCAAGCGGATCCTCTCCACCTACCTCGACGGCCTCAGGTCGACTGGTCCATCGTGACGACGCCCGATTGCAAGGCCTCGGGGCACACGGGGTCTGCTGCGAGGACGGTGTGTGGGCGGCCGGTCGGCACGACCTATCCGAGCCTCGCTACGCCTCCGTTGTGATCGGCCGGCACTGCAGCTCGCTGGCGTAGGGCGCTGGTCATTCGGCCGATGATGTCGTCGAGCAGGGTGGTCGAGGTGGCGAAGTTCAGTCGGACCCAGTCGGGCGGGCCTCCGTAGTCGGGGCCCGGGCTCGCGTAGAGCTGAGCCTGCTCCTGCAGGTGTGCGGCGACGTCGGCGCCCGGTCGCGCGCCGGAACAGTCGACCCACGCGAGGTAACCCGCCTGCGGCGTTCGCATGCGCACACCCTCGACAGCGTTCAGTCCGTCGACGAGTCTGTCCCGGTTGCGCTGAAGATGGTTCACGACGCCGGTCAGCCACTCGTCGCCGTCGCGCCAGGCGGCGAGGGTCGCCTCCACGCCGAGTACTCCGGCGACACCGTGGATGTCCGGCGGTTCGGCATCCCAACGCTCCCGCAACCAGGCCGGGCCGATGTGCGCGACCGCGGTGCGCAGGCCGGCGATGTTGAACGCCTTGGTGGCCGAGGTGAGAGTCACGGTGCGGGCTGCGACGTGCTCGCCCAGTGCGGCGAACGGTATGTGCACCGCCGGCTGGTAGACGAGATCGGCGTGGATCTCGTCGCTGACGACGAGCAGGTCGTGACGCTCCGCGACGGCTGCGAGTGCCTGCAGTTCGTCTGCGCGCAGTACCCGCCCGGTCGGGTTGTGCGGGTTCACCACCAGCAGGACCCGCGCCGACCGGGTCGCGAGGTCGGCCTCGAGCCGGTCCAGATCCAAACGCCAACTGTCGGCATCAGGTACGACGTGCAGCTGAACCGCCTGTCGTTGCATGGTCGGGACGGCCAGGCGGAACGGTCGGTAGTTGGGCTCCTGCAGGACGACGCCGTCACCGGGTTCAGTCACCAGATCCAAGACGATCTGCAGCCCTTGAATGACGTCGGTCAGACCGCGCACGTGGTCCGGATCGGCGTTCCAGCCGAACCGTCGCCTCATCCGGTCGGCGAACGCGGTCGCGAGCGGGTGCGGCGCCGGCCAGTCCGGGTACCCGACGTCGCCGCGGTCCACGGCGTCGATGATCGCTGAGCGGATCGGCGAGGCCACCGGGAAATCCATGTCCGCGACCCACGCGGGCAATTGACCCGGGCCCGGGCGTCGCCACTTCGACCCCGCGCTTCTGGCGCAACCACGTGATCGACGGCTCGAACGGTGACCGGGCACCGACCGGTCCGGCCGCTGCCACCAGGACATCGCGCATCACCTCGAGCTGCCCGCGATGCTGGGCCAGCTCCTCGACGATGTGCATTAGCACGCCGCCCTGGTCCAACGCGCCGGTCCGGTCCGAGGAACTCTGGGTCCGGGCTGTTGCGCGGCGGCGACGACAGCTCGACCGCGGACAGGTCGGCTCGCAGGCGCAGCTGAGCAGCGCTGATCTGCGAGATCAGGTCCGCGACCGTGCCTCGCGCGTGGAACTCCGCCGCCCGGTCACGCTGCACCGTCCGACCGGCGATGACATACCCGGCCCAGTACTCCACGACGCCCAGGCAATGCGTGACCAGACCGTACGGCGTGTTCGCGCCCCCGAGATCCGGTCGGGTCACGACCAGATCGTCACCGAGTTCGATGAGGGTCCTCGTCATCCCGTCCAGGGCTCGCTCGATGAAGTAGAGGTGGTTGCTCACCGACGACGGCGCTTCGGCTGCTTGGGCCGGTTCGGCTGGTTCGGGCACCGGGCCTCCTTCGGTAACTGGTCCGGACAGTCACCAGGCTGGCACCGATCGTTGTAACCTGTCAAACTGGTTACATGTTCGTGTTCGTGAGTGGCCGCCCCAGCCTCGACCTCATCGGCACGCTGAAATGGCGACATGACGAGCGCGAGGAGCAGCTTGTGGACCCGTCGGCGTGGCGGGCGTGGGTGGACTCGAGCGGGCTCGCGATCAGTCTCGTCGGGCCGCTCGACGGGCAAGCCATGAGCCGGGTCATCGAGGTGCGGGAGTCGATGTATCGCGCACTGACCGCGGTTCTGGACGGCCGTACGGTGGCCCGAGCAGACCTCGCCCGCCTCAACGCCACTGCTGCAGGCCCCGGCCCTGAGATGAGATTGGACGCCCGAGGCAACGTCCGGCGGGCGGGCACAGTCGACCAGGTGCTCACGGCGTTGGTCCGCGATGCCCTCGACGTCCTCGGCGGCGAGGATCGGGCCCGACTACGGGAATGCGCGAACCCGCGCTGCACCCGCCTGTTCATCGACACATCCCGTGCCGGAAGCCGCCGCTGGTGCGGCATGACCGAATGCGGCAATGCGGCGAAGGTCGCCGCTTTCAGGGCGCGGCGTCGGGCCGCCGACGAACAACGGCCCGCGCGTCCATGAGCCGGGCGGCAGCTTCGCCCGGCCGAGGTGCCGGGCGATGTGGCCGTGGCGGCGGTGCGGATCGCTCGGTGAGCGTCGCGTCCTGAACGCTCTCGGTGCCGCGGTGCGTGTGTTGGTCGTGATCGCGGCCAGCGGGACGCGACCTGTTGTCCGCGAACAGTCGTGTGGTGGCGTCGGTGTGGGGCCGACATCCTTGACGAAAGGGGCTCTCGCGGTGTGGACGGGCACGCTTGTGAGACACGTTGCCGGCCGGCGGCGCTGATGCCGACGCAGCGGCTACGCCAGTTTCAGACGCTGAATGAGCCGGTCGTGTCACCGTCGGGCATCTGGGCGTTGCGCTACGACGCCGATGGGCGGGCCGTCATCAGCAGCCGCGATGGGGCGATCACCTGGCGGGCCGGCGCGGTGGGCGCCCTTCGGCTCGAACTGGAGCGGGACGGCGTTGCGGCGGTGCGGGATGGCGACGAGGTCGTCTGGCGGGCAGATCTGCCCATTCGCCGTTACTCGTTCCTCGTGGTGAACGACGAGGGAGACGGGCTGTTCTACGACGGCGGCTTGTTGGTCCACAGTCTGCTGGACGGCCCGATCGAAGCAGTCTCGCTGGGTGACCGGGCGCCAGTGGCTGAGATCCGCGACAACCGCTTTCTGCGATCGGCTGACGGTAAGCGAACAGTCACCGGCCTCCAGGGCGGGCCGGGCCTGGCCTACGAGCGGGCCTACGACTTGACGACGGTCGTGCAGCCTGCGGAGGCAGCAACGCTGGACCAGCCGGACACGTGGCTGACGTGGCGCTTCCACGACGATGGTGGGCGTGGCGAGTGGGAACTCGTGCTCGTCGGTCCGGACGACGAGGCGCGGTGGATTCTCGGCAAAGGGCACGTCACGGGAATTGAACCGGAACCGGCGGATGAGTCCGCACGCGCCGAGCGCCACGAACAGGACGACAGCAGCGGCGGCGACGGGCTGGCCTGGATGACCGCCGGGTTAGGCATCGACGAGGCGTACTGCGTGACAGTGATACACGACGTCGATGCCGACGAGGCGCTGCGTCGCTTCGGGGCTAGCGACGAGCACATCTCGACCGCGTCCTGGGCCGAATTGCTGCGCCGCGCCACCTACGAGGGCGCCGACTCCGATGACCGTGTGGTGGCTGCGTTCAGTCTCGGGCCGCACGCCATGCTCGTCGAGGACAACGGTTGGTCAGGTATCGACCTTCCCGAACTATCACGCGGCACGTTCGCGGTGTCGTCGTTCCGCAGCATCAATGCCGACACGACATTCTGTGTCAGCCGAGACGGCGAGACCCTGGCGACCTTCGACGACAACTGCCCGAGTCTCGCCTGGGGCGCCGATCCATTCGTGCTCACCGAGGCCCTGGCCGAGATGGGTATCGACGATGCCGAGGCCTTCGACGCCGACGAGTCCCACTTTCTCGAAGACCTGGAGCTGCTCTGCCGGGTGGCGAAGATCCGCCCGACGGTCGCTGACGTCACTGGCCGCGCCCGCGTCGCAATCCTGCCCAAGCCAGTCGGCGGGGATGTGTCGTCGCCGGAACCTGCTGAGACGCAGCGGCGGGTAACCGAGTTGCAGGTCGGGGACACGTTGCGGCCGGGCACGATTCTGTCCTCGCCCAGCGGCCGGTACATCATGGCCAACCAGCCGGACGGGGACGTGGTGGTCCGGGCGGCCGATGGCCAGACGCCGCTGTGGTCCACCCGAACGCGGTGCGATCTGCCGGACCTGCACAACAGGCTGGTGTTGCAGCCGACCGGGAATCTGGTTGTGTTCGGTGCGACCGGCCGCGCGCTGTGGAGCACCGGCACGCAGGGCCAGCCGGTCGACCACGTGACCCTCGGCGACGATGGCCGCCTCGTGCTCACCGCGATCGACGGCGGCGAGCTGTGGTCCTCGACGCCGGCACCGGACGGCTGAGCAGCCCGCACCACGGTCACGGATCGAGGTGGACATGACGAGGTCGTGGCTGACGGCGTGCGGGCGGACGACGGCGGTTCCTCAGCCGGTCCAGAAGCGCGTAGCGGCCCCGGACTCCGGGCCTCTACGGCGTGGTGGGCGATACTGGGATTGAACCAGTGACCCCTACCGTGTCAAGGTAGTGCTCTCCCACTGAGCTAATCGCCCTTATGTACACCGCGGTGCGGTGATTGTGAAACGCGAGGCGGCGGCGGGAATCGAACCCGCGTACAGGGCTTTGCAGGCCCTTGCCTAAGCCACTCGGCCACGCCGCCGGAGTCCGGCAAACCCTGATCACCCAGCGCGCCTGCGACGCCGGGCGGCACAGGCGGTGCCTCGAGCGGACGACGGGATTCGAACCCGCGACCCTCACCTTGGCAAGGTGATGCGCTACCAGCTGCGCTACGTCCGCGTTACCGACGGCCCGCAATCCGTGCCGTCTGCCGGTCAGTGACTCTATCGGACGGCGCGGGGGCACTCCAAACCGACCGCCGTCAGCGGCCGCCGCTCGCGGCCGCGGCCCGGCGGGCCTCCAGCCGCTGCCACAGGGCGCCGACCTGGGCGGCCAGCGCCTCGCGGGAGCCGTTGTTGTCGAGCAGTTCGGTGGCCACAGCCCGGCGCTGCTCGTCGGTGGCCTGGGCCGCCATCCGGGCCCGCGCGTCGGCCTCGGCCATCCCCCGCTCGGCCAGCCGGGCCAGCCGCGTCGCCTCGTCGGCTTCGACCACCACGACGTCGTCGTAGCCGGCGGCCAGGCCGCCCTCGACCAGCAGCGGCACGTCGTACACGACGATCGCGTCGTCGGGAATCTCGGCCAGCACCTCGGCCGAGCGCCGGCCCACGAGCGGATGGACGATGGCGTTCAGGTCGCGCCGGGCGTCGTCGTCGGCGAAGACCACAGCGGCGAGGGCCGGCCGGTCGAGGCTGCCGTCGGCGGCCACGACGTCCGACCCGAAACGGGCCACCACGGCGTCGTAGCCGGGCGTGCCCGCCTCGACCACCTCGCGAGCGATCGGGTCAGCGTCGATGATCACCGCGCCGTGCTCGGCCAGCAGCGCCGACACCGTGCTCTTGCCCGATCCGACTCCGCCGGTCAGCCCCACTTTCACACTGCGGACAGTACCGACGCAGCGAGGCCCGGAGGCGGTTGCCTCCGGGCCTCGCGCGAACTGCGGTGTGGTTAGCGGCCGGCGAGCTTCTCGCGCAGGGCCGCGAGGGCCTCGTCCGAGGCGAGCGTGCCGTTCGACTCGGGCTCGGCCGAGGTGTACGAGCTGGCCTCACCCGACTCGGAGGCAGCATCGGCGTCGGCCTTCTGGGCGTCCTCCTGCTGCTTGCGGTGCGCCTCGAACCGCTCGCGGGCGGCGGCGTAACGCTTCTCCCACGCCTCGCGCTGGGCGTCGTAGCCCTGGAGCCATTCCTGGGTCTCGGGGTCGAAGCCCTCCGGGTAGATGTAGTTGCCCTTGTCGTCGTACTGGGCTTCCATGCCGTACTGGGCCGGGTCGAACGACTCGTCGCCGAGCACCCCTTCATTCGCCTGCTTGAGCGACAGCGAGATGCGCCGGCGCTCCAGGTCGATGTCGATGACCTTGACCAGCAGCTCGTCGCCGACCTGCACGACCTGCTCGGGGATCTCGACGTGGCGCTCGGCCAGCTCCGAGATGTGCACCAGACCCTCGATGCCGTCCTGGACGCGCACGAACGCGCCGAACGGGACGAGCTTGGTGACCTTGCCCGGCACGACCTGGCCGATCTGGTGGGTGCGGGCGAACTGGCGCCACGGGTCTTCCTGGGTCGCCTTGAGCGACAGCGAGACCCGCTCGCGGTCCAGGTCGATGTCGAGCACCTCGACCGTGACCTCCTGGCCGACCTCGACGACCTCGCTCGGGTGGTCGATGTGCTTCCAGGACAGCTCGGAGACGTGCACGAGACCGTCGACGCCGCCGAGGTCGACGAACGCACCGAAGTTGACGATCGAGGAGACGACGCCGGTGCGGACCTGGCCCTTGGCCAGCTTGTTGAGGAAGTCACTGCGGACCTCGGACTGGGTCTGCTCCAGCCACGCGCGGCGCGAGAGCACCACGTTGTTGCGGTTCTTGTCCAGCTCGATGATCTTGGCCTCGAGCGTCTTGCCGACGTAGGGCTGCAGGTCGCGCACGCGGCGCATCTCGACCAGCGACGCGGGCAGGAAGCCGCGCAGGCCGATGTCGATGATCAGGCCACCCTTGACGACCTCGATGACGGTGCCCTCGACGACCTCGTCGTTGTCCTTCTTCTGCTCGATCGTGCCCCAGGCGCGCTCGTACTGGGCGCGCTTCTTGGACAGGATCAGCCGGCCTTCCTTGTCCTCCTTCTGGAGGACCAGGGCCTCGATGTCATCACCGACGCTGACGACCTCGTTCGGGTCGACGTCGTGCTTGATGGACAGCTCGCGCGAGGGGATGACGCCCTCGGTCTTGTAGCCGATGTCGAGCAGGACCTCGTCGCGGTCGACCTTGACGATCGTCCCCTCGACGATGTCGCCATCGTTGAAGTACTTGATCGTGAGATCGATGGCGGCGAGGAAGTCATCGGCGGAGCCGATGTCGTTGATCGCAACTTGCGGTGTGGTCGGGGCGGGCGCTTCGGCGGTAGAGGTCATTGAGTAGGTGAATCCTGACAGTTTCTAGACGTGGACGCGGACATGCCCAATCGCCGAATCGATGGTTAACCGACGAGCGGCCTACTCCATGTCGAGGCCACAGACCTGTTCCGCGGCTTCCAGCCTACTCCAGACCAAGTATTACGGCGAATTTCGCGCCCCGGCGTGCGGCCGCTCCCGCCGCGCTCCAGCCCGGCTTTGACCCCGCCAGCGTCACTGCGGAGGTGGATTCACGGCGCTGGCGGGGTCAAAGGCGGTCAGAGAAGGTGGGCGGGCGGCTGGCAGGATCGGATTGTGAGCCAGAACCCGCGGGCCGTGGGCGTCACCCGCCGCGACGAGGACGCCGCCGCCACGGCCCGGGCCAACCGCCGCTGGTGGGACGGCGACGCCGACAGCTACCACGCCGCCCACGGCGCCTTCCTCGGCGTGGCCGACTTCGTCTGGTCCCCCGAGCGGCTGCGCGAGGCCGACGCCCACCTGCTCGGCGACGTCACCGGCAAGCTGGTGCTCGAGGTCGGCTGCGGCGCGGCCATGTGCTCGCGCTGGCTGGCCGCCGCCGGCGCGCGATCGGTCGCGGCCGACCTCTCGGCCGGGATGCTGCGCCCACGCCCGCGCCGGCGCGGCCGAGACCGGCATCGACGTGCCGCTGGTCCAGGCCGACGCCCAGCACCTGCCGTTCGCGTCCGCAGCGTTCGACATCGCGTTCACCGCGTTCGGCGCCGTGCCGTTCGTCGCCGACTCGGCCCGGGTGATGCGCGAGGTCGCCCGGGTGCTGCGGCCCGGCGGCCGCTGGGTCTTCGCCACCACCCATCCGCTGCGCTGGTCGTTCCCGGACGACCCGGGCCCGGACGGGCTGACCGCGACGATGCCGTACTGGGACCGCACCCCCTACGTCGAGTACGCCGAGGACGGCACGGCCACCTACGTCGAGCACCACCGCACGCTCGGTGACCGGGTGCGCGAGCTCGCCGCGGCCGGGTTCCGGCTGCTGGACATCGTCGAGCCCGAGTGGCCGGCCGGGCACGCCGAGGAATGGGGCCAGTGGTCACCGCTGCGCGGCGCGATCCTGCCCGGCACCGCCATCTACGTCTGCGAGCTGCCGGCCGCCAGGTGAGCGGCGCGGCGCTGGTGGGTCAGTGCGCGGCCTCGTGCCAGGTGCGCCCGACCCCGACGGACACGTCGAGCGGGACGTCGAGCTGGTAGGCGCTGCCCATCTCGTCGCGCACCAGCGCCTCGACCGCGTCCCGCTCCCCCGTGGCGATCTCGAGGACGAGTTCGTCGTGCACCTGCAGCAGCAGCCGCGACCGCAGCCCGGCCTCGGCCAGCCCGCGGTGCACGCCGAGCATGGCCACCTTGATGATGTCGGCGGCGCTGCCCTGGATCGGCGCGTTGAGCGCGGCCCGCTCGGCCATCTCGCGCAGGTTGCGGTTGTCGCTGTTGAGCTTGTCGAGGTAGCGGCGCCGGCCCATGATCGTCTCGGTGTAGCCGGTCTGGCGGGCCTCCTCGACGACCGAGTGCAGGTAGTCACGCACCCCGCCGAAGCGGGTGAAGTACGCCTCCATCTGCACCCGCGCCTCGTCCGGGGTGATCTTGAGCTGCGGGCCAGCCCGAACGCGGACAGCCCGTAGGCCAGGCCGTAGGACATCGCCTTGACCCGGCGGCGCAGCTCGCTGTCGATCTGTTCCGGCGGCAGGTCGAAGGCCCGCGAGGCCACGAACGTGTGCAGGTCCTCGCCGGTCGTGAACGCCTCGATCAGCCCGGCGTCGTGGGACAGGTGGGCCATGATCCGCATCTCGATCTGGCTGTAGTCGGCCGTCATCAGCAGTTCGAAGCCGGCGCCGACGGTGAACGCCTCGCGGATGCGCCGGCCCTCGGCCGTGCGCACCGGGATGTTCTGCAGGTTCGGGTCGGTGGACGACAGCCGGCCGGTGGCGGCGATGGTCTGGTTGAACGTGGTGTGGATGCGGCCCTGGTCGTCGATCAGCGGCAGCAACCCGTCGACCACGGACTTGAGCCGGGCGACCTCGCGGTGGCGCAGCAGCAGCTCGAGCACCGGGTGCTCGGTCTTGACGTAGAGGTCGGCCAGCGAGTCGGCGTCGGTGGTGTAGCCGGTCTTGATCCGCTTGGTCTTCGGCAGCCCGAACTCGTCGAACAGGATCTCTTGCAGCTGCTTGGGCGAGCCCAGGTTGAACGCGCGGCCGACCACGCGTGTGGGCGTCCTGCTCGACCGCCTTCACGTGCGCGCCGAGTTCGGCCTGCAGGTCGAGCAGCGCGTCGGTGTCGGTGGCGATGCCGACCGCCTCCATGTCGGCCAGCACGTAGGTCAGCGGCAGCTCCATGTCGGCCAGCAGCTGTGCCGCGCCCCCGGCCTCCAGCTCGGTGTCGAACACGGTCGGCCAGATCGCGCACCGCACTGGCCCGGACAGTCTCGACCTCAGCTATAGCGTCGTCCGATTCGTCGACGCCGCCGTCCAGGGTGAGCTGCCCGGACTCCTCGACGTTGTTGCGCAGCTCGCGGTGCAGGTAGCGCAGGGCCAGGTCGGCCAGGTCGAAGGTGCGCTGGTCGGGGCGCAGCAGGTAGCCGGCCAGCTGGGTGTCGCTGGTGACGCCGGCGAGCGTCCAGCCGTGCTCGCGCAGCGCCAGCAGCGGGCCCTTGACGTCGTGCGCGGCCTTGGGCACCTCGGGATCGGCCAGCCAGGCCGCGAGGGCGGCGTCGTCGGCCGGGCTCAGCACCTCGGGGTCGATGAACGCGGCTGCGTCGTCGCCGGCCGCGAGCGCGATCCCGGTCAGCGCCCCGGTGCCGCGGCCCCACTGCCCGCGGAAGGCCAGCCCGACCCGGTCGCCCGTCGCGCGCGTGCTCGGTCCAGCCACTGCTCGACCTCGTCGACACCGAGGCGGGTGGCCGTGACGTCGAAGCCCTCGTCGGCCTCGGGCTCGGCCGCCTCGACCGTCGCGAACAGCCGCTCGCGCAGCACCCGGAACTGCAGGTCGTCGAACAGCGCGTGCACCTCGTCGCGGTCCCACTGCTCGCGTGCGAGTTCGTCGACGGCGACGTCGAGCGGCGACCGTCGCGCACGAGTTCGGTCAGCCGGCGGTTGCGGATGACGCTGGCCAGGTTCTCGCGCAGCGCGTCGCCGACCTTGCCGTCGACCTTGTCGACGCCGGCGACGAGAGCGTCGAACGAGCCGAACTCGCGGACCCACTTCGCCGCGGTCTTCTCCCCCACGCCCGGGATGCCGGGCAGGTTGTCGCTCGGGTCGCCGCGCAGGGCGGCGTAGTCGGGGTACTGCTGCGGCGTCAGGCCGTACTTCGCCGCCATCTGCTCCGGGGTGAACCGGGTCATCTCGCTGACGCCCCGGACCGGGTACAGCACGGTGACGTCGTCGCTGACCAGCTGCAGCGCGTCGCGGTCGCCGGTGCAGATGAGCACCTGCATGCCGGCCGCGGTGGCCTGCGTGGTCAGCGTGGCGATGACGTCGTCGGCCTCGTAGCCCTCGACCATCACGGTGGGGATGCGCAGCGCGTCGAGCACCTCGCGGATCAGCGTCACCTGGCCGCGGAAGTCCGACGGCGTCTCTTGGCGGCCGGCCTTGTACTCGGCGTAGAGGTCGCTGCGGAACGTCTTGCGCGAGACGTCGAAGGCCACGGCCAGATGGGTGGGCGCTTCGTCGCGCAGCACGTTGATGAGCATCGAGGTGAACCCGAACACGGCATTGGTGGGCTGCCCGGTGGTGGTGGAGAAGTTCTCGACCGGCAGGGCGTAGAAAGCCCGATAGGCCACCGAATGCCCGTCGATGAGCAGGAGCTTCGCGGTCTGCGTCTGGGTGGCCGTCACGGGCCCTGAGTTTAGGCGCACCGACCGACATCGGGCGCCGCGGTCGGGATGGGCTCAGGCCCCGCGGCGCACCGAACGGCCGTGGTGGGCTGCCCGATTTGCCCGGCCCATCCGGGCCCGCCGCAGGACCGCCATCCGCTCGGGGCCGTCGGCCATGCCCAGCGAGCGGCGCAGCACGCCGGTGGCGGCGACGCGGTGCACGACCAGCGGGGCGAACCCGAGCCGGGCCAGATAGCGGTTGCCCTCTCGCGAGCCCGAGCCCGCGGTGGCGACGATGTGGTCCATGCCGCGCTCGTCGGCCAGGTGCACGGCCGCGGTCAGCAGCATGCGCCCGACCCCCCGGCGGCGCTGCTTCGGGGTGACCAGCAGGTGGCTGATGTGCAGCACCGGGGTGAGGTCGATCGCGCCGATCTGGTCGAGCTTGGCCACCAGCAGGCCGACGATCTGCCCGGACTCGTCGACCGCGGCCAGCATGGTGCGCGCCGGCTCGGCGATGAGGTCGGCCAGCCGGGTGCCGATGTGCTCGGCCGACGAGTCGGCCAGCGGGCGCCCGCTGAACGTCCCCGCGGTGACGTCGATCGATTGGGCGAGCGTGACCAGCGCCGGGATGTCGGCCGGTTCAGCAGGACGCACCCGCACGTTGCTTCGCGACACCGCGGTTGACTCCCAGGCTTGGCTGTTGTCGGCCGGACGTGCTGGCTGCTCGGGCAACCATAGGCCGCCCGGTCGATCCTGCTACACGCGGTACCAGGGTATGGCAGGTACTTGTATGAGGCCTTGGCCGGTTAACACAAACCTGACTAAGATGCGGCGATCTCTTCGCCCAGATAGGCCGCCCGGATGCGTTCGTCGGCCAGCAGTTCGCTGCCGGTGCCTTCGAGCACGAGCTCGCCGGTCTCGAGCACGTACCCGCGGTCGGCCAGCGTCAGAGCCTGGGCCGCGTTCTGTTCGACGAGCAGGACGGTGACGCCCGCGTCGTTGATCTCGCGCAGGATCTGGAAGATCTGGGACACGATCAACGGGGCCAGACCCATCGACGGTTCGTCGAGCAGCAGCAGTCGCGGCTTGCCCATCAGGGCCCGGCCGATGGCCAGCATCTGCTGCTCGCCACCGGACAGCGTGCCGCCGAGTTGCTTCTCGCGCTCCTTCAGCCGCGGGAACAGCTCGAAGACCCGGTCCAGGTCGCCCTGGTCGATCTTCTTGAACCGGAAGGCGCCCATCTCCAGGTTCTCGTGCACGGTCATCCGCGGGAACACGTGCCGGCCCTCGGGCACATGGCAGATGCCCAGCCGGATCAGTTCGTGCGCGGGGATGCCGTCGATGCGCTTGCCGGCGAAGACGATCGAGCCGAGGGTGGGCCGCAGCATGCCCGAGACGGTCTTCTGGGTCGTCGTCTTGCCGGCCCCGTTGGCGCCGAGCAGCGCGACGATCTCGCCCTCGCCGACGTGGAACGAGATCCCCTTGAGGGCCCGGATGGCGCCGTACCTGACCTCGATGTCGACGACGTCGAGCAGCGCGTCGCTCGGGGCGGCGTGCTGCCCGTGCCGGCCTGGTTCACTCATCGGGGCTCTCCTCCTGCGGCAGCGCGCCCTCGGTGTCGATGAGGGTCAGTTCGGGCGCGTGCACGGCCTGGTCCTGGGCCTCCTCGGCGGACGTGCCGAGATAGGCCGCGACCACGACCGGATCGCGCTGGATGTCGTGCGGGCTGCCCTCGGCGATCTTCTCGCCGAAGTTGAGCACGATGATGCGATGCGCGATCGACATGACCAGTTTCATGTCGTGCTCGATGAGCAGCACGCTGATGCCGCGGTCGCTGTTGATGCGGGCGATCAACTCGGCCAGGTCGCGCTTCTCGGCCGGGTTGGTGCCGGCCGCGGGCTCGTCGAGCAGGAGCACGCCGGGGTCGGTGCCGAGCGCGCGGGCGATCTCGAGTCGGCGCTGCTCGCCGTAGGCCAGTGAGCCGGCCAGTTCGTTGGGCCGGTTGCCGAGCCCGACATCGTGCAGGAGGGCCAGCGCGGCCCGGGTGCTCTCGCGCTCCTCGCGCCGCTGCCACGGCAGACCGAGCATGGCCGACACCGGCCCGGAGTGCTGGCGGGTCTCGATGCCGACCTTGACGTTCTCGAGCGCGGTCAGGGCCGGGAACAGCCGGATGTTCTGGAACGTGCGGGCCACGCCGAGATGGTTGACGACGTGCGTCTTCTTGCCGATGACGTTGACCGGTTGCGCCCCGGGGCGGCCGATGAGCGTGACCCGGCCCTCTTGCGGGGTGTAGACGCCGGTGAGCGAGTTGAACAGGGACGTCTTGCCGGCCCCGTTCGGCCCGATGACGGCCAGGATCTCGCCGCGATGCATCTGCAGCGACACGTCGTTGAGGCTGACCACACCGCCGAAGCGCAGGGTGACGTGGTCGACGTCGAAGACCAGGTCGTTCGTGGTGGCACTGGCCGCGGTCATCTCACACCGCCCCCGCTCGGGGCACGGCCATGGCTTCGGACGACGCGGGAGCGTCGAGCCCTTCGAGTTCGGCCTTGCGTCTCTTCGCCGGCAACAGCCCGGCCGGCCGGAAGATCATCATCGCCAGCACCATCGCCCCGATCCACATCTGCCGGTCGTCCTGCGGGACCTGGGCCTTCAGGAACTGCGGCAGCCAGGTGAGCATGGCCGCCCCGGCCATGGCTCCCTGCAGCGAGCCCATGCCGCCGAACACGACGTAGGCGACGATCAGGATCGAGGCCTGCAGCGTGAACAGGCTGGGGTCGAAGTAGCCCACCTGCGTGGCGAAGAACGAACCGGCCAGCGCCGACGTCGACGCGCCGATCGCGAAGGCCAGCAGCTTGACCCGCGCGGTGTTGACGCCGCTGGCCTGCGCGGCGACCTCGTCCTCGCGGATCGCGGCCCAGGCCCGCCCGAGCCGGGAACCCTCGAGCCGGTAGAAGAACACGATGACCACGACCAGCATGATCAGCAGCAGGTACCAGTAGGGCAGGTTGTCCTGACCCCAGGTGATGTGGAAGCCGCCGATCTTCAGCACCGGGTGCGGGCACCGTCGGGCCTTGCGGGCCGCCGGTGAACCCGCCCGGGTTGTTGACCGCGACGATCTGGATGATCTCGCCGAACCCGAGCGTGACGATGGCCAGGTAGTCACCGCGCAGGCGCAGTGTCGGCGCGCCCAGCAGCACGCCCGCGATCAGGCAGGCGAGGATGGCGAACGGGATCGTCAGCAGCGGCGTCATCTGCAGCCAGCTCGGCGGCTTGACCGGCAGCACGCCGACCAGGTAGGCCGTCGTGTACGAGCCGATCTCGTAGAACGCGATGTAGCCGAGGTCGAGCAGGCCGGCCCAGCCGACGACGACGTTGAGACCCAGCGCGAGCAGGACGAACACGCCGATCTGGCCGACGAGCACGTTCTGCCAGGTGACGGGCAGGGTCGGTGGGTAGAACAGCGCCAGCGCGACCCCGACCACGAGCACGGACTTGCCGACCGAGGACGAGCCGACCTGGCTGACCATCGCGCTCACCGGCAATTTGGGTTTCCCGGTGGCGGGCGCGTCCTTGGCCGGCGCGTCCTTGGCGGTGCGGCGCGACGACAGCACCGGCACCGCGGCGGCCAGGAACAACGCGAGCGCGATGCAGGTCATGAAGCCGCCCGTGCCCAGGTTCTTCCAGCTCGTGCCGTACTGGGGGGCCTGGCGCGCGCCGACCTCGGCCATCGACTTGAGGGTGAAGAAGGTCAGCGCGATTCCGACCGCGGACACCACCGCGGCGATCCAGGCCAGCAGCCGGTGGCGCAGGTACACCGCGGCCAGGCTGAGCACGGCCGAAGCGGCGAACAGCAACCCAGCCGAGCCAGGCCAGGTACTGCGAAGCCAGCTGCGACAGGCCGTAGCCGGCGAAGTCGCGGTGCGCCTGCGCGAACGTGTCGTTCAGGCCCAGGGGCGCGAACCATCCGTCGGTGGTCAGCGCCAGCAGCCCGATGACCAGGCCGACCACCGCGAACGGCAGGCCGGGCCGGTAGTTCATGACGGCCCAGAACGACCCGCGGGTGTCGGCCACCGCCGAGCGGGAGTGGACGGCCACGATGCCGGCGGCGGCCAACACCAGGAAGCCGATGATGTCGGTGTAGACCCCGAGCGAGTGGTCGATACCGCCGCCGACGTTGACGACGTCGCTGTGCGCGCGGTAGCTCAGCACCGCGCCGGCCACCCCGATGAGCGCGGTCAGGTACCCGAACACGCGCACGCGGCTGACGATGGCCGCGCCGCAGACGACCAGGGCAGCCAGGAACAGGGCCCAGGCGACCCAGTCGAAGAAGGCGACCGTGAGCGACGACAGGCTGGGCGTGGCGTCGGCCACCGTGCGCACGGTGTTGAACTTGCCGCTGCCGCGCGAACTGGCCAGTGGGTCGTACCAGTTCATCACGGTCTGGGCGGTGATGACGATGAGCAGCCCGGCGCCGAGCGGCACGATCCCCGGGCGGGTGAGGTACGGCACCACGCGCGGCCAGAAGGTGATCAGGACGAAGATGACCAGGCCGACGGCCAGGAACACGAAGATGCGCGGCACCGCGACGGCATCGCGGAAGGAGACGCCGAAGTCGGTGAGGGTGCCTTCCTGGTTGCCGACCATGAGGGCCAGGACGAAGCCGCCGAACAGGCAGGCCAGCAGGCGCTGCAGGAGCGCGCGGGTCGAGGCGCTCATGCCGCCCGTCCCAGGCGCTCGCCGAGGATGCCGGTGGGCCGGACCAGGAGGATGAGGACGAGCACGACGAAGCTGATCACGTCGTTCCACTTCGCCCCGATGAAGGGCAGGGCCGCGATCAGCACCTCGGCCTGGCCGAGCAGCGAGGCCGCCGATCATGGCGCCGCGGATGTTGCCGATGCCGCCGAGCACGGCGGCGGCGAAGGCCTTGACGCCGGGCGTGAACCCCATCAGGTTGGCCACGCCGAAGGCGGTGCCGAACATGAACCCGGCCGCACCGGCGAGCGCGCCGCCGATGACGAAGGTGCGCGAGATCGTCTTGTCGATGTCGATGCCCATGAGGGCGGCCGTGGGGGCGTCCTCGGCCACGGCCCGGATGCCCCGGCCCAGTTTCGTCTTGTTCACCAGTCGGTCCAGGAACACCATCATGACCACCGCGGTGACCACGATGATCACCTCGATCAGCGACACCTTGGCGCTGCCGATCGTGAACACCCGGTGGTTGACGTTGAAGTACGTCGGGAAGGCGTTGTTGGGTAATCGATTGAACAGCTTGCCGGCCAGGTTCGACAGGAACAGCGACGCCCCGATGGCACTGATGAGGAAGGCCAGTTTGGGTGCCCCGCTGCGGCGCAGGGTCTTGTAGGCCACCTTCTCCAGCAGCCAGGCCATGCCCGCGCCGCAGAGGGCACCGCTGAGCACGCCGGCCAGCACGGTCACCGGCACCATGACGCCGGTCATATGTCGCTTGCCGACGATCCCGTTCACGACCAGGTAACTGCCGAAGCCGCCGGTCATGAACACCTCGCTGTGGGCGAAGTTGATCAGTTGCAGAACGCCGTAGACCAGGGTGTAGCCCAAGGCGATGAGCGAGTACATCGAGCCCTGCTCGAGGCCGATGACGATGTTCTGGGGAAGCTGATGGAACCAGTCTTCAGAGTGGCTCACGCCTGCGCTCCTGGCGACGTCGGTGGGCGGCGTGCAAGCGCGAGCGCCCGGGTTGACCTGACGGGAGAGGGGGCGAACCGGACCATTCCGATTCGCCCCCGTCCCACTGACACCTAGCTAGCTATCGCCAGTCGGTTGTCAGTTGATCTGCTTGATGTTGCCCAGACCGGTGATCGCTCCGTTCTTCTGCTGGAACAGGTTGACGATCAGCGAGGTGGACTGCAGTTCGCCGTTCGCCTGGAACTTGATCTGCGTGGTGATGCCCTGGAAATCCTCCGCGTTGAGCGCGGTCATCACGCTCGTGCGAGTGGCCGGGCCGCTGGCCGAGGCCTTGCTGATCGCGTCGATCAGCAGGTTGGTGGCGTCGTAGGCCTCGGGCGAGTACGTCGACGGCGCGGTCTTGAACGCCGCCTGGTACGCCGTGGCGAACGCCTTGGCCGAGGGCGCGGTGGTCGCGTCCTGGCAGCCGCAGGTGAAGTACCAGCCATCGCCGGCCTTGCCGGCGCCGGTGGTGAACACCGACGACTTGCCGCCGTTACCGGTCACCGTGCGGCCGTGGAAGCCTGCCGCCACCAGTGACTTGGCCAGCAACGCCGCCTGGGCGTCGTACCCGCCGTAGAACAGCGCGTCGGCACCCGAAGCCGTGATGGTCTGCGCGATCGGGTTGTAGTTCTTCGTGGTCGTGCCGTCGACACCGCCGGTGACGACCGTGACGTGCTTGGTCCGCAACTCGGCCGCCATCGTGCCGGCCACGCCCGCGCCGTAGGTGCTGAGGTCGCTCAGCACGAACACCTTCTTGGCCCCGGTGCGCGCGAGCCAGTCAGCACCCTGCGAACCCTCGACGTTGTCGTTGGGGATGATGCGGTGCCAGCACTTGTTGCCCAGAGTCTGCAGCGCGGCGTTGCTTGCCGACGCAGTGACGATCGGCATGGGCGGCGAGGCCGAGCAGAAGCTCGGGTCGACGGCCTTGCTCTCGCCGGAGAAGGCGGGGCCCACGGTCGCGATGACCTGCGGGTCGGAGATCAGGGTGGTAGCCGCGGCCGGAGCCTTGGCCGGGTCACCCTCGCTGTCCTGGGCGTCCAGGGCGATCTTGAACTTGTACTTTCCGGAGCTGTTGGCCTGGTTGACCGCCAGCGTGGCGCCGTTGCGCTCGTTGATGCCCAGCTGGGCGTTCGGACCTGACAACGCGCCGATGAAGCCGACCTTATAGGTCTGGGTCGCGGTCCCGCTGCTGCTGCCGCCGCCTCCGCCCAGACCGCCGCCACTCTTCTTCTTGCTACTCGAGCAGCCGGCCAAAGCCACGGCACTGACCGTGATGACCACGGCCACCGTGGTAAACGTACGATTTCGCACTGAAATTGCCTCCTATGAGGGCCTAGTAGGGCGCAGTTGGACGCCCACCGTTCGCCGGACGATAGTGCACGCCGTCCCTCCATGGCACACCCGGGGCCGCAAGAGTTTCGGTCGTGACCAAATCTCAACCAGTCGGAGGACGCTGTCGGTACTTTCGTCGGATCTGCCCGGCGGGACCGTTACGGCTCGGTTACCGCCTCGCCGCTGAGCACCAGGTCGGCGACGGCCCGCATCGAGGTGCGGTTGTCCATGGCCGCGCGCTGGATCCACCGGAAGGCCTCCGGCTCGCTCATCCCGTGCGCCGACATCAGCGAACCTTTGGCCCGCTCGATAAGTTTTCGGGCCTCGAGCCGCTCGCGCAGACCGGTGACCTCAGCCTCCAGGGCCTTGATCTCGGCGAAGCGCGACGTGGCCATCTCGATGGCCGGCAGCAGGTCGCGCTTCTGGAACGGCTTGACCAGGTAGGCCATGGCGCCGGCGTCGCGGGCCTTCTCGATGAGGTCGCGCTGGCTGAAGGCGGTGAGCATGACGACCGGGGCCAGCCGGGTGCCGGCAATCTGGGCGGCTGCGGCGATTCCGTCCATCTTGGGCATCTTGATGTCGCAGATGACCAGGTCGGGCCGCAGCTCGGTGGCCAGCGCGACGGCCTGCTCACCGTCGGCAGCCTCGCCGACCACGTCGAAGCCCTCTTCGAGCAGCATCTCGCGAAGGTCGAGGCGGATCAGCGCTTCGTCCTCGGCGATGACGACCCGGATGACCCGGGTGGGCGCCGGTGGCGTTGCGGGATTCGCTGAGGCGGCAGCCACGGTGCTTCCCTCTCAGGTCGTTGCCGATCACATGCGCCGAGCCCACAGCCTAGCGCCGCTACCATGCTCGCAGTGCCGCATGGCGCAGCCGCCCCTGTGATGGAACTGGCATACATGATGGTCTCAAACACCATTGCCGAAAGGCATGTGGGTTCGAATCCCACCGGGGGCACCGCACGACGATCGCGTCGGTAGGTTGACGGGAATGAGCGCTGGTTCGGGCGAGACACTGCACATGTCGCCGGACGAATTCCGCACCTATGGACACGCGGTCATCGACTGGATCGCCGATTACCACGCGCGGGTCGAGTCGCTGCCGGTGCTGGCCCAGGTCGCGCCGGGCGAGATCCGCGCCGCCCTGCCGGCCGAGCCGCCCGAGCGCGGCGAGCCGTTCGCCGAGGTCCTGGCCGACCTCGACCGGGTGCTGCTGCCGGGCATCACGCACTGGCAGCATCCGTCGTTCTTCGCCTACTTCCCGGCGAACGCGAGTGGTCCGGCCATCCTCGGCGACCTGCTGGCCTCGGGCCTGGGCGTGCAGGGCATGCTCTGGGCCACGTCGCCGGCAGCGACCGAGCTCGAGACGCACGTCCTGGACTGGCTGGCGACGCTGCTGGGCCTGCCCGACCGGTTCCGCTCCGGCGGCCCGGGCGGCGGCGTCATCCAGCACTCCGCGTCCGACGCCGCGCTCGTCGCGGTGCTGGCCGCGCTGCACCGGGCCAGCGGGGGCGCGACCGAGCGGGCCGGCGTCGGTGGCGCCCGCTATGCCGTCTACACCTCCGGGCAGACCCACTCGTCGGTCGAGAAGGCGTGCCGGATCGCCGGGCTCGGCGCCGACGCGCTGCGCAAGCTCGACGTCGACCCGGCCACTCTGGCCGCCCGGCCCGAGCACCTGCGCGAGCTCGTCGGCCGCGACGTGGCCCACGGTGTCGTTCCGGCGCTCGTGGTCGCGTCGGTCGGGGCCACCGGCACCGGCGCGATCGACCCCGTGGCTGACCTGGCCGCGATCGCCCACGAGCACGGCGCCTGGCTGCACGTCGACGCGGCCTGGGCCGGCGTGGCCACGGTCGCGCCGGAGCTGCGCTGGCTCAACGCCGGCCTCGAGGCGGCCGACTCCTACTGCACCAACCCGCACAAGTGGCTGCTCACGAACTTCGACTGCACCGGGTTCTGGGTGGCCGACCGCACCGCACTCATCGGCGCGCTGTCCATCCTGCCGGAGTACCTGCGCAACAGCGCCACCGAGTCCGGGGCGGTCATCGACTACCGCGACTGGCAGGTGCCGCTGGGCCGGCGCTTCCGGGCGCTGAAACTCTGGGCCGTCATCCGGTGGTACGGCGCCGAGGGACTGCGGACGCACGTGCGCGGCCACGTCGCCCTCGCCCAGGAGTTCGCGTCGTGGGTGGCCGCGGACGAGCGCTTCGAACTGGTCGCACCGCACCCGCTGGCGCTGGTCACGTTCCGGCTGCGGGCCGGTGACGACGCGACCCGGACGCTGATGGAGCGGGTCAACGCCTCGGGCGAGCTGTACCTGACCCACACCCTCGTCAACGGCCGGGTCGCGCTGCGGATGGCCATCGGGTCGGTGCTCACCGAGCGCCGCCACGTAGCAGCCGCCTGGGCAGCTTTGTCAGGCTGAGTCGCCGACGCGGATCATGCCTTCCTGGACCACGCTGGCCACCTGCCGGCCGTCCTGGGCGAAGAACCGGCCGGTGGCCAGGCCCCGGCTGCCCGATGCCGACGGCGACTTCGAGGCGTACAGCAGCCACTCGTCGGCGCGGAACGGCCGCTCGAACCACATGGCGTGATCGAGCGAGGCCATCGCGATCGGATCGATGCCGGGGGCCAGCCCGTGTCGCACCAGCACCGAGTCGAGCAGGGTCATGTCCGAGGCGAAGGTCAGCACGCACACGTGCGTGAGCGAGTCGTCGGGCAGCCGGCCGTTGGCCCGCATCCACACCCGGGTCAGCCCGGTGCGCGGGCCGTTGGCGTGCTGCTGCCAGGGCGGGTCGTCGACGTAGCGCAGGTCGATCGGCCGGGGCAGCATCTTGAAGAAGGCGGCGGCGTCGGGCGAGTCCGCGTAGCGCTCCTCCAGCGTCGGCAGCGACTCCGGCGGCGGCGCGGCGGGCATCTCGGACTGGTGGTCGATGCCGGGCTGGTCGAGCTGGAAGGACGCCGACAACGAGAAGATGGCCTTGCCGTGCTGCACGGCCACCACGCGCCGCGTGCTGAACGAACGGCCGTCGCGCACCCGGTCGACCTCGTAGATGATGGGCACGGCCGGGTCGCCGGGCCGGATGAAGTACGAGTGCAGCGAGTGCACGTGCCGCTCGCTCGGCACGGTGCGCCCGGCGGCGACCAGGGCCTGGCCCGCGACCTGGCCGCCGAACACCCGCTGCCAGCGCGCTTTAGGGCTGACGCCCCGGAAGATGTCCTCCTCGATCTTCTCCAGGTCGAGCAGGCGCACCAGCCCGTCGACGACCGACTGGCCGAGGTCGTCGCCGGTCACGGATTCGTAGTCGGTGCCGAGGTCCTCGGCGTCGTTGCCGCTGTGCCGCGAGAGGCGCCGGGGCAACTCAGTTGTCATGGCGCAGGACGTCGCCGATGCGGTGGACGCGGATGGTGTTGGTGGCCCCGGGCGTGGTCGGCGGCGTGCCGGCGACCACGATGACCAGGTCGTGCGGGCGGCACACGCCCCGGTTGAGCAGGGCCGAGTCGACCAGGCGCACCATCTCGTCGGTGGTCTTGACCGTCCAGATCAGATGGGCTTCGGCCCCCCACAGCAGGGCCATCTGGCGCTGCACCTGCTCGACCGGGGTGAAGACCAGCAGCCGCTGGGTGGGCTGCAGCCGCGACAGCCGCCGGGCGGTGTCGCCGGTCTGGGTGAAGGCCACCAGGGCGACTGCTCCGAGCGCGTCGCCGATGTCCTTGGCCGCCTTGACGATGGCCCCGCCGGAGGTGCGCGGGTTGTGGTGCAGCCCGGACACCTGGATGCCCGAGTTCTCGACCGAGGTGATGATGCGGCTCATCGTGGCCACGGCCTGCACCGGGTACATCCCGACGCTCGTCTCGCCCGACAGCATCACCGCGTCGGCGCCGTCGATGACGGCGTTGGCGACATCGGAGGCCTCGGCCCGGGTCGGCCGCGAGTGGGTGATCATCGACTCGAGCATCTGGGTGGCCACGATGACCGGCTTGGCGTTGTTGCGGCAGATCTGGACGGCCCGCTTCTGCACCACCGGCACCTGCTCCAGCGGCATCTCGACGCCCAGGTCGCCCCGCGCGACCATGACCCCGTCGAAGGCGAGCGCGATCTCCTCGATGCGGTCGACGGCCTCGGGCTTCTCGACCTTGGCGATCACCGGGCGGCGGATGCCGACCTCGTCCATCACCCGGTGCACGAGCTTGACGTCGTCGGCGCTGCGCACGAACGACAGGGCCACGAAGTCGACGCCGAGGCGCAACGCGAACTCCAGATCGGCCGCGTCCTTCTCGGACATGGCCGGGACGCTGACCGCGACTCCGGGCAGCGACAGGCCCTTGTTGTTGCTGACCTTGCCGCCCTCGGTGACGTCGCAGACCACGTCGGTGCCGTTCTCGACCTCGACCGCGACCAGCGCGACGTTGCCGTCGTCGACGAGCAGCTTGTCGCCGGGGCGCACGTCGTCGGCCAGTTGCTTGTAGGTGGTCGAGACCCGGTCGTGGTCGCCCTCGACGTCCTCGACCGTGATCCGGACCCGCTCACCGGTGAGCCATTCGACCGGGCCCTCGCTGAAGCGGCCGAGGCGGATCTTGGGACCCTGCAGGTCGGCCAGCACGGCCACGTTGCGCCCGGCCGCGGTCGCGGCCTGGCGCACCTCGTGGAAGCGCCGGCCGTGTTCGGAGTGCTCGCCGTGACTGAAGTTCAGCCGGGCGACGTCCATGCCGGCCTCGACCAGCGCGCGGCAGCGTTCGGGGCTGTCGGTCGCAGGGCCCAGCGTGCAGACAATCTTCGCGCGTCGCGTCACGGGCTCAGCGTATGGGCTACTGGTGAGTCACCTGACACGGGAGCACCCCCGCCGCACGGCCAGCTCGGATCGTGGGCGGACAAATCAGACGCGAGCCGCGGCCATGACCGCGGCGTCGACGTCCTCGCCGGCCGCCCGGGCCCGGCGCGTGGCCTCGAGCATCCGCCGGTAATCGCGCGGGATGACGGCCCGCAACCGGGAACGGGCCGCGGGCCAGTCGTGCAGCAGTTCGCGGGCCACGGCCGAGTCGGTGTAGTCGGCGTGGCGGGCGACGATGTCGCGCACGACGGCGGCGTCTTCGGCCGAGACCACCTCGACGTCGACCAGCTCGCCGTTGACCAGGTCGGGGTCGAGGTCCAGGACATAGCCCTGGCCGCCGGACATGCCCGCGCCCACGTTGCGGCCGGTCGGCCCGAGGATGACTGCGATGCCGCCGGTCATGTACTCCAGCGCGTGGTCGCCCACGCCCTCGGCCACGATCGTCGCCCCGGAGTTGCGCACCCCGAACCGCTCGCCGACCACGCCACGCAGGTAGATCTCGCCGCTGGTCGCGCCGTAGCCGATCACGTTGCCGCCGATGACGTTGTGCTCGGCCACGAACCCGGCGGCCTCGTCGGTGCGCACGCAGATCACCCCGCCGGACAGCCCCTTGCCGACGTAGTCGTTGGCGTCGCCGATCAGGCGCAGGGTGATGCCCCGCGGCACGAACGCGCCGAACGACTGGCCGGCCGAACCACGGAAGGTCACGTCGATCGTCCCCGGTGGCAGGCCGTCGGCGCCGTAGCGGCGGGTGACGAGCGAGCCCAGCATGGTGCCGACGGTGCGGTTGACGTTGCGCACCGGCAGTTCGAGCGTCACCGCCGCCCCGTCGAGCAGCGCACCCTCGCACAGCTGCACCAAGGTGTTGTCCAGCGCCGCGTCCAGGCCGTGGTCCTGCTCGCGGGTCTTCACCAGGGCGTCGCCGTACGGCTTCTCGGGCACGGCCAGCAGCGGCGACAGGTCGAGGCCGTCGGCCTTCCAGTGCTCGAGGGCGGCGCTGGTGTCGAGCGCCTCGACGTGCCCGATCGCCTCCTGCAGCGAGCGGAAACCCAGATCGGCCAGGATCTCGCGCACCTGGGCCGCGATGTACTCGAAGAACGTCACCACGAACTCGGGTGTGCCGGTGTAGCGCTCGCGCAGGACCGGGTTCTGGGTGGCGACGCCCACGGGACAGGTGTCGAGGTGGCAGACCCGCATCATCACGCAACCGGACACGATCAGTGGCGCGGTGGCGAAGCCGTACTCCTCGGCCCCGAGCAGGGCGGCCACGACGACGTCGCGCCCGGTCTTCATGGCCCCGTCGACCTGCACGGTGATGCGGTCGCGCAGGCCGTTGAGCAGCAGCGTCTGCTGGGTCTCGGCCAGCCCGAGCTCCCACGGCAGGCCGGCGTGCTTGAGCGAGGTGAGCGGGGCCGCGCCGGTGCCGCCGTCGTGCCCGGAGATGAGGACGACGTCGGCGTGGGCCTTCGACACCCCGGCGGCCACCGTGCCGACACCGGACTCGGCCACCAGCTTGACGTGCACCCGGGCCTGCGAGTTGGCGTTCTTCAGGTCGTGGATGAGCTGGGCGAGATCCTCGATGGAGTAGATGTCGTGGTGCGGCGGCGGCGAGATCAGCCCGACACCGGGCGTGGAGTTCCGGGTGCGCGCGATCCAGGGGTAGACCTTGTACCCCGCCAGCTGGCCGCCCTCGCCCGGCTTGGCCCCCTGGGCCACCTTGATCTGGATGTCGTCGGCGTTGACGAGGTAGTGGCTGGTGACGCCGAAGCGGCCGGAGGCCACCTGCTTGACGGCCGAACGGCGCAGGTCACCGTTCTCGTCGGGGGTGAACCGGTGCGCGTCCTCGCCGCCCTCGCCGCAGTTGGACCGCCCGCCGATGCGGTTCATGGCGATGGCCAGGGTCTCGTGGGCCTCGGCCGAGATCGAGCCGTAGGACATCGCGCCGGTGGCGAAGCGGGTCATGATGGCCGAGGCCGGCTCGACCTCGTCGATCGGCACCGGGGCGCGGCCGGAACGGAACTCGAACAGCCCGCGCAGGGTGCCGCCGGCCCGGTTGATGGCCTCGATCTTCTCGGTGTACTCGCCGAACAGCTCGTAACGGCGCTGCCGGGTGGCGTGCTGGAGCAGGAACACCGTCTCGGGGTTGAAGAGGTGCACCTCGCCCTCGCGGCGCCACAGGTACTCGCCGCCCACGTCGAGGCGGCGGTGGGCCAGCGCGGTGGGCACCAGCGGGTAGGCGCTGGCGTGCCGGACCGCGCACTCCTCGGCCAGCACCTCGAGGCCGACCCCGCCCAGCCGCGACGGGGTGCCGCCGAAGTACTCGGCCACCAGCGGCTGGGCCAGCCCGAAGGCCTCGAACACCTGGGCCCCGGTGTAGGACGCCGATCGTCGAGATGCCCATCTTCGACATCACCTTGAGCACGCCCTTGGACAACGCCTTGACGTAGTTGGCGATCGCCTTCTCCGGGGCCAGCCCGGTGATCGCGCCGGTGGCCACGAGGTCGTCGATGGTCTCGAACGCGAGGTACGGGTTGACCGCGGCCGCGCCGTAGCCGACCAGCAGGGCCACGTGGTGCACCTCGCGGGCCTCGCCGGTCTCGACGACCAGCCCGACCTGGGTGCGCTGGCCGGTGCGGATCAGGTGCTGGTGCACGGCCGAGGTGACCAGCAGGGCCGGGATCGGCGCATGGTCGCTGTCGCAGTCGCGGTCGGACAGGATCAGGATGCGGGCGCCGTTGCTGACGGCCTCGGAACACTCGCGCCGCACCCGTTCCAGCGCGCCGGCCAGCGCCTCTCCCCCGCCGTGCACGCGGAAGCGGGCGTCGATGAGCTTGCAGTCGAAGCCGGGCAGGTCACCGTCGGCGTTGACGTGCCAGATCTTGGCCAGCTCGTCGTTGTCGATCACCGGCCGGGGGATGACGATCTGCCGGCACGAGGCCGCACCGGGCGCGAGCAGGTTCTGCTCCGGCCCGATCGTGCCGGCCAGCGAGGTCACCATCTCCTCGCGGATCGCGTCCAGCGGCGGGTTGGTGACCTGGGCGAACAGCTCGCTGAAGTAGTCGAACAGCAACCGCGGCCGTTGCGACAGCGCGGCCAGCGGGGTGTCGGTGCCCATCGACCCGAGCGGTTCGAGCCCGGCGGTGGCCATCGGCGTGATCAGGACGCGCAGTTCCTCCTCGGTGTAGCCGAAGATCTGCTGGCGCCGGGTGACCGACTCGTGCGAGAACACCACGTGCTCGCGCTCGGGCAGTTCCTCCAGCGCGATGAGCCCGGCGTGCAGCCACTCGCCGTACGGGTGCGCCGCCGCCAGTTCGCCCTTCACGTCGTCGTCGGAGACGATCTCGCCGCGGGCGGTGTCGACCAGGAACATCCGGCCCGGCTGCAGCCGGCCCTTGGCCACGATCGTGGCCGGGTCGAGGTCGAGCACCCCGGTTTCGCTGCCGAGCACGACCAGCCCGTCCGCGGTCTGCCACCAGCGACCGGGCCGCAGGCCGTTGCGGTCGAGCACCGCGCCGATGACCGTGCCGTCGGTGAAGTTGACGCAGGCCGGCCCGTCCCACGGCTCCATCAGTGAGGCGTGGAACTCGTAGAACGCCCGGCGGGCCGGGTCCATCCCGGGGTTGTTCTCCCACGCCTCCGGGATCATCATCAGCACCGCATGGGGCAGGCTGCGCCCGCCCAGGTGCAGCAGTTCCAGCACCTCGTCGAACGTGGCCGAGTCGCTCACGCCGGGCGTGCAGATGGGGAACAGCCGCTTGAGGTCGCCGGGGATGAGATCGGTCTCGAGCAGGGCCTGCCGGGTGCGCATCCAGTTGCGATTGCCGCGGATCGTGTTGATCTCGCCGTTGTGCGCGATGTAGCGGTACGGGTGGGCCAGCGGCCACGACGGGAACGTGTTGGTCGAGAACCGGCTGTGCACCAGCCCGATGCCACTGGCGAAGCGCTCGTCGGTGAGGTCGGGGAAGACCGCCCCGAGTTGGTCGGTGGTCAGCATGCCCTTGTAGACCAGCGTGCGCGCGGACAGTGACGGGAAGTAGAGCTCGATCTCGGCGTCGGCGGCCCGTCGTTCGGACACCTTGCGGGTCGCGAAGGCCAGCCGCTCGAGCGCCAGCCCGGTCTCGCCGCCGGCGCCGCTGAGGAAGACCTGGCGAAAGGCCGGCATGACGCCGCGGGCCGTGGGGCCCAGGTCGTCCGGCTGCACCGGGACGTCGCGCCAGCCGAGGACGTGCAGGCCCTCGTCGGCCGCGGTCTGCTCCACGATCGCCACCGCCTGCGCGGCCTGCTCGGGCTCGCGGGGCAGGAAGGCGATGCCGACCGCGTACGCCCCGGCCGCGGGCAGGTCCAGGCCGGACACAGCCCGCAGGAACGCGTCCGGCACCTGCACGGTGATCCCGGCGCCGTCGCCGGAGGACGGCTCGGCCCCGGCGGCCCCGCGGTGGTCGAGGTTGTGCAGCGCGGTCAGGGCGTGGGCGATGATCTCGTGGCTGACCCGGCCGTGCAGATCGGCGACGAAGGCCACTCCGCACGAGTCGGACTCGAAGCTGGGGTCGTAGAGGCCCTGCGCCTCAGGCACGGCGGAGAACGGGATCACGCGGCGCACTCCTTCATGGACGATGACTCGGCTCGTCCGGACGAGCGCGTCGCGAAGACGGCTGAACAGTCCGGACCGGGACGGCATCGGCCCGTGCGGCCCCATCAGGTTACCGGGGGGTTTCCGGCGTTCGGTAACCCGCCGGGGTGTGAGTAGCCTCAAGTTTTCCGAGGTCTCGATCTTGTTCCGGTCGCCCGACCGTGCCGGTCGGTACCGAACACGAATAGGACGACTGATGCACGTTAGTTCCCGAACCGCCCGCTTCGCGTTGATTGCCGCAACGGGAGCGCTCGCGATCGCCGGCTGCAGCTCGTCAGCCTCGAGCGGCAGCCCGCAGTCGTCTGCGGCGACCACGTCGCCGGCCACGCTGAGCAAGGCTCAGTACGTCGCGCAGGCCGATGCGGTGTGCAAGAGCTTCGACACCAAGCGCAAGGCGTTGCCGACCCCGACGGCCGCCACCGACTTCGCCGCCGTCACCGCCAACATCCAGGGCACCCTCGCCCTCGTACCGACCTTCATCGCCCAGTCGAAAGCGCTGATCGCCCGCTCGGCCGACAAGGCCGAGCTCACCTCGAAGTGGCTGAGCGTCGAGCAGTCCGACTTCGCCGCGACGGCCCCGTTGGCCCAGACGGCGCTCGCCGCCGCCAAGGCCAAGAACGCCACCGCCGTGCAGCAAGCCGTCACGAAGCTGAGCGCCGCCCCCGATCACAGCGCCCAGATCGCCAGCTTCATGACCAGTTACGGCCTGAGCGACTGCGCCACCCTCGAGACCAGCTGAGTCCTGACTCAGATCCGGATGAGCTCGGCCTCGATGTCGGGCCGGGCCGCGGGCGGCACCGGGCGCCCGTCGCGGGTCGTCACGTAGAAGGAGTCGACGACGGTGCCGGCCGTCGATGACACCCGGGCCGATCGCACGTCGAGCTGGCAGCGGTCCAGCGCGGCGGTGAGCCGGCACAGCAGGCCGATGGCGTCGCCGGCCCGGAACTCGACCACGGTGGCGTCGGTGGCGGCATCGTCGAACCACAGCACCGTCGGCCGCTGGGCCGTACTCGGGGTCGTGCGGGCGTAGGACCGCTCCTTCTCGCGCAGCCGGTCGGCCAGGCCGAGCACGCCGTCGAGGGCCCGGGCCAGGTCGCTGCGCACCCGCACCGGGTCGGGCAGCCGGCCGAAGCGCGGCTCGACGACGAACGTGTTGACGGCCATGCCCTGGTGCGTGCGGATCGAGGCCGAGCGCACGTCGAGCGAGTGCAGGGCCAGCACCCCGGCCGTGCGGTAGAGCACGCCGACCGAGTCGGGCGCGGCCACGATCACCTCGTCGCCGCGGATGACCACGGCCAGCTGCCCGGCCTCGGCCAGCTCCCGCCGCTCGTCGTCCAGCGGCGGGATCGAGACGGGTTCCGCGCCCTTCAGGACGTCGTGCGCGCGGGCGACCAGCTCGGCGATCAGGCCGGCCTTCCAGTCGCTCCACACGGCCGGGCCGGTGGCGGCCGCGTCCGCCACCGACAGGGTGTGCAGCAGGTCGAGCAGCTCGCCCGACCCGGCGACCGCGTCGGCCACCAGCCGGATCGTCCGCGGGTCGTCGAGGTCGCGGCGCGTCGCCGTGTGCGGCAGCAACAGATGGTGGCGCACGAGGGCGACGACCGTGACGACGTCGTCGTCGGGCAGGCCCATGCGGCGGGCCATCTCGTCGGCGTGCGCCGCCCCGACGACCGAATGGTCGCCGGGGTACCCCTTGCCGATGTCGTGCAGCAGCGCGCCCAACAGGAGCAGATCCGGACGGCTGACCTGCCGGGTGTAGCGGGCGGCCTCGGCCGCGGTCTCGAGCAGGTGCCGGTCGACGGTGAAGCGGTGCACCGGGTTGTGCTGGGCCTTGCAGCGCACCGCGTCCCACTCCGGCAGCAGGCGGGCGAGCAGTCCGGCGTGGTCGAGAGATTCGAGCACGGGCACCGCCGGCGCTCCGGTGCCGAGCAGCCAGACGAAGTCGTCGCGCACCTCGGCCGGCCAGGGCACCGGCACCGGCGGGGCGTCGGCGGCGAGGCGCTCCAGCGTGAACGGGCCGAGCGGCAGGGCGTTCTCGGCCGCGGCCCGGGCCGCGCGCACGGTCAGGCCGACGTCGGTGCCGGGCTCGCGCGTCGCGGGCCAGCACGACCTCGCCGTCCTGGGCCACGACGTCCTGGGCCAGCCCGACGCGCTCGGGCCCGGCCGACGCGCCGGCGCCGAAGCGCCGGCGCAGCGAGCCGCCGGCGCCTCGGCCGGCCGCGTCGATCCGGCGCCAGGCCAGGTCGAGGGCGTAGGCGATCGTGCGGGCCGATTCGTTGACCTCGCGCAGCATCGTGTCGCGGTCGGGGCCGCCGTTCTCGTCCAGCAGCCCGAGCGCCTCGGCCACGCCGTCGTGCTCCTGCAGGTGCAGCACGTCGTCGGCCCGCCCGACCCGACGCTGCAGTTCGCCGCGCACGTCGAGCAGCACCGGGTAGGCCGCGCGCACCGGCGCGGAGAAGTCGACGAACTGCGCGGCGGCCAGCGCGTGCAGGGACTGGGCGTCGCGCAGCCCGCCGCGGGAGTCCTTCAGATTGGGTTCGAGCAGGAACGCGGCCTCGCCGGAGGCGGCCCAGCGGGCCTGGGAGAGTTCGCGCAGTTCGGCCGCCCGCTTGACCGCGGTCGCGCGCCACACGTCCAGCACCCGGGCCCGCAGCGGCCCCCACAGCCCGCAGTCACCGGCGATGTGGCGGGCGTCGAGCAGCCCGAGCACGGCCTTCAGGTCGTCCTTGGCCACCCGCACGGCCTCGTCGACGGTGCGCACCGAGTGGTCCAGGGCGATGCCGCTGTCCCAGATCGGGTACCAGATCGCATCGGCCAGGGCGGTCAGCCCGCCGACCTTGCCGTCGTGCAGCAGCACCAGGTCGAGGTCGGAATAGGGCGCGGGCTCGCTACGGCCCAGGCCCGCCCACCGCGACCAGTTCCACCCCCTCGGTGTCGGGCAGCAGCGCCCGCAGCCAGTCGTCGTAGGCGTCGGAGAGGGCGACCCGCAGTTGGACGCCGACGAGTCCGGGCCGGCGCAGAACGCCGGCCCGGACCTCGGTGAGTGATTCAGACGGCGTCGGCGTCGCGCTCACCCGTCCGTACCCGGACCAGGGTCTCGACCGGCGTCACCCAGACCTTGCCGTCGCCGATCTTGCCCGTGCGGGCCGCCTCGACGATCGCGTCCACGACCTTGTCGGCATCGGGGGTGTCGACCAGGATGTCGATGCGCACCTTGGGCACCAGGTCGACGGTGTACTCCGCGCCGCGGTACACCTCGGTGTGGCCCTTCTGCCGGCCGAAGCCCTGGACCTCGGTGACCGTCAGCCCCTGGACGCCGAGCACCTCCAGTGCGGCCTTGACGTCGTCGAGCTTGAACGGCTTGATGACGGCCGTTATCTGCTTCATGCCCCCACACTCTCTTTCGCTGCAACGGCCTGTTGCGGCAGGAATCCGCCCGACCCGCCACCCGGGCCGAATTCGTACGCGCTCTCACCGTGGATCGCCACATCGAGCCCGGTGAGTTCATCTTCCTCGCTCACCCGCGTCTGCATGACCAGACCGATCACCTTGGCGATGATGAACGTGCCGACGAAGGAGAACACCGTCACCACCCCGGCGGCCGCGGCCTGGTGCATCAACAGGTTCCAGCCGCCGTAGTGGCCGTGGCCCCCGTAGAAGATGCCGTCGTTGCCGAACGGGTTCGTGCCCTTGGTGCTGAAGAAGCCGACCATGAGCGTGCCGATCCACCCGCCGACGAAGTGCACGCCGACGACGTCGAGCGAGTCGTCGAAGCCGAGCTTGTTCTTCAGGCTGATCGCGAAGGCACAGGCGAACCCGGCGATGAAGCCGATGAAGATCGACCCGATCGGGCTGACCCAGCCGGCACAGGGCGTGATCGCGACCAGGCCGGTGACCGCCCCGGACGCGGCGCCGAGGGCCGTCGACTTCCCGTAGCGCAGCTTCTCCGCGACGATCCAGCCCAGCAGCGCCGTGGCCGTGGCCGTGTTCGTGTTGACCCAGGCGTAGGACGCGAGGTTGCTGGCGGTGAGGGCCGAGCCCGCGTTGAACCCGAACCAGCCGAACCACAGCAGCCCGGCACCGAGGAGCACGAACGGGATGTTGTGCCCGCGCATGTTCTCCTTCGGCCAGCCCCGGCGCTTGCCGAGGACCAGGGCCATGGCCAGGCCCGCGGCGCCGGCGTTGATGTGCACGACGGTTCCGCCGGCGAAGTCCTCGGCGAAGAAGTGGCCGTGCGAGCTGGGGATCAGCGAGCGGTTCAGGAAGCCGTAGCCGTCGAAGACCCAGTGCGCGACCGGGGCGTAGATGAGGATCGACCACGCGGTCACGAACGCGACGAACGCGCCGAACTTCCAGCGGTCGGCGGTCGAGCCGCTGATCAGGGCCGGGGTGATGATCGCGAACGTCAACTGGAACGCGACGATCGTCATGGTCGGCGTGGTCTGCGCCGTGCCGAGGGTCGGCACCACGTCGTTGATGTTCTGCAATCCGAAGAAGTGCAGATCGCCCAGCCACTGGTTGTTCCCGCCGAAGGCCCAGGTGAACCCGATGACCACCCAGGTGACGCTGACGATCGCGATCGCGGCGAAGTTCTGCATCAGCATCGCCAGCACGTGCTTGACCCGCACCATGCCGCCGTAGAAGAACGCCAGCGCCGGAGTCATGAGCAGCACGAGGGCCGAGGACGCCAGCACCCAGGCCGTGTCGCCGGCGCTGAGGTTCTTGACGTCGAACGGCGTGTAGGTGCCGGCCAGTAGTAGTTGTGACACAGGCTTCCCCTTTGTCGGTGTCGGTGGCGCCGGAGAGTCGGTGCTTGCCCGGAAGACTGCGGGGCGCCTGTTACGACGAAGTGACGTCACGTGTTTCGGGCAGGTAACCAAATGCAATAGCGTCGCCCCGGTGCCGAGCCTCACGCGCGCGGCCGCCGAGCGCCGGGCGGCTCTGATCAGCGTTACGTCCTATGCCGTCAGCCTCGACCTCACCGGCGAGGACGAGACGTTCGTCTCGTCCAGCACGATCCGCTTCGGCGCGGCCGACCGGGCGGCCACGTTCGTCGAGGTCAGACCGCGCGTTTTGCGGCGAGTCCGCCTCAATGGCCGCGAGTTGGACATCGAGTCGGCGTTCCGGGCCGCCGACGGCCGGCTGGTCCTGGACCGTCTCGACGACGAGAACGAGCTGATCGTCGAGGCCGTCATGGACTACTCCCGCGACGGTGAGGGGCTGCACCGCCACGTCGACCCGGCCGACGGGCGCGCCTACCTGTACGCCATGTCGTTCCTCGACGCGGCCCCGCGCTGGTTCGCCTGCTTCGACCAACCCGACCTCAAGGCGCCGCTGACGCTGTCGCTGCACTGCCCGCCGGAGTGGACCGTGGCCGGCAACGGCGCGGCCACCCGGGTGGCCCCCGGTCGGTGGGAGTTCGCCACCACCCGGCCGCTGGCCACCTACTTCACGACGTTCGTGGCCGGGCCCTACCACTCGGTCAACGACAGTCACGACGGCATCCCGCTGGCCCTGCACGCCCGGGCCTCGCTCGCGCCGCACCTGGACGGCCAGGCCGGCGAACTGCTCAGCCTCACCCGGGACTGCCTGGACGAGTTCCACCGGCTGTTCGGGGTGCGCTATCCGTGGGGCGAGTACCACCAGGCCTTCGTGCCCGAGTTCAACGCCGGCGCGATGGAGAACCCGGGCTGCGTCACGTTCCGCGACCCGCTGATCTTCCGGTCCCGGGTCACGGCCGCCGACCGCAGTGCGCGGGCCAGCACGGTGGCGCACGAGATGGCGCACATGTGGTTCGGGGACCTGGTCACGATGCGCTGGTGGGACGACCTGTGGCTCAACGAGTCGTTCGCCGAGTACCTGGGCGACCGGGTCTGCGACCAGGTCAGCGAGCACTCGTCCTGGGTCGACTTCGGTATCCAGCGCAAGGCCTGGGGTTATGCGGCCGACCGGCGGCCCTCCACCCATCCGGTGGCCGGCAACGGCGCGGCCGACACCACCAGCGCGCTCAACGACTTCGACGGCATCTCCTACGCCAAGGGGGCCTCGGTGCTGCGCCAGCTGGCGGCCCACCTGGGCGACGAGGTGTTCTTCGCCGGCCTGCGGCGGCACTTCGACGCGCACGCCTACGGCAACGCCACGTTCGACGACCTCATCGGGTCGTGGACCGCGGCCGGGGCCCGCGACCTGCCGGCCTGGGCCGACGCGTGGCTGCGCACGTCCGGGCTCGACACGCTGAGCGTCGTCACGATCGGGGGCAGTCAGCAGGTGCGCCGCGAGCCACCGGCCGGCGCGGCGAGCGAGCG
This sequence comes from uncultured Actinomycetota bacterium, assembly GCA_963713245.1. Taxonomy (GTDB): domain Bacteria; phylum Actinomycetota; class Actinomycetes; order Mycobacteriales; family Jatrophihabitantaceae; genus CAVQKZ01. Next base: position 1,107,900 of record CAVQKZ010000005.1, read on the forward strand.
GCCGCACGCGATCACCGTCGCCACGTTCGACCACGCCGGCGCCGAGTTGCGCCGGGTGCCGGTGGCCGTGCGCGCGCGCACCAACCCGGTACCCGGCCCGGCGAGCGAGGAGGCTGCGCTCGTGCTGCCCAACGCCGGCGACGAGACCTGGGCCAAGATCGCCCTCGACGCCGCGGCCTGGCCGGTACTGCCCGGGCTGCTGCGGGCCATCGCCGATCCGCTGGCCCGCACGGTGGCCTGGAACGCGCTGCGCCTGGCGGTGGCCGACGCCGAGCTCGACCCGGCCGTCGCCCTCGAAGCCCCGGCGACCGCGATCGACAGTGAGCCCAACGACGCGGTGTTCACCACCGTGCTGCGCTGGACGGTCCGGTCGCTGATCGGCGCCTACCACCCGGCCGAGGCGCGCCCGGCGGCCCTGGCCCGGATGGCGGCGGTCGCACTGCGGGCGGTGCGGGCGGCCGAGCCGGGATCGGGACGCCAGCTCGCGGCCGTGCGGGCCCTGGCCCTGTGCTCGTCGGACGCCGCCGGGCTACGGTCCTGGGTCGACGGCGCCGACCTGCCCGACGGGCTGGTGGTGGACGCCGAGCTGCGCTGGGCCCTGCTGCATCGGCTGGCCGTGCTCGGTGCGCTGTCCATCGGCGAGATCGACGCCGAGGCGCGCCGGGACCACACCACCCAGGGCGCGGTGCACGCGGCCCGCTGCCGGGCGTCGGTGCCCGAGCCGATGGCCAAGCTGCGCTCGTGGGAGACGATCATGGGCGACCCGGACTGTTCCAACTACGAGCTGTACGCGCTGGCCGAGGGGTTCTGGCAGCCCGAACACAACGTCCTCACCGCCCCGTTCGTGTCCCGCTACTTCGACGAGATCGCCGGCACGGCCCGGCTGCGCTCGGGCTGGGTCGTCACCCGGCTGGCCGAGCTGGTCTATCCGTGGACGGCCGTCCACCCGGGCACGGTCCAGCGCACCGCGGCGTTGCTGGCCCGTCCCGACCTCGACGAGGGCATCCGCCGCTCGGTGCTCGACGCCGGCGACGACCTGCGCCGGGCCCTGGTCGCCCGCGAGAAGTTCGCCCCGCGCGGTTGATCGCTTGACCCTCACGCGGCGTGAGGCGGCACAGTGATCGGCGTGGACGAATACACCGTGGGCGCCGTCGCCGAACTGGCCGGAGTGTCGGTACGCACGCTGCACCATTACGACGAGATCGGCCTGCTCGCGCCCAGCGAGCGCAGCCCGGCCGGCTACCGCCTGTACGCGCCGGAGGATCTCCGGCGCCTGCAGCAGATCCTGTACTACCGCGAGCTCGGCTTCGGCCTGGACGAGATCACCGCGATCCTGGCCGAGCCCGGCCGCGGGGCCGAAGACCACCTGCGCCGCCAGCACGGATTGCTGCGCGGCCAGATCAGCCGGCACCAGGCGATGGTGGCGGCCATCGAGAAGGAGATGGAGGCACGTCAGATGGGCATCGCGCTCACCCCCGAGGAGCAGCTCGAGATCTTCGGCGCCGACTACCACGGCGAGGAATACGCGGCCGAGGCCGAACAGCGTTGGGGTGACACCGACGCCTACCGCGAGTCGCAGCGGCGCACCGCCGCGTACACCAAGGACGACTGGATCCAGATCAAGGCCGAGACGGCCGCCAACGAGGCCGGCTTCGTCGAGGCCATGCGGGCGGGCGAAGCGGCTGACGGGCCGGCCGCAATGGCCCTGGCCGAGGCCCACCGCCAGAGCATCGTGACCTGGTTCTACGACTGCGGCCACGACATCCACCGGGGCCTGGCCGAGATGTACATCGCCGACCCGCGCTTCGCCCAGCACTACGACGACCTGGCCCCGGGCCTGGCCGGCTACATCCACGACGCCATCGTGGCCAACGCCGACCGGGCGGCGGCGACCTAGCCCGGCCTGGTTCAGCCGGTGACGCCGGCCCGGGCGGCGACGAAGGCCCGCACGCAGGTCTCGACGTCAGCTGCAGAGTGCGCCGCCGAGAGCTGCACCCGGATTCGGGCCCGGCCCTGCGGCACCACGGGATAGCTGAACGCGATCACGTACACGCCGTGCTCGAGCATGGCCTCGGCCATCCGCCCGGCCAGCGCGGCGTCGCCGAACATGACCGGGGTTATCGGGTGCTCCCCCGGCAGCAGGTCGAAGCCCTCGTCGGTCATCCGCTGCCGGAACAGCGCAGTGTTGCTGCGCAGGGCCGCACGCTGCTCGCCGCTGCCGGCGACCAGGTCGAGCGCGGCCAGCGAGCCCGCGACCACCGACGGCGCGACCGCGTTGGAGAACAGGTACGGCCGCGAGCGCTGGCGCAGCAGCTCGACGATCTCGGCCCGGGCCGACAGGTAACCGCCGGACGCGCCCCCCAGCGCCTTGCCCAGCGTCCCGGACAGGATGTCGACCCGGTCCTGCACGCCCGCGCGCTCCGGCGTGCCGGCCCCGTTCTCGCCCACGAACCCGACCGCGTGCGAGTCGTCGACCATGACCAGCGCGTCGTGGCGCTCGGCCAGGTCGCAGATGTCGGCCAGCGGGGCGTAGTAGCCGTCCATCGAGAAGACGCCGTCGGTGACGATCAGCCGCCGCCGGGCCCCGGCCGCGGCCTCGAGCTGCGCGGCCAGGTCGGCCATGTCGCGGTTGCGGTACCGGTAGCGCTTCGCCTTGCACAGCCGGATGCCGTCGATGATCGAGGCGTGGTTGAGCTCGTCGGAGATCACCGCGTCCTGCTCGTCGAGCAGCACCTCGAACAGGCCGCCGTTGGCGTCGAAGCAGGAGGAGTACAGGATCGTGGCCTCGGTGTGCAGGAACTGCGACAGCCGCCGCTCCAGCTCGACGTGCTGGGTCTGGGTGCCGCAGATGAACCGGACGCTGGCCATTCCGAAGCCCCAGTCGTCCAGGGCCCGCTTCGCCGCGGCCACGACATCGGGGTGGTCGGCCAGGCCGAGGTAGTTGTTGGCGCAGAAGTTCAGCACCTCGCTGCCGGCGCTGCGCACGTGCGCGGCCTGCGGCGAGGCCAGCTCGCGCTCGTTCTTGTACAGCCCGGCGGCCCGGATCTCGTCGATGGTCGCCCGCAGTTCGTCGCGCACCGAATACATCAGAGCAGCTCCCAATCCATGACGACCTTGCCGCATTGCCCGCCGCGCGCGGTCGCGAACGCATCGGCCCAGTCCTTGGCCGCGAACCGGTGCGTGATCACCCGCGAGATGTCCAGCCCGGAGCGCAGCATCGCGCTCATCGCGTACCAGGTCTCGAACATCTCGCGGCCGTAGATGCCCTTGATCGTGATCATGTGGGTGACGACCTTGGCCCAGTCGATCTCGATCGGCGCGCTGGGCAATCCGAGCATGGCCACCCGGCCGCCGTGGTTGAGGTTGGCCAGGATCTCGGGCAGCGCGGTCGGATGCCCGCTCATCTCGAGGGCCACGTCGAAGCCCTCGACCATGCCCAGCCGGCGCTGGGACTCGGCGATCGACTCGCGCGACACGTCCAGGGCCAGGTCGGCGCCCATCGTGCGGGCCAGGGCCAGGCGGTACTCGCTGACGTCGGTGATGACGACGAACCGGGCCCCGACGTGGCGGGCGACCTCGGCCGCCATCAGCCCGATCGGCCCGGCCCCGGTGATGAGCACGTCCTCACCGACGAGCGGGAACGACAGGGCCGTGTGCACCGCGTTGCCGAAGGGGTCGAAGATCGCGCCCAGGTCGGGGTCGATCCCGCCGGGGTGCACCCACACGTTGGACTCGGGCAGCACCACGTACTCGGCGAACGCACCGTCGCGGTGCACGCCCACACCCGAGGTCCGGATGCACAGGTGCCTCCGCCCGGCCCGGCAGTTGCGGCAGGTGCCGCAGACGATGTGGCCCTCGCCGGACACCTGGTCGCCGATGCGGACGTCCCGGACGCCGGGACCGAGGGCCACCACCTCGCCGCAGAACTCGTGCCCGGCAATGAGCGGCGCGGTCACCGCGGTCGCGGCCCAGGCGTCCCACGACTCGATGTGCAGGTCGGTGCCGCAGATCCCGGCCCGCAACACCCGGATCTTGACCTCGCCCGGTCCGGCCTCCGGCTCGGGGCGCTCGGTGAACTCGAAGCCGGGTGCGGCCGCCGACTTGAAGAGCGCCTTCACTGATCACCCAGCAATGCGTCGACGAACTGCTCGGGATCGAACGGGGCCAGGTCGTCGGCGCCCTCGCCCAGGCCGACCAGCTTCACCGGCACGCCCAGTTCGCGCTGCACGCTGATCACGATGCCGCCGCGGGCGGTGCCGTCGAGCTTGGTCAGCACGATGCCGGTGACGTCGACGACCTCGGTGAACACCCGGGCCTGGGTCAGGCCGTTCTGGCCGGTGGTGGCGTCGAGCACGAGCAGGGTCTCGTCCACCGGGCCCTGGCGCTCCACGACCCGCTTGACCTTGCCCAGCTCGTCCATCAGGCCGACCTTGGTGTGCAGCCGCCCCGCGGTGTCGATCAGGACGGTGTCGACCTTGGCCTCCGTGCCCTGCCGGACCGCGTCGAAGGCGACGCTGGCCGGGTCGCCGCCCTCCGGGCCGCGCACGGTCTCGGCCCCGACCCGCGAGCCCCAGGTCTGCAGCTGGTCGGCCGCCGCGGCCCGGAACGTGTCGGCCGCGGCCAGCAGCACGGTGCGGCCGTCGGCGACGAGGACGCGGGCCAGCTTGCCGCAGGTCGTGGTCTTGCCGGTGCCGTTGACGCCGACGACGAGCACCACGGCCGGCCGGTCCGCGCTCGGCAGCGTGTGCAGCGAGCGGTCGAGCTCGGGCCGCAGCACGGCGACCAGCTCGTCGGCCAGCAACGCCCGCAACTCGCCCTGCGAGCGGGTGCCCAGCACCTTGGTGCGGGTGCGCAGGGCCTCGACGATCTCGCCCGTTGCGCCCACGCCGACGTCGGCGCCCAGCAACGCCTCCTCGACCTCGTCCCACGTCTCGTCGTCGAGGTTCTCGCGGGACAGGACCGACAGCAGCCCGCGCCCGAGCGTGCCCTGCGAACGGGCCAGCCGGGCCCGCAGCCGCAGCAGCCGTCCGGCGGTCGGCTCGGGCGTCTCGAGCGCCGGCGCCGCCTCGACGACCGGACCGGCCGGCTGCGCCGCCGCCCGGCCGGCCGGCGCCTCGGTCGTGGCCGGCGGCGCGTCCCGGTCGCGCGGAGGCGCCGCCGGCGCCCGCCCCCGACGGCGGGGCAGGACGAGCGTGACGAGAGTCAGCGCCGCGAGGACGACGACGGCCAGGGCGATCCAGAGGTAGAGCACCCGGCCATCCTCTCAGCCCGGTGCCGGAGCTCGGCGGAACAGGGTCAGCTGTGCATGGCGCACGACGCCACCGGTCCGCCACTGGGGCCACGGCACGTTCCAGTCGCCGTAGCCCTGGCCGAGCTGCATCTTGGGCCCGTTGGCGTTCGGGTACATGACGACGTCACCGACGCCGAGGAACCCGTAGAGGCGCTGCGCGTCGGCCGGGCGCAGGTTGGTGCACCCGTTGGACGAGTCGAAGCGGCCGATGTTGTTCAGGTTCCACGGGGCCGAGTGCAGGTACTCGCCGCCGTAGGTGAGCCGCTGCGTCCACTTGACGCCGCACTCGTTGTAGCCCGGGCCGCTCATGCAGATGCTGGCCCCCTTCTCCATGATCACCTTCGTACCCCGGGCGGTGGGGGTGTTCGTCGCGCCCAGCGAGACGGGGAAGGTGCCGTAGGTGTGGCCGTCAGAGGTGACCGTCATCTGGTGCGTGGAGTCGTCGACGGTGGAGATGTGCGCGGCCCCGGTGGCGAAGTCCAGGGTCAGGCTGTCGTCGTAGGCCAGCCCGGGCCCGGCCGAGAGGCCCTTGAACGGCATGTCGAGGTGGATGTTCGCGTGCGCGGGCCAGTAGTGCGCGAGCCGGAAGTGCGCCTCCATGACGTGACCGCTGGCCGGGTCGGAGTACTCGAAGAACCAGCGGCCGACCGCCGGCGCGCCGTTGACGGTCACCTTGGTCGCCTGCTGGAAGGCCGTGCCGTCCTTGACCTTGGTCTTGAACGTGGCGATGACCGGCATGCCCACGCCGACGGTGGCACCGTCGCTCAGGTTGATCGAGACGTGCACCGGCTTCGTCGGCACGGCCGGGGCCGAGGAGCTCGGCGTGCTCGAGACCGAGGTCGAGGCGCTGGTCTGGGCGCCGCCGGGCTTCGACGCGGACGTCTTGGGCGACGTGCCGCCACCGCCGCCGGAGCTACAGGCGGAAAGGGCGAGGGCGGTGCTGGCGAGGACGGCGAGGGCCCACCATGTACGGCGGTTGCGTGAGATAGATCCTGGTCGGGTCACCCCAATACGGTAGGCGATGCCACCGGGCGGCGCTCCCCCACTCCCGTTGCGTTTCAGATTTGTAACGTTGCCCTCACGCGTCGCGCAGCCGCTGGCTGATCACCTGGGTCACGCCGTCGCCGCGCATGGTCACCCCGTAGAGAGCGTCGGCAATCTCCATCGTCCGCTTCTGGTGGGTGATCAGGATGATCTGGCTGCTGGCCCGCAGTTCGGCGATCAACGCGATCAACCGGCCCAGGTTGACGTCGTCGAGCGCGGCCTCGACCTCGTCCAGGATGTAGAACGGGCTGGGGCGGGCCCGGAAGATGGCCACGAGCAGGGCCACCGCAGTCAGCGAGCGCTCGCCGCCGGACAGCAGCGACAGCCGCTTGACCTTCTTGCCGGGCGGGCGGGCCTCGACGTCGATGCCGGTCAGCAGCATGTCGTCCGGATCGGTCAGGACCAGCCGTCCCTCGCCGCCGGGGAACAGCGTGGCGAAGACGATCTCGAACTCGCGGGCGACGTCGTGGTACGCGCTGGTGAACACCTCGAGGATGCGCTCGTCGACCTCGCGCACCACGGTGAGCAGGTCGCGGCGGGTGGCCTTGAGATCCTCGAGCTGGGTCGACAGGAACTGGTGGCGCTCCTCCAGCGCGGCGAACTCCTCCAGCGCCAGCGGGTTGACCTTGCCGAGCAGGGCCAGATCGCGTTCGGCCCGGGCCGCGCGCTTCTCCTGCGTGGGCCGGTGGAACGGCCCGGGCTGCGGTGCGACCACCTGCTCGCCGCGCTCGCGGGCCTGCTCGTACTCGGCCATCTCGATGGCGCTGGGCGGCGTGGGCTGGTCCGGGCCGTACTCGGCCAGCAGGGCCTCGACCTCGACGCCGTACTCCTCGACCGCCCGGCCTTCGAGCTGCTCGATGCGCAGCCGCTGCTCGGCCCGCATGACCTCGTCGCGGTGCACCTCGTCGGTCAGCCGGGCCAGTTCCTCGACCAGCTCGCGGGTGCGCCCGCGCAGGGTCAGCAGTTCACCCTCGCGCACGACCCGGGCCTGCTGGGCCGCGTCGCGCTCGGCGATCGCGGCGGCGACCGACTCGCCGATGCGTCCCAAGGCGTACGTGGCGGCGTCGCGGACGGCGGCCGCGACCACCGCGCCCCGGGCCCGGGCGGCGCGCAGCTCGAGCTGGCGTTGCCGGGCCGCGCGCTCGATCTGCGCGGCCCGCAGCAGCTGGTCGGCCCGGCCCGACACCGCGCGCACCCGCTCCTCGCCGGTGCGCACGGCCAGCCGCGCCTCCATCTCGGCCTGCCGGGCCCGGGCCACCTCGCCCTGGAGCGAATCGCGCTCGTCGGCGACCGGCTGCTCGGGTTCGTCGGCCTGGCTCTCGGCCAGGTGCAGGCGCTCCTCCAGGTCGGACAGCCCGGCCAGGTCGCGGTCGCGAGCCTCCTCGGCCGCGACCCGGGCCGCGTCCAGGCGGGCGGCTTCGGCCCCGGCCGAGCGCGCGGCCTGGCCGAGCTGGGCCAGCTGCTCGGCCACGGCGGACAGCTTGGCGTCGGACTCGTGCAGCGCGAGCAGGGCCGCGTCGACGTCGGCCTGCAGCGCGGCGGCCCGGGCCCGGGACTCGGTCAGCTGGGCGTGCAGGCGCTCGTGGCGGGCGGCGGCCTCGTCGGCCTTGTGCTGGGCCTCGTCGACGGCGGCCCGGATCTCGATGGCGCTGGGCGCGGACGAGGAGCCGCCGGCCGACCAGCGCGCGCCGAGGACGTCGCCGTCGCGGGTCACGGCCCGGACGGACGGGTGGTCGGCGACCAGGCTGCGGGCGCCGGCCAGGTCGGCGACCACGGCGACCCGGTCGAGGGCGGCCTCGACGCTGCCGCGGATCTCGTCCGGCGCGCGGACCAGATCGACGGCCCAGGCCGCGTCGGTGGGCAGGGTCGGCCAGTCCGAGCGGTCCAGCCGCGCTGTGGTGCCGCCGACCAGCAGCCCGGCCCGGCCGCCGTCCTCGTGCTTGAGCACCTCGAGCGCGCTCACGGCATCGGTGGGCGAAGCGACGGCCACCGCGTCGGCCACCGCGCCGAGGGCGGCGGCGAGCGCGGCCTCCTGGCCCGGTTCGACGGTGAGCAGGGCGGCGACCGAACCGAGCACGCCCGGCAGCCGCGAGCCCGCGGCCAGCAGCGCGCCGGCACCGTCCTTGCGGGTCAGCCCCATGGCCAGGGCGTCGGCCCGGGCGGTCCAGGTGGACCGTTCGCGTTCGGCCTCCCGCTCGCCCGCCGTCAGCTCCCGCACCCGGGCCTCGATCGACTCGTAGGCGACCACGGCCGCCTCGTGCCGTTCGTCGAGGCTGAGCTCGCCCTCGTCGAGCACCCCGACCTGATCCTGCACGTGCGCCAGTTCGGCCTCGGCCGTCTCGGCGCGGGTCCGGGCCTCGGCCGCGGCGGCCGACAGCCGGGCGATCTCGTCGCCGCCCGCGGTGGCCCGGGTGCGCAGCGCGTTGACCTGGCCGACCAGCTTGGCCAGCCCTTCGCGGCGGTCGGCGACCGCACGGGCGGCCGCGACCAGGGCCCGCTCGGCCTCGGCCAGGCGTTGTTCGAGCTGCTGGCGGGTGCCGACCACCTCGGTGAGCGCCGCGTGGGCCTCGCTCAGCGCCGCCTGCAGCTGCGCCTCCTCGGCCCGGACCTCGACCGCCTCGGCTTCCATCGCCTCGGGATCACGTCCCGGGCGGGCCTCCTCGGGCTCGGCGGCCAGGTGCCGGGCCCGTTCGGCCGCCAGCGACGCCGTGCCCCGGAAGCGCTCCTCGAGGGCGGACAGCCGGTACCAGGTCTCCTGGGTGCGGGCGACCAGCGGCGCGTCGGCCGCGACGGCCTGCTCCAGCTCGGTCTCGCGGGTCCGGGCCTGGGCGACCAGGGCCTCGACTTCGGCCCGGCGGGCGCGGATGGCCTCCTCGTCGGCGACCTCGCGGTCGAGCTCGGCCCGCAGGCCGACCATGTCGTCGGCCATCAGCCGCAACCGTGAGTCGCGCAGCTCGGCCTGCACGCCGGCGGCCCGGCGGGCGATCTCGGCCTGCTTGCCCAGCGGCTTGAGCTGGCGGCGCAGCTCGCCGGTGAGGTCGGTGATGCGGGTCAGGTTGGCCTGCATCGACTCGAGCTTGCGCAGGGCCTTCTCTTTGCGCTTGCGGTGCTTGAGGACGCCGGCGGCCTCCTCGATGAAGCCGCGGCGGTCCTCCGGGCGGGCCTGCAGCACCGAGTCGAGCTGGCCCTGGCCGACGATGACGTGCATCTCGCGCCCGATGCCGGAGTCCGACAGCAACTCCTGGATGTCGAGCAGCCGGGAGCCCTCGCCGTTGATCTCGTACTCGCTGGTGCCCTCGCGGAACATCCGCCGGGTGATCGAGACCTCGTTGTAGTCGATGGGCAGGGCGTTGTCGGAGTTGTCGATCGTCAGCGTGACTTCGGCCCGGCCGAGCGGCGGGCGGGCCGCGGTGCCGGCGAAGATGACGTCCTCCATCTTGCCGCCGCGCAGCGCCTTGGCGCCCTGCTCGCCGAGCACCCAGGTGATGGCGTCGACGACATTGCTCTTGCCCGAGCCGTTGGGGCCGACGACGGCGGTGATCCCCGGCTCGAAGCGCAGGGTCGTTGCAGATGCGAAGGACTTGAAGCCCCGCAGCGTCAGCGACTTGAGGTGCACGGATCTCCCGGATCAGGTCGTCGCCGCCGCAGCGGCGCGAGCATCGTCGGAGAGAAACGTAGCGCTCAAGCGAGCGCAGGTGCGGCGAGCCTCGGCGATCTGATGCAGCTCCAGGTCGAGCGTGGCGTGGTTGTCATCGCGGAGCTCGGCGATCTCTGTTTCGAGATCGGCGATGCGGCGCCGGAGCCGTGCGACTTCCAGAGCAAGTGTCTGCTCGTTGCTGTTGCCTACGTAGCCCAGTAAGGCGCGTGCCATGTAGCGACCTTTCACTACCCGATGTCCGAGCGGAGCGCGCAGTCATTGGTCGAGCGCGCCGGCCGTGGACGGTGCTGTTGTGGACGTGGCGGAAGGGGCGCAGACCGGGCGATTACCGGGCAGTCCGACGTGCTGGACTGCGAGGTTCGTGCCGGCGCAGCGGGGCTCCCGTCACCTGGGACCAATGGTCGCACCGGGGTAACGAACGGTCAACAACCGGGTCACGCGATGGAAACACTGGGGTCCGATATCCCCGGGATGCCTGCTTTGGCCCGGCTCGGGGACGCCGCGTCGGTCAGCCCGAAGTAGGTGTGACACGCCGCTGCGCGATGGCCCGCGGCGGACGCTGGCAGGCCGGGCAGAAGAAGCTCGACCGGTTCATGAACGCGACACGCCGGATCGGGCGTGCCGCAGCGCGGGCAGGGCTCGCCCTCGCGCCCGTACACCGCGAGCGAGCGGTCGAAGTAGCCGCTCTGCCCGTTGACGTTGACGTAGAGCGCGTCGAACGAGGTCCCGCCCGCGGTCAGGGCCTGGCCCAGCACCTCGCGCACCGCGCCGAGCAGCCGGACCGCGTCGGCCCGCGTGAGCAGCCGGCCCCGACGCTCGCCGTGCAGCTTGGCCCGCCACAGCGCCTCGTCGGCGTAGATGTTGCCGATGCCCGAGACCAGGGTCTGGTCGAGCAGGGCCCGCTTCACGGCCGAGTCGCGCCGGCGCAAGCGGCTCAGGAACAGCCCGTCGTCGAACGCGGGTCGAGCGGGTCGCGGGCGATGTGGGCGACCTGCGGCCGGCACGGCGTCACCGGCCGGACTGGGCACGAGCTGGTCGAGCAGCAGTCCGCCGAACGTGCGCTGGTCGACGAAGCGCAGCTCGAGGTCGTCGTCGGTGAACCCGATGCGCACGTGCAGGTGCCGCTCGTCGGGGGCGTCGGGCGGCTGCACCAGCAACTGCCCGCTCATCCCGAGGTGGACGATCAGGCAGTCGTCCACGCCGCCGTCGGGAGCCGCGAGCGGCAGCCAGAGGTACTTGCCGCGGCGGGCGGCCGCGACGATTCGGGCGCCCTGCAGCCGGGCGGCGAGGTCGGCGGCCGCCGGGCAGATGACGGCGCACCGCGCGTGGGTGGCGCACCTCGACCGCGCGCGACGGTGCGGCCGACGACGAAGCGCTGCAGGCCGGCGCGGACGGTCTCGACCTCGGGCAGTTCGGGCACCGGACTCGGGTCAGGACGCTTCGGCGTCGTGCGCGGTGATCGCCCGCCACGCGGTCTCGGCCGCGGCCTGCTCGGCCTCCTTCTTGCTGCGCCCGGTGCAGGCCGCGAACAGTCGCCCGGCGATGATGGCCCGGGCCGTGAACATCTTGGCGTGGTCGGGGCCCTCGGAGCTGATCTCGTACTCGGGCACGCCGAGGCCGCGCTCGGCCGTGAGCTCCTGCAGGCTGGTCTTCCAGTCCAGGCCGGCGCCGATGGTGGCCGACGTCGTCGCATCAGGTTGTCGAACAGGGCGTGGACGACCCGGGCGGCGGCCTCGATGCCGTGCTCGAGGTAGATCGCGCCGAGCACGGACTCGACCGTGTCGGCCAGGATGCTGGCCTTGTCGCGCCCGCCGGTGGCCTCCTCGCCCCGGCCCAGCCGGACGTACGCGCCGAGCCCGTGCGGGCCGATGCCGCGGGCGACGTCGGCCAGCGCCCGCATGTTGACGACCGAGGCCCGCAGCTTGGCCAGCTTGCCCTCGGTGAGGTCGGGATGGGTGCGGTACAGGGTGTCGGTGACGACGATGCCGAGCACGGCGTCGCCGAGGAACTCCAGGCGCTCGTTGTGGGGCAGCCCGCCGTGCTCGTAGGCGTAGGACCGGTGGGTGAGGGCGCGCTCGCAGCAACTCGGCGTCGACGCTCACGCCGAGTGCGTCGGCCAGGCCGTTCTGGTCGGCCGGCTCGGAGGTGCCGGGCACGCGCGCCATCGGGCGCTCAGACCGCCAAGACCTGCTTGCCGTCGTACTGGCCACAGTTCGAGCAGGCCGTGTGCGGCAGCTTCATCTCGCCGCAGGCCCGGTTCGGGCAGGTGACCAGCGTCGGCGCGGTCGTCTTCCACTGCGAGCGGCGAGCCCGGGTGTTGCTGCGCGACATCTTCCGCTTCGGGACGGCCACGGTGACTCCTGACTAGTCGAGCTGATCGGATGCGTCAGCTGATCGTTGCTGGTCACCCTGTTCAGCGTCGGTGAACGCTGCGAGCGCGGCCCAGCGAGGGTCGAGCGATTCGTGCGCGTGGTCGTCCGGGAGTTCGTCGAGCCGTTGCCCGCAGGTGGGGCACAGCCCGGCGCAGTCCGGCCGGCACAGCGGCGTGAAGGGCAGGCCCAACACGATCGCGTCACGCACCACCGGCTCGAGCGTCGAGTAGTCGCCGTCGAGCCGGTGGACCTCGTCCTGCTCGGTCGTCGCGTCCGTGGTGCTGTCCGGATAGGCGAACAGCTCACGGAAGTCGACCGACGAGCTCATCGGAGACCGGTTCGAGGCACCGCCCGCAGTCGCCGGTGAGCGGGCCGGTGGCCGTGCCGTGACAGGAGCACGCCTTCGGTTACCGACTCGAGCCGGAGTTCGACGTCGAGCGGGGCACCTTGCGGCACCCCGATGAGATCCAGGCCCAGCCCCGTAGGCGCGGGAATACTACGCCGATAGGTCCGCATCGACCCGGCTCGGCGGCCCAGTTCCCGGACGTCGATGACGAACGGACTGCGCGGGTCGACGTGACGCGGGGCGCGCTGCGTCGGTGTCGTTTTCTCAGGCATACGAGGTCGGCCCTGTAGTGGTTGAGGCCAGGGGCCAGCTTAGCCGAGCGGGCCGGTTACTTCGAATTCGACTGCCGGACCCGGTCCGGGCCGGGCTCGGCGGGGGCGGGCTCGGCCTCCGCGGTCACCTGGTCCGCGGCCCGGCGCTGGGCCAGCGCGGCCCGGCCCTGCTCGGCCGTCGTGGCCGCCCGCTGCAGCGTCGAGGCCAGCTCGGCCAGGGTGGTCTCGGCGTAGTCCTCGGCGTCATTGGTGAGTTTGGCCGCATAGCGCTCGGCCGCCGCGCGGGCCTTCTGGGCGTATTGCTCGGCCTCGGCCCGCAGGTCGGCGTCGTAGCGGCTGGCCTCGGCCCGCCGGGCCTCGGCCGCCTCGGCCGCGGCCTGGTAGACGCCGGTGGCCGAGACCAGCTGCGCGTGCTCGGCCCGCCCGGCCTCGACGATGTCGTGGGCCCGGACCTCGGCCTCGTGGACCAGCTCCTGGGCCCGGCCGCCGGCCTCGGCCACCAGCGCCTCGGCCTCGGCCGTGGCCCGCTCGCGGGTCTGGACGGCGGCGGCTTCGGCCCCCTCGATCAACCCGTCGCGCCGGGCGACGAGCCGGCGGGCCTCGTTCGACCTCGGGCGGCAGGGTCTCGCGCAGCTCGTCGAGCAGGTCGAGCACCCGTTCGCGCGGCAGCACGCACGAGGACGACATCGGCAGGGTGCGGGCGGTTTCGACGAGTTCGACGAGCTCAGTGAGCAGTTCGTCGGCCCGCCGGAGTGTCGGGTCGGTCATCGTGTCCCCCTACCCGGATGTGCCGGTGCGGTCCTGGAGGCGTTTGAGGACGTTGGGCGGGACGAGGGACGAGACGTCGCCGCCCCACTTCGCGATCTCCTTGACCAGGCTAGAGGCCAGGAAGCTGTACTCGGGGTTGGTGGGCATGAACAGCGTGTCGATGCCGGCCAGGCCGCGGTTCATCTGGGCCATCTGCAGCTCGTAGTCGAAGTCGCTGATGGCCCGCAGGCCCTTGACGATGACCGGGATGTCGTTGGCCCGGCAGTAGTCGACGGTGAGCCCGTGGAAGGAGTCGACGCGCACGTTGCCGTAGTCGGCCGTGACCTCGACGAGCATGTCGCGGCGCTCCTCGACGGTGAACACGCTCGACTTGGACTGGTTGACGAACACGGCGACGACGACCTCGTCGTAGAGCTGCGCGACCCGGCCGATGATGTCGAGGTGGCCGTTGGTCACGGGGTCGAAGGAGCCGGGACAGACGGCTCGGCGCACGAGCGGTTCGGGCCCGGCGTTCGCCGCTGTCGGTGGAGTGCTCATTGTCGGCGACCGTACCAAAGCACGCCTTCGCCGTAGCGCTTCTGCTTGATCGGCTCGATGGCCTCGGGCCACTGCGGCTGGGGCCCGCGGGCCGAACGTTCCACGACGACGACGGCCCCGTCGGCCAGCCAGCGCGGCGTGGCCAGTGTGGTGAGCAACACACCGAGCTGCGGCTCACCGAAGGCATAGGGCGGGTCGGCGTAGACGAGGTCGAACGGCTCGTCCACCCCGGCGCCGACCAGGTACCCGGCCGCGGCGTGGCGGTGGATTTCCGCCCCGGGCAGGCCCACGACGTCGACGTTGTGGCGCAGGATCTCGCACGCGGACCGGTCGGACTCGACGAAGCAGGCCACCGCCGCCCCGCGCGACAGCGCCTCCAGGCCGACCGCGCCGGTGCCGGCGAACAGGTCCAGGACGCGCGCGCCGTCCAGGTCGAGCAGCCCGGCCAGCGAGCTGAACAGCGCCTCGCGGGCCCGGTCGGACGTCGGCCGGGTGCCGCGCGGGGGCACGGCCAGCCGACGGCCCTTCGCGTGCCCGCCGACGATGCGCATCACGCCTTTTCCAGGTAGTCGGCCTGCTCGTCGGCGACCAGGGCGGCCACCTGGGCGGCGAGCAGTGGATGCCCGGACAGGCCGGGGTCGTGCTCGACGATGGCGCCGGCCTCGGCCCGGGCGTCGGTGATCAGCGCTTCGTCCTTCAGCAGCGACAGCAGCCGCAGCTGCGAGCGGGTGCCGGACTGGGCCGCGCCGAGCACGTCGCCTTCGCGGCGTTGCTCGACGTCGAGCCGGGCCAGGGCGAAGCCGTCGGTGGTGGCCGCGACGGCGTCGAGGCGTTCGCGGGCCAGGGTGTCGGCCGGGGCCTCGGTGACGAGCAGGCAGATGCCCGCCGCCTCGCCCCGGCCGATGCGCCCGCGCAACTGGTGCAGCTGGGAGATGCCGAACCGCTCGGCGTCGAGCACCACCATCACGGTGGCGTTGGCGACGTCCACACCGACCTCGATGACCGTGGTGGCCACGAGCACGTCGACGCGGCCGGCGGCGAAGTCGGCCATCGCGCGGTCCTTCTCGTCCGGCGGCAGCCGGCCGTGCAGCGCGGCCAGCCGCAGCCCGGCCAGCGGGCCCTCGGCCAGCATCGCGAACACGTCGGCCACGGCCAGTGGCGGCCGGCGGGGCGCCAGGTCGTCCGGGATCGGCGCGTCGGCCAGCTCGCCCTCGTAGTCGGCCTGGTCGGCCCCGATACGGGGACAGACCACGTAGGCCTGATGGCCGGCCGCGACCTCTTCGCGGATGCGCTGCCAGGTGCGGTCGAGCCAGCCCGGCCGCTCGCTCGCCGGCACCACCGTGGTCGAGATCGGCGACCGGCCCAGGGGCAGCTCGGTCAGGGTGGAGGTGTCGAGGTCGCCGAAGACGGTCATGGCCACGGTGCGCGGGATGGGCGTGGCCGTCATGACCAGCAGGTGCGGCGGCCGCTCGGCCTTGCTGCGCAACGCATCGCGCTGCTCGACGCCGAAGCGGTGCTGCTCGTCGACGACGACCAGGCCGAGTTCGGCGAAGCTGACCTGCTCCTGGATGAGGGCGTGGGTGCCGACGACGATGCCGGCCGTACCGGCCGCGGTGTCGAGCAGGGCGGTCTTGCGGGCCACGGCCGGCAGCGACCGGCTGAGCAGCGCCACCCGGGTGGCCCCGTCGTCACCGCCGAGGCGGCCACCCTGGGCCAGGGGGCCGAGCAGCGCCTCGATGGAGCGCGCGTGCTGGGCGGCCAGGACCTCGGTCGGGGCGAGCAGGGCGGCCTGCCCGCCGGCGTCGACGACCTGCAGCATCGCCCGCAGCGCCACGACGGTCTTGCCCGAGCCGACCTCGCCCTGCAGCAGCCGGTGCATCGGGTGCGGCCGGGCCAGTTCGCCGGCGAGCAGGTCGCCGATCTCGCGCTGGCCGGCGGTCAGCGTGAAGGGCAGGGTGGCGTCGAAGGCGGCCAGGATGCCGCCAGCTTTCAGCGGGCGGGCGGTGGCCGGGTCAGCGGCGACGGCGGCCCGGCGCTGGGCCAGGGCCAGCTGCACGCCGAGCGCCTCGTCCCACTTCAGCCGGCGCCGGGCGGCGTACCACTCGTCCCGGTCGGCCGGGCGGTGGATGGCCCGGATGGCGGTGTCGAAGTCGAGCAGCCGGTGCCGGGCCCGCACCGCGGCCGGGACCGGGTCGGGCAGTGGGTCGAGCATGCTCAGCACGATGCGCACCGTGTTCGAGATCGTCCAGGTGCGCACCTGCTGGCTGGCCGGGTAGACCGGGATCAGCGCGCCGGCGAAGTCGTCGGCCTCGTGCGCGTCGAGCTCGTCCCCGTGCAGGATCAGGTACTCCGGGTGGACGAGCTGACGGACGCGGCCGAACATCTTGACCTTGCCCGAGAACAGCCCGCGCAGGCCCGGTTGCAACTCCTTGGCCCGCCAGGTGTTGCGCCGGCCGAAGAAGACGAGGGTGAGCTTGCCCCGGCCGTCGCTGACGACGATCTCGGCCCGCAGGCCCTTGTCCCAGCCCTTGGTCTCGGAGCTGAGCACCTCGGCCATCACAGTGACGTCCTCGTCGATGCGCAACGAGGCCAGATCGGTCAGCTCGCCGCGCTCGGCCATCCGGCGGGGGTAGTGCCGCAACAGGTCACCGACCGTGCGGATCTCGAACGCCTTCTCCAGCGGTTTGGCCGTGCGCCCGCCCACGAGTTCGGCCAGCGGTGTGTCCAGAGCGCTCATTCGATGCCGATGATCAACGGGTAGTCGGGCGGCCCGCCGACGTAGACGTTGACGTCGGTGAGCGGGGCGCGCCGGTTGACGTGCCCGATGAGCAGGTCACCGACGCCGGCCGGCGCACCACCTCCCACGAGCACGGTTATCAATTCTGCGCCGACACCGAGCAAGCGGTCGACCAGCGTGAACGCGACCGAGACCAGCCCGCGGCCGATCTCGACCACCTCGCCGTCGATGAGCCCGAGCACGTCGCCGGCCTGGCAGATGCCGACCGAGGTCAGCGCCTCGCGCTGGGCGATGACCACCTCGGCGAAGCGGGTCGCCGCCGCGGCCTCGGCCATGGCCACGACGTCGTCGTCGAAACGCCGCGTGGGGTCGTGGACGGCGACGGCCGCGAGCCCCTGCACGGGCGAGCGGGTCGGCACGACCGTGGCGTGGATGCCCTCCGCCCGGGCCCGGTCGGCGGCCGTCTCGGCCACGCCGGTGACCTGTGACGCGTTGGGCAGCAGCACGACGTTGCCGGCCCCGGTGGCCCGGACCGCGGCCAGCACCTCGTCGGTGGACGGGCTGCGCTCGGCGCCACCGTCGACGACCCACACCCCTTCGGTCTCGAACAGGTGGGCCAGGCCCTCACCCGGCGCCACGGCCACCACCGCGCTGGCGGCCGGCTGCGCGGCCACGGCCGGCGGCTGGACCGGAGCTGGCCCGGGCCCGGCCACGGCACACGTGGCCGCGCGCTGCGGGGACGGGCGGGCGAGCTGGTCGGCGAAGCTGACCACGGAGATGCGGTATGCCCGCCCGGCGTCGATGCCGGCCTCGATCGCGGCGCCGACGTCGTCGACGTGCACGTGCACGTTCCACACGCCCTGCCCCGTACCGACGACGGCCACGGAGTCGCCGAGCCGGCCGAGCCGGGTGCGCAGTTCGAGGACCGCGTCTTCGGTCGCGTCGAGCAGGTACTGCACCTCGAAGCCGTAGTCGCCGGCTGCGGGCAGGGTCCGCGGCGGGTGGATCACCCCCGGCCCGGGCAGTTCCGGCGGGTCGTCGGCGTCGCCGGTGACGATGCGGGCCAGGGCGTCGAGCAGCAGCACCAGGCCGCGGCCGCCGGCGTCGACGACGCCGGCCCGGGTCAGCGCGGGCAACTGCTCGGTGGTGTGCTGCAGCGCCTCGCGGGCCGCGGCGGCCGCGCTGCGGGTGACCTCGGCCAGGGTCGCACCGTCGGTGGCCGCCTTGGCCGCCGCGGTGGCCACGGTCAGGATCGTGCCCTCGACCGGCTCGGCCACGGCGGCGCGGGCCTGGTCGGCACCCAGCAGCAGCCCGGCCCGCACCAGCGTCGCGTCGCAGACCGGCCCGTCGGCCGCGGCGTCGGCCAGGCCGCGCAGCAGTTGCGACACGATCACGCCCGAGTTGCCGCGGGCGCCGAGCACGGCGCCATGGGCAAAGACCCGCAGGGCGTCCGCGGCCGTGGCGGCCGGATCGCCGGCGAGCGCGTCCGCCGCGGCCCGGATGGTCAGCGACAGGTTGGTGCCGGTGTCGCCGTCGGGCACCGGGAAGACGTTCAGCGCGTCGATCTCGGCCCGGTGGGCGTCGAGCGAGACGAGCACGGCCCGGCTCCAGCGGCGGACCGCGTCGGCGTCGAGAGCTTCGAGCACGTGCACCCCCACCCATCGGTCCGCCCTGCCGCAGGATACTGGGGCCTGGCGACACCTCGGCCAGTCTCGGCTCCGCGGCCGGTCAGCCGGGCACGTCCGGTGCGAGTCGGCCGGCGACGGCAGTGCCCGGAGGCGGGCGAAGGTGGCCGTTTGGTCCGCCTCACCGGCAGCCGTTAGGATGTTCAGGTTGCCCGGCGCACGGCCGGGAACCCACCCGTTTCGGCACGCCTCGTCGTGCTGCGTCGCCCAAGGAGTCCACCGTGGCCAACATCTGTGATGTCTGCGGCAAGCGCCCGGGCTTCGGGATGTCCGTATCGTTCTCCCACCGCCGCACGCACCGCCGGTGGAACCCGAACGTGCAGAGCGTCCGCGCCTTCGTCGCGCCCGGCACTCGGCGGCGCATCAGCGTGTGCACGTCATGCCTGAAGGCCGGCAAGGTCACCCGCGCCTAGCCCGTAGCAGCGTCCGAATGGCCCGTCTCTGCGTCACCCGAGGCGGGCCGTTGTGCTGCCCGCACTGAGCGGCTTTCCGAAGAAGATCGCCCCGGGCGAACAGGCGTAGTGCCCGAAGCCGTCGGCGGGCAGGTAGCCGCTGGACTCGTACAGCGCGATGGCCTCGGGTTGCTGGTAGCCGGTGTTGAGCACGATCCGATGGGCGCCGGCCGCGAGTGCGCTCGCTTCCAGTTCGGCCAGGATCCGCCGGGCCAGCCCTCGCCGCCGCGCGGTGGCCAGCACGTACATCCGCTTGATCTCGGCCACGCCGTCCTCGATCCAGCGCCAGGCCCCGGTCACGGCCGGTTCACCGTCGAGCAGGCCAACCAGGAAGACGCCGTTGGGCGGCTCGAACTCCCCCGGCGCGACGACGGCGGCATCCGGGCCGCCGTACCGCTCGACGTACTCCTGTTGCACGGCGGCGACCAGGCGGACCACGTCGGCGTCATCGTAGGGGCGCGCCTCGATCCGGAAATCCACCCGGCGAGCCTATCCGCGGCCGGTCACCGGAAATGCTCGTGCCCACCCGCCGGCCAGCGCCGCCCGTCCACCCGCACGCCCTCGCCGTCGGTCACGGTCCCGATCACGGTCCAGCCGTCGGGCAGGTGCGTCTTCTTCGGGAAGGTGGCGGCCAGCGCGTAGTCGTCACCGCCGGTGAACAGCCACACCGACGGGTCGACGTTGAGCGCCGCGCCGACCTCGCGCAGTTTCGCCGGCACCGGGAGCAGGTCGGCCCGCAGGTCGATGCGGACCCCGCTGGCGTCGGCGATGTGCCCGAGATCGGCGACGAGGCCGTCGCTGACGTCGGTCATGGCCGTCGCCCCCAGTTCGGCCGCCCGCGGGCCCTCGGCGTAGGGCGGCTCGGGCCGCCGGTGCGCGGTCACCACCTGTACCGGCGAGCGGAAGCCGCGGCCGAGCACGGCGAAGCCGGCCGCGGCCCAGCCGACCTTGCCGGCCAGGGCGACGACTTCGCCCGGGCGGGCGCCGGACAGCGTGACCGGATCGCGGCCCTGCAGGTCGCCGAGGGCGGTGATGCCGAGCATGACCACGTCCGCAGCGGTGACGTCGCCGCCGACCACGGCCGCACCAACCTCGCCGCACTCCTCGCGCAGCCCGGCCATGAACCCGTCGACCCACTCGAGGGCGAGGTCGCCGGGCGCGGCGAAGCCGAGGAGCAACGCGGTGGGCACGGCCCCCATCGCGACGATGTCGGCGAAGTTGCGGGCCGCGGCCTTGTGGCCGATGTCGTTGGCGGTCGACCAGTCGCGGCGGAAGTGCCGGTTCTCGACCAGCAGGTCGGTGGCGGCCACGATGCGCCCGTCGGGGGCGGCCACCACCGCGGCGTCGTCACCCGGCCCGAGCAGGGTGGACTCGACCGCGGCCATACCCGCGGTGACCCGCTTGATCAGCCCGAACTCGCCCAGCTCCGAAACGGTGATGACGCTCGCCCTTCAACGATGACGGCGGCCTGCCGCGCCGACGCGATCACTATGGTCCCGTACCGCACAAAGCCGCCTACGCTACGTTCTACCGGTCTCAGGGAAGCGACGAGGAGAGGACACGCGGCGATGGCAGTCAATGCGTACGTCTTGATCCAGACCGAGGTCGGCAAGGCTGCCTCGGTGGCCCGCGAGATCGCCGACCTACCGGGTGTCCTGAACGCCGAAGACGTCACCGGGCCCTACGACGTGATCGTGCGGGCCGAGGCCGACACGATGGACGAACTCGGCAAACTGGTCGTCGCGAAGGTGCAGGCCGTCAGCGGGATCACCCGCACGCTGACCTGCCCGGTCGTCCACCTCTAACCCCGGGACCCCCGATCGATCCGGTCCGGCGCCGCGCCGCGCTCGTCGCCACGGCCGTGAGCCTGCCGGTCGTGGTCGTGCTGGCGCTGGTCTTCGCCCATCCCGGCCAGCACGACAAGAAGCCGACGCCGACCGGCACCGCGGCTCGGCGGGCGCTGGCCCCGATCCGCGTCCCCGCCCCGCCCGCGGACCCCGCCGCCGACGCGCCGTGCACGAAGCTGCTGACCGCCCTGCCGATAACGCTGTCCGATCTGCCCGGGCGCCCGGCCCAGTCGAACTCGACCTACGTCGCCGCCTGGGGCGACCCGGCCGTCGTGCTGCGCTGCGGCGTGCCCCGCCCGGCCGGGCTGCGGCCGGGCAGCGCCGACCTGGACATCGCCATCGACGGCGTGCTCTGGCTGCCGTTGCAGCACAAGGACGACACGGTGTGGACGACGGTCGACCGGGCCGCGTATATAGAGGTCACGGTCCCGAGGTCCTACGCGCAACCGCCACTGGGGCCGGTCTCCGACGCGATCACCAAGACGCTCCCAGCCGTCTGTGTCGCCCAGGCCGGACCGGCCCAGCCCGCCCCCGATCCGAAGCGCCTCTGCACCAACCGCAAGTAGCCGCCGCTCAGGCATCGCGGACCAGGTACACCAGCTCTCCGCGTTCGTCGACCACGGTGTGGTCGCGGCGGAACCCGAGCTTGTCCAGGACCCGGAACGACGGTGTGTTCCGGGCCCGGACGGTCGCCCAGATCCGCTGTCGGCCGGTCGCGAACGCCGCCTCGAGCACGGTCCGGGCGGCCTCGGTGGCGTAGCCGCGCCCGTGCGCGCGCCGGAGCAGTTCGTAGGCGATCTCGGGCTCGTCGAAGCTGGCCCGCCCGACCAGCAGGCCGCAGTAGCCGATGACGTCGCCCTCCACGCGCCGCCGGATGGCCAGGAAGCCGAAGCCGTTCTCGCGCGCCTGGACGTTCTGCTCGGCCATCCGCTGCTCGACCTCGGCCAGCGTCAACGTCGTGCCGCCCGCACGTTCACCCAGCAGTTCCAGGTTCCAGACTGCGTCGGACGGATCGCGCAGCCGCAGCGACAGCCGGGGCGTCTCGAGGGCGAAGGGCATCGGTCGGTAGCGCTCGGTCATCTCGGCTGGGGTCCTTCGATCTCCATCCGGTTATGGACGCTTGGATCAGACACGGAGTGGTTCGCGGACGTGGTTGCGGCGTGGGGTTTGGTCGGGGTCGAGCCAGGGTGGTGGGGTCCAGTGTGGTGTGCCGTCGAGCATGTGGCAGGTCCAGCCAAGCTTCGGGTGTTCGCGGTGGTGGAAGCCGCAGAGCAGGGTGCCGTCATCGACGGAGGTGCGTTTACTGATGGCGAAGTCGGTGATGTGATGAGCCTGGCACCAGGCCGGCCCAACCGAACACCCTGGGAAACTGCAGCCTTGGTCGCGGGCGATCATGGCCAACCGCTGGCCTTCGGTGAAGATCCGGTGGGTATCACCGTAGGCCGTGATCTCTCTGGTTTTGGTCAGGACGACGGGGATGACCCGGGCCTCCCCAGCCAGGGAAAGCGCCTGCTCGACCGAGATGAGCGCGCCGTGCCCAGTAGTCACCAGCCCAGTCTTGGTTTCGACCTGCTCCGGGGTCATGGTGAGCACGATGGTGGCCGCGACCCCGTTACAGGCCGGCAACTGCCCGGACCGCAGGGCGGCGAGCATGCCGTCCTGCAGGGCGTCATGCCGGCGTTGGGCCGGGGTGCGGGGATCAAGGGTGCCGTCCTCGGCCGGGGCCGGTTTGCCGACTGCATCCAGCACCGACAGCACCGCTTCGGCACACACCGCGGTCAGTTCACCGGTTACTTGGGCTGAGCCGTCGCGGCGCTGCCGCACCGTGAAGTCCCGACGGCGGGCCCGGTCGCGTTGCTCGGTGTAGATCCCGTCCGGGTTCAACGTGTCGCTGATGCGGCGGGCCAGCTGGGCCAGCATCGGCGGGTCGAACTCGCGAGCGTGCGCCAGCAGCACCGCTTGCACCGAGTCGTCGTGCTCGGCCTGAACCGCGGAAGGGCAGCGCGTCGACGGTCTTGGTGATGATCTGGGCGTGGGCGGGGGAGATCGCCGACGGCTTGGGCAGCGGCGACAGCCGGGAACACCGGCGGCAACACCTCCCCGGTCAAGGCGCGGCGGGGACCGAGATCGGCCGCCGCGTCGACCCGGTCGGCGGCCTCCCTCGGCTGATCCGCAACACCTGACCGAGCAGGCTCGCCGTGTCACGGCAGGCACGCTCGCCGGCCATACCCCTGGTATCGACCTCGCCGATCAACGCGTGATCAACCGTGACCAACCGCCGCTTCTGGACCTCCAGATCCCGCAACAGGTCA
Source organism: uncultured Actinomycetota bacterium (assembly GCA_963713245.1). Classification (GTDB taxonomy): domain Bacteria; phylum Actinomycetota; class Actinomycetes; order Mycobacteriales; family Jatrophihabitantaceae; genus CAVQKZ01. The sequence continues at coordinate 1,131,220 of CAVQKZ010000005.1, forward strand.
AGCACGTCGTCACCGGGTAGGCAGGGGAGGTCGAGGTTCTGCAGTTCGTCGACGAGCGCACTGAGCCGCGTCACGACTGAAGCCGCGCCGCCGCCTTCCAGTTCATCGAACATGTGTGCCAATATATCGATCCCCGGCGGTACCCGGCAACCATTAATACGGGGCTGGCGCCGCCGGCGATCTTCCTGCGCCTACGCGACCCATGACCCACCAAACGCAGGAAGATCCACTGTGGTGCCCGACCGGCCGCGACCCCAACCGCAAGCCGGCGCCGCAAACCCGACCACACACCCAACTCTCTCGGTCGCTGCGCTTTTCAACCGTCGACGGCAGCGCCACATCGGTGAGAGCATCAAGCCGAGGTAAAGGCCGCAGGGGGACACACCATCGCCGAGGCAAGCAGCATTGACGGTCGCACGCGACCAGACCTCCGCACGCGTGGACTGAATCACCGCGGCCTGCTCCTCATCATCGCCGCCTCCATCGCCGCAGCCCTGTTCGCGCTCTACCTGTGGGCCGGCTACGGACTGGGCTGGAAGTGGACGGGCCTGTCGGGATCGGTCACCCTGTGGGACTGGCTCGAGGTACTCGCCCTCCCGGTGACCGTCGCCCTGGCCCCGCTGCTCATCCGCCACCGCCGCTTCCTGACCAACCGGCATCGCGCGGCCATCGCCGCAGCGCTGGTCATCTTCGTCGTGCTGGCCTCGGCCGGTTACCTGGTCCCGCTGCCCTGGACCGGGTTCACCGGCAACACCCTGTGGGACTGGCTCGAACTGACCCTGCTTCCCTTGGTGGTGGCGACGGCATCGCTGTGGGCCGGCCGGGACGGCGCGCGCCACGCCCACCCCTATGCCGCGGCAACGGTTGCGGCCGGCTTCACCGCGCTGGTGCTCTGCGGCTACCTCGTGCCCTGGACCTGGACGGGCTTCCGCGGCAACACCGCGTGGGACTGGATCAAGTTGCTGCTGCTGCCGGTGCTCGTCCCCACCCTCCTGCTGCCCGCCGTCGAAGGCCGGGTCGCGAACCGCTTCAACCGGCCCCGACCTCAGCCCGGGGCGCCCGACTAGGCCCGTCCACACCGGCTCGGCGCGCGAAGCCCACTGCCCCGGCGAGCGCGAGCACCGCCGCGGCCACCCAGGCCACCACCGGCCCGGCCGTCCCGTGTCCGGTCGTGCCCGTGGTGGCGTCGGCGACGAGCAGCAACACGGCCGTGCCGATCGCGGTACCGAGTTGCGCGGCGGTGTTGACGATCCCGGACGCCGTGCTGCGCCAGGCCGTCGCGACATCGGTGCCCAGGGTCGTCGAGGCCACCGCCGCCAGCCCCAGGCCGAGGCCGCCGAGGGCCACGCAGCCGGGCAGGGCCACGGCCGAGCGGGCCGCGCCGGCCAGAGTTCCGACGGCGACCGCGATCACGGCCAGGCCCAGTCCCGCGACCCGCCGCGGCGCCAGCCGGCTCATCGCGGGCGCGGCCAGGGCCGCCCCGACCACCACGGCCACGCTGAACGGGACGAGCGCGGCGGCCGCGGCCAGCGGGCTGCGATGCCGGGCCTGTTGCAGGTACAGGGTGGCCAGGGTCATGGCCGAACTGGTGGTGGCTGTATTCAGGAACGAGCCGATCGCACCCAGCCGCAGCGACCGCTGCCGCAGCGCGGCTGCGGGGAGCAACGGGTCGGCGGCCCGGCGTTCGATCGCGACGAAGCCGCCGGCCAGCACGGCCGCGAGCCCCACCAGTCCGGCCCCGGCCCAGCGGTGACCGGCCTGGCCCAACAGCGTCGATCCGACGATCGCGCTCATGACGGCCGCCGTGAACGCCCCGGCACCGGCCATGTTCAGCGACCCGTGCCGCTCGACGTCCGGGTCGCGCGGCACCGACGCGACGAGCGCGGCGGCCAGCGCGGCCGACAGCGGCAGGTAGGCCCAGAAGATCAGCCGCCAACTCGTTAGGTCGGTGACGACCCCGCCGACCACGAAGCCGCTCGCTCCGGCGGCCGCACCGGCCGCGCTCCAGGCCGCGATCGCCCGCCGGCGCGCTGGTCCGGCCGGGCTGAGCGTGGTCAGCAGGCGCAGGGCGGACGGCACCGACGTGGCGGCGGCGGCGCCCTGCACGCAGCGGGCCGCGGTGAGCGCAGCGACGGTGTCGGCCAGTGCGCCCAGCAGCGAGCCGAGGGCGAACACGGCCAGGCCCGCGATGATGACCCGGCGGTGGCCGAAGCGGTCACCGAGCCGGGCTCCGAGGATGAGCAGCCCGCCGAAGAACATGGCATAGCCGGTGACGACCAGGCTGCCCGACGACGACGGCGCGCCGAGGTCGTCGAGCATGCTCGGCAACGCGGTGACGACCACGGTCACGCCCAGCACGTCGACGAACTGCACCAGGCACAACGCGGCGACGGCCGGTCCCAGGCGACTCATGCCCCGGACCGTACCCAGCGGCTATGACGCCGACGGCGGGCCACCGAAGCCCCGGCGGATCAGCCACTCACATCCGGATCGACGAGCCGTCCGCAAACCGAACGTCGACGACGTTCAACGGCAGGCGCGGGGGCTCCCCCGGTACGTCGACGCCTCGCTCGACGAGCAGCGGCTGCACCGCCGGATGAATGACCGCGGCGAAGGCGTCGTCGCACGCCTGCTCGGACTCCCAGACGTCGACGTAGCGCATCGTGCCGTCCGGCTGCTCGATCGCGACGTGCACGACGAGCCCGGGCATCTTGGCCGACCCCATCCGTTGCACCACCGCGGCGTAGAAATCCGCGTCGATCGGCAGGTCCTGGCTCCAGGCGTAGAGGCTCATGCCACTCCAAATTTGATCCGATAGCACTTCGGATGAATATTGCTAAGCTACCACCGTGTCCGAGCGCGTCAAGCCCCGCCGCTATGACAGCTCCCGCCGCCAGGCGGCGGCGCAGGCGACGCGCGGGGCGATCCTGCAGGCCGCGCGCGACCTGTTCGCCACGCACGGGTACGCCGCCACGACCGTCGCGCAGATCGCCCAGCGCGCGGGGGTCGCGCCGGACACCGTCTACGCCGCCGTCGGGACCAAACCCGTGTTGTTCGAGCTGTTGATCGAGACAGCGCTGTCCGGCCGGGACGAAGCCGTCCCGGGCGCGGCGCGCGACTACGCGGTGCGCATGCGGGCCGCGCCCGACGCGCGCGCCAAGCTCGCCATCTACGCCACCGCCGTCACCGAGTTGCAGGGCCGGCTGGCCCCGCTGTTCCTCGCACTGCGGGCGGCCGCGAGCACCACGCCGGAGCTGGCCCAACTGTGGCGCCGGATCACCGAGCGGCGCGCGGTCAACATGCGGGCGCTGGCCGACGATCTCGGTACGTCCGGTGAACTGCGCCCCGACCTGAGCCGGGACGAAGTCGCCGACATCATCTGGACGACGAACGGGGCCGAGTACTACGCCCTGCTCGTGCTCGATCGGGGTTGGACGCCGGAACGCTTCGAGCACTGGTTGCTGGACTCGTGGACCCGCCTGCTGCTGCGGTGAACGCGGGCGCGCTACCGCTCCTGGGTCACGCCGCGACGGGCGGCCCGGTCGGCCGCGCGCCCGAAGGCGCTGACCAGGCCCTGCACGGCGAGCGGGCGCAGCCGGGCCAGCATGGCCACGACCTGCTCGTGGTCGATCTCGCCGCGCTGGTACGGGCCCCACACGGCGTCCACGAACACGTCGGTCAGCCCGTTGGCCACCGCCGTCGCGTGCTCGTCGATGATCCGGGCCGAGTCGTGCAGCACGCTGGTCGGCACGGGCAGCTGCATCAGCTCGACGGCATGGCCGAGCATGGCCGGGGAGGTGCGGTAGACGCCGTCGCCCACGGTCGCGAGGGCGCCGACCTGTTCGAGGTAGCCGATCTCCTCGTCGGTCAGCCGCCGCCCGGTCCGCCGGTCGAGTTCGGAGCGGTCGATCTGCTCGGTCTGGTCGGGCAGCCAGGGCGCGAGGACGGCCGCGTGCACGGCGTATTCGGCCGGGTTCGCGTCGGGCGGGATCCGGGCCAGCACCCGCTCGATCGCGGCCAGGGTGTAGCCGTGCTCCTGCAGGGTGCGGATGAGATCCAGGCGCATCCGGTGCCGGGCGTCGTAGTACGCGGCCCGGCCCCGGCGCTGGGGAGCGGGCAGCAGTCCCTCGGTGGCGTAGAAGCGCACCGTGCGTACGGTCATCCCGGTACGCGCGGCGAGTTCGTCGATGGTGAGCTCGCCGGCTTCCGGGGACGCAGTGGACACCGAGGCCGCCATGGCTGCGAGCGTAGACCAAAGACACATTCACTGGCACTTGACGACTGTGACAGTGATACTGGCAGGATGAGGGCAACTCCGAGAATCTCGTTGAGGGCGGTAAAGCATGAGCACTGAAGCGTTCGTCTACGACGCCGTACGAACCCCGCGCGGGCGGGGCAAGAACACCGGATCGCTGCACGGCACCAAGCCGGTCTCGCTCGTGGTCGGCCTCCTCGACGAGTTGCGCAAGCGCAACCCGAACCTCGACCCGGCCCAGGTCGAGGACGTCATCCTGGGCGTCGTCTCGCCGGTGGGCGAGCAGGGCGCCGACATCGCCCGTACCGCCGCGCTGGCCGCCGGCTACGAGACCTCGGGCCCGGGCTTCCAGCTCAACCGGTTCTGCGCCTCCGGCCTGGAGGCCGTCAACATCGCGGCCCAGAAGGTGCGCTCGGGCTGGGAGGACCTGCTGCTGGCCGGCGGCGTCGAGTCGATGTCGCGGGTGCCGATGGGCTCCGACGGCGGGCCGTGGGCGATGGACCCGGAGACCGCCTACGCCACCGGCTTCGTGCCCCAGGGCGTCAGCGCCGACCTGATCGCCACCATCGAGGGTTTCAGCCGCGACGACGTCGACCTGTTCGCCGCCGAGTCGCAGACCCGGGCCGGCAAGGCGCTGGCCGACGGCGCGTTCAGCCGCTCGGTCATCCCGGTCGTCGACCTCAACGGCCAGATCGTGCTCGACCACGACGAGTTCCCCCGCCCCGGCACCACCCCGGAATCCCTCGGCGGCCTCAAGCCCTCGTTCGAGGCGCTCGGCGAGATGGGCGGCTTCAACGCCGTGGCCCTGCAGAAGTACCACTGGGTCGAGAAGATCAACCACGTGCACACGCCGGGCAACTCGTCGGGCATCGTCGACGGCGCCTCGCTCATGCTCATCGGCAGCGAGCAGGCCGGCACGGACCTCGGCCTCACCCCGCGGGCCCGCATCCTGTCCACCGGCGTCGTCGGCACCGAGCCGACGATCATGCTCACCGGCCCCGCCCCGTCGGCGCAGAAGGCCCTGGCCAAGGCCGGCCTGACCGCCGACCAGATCGACCTGTTCGAGGTCAACGAGGCGTTCGCGGCCGTGGTGCTCAAGTTCATGCGCGACATGGACGTCCCGCACGAGAAGGTCAACGTCAACGGCGGCGCGATCGCCCTCGGCCACCCGCTCGGCGCCACCGGCGCGATGATCCTCGGCACCCTCATCGACGAACTCGAGCGGCGCGACCAGCGCTTCGGCCTGGCCACCCTGTGCGTCGGCGGCGGCATGGGCGTCGCCACCGTCGTCGAGCGCACTCGTCCCGCGACCTGATTCGGAGCACACCGCATGACTGAGCAGAACACGATCCGCTGGGACCAGGACGCGGACGGCATCGTCACGCTGACCCTGGACGACCCGAGCCAGCGCGCCAACACGATGACCGCGGCCTACCAGCAGTCGATGCACGCCGCGGTCGATCGGCTCTACGCCGAGAAGGACTCGGTCACCGGCGTCATCGTCACCTCGGCCAAGGACACCTTCTTCGCCGGCGGCGACCTGAAGCTGCTGTCGCAGGTCACCGACGAGAACGCCGCGGAGTTCGCCGCCGGCGTCACCGCGATCAAGGCCGACCTGCGCCGGCTCGAGACGCTGGGCAGGCCGGTCGTCGCCGCGCTCAACGGCGCCGCGCTCGGCGGCGGCCTGGAGATCGCGCTCGCCTGCCATCACCGCATCGCGCTCGACAACCCGAAGGCGCAGTTCGGCCTGCCCGAGGTGACCCTCGGCCTGCTGCCCGGCGGCGGCGGCGTCACCCGCATCATCCGCCTGCTCGGCATCGCCGACGGCCTGATGAAGGTGCTGCTGCAGGGCAACCGGTTCAAGCCGGCCGAAGCGGTCGAGGTCGGCATCGTCGACGAGATCGCCGCCACGCCGCGAGGAGATGCTCGAGCAAGGCCCGCGCCTGGATCAAGGCCAACCCCGAGGCCGTCCAGCCGTGGGACGCCCAGGGCTACCGGATGCCCGGCGGCGTGCCGTCGAACCCGAAGCTCGCGGCGCATGCTGCCCGCCTTCCCGGCCAACCTGCGCAAGCAGCTCAAGGGCGCGCCGATGCCCGCGCCGCACCACATCATGTGCGCCGCGGTCGAGGGCGCGAGCGTCGACATCGACACCGCGTTCACGATCGAGGGCCGCTACTTCGTCGACCTGGCCCGCGGCCAGGTGGCGAAGAACATGATCCAGGCGTTCTGGTTCGACCTGAACTCGATCAACGCCGGCGGCTCGCGGCCCGACGGCTACGAGCCGCGGCCGGTCAAGAAGGTGGCCGTCCTCGGCGCCGGGATGATGGGCGCCGGCATCGCCTACGTCAGCGCCCGCAACGGCATCGACGTCGTGCTCAAGGACGTCTCGATCGAGGCGGCCGAGAAGGGCAAGGACTACTCGAAGAAGATCCTCGACAAGGCCGTGTCGCGCGGCAGGTCGACCGAGGCCAAGCGCGACGAGGTGCTCGCCCGCATCACCCCGACCGCCGACTACGCCGACCTGGCCGGCTGCGACCTCATCGTCGAGGCCGTCTTCGAGAAGGTCTCGCTCAAGCACGAGGTGTTCGCCGAGGCCGAGCCGGTCGTCGCCCCCGACGCGCTGCTCGGCTCGAACACGTCGACGCTGCCGATCACCGAGCTGGCCGAAGGCGTGCAGCGCAAGGCCGGACTTCATCGGCCTGCACTTCTTCTCCCCCGTCGACAAGATGCCGCTGCTCGAGATCATCCGGGGCGAGCAGACCTCCGACGCGGCACTGGCCCGGGCCCTGGACTACGCGGCGCAGATCAAGAAGACGCCGATCGTCGTCAACGACAGCCGCGGCTTCTTCACCAGCCGGGTCATCGGGACGTTCGTCAACGAGGCGCTGGCCATGCTCGGCGAGGGCGTCGCCCCGGCCACGATCGAGCAGGCCACCACCCAGGCCGGCTACCCGGTCGGCGCCCTGCAGCTCGCCGACGAGCTCAACATGGAGCTGTTCCTCAAGATCCGCAACGAGACCCGGGCGGCGGCCGAGGCGGCCGGCGTCGAGTACCCGCGGCACCCGGCCGAGGACGTCGTCGACAAGATGGTCGAGCTGGGCCGCCCGGGCCGGCTGCGCGGGGCCGGGTTCTTCGACTACGACGAGAACGGCAAGCGCACCGGACTGTGGCCCGGGCTGGCCGAGGCCTTCCCGGTGCAGGGCGATCCCGGCGAGCGTCGACCTGCACGAGCTCGAGGAGCGGATGCTCGTCATCGAGGCGGTCGAGTCGGCCCGCTGCGTCGAGGAGGGCGTGATCGTCCAGACGGCGGACGCGAACATCGGCTCGATCATGGGCATCGGCTTCCCGCCGTGGACCGGCGGCGTGCTGCAGTACATCAACGGTTACGCCGGCGGCGTGGCCGGCTTCGTGAGCCGGGCCGACGAGCTGGCCGAGCGCTACGGCGACCGGTTCAGCCCGAACCCGTTGCTGCGCAAGAAGGCCGAGAACGGCGAGACCTTCTAGCGGCGCCGAGAGGAACCAGCCATGCCCGGGCCGCTCGCGGGAGTTCGCGTCATCGAGCTTCCGGCGATCGGCCCGGTGCCGTTCCTGGGCATGCTGCTGGCCGACCTCGGCGCCGAGGTCGTGCGCATCGACAAGCTGCCCGGGCCGGAGCGCATGTTCGGCGGCCTGCCGGCCGGTCCGCTCGGCCGCGGGCGCCGCTCGATCGGCCTGGATCTGCGCCGGCCCGGCGCGGCCGAGGTCGTGCTGCGGCTGGCCGAGCGGTCGCGACGCGCTCATCGAAGGGTTCCGCCCGGGCGTGGCCGAGCGGCTCGGCGTCGGGCCGGAGGACGTGCTGGCCCGCAATCCCGAGCTCGTCTACGGCCGGATGACCGGGCTGGGGTCAGGACGGCCCGCTGGCCGCCACCGCCGGTCACGACATCACCTACCTGGCCATCTCCGGCCTGCTGCACGGCATCGGGCCGGCCGACGGCCCGCCGGTGCCGCCGATCAACTACGTGGCCGACTTCGGCGGCGGCTCGATGTTCCTGGCCACCGGCCTGCTGGCCGCGCTGCTGCACGCCCGGGCCACCGGCGAGGGTCAGGTCATCGACGCGGCCATGACCGAGGGCGCGGCCTACCTCAGCTCGATGACCCGCACCTTCCTGGCCGCCGGCGGGTGGTACGACGAGCGCGGCGACCAACATGCTCGACGGCGGCGCCCCGAACTACCGCTGCTACGAATGCGCCGACGGCCGCTACGTCGCGGTCGGCGCCCTCGAACCGCAGTTCTGGGCGGCGCTCGTCGGCGGCGCTCGGGCTGGACGCTGACACCACGCCGTCGCCGTACGAGCCGGCGCAGTGGCCGGCCTGCGCGGCGGTGCTGGCCGAGACGTTCGCCACGAAGACCCGCGACGAGTGGGCCGCGATCTTCGAGCCGCTCGACGCCTGCGTAGCCCCGGTGCTCACGCTGGCCGAGGCCCCGACGCACCCGCACAACGTCGCGCGCGGCTCCTTCACGCCGGTCGGCGACGCCACCCTGGCTGCGCCCGCGCCGCGGTTCTCGGCGACGCCCGGCGCCACCGGGCCGCTGACCGGGATCGGTGCCGACACCGCGGCCGTGCTGGCCGAGCTCGGCTTCACACCGGCCGAGCTCGACGACCTGCGCGGTGCCGGCGCGATCGCCTAGCGCGCCGCGGGCGTGGCCGTGCGCAGCTCGGCCGCGAACCCGTCCTGCCAGGACGGATAGGTCGGCTTCCAGGCCAGCTCCCGCTTGGCCCGTTCGTTCGAGCCGGCCCGGACCCGGGTCATCATCCGCACGGCGGCCTCGCCCGCGGCCACCCGGCCGACCCAGGCCGGCAGGTGCATCGGCCGGGGCGCGCCGAGCAACTGGGCCACCGCCGGCAACCACTCCCGTACCGGAGCGGGGTCGTCGTCGACGATGTTGTACACGCCCTCGCCCCGGGTGAGCGCGGCCAGTGCGGCAGTGGCGGCGTCGTGCACGTGCAGGAACGACCAGTAGCCGTCGCCGCTGCCGATGAGCGGGAACCGGCGCTTCTTCACGGCGACCAGTTGCGCGGCGTCGGGCTCCATCGACGTGCCCGGCCCGTACAGCGCGCCGTAGCGCAGCACCACACCGCCGGGCGCCGCCGTTACCAGAGCTTCGAGCCGGCCCAGGGCGGCGAAGGTCGCGCGGAACCCCTTGGGCGGATTGGGCTCCAGGGCCGCGGTTTCGGCCTTCACCGGTCCCCCGACGGTGGCGAACGGCCAGCCGCAGTAGCTCTGGGCCACGAACCGCGTTGCGCCGACGGCGTGCGCCCCGGCCAGCAGGTTGGCCGTGCCCGTGGTCCGCAACTGATTGGTCACCGCGAACGTGCGGTCGAACTTGCGCAGGTTCATGTCCAGCTCGGACAGCGCGGTGGCCTGGTGCACGATCGCCTCCGGCTCGGCCGCGCGCACGGCGGCCAGGGTGGCCTCGGCGTCCAGGACGTCGAGCAGCACCGGCCGGGCCCCCTGCTCGCGCAGACCGTCGAGCTTGTCGGTGGTCCGGGTGGTGGCGAAGACCTCGTGCCCGGTGGCCACGAGCAGTGGGACGAGTTGCCGGCCGACCACCCCGGTGGCGCCGGCGACGAATACTCGCATGACGTTCTCCTTCATCGTTGGGTTGACGGGCTCTGAGACGGCGGCGGACCGGTGGCTGTGACAGGCTCGGCCGTGGTCGCTGTCACACCGGTGACCGGCCGGCCGTCTCATGTCATGTCTGTATCCGTGCCCCGCCCGCTGCCCAGGAGCGCCCCCGTGTCCGTCCCGCGCACCGTCGACGAGCTCTACCCGGCGCTGCGGCCGCTGTTGTTCTCGATCGCCTACCGGATGCTCGGCACGGTGAGCGAGGCCGAGGACGTCGTGCAGGAGACGTTCCTGCGCTTCCACCGCGCGACCCAGGACGGCACCGTGATCGAGACACCGAAGGCCTACCTGACGACGATCGCCACCCGGCTGTCGCTGGATGCGCTGCGTTCGGCCCGGCGGCAGCGTGAGTCCTACGTCGGGATGTGGCTGCCCGAACCGTTGCTGGCCGACGACGCCCCCGGTGTGGCCGAGCAGGTCGAGACCGGTGATTCGCTGTCGATGGCCTTCCTGGTGCTGCTGGAGAGCCTCAACCCGGTGGAGCGGGCCGTCTTCCTGCTGCGCGAGGTGTTCGGCTACGGCTACGACGAGATCGCCGGGATCGTCGAGCGCAGTCCGGACAACTGCCGGCAGCTCGCGGTGCGGGCCCGGCGCAGCGTGCAGGAGCGGCGGCCCCGGTACGAGGCCTCCCGGCAGCACCGTGACGAGCTCGCCGGCCGCTTCTTCGCCGCCTGCCGCGACGGCGACCTCGATGCCCTCAAGCAGTTGCTGGCCGATGACGTGTCCTTCCAGGGCGACGGCGGCGGCAAGGCGCCGGCCACCGCGCGCGTCGTCACCGGGGCGGACAAGGTGATCCGCCTGATGCTGGGCCTGCTCACCCAGGGCGCCGAACTCGGGGCCTCGGTCGAGCCGGTGCAGGTCAACGGGCAGCCCGGTGCCATCACCCGGACCAGCGACGGCAAGGTCGTCAACGTCCTCGCCCTCGACATCGCCGACGGCCGGATCCAGGCCATCCGCTCGGTCGTCAACCCCGACAAGCTCGGCCACCTGGGCGCGGTGGCCGACGTCCGCCAGCTCATGCGCTCGCTGCGCCACCCGGAGAGCTGAGCGGGCTACACCTATCGTTGGGCCTATCGTTGGGCCGTGATCGCGCCCGAATTCGCCCCGCCGGACGACTCGCCGGACGGCCCGCCGGCGCTCGACCCGGACGAGCTGGCGCTGTGCCTGCGGGTGCTGGCCCAGGCCGAGGCCCTGCCGCCGCAACACCCCGACGCGGTCGCCATCCGGCGGGCCACCGCCCGGATCTTCAAGCTGGTGAAGCAGGCCCGCCGGGCCGAGCGCCGCGACGCGATCAGCGCCGCCGACCGCGCGGTCGTGGCCGCGACCGCCACCGGCTCACCGCAGCGCATCGACGACGAGACCGAGGGCATCCCGCTGGTGTCGACCGTGGCCGGCGCGCTGGCCGGGCGCTTCGTGCGGCCCCGGCCCTGCTACATCTGCAAGCAGGACTACACCGCGGTCGACGCGTTCTACCACCAGCTGTGCCCGGACTGCGCGGCCGTGAACCGCAGCCGCCGCGACGCCCGCACCGATCTCACCGGCCGCCGCGCGCTGCTCACCGGCGGGCGGGCCAAGATCGGCATGTACATCGCGCTGCGGCTGCTGCGCGACGGCGCGCACACGACGATCACCACGCGCTTCCCCAACGACGCCGTGCGCCGGTTCACCGCGATGCCCGACAGCGCCGACTGGATGCACCGGCTGCGCATCGTCGGCATCGACCTGCGCGACCCGGCCCAGGTCGTCGCGCTCGCCGATTCGGTCGCCGCGGCCGGGCCGCTGGACATCCTGATCAACAACGCCGCCCAGACCGTGCGCCGCTCCCCCGGCGCGTACGGCGCCGCTCGCGGCCGCCGAGTCCGACCCGCTGCCCGACGGGCCGCTGCCCGAACTGCTCAGCTTCGACCACATCTCCGACGCCCACCCGCTGGCCCTGGCCGGCTCGCTGTCGGAACACCCGCTGCCGCACCTGCCCGACACGTTGCGCGGCCGCGAGATCTCCCGACTGGCGCTCGTCGCCGGTTCGGCCACCGCGGATCGCATCGCCCGCTCGGCCGCGATCGACGCCGGCGGCCTGGTGCCCGACCTGCACACGTCCAACAGCTGGACCCAGCGCGTCGACGAGGTCGACGCCCTCGAGCTGCTCGAGGTGCAGCTGTGCAACATGACCGCGCCGTTCATCCTGGTCAGCCGGTTGCGCCCGGCCATGGCCGCCAGCCCGGCCCGGCGCAAGTACGTCGTCAACGTCTCGGCGATGGAGGGCGTGTTCAGCCGCGGCTACAAGGGCCCGGGTCATCCGCACACCAACATGGCCAAGGCCGCGCTGAACATGCTCACCCGCACCAGCGCGGCCGAGATGTTCACCGACGGCATCCTGATGACCGCCGTCGACACCGGCTGGATCACCGACGAGCGGCCGCACTACACGAAGGTCCGGCTGGCCGAGGAGGGCTTCCACGCCCCGCTCGACCTGGTCGACGGCGCGGCCCGGGTCTACGACCCGATCGTCCAGGGCGAGGCCGGCGTCGACCTGTACGGCTGCTTCCTCAAGGACTACGCCCGCGCCAACTGGTGACGCCCGTAGGCTCGGGGACCGTGCTGCCCAACGTCACTGCCACCCGCTACGTCACGCCGCTGCGTGAGGGCGGGTCGCTGCCCGGGCTCATGGAGGCCGACGACCTCGGCACGTACGTGGTCAAGTTCCACGGCGCCGGGCAGGGCCGCAAGGCGCTGGTGGCCGAGGTGATCAGCGGTGAGCTCGCCCGGGCGCTCGGCCTGCCGGTGCCGGCGCTGGCCACCGTGGACGTCGACCCGATCCTGGCCGCGAACGAACCCGACCAGGAGGTGCAGGACCTGCTCCGGGCCAGCCCGGGCCGCAATCTCGGCCTGGACTTCCTGCCCGGCGCACTGGACCTGGACGCGGCCGCCTTCGACATCTCGCCCGAGTTCGCCGGCCGGGTGCTGTGGTTCGACGCGCTGGTCGGCAATGTCGACCGGTCCTGGCGCAACCCCAACATGCTGTTCTGGCACGGCGCGCCGTACCTCATCGACCACGGGGCGACGCTCACCTTCCAGCACAACTGGCCCGCGGCCGAGCGCGGGCCGGGGCCGTACGACGCCTCGGAACACGCGCTGCTCGGCTGCGCCCCCGACCTCGATGCGGCCGACACCGCCCTCGGGCCGCTCGTGACGCCCGACCGGCTGCGGGCCGCGATCGGCCTGGTGCCGGATGAGTGGCTGGCCGGCGAGCCCGGCTTCGCCGACGTCGCCGCGGTACGGGCGGCGTACCTGACCCAGGTCCAGGCCCGCTGGCAGGCGCGCGAGCAGTGGCTGGCCGACCTGGGCCGCGCGGTGCGCGACCACGGCACCCGGCCGCGCACGGTTCCGCGGCCCGGAGCCAAGCGCCCGGCCTGGCTGGGCGGCGCGGCATGACGGCCACCGAAGCGCGCCGGTACCCGTTCGAGTACGCCGTCCTGCGGCTGGTGCCCCGGGTCGAGCGGGGCGAGTCGATGAACGCCGGAGTCGTCGTCTACTGCCGCGAACTGGACTACCTCGGCGCCCGCGTGCATCTCGACGCCGATCGGCTGCGGGCCCTGGACCCGGCGGCCGAGGTCGACTCGATCACGGCCGCGCTGGACGCCGCCGCGGCCTGCTGTTCGAGCGACGGCGACGGCCCGGCCGCAGACGAGGACATCGGCCGGCGCTTCCGCTGGCTGACCGCGCCCCGCAGCACGGTGGTGCAACCCGGCCCGGTGCACACCGGGCTGACCGCGGACCCCTCGGCCGAGGCCGACCGGTTGCTCGCGCTGCTCGTGCTGCCGGCGTGAACCGGCCGGGCGTCACACCGCCGCGACCACGGCCTCGACCAGCAGATCGCGGACCTCGCCGGCACAGCCCTCGACGTTGCACAGCACGACGGCGTTGACGTCCAGTTCGGGGAACCGCATCACGAACACCTCGACGCCCGGGTCGCCGCCGCCGTGGCCGAAGCGCCAGGTGCGCCCGCCCGCGTAGATGATCACGCCGTAGCCCATCGACAGGCCGGGGTCGACCGGGGTCCGGGGCGTGAGCAGGGCGTCGCGCACCTCCGGGCCGACGAGCGTGCCGTCGTCGTAGGCGCGCAGGAACCGGTCCAGGTCGGCGGCCGTGCTGAACGCACCGCCGTCGGCACCGCCGACGATCGGCAGGGCGAACACGTTCGAGCGCCAGCGCCCGTCCGGGGTGTCCGGGGCGAGATAGCCGACGGCCACATCAGGCCGCACCTCGTCGAGGGCGAAGAAACCGCTGTCGGCCATCCCGGCCCGCTCGAACACCCGCCGCGTCACGACGTCCGGGTAAGGCTGCTGGGCGATCTCCTCGATGACCAGACCGAGGACGATGTAGCCGGCATTGGAGTACTGGAACTGTTGTCCCGGCGCGCGGTAGGGGGGCAGGTCTCCGAACAGCGGCAGGAAGTCGCCCGGCCGCCGGAACGCATAGGTCGGCCGGTCGGCCCACAGCCGGGCGTAGTCGGCGTCCTCGTCCTCCTCCTCGAAGTAGTCGGCGATGCCGGACGTGTGGCTGAGCAGGTGGGCCACGGTGACGTCCGGGCGCAGGGTGGCGGGCCGGCGCGGCGCGGGCAGCACGTCGACGACCGGCCGGTCGAACTCGAGCCGGCCGGTGGCCACGAGATCGGCCACCGCCACCGCGGTGAACATCTTGGTCACCGACGCCAGCCCGAACCGGGTGCCGGGCCGGATCGGCACGCCGTCGGCCCGGTTGGCCAGGCCGTAGCAGGCCTGGAACACGGTGTGTCCGGCCACCGTGATCGCCGCCGTGCCGGAGAAGTCGCGCCGCCGGGCGAACTTGGCGAGGGTCACCCCCAGTCGGTCGAAGGCGGGCTGCATGCCCCGACGGTCCCAGGTCGCCGCCGCAGCGGCAAAGCCGTTTCGCCCGGCCGGGTAAGGCTCAGGCGGCGCCGCGGCGCAGGGCGGCGGCGATCAACCGGTCGACGACGGCCGGGAAGTCGACCCCGGACGCCGCCCACACCTGCGGGAACATCGAGATCGGCGTGAACCCGGGCATGGTGTTGATCTCGTTCACGACCAGCCCGTCGTCCGGCGTCACGAAGAAGTCGACCCGGGCCAGCCCGGCGCAGTCCAGCGCGGTGAAGGCGCGACAGGCGGCGTCCTGCAGTCGCTCGGTGACCCCGGCCGGCAGGTCGGCCGGGATGTCGAACTCGCACGCGTCGTCGAGGTACTTGGCCTCGAAGTCGTACCAGTCGTGCCCGCGGACCAGCCGGATCTCGGCCGGCACGCTGGCCTGCGGCCGGCCGGCGTCGTCCTCGAGCACGCCGCACTCGATCTCGCGGCCGACGACCGCGGCTTCGACCAGGGCCTTGCCGTCGTGCTCGAACGCCAGGGCTAGCGCGTCGGGCAGGTCGGCCCAGTCATCGACCTTGGTGATGCCGACGCTCGATCCGGCCCGGGCCGGCTTCACGAAGACGGGCAGGCCGAGGTGGGCCAGGTCGACGGCAGAGACCTCGGCCCCGCGCCGGATCACCTCGTAGGACCCGACCGGCAGTCCTTCGGCCCGCAGCAGCTTCTTGGTGAACTCCTTGTCCATGGCCGCCGCGCTGGCGAAGACCCCGGGACCGACATACGGCACGCCGGCCATCTCGAACAGGCCCTGGATCGTGCCGTCCTCGCCGAAGCGGCCGTGCAGCACGGGAAAGACGACGTCGAGGGATTCGAGCACCTGCACGCCGGCCCCGGGCTCGAGCACGACCAGCCCGGCGCTGGTCGGGTCGCCGGCCAGCACGACCGACGTGCCCTTCTCGACCTCGGGCAGGGTACGGCCGGTGATCTGCAGGGCTCGGGGGTCGGCGTCGGTGAGCACCCAGCGCACCCGCGGGGGTGATGCCGATCGGCACGACGTCGTAGCGTGCCGGGTCGAGCGCGCCGAGCACCCCGGCCGCGGAGACGACCGAGACGCCGTGCTCGCTGCTGCGCCCGCCGTAGACGACGCGCCACTCTGATCCGCTTCACGAATGCCGACACTACCGACGTACCGGACGTTCGCTGCGTCACCGAACGCGACATCAGCCGTTCGAGCATCGCCGGCGGGGTCAGCCCGCGGAAGCAGACGGCCTCGACCGCCTCGGTGATCGGCACGTCGACGTCGTGGTGCTGGGCCAGTTCGAGCACCGAGCGGCAGGACTGCACGCCCTCGGCGATCTGGCCGTGCGTGCCGGCCTGGGCCTCGTCGAGCGACTCGCCGCGGCCCAGCCGTTCACCGAAGCTGCGGTTGCGCGACAGCGGCGACGAGCAGGTGGCGACCAGGTCACCCAGGCCGGCCAGCCCGGCGAACGTCATCGGGTCGGCGCCGAGCTTGGCACCCGAGCCGGGCCGTCTCGGCCAGGCCGCGGGTGATGATCGAGGCCAGCGTGTTGTCGCCGAAGCCCATGCCCTGCGCGATGCCGCAGGCCAGCGCGATGACGTTCTTGACCGCGCCGCCGAGCTCGCAGCCGATGACGTCGGTGTTGGTGTACGGGCGGAAGTACGGCGCCGTGCAGGCGGTCTGCACCGCCTCGGCGCAGTCCTCGTCGACGCAGGCGACCACGGTCGCGGTCGGCTGCTCCTGCGGCGATCTCGAGGGCCAGGTTGGGCCCGGACACGACCGCGATGCGTTCGGGGCCGGCCCCGGCGACCTCGGCGATCACCTCGCTCATCCGCTTGGTCGTGCCGAGCTCGACGCCCTTCATCAGGCTCACCAGCGTCGCCTCGGCCGGCAGCAGCGCGGCCCAGTCGGCCAGGTTCGCCCGCAGCGTCTGCGACGGGATGGCGAACGCGACCAGGTCGGCGCCGCGCGAGCGCCGCGCTCGGCGTCGTGGGTCGCGCACAGCGACTCGGGCAGCGCGATCTCGGGCAGGTAGTCGGGGTTCTGCGTGCGCCGCCGTTGATCTTCTCGGCCAGCTCGGGCGCGGCGGGCCCACAGGGTGACGTCGTTGCCGGCGTCGGCCAGCACCTTGGCGAACGCGGTGCCCCACGAGCCGCGCGCCGCAGACGGACCGTCTGGCCCGTCGTCGCGGTCACGCTGCGCCCTTCGTCGGCCGCTGCCGGCGGACCCAGCGGTAGAGCTCGCCCTGCGGGGCGGGCACGCCGCGCAGCTCGGCGACATCGTCGCGCAGCCGCCGCATCAGCACGTCGGTGATCTCGCGCAGCGTCTCGCCGGTGATCTCGGCATCGCGGAAGGCCGACAGGTCGAGCGGGTCGCCGACCGACAGCGTGTGCCGCGGGCCGCGGGAATGAGCCGCACCCGCTTGCGGTACAGGTCGACCGAGTCCTGCACACCCCACTGCACGACCGGGATCACCGGCACGTCGCGGGCCAGCATGGCCAGCCGGGCCGCGCCGGTCTTGCCCGCCATCGGCCAGCCGTCCGGGTCGCGGGTGACCGTGCCCTCGGGGTGCAGCACGATCACCCGGCCGGCGTCGAGCGCGTCGACGGCCGCGGTCAGCGACTGGACGGCGTCCATCGTGCCGCGCTTGACCGGGATGTGGCCCATGCCGTGCATCGCCGCGCCCACCACGCGGCACGTCGAAGATCGAGTCCTTGGCCAGGAAGCGCGGGGTGCGGGCCGCGTCGATGCACCATCTTCGCGACCAGGAACGGGTCGACGTGCGAGACGTGGTTGACGACGATGATGGCCGGCCCGCTCGGCCGGCATCCGGTCGAGATGGCGGTAACTGGTGCGCGATCAGCAGCGAGACCGGCCCGTAGAGCACGAGCCACACGGTGCGCCAGGCCGCGCCGAGCTTCTCCCCGTGTCCTGGTTTGCGCAGTTTCGCCAGCCTCGGCACGCCGCCCCCTTCGCTTGCTCGGTCCGTTGCACCAACCCGCGAGCAGTCTGCCGTATCGCCCGCCGCGGTGCTTCGTACACTCGACACGGTGCGCTGGACCGTCCTGATCCCGGCCAAGTCGCCTGCCCGCGGCCAAGTCCCGGCTGGTCGGCGCCGACCGCCGACCCCGCGGCCCACGCCCGCCTGGTGCTGGCGATCCGGGCCGACACCGTCGCCGCCGCCCAGGCCGCCGATGCGGTCGCGCGGGTCGTCGTCGTCGCCGACCGGGCCGACCGCGCCGCCGGGAGTCAGCCGATCGTGGTCCAGTCGCGGCCCGGGCTCAACGCCGCGCTGCGCGAGGGGGCGGCGTACGCGGCCCGGCACTGGCCCGCCGACGGCGTCGCCGCCCTGGTCGGCGATCTGCCGGCGCTGCGGCCGCACGAGCTGGCCGACGCGCTGGCCCGGGCCGCCGGGCACCCGCACGGCTTCGTGCCCGACGCGCCCGGGACCGGGACGACGCTGCTCACCGCCCGGCCGGCGCGCCGCTGCGACCCGGCGTTCGGCCCCGGCTCGGCCGCCCGGCACGCCCGCTCCGCCGTCGCGCTGGCGGCCGGCCCGGGGCTGCGCACAGGACGTGGACACGGACGCCGACCTGCAGGCCGCCGTCGCCCTGGGGGTCGGCCCGGCGACCAGAACCGAGCTTTCCCGGTCAAATCAGCCTGCTGCCTGCGTTCACCTTGATCCGGCATGATTGCAGGATGAGTGTGCCGCGCGACGTCCGCCCCGCCGGAATCGGCGGCGTCCGAGCGCGACGTCGCGCGAACCTCGAGGTGCGCCGCGCCGCTGATCGACCCGTCCGACTCGGTGCCCGAGGGCGATCTCGACGAGCGGGCCGAGCTGGCCGACGACCTGCCGCCCAACCGGTTCAGCAACCGCGAGCTGTCCTGGCTGGCCTTCAACTCCCGGGTGCTGGCCCTGGCCGAGGACGCCAGCCAGCCGCTGCTCGAGCGGGTGAAGTTCCTGGCCATCTTCGCCAGCAACCTCGACGAGTTCTACATGGTGCGCGTCGCCGGCCTGAAGCGCCGGGCCGACATGGGCCTGCAGGTCACCTCCGCCGACGGGCTGTCGCCCCGCGAGGTGCTCGCCGCGCTCGCCGCAGCGCACCCGCGAGCTGGCCCAGCGCCACGCCCACGTACTTCCTCGACGACGTGCAGCCCGCGCCTCGACGAACGAAGGCATCCACATCCGGCGCTGGGACGCCCTCGACGACGAGGAGAAGGGCCGCCTGGCCGAGTACTTCCGGACCAAGGTCTTCCCGGTGCTCACGCCGCTGGCCGTCGATCCCGGCCACCCGTTCCCGTACATCTCCGGGCTGTCGCTCAACCTGGCCGTGCTGGTGCGCGAGCACGGCGACGACGGCGCCGAGCGCTTCGCGCGGGTGAAGGTGCCCAACAACGTGCCGCGCTTCGTCGTGGTGTCCCAGAGCGCGGCCGAGTCGGAGTTCCTGCCGCTCGAGGACCTGATCGCCGCGCACCTGTCGATGCTGTTCCCGGGCATGCAGGTCGTCGAGCACCACCTGTTCCGGGTCACCCGCAACGCCGACTTCGAGGTCGAGGAGGACCGCGACGAGGACCTGCTGCAGGCCCTGGAGCGCGAACTGGTCCGGCGCCGGTTCGGCCCGGCCGTGCGCCTCGAGGTCACCGACGACATCGACGACGAGGTGCTCGACCTGCTCGTCAGCGAGATCGACGTGCGCCGCGAGGACGTGCAGCGGGTGCCGGGCCTGCTCGACCTCAGCGCGCTGTGGCAGGTGTACGACGTCGACCGGCCGACGCTCAAGGAACGGCCGTTCGTGCCGGCGACCCATCCCGCGCTTCGCCGAGGGCGAGACGCCCGAAGTCGGTGTTCGCCACGCTGCGCGACGGCGACGTGCTCGTGCACCACCCGTACGAGTCGTTCGCGACCAGCGTGCAGCGCTTCATCGAGCAGGCCGCCGCCGACCCGAACGTGCTGGCCATCAAGCAGACGCTCTACCGCACCTCGGGCGACTCGCCCATCGTCGACGCCCTCATCGACGCGGCCGAGGCCGGCAAGCAGGTCGTGGCGCTGGTCGAGATCAAGGCCCGCTTCGACGAGCAGGCCAACATCAAGTGGGCCCGGGCGCTGGAGCGCGCGGGCTGCCACGTCGTCTACGGCGTGGTCGGGCTCAAGACGCACTGCAAGACCGCGCTGGTGGTGCGCCAGGAGGGCGGCCAGATCCGGCGCTACGCCCACATCGGCACCGGCAACTACAACCCCAAGACGGCGCGGCTGTACGAGGACCTCGGCCTGTTCACCGCCGACGAGGCGATCTGCGCCGACCTCACCGACCTGTTCAACGTGCTCACCGGCTACTCCCGCCAGACCGAGTACCGCTCGCTGCTGGTCGCGCCGCAGGGCATCCGCTCCGGCCTGATCGAGCGCATCGAACGCGAGATCGAGCACGCGCGGGCCGGCGGCGAGGCGCACATCCAGTTCAAGACCAACCACCTCGTCGACGAGCAGACCATCGACGCGCTCTACCGCGCCTCGCTGGCCGGGGTGCGGGTGCAGCTGCTGGTGCGCACGTTCTGCACGATCCGCGCCGGCGTTCCCGGGCTGTCGGAGAACATCACCACCCGCTCGATCCTGGGCCGCTTCCTCGAGCACTCGCGCGTCTACTACTTCGGCGGCGGCGGCCGTCCCGAGTACTGGATCGGCTCGGCCGACCTGATGCACCGCAACCTCGACCGCCGCGTCGAGGTGCTGTGCGAGGTCTCCGACCCGGCCGCCCGGGCCCACCTGCACACCTGCCTCGACGCTCGCCTTCGCGCCCGACACGTCGGCCTGGGAACTGCAGCCGGACGGCGAGTGGGTCCGCTCCGGCGGCCCGGACCGCGTCGACCTGCAGGAGCGGCTGATGAAGCGGCTCGCCGACCGCGGCGAGTAGGCCGGCCGTGTCCGCCAGCAGGTCGGTCGCGGCCGCGGGCGGCGTCGTGTGGCGTGGGCCGGCACCGTGCCGTCGAGGTGGCCCTGGTGCACCGTCCGCGCTACGACGACTGGACGCTGCCCAAGGGCAAGCTCGAAGCGGGCGAGTCGGAACTGGCCGCGGCCGTCCGCGAGGTCGGCGAGGAGGTCGGCGCCGCGGTGGCCGTGTCGCGGCGGATCGGCCGGGTCCGCTACCACCACGACGGCGCCAAGAAGACCGTCGCCTACTGGGCGATGCGCTACCTCGACGGCGACTTCGCGCCCAGCGACGAGGTCGACGAGCTGGAGTGGCTCACGCCGGCCAAGGCGCGGGCCAAGCTGAGCTACGCGGTCGACCGCCCGATGCTCGCCGACTTCGCCGCGCTGCCCGTGCCGGACTCGGTGATCGTGCTCGTCCGGCACGCCCAGGCGGGCAAGCGCCGCGAGTGGCGCGGCGACGACCGCTGCGCCCGCTCGACGAGGCCGGGCGCCAGCAGGCGCTGCAACTGGCCGGGTTCCTGCGCTGCTTCGCGCCCGGACGGGTGATCTCGGCCGAGCCGGTGCGCTGCGTGCAGACGGTCGAACCGCTGGCCGCCGCCGCTCGGGCGTCGACGTGGTCGTCGACCCGGCCTTCTCGCGACGACGTCGTACGTGCGCTCGCCGTGCGGCCACCGAGACGGCGCTGCTGTCGCTGGCCAAGCCGGGCGCAGGTCACCGTGGTGTGCAGCCAGGGCATGACGATCCCGGGGCTGATCGACGCGCTCGGCCCGGCGAATGACGCCTCGGACACCCGCAAGGGCGCGGCCTGGGTGCTCTCGGTCGTCGACGGCGACGTGATCGCGGCCGACTACTACAGCGGACGCGTGCGCGGTAGCGGTCAGCCGCGGGATCGCCTGACCAGCTTGGCCCCGACGGCGGGCTCGCCGTGCGGGGCCGGCTGCGGCGCCGCGAGCCTTCTTAGCGGGCGCTCTTCTTCGCGGCGGCCTTCTTCGCGGGCGCCTTCTTGGCCGGCCGCCTTCTTGGCCGGAGCCTTCTTGGCCGCGGCCTTCTTCGCCGGGGCCTTCGCGACCTTCTTGGCGCCGCTGGTGATCGCCTTGAACTCGGCGCCGGCGCGGAACGCGGGGACGGCGGTCTTCTTCACCTTGACCGCCGCGCCGGTGGCCGGGTTGCGGGCCATCCGGGCCGCCCGCTCGCGCTTCTCGAAGATGCCGAAGCCGGTGAGCGCGACCCGCTCGCCCTTGGACGACCGCGGCGTACACGGTGTCGATCACCGCGTCGAGCGCGGCCGCGCGCGTCTTCTTGTCGACCGTCGAACCGCTCGGCGAGCAGCTCGACGAACTGAGCCTTGTTGGGCACATGTCCTCCCGGACGGGTTGGTCGAGCGATCACGGTCTGATCGCTTCGTCCGACACCGTAGGACGTAACCATGCCGACAACAACGCAATCTGCTTGTGTCGCAGGACTTTTCTGTTCGACGGCCGCGACGTGCCGTGCTAGATCAGCGACGCGTCAGGCGGCGGCAACCAGGGCTTGCGGGTCGTCTCGTACGCGCGCGATCGCGTCGGTGTGCCGCAGCGTGAGGCCGATGTCGTCCAGCCCCTCCAGCAGCCGCCAGCGGGTGTAGTCGTCCAGCTCGAAGTCGTGCACCTCGCCGCTCCAGCGCACCTGCGCGCTCGACCAGATCCACGGTCACGGTCGTCGCCGGGTCGTCCTCGATGTCGTCCCACAGCCGCTGCACGATCTTCTCGCGGCAGCTCGACCGTGAGCAGACCGGCCTTGAGCGAGTTGCCGCGGAAGATGTCGCCGAACCGGGGCGAGATGACGGCCCGGAAGCCGTAGTCGAGCAGCGCCCACACCGCGTGCTCGCGCGAGGAGCCGGTGCCGAAGTCCGGGCCGGCGACCAGGATCGTCGCGTCGGCGTACTGCGGCTGGTTGAGCACGAAGTCGGGCTCGTTCGTGCGCCAGGCGCTGAACAGGCCGTCCTCGAAGCCGGTGCGGGTGACCCGCTTGAGGTAGACGGCCGGGATGATCTGGTCGGTGTCGACGTTGCTGCGCCGCAGCGGCGCGGCCGTGCCGGTGTGCACGGTGAACTTGTCCATGACTGCGCTCCCCTACAGGTGTTACAGGTCGGCCGGGCTGGCGAGGTGGCCGGTGACCGCGGTGGCCGCGGCGACGAGCGGCGACACCAGGTGGGTGCGCCCGCCCTTGCCCTGGCGGCCCTCGAAGTTGCGGTTGGACGTCGACGCGCTGCGCTCCCCGGGAGCGAGCTGGTCGGGGTTCATGCCCAGGCACATCGAGCAGCCGGCCTGGCGCCACTCGGCCCCGGCCGCGGTGAAGATCGCGTCCAGGCCCTCCGCCTCGGCCTGCACCCGCACCCGCATCGAGCCCGGGACGACGAGCATGCGCACGCCCTCGGCGACGTGTGTGCCCGTCGATGACGCCGGCCGCGGCCCGCAGGTCCTCGATCCGGCCGTTGGTGCACGAGCCGACGAAGACGGTGTCGACCTTGATGTCGCGCAGCGGCGTGCCCGGCGTCAGGCCCATGTAGCGCAGGGCCTTCTCGGCCGACGACCCGCTCGGCCTCGTCCGCGAAACTCGGCCGGGTCGGGCACGCTCGCGTCCAGCGGCGCGCCCTGGCCCGGGTTGGTGCCCCACGTGACGAACGGGGTCAGCGTCGCTGGCGTCGAGGGTGACCTCGGCGTCGAACTCGGCGTCGTCGTCGGTGCGCAGGCTGCGTCCAGTACTCGACCGCGGCGTCCCACTGCTCGCCCTGCGGCGCGTGGTCGCGGCCCTTCGAGGTAGGCGAAGGTCGTCTCGTCCGGCGCGATCATGCCGGCCCGGGCGCCCCACTCGATGCTCATGTTGCAGACCGTCATGCGGCCTTCCATCGACATCTGCTCGAACGCCGCGCCGCGGTACTCGACCATGTAGCCCTGGCCGCCGCCGGTGCCGGTCTGGGCGATCACGGCGAGGATGACGTCCTTCGGCGTGACGCCGGCCGGCAGCTCGCCGTCGACGGTGACGGCCATCGTCTTGGGCCGGTCCATCGGCAGGGTCTGGGTGGCCAGCACGTGCTCGACCTGCGTCGTGCCGATGCCGAACGCGAGCGCGCCGAACGCGCCGTGGGTCGAGGTGTGCGAGTCGCCGCAGACGATCGTCATGCCCGGCTGGGTGATGCCGAGCTGCGGGCCGATGACGTGCACGATGCCCTGCTCGGCGTCGCCCATCGGGTAGAGCCGGACGCCGAACTCGGCGCAGTTCTTGCGCAGCGTCTCGACCTGCGTGCGGCTGACCGGATCGGCGATCGGCTGTGAAGATGTCCTGGCGTCGGGACGTTGTGGTCCTCGGTGGCCAGCGTGAGGTCGGGTCGGTGCACCGGCCGGCCGGCCAGGCGCAGCCCGTCGAAGGCCTGCGGGCTGGTGACCTCGTGCACGAGGTGCATGTCGATGAACAGCAGATCCGGTTCGCCGGCCGCGCTGCGGACGACGTGGCTGTCCCAGAGCTTCTCGGCGAGTGTCTTGCCCATGCCGGTCCCCTCAGTACTTGCTGTCTCATTATCTGAGACACTAGTATCGCTGTATGGGAAACGATAGCAGTGGCTCGGCGGCGCAGCGGAATCGGCGTCGTCGACAAGGCGGTCGCCATCCTGGCCAGCCACGGCCGAGGCGCCGCGCACGCTGGCCGAGCTGGTCGAGGCGACCGACCTGCCCCGCGCCACGGCGCACCGGCTGGCCGTGGCGCTCGAGGTGCACCGGCTGCTCGCCCGCGACGGCGAGGGCCGCTTCGTGCTCGGGCCCGCGGCTGGGCGAACTCGCGGCCGCGCTGCCCGACCCGCTGATCACCGCGGCCGCAGCCGGTGCTGGCCTGGGTGCGCGACGAGTGCGGCGAGAGCGCCCAGCTGTACCGGCGCGACGGCAGCGACCGGGTGTGCGTCGCCGCGGCCGAGCGGGTCAGCGGGCTGCGCACGACCGTGCCGGTCGGCTCGCGGCTGCCGCTGACGGCCGGCTCGGGCGCGCAGGTGCTGTGCGCCTGGTCGCGATCCGGCCACGCTGCAGGACGTCTTCGCGTCGCTCGGCAGTTCACGGCCCGCGTCGCTGGCCGAGGTCCGCCGGCGGGGCTGGGCGCAGTCGGTCGGCCAGCGCGAGGCCGGCGTGGCGTCGGTGTCGGCGCCGGTGCTGCTCGGCCGACGGTGAGCTGCTCGCCGCGATCTCGATCTCGGGCCCGGTCGAGCGGCTGGGCCGCACGCCCGGGCAGCGCTTCGCCCCGGTCCTGGTCGCCGGCGCCCGCCGCATCACCGCCGCCCTCGGGTGACACCTACCGCCCGCTGGTAGCCGCCCCCGGCCCGTCCTCCGTCGAGTGACCACTCGGCGGCGGGTTACCAGTTGGTGGCGACGTACGTCGTCTCGAGGTAGGCGTCGATGCCTTCGTAGCCGCCCTCGCGGCCGAGCCCGGACTGCTTCACCCCGCCGAACGGCGCGGCCGGGTCGGACACCAGGCCCGCGGTTCAGCCCGACCATCCCGACCTCGAGCCGCTCGCACACCCGCAGCCCGCGAGCCAGATCGACCCGGTGTAGACGTAGCCGGTCAGCCCCATCTCCGAGGCGTTGGCGATGGCCAGCGCGTCGTCCTCGTCGCGCACCGTGATGATCGGCGCGACCGGCCCGAACACCTCCTCGGTGGCCACCGCCGAATCGCGCGGCACGTCGGCCAGCACGGTCGCCGGGTAGAAGAACCCCTGGCCGTCGGGGCGCGCTCCGCCGATGACCGCCCGCGCCCCGGCGGCCACCGACCGATCGACCTTGTCGGCGATGCCGGTCGACCGCCTTGCGCGTTGATCATCGGCCCGAGCTGGGTGTCGCTCGTCGGTACCCGGCGCCGACCGCAGCGCGCCCATCCGCTCGGCGAGCTTGCGGCGCGAACTGCGCCGGCGACCGCCTCCTGCACCAGGAACCGGTTCGCCGCCGTGCAGGCCTGCCCGCCGTTGCGCATCTTCGCCAGCATCGCGCCGTCGACGGCCGCGTCCAGATCGGCGTCGTCGAAGCACGAGGAACGGGTCGTTGCCGCCGAGCTCGAGGGACGTGTTGACGATCCGGTCGGCCGCCTGCTTGAGCAGCGTGCGGCCGACGCCGGTGGAACCGGTGAACGACAGCTTGCGCACCCGGGCGTCGGCCAGCGCCGCCTCGACCAGCTCGCCCGGCCGGTCGGTGGTCAGCACGTTGACGGTGCCGGCCGGCGCGCCCGCCTCGGTCGAGCAGCTGCGCCAGCAGCAGCGCGGTGAGCGGGGTGTCCTCGGCCGGCTTGAGCACGACCGTGCAGCCCGCGGCGAGCGCCGGGCCGATCTTGCGGGTGGCCATCGCGGCCGGGAAGTTCCACGGCGTGAGCAGCAGCGCGACCCCGACCGGCTTGCGGAAGGTGAGGATGCGGTTCGCGCCCGGACGGCGCGGTGCGCAGCGTGCCCGTCGATGCGCACCGCCTCCTCGCTGAACCAGCGGAAGAACTCGGCCGCGTAGGCGACCTCGCCGCGCGCGTCGGTGAGCGACTTGCCCATCTCCAGCGACATCAGGTACGCGATCTCGTCGCTGCGCGCGATCATCAGCTCGAAGGCCCGGCGCAGCACCTCGGCCGCGCTCGCGCGGCGCGGTGGCGGCCCAGTCCGGCTGGGCTGCCGCGGCCGCGGCCGAGGGCCCGGTCGAGGTCGTCGAGTCCCGGCGCGCGGCACCGACGTGAGCTCCTCGCCGGTGGACGGGTCGAGCACGGCGAAGCTGCCGCCCGAACCGTCGCCCCACTTGCCGTCGATGAACAATCCGGTGGGCGTGCCCGCGGGCAGCGTCATGGCTCCAGCTTGCCAGTTCCGGCCGGGCGCCGGGACCGGCCCGGCCAACCCGCGGTGAACCGCCGGCGAACGGCACGCGGCCGACGCGAGTGCCGGCCGATATCGCGTGGTTAACATGGCCGAATGCGCCGGCCCGCCGCCTCGTTCCTCTGGCGCGCTCTGGCAGCGGTGCTGGCCGCGGCCGGCTGCGGCGGCGGCACCGCCACGGAGCGACCGCATCCGGCGCCACCCGGATCGCCGTGTCGGTCAGCGCGTGCGGGCAGCGGCTGGACCAGCCCGAAGGCCGGGCCGCAGCAGTTCGTGCTGGCCAACACCGACACCCGCGCCGGCGAGGTGCTGCTCACCGACGCGCACACCGGCGCGCGTCTACGCCGACATCGAACCGCTGGGCCCGGGCACCACACCGACGCTGCGGGTCAACCTCGGCGCCGGGCACTACGCGTTCCGCTGCGCGATGGACGACGAGGACGTCGTCACCGGGCCGACCGTGACGATCAGCGGGCACGCCACCGGCACCACGCCCGCCGTCCTGCCGGTCACCCAGGGCGACCTGATCGGCGCCGACCAAGGCCTACGAGGCCTACGTGACCGGCCAGCTGCCCGACGCTCACCCGGCTCACCGTCCCGCTGCGCGCCGCGATCGCCCGCGGTGACCTCGCCGCCGCGCGCCGGGCCTGGCTGCCCGCGCACCTCGCAGTACGAGCGGCTGGGCGCGGCCTACGACGCGTTCGGCGACCTCGACTCGGCCATCAACGGCCTGCCGAACGGGCTGCCCGGCGGCGTGCACGACCGACGACTGGACCGGCTTCCACCGCATCGAGTACGGGCTGTGGCACGGCCAGTCCGCGACCGCCCTGCGGCCCGCGCGCCGATGCCCTGCTCGCGGCCGAGCGCGCCCTGGGCACCGAGTTCGCGCACGCCCAGATCGACCCGCTGCAGATCGCCGATCCGGGCCCACGAGATCACCGAGAACGCCCTGCAGTTCGAGCTGACCGGCGCAGACCGACTACGGCAGCGGGTCGAACCTGGCCACGGTGCGGGCCAACCTCGACGGCACCCGCGCGGTGCTGCGGATCCTCGACCCGCTGCTCAAGCCCCGGTACGCGGCACTGGGCCGGCTGGACGCCGCACTGCAGACGACTGCGGCCGACCTCGACGCGCTGCGGCGCACAGCCGCGACATGGCCACCGGTCGGCGCCCTCACCCGCACCCAGCGCGAGCACATCGACGCCGACGTCAGCGAGCTGAGCGAGCTGCTCGCGCCGGTGGCGTCCATCCTCGAACCGCGGCGCAGCTCATGACGCGCAAGGACAACGTCGAGCGCCGCCGCTTCCTGCAGGGGCCGCGGCCGCCGTCGGTGGCGCCGCGGTGGCCGGACTGGGCGCGGCCGCCGCGCACGTCCCGGCCACCGCCGACACGCGCGCACGCCGGCCGCCAAGGACACCGACCGGGCGATCGCGTTCCACGGCGCCCACCAGGCCGGCATCCTCACCGAGCGCCAGGCCCGGGCCGCGTTCGTCTCCTTCGACGTGACCGCCGCCGGCCGCGGCGAGCTCACCGACCTGATGCGCGACGCTGACCGAGCGGGCCCGGTTCCTGACCACCGGCGGCACGCCCGCCGAACCTCGGCATCTCCGCGCCGCCGGCCGACTCCGGCCTGCTCGGCCCGACGGTGTCCCGCCGGCGGCCTGACCGTGACCGCTCAGCGTCGGCGCCTCGCTCTTCGACGACCGCTTCGGCCTGGCGCGCCGCGCAAGCCGCGGCGGCTGCGCGCCATGGACACCTTCCCGGACGACGACCTCGATCCGGCCCGGTGCGACGGCGACGTGCTGCTGCAGATCTGCGCCGACGACGACGACACCGTGCTGCACGCGCTGCGCGACCTGACCCGGCACACCCGCGGCGGGCATGCAGCCGCGCTGGCGCCTCGACGGGTTCAACGCCCCGCCGCGGCCGGCCGGCGCACCGCGCAACCTGCTCGGCTTCAAGGACGGCACCGCGAACCCGGCCGTGACCGACGCCGCCCAGATGAACGACCTCATCTGGGTGCAGCCGGCCAGCGGCGAGCCGGCCTGGGCGACCGGCGGCAGCTACCACGTGGTGCGGGTCATCCGGATGCTCGTCGAGTTCTGGGACCGCGTCACGATCTCGCGAGCAGGAGCGGATGATCGGCCGCCGCCGCGACACCGGCGCGCCGCTGTCCGGCAGCGTCGAGACCGACAAGCCCGACTACACCGACGACCCGCGCGGGTCCACGATCCCGCTCGACGCGCACATCCGGCTGGCCAACCCGCGCACGCCGGCGCACCGACGCCGAGCCAGCTCCTGCGCCGCGGCTACAACTACGACGGCGGCATCGACACCAACGGCAACCTCGACATGGGCCTGATCTTCAGCTGCTTCCAGCAGGACCTCGACCGGCAGTTCGTCGCCGTGCAGAAGCGGCTGGCCGGCGAACCGCTGGTCGACTACATCTCACCCGTCGGCGGCGGCTACTTCTTCGCGCTGCCCGGGGTGCGCGACGCGTCGGACTGGTACGGCCGCGGCCTGCTCACCTGAGCCGACGCCACGGTGCGTTTGGCGGTTGCGGAGCGTTCACCCACGGTTCACCACCGGGCCAGGCCGGGGACGACCGGGCCGACGAGGGTCTTGTCATGACCGACCCGGGTGCCCGAGCATGCCTGGGTAACCACCTCGGGATCCCGCATCCATGCCAACCGAGAGGAAGCCAACGTGCTGATCCGAGCGCATCGGCGTCGCGCCCTCGCCGTCGTCACCGTGGCCGCCGCCGCCGCCATCGGGCTGATCGCGGCCAACGCCACCGACGCCACGTCGTCCGCCGCGAAGGTGATCCCGAACCGGTCGGGCCTCACCGCCAGCCCGATCAAGCACCTCGTCGTGATCTTCGACGAGAACATCTCCTACGACCACTACTTCGGCACCTACCCGAAGGCGGCGAACACCGACGGCACGAAGTTCTACGCCGTCGGCGCAGCACGCCCGAAGGCGAACAACCTGGTCACGCTCGCACCTGCTCACCAGCAACCCGAACCTGTACAACCCGACGCCGGCTGAGCCCGGCCCAGGCCCTGACCTGCGACCAGAACCACGGCTACGGCCCGGAGCAGAAGGCCTACGACAACGGCAAGATGGACAAGTTCGTCCAGAACGTCAGCGTCGACACCTGCACCGGCCAGCCGGTCGTGTTCGGCGCAGCCCGGCCTGACGATGGACTACTACGACGGCAACACCGTCACCGGGCTGTGGAACTACGCCCAGCAGTACGCGCTGTCGGACAACTCCTTCGGCGACGTCTTCGGCCCGTCGACCCCGGGCGCGCTCAACCTGATCTCGGGCCAGACCCACGGGTTCCGGGCCGTCGACCTCGGTGACCCACCAGCCGACCTCGGACTCCTACGCCGTCGTCGCGCCGGACGCCAACGGCGTCGGCACCGTCATCAACGACCCCGACCCGGCCTACGACGACTGCTCCGACAGCAACCACACCTCGACCAACAACCTGGCCGCGGCGACCGGCAAGAACATCGGCGACCTGCTCAACGACCGAGGCGTGACCTGGGGCTGGTTCCAGGGCGGCTTCGCGGCCGACCACGCCGGCCGGCACGGCACCCGGTTCGCCGTCTGCGGGGCCACGCACACCAACATCGGCGGCGACTCGGTCGTCGACTACAGCCCGCACCACAACCCGTTCGAGTACTACGCCTCGACGGCCAACCCGCACCACCTGCCGCCGACGTCGGTGGCCAAGATCGGCAAGACGCGACCAGGCCAACCACCAGTACGACCTGACCGACTTCACCGCGGCGCTGAAGACGAACAACCTGCCGGCCGTCAGCTTCCTCAAGGCCGCCTGAGTACCAGGACGGCCACGCCGGCTACTCCGACCCGATCGACGAGCAGCACTTCCTGGTCAGCGAGATCAACGCGCTGCAGAAGTCGAAGGACTGGAAGAGCACGGCCGTCGTCATCGCCTACGACGACTCGGACGGCTGGTACGACCACGTCGCGGCCAAGATCAAGAACTCGTCGCACACCGCCCACGACGACACGATCTGCACCGGCTCGACGGCCCCGGTCGCCGGCGGCTACCAGGACCGCTGCGGCCCCGGTCCGCGGCTGCCGCTGCTGGTCATCTCGCCGTACGCGAAGACGAACTTCGTCGACCACACGGCCACCGAGCAGGCCTCGATCACGAAGTTCATCGAGGACAACTGGTTCACCGGCCGCATCGGCGACGCGTCGTTCGACGCGCACGACGGGAGCCTGAACTCGCTGTTCGACTTCACGCAGTCGAACAACAAGCGGGTGCTGCTCAACCAGAACGGCTCGATCGCCTCGATCAAGCCGATTCACGAAGCGCCGGTACTGACCGGACGAGCGACCACGGGAGCCCCGGACACCGTCCGGGGCTCCCGTCCAATGTCCGGCTCGCGGGGTTAGGGTCGAGCGCATCGGCTGGTTCGGCGGGAGGCGGGGCGATGCGCGGTGACGAGGCGCGAGACGCCGGCGGCCTGCTCGGCGCCGCCTGGGCGACGTCGCCGAGGTCGTGCGCGACGTGCACAAGGCCGTGGCCGGCCGGCTGTTCGGTCTGGCCGGCGCCCCGGCCCGGCCGGCCAAGCTGCTGCACGACGGCATCTCCGCGATCGCCTACACCTCAACCCGGGCCGGGGTGCGACTGATCCCGGCCGCAGTCGGACTGGTCGCGGCCGCGCGCATCGACCCGGCCGCGCCGTC
This sequence comes from uncultured Actinomycetota bacterium, assembly GCA_963713245.1. Classification (GTDB taxonomy): domain Bacteria; phylum Actinomycetota; class Actinomycetes; order Mycobacteriales; family Jatrophihabitantaceae; genus CAVQKZ01. The sequence continues at coordinate 1,162,534 of CAVQKZ010000005.1, forward strand.
CCTCGACGACGATCCGCGCGGGCACTTCGCCCTGGGCGCGCTCAACGGCGTCCTGGGCGACCAACTGGCCGAGCAACGCCCGGCCCTGGCCCAGCCGATGCGCATCCGCGTTCACGGCGGCCGGCTGCGGCGGATGCCGGCCAACGTCGTGCACGACCTCGGCGGCGCCGCCACCGGGCGCGTCATCGTCTTCCTGCACGGACTGTGCGAGAGCGACCGGTCCTGGAGCTTCCGGGCCGAACGCACCTGGGGCGAGCGCACCGTCACCTACGGCTCGCTGCTGCGCGACGAGCGGGGCTGGACGCCGCTCTACGTCTCGTTCAACTCCGGCCTGCACATCTCGGCCAACGGCCACGAACTGGCCGGGCAGCTCGACGAGCTCGTCCGGCGCTGGCCGGTGCCGGTCACCGACCTCACCATCGTCGGCCACTCGATGGGCGGGCTGGTCGCCCGCAGCGCCGCCCACCAGGCGGCCGAGCACGGGCAGCAGTGGGTGACCGCGCTGCGGCACGTCGTCGGCCTGGGCGCCCCGCACCTCGGGGCGCCACTGGAACGGGCCGTCAACAAGGGCACCCGGCAACTGGCCAGGCTGCCGGAGACCCGGCCGTTCGCGGCGTGGTTGAACCAGCGCAGCGTCGGCATCAAGGATCTGCGCCACGGCGCGCTGGTCGAGGCCGACTGGTCGGGCTTCGACCCCGAGGACCACGTCGACAACTGCACCGAGGTCGCCTTCCTGCCCGAAGTGGCCTACTACTCGGTCTGCGCGACGCTCAGCCGTCAGCCGACGAGCCGGTTGCCGTTCCTCGGCGACCTGCTCGTCGACCACGCCAGCGCCACCGGCAACGGCCCGCGCCGCCGGCTGGAGTTCGAGGTCGAGCGCTCGCTGCACCTCGGCGGCAAGCACCATTTCGTGCTGCTCGGCGACCCGACGATCTACCGGCACCTGCGTGACTGGCTCGGCTAGCCCCGTGGACGGATTCCACCAGCGGCTGCACCACATCGGACCCGACGCGCTGCACGGCGACACGGCCCAGTCGGCCGGCATGCGCCGCCTCGAGGCCATCAGCGGCACGACGGTCGGGGCGCGAGGCATCTGGATGGGCCAGACCCACGTGGCCACGTCGACCCGGTCGGCCGACCATCACCACGGCGAGTCCGAGACCGCCATCTACGTCGTGTCCGGTCACCCGGTGTTCGTATTCCTCGAGGACGGTGCGGAGCGGCGACTGGCCGCCGGGCCCGGCGACTACGTCTTCGTCCCGCCCTACGTGCCGCACCGCGAGGAGAACCCGTCCTCGACGGAGGAGGCCGTGGTGGTCATCGCCCGCACCACGCAGGAGGCGATCGTGGTCAACCTGGACTCGCTGGAGCCGTAGTCTTCGCGGCACGCCGACAAGGGAGGCCCCCATGGATCTTGCCGTGCTCGAGGAGCTGCGCCAGCTCAAGTACCGCTACCTGCGCACGCTCGACCTCAAACAGTGGGACGACTTCGCCGACACCCTCACGCCGGACGTGCGCACCAACTACGGCGAGCACCTGCGCTTCGACGACCGCGACTCGGTGGTGGCCTTCATGCGCAGTTCGCTCGGGCCGGCCGTCATCACCGTGCACCAGTGCCACCACCCGGAGCTCTCGGTCGACGGCGACAGCGCGCACGGCACCTGGTACCTCGACGACAAGGTGATCATCACCAGGCAGCGCCTCGTGCTCACCGGCGCCGCGTTCTACGACGACACCTATCGGCGCGGCGAGGACGGTGTCTGGCGCATCAGCCGCACCGGCTACCAGCGCAGTTACGAGGCCGTCCAGTCCCTCGACCCGAGCTGGAAACTGACCGCGAACCGCTGGGCCTGAGCCCGGTCAGGCGGTGCCGGTCTCGTTGTCACGGACGTTGTCATCGCGCGACTCGGCCACCCGATGGGGCACCCGCAGCAGCCGCACCGACGTCACCAGCACCGTCCCCCCGATCACGTTGCCCAGCGCCGACCAGCCCAGCGCGCCGAGCCAGTCGAGATAGCCGAACGGCGCCCCGGCCACCAGGGCCGCGAACATGAACAACGAGTCGAGCACGCAGTGGAACAGCTGGCCGCCGGCCAGCAGGGCACCGAAGAGCACGGCCGGCACGAGCTGCACGCCCAGGCTCTCGGTCGAGAGCTGCATGCGGGTCAGCAGCGTGATCACCGCACCGGCCAGCACGGCGAGCGCGAACGAACGCAACGAGACACCGAGGTCGGCGTAGTGCTGGCCCACCTCAACCGCGGTCGGTTTGAGATCGGGACGGGCGGTGATGACCAGCCAGGCCATGATCCAGCCGCCGACGAGGTTGCCGGCCAGCGTGGTCGCCCACAGCCGGGCCAGCGCGGCCGGGCTGCTCTTGCCGGCGACGAGCGTCGTGACCGGCACCAGGAAGTTCTCGGTGAACAGCTCGCTGCGGGCCAGCAGCAGGGCGACGAACCCGACCGAGAAGGCCAGCCCGGCCAGGAGCAGATTGTGGGTGAGGTGATCGACGATCAGGTAGGCGAACACGCCGGTGCCGACATCGATGCCGCCCAGCAGGCCGGTCGAGACCAGGGCCAGCATCGGCCGGGCCAGGCGCACCTCGCCCTCGCCCACGATGCGGTCGAACGCGTCCTCGAGTTCGTCCTCGGGCACGGCCGGCCGGTCGGTGCTCACCTGGGGTCCACCGGCCCTAGGACGACGCGACGTGCGTGCTGGGCAGGCGCAACAGGACGTTGGCGATGTGCTCGGCCAGGGTCCGGGCGTGGGTCATGTCGTCGTTGGTCCAGCGCCGGTTGGTCCGGTGCTGCAGTTCGAGGATGCCCAGCGGGATCAGGCCGCTGACCACCGGCGTCATCAGCAGGCTGGCCATCCCCTGGCGGGCGAGCAGGTCGCGTTCGGCCGCGTCGCTGTCCGGATCGTTGGCGTGGGCCTCGACCATCACGGCCGAGTCGAGCGCGCGCCGGGTGGCCGGGAAGTCCCCCAACGCATACGCGTCGGTGTCAATGGGCGCGCCGGCCGCGCTGATCTCCTGCAGCACACCGTCCTCGCCCAGGGTGGACAGGCCGATCACGTCAATGCCGAGGCTGGCCGCCGCACTGCCGAGCGCGGCATGCAGATCGGACAGGGCCACGCTGCCGGCCAGCACTGCGGTGATGTCGCGCATCCGGGCTGTGCAATCCGGCGCGACCGCGAGTGAGGCCGCGCGCAACTGCTCGGCCCGGGCGCTGCGGCAGGCCAGCACCGCGGCCTGCGACGCGAGCGGCAGTTCGGCCGCCGGCGGGGCGATGGCCCAGCCCTGCGCATAGTCGACGTCCCGTTCGGTCAGATGGGTCAGGTCGTCAAGGGTCTCGACGCCCTCGCCGAGCACGCGGGCCCCGATGCGGCGCGACAGGCTGACCAGCGAGTCGATCACGGCGGCCTTGGCGATGCTGCGGCGGGCGGCCGTGACCAGGCCGCCGTCGAGCTTGACGATGTCCGGCCGCAGCGTGGCCATGCGCAACAGGCCGGCATAGCCGGTACTGGCGTCGTCGATGGCCACCAGCGCCCCGCGCCGGCGCAGGTCGGTCAGGGCGTCGAACAGGGCCTCGGGCTGGCCGGCCGACTGCTCGGTGACCTCGATGATCACGCCGTCGAGGTCACCCCGCAGTACCCGCCGGACCGCGGGATCGTTCACGGCATTGGGGCTGACATTCACGCTCAACCGCACGCCGTCGGGCAATTCGGCCCGCCGATGCAACGAGATCCGCAGGCATTCGGCTTCGAGTTCCGGACCACGATCGACGGAATACGCCTCGACGAACGCGGCTTCGACCGACAGGCCGGTGCGGTCCGGGAATCTGGCCAATGCCTCGGCCGCGATCATGGCCCCGGTCGAGACGTCGATGATCGGCTGCAACACGACCTCGAGCCGGTCGAAGGCCAGGATCGAGCCGGTCCAGGACGCGTCAGCAGGACGGCGGATCTTGCGGACGCCGGACACCGGCCACGACCTCTCGAACGGTAGCGCCAGCCAATTCCGGACTGAACGCGAAACATATGGTGTAGCTACCGGAGACGTAGAGTTCATGCAATTGCTGAGCTACACCGCAGTCTAGCGGGCCGAACTCCTCGGTAACGCAAGAGCCCGACAGTCCACCATAACCCGTAACTTAGCCCGGAAAAAACTTTAGGGGCAAGTAACACGCCGAGCTGGTCGCCGTCGCGTCATTTTCCGGCGAGCAGGGCGCGGGCCTCGCCGGCGATCTGGACGTCCTCGCGGGCTGCGATCACGAGCGTCCGCACCGCCGCCGCCGTGGTGGCGATATCGGCGTCGGTGTCGGCGGCCGCGGTCTCGTTCGCGCTCCGGTCGATCGCGACGCCGAGGTAGCCCAGCCGCTGCGCCGCCCGGTGGCGCACCAGCGCCGAGCGCTCCCCCACTCCGCCGGTGAAGGCCAGCACGTCCAGGCCGCCGAGAGCAGCGGTCATCGCGGCAACGCCGCCGACCAGCCGGTGGAGGTAGACGTCGAGGGCCAGTACCGCTTCGGGCTCGCCGCGTCCGGCCGCGGCTTCGACCTCGCGCATGTCACCGGTGCCGGCCAGGGCCAGCAGCCCGGAGCGCTGTTCCAGCGCCGTGGCGACCTCGTGCGGGCTCAGGTGCTCGTGCTCCTCCAGCCAGAGCACCAGTCCCGGGTCGACGGTGCCCGAGCGGGTGGCCATGACCAGGCCCTCCAGCGGGGTGAAGCCCATCGTGGTGTCGACGCTGCGCCCGTCGAGCACGGCCGCGAGCGAGGCCCCCGCCCCCAGGTGGCAGGTGACGACCCGCAGCCCGGCCGCCGGGCGCCCGAGCAGTTCGGCCGCCCGTCGCGAGCAGTAGGCGTGCGACAGTCCGTGGAAGCCGTAGCGCCGGATCCCGTAGCGCTGCCGCCAGTCGCGGGGCACGGCGTAGGTCGCGGCCGCGGCCGGGATGGTGGTGTGGAACGCGGTGTCGAAGCTGGCCACGGCCGGCACCTCGGGCAGCACGGCGCTGACCGCGTCCAGCGCCGCGAGCGACTTGGGCTGGTGCAGCGGGGCCAGGTCGGTCAGCTCGCCCAGCCGGGCGCGCACTGCGTCGGTGATGCGCACCGGGCCGGCGAACACCGTCCCGCCGTGCACGATGCGGTGGCCGACCACGTCGGGTTCGGGCCAGCCGGCCAGCACCTCTCCCAACCGGCCGGTGTCGACGCCCTCGGCCCCGGCCGGGAGGTCGGCGTTGCGCTCGACGGTGTCGTCGGCGCCGAGCAGCCGCAGCTTGAGGCTGGACGAGCCGGCGTTGACGACCAGAACGCGCACCGGGTCAGGCCTGCGCCCGGCGCCGTCGGCCACGTCCAGCCGGTGATCGCCGGGTCGTCCTCGCCGTGTTCCCGGGTGTAGGCGCGGGCGGCCAGCCGGGCGTCGGACATCTGCTGGCGCAGCGTGGCCGCGTGGCTGCCCAGCGACGGCACCCGGTCGATCACGTCCATCACCAGATGGAAGCGGTCCAGGTCGTTGAGCATGACCATGTCGAAGGGTGTCGTGGTCGTGCCTTCCTCCTTGTAGCCGCGCACGTGCAGGTTGTTGTGGTTGTTGCGGCGGTAGGTCAGCCGGTGGATCAGCCACGGGTAGCCGTGGTAGGCGAAGATCACCGGCTTGTCGGTGGTGAACAGGGCGTCGAAGTCGCGGTCGGCCAGCCCGTGCGGGTGCTCGGTCTCGTTCTGCAGCCGCATGATGTCGACGACGTTGATGACCCGGACGTTGAGCTCGGGCAGATGGGTGCGCAGCAGGTCGGCGGCGGCCAGCGTCTCCAGGGTCGGGATGTCACCGGCGCAGGCCAGCACCACGTCCGGCTCGTCGTCGCCGGTGCCGGCCCAGGGCCAGATGCCCAGGCCGCGCGTGCAGTGGGCAATGGCCTCGTCCATCGACAGGTAGTTCAGGGCCGGCTGCTTGCCGGCGACGATGACGTTGACGTAGTTGCGGCTGCGCAGGCAGTGATCGGTGACCGAGAGCAGGGTGTTGGTGTCGGGGGGCAGGTAGACCCGGACGATCTCGGCCTTCTTGTTGATGACGTGGTCGATGAAGCCCGGATCCTGGTGCGAGAAGCCGTTGTTGTCCTGGCGCCACACGTGCGACGACAGCAGGTAGTTCAGCGACGCGATCGGCGCCCGCCACGGGATCGCCCGCGTCGTCTTGAGCCACTTGGCGTGCTGGTTGAACATCGAGTCGACGATGTGGATGAACGCCTCGTAGCAGTTGAACAGGCCGTGCCGGCCGGTGAGCAGGTACCCCTCGAGCCAGCCCTGGCACAGGTGCTCGGACAGCACCTCCATGACCCGCCCGTCCGGGGCCAGGTGGTCGTCGCCGGGCACCGTGGCCGCGTCCCAGGCCCGCTCGGTCTTCTCGAACACGGCGCCGAGCCGGTTGGAGACGGTCTCGTCCGGGCCCATCATCCGAAAGCGATCATCGTTACGGGCGATGACATCGCGCAGGAACTGGCCCAGCACCCGGGTGGCCTCCGACCAGGACTGGGCCGGCTGCTCGACCGCGACGGCGTAGTCACGGAAGTCGGGCATGGCCAGGTCGCGCAGCAGCAGGCCGCCGTTGGTGTGCGGGTTGGCGCTCATCCGCCGGGTGCCCTCGGGCGCGAGTTCCCGCAGCCGCGGCACCAGGGCGCCGGACTCGTCGAACAGCTCCTCCGGGCGGTAGCTGCGCAGCCACTGTTCGAGCAGCTCGCGGTGGCCGGCATTGGTGCGGGTCTCCGACAGCGGCACCTGGTGCGATCGGAAGGTGCCCTCGACCGGCAGGCCGTCGACCTCCTTGGGGCCGGTCCAGCCCTTGGGCGTGCGCAGCACGATCATCGGCCACGCCGGCCGAACTGCCTGCCCGCCGTTGCGGGCCTCGTGCTGGATGGCAGCGATGTCGTCAAGGACCTGATCGAGGGTGGCGGCCAGCTGCTGGTGCACGTCGGCCGGATCGTCGCCGACGACGAAGTGCGGCTGGTAGCCGTAGCCCCGGATGAGCGCGGCCAGTTCGTCGTCGGGGATGCGGGCCAGCACCGTCGGATTCGCGATCTTGTACCCGTTCAGATGCAGCACCGGAAGCACCGCGCCGTCGGTCACCGGGTCGAGGAACTTGTTCGAGTGCCAGCTGGCCGCGAGCGGGCCGGTCTCGGCCTCGCCGTCGCCGACCACGCACAGCGCCAGCAGGTCGGGGTTGTCGAACACCGCGCCGTAGGCGTGCACGAGCGCGTAGCCCAGTTCGCCGCCCTCGTGGATGGAGCCGGGCGTCTCGGGGGCGACGTGGCTGGGGATGCCGCCGGGGAAGGAGAACTGCCGGAACAGCGCCCGCATCCCGTCCTCGTCCGGCCCGATCGAGGAGTAGACCTCGCTGTAGGTGCCCTCGAGGTAGGCGTTGGCCACCAACCCGGGCCCACCGTGGCCCGGCCCGGTGACGTAGAGCGCGTTCAGGTCGCGGGTCTTGATGACCCGGTTCATGTGCGCGTACAGCAGGTTCAGCCCGGGCGTGGTGCCCCAGTGCCCGAGCAACCGCGGCTTGATGTGCTCGGCCTGCAGCGGCTCGCGCAGCAGCGGGTTGGCCAGCAGGTAGATCTGGCCGACCGAGAGGTAGTTCGCCGCGCGCCAGTAGGCGTCGATGAGCTCCAGATCGTCCCGACTCAATGTCATGGGCCCGATTGTGCCGCGTCACCCCGGCCGAACGGGGCCGGCCGGTGGTGCCGCCGACAGAAATTCACCCCGGCAGGTTGAGCTCGTCCAGGTGCTCGAGCTGGCGCTCCTCGCTCTTGACCGCGGCCTTGATCTGGTCGGGCTCCATGGCCAGGCTCACCGCGTAGTAGAAGATGACCAGGCTGAACGCGATCACGACCACGAGATCCCACCAGTCCGGCAGCGCGTCGTGGCCGCCGTAGCGCCCGATCAGGCCGATGATCGTCGAGCCGATCAGCCAGGGCCAGATCCAGGACGCGGCCCGCCAGTCGATGTCGGCCCGCCGGACGTCGTCGGTGCGATGCAGCGCGATCTCGAAGAGCACCCGGCCGATGAAGATGGCGGTCAGCAGCTTCCACATCGCCTCGAAGCCGCCCCAGTAGATGATCAGGTTGGCCGAGCAGAACCCGACCGGGTTGAGGATCTTGGGATAGGGCAGCCGGTAGGGCCGGGGCCGGTCGGGGTCGCGGGCCTGCAGCGCGGCCAGCGACACCGGGGCGAACGCGTACATGATCGCGGTCGCCCCGGTGACCAGGCTGACGAGCTTGCTCCAGCTCGGGAACGGCAGGAACACGATCTCGCCGATGACGAAGGCCAGCGCGACCGAGTACATCGGCACGCCGCGCTTGTTGGTGTGGGTGAGCTGGTCCGGCAGGACCTCCTCCTCGCCCAGGGCGTAGGACAGCCGGGCCGACGTGCCCAGGTAGATCAGCCCGGTGCCCCCGGGCGAGATCACGGCGTCGACGAGCAGGATCGTGGCCAGCCAGCCGGCGCCGGCAGCCAGCGCGAGGGTGTAGTACGGCCCGAAGTCGCTCGGCCCCGATGGGCGTCTTCCAGCCGTGGGCGAGGTTCTTCGGCGAGAGCCCGCCGATGAACGCGACCTCGAGCATGATGTAGACGGCGGCGCCGACCAGCATGGCCGAGATGATCGCGCGGGAGAGGTCCTTCTGCGGGTTGCGGGCCTCGCCGCCCATCTGCACGGCCTGTTCGAAGCCCTGCAGGGCGAAGACGACGCCGAGCGGCAGAGCGGAGAACACACCGTGGGCGCCGTAGGGCATGAAGCCGCCGCCGGCGTGGAAGTTCGACGCGTGGAAGCTCAGCGTCATGATCACGATGATGGCCAGGACGGGCACGGCCGCCTTCCAGATCACCGTCACCGTATTGCCGTCGGAGAGCAGCTTGGCCCCGAGCAGGTTGATGATCGTGAACAGCAGCATCGCGGCCGAGGCGATCAGCAGGCCGGTGCCGTTCAGCGTGCCGTTGTTCTTGGCTCCGTGGTGCAGCAGGCGCAGGTGCTCGCGGGCCCAGTGCGTGCTGTCGAGGTAGGACAGGCTGGCCTCGACCTCGATCGGGGCGATGGTGACCGACTGCAGGTAGGCAGCCCAGCCGGCGGTGAACCCGGCCAGCGTCCCGAACGCGAAGTACGGGAAGCGGGCGGTGCCGCCGGCCACCGGGTAGGCCGTGCCGAGCTCGGCATGGATGAGCGCGAGCACCATGAGCATCAGCGCGGCCAGGATCCACGAGATCAGCGAGGCCGGGCCGGCAGCTTGAGCCGCAGTCAAGGCGCCGAGCAACCAGCCCGAGCCGATGATCGAGCCGAGCGAGATGAACATCAGGCCCCAGAACCCGATGCTGCGCTTGAGGTCCTTGGACGCCACCCGTGCTCCGGCACCGCCCGCCGTGGTCTGAGCCATGTCTGCCTCCGAAACGCGCCGCCCGTCAGGTAGCAGCGGATAATTCTCGAATCCGGGACGAGCGTCAATGGCCGAATGTCTGATCCGGGCATCCGTCACCCGCCCGTGATCTAAAGTTCGGCGGTGCCCCCGACCCGAACCGGTACGGCGCCGGTGACCGACGCCGCCGGCGTCGTGTTCGCCCTGCCCGACCGGAGCCGCCGCCTGGCCCGGGTCCGCCTGGTGCAGGATCTCGGACTGCGCGGCGGCCTGGACTTCACCCGCGAGGGCGGGGCCTGGACGCTGCGGCTGGCCCGCCCGCCCGTCGACCGGATGGAGTACCTGTTCGAGACGACCGACCGGGACGGCGTCAGCGCGAGGATCACCGACCCGGGCAACCCGCTGCGCGCCGGCGGTGCCTTCGGCGACAAGTCGGTGCTGCACTTCCCCGGCTACCGCGAGCCGGCGTGGCTCGGGCAGGCGGCCGGCCCGGCCTCGACGCAACCGCTGCGCGTGGCCACGCCCGCCCTCGGCCCGGCGATCGAGGGCGAACTGTGGTCGCCCGACGGCCTCGACCCGCACGAGCCCGCACCGATGCTGATCGTGCACGACGGGCCCGAATACGCCCGGCTCGGCTCGTTCACGCACTACCTCGGCGCGCAGGTCACGGCCGGTGCCCTGCCGCCGCTGCGGGCCGCGCTGCTCGCACCGGCGGACCGCAACGTCCATTACGCCGCCAACCGGTCCTACGCCCGGGCCCTGTGCGCGCAGTTCCTGCCCAGCCTCGATCGGCTCGCGGCCACGTCGGTGCGGGTCGGCGTGGGCGTGAGCCTGGGCGCGCTGGCGATCCTGCACGCGCACCGCTCGTTCCCGTCGGCGTTCGACGCTCTGCTGTTGCAGTCCGGCAGCTTCTTCACCCCGCAACTGGACACGCAGGAGCGCGAATTCACGGGTTTCGCGCCGGTCACGGAGTTCGTGGCCAAGGTGGCCCGCTCGCGCGACAACCGCCGCCCGCTGCCGACCGTCATGACCTGCGGCCGGGTCGAGGAGAACCTGGCCAACAACCGGAACATGGCCGAACTGCTCCGCGGCCTGAACTACCCGGTCGACTTCCACGAGGTCGCTGACGCGCACAACTACACGGCCTGGCGCGATGCCCTCGATCCCGCCTTCACCGACCTGCTGAGGCGCGTGGCGCCGGCCACCCGCCCCGTTTCTGCCCAGGGAGTCTGATGACGGAAACGACCCACCTGATCGGGCTGCTGCTGGGCACCGAGCAGGACTGGCCCACCGCGTTCGAGTCGATCGTCCGGCGGCTGGGCGCGGTCGCCGACGACACCGGCGCACACCACCGCTACGACGTCGAGCGGATCTCGATCGAGCCGTTCGACCTGCGGGCCAAGCCCCGCTACGACCTGGTCATCGACCGATTGGCCTACTGGTACTACCACCCGCGGGAGTGGCTGAAGAAGGCCGCGCTGATGGACGACGTCTACCTGCTCAACAGCCCGTTCACGTTCCAGAGCATGGAGAAGCACGCGGCGTACTGCGCCATGATGCGGCTGGGCCTGAAGGTGCCCGACACCGTGCTCGTGCCGTACAAGAACCCGCCGGAGCACGCCAAGTACGCCTACACCGCCGCCCGCTACAACCGGTCGTTCGACCTGGACGCGATCGCCGAACGGCTGGGCTACCCGATGTTCATGAAGCCCTACGACGGCGGGGCGTGGGTGGGCGTGAGCCACATCCGCAACCGAGCCGAGTTGCACCGGGCCTACGACGAATCGGGCCAGCGGCTGATGCATCTGCAGAAGGCCGTCGACGGCTACGACGTGTTCGCCCGCAGCCTCTCGATCGGGGCCGAGACGATGGTCATGAAGTTCGACGCCGACCAGCCGATGCACGCGCGGTACTCGGTCAGCCACGACTTCCTCGACGCCGACACCGGGGCCGAGACGGTGACGATCGGGCGCCTGGTCAACGCCTTCTTCCGCTGGGAGTTCAACTCCTGCGAGACGCTGATCAAGGGCGGCGAGGTCTACCCGATCGACTACGCCAACGCCTGCCCGGACGTCGCCATCACCAGCCTGCACTACTACTTCCCGTGGGCGATGAAGGCCCTGGTGCGGTGGTCGGTGTTCTGCACCGCCACCGGCCGCCGGCCCCGCTTCGACCTGGACACCCGCCGCTACTTCGACATCGCCGACCGGTCCGAGCTGAGCTACGCCGAGAAGCTGCGCGCCTACCGCCGGCTGGCCGACGACTACTTCGAGGTCGAGCACTACGACGACTTCTGCGCCAGCCGGCTCGCCCACCTCGACGAGGTCGTGCTGGAGTGGGTCGAGGGGCCCGATTTCGACGCGCTGCTGGTCGAGACCGTGCGCGAGACGTTCCCGGTGCACGAGCACGACCACTTCGTCGCGCACTACCGCGGCCTGCTCGGCGCCTGGGCCCGCGACGAGCGCCGCCGGCTGGGCTGAGTCCGCTCAGTCCGCCCAGTTCGCCCAGTCCGCTCAGGCCCAGGTGTGCACGGGCTCGTTGCTGTGCATGTTTTCGACGTAGCGCCGCAGCATCTCGCGCAGCGAATCGGTGCGCTGCAGCGGCTGCTTCTCGTCGTCGATGCGGTGGAACGTGCGGGCCTGCCACTCGGCCCCGTTGGTGTGGGTGATGCAGCGCTGCTCGATGACGCCGAGCAGCCGGTCGGCCACGGCGGAGTCCACGCCCCAGGCGGCCAGCCCGTCGTGGGCCAGCGGCAGCAGCCGGCGCAGCACCAGTTCGGTGGCCGGCACCTCGCCCAGGCCGGGCCAGTAGATCTTGGCGTCGATGCCGTGCCGGGCGCCGGCGTTGAAGTTGTCCTCGGCCGCGACGAACGACATCTGCGACCAGACCGGCCGGTCCTGCGCGGCCAGCGTGCGCACCAGCCCGTAGTAGAACGCACCGTTGGCCAGCACGTCGACCACGGTGGGCCCGGCCGGCAGCACCCGGTTCTCGACCCGCAGGTGCGGCTTGCCCCGGTAGACGTCGTAGATCGGCCGGTTCCAGCGGTAGATCGTCCCGTTGTGCATGCGCAGCTCGCCGAGGCGCGGGGTGTCGCCGCGCGCCAGCATCTCGGCCGGGTCCTCGTCCTCGCAGATCGGCAGCAACGCCGGGAAGTACCGCACGTTCTCCTCGAACTGGTCGAAGACCGAGGTGATCCACCGCTCGCCGAACCAGACCCGGGGCCGCACGCCCTGGGCCTTGAGCTCGTCCGGCCGCGTGTCGGTGGCCTGCTCGAACAGGGCGACCCGGGTCTCGCGCCACAGCTCCTTACCGAACAGGAACGGCGAGTTGGCCCCGAGTGCGAGCTGCACACCGGCCAGGCACTGCGCGGCATTCCAGTTGGCGGCGTACTCGCCCGGGCTGACCTGCAGGTGGAACTGCACGCTCGTGCACGCGGCCTCGGGGGCGATCGTGTCGGCGTAGGTCGACAGCCGCTCGGGGCCGTCGATCGAGATGTGCAGGTCCTCGCCCCGGGCGGCGAAGATCTGCTCGTTGATCAGCGCGTAGCGCGGGTTGGCGCTCAGCGCGTCGGAGGTCAGGTGCTCAGGCCCGAGCGTGGGCAGCATGCCGATCATGACGATGTGCGCCCCCAGGGCCTGGGACCGGGCCTCGGCGTCGTTCAGGCTGGCCCGCAGCTCACCCTCGAGTTCGGCCAGTGACGACCCGTGCAGTCCGCGGGGCTTGACGTTGACCTCGATGTTGAACTGGGCGAGCTCGGTCTGGAAGTCGTCGTTCGCGATCGCGTTGAGGACGTCGGCGTTGCGCATGGCCGGGTCCTGCTCGCCGTCGACGAGGTTGAACTCGATCTCCAGGCCGGTCATCGGCCGTTCGAAGTCGAACTTGGCCTCGGTGAGCATGCGGGCGAACACGTCGAGGCAGCGCCGCACCTTCTCGCGGTATCGCTGCCGGTCCTGGCGGCTGAACTCGGTCTTGGCGACGTCCTCACCCATAGCGGCACCTCCGCGCGCAGAGCCTATCGGTGCCGCGCGCGGGGTTCGCTAGATCTCGACCGCGTCGGCCTCGGTGATCTCCTCACTCGGCAACCCGACCGGGGCCGCGAACTCGGCCGGCGGGTCGTCGGACCTGACGTCGACGAGCAGCCCCCGAAACAGCCAGAGGACGGCCGCCGCGGCGGCGATGGCCAGCGCGAACACGACGGCGACGATGATCGGGCTGGGCCCGGTGAACAGGGAGCCAACGAGGGCGGCGGCGCTCATCACGAGCCGAGCCGAACGGCTGCGGAGTGGCTGGTCGATGTGTACATGGGATCCTCGGAGGCTGGATCACCGAACAGAAGCAGAGCCCAGTTCCCTCCAGAACCCCCGTGCCTGCGTCCTGACTGTGGACTCGGCTGGAGGCCCAACCACCGCACAACATATTGCCTTAGCGTGAATTTCACAAGTGTTAGGTCGCGGCAAGGCGACTAGCTGTCCGAATTGTGGGTACAACAGGCGGCATGACGATGCGAAGCAGCAGACGAACCTCTGTCCTCCCCACTCTCCTGACGGTCGTGGTCGTGGTCTGGCTGGTCATCGGCGCGATCGCCGCCGGTCAGCGGCACTACTACAGCGGCAAGAGCAAGCCGAGTTGCGCCAAGGTGAGCACGACCGCCGTGACCATCGTGGCCGGCCCGCTGAACTACGTCGGGGCCAACCCGAAGATCAAGTGCCACACGCCGGAGCCGAGCAAGTAGCGCTCAGACCTGGCCCAGGTCGACGATCGCGGCCACCGGACCACCTCCATCGGGGCCCTGGTGGGCAGCGGACACCGAGACGAACACGGCTGGATCCCCGGTGACGGCGGCGGTGACCCCGCCGACGGCCGCCTTGATCTGGCGGTGCCAGTGCACGTCGGAGTCGTCGAGCATGGCGTTGCGGCGCCCCCGCACCTGGCCGTCCTGACTGGTCTCGCACTTGAGGAACACGTTGACCAGCCGGCCGGCCAGGTCGGTGTGGTGCGGGCGCTCGGGCAGGTCGAGGCCGGCGTCGCGGATGGCGGCCCAGATGCCGTCCTGGTCCAGGGCGTCGCGCATGACGCTGTGCCCGATGCGGTAGCGCCCGCCGATGCCGCGGGCGTTGCCGACGACCACGACCTGGGCCCGGTCCAGCTCCACGCCGGACGAGCACGAGGCCACCGACGAGTACAGGCCGCGGTCGCGCAGCACGTCCTCGTCGCGGGGCATGTCTATCTCGCCCAGGGCCACGGCCACGCCGAGCGCGGTGCCGCCGTTGGAGACGTCCATCGACGTCAGGGTGTCCTCGGTGAACACGTCGTGGCCGCGGCTCTTGGCGTCGCGGATGGTGTCGATGGTGAGCAGCGGCGTCTTGGTCTGGACGTAGTGCACGTCGGCGACCTCGGTGATGCCGGCCTGCCGCATGGCCTCGGTGACCGCGGCCGCCACCTTGGTGATCATGGCGCTACGGCCGATGTCCTCGGGCAGCAGGATCTCGCTCATCGCGAAGCCGACGGTCAGCCGGGGCTCGTCGGTGCGCGGGGCGCGGTCGGCCGGCGTCGTGGCGAAGATGGTGGCGTGCGGGCTGATCACGCCGTCGGTGCCGCCGGACCACACGATCGGCACCTGCTTGACCTCGTCGGCGCTGCGGCTGCCCTTGGCGACCAGCACCTCGCGGAAGGCCCGGTCGGCCAGGATGCGGGTGTAGTCGTTGACGCCGCCGTTGCCCTCGGTCTTGCCGACGACGGCCACGACCCGGTCGGCCTCGAGCACCCCGTCGTCGATCAGCGCGACGAGTTCGCTCGCGTCGGTGACGTTGTGCAGCGGGACCTTGCGGACCTCGATCGGTTCGGGCACGGGTACTCCTCGGGGGTTGGCGGATCAGGGCGTCACGATGGTGCCGGCAGTGCCGGCCAGGGCGTCGGGGATGCGGTGCAGGGACGTGATGACGGCCCGGCCGCCGGACTCGGCGAACCGGCAGGCCGCGTCCACCTTGGGACCCATGCTGCCACCGGCGAAGTGGCCGTCGGCCGCGAGCGCCCGCAGCTCCGCGGCCGCACGGCGCCGATCGGTTGTGCGTGCGGCGTGCCCCAGCCGACGACGGCGGCGTCCACGTCGGTGGCGATGACCAGGACGTCGACGCCGAGCTGCCGGGCCAGGACGACGGCGGTCAGGTCCTTGTCGATGACGGCCTCGACACTGGCCAGCTCACCGCCGTCGGTGCGCACGACCGGCACCCCGCCGCCGCCGGCGCAGACGACCACGTAGCCGGCCGCGAGCAGGGCCTGGGCCGCGGGCGCCTCCAGGTACTCGATCGGTTCCGGTGACGCGACGACCCGGCGCCAGCCGTGCGCCCCGCGGTCCTGCCAGAGCTGGCCGTGCTCGATCATCACGGCCGCCTCGGCCGCGGGCAGGTAGCGGCCGATGGGCTTGCTCGGCGCGGTGAAGTGCGGGTCGTCGGCGGCGACAAGCGTGCGGGAGACGAGGACGGCCACGCGCGGGGGCAGGCCACGGGCGGCCAGCGCTGCCTCCAGCGTGTCGAGGATGAGCAGGCCGATGGTGCCCTGGGTCTGGGCCCCGCACCAGTCCAGCGGTACCGGCGGCACCACGGCGGCGGCGAGCTCGTTCTTGACCAGCAGGTTGCCGACCTGCGGGCCGTTGCCGTGAGTCAGCACGACCTCGACGCCGGAGCCGACGATGTCGGCGACGGCGGCCATGGCCGTGGTGACCGCGGCCAGTTGGTCCTCGGGCCGGGCCCGGCCGTCCGGTGCGGTCATGGCGTTGCCGCCCAGGGCGATCAGCACCCGTTGCCGTGCCACGCTCATGGTTGCTCCGGCTCGGCCAGCCAGGCCCGGACGGCGGCACCGTGCTGGTCGAGGGTGGGCGGGGCCGCGTGCGTGCGCCGCCCGCCGCCGTCGAAGCGCACCGGCGGCCCGGGCAGGGTGATCGGGCCGAGCGCGGCATGGTCGACGTCGACGAGCAGGCCCTGCGAGCGGGTCTGCTCCCACCCGTACACCTCGGCCAGGTCGCGCACCTTGCCGGCCGGGACGCCGAGTTCGTCCAGCCGGCGTGAGCAGGTCGGCCGCGGGCGCGGTCGAGAAGGCGGCGTTGATCGCGGCCACCACCGCGGCCCGGTCGGCCACCCGGGCCTGGTTGCTGCCCCACTCCGGCCGGTCCAGGCCGAACTCGGGCGCGAAGCGCTGCCACAGCCCGTCGCTGCCGACCGCGATCTGCACCAGTCCGTCGGCGGCGTGGAACAGCCCGTACGGGCAGATCGAGGGATGGTGCCCGCCGGTGGGCCGCGGCACCTCGCCGGCCACCGTGTAACCGGTGCCCTGGAACGCGTGCACGCCGACGATGGCCGCGAGCAGGCTGGTGCGCACGATCCGGCCCCGGCCGGTGCGCTCCCGTTCGTGCAGCGCGGCCAGCACGCCGTACGCGCCGTACATCCCGGCCAGCAGGTCCCCGATCGGCACGCCGACCCGGGTCGGCTCGTCCGGCGACGGGCCGGTCAGCGACATGATCCCGGCCTCGCCCTGCGCGATCTGGTCGTAGCCGGCCCGGCCGCCCTCGGGCCCGTCGTGGCCGAAGCCGGTGATCGACAGCACGACCAGCCTGGGGTTGAGCTCCAGCAACCGGTCCATCGCGAAGCCGAGCCGGTCGAGCACGCCGGGCCGGAAGTTCTCGACCAGCACGTCGGCCCGGCGGACCAGGGCGGTGAGCGTGTCGCGGCCGTCGTCGCTCTTCAGGTCGAGCGCGAGGGATTCCTTGTTGCGGTTGCAGGACAGGAAGTAGGTCGAGTGCACCTGGCCGTCGGTGCCGGGCAGGAACGGCGGGCCCCACGACCGGCTGTCGTCGCCGGTGCCGGGTGACTCGACCTTGATCACCCGGGCGCCCAGGTCGCCGAGCATCATGGCCGCGTGCGGACCGGCCAGGGCCCGGGACAGGTCGACGACCACCACCCCGTCGAGCGGGCCGCCGGACGGCTCGCTCACGCCGTCACCCCGATCGAGGCGGTGGCCGCGGCCGAGAGCACGCCGTCGATGACCAGCACGGCCCGGCCGTGCAGGACGACCCGGTCACCGGCCAGCTCGACCCGGATCCGGCCGCCGCGGCGCGAGGCCTGGAAACCGGTGAGCGCGGTGCGGCCGAGCTTGTCGGCCCAGTACGGCGCCAGCGCGGTGTGGGCGCTGCCGGTGACCGGATCCTCGGCCACCCCGGCCCGCGGCGCGAAGAACCGCGAGACGAAGTCGTAGTCGCGGCCATCGTCGGCCCGGTCGGCCCGGGCCGTGACGATCACCCCGCGGCCCTCGATCCCGAGCAGGGCGGCGAAGTCCGGGCTCAGTGCGCGCACCGTGTCCTCGTCGGCCAGTTCGCACAGCACGTCGTCGCTGCCGCCGCGTCCGGTCCAGACCGGTTCGGCGCCGAGCGCGGCCGCGAGACCGGCCGGCACCGCGATCGGCACCGCGGGCCGGGCCGGGAAGTCCATCGCCAGCTCGTCGCCGGCCCGGTCGACGACCAGTTCACCGCTGCGGGTGCCGAACCGGATCGGCCCGGGCACCCCGTCGCCGAACAGGCAGTGGGCCGCGGCCAGGGTGGCGTGCCCGCACAGCTCGACCTCGGTGGCCGGGGTGAACCAGCGCAGCCCGAACCTGCCCGCGGGCGGGTCGACCGGCCGCACGAACGCGGTCTCGGACAGGTTGAGTTCGGCCGCGACGGCCTGCATCCAGCGCTCGGGCGGCTCGCCGGCCAGCACGACGACCGCGGCCGGGTTGCCGCTGAAGACGGTGTCGGTGAAGGCGTCTACCGTCCGGATGCGCAGGTCGGCCATTGATTCAGGCTAACCAGTCGCAGGCCGGCGCGGCCGGCGCCGCCGGACAGCCGGGCGTAGCCGGGGCCGCGGTCGAAGAACGGCGCGTCGGCCGGGCGCTCGGCCCGCAGCCGGGCCCGCAGCTCGCGGGTGGCGGCCGCGTCGAGGGACGGCTCGTCGTCCGGCCCGCTGACCTCGACGCCGTAGTCGCGGGCGGCGCTCTCGCGCGACACCTTCGCCCACAGCACGTCGCGCACGACCAGGCCGGGGTCGCGCTCGAGCGGGTCACCCCAGCCCCCGCCGCCGGTGGTGCGGATGCGGATGACCGTGCCGGCCGGGACGAACTCGGCATCGACGAGCGCGTCCACGTCGTGCTCGCGGTCGGTGCCGGGGTCGATCGTCACCTGGAACGGCCGGCCGGCCTTGCCGCCGCGCACGCCCCAGCAGGCCAGGATCGAGCGGTCGGCGATCGACATGAAATGCGCGTCCTTGCCCATCCGGATGTGCTTCTCGTAGCCGAGGCCGCCGCGGAACTGACCGGCGCCGCCGGAGTCGAGGGCCAGCCCGAGGCGTTCCACCACGAACGGGAAGCGCGACTCGGTGAACTCGCTGGGCAGGTTGCGCGAGTCGGGCACGACGTGGATGGTGTCCTCGCCGTCGGCGTAGTAGCGCCCGCCCGAGCCGCCGCCGAGCACCTCGCGCATCAGGTACGGCTCGCCCGCGTCGTCCTCGCCGTAGACGCCGGTATAGCGGATCGTCTCCTGGTCGGCCGGCATGCGACCGTCGACGGCCTTGGCCACGACGCCGGCCAGCACGCCGAGCAGCCGCAGGATCACGAACGTCCGCGCGTTCGTCGGGGCCGGGAACACCGGCGTGAGCAGCGTGCCCGGCGGCGGGAAGCGCATTTCGATCAGCTCGACCACGCCCTCGTTCACGTCGAGCTCGGCCATCCGCTCGGGCGAGTCGGCCAGGTTGCGCAGGATCGGCGCCAGCCACTTCTTGAGGAAGTTGCCGTCGGCATAGTCGCCGCAGTGGTTGATCGGCCCCTTCGCCTGCGGGGCGGTGCCGGCGAAGTCGACGATCAGCTTCGGGCCGCCGGGCTCGTCGTCGCCGACCTTGGTCAGGGTGATGCGCTGGGTGTGCAGCCGGGGCTCGTCCACACCGTCGTGCTCGGCGTAGTCCTCCCACGTCCAGGTGCCGGTCGGGATCTTCGAGAGGATCTCGCGGCGGTACGTCTCGGTGGTGGTGGCGACGATGGCGTCGAAGCAGGCCTCGACCGCGTCGCGGCCGTAGCGCTCGAACAGCTCGGCCAGCCGGCGCGAGCCCATCAGGCAGGCCGCGCACTCCGCGTCGAGATCGGCGGCCAGCGACTCGGGCATGCGCGAGTTGCGGGTCATGATCGTCAAGGCCGCGCGGTTGGGCACGCCGGCGTCCCACAGCTTGATCGGGGGCACCATCAGCCCCTCCTCGTACACGCTGGTGGCGTGGCTGGGCATCGAGCCCGGCACCGAGCCGCCGATGTCGTCGTGGTGGCCGAAGGCCTGGACGAAGGCGACCACCTCGCCGCCGTCAAAGACCGGGACGGTCACGCACAGGTCGGGCAGGTGGCCGATGCCGCCCTCGGAGCGGTAGACGTCGTTGTGGAAGAACACGTCGCCCGGGCGCATCGTCTCGAGCGGGAAGTCCCGGGCGACGGGGTGCACGAGCGCGCTGTAGGAGCGGCCGGTGAGCTTGCGCAGCAGCCGGTCGTGGATGCCGGCCCGGTAGTCGTGGGCATCGCGGATCATCGGCGAGCGCGACGTGCGCCCGATCGCGGTCTCGACCTCCAGCTCGATCGCGGCCAGGCTGCCGGCCACGACTTCGAGCAGCACCGGGTCGACCTCGCCGGCTGCGCCGGTCAACGTGGTCATGACGGTTCCGCGGCGACGAGCAGGTTGCCGTACTCGTCGACGCGCGCGACGAAGCCCGGGTGCAGCGGCAGCGTGGCGCCGTACTCCTCGACGATGGCCGGGCCGGCCACGGCGTCGCCCGCGGCCAGCTCGGCCCGGTCGTAGATCGCGGTGTCGACGTAGCCGTGCTCGGCGTCGAAGCACACCGGCCGGTGCCCGGTCCGGGCCCGGGCCGCGTCGCCGTCGCCCGGCGGCAGCGGCCGCAGCTCCGGGCGGCGGATCGGGCCGATGCCCGACACCCGCAGGTTGACCCACTCGGCGTGCTGGTCGGCGTCGCCCCGGAAGTCGTAGCCGTACAGCGCGCGGTGGGCGTCGTGGAAGTCGCCGGCCACCGCGGTCGGCCCCGGCCGCGTCCAGCTTCGCCGTCGGCTACCGGCACGCGCACCTCGAACGCCTGGCCGTAGTAGCGCAGGTCGGCGCTGCGGACGAAGCGGTGCTCCGTCGGCCGCGAAGCCCTCGGCCGCCAGGGCGGCGGCGGCCTGGCGCTGCAGGTCGGCGAAGATCGCCTCGACGGCGCCCGGGTCGAGCTCGTCGTGCCGGCGCACGGCGGTGCGCACGTAGTCGTTCTTGACGTCGACGCTGAGCAGTCCGAACGCCGACACGTTGCCCGGGTTGGGCGGCACGAGCACACCGCGCAGGCCGAGGATGTCGACCAGGCGGCAGGCCAGCAGCGAACCCGACCCGCCGAACGTGGTCAGGGTGAAGTCGCGCACGTCCAGCCCGCGCTTGACCGTGATCTGGCGCAGCGCGTTGGCCTGGTTCCAGGCCGAGATCTCCAGCACGCCCGTGGCGCAGGCGTCCAGGCTCAGGCCCAGCCGCTCGGCCAGCGCGGCCAGCCCGGCCCGGGCCGGGGCGACGTCGAGCGGCACCTCGCCGCCGAGCAGGTGCGGCGGGATCCGGCCGAGCACCACGTGCGCGTCGGTGATCGTGACCTCGGTGCCGCCGTGGCCGTAGCACAGCGGTCCGGGCTCGGCTCCGGCCGACTTCGGGCCGACCTTGAGCGCGCCCTCGGGCGACACCCAGGCGATCGAGCCACCGCCGGCACCGACCGTGACCACGTCGATCATCGGGATCTTGGACGGGTAGGCGCCGACGTGGCCTTCGGTGGTCAGGGTCGGCTCACCGCCGAGCACGACCGAGACGTCGGTCGAGGTGCCGCCGCCGTCACAGGTGAGCACCCGGTCGAAGCCGGCCGTGCCGGCGATCAGGGCCGCGCCCAGGGCGCCGGCGGCCGGACCGCTGAGCACCGTCGTGATCGGCTGGTGCACGACCTCGTCGGCCGACAGCACCCCGCCGTTGGACTTCATCACGTGGAACGGCAGCTCGTGCGCGACTCAGCGTGGCCAGCCGGTCGCTGATGGCCCGGACGTACTGCGCCACCCGGGGCTTGACCGCCGCGTCCACGAGCGTCGTCATCGACCGCTCGTACTCGCGGTACTCGCGCAGCACCTGCGACGAGATCGACACGACCGCCTCGGGATGTTCCCGCGCGAGCACGGCCCGCATCCGCTCCTCGTGATCGGGGTTGGCGTAGGCGTGCAGGAAGCAGACGCCGATGGTGTCGATGCCACGCGCGCGGAACCACCGGGCCACCTCGACGGCCCGCTGCTCGTCGAACGGCCGCAGCTGCGGCCCCGGTGTGGTCGAGGCGGCCGCCCACGGTCTTGACCAGGTGGGCCGGGACGATCCGCTCCGGCTTGACCCAGAAGTAGGAGTTGCCGTACCCGTCGGGCACCGACTGGCGGGCGATCTCCAGGACGAACTCGTAGCCCTCGGTGGTGATGAAGCCGAGCTCGGTGACCTTGCCCTCGAGCAGCTGGTTGGTGGCCACCGTGGTGCCGTGGCTGACCGCGCTGACGTCGTCGCCGCCGGCGCCGAGCCGGTCGAGGATCTTGTGCACGCCGGTCATGAAGCCCTGGGCCGGGTCGGCCGGCGTGGACGGCGTCTTGGTCGTGTGCAGCTGCCCGGAGCGCTCGTCGAAGGCCACGATGTCGGTGAACGTGCCACCGGTGTCGATCCCGATGCGGATGTGCCCGCTGCCCATGGGACGAGTCAACTGGGCCGTCGGGCCGAGCACGTCGGCGATGTTTGCCGAAAGCGGCCGGGCCGATGGTGCGATCTTGTCGGCTCAGACCCGAGCCGGCTCGGTCATCGCGACCAGTTCGGTCAGCGCGGCCCGCAGGTGCCCGGCGATGGCCCAGGCATCCGGGACCAGGTCGCGGCACACGGTGATGCCGAAGTCGAGGTGGCCGTCGTAGGACATCACCGTGATGTTCATCGCCCCGCCGACCTCGCTGACGACCGAGACCGGGTAGTTGGCGGTGACCCGGGCCCCGGCGGCGTACAGCGGCACCTGCGGACCGGGCACGTTCGACACGAACAGGTTGAACGGCGGCGCGCCCAGTCGGGCGGCCCGCAGCACCAGCCGCGAGGCCACGCCGTGCAGGGCCTGCGGGACGACCGCGCTGTAGTCGTGCAGCAGCCGGGCCGGCATGGCCCGGAACCGCTCCTTGGCCGCGGCCAGCGAGGCGTGCAGCACCTCCAGGCGCCGGCCCGGATCCGCGACGTCGGTGGGCAGGGCGGCGAGCATGAACGAGATCTCGTTGCCGGCCGCCCCGAGCTGCTCGGGGGTACGCACCGAGACCGGGATCGAGGCCACCAGCGGCGCGTCGGGCAGGGCCTCGTGCTCGAGCAGCCACTGCCGCAGCGCGCTCGTGCACAACGCCATCACCACGTCGTTGACGGTGAAGCCCAGCCGGTTCTTCACCGCCTTCACGTCGGCCAGCGGCAGCGAGACGAACGCGAAGTCGCGCCCGGCCGTGATCGGACCGTTGAACGGGGTCGGGGGCGGCGCCGGGGTCCGCGGCGGCACGGGCGGCCGCGCCGCCGCCGTCAGGCCGGTCAGGCCGGCCAGGCCGGCCACCCGCCCGGCCAGCGCGTCGAGCACTCCGGCCCCGGGCAGCGTCGCGGCGCCGGGCAGGTCGAGCAGGTGCGGCAGCAGGGCCGGCGAACTGCGCAGCAGGTGCGCGGGCACGCCCACCGCTCGCCGCGCGCCACGCCGGAGCATGTCGGCCGGGCCGGGCGCCCGCTCGGCGGCCGGATCGGGGCACTCGCCCAGGGACGCGGGCTGCGGAGTCAGGTCGCACACGACCGCCAGCACCTCGGCGCACGACGTCCCGTCGATCACAGCGTGGTGCACCTTGGTGTAGAGGGCCTGGCGGCCGCCGGCCAGGCCGCTGAGCAGGTAGCACTCCCACAGCGGCCGGTCGCGGCGCAGGGGCGTCTCGGCCAGCCGGGCGACCTGCTCACCGAGCTGTGCGTCGGTGCCCGGTGGGGGTACCTGCACCTCACGCACGTGCTCGGTGAGCTCGACCGTCCCGCAGTCGACCCAGTACGGCAGGTCCAGCCCGAGCGGGACCTGGTGCAGTCGCCATCGCAGCGGCGCGACCAGATGCAGCCGGCCGGCCATCAGGGCGCGAAGGGCCTCGATCGTCACCCGGCCGCCCGGCACCTCGGCCGGATCGAGCACGGTCACCCCGCCGACGTGGGTGAACGTCGTCGCCGTCTCGGCGTTGAGGAACTGGGCGTCCAGTGAACTCAGTTGCCGGGTCGCCTTCGGGCCCGGGGCCGGTACCGACTCAGGCGGCGGCGCCGGGGCCCACTGCCCGTCGGCGAAGCTCAGCAGTTCGAGCAGCGCCGGCACCCGGGCCAGCTCGCCGTCGGTGAACGGCGCCCACTCGCGCCGGGCGACGACCCGTTGACCCGGACGCACCGTGATCGTGGCCCGGTGCGCGGACGCGTCGAGGTGGATCGAGCCCGGCCCATCCGCCGCGTCGGTGCCGTCGGCATCGGTGCCGGCCGGCGCCGGGACGACCGAATCGGCGTCGAGCACCTGGCTCAGCGCGTCGCCGGCGGTGGCCGCCCCGGACAGGATGCCGGCCGCGGCCCGCAGCACCGCGGTCTGGGCGTCGACGAGGTCGCCGACCGAGGCCGGCACGATCCCGACGCAACTGGCCCCGGGCACCTCGACCAGCGTGACCAGCTCGCCGGGCCGCAGCCCGCCCGGAGCCCGCAGCACCAGTTCGTCGACGACATTGGCGGCCGGGTCGCCGGGATCACCGGCGACCGGCAGCACCCCCACGCCGAGCAGGTTGCAGCCGTGCTCGGACAGTCGGGTGGCGAGCACCGCGAGCTGGCCCGGATGATCGGCCAGCCGCACCCGCACCCGCCAGGTCTTGCCGGTCTGGTGCAGTTCGTCCCACTCCATCGCCCCAGCGTGGGCCCGGACTGTTGCCGCGGCGTCAGTCCTAGGTTTCGTCCAGGTAAGCAGCGCACGGCAGTTGGATGTTTTCCGTGACCATGCCGGCTGCGTTGAGTGACCGGCCGGGCGCGCTAGCCTTCGCAGCCATGAGCATCGATGGGCAGTGGAGCGACGACGGCGCGGCCTTCGAGGCGATCGTCGGGCACCTGGACTACCCGATGTTCGTGGTCACCGCGGTCGCGGGCGAGCAGCGGGCCGGCTGCCTGGTCGGTTTCGCGACCCAGGCCAGCATCCAGCCCCGCCGGTTCCTGGTCGGCATCTCCGACAAGAATCAGACCTACCGCGTGGCCTCGGACGCCGACCGGCTGGCCGTGCACGTGCTGGCCAAGGGCGACCTGGAACTGGCCCGGCTGTTCGGCGAGCAGACCGGCGACGAGACCGACAAGTTCGCCCAGTGCGACTGGCAGCCCGGTCCCGACGGGGTGCCCGTGCTCACCGGCGCCGCGGCCTGGTTCAGCGGCCGGATCCTGGAACGGCTGCGACTCGGTGACCACGTCGCCTTCCTGATCGAACCGGACTCCGGCGATCGCGCCGCCGGCTTCGACGCCGTCGTCAAGTACTCCGACGTGCGCGAGTTCGAGCCCGGCCACGGCGCGTAACGCCGGAATCCGGTCGGGCGTGCCACGCTGGGCCGGTGAAGCTCAAGCTCGACCTGCACGACATCTACAACCGCGGCGGCGACATCGACCGGGCCCTGCACGCGATCATCGCCGAGGCCGTGGCCAAGAAGGCGCCGCTGGTCGAGATCATCCCGGGCAAGGGCTCGGGCCAGTTGAAGAAACGGGTGCTGCGCTTCCTCGACCAGGAGGACATCAAGGCGCAGTACCACCGGGTCGAGAAGGACTCCAAGAACTTCGGCCGGGTGTTCGTGCACTTCCGCTGGAAGTAACCCGCCTCAGTCGACGATGTCGTCGGGCTTGCCCCCTGGCGCGAACGGCGACGCGGCCTCGCCCAGCAGGGCATCGCCGTAGCGGCGGATGAGGGCGAGATTGCGGTCGGCCAGGTGGTCGAACGACTGCGGCACCGACGAGCCCGGGGTGAGCGAGCTCATCGCCGTGGCCGGATCCAGCCGGGCGCTGACCCAGCACTCGTGCGAGGCGGCCCGGGCCACCACCTCGGCGATCGGCGTGACGATCATCGAGTTGCCGAAGTAGATGACGCCGGCCGGGTCGACGCCGGTGCAGTTGGCCCCGATCACGTAGACGTGGTTGTCGTAGGCCCGGGCCCGGTTGGTCAGTTCCCAGATGTCGGCCGAGCGCAGCAGCGCCGACGGCCGGCAGATGATCTCGGCCCCCTTGATCGCGGTGATGCGCGACAGCTCCGGGTAGTCGCCGTCGAAGCAGATGATGATCCCGATGCGGCCCAGCGGCGTCTGGACCACACAGATGTCCTCGCCGGGGGTGACCCAACCGCCGCGGTCGGCCCGTTCGCCGCCGAACGGATGGGTCTTGCGGTAGCGGCCGAGCAGGTCGCCGGCCGGGCCGATGAGCACGGCCGCGTTGTAGACGACGCCCCGCTGCGGCCCGCGCTCGTAGCTGCCGACGACCAGGTGGATGCCGAGTTCGGCGGCCACGGCCGTGAACGGATCGAGGATCGGGCCCGGGATCTCGGTCACCAGCTCCCACAATGTCTCGACGTCTACTCCAGGGGTGAACCCCGTGGTCGCCGACTCGGGCAGCACGACCAGTTCGGCCCCGGTGGCGGCGACACAGTCACGGACGTAGGCCACGGCCCGCCGGCTGTTCTCGGCGATCGACTCGGCCGTGAGCGGCGCCGACGAGGGAGCCACCTGCACCGCGGCCGCGGTGAGTTCGCGCATCAGTGCCGCCTCCGTCCGAGCAGTGCGCCGACGAGCACGCCGGCCAGAGCGATGAGCGCGCCGACCACGGTGCCGCGGACGAAGCCGTCGCCCCCGATGCCCGACCCGGCCGACGGCGGGGCGACGTACACGCCGGGCTCGGTCGCCGCGCCGTCCGGCTCGGCCGCGGGCGGGGCCACCGCCTTGCCGGTCAGCACGTCGTCGACCGAGCTGAAGAACTCGCCGGCCATCTTCTTGGCCACGCCCGACGAGCATCCGCTGGCCCACTCCGGCGATCACTCCCCCGATCACGGCGTCGGCGTCGTAGGTCAGCGTGGTCGCGCCGTCACCGGCCTCGGCCAGCGACACCCGGACCTCGGTGCTCACCGTGCCCGGGCCGCCCGCCCCGGACGCCGTCATCAGGAACGAGTTCGGCTCCTGCTGGTCGTGCAGCTGCACCTCGCCGGCATAGGTGCCCTTGATCGAGGCCACGCCGGCGGTGACCACCATCCGGTAGGCGTCCGGGCCGGTGCTTTCCAGCCGCTCGCAGCCCGGGATCGTGCGCACGAGCACGGCCGGGTCGTTGAGCGCGGTCCAGACCCGCTCGATCGGGGCGTGCAGGGTGGCGTCACCACGCAGCTTCACAGTGAAGTCCCTTCGGCGTGCCGGGCGCGCAGTTCGAACAGGTCGCTCGGCGAGATCGGCATGGCGGTGATCGGGAACCCCTCGGCGTCCTCGATGGCGGCGGCGAACGCGGCCGCACCGGGGATGACGCCGGCCTCGCCCGCGCCCTTGATGCCCAGCGGATTGAGCGGGGACGGCGTCTCGAGGTGGTCGATCTCGATCCGCTCGGGCACCTCGCTGACGTAGGGCATGAGGAAGTCCATGAACGATGCGTTCTGCAACTGGCCGGCCTCGTCGTAGGCCATCCGCTCGTACAGCGCGCCGCCGACGCCCTGGGCCACCCCGCCGTGGATCTGGCCCTCGACGATGCGCGGGTTGATCAGCCGGCCGCAGTCGTGCACGACGCAGTACCGCAGGATCGTGATCTCGGCCGTGTCCGGGTCGGTCTCGACGACCACGGCGTGCATGCCGCTGGCGAACGTCGACCGCATCGGCGAGAAGTAGTCGCGGCCCTCGAGGCCGGGCTCGTCGTCCGTCGGCGACGGGCGGCTTGCTCGTGTCGCCGCACGGCGAACTGGGTCGCCGCCTGCGCGGCCTCGTCGAACGCGTAGCGCAGCGGGTTGGACAGCACCGCGACCGTGCCCAGGCTGATCTCGGCCCCGGGCACGCCGGCCACCCGCACCATGCCGTCGACGATCTCGAGGTCGTCGGGGTTGGCCTCCAGCGCGTCGGCCGCGATCTTGCAGCGCCTTGGCCCGCGCCGCGCGCGCGGCCAGCGCGATGGCCGAGCCGCTCATCACCGCCGCCCGCGACGCGAACGTGCCGACCGCGTAGCCGAAGCGGCGGGTGTCGCCGGTGACGACCTCGACGTCCGACATCGGCACGCCGAGCTCGTCGGCCACGATCTGGGCGAACACGGTCTGGTGACCCTGGCCCTGGGTGGTCAGGCCGGTCGCGACCTTGACCTTGCCCGACGGTCTCGATGACCACGTGGCGCGCCCTCGTACGGGCCGACGCCGGTGCCCTCGACGTAGCAGGCCAGCCCGATGCCGACCCGCCGGCCCTCGGTCCGGGCCGCGGCCCGCACCGCTTCGAAGTCGTCCCAGCCGACCAGCTTCTTGAGCTTCTGCAGCGACGCCGGGTAGTCGCCCGAGTCGTAGATCAGCGGCCGGCCGTCCTGGAAGATCAGCCCGTGGTCGTAGGGCATCTCGTCGGGCTGGATGAAGTTGCGCTCCCGCACGACGGTGCGGTCGAGGCCGAGCGCGGCGGCGATCGCGTCGATGGTGCGCTCCATGACGAACACGCCCTGCGGCCGGCCGGCGCCGCGGTACGGCGTGACGATCACCGTGTTCGTGTAGAGCGAGTCGAACTCGACCCGGTAGGCGCCCGGCTTGTACGGCCCGAGCAGCTGGGTCGAGGTGATGATCGGGACGATGAGGCCGTACGGCGATGTAGGCGCCGTGGTCGTGCCAGAACCGCACGTCCAGCCCGAGCATGCCGCCCGTCGTCGTCGAAGCCGACCCGGACGTGGTGCAGCTGGGCGCGCTCGTGGGCGCTGGCGATGAAGTGCTCGCGGCGGTCCTCGACGAACTTCACCGGCTGACCGAGCAGCCGGGCCGCCCACGGCACCAGCACCTCCTCGGGCCACGGGTGCATGATCTTGACGCCGAAGCCGCCGCCGACGTCGGGCGTGATCACGTCGACGTCGGCGAGCGCCAGCCGAGCTTCGCGGCCACCGCGGCCCGGACCCCGGTCGAGGTCTGGGTCGAGCGTCCAGATGCCGCAGCCGGCGCGACCTCGGTGTCCCAGCGGGCCAGCACGCCGCGGCCCTCCAGCGGGGTCGAGGCCGAGCGCTCGATCGACCAGGTCGAGTTCGAGCACGTGCGGCGCCGCCGCGAGCGCGGCCTCGACGTCGCCGACGCTCTGCACCAGTGGTCGCGGCCACGTTGCCGGGCACGTCGGGATGCACGAGGTGCTCGGCCGCTCGCGCCGCCTCGATCCCGACCACGGCCGGCAGCGGCTCGTAGCTCGACGACGATCCGCTCGGCCGCGTCCTCGGCCAGGTAGCGGTCGCGGGCGACGACCATGACGATCGGCTCGCCCACGTGGTTGACCACGTCGCGGGCCAGCGCGTACTGGGTCCGGCCGTGGGTGAGCGTCCGGGTGCGGGATGAGCAGCGGCAGCGGCTCGGCCAGCCGGCCGGGCAGGTCCTCGTAGGTGTAGATGGCGACCAGCCCGTCGACGTCGAGGGCGGCGGTGACGTCGATGTCGAGGACCTCGGCGTGCGCGTGCGGGCTGCGCACGAATGCGCAGGCCAGCGCGTCGTGGCCGAGGTCGTCGAGATAGGCGCCGTCGCCGCGCAGCAGCCGGTCGTCCTCGCACGCGGACCGATGCGGCTCGCCGAACATCGCGGCTCATGAGCGCGGCCTCGCGGCGCTGCAGCTCGGCCGCCCGCAGCACCGACTTGACGATGTTCTGGTAGCCGGTGCAGCGGCACAGGTTGCCGCCGATCAGTCTCGCGCGCCTCGTCCGCGCTCGGCTCGGGGTTCTCGCGCAGGCCCGGCGGTGATCGTGGTCAGGAAGCCGGGCGTGCAGAACCCGCACTGCAGGCCGTGGCAGTCCTCGAAGGCCTGCTGCACCGGCGAGAGCGTGCCCGTCGGGCTCGGTCAGCCCTTCGACGGTGGTGATCCGCGCGCCGTCGACGGACACGGCCAGCAGCAGGCACGAGCGCATCGGCGCGCCGTCGACGAGCACGGTGCACGCCCCGCACACGCCGTGCTCGCAGCCGACGTGCGTGCCGGTCAGGCGCAGGTCGTGGCGCAGGCAGTCCGAGAGCAGCCGCCGGGCGGGCACGCGCACGTCGTGCGCGGCGCCGTTGACGATCAGCCGGACCTCGAACAGCTCCTCGTCAGTCACCGGCGCTGCCGTTCCCGGGCCGCGCCGTGCGCCGACGCGCAGCGCGCGCGTCGGTGAGCACGCCGGCCAGGTGCCGCCGGTAGTCCGCGGTGGCGTGGATGTCGGCCTCGGGCTCGACCAGCTCCGGGCCCGCGCCGGCCGCGGCGGCGAAGTCGCGGCGTCCGGGCCGAGCGCTTCGGTCAGGTCGAGCACCAGCGGCGTGGGCGCGACCGAGAGGTAGGCGCGCGCGCGCGCGCGCGCACCGCGCCGGCGTCGTCGAGCTCGACGAGCGCGGCCACTCCGCACACCGCGTAGTCCCCGTGGCGCCGGGCCACCTCGACGAAGGCGGTGCCGGCGCCGGGCGGGAGCACCGGGAAAGCTCGCCTCGAGCGGCCAGCTCCCCCGGTGCCACAGCCGATTCGAGCGGGCCGAGGAAGAAGTCGGCCGGCCGCGACCTCGCCGCTCACCGCCGAGCTGCCGGCCACCCGCACCGACCCGCCGAGCAGCGCGAGCACCGCGGTCATCTCGCCGGACGGGTCGGCGTGCACGATGCTGCCGACCGTGGTGCCGCGGTTGCGGATCGTGGCGTGGGCGACCAGCCGCAGCGCCTGGGCCAGCAGCGGCTGGGCCGCCTGCGCGCGGCGTCGTCGGCCAGCACCCGGGCGTGCCGGGCCAGCGCCCCGACCCGCACCGCGTCCGTCGCCGACGCGCACGTAGTCGAGCTCGGCCAGCCGGTTGATGTCGACGAGGTGGTGCGGCGCGGCCAGCCGCATCGACAGCATCGGCAGCAGCGACTGCCCGCCCGCGAGCACCTTGCCGTCCGGCCCGAGCGACGCGAGGGTCGCGACGGCCTCGCGCACCGACTCCGGCCTGGAGTATCCGAACGGGGGCGGCTTCACTGTCCTCGAATCGTCTCCGAGCCTCCCCGCGGAAGGGGGATACCTCGCCCTCAGGGGTCTCGACGTTACCCGTCGAGATCATGGCCCCGCCCTCGTACGCGCGGCCGGCGGCCTGCGGCTCGTCGCGCAGGTGCGCGGGCGCCAGCCAGCGCACGGCGTGGTAGCCGACCAGGACGATGATCGTGCCGGCGGCGATGCCGGTGATCGAGAAGTCCTTGGTGAACTTGACGGCCAGGTTGCCGATGCCGGCGATGATGCCGGCCGCGAGCGGCACCAGGTTGACCGGATTGGCGAAGTCGACCCGGTTCTCGATCCAGATCTTGGCGCCGAGCAGGCCGATCATGCCGTAGAGCACGAGGGTGATGCCGCCGAGCACGCCGCCCGGGGTCGCCGCGACGACCGCCCCGAACTTCGGGCAGAAGCCGAACAGGATCGCGACGACCGCGGCGATGTAGTACGCCAGCGTCGAGTAGACCCGGGTCGCGGCCATGACCCCGATGTTCTCGGCGTAGGTCGTGGTCGGCGAGCCACCGACGAAGGACGCGATCGCGGTGCCGACGCCGTCGCCGATGAAGGCCCGGCCCAGGTACGGGTCGAGGTCGTCGCCGGTCATCTCCGACACGGCCTTGACGTGACCCGCGTTCTCGGCGAGCAGCGCGATCACCGACGGGATGACCAGCAGGATGAAGGTGAACTTGAACTCGGGCAGGTGCGGGCCGCTCAGCGGCGCCGAACGTCGGGCTGATGATGTCCTTGGGCACGCCGATCCAGTGCGCCGACTTGCACGCCGCTCCAGTCGACGCGGTCGGAGCACGCAGTGGCACTTGCCGGTCGGCGTCGCACTACGGACCTGGTCGATCTGGTCGGCGATCCACGAGATCACGTAGCCGAAGATCAGCGCCAGGAAGATCGCGATGCGGCTGAAGAACCCGCGGCCGAGCACGGCCACGACGATGACGAACGCGGTGGTCAGCAGGCCGATCCACTGCTCGTGCGGGAAGTAGATCGTCGTGGCGACCGTGGCCAGGTTGAAGCCGATCAGCATGACCACGGCGCCGGTGACGACGGGCGGCAGCACGGCCCGCACGTAGTGCGCGCCGCCGAAGTGCACGAGCACGCCGACCGCGGCGAGGATCAGCCCGGCGACCAGGATCGCGCCGGTGACGTGCGCCGAGTCGCCGCCCTGCGCGCGGATCGCGGCCACCGCCGCGACGAACGACGCCGACGTGCCGAGGTAGGACGGCACCCTTCCCTTGACGATCAGCAGGAAGATGATCGTGGCGACGCCGGACATCAGCACGGCGAGGTTCGGGTTCAGCCCCATGATCGCCGGGAAGACGAACGTCGCGCCGAACATGGCGACGATGTGCTGGGCGCCGAGGCCAGCCCATCCGCAGCGACGACAACCGCTCGTCCGGGCCGGACGACCTGCCGGTCGGTGGCGTCTTGCCGCCGTAGACGAGCTTCCAGCCGAATGCAGACATGCCGCCGCCTCTCCGCGGCGAGTGGCGCGCGCGTCGCTGACTGTGACCGCGCTCACGCAGACCGTAGGGCCGCCGTCAAGAGGCGATCATTGGCTAAACCTGACGAAGGGCCGGTGCGCGCGCTGTGCGAACGGACGCCGTCAGATACAGCGGTTACAGGCCGCGCATGTGCACGACGCGCAGGGCCAGCGCGATGTCCAGACGCAGGTTCGCGTCGCGACGTGAACGGGCCGACGATCGACTCCAGCTTGCCGATGCGGTAGCGCAGCGTGTTGTAGTGGAAGTGCAGCGTGCGGGCGGTCTCGGCGACGTTGCAGTTGGTGTCGAGCAGGGCCTGCAGGGTCTGGCGCAGGTCGATGCGCCTCGCTGGTGTCGCCGGCCAGCGAGCCGAGCACCTCGGCCGCGAAGCTGCGCAGTTCGTCCGCGTCGCTGACCAGCGACAGCAGCCGGTGCACGCCGAGCGAGTCGAAGTGGGCCACCGAGCCCGGCCCGTGCATGCGGCGGCCGACGAGCGACAGCCCGGCGGGCCTGCTGGTAGGCGGCGGGCAGGTCGGCGACCGAGTCGATCACCCGGCTGACGCCGGCGCTGAACGAGCGGCGCCCGCCGCCCGCGGTCGCCGGTCACGGCGGCGACCATGTCGGCCACGAGCGGTCGTCACCGCGGCCGGGTCGGCCGCCGGACCAGCGCGACCACCTCGTGGCGAACCCGACCACCGGGGCGGCCCGGTCGCGGGCTGCGGACGACCTGCTGCCAGGCCGCGGTGAGCGGTCCTGCGGGTGCCCGGCCGGCGACCGGCGGCGCAGCCCGGCTCGCCGGTCGTCGCCGCGCATCGTCGAGCTGGGCGACGACGACGCACAGCGGCCGGTCGACGTCCCAGCCGAGCTGCGCGCAGTGCTCGATCACCTGCGCCGGCGGTCCGGCCGCGCCCGCCAGCGCGTCGCGCAGGAAGTCGCCCCGGAACTTCGACTCCACGGCCGACACCGCGAGTTGCTTGGTGATGGCCAGCGCGGCGACGGTCGCGGCCCGTTCCAGCGCCTGGACGGTGACCGGGCCGAGGCCGCCCGTTCGGGCGTAGGCGACGATGAAGCCGTGGTCGGTGCCGCCCGCGATCACCTGGGCCACCGCGAGCTGGCCCGAGTGCCACGCCGGCGCGTCGCTGCAGGCCGGCGTGCAGGCGTTCGGTGCGGAAGCGCCCGGACGGGTCGAACAGCGGCAACGCGCGGCGAGCGCGGCCGTGTCGGCATGCGATCGCCGACCGTGGTCTGCACCCGCCCGTCGGGCGAGCAGATCAGCACCGCGGACTCGAACAGGGCCGCGAACTCGCCGGCGATCTGGGGCAGGTCGCCGCCTTCGAGCACGATCGCGGTCAGCGCCCGGTGCAGCCGGTCGGCCACGTCGAGCGCCCACGACTGCCGGTCGACGAGCTGGGTGAACACGTCGGACATGACCTCGTCGAACGCGACGCCGCGGGGCAGCACCAGGATCGGGAAGCCGAGCCGGTCGGCGGCGGCGAGCATCTCCGGCGGGAGCTCGTCCAGGTAGCGGCCGGTCTTGACGCCCGAGCGCGGTGACGCCGCGGTCGGCCAGGCCGTCGACGAGTCGGACGAGCGCGTCCGGGTCGACGCTGTGCCCGCCGCCGGCGTGACCGCAGCGGGAAGCCGGTGGTCAGCAGCAGTTCGTTCGGCTTCACCCACGGCAGGATGTCGGGCACTTCCATGACGTTGACCCAGCGCACGAGCTGGTCGAGTCCGCCGCCACCGGCGACCAGTCCGACGCCGGCCAGGCTGGGCAGCGTCAGCAGGTCGCGGACGGTGAGCGCGTGGTTGCCGACAGCCCGTGGCCGCTGGCAGATCCCGCTGCTCAGCCGCGGCAACGTTGGCAACACTCTCCATGGGGAGACCGTACGCGGCGCGGCTAGCGTCGAGGGATCATGAGGGTTCCGGCCGCGGTCGTGCACCGCGGTGCAGCCCGTCGCTGAGCGGCGCCGAGCAGCCGGCGCACTGGCTCGGCGCCGTGCCCTACGCGCGCTGTACCTCGTCAGCCGACTCCGGCACCGTGCTCGCCGTCCTCAGCCACGACGCGGTGCGGCTGCCGTGCGCGCTCGTGGTGCCGCGCACCGCGGCCGAACTGCCGCTGGCCGGCCTGGTGCCGACGCCGGGCGCAGCCGTGACGGTCGGCGCCGGCCGGGTCGAGTGGGCCGGGCCGGACGGGCGTCGTCACCGTCGCCGGGGTGCGCGGCGCTGGGCCCCGGCCCGGTGCCGGCCGGGCCGCCCGCAGCCGGCCGCGGTGGCCGCGCTGCCGCGGCGCCGCCGCCGGGCACGACATCGGCCTGGATGCCGGACTTGGTCGGCCTGCCGCCGGCGCCAGCCGCAGTGCCGTCGCTCGCGCTGCTCGGCCGCGGGCCCGGGCTGACGCCGAGCGGCGACGACGTGCTGGCCGGGTTCCTGCTCGGCGCGCGGGCGTTCGGGCGGCCGGCTCCCAGCGTGGCGGCGCGGTCACCGAGCTGGCCGCCGCGACGCGACCACCGCGCTGTCGGCGCAGCTGCTCGGCCACGCCGCCCGCGGCGAGTGCGTGCCCGAGTTCGCCGCCGTCGTCGACGCGCTGTGCGGACGCACCGGCCCGGCGCGCGACGCGATCGCCCGGCTGCTCGCGGTCGGGCACACGTCGGGCGCCGCGCTCGCCGCCGGCCTGCTCGGCGCGGCCGCCCGGACGCCGCTCGCGGTCGGAGCGACCGTGAGCCGTCGAGCACGTGCAGGCCCGCAGCGGTGCCTACGCCGACTCCGTGACCCTGATGCAGGTCAGCCGCACCGTCGACGAACGCGCCGGGCGTGCACGACCGCACTCGTCGCGATGGCCACCGAACTCAACCTCGGCCTGCTGGACGGGATGGGGTTCACCCGGCCGGCCGGACGCCGGCGCCGAACGACCTGCTCGTCGCCATCCGGGCCGACGACGACACCGCGCTGTCCGCCGGCGGTCGCAGCTGGTCGCCGACGCCCTCGCGGCCCGGCCGGCGCACGACCGGCGGGTCGTTCGCCGAACAGCCGCCGCGCACGGTCTCGTCGGCCGCGCGCGCCACCGGACCGGCCCTGGCCCTGATCTCGGTGCCGGGGCAGCACGCGTTCACCGAGGCGATGGACGCCCTCGACGCCGGCTGCGACGTGATGATCTTCTCCGACAACGTGCCGGTCGAGCAGGAGATCCGGCTCAAGGACGTCGCGGCCGAGCGCGGCCTGCTGGTATGGGACCGGACTGCGGCACCGCCGTGGTCGGCGGAGTCGGCCTCGGCTTCGCGCACACGCTCGCGCCCGGCCCGGTCGGCCTGGTCGCGGCGTCGGGCACGGGGGCGCAGCAGGTGCTGTGCCTGCTCGATGCCGCCGGCGTCGGGGTCAGCGCCGCGCTCGGGCGTCGGCGGGCGCGACCTCTCGTCGGCAGTGGCCGGTCGCTCGACCCGGGCCGCGCTCACCGCTCTCGACGACGATCCGGCGACCGAACTCGATCATCGTCATCTCCAAGCCGCCGGCCGACGAGGTCGCCGCCGACGTGCGCGCGCTTCGCCGCCGACCTCGGCACCCCGGTGCGGTTCGCCTTCATCGGCGCCGGGCAGCCCGACCTGACCGAAGCGACCGAGCAGGCGCTGGCCGCGCTCGGCGTGGACGTCCCGATCCTGGCCGCACTGGCCCGGCCGGCGTGACCGCGCCCCGGTCCGGTGCGCTGCGCGGCCTGTTCGCCGGCGGCACCCTGTGCGACGAGGCGATGGTCGATCGCGGCCGCAGCGACTCGGCCCGATCGGCTCGAACATCCCGCTGCAGGCCGACTGGCGCATCGACCCGACCGCCCCGGCCACCGGACACGTCATGATCGACTTCGGCGACGACGAGCTGACCGCGCGGCCGTCCGCATCCGATGATCGACCAGACCCTGCGCCTGGAGCGGCTGGCCCGCGAGGCCGCAGGACCCGGGCACGGCGGTGATCCTGCTCGATGTCGTGCTCGGGCACGGCGCCCACCCGGACCCGGCGGCCGAGCTGGCCCCGGCGATCGCCGCGGTCGGCGACGACGTCGCCGTGGTCGCCACCCTGATCGGAGCCAAGGCCGACCCGCAGGACCTCGACCGCCAGGCTGCCGCCCTGCAGTCCGCCGGCGCGCACGTCTTCACGTCCAACGCCCAGGCCGCCCGATTCGCCTGTGACCTGGTCGCGAGCGCCTGATGAGCGACCTGCTGCGCCGCGACGTCGAGCTGATCACCGCTGGGGTCGGCGCTGTTCGCCGATGCGGCCGAGGCCCAGGCCGCCCGCGTGACCCGGGTCGACTGGCGCCCGCCGATGCCCGGCACCGAGGCCGACCTGGCCACCGTCCTGGCCGACCCGCGCCGGGTCGCCGCCAACGCCGAGGCCGTGCGCCGGATCCAGGCCGCCCGCGCACTGCTCGTCGACGTGCTGCCGGCCGGCGAGGCGCTCGGGCTCGGCCCGCGCGACGTCCTGCACGCCGGCCCCCCGATCGACTGGGCCCGGGCGTCCGGGCCGATGCGCGGCGCCCTGATGGGTGCGGCCGTGTTCGAGGGCATCGTCACCGACCCCGACGACGCCGTCGCCCTGCTCGAGCGCGGCGAGATCGGCTTGGAGCCGTGCCACCACCGCGGCGCGGTCGGGCCGATGGCCGGGGTTACCTCGCCGTCGATGTGGGTGTTCGTGCTCGAGGATCCCGACACCGGCGCCGCGCTCGTTCTGTTCGCTCAACGAAGGACTGGGCAAGGTGCTGCGCTACGGCGCCTACTCGGCCGAGGTGATCGAGCGGCTGCGCTGGATGTCGGCCGTGCTCGGCCCGGTGCTGCAGGCCGCCGTGCGCGCGAACGGGCCGGTCGACATCACCGCGATCCTGGCCCAGATGGTGCAGATGGGCGACGAGGGGCACAACCGCAACCGCGCCGGCACCTTGATGCTGCTGCGCGAGCTCGTCCCGGCGATGATCGGCTCCGGCTTCGCGTCGGCCGACATCGCCGAGGCGGCCCGCTTCGTCGGCGGCAACGACCACTTCTTCCTGAACCTGGGCATGCCGGCCTGCAAGCTCGCCCTCGACGCCGCCCGCGGCATCCCCGGCTCGACCGTGGTCGTGGCCATGGCCCGCAACGGCACCGACTTCGGCATCCAGGTCTCCGGCACCGGCGACGCCTGGTTCACCGGGCCGGCCCAGGTTCCCGACGGATTGTTCCTGGGCGACTACGGCCCCGACGACGCCAACCCCGACATCGGCGACTCGGCGATCACCGAGACGGCCGGGCTGGGCGGCTTCGCGATGGCGGCGGCACCGGCCATCGTGCGCTTCGTCGGCGGGACGGTGGCCGACGCGCTGGCCAACACCCGGCGCATGTACGAGATCACCCTGGCCGAGCACGCCGCGTTCACCGTGCCCGTGCTGGACTTCCGGGGCACGCCGCTGGGCATCGACGTCACCCGGGTGGTGCGCACCGGCATCCTGCCCCAGATCAACACCGGCATGGCCGGCAAGGTCGCCGGCACCGGCCAGGTCGGCGCCGGGCTGGTCACGCCGCCGGCCGAGATCTTCCCCGGCGCGCTCGCCGCCCTGGCCGCGTCCGCCGCCGGCCATCGCCATGGAGGTACGACATGAGCCGCCGTCGTTGGTTGTCCGCAGGTCTGTCCGTCGCGGTCGCCGTACCGCTCGCCGCCCTCGCGCCGGCCGCGCACAGCGCGCCGAACCCGGCCCGGCCCGGGCTGGCCCGGTCGGCGCAGCTGAGCGCGACCACCCGGCTGGCCGACCGCCGCTCGTTCGTGATCGGCACCCGGTTCTACGAGGTCGGGGCCGAGGACGGCAGCTACCCGGCCGAGGGCTTCCACACCCGCGGCGAGATGGGCGGCTTCTGGAGCATGCCGATCAAGCTGCTCGACGGCGTCTGGTTCGGCGTCGACGGATCGTGGCTGACGGCCCGGCGGTACAGCACCGGCTGGGGCTACACCCGGATGGAGCTGGGCACGCACAACGGCGTGGCGGTCAGCCGCACCGACGTGGCCCCCGACGGACTGCGGGCCGGGCTCATCGGCCTGACGTTCACCGCCGCGCACGCGCGCACCGTCCAGCTCACGATGGACGCCCACTCCGAGCTCATGTCGGCCTATCCGTGGGGCGAGACCACGCCCAGCCAGACGGCCGAGAATCTGCCCGACACCGGCGCGGTGGCCGGCCGCGACCTGGTCTTCCGCGACGACGGCAGGCCGCCGGCCGCCAACACGACCACGCACCACTGGGCCGCCGTGGTCGGCAGCACGCTCACCCCGGCCGCACACCGCCTCGGCCCGGACTTCCGCGGTCCACAGGATCCGGCCGTGGTCTGCGGAGCGTCCGGTCCCGGCACTCCCCCGACACCGGCCCGCTGTGACGACACCGCCTACGGCCGGGGCACCGGCGGCCAGTTGAGCTACCGGCTCACCGTGCGCCCCGGCGCGCACACCGTGTGGTTCGCGGTCGGCGGCTCCGACCGCGGCGTGGACGAGGCGGCGGCCATGCAGCACCGCGCGCTGGCCGACCCGACCGGCCTGCTCGCGGCCAAGATCGCGCAGCGCACGGCGCTGGCCCGGCAGACCGCGGTCAGCCTGCCCGGCGACCCGCAACTGGCCAGCAGCGTCGCGTGGAGCAAGCAGAACCTGGCCGACGCCCGGCAGCAGGCCCGCGACCTGCAACTGCGGGTCACGAACGCGGGCACCAAATATCCCGCGCCCACCGGCACGCTCGCCGACGCGCAGTGGATCGGGGCCGGCTGGCCGGACTACCCGTGGATCTTCGGCACCGACGCCGAGTACACCGCGTTCGCGTCCGTGGCCGCCGGGCAGTTCTCGGCCATCGAGAACCATCTGCGCACGCTGCAGCAGGTCAGCGACGCGGTGAACAACCGCAGTGGCAAGGTCGTGCACGAGGTGGTGCCCGACGGCTCGGTCTACTTCGGCGCCAACTCCGATCCCGGCAACACCGACGAGACGGTGAAGTTCCCGAGCACGGTCGCCCTGGTCTGGCGCTGGACCGGCGACGACGCGTTCCGCGACCGGATGTACGGCTTCGCCGTCCGCAACCTGCGCTACGTCTTCACCCGACTCGACGCCGACGGCGACGGGTGGCCCGAGGGCGCGGGCAACGTCGAACGCACCGGCATGGGCCCGGAGAAGCTCGACGTGGCCGTCTACGCCATCCGCGGCCTGCTCGACCTGGCCGACATGGCCGCGAGCAAGCACGACCGGGCCACGCTGCGCTGGGCGCCGGGACAAGGCCACCGAGTCTCGCAGCGCCGCTTCGAGCGCACCTGGTGGAACGGCGCGAGCACGAAGTCCTACGCCGACTCGCTGGCCGACCCGGGCAACGTCCAACTCTTCCAGCGCTACTGGATCGGGCTGACGCCGGTCGAGGCCGAACTGCCGGCCGGCCCGCACCGCCCGGCCGCGCCGCTGGCCAACCTCGCGCATGCCGTCGCCACCGTCGCGCAGCACGAATTGGCCTGCTACACCGGCACGAACGGGCTGTATCACACCGGCACCGGCCCGACCTCCGACCCGAAGGGCAACCCCGGCCCGACCTGCGACTCGAGCGTCTCGGCCGCCCCGAGCGACCGCGAGGTGTTCACCCTGACCACGTCGATCATGGCCGTGGCCGAGGCCGCGCTGGGCCGGCTGGGCACCGGGCAGCTGGGCCGCTACACCGGCGACCTGGCCCGGGTGCAGGTCGACCCCGCGGCCGCCGAGGTGCCGGGCGACATGCCCGAGATCTCGCCGTCGCCGGACTTCGTGGCCAACATCGACCAGCCGTTCACCACGCGCTCCAGCGGACTGCAGGCGTGGGGTACCTACGGCGTGCTCTGGCCGGTCGTGCACTACGAACTCGGCGTCGAGCCCGACCTGGGCCGGCACGCCGTGAGCGTGGTGCCGCAGGTCCCCGACGGCCAGACCGTCGTGGCCGGCTCGGACATCAGGCTGGGCGGCGGTTCGATCGATGTCACGGCCCGGCGTTCCGGCGGCGTACTGACCACGACCGTGCACCGTGCGGTTCACGCGTCCCTGCACATCGGCGCGCTTCTGCCGACGGGGACGGCCGCGACATCGGTGCGCCTGAACGGCCGGCCGGTGCGCTACCAGGTCGTGCGCTCCGCGCGCGGCGCCGAGGTGCTCGTCACCGCGGCGAACGGGGTGCGGACCAGCACCCTGCAGGTCGGCTACCACTGAGCCCTACGGGTCGGCGGCTTCGGCCTCGTGGTGCAGGGCCACGCCCGCGATCACCAGCGCGATGCCGCCCAGATCCCGCGCGGTCGGCACCTGCGAGAGCACGATCAGGCCGACGACGGTCGCGGTGGCCGGCAGCAGGGCCAGCATCAGCGCGAACGTCGGCCGCCGCAGCCGGGCCATGGCCAGTTGGTCGGTGACGTACGGGATCACCGACGAGCACAGCCCGACGCCGATCCCCCAGGCCAGCCAACCCGGGTGGGTGAAGGCCGGCTGGGCGGCGCTGATCCCGAACGGCGTCGCCGCGACGGCGGCCACCAGCATCGCGGCGCCCAGTTGGTCGATGCCGCTCAGCGACGCGGCCGACGTATCGGTCGCGCGGCCGTCGGCCCGGGTATTGGCCACCCGGTGCCCGAGGACGACGTAGAGCATGAAGCCGGCGCAGTTCGCGAACGCGAAGGCGAAGCCGAGCGGCTGGCCCTGCCACCGCAGTTCGGTCAGCAGGAACACCCCGCCGACGGCCAGCACCAACGCGGCCAGGTTGCGCCGGGTCTTCGCTCCGGCCGCGGCCAGGATGACGACCCCGAGGAACTCGATCGCGCCGACCGTCGACAGCGGCAGGCGGTCGACGGCCAGGTAGAACAGCGAGTTCATCGCGGCCAGCACGACGCCCAGGCCGACGAACACCCAGCGCTGCGCCGGTGTGGCCGCGGCAAACATCCGCCAGGGCCGGCGCCACAGCGCGAAGACGACGGCGGCCGAGGCGATCCGTAGCCAGGCGACGCCGAGCACATCGACGTGGGCGAACAGCAACACCGCGTACGACGGGCCGAGGTAGTGGAAGACCGCGCTTACCCCGAAGAACGCTGGCGCCGGCAGCGCGTCGACGGCGCGGGCGGTGCGCCCCGGCCGGGTCTCGGTCGGCGAACTCATGGTGTCTATCGTCCAAGGCCACTACGCTGTCCACCATGGCATCTTTAAGGCCGAGGGGGCGCAATGGCTAAGAAAATTGGGCCTGAACTCCAGCCCACCTCAAAGGGTGCATTCGAGCCGCTCGACCAGGTCAACGTCCGGCTGCTGCAAGAGTTGCACGCTGATCCGCGAATGACGATGTCCGAGCTGGCCCGGCGGGTGGGCATGTCCTCACCCGCCGTCACCGAGCGCGTGCAGCGGTTGCAGCGTTCGGGCGTGATCACCGGCTTCCGAATGGACGTCGACCCGGCCGCGGTCGGTCTCCCGGTGACTGCGTTCGCCCGGGTCCGCCCGGCCGCCGGTCAGCTGCCGAAGGTCGCCGAGCTGGCTCAGGAACTGGACCAGGTCAGCGAGTGCTACCGCATCACCGGCGAGGACTGCTTCCTGGTCAAGGTGCACGCACCGACGATCGGTGACCTGGAGGCCGTGCTCGACCGGTTCCTGCTCTACGGGCAGACGATCACCTCGATCGTGGTGGCCAACCCGGTGCCGCCGCGGGCCCTGCCGATGCCGTCAGCCGGCTGAGCCCGGCCGGGCCGCGGTAGTGGTGCCCCGGCTCACCAGGTGCGGGGCCAGCGTGCACGATTCCGCTGGCGAGATCGGGAGTGTCACGGCCGGCGGCCGCCCACGACCACCGGCACCTGTTCGGCCAGTCGGCCGAGGGCCCGGCGGGGACGAGGCGCCGACGAGGATCGCGGCCTCGCACCGGTAGGACAGCAACGCGTCGATCGCCTGGGTCGGCCCGCGGGCGGCGGTGACCGCGCTCAGCACGACCTCGTAGCCGAGCGGTTCGGCCGCCGCATAGATGCCCTCGGCGATCTCGGCGTGGAACGGGTTGTCCAGGGATACTAGCTCTACCTAGAGCGCTCTAGGAGCACTCATCCGGACTGTGGATCACCTGCCAGCGAGGAACTCGTCATGAGCAGCACACCGATCACCGCGCGCATCGCCGGTGCCCCGATCTCGTGGGGCGTCTGCGAGGCGCCGGGCTGGGGCTACGAACTGCCCTCGGACCGGGTGCTGGGCGAGATGCGCGACCTCGGCCTGGGCAGCACCGAACTGGGCCCGACCGGCTACCTCGGCGCCCGGCCGGACGAGGTGCGCGCGCAGCTCGACCGGTACGCGATGACCCTGGTCGGCGGCTTCCTGCCCGTGCCGTTGCACGTCGACCCGGCCCTGGACCTGACCGCGGCCACCGACGCCATCGCCACGCTGGCCGCGGGCGGGGCCGAGGTCGTCGTGCTGGCGGCCCAGTCGGCCGACGGCAGCTACGACCGCAAGGTCCCGCTGTCCGACGATGAATGGGTCACCCTGCTCGCCAACCTCGCCCGCCTGCAGCAGGTGATCGGCGAGCACGGTCTGACCGCCACGTTGCACCCGCACGTCGGCACGGCGATCGAGGACCGCGACGCCGTGCTGCGGCTGCTCGAATCCAGCGACATCGCCCTGTGCCTCGACACCGGCCATCTGCTCATCGGCGGGATGCAGCCGCTGGAACTGCTCGCCCTGGCCGCCGACCGGGTCGCGCACGTCCACCTCAAGGACGTCAACGACGCGGTGGCCGCGACCGTGGCCG
Source organism: uncultured Actinomycetota bacterium (assembly GCA_963713245.1). Classification (GTDB taxonomy): domain Bacteria; phylum Actinomycetota; class Actinomycetes; order Mycobacteriales; family Jatrophihabitantaceae; genus CAVQKZ01. The sequence continues at coordinate 1,205,458 of CAVQKZ010000005.1, forward strand.
CCGGTGATGCCAGCTATCTCGGGGCGGTGCGCCAGGGCCTGTACACCCCGCTCGGCGCCGGCGACCTCGACATCGCCGGCATCGTCACCACGCTGGAGGACATCGGCTACCAGGGCCGGTACGTGCTCGAGCAGGACTGCGCCCTCGACGGCGAGCCCGCGGCCGGCGCCGGGCCGGTGCTCGACGTGCGGGCCAGCATCGACTTCCTGGCCACGGTCGGGGCCTGACGTGAGCGCAGAACTCGGCGTGGCCGTCGTCGGCTTCGGCTGGATGGGGCAGGTGCACGCCCGGTCCTACGCCCGGGTCGGGCACCACTACCCGCAGCTGGCCCTGTCACCGCGCCCGGTCCTGGTCGTCGATGCCGACGCCGAACGCCGCGACGACGCGATCGGGCGGTACGGCTTCGAGGCGGCCAGCGCGCAATGGCGCGACGTCCTCACCGACGACCGGGTGGCCGCCGTCAGCGTCACCGCCCCGAACTTCCTGCACCGCGAGATCGGCGTCGCGGTGGCCGCGGCCGGCAAGCACCTGTGGATCGAGAAGCCCGTCGGGCTCGGTACGGCCGACGCGGCCGCGGTGGCCGACGCGGTCGCCGCCGCCGGAGTGCAGAGCACCGTCGGCTTCAACTACCGCAACGCCCCGGCCGTGCAGCACGCGCACGACCTGATCACCGCGGGCGCGATCGGCGTCGTGACCCACGCCCGGTTCCGGCTGTTCAGCGACTACGCCGCGCACCCGCAGGGCGCGCTGTCCTGGCGGTTCGAGCGGGCGCGCGGTGGGGCCGGCGTGCTCGGTGACCTGGTCTCGCACGGGGCCGACCTGGCCCGGTACCTGCTCGGCGAGATCGACGCGCTGGTGGCCGACACCGCCACCTTCATCGCCCGGCGCCCGACACCGACCGGGACCGGCAGCCACTACGCCCTGGCCGACGGCGCGCCGGGCGACGTGGAGAACGAGGACTACCTCAACTGCCTGATCCGCTTCCCCGGCGGCGCGCGCGGCTCGATCGAGTCCAGCCGGGTCAGCGTGGGCGACCAGTGCAACTACGGCTTCGAGCTCCACGGCACCCGCGGCACGCTCTCGTGGGACTTCCGCCGGATGGGCGAACTCGTGCTCAGCACCGGCACCGACTATCTCGACCAGGCCACCAGCACCGTGTTCGTCGGGCCCGGCCACGGCGAGCTGGCCGCGTTCCAGCCGGCCGCGGGCATCGCCATGAGCTACGACGACCTGAAGGTGATCGAGGCGGCGCGGTTCCTGCAGTCGATCAGCACGGGCACCGCGATCGGGGCCACCGCCGCCGATGCCGTGGCCAGCGCGCAGATCCTCGACGCGATGAGCGAGTCGGCCCGCACCGGCCGCTGGGTCAACGTCCCTGGGCAGCACAGCTAGCGCGGTGGTACACGGCACTCCCGATCCCGGAAGGTTGCCGGGCGCCCAGTCGTTCTCCCACAGGGGCCGGGACAGCCCCGGCCGTCAAGACGGAGGCACATTGTGAACGCAACACTCGACCTGACCACCCGCCTCGAGCAATTGCGCGATGACTACACGTACCGCGTGAATCTGCTGCTCGACGAAGGCCGCGAGGATCTGGCCGTCAAACTCAGCGACGAGTACGTCGAGGCCGCCGCGCGCGTCCTGGCGACCACCGCCCGCTAGCTCGTCCCAACTCAGGTGTCGGTCGGCATCGAGAGTTCAGCCACCAGGTGCCGATCCAACCGCGCGGTGGCGTCGTCCCGGCGGCCGGCCGGCCACTCGGAGAAACCCGCCCCGGTCTTGGCGCCCAGGTGCTTGCGCGCGACCAGTTCGCGCAGCATCGGCGACGGCTCGGTGTCCCGGCACAGGCTCGGAAACACGTTCTCGTGCACCGCGAGCACCAGGTCGAGGCCGACGTAGTCGGCGTTTTCCAGCGGCCCCATCGCGGGCAGGCGTAACCCGAAGCTGCCACGCGCGACCAGATCGACGGTCTCCGCGTCGCAGACCCCGGTCTCGACGAGGTGGATCGCCTCCCGCCACAGGGCGTGCTGCAGGCGGTTGCCGATGAAGCCGGGCACGTCCTTGCGCACGTGGACCGGGGTCTTGCCGGCCTGCTCGAGCATGTCGATGACCCAGGCGACGTAGGCGAACTCGGTGTCGTCGGCCTGGATGACTTCGACGATCGGCACCAGGTGCGGCGGGTTGAACCAGTGCGTTCCCAGCACCCGGCCCCGGTCGCGGACGCGGGCGGCGATGTCGCTGGTGCGCAGCACCGAGCTGTTCGTGGCCAGGACCGCGCCCGGCGCCAGCTCACCGAGCTCGGCGAACAACTCCTGCTTCAGTTCGAGGTTCTCCGGCACGGCTTCGATCACCAGATCGGCGTCGCTCACGGCGTCGCGGACGCTGTCGCTGAGCACGATCGAATCGGCCGGCCCGCGGTCGACGCCGCGGCGGGCCAACTGCTCGGCCACGCGGGCCGGAGCCGTCCGCAGCGTCGGCTCGTGCTGGTCGAACAGGCGCACGTTCGCATCAGCTGACGCGAACACGCCCGCGATCGAATGTCCCATCAGCCCCGCGCCGATGACGGCCAGCCGCAGGTCAGCGATGTGCGGGGGCCTCCGAGCCGCGCGACCGGGTGTCGCTGCCGCTGCGCTCATGGGCCGCCCCTCTCGGTTCGCCGCACCGAGACGATCCGCCGTCCGGCCGCGACGCCCAGTCACCATAGTGACGGGCGTCGCGCCCCGACAATCAGGCACATCACCACCCTGAGCGGTGCTTCGGTGGAGGATTCACCCCTTCAGCCGGCGCCGGTCGCAGCGCTACCGTTCGCCCCGATTCACGAGAAAGGGGACCGCCATGATGCAGCCGCGGCGCATCGTGACCGGAGTTCGGCCCGACGGGACGTCGGCAATCGTGGAGAACGAGGAAGCCACCGCAGTCTCGCCGCCGGGTATGCCCGGCCTGGACTTCTTCACCCTCTGGGGCACCGACGGCGGCCGGTCGCTGGCCGGCGCACCGGGCACGGCCATGCCGTACTGGCCCGGCGTCGGCGGCACCCGGTTCCTGCTCGTGCGCTGGGCCCCCGAGTCGCACATCCCGACGGTGGCCGGCGAATCGGCCGCCCTGGCGGCCGAGGCCGAACGCCTGCTGCCGGGACTGGCCGGCGCCTTCGAGCCCGACAACCCCGGCTTCCACACCTCCGACTCGATCGACTACGGCGTCTGTCTGGAGGGCGAGATGTGGCTCGAGCTCGACGGCGACCAGGGCGCGCCGATCAGCCCCGGTACGTGCGTCGTGCAGCGGGGCACTCGCCACGCGTGGCGCAACCGCAGCGATCAGCCGGCCTTGATGCTGTTCGTGCTCGTCGGCGCCGACCGGACGCGGATCTGATCCGCGCCGTCGCCCTGATCAGCCGGGTGCCGCGGCCGCGAGCCGGTGGAACCGCACGGCCAGCCGGATCCGCAGCTCGTTGTCCGGGCTCTGCCAATCGGCTCCGAGCACCGCGGCGATCCGGTCCAGGCGCTTGAGCAGCGTGTTGATGTGGATGTGCAGGGCCTTGGCCGTGCGGGCTCCGCTGCCACGGTGCTCCAGGTACGACGCGAGGGTCTGCACCAGGCTGGTGTTCCGGTCGCGGTCATAGCGCAACAGCCGGCCCAGCGTCTCCGCCACGAACACGTCGAGGTCCTCCGCGCGGTCCGGGTCGAACACCAGCGCGTACAGGCCGAACTGGGCGGTCGTCACCCCGCGGTCGGTGACACCTACCCGCGGCAGGATTCGGACGCAGCGCTGGGCGAGCGTGAACGCCCGCCCCAGTGTCGGCAGGGTCTCGGCCAGTGCGGCCGCGACCACGAGCACGGGCACCTTCAGAGTCGCGCGCAGGGCCCGCTGCACGGAACGCGCCGTCACCTCGGGCTCGGGAGTCCGCAGCAGCAACGCGGGGTGGCCGAGATGCTGGCCGGCCAGGCCCTTCCACTCCGCGGACAGTTCGTGCAGCTTGCGGGTGGCCTTCAGCGAGTCGGGGCCGGCATCGACGACCAGCACGGTGTCGAACGACTCGACGTCCAACCCACGGGCGGCGGCCCGGGCGAGCACCGCGGGTGCGTTGACCGGTCCGGACAGGACGTCGGTCAGCAGTTCTCCTCGCACCCGTTCCTCGGCGTCGACCACGGCCTGCTGCTTGAGGGTCAGCAGGCCCACGATCTGGGCACAGCGCTCGAGGGTGCGTTCGGCCACCGCGTCCAGCGGCTGCTCGCTGGCCAGCAGCACCGCCCCGAGATAGCTGTCGCCGGCCAGGATCGGCGCGACCGTGTGGCGCGAGCCGTCCTCGGCCGTGACCGCGGTGCACCGCCCTCGTTGGCGGCTGGCGTCCAGGGCCGGTCCGAGCGTCTGGTCGTCGAGGGGAACCGACACCGCGTCCGTCGCCCGCGAGACCATGGTCCGGTCGAAGCGATCGACGATCGTCACCCGGCCACCCAAGGCGTTGACGAGCACGTCCGCGATGTCACCGGCGCCGCCGCCGGTGAGGATGACCCCGGCGAGGGCTTCGTGCACCGCCGCGGAGCGCTCCATCGTCGAAACCTGCGACTCGATGGTGACGTAGGCGGACTGGAGCTGGGCCAGCGCGGCCCGGCTCTGTTCATACAGCCGGGCGTTCTCCAGGGCGACGGCGGCATGATCGGCGAACGCGCTCAACAGCGCGACCTCGTCCGGCGTGAACACCCGCTCGACCCGGTCGGCCGCGTAGAGGATGCCCGACACCCGGTCGTTCGTCCGCAGCGGCACCCCGAGCAGCGCGACGATCCCCTCTGCCCGCAACGTGGCGTCGAAGTGTGGATCGTGCTCCATCGACGTCGTCAGGTAGTTGCTCACCCAGAACGGCATCTTCGTCTCGATGACCTTGCCGCCGACGCCGGTCGTCGCCGGCACCCGGGCGGTGCGCAGCTCGGGCGAGATGGCGCCCTGCACCGCGCGCAGTTCCAACTCCATGTAGTGCTCGTCGAAGGCCGACAGGTAGGTGACGTCGACGCCCATCAGCTCGTGGGCGTGACCCACGATCGAGGCCAGCACGCTGTCGACCTCGCCGAGTACGGTCAGCTCCCGCGCCGTCGCATACAGGCTGGCGAGCTCACGTTCGCGGCGGGCCCGAGCGGTCGACGTGTCGGCGGCATGGTCGGTCGTCTTGGGCATTGGCGCTACTCCCGGGGCTGAGAGACGAACTCGCGGCCACCAGGCGGGCCGGTGTGGCTTTCGTCCACCGATCCACCCAGATCAGTAGGGAACCTACCTCCCGTCGCCTCGTGCGGCGTACCCGGTCAGCGCCGGTCAGCGCCGGTCAGCGCGCGACCGGCTCGAGCCCGAGCAGCCGCTCGACCTCGGCCACTGTCGCCAGCGGGCGGTCGAGGGCGTGGGCGATCCCGGCCAGCCGCTTGACCAGCGGTGCGTTGCCCGGCGCCAGCTCGCCGCGGCGCAGGTAGTGGTTGTCCTCCAGCCCGGTGCGGGCATTGCCGCCCATCGCCATGGACATCGCGGCCAGGTCGAAGTTCCAGCGGCCGATGGCGATGGCCTGCCACACCGTGTCCGGCGGCAGCATCCGCACCGTGTGCAGCAGATTCTCCGGCGTGGCCGCCATCCCGCCCCGCACGCCCATGACGATGCCGACCTGCAGCGGGAGGGTGAGCAGTCCCTCGTCGACGAGTTGCAGCGCGGCGTTGACGTGCCCGGTGTCGTACACCTCGAGCTCGGGCTTGATGCCGAGCTCGCCCATGCGGCCGGCCAGGCGGCGCACGAAGTCGGGCGGGTTGCGGAACTCGCCGGCGGCGAAGGTCATGCTGCACGGGCTGAGCGTGGCCATCCGGGGCCGCAACTCCATCAAGGCCAGGCGATCCTCGAGGGTGGCGTCGGTGGCCACGCCGCTGGACAGCTGCACCAGGATCGGGCACCGTTCGGCGATCAGGTCGAGCGTGCGCCGGGCGATGTCGAGGTCCGCGGTCGGCTGCTGCGCGGCATCCCGCAGGTGGATGGAGGCGACCCGCGCCCCGGCGTCGTAGGCGGCGCTGACCTCTGCCGCAATCTCCTCCGGGGTGGTGGGCAGCGCCGGATTGTCGCTCTTGGAACCCATGGAGCCGGTCGGCCCGACTGTGATGACGACTCCGCTCACGACGCTCTCCTTTCGCCCACCGGGTGGTGGCAGGCCACCCAGTGCTCGGGCCGCAGCTCGACCAGACGCGGCACCTCGGCCGCGCAGCGTTCGCTCGCTCGGGGGCAGCGCGTGCGGAACCGGCATCCGGACGGTGGGTGCACCGGTGACGGCGGCTCGCCGGTGAGCCGGCGGGAACCGGCCGATGCGTCCTTCGGCCCGTCGGGCATCGAGGCGACGAGCGCGGCCGTGTAGTGGTGCCCAGGCTCGGCCAGCACGGCCACCGCCGGGCCGAGTTCGACGATCCGGCCGAGATAGAGGACGGCGATCCGGTCACTGACATGTCGCACGACGGCCAGGTCGTGGGAGATGAACAGCATGCTGAGGCCGAACGCGCTGCGGGTGTCCTCCAGAAGGTTCAGGATCTGGGCCTGCACCGACACGTCCAGGGCGGCAACGGGCTCGTCGCAGACGAGCAGCCGCGGGCGCAGGATGAGGGCCCGGGCGATGTTGACCCGCTGGCACTGCCCGCCCGAGAGCTCGTGGGCGCGCCGGTGTCCGACCTGGTCGACGTCGAGCCCGACGGCGACCAACGCCTGGCGCACCAGCTCGTCGCGCTCGGGTCCGCGGGCCGCGGCCCGGATGTCGAGTGGTTCGGCGACGATGTCGGCCACCGTCCGCCGCGGGTTCAGCGAGGACGTCGGGTCCTGATAGATCAGTTGGAACCCGTCGCGCTGCGCCCGCAGCCGTGGCCCACGCAGCGCGGTCAGCTCGACCGGGCCGAGCCGAACCGAGCCCGACGTCGGGCGGGGCGCCTGGAAGATGGCCCGGGCGATGCTCGACTTCCCGGAGCCGGACTCGCCGACCAGCCCCAGCGTTTCGCCGTGGGCGATGTCGAAGCTCACGTCCGATGCCGCGGACAGCACTCGCCTGACGCCGATCGGGAACTCGACGTTGAGGTCCTCGACCCGCAGCACGGTGTCGTCAGTGCGTAAATGTGCGATCGTCACCGGGCGTCCTCTCTGTGCTTTCGCCGGCCTCGTCGCCACCGAGCGGTTTCCAGCACGCGTACGCGTGCGCGGGCAGGCCGAAGGTCCGCAGCGCCGGCCTCGTCTCGACACAGATGTCACCGGCGTAGGGGCAGCGGGGTGCGAACGAGCAGCCCGGCGGCAGCTCGGTCAGGCTCGGCGGACTGCCGGCGATGACGTTCAGCCGGCTTCGGGGTACGCCGCCGAGTGACGGGATCGATTCCAAAAGCGCTTCGGTGTACGGCATCTTGGTGTGGGCGAACAAGTCCCGGGTCGCGGCATACTCGACGATTCGCCCGGCGTACATGACGGCGATGTCGTCGGTTCGCTGCGCGGCGACGCCCATGTTGTGGGTCACCAGGATCATCGCCATGCCCAGCCGTTGCTGCAGCTCCAGCAGCAGGTCCAGGATCTGCGCGGCCACCGTCGCATCCAGGGCCGACGTCGGCTCGTCGGCCAGCAGGAGTTCCGGATTGCAGGCCACGGCCATCGCGATCACCACCCGCTGGCGCAGGCCACCGGACAGTTGGTGGGCGTACTGGCCGAGGCGCAGCTCGGGATCCGGCACGCCGACCAGCTCGAGCAGCTCCAGGGCGCGCTGCCGGGCGTCGGCGCGGTTCATGGCCAGGTGCAGCCGGAGGACCTCGGTCAGCTGGCGACCGATGCGCACGACCGGGTTGAGCGAGGTCATCGGGTCCTGAAAGACCATGCCGACCTTCGGACCCCACAGTTTGGCGACCTCACGCCGCGACATCGACACCAGCTCCGTGCCGTCCAGCCGCACGCTGCCCGAACGCTGCGCCGCGGCCGGCAGCAGGCCCATCACCGAACGCAGCAACGTGGACTTGCCCGAGCCCGACTCGCCCACGACGCCCAGGGTCTGCCCGCGCTGCAGGTGGAACGAGATATCGGCCAGCGCGTGCACCGCACCTGAGCTCGACCGATAGACCGTCGACAGCGAGTCGACATCGAGCAGTGGTGTTTCGGCCCGCCGGGTCACAGCCGTCCCTCGCGAACGTCGAAGCGTCCTTGCAGGTAGTCGGCGACGAAGTTGAGCGCGATCACGGTCACGATCAGCGTTGCCGTCGGATAGACCACCAACATCGGGTACTGGGCCATGGTGTCGCCGGACGCTTCGTTGATCATGCCGCCCCAACTGGGCGTCGGCGGCCGCACGGCTATGCCGAAGAACGACAGCGCCGCTTCGATCGCGATGTTGATGGCCACCACGATCAGGCCGAACGAACCGGCGGCGATCGCCACGCCGGGCAGCACCTCCCGGGTGATGACCCGCATCGGGGTCGCGCCGAGGAGCCGGGCGGCCAGCACGTATTCCGGTTGGGTCGCGCGGATCGTCGCCCCGCGCACCACGCGGGCCGTGGGCGCGATGCCGAAGACGGCGAGCGTCGCGAGCACGACGCCGACGCTCGGGCCGACGAAGGTGACCACCACGAAGGCGAATACGAGCGCCGGGAAGGCGAGCAGCGTGTCGACGACCAGAGCGATGACGGCGTCGACCCAGCCCCGGAAGTAGCCGGCGACCAGCCCCAGCACGAGCCCGGCGGGAACAGCGATCGCGGCCGCACCGAAACCGACCTCGAGCGACACGCGCGCGCCGAAGACGAGCCGGGCCAGTTCGTCGCGGCCGAGCGCGTCCGTGCCCAGCCAGTGACCCGAGCTCGGCCCCGCTCCGGGCAGCCCCTCAAGAGCGTTGGGGGACGCGAGCGGCAGGATGCCGGCCAGCACGGCGGCCAGCACGACCACCCCGAGCCAACTCGCCGCGACCCAGACCGTGATCTCCCGTCGCCGCGGCACGGCGGTCCCGGCCGGTGCGGCCGCGGCCGGACTCGTCGCTGTCGCCGTCGGTTCAGTCACGTCGACCATGGCGGCTCCTCGGGTCCATGACGACGTAGAGCGAATCGGCGAGCGCATTCGCGAGGACGAAACCGATGGCGACCACCACCACCGTGCCCTGCACCGCCACGTAGTCGCGGGTTTGGATCGAACTGACCATGTACGACCCGACGCCGGGGATGGAAAAGATCGACTCGACGACGACGGCGCCGCCGATCAGGGCCCCGAGATTGACGGCCAGCGCCGCGACGACGGTGGTCATCGACGGCCGAAGCGCGTGCCGGAACAGCACGTAGGGCACGCTCAGCCCCTTGGCGTAGGCCACCTCGATGTAGTTCTGCTGGAGCGTGGCGGTCAGCTCGGCTCGAAGCAGCCGGACGTAGACCGCCAGCGTCCCGAGGCCCAATGCCGTGCACGGCAGCACCAACGACCGCAGGTTCTGCCCGGCGCTCTGCGACAACGAGGTGAAACCGGTGGCCGGCAGCCAACCCAGCCGCACCGCGAACAGCAAGGTGCCGAGTTCGGCCAGCACGAACGGCGGCGAGCCGAGAAACAGGAACGCGGCCCCGGTGATGATCTTGTTCCCGACGCCGCGCGGACGGTAGCCGGACCAGATGCCCAGCGGCACGGCAATCGCCAACGCCAGCAGCTGCGACAGGATCACTTCTTCGAGGGTCACCGGGATCCGGATGGCCAACTGGTGGCTGATCGATTGACCGTTGATGTAGGACGTGCCGAAGTCGCCGCGGAACAGTCCGCCCAGCCACAGCCCGTAACGCTCGAACACCGGGCGGTCGAGGTGCAGTTGATGGTTGACCTGCGCCACCGCCTTCGGAGTGGCACCCTGCCCGAGGATGGCCAGGGCCGGACTGCCGGGCAGCAGGTTGATCAGCAGCGAGGCCAGGAACGTGACCAGCATCACGACCAGGACCAGATGCAGGCCCCGGCGCAGTACCGCGATCAACTCGATCGGCCCATCACGTCAGCCAGGCCTCGGTCAGCGTGAAGTTCGTCCAGTACGTCTTGGCGCCCTCGGGTGTGGTCGCGTTGGCCCAGTTCTGCAGGTTCGGCCGCGCGGCGTAACTGAAGACGCTGCGGCCCATGTAGATGAACGGCAGGTCGTCGGCCATCACCTTGGCGAAGCTCCGATAGGCGGCGGCCCGCTCGGCCTGCGTGGTCGCCGTGCGGCCCTTGTCGAGCAGCGGCTGTAGACGTGAATCGGCCAGGCGGTCGGGCTTGGCCGAGATCGTGCCGATCGGCTGGTCGCTGGACGGGCTCCATCCCGGATACTTCACATCCGGATCCGAGACGGCCGTCGGCGACCAGTACGACGCCTGGAAGTCGCCCTCGAGTGTGTTGGCAATGAGCCGCGAGACGTCCATCTGCTCGACCTTCACCTTGATCCCGGCTTCTTCCCACTGCGACTGCGCCAGTTGCAGGGCAGCCAGTTCGGCGCGCACCGGAATGGCAATGGCGTTCACCGTGGGCGTGCCGTGGTCCTTCGCGTAGGCCGCGACCAGCTGCTTGGCCTTCGCCAGGTCCGGCGCCTTGGGATAGCTCGTTTCGGTGAACCAGGGCGAGCCCGGGGCGAACGGGCTGGTCACCGGCACGAACGGTTTCGACCCATCGGCCGAACCCATCCCGCTGAAGGACAGCTGCGCATACTTCGACTGATCCGTCGCGTACGCCATCGCCTGCCGGATGCGCAGATCATTAGTCGGCGGCTTGGCGCAATTCAGCACCCAGAACGCCATGTTGGGGACGAATGAGGTCACGGCCGAGTCGTCGCGATACACCAGCGAACGGTCGGCCCGCAGCTGCGGCAGATCGCTGATGGTCGAGAACGCGTGCATGATGTCGATCGTCCCGGCCTTCAGCGCGTTGGCCCGCTGCTGGGAATCGACGATCGGCGTGACGGTGACCTTGTCGAGGTACGGCAGACCCGCGCGCCAGTAGTTCGGGTTGCGGTTCACGATGAAGTGCGTGCCCGGCACCCAATCCTGATAGATGTACGGGCCCGTGCCGATCGGGCGGCCCTTGTACTTCGGGTCGAGCATCTTCGGATGCACGACCGGCGTGGTCGCCAGGTAGGCATCGAACGGCACCCAGGGCTTGTGCATCGAGAACGTGACCGACAGCGGTCCGCTCGCCGCGACGCCGGCCAGGTCCAGCAGTGAGTAGGCGGTCAGTGGCGACTTCTGCAGCGTCTTCCAGTTGTCGGCCACGATCTGCGCCGTGAGCGGCGTGCCGTCGTGGAACTTCACGCCGTCGCGCAGCGTCACCGTCCAGCTCAGGTAGTCGGCGCTGTGCTCGATCGACTTCGCCAGGTACGGCACCACCTTGGCGTCCGGCGTCGTCGTGGCCAGCACGTCGTACAGCAGCGTGCCGTAGAGGATGCCGCTCCAGTCCCAGGCTGAATAGAAGGGGTTCAGCCCGGGGTCCTCGCTGAAGACGCCGACCGTCACGCGGCCACCGCGCTTCGGCTTTCCGGTCGACACGCCGGCCGAGGTGTTGGCCGCCGGCCCGTTGTGCGCCGACGAGCCGGTACATGCGGCCAGCAGGCCGGAACCCGACAGGGCGAGCGTCCCGGCGCCGGCGAGGTAGGCGGAGCGGCGGAGGAACGCGCGCCGGTCGATCGGACCGTTCATGGCAAACTCCTTGATCCCGGCGGACTTGTCGTTGTGCTGAGTGTCAGAAGCGATGGGGCGGCGGGCTCGTGCACAACCCGCAGCCGGACCGGCCCGGTGGACAGCCCGCCTCCACCGCGCGGGCCGCTGCGCCTCGCGGCGTCCCATCGGGGAAACGCGCTGGAGGTCACGTGCAGGCGGATGCGGTGGCCGATCCCGAACACGTGGCTGGTCGACCACAGCTCGATCTCGATCTCGTACGGCGCGCCGGTGTCTGATGGGACGACGGCTGCGGGCCCCGCTGCGCAATCGGCGCGGTGCCGTCGTATTCCGTCGACGACGTTGACCGAGTTGCCGTGGCCGTCCACGTCGCACAGCCGGGCGACGACATCGAAGTCAGGAGCATCCGCGTCGACGTGCACCGTGACCGATACCGGGCCAGTCACGGCGACCGGCTCGCGGAGCGGCTCGCTGGTGTAGCTCAGTACGTCGCGTCGCCCCTCGACCGGATGCTGCTGCACCGGGCCGGCGAGGTACGGGCTCGGCATCAGGACGTTGCCGCCGAGTACGGGTACCGGTTCGTCGGGGTCGCTGACATATTCACCCGACGACGATTCAGTCGGCCGGTCGGACGTCAACCGTCCGCCCGAGTTCAGGTACAGCGTCGTGGTCTGGCTGGCGGGCGGCCAGCTCTCGGCGCTGTGCCATCGATTCTCGCCGAAGGTGTACCAGCGCGCGGCCGGCGCAGGCCGGCGCTCGATCGGACGGCTTGAGCCAGCGGTCGAACCAGGTGATCTGCGCGTCGCAGACGGTCTCGGCCCGCGTCAGGTCGTTGCCGATGGCCATCGCGTTCAGGGGCAGCGCCCGGTCGCCGATTCGCGCAACCAGGGGCGGGACCTGGTGCGTCCACGGCCCGACGATGAGATTCGCCGGAACCGTCCGCTGCTCGAGGGCCTGGAACAGCGCCAGCGTGTCGGCGAGATAGATGTCGAACCAACCGCCGATGCACTGCACCGGAACGCTCAGCCGGTCGGTGTCGATCGTCACCGCCTCGGTGATCGGCCCGCCGCCGGCTTCGTATTCGGCCAGCGTGTCGAAGAACGCCGGCGCGGCCCCGGTCTCGGCCAGGAGCGGGAACTCGCTGATCGGCGAGTGGGCGTAGTGCTCGTCCAGCTCGTCGAAGCCGGCCAGCAGTTCGTCCAGTCGCGCGGTCGGATCATGACTGCGGCGCCGCGCGAGGAAGTTGATCCCCATGAGCGCGTGCCAGCCGGCCTGCAGGCCGAGCTCGAAGGCGCCACCGCGAGACACGCAGCCGTTGGCCGGCCCGATCTGGGTGACGGTCGCGCTGATCGCGCGCAGGGCCGGTGGTTGCCGGCTCGCGGCCGCCAGGGCGCAGAACCCGAGGTAGGACGGACCGAGCAGGCCGACTGCGCCGGTCGAGTACGGCAACGCGGCCGCCCATTCCACGGTGTCGTACCCGTCGTCGGCCTCGTGGACGAACGGGTACCAGTCCCCGTCCGAGCGACACCGGCCCCGCGTGTCCTGCACGACGACGACGTAGCCGTGCGCGGAGGCGGCCTTGATCGGGTCGAAGAAGCGTGGGTTGAGCAGCGACTTGTCGTACGGCGTGCGGATGACCAGCACCGGGCCGTCGTCGCTCTCCGGTCGGTACACGTCGCTGCGCAGCACCGCCCCGTCACGCATGCGGGCCGACACATCGCGCTCGACGACGACCGGTCGCAAGGTCACAGTCGTCCTCCAACTCAGGCGTCGGTCGCGGCGCGACGCTGGGGGCGGTGAGCTGGGCCCCAGCCGCTGGGCGGAGTGAATCTATCCAGCGCGTACGGGTTGGAAGAGGGTCGTTTCATCCACTGTCGAGGATGGATTGGTGGGAGAAATATCCGGCGTAGCGGTCAGCCCGTCCAGCGCAGCTGGGTGCGCTTGGCCGCGTCGAAATCGGCCCGCCCGGACAGGGCTGCGGGGACGCCGACCTCCCACCACGCGCCCGACTCGGTCCAGGCCGACGGGCTGGTCCGGCATACCACGACTGCCGGCCGTCGCTCCGCGACCGCCCGCTCCCGCGCGGCGGCATACCCGGCCCGCAGCTCGTCGGCCGCGGCTCCGGCCGGGACGTCGACGACCGCGCAGCCCAGCGCCGCGGCATGCGCGGCGAAGTCGACCCGCACCCCGCCGGGCTCGGCCCCCGGACCGGCGCTGTCGACGAACAGGTTGTTGAACCCGGCACCGCCCTGGCCGGTCTGCAGCCGGTGGATCACCGCGTAGCCGCCGTTGTCACAGACCACGGCCACGAACGGGTGCCCGGCGAACGCGGCCGAGAACAGCTCCGAGTTGAGCATCAGGTACGAACCGTCGCCGAGCAGCGCGGTGACCAGGCCGCCCGGGTGGCTGGCGGCCCGGGCCATGGCCGCGCCCCACGGCCCGGCGATCTCGTAGCCCATGCACGAGAAGCCGTACTCGAGGTCCATGGTCGGTCCGGCCGTGGCCGGGCCGGTGCGCCAGCCGCCGTTGAGCTCGCCCGGGATGCCGCCGGACGAGCCGAGCACGTAGTCGTCCGGCCCACTGGCGTCGTTGACGATGCCGACGACCTGGGCGTAGCTGAGCAGCCGTCCGCGGCGACACCGGAGCGCAGTTCGTCGATGTGCGCGTCCCAGCGCGCCCGTTCCACCTCAACCCGCGCCGTCCACCGCGGGTCGGCCTGCCAGCCGGCCAGCGCGTCGCCGAGCTCGCGCAAGCGTCTCGCGGGCGTCGCCGACCACGGCGTGCCCGGCGTGCTTGACCGCGTCGAAGCGGGCCGCGTTGACCGACACCAGCCGGACGTCGGGTGAGAACAGGCTCCACGACGACGTGGTGAAGTCCTGCAACCGCGTCCCCACGGCCAGCACCACGTCGGCGTCGGCGGCCAGCGCGTTGGCCGAGGCCGAGCCGATCGTGCCGAGCGGGCCGGCGTTGAGCGGGTGCGGATCGGGCAGCATGGTGCGCCCGGCCGCCGTCTCGGCCACCGGCACCCCGTGTGCCACCGCGAAGTCGAGCAGCGTGGCCCCGGCGCCCGAGTAGCGCACTCCCCCGCCACTGACGATCAGCGGTCGGCGCGCCGAGCGCAGCAGCTGCGCCGCCGCGGCCAGGTCGACGGCATCCGGACGCGGCCGCGGCACCCGGTGCAGCCGGGGCGCGAACATGGCCGCCGGGAAGTCGAACTCCTCGGCCTGCACGTCCTGCGGCAGGGCGAGCACGACCGGGCCGCAGTCGGCCGGGTCGGTCAGCACCCGGGCCACCTGCGGCAGGGTGGCCAGCAACTGCTCCGGCCGGACGATCCGGTCGAAGTAGCGCGACACCGGCCGGAACGCGTCGTTGACGCTGACGGTGGCGTCGCCGAACCCCTCGACCTGCTGCAGCACCGGGTCGGGCGCACGCCCGGTGAACGTGTCGCCGGGCAGCAGCAGCACCGGCAGCCGGTTGGCGTGGGCCAGGCCCGCGGCGGTGACCATGTTCAGCGCGCCCGGCCCGATCGACGACGTGGCCGCCATGACCTGGCGCCGATCGGTCGCCTTGGCGTAGGCGACCGCGGCCAACGCCATCCCTTCCTCGGTCTGGCCGCGCCAGGTCGGCAGTTCGTCGCGCACCTCGTGCAGGGCCGTCCCCATTCCGAGCACGTTGCCGTGCCCGAAGATGGCGAACACGCCGGCGAACAGCGGCGCTCGGCGATCCGTCGAGCAGCTCGCAGCGCTGGGCCGCCATCCAGCGCACCAGCGCGCGGGCCGTGGTCAACCGGACGGTGTCGCTCATGCCGGCACCACCACCCGCCCCGCGGCCGACGTCACCGGGCAGCGCGGGTCGGGGGCCAGGTTCGTCCACGAGTCCCGGACCCAGGCGTGGGCCGGGTCGTCGCAGAAGGCCATCGAACGGGCGTCGCCCGGGCCGGCCAGCACGTTCAGGTAGTACATCGGGTAGCCGGGCGCGGCCACGCACGGGCCGTGATAACCGTGCGGGATGAGCACGACGTCGCCGTCGCGCACCTCGATCGACTCGTCGAGTGCGGCCAGCCCGGCGGCGGCGTGCTCCGGGCCGGTGTACGTGCGGTGCAGCCCGAAACCGCTGCGGCTGGGCGTGACCTGGTCGGCCCCGGCGATGCGGTAGTAGTAGATCTCCTCGTTCACGACCGCGCAGGGCGGCGACGCGTCGTGCTTGTGCGGCGGGTAGCTCGACCAGTTGCCCGGCGGGGTGATCAGCTCGCAGCAGACGAGCTTGTCGGCGTGGTCCCAGGCCCCAGGGACGCCGAAGTTGGTGACCTGGCGGGTGGCCGGCCCGGCGCCGCGCACCTCCACCGGGACGTCGGCCGCGGGGCCGTACACGGGCGGCAGCCGTTTCGTGCAGCGGGCCGACGGCAGGGCGACCTCGGCCCCGGCCGCGCTGGCCAGCGTGAGCTCGCTGTCGCGGCCGACGTAGGCGAAGTCGGTGACCGCGGTGAACACCGACTCGCGCCCGGCCAGCTCGAACGACTCGTTCCCGGCCTGGACGGTCAGACCGCCGGCCAACGGCAGCACGAACAGCTCGAACTCACCGGTCTGGACGGTCTGCGGCGCGCCGGGCGCGAGGGTGACGATGCGCAGGCCGGTGTAGCGCCAGCCCGCCGACTCGGGCGTGATCACGGTCGGCTCCCCGGTGGCCGGGACGTGCAGGCTCACGACGCCAGCCCTTCGGTCGCGGCCCGCAGCACCTTGGCCGCGGCGTCGACGGTGCCGGCCACGTCCCCGCCGTCGGGGTAGAGCACAGTCCGCCCGATCACCAGCCCGCGCACCACCGGCTGGCGCAGGGTGCGGCCCCACGACGCCACCTGCTCGGCCAGGTCCGGCCCGGGCACGCCGCCGAGCACCACGCACGGCAGCGTGGTCGCGCCGTAGACCACGTCGGGGTCGTCGCAGGCCGGCATCTTCAGCCACGTGTAGGCGCTGGTCGTGCCCAGGGCCGAGGCGACGGTGACGGCCCGGGCCAGCGCGGCCGCGTCCTGCAGCAGCACGAGCGCGCCGTCGCGGGCTCGCGGCGGTAGGGCAACGGCTCGACCATGGCGATCAGCCGGTGCCGGGCCAGCTCGCTGACCGCGGCCGCGCAGGCCTGCAGGGTCGGCACCGTCCCGGCATCGCGGTCGTCGATGCGCAGCAGCATCTTGCCGCCTTCGAGCCGGGCGGCGGCGATGCTGGCCGCGTCGTAGCCGGTGAACCGGTCGTCCATCGTCCAGTCGGCCCCGTCCAGGCCGCCGCGGTTCATCGAACCGATCACGACCTTGCCGTCGAGCGCGCCGAGCAGCAGCAGCTCCTCGACCACGTCGGGCGAGCCGAGCACGCCGTCGACGTCGGGATGGGCCAGCGCGGTGACCAGCCGTTCGAGCAGGCCGCGGCGATCGGCCATCGCCATGGGGTCGGCCCCGGCCCGCAACGCCCCGCGGGCCGGATGGTCGGCCGCGACCAGGAACAGGTTGCCGTCCGCGTTGAGCAGGGACGCCGGCCGGCGCCGCCGCGCGTAGGCGTCGGCGATCTCGTGCGGACGGAACGTCCGGGTGGCCAGCAGCTGCCGCCACTGCTCGTCGCTGATCGCGTTCACCGGTGCACCCCGAGCCCGGCGTCGCGGGCCGACACCATCGCGTCCAGCTCGCCGATCGTCGGCATCGCGTCGGCGCAGGCCAGCCGCGACGCGACGATGGCGCCGGCCGCGTTGGCGTACTCGGCGCAGCGCACCGGATCCCACCCGGAGAGCAGGCCGTGGATCAGGGCGCCGCCGAACGCGTCGCCGGCCCCGAGCCCGCACACGACCTCGACCAGCTGCGGCGCGACCGTGGTCATCCCCTCGGCCGTGGCCACGAGCACGCCCGTCCGCCCCCTTCTTGACCAGGGCGAGCTCGACGCCGTGCCCGAGCAGGCGGCGGGCCGCCTCCTCCGGGTCGGCCGTGCCCACCGCGACCTCGACCTCGGCCCGGTTGCCGACCGCGACGTTGACGTAGCGCAGCATCCGCTCGTACTCGGGCCGGGCCTGCTCGGGTGCGGGCCAGAACATCGGGCGCCAGTCCAGGTCGAGCACCGTCCACCGGCCCGACCCGGGCTCCGGCCGGCCCCGGCGGGCGAGCAGGTCGAGCTGGGTCTGGCGGGCCGGCTCGACCGAGACCCCGGTGCCGGTGACCCACAGCAGCGGCGACGTCGGTGACCACGTCCCACGGCACGTCGGCCGCGGTGAGGGTGAGGTCCGGCGCCGTGGGCAGCCGGTAGAACAGCAGCGGCGGGTCCTCGGGCGGGTCGAGGGCGCAGAACACCACCGGGGTGAGCAGGTCGGGCGCGGTGCCGACGTAGCCGGCGTCGACGCCGAAGGATTCGAGCGCGGCCCGGACGTAGCCGCCGAAGTCGTCCGGGCCGACCTTGGTGAGCACGGCCGTGCGCCGGCCGAGCCGGGCCGCGCCCACGGCCACGTTCGTGGCCGTCCCCCCGAGCGACTTGGCGAACGTCGTCACCTGGGCCAGCGGCACACCGGACTGCTCGGGGTACAGGTCGACGCCGACCCGCCCGACGGTGAGCGCCTCCACCGACGTCATCGGTACAACGCCGGCTTCGGCGCCAGGGCCACCGCTTCGGTCTGGCCGCTGCCCAGGGCGCGGATGCCGGCCTCGGCCACCGCGGTGGCCACGTACCCGTCCCACCCGGACGCGCCGCGCGCCGGATCACCGGCGGCGATGCCGTCGATCCAGTCCTGCAGCTCGCGGCGATAGGCCTCGGCGAAGCGGGGCCGCCAGTCGGGCGGCACGACCCGGGCCGCCTGCCCGGCCAGCCGCCGGGTCGTGGCCGCCGGATCGTCGAGCAGCACCGTGCCGTTCTCGGCCACCAGCTCGCAGCGCACGTCGTAGCCGTACCGGGCGTTGACGAAGACCTCGACGTCGACGAGCACGCCGCTGGCCGAGGCGAAGACGAGCAACATCGGGTCCTGGGTGTCGGTGGATGCGCGCGACGGGCGCGGGCGGTGCACGCTCACCGACACCAGTTCCTCGTCCAGCAGCCAGCGGGTGATGTCGATCTCGTGCACGGCCGAGCCGGAGATCAGGGTGGCCGAGGACTGGTTGGGCGGCCCGACCGCGTTGCGGTGCACGCAGTGCATCAGCAGCGGCAGGCCCAGGGCGGGGTCGCCCAGCCCGGCCTTCAGGTCGGCGTAGCCGGGGTCGTAGCGGCGCATGAACCCGACGCTGAGCAGCCGCCGGCCGACCTTCGCCTCGGCGTCCAGGATGCGCAGGCAGCCCTCGGCGTCGGGCGCGAGCGGCTTCTCGCACAGCACGGCCTTGCCGGCGGCCAGGCAGGCCAGCACGAACTGCTCGTGGCTGCGGTCCGAGGACGCGATCAGCACCGCGTCGAGCGCGTCGTCCTTGATGAGCACCATCGGGTCGTCGAAGACGGCAGCCCCGCAGCCGGCCGCCACCGCCTCGGCCCGTCCCGAATCGACATCGAACACCGCGGCGACCTCGCTGCCGGACACGACGTTGCTGAGCAGCCGGACGTGCTCGGCGCCCATCACGCCGACGCCGATCACGCCCGTGCGCACTGGCATTTGCGTTCTCCCTGCCGTCGGCGTGGCCGGCCTCAACCCGACTTGGTGTCCTCGAGCAGTTGCCGGCCGATGTCGCCGCCGCCCTCGCCCTCGAGCTCGTGGGCCAGCTCCTCCAACTCGGCTCCGCCGGCCATCATCCCGGTCAGCTCGGACAGGCTGACCTCGGACTTGGCGAAGTCACCGAGACTGCGGCCGCGCTTGAGCAGCAGGAAGCGGTCGCCGACCGGGTAGGCGTGGTGCGGGTTGTGGGTGATGAAGATGACGCCCAGGCCCTTGTCGCGGGCCTGGATGATGTACTTCAGCACCACGCCGGCCTGCTTCACGCCGAGGGCCGAGGTCGGCTCGTCCAGGATCAGCAGCCGGGCGCCGAAGTGCACGGCCCGGGCAATGGCCACCGACTGCCGCTCGCCGCCGGACAGGGTGCCCACCGGCTGGTCGACGTCGCGGATGTCGATGCCCATGTCGGCCATCTCGGCCCGGGTGATCTGCTTCGCCTTCTCCTCGTCGAAGCGCCGCAGCGGTCCCCAGCCCTTCGTCGGCTCGGAGCCCAGGAAGAAGTTCCGCCACACCGACATGAGCGGTACGACGGCCAGATCCTGGAACACGGTGGCGATCCCGGCATCGAGGGCATCGCGCGGTGTGCCGAAGTGGACCGGTTCGCCGTCCATCAGCAGTTCGCCGCTGTCGGGCTGATACACCCCCGACAGGATCTTGATGAAGGTCGACTTGCCCGCCCCGTTGTCGCCCAGCACGCAGGTCACCTTCCCGGCGCCCACCGTGGTCGAGATGTCCGACAGCGAGATCACGCTGCCGAACATCTTGGTCACGCCCCGGATCTCCAGCATCGGGGCCGCACCGTCGCCGCGCGGGCTGTCCTTGACCTCGGTCACCTCGACGTCGGGCATCGCGTTACCTCCTGCTCTGTTCGGCGTAGCGCCGGACGACCTGGTTCGCGAGCACCGCGAGCAGGAGCATGACCCCGACGAACAACTTGAACCAATCCGCGGCCCATCCCGCGTAGACGATGCCCTGCTGGGTCATCCCGAAGATCAGCGCCCCGACCGAGGCGCCGATCACCGAGCCGTAACCGCCGGTGAGCAGGCAACCGCCGATGACCGCGGCCACGATGAAGATGAGCTCGGTGCCGACGCCGAACTGTGCCTGCAGGCTGCCGCTGCGCAGGATCAGCGTGTTGCCCACGAACCACGCCATCGCCGACGTGATCATGAACAACGCGATGGTCGTCCGGCTCGTGGGCACGCCGACGTTCTTGCTGGCGTTGGGATCACCGCCGGTGGCGAAGGTCCAGTTGCCGAACCTGGTCTTGAGCAGCAGCCAGGACCCGATGATCGTGAACCCGATCCACCAGACGATCGCGATCGGGAAATCGCCGCCGCCGATGGTGATCGTGCTGCCGACGATGTTGTTGAGGGCGTGATAGCCCGGCACCAGGTCGAGGTTGTCCACCGTGACCTTGTTGGTGACCTGCTTGGTGGCGCCGATGTTCACGCCCTGCAGGCCCAGGAACATGCCCAGCGTGATGATGAAGCTGGGCAGTCCCGTCCGCGTGACCAGGTACCCGTTGACGAAGCCGATCGCGAGCATCAGCAGCAACGAGACGAACAACGACGCGTAGACGTTGAGGCCCCAGTAGGTGGTCATGATCCCGGTGGCCAGGCCGGCGGTCGCGGTCTGCACCCCGGCCGACAGGTCGAAGTGGCCGCCGATCATCAGCATGGCCACGGGCACGGCCATGATCCCGAACGGGATCGACGCGGCATCCAGCCAGTTGGCCACCCCGGCGGCGCTGACGAAGACGCTCGACTGCGTCCAGAAGAAGACGAACACGACGATCGCGCCGATGAGGGCCCCGAACTCGGGTTTGACCAACTGGCGACGCAGCACGCCGATGTGCGCTACGCGCTCGTCGGCGCGGGCAGCGGTCGCGGTCATCGGGTGCCTCCGGCCGCCAGCTTCTCGATCGCCGCGGCGTTCTGCTTCGTCACCAGGGTGGGACCGGTCAGCACCGGCTGCCCGCCGCCGAGGACGTTGAGGTTGGACTTGTACTGGGTGAGCATGACCACGGCGAGGTAACCCTGCAGGTAGGGCTGCTGGTCGACGGCGAACAGCATCTTGCCGGCCACGACGGCCTTGGCCACGTCGGCGTTGAGGTCGAAGGTGGCCAGCTTGGCCTTGGAGTTAGCGCTGGCGATGGCCTTCTCGGCCACCGACGCGACCTGGGCCCCGAGGGTGACGACACCGTCGATCGAGGTGTCCTGCTGCAGCTTGGCCTGGATGATCTGCTGGGCGCCGGGCAGGTTGTTGTTGTCGACCTGCAGGTTCGTGATCTTGCCGCCGAGGGTCTGCTTGACGCCGGCACAGCGTTGTTCGAGGGATACGTTGCCGGCTTCCTGGATGACGCAGATGACGTTCTTGACGCCGTCCTTCTTCAGCTCGCTGCCCACGGCCTGCCCGGCCACGCCCTCGTCGGAGCCGATGTGGGTGAGCGCGCCGTAGGCCTTCGACTGGGCCTCGCCCGCGTTGATCGTGATGACCGGGATGCCGGCGGCCACGGCCCGCTTCACCGCCGCGCGCACTCCTTCGGGGTTGGCCATCGAGACGACCAGGCCGTCGGGCTTCTGGTTGATCGCGGCGTCGATGAGCTGCGACTGCGTGTTCGGGTCGCCGCTGCTCTCGTAGGAGACCTTGTCGCCCATGTCCTTGCCGGCCTGCTCCGCCCCGGCCTTGACGATGCTCCAGAACGCGTCACCCGCACCGCCGTGCGTCACGACCGCGATCTTGTACTTGTATCCGCCGCTGCCGCCGCCGGCCTTGTTGTGCGGGCGGTTGACCGCGTTGACGCTGCTGCACGCCGACAGCAACATCGCGGCCGCGCAGACAACGGCCAGCCACCACCGTGGCATCCGACGGATCATGGTGCTCCCCTTTCCCAGGGATCCTGCCGACGCCTCAGGTGGCGGTCGGGAAGTGGTAACTGGCCCCGGCGTCGTGATGGCGCTCGGGCCAGCGGGCGGTGACGACCTTGGCCCGGGTGTAGAACGACACCCCCTCCGGTCCGTGCACGTGCTTGTCGCCGAACAGCGAGTCCTTCCACCCGCCGAAGGAGTAGTAGGCCATGGGCACCGGGATCGGCACGTTGATGCCGATCATGCCCACGTGCACGCCGCGCTGGAACCGACGCGCCGCAGCACCGCTCGAGGTGAAGATCGCGGTGCCGTTGCCGTACGGGTTGGCGTTGATCAGCGCGATGGCCTCGTCCACGGTCTCGACCCGCAGCACCGAGAGCACCGGGCCGAAGATCTCCTCGCGGTAGACGTCCATGTCGGTCGTGACCTCGTCGAGCACCGTGGGGCCGACGAAGAACCCGTCCTCGAAACCGTCGACGACCAGGCCGCGGCCGTCGACGGCCAGCCGGGCCCCCTGGGTCGCGCCGGTGCCGATGAGCCCGACGATGCGGTCCTGGGCCGCCTTGGTCACGACCGGGCCCATCTCGTTGGCGGCGTCGCGCCCGGACCCGACCTTGACCGCGGCGGCCTTCGCGGTGACCGCGTCGACCACGGCGTCACCCGCCGCGCCGACCGTCACCGCGGCCGAGATGGCCATGCAGCGCTCACCGGCCGAGCCGAACGCCGCGGCGACGAGATGCTCGGCCGCGAAGTCGATGTCGGCGTCGGGCAGGACGATGGCGTGGTTCTTCGCCCCGCCGAGCGCCTGCACCCGCTTGCCGGTGGCCGAGCCGCGCTCGTGGATGTAGCGCGCGATCGGGGTCGAGCCCACGAACGACACGGCGGCCACGTCGGGCGAATCGAGCAGCGCGTCGACCGCCTCCTTGTCGCCGTTGACGACGTTGAACACGCCGTCGGGCAGGCCGGCGCGCTGCCACAGTTCGGCGACCAGCAGCGACGCGGACGGGTCGCGCTCGCTGGGCTTGAGCACGAACGTGTTGCCGCAGGCGATGGCCACCGGGTGCATCCACATCGGCACCATCACCGGGAAGTTGAACGGGGTGATGCCGGCGACCACGCCGAGCGGTTCGCGGAAGGAGAACACGTCCACGTTCGTGGAGGCCTGGTCGGAGTACTCGCCCTTGAGCAACTGCGGGATCCCGCAGGCGAACTCGACGACCTCGAGGCCGCGCTGCACCTCGCCGGCGGCGTCGGAGAGCACCTTGCCGTGCTCGTCGGTGATCAGCCCGGCCAGGTCATCGACGTGCGCGTTGACCAGCTCGCGGAACGCGAACAGCACCTTGGCCCGCTGGCTGAGCGAGGCCTGCGACCAGGTCTCCGCGGCGCGCCGGGCCGCCTCGACCGCGGTGTCGACGTCGGCCCGGGTGGCCAGCAGCACCTCGGCCGACTGGGCACCAGTGGCCGGGTTGAACACCGGCGCGGTGCGGGTCGAGGCTGCGGTGGTCGGTTTCCCGTCGATCCAGTGTTCGATCGTCTTCACTGTGCAGGCCCCCAACCGTCTGGGTCATACAACTAGGTGGCCGCCGGGCCTGTCAATACTTTGTCCTGACAATTGCCGATGGACTTTGTAATTTAGGTAGGACATACTCCGGGCCATGTCGCCACGGCCGCCGCCCGCCTCGGCTCCGGCGCATGCGATCACCCTGGACCGCACCTCGCCGGTCCCGCTGTATTTCCAGGTCGCCCAGCAACTGGAGCGCTCGATCGAGGCCGGCGACCTGCCCCGCGGCACCCGGCTGTCGAACGAGGTCGAACTGGCCGAACTGCTGGGCCTGTCCCGGCCGACGATGCGCAAGGCCATGGAGTACCTGGTCGACAAGGGCCTGGTCGTGCGCCAGCGCGGCGTCGGCACCCGGGTGGTGTCGCCCAAGGTGCGCCGCTCGCTCGAGCTGACCAGCCTGTTCGACGACCTCGAGGCCATCGGGCAGCGCCCGACGACCGAGGTGCTGTCGAACACGGTCGAGGAGGCCTCGGTCGAGATCGCCGACCTGCTCGGGCTGCCGGTCGGCTCCCCGGTGGTGGCCATCGCCCGGTTGCGCAGCGCCCTCGGCCAGCCCATCGCCCGGTTGACCAACTACCTCAGCGCCGCCCGGCTGTCGATCTCGACCGAGGTGCTCGAGAGCGAGGGGCTGTACCAGGTGCTGCGCCGCTCGGGGATCCACCTGCACTCGGCCACCCAGACCATCGGGGCCCGCACCGCCACGGCCGCGGAGGCGCGGCTGCTGGGCGAGGGCAAGGGGGCCGCGCTGCTGACAATGCAACGCACCGCCTACGACGACCACGGCACCGTCGTGGAGTACGGCAACCACGTCTACTCCGCGGCCCGCTACAGCTTCCACATGAGCCTGCTTTCGGTCTGACCCCGCCGAGATAGAGGAGAGCTGATTCATGGCCACATATGTATTGATCCACGGCGCCGGCTCCGACGCTTGGTACTGGCACCTGGTGGCGCCGCAACTCAAGGCCCTCGGCCACGACGTGGTCGCGCCGGACCTGCCCTGTGCCGATGACTCCGCGGGCCTGGCCGACTACACCGGCACCGTGCTGGACGCGATCGGCGAGCGCACCGGCCTGATCGTGGTGGCCCAGTCATTGGGCGGATTCGTCGCGCCGCTGGTCTGCGCCCACTTGCCGGTGGACCTCGTGGTGCTGGTGGCCGCCATGGTCCCGGCACCGGGCGAGTCGGCCGGGGACTGGTGGGCGAACACCGGCTGGGAGCAGGCCAAGCGGGAGTCCGACGAGCGCGACGGACGGCCTGTCGATGGCGAGTTCGACCCGCTGGTCACGTTCCTGCACGACGTCCCGGCGCAAGTCGTGGCCGAGAGTGCGGCCCACGCCGCTCCGCAGTCCGACACGGTGTTCCAGCAGCAGTTACCGTTCGGCGAGTGGCCCGACGTCCGGACCAAGTTCCTGCTCTGCCGCCAGGATCGCTTCTTTCCCGCCGAGTTCATGCGCCGCGTGGTCAAGGACCGGCTGGGCATCACGCCGGACGAGATGGACAGCGGGCATCTGCCGGCGCTTGCTCATCCGGCCGAGCTGGTCGCGTGGCTGGAGTTGTACCGCGCGGAACTGGGCCGCCCCTGACCTGCCCCGAGGATTGGCGCCAGCCCACGATGGGTAAGGGGTGACAGGACAGCACCATCGAGACGAGAGCGGGAGATTGTGACCGAGCACGAGCACGTCGAGCGGGCCGGCGACGGCGTCAGTGACGAGGAGTTCGTCGAGCAGGTGGCCGGCCAGACCTCGAGCGACCGCAAGTACGCCGACGTCTTCGAGCGCGAGGCCGACGGCGCCACGAGCGACACCGAGGCGGCCAAGGAAACGGCCGACGAGGTCGCCGGCGACTGACGAGGACGTTGTCGGCCGCGGGCGATACGTTGCCGCGATGACGACAGCGCCCAACGCCCTGCCCGTGCTCATGCTCGGGATCGACGATGCCTGGCAAAGACTGTGGGCCCGCCTGGATGGGCTCGGCACCGAGGAATACCTCTGGGAGCCGGCCGCGGACTGCTGGACGGTCCGCCCGGTCGGCGGGCAGTGGCTGGTGGACACCTCCGATACCGACCCGCAGCCGGCACCGGTGACCACGATCGCCTGGCGCCTGTGGCACATCGGATCGGACTGCCTGGCCTCCTACGTCAGCAACACGCTCGGCGATTGGCCGCTACCGGTGCGCGGCGCGGAGTGGTACGGCGACGCGGAGTCGGCGCTGCCGGTGCTGCAGCTGTCGTTCGACACGTTCCGGTCCCGCATCGAGGGCCTCGGCGAGGACGGTCTCTGGCGGCAGCTCGGTCCCAGCTGGGGTCAGTACGCCGAGTCCACTTACGCCGACCTGGTCGTGCACGCCCTCGACGAGTTGGCCCACCACGGCGCCGAGATTGCGCTGCTGCGCGATCTCTATCCGCATCGCGCGGGTGGCACGAACTAGTCGATTGGCGGTAGCTCTGCGGCCCAGTCGGCGGTCTCCAGGAGCTGTCGCACCCGTTGCAGATAGCGCGCCGCCGTGGTCTCGTCGATGACCGAGGCGTCGTAGGTCAGGCTGATGCCGGCCACCGGCCGCACCGCCAGTGCGTACCCGTCCGCCGTGTCGATCGCCACCGCGGTGGGCCGCACCGCGTCGACGGTGAGCACACACGGTCGCGCCGACGGGCAACGCCGACTGACTGCGCACCGTTGCGTGCTCCCCCGGATGGCGGACCCAGAACGTCGGGGCCACCGGGCTCGACTGCACCACCCGCGCCTGCATCGCCCGAGCCAGGGCCACCAGGTGCCGATCGTCGGCATTGGTCACTGCGATGTCGGTCCCGATCGCCAGGTGCACCGGACGGCGCCCGGGCGCGCCCGCTCCGGAATTGAGGTCCGGGAACGAGCGGATCGCCTCGATCGCCGCGTAGGCCACGAAGGGCAACGGGCCCAGTTCGAAACCCTCGCGCCGGGTCCAGGACGCCTGCAGGCGCGTCCTGAGCTGCTCGATCGACTGCAGGTCGACGTCGACCGCGACGCTCGCGATCAGGCCGACGGCCTTATCCCCGGCGCGGGCTGCAGACGGCGGCACCGCGGCGACGTTGGCAGGTCGGGCCGCCACCGCGCCGGCGGCGTCGAGCCGGGTCACCCGGCCCGCAGGCCCGCTGCCCGGTACGGCCGCCTCATCCAGCCCGTGTTCTCGCAACAATCGGCGCACGAGCGGGCTGGCCCGATGCCGCGGATTGCGGGGCGCGGCCAGGCGGTGCCCGGGCGCCGGGTGCGGAGCACGGCCCGCCGCCCCCGGTCTACCGGCTCGGCTGCCGGCGCCGGTGCGGTGGGCTGCTCCGGCACCGCCTCGCCAGTGGCGATGACGGCCAGCCGCACGCCCACGCCGACCGTCGCGTCGGCCGGCACCAGGATCTCGACCAGGCGCCCGCTCACCGCGGCCGGGATTTCGGTGTCGACCTTGTCGGTACTCACCTCGAACAGCGGGTCACCCTCCGCGATCGTGTCGCCGACGGCCTTGAGCCACTGGGTGATCGTCCCCTCGCTGACGGTCTCGCCGAGCTGCGGCATGGTGACGTCCGCCGAGTCGAGCGAGGTACTCACCACGTCACCGCGAGATACTTCGACTCGGTGTACTCGAGCAGTCCTTCGTGGCCGCCCTCACGGCCCAGGCCGCTCTGCTTCACGCCTCCGAACGGCGCCGCCGGGTCGGATACCAGCCCGCGGTTGAGCCCGACCATGCCGGACTCCAGCGCCTCGCCCACGCGCAACGCGCGGGCCAGATCGCCGGTGTAGATGTAGGACACCAGTCCGTACTCGCTGTCGTTGGCCAGATCGATCGCCTCCTGCTCGCTGGTGAAGGTGACCAGCGGCGCCACCGGGCCGAAGATCTCTTCGCGCAGGATCGCCGCGGACGCCGGCACGTCGGCGAGGACAGTGGCCGGGTAGAAGAAGCCCGCGCCCTCCGGCACGCTCGCTCCGGTGAGCGCCCGGGCGCCGTCTGCGAGTGCGCCGTCGACGAGGTCCGCCACCTTGGCCCGGGCCTCGGCGTTGACCAGCGGCCCGAGGGTCACGCCGTCGACGAGACCGGCGCCCATGTGCGTGGCCGCCATCCGGGCGGCGAGCTTGGCCCCGAACTCGGCGGCCACCGAGGCATGCACGTAGAACCGGTTGGCCGCGGTGCAGGCTTCCCCGCCGTTGCGCATCTTCGCGATCATCGCGCCGTCGACGGCGGCGTCGAGGTCGGCGTCGCCGAAGACCAGGAACGGCGCATTGCCGCCCAGTTCCATCGAGCAGCTCAACACCCGGCGGGCGGCAACCCCCAGCAGGGTCCGGCCGACTTCGGTCGAGCCGGTGAACGACAGCTTGCGGACCCGAGGGTCGTCGAGCATCCGCCCGACGACCGGGCCCGACCGGCGCGAGGGCAGGACGTTGACGACCCCGTCGGGCACGCCTGCCTCGGCGAGCAGGGCGCCGATCGCCAACGCCGTCAGTGGCGTCTCGCTCGCCGGCTTGAGGATGACGGTGCACCCGGCGGCCAATGCCGGAGCGATCTTGCGGGTCGCCATCGCTGCCGGGAAGTTCCACGGGGTGACCAGCACGCTGACCCCGATCGGCTGCCGGATCACGAGGATGCGGTTCGCCCCGGACGGCGCGGTCTGCAGCGAACCGTCGATGCGCACCGCCTCCTCCGCGTACCACCGGAAGAACTCGGCGGCGTACGCCACCTCGCCGCGTGCGTCGGCCAGGGTCTTGCCGTTCTCCAGGACGATGAGGCGGGCGAGGGGGTCAGCCCGCCTCATCGTCAGCTCGAATGCCCGGCGCAGGATCTCGCCCCGCTCGCGAGGCGCGGTGGCGGCCCAGGCGGGCAGCGCGGCCGCGGCCGCAGCTACTGCCGAGGTGCCGTCGTCCTCCGAAGCACTCGCCACCGTCGCGAGCTGCTCGCCGGTCGACGGATCGAGCACCGAGATCAATGCGCCGTCGGTCGCCGGGAGCCACCGCCCGCCGATCAACAGCTCGGTCGGCACGCCGGCCAGTTCGCGACGGGCTGTCGCGGTCACGAGTTCATCGCCTTCTCGATGGTGGTGGCGATCCGCTCCACGGACGGGATGGCCAGGTCCTCCAATGCGTCCGCGGCCGGCAGCGGGATGTGCGGCGTGGTGATCCGCACGATCGGCGCGTCGAGATCCCAGAACGCCTCTTCGGCGACGATCGAGGTGATCTCCGCGCCCCACCCGCACAGCCGCGGGTTCTCCTCGACCGTGAACAGCCGGCCGGTGCGGGCGACCTCGCGCAGGATCGTCTGCGTGTCGAGCGGCACCAGACTGCGCAGGTCGACGACCGTGCACTGGATGCCCGCGGGCCGCGAGATCCTCGGCCGCCTCGACCGCCCGCGCCGTCATGTTGCCGAGCGCGAGCACGGTCGCATCGCCGCCCTCGCGCAGCACGACCGCCGTGCCGAGTTCGTCGACGATCTCGCCGTCGGGGACGTCCTGCTTGGTCGGGTAGAGCGCCTTCTCCTCCAGCACGACGACCGGGTCGGGGTCGCGCACGGCGGCGGCCATCAGGCCGATGACGTCGCGCGGGGTCGAGGGCACCACGACCTTGACGCCCGGGATGGCCATCACCCAGTTCTCGACGCTCTGCGAGTGCTGGGCGCCGAAGCGCAGCCCGCCGCCGTTGCCGGACCGGATCACCAGCGGGAACGACATCTGCCCGTTGGTCATGTAGCGGGACTTGGCGATCTCGTTGGCGACGATGTCCCAGCAGACCGCGAAGAAGTCGCTGAACATGATCTCGGCGATCGGGATGCAGCCCGGTCATCGCCGCGCCCATCGCGGCCCCGAGGATCGCCTGCTCGCTGATCGGGGTGTCACGCACCCGGCGCGGCCCGAACTCCTCGAGCAGGCCGACCGTCGCCTTTGAAGACGCCGCCGGCCGCCGCGACGTCCTCGCCCAGCATGACGACCCGCTCGTCGCGGCGCATCTCCTGGGCGATGCCGCGGGCGATGCCTCGCGAAAGGTCAGTTCCGCCATGTCGAACCTCCGTCGGCCCAGACGTCCTTCATCAGCAGGTCGGCGCCCGGGCGGTGCGCCGGCCTTGGCCTCCTCGGTGGCGCGATCGACCGCCGCCTGGGTCTGCGCGTCGATCTCGTCGAGCGCGTCCTCGTCGACGCCCGGCGTCGAGCAGGCGCCGGCGGTACATCGGGATCGGGTCGCGGGCCAGCCACTCGTCGACCTCCGCCTGCGGCCGGTACTTGCCCGGGTCCGCCCGGGAGTGGCCGCCGTGGCGGTAGGTCAGCGCCTCGATGAGCGACGGGCCGCCGCCGGATCGCGCTCTGTCCAGCGCCGCGATCGGCGCGTCGCGTACATGACGTCCGGGTCGTTGCCGTCGACGACGATCGGCGTCCAGGCCGTACGCGGCCGCTCGGTCGGCGGCCGGGCGCGGCACCGCGGTGACGTCCTTGATCGGGGTGTACTCCATGTAGAGGTTGTTCTCGCAGACGAACACGACCGGCAGCGACCAGATCGCGGCGAGGTTGAGCGCTTCGTGGAACGCGCCGATGTTCGTGGTGCCGTCGCCGAAGAAGCACACCGCGACCTGGCCGCTGCCGCGGTACTGCGCGCTCCACGCGGCGCCGGTCGCGATCGGCAGGTGCGCGCCGATGATCGCGTAGGAGCCCATCACGCCGTGCTCGACACTGGTCAGGTGCATCGAGCCGCCCTTGCCGGCCATCAGCCCGTTGCCCCGCCCGAGCAGCTCGGCGAGCACGCCGGTCATCGGCACGCCGCGGGCCAGGGTGTGCGCGTGCCCGCGGTAGGTGGCGAAGGTGTAGTCGTCGGCGCGCATGGCGACCCCGAATCCGGCCGCGATCGCCTCCTGGCCGAGCGACAGATGGCTGGTCCCCTTCACCAGGTTCTGCAGGAACAGGTCGTAGGCGCGCTTCTCGAACGCGCGCAGCTCGACGATCGACCGGTACAGGTCCAGTCGCACGTCGAGTCCGGCGTCGGGTGCGCGGTGAGCTCTGATCGGCGAGTGCTGGTTGCACGGTGTCTCCTCGGTGGCGTCGGCTAGTACGCGTTGGCGACGAACAGTTCCTGCGCCGGGAACTTGGTGATGACGCGAGGTCCGTCCGCAGTGACGACGACCTCCTCCTCGATCCGCGCGGCGGAGAAGCCGTCCGACGCCGGGCAGTAGGTCTCGAGCGCGAACACCATGCCGGCCTCGATCTCGACCGGTTCGGTCAGGCTGTTGAGGCGCGAGATGATCGGCCGCTCGTGCAGCCCGAGCCCGAGGCCGTGGCCGAACTGCAGCCCGAACGCGGCCATCTCGTCGGCGAAGCCGAACTCCGTGGCCGCCGGCCACACCCGGGCGATCTCGTCGGTGGTCGACGCCCGGCTTCACGACGCTCGATCGCGGCGTCCATCCACTCCCGGGCCCGGGTGTAGGCGTCGCGCTGCGATCGCGGTGGCGCTGCCGACCGCGAACGTGCGGTAGTAGCAGGTGCGGTAGCCGTTGAACGACTGGATGATGTCGAAGAACGCCTGGTCGCCGGGGCGGATGATGCGGTCGGAGAAGTTGTGCGGGTGCGGGTTGCACCGCTCGCCCGACACCGCGTTGATCGCCTCGACCTGGTCGGAACCCATCTCGTACAGCCGCTTGTTGGCCAGCGCCACGATCTCGTTCTCACGGATGCCGGGCTTGAGTGCCTCGACGATGTCCTGGTACACGCCGTCGACCATCGCGGCGGCCTGCGACAGCAGCATGATCTCGTCGTCGGACTTGATCGACGCGGGCGTCGAGCAGCAACTGCTGGGCGTCGACCACGGTCAGGCCCTGCCGCTGCATCTCGAACAGGAACGGCGGCTCGACGATGTCGACGGCGACCGGGGCGTCAGCGACGCCGGCGTCCTCGAGCAGCCCCTTGATCTGCCGCACCGCCGACTCCATCAGCCCGGCCGACGGAGCGATCGCGCCGCGCAGGCCGAGCATGCCGGCCCGGCAGTCCTCGGGCCGCAGCCACGGCGAGTACAGCTGGTGGTGCCGGGCCGCGGACCCGAAGTCCCACAGCATCGGCTCGCCGCCGCGGGTCAGCAGCGCGTAGCGGGTCATCTTGTCGCCGAGCGCCCCGCCGATCCAGGTCTGGGTCACGTAGCGGATGTTGTAGAAGTCGAACAGCAGGAACGCGCCGCAATCGCTCGCCACGCAGCGCGTCCTTGGCTCGGCCCAGGCGGTAGTCGCGCAGCCGGGCGAAGTCGACCCGCTGCTCGAAGTCGACGCCGGCGTGTCCGGGCGCCGGGATCGGCCGGTTGTCAGCCATCAGCCGCCGCCTCTGCGGCCGGCGACTGCGCGCAACCCGAGCCCGTCGTCGATGTCGACGTTCTCGGGCTCGATGACGTACCCGCTGTTGCGCGCCTGCTCGAGGATGAGCGCGGCGAAGTCCTCGTCGCCGTGGCCGGCGCCGACCGCGGCACCGACGACCTGCGCCACCAGCGCCGCGACCGGCATCGGCACCTCCAGCTCGCGCGCGGCGGCCAGGCCCAGGTCGAAGTCCTTGCGCAGCAGCGGCGTCGTGAAGGTCGGGCTGAAGTCGAGGTTCACCAGCGCCGGAGTCTTGTAGCGCGAGAACGTCGAGCCCAGCACCGAGTCGTTGAGGAACTCGAGGAACGCGGCCCGCGGTGGTACCCCCGCGTTCGGCCAGCACGGTGATCTCGCTGAGCGACTGGATGACGACGCCGAGGAAGATGTTGTGGCAGATCTTGACCAGCCGGGCGACCTCGCCGTCGCCGACGTAGGTCACGCCGCGGCCGAGCTCGCGCAGCATCGGTTCGACCCGCTCGAATGCGGCGCGCGGGCCGGAGACGGCGAGGGTGAGCTTGCCGGCCCGCACCACCTTGGGATTGCCGCTGACCGGGGCGGCCAGGAACTCGGCCCGCTCGTTCGGCTGCCCGCGCCCGAATCACCGCCGACACCTCGCTCGACACCGTGGACGAGTCGACGATGATCGACGGCGCGTGCGCCGAGTCGGTGAGCAGGCCGTCCTCGCCGACCGTGACCGCCTCCAGGTCGGCGGAGGCCGACACCATGATGAAGACGACGTCGCACTCGGCGAGGTCGCGCGGGCGGTCGACGATCTTGGCGCCGCGCTCCACGAGCGGCTCGGCCTTGGCCCGGGTGCGGTTGTAGACGCGACACGTCGTAGCCGGCGTCGAGCAGCCGCCCGGCCAGCGCGAAGCCCATCCGGCCGGTGCCGATCCAGCCGATGCGAGCCGAGGTCTGTGCTCATGTTGCTCCCTGTGTTGGTATCGACATGGTCAGGCGCTCGCCGCAGTCGGCCGGGTTGCGTGGCCGCGGTGCCGGCGGCGCCGAGGTACAGGCGGGCGACCTCGGGATCGTCGAGCAGGCTGGCGCCGCTGGCCACAAGGCGCACGACGCCCGATTCGAGGACCGCACCGACATCGGCGGCGGACAGTCCCGGACCGCGCGTTCTGCTCGACGAGCAGCACCGTGCGGCCGCCGTCGGCGACCAGCGACCGGATGCTGGCGAACACGAGGGCCCGTGACTTCGGGTCCAGGCCGATCGACGGCTCGTCGAGCAGGATCAGCTGCGGGTCGAGGACCAGCGTCCGGGCCAGCTCGACCTGCTTCTGCTCCCCGCCCGACAACGAGCCGGCGTGGTCCTTGGCCCGCTTGGCGCAGATCGGGAACGCCGCCATCGCCTGCTCGACCCGGGTGCGGACGAGCTTCTGGTCCTTGATCGCGTAGCCGCCCATCAGCAGGTTGTCGAGGACGGTCATCGCCGGGAACAGGCTGCGCTCCTGGGGCACGTGCACGATTCCGCGCAGCAGCCGGGCCTTCGGGCGTGAGCCGGCCCAGTTGCTCGCCCCGGAAGGTGACCGTGCCCAGTCGCGGCCGCAGCAGTCCACTGACCGTCTTGAGCACGGTCGACTTGCCGGCGCCGTTCGGGCCGATCAGGCAGGTGACCGTGCCGGCCTGGATGTCGAGGTCGACCCCCTTGAGGATGTCGCCGGCGCCGTAGCCGGCGACGACCGAGCGCAGTTCCAGAACGACGGCAGCCATCACGCCCCCAGGTAGGCGTCGAGGACGAGTGGGTTGTTCTGCACCTCGGCCGGTGCGCCGGAGAAGATCTCGCGGCCCTGGTCGAGCACGATCACCGGATCACACAGCCGCATCACGAAATTCATGTCGTGCTCGACGACCAGGAAGGTGATGCCGCCGCGAGTGCTGCTCGCGGATGTGACGTTCCATCGTCTCGATCATCACCGGGTTGACCCCGGCGGTGGGCTCGTCGAGCAGCACCAGGCGCGGCTCGCTCATCAGCACGGCCGCGAACTCGAGCAGCTTGCGCTGGCCGTACGACAGTTCCGAGGCCCGCAGGTCGGCCACCGGGCCGAGCCGGAACTCCTCGAGCAGAGCGCCGGCCCGTTCGCGGTCGCGGCCGTTGACCCGGCCGCGGAACAGCTGCGCGCCACGAGTAGCCACCGGCGACGACGAGGTTCTCCTGCACGGTCAGCTGCGAGAACACCCGGGCCTGCTGGAAGGTCCGCGACAGGCCGCGGCGGTAGAGCACGCCGGGATCGGCGCCGGTCACGTCGGCTCCGGCGAAGCGCACCCGGCCGGCATCCGGGCGCAGGTAGCCGGTGATCAGGTTGAACAGCGTCGTCTTGCCCGATCCGTTGGGACCGATCAGCGCGGTGATCGAGTGCTCGACCACCTTGAGCGACGCGTGGTCGACGGCACGGACGTGGCCGAACGACCTGGTGAGATCGGTGACCTCCAGCAGCGGCATCACGCCGACCCCCTGATGAGGCCTGCGAACCGGCCGGAGTGCGGGAGCCGGTGCCACCCCAGTCGGCGGCCGGCCTGGCTGCGTCCGCGGGCCGAGCGGTGGCGCTCGCGCCGCCGTCCACGGCCCGGCGTCGGCGCCGGCGGCGCAGCCGGTCCTGTACCGAGGGCACGATCCCTTGCGGCAACAGCAGCATCACGATCAGGAAGACCGCCGCGTACGCGATCAGGTAGAACTGGCTGCCGCCGAGCGTGTACGCGAGATACTGCTGGGCCAGTTCGAGGATGACCGCGCCCAGCACCGGCCCCCACAACGTCGCCCGCCCGCCGAGGAAGGTCATCAGCACGATCGCGATCGTCACCAGCGGATCGACGGCGAACTGCGGGTAGATGAAGCCCTCGTAGTAGGCCCAGATCCCGCCGACCATCGCGGTGAACCCGACGCTCACCGCGAAGCCCAGCAGCTTGACGCCGGTGACGTGCACGCCGATCCCGACGGCCTTGTCCTCGTCGGCGCGGACCGCGGCCAGCGACAGCCCGACCTTGCTGCGCATGCTCGCCCAGGTCAGGCCCATGACCAGCCCGAGCAGCAGGAGCAGCACGTAGTAGAACGGCCGCTCGAACGTGGCGCAGCGAGAACGGCGCCACCGGCATCGCCATCCCCTGGGCGCCGCCGGTGACGCTGCGCAGGTTGAACGCGAGCGTCTGGGCGACGAACAGCAGGGTGATCGTGACGATGGCGAACACGTCGGCCCGGGTGCGCATCGCGATCGCCGCGATGGGCACGCCGACGACGCCGGCGGCCAGGCCGACGAGCGGCAGGATCAGGAACGGCTCGTAGCCGGAGTGAACGGCGTGGTGCTGGAACCACAGGCCCTCCGCGTACGCACCGAGGCCGAAGAATGCGGCGTGGCCCAGCGAGGGATAGCCGGCGAACCCGCCGGTCAGGTTCCACGCGCTGGACATCACCGCATACATCAGCGTGAACACGAGCATGTTCAACACCCAGTGCGCCAGCTCGAACGACGGCAGCAGCGCGAGCACGACGAAGAAGCCGGCGCCGCGGCCGACGCCGGCCAGCCGACGGCCCAGTGCGACCGGCCAGGTCATATGGCCCCCCGCGGCCGCGGTGCCGAACAGGCCGCGCGGGCGAACGAGCAGCACCAGCAGCAGGATCACGAAGAACGTCATCTCCGACCAGATCGGCGAGATCGTGGCCGCGACCACCGCCGCGGACACCGAGACGATCAGTGATCCGACGATCGCGCCGCCGATGCTGCCCAGGCCGCCGAGAAGCACGATCGACAGCAATCGCGAGATCAGGTCGTAGTGGCTGCCGGAGTTGAACGGGTAGAGCAGGCCGTAGACCGATCCCGCGGCCGCGGCCGTCGCCGCACCGATGCCGAAGCCGATCGCCGACACCCGGCTGCTCTCGACGCCGAGCAGGACGGCCGACTCCGGATTCTGGACGCTCGCGCGCACGGCCCGGCCGAACCGGGTCCGGTTGAGCAGCAGGTACAGCAGGCCGAGCGCGCCGATGGACAGCAGGAACGCCCACAGCCGCACCAGGGTGATCTGGTAGCCGAACACCGTCCAACTGGAGTTGGCGTAGCCGGTGTTGATGCTGCGCACGGACGTGTTCCAGGTGACGCTCATGATCCCCTCGAGCAGCAGGGCGATCGCGAACGTGACGAGCAGGCTGAGCTCAGCCCGATCCTCGCGGCGTAGCGGCCGCAGGAACACCACCTCGATCAGCACGCCGATCAGCGAAGATCGCGACCGTCGTGATCGGGATGGCCAGGAACGGGTCGATGCCGAACGACGTGAACAGCTGGTAGGAGAAGTACGCGCCCAGGATCACCAGCGCGCCCTGCGCCAGGTTCACCACCTTCATGACCCCGAAGATCAGGGTCTGGCCGGAGGCCATGAGGGCGTAGACGCCCGCGGTGAGCACACCCAGGATCAACCCCTGGACGAGGGCATGCACCCGCGCTCACCCGCCCCAGTTCGGCTTGACGCTCAGGGGCTGGGCCTGCGCGACCGAGGCGGGGTAGACGGGTAGCAGCTTGCCGCCCTGCCACTGCACGAGGTTGAACTCGCCGGTCGGGCGAACCGTTGGCGGTCCAGGCCAGGTTGCCCAGCAGGGTCGGCCAGCTGCCGGAGTGCAGCGAGCTGATGATCGTCGCGTTGTCGATTTTGTGGGTCTTCGCAGCGACGGCCTCGACCAGCTGCCCGACCGCGAACGCCTCGGCACTGTTGTCATCGATCTGCTGGGCCGTCCCGCCGTACTTCGCCGTGAATGCGTTGGTGAACGCCGCGCTGCCGGTCGCGGTCGAGCCCGGGAACCAGTCGGCCGGGGCCATGATCCCCGTGGTGTCCTTCACCCCGACCTTGGACGGGAACTCCAGCGGCGAGTTGGCACCGTTGCTCTGGAACATCATCTTCGGGTTGTACTTCAGCTGGACCAGGCTCTTCACCTGGGCGTAGGCATCGACGCTCTGCGTGCCGCCGACGATCACGTCCGGGTGCTTGGCCGCGATCGCGGCCATCACCGGGGAGAGGTCCTGCGTCTCGGATGGATAGACCTGCTTGTAGACCGTGCGGATGCCGGCGGCCTCGAACTTCGAGCGGATGTTCTCGGCGATCGGTGCCGAGAACGGGTCGTCGAGCTCGGCGTAGGCCGCCGTCTTCGGGCGCTGGGCCGCGGGCAGCGACAGCACGTACTTGGCGAAGACGTCGCCGGATTGGGTCGACGGGGCGGGTTGGACGAAGAAGTAGTTGTCGAGGTTCTGCGCGAAGACCTTGGGCCCGCCGCCGGCCGGGGCGAGGAAGGCGTAGCCGTAGCGCTTGGCCACCCGCGACGCCGGGATGGTGAGCAGGGTGGAGAACGGGCCGAACGTCAGGGCGACGTGGTCCTTGTTGATCAGGTTCTGGTAGTTGGTGACGACCTGGGTCGGGCTCGATGCGTCGTCGACGATCTTCACCTGCACCTTGCGACCGAGCACGCCGCCCTTGGCATTCACGGTCGCGGCCCAGAGCTGATATCCGCGCTGGATCGCCTTGCCGGAATCGGAGAAGTCGCCGGTCAGCGACACCGAGGCGCCGATGACGAGCGGGCCGCTCGTACTGCCCTTCTTGCCCGAGCCGCCGTTGGACTTCGACGCACAGGCCGTGGCTGTGGCCACCAGCGCGGCGAGGGCCGCGACGACCACCACTGCTCCGCGCAAACGATTGTGATCAGTCACTTGGGGATCCTCCGAATCGGGGCCAACTTCCGGACTGCGTGATGCTGCGTGTGAACCGCCGGTGGTCACCGCAAGCGGTTGCCACAATCGATTGCGGCAGAGCTTCCACTTGTTTCAAATAGATGTCAAGGAGAAGGCGCTGAGTATGGGCGTCGTCGGCGTCGACTCGCCGCAAAGGATTGCGGTTCTGGCACCTTTCGACGTTACGGTGTGCGAATGCAGCGAGTGAGACTGGTCGACGTCGCCCGCGCTGCCGGCGTGCACGCCGCGACGGCCAGCCGTGCCCTCAACCCGGCCGCGCGCGACGAGGTCAGCAAGCAGACCGTGCGCCGGGTCGAGCAGGCCGCCCAGCGACTCGGCTACGTCCCGAACGTGCTCGCCCGCGGACTGCGCACCTCCCGCTCCTATATCGCCGCCCTGGTCATCCCCGACATCACCAACCCGCTCTTCCCGCCGATCGTTCGCGGCGCCGAGCAGATCCTGAGCCAGGCCGGTTTCACACTCGTGCTCACCGACACCAACAACGACCCGGCCGTGGAATACACCCAGGTCGCCTCGATGCGCGCGCACGGCGTCGACGGGTTCATCATCGCCACGGCCCGCTGGGACGACCCGATGGTCGACGAACTCGCGCGCTCCGGGCTGCCGGCCATCCTGGTCAACCGCCGCGTGCGGCCAGCCGAGCCTGCCGTACGTGGGTGCCGACGACGGCCACGGCGTCGAACTGTGCGTCAGCCATCTGGTCGGGCTCGGACACCGCAAGCTCATCCACCTGGCCGGACCCCGGGACACCTCGACCGGCCGGGAGCGGGCCAGCGCGTTTCGTGAGGCCGGGCGCTCCCATCGGCTCCGGGCCGCACCGGTGATCGAGTGCGAAGCCTTCACCGAGGAGGCCGGCGCGAAGGCCGCGGCCCGCGCCCTGCGCACGGCCGGGCCGTTCACGGCCATCGTGGCCGGCAACGACCTGCTGGCGATGGGCGCCATCGACGCGCTGCGGGCGGCCGGCCTGCGCTGCCCCGACGACGTGTCGGTGACGGGGTTCAACGACGTCGCGTTCATGAGCCGCATCGAGCCGCCGATGACCACCGTGCACATCCCGCTCACCGACATGGGTGCGCTCGCGGCCCGCACCCTGCTCGACTGGGTCGCCGAGCCCGGCGGCCCGGGGCACACCCAGACGCTGCTCCCGGTGGAGTTGGTGGTCCGCGGCAGCACCGCGGCGCCCGGCGGCCAGCCGCCGGCGCCCGTCACTCCGGCGTGACGTAGGCGGCGCTGATCCCGCCGTCGACCAGGAACGTGGACGCGGTGATGAACGACGCGTCATCGCTGGCCAGGAAGCTCACCGCGGCGGCGATCTCGTCGGCCTCGGCGAAGCGGCCCATCGGCACGTGTACCAGCCGTGCGGGCCGCCCGCTCAGGGTCCTTGGCGAACAACTCCTGCAGCAGCGTCGTGTTCACCGGTCCCGGGCACAGCGCGTTGACGCGCACCCCGTCGCGGGCGAACTGCACCCCCAGCTCGCGGCTGAGCGCCAGCACGCCGCCCTTGCTCGCGGTGTAGGAGATCTGCGACGTGGCCGAGCCCATCACGGCGACGAACGACGCGGTGTTGATGATCGAACCGCCGCCGGTGGCCAGCATGTGCTCGATCGCGTACTTGCAGCACAGGTAGACCGAGGTCAGGTTGACGTCCTGCACCCGGCGCCACGCGTCCATCCCGGTGGTCGGTGATCGAGTCGTCGTCGGCCGGCGAGATGCCGGCGTTGTTGAACGCGATGTCCAGGCCGCCGTACTCGCTCGACGGGCGGTCCGGTACAGCGCCTGCACCTCGTCCTCGGCGGTGACGTCGACGCGGACGAAGATGCCGCCGACCTCGGCCGCGGCCTTCTCGCCCGCGTCCGCGGTCGATGTCGGCGCAGACGACCTTGGCCCCCTCGGCCGCGAAGCGGCGGGCGGTGGCCAGGCCGATCCCGCTGCCGGCGCCGGTGATCACGGCGACCTTGCCGGCCAGCCGTCCCGCTGGTGCGCTCATCGGTTACTCCTTCGTCGAGATGAAGACGTTCTTGGTCTCGGTGAACGCGAGCGGGGCGTCCGGGCCGAGCTCGCGACCGAGGCCCGAGGACTTGTAGCCGCCGAACGGAGTCCAGTAGCGCACCGAGGAATGCGAGTTCACCGACAGGTTGCCGGCCTCGATGCCGCGGCTGACCCGGATCGCCCGGCCCACGTCCCGGGTCCAGATCGAGCCCGACAGCCCGAACTGCGCTGTCGTTGGCGATCCGGATCGCGTCGGCCTCGTCGTCGAACGGGACGACCGCGACGACCGGGCCGAAGATCTCCTCGTGCAGCACCCGGTCGGCCGGATCGGTCGGGGCCAGGACCGTCGGCGGGTACCAGAACCCGGCCCCGTCGGGCGCGCTGCCGCGGAACGCGACCTGCGCGTCGTCGGGCACGAACGAGGCCACCCGCTCGCGCTGCGCCGCGCTGATCAGCGGCCCCATCTCGGCCTCTCGGCCGGGTCGGGTCGGTGACGACCACGCCCTGCACTGCTGTCTCGAACAGGCTCCATGAACCGGTCGTAGGCACTGCGCTCGACCAGGATCCGCGAGCGGGCGCAGCAGTCCTGGCCGGCGTTGTCGAACACCGCGTACGGGGCGGTGGCCGCGGCCTGCTCCAGGTCGGCGTCGGCGAACACCACGTTCGCGCTCTTGCCGCCGAGCTCGAGCGTCACCGGCTTGATCTGCGCGCGCGCAGCCGGCCAGCACCTGCCGCCCGACCTCGGTCGAGCCGGTGAACACGATCTTGGCCACGTCCGGGTGGTCGACGAAGCGCTGCCCGACGACGCTGCCCTTGCCCGGCAGCACCTGGAACACGTCCGGCGGCAGGCCGGCGTCCAGCGCCAGCCGGGCCAGCAGCATCGCGGTCAGCGGCGTCAGCTCGGCCGGCTTGAGCACCACGGTGTTGCCGGCCGCCAGCGCCGGCGCGAACGCCCACGACGCGATCGGCATCGGGAAGTTCCACGGCACGATCACCCCGACCACGCCGAGCGGTTCGTGGAAGGTCACGTCGAGGCCGTCGGCGACCGGGATCTGCTGGCCGATCAGGCGTTCCGGCGCGCCGGAGTAGTAGGCGATCACGTCGCGGGCGTTGCCCGCCTCCCACCGCGCATTGCCGATCGGTGTGCCCGGAGTTGGTCACCTCGAGCTGGGCCAGCGATCTCCAGATCGGCGTCGACGGCCTCGGCGAAGCGGCGCAGCAGCCGCGCGCGATCACCCGGTGCCACGCGCCCGCCACGACGCGAACGCCGCTCGCGACCGGGCGATCGCCTCGTCGGTCGCGCCGCGTCGTGCAGGTCGACGGTGGTGACGACCTGCTCGGTGGCCGGGTTGATGACGTCGTAGGTAGCGCTCATCGCGCTCACATCCGCTCGAAGTTGCGGACGCGTTCCCAGTCGGTCACGGCCGCGTCGAACGCGGCCAGTTCGACCCGGGCGGTGTTGGCGTAGTGGTCGACGACGGCGTCGCCGAACGCGGCGCGGGCGACGGCGCTGGACTGCCACAGCTCGGCCGCCTCGCGCAATGTCGCCGGCACCCGCGGTGCGTCGGCCGACGTAGGCGTTGCCGCCGAACGGCGTCACCAGGATCGAGACCGTTGTCGACGCCGTGCAGGCCGGCCGCGATCATCGCCGCGACCGCGAGGTAGGGGTTGACGTCGCCGCCCGGCACCCGGTTCTCGAAGCGCAGGCTCTCGCCGTGCCCGACCGCGCGGATCGCGCAGGTGCGGTTGTCGAAGCCCCACATCACCGCGGTCGGCGCGAACGAGCCGAGCTGGATACCGCTTGTAGGAGTTGATGTTCGGGCGCGAGGAAGTAGGTCAGCTCGCGCAGCGCGGCCAGCTGGCCGGCGACGAACTGCTCGAACAGCGGCGACACCCCGTCCGGCGCCGTCGCCGGCGAAGACCGGCTCGCCGTCCGGCGTGCGCAGCGACAGGTGGATGTGGCAGGAGTTGCCCTCGCGCTCGTTGTACTTCGCCATGAACGTCAGCGACTGCCGTGCTGCGCCGCGATCTCCTTGGCGCCGTTCTTGTAGATGACGTGGTTGTCGCAGGTGGTCAGCGCGTCGGTGTACTTGAACGCGATCTCGTGCTGGCCGGGGTTGCACTCGCCCTTGGCCGACTCGACCTGCATGCCGGCGTCGCGCATGCCGAGCCGGATCGCGCGCAGCAGCGGCTCGACCCGGCTGGTGCCGAGGATGGAGTAGTCGACGTTGTACTGGTTGGACGGCGTCAGGCCGGGGTAGTGCTTGTCCCAGGCCTGCTCGTAGCTGTCGTCGAACAGGATGAACTCGAGCTCGGTGCCGACGTAGGCGATCCAGCCGCGCTCGGCGAGCCGGTCGAGCTGGCGCTGCAGGATCTGCCGCGGCGATTCGACCACCGGCGCGCCGTCGAGCCACTGCACGTCGGCCAGCAGCATGGCCGTGCCCGGCTGCCACGGCACCGCCGCAGGGTGGCCAGGTCGGGCGCCATCACGAAGTCGCCGTAGCCGCGCTCCCAGGACGAGATGCGCGTAGCCGTCGACGGTGTTCATCTCGACGTCGACGGCGAGCAGGTAGTTGCAGCCCTCGGTGCCGTGGTCGAGCACGTCGTCGAGGAAGTGGGTCGCGTCGATCCGCTTGCCCTGCAGCCGGCCCTGCATGTCGGTGATGGCGACGATGACCGTGTCGATCGTCGTCGGCCGACACCCGCACGCGAAGGTCCTCGAGGCTCAAGGGCGGTTCGGGCATACCGGACGCCTCTCCAGTGAAGGTTTGACGACCATACCTTCTCGCGCGGTCGCGCGGATAGGCCGTCCGTGCTCAGCTCAGGAAGCCGCGCAGCAGGGCGGCCGTGCCGTCGACATGCTCCTCCATCTCGGTGCGGGCCCGGTCGGCCTGGCCGCCGAGGATCGCGTCGACGATCGCCGCGTGCTGCACGTTGGAGTGGGCGATGTTGGCCGGGATCACCGGGATGGCGCGCAGCAGCTCGTCCAGGCGCATCTGCACGTCGGCGACCACCGCGGTCACCGAGGCGCTGCCGCCGAGCGCGGCGATCGGCCAGGTGCAGGCGCGAGTCGGCCAGCCGGCGGGTGGCCGGCGTCGCAGTCGGTGGCCTCGTCGAGGTAGCGGTGCAGGCTGGCCCGGTCGGCCGCGGTCAGGGTGCGGGTCGCGGCCAGCGCGGCGGCGCCGGGCTCGACCACCCGGCGCAGGTCGAGGGCGTCGTCGAGCGAGTGCCCGAGCGAGCGGCTGATCTGGTCGGCCGGCCGCGGGCGCTGCACCTTCGGCGAGACGACGAACGTGCCGCCGCCGCGCCCGCGCCGCGACTCGACCAGGCCGACGTCGCGCAGCGCCTTGATCGCCTCGCGCAGGGTCACCCGGCTGACGCCGAACGTCTCGGCCAGCTCGCGCTCGGGCGGCAGCCGCTCACCGTCGACCAGCACGCCGAGCCGGATGCTCTGGGCCAGCCGCTCGACCGTGACCTCGAACGGCGTTGCGGACCGGCGACCGGCGAGAAGACGCGTCCGCGCCCAGAGCGCCTCGACGTTGCCGCCGGCCATCAGGCGCCCATCCGTCACCGTGGCCCGCCGGCCCGGTAGCTGGACGCAGGCGGCGACGAAGCCGGCGAACAGCGCGCGCGCCGTCGTGCACCTCCGGGTGCCACTGCACGCCGACGACCCACTCGGCGCCGCGCGTGCTCGACCGCCTCGACCGTGCCGTCGGCGGCCCAGCCCGTCGGCCACGAGCCCGGCGCCGAGCCGGTCGACGGCCTGGTGGTGGTAGGTGGCGACGTCGGCGCGCGGGCCGAGCAGCGCGGCCGACCCGGCTGCCGGCCGCGAGTGCGACCTCGTGCCGGCCGTGCTCGCCGAGCGATCGGGCAGTGCGCGTCGTTGCCGACCACGTCGGGCAGGTGCTGCACGAGATCGCCGCCCAGCGCGACGTTGAGCACCTGCATGCCCGCGGCAGATGGCCAGCACCGGCATGGCCGCGGTCCAGCGCGGCTCGGCGCCAGCGCGATCTCCCACGCGTCGCGGTCCGGTCGGGGCGCGCCGGTGTGCGGGTCGCGGGCGGCGCCGTAGCGGGCCGGGTCGACGTCGGCGCCGCCGGCCAGGACCAGGCCGTGCAGGCCGTCGAGCACGGCGCCGGCCGCGACGTCCGGGTCGCCGCCGGCGACGGGCGGCAGCAGCAGCGGCACCCCGCCGGCCGCCGACGACGGCGTCGGCGTAGGCTGGCCGGCAGCAGGTCGGCGGGCTCGTTCCACACGCCCCACGCGGCCGGCGTCGCGATAGGTCGTCAGGCCGATCCGCGGCGGCACCCGGCTGGTGGCGCCATCGGCGAATGGTACGTCGGCCGGTCCATCACGGTCCGCCGGCTGGTCAGCGTCCGTGGACCCGGTCGCCCGTCGGATCGAACAGCGGCTCGCGGTCACGACCGCGCCGCCGACCCAATCGCCGAACAGGTCGATCGCGACGGCCGTCGCCGGCGCCGCGTGCTCGATCGGCAGGTAGGCGTAGGCGATCGACGACTCCGGTCGTGTAGCCGAACCCGCCGGAGGTCACCCGGCCGACGACCCGTCCGTCCGACGCGCACCGGCTCGCTGCCGAGCACGACCGCAGCGCGGATCGTCGAGGACGAGCGCCCGCAGCCGCCGTCGCGGCCCGTCGCGCCTTGACCGCGCGCAG
The DNA here is from genome assembly GCA_963713245.1 of uncultured Actinomycetota bacterium. GTDB lineage: Bacteria > Actinomycetota > Actinomycetes > Mycobacteriales > Jatrophihabitantaceae > CAVQKZ01. Next base: position 1,249,890 of record CAVQKZ010000005.1, read on the forward strand.
CGCGTCGCGGCCCTCGAAGCCGCCGGGCTTGTCGAGCTTCACGCAGAAGCCGAGCCCGGCCTCGTACGGGTTCGTCTCGGCGGTGAGGTCGCTGCCCCACACCCGGTAGCCCTTCTCCAGCCGCATGCTCTCGATCGCCCGGTAGCCGCCGGCGACCAGGCCGGCGTCCCGGCCCGCGGCCCACACGCGCCGACCACAGCGCGGCGCCGTACTCGCTGGACGCGTAGAGCTCCCAGCCGAGTTCGCCGACGAACGTCACGCGCAGCGCGCGCACCGGCACGTCGGCGACGGTCAGTCTCCTGCGCCGTCATGAACGGGAACGCATCGTTGCCCAGGTCGGCCGGCGTCAGCCCGGCCAGGATCTCGCGCGAGCGCGGGCCCCACAGCGCGAAGCAGGCGAACTGGCCGGTGACGTCGGCGATGCGCACGTCGCGCGTCGCGGCGCCGGGCCTGCTTGCGCAGCCAGGCCAGGTCGTGCGAGCCGAACGCGGTGCCGGTGACGATCAGGAACACGTCCGCCGCCGGTGCGGGTGACGGTGAAGTCGGCCTCGATGCCGCCGCGGCGGTTGAGCGCCTGGGTGTAGGTGACCGCGCCGATCTCGCGGGCGACGTCGTTGTCGCAGACCCAGTCGCAGCAGGTCGGCCGCGTCGGGTCCGCTGACCTCGATCTTGGCGAAGGACGACTCGTCGAACAGCCCGGCCGCGGCCCGGGTGCCGCAGGTGCTCGGCGCGCGATCGCCGGCGACCAGTACCGCCCGGCCCAGCCGTCCGGCCGCAGCGACTCGTCGCCGCCCGCGGCGTTGCGCTCGTACCAGTCGACGCGTTCCCAGCCGGCCTTCTCGCCGAACTGCGCGCCGTGCGCCTGCGTGCCAGCCGTACGCGGGCGACATGCGCAGCGGCCGGCCCGGCGCTGCGCTGCAGTCCGGGATACGGGATGTCGTAGTAGGTCTGGTAGTTCTCGACCGTCCGCGCGAGCGTGTAGCCGGGCGAGCGGTACTGCGCGGCCGAACCGGTTGATGTCCATGTGCCACACGTCGAAGCTCGGCTCGCCGTCGACGATCCACTCGGCCATCACCTGGCCGATGCCGCCGGCGCCGGCGATGCCGTGCGCGCAGAACCCGGCCGCGACGAACAGCCCGGCCACCTCGGTCTCGCCCAGGCAGAACTCGTTGTCGGGGGTGAACGCCTCCGGGCCGTTGATGACCTTGCGGACGCCGATGTCGGCCATCGCCGGCACCCGCCGCTGCGGAGTTCTGCGCGATCTCCTCCATCCGCGCCCAGTCCTCGGGCAGCAGCCTGCCGTTGAAGTCGGCCGGGATCGCGTCGTAGCGTGTCGGCGTCGCCGTCCACGGCGCGGGGTTGCGCTCGTAGCCGCCCATCACCAGGCCGTCGACCTCCTGGCGGAAGTAGACGAGCAGGTCGGGATCGCGCAGCGTCGGCAGCGGCGTGTCGCGGCGCGGCAGGAACGGCTCGGTGATCAGGTACTGGTGCGACATCGGCACGATCGGCACCCGCACGCCGGCCAGCCGGCCGATCTCGGCGGCGAACATGCCGCCGCAGTTGACGACGACCTCGCAGTCGATGTCGCCGCGGTCGGTGCGCACCGCGCGCACCCGCCCGTCGCGCACGTCGATGCCGAGCACGCGGGTGCGTTCGACGATCCGCACGCCGGCGCGCCCGGGCCAGGTTCGGCCAGCGCGTAACACAGCTGCGACGGGTCGAGGTAGCCGTCGGAGGCCAGGTAGGCCGCGCCGACCACGCCGTCGGTGTCGATCAGCGGGAACAGCTCCTGCGCCTCGGCCGGCGAGATCTCGTGCAGCGGCAGGTCGTAGGTGCGCGCCCAGCTGATCTGGCGCCGGATCTCCTGCCAGCCGCTCGCGGGCTCGACGCGAGCTTGATGCCGCCGCTCTCGGTCCAGCCGAGCGGCGTGCTCGCCGTCGCTGCAGGCGGCGGTACAGCTCGACCGAGTACATGTTCATCCGGGTCAGCGTCGGGTCGGCCCGCAGCTGCCCGACCAGGCCGGCCGAGTGGAAGGTCGACCCGCTGGTCAGCTCGGCGCGCTCGAGCAGCGACGACGTCGGTCTCGCCGAGCTCGGCCAGGTGGTAGGCGACGCTCGCGCCGCCCACCCCGCCGCCGATGACGACGATCCGCGCCGAGCGAGGGACAGGTCGCGCCGGCCGGCCACGGCTGCCCATCATGCTGCGCCGCCGACTGGCCACGACAAGGACGACCGCGCACAAAAGGTCTGGGGACTAGACCGTTACGGCTCGCCGGGCCTACCATCCCGACACCGCACTGCAGCACGTTGCGCAACGCGATGACCACCGATCGTGCGATCGGGAGGAGGACGTGTTGACTGCTCAGCGGACGTGCGCTGCCGCCGACGTCACCGCGTCCGACCCGCCGACCCGCGACGTCCTCGACGTGCTCGACGCCGCGCTGGACCGGCTGCCCGAGTTCCGCGACGGCGCCCGGCAGATCGACGCCGCTGCCCGGCGGGCTGACCAACCGCATCTACAAGGTCACGTCCGACCGTCGGGACGCCACGGTCGTGGCGCGGCTGTCATCGCGGCAAGAGCACGCTGCTCGCGATCGACCGCGTCGCCGAGTGCCACAACGCGCGACGCCGCCGCACGCGCCGGGGTCGGCCCGGCGGTCCTCGCGCTGCGACCCGGACGAAGGCGTCTCGGTCGTCGACTGGATCGACGGCCGGACCTTCGACCGCGGCCGACCTCGACGACAGCGCCAGCTGGCCCGGGTCGCGGCGACGTGCCGCCGGCTGCACGCCGGCCCGCGGTTCGTCAACGACTTCGACATGTTCGCGATCCAGCGGCAGCTACCTCGACGATCGTCCTGGCGCGCGGCTTCCGGCTGCCGCCGCGCTACCTCGACTTCATGCCGCAGGTCGAGCGCGATCCGCGCCGCGCTGCGCGGTCCGGCGACGAGGCGCACCGTGCCGTGCCACAACGACCTGCTGGCGGCCAACATCATGGACGACGGCGACCGGATCTGGTTCATCGACTACGAGTACGCCGGCAACAACGACCCCTGCTTCGAGCTCGGCAACATCTGGAGCGAGGCCGACCTCGACCGTCGAGCGGCTCGACGGAACTGGTCGGCGCCTACTACGGCCACCGGTCCGCCGCGCCAAGCTGGCCCGGGCCCGGCTGCTCGCGCTGATGTCGAAGTACGGCTGGACGCTGTGGGCCTCGATCCAGGACGCGGTCAGCGAGGTCGACTTCGACTTCTGGTCGTGGGGCATGGAGAAGTACGAGCGGGCCGTCGCCGAGTTCGACGGCCCGGAGTTTTCCCAACTGATCGACGACGTTCAGCAGCCGAACTGATCACGAGGGAGCAACGCAGTGACCGACACCGTGATTCTCGACGCCGACGAGCAGCGACTCGCCGAACTGGGCTACAAGCAGGAGCTGAACCGCTCCTGGTCCGGCTTCTCCAACTTCGCGATCTCGTTCTCGATCATCTCGATCCTGGCCGGCTGCTTCACCACGTTCGGCGTGGGCTGGAACAACGGCGGCCCGGCGGCGATCGCCTGGGGCTGGCCGATCGTCGTCGGTCTTCATCCTGGTCATCGGCCTCTGCATGTCCGAACTGGTGTCGGCCTTCCCGACCTCGGGCGGCATCTACTGGTGGGCGTCGAAGCTCGGCGGGCCGAAGGCCGGCTACTACACCGGCTGGCTCAACCTGATCGGCCTGCTCGCCATCGACGCGTCGGTCGCCTACGGCTGCGCCACGTTCTTCGACCTCACCCTCGACACGTACAGCAAGTCGTGGGCCGCGCACTACAGCCTGACCCGGGTCTTCATCGATCTTCGTCGTCGTGCTGGTCCTCGTCGCCCTGGTGAACATCTTCTCCAGCCACCTGCTCGCGGTGCTGAACAACATCTCGGTGTGGTGGCACGTCGCCGGCGCCAGCGCTCGTCGTGCTGATCCTGCTCTTCGCGCCCGAGCCATCACGCGAGCGTCGTCGTCGGTGTTCACCCACACCGTCAACAACACCGGCTTCTTCGGCGGCCACACCGGCGGCATGGCGTTCTTCCTCGGCGTGCTGCCGCTGTCGGTGATCCTGACCCAGTACACGATCACCGGCTACGACGCGTCGGCGCACCTGTCCGAGGAGACCCACAGCGCCGCCAACTCGGCCGCCAAGGGCATCTGGCGCTCGATCTTCTACTCGGCGATCGGCGGCTGGATCCTGCTGCTGGCCTTCCTGTTCGCGGTGCAGGACGAGAAGGGCGTCACCGCCGGCGGCGGCGGCGTCGCCGTCATCTTCAGCCAGGCGCTGACCGTCAACTGGGCCAGCCTGGTGCTGTTCATCTCGACCGCCGGCCAGTTCTTCTGCACCGTCGCCTGCATGACGAGCACGACGCGCATGCTGTTCGCGTTCAGCCGCGACGGCGCGGTGCCCGGCGCCAGTACTGGTCGAAGCTCAACGCGAACCGGGTGCCGGTCTACGGCGTCGATCGTCTCGGCCGTCGTCGCGGTGATCCTGACCGCGCCGGCGCTGGTCAAGGTCGACATCAACGGCGCCCCGGTCCCGGTCGCGTTCTTCGCCGTCGTGTCGATCGGCGTCGTCGGGCTCTACGTCGCGTTCGCCATCCCGATCTTCCTGCGCTGGCGGGCCGGCGACAACTTCAAGCCCGGCGGCTGGACGCTCGGGCAGCAAGTACAAGTGGATGTGCGTCGTCGCCGTGGCCGAGATCGCGGTCACCTCGTTCATCGCGCTGCTGCCGACCTCGTCAGCTCGGCGCGCCCTGGTACAAGGGCTTCGGCTGGTCGAGCCTGAAGTACGTCAACTACACGCCCGATCGTCGTCGGCGGCGCGCTGCTCCTGCTCTGGATCGGCTGGCACCTGTCGGCCAAGAAGTGGTTCACCGGGCCGAAGACGACGATCGACGTGGCCCCCGACGGCTCGCCCTCCGACGAGGTCCTGCAGAAGCGTGGGGCCGTACTCGCCGACGAGCCCGGACCGGCGTAGCCGGCTATTCGGCCCCGACGCGGGCCAGGAACGCCAGCAGTTGCTCGTGCACCTCCTGCGGGCGTTCCATCTGGACGAAGTGCGAGCCGGGCAACTCGATGTACTGCGCGTCCGGGATGCGCTCGGCCGCCGTCTTCATGTCCTGGGCCGAGGCCAGCAGGTCGCGCTTGCCGGCGATGAACGTCGTCGGGATCCTGATCTGGCTCAGTGACATGCGGGCGTGCTGGTCGGCGCCGCGGGCCAGGTGCATGCCCCACTCGATCGGGGTGTCCAGGTAGGTCGTCACGGCCTCGCGCAGCACTTCCGGGTCGGCGCCGGGCAGCATCAGCCCGCTGCGCTGGAGCACGAACGTGGCCGCCGGCCCCATCGTGATGCGGGCCGTGAGCGGGTTGAGCGTGGGGCCGAGGCGGCCCAGCGCCCGCATGACCGCGCGGGCCACCGGGCGGCGGGCGAACCTCGGGATGAACAGCGGCGCGCCCACGGACGCGAACGTCGCCCCGGGCACGCCGGCGACGGCGAAGATGGCGCTGACCCGATCGGGATGCTGCACGGCCAGTTCGAACGCGGTGTTGACGCCGATCGACCAGCCCAGCACCGGCCCGGACTGCACGCCGGCGTCGTCGAGCACGGCCAGCGCGTCCTCGACGAAGGCGTCGATACCGACCCGGGTGATGTCGCGCGGGCGCTCGGACCCGCCGACCCCCCGGTGGTTCCAGGACACGATGTGCACGCCGCACTCGCGGTCCAGCAGCGCCGGCCAGGCGTGCGGGTTGGTGCCCAGACCGTTGCACAGCAGCACCGTCGGCCCGGCGGCATCGTTGGTCCAGGCCTGCAGCTTGGTGCCGTCCGCGCTGCGCACGCCGTAGTACCGCAGCGACGGGGTCATGGGCCGAGTCTGCCCCAGGGCGGGTCAGGCGCAACGCACGACGTCAGTGACCGGCCCCATACTCGGGCCATGGCATACGACGAGGAGCTCGCGAACCGGGTCCGGGAGCTGGTCCAGGACGAGGACGGGCTGACCGAGAAGCGCATGTTCGGCGGCCTGGCCTTCCTGATCAACGGCCACATGTCGGTCAGCGTCAGCAGCAAGGGCGGGCTGATGCTCCGGGTCGATCCGGCCCGGACGCCCGACCTGCTCAAGGCCCGGCACGTCGAGCCGTTCGAGATGCGCGGTCGGCCGGTGGACGGCTGGCTGCGCGTCGGCACCGAGGCCCTCGACTCCGACGACGAACTGCGGCGCTGGGTCGACGACGGCATCGGCTATGCCCGGTCGCTGCCGGCCAAGTAGGTCAGGTCAGGTCAGGTACACGTACATGGCCCCGACGCCGAGGGTGACGGCGGCGGCCGCGGCCAGCGGGTAGCGCGCGCCGCTGCGGGCCTGCAGCAGCACGATCACGGACATGGCCCAGGACTCCAGGGTCGCGCGTAGGAAGGCGACGTCGGTGTGCCAGGCCCGCAGCGAGAATGCGAGCAACACGGCCAGTACCCAGGCGCAGCTCTCCCCCGGGGTGGCCGCGGTCCGTCGCCGGAAGATCTGCCAGCCGGCCGCGACCATGAGCAGGAGCAGCACGAGCCGTTCGACCACCTCGGCCAGGCCGATGCCCAAGCCGGTGGAGTGTTGCCCGGCCACGCCCCAGAACACCGAGTGGAGCACGCCCACCACCGGATGGGACGAGGCGTTCTCGCCCTGCCCGGTGCGGACGGGCACGTTCCCCCACACGTGCCACAGCCACAGCTGCCAGCCGACGGCGACCGCGACGGGCAGCACCAGCCAACCGGCCCGCCAGCTCGCCGCCGGCCGGCGCCGGGCCAGGGCCCAGGCCTCGCCGAGGGCCAGCCCGACGACGATCACCAGGGTCGTCTCCCGGGCCAGCACGGCGACGGTGAACACGAGCGCGGCCGGCACCCAGCGCCCGCGGCGGACGAAGTAGATCCCGGCCAGCGCGGCAGCCCACGCCACCGGCTCGGTCAGGTCGCGGCCGACGGAGATCGCCATGCAGACCGGGATGGCCGCGACCAGGCCGAGCAGCGGGGCCCGGCCGAAGTCCCGGGCCAGGGCGGTGCCGAACCAGACCGCGACGGCGACGGCCACGACGTTGACGACGATCAACGCCACCGCCACCGTGATCACCGGTAGCTCGGCCAGCAGATGGGCCAGCAGCGGCGTCATGATCCGTTGCTGCCGGTAGCTGGGCAAATCCAGGGTGATGCCGTGCGCCGTCCGCAGCCGGGTGAACGGGTCGAGGGCCAGCCGGTACACGAACTGGCCGTCGTAGCCGGTCGGGTGCAGCACCAGTCCGGCCGGTGTGCCCGGACCGACGTTCGGCCCGCCGGCCAGCGGGAACGCACCGGCACTGCCGAGCCGGATCAGCCGGACGGCGACGAAGAGCAGCACGGCCACCACACCGGCCAGGCGGGCCTGACGGAGCGTCACGGCCGTGTCGTGCTCGTCGCGCAACGAGGTCTCGACTCCGTCCGGATGGGGGTCCCGCAGTCCCGCGCCGCGGGGTTCGGCACACCATAGCGCCGCGCCCTACGGCCGCGGACCGGACGTCAACTCGGCGGGCGAGACCGATCCGTGACGTGAAACCTGCCACACAGAGTGACCGACCGGCGTCAGTACTTAGACGAGCACATCCGAACAGCCGCGTACAGCGGTCCGCACAGAAGCAGGTACGCCGATGAAACTCTCACGCATCGCCGCAGCTCTGACGGTGACGGGGCTGGCCTGCGCCGCACTCGTCGCCGGCACGGGCGTGGCCACCGCCGCGACCGGGCCCGTGCTGAACGGACCGGCACAGGGGCTCGCCACCGTCGGCACCACCGTCACCATCAGCGGTACGGCTCCGGTCGGCTCGACGGTCGAGATCTGGTTCCACAAGCGGACCCCGCGCTACGACCCGCAGGTCTATACCAAGCGCCGCAGCCTGATCGTCGGTGCGGACGGGACCTTCAGCACCAGTTACGTGGCCAACGACGACTACCGCTACTTCGCCCAGGTCGGCGCGGCCAAGTCGAGCAACCACCTGACCCAGATCCCGGTGCACATCAACGGACCGGCGAGGCAAACGGCAGTCCGCGACGCGGGCTACCACCTGACCGGGCAGGCAATTCCGAACACCTTGGTCAAGTTCCACCTGCACTCCAAGGGCACCGCGCCGGGCGTCTACAACATGGTGCGGACCGCGAACGTCCGCTCCGACGGCACCTGGTCCTTCGGGATCGCGTCGAACACCGACTACCGGGTGTTCGCAATCTCCGGTGCCAACAACACGTTCACCCCGAGCTACCTCCTACAGGACCACAGCTGACCGGTGCCAGCTCAGTCGGAGGGGGCCAGCGGATCTCGCTGGTCCCCTCCATGGGAGCGGTCGACCAGGGACCGACGAGACCAATCTGTGACTGAATCCGCCACAGAGAGTGACCGGGATACGTCAGGTGAGTAGACAGGCACTACGGGAACCGGCGCCATTGCGGCCCACGTGAGGAAGTAGGTACGCCAGATGAAACTCTCACGCCTAGCAGCATCACTCACGGTGACAGCGCTCGTCTCAGCCGCACTCGTCGCCGGCACCGGAACGGCCAGGGCCGATGGGGCACCTGTCCTGAACGGCCCGCAACTGGGGTTGGCCACATCCGGCAGCACGGTCGGGATCACCGGCTCGGCCGCGTCCGGCGTGACCGTCGAGATCTGGTTCCACAAGCGAGGGATTCCCGGCTACACCATGCGTCGCAGCCTGCTCGTCGCTGGGGACGGGAGCTTCAGCACGAGCTACGTGGCCAACGACGACTACCGCTACTACGCCGAGCTCGACGGCCAGAAGTCGGGCACCAACCTGACCCAGGTCCCGGTGCAGATCGACGGACCGCGGACGCGCAGCGCGACCCGCGACGAGGGCTACCACCTGACCGGACTGTCGATTCCGCACACGATCGTCAAGTTCCATCTGCACGCCAAGGGCACGCCGGCCGATGACTTCATGACGCGAACGGCGAACGTCCAGGCCAACGGCACATGGGCGTTCGGGTACCCGTCTCACACCGATTACCGGATCTTCGCCATCTCCAGCGCCAACAACACGTTCACCCCGAGCTACCTCCTGCTGGAGAACTGACCGGCGCGGACCGGTCCCAGCCGTGGAAGTGTGACCGGTCGCCCGCGGCCCACGCTTCGCGCAGCCCGGGCGCGGCCAGATCCCAGTCCGGGCGGACCTCGCTCGTCGCCGCGCGCAGGTCACGCCACAGGTCGTCGACCGACGGGCGACCCCAGAACCAGTAGCCGTTGTAGACGCTGTGCACGATCAGGCCCGGCTTGAGCACGATCGTGTGCGGGATCATCGGGTCGTGCTCGGGGTCGGTGTATTCCTGGATGTCGAGGTCGCGCTGCACCGTCCGGCCCGGGTCGGACAGGAACGGCCACTGGGCGCCGACTGATGCCCGGAACTCCTGCAGCGTGTGGTGCTCGTCGGTCGAGATCGTCACGATCTGGGTGTAGGCCACCGCGACCTTCGACCAGAACGCGGCCAGGTCGAGGTGCTGCTGGTGTTCCTTCGGGCAGTAGTGCCCGCGCGAGAGCAGCAGGACCAGTGGGTCGCGGCCCTGGAGCTCGCCGAGCGAGCGGACCGTTTCGGTGTGATCGGGCAGGGCATAGTCGGGGAAGGTGCCACCCGGGACGATGTCAGCACGCATCATGATCTCCTCACTCGGCGCCAAGCGGCGCAGCGTCCACGATGCCCGCACGCGCGCTCGATTGCACCCTGACCGCCCCGGACGCAAGGCCGAGGTCGACCGCGGCATGCTGGCCGGATGGAGCCGTCGGTGATCCTGATGCACAGTCCGTTTCTCGGTCCGGCGACCTGGGCGTCGACCGCACGCGCCCTGGAGGGCAACGGGCGACGCGCGCACGTACCGAGCTTGCTGGCCGTCGCACAGAGCCCGCCGCCGTACTGGCCCGCAGGGGTCGAGTCGATCGTCCGGGCGGCGGCGGACGAACCCGTCGTCCTCGTCCCGCACAGCAACGCGGGACTTTACGTGCCAGCCGTGGTCGAGGCGCTCGGTGACCAGGTTCGCGGTGTCGTGTTCGTCGACGCCGCGATGCCCGGTGCCGGCCACCATATGACCCCCGACTTTCTTCGCCGGCTCGCTGGCGTCGACGGCCTGCTGCCTCCGTGGACGGAGTGGTGGGACGAGCCCGACGTGGCCGCACTGTTCCCGGATGCGCAGGTCCGCAGTGAGGTGGAAGCCGAGCAACCGCGAATGCCGCTGGCCTACTACGACCATCTGCCGCCCGTGCCGCAGGACTGGGCCGCGCCGCCGGCCGCCTACCTCTGGTTCGGTGAGCCCTACGACAAGGCAGCCGCCCAGGCGGCGGCGCGGGGCTGGCCGACCGCCCGCCGCCCCGGCAGCCACCTCCACATGCTGACCGACCCGGACGCCGTAGCCGCAGCCGTGCTGGACATGGCGGCCGACTGGCGTTGACCCCGCCACCCGCGTCGTGCAGCGCTCATAGCCGGGGTGGATGCGGAATTTCCGGGTAATGAGCAACGATGCTTCGTGCCAGTGCTCGTCCTCCCAGGCCATCGACCACAGCGCGGGTGCCGTTGAAGGAGAACAACCACGACGCGCCGCCGCGCCCGCCGGCGCGCTTTTCGATGCGGGAGACCTCGGCCACGGAGGTACTGGTGTGCCGGGTCAGCGCGGTGAAGGTGAGAGTGCCGTCCGGGGCAATCGCAGCGACGTAGTAGGCCCTCACGCCGTACGCAACGAGGACAACGCCGAAGAGCACCGCAGCGATCCCGACGGGCCGGCCCGGCGGATAGGGCAGCTCGACCTGGGCCATGAGCGCACAGAAGCCGAGGAAGATCGGGAGCACGACAAACATCTCGACGGCGTAGAAGCGTTGCCCTGGAGGAGGCACGGACGTCCCCTCTCGGCCGGGGCACCGATCTCGAAGCCCGTGGGTGAGACGCTACGGCTCGATTCGACCATCTGGGTCATGAACCGCAGGCTGACGGCGAGTACGACGGTCTGGGCAAGCCGCGGCCAGTGCATTTGCCCCACGACGTCGCTCTCATCACCCAAGCTGAGGTCTCGCTTCGATGCGTGCCTTGAGACGGGCGATGTTGGCGGGCATCTCGGCGCGGGCTTGGCGGCGCACTATGAGAGGTACCAGCACCTTGCCGACGCCGTGTCCGTCGAAGTCCACGGCGATCGTGACTCGGGACTTGTCGTGGGCGAGCGCTTCGACGTCGAGGTCGACGCGAGCCCGGACCGGGCCATCGATCCCGCGCACGGACCAGGCGTGGGGCGGTTCGAAGCGCACGACCTTGGAGGTCGATGGACGTTCGGCGCCGCCGATGCGGCGGGTCGTGCGGCACAGGTCGCCGAGCGCCGGCCGACCCTGCGCTTCCATCGACCCGCTGACGACACCGTCTTGCCACTCGGCGAACTTGGTCGGGTCGGTGGCGTAGGCGAACACCTCATCTGCTGGACGACTGACCTCGATCACGACCGTGGTCATCAGGCTGCCTCGTCCAGTAGGGCTGCGAATCGGGCCAGGTACAGCGGCCAGCCCTGCTCGTCGTCAACTCCGTCGCGGACGGCGGGCCAACCCGGTCCGTGCCGATCGAGGTGGCGGTGTTCCAGCTCGACTCGGGTGCGGTCCGGGCCGTCGGCGATGAACCGGACTTCTACTTCACTGGCGTTGTCAGGGTCGGACTCCAGCTGCCAGGTCGGGCCGATGTCCCAGCTGAACACCAACCGGTCCGGCCGGTCGAAGGCGAGGACTCGCGCCCACCGACACTCACTTCCGTCCTCGCCCCGGTCGACGATGTGGCCGCCGACGCGCGGCTCGACCGTGGTGGAGACGATCGGCGAGGCCAGCAGGTTGTGCTCCTTCGGCTTGATCTCGCCCATGCGTTCGGTGAACGCGGCGAAGGCCTGTTCGGGGGTGCCGGGCACAACCACCTCGTGACGAACCAAGGGTGCTTCGGTCATCGGTCCTCCTCCATCAGCTTCTCGAACCCGGAGATGGTTCGCTTCCAGAACATGTCGAGCTGGTCTCGCAGCGCGCTGACTCCGGCCTCGTTCAGCCGGTAGATGCGCTTGGTTCCCTCGGCGCGGTCGCTGACCAGCCCTACGTGCTTCAGGACCTTCAGGTGTTGGGAGACGGCAGGCTGCGAGACCGGCAGAACATCGGTCAGCTCGCCGACCGTGCGTTCGCCTCCGGCGAGCTCAAGCAGAATGGCGCGCCGCGTGCGGTCGGCGAGGATGGCCCAGCCTTCCTGGTCTTGATAAGTCATGGCGAATAGAAGCTACGACCGATGGAGCAGTGCCGTCAACCCGCTTGCGGCACTGGCGCGCCGGCAGTTGGAGCTAGCCCGCGAAAGTGGCGAACGTCCAGTGGTTGCCATCGGGGTCGGCCACGGTGAAATCGCGCGAAGGGTAGTCGGTCTGATCGGTGAGTTCGTGCACGATGGTTGCGTCGAGAGCGCGAGCACGGGCCATCACCGCGTCGGGATCGGCCGTCACGACGTGCAGCGAGTTCGTTCCCGGCCGACACGGGGTCGGACGCTCGTCGGTGCTGGAGAGCAGGACTCGACCGCCTTCGGGCCAGTCGAGCTGACAGTGGTGGATCGAGCCGTCATCGTCGCCGGGGATCAGCAGGTCCTCGGTGAACCCGATCGCGAGCAGCCACTCGCGCAGGGCGGGTGCGTCGGCGCTCACGACGCTGGCCCAGATGCTCTGTTGCCGAATCCCGCTGGTTCCGACCGCCATGGCGTGAGCATAGGGACCGTGCCGACCTCGGTTGGCAGTCGCATTGACGCGGTGGGCGATACGAGGTGTTTCGTGGCTGCAGCTTCCGGTCTACCAGATTTCATGTTAATACTATTGACATGAAAATGCGCCCGTACGAGATGCGTGCGCGCGCAGAGGCGGCCGCGGCGACGGCGGATCGGATCCTTGACGAGGTTGAGCGGTTGTTCTGGGCGGAGCCGGGCCGGGAGCCGACGCTTGCGGCGATCGCGAACGCCGCCGGAGTTTCCGTGCAAACGGTGATTCGTCGTTTCGGGGGGCGCGCCGGTGTCGAGGCGGCGGCGTTCGCCCGCGCGGCCGGCCGAGTGGCCGAGCAGCGCAGCGAGGCCCCCGCGGGCGACATCGCCGCCGCGGTGGCGGTCCTGGTGGACCACTACGAGGTGCTGGGCGACGGTGTTGTGCGAATGGTCGCGGTCGAGCAACAACGATCGTTCGTCGCCGAGGTCGCGGCGAACGGCCGGCGGCTGCACGAGGCGTGGTGCGAGCGCGTGTTCGCGGCGACGTTGGCCCCGCTGCGCGGCGTGGCGCGGGACCGCCGCCTCGCGCAGTTGATGGCGGTGTGCGACGTCGCGACCTGGAAGGTCCTGCGCCGCGACCGAAAGCTGTCCCGCAAACAGGTCGAGCTTGCGTTGCTCGAGCTGCTCGAGCCGTTGACGTCAGGAGCCTGAAATGGCACGCGTACTGGCCTACACCTCGCCGTCGCGTGGCGATCTCTACCCGATCGTGCCCGTCCTGACCGAGTTGCGGGCCCGGGGTCACGAGATCGTCGTGCGGACCCTGTCCTCGGCGGTGCCGACGATGCTGACGCTGGGCTTCGACGCGGCCGCCATCGCGCCGCAGATCGAGGCGATCACGCACGACGACTACCAGGCCCGCAATCCGAGCACGGCGATCAAGCGCTCGCTGCGGGTGTTCGGACGCCGGGCCCTGTTCGAGCGGGCGGATCTGAGTGCTGCGCTGGAGCAGGAGTCACCGGACGTGGTGCTGGTCGACTTCAACTGCTGGGGGGCGGCGGCGGTCGCCGAACGGTCCGGCCTTGCCTGGGGGCGGTGGTGTTCCTACCCGCTGCCGCTGCCCTCTCGCGATGCGCCACCGTTCGGGCCCGGGTTGGCGCCCGCGCGCGGCCGGCTCGGTCACCTCCGCGACCGCACCCTCAGCCCGCTCATCACCGGAGCGTTCGAGCGGATCATCCTTCCTCAGGTGAACGCCGTCCGCGCCGGCGAAGGGCTGGGAGCGCTGTCGGGTGTCACCGACATCGTCACCATCGCACCGCTGCTGCTGTCGATGACGGCCGAGCCGTTCGAGTACCCGCACTCCGACTGGCCGTCGTCGGTCCGATTGATCGGCCCGTGTGTCTGGGAACCGCCCATCGCGCCGCCGGCCTGGCTGGACGAGATCGACCGGCCCATCGTGCTGGTGACCACATCGTCGGAATTCCAGGACGACGGTCGACTGGTCCAGGTCGCCTTGGCGGCGCTGGCCGACGAACCGGTGGAGGTCGTAGCCACCGTCCCGGCCCAAGCCGTCGACACGTTCACGGCGCCCGCCAACGCCCACCTGGACCAATTCCTCCCGCACAGCGCGATCCTGCAACGCGCGGTCTGCGCCGTCACCCACGGCGGAATGGGGGCAACCCAGAAGGCGATCGCGCACGGTGTTCCGGTCTGCGTCGTACCGTTCGGACGCGATCAACTCGAAGTCGCCCGCCGAGTCCAACATGCCGGCGCCGGCGTCCGACTGCCGCGGCGCAAGCTCAAGGCCCGCGACAGCGCCGGAGCATTTCGCGACGCAGTCACAGCGGCCACCTCCTGCGCCGACGGTGCCCGCAACGTCGCCGACGGCTTCGCGCGGGCCGGAAACGCAACCGCCGGCGCCGATGCGATCGAGCAGACTCTCCTCGACGCAAACCACGGGGTCTGAACACCTCGTCCTCGACCACCACGACCGCGTCGCCGCCGCCCGCGAGACCGCGGGTGGGTTCGGGCTGCGCCCAACTGCGGCCTAAATGGTTGGTTTCGAGAGTCCGTTCTCGTAGGCGAAGATGACGGCCTGGACCCGGTCGCGGAGGTCGAGTTTCGCGAGGACTCGGGCGACGTGGGTCTTGACCGTGGTTTCCGAGAGAGTGAATCGGTCGGCGATTTCCTGATTGGTGCGGCCGGCCGCCATTTCAGTGAACACCTGCCGTTCGCGTTGGGTCAACGGCGCGAGGACATCGTGCGGTGGGAGCGCCGCTTTTCGGCGGCTTGGAAGGTGCTGGCGTAGGTGTCGAGCAGACGGCGGGTCGTGCTGGGAGCCAGTACGGCGTCGCCGACGGCCACCGCGCGGATGCCCGCGAGCAGTTCCTCGGTCCGGACGTTCTTGAGCAGGAAGCCGCTGGCGCCGGCGCGCAGCCCGTTGAAGGCGTACTCGTCGAGATCGAAGGTGGTCAGGATCAGCACTTTCACGTCGGGCTGTTGGGCGGCGATGCGGCGGGTGGCTTCGATCCCGTCCGTTCCCGGCATCCGGATGTCCATCAGGACGACGTCCGGGCTGCAGCGCGGCCGCCTGGGCGATGGCTTGTGCCCCGTCGCCCGCCTCTCCGACCATTTCCATGTCGGGCTGCGCGTCGATGATCATCTTGAAGCCGTGGCGAAGCAGGGCCTGGTCGTCGGCCAGCAGCACCCGGATGGTCATGCGACGACCGCCGGTCGCTGACGACCGTCAGGTCGGCGAGGACCTGCCAGCCGCCGCCGCCGATCGGGCCGGCGCTGGAACTCGCCCGCCGTAGAGGGCCGACCGTTCCCGCATGCCCGCCAATCCATGTCCAGGCGATGCGACCTTTCTGCGGCGCGCCGGGTTCGCCGTCGTTGGTGATCTGAACGCGGACGCGATCCTCGCGGTAGGTGATCGTCACGACCACCCGCGCTGACGTTGCGGGCATGTTTGAGCACGTTGGTGAGGCTCTCCTGGACGATCCGGTAGATCGCGAGCTGGGTGGTCGGTGCCAGTTCGGCCGGGTCGCCGGAGACGGCCAGTTCCACCGACAGGCCAGCCGATCTGACGATCGCGATCAGGTCGGTCAGCTGCGCGGTGCCGGGCTGGGGCATCAGCTCGGCCGGTCTCGGCGCTGCGCAGTACCCCGAGCATCCGCTGCATCTCGGCCAGCGCTTGACGGCCGACTTCGGAGGCCTGGGTGACGGTGTCGCGGACCGTCCCTGCGGCGGTCGACCGCGACGGCGGCGTCGTTGAGGGTGATCATGACCGCCAGGCTGTGGGCGATGACGTCGTGCATCTCGCGGGCCATCCGGGTGCGCTCGTCCGCCACGGCGATCTGGGCCTGGCGGTCGCGGTCGCGTTCGGCGGTCTCGGCCCGCTCGATCATCGAGGCCAGGTAGGCCCGCCGGGTGCGGACGTACAGACCGACGACCAAGGCGGCGGTGACGGTGCCGGTGGCCATCAGGCCGGACAGCCACTGGTGCGTGCGGCGGTGCCCATCGCACGACGGCCATGACGCACGCCGGTCTCGGCCACGACGAGGGCTGCCGCGAGCAGCCAGCGGCGTCGCTCCCAGGCGCCCAGCGAGTACAGCATGATCAGCACGACCAGATCGCCGCTCGGCCAGTACGCCGGCCAGCCACTGCGCGAAGCAGATCGCTGCGATCAGGCGCCGCGGCCGTGGCCGGGGCGCGGCGGCGCAGGGCCAGCGGCGCGGCCAGCACCACATCCCAGATACGGCGCGGCGGCGCTGCGGTGGTCGCGGCCGAACGTGTCGGCCAGGACAACGGCCACGGCAACGCCGAGAGCCAGCAGCACGTCCGCGCAGAAGCGGACGTACTACCGGCCGGGCGTGGATGCGGCCGGCGAACATGTCTAGCGTCTCAGGTCGTGCTCAGGTCAGGCGTCGCGGCGGCGCAACGAGACTAGCGGCGACGAGCGATGCCAGCGGCGACCCAGGCCAGCAGCACGAGCCAGCGCCGGCCCTCGGCGACAGGTGCGGCGACTCGGGCTGAGGACGTGACGAACGCCTCTCCGGCCTGCGACGGCAGGAACTGCGCGACGTGCTTGCCCGCTGATCCGAACAGCTGCCCGAACACCGGGAGGACGAGGATGAGGGCGAAGTAGCTGACCAGCGCGCCGGGAGTCGACCGCACGATCCAGCCGATCATTCCCCCGATCGACACCGACCAGCGTCAGATACAGGCCGGTGCCGAGCACGACCCGCCACACCCCCGGATCGGACAGGGAGAACCCGGTGCGGTAGTGGCCGATCAGCGCTTGCGAGGCGAGGAAGGTGACGACGGTGATCGGGATCATCGCCACCGCGGTGATCGACGAAGAACACCACCAGTTTCGCCCACAGCACCGGGAGCCGCTTGGGGACCGCGGCGAACGTCGAGCGGATCATGCCCGTGCTGAACTCACTGGACACGAACAGCACGCCCAGCGCGCCGATCAGCAGCTGCCCCAGGTAGTAGCCCTGCAGGGTCGCCGAGGGGCCAGGTCGTTGGCGTCTTGATTCGCGGTGAGGTGGCGGGTGTTGTAGGCGACGACCAGCCCGATGACCAGCATGCCGAGCACGGCCGCGCCCAGCATCGCCCAGCTCGAGCGCAGACTGCGGAACTTGATCCATTCCGCCTTCACCGCGCGGCGCAGGGTGACCGGCTGGCTCTCGACCCGGTCCCGGGTCGTCGGGCGGGCGGGGGTGGCATCGATGGTGGTGGCGGTGCTCATGCGGCGTCCTTCGTGTCCTCGAGGGTGGATCGGTAGTCGATCGAGTCGTCGGTCAGGGCCATGTACGCCTCTTCCAGCGAGGCGGCCTGGGTGGCAGCTCCCACAGGGTGAGCCGGCGCCGGCCGCGGTCACCCCGATCTGGTCGCTGGTCAGGCCCTGCACCTCCAGCGTCTGCTCGGCGACGTTGCGCACGGTCACCCGGCAGCGGCGAGCAGGACTCAGCGAGCCGATCGGCCTGGGGTGAACGGACCCGGACGACGTCCGAAGACGCCCCGGCGATGAAGTCCGCCATCGACTGGTCCCGCAGCAACCGGCCCTCGCCCGACCACGATGACGTGGTCGGCGGTCAGCGCCATCTCGCTCATCAGGTGCGAGGACAGGAACACTGTGCGGCCCTTCCTCGGCCAGCCCCTTGAGCAGGTTGCGGATCCATCGCACGCCGTCCGGGTCCAGCCCGTTGACCGGCTCGTCGAGGATCAGCGTCTGCGGATCGGCCAGCAACGCCGACGCGATCCCCAGCCGCTGCCCCATGCCCAGAGAGAACGCGCCGGCGCGGCGAGCCGGCGACGTCGCCGAGTCCGACCATGCCGATCACCTCATCGACCCGCTTCACCCCGATCCCGGCCGTGGCCGCCATCGCCAGCAGATGGTTGCGGGCCGAACGGCCGGTGTGCACCGCCCGGGCTTCCAGTAGCGCGCCGACCTCAGCCAGCGGACGGTCGTGCTCGGCGAACGGCTTCCCGTTCACGGTGACCGACCCGGATGTGGGACGGTCCAGCCCCAGGATCATCCGCATCGTCGTGGACTTGCCGGCGCCGTTGGGGCCGAGAAAGCCGGTGACAACGCCCGGTCTGCACGGTAAACGTCAAGCCATCGACGGCCAGCTTGTCCCCGTAACGCTTGGTCAGATTATCGGCCTTGATCACATGTCCTCCGTCAGTCGAGCTACCGTTCCAGGCTAGGAAGCCGACCCGCCTCGGCACCTCATCCGGAGGTTGTGTCTTTCGGCGGACAGAGGTCATCCGATCGGACCACCCACCCAGTTCGACCCTCGCCACAGCGAGATCTGTTCGCGGGATTCGCCCGACCGGTGCCGTGCCCAGACGTGCTCGGCTACCGCATCCGGGATCGCTTCGATCACCAGGCGCGCCAGGGTTCCTGCCGGCGCTGATCGCGTTCCTCAGCGAGCCGCCGGGCGATCACCTCGACGTCGGAGACCCGCTCTCGACGTGGGCGGTGCCGCAAGTAGGTGACGGCGCGGCGCAACCGGCTACCGGGCGCCGCGCCGTCGTCACCCGCCCGAGCGGCTCCGTGTGCGCGACGCTTGGACGGGGACATGACTCTGAGTGTTCAACCGGTCACGTTCCGCAAGTGACACGGTGATGTGTCACTTGCCCGGATTGAGGCATACCGTGGAGGCATGCGCGAGGACGAGCGGATCGGCGCACGCATCGCCACGGAGCGGAAGCTGCGCGGGCTCACCCAGCAGCAACTAGCTGACAAAGCCCACGTCTCGCTGAGCCTGCTCCGCAAGGTGGAGCAGGGCGGCCGGCCCCCCACGACGGCGCTCGTATCGAGTGTCGCGTCCGCCCTTGGTGTGGAACGCACCAAGCTCACCGGACAGCCCTACTTTTCCGGTAGCCGCAAGCAAGACGCGATCCACGAACTCGTGCCAGAGCTGCGCCGGGAGATGTCGCTCTACGGGCTGCCTCCGGACACAGACGAGGCAACCTCCACACCCCCGCTGAGTGAGCTTGCCGCCCGCGTGGCCGAGTGCTCAGAGCTCGTGCACGGCGTTCAGTACTTCCGGCTCGGAACCGTGCTCCCCGGCCTCCTGGCGGATCTGCGGCGAGCCTCGTTCACCACGACAGGACGGCAACGCGCCCGGGCGATGTGGATGACGGCAGAGACATACGACAACGCCAAACGGTTCGCCTACGACCTCGGCTACACCGACCTCGGCGCGCTCGCGGTCAACCTCGAAGAGCGCGCCGCCGTGGAGTCCGATGACACGCTGGCCGTCGCCGTCTCGCGAGGGGTTCGGGCCTGGTCTCTTACCGGGATCGGGGCGTTCGACGCGGCACACCGCCACCTCATCGACGCCATAGATGACCTCGGGCCCGACTTGCAGGCACCCCGGCCGCAAACCTGGTCGGTATGGGGGTTCCTCAACCTGCAGGCGGCCCTGTCGTGCGCGCGGCGCGGCGACGCCGCCCGCACCTGGGAACACCACGCGGACGCGCAGCATGCCAGCAGGCAACTGGACGGCGACCGTGACGACTACCGGCTTGCGTTCGGACCGACCAACACCGCGATATGGGGAGTCGGTCTTGCCGTGGAGTTGCAGGACGGTCCGGGCGCCGCAGAGCGAGGAGCGAAGGTAGTGATTTCGCCGAAGCTCCCCCGCGCACGGGCCGGCCACCACTACATGGACCTAGCCCGCGGACACCTGTACAACGCCGACCACCCAGCCGCGCTGGCAGCCATGCTCACGGCCCGGAAGATCGCCCCCCAGCAGATCCGCTACAACCCATCAGCCCGGGAAACGGTGTACGCACTGGCCCGGGCCGAGCGCCGCGCATCCGACACGCTCCGCGGACTCGCCACCTGGATGGGCGTGGAACGGTAGAGCAGCGGCCGGTGAAGAAAGCCGCAGACCCCCCATATTCGGGAGGTCTGAATGTGTGTAGCCCCAACGGGATTCGAACCCGTGCTACCGCCTTGAGAGGGCGGCGTCCTGGGCCACTAGACGATGGGGCCCCAGAAACTTTCGGTCGTGCGCTGGGGTACCAGGACTCGAACCTAGACTAACTGAACCAGAATCAGTTGGGCTGCCAATTACCCCATACCCCAAGTGGCGACCCGGACGGCTGACCGGCCGGGCCGTCGTCAGACTCTACCGGAACCCGGCGGAGCCCTCCAAAATGCCTCAGCTCGCGTGTTCGGCGTCCGCGGCCGGCGCGCTGGCCGCCGCCCGGGCCTCGTACTCGGCCCGCTGACCGGTGGCCACGCATCGGCCAGCAGGTGGTCCGACCCGGTGGCGGTCATGATCTTCTCGCCGACGCGGCGCGGCAGCAGGCCCGAGAACTTGGTGATCGCGCCCATCTCCTTCGGCGCGAAGATGGCCGGCTTCGGCTTCTTCAGCGCGGCCACGATCTCCTTGGCCACCACCTCGGGCTCGATGGCCTTCGACGCGCGGGTCTGCTTGACCCCGGCGGCCAGTTCGGTCTTCACCAGCGCGGGCAGCACGTAGGACAGGTCGATGCCCGTGCCGCGGATTTCCCACCGCACCGACTCGGTCAGCCCCACCACCGCGTGCTTGGTCGCGCAGTACGTGGACGCGCCCGGCGTCGGCACGACGCCCGCCATCGACGCGATGTTGATGATGTGCCCGCTGCCCCGCGGCTTCATCCGCCGGATCCCTTCGCGGGTGCCGTGCAGCGGAGCCACGAAGTTGATGGCGATCTGGCGGGCCGTCGTCTCGGGCGTCTCGTCCTCGAACGACCCAACCGGCATGATGCCCGCGTTGTTGATCAGGACGTCCAGCGGGCCGAGTTCCCGCTCGACCTCGTCGAGGCAGGCGTTGAACCCGGCATGGTCGGTGACGTCGACGCGCAGGCCGAGCACGTCCGGGCCGAGTTCCTTGGCCGCGGTCTTGGTCAGATCCTCGTCGAGGTCACCGATCGCCACCTTCGCCCCTTCGGCCACCAGCGCGGCCGCCGTGGCCCGGCCGATGCCCCGCGCCGCCCCGGTGATGAAGACGACCTTGCCGTTGAGCGAACGTTCCTTTGCCATGTACTGCCACCCCTCAGCGAACCCCGACAAGCTCAGAACCAGAATGAGAACACGTTACAGTTTTATGGCCGGACGCGCGAGCGCAGGCAGGTCAGCGCCGTACTTCGACGCCGGGGGCGCTGGCCGCCGCGCGGCGTTCGTAGTCGGCCCGCGCACTGGAGTGCGCGGCCGAGGCCAGCAGCTGGTCCGAGCAACTGCGGCGCAGCAGCCACTCGGCGAAGCGCCGCGGCAGCACCCGGATGGCCCGGTCGATCGTGCCCAGCCGGCGGGGCACGAACACCTCCAGCCGCGGGAACCGGAGCACGTCGACGATCACGGCGGCCACGTTCTCCGGTGTCAGCTGCGAGCTCAGCCCGGTGCGCTCCAGCCCGGCGGCCAGTTCGGTGGTGACGATCGTGGGCATGACGCAACTGATCTCGACGCCGGTGCCCCGCAGTTCGGCGTGCGCGGCCTCGCACAGCCCGACCACCCCGTGCTTGGTGGCGCAGTAGGTCGCTCCCCCGGCGGCGCCGAGCTTGCCGGCCACCGACGCGATGTTGACGATGTGCCCGGTCCTCCGCGGCTTCATCCGCACCATGGCCTCGCGGGTGCCGTGGATGACGGCGGTCAGGTTGATCGCCACCTGGCTCGCGGTGGACTGGTCGGGCTCCTCGTCGAGCAGGGCCAGCAGCATGATGCCGGCGTTGTTGATCAGGACGTCGATCGGCCCGAGGTAGTGCTCGACCTCGTCGAGGAAGGCCGTGAAGCCGGCGTGGTCGGTGACGTCCAGGTGCAGCCCGAGCGCGCCGCCGCCGAGGGCCTTGGCCGCCCGCTTGGTGAGGTCCTCGTCGAGGTCACCGATCGCCACCCGCGCGCCCTGGGCGACCAGGGCCGCCGCGGTGGCCAGTCCGATGCCCCGTGCCCCTCCGGTGATCACGACGACCTTGCCCGCCAGGGGGCGGGCGATCGCCCTGCGGCCGATCACATCAGCACGCCCGTCGGTCAGCGCCCGAGCCGGCGCGAGAACTTGAGCTTCAGCACTCGGCGCACGATCGTGAACTGTTGCTTGGTGCGCGGGAACTCCTGCATCTCCTTGCCCATGCCGAACTTCTTGCGGGTGGTCGCCTTGGGCCGGGTGAACTCGCGCAGCCCGTCGTCGCCGTGGAAGCGGCCGAAGCCGCTGTCGCCCACCCCGCCGAACGGCAGCGACGGGATGCCGACGAAGGTCATGACCGAGTTGATCGTGGTGCCGCCGGCCCGCAGCCGGGCCGCGATCTCGGGCCCGTGCGAGTCCGAGAACACCGACGAGGCCAGCCCGAAGTCAGTGGCGTTCGCTCGCCGGACGGCCTCGTCGACATCGGGCACCGTGTTGATGACGATGACCGGGCCGAACGTCTCTTCGCGCACCGCGGCGGAATCCTCGGGCACGTCGACGAGCACGATCGGGTGGATGTAGGGCGGCTGGATGGAATCCAGGCCGCCGACGAGCGCGGTGGCGCCGCGCTCGAGCGCGTCGGTGACGTGCCGGCGCACGACGTCGATCTGGCCCGGCATCGTCATCGGCCCGTAGTCACTCAGCTCGTCCAGCCCCACGGTGATGGCCGAGGCCCGTTCCTTGACCCGCTGCAGGAACTCCTCGCGCCGCGACTCGACCACGTACACGCGCTCGACGCCGACGCAGGCCTGGCCGGCGTGCCAGTAGCCGCCCCACACGACCGCGCTCGCGGCCGCGTCCAGATCGGCATCCGGAGCGATGATCGTGGCGTCCTTGCCGCCGAGTTCGAGCAGCACCGGCGTGAGCGTGTCGGCACAGGCGGCCATCACCCGGCGCCCGGTCGGCACCGAGCCGGTGAAGGCGAGCTTGTCCACACCGGACCGGCACAGCGCCGCGCCGGTCTCGCCGAATCCGGTGACCCAGCCGGCCAGGCCCTCAGGCGCGTCCGGATTGGCCTTGGCGAACGACTCGACCGCCCACACCCCGGTGGCCGAACTGAACTCGCTCGGCTTGACCACGACCGCGTTGCCGGCCGCGAGCGCGTAGGCCATGCCGCACAGCGGCGTGTACAGCGGGAAGTTCCACGGGGCGATGACGCCGGCCACGCCGAGCGGCAGGTATTCCAGCCGGGCGTCGAAGTTCATCATGGCCGCACCGGGGCTGATCTTGCGCGACTTGAGCACCCGCTCGGCGTTGCCCGCGGCCCACTTGATGTCCTCGAGCGAGGCCAGCAACTCGAACTGGACGTCACCGCGCGGCTTGCCGGTCTCCTGGTAGCCGAGTTCGCAGGCCTCGTCGGAGTGCTTGGCCAGCCAGGACGTCCAGCGGCTCATCCGGCGCTTGCGTTCGCGGAAGCTCAGCGCCCCCCACCAGGCCTGGGCCTCGCGGGCCTTGGCCACGGCCGCGGCGACATCCTCGGCGCTGTGGATGGGGTATGTCCCGATGTGGGCACCCGTGGCAGGATGGGTGAGGTCGAAGGTCGGGGCCGCGTCGACGGCGGTGTCCGGACTGAGTTGAGCGGTCATCGTTCCTCGTCCTCATCAAGAGCCGGGCGTCGGGTCGGAATGAGAACACGTTACAGTTTTCTCAGCGGAACCGCGAGACAATCTCCCTCGTGATCTCGTCGATGAGTCGCGGAACGTGTCGACGTCGTCGTCACTCCAGACCGGACGCGGTGCGGGCGTCAGCCATCCTCGCGGCGGGCGGCCCGCAGCCGGGCCAGGGACCGCGCTCGCCCGAGCAGCTCCATCGACTCGAACAGCGGCGGCGACACCGTACGGCCCGTGACCGCGACCCGCAGCGGGCCGTAGGCGTTGCGCGGCTTGAGGCCCAGCCCGTCGACCAGGGCACCTTCGAGGGCGGGCTCGAGGGCGCCGGTCGTCCACTCGTCCAGCGCTTCGACGGCCGGGATCGCGGCGGCCAGGACGGCCTGCCCGGCCTCGCCCAGCTGCTTGGCCGCGGCCGCCTTCGTCGATCGCGAACTCGTCGTCGGCCACGAGCAGGAAGCGCAGCATCTCGGCCCCCTCGCCCAGCGTCCGGATCCGCTCCTGCACCAGGGGCGCGGCCGCGGCGAGCACGGCCGCGTCGGCGCCTGGGTCGCGGGCCTGGACGAACGCGGTGAGCCGGGCCGCGAAGTCCTCGGGCGCGAGCAGCCGGATGTGGGTCGCGTTGATGGCCTCGGCACTTCTTGGGGTCGAAGCGGGCCGGGTTGCCGTTGACGTCGGCGATGTCGAACGCCGCCACCATCTCGGCCATCGAGAAGATGTCGTGGTCATCAGCGATCGACCAGCCGAGCAGGGCCAGGTAGTTCAGCAGGCCCTCGGGCAGGTAGCCGGCGTCGCGGTAGGTGTTGAGCGAGGACTCCGGATCGCGCTTGGACAGCTTCTTGTTGCCCTCGCCCATGACGTAGGGCAGGTGGCCGAACTCGGGCACGAAGTCGGCCACGCCGACGTCGATCAGCGCCCGGTACAGGGCGATCTGGCGAGGCGTGGACGGCAGCAGGTCCTCGCCCCGCAGCACGTGGGTGATCTTCATCAGGGCGTCGTCGACCGGGTTGACCAGCGTGTACAGCGGCTCGCCGTTGGCCCGGACGACCACGAAGTCGGGCACGCTGCCGGCGGCGAAGGTGACCTCGCCGCGGACCAGGTCGCTCCAGCTCAGGTCCTCGTCGGGCATCCGCAGCCGCAGCACCG
Organism: uncultured Actinomycetota bacterium; assembly: GCA_963713245.1. Classification (GTDB taxonomy): domain Bacteria; phylum Actinomycetota; class Actinomycetes; order Mycobacteriales; family Jatrophihabitantaceae; genus CAVQKZ01. The sequence goes on from CAVQKZ010000005.1 coordinate 1,274,873, forward strand.
GCTTCGCGGCCCTCGGCCCGGAACGCGGCCTTCTGCTCGTCGGTGAGGTCGCGGTCGTAGCCGTCGTAGCCGAGCTTGGGGTTGCGCCCGGCCGCCCGGTGCCGCGCCTCGATCTCCTCCGGCGTCGAGAACGACTCGTACACGTGCCCGGCGGCCGCGAGCTTGGCCACCACGTCGTCGTAGATCGCGCGCCGCTCGCTCTGCCGGTACGGGCCGTACGGGCCGCCGACCTCGGGGCCCTCGTCCCAGTCCAGCCCGAGCCAGCGCATCGCGTCGAGCAGCTGCTCGTAGGACTGCTCGGAGTCGCGGGCGGCGTCGGTGTCCTCGATGCGGAACACGAACGTCGCCGCCGGTGTGCCGGGCGTAGGCCCAGTTGAACAGGGCCGTGCGGACCATGCCGACGTGCGGGTTGCCGGTCGGCGACGGGCAGAACCGCAACCCTCATTTGGGCCGCGCACCGGGTTGCGTCAGCGCGCCGATGCCCTCGATCTCGACCGTCACCGTGTCGCCGTCGACGATCGGCCCGACGCCGGCCGGCGTGCCGGTGAGGATGACGTCGCCGGGCAGCAGGGTCATCACCGCGGACATGAACTCGATCAGCGTCGGCGATGTCGTGGATCATCTGGCTGGTGCGGCCGTCCTGGCGCAGCTCGCCGTTGACGCTGGCGGTGACCCGCAGGTCGGACGGATCGAGCACGGTCTCGATCCACGGGCCGAGCGGGCAGAACGAGTCGTGGCCCTTGGCCGGGTGAACTGCCCGTCGGCCCGCTGCTGGTCGCGCGCGGTGACGTCGTTGGCGGCGGTGTAGCCGAGGATGTGGGCCATGCGCGTCGGCGCGGGTCGACGTCGCGGGCCGGGCGGCCGATGACGATGGCCAGCTCGGCCTCGTGGTCGACGCGGTTGGAGTCGTGCGGCAGCCGGATCGTGTCGCCGGCGCCGATCACCGACGTCGACGGCTTGAGGAAGATGACCGGGCTGGCCGGGGCCTCGCCGCCCATCTCCTTGGCGTGCTCGGCGTAGTTCGTGCCCGACGGCCACGACCTTGCTCGGCAGGATCGGCGAGAGCAGCCGCACGTCGGGCAGCGCCCAGCGGTCGCCGGTGAACGTGATCGGGCCGAACGGGTGCCCGTCGATGGCGGCGACGGTCAGCGCGTCGAGCTCGGCGCCGGGCGGACCCTCGACGGTGCCCCAGGCGACACCACCGGGTACTGCGGCCGAGCCGGGATGGACGAAGCGAGCGATGCGCACGGTGCACAAGGCTACCGGGCAGCGCGGGGCCATGACCGCCATGCCCTGCCGGCCCGGCCGGGGCGATCAGGCATACTTGACTGCGTGGATTCACGTCTCGTCGGGCATCCCGATCGAGCGGCGGCGCCTGCTCGCGGCCACGCTCGGCCTGTTCGCGGTCCTGTTCGTCGCGGTCGGCGTCGTGGCCACCACCGGCACCACCCCGGGCGTCGTGCGGGTCTTCTCGGCCGTCGCCCTGATCGTCGCCGTGCTGCTCGGCGCCGATCGCCTGGGGCGTCACGCACAGCGTCACGCATCGACCTGCGCGAGCAGCGCCTCGACCGAGGCCATCGAGCGGGCCATCGCCGAGGCGGCCAGGGCCCACGGCGCGATGACCTGCGACTGCGGGCACGACCACGACCCGGACGAGATGCACATCACCGACGCCGACGGCGCGGCGCACGACGGTCAGCGGCACGCGACTGCGCGCACAGCTGCGACAGCTGCGTGCTCGCCGCGCATGCGGCCGTCGCCGACGCGCTCACGGCGCGCAGCGGCTGCTGCGGCAGCAGGCCGAAGCGCACGGCGTCGTGCAGCGCCAGCCAGGACGCCTCGATCACGTTGCGCGTGCACGCCGACCGTGGTCCACTCGCGCTGGCCGTCCGACGTCTCGATCAGCACCCGGGTGACCGCGTCGGTGCCGTGCTTGCCGGGCATGATGCGCACCTTGTAGTCGGTGAGCTCGAGCTCGGCCAGCCGCGGGTAGACCCGTTCGAGCGCCTTGCGCAGCGCCCGGTCGAGCGCGTTGACCGGGCCGTTGCCCTCTTCGGTCGAGATCGACCCGCTGGCCGCCGGCGAGCACCTTGACCGTCGCCTCGCTGACCATCGCGCCGTCCTCGCGGCGGTCGACGATGACCCGGTAGGACTCGACCGTGAACGGCTGCGGTCGGCCTCGCCGCAGCTCGTCGCGCAGCAGCAGCTCGAACGACGCGTCGGCGGCCTCGTAGGACCAGCCCGTCGGCCTCGCGCTCCTTGACCCGGTCGACGACCTTGCCGACCACGTCGGGGCGGCTGGCGACGTCGACGCCGAGCTCGCGCGACTTGAGCTCGACCGACGCGCGGCCGGCCATCTCGGTGACGAGGATGCGCTGGTCGTTGCCGACGATCGTCGGGTCGAGGTGGTTGTACAGCTCGGGCGCGACCTTGATCGCCGACGCGTGCAGGCCGGCCTTGTGCGCGAACGCCGACGCCCCGACGTAGGGCGCGTGCGTGTCCGGGCGCGAGGTTGGCGATCTCGGCGATGGCGTGCGAGACCCGCTGCATCTCGGCCAGGCAGCCCGTCGGGCAGCACGTCGCAGGCCCATCTTGGTGACCAGCCCGCCGATCACGGCGAAGATGTCGGCGTTGCCGGCCCGCTCGCCGTAGCCGTTGGCCGTGCCCTGGACGTGCGTCGCGCCGGCATCCACGGCGGCCAGGGTGTTGGCCACCGCGCAACCCGTGTCGTCCTGGGTGTGGATGCCGAGCCGGATGCCGGCGCGACGCTCGCACGTCGGACACGACGTCGTGCACGCCCATCGGCAGCATGCCGCCGTTCGTGTCGCACAGGACGCCGACGTCGGCGCCGGCCGCCGGCGGCCGCGTCGAGCACGCGCACGCCGTAGTCGGGGTCGTGCTTGTAGCCGTCGAAGAAGTGCTCGCAGTCGAGGAAGACCCGGCGGCCCTCGGCGCGCAGGAAGCGCGACCGTGTCGCGCACCATCGCGAGGTTCTCCTCGAGCGTGGTGCGCAGCGCCCGCTCGACGTGCCAGACGTCGGACTTGGCGACGAGGCGTGACGACCGGCGCGCGCGAGTCGAGCAGCGCCCGCACCTGCGGGTCGTCCTCGACCCGGACGCCGGCCTTGCGGGTCGCGCCGAACGCGACCAGCACGGCGTGCTTCAGCGCGAGCTCGCCGTCGGCGGCGCGGGCGAAGAACTCGGTGTCCTTGGGCATCGCGCCGGGCCAGCCGCCCTCGATGAAGCCGACGCCGAGCTGGTCGAGCAGCCGGGCCACCGCGAGCTTGTCGGCCACCGAGTAGGTGATGCCCTCGCGCTGGGCGCCGTCGCGCAGCGTGGTGTCGAAGACGTGGAAGTCGTCGGTCTGCATCGGCTCGTCCTTGCTTGCGGGCTGCGGTTCGGTCCAAACAAAAGACCCCCCGCGGATGCGGAGGGTCTGCGCGTCGGTGATCGAACTGGGCCGACGCGCTAACTGATAATGAGCTGAGAACTGCACGGGCACGAGTCTGCCACAGTCTCGGCGCGCGAGCGCCGCAGCGGGCTGACGGCTCAGCCGGCGGCGGCCTTGGCCAGCCGCTCGCCGATCTCGGTCGGTGGTGCCCGGGCGCTGCGGGTCGCGGGCGGCCAGGTCGGCGGCGACCGCGGCCTCGACCCGCGCGGCGGCGTCGGTCTCGCCGAGGTGCGCGAGCAGCATCGACACCGACAGCACCGCGGCCGTGGGGTCGGCCTTGCCCTGCCCGGCGATGTCGGGCGCCGAGCCGTGCACCGGCTCGAACATCGACGGGTTGGTGCGGCTCGACGTCGAGGTTGCCGCTGGCGGCCAGCCCGATGCCGCCGGACGATCGGCCGCGGCCAGGTCGGTGATGATGTCGCCGAACAGGTTGTCGGTGACGATCACGTCGTAGCGGCCCGGGTCGGTGACCAGGTAGATCGTCGCCGCGTCGACGTGGTTGTAGGCGACGGTCACGTCCGGGAACTCGGCGGCGACCGCGTGCACCGTGCGGAACCACAGGTCGCCGGCGTTGGTCAGCACGTTGTTCTTGTGCACCAGGGTCAGGTGCTTGCGCGGGCGGCGCTGCGGCCCGGCCGAACGCGTCGCGCACCACCCGCTCGACGCCGAAGGCGGTGTTGACGCTGACCTCGGTGGCGATCTCGTGCGGCGTGCCCTTGCGCAGCACGCCGCCGTTGCCGGCGTACGGACCCTCGGTGCCCTCGCGGACGACGACGAAGTCGATCGCCGGGTCGCCGGCCAGCGGCGTCGCCACGCCCGGGTAGAGCTTGGCCGGGCGCAGGTTGACGTGGTGGTCGAGTTCGAAGCGCAGCCGCAGCAGCAGGCCGCGCTCGAGCACGCCGGACGGCACGGTCGGGTCGCCGACCGCGCCGAGCAGGATCGCGTCGTGGCCGCGCAGTCTCGTCGAGCACCGAGTCGGGCAGCACCTCGCCGGTGCGGTGCCAGCGCGCCGCGCCGAGGTCGTAGTGCGTCGCCTCGACGCCGGGCGCGACGGCGTCGAGCACGCGCAGCGCCTGCTCGGTGACCTCGATGCCGATGCCGTCGCCGGGGATGACCGCAAGTCTTCATGCCGCGAGCCTAGCCGAGCGCCGCCGCTCAGCTCTCAGCCAGTGGGCTCGTCATCTCAGTCATCGGGACGACGGATCCGGCTCCGCGTAGGACGGCAGCTCGCGCATGATGCCGCAGCGGCGAGAGGAACACCGGCAGGAACGCCAGACGCTGCCGCCGATCGCGGCGACGAGCAGCGTCGTGCCGCACGCCGATCGACCGAGCCGAGCACGCCGCCGAGCAGCGCCGCCCAGCGGCATCGTGCCCCACACCAGGAAGCGCATCGTGGCGTTCATCCGGCCGAGCAGCTCCGGCGGGCACAGGCCCTGCCGGAAGCTGACCTGGGTGATGTTGTAGATGACCACGCGTGCGCCCACCACACCACCTGGGCCGCGGCGAGCAGGACCAGCGTCCAGTCGCGGTGCACGAACGGGACGACGAAGCCGTCGGGCCGCCGATCAGCGATCGAGATCCAGATCGTCGGGCCCTGCCCGAGCCGCGCGGCGACCCGGCGGCGCCACCAGCGAGCCGAGCAGCCCGCCGACCGCCGACGGTCGACGTGATCAGTCCGATGATGCCGGCGCGACAGGTGCAGATCGCGGGCCAGCAGCACGTAGAAGACCGCGAACGCCGATCGAGCTGAACAGGTTCGACTGACCCGGTGCACATCGCGATCGCGCGCAGCAGCCGGTTGCCGACGACGAACCGCAGCCCCTCGCCGATCTCGCGGCCAGGTGGCGGTCGGGCTTGCGCTCCGGCTTCGGCGGCCGGCCCTGGATCGCGCGCACCCAGGCCGCCGACCACAGGAAGCTGACCGCGTCCACCAGCGACCGCGTACGGCGCGGTCAGCGCCTGGATGAGCAGCGCCGCCGACGCTCGGGCCGGCGATCTGGGCCACCGACTCGCTGGCCTGCAGCTTGGCGTTGCCCTCGACCAGCAGCCTCGCGGTCGACCAGCTCGGGCAGGTAGGACTGGTAGGCGACGTCGAAGAACACGGTGCTGACGCCGGTGACCAGGGCGACGACGTAGAGCTGGCCGATGCGTGAGCACGCCGCAGCGCCTGCGCGAGCGGGATCGAGCCGAGCGCGGCCGCCCGGACCAGGTCGTTGACGATCAGCACCGAGCGGAACCGCATCCGGTCGACCCAGGCCCCGGCCGGCAGCCCGACGACCAGGAAGGCCGAGCGTCTCGAACGCGGTCAGCAGGCCGACCTCGAACGTCGACGCGTGCACGACCAGGATCGCCACCAGCGGCAGCGCGAGCTGGCTGATCATCGTGCCGAACTGGCTGACCGTCTCGCCGATCCACAGCCGGCGGAAGTCGAGGTGGTGCCACAGCCCGCCGCGCCGCGCCGGCGTCGCAGTGCCCTCAGTGCTCGAACCGTCACGATTGCCACTGTGCGATCAGTGATTGGGATTTGTCAATCACTTTGACCTAGACTTGCGGCATGCCGCACGAGACGCACGCGCCGGCCGGCCACCGACGACGAGGCCCGCGCGCTCGCGTCGACCCTGCGCCTGCGAATCCTGCGCGTCTGCCTGCACGAGGCGCACACCAACAAGGAGATCGCCGAAGCCCTCGGCCGCGACCCGGCGAGCGACCCTGCACCACGTGCGCACGCCTGGTCGACACCGGCTTCCTGGCCGCGCAACCGGTGCGCCGCGGCAGCGCGCGGTTCGCGCGAGATCCCCTACCTGGCCACCGGCAAGTCGTGGCAGGTCAGCACGCCCGCGCGCAGGGCCGGACCCTGCTCGACACGTTCCTCGAAGAGGTCGCGCTCGGTCCCGGCGGCCGAGCTCGACACCGCCCGCCTCGGGCTGCGGCTGTCCCCGCGCGACATGGAGGAGTTCAAGGACCGGCTCAGCGCCCTGCTCGACGAATTCGCCCAGCGCCCCGACGACCCGGACGCGCCGGCCTGGTCGGTCGTTCGTCGCGATGCATCCGGACGTGACCCGGGCGGCGACGCGCCGCCGAGCGTGACCAGCGCGTGATCAGCGGGCGGCGGTGCCTTCGGTGTAGTCGTCGTCGCCGGTCTGCACCCACGACATCAGCCCGCGCAGCTTGCGGCCGGTGTCCTCGATCGGGTGCTGCCTCGCCCTTGGCCCGCAGCGCCTTGAACTCCGGCGCGCCGGCGTCCTGGTCGGCGATGAAGCGCTCGGCGAACGCGCCGCTCTGGATGTCGGCGAGCACGGCCTGCATGTTCTCCTTCACGTGCGCGTCGATGACCCGCGGGCCCGGAGACGTAGTCGCCGTACTCGGCGGTGTCGGACACCGACCAGCGCTGCTTGGCGATGCCGCCCTCGTACATCAGGTCGACGATCAGCTTCAGCTCGTGCAGGCACTCGAAGTAGGCGATCTCGGGCGCGTAGCCGGCCTCGGTCAGCACCTCGAAGCCGTACATGACCAGCTGCGACGCGCCGCCGCACAGCACCGCCTGCTCGCCGAACAGGTCGGTCTCGGTCTCCTCGGTGAACGTCGTCTTGATCGCGCCGGCGCGGGTGCCGCCGATGCCCTTGGCGTAGGACAGCGCGAGCGCGAACGCCTTGCCCGACGCGTCCTGCTCGACCGCGACCAGCACCGGCACGCCCTTGCCGTCGACGAACTGGCGGCGGACGAGGTGGCCCGGGCCCTTCGGCGCGACCATCGCGACGTCGACGTTGGCCGGCGGCTTGATGTAGCCGAAGCGGATGTTGAAGCCGTGCCCGAAGAAGATCGCGTCGCCGTCCTTGAGGTTCGGCTCGATCGACTCGGCGTAGAGCTTGCGCTGCGCCGGGTCGGGCGCGAGCACCATGATCAGGTCGGCCTCGGCCGAGGCCTCCGCCGGGCGTGAGCACCCGCAGCCCCTCGTCCTCGGCCTTGGCCCGGCTCTTGGAGCCCTCGGGCAGGCCGACGCGCACGTCGACCCCGGAGTCGCGCAGCGACAGCGCGTGCGCGTGGCCCTGGCTGCCGTAGCCGAGGACGGCGACCTTGCGGCCCTGCACGACCGACAGGTCGGCGTCGTCGTCGTAGAAGATCTCCACTGCCATGAGTGAACGTTCCTCTTTCCGGATTCGGTTGCGGTGTGTCGGGTCGTGTTACGCGCCGCGCTCGACCGAGCGCAGCGCCGCCTGGGTCATCGAACGGGGCCCGCGGCCGAGCGCGACCATGCCGGACTGCACCATCTCGCGGATGCCGTACGGCTCGAGCATCTTCAGCATCGCGTCGAGCTTGTCGGGCCGGCCGGTCAGCTCGATGGTCAGCGCCTCGGGGCCGACGTCGGCGACCTTGGCCTTGAACAGCTCGACGATCTGCAGCACGTCGCGCCGGTTGGTCTCGTCGGCGCGCACCTTGACCAGCAGCAACTCGCGCTGCACGGCCTGCTTCTCCTCGAGCTCGACGATCTTGAGGACGTTGACGAGCTTGTTGAGCTGCTTGGTGACCTGCTCGAGCGCGGTGCCCTCGACGCTGACCAGGATCGTGATGCGCGAGATCTCCTCGTGCTCGGTCGGCCCGACCGCGAGCGACTCGATGTTGAAGCCGCGCCGGCTGAACAGGCCCGACACCCGGGCGAGGACGCCGGGCTTGTTCTCGACCAGGACCGACAGGGTGTGCGTGTGTCGTCATTCGTCCCCCTCGAAGTCGGGCCGGATATCGCGCGCGGCCTGGATCTCGTCGTTGCTCGCCCCGGCCGCGACCATCGGCCAGACCATGGCGTCCTTGCCGACGGTGAAGTCGACGACGACCGGCGTGTCGTTGATGGCCATCGCCTTGTCGATCGTCTCGTCGACGTCGGACTTGGTCTCGCAGCGCAGCCCGGCACAGCCCAGGGCCTCGGCCAGCTTCACGAAGTCGGGGATGCGGTGCTTGGTGCCGCCGACGCTGGCCGCGTCGAGGGTGGCGTGCGTGCCGAGTTCGGTCTGGCTGTAGCGCTCGGAGTAGAACAGCGTCTGCCACTGGCGGACCATGCCCAGGTTGCCGTTGTTGATGACCGCGACCTTGATCGGGATGCCCTCGATGGCGCAGGTGGCCAGCTCCTGGTTGGTCATCTGGAAGCAGCCGTCGCCGTCGATGGCCCAGACGAGCTTGTCGGGGCAGCCGACCTTGGCCCCCATCGCCGCCGGCACCGCGTAGCCCATCGTGCCCAGCCCGCCGGAGTTGAGCCAGGTGTAGGGGTTCTCGTACTTGATGAACTGCGCGGCCCACATCTGGTGCTGGCCGACGCCCGCGGCGAAGATCGTCTCCGGGCCGGCGATGTGCGCCGAGCCGCTCGATGACGTACTGCGGGGCCAGCGTGCCGTCGGCGCGGTTCGGTCGTAGCCGAGCGGGTAGGTCTCGCGCCACTGGTCGAGCTGGCGCCACCAGCCGGTGAGGTCGGCCCGGTTGCCCGCGGCGTACTCGGCCTCCACGCGCCGGGATGCAGCTCGAGCAGCACCTCGCGCACGTCGCCCACGATCGGCACGTCGGCCACGCGGTTCTTGCCGATCTCGGCCGGGTCGATGTCGGCGTGGATGACCGCCGCGCCGGGCGCGAACGTGGCCAGCTTGCCGGTGACCCGGTCGTCGAAGCGGGTGCCGAGCGCGATGAGCAGGTCGGACTTCTGCAGTGCGGTGACCGCGGAGACCGACCCGTGCATGCCGGGCATGCCCAGGTGCTGCCGGTGGCTGTCGGGGAAGGCGCCGCGCGCCATCAGCGTGGTGACGACCGGGATGCCGGTCAGCTCGGCCAGCCGCCGCAGCTCGGCCGTGGCCCGGCCCTTGAGCACCCCGCCGCCGACGTAGAGCACCGGGCGGCGGGCGGCGCTGATCAGCCGGGCCGCCTCGCGGACCTGCTTGCCGTGCGGGCGGGTGACCGGGCGGTAGCCGGGCAGGTCGAGCTTGGGCGGCCAGCGAGAACGTCGTCTGCTCCTGCAGCACGTCCTTGGGCAGGTCGACCAGCACCGGTCCGGGCCGGCCGGTCGCGGCCAGGTGGAACGCCTCGGCGATGGCCTGCGGGCACCTCGGCCGCCGACTGCACCAGGAAGTTGTGCTTGGTGATCGGCAGGGTGATGCCGGAGATGTCGGCCTCCTGGAAGGCGTCCGTGCCGATGAACGCCCGGCCGACCTGGCCGGTGATCGCGACCATCGGCACCGAGTCCATGTACGCGTCGGCGATCGGGGTGACGAGGTTCGTGGCCCCGGGTCCCGATGTCGCCATGCAGACCCCGACCTTGCCGGATGCCTGCGCGTACCCCTCTGCGGCATGCCCTGCGCCCTGCTCGTGGCGGACCAGGATGTGCCGGACCTTCGTGGAGTCGTACAGCGGGTCGTAGGCGGGCAGGATGGCCCCGCCCGGGATGCCGAAGACGACGTCGGCCCCGACCGCCTCGAGCGATCGGACCAGCGCCTGCGCGCCCGTGATGCTCGACTCCGTCATGGCCGTTCCCTCTCCTCGGTGCTGCGTGTGCCGTCTGTGCTCGGTGCGTGCTCGTGCGTGCTCGTGCAACAAAAAACCCCTCGTGCCGATGCACGAAGGGTGAGCGCTCTGGGTGGGCGACCTAGGCCGCGCCGCCAGAGCGCTGGGGGATAAGTACGAGCTTGAGCACGAGCCAGACGATACCCGCTCGAATGGAACGAGTTCAACTGCGCGGGATGAGGTTCCCACGATGCGGGATCGCGAGTCGAAGCCGCGGCTAGGTGATCGACATCCTCTCGTGTAAGATTCGCGTTAGGCGATATGTGGGGGCATGCGGGGGACGCATCCTTTCCGGCTCTCTTCTGGGCGGTCCCGCATGTCCTTCGGCATCCATCGGTCACGTCGCGTCACCGTCGTCGCTCGGCCTCGTGGCCACCCTGCTCGCGGGCGGGGCGCTGAACGTCTCCCCCGCCTCCGCGGCCACGCCGTCCACGGCGACCTCGACCAGCATCGCCAAGGCCCTGCTGCACGCGATCAACACCAGGCGGGCCAGCTCGCACCTGCCCGCCCTGCGGATGAACACCCGGCTGATCTCCAGCGGGCACGGCCACAACCTGGCCATGGCGCACCGCAACACCATGTCGCACCAGCTACCGGGTGAGGCGACGTTCTCGGCCCGCATCTCCAACGTCGGCTACAACTGGTCCAGCGCCGGGGAGAACATCGCCTGGAACTCCGACTGGACGCTGCACGGCGCCATCGTCCTCGAGCGCTACATGAACACCGAGAAGGCGCCGAACGACGCGCACAAGGTCAACATCCTGTCGAAGTCCTACCGCGACGTCGGCATGGACATCTACATGGATGCCGCCCATCACCGGATGTGGCTGACCCAGGACTTCGGCCGCACCCGGTAACGACTGCGGCTCAGCCGCAGACCGCCCCGGACGCGGCCGAGCCCACCAGCTTGGCGTACTTGCCGAGCACGCCGTAGTCGAACTGCGGCGGCAGCGGCTTCCAGTCGGCCCGGCGCTGCTCGAGTTCGGCCTCGTCGACCAGCACGTCGAGCGTGCGCGTGCGCATGTCGAGCCGGATCCGGTCGCCCTCGTGCACCAGCGCGATCGGCCCGCCGACCGCGGCCTCGGGCGCGACGTGCCCGACGCACAGGCCGGTCGTACCGCCGGAGAACCGTCCGTCGGTGAGCAGCAGGACGTCCTTGCCCAGGCCGGCGCCCTTGATCGCGCTGGTGATCTGCAGCATCTCGCGCATGCCCGGTCCGCCCTTGGGGCCCTCCCAGCGGATGACGACGACATCGTCCTTGGTCAACTGGCCCGCGGCCAGGGCGTCCATCGCCGCCTGCTCGCGGTCGAAGACGCGGGCCGTGCCTTCGAAGGACTCCGAGTCGAAACCGGCGCTCTTGACCACGGCGCCGTCGGGCGCGAGCGAGCCCTTCAGGATCGTCAGGCCGCCGGTGCGGTGGATCGGGTCGGCCATCGCCCGGATGATCTTGCCGTCGGGATCGGGCGGGGCCACGTCCTTGAGGTTCTCGGCGATGGTCTTGCCGGTGACCGTCAGCGCGTCGCCGTGCAGCAGCCCGGCGTCGAGCAGGGCCTTCATCACCACGGGCACGCCGCCGACGGCGTCGATGTCGGTCATGACGTAGCGCCCGAACGGCTTGACGTCGGCCAGGTGCGGGACCTTGTCGCCGATGCGGTTGAAGTCGTCGAGGCTCAGTTCGACGTGGGCCTCGTTGGCGATGGCCATCAGGTGCAGCACCGCGTTGGTCGACCCGCCGAGCGCCATGACCACGGTGATCGCGTTCTCGAAGGCCTGCTTGGTCAGGATGGTGCGGGCGGTGATGCCGGCGTCGACCAGGTGCACGGCGGCCTCGCCCGAGCGCTCGGCGTAGTGGTCGCGGCGGGCGTCCGGGGCCGGCGGCGAGGCGGACCCGGGCAGCGACATGCCCAGCGCCTCGGCGGCCGAGGCCATCGTGTTGGCGGTGTACATGCCCCCGCAGGCACCTTCGCCCGGGCAGATCGCCTTCTCGATCTCGTTGACCTCGTCGCGGGTGATGCGGCCGGCCAGGCAGGCGCCGACGGCCTCGAACGCGTCGATGATCGTGACGTCGCGGCCCTGGTAGTGGCCGGGCAGGGTCGAGCCCGCGTAGAGGAACACCGCGGCGACGTCGAGCCGGGCCGCGGCCATCAGCATGCCGGGCAGCGACTTGTCGCACCCGGCGAGCAGGACGCCGCCGTCGAGCTGCTCGGCCCGGAACACCGTCTCGACCGAGTCGGCGATGACCTCGCGCGACACCAGCGAGTAGTGCATGCCCGAATGGCCCATCGAGATGCCGTCCGAGACCGAGATGGTGCCGAACTCCATCGGGAAGCCGTCGGCGCCGCGCACCCCGAGCTTGGCCTTCTTGGCCAGCCGGTCGAGGGACAGGTTGCACGGGGTGATCTCGTTCCAGGACGAGGCCACGCCGATCTGCGGTTTGCGCCAGTCGTCGTCGCCCATGCCGACGGCGCGCAACATGCCGCGCGCGGCGGCTCGTTCCAGGCCGTCGGTGACGATGCCACTGTGCGGTTTGCGGTGCTGGCGGGGCTGCTCTGTGCTCACGGGCAAACCCTACGGGTTACCGTTCTCCGCGTGTCCTCGACCGCCGGCAGTGCCGCCGAACGCCGTACGTTCCGCCTGCCCGCGCTGGCCTACCTCACCGTGCTGTTCCTGCTCTTCTGCACCGCGCCGCTCGCCTTCGCCGGCAACGGCGGCGAGGCCGCGCGCTCGGCACTCGGGCCGCGGGCCGTGCTTATCCTCATCCCGGTTCTGGCCGCGGTCTTCATCGCCCGCACCCGGACCGTGGTCGATCGGACCGGGATCAGCGTGCGCGCCCTGGTCGGCACCCGGCACCTGGCCTGGTCCGAGATCCGCGGTTTGTCGGTGCAGGAGCGGACGGTCTACGTGGTGGCCCGCGACGGCTCGGTCCGGCTGCCCTGCGTGCGCGTCAGCGACCTGGCCGCCGTGTCGAAGGCCAGCGGTGGGCGGTTGCCGGAGGTGCGCCGAAGCCACCCCGAAGTACGCACCGTCCCGGCGCCGCCGGCGCTGAAGCGTCAGTAGCCGTCGGTGACGACGTTCTCCAGCGGCTCGCCGTTGTGGAAGCGGATGACCTGTTCGCGGACCAGCCGGTAGGCCCGCCGTTGCCAGCCGTGGGTGCCGCCGCCCACGTGCGGCGTCAAGACCAGGTTCGGTGCGTCCCACAGCGGGTGGTCGGCCGGCAGCGGCTCGGGATCGGTCACGTCGAGGAAGGCGTGCAGCCGCCCGGCGGTCAGCTCGGCCAGCAGGGCGTCGGTGTCGACGAGCTGACCCCGGGCGATGTTGACCAGCAGCGCGCCGTCGGGCATGGCGGCCAGGAACGCGGCGTCGACCAGGCCGTGGGTCTCGGGCGTATGCGGGATGGCCACGACCACGATGTCGTGCCGGCTCAGCAGGCCGGGCGCCTCGTCCAGGCCGTGCACTCCCTCGCGGACGCGCCGGGCGACGAACGTGGCCTGCGCGTCGAAGACCTCGACCGCGGCGGCCACGCGGCGGCCGATGTCGCCCGCGCCCAGGATGAGCACCCGCTTGCCGTCGAGCCCGTCGGTGTCGGTGCTCGCCCACTCGTGCTCGCGCTGGGCCCGCTCGAAGCGGGGCAGCTCGCGCAGCACGCTGAGCATCCCGGCCAGGGCCAGTTCCGCGGTCGAGCCCCCGTGCACGCCCCGCCCGTTGCACAGCAGTACACCGTCGGGAACGCGGTCGAGCCAGGCCTCGACCCCGGCCGACAGCAGCTGGATGACCCGCAGGGCCGGTAGTTCGGTCAGTGCCTCCCCGCTCGCCGCGGACATGTAGCGGGCGACCAGGAAGCTGACGTCCTCGCCACCGGCGGGCAGCGGGCCGGTGCCGTCCCAGATCACGACCTCGACGCCGGTGGGCAGTTCGCCGAGGAGGTCCCGGGCCTCGGCGTCGGGAACACAGATGGTGGTCACCGCTCGAGGCTATCGACGCCGCGCACAGGCTCAGGAGGCAGACTGGGCTGCATGCGCCGCCACTGCCGACCCGTGCTCGCGGTGGCGGCCGTCCTGGTGCTGGCCGGGTGCGGGGCCTCGGCCACGGCCAGCAACCCGACCTGGGTGCCGCAGCCCTCGTTCCAGGGCGAGGGGCAACTGCCGGCCGACCCGCCGAGCGCCGGCGTCGAGCCCGGGCCCGGGCCCGGCACCAGTCCCCCGCCGCGGCGCAGCGGATCGTCGGCCCCGCCGACCAAGGCCCCCGACCCGGCGGTGGTGGCCACGAAGCTGAACTCGCCGGACGGCCTGGCCGTGCTGCCCGACGGCACGGCCCTGGTCGGCGAGCGCACCACCGGCCGCATCGTGCGGGTGCAGCCGACCCCGGGCCACCCGGTGCGCACGGTGCGCACCCTCACCGGCCTCGGCACCGCCGGCGGCGGCGGCCTGCTCGACCTCGCCCTGTCGCCGAACTACGCCGAGGACGGTCTGATCTTCGCCTACCTGAGCACGCCGACCGACAACCGCGTCGTCGCGTTCACCCTCACCGGGCCGGTCACGCCGGTGCTCAGCGGCATCCCGCGCGGCCCGAGTGACAACACCGGCCGCATCGCGTTCGGCACCGACGGACTGCTCTACGTCGGCACGGGCGACGCCGGCCAGCCCGCCCTCGCGGCCAACCCCAACAGCCTGGCCGGCAAGGTCCTGCGGGTGACCGACATCGGCAAGCCGGCCGCGGGGAACCCGGCGCCGGCCTCGCCGGTCTTCACCAGCGGCCACCATGTGGTCGACGGGCTGTGCCTGCTGGCCGCGGCCGACCAGCTGATCGAGGTCGAGGCGCACGGCTCGAACGGCCAGGACGACGTCAACGCGCTCGATGCCGGCAGCTCGTACGGCTGGCCCGACCGGTCGGGCAAGGTGGCGGCTCCGCTGGCCACGTTGCCGGCGGGTCAGGGTGGTCCGGGTGGCTGCGCCCTGATCGACAACCAGCTCTACGTGACCTCGCTCGACGGCCAGGCACTGCTCGCGACCACGCTCACGACTGCCGGGCACGGACTGGTGGCGGCCAAGTTCACCTCGTCACTGGCGAAGAAGTACGGGCGGCTGTTGACCGTGGTCGCCGACCCGAGCGGCACCGCGCTGTGGCTGACCACGTCCAACAAGGACGGGCACGGCCGGCCGGTGTCCGACGACGAGCGGGTACTGCGGATCCCGCCGCCGAGCAGCGGCGGGGGCAACTCCCCGGCCTGAGTCCGGGCTCAGCCTCGGGGCTCAGCCGTCCGGTGACTCGGCCCGGCGCAGCTCGTTCAGATCGGCGCGGCTCAGGGCCGGCCCCGGGAGCGGCCGGCGGGCCGGGCCCGGCCGCAACCCGTCGATGAGCAGATCCAGATGCCGGTGCCCGAGGCGGTCGTTGAGCTCGGGCGGGATCGGCCCGGGCAGCGGGCGGGCCAGCCGGACCAGCAGCATGCCGATGTCGGCGAAGGTCACGTCCTCGGGCAGCGCACCGGCGCCGTGCGCGGCGTCGACGATTCGGGCCACCGCCTGGGCCGAACCTTCACGGGCCGGCGCCAGCTCACTGTCGTCGAAGTCGAGGCTGCCGAGCACGAGTGGGATGACCGCGGACACCCGCAGGTCGAGCGCCGCGTGCAGATAGCGGGTGAGGGCGGCGAACGGGTCGGCCTCCTCGGCCAGGGCATCTTCGGCCGTGACCCGGGTCTGTTCGAGGGCGTCGAGGACGACCGCGCGCAGCAGCGCGGTCCGGTCGGGGAAGCGCCGGTAGAGGGTGGCGATGCCCACCCCGGCCCGGCGGGCGATCTCGTCGAGTGGCGCGCCCGTACCCCGCTCGACCAGCACCTCGCGGGCCGCGCTCAGCAGCTGCGCCTGGTTGCGGCGGGCGTCGGCCCGCAGCCCGCGCGCAGCGTCCGTCTGGGTCATGCGCTGCCTTCCTGTCCGGCGTCTCCCGGCCAGCCTAGCGCTATCTGGAGAAAAAACTTCCGGATATGTCTTGTCGAGCCCGCTCGGCCATGTCAGAGTAACTGGAGGATTTTCCTCCAGATGCTACCGACGGGAGCGCTCGATGACCATCTCCGACGTCCACCCCGGCCGGACCGGGACGACCCCTCGGGACCGCCGCTGGCTCGCCCTCGTCGTGATCGCGGTGGCCCAGCTGATGACCGCGCTCGACGCCACGGTCGTCAACATCGCGCTGCCGTCCGCGCAACACGCGCTGGGCTTCGGCGACAGCGACCGGCAGTGGGTCATCACCGCCTACACGCTCTCGATCGCCGGACTGCTCCTGCTCGGCGGGCGGGTGGCCGACCACCTCGGCCGGCGCCGCACCTTCCTGGTCGGGCTGGCCGGGTTCGCCGCGGCCTCGGCCCTGGCCGGGGCCGCGCCCGACTTCGGCGTGCTGGTCGCCGGTCGGGCCCTGCAGGGCGGGTTCGCGGCCCTGCTCATCCCCACGGCCCTGTCGATGGTGGCCGTGACCTTCACCGATCCCAAGGAGCGGGCCAAGGCCTTCGGCGTCTACGGCGCCGTGGCCAGCAGCGGAGCGGCGGTGGGGCTGCTGCTCGGCGGCGCGCTGACCGAGTACCTGCAGTGGCGCTGGTGCCTGTACGTCAACATCGTCATCGCCGTCGGCGCCTTCGTGGCCGGGCGGATGGTGCTGCCCAGCCCGCCGGTGCTGGCCGGCAGCAAGCTCGACGTCCTCGGCGCCGGGCTGGGCACCGCCGGACTGGCCGCGCTGGTGCTGGGCTTCAGCCAGGCCGCCCCGCACGGCTGGTTGTCGGTACAGGTCGTGGCCCCGATCGCGGGCGGCGTGCTGGCCCTGGCCGGCTTCCTGGTCCGCCAGGCCCGCGGCCCGTCGCCCCTGCTGCCCCTGTACCTGCTGACCAACCGGTCCCGGGCCGGGGCCTACCTGGCCGTGGCCGCCGGCGTGGTCGGGTCGTTCGGCATGTTCCTGATGCTCACCTACTACTTCCAGGTCGTGCGGCACTACTCGTCGCTGCGGGCCGGGCTGGCCTTCCTGCCGCTCAGCGCGGCGGTGTCCGCCAGCGCGTACGGGCTCGGCAGCCGGCTGTTGCCGCGGGTGGCCGCTCGGGCCCTGATCGTCCCGGGGCTGCTGGTGGCCGCCGCCGGCCTGGGCCTGCTCAGCCGCCTCGACCCGTCCAGCGGGTACGTCACGCTGATCCTGCCGGCCGAGTTGCTGCTGGGCGCGGGCATCGGCTGCGTGTTCACCCCGGCCATCAGCGTGGCCACGGCCGGGATCGACCCGCGCAGTGCCGGAGTTGCCGCGGCCGTGGCCAACACGGCCATGCAGGTCGGCGGCTCGCTCGGCACCGCGGTGCTGAATACGGTGGCGATCACGGCCACGACCACCTACCTTTCCGACCACGGGGGTGCCGACCGGGTGGCCGCCCTCGTGCACGGTTACGCCGCGGCCACCCTGGGTGCCGCCGCCCTGCTCGCCGGCGTCGCCGTCGCGGCCGCCGTCCTCGTCACCACACCCCGCCCCGCCCCCTCCAGCAGGCCCTGAAGGAGTCAGTCATGCCGGTACAGCTGAACCACACCATCGTCAACGTCCGCGACAAGCACGAGGCGGCGACGTTCTTCGCCGAGATCCTCGGCCTGCCCGCACCGACCCCGTACGGGCCGTTCCTGGTCCTGGCCGTCGACAACGACGTGTCGCTCGATTTCGCCGACGATCACGGCACGCCCGTGCCCCAGCACTACGCGTTCCTCGTCACCGAGCGCGAGTTCGACGAGATCTTCGGACGGATCCGCGAGCGCAACCTGCCGTTCTGGGCCGACCCGTTCCGGCGGCAGGCCGGCGAGATCAACACCAACGACGGCGGTCGGGGCGTGTACTGGCTGGACCCCAACGGTCACGCGCTCGAGATCATTACCCGCCCGTACGGCAGCGACGCGAACTGAGAGGCGATCCCCATGTCCTATCCCGAACCACGGTATTTCGGCGCCACCGGCGAGGTCAGTGCCCGGCTGCGACGAGACGACCACGAACCGGAAGTGGTCGCCGATGGGTCCGGCACCCGCACGCACTACCTGGCCACCGGCGCGTCCACCGACGGAGAGTTCGGCCTCTACCGCTGGGAGATGGGGCCGGCCCGCAGCGGGCCGGACCCGCATTTCCACAAGACGATCTCGGAGTCGTTCTACATCCTGTCCGGGACGGTGCGGCTCTACGACGGCGCCAAATGGATCGACGCCAACCCGGGCGACTTCCTGTTCGTGCCCGAGGGCGGTATCCACGGCTTCCGCAACGAGTCGGGTGAGGCGGCGTCGATGCTGCTGATGTTCGCGCCCGGTGCGCCGCGCGAGGACTACTTCGAGACGCTGGCCGACGCGGCCCGGCGCGAGGCCCTCAGCGACGAGGAACGGGCCGAGTTCTTCCTGCGGCACGACACGTACTGGCTCTGAGCGCTGTCGGCGGGCGGCGGTACCGTGCGGGATCCGTCCGGGGGTGCCACCCCCGGCCGACCTCGGGAAGGTGAGCCCATGGCCGACGTGCTGCTGTTCCACCACGCGCAGGGACTGACGTCCGGCCTGCGCGGCTTCGCCACGACGCTCGAACAGGCCGGGCACACGGTGCACACCCCGGACCTGTACGAGGGACGGGTGTTCGACACGCTCGAGGCCGGCATCGGGTACGCCCAGCAGACCGGATTCGGCACGATCTTGGAACGGGGGCGCCTCGCGGCCGAGGGTTTGCCGGACGGGATGGTCTACGCCGGGTTCTCGCTCGGGGTCATGCCGGCGCAACTGCTGGCCCAGACCCGTCCCGGAGCCGCCGGCGCGCTGTTCTTCCATTCCTGCCTGCCGGTGGCCGAGTTCAGCCCGGCCTGGCCGCCGGGTGTCCCGGTGCAGATCCACGGCATGGACGCCGACGAGTTCTTCGTCGACGAAGGCGACCTCGACGCGGCCCGCGAACTCGTGGCCGCCACCCCGGACGCCGAGCTGTTCCTGTACCCGGGCTCGGCCCACCTGTTCGCCGACGCCAGCCTGCCCGCCTACGACCAGGCCGCGACCACCCTGCTCACCGAGCGCGTGCTCGGCTTCCTGGCCGACGTGCGGTAGCGGCCGCGAGATCCAGGATCCGCATCAGAGGCACCGTGGATCTTCCTGCACCTGGAAGGTCATAGCTACCCACGGCGCAGGAAGATCGGGGCAGCACCGAGGCACCGTGGATCTTCCTGCACCTGGAAGGTCATAGGTCCCCAGGGCGCAGGAGGATCGGGGCGGGCGGCGATAACCGTTACTCGGCGCCGAGCGCGCGCTGCATCAGGATGGTGTCGATCCAGCGGTCGAACTTGTAGCCCACCTCGCGCAGGCGCCCGGCCTCGGTGAAACCGGCCCGGCGATGCAGGGCCACCGAGGCGCCGTCGTCGGCCTCGGCGATGACCGCGATCACCTGCCGCCGCCCGGACGCGGCCGCACGGCGCAGCAGTTCAGCCAGCAGCGCGCTGCCGTGCCCCCGGTGGGTGTGGTCCGGGTGCAGGTAGATCGAGTCCTCGACGGTGAAGCGATAGGCCGGCCGCGGCCGCCAGTGGGTCAGTTGGGCGTAGCCGGCCACCGCACCGCCGTCGTCGGCGACGAGCACGGGCAGCCCGTCGGCTCGGCGCTGCGCGATCGCGTCCACCCAGTCCTGCTCGGTCGGCGGCTCGGCCGCGAACGTGGCCACACTCGTACGCACGTAGTGCGCGTAGATGGCGGCGATCGCGGCGGCGTCATCGGGGTCGGCATCGCGGACCAACACCGGCTACACCCCCTCCTGGCGGATCCGCACGGCCATCCGGATCTGGTTGATGTTGTCGCGCAGCAGATCCGAGACGAGTTCGTCGGTGCGGGGGTCGGCCAGCACCTCGAGCAGCACCCGCAGCGTCGTCTCGCTGGCCTCGTTGATGAGCCGGTCGTGGAACGGCAACAGGCCGATGTGCCGCCCGGTCGGGTCCTGCTTGATCTTCTCGGCGAACATCTGCTTGATCTCCTCGTGGTTCTCGCGCAGGGCCGAGGCGATGTTGCGGGTGTAGTGCCCGGTCTGCAGCACCGCGGCCACCTCGTCCAGGACGGCGATCGTGATCGGCCGCCGGATGGTGTCGACGATGCGCTCCGACGTCCGGTTGATGAACCGGACGACCAGCGGCTCGCGCAGCCCGCGCCGGACCAGGGCCCGCCCGATCAAGCCGGCGATGATGGCCAGGACGACGGCGGCGGCAAGGGCGAGCAGGACCCAGTTGGTCGTGCTCAGGTGGCCCAGGGCTGAGGTCATAACCGCTGATCCTGCCCGATCGCGGCCGCCGCTGGGCGTTAGCTGCGCCGGTGCCGGCGGCCCAGCAGGTAGCCGGCCCCGACCACCAGCGCGACCAGGAGCAGACCGGCGCCGACCAACTCCGCGTCCGACCAACGGCCCGCGGACGCCGACCCGCTCGAGTCCGGCGGGTATGACGCGGTGCCGGATGCCGTGACCGGGTTCGGGGTCGGACTCCGCGTCGGGGCGGTGATCGTGGCCGGCAGCGGGACGGCGTACACGGCCGACCCGACTCCCTCGGAGTCGATGAGCAGGCGCGCGCCGTCGAAAGCGATCCCCTCGCCCTGGGGCTGGGCCGGCAGAGCCACGCGGACCGGAGGGGCCAGGAGCGCCGCGCCGACGGCACCGGCCCGCACCCGCCACAGGTAGGCGTCGGTGTACGTGCGCACGGCCAGGAGCGAGCCGTCCCGGGACAGCGCGGCCGCGGTGGCCGTGAGCTGGCCGAACTGGTTCGGCCCGCCCGGCGTCCCGGTGAAGCCGAACCGCACCGATCCGATCGGGCGCAGCGCCTGGACCCGGGACGGGTCGGGCTGGGCCGGTACCGCGAACAGCTGGGAGATGCCGGTGACCGACTTGGTGAGCACGTACGCGGCCCCGCCGGGCGCGACGGCCAGCGACTCGGCGTCGTTCGGGCCGCCCGGGTAGCGCAGTCGCCACACCTGCGGCGCCGACGTATCGGCCGCGACGTCGGTGCGGTTGCGGTCGACGTGCGGCTCGTCGACCCGGTAGATGTCGACCTCGCTGCGCGCGGCGTCGTTGTCGCCGATGTCGCCGAGCCAGACCGACGGCCGGCCCTGGGCGTCGCGCGCGACGGCGATGTCCTCCCAGTCGACGTTCGTGGCGCCGGGCACGGTGTAGGTCGCCAGCGTGCGGCCGGTGGCCAGGTCAAGGGCGAAGAACCGGGCCGTGTCGCCGCTGTCGTTCTGGACGTACGCGACGCCCGGGCTGGCGATCCCGGCCGCGATCCCGCTGGCCTCGTCGATACGGGGATCGGTCAGGTGGAACAACGCGCTGGACCGGCCGGCGGGCGCGGCCACCGCAGCCGGCGTTCCCGTCCCGATCCCGGTCAGCGCCGCGACGGCGGCAACCACCAGCCAGCTCTGGGGGCGGTGCACCTACTCGGACACGCCGAGGCGCTCGAGCAGGATCGTCCGCACCGCGGCCGCGTCGGCCTGCCCGCGAGTGGCCTTCATGACCGCGCCGACGAGCGCGCCCACGGCCGGCAGCTTGCCGCCGCGCACCTTGTCGGCCACATCGGGATTGGCGGCGATGGCCTCGTCGGCGGCCGCGGCCAGCGCCCCGGTGTCGGACACCCGCTGCAGCCCGCGCTCGGCGATCACCTCGTCGACGTCGTGCCCGCTGGCCAGCACGCCGTCGACGGCCTGCCGGGCCAGCGCCACCGACAGCGTGCCGTCGGCGACGAGGGCGACCAGCCGGGCCACCTGCGCCGGGGTGATCGCCAGTTCGGCCGCGTCGATCTCGCGACTGTTGGCCTCCTGCACCAGGTAGCCCAGCCACCAGTTGCGGGCCTCGGCCACCGGCGCGCCGGCCTCGACCGTGGCCCCGACCAGGTCGACGACGCCGGCGTTGGTCATCTGCTGCATGTCGTCCGCGCTGACGCCGAGCGACTCGCGCAACCGGTCGCGCCGCGCGGCCGGCAGTTCGGGCAGGCCGGCCCGCAACTTCGCCACCCACTCCGGATCGGGGGCCACAGGCACCAGGTCAGGCTCGGGGAAGTACCGATAGTCGGTCGCCTCCTCCTTGCTGCGGCCCGGGCGGGTGTCGCCGGTGGACTCGTTGAAGTGCCGGGTCTCCTGCTTGATCCGCTCCCCCGCGTCGAGCAGCCCGGCCTGCCGGATCATCTCCGAGCGCACCGCCCGCTCGACGCTGCGCAATGAGTTGACGTTCTTGGTCTCGGTGCGGGTTCCCCACTGCGCCGCGCCGGGCGCGTTCAGCGACGTGTTGACGTCACAGCGCAGCGAGCCCTGCTCCATCCGCACGTCGCTCACGCCCAGGGTGCGCAGGATGTCGCGCAGTTCGGTGACGTAGGCCTTGGCCACCTCAGGGGCCAGGGCACCGGTGCCGGGCACCGGCTTGGTCACGATCTCGATCAGCGGGATGCCGGCCCGGTTGAAGTCGACCAGCGAGTACTCCGCGCCGTGGATGCGCCCGGTGGCCCCGCCGACGTGGGTGTTCTTGCCGGTGTCCTCCTCCATGTGCACCCGCTCGATCCCGACCCGGTACGTGGCGCCGTCGACGTCGACGTCGAGGTAGCCGTCGACGCACAGCGGCTCGTCGTACTGCGAGATCTGGTAGTTCTTCGGCATGTCGGGATAGAAGTAGTTCTTGCGGGCGAAGCGGCACCAGGGCGCGATCGAGCAGTTCAGGGCCAGGCCGATGCGGATGGTCGACTCGATCGCCGCCTCGTTCACCACCGGCAGCGCACCGGGCAGGCCCAGGCAGACCGGGCAGATGTGCGTGTTGGGCTCGGCCCCGAAGTCGGTGGCACAGCCGCAGAACATCTTGGACGCGGTGCCCAGCTCGACGTGGGTTTCGAGGCCGATCACCGGCTCGTAGCGGGCGACGACGTCGGCGTAGCTCAGCGTCATCGGGCCACCGCCTCGAGCGCGGGCGGGAGTAACGGTTCGACGGCCGACTCGAAGGCCGCGCCGACCCGGAAGCAGCGCTCGTCCTGCAGTGCCGGGGCCATGATCTGCAGCCCGACCGGCAGGCCCTCCGAGAGGCCCGCGGGCACCGAGATCGCCGGCGTGCCGGCCAGCGAGGCCGGCAGCGTGGCCAGGTCGTTGACGTACATCGCCATCGGGTCGTCCATCCGCTCGCCGATGCCGAACGCGACGAACGGCGAGGTCGGCGACACCAGCACGTCGGTCTGCTCGAACGCGGCCGCGAAGTCGCGGGCGATCAGCGTGCGCACCTTCTGGGCCTGCCCGTAGTACGCCTCGTAGTAGCCCGACGACAGCGCGTAGGTGCCGATCATGATGCGGCGCTTCACCTCCGGGCCGAAGCCGGCCTCGCGGGTGAGCGACATGACGTCCTCGAGCGAGTTGACGCCGTCGTCGCCGACGCGCAAGCCATAGCGCACGCCGTCGAAGCGGGCCAGGTTGGACGAACACTCGCTCGGCGCGATCAGGTAGTAGGCGGCCAGCGCGTAGCCGAAGTGCGGGCAGCTGACCTCGCGGATGTCGGCGCCGAGCCCGCGCAGGGTCTCGACCGCGGCCTCGAACGAGGCGAGCACACCGGGCTGGTAGCCCTCGCCGCCCAGTTCGCGCACCACTCCGACGCGGACGCCGC
This sequence comes from uncultured Actinomycetota bacterium, assembly GCA_963713245.1. Lineage (GTDB taxonomy): Bacteria > Actinomycetota > Actinomycetes > Mycobacteriales > Jatrophihabitantaceae > CAVQKZ01. The sequence continues at coordinate 1,298,474 of CAVQKZ010000005.1, forward strand.
GCAGGTCGCCGCGGGCCCCCTCGCGCGCCGCGGCAACGACGGGGGCGGCCGGCTGCGGGATCGAGGTCGAGTCGCACGGGTCGTGCCCGGCGATGACCTCGTGCAGCAGTGCGGCGTCGAGGACGGTGCGCCCGAACGGGCCGGCCTGGTCGAGCGAGGACGAGAACGCGATCAGCCCGTAGCGCGACACCGCGCCGTAGGTGGGCTTGTGCCCGACGATGCCGGTGACGGCGGCGGGCTGGCGGATCGAGCCGCCGGTGTCGGTGCCGATCGACAGCGGCGCCTCGTACGCGGCGACGGCGGCCGACGAGCCGCCGGAGGAACCGCCGGGGATGCGGCCGAGGTCCCACGGGTTGTGGGTCGGTCCGAAGGCCGAGTTCTCGGTGGAACTGCCCATCGCGAACTCGTCCATGTTCGTCTTGCCGAGCATGACGATGCCGGCGGCCTTGACCCGCTTGGTGATCGTGGCGTCGTAGGGCGGATGCCAGCCCTCGAGGATCTTCGAGCCGGCCGTCGTCGCCAGCGCCTTGGTGACCACGATGTCCTTCATCGCCAGCGGCACGCCGGCCAGCGGCGAGAGTTCCTCGCCGGCCGAGCGGGCCCGGTCGACGGCGTCGGCGGCCGCGAGCGCGCCGTCGGTGTCGACCTGCAGGAACGCGTGCACCTGCGGGTCGACCGCGTCGATCCGGTCGAGGTGGGCCTGGGCCACCTCGCGGGCCGACACCTCGCCGGCCGCGATCGTGGCCGCGAGGTCGGCGGCGGTGCGCCGGGTCAGGTCGCTGCTGTTCGGGGGGCTCATCTCGGGGGCCTACGCCTCTTCCGCCAGGATGCGCGGTACCCGGAACTTGTGGTCCTCCACCGACGGCGCCTCGGCCAGCACGACGTCGCGCGACAGCGACGGCACGACCTCGTCGGGCCGGAACACGTTGGTCATCGGCACCGCGTGGGACGTCGGCGGGATGTCGGCGGCCGCGACCTCGCCGACCCGCGCGACCGCGCCCAGGATGACGTCGAGCTGCCCGGCGAACACGTCGAGCTCCGCGTCGGTGACGGCCAGCCGGGCCAGCCGGGCCAGATGGGCGACATCGTCGCGGCTGATACGGCCACGGTCGCCGGCAGCTTCACCAGCGGATTCGGTTGCGTCGGGCACGACCGGTAAGTCTACGGAGACCGCCCGGACCGGCCGCAGGCGCATTAACCCCCGGGGACCTGTAACCCGGCTGTCATGTGTATTTGGCAAGCTGTCGGACGTGTCCTATCTGCTCCGTATCGTGCTCCCGGACCGCCCGGGCGCCCTCGGAGCAGTGGCCTCGGCCCTCGGTGAGGTCGGCGCCGACATCCTGAGCCTGGACGTGGTCGAGCGCTCCCCCGGCTGCGCCATCGACGATCTGGTGCTCGAGCTCCCCCCGGAGCGCCTGGCCGACTCGCTGGTGAGCGCGGCGGCCACGGTGCCCGGCGTGCGGGTCGAGTACATCCGCCCCTACGCCGGCCAGACCGATCCGTATCGCGAGCTGGAACTGCTCGAGCGCCTGGCCGCCCAGCCCGAGCAGTCCCTGCAGCTGCTCACCGACGGCGTCGCCCGGATCTTCCGGGCCGGCTGGGCCCTCGTCCTGGCCGCACCGCTCGACGGCAACGCCGAGGTGCTGGCCAGCGGCGGCGGCGCGCCCGAGATGCCGGTCGTGCCCACCCCGTGGTGGCCGCCGTCGCCCACCCGGGTGCTGGACGGCGTCGGCGAGTGGGCCCCGCCGGACTGGGAGCAACTGGGCACCGAGCTGGCGGTCACCCCGATGGGCGAGCTGGCCCTGCTCGTCGGGCGGCCGACACTGCGCTGGCTGCCGGCCGAGATGCTGCGCCTGCAGCATCTGGCCGCGATCGCGGCCACGGTCACGAACTGACGCGGCCGCGTCCGGGCGGGCATACCCTGCTGCCCATGTCGAACTGGACCGCCGCGGAGATGACCGACCAGACCGGTCGCACCTTTGTCGTCACCGGTGCGAACAGCGGCATCGGGGCGGCCGCGGCCCGGGCCCTGGCCCGGGCCGGCGCCAAGGTCGTGCTGGCCTGCCGGGACACGGCGAAGGGGTCCGCGGCAGCCGCCACCATGCCCGGCGACGTCGAGGTGCGCCGGCTGGATCTGGCCGATCTCGCCTCGGTGCGCTCGTTCGCCGACGACCTCGACGCGCTCGACGTGCTGGTCAACAATGCCGGGGTGATGGCCCTGCCCCAGGGCACGACGGCCGACGGCTTCGAGCGCCAGTTCGGCACTAATCACCTCGGTCACTTCGCGCTCACCGGGCTGCTGCTGCCCCGGGTGGCCGACCGGGTGGTGACGGTGTCCAGCGGTATGCACCGCTTCGGCCGGATCGACGTCGATGACCCGAACTTCGAGCGCCGGCGCTACGGGCGGTGGACGGCCTACAACCAGTCCAAGTTGGCCAACCTGCTGTTCGCCTACGAACTGCAGCGCCGGTTGGCCGCGGGGTCCTCACCGGTGCGGTCGCTGGCCGCCCATCCCGGCTACGCGTCGACCGAACTCCAGTCGCACACCGAGTCCTACCAGGACCGGGTCATGGCGCTCGGAAACCGGCTGATCGGGCAGAGCGCCGACCTGGGCGCCCTGCCGACGCTGTATGCGGCCACCGTGACCGACGTGCGGGGCGGCGAGTTCGTCGGCCCGGCGTCGGTGTTCGGGCTGCGCGGCCACCCGAAGGTCGTCGGGTCGAGCCGGGCGTCCCGGGATCCGGCGGCGGCGGCGCGGCTGTGGACGCTGTCCGAGCGGCTGACGGGCGCGCGCTACCCCTGAGCCGGCCGGTTCAGCACGACGGCCCGTACGGGTCCATCGCGCCCGGGCGCAGGCCCAGGGCGATCCAGCTGTTCGCGGCCTCGTTCATGTACGCGGTCGGGCACGGGTCGGAGATGGCGATGACCCCGGTGTTGGCCGGGCACTGCGGCGGGTGGCTGACACAGGTCATGGCCTGGGCCGGGCCGCCGGAGGAGTTGTAGGCCGCGGCCGGGCACTCGATGATGAAGTGCGGCTCGGCGTGCGCGTGTAGATAGGCCAGCGCCGCCGCACAGCCGTAGGCCAGCGCCGGGGTCTTGGCCGCGGCGGTCGGCGACGCGGCCGGGCTGGGATTCGGGTACTTCTCGACCGGGACGTCCTTGGCCGCCGCGGCCTTGGTGGCGACCTCGGTTGCCGGCTCGGCCGTCGGCTTGGCCGTGGGCGCCGAGGCGACGGTCCTGGCCGAAGCCGCGTTCGTGGCCTGGGCGCCGGCCGATGGCGTGCTGGACGACGCGATGGCGAACACGGAGGCTGCGACAACCCCTGTAACCAATGCCGCAGCGATCCGTGTGCGCGTGCCCCGCAGGTGTACCGGTCGCATCATGATCGAATTTCTCCTGGTCGTTGCGCTCCCGGTCACTGGCTGTGACGTCGTTGCCCCCCGAACAATCAGAAGTCTTCCATGGAAACTACTTTCTAGCAAACCAAAACTTCACACGCAGGCCGGAAGGCCCACAAACCGGGGCCGGGCGACCGGCGTGCCGCCCGCACGGCGCCGACAAGCGGGCTATTTCGCGGACGGCCCGGCGGGCGGGTGGAGGTGGGCGCGCTCCCCGTCGTGATCCAGCACGGTGAGAATCTCGACCGGGCCGCCGTGCGCGCCGATGGCGTGCGGGACCATCGTGGAGAACTCCGCGGCCTGCCCCGGGCCGACCAGGATCGTGCGCTCCCCCAGTTGCAGCCGAGCGGTTCCGGACAGCACGGTGAACCAGTCGTGGCCCGGATGCACGCCCAGCTCGGCGGCGGGCACCGGCCGGCCCGGCGCGGTGATCCGCATCTTGGCGATGGTCACACCGTGCGGGGCGTGTTCCCGGGTCAGCAACCAGGTCGTCACCCCGCGGCGCTGGTCGCGGTGCGGCCTGATCACCACATCGTCGTCGTCCGCGGACTCGACGAGCTGGTCCAGCGTGGTGCCCAGGGCCCGGGCGATCGGGACGAGCTGGTCGAGCGAGATCCGCCGATGCCCGGTCTCGATGCGGCTCAGCGTGGACGGGCTCAGGTAGCAGCGCGCGGCCAGCGCATCGAGCGACCAGCCGCGGGCCAGCCGTAGCCCCTTGATCCGCTGCCGGATCAGGCTGTCGATCTCGGGATCTTGCGTCATTGGCAAGAGTATATGCCGATCGCGCATCGAGCTCGTACTGTCGAGCGCATGGGACACGACCACGGGCCACAGACCGAGCACGACTGGGCGGCAATGGCGGACCTGCTCGACCTCGACGCCGAGATCCTGCCCGCCTACCTGCCCGAGGTGACGGCCTGGCTTCGGCGGCTGGCCGACGGCGCGCCCCGACGCCGGGTCCTGGATCTCGGGGCGGGCACGGGCACGGCCACCATCGCCCTGGCCCAGCGCTTCGGCGCCGCCGAGGTGATCGCCGTCGACGGGTCCGAGCAGTTGCTGAGCCGGGTCCGGGCCAAGGCGCTGGATCTCGGACTGGCCGCCCGGGTCCGCACCGTCGCGGCCGACCTGGACGGCCCGTGGCCGGAGCTTCCACCCGTCGACGTGGTCTGGGCCTCGATGTCGCTGCACCATCTGGCCGACCCCGACCGGGTGCTCAAGGACGTCTTCGCCACGCTGCGCCCGGGCGGCCTGGTCGCGGTGGCGGAAATGGCCGCGCCGCTGCGCTTTCTGCCCGACGACCTCGGCCTCGGCCGTCCCGGCCTCGAGTCCCGGTGCCAGGCGGCCCTGGCCGGCGAGCGGGCCGATTCGCTGCCCCACCTGGGCGCCGACTGGGGCGTGCGACTGGAGCGGGCCGGGTTTGCACTGGTCGCCCGGCGCGAATTCGTCCTCGACCCGCGCCGGCCGTACCCGAGCTCGACCGGTCGCTACGCCCAGGGCTTCTTCCGGCGCACCCGGGCCGCGCTCGAAGACCGGCTGGACGCCGATGACCTGGCCACCGTCGACGCACTCACGGCCGACGACGGGCCGGCCAGCCTGCTCCGGCGCGGCGACCTGCTCGTGCGCGGCACCAGAACGGGCTGGGTGGCCCGGCGGCCCTGACCCCGGTCGGTGGCGGCGCACCTCCGCACCGCCGCCACCCGGCCGTGGGTCAGGAGTTCTTGCGGGCCTCCTGCTTGGCCTCGGCCAGGTCCCCGAGCTGATCGGCCTCGGCCCGGCGAGCCCGGGCGCCCTGGCGCTTCTGGGTCGCCGCGGTCAGCTCTGACTTGGCCGCTGCGCCGGCCCGCTGCTTGCGGCCGGTGGCGCGGGCCTCGGCCTGCTTGCGCTGCCGCTCCACCGTGGCCAGCTTGGCCGCGGCGCGGGCGTCGGCCTCGTCCTTGGCCTGCTCGGCCCGGGCCTGGGCCCGCTCGGTGGCGGCCTGCTTGTCCTTGCGCTCGGTCGCGACGGCCGTCTGGATGCCCTCGTGCTGCTGCCGCTCGGCCGCGTCGCGCAATTGGTCGGCCTGCTCCGCGCCCTGGGTGATCGCCTCGTCGGCCGCCTGCCGGTGGGCGGCGGCGTCCTGTTCGAGGCGCACGGCCTGCGACAGCGTGTCGGCCCGCTCGCGCCGCTCGGTACCGCTGCTCTCCACGCTGGAATCGCGTAGCAGCCGGCCGGCGACCGCGTCGACGGAACCGACCAGGCGCTCGAAGGCCAACCGCGGCGGTGAGTCGACCGGCAGCCGCTTGACCAGCTTCGTGTCGACCAGGCTGAGCGGGGTACGCGCGGCCAGGTAGGGCATCAGCAACAGGGTGCGGGTGTTCACGGGCGTTCCCCTTCGGAGTTCAGAGCCTGGGCGCGCAGTTCGGCCGCGCGCCGTTCGTCGGCTTGAGCCGCGGCAAGCAGGCTCTCGCGCTGCTGGCCCGCGGCCTGCTCGGTCGCCTGGGCTTCGGTCCGCCCGGCGTCGGCCTCGGCCACGGTCTCGCGGACGTTGCGCACCGCGTCCGCGCTGGCCTGCGCCTGGCCGACCTGCTCCTGGCGCTGCGCGGCCGCTTCGGCGCTGACCCGCTCGGCCACGGCCTGGTGCTGGACGGCCTGCTGCTGGGCGCCGGACTCGGCGTAGGCGGCCCGCTGCTCGTCCGCGGCGCGCCGCTGCTCCTGGGCGAGATCCTCGGCGGCCTGGCGGGCCTGGGCGTCGGCAATCGCCTGCTCGCTGTTGGCTTCGCGCCGGGCCTGGGCATCGGCCTGCTGGAGCTGGCCCTCCTCGGTGAGAGCGTCCTTGCCGGTCAGCGCGCCGGCGACCTCCTTGGCCTTGCCTGCCACCGAGTCGAACAAGCCCTTGCGCGCCTCGCCCGACGTGTCGTCGGCTGTCATATCACTTCCCCATCCCGTTGCGGTTCACAAGGGAACTACCCGGAAATCGGACCCGCTCACACGTGACGGCCGCCACGGCGCGCCCGGATCACCGGTGGGCGCGCACCGACTCGGTCAGGCGCTCGAGCAGCTCGGCCAGCTGCCCGCGCTCGGCCGCGGTCAGGCCGGCGACCAGGCTCGCCTCCCGGTCGAGGACGTGGTCGACCGTCCGTTCGACGAGTTCGTGACCCGCGCCGGTGAGCCCGACCAGCACGGCGCGCCGGTGCTCCCGGGACGGGGCGCGGGCCACGAGCCCGGCCCGCTCGGCCCGGGCCACCCGTTGCGAGACGGCCCCGGCGCTGACCAGCGTGCGGGCGCTGAGCTCCCGGGTGGTCAGGGCGTACGGCTCACCGGCCCGCCGCAGCACGCTGAGCAGGTCGAGCGTGGCCGGGTCGACCCCGGTCGCCCGCAGCACGCGCCGCCGGTCGTCGGCGAACAGCTTGGCCAGCCGCCAGAGCGGGGTGACGATCTCGATCGACGACGTCGGCGTGCCCGGCCGTTCCCGCTGCCACGCGGCCGCGATCTCGGCCGCCGGATAGGTCGAGACCGACTCGAACGGGTAGCTGTCGTCGGTGGGCACGGTTGGCCTCCCTGCGATATATTTAGGTCTAAACGTAGCCCACGAGAGGATCACTGCTCATGAGCCGCACCGTGCTCGTCACCGGGGCCAGCAACGGGATCGGGCGGGCCATCGCCGCCCGGTTCGCCGCGGACGGCGCGCAGGTGACGATCACCGGCCGCCGCGCCGACCGGGTGGCGGCCGTGGCCGGCGAGTTGGGCGTCAACGGTGTCGGCTGCGACGCGACCGACCCGGCCGCGGTGGCCGACCTGGCCGGGCAACTCGAACGCCTGGACGTGCTCGTCAACGCCGCCGGTGGCAACACCGACTTCGAGACCGAGGCCGGCGCGGCACCCGACCTCCAACTCCTGGCCGATCGGTGGCGGGCCAACCTGGACGCCAACCTGATCAGTGCCGTGCTGACCACCGAGGCGGTGCGGGACAAGCTGGCCGACCCGGCCAGCGTCGTCAGCATCGGTTCGATCGGGGCCGAGCGCGGGGGCGGGTCCTACGGCGCGGCCAAGGCCGCGCTGGCGGCCTGGAATGCCATGCTCTCGGCCGAGCTCGGTGGCCGGGGCGTCACCGCCAACGTCATCTCACCCGGCTACATCGCCGGGACGGACTTCTTCCGCGACCGGCTCAGCCCGCAGCGCTACGAACAGCTGATCGCCCAGACCCACGACAAGCGGGCGGGCCGGCCCGAGGACGTGGCCGGGCTGGCCTACTTCCTGGCCTCGGCCGACGCCCGGCACATCACCGGCCAGACCATCCACCTCAACGGCGGGGCCTTCACGACCCGTTAGGCCGCCGGGTCAGCCGGTGCGGTCTGGGCCAGCGGCCTGGCCGCGTCCGGGCCGTCGGCCAGCAGGACGGTGAAGCCGGCCTCGTCGAGGATCGGCACCCCGAGCTCGGCGGCCTTGTCGGCCTTGCTGCCGGCGTTCTCGCCGACGACGACGAAGTCGGTCTTCTTCGACACCGACCCGGACGCCTTGCCGCCGCGGGTCAGGATCGCCTCCTTGGCCTCGTCGCGCGAGTAGTCGGCCAGCGAGCCGGTGACGACCACGCTCAGCCCGGCCAGGGTCTTGGGCGTGGAGGTGTCGACCTCGTCGGCCATCCGGACCCCGGCCTGCGCCCACTTGTCGACGATGGCGACGTGCCAGTCGACGTCGAACCACTCCTGCACCGATTCGGCGATGATGCCGCCGACGCCTTCGGCCGCGGCGAGCTCGTCGACGGACGCCGCGCGGATGGCGTCGAGCGAGCCGAAGTGCGCGGCCAGGGCCCGGGCCGCGGTCGGCCCGACGTGCCGGATCGACAACGCCACCAGCACCCGCCACAGCGGCTGGGTCTTGGCCCGGGCCAGGTTGGCCACGCAGCTTCTGGCCATTGGCCGAGAGCGCGCGGCCGTCGCGAATCGTGTCCGGCGGGTCGGACTTCTTGGCCGCGCGGGTGTACAGCGCGACCGTGGCCAACTTCTGCGCGGCCGCGTCGGGGTCGTCGGCCGACGGGGCCAGGCTGAACAGGTCGCCTTCGTCGGCGATCACGCCGGAGTCGAGCAGGGCCATCGCGCCCTCGTAGCCGAGCGCCTCGATGTCGAACGCGCCCCGGCCGGCCAGGCTGAACAGCCGCTCGCGCAACTGGGCCGGGCAGAACCGGCTGTTCGGGCAGCGGATGTCCTTGTCGCCCTCCTTCGACGGGCGCCAGGGGCGTGCCGCACTCCGGGCACTCGGTCGGCATCACGAACTCGCGCTCGGTGCCGTCGCGCAGCCCGACGACGGGCCCGACGATCTCGGGGATGACGTCGCCGGCCTTGCGCAGCACGACGGTGTCACCGATGAGCACGCCTTTGCGGGCGACCTCGCCGGCGTTGTGCAAGGTGGCCATCTCGACCGTCGACCCGGCCACCACGCACCGGCTCCATCACCCCGTACGGGGTGACCCGGCCGGTGCGGCCGACGTTCACCCGGATGTCGAGCAGCTTGGTGTTCACCTCTTCGGGCGGGTACTTGAACGCGATCGCCCAGCGCGGGGCCCGGCTGGTCGAGCCGAGCCGGCGTTGCAGCGCGAGGTCGTCGACCTTGACGACGACGCCGTCGATCTCGTGCACGACGTCGTGGCGGTGCTCGCCGTAGTAGTCGATGAAGGCCTGCACGCCGGCCAGATCGGGCTTGACCTCGGCGCTGGCCGCCGTCGGCAGGCCCCACCCGGCCAGCACCTCGTACCAGCCGGACTGCGTGCTCACACTCGGACCGCCCTCGACCCGGCCGACGCCGTGCACGACCATGCTCAGCGAGCGGCTGGCTGTGATCCGCGGGTCCTTCTGCCGCAGCGATCCGGCCGCGGTGTTGCGCGGGTTGGCGTAGGGCGCCTTGCCCGCCGCGACCAGCCCGGCGTTGAGTTCCTGGAAGCGGGCCACCGGGAAGAACACCTCGCCGCGCACCTCGAGCACCCGCGGCAGGTCGTCGCCGGTGAGCCGGTCGGGCACGTTGGCGATGGTGCGCACGTTGGGCGTGACGTCCTCGCCGGTGCGCCCGTCGCCGCGCGTGGCGCCGCGGACCAGCCGCCCGTCCTGGTAGACCAGGTTGACCGCGAGGCCGTCGACCTTGAGCTCGCACAGGTAGTCGGGCTCGGCCCCGGCGTCGCGGGCCACGCGCTGGGCCCAGGCCGCCAGCTCCTCTTCGGAGAAGGTGTTGTCGAGGCTGAGCATCCGCTCGAGGTGGTCGACGGCGGTGAACAGCGTCGAGTACGTGCCCGCCGACCCGCTGCGTGGGCGAGGACGGCGTGCGCAGCTCGGGGAACTCGTCCTCGAGCTCCTCGCAGCCGCCGCATCGGCCCGGTCGTACTCGGCATCGCTGACTGGTCGGCTCGTCCAGGACGTAGTACCGGTACGCGTCGTCGTCGACCTGCTGGGACAGCCGGGCGTGCTCCGCCCGCGCGTCGTCGGTGGCCGGTGTGGGCGCCGTCGGATCGGTCACCCGATGGACGGTACCGGCTGGGTGTGACGCGGCCGACTGCCGACAACCCGCCGGGAAGCTCTCAGCCTCGCTCCGGAATGATGCACCGCGCACCGCGGCGCCAGCCGCGGGTCTCGTCGATCCGGAAGGCCGGTATGCACCACCACTTGAGCTGGCTCGAAGCAGGGGTGGTGGGCGCGATGCAGGGCGTCGCCGAGCTGTTCCCGGTGTCGAGCCTCGGGCACAGCGTCCTGCATCCCGGCCGTCGTCGGCGGCTCGTGGGCCCGCGACCTCGACGTCCGCACCGCCGAGTCGCCCTATCTCGCGTTCATCGTCGGGCCTGCACGTCGCGACCGCCATCGCGCTGTTGATCTACTTCTGGCGCGACTGGGTGCGCATCATCACCGGGTTGGTCACGAGCATCGGCCGGCGCGAGGTGCGTACCTCGGATCAGCGGCTGGCCTGGCTGCTGGTGCTGGGCACCATCCCGGTCGGCCTGGTCGGCTTGCTGGCCGAGCACTGGTTTCGCACCACGCTGGCCCGGCCGACGCCGACGGCCTGCTTCCTGGCCGTCAACGGCGTGATCCTGCTGCTGGCCGAGCGGTTGCGGCGGCGCGACCCCGAGCTCGACACCGAGTACGTCGACGAGCGGGTCACCGGCCCGGAGTCCGACGAGCGCCTGGCCGGCCAGCCGGTCGGCGGGGCCGTGCTGATCGGGGCGACCCAGATCCTGGCCCTGGCCCCGGGCATCTCGCGCTCCGGCATCGCGCTGGTCGCCGGGATGCTGCGCGGGCTGTCCCGCGAGGACGCGGCCCGGTTCTCGTTCCTGCTGGCCACCCCGGTCATCCTCGCCGCCGGCGCACTGAAGCTGGGCGACCTGTCCGGTCCGCTGGGCGACGGCATCCGGCCGCAGGTGCTGTTCGGCTCGATCCTGTCCGGCGTCGGGGCCTACCTGTCGGTGCGCTTCCTGACCCGGTACTTCGCCAACCGTTCGCTGCGCCCGTTCGGCATCTACTGTCTCGTCGCCGGTATCGGCTGCGCGGTGCTGTTCACGGCCCGCTGAGGCCGGTCACTCCTCCGGACCGAGCCCGGCCCCGGCCTCGCGCAGCACGGTGAGCGCCCGCCGTACGTAGGCCGGGCTGGCCCCGGCCAGCCCGCAGGCCGGTGTCGGCACGACCGACTCGGCCAGCTGCTCCGGCGCGAAGCCGAGCTCGTTCCAGAGCCGGCGGATCGGGGTTGCCGCGGTCTCGACGGTGATGTCCGCGTCGGTGGTCGGGAGGACACGCCGAGCCACAGCGAGGTGCCGGCGTCGACGGCCTCACCCAGGGCGTCGTTGTGCCCGCTGTCGAGCAGGGTCAGGTCGAGGGCGAGGGCATCGGCGCCGGCCGTCCGCAGCAGCGCGATCGGCGGGTCGGCGGCGCAGCAGTGCAGCACCCGGGCGCCCGCCGGGGCAACATCGAGGACACCGCGCAGGGTCTGCTCGGCCACGTCCGTGGTGATCGCGCGCACGGTGCCGTAGCCGGACGCCGTCGGCAGCGCGCCGCGCCAGGACGGCCGGCAGCGCGGGCTCGTCGAGCTGCACACCAGCCGGGCGGCCGGGACGCGAGCGCGCGACGTCGGCCAGGTGGGCGCGCAGCCCCTCGGCCAGCGAGTCGGCCAGGTCACGGGTCGCGCCGTGGTCGCTCAGCACCCGGTGCCCGGACGGGAGCTCCAGGCCCGCGGCCAGGGTCCACGGCCCGGCGACCTGCAGCTTGAGCGCGCCGGTGTAGCCCGTCGGCCGCGGCCTCGAGCGCGTCGAGGTCGCGGGCCAGGAAGTCCTGCGCCCGGCGCAGGTCGCGACCGGCGCGGGCCGTCAGCCGCCAGCCCGAGGGGACGATCTCGGCGGCCAGGTCGGCCAGCAGGGCCGCACCCCGGCCGAGCATGTCCGCGCCGGGACCGCGGCCGGGCAGTTCGGGCAGGTGCGGCAGCTCGGGCAGCTCGCCGAAGACGAGCCGGGCCGCTTCGAGCGGGTCGGTGCCGGGCATCGAGCCGATCGCGGTCGCCGCACCGGCCGGCCAGGGTCGCGCGTCGGGCCGATCGGTCATGCCGGAACGTCGGCGCGCCGCCCGGCGGCGATCGTGGCCGAGCCGAGCACCACGTCGCCGTCGTACATCACCAGGGCCTGGCCCGCGGCGATACCGCGCTGGGTGCCGTGCAGCCGGGCCACGACGGCACCGGCGCCGACCTGCACGGTCGCGGGCGTGACCATGCCGTGGGCGCGCAGCTGCACGAGGCAGTCGAACTCGGCCGCCGGGGCCACGCCGGACGTCCACAGCGGACGCTGCGCCGTGACCTCGTCGGCGTCGAGCAGTGCCCCGGGACCGACGACCACGGTGTTGGTCTTGGGCTGGATGGACAGCACGTAGCGCGGCTCGCCGCCGGGCGCGGGCCGGTCCAGGTGCAGGCCGCGGCGCTGGCCGACCGTGTAGCCGAACGAGCCGCCGTGCGAGCCGACGACCTCGCCGCTGGCCGAGTCGACGATCGGCCCGTCCTGCGCGCCGAGCTGCCGGGCCAGGAAGGCGCGGGTGTCGCCGTCGGGGATGAAGCAGATGTCGTGCGAGTCGGGCTTGGTCGGCCACGGCCAGACCGCGGGCGGCGGCCTCGGCCCGGACCTCGGTCTTGGTCGAGTCACCGAGCGGGAACTCGGCCCGGGCCAGTTGCTCGGCCGTGAGCACGGCCAGCACGTAGGACTGGTCCTTGTCCGGGTCGGCCGATCGACGGCAGCCGCCCGTCGACGAGCCGGGCGTGGTGCCCGGTGACGACGGCGTCGAAGCCCAGCGCGATGGCCCGGTCGAGCACGGCCGAGAACTTGATCTTCTCGTTGCAGCGCAGGCACGGATTGGGGGTGCGGCCGGCCGCGTACTCGCTGACGAAGTCGTCGACCACGTCGGCCCGGAATCGCTCGGCCAGATCCCAGACGTAGAACGGGATGCCGAGCACGTCCGCGGCCCGGCGCGCGTCGTTCGCGTCCTCGAGCGTGCAGCAGCCGCGGGCGCCGTGCCGCAGGGTCGGCCGGCGCGGCCGACAGCGCGAGGTGCACGCCGGTGACGTCGTAGCCGGCGTCGACGGCCCGGGCCGCGGCGACGGCCGAGTCGACCCCGCCGCTCATCGCGGCCAGCACCTTGCGGGGCGCGCCGCCGTTCGCCGGCGTCACGACGCGACCGCGGTGAGGCCGGCCCGGCGCGCCCGCTCGACGGCCGGCCCGATGGCCGCGACGACCGCGGCGACGTCGGCCGCGGTGGACGCGTGGCCGAGCGAGAACCGCAGCGAGCCCCGGGCCTGTGCCCCGGTCGCGCCCATCGCGATCAGCACGTGCGACGGCTGGGCCACCCCGGCCGAGCAGGCCGAACCGGTCGAGCACTCGATGCCCTGCGCGTCGAGCAGCATCAGCAGCGAGTCGCCCTCACAGCCGGGGAAGGACAGATGGGCGATGCCCGGCAGCCGATGGGCCGGGTCGCCGTTGACGACGACGTCGGGCACGACGGCGACGATGCCGCGCACCAGTTCGTCGCGCAGCTCGGCGATGCGGGCCGCGTGTTCGGGCTGACGGCTGACGGCCAGGGTCGTGGCGACGGCCAGGCCGGCCGCGCCGGGCACGTCAAGGGTGCCGGAGCGCACGTCGCGCTCCTGGCCCCCGCCGTGCAGCAGCGGGACGCAGGCGACGTCGCGGCGCGAGCAGCAGGGCCCCGGCCCCGTACGGGCCGCCGAGCTTGTGCCCGGTCATCGTCAGCGCGTCGACGCTGCTGGCGGCGAAGTCGACCGGCAGCGAACCGACCGCCTGGACGGCGTCGGTGTGCAGGGGAACGCCGAACTCGTGGGCGACGGCGGCCAGCTCGGCCACCGGCTGCACGGTGCCGACCTCGTTGTTCGCCCACATCACCGTGACCAGGGCGACGCTGTCGGGGTCGTCGGCCAGGGCCGCGCGCAGGGCTGACGGCGTGACCGTGCCGTGCCGGTCGACCGGCAGCCAGGTGACGTCCGCACCCTCGTGGGTGACCAGCCACTCGACCGCGTCCAGGACGGCATGGTGCTCGATCGAGCTGGCGATGATCCGCCGCCGGCGCGGTTCGGCGTCGCGCCGGGCCCAGTAGATGCCCTTGACGGCCAGGTTGTCGGCCTCGGTGCCGCCCGCGGTGAGGATGACCTCGGACGGGCGGGCGCCGAGCGCGGCGGCCAGTTGCTCGCGGGACTCCTCGACCAGCCGCCGGGCCCGCCGGCCCGAGCCGTGCAGCGACGAGGCGTTGCCGACCTCGCCCAATGCCGCGGTGACGGCCGCAATGGCCTCGGGCAGCATGGGCGTCGTAGCGGCGTGGTCCAGATACGGCATCGCCGTCCAGCTTACGTCGGTGCCGGTGCGCGCACCTGACCCGCGACCAGCACCCCGACGACGGCCACCCCGGCCATGGCCAGATCCAGGATGGTGAACGCGGCGGTGTAGCCCAGCGCACCCCGGGCCGCGGCCGCGACCAGCACGCCGGCGATGCCGGTCGTGATCGCGCTCGTGGTCGCGTCCGAGAGCTGCAGGGCGGCCGAATCGGCGCCGCGGTCGGCATCGTTGGTGTAGTTCAGCAGCAGCACGCTGACGCTGGTCATCGTCAGCCCGGCCCCGACGCCGGCCAACGCCCAGGCCGGGTAGATCAGCCAGCCGGGCAGGCTGGGCTGGGCCGTCCCGGCGACGGCGAGCGCGGACACCGCGACGAACGCGAACCCGGCCCGCACCAGGCGCACCCGGTGCAGTTGCGGGTCGGCGTGCCCGTCGCGGCCCTGCCACCAGGACCCGAATGCCCAGGTCAGCCCCGAGCAGGCCAGTGGCAGGCCGGCCGCGGTGGCGCTGTAGCCGTGCTGAACGGTGAGCGACAGCGGCACCAGCGACTCGACCGCGAAGAAGGCCCCGGCCAGCAGCCCGCGCATGGCGATCGGGGCGGCCGCACCCCGCGCCGCACGCGCATCGTCCCCGGCGGCAGCAACGTCCGCAGTCCCCAGCCGAGCGCGAGCAGCCCGACGATCGCGAACACCACCGACCGGGCCGACGGGTGCTGGCCGGCATCCTCGAGCGCGGCGATCCCGCCGGCCACCGCCACGGCGTGCAGCACCCGGCGCGGATCGGCCAGCTTGCCGCCGCCGCGAGCCGAGGAGTGCAGGGTGCGCACGACCGGGACCATCAACACCGCGCCGATCAGCGAGAACGGCAGCAACCCGAGGAAGACCCAGCGCCAGCTCGCATGCTGGGTCAGCGCGCCCGAGATCGCCGGCCCGACCAACGCGGGCACGACCCAGGCCGACGAGATCGCGGCGAACAGCTTCGGCCGCAACGCCTCGGGGTAGGTCTCGCCGATGACGACGTAGGTCGCGGTGATCAGCAGCCCGCTGCCCAGGCCCTGCACGAACCGGCCCGCGACCAGCTGTTCCATCGTCGTGGCCGTCCCGGCCAGGACCAGGCCGCCGACGAAACAGGCCATCCCGGCGATCAGCGGCAGGCGCGGCCCGCGGCTGTCACTGAACTGCCCGGACACCACCATGCCGACCACGTTGGCGACCAGGAAGCCGGTGAACGCCCAGCCGAACCCGGCCAGGCCGTGCAGCTCGCGCGCCGCCGTGGGCAACGCCGGCGCCACCGCCATCGCCTCGAACGCGACCAGCGTGATCAGAATGAGGATGCCGACACTGGTGACCCGCAGCGCCCCGGAGAAGATCGACCCTGACCTATTCCCGCCGGGCGTGTCTCTCGATCTCCCCCGCTCGCTGGCGCTCGGGGGGATCCCGGGAGCCACAACGCGCCTCCGGCGCGCGCGGCGGCTCTTCGCGCGAGCGCTCATCGCGTGGTGGTCACCTTTTCAACCGAGCGGTGGCCACCATGCTCCCCTAGCCCTTCCGCTTTTTTATCTCCTCCGCGAGCTGGGGGGCGACGGTGAACAGGTCGCCGACCACGCCGAAGTCGGCGAGTTCGAAGATCGGCGCCTCGGGATCCTTGTTGATGGCGACGATCGTCTTGGACGTCTGCATGCCGGCCCGGTGCTGGATGGCGCCGGAGATGCCGACCGCGACGTAGAGCTGCGGCGACACCGTGACGCCGGTCTGACCGACCTGCAACTGGTGCCCGACCCAGCCCGCGTCGACGACCGCGCGCGAGGCGCCGACCGCGGCGCCGAGCGTGTCGGCCAGGTCCTCGATGATCGAGAAGTTCTCGGCCTTGCCGATGCCGCGCCCACCCGAGACCACGACCGAGGCGTCGGACAGCTGCGGGCGCGAGCCCTTCTCCTCGACGACGCGGTCGGTGATCTTGGCGGCCTTGGCCGCGTCGGACAGCGTCACCGCCACCGGAGACCTCCTCGGCCGCGCCGGACGCGGCCTCGGGAGCAACCGAGTTCGGCCGCAGGGTGATCACCGGCGTGCCAGTGACTGACCTTGGCCTGCACGGTGATGCCGCCACCGAAGATGCTCTGGGTGGCCCCGTCGGCGTCAACGGCCACGGCATCGGTGAGCACGCCACTGTTGATCTTGAACGCGAGCCGGGCCGCGACTTCCTTGCCCTCGGCCGAGGACGACACGAGCACCGCGGCCGGCGACGCCTGCTCGACGACCGCGGCCAGCGCCTCGGCCGTGGGCGCCACCGAGTAGCCGGCGATGTCGTCGCTCTCGACGACGTAGACCTTGGCCGCGCCGTACTCGGCCAGTTGATCCTTGAGTGCCGCGGCCGTGCCCGGCGCGTCGATGACGACCGCGCTGGGCTCGCCCAGCGCACGGGCGGCGGTGAGCAGTTCGAACGTCGACTTCTTGACCGTGCCGTCAGCCGAGTCGACCAGGACGAGAACCTCTGCCATGACTGTTTCTCCTCTTCTGTCGGGACTCGGTCAGATCAGTTTCTTGGACGCCAGGTAGTCGGCGATCTGCGTGCCGCCGTTGCCCTCGTCCTTCACGGTCTGGCCGGCCGCCCGGGGCGGCGCGTTCTCGAACGACACGACCTGCGTCCAGGCATTGGCCAGGCCGGCCTCGCCCGGCGTCGACGCCCAGGTCGCCGAGCGTGAGCACGGTGACCGGCTTGCTCTTGGCGGCCATGATGCCCTTGAACGACGGGTAGCGCGGGTCGTTGATCTTCTCGACCACGCTGATCACGGCGGGTGTGGAGCCCTCGACCGCTTCGTAGCCGGTGTCGGTGACCCGCTCGATGGTGACCGTCGATCCGTCGACGGTGACCTTGCGGGCCTGGGTGAGCTGCGCGACGCCGAGGGCCTCGGCGACGAGCGCGGGCACGATGGCCATGCGGGAGTCGGTGGCCTCGGACCCGGCGATGGCGACGTCCCACTCGACGGTGCCCAGCGCCTTGGCAATGACCTTCGCAGTCTGGATGCCGTCTGAGCCGTGCAGCGCTTCGTCGGAGACGTGGATGGCCTTGTCGGCGCCCATCGACAGCGCCTTGCGGATCGATTCGGTCGCGCGCTCGGGGCCCACGGTGAGGATGGTGACCTCGCCGCCGTGGGCCTCCTTGAGGCGCAGGCCTTCCTCGATGGCGAACTCGTCGATGTAGTTGATCACCGGGTCGACGGCGGCTCGGTCGACGGTGTTGTCGTCCGGGTTGAGCTTGCGCTCGGCCTCGGTGTCGGGCACCTGCTTGACCAGCACCACGATGTTCATGCGTTCGCTGACCTCTCCGTCGGGTTCCCGCCACTGCGCGCGTGCGGGACAGCGTGCAGCCCCGGAACGGGGGCCGCGTCAATCATTCTTGCCCATACTCTGCCGATGTTACTCACCAGTAGCAATATGACGGTGGTCTCGGTTCGCCGAAGCATGCCACGTCGCGTCGGCCGCGGGCGCACCAGCGGTCCGCTGCCGTTGCCGGCCCGGATCGGCGAGCCGACTCTCGGTCCCGCGGACCGGCACAACGTCGGGCTATTCGTTGATTCCGGTCCGCTCGACGCCCTGCACGATGAACCGCTGCAGACAGATGAACACGACGAGTAGCGGCAGGATCGACACCGTCGCCGCCACGAACAGCTCGTGCAGGTTCACGGTCTGGGCGGTGAGGAACGTCGACAGCGACAGCTGCACCGTCCACGAGTCCGGGTTCTGGGCGATGATGAGTGGCCAGAGGAAGGCGTTCCAGCTGCCGATGAACGTCAGCGTGCCGATCGCGGCGAAGATGGCCTTCGAGTTCGGCACCACGATGCGCCAGTACGCCCCCCAGTAGCCCAGCCCGTCGATGCGGGCCGCCTCCTCGATGTCGGCCGGGAAGCCGAGGAAGTACTGCCGGAACAGGAACGCGGCGAAGGCCTGGAACAGCCCGGGCACGATGATCCCGCGCAGCGAGCTGACCCAGCCCAGGCTCGACACGAGCACGAAGCTGGGCACGAACGTGACCGCGGCCGGGATCAGCAGGGTGCCGAGCACGGCGACGAACACGACGTTGGCGAAGCGGTACGGGATGCGGGCCAGCCCGTAGCCGGCCAGCGACGCCAGCACCAGCACGCCGCCGGTCTGGGCCACCGCGATGACGACCGAGTTCACCAGGCTGTGCCACATCGGCACGGCCGGGTCGTCGAACAGCTGCGACACGTTGCCCCAGCGCAGGTGACTGGGCACGACCCGCCACGTGGGCGAGGTGATGTCGGCGTCGGTCGACAGGGCATTGCGCACCAGCAGGTAGAACGGGGTCAGGAACAGCACCGCGCCGACGACGAGCACGACGTAGCGCAGCACCGAGCCGGACCGCTCGCGGGCCGAGCGGGTGCGCCTCACCGCGCCACCTCCGCCGCCCGGCGGCGGGCACGGCGGCGCACCCGCCGTTCGTCGCGGCGCGAACTGTCGCCGAAGCCGACCAGCCGGCCCGACAACAGCGTGAACAGCGCGATCAGCAGGGCCAGGATCACGGCGCCGG
The DNA here is from genome assembly GCA_963713245.1 of uncultured Actinomycetota bacterium. Lineage (GTDB taxonomy): Bacteria > Actinomycetota > Actinomycetes > Mycobacteriales > Jatrophihabitantaceae > CAVQKZ01. The sequence continues at coordinate 1,317,242 of CAVQKZ010000005.1, forward strand.
CACTGCCGTGGCCGAAGTCCTGCTGTTGCCCGAGGGCGATGTAGTACAGGTAGACCAGCGGCGGCCGGGCGTAGGGCGGGTAGCCCGAGCTCGAGGCCAGCAGGTTGTAGAACTCGTCGAAGGCCTGGAACGCGTTGATCAGCAACAGCACGAGCACCGCGACCGACGTCGGGCGCAACTGCGGGAAGGTGATGTAGCGAGGGTCTGCCAGCCCGGCCGGGCGCCGTCGACCGCCGCGGCCTCGTAGAGCTGCCGCGGGATCCGTTGCAGGGCGGCCAGGAACAGGATCATGTAGAAGCCGACCTGCAGCCACAGCCGCAGCGTGACGATCACCAGCCAGTACCACGGCGGGTGGGTCACCGACAGCCACGCGACCGGCGCGACCCCGGCCGGGCGGAGCACGGTGTTGGCCAGCCCGAAGCGCACCCCGCTGAAGATCGACAGCTTCCACACCAGCGCGGCCACGACGTAGGAGCAGGCGGTGGGCAGGAAGAAGACCGAGCGGAAGAACGCGCGGGCGAAGCGGGCCCGGTTCACCAGCAGGGCCAGCCCGAGCGAGGCGAAGAACGTGGCCGGGACGATGAACAGCGCGAACAGGATGAACGTGCCCAGGCTGCGGGTGAAGGCCGGGTCCTTGAGCAGGTCGCGGTAGTTGCCCAGCCCGACGAAGGTCGACGGCGTGACCGTGTTGCGGGCGTCGAAGAAGCTGAGGTAGACCGACCACCCGATCGGCACGTAGACGAACACGGTCAGCCCGATCAGGAACGGGCCGACGAAGGCCCAGAACCACAGCTTGCGGTTCTGCGGGCCCCGGATGCGATCCCAGAGCCCGCGCCGCGGTACGGGTCGGCTGGTCACCGGGATCGCCGCGCGAGCGCTAGCTCGTGACCCGCTTCAGCTCGGCCTGCACCTTGGTGATGACGGCCTTGAGCTGGGCGGCCGGGTTGGCGCCGTCCTTGACGATGCGGCTCACGGCGTCGGAGTAGGCGGTGCCGCAGGCCGGCGTCCACAGCAGCGGGGTCTGGGCCCGGCCGTTCTCGTGGGCCAGCTTCGCGGCGTCGGCCGCCGGGCCGGACTTCAGCTTGTCGGCCTTGGCCACCAGGCTGGTCCGCGCCGGGATGTGGAAGCCGTAGCTCTGCGCGAAGTCGAGCTGGAAGTCGGTGCTGCTCGACCCAGAGCCACTTCACGAAGGCCTTGGCCGCGGCGACGTCGTGGCTCTTGGCGCTGACCGCCTCGCCGTACGCGCCGACCGGCACCGACGGCGCGCCCACACTGTCGGACAGCTTGGGCCAGGCCACCACACCGAAGTCGTCGCCGAGGGCCTTGGTCATCGCCGGAACGTTCCACAGTCCGGTCCACTGCATCGCGGCCAGGCCCTGGTTGATGGCCGACGGGTCCGACCAGTCCGTGGGCGCGCCCAGCAACAACGAGCCGCTGGTGAACAGCTTGTGCAGCTTGCCGAGCGAGGTCGCGGCCGCGGGGTCGTCGAAGCCGACCTTGTCGTCGTCGGTGAGGTAGTCCAGGCCCGCGGACCACAGCGCCGGGCCGCCGAGCACGCCCACTCCTCCGTCGTTGCCGACGAACAGGCCCTTGACGTTCTTGGTCGTCAGCGCCTTGGCCGCGTCGATCAGCTCGTCGATCGTCTGGGGCGGCCGCACGCCGGCGTGGCTCAGCAGGCTCTTGCGGTAGACCAGCAGCTGCATGTCGATGGTCTCGGGGACGGCATAGAGCGTGCCCTGGTAGGTCATCCGCTTGAGCAGCGCCGGGTTGAAGTCGCTCTGCGGCCGAACCGAGGATGCCGTCGAGGCCGACCACCTGCCTGCCCTTGATCTGGTCGATGGTCGGGCCGTTGCCGGCCTCGAACACGTCCGGCCCGGATCCGGTCAGCAGCGCCGCCGACGCGCGCTTGTCGTAGTCGCCCGGGGTCCAGTTGACGTTGACCTTGGCCTGGTCGTACGCGGCCGCGTAGCGCTTGACCGCCTGCTCGGTGCCGGCCTCGCCGTACTGGTGGTACCACTGCGACAGCACCGGCTTACCGCCACTCCTGCCCGACGACCGGCCGGTGTTCGAGCCACAGGCCGCGAGCGCGGCCAGCAGAGCTGCTCCCCCGCCCAGGGCCAGGAAGTCACGTCGGGTCGCGGTGCTGCGGGCTACGGCTTCGGACACGTCCATCCCCCGGGGTCGCTGCGGTGATTCGTCCGAAATTAGCAGAGCGCCACAACTGTCGATCCGCGTTGCGCCGGCCGTCCGTGAGGCCCATCCGCTCAGGCGTCGGACGCCCGGGCGATGGTGGCCTTGGCCCGGCGCACCGCGATCCGGCCCGACCTCGGCAGCACGTCGTCGACGAAGGCATAGGCCGCCGCATGTTCGGCGGCCGTGGACGATCCGGCCGCGGCCCGGGCCCGCACCCGCGCCAGCCAGTCGACGATGTCGCCCCAGCCCGGCGCGGCCAGCGAGCCGCCGACGTACTGCACCGACAGCCCGGCGCACAGGTTGGCGAAGGCCAGCCGCTGGCGCAGTGGCCACCGTGCAGCGTGCCGAGCACGAACGCCGCCCCGAACACGTCACCCGCGCCGGTGGGGTCGTAGGCGCGGCACCGGCAGCGAGGGCACCCACTCCTCCTCGCCGGTGGTGGAGTCGACGGCCAGGGCGCCCTGGCCGCCGCAGGTGACGACCGCGACCGGCACCCGGTCGGCCAGCGCGTGCAAGGCGTCGTGCGGGTCGTCGGTGTGGGTGTAGGCCATGGCCTCGACGCTGTTGGGCAGGAAGGCGTGGAAGCGGTCCAGCTGGTCGAGGACCGCGGGTGACCACTGCTCCCCCGGGTCCCAGCCGGTGTCGGCGAACAGCTGCATTCCGCTGTCGGCGGCCCGCTCGATCCACTCCTGGGGCTCGACGTCGAGATGCGCGAACGCGATGCGGGCCTCGGGCAGCGGCCCGATCATCTCGTCGCTGGGGACGGGGGCGGGGTGCGCATGCGTCACCATCGCCCGGTCGCGGTCGACGACCAGCGAGACCGTCACCGGCGAGTGCCAGCCGGGGAAGCGCTGCGAGCGCTGCAGGTCGACGCCCTCCTGCTCGGCCAGGGTCGTCCAGCAGAAGTCGCCGTAGACGTCGTCACCGAACGCGGCGGCCAGCGAGGTGCGCACGCCCAGCCGGCTGGCGGCGATGGCGAGGTTGGCGATGCCGCCCGGGCAGGAGCCCATGCCGTCGGCGAACACCTCGGTGCCGCGCGCGGGCATCGCCTCCAGGCCGGTGAGCACGACGTCGAGGAAGACGGTGCCCTGCAGGAAGAGATCGAAGTCGTCCGCCATCGCCGCTCCTCCTGCCCGTCGTGCCCTCGCTTTCGCGCCATCCGTCGTCCTCCAGCCTGCCCGATAGGGTCGCCCGGTGCGAATGGCGGTCCTGGGCGGCGGCGGTTTCCGGGTCCCGCTCATCCACAACGCGCTGACGGCCGGCGGGCTCGACGTCGACGAACTGGTGCTGTACGACGCGTCGGCCGACCGGCTGGCCGTCATCGCCGCCGTGCTGGCCGGCGACGGGCCGCCGCTGCGCACGACCGCCGACCTCGACGATGCCCTCGACGGCACCGACCTGATCTTCTCCGCCCTGCGGGTCGGCGGGCTGGCCGGCCGGGTGCACGACGAGCGGGCCGCGCTCGACCTCGGCGTACTCGGGCAGGAGACCGTGGGCGCCGGCGGGCTGAGCTCGGCGCTGCGCGCCGTCCCGGTCGTGGACCGCATCGCCGAGCGCACGGCCGCGCTGGCCCCGCAGGCCTGGACGATCTCGATGACCAACCCGGCCGGCATCGTCACCGAGGCGATGGCGGCCACCCTCGGCGACCGGGTGATCGGCGTGTGCGACTCGCCCATCGGGCTGATCCGCCGGGCCTGCGCGGCGCTCGGAATCGATCCCGGCCCGTCGATGGCGACGGTGACCGAACGGGTCGCGGTCGACTACCTCGGACTCAACCACCTGGGCTGGTTGCGCGCCCTGCACGTCGACGGCACCGACGTGCTGCCCCGGCTGCTCGCGGACCCGGCCGCGCTGGACACGATCGAGGAAGGGCGGCTGTTCGGCGCCGACGTGATCCAGGCCCTGGGCGCGCTGCCCAACGAGTACCTGTACTGGTACTACGCCGCCCGCGAGGCGTTGTCGGCCGTCGTGGCCGCCGGGCGCACCCGGGGCGAACACGTCCGGGCCCAGCAGGAGGCGTTCTATGCCGCGGCTGCGGCCGACCCGGTCAACGCGGCGGCGCTCTGGCGGGCGGCCAACGACGAACGCAACCGCAGCTACTTCACCGAACTGCGCGACGGTGAGCGCGACGAGCACGACGTCAGCGCCGGCGGCTACGAGACGATCGCCGTGGCGCTGGCCGGCGCGCTCACCGGTGGCGCGCCGGCGACGCTGGTGCTCAACGTGCGCAACGGGGCAACGGTCGCGGGGTTGCCGCCCGACGCGGTGGTCGAGCTGGCCTGCCGCGTCGACGAACGCGGTCCGGTCGCGCTGCCGGTGGCCGCGCCGACGGAGCACCAGCTCGGCCTGATGAGCGTGGTGAAGAGCTGCGAGCGGGACGTGATCGAGGCGGCCCGCACCGGCTCGGCCCCGGCTGCCCTGCGCGCATTCGCCCTGCACCCGCTGGTCGGCTCGCTCGACGCCGCTCGCGCGCTGGCCGCCGCCGCGACCTCGCCCTAGCAGTCCGGGCTAGCAGTCCGGGCTAGAAGTCCGGGCGGGCCAGCAGCAGCGCGACCGCGAGCACCGGCATGGTGATCGACAGCGTCTTGAGCGCCCCTTCCAGCGGGGCCAGCAGCGCGGCCGCGTCCACCGGTTGCCGGGTGCCGTCGAGCCGGGTCAGCACGCCCTGCACGTCGCGCGTCCGGCGGCGCAGCGTCCGGGCCGGGGTGCTCAGCCGCCGTTGGGCGTAGGACAGCCCGGTGGCGGCCAGGGCCAGCCCGACCGCCGCGACGGTGACCGGCCGGGCCAGCGGCGGGGCCTGGGCCAGGAAGCCGACGAGCACCGGGAAGCCGCCCCAGGCCGCGGCGAACCCGACGTCGGTGTGCAGCCGCCCGCCGAACAGTTCGAGGTTGTAGCCGAGCACCAGCACGACTCCGATGGCAATGCACGGCACGAGCAGCACGCTGCTGTGCGGCACGGCCAGCGCGCCGATGAGCACGGCGCCGGCCAGGCTCACTGCCGCGGCCGTCCACAGCATCGCGTCGGAGATCGCCGTGCCGAGCGGGCGGCCGTTGAGCTCGTCGAGCGCGTGCGCGGCCACCCCGACGCCGAGGAAGAACCCGGCCACGGTGGCCGCGAGCATGGCCCACGACAGCCGCGGCGCGATGGCCGCGCCCATCACGGCGTAGCTCAGGTGCCAGAGCGTGTACGGCGGGTGCAGCACCGTCCACCACTGCGACCGCCGGCCGCCGGCCCGGGCGTAGAACGCGGCCCCGGCCGACGCGCGGGGCTCACCCATCGAGCTTGCGTCCCCACATGACCAGCCCGCCGCCCAGGCTCATCCGGCGGCTGCCCACGTCGGCCAGGCCGGCCGCCCGCCACAGCTCGTGCAGGCTCTCGACCGGATACCGCCGGTAGAAGCCGCTGATCGACGGGCCCAGGAACCGGCCGACCTCGTACCACTCGCGGCCACCGGTGAGCAGGCCGGCGACCGGCAGCACAGCCCGCGTGTAGCCGACCCAGGCCACCCGCCACAGCGGGTTGGGCGGCACCGCGAACTCGAGGTTGGCGACGTAACCGCCCGGACGCACGACCCGGGCCAGCTCGCGGATGGCGGCGGCCGGGTCGGCCACGTAGCGGAACAGGTAGGTGAACGTCAGCGCGTCGAACGTGTCGTCCGGGAACGGCAGTTGCTCGCCCCGGGCCAGCAGCAGCCGGATGCGGTCGGCCTGGCCGCGCTGGGCGACGCGCTGGCGTCCGCGCCGCAACATCTGCTCGGTGAGATCGACGCCCGTGATCATCGCGCGGGTACGCTCGCTTAACATGAGGGCGACACCAGCCGTGCCGGTGGCGACGTCGAGCACCCGCTCGGGCGGCGGCTCCATCGCGGTGACCACGTCGACCATCGCGGCCCGCCAGCGCCGGTTCTGGCCGAACGACAGCAGCTCGGCCAGCAGGTCGTACCGGTCGGGCAGGCCGCTGAACAGGTCGCGGGCGAACTCGTTGGGCGACGCGGTCGAGGCTGGCGAAGAGTTCATCTCGTTGTCCCCCGATGGTGGGAAGGCCACGCGCCGTGCCCGGCTTTGACGCCGTCATCGTAGGCGCGGGACCGGCCGGCAGCACGGCCGCGCTGTGCCTGGCCCGGGCCGGGGCCCGCGTCGCCCTGGTCGACCGGCGCGCCTTCCCCCGCGACAAGGCCTGCGGAGACCTGGTCGGCCCGCGCGGGGTCCGGCTGCTGCAGGAACTGGGGGTCGCGGCCACGGACTCGCGGGCCGTCGGCGACATGATCGTGGTCGGCCCGTCCGGCCGGCGCGCGCTGCTGCCGGCCACGCCCGGCCGGGCCTACCCCGGGCACGCGCTCGCCATCTCCCGGCTGGAGTTGGACCGGCTGCTGTTCGACGCGGCTGTCGACGCCGGGGCCCACCCGGTGCGCGACCTGTTCGTCGACCTGGCCGGCGATCGGCGCGGGCCCGACGGAGTGCGGCTGGCCGCAGGCGGTGAACTGCGCGCGGACGTGGTGGTGGGCGCCGACGGAGCCACCAGCCGGGTCGCCGCCGCGGCCGGGCTGGTCGACGCCGGCAGCGCGCTGTGGGGCTTCGCGCTGCGCAGCTACCTGGACGTGCCGGTCGAACTGCCGCACATCCTGCTCTGGGAGCCCGAGCCCTGGCAGCTCTTCCCCGGCTACGGCTGGCTGTTCCCGACCGCCGACGGGCGGGCCAACGTCGGGCTCGGGCTGGCCGTCGGCCCGAACCGCCTGCTGGCCCGCCGGGCCGGCGAGCGCTTCGACGACTTCTGCGCCCACCTGCGCCGGCTCGGGCTGCTGCCCTCCGCGCCGGCGGACACCCGCGCCCGGCTCGGCGGCTGGCTCAAGATGGGCGCGGTCGGCACGGTGCCCGCGCGGGGCCGGGTGCTGCTGACCGGCGACGCGGCCGGGCTGATCAACCCGCTGCAGGGCGAAGGCATCGCCCAGGCCATGGCCAGCGGCCGGGCCGCCGCGGCCGCGATCCTCGCCGGTCGCCCGGCCGACGCGGCCCGGCGCTACCGCGTCGCTCTCGGTGAACTAACCGGTCATCAGCGGATCAACGCGCCGGTGCAGCGCGGCATCGTGCGGCACCCGCGCGCGGTGTCGGTGGCCGGCCGGGTGCTCGACCGCCCCGGTCCTGCGCTCCGCGGTCGGCGGTGCCTGGGGGTTGTACTGGAACGACCTGGTCGACGGGGCCAGCCCGGGCATGCGCCGGCGGGTGGCGGCCGGGACCACTCGCCTCGTCGCCGCGCTCGGATCGCGCACGGCCACCGGGGAGTGGTTCGCGGAGGCGACCTGAGCCGGCCGTGGCACGCTGTCGTCGACCTGAACCGCACCAGCAGAGGACGACATCGTGGCTGCACCCGCCCCGGCCGACTCGAACGCCGAGGATTCCGACGGGGCCCTGCCGCTCACGGGCGAACGCACCGTGCCCGGGATCGCGGCCGAGAACTACTGGTTCCGGCGCCACGAAGCGGCCTACCTGTTCGCGCTGGAGCACGTCCGCGGACGCTCGGTGCTCGAGGTCGGCTGCGGTGAGGGCTACGGCACCGCGTTGCTGGCCGCCGCGGCCGGCCGCGTCCTCGGAATCGACTACGACCGGCTCACGGTGGCCCACGCCGCGACCCGCTACGCGGCGGCCGGGTTCGCGCTCGGCAACCTGGCCGCCCTGCCGGTGGCGTCGGCCGGGGTCGACGTCGTCGCCACCCTGCAGGTGATCGAGCACGTCTGGGACCATCCGCAGTTCGTCCGCGAGTGCCGGCGCGTGCTGCGCCCGGGCGGCCTGCTGCTGGTCACGACTCCGAACCGGCTGACCTTCTCGCCCGGCCTGGGCGCGCCGCTGAATCCGTTCCACACCCGCGAGTTCACCGCGGCCGAGCTGAGCGAACTGCTCACCGGCTGCGGTCTCGCGATCGAGTCGGTGTCCGGGCTGCACGCCGGGCCCCGGCTGCGCGAGCTGGACCGCGACTACGGCGGCTTCGTCGCCGCGCAGCTCGCGGCGGCGCCGGAGCAATGGTCCGGGCAGCTACGCGATGACGTCGTCGCCGTCGGGGCCGCCGACTTCGTCGTCCGCGGCGCGGCCGCGCACGACGTGGACGAGTCGCTCGATCTCGTCGTCCTCGCCCGCCGCCCTGGTTGAGCCGGCGCTCCCCCCGCGCAGCACGGCTAGGACGAGCGCGACGCCGGCGGTCAGACTGACCGTGGCCAGCAGCAACAACCAGCCCGCCGCATCCGGAGCCGAGTTGTCGGCGTCGTCGACGAACATCGGGCCCCAACCCAGGCAGTCGACGTGCACGTTGCCGGTGTACGGGGCCACGAACGTGCCGACCACATCGGTCGCCTTGGTGTTGGCCCCGGCCGCGGTCACGCTCAGGGCCTGGCTGCCCGCGCCGCCCACGGACCATTCGCACTGCGGCGTGCCCACGTCCGCGCCGCGGGCCTGCAGGTGCTTGACCCCGCCGGCCACGGAGAGCATGTAGTTCTTGCCGAGGGTGACGTGCACCGCGCTCGGCGCCACCGCCCCCGGTGCGTACGCGTGGTGTTCGGTGCCGCTCACGATGCGGTAGAGGGCGCCGAACAGCAGGGCCGCGACGATGAATCCGGTGGCCGCGGCCACACCGAGCCCGCGCGCCCGAGACGTCATGGGTCGAGGCTACTGACCGGGGTCAGTGGATCGACATCGTCTCGGCCGAGAGGTACGTGCGGGCGGCCCAGGCGTCGGGGTCCCGGGCGAAGTGACGCTGCAGCGCATTGCCGGCCAGGGCGTTGTCGAGCGCGGCCATGATCATCGACTGGTCGAGCACGAGCCGGCGGTGCCCGACCGCGCCAGTGACCGGGTTGACCGCGTCGTAGAAGCCGCCGTCGGCGGTGTAGCTGCCCGGGTAGCGGGCCCGCAGCCGGGCGATGTTGGCGTAGGCCTGCTGCGGCAGCACGCTCAGGGCCAGGAACGACGCGTGCGGGGTCACCGTCGTCTCGCTCGCGCAGGTGGAGCATTGGGCCAGGCCCTGACCGGGCGGGAAGGCCTGCCCGTCCGCGCCGAAGCTGCCGTAGTCGCCGGAGTCGTCCGCGGTGCTCGACGGCGACATCCCCCATACCGGGTACCCGAGCGCCTCGGTCGCGTACTTCAGCTGCACCTGCGCCGTGCGCAGGTCGGCCAGCCCGAGGCTGTGCCGGCCCCAGGTCGTCTCGGGCACGACCTCGTTGGCCATCAGCCCCTCGAACGTGCCGCCGGCGAAGGTCGGGATGTAGGTGAGCGACGTGCCCGGGTAGGTGTAGTGGCCCTCCCACACCCGGAACGGCCGGTGCGACTGCGGGTCGCGGATCGTGGCCCAGTAGCCCTGCGGCGGCTGGCCCTGCCACGAGAAGTCCGGATCGGTCGGGCACTGCTGCGGCGGCAGCGTGCGCCAAGTGCGCCACCACACGTCGCCGGGCATCTGGTGCCGGCCCATGCCGATGTACATCGAGATCCGCGGATCGCTGTAGAGGGCGCCGTTGTGGTAGCCGGCCGGCCCCTGGTCGACGTAGTAGCCGCCGTACTGCTGACCGGTCGGTTGATTGCCCTCGATGGCCGGGTTGGTGTTGCAGTTCGTCTGGGCCCGGTCGTCGTAGAAGATCGAGAAGTCCATCGGCCCGAGCAGTCGATCGACCAGGTGCGCGAGTTCGGGCACGGCCTGCCGGGTGACCATCAGCCCGGAGGCGTACCAGCCGTTGTCGACCGCGGACAGGAAGTAGCAGTTGTCCTGGGTCGGCGTGGTCTCGCTCGTGCAGTCGACGTCGCCCGGGTTGCGGAGCACATGCCCGGTGGTGGTGTCGTACCACTGGTACAGGAACCCGTGGGACCGTTTGAGCCGGCCGACCGACCGCAGCGTCGCGCTGATCAGCGAGCGTTCCGTCGGCCGGGTGATCAGCCTGAGGTCGGCGGCGGCGACGACCGCCCACAGGTACACGCCGACGTTGGCGGCCGAGGTGTACGTGCCGCGGACGGAGCCGGGCCCGAGGTTGTCCAGCGGCAGGTGGGTGCGGGGATCGAGGTCGTGGCGATAGAAGGCCCAGGTGTCGCGGGCGACGCCGTAGAGGACGGCCCGTTGCCGGGCACTCAGCCCGGACGCCGACGAGCCGGGGTCGGCACCGGCGGGGGTGGGGGCGAGCAGGACGGCGGCCAGCACGGCCGTGACGGCCGCGAGGCGAAGACGCAGGCGCGAACCTCGCACGACGCTCCTCCTCTGTTGCGGGAACGGTGCCGATTCTGTCCAGGCCGGCGACAGGGTGGCAACCACTGATCTAGTGTCTGTCGCCGTGCGGGTCCTGATGCTGTCGTGGGAGTACCCGCCCCTGGTCGTCGGCGGGCTGGGCCGCCACGTCGAGGCCCTGGCCCGTGAGCTGGCCGCGGCCGGGCACGACGTGCGCGTCGTGACCCGCGGTTCGCCCGGATCGCCCGGCGCCGAGGTGCGCGACGGAGTGCGGGTGCGGCGGACCGCGGCCGACCCCATCGCCATCGGCTTCACCACCGAGAGCCTGCTGGCCTGGGCCCAGGCCGCGGACCATGCCCTGATCCGGGCCGCGCTGCCCGTCGTGCGCCGCTGGCGGCCGGACGTCGTGCACGCCCACGACTGGCTGGTGGCCCAGAGCGGGGTGACCCTGGCCCAGGTGACCGGCGCGGCGCTGGTGGCCACGATCCACGCCACCGAGGCCGGCCGCCACCAGGGCCGGCTGCCTACGCCACTGAACGTCGCCATCGACTCGGTCGAGCGCTGGCTCACTCACCAGGCCGCGGCCGTCGTCACCTGCTCGCAGGCCATGCACGACGAGGTGCGACGCCAGTTCGAGCTGTCCGGCGAGAGCCTGACGGTCGTCCCGAACGGCATCGACCCGGCCCGGTGGCAGGTATCGGCCCGAGCGCGGGCAGCGGCCCGCGAGCGGCTGGTCGGCCCGACGGGCGCGGCCCGCTGCTGGTTTTCGCCGGGCGGCTGACCCACGAGAAGGGCGTGCAGACGCTGCTCGACGCGCTGCCCGGCCTGCGCCGGGCCTATCCGGGGCTGCGCCTGCTGGTGGCCGGTACCGGCCCGTACGAGGACGCGCTGCGCGAGCGGGCCCGGGCGCTGCGCATCGTCCGCGCGCTCGAATGGCTCGGCTTCGTGCCCGAGGACGAACTGGCGCCGCTGCTCGCCGCGGCCGACGTCGCCGTCGTGCCGTCGCTGTACGAGCCGTTCGGGATCGTCGCGCTGGAGGCGGCCGCGGTCCGCACGCCGCTGGTGGTGGCCGAGGTCGGCGGCCTGCACGATCTGGTCGAGCACGCGGTGGCGGCCGCGTCGTTCGCGCCCGGCGACCCGCTGTCGCTGGCCGCGGCGCTCGGCAAGGTTCTCGACGATCCGGCGAGCGCCCGGCACACGGCGCAGCGGGCGGAGCGGGTGATCCGGCGCGACTACACCTGGCCGGCCGTGGCCGCGCAGACGGCCGAGGTCTACCGCCGGGCCGCGGGCGGTCGCATCGTCCGGTAGCCCGGATGCACCCCGGGCGTCAGACCCTGCTGCTCGGCCACCCGCCCGAGCAACGCGACGAGCTGGGCCCGTTCGGCGCTCGACAGGGCCGCGGTCAGCTCCGCCTCGTGCTCGCGCCCGACCCGGCCGATGGTGGTCAGCGCGGCCCGGCCGGCCTCGGTCAACTGCAGCGCGTTGCGGCGCCGGTCGTCGGTGTCGCGCACCCGCTGCACGAAGCCGGCCCGCTCGAGTTCGTCGACGAACGCGACGACCCGGCTGGGTAGCAGGCCGAGCCGCTCGGCCAACGCCTGCTGGCTGAGGCCTTCGTTGGCGCGCAGCAGGCCGAGGATGCCGGCCTGCGGCGGGGTGAGGTCGTGGGCGCCGAGGCGCTCGGCGAACCTCATCGCCGCGTGCGCGCCGATCTGGGCCAGCAGGAACGCGGCACCGCCGGGGCCGTCCGTCTTGTCGCTCACGGCTAAACTGTAGCCGACGTGAATCATTCGTGCTATGAATGATTCAGGACTGAAACTACGGAGGACCGCATGACCACCACCGCCCCGCCCACGCAACGTTCGGTGCACCGGGCCGGCGCGCCCCTGCTGCCGCCGGCCCTGTCCTACGCCGTGTTGACGCTCGCGGGCATCGTCGGGCCCACGGCCGTGGCCGGCACCGCGCCCTGGGGTTCGGACGCCGACCTGCTCAGTTTCTTCCGCGACCACCCCGACGCCGCCCACGCCAGCGCCTTCTTCACCTTCGGGGCGGCCATCCCGTTCGCGGTCGCGACGGCGGTGTCGACGAGCCGGCTGCGCACGCTCGGGCTCGACGTGCCCGGCCGCATGATCGCGCTGATCGGCGGCACCGTCGCGTCGGCGCTGCTCGCGTTGAGCGGCCTGACCACGTTCGCGCTGACCCAGCCCCATGTCGCCGCGTCGGCGCCGGCCGTGCGCGCGCTGTACGGGCTGAGCTTCGCCGCCGGCGGGCCGGGCTTCGTCGCGTTCAGCGGACTGTTGCTGGCCGGCGTGTCGATCGCCGCACTGTTCGGCCGGGTGCTGCCCACGTGGCTGGGCTGGGCCGGGTTGGCCGTGGCCGGGCTCAGCGAACTGGCGTCGTTCTCGGTCGCGTTCACCGGGCTGGAGTTCCTGCTGCCGGTCGGCCGGTTCGGCGGGCTGCTGTGGCTGGTGGCCATCGCCGTCCTGCTGCCGGCCACCCGCCGCGAGGTGCGGCAGCGCCGCGGGATCGTCCGGGCCGCCGACGAGCAGTGAGCCGCGAGCCAGGCGCCGTGGAAGCAGGTGCGGGCGTAGCGCTCGCCGTCGTGGAGCTCGTCCACGCTTCAGCCGCCGGTCACGCGGCGGTCCTTGATGACCCGGGCCGGCACGCCGACGGCGACGCTGTAGGCCGGCAGGTCCCGGGTCACGACCGCGTTCGCGCCGACGACCGCGCCCTCGCCGATGCGCACCCCGCGCGAGACGGTCACCTTGGTGCCGAGCCACACGTTGCGCTCGATGCGCACCCGGGACTTGGCGATGCCCTGGTCCTTGATCGGCACGGTCGAGGTCGCCGAACTTGTGGTCGAAGTCGGAGATGTAGACGTTGTCGGCGATCAGCGCGGTGTCGCCGATCTCGACGTCGAGGTAACAGTTGATCGAGACGTCGCGGGCGAGCACGCCCTTGTCGCCCAGGCTGAGCGTGCCTTCGTGGCAGCGCAGCGCGGTGTTCACGCCGAGGTGCAGCCAGCGGCCCAGGATGAGCCGGCCGTAGCCGCGGCGGGCGTAGAGCTCGACGCCGCGGTCCATGAACACGAAGCCGCGGGTGATCACGTGCGGGTTGCGCACCTTGAACCGCGAAGAAGCGCCAGTACCGCACCAGGTACCAGGGCGTGTACGCCCGGTGCGCAGCACCCAGCGCAGCGACGTCGAGCGTGCAGAACCGCGCGCTGCGCAGCGGCTGGCCGCTCAGGACGCTGCAGCATCGGCGCCGTCCAGTCCGAGCACGCTGGGCCAGCTCGGCCGGCGTCGCGCAGATCGTCATCGGGCGCGGCGGCGGCCAACTCCCCCGGCGAGCGCGTAGCCCCAGCCCGCGCCGATCGCGGCGATGCCGTGCGCCCGCGCGCCCTCCACGTCGTGCGAGCGATCGCCGACCATGAGCACGGCCGCGGGGTCGGGCGACCCGAGCCGGGCCAGCACCTGCCCGATCACCAGCGCCTTGTTCGCCAGCGAGCCGTCCAGCTCGTCGCCGCCGACGGTCTCGAAGAACTCGGCCAGGCCGAGGTGCTCGACGATCGGCACCGCGTAGTGCTCGGGCTTGCTGGTGGCCACCGCCATACCGCACACCCGGCCGCGCGCAGGTCCGGCCAGCACCGGCGGCGATGCCGTCGTACACGGACGTGTCGAACATGCCCTCGCGGCCGTAGTAGCTCGCGGTAGGCGGCGATCACGTCCGGCCAGCGGCGCCGCGCCGATCAGCGGCGGCAGCGACTCGTAGAACGGCGGGCCGAGCAGGGTGCGCTCGGTGCGCGTCGTCCAGCGGCGGCAGCCCGTTGACGGCGAACGCGTGGCGCAGCGCGCCGAGGATGCCCGGCGCCGAGTCCGACAGCGTGCCGTCCAGGTCGAACATGATCAACGTGCTGCGGCCATCGCTACGGCTTGAGGCCGGTGATCTCGGCGTTGTAGAACAGCCCCTTCGGCACGACGCGCTCGAGCACCCGGTCCACGGCCGAGAGCCGCTGCCACGGCCCGCACGGCGAAGTTCGCCCAGCGCATGCCCGAGCTTGCCCTTGGGCACCGCGCACTCGAACGTGCGCACCGGCCAGCCGAACCACGACGCGGTCAGCTCGGCGGTGGTCACCCGCACGTCGGCCGCACCGGCCCGGCGGGCGGTGGCCGCGAGCTCGGCGGGCGGGAACGTGTGGATGTCGACGACCGACCTCGAGCGCGGCGGCGCGCGAGGACTCGTCGAGCTCCTCCTGCGGCCGCCGCCACGCGGCCAGGGCCGGCAGGCGGGTGGCATGCGTGGTCGCCCACCAGGTGAACCGCGACAGCCGGCGGGCGATGACGTCGCCGTAGCGGGTCGGCTCGCCGGCGAAGACGAACCGGCCGCCGGGCTTGAGCACCCGCAGCACCTCGCGGAAGGCCAGTTCGACGTCGGGGATGTGGTGCAGCACGGCGTGGCCGATGACGAGGTCGAAGCTGTCGTCGTCGTAGGGCAGCCGCTCGGCGTCGGCGACCCGGCCCTCGACCTCGAAGCCGAGCGACTTGGCGTTGCGCTGCGCGACCTCGACCATGCCCGGGCTCAGATCGCTGACATGGCCCTCGTCGAGGACGCCGGCCAGCTTGAGGTTCAGGGTGAAGAAGCCGGTGCCGCAGCCGAGTTCGAGCGAGGTCGGGTACGGCCAGCCGGCGCGGCCGGCCACGTGCTCGAAGCGGTCGCGGGCGTAGTCGATGCAGCGCTGGTCGAACGAGATCGACCACTTCTCGTCGTAGCGTGCCCGCCTCCCAGTCGTGGTAGAGGATGTTGGCCAGCTTCGGGTCGTCCCAGGCCGCCTGGAAACCTCTTCGGCGCTGGCGCTCACGGGCCGGCGTCCCGGTGAAGATGGCCTTGCCGGGCCCGGACTCGATGAACGAGCGCATGCCGATCGTGCGGTCCTCGGTGGCGAACAGCGACGCGAACAGGTGCGACTCCAGGCGCAGGCCGGCGCTCAGCGCGCCGTCGAGCCCGCCGTCGATCGCGGCCTTGGCCGCGGCCAGCGCCAGCGCCGGACCGCTTGGCGAACTTGGCCGCCAGCGCCAGCGCGGCCGGGTACACCTCGGCCGCCGGGACGACCACGTCGACCAGGCCGATCTCGAGCGCCTCGTCGGCGTCGACGAACCGGCCGCTGAAGATCAGGTCCTTCGCCTTGGCCGGCCCGATCAGCCGGGGCAGCCGCTGGGTGCCGCCCGCGCCGGGGATGATGCCGAGCAGGATCTCGGGCTGGCCCCAGCGGGCGTTGTCGGCGCTGACCCGGAAGTCGGCGGTCAGCGCCAGCTCGCAGCCGCCGCCGAGCGCGTAGCCGGTGACGGCCGCGATGACCGGTACGGGCAGTGCGGCCAGCGCGGCCAGCGACGACGACAGCCGGTCGGCGTCGCGCATCATCTGGGCGTGGTCCTGGCCGGCGAACTCCTTGACGTCGGCGCCGGCCGCGAACACCTTCTCGCCGCCGTAGATGCACGACGGCCCGCACCGACTCGTCGGCCCGCAGCTGGGCCGCGGCGGCGCGCAGCTCCTCCTGGACCTGGGTGTTCAGCGCGTTCATCGGCGGGCGGTCGAGCCGGATCGTCGCGACGCCGAGCGGCGAGTCGTCCGAACCGTCGCCTGTCTCGACCCGCACCAGCTCAGCCATCGAGCACCCCATCGTCCGCGAACGCAACCAGTGGAGCCTAGGCGACGGCCGTCCTCAGACGGCGCGGGCGTACCACCGGCCGCCGCGCTTCTCGATCCGCAGCGGCAGCCCGAACGTCGTCGACAGGTGCTCGGCGGTGAGCACGTCGCGGACCAGGCCGGCCGCGACGACCCGGCCCTCGCGCAGCAGCAGCACGTGCGTGATGCCGGGCGGCAGCTCCTCGACGTGGTGCGTGACCAGGACGGACGCGGCCGCGTCGGGGTCGGCGGCGAACCGGGTCAGCCGGCGCAGCAGGTCCTCGCGGCCGCCGAGATCCATGCCGGCCGCCGGCTCGTCGAGCAGCAGCAGCTCCGGGTCGGTCATCAGCGCCCGGGCGATCAGCACCCGCTTGCCGCTCGCCCTGGCTCAGCGTGCCGTAGCTGCGCTCGCCCAGCTCGCCGACGCCGAGCCGGGTCAGCAACTTGGCCGCCCGGCGCATGTCGGCGCGGCCGTAGGCCTCGCGCCAGCGGCCGAGCACCGAGTAGCCGGCGCTGACGACGACGTCGAGCACCCGCTCGCCGCCCGGGATGCGCTGCTCGATGGCCGCGCTGGCGAGTCCCGATCCGGGGCCGCAGCTCGAAGACGTCCACGCTGCCGAGCCGCTCGCCGAAGACGTAGGCCTCGCCGTCGGTCGGGATGCATGACGGCCGCGGCGATCTGCAGCAGCGTCGTCTTGCCGGCGCCGTTCGGGCCGAGCACGGCCCAGCGCTCGTCCTCCTCGACCGTCCAGCTGATCTTGTCGAGCAGGGTCTTGGATCCGCGCCGGATCGTCACGTCGACGAACTGCAGCACCGCGTCGGGGTTGAGTTCGGGCACCGGCATATCAAACCGTACGCACCGTACCGGGTACGTGCAGGAGGGTACCTCAGTCGGCGGGTCCCGTGGCCAGAGTGACAACAGCGTGATGCGATTGGCCGTTCGTGTCGAGCCAGGTGACCGTGACGCGTCTGGCCCGGGCCGTGCGCAGTGATGGCCGCGCTCAGGTCGCTGGCCGAGGCGACCGAGGTGCCGCCGACCGCCGTGATCACGTCGCCGACGAGCGATGCCCAGCGCTGGCGGCCGGTCCCGCCGGCGAGCACGGCCTGCGACCAGCGCGCCCGCGCTGGCCGGGTTGGCCGCGGCCGAGACGCCGAGGAACCCCGGGTAGCCGAGGTGGATCGTCGCCGACTCGTGGCCGGCCTCGATCTGCGCCGGCGATCGACGTCGCCTCGGTGATCGGGATCGCGAAGCCGGCGCTCGTGGTCGCGCCGGCTCGTCGAGGCGGCGGTGTCGATGCCGATCACCCGGTTGGCCGAGTCGTACAGCGGGCCGCCGGAGTCGCCGGCCTGGATCGGCGCGTTGGTCTCGATCATGCCGGTGAGCTGCTCGGGGTTCTGCCCGTTCTCGTCCGTGGCCGTCAGCGACTGGTTGAGCGCGACGACCTTGCCGGAGGCCGCGCTGGGCACGCCGCCGGTGCCGCCGGCGTTGCCGACCCCGGTGACGGCCGTGCCGACGGTCGCGGCCGAGACGGCGCCGGCGTCGCCGATGTTCGCCGACTGCAGGCCCGACGCGTTCTGCAGCTGCAGCACCGCGATGTCCTTGGTCGGATCGGTGCCGACGACCGTGGCGGTGTAGGTCTTGCCGGTGGTCACGACCTGCACCGAGATGCTGGTCGCGCCGTCGACGACGTGGTTGTTGGTGAGGATCTCGCCGGTGGACGTGAGCACCATGCCGGTGCCGGCCGCGGCCGCGCCGCTGGTACTTCAGCACGGTGTTGATGTCGACGACGCCGACCTGCTGGGCCGCGGTGGCCGTGCCGGTCGGTCGACGCCGTCGGTCGAGCCGGTGCCGCCGGGCCGAGCCCGAGCCGCCGGTCGCGCCGGAACCCTGGCCGTTGCCGGGCGGGATGACGGCGGGCGCGGCCTGGGCGACCGAGCCGATGCCGGGGACCACCTGGCTGCCCTGGCCGGCGTAGGCGACGCCCCCGATGGCCGCGGCCACGGCGAGCACGCCGGCGCCCGCGATCACGCGCGTCCGGCGGCGGCGGGCCGGCGCGGTCGCCGAGGCAGGGGCAGCCGGCGCGACCGGCTCGGGGAAGTACGGTCCGGGCTGGTACATCTGATCCACCTCCGTCGGGCGCCCGCAGTCGGGCCGCTCGAACCCCAGACAACCGCGCCGCCCCGAATCGGTGGCTGAGAACGAACCATGCGCTTGCTGAGAATGACCGGCCGCCGGCAAAGGTCCGACGTCCGGTGCGGCGGATTGACTACAGTCCAGCGATGCTGCCCGAACCGGCCCCCGGCACCGCCGCCCCGACGCCGGCCCGGGCCTGGCCCGGCCGGCCCTTCCCGCTCGGCGCGAGCTGGGACGGCGAGGGCGCCAACTTCGCCCTCTGGTCGACGACGGCCACCGGGGTCAGCGTCTGCCTGTTCGACGCGGACGGCGGCGAGACCCGGATCCCGCTCGAGGACATCACCTACCACGTCTGGCACGGCTACCTGCCCGGCATCGGGCCCGGGCAGCGCTACGGCTTTCGCGTGGACGGGCCGTACGACCCGGCCCGGGGGGTGTTCCACAACCCGGCCAAGCTGCTCGTCGACCCCTACGCCCGGGCGATCGACGGCGACTTCACCGACCACCCGGCCGCCTACGCCGACAACCCGCAGGACTCGGCGCCCTACGTGCCGCGCAGCGTGCTCGTCCACGACGGCTTCCCGTGGGGCGACGACCACCGCCCGGACGTGCCGTGGGTCGACACCGTCATCTACGAACTGCACGTGCGCGGCTTCACCCAGCAGCATCCCGACATCCCGGCCGAGCTGCGCGGCACCTACGCCGGGCTGGCCCACCCGGCCGCGATCGACTACCTGCGCAGCCTCGGCGTCACCGCGGTCGAGCTGATGCCGATGCACCACTTCGTCACCGAGCCCGCGCTGCAGCGCCGCGGGCTGCCCAACTACTGGGGCTACAACTCGCTCGGTTTCTTCGCCCCGCACGAGGCCTACGCGACGCGCAAGGGCCACCAGGTGCGCGAGTTCAAGGCCATGGTGCGGGCCCTGCACGCCGCCGGCATCGAGGTGATCCTGGACGTCGTCTACAACCACACGGCCGAGGGCGACCGCCGAGCGGCCCGACCGCTGTCGTTCAAGGGCATCGACAACCACGGCTACTACCGGCACGTGAGCGCCGAGGCGAGCGTCGAGTACCTGCGACTACACCGGCTGCGGCAACACCTTCGACCCGCGGCGGCCGTTCCCGCTGCAGCTGATCACCGACTCGCTGCGGTACTGGGTCACCGAGATGCACGTCGACGGCTTCCGCTTCGACCTGGCCTCGGCGCTGGCCCGCTCGCTGCACGACGTCGACAAGCTGTCGTCGTTCTTCGACACGATCCACCAGGACCCGGTCATCTCGCAGGTGAAGCTGATCGCCGAGCCGTGGGACGTCGGCGCCGGCGGCTACCAGGTCGGCGAGTTCCCGCCGCTGTGGACGGAGTGGAACGGCAAGTACCGCGACACCGTGCGCTCGTTCTGGTCGGCCGGCGCCGACGGGGTGCGCGATCTGGCCTTCCGGCTGTCCGGCTCGTCGGACCTCTACGGCGACGACGGCCGGCTGCCGATCGCCTCGATCAACTTCGTCACCGCGCACGACGGGTTCACGATGCGCGACCTGGTGTCCTACGAGCGCAAGCACAACGAGGGCAACGGCGAGGACAACCGCGACGGCACCGACGACAACCGCTCCTACAACGGCGGCGTCGAGGGCGACCCGGCCCCGCCCGAGGTGGCCGAGCTGCGGCTGCGGCAGGCCCGCAACCTGCTGACCACGCTGCTGCTGTCGACCGGGGCGCCGATGCTGGTCGCGGGCGACGAGCGGTGGCGCACCCAGCGCGGCAACAACAACGCCTACTGCCAGGACAACGCGATCTCGTGGCTGGACTGGTCGGACACCGCCGGAGTCGGCCGACCTGCTCGCGCTGGTCCGGCGCCTGCTGGCCCTGCGGCACTCGGCCCCGGTGCTGCGGCAGCCGGCCTTCTTCGAGGGCCGGCCGGTGGCGGCCGGCGACGGCTGCAAGGACCTGGCCTGGTTGCACCCGGCCGGGCGCGAGCTGTCGTCGTCGGACTGGTTCGACAGCGGCCTGCGCTCGATCGGGATGTACCTCGACGGGCGGGGGCTGCGCCATCGCGACGGGCGCGGCCGGGTCATCGTCGACGACTCGTACCTGCTGCTGCTGCACGCCGGCGACCAGCCCGGGCTGTTCCGGCTGCCGGCGGCGCCGTGGGCCGAATCGGCTACGAGACGGTCATCGACACCGCCCGGACCGGCGGGATGCTCCGGCGCGGCGACGCGGCCGAGATCGCGGCCGGGGCCGACCTGCCGATCGGGGCGCGGACGGCCCGTGCTGCTGCGGGTGCGGCGCGACCCGCGCAGCGCCTACGAGGCGTCGAGGGCGGCCCGCAGCGACGGATAGGCGGCGGCCCGGGCCGCGGCCTGGTCCGGGTCGAGGCCGGCGACCAGGTGCAGCACCGCGGCCCGGGCGTTCCAGCCGCAGGCCTCCAGCGCCGCCCGCGCCGCCGCGGCCGGGCAGCCGGAGATGTCGGCCACGATCCCGGCCGAGCGGGCCCGCAACTTGGCGTTGGCCGCGACGACGTCGACCATGTGTCGCCGTGCACCCGGCCGGCCCGGGTCATCGCGATCGTGCTGATCGCGTTGAGGGCGATCTTCTGGGCCGTGCCCGCGCTCAGCCGGGTGGAGCCGCGCAGCACCTCGTCGCCGATCAGCACCTCGACGGCGACCGCGGCCAGCGCGGCCAATGGCGAGCCGGGCTAGGGTGACGACGGCGATGACCGGCGCCCCCGCGGCGTGGGCGGCGCTGCGCGGCCGTGAGCGTGTAGGGGGTGCGCCCGCTCGCGGCCACGGCGACGACACGTCGGCCGGCGGTGATCGCGACCTCGGCCAGGTCGGCGGCCGCGGCGTCGGCGTCGTCCTCGTCCCAGTCGGTGCCGGCCAGGCTGCCCCGCGCGCCGGCCAGCACGGCAACGATCCGGTCGGTCGGCAACCCGAACGTGCCCGGCAGCTCGGCCGCCTCGGCCACGGCCAGCCGGCCGGACGAACCGGCGCCGACCAGCACCATGCGGCCGCCGGCGCGCAGGTGCGCCGCGACCAGGTCGGCGGCGGCGCAGATCGCGCCGGTGGCCGCCCGCACGGCCGGCACGACCCGTTGCTCGGCGCGCAGCAGCAGCTCGATGATCTGCTCGTTGCCCATCAGGTCGAGCTGCGGTGCCGGACTGGGGATGCGCGCGTCCACCGTCACCAGGTCTCGGTCACCTTGGACAGGCCGCGCGGGCGGTCCGGGTCGGCGCCGCGGTCGAGGGCCAGCCGCCAGGCGAACTGCTGCAGCGGCAGGATCTCGAGGATGGGCAGCAGGTCTTCGGCGATGCCGGCCGAGGCCACCGGCAGGCCGTCGTCGGGCCCGACCCGCAGCACGTCGGCGCCGGCAGCCACCAGCCGCTCCACGACCGGGGCCATCGCCGTGCCGCCCGCGCCGGGAGTGACCACCGCGATCACCGGCAGGTCGGGGTCGACCATGGCCAGCGGGCCGTGCAGCAGGTCGGCCCCGGAGAACGCCTGGGCCGACAGGTAGGACGTCTCCATCACCTTGAGCGCGGCCTCGCGCGCCGTCGGGTAGGAGAAGCCGCGGGCGGTCGTGACCAGGCGCTGGGTGAACCGGTAGCGCTCGGCCGCGGCATAGGCCTGCGGGGCGCCGGCCAGGGTGCGCGCGGCCGCGTCGGGCACGGCCGCCGCGTCGCCGCCGCTGAGCAGCAGGTACAGGGCCAGCAGTTCGGCGGTGTAGGTCTTGGTCGCGGCCACGGCCCGCTCGACGCCGGCGCGCACGTCGACGTGGTGCTCGGCCGCGTCGGCCAGCGGCGAGGACGGGTTGTTGGTGACGGCGACGGTCAGCGCCCCGCACTCGCGCGCGGCCTCGAGCGAGCTGACCAGGTCGGGCGAGCCGCCGGACTGGCTGACAGCGATGAACAGCACCCCGGACAGGTCGGGGCGGGCGCCGTAGACGGTGAGCGTCGACGGTGAGGCCAGCCCGGCCGGCAGTTGCAGCCGGACCTCGGCCAGGTACTTGCCGTACAGCGCGGCGTGGTCGCTCGTCCCGCGCGCGGCGATGAGCACGAACCGCGGCCGGTAGGCCTCGATCCGGGCCCGCACCGCGGCGATCTCGCCCACACCTTCGGCGAGCAGGCGGGCGAGCACGTCCGGCTGCTCGGCGACCTCGGCCGCCATCAGCGCGCCCGGCGGGCTGGGGGTCGTCGGGGTGTCAACTGTCGTCATCGAGTGCGGTCTCCGTCGGCTGAATGGACTAGACCACTAACGATCCCGCGTGGTTCACTTGACTGTCAATGGTGTAGACAAATGGTCGCAATTTCGACTCACGGGATGAGGAGTTCGCCGGTGTCGCACACCGCTGCCCAGCCGCATCGCGAGCCGAAGTACTACACGGTGAAGCGGCATCTGCTGGACAGCATCGACTCGCTCGCCCCGGGCAGCCCGGTGCCCACCGAGCGGGTGCTCTCGGCCGAGCTCGGCACCTCGCGCACCACCGTGCGCCAGGCCCTGCTCGAGCTGGTGGCCGAGGGCCGGCTGGTACGGCGGCAGGGCTCGGGCACCTACGTGGCCGAACCAAAGCTGACCTGGCCGCTGCACCTCACCAGCTTCACCGAGCAGGCCGCGGCCAACGGGTTCGCGGCGTCCACCCAGTTGCTGGCGGCCGACCGGATCCGGGCCGACGACAACCTGGCCGCCCGCCTCGACGTCGAGGACGGCGCCGCGGTGTTCCGCATCGAGCGGCTGCGGCTGGCCGACGAGCGGCCGATGGCGGTCGAGACCACGCACCTGCCGGCCGACCGGTTCCCGCAGCTGACCCGGCACCTGCGCCGCGAGCCGTCGCTGTACGCCATCCTCAAGGCCGAGTACGAAGTGGTGCCGGTCAGCGCCGAGGAGTCGATCTCCACCGCGCCGGCCTCCCCGCGCGAGGCCGCCCTGCTCGACACCGACACCGGCGCGCCCATGCTCGTGCTGGGCCGGCACACCTTCGACCAGTCCGGCGTCCCGGTCGAGTGGGTGACCAGCTGGTACCGCGGCGACCGGGTCACGTTCGTCGCCAACCTGATGTCGCCCAAACCGCGATGACGGTGCTGGCCCACGCCCGGGTGGTCACCCCGGGCGGCGTCCTCGACGACGGCTGGGTGGCGATCGCCGACGGCCGCATCGCCGCGATCGGTGCCGGCGACCCGCCGGCCGAGCGCCGGCCCGGCCACCGACCTCGGCGGGGCCTGGCTGCTGCCCGGCTTCATCGACCTGCACGTCCACGGCGGCGGCGGGCACGACGCCAGCGCCTCGCCCGACGACCTGGCTGCCGCGGTCGCGTTCCACCGCGGCCACGGCACCACCCGCACCCTGGTCTCGCTGGTCACGGCCCCGCTCGACGCCCTGACCGAGCAGCTGGGCTGGGTGGCCGACCTGGCCGCGGCCGGCGGGTCAGCGGGCGGCCACGTGGTCGGCGCCCACCTCGAGGGGCCGTTCCTGTCCCACGCCCGCTGCGGCGCGCAGAACCCGGCCCACCTGCTCGCCCCCGACCGGCGGGCCTTCGCCCGGCTGGCCGAGGCCGCCCGCGGCCACCTGCGCAGCGTCACGCTCGCCCCGGAACTGCCCGGCGCCCTCGACCTGGTTTCGGACGTGCTGAGCGCCGGCGCCGTCGCCGCGATCGGGCACACCGACGCCGGCTACGACCAGGCCCTGGCCGCCATCGACGCCGGGGCCACCCTGGCCACGCACCTGTTCAACGGGATGCGGCCGCTGCACCACCGCGACCCGGGCGTGATCGGCGCGGCGCTGACGGCCGAGATCGCCTGCGAGCTGATCAACGACGGCGTGCACGTGCACCCGGCGATCACGACGCTGCTGGCCCGCGTCCCGCAGCGGCTGGTGCTGATCACCGACGCCATCGACGCGGCCGGGGTCGGCGACGGCGACTACGTGCTCGGCGGCCAGCCGGTG
Organism: uncultured Actinomycetota bacterium; assembly: GCA_963713245.1. GTDB lineage: Bacteria > Actinomycetota > Actinomycetes > Mycobacteriales > Jatrophihabitantaceae > CAVQKZ01. The sequence continues at coordinate 1,341,372 of CAVQKZ010000005.1, forward strand.
ACCGTGCGGGCCGGGCAGGCCCGGCTGGCCAACGGATCGCTGGCCGGCAGCACGCTCACGATGGACGTGGCGCTGCGCCGGGCCGTGCGCGACAGCGGGCTGTCGATCGTGGCCGCGTCGGCCGCCGCGTCGGGCAACCCGGCCCGGGTGCTGGGCATCGACGACCGGTGCGGTTCGATCGCCCGCGGCCACGACGCCGACCTGGTCGTCCTCGACGACGACCTGCGGGTGCTGCAGGTCGTCGGCCGGCGGCCGGGCGGGCGATCAGGCCGTGGCCACCACACCCATCTCGGCCGAGGACGCCAGCAACTCGTTCTTCGGCAACACCCGCACGGTGTAGCCGAACGCGCCGGTGCGCTCCAGCGGCACGTCGCCCTCGAACCGGCTGGTGCCGCTCGACTGCTCGACGGCCTTGAGCGACACCGATTCGATATCGACGAGGCGGTCCTCGGCGTCGACGCCGCCGTAGACCGCCGTGACGTCGACGTCGTCGGGCGACAGGCCGTTGAGCGCCACCTCGGTGCGCAGCGTGAGCAGGCCGCCGAGCTGGGGATCACCGCTGAGCTGCGAGTCGACGTTGAGCACGGCGACGCCGGGCCAGGCGTTGAGCACCTTGGTGCGCCAGCCCGCGAGCGTGCGGGCGCAGTCGAAGTCGTCGGCGGCCAGTTCGGCCGCCGACCGGGCCGCGGGCGCATACAGCGTGTGCACGTAGTCGCTGACCATCCGGGTGGCCAGCACCTTCGGGCCGAGCGACTTGAGCGTGTGCCGCACCATCTGCACCCACCGCGCGGGCACGCCGCTGCGGTCGCGGTCGTAGAAGCGCGGGGCCACGTGCGCCTCGACCAGGTCGTACAGCGCGGTGGCCTCGAGGTCGTCGCGGCGGTCGGGATCGGCGACGCCGTCGGCCGACGGGATGGCCCAGCCGTTCTCGCCGTCGAACCACTCGTCCCACCAGCCGTCGCGGATGGACAGGTTCAGCCCGCCGTTGAGCGCAGCCTTCATGCCCGACGTGCCGCAGGCCTCCAACGGCCGCAGCGGGTTGTTGAGCCAGACGTCCACGCCCCAGTACAGATAGCGGGCCATCGCGATGTCGTAGTCGGGCAGGAACGCGATGCGGTGCCGCACGGCCGGGTCGTCGGCGAACTTCACCATCTGCGCGATGAGCTGCTTGCCGCCGTCGTCGGCCGGGTGGCTCTTGCCGGCGATGACGATCTGCACCGGCCGCTCGGGATCGAGCAGCAGCGACCGCAGCCGGTCCTCGTCGCGCAGCATCAAGGTGAGCCGCTTGTAGGACGGGACGCGGCGGGCGAACCCGATCGTCAGCACGCCCGGGTCGAAGACCGAGTCGGTCCAGCCCAGCTCGGGCTCGCTCATCCCCCGCTGCAGCGACGATTCCTTGACCCGGCGGCGGATCTCACCGACCAGCCGCTCGCGCAGGTTGCCGCGCACCCGCCACAGCTCGCCGTCGCCGAGCCGGTCGAGGGCGTCCCAGTCGGTGCCCTCGTCCAGGACCGTGGGGCCGACCTCGCGCTCGGCCAGTTCGAGGATGTCGCGGCTCATCCAGGTGGGTGCGTGCACGCCGTTGGTGACCGAGCCGATCGGCACCTCGCTGGGGTCGAAGCCCGGCCACAGGTCGGCGAACATCTCGCGGCTGACGATGCCGTGCAGTTGCGAGACGCCGTTGGCCCGCTGGCCCAGGCGCAGCCCCATGTGGGCCATGTTGAACAGGGCCGGGTCGTCCTCGGCCCCGAGCTCGAGGATGCGCTCGACCGGCAGGCCGTGCAGGTCGCCCAGATGGTCGGCGACCATGTCGCGGGAGAAGCGGTCGATGCCGGCCGGCACCGGGGTGTGGGTGGTGAAGACGGTGCCGGCCCGGACGGCCTGCAGCGCCTCGTCGAAGTCGAGCCCGGCACCGGCGACGAGCTCGCGGATGCGCTCGACCCCGAGGAAGCCGGCGTGGCCCTCGTTGGTGTGGAAGACCTGCGGCGGCTCGGCCCCCGTGGCGGCGCAGTAGGCCCGGATGGCGCGGACGCCACCGACGCCGAGCAGCAATTCCTGCTGGAGCCGGTGCTCCTTGCCGCCGCCGTAGAGCCGGTCGGTGACCTGGCGGGCCTGCTTGTCGTTCTCTTCGATGTCGCTGTCGAGCAGCAGCAACGGCACCCGCCCGACCTGGGCCACCCACACCTGGGCCCACAGCGTGCGGCCCTCGGGCAGGCCCAGGGCGATGCGGACCGGCGTGGCGTCGGAGTCGAGCAGGACCCGGATCGGCAGGCCCTGCGGGTCGAGCGACGGGTAGTGCTCGAGCTGCCAGCCGTCGCGCGAGAGCGACTGGCGGAAGTAGCCGGCCTGGTACAGCAGGCCGACGCCGATGATGGGCACGCCCAGGTCGCTGGCGGCCTTGAGGTGGTCGCCGGCCAGGATGCCCAGACCGCCGGAGTACTGCGGCAGCACCTCGGTGATGCCGAACTCGGGCGAGAAGTAACCGATCGCGGCCGGCACGCTCGGGTCGTCGCGCTGCAGGTCCTGGTACCACCGCGGCTGGGTGAGGTAGTCGGTCAGGTCGTCGTGCACGTCGTCGAGGCGGCGCAGGAACTTGCGGTCACGGGCCAGCGCGGCCAGGCGCTGGGCGCTGACCTCGCCCAGCATGCGGCTGGGGTCGTGTCCGCAGGCCTGCCACAGGGCCGGATCGACCGCCTCGAGCAGGTCGAGGGAGTCCGGATGCCAGGACCAGCGCAGGTTGGCGACGATCTCGCCGAGCTTGGCCAGCTGGGCGGGGAACGGGGCACGGACGGTGAGCCGTCGAAGAGCCTTCACCGGCGAAACGCTAGCACCTTCCTGGAAGGGCTTACAGTCCCCTTTGCCCGACCGTGCGTGAATACGCCGGCCGGCTGGGTACGGTGTCTGACGTGGTAGGAAGAATCGGGCTCAGCGACGTCACGCCGGTCGTCAGTTCCACCGTCTCCGCGGAGTTTCCCGCGCGGGCCGTCGTGGGCGAGCCGGTACCGATTTCGGCCGTGGTGTTCCGCGAGGGACACGACGCCGTGGGCGCCAGCGTCGTGGTCCGCGGCCCCGACCGGCGGGCCGCTGCCCCGCAGCGGATGACCCCCGGCGACCCGGGCACCGACCGCTGGCACACCACCGTCGTCCCCGACGGCCCGGGCCTGTGGACGTTCACGATCGAGGGGTGGAGCGACCCGTTCGGCACCTGGCACCACGCGGTCACGGCCAAGCTCGACGCCGGGCAGGGCAGCGAGGACCTCGCCAACGACCTCGAGACCGGGGCCCGGCTGTTCGACCAGCTGGCCAAGGCCCTGCCCAAGGCCGAACGGCCGCGGGCCCTGGCCGCGGCCCGGGCCCTGCGCGACACCACCCTCGACCTGGCCCACCGGGTCGCGCCCGCGCTCGACGACTTCCTGCAGAACCTGGTGCACGCGAACCCGGTGCGCGAGTTCGTCACCCGCTCGCCGGCGTACCCGCTCTGGGTCGACCGCAAGCGGGCGCTCTACGGCTCCTGGTACGAGTTCTTCCCCCGCTCCATCGGCGCCGAGCTGGCCGGTGACCAGGCCGCACCCGCGCGCCCGGCCCGCCACGGCACGTTCAAGGACGCCACCGAGCATCTCGACTACGTCGCCTCGCTCGGCTTCGACGTGGTCTACCTGCCGCCCATCCACCCGATCGGCGAGGTGAACCGCAAGGGCCCGAACAACACCCTCGTGGCCGCGTCGTGGGACGTCGGCTCGCCCTGGGCCATCGGCTCGCGCGACGGCGGGCACGACGCCATCCATCCCGAGCTGGGCACGATGGCCGACTTCACCGCGTTCGTGCGCCGGGCCCGCGAGCTGGACCTCGAGGTCGCGCTGGACTTCGCCCTGCAGGCCGCGCCCGACCATCCCTGGGTCACGGCGCACCCGGAGTGGTTCACGACCAAGCCCGACGGCTCGATCGCCTACGCCGAGAACCCGCCCAAGAAGTACCAGGACATCTACCCGATCAACTTCGACAACGACCCGGCCGGGATCTACGCCGAGTGCCTGCGCCTGATCGAGCACTGGATCGCGGCCGGGGTGACGATCTTCCGGGTCGACAACCCGCACACCAAGCCGCTGAACTTCTGGCAGTGGCTGATCGCCGAGGTGAAGAAGACCCATCCCGAGGTGCTGTTCCTGGCCGAGGCCTTCACCCGGCCCGGCGATGATGCGCGAACTGGCCAAGATCGGCTTCCACCAGAGCTACACCTACTTCACCTGGCGCACGACCAAGGTGGAGCTGCAGACCTACGCCCGCGAACTGGTGGCCGCGGCCGACTACATGCGGCCCAACTTCTTCGTCAACACGCCCGACATCCTGCACGACTACCTGGTGCACGGCGGGCCGGCGGCGTTCGCCATCCGGGCCGTGCTGGCCTCGATGCTCTCGCCGAACTGGGGCGTCTACTCCGGCTACGAGCTCTACGAGCACCTCAACGCCAAGCCCGGCAGCGAGGAGTACCTCGACTCCGAGAAGTACCAGCTGCGCCCACGCGACTTCGCCGGGGCCCAGGCCGACGGCCGCTCGCTGGCCCCGCTGCTGGCCACCCTGAACCAGATCCGCCGCGCGCACCCGGCCCTGCAGCAGCTGCGCAACCTGCGCATCCACGAGATCGACAACGACGAGCTGATCGCGTTCAGCAAGCGCGACGCGGCCACCGGCGACACCGTCCTCGTCGTCTGCTCGGTCAACCCGCACGACGTGCGCGAGGCCACGACTACCCTCGATCTCGCGGCGCTCGGCGTCGAGTGGGACGAGACGTTCACCGTGCGCGACCTGCTCAGCGGGGCGGAGTACCGGTGGGGCGTGCACAACTACGTCCGGCTCGACCCGCACACCCAGCCCGCCCACATCTTCTCGGTGCAGACCCGGTAGGAAGGCGCGATGACCCCCATGTCCTCGCCGCGCGACCCCGACTGGTTCAAGCGCGCGGTGTTCTACGAGGTGCTGGTGCGCGGTTTCGCCGACTCCAACGGCGACGGCACCGGCGATCTGCGCGGGCTGGCCGACAAGCTCGACTACCTCAAGTGGCTGGGCGTCGACTGCCTCTGGCTGCCGCCGTTCTACCCCTCACCGCTGCGCGACGGCGGCTACGACGTCAGCGACTTCACCGGCGTGCTGCCGGAGTTCGGCACCATCGAGGACTTCAAGCAGTTCCTGGACGCGGCCCACAAGCGCGACATCCGGGTGATCATCGACGTGGTCATGAACCACACGTCCGATCAGCACCCGTGGTTCCAGGCCTCGCGCAGCGACCCGGACGGCCCGTACGGCGACTTCTACGTCTGGAACGACGACGACACCCGCTACCCCGAGGCCCGCATCATCTTCGTCGACACCGAGCCGTCCAACTGGACGTTCGACCCGATCCGCAAGCAGTACTTCTGGCACCGCTTCTTCAGCCACCAGCCCGACCTCAACTTCGACTCCCCCGGCGTGCAGCAGGCCATCCTCGACGCGCTGCGGTTCTGGCTCGACATCGGCATCGACGGGTTCCGCCTCGACGCGGTGCCCTACCTGTACGTGCGCGACGGCACCAACGGCGAGAACCTGCCCGAGACCCACGAGTTCCTCAAGCGGGTGCGCAAGGAGATCGACCGCGACTACCCCGACCGGGTGCTGCTGTGCGAGGCCAACCAGTGGCCCGACGACGTCGTGGAGTACTTCGGCGACGTGGCCAGCGGCGGCGACGAGTGCCACATGGCCTTCCACTTCCCGGTGATGCCCCGCATCTTCATGGCCGTGCGGCGCGAGTCGCGCTACCCGATCTCCGAGATCATGGAGCAGACGCCGCCGATCCCGGCCAACTGCCAGTGGGGGATCTTCCTGCGCAACCACGACGAGCTCACGCTCGAGATGGTGTCGGACGAGGAACGCGACTACATGTGGGGCGAGTACGCCACCGACCCGCGCATGAAGGCCAACATCGGCATCCGCCGGCGGCTGGCCCCGCTGCTGGAGAACGACGTCAACCAGATCGAACTGTTCACCGCGCTGCTGCTGTCGCTGCCCGGGTCCCCCGTCCTCTACTACGGCGACGAGATCGGGATGGGCGACAACATCTGGCTCGGCGACCGCGACGGCGTGCGCACCCCGATGCAGTGGACCCCCGACCGCAACGCCGGCTTCTCCACCTGCGAACCGGCCCGCCTCTACCTGCCGGTCAACATGGACTCCATCTACGGCTACCAGGTCACCAACGTCGAGTCGCAGACCCGCAACACGTCCTCGCTGCTGCACTGGACCCGCCGGATGATCCGTCAGCGCAAGGCCAACCCGGCCTTCGGGCTGGGCACGTTCACCGACCTCGGCGGCAGCAACCCGTCGGTGCTCAGCTTCGTGCGCGAGTTCGGCGACGACATCGTGCTGTGCGTCAACAACCTGTCCCGCTTCCCGCAGCCGGTCGAGCTCGACCTGCGGCCGTGGCAGGGCATCGAGCCGATCGAGTTGCTCGGCGGCAGCCAGTTCCCGCGCATCGGCGAGCTGCCCTACCTGCTCACGCTGGCCGGGCACGGCTTCTACTGGCTGCGGATGCCGCGCACCAACCGCCCCACCCTCGAACCGGCCGCCGCCGGTGACAGCCAACAGACCCAACAGAACGAGGTGGTCGCTTGATTGCCCGCGAACACCTGCAGCCGCTGGTAGCGCGCTGGCTGCCGACCCAGCGCTGGTTCAGCGGCAAGGGCCGCGATGCCGACATCGACGTCCGTGAGCTGGCCGTGCTCAGCGCCGTCCCGCACGAGGTGTCGATCTGGCTGGCCCACGTGAGCTATCACGACGGCGGCGCCGAGACCTACCAGGTGCCGCTGGTCACCCGCGACAGCCCGGTCGAGCACCTCGAGCACGTCCTGCTCGGCACCGTCGAAGCCGACGGCGGCCCGTTCTGGATCTACGACGCCCTGCACGACAAGGACGTCACCCAGGCCTGGCTCGAAGGCATCCGCCGGGCGTCCACCGACGGCCCGCTGCGCTTCGTGCGCAACGTCGAGCCGGACGAGATCCCGCAGGACGAGCAGAGCCTGGCCCTGACCACCGAGCAGTCCAACACCTCGCTGATGTACGGCGACGTCGCCATCCTCAAGGTGTTCCGCCGCTTGCAGCCGGGCGTCAACCCCGACATCGAGATCCACGCCGCGCTGTGCGAGCGCGACGCCCAGCACGTGGCCCGGCTGTTCGGCTCGGTGCACGCCGAACTCGACGGGCAGCCCTACGCGCTGGCCATGCTGCAGGAGTTCCTGACCACCGCCACGAACGGCTGGGAGCTGGCCAAGATCAGCGTCCGCGACCTGATGGCCGAGGCCGACCTGCACGCCGACGAGGCCGGCGGCGACTTCGCCGGCGAGGCCGAACGGCTGGGCGCCGCGATCGCCGAGACGCACGCCGACCTGGCCGCCGCGTTCGGGGAGTCCGCCGCCCCGGCCGACGAGCTGGCCGCCCGCGTCGCCGGGATGCACGCCCGGCTCGACCACGCCGTGGCCGTCGTGCCCGAACTGGCCGACCTGGCCGACGGGCTCGGGGCCACCTACGACGCCGTCGCCTCGGGGACCCAGCCGGTCGCACTGCAGCGCATCCACGGCGACCTGCACCTGGGCCAGGCCCTGCGCACGGTCCGGCGCTGGGTCGTCATCGACTTCGAGGGCGAGCCGATGGCCGACCTCGGCGCCCGCCGCGACCCCGACTCCCCGCTGCGCGACATCGCCGGCATGCTCCGCTCGTTCGACTACGCCGGGCACTACCGGCTGGCCGAGAACGGCCCCGACGCGCAGCTGGCCTACCGGGCCGACGAGTGGACGCAGCGCAACTGCGACGCGTTCTGCGCCGGCTACGCCGCGGTGGCCGGGCGCGACCCGCGCGAGCAGCCGGCGCTGCTGAGCGCGTTCGAAGCCGACAAGGCCGTCTACGAAGCGGTCTACGAGGCCCGCAACCGGCCGAGCTGGCTACCCATCCCGCTCGCGTCCCTCTCCCGGCTCGCGAAGGCAGGCAGGCACTGATGACCTCGACGACCGACGTGGCCGAGCTCGACCGGCTGGTTTCCGGCGCGCACCACAATCCGCACGCGATCCTCGGTGCGCACCCCGACGCGGACGGCGGCACGATCATCCGCACCCTGCGCCCGGAGGCGAGCGCGGTGGAGGTGATCGCGGGCGGCAAGCGGGTGCCGCTCGAACGGGTGCACGACGGCGGGGTGTTCGAGGGTGTGCTCGACGGCGCCCTGACCGACTACCGGCTCGCGGTCGACTACGGCGAGCAGACCGTCACCGTCGACGACCCGTACCGCTGGCTGCCCACGCTGGGCGAGGTCGACCTGCACCTGATCGGCGAGGGCCGGCACGAGAACCTCTGGCAGGTGCTCGGCGCCCACGTCCGCAGCTACGACACCCCGGGCGGCCCGGTCACCGGCACATCGTTCGCCGTGTGGGCGCCCAACGCCCGCGGCGTGCGCATCATCGGCGAGTTCGACTACTGGTCCGGGCGGGCGCTGCCCATGCGGGTGCTCGGCTCGACCGGCGTCTGGGAGCTGTTCGTCCCGGACGTCGGTGACGGCTGCCGGTACAAGTTCTCCGTCCTCGGTGCGGACGGTCAGTGGCGCGAGAAGGCCGACCCGATGGCGTTCGCGACCGAGGTGCCCCCGGCCACCGCGTCGGTGGTGCACACGCCCCACTACGAGTGGCACGACGCCGAGTGGCTGGAGCACCGCGCGCGCACCCAGTGGCACGCGGCGGCCATGTCGATCTACGAGGTGCACCTGGGCTCGTGGCGGATGGGCCTGTCCTACCGCGACCTGGCCGACCAGCTGGTCGAGCACGTCCTCGAGATGGGCTTCACCCACGTCGAGTTCCTGCCGGTGGCCGAACATCCCTACGGCGGCTCGTGGGGCTACCAGGTGTCGTCCTACTACGCGCCGTCGGCCCGCTTCGGCAGCCCGGACGAGTTCCGCTACCTCGTCGACACGCTGCACCGCGCCGGTATCGGCGTGCTCGTCGACTGGGTGCCGGCGCACTTCCCCAAGGACGCCTGGGCGCTGGCCCGCTTCGACGGCACGCCGCTGTACGAGCACGCCGACCCGCGCCGGGGCGAGCAGCCCGACTGGGGCACCTACGTGTTCGACTTCGGCCGCAGCGAGGTGCGCAACTTCCTGGTCGCCAACGCCGTGTTCTGGCTCGAGGAGTACCACGTCGACGGGCTGCGGGTGGACGCCGTGGCCTCGATGCTCTACCTGGACTACTCGCGCAAGGCCGGCGAGTGGCTGCCCAACATCCACGGTGGCCGCGAGAACCTCGAGGCCGTCGCGTTCCTGCAGGAGATGAACGCCACGGTCTACCGGCGGGTGCCGGGTGCGGTCACCATCGCCGAGGAGTCGACGTCGTGGCCCGGGGTCACCCGGCCCACGCACCTCGGTGGGCTCGGCTTCGGGTTCAAGTGGGACATGGGCTGGATGCACGACACGCTCAGCTACATCTCGCACGAGCCGGTCCACCGGCAGTGGCACCACAACGAGCTGACCTTCTCGATGATGTACGCCTACACCGAGAACTTCGTGCTCCCGCTGTCGCACGACGAGGTCGTGCACGGCAAGGGCTCGTTGCTCAACAAGATCCCGGGCGACCGGTGGCAGCAGATGGCCACGCTGCGCACGCTGTACGCGTACATGTGGGCCCATCCCAGCAAGCAGCTGATCTTCATGGGCCAGGAGTTCGCGCAGGGCGCCGAATGGGCCGAGAGCCGCTCGCTGGACTGGTGGCTGCTCGAGGCGCCCGACCACCGCGGGGTGGCCCGCCTGGTCACCGACCTCAACCGGCTCTACCGCGAGACCCCCGCGCTGTGGTCACTCGACACCTCGCCGGCCGGGTTCAGCTGGATCGACGCCAACGACGCGGCCGGCAACGTCTACTCGTTCCTGCGCTTCGGGGATGACGGGTCGGTGCTGGCCTGCATCGCCAACTTCTCGGCCGTGCCGCACGAGCACTACCGCATCGGGCTGCCCAAGGCCGGCCGCTGGGACGAGATCGTCAACACCGACGCCGACCTGTACTTCGGGTCCGGGGTCGGCAACTTCGGCGGGGTCGAGGCGGTCGACGAGCCGTGGCACGCCCAGCCGGCCTCGGTCACCCTGCGCGTTCCCCCGCTCGGGGCGCTGTGGCTGCGCTACGCCGGCGATCGGCCTCCGGCCGCCCACTGATTCGGGAATGCTGCCCGGGCTGTGCGTGTTCTGGCTGACGTACAGTTGAATGTGCAACTACTTTAGGAGGTTGCGATGCCCGCCGTCACGGCCGACACGCTGACCCTGCCGCGCATCCCCGCGGCCACGCTGGGCGACACCGAGCGCCCGGTCCGGCAGATCACCACCGGACCCAGGGCCTTCGAGGGCGAGGGTTTCCCGGTCGTGCGGGCCTTCGCGGGCGTGTCCAAGGCCGACCTCGACCCGTTCGTGCACATGGACCAGATGGGCGAGGTCGACTACGCGGCCGGCGAGCCCAAGGGCACGAGCTGGCACCCGCACCGCGGCTTCGAGACCGTCACGTACATGATCGACGGCACCTTCCAGCACCAGGACTCCCACGGCGGCGGTGGCGTGATCAACAACGGCGCCACGCAGTGGATGACGGCCGGCGCCGGCATCCTGCACATCGAGACCCCGCCCGAGGAGCTGGTCATCTCCGGGGGCCTGTTCCACGGCCTGCAGCTGTGGGTGAACCTGCCGGCCAAGGACAAGTTCGCGGCCCCGCGCTACCAGAGCATCGAGGGCGGCGACTCGACCCTGGTCGCGTCGGCCGACGGCGGCGCGCTGCTGCGCATCGTGGCCGGTTCGATCGGCGGTAATACCGGTCCCGGCTCGACGCACACGCCGATCACGATGGCGCACGCGACCGTCCAGCCCGGCGCGCAGGTCTCGCTACCGTGGCGGCCGGACTACAACGCGCTGGTGTATGTGCTGTCCGGCAACGGCACCGTCGGCGCCGAGGGCCGGCCGATCCACGGCGGCCAGCTGGCCGTGTTCGGCCCCGGCGACCGCATCACGTTCGCCGCGTCAGCGTCGCAAGATTCCAACCGCCCCGCGCTCGAGGTCGTCCTGCTCGGCGGCCAGCCCATCCGCGAGCCCGTCGCCCAGTACGGCCCGTTCGTGATGAACACCAAGGAAGAGCTGATCCAGGCCATCGAGGACTACCAGTCCGGCCGCCTCGGCGTCATCCCCGACGGCGCCCTGATGCCGCACACCGCCAACTGAACGCAGCACCACGGCGAGGGCCGATCCTGTGACACGGGATCGGCCCTTTCGCTTGCCTAGGGCTCGATTACGCCGATCGTGCCGGCCGCGGCGCTCACCCAGCAGCGCAGGGCGTGAGCGCGGACGGCGCACGATCCGTTCTGCTGCGGTCACTCAGCGCGCCATATCGCCGATTCTGAGCGGTCGACTTTGCTCGCCACGACCCGTTGCGGCGTTGATATGTGCGCCGGATGGGTCCGGGGAAAGTGTGGGCAACACTCACATTGTGCGCGATCTTGGACCACCTCGTGACCGTCGAGGAGATCGCCAAGCTGGGCGGGCTGAGCCCGGCGACGTTCTACAGTGTTCAAGTCCGAGGGCGGTGGTCACGGAGGTCTTCCGGCGACCTAGTGCTGCAGCCAATTCGGGACGGAGATGAGCTCCTGGTCACGCACGGCGGTCGACGCGCTGGCCCCGAGCTCGCGTGCCTCTTGGCGGCATTGGCCGAGGACGCTCAGAAGCGCTCGAACCTCGTCCGGGGCACGCTGGCCCGCGGACTCAACAACCCGCCGAAGCCGGCGACGCGCACCGAGTGCGCGATGGGCCAAGCCGAGGGCGATGTTGTCGCCGAGGTCGCCCCCTAATGCGCCATCGTGAGTCCGTGGTTCGCGGACGGGCGCTCGGTCGCCGAGATCTACGCCGTCTCGGGCGCTCCTCGGTCGGTGGCGCTGTTCGCGCTGGACGGCATCGCGACGGGCAACGGGCTACGGCGCACACCTAACGACGATGACCGGCTACGTGCTCGGGACGTGCGCAGGGTCGCGGATCCGCTTGTTTTCGGGAGTCAGGTCCCGGTGACGCCGCGAGTGGTGGCAGGCTGAGGATGGCTCGCCGCCGGCGACTGCACGAAATTGGCCGCAAAACAGTCTATATAGGTCACCAAAGGAGGTGCATCAGTGCCTGACGAATTTGGACCGTTCTCTGTCAATCCGGATCACCTGACCGGACTTGGCGGCGCCATCTTCCAGGAGCTGGTGAGCCGCCTTCTCGCCGCCGAGGAAGCTGCGGCCGGCCTGTCGCAGGTGACCCTGCGGACTTCCCACGACACCAACAAGAAGGACGGCGGCGTCGACGCCCGCACGACGATCAGCCCGGGGACCGACTGGATCCCGGCCGCCGACTGCGCCTGGCAGTTCAAGGCGGGCACGCTCGGTCCGGACAGATGCGCCAGCGAGTTGGAGGGCGCGGCCTTCGCCCGCGAGATTGTGAAGGCCGGCGGCACGTACCGGCTAGTCCTTGGCAAGCGGCTCGAGGCCAACGAGATCGAAGACCGCGAGGCCAAGTTGCGCGAGAAGGCCGAGGAACTGGGCTTCGACACGAGTGGAGATCGATTCAAGATCATCGATGGGAACCAGCTGGCCCGCTGGATCGAGCGCTTTCCGGCCCTCGCGGTTTCGCGGGTCATCGGGTCAACCGGGCACGTCGCGATCGACTTCTCGTCCTGGATTCGCAAGGACAAGCACCGCTTCACCTGGGTTCCGTCCGCCGAACGCGACGAGCTGCGGACGACCATCCTCGCCTTCCTGCAGCAGCACTCGACCCTGTCGTTACGCATCGAGGGGGCGAGTGGCCTCGGCAAGAGCCGCGGCGCGATGGAAGCCCTTCGCGGTTCGGGATTCGAGCCACTGGTCGTCTACGTGGGCGACGCCAGCGAGATCAATTCAGCGGTCATCAACCACTTTGCACGTCAGAATCGCAGCGCGGTCCTGGTCGTGGACGAGTGCGACCGCCAGCGACACAAGGTCTTGGCCGAGCAGTTGGAATCGGGCAGCCCGGTCAGGCTCATCACGATCGGGCAGGAGGACGCGAGCTGGTCTCAGTCGCAGCCCCTTGGCCTGTCGAAGTTGTCTGACGATGTCATCGATAAGGCGCTGACCGAGAACTTCCCAACGCTGTGGCCAGAGGCCCGTCGGCTCGTGATCGACAATTGTGCGGGTAACATCGGTTGGGCCCTGTACCTCGCGACTGCGATCTTGCAGAATCCGAAGACAAGCGCCGCCGACCTCATCGATGCGGCTGGGCTGAGCGCGTTCGTCCTGAGCATGGTTTCGAGCGACGGCGATTTTTTAGCCGTTAGCGCGCTGGCCTTGCTATCGCGCTTCGGCGTCGACGGCCAGAAGGCGTCGGAGCTTGAGCTGATTGCGGCCGGGCTTGGCTTGCCGCTCGATGAGTTGCAGGCGGCCGAACGCCACCTGTCTGAGCAAGGCCTGCTCACCAAGCACGGTCGATACCGAGCCGTCTCCCCGCAACCGTTGGCCGTGCTGTTGGCTTCGCGAGCTTGGGAGTCTTTGGGCGAGAAAATCATCAACTCGCTCCTGCCTTCGCTGGACGGTTCGATGGCAGAGCGGCTGTTTCAGCGCGCCGCGCAAATTGGATCGACGGGTCCCGCGGCCGTAGCTCTCAATAGGATTCTCAATCCTAACGGTCCGTTCGGCTCGCTGGCTTCGATAGCCGAGGACGCGAACTCTCGACTTCTGATTCAGCTGGCGATCATCGCGCCCGCGCAAGTCACGACGCACCTTGCAGGCCTGATCGACGCTGCGACTGATGAGGAGTTGCGTGCGATGAAGGGCATCCGGCGCAACCTCGTCTGGACCTTGGAGAAGTTGGTTTGGCACAGCGCAACGTTCGAGCCAGCCGCTGAAATGCTGCTCCGGTTGGCGCTGACAGAGAACGAGACGTTCAGCAACAACGCGACGGGTACATGGGTGAGCCTCTTCGGAGCGATGTTGCCTGCGACGGCAGCGCGACCGGCGGTACGTAAGGCCTACCTCGAACGCGCTGCCGTTGACAGCTCGGCGGCAGTGCGCAAGATCGCAGTGTCCGCGGCGGACCACGCGATCGATGCTCATGGCGGGATGGTGATGGTTTCGGGTGAGCTTCAGGGGGGCGCCGTTGTCGAGCCCCGAGGCACGCCGACGGAATGGCCTGAGGCCTGGGACTACGTCAGGTCTGCGGTTGCGGTACTGAGCGGCCGAGCCAACGACGACCCTGAGCAGGAGATCCGCGACGCTGCGACCAAGGCACTCGTTGATGCGATCCATCCGTTCCTTGAACTGGAGGCCGTGCGGGATGCGCTCTTTGATGCACTAGCGGCCCTTCCCACTGAGGGCCGTCGCCGAGCGTGGACGGCGGTTAATCATCTGCGTGCTCTCTTCGATCGGGTGGACTCGCCCGAGTTCGCCGAGGCAACCAACACGGAGCACGACACGTCAGCCCGCCGCGCTGGTCTCGACATTCTTGCGAAGCGGCTGCCTGCGCCGGGTGCGCTTGAAGAGCTGAGCGTGCTCGCCGATGCTCACCGGTGGGAATGGGAGGACGGCGAGTTACAGCAGAAGATCATCACGGTTGCACAGTCGATTCCGGCCGACCAGTCTGCTGCATCGCTTCTCGCTCTCGCGGGTTCGACTCCACCGCCCGAAGCGGCCTTCGAGATTGGCGCTGCGCTGTACGCGGTAGCTGCCAGCGATCAGACGGTCGCGAAACTTGCTGCCCTGGCGGACGAAAGCAACCTCGCCAGTCTCACCGGCTACCTGTATGCGAGCGTAAACGCCGGCGATACCCAGGCCTTCGATACCTTCATCGACGGTCCTATCGGCGAGAGCCTGAAGCCAGCCACGCGACTCACGTTGACTGTCCGCGGACCGAAGTCCGACCAAGGCTGGCGTCGCGCGCTGAAGCTGCAGGAAGCACTGCCCGTCAGCGAAGGCGCTCCAAGGATGTTCGGCTGGCATACAGGTGTTAAGTCCGAAAACCTGTTCGCGCTCTTGAAGTCGTGGATTCCGCGAATCGTTACGCAGACGGATTACAACGCGGCCGTCGATGTGGCGGCGATGATGCTTTTCCAGACGCCGGAACTCGACGCTGACATCGAGGCGGCCATCGCGGAGCTGGTTAACCTACGCGCAGAGTTCGGCGAACTCGGTCAGCAGAGCTACGACTGGGTAAAGCTGGCGAAGCGTCGCTTGGCGACTGATCCGAAGGGGCTGCTCGATTCGCTGCTGGCGCAAGTGGATGCCGGCTCTATGATGACCTTCGATGGCAGCGAAGAACTGAAATTGCTGCAGGATGCGATCGCCGCTGCCGGACCGGGGAGCTTGGGCCTTGTCCTCGGCAAGATCGAAGACGGCTCGTGGCGCCTTCAGATGGACTTCCGGGGCTGGTTGACCAACGCCTACGCGGCGCCCGACCTCATCGAATGGGTCGGCCAGGATGTCGAACGAGCCCGTCTGGTCGCCTCTATGTCTGGGATTGGCGACAGCGGCCCTTCCGAGGTAGTGCAGTACCTGCTTACAAATTTCGGATCGGATGACGAGCTCTCTTCTGCGCTGTACGGAACTTTCGTCTCCGGCAGCTGGTGGGGCAATGAGTCGGCGCGCCTGAACGGACAGATCGCGCAGATGCAGAGCTGGGTCGATAACCGCGCGCTGTCCGCCGGTGTCAAGACGTGGGCTCGGACCGTTCTTGGTCACCTGAACCGCCGGCTCGAAGCCGTCCTGATCGAAGAGGCCGAGCAGGATCGTTAGGGATGGCAGAGTGGGCCACCAGACGGTGGCTCCGCCGTATGCCCACCACCGGACTAGTGCCTGGTTATGCCGGGAAGCGCGAACTGTAGGCGCATGCTGCGACCGGCGACGTGGAATTAGCGCATGCCGGGGCGAAGCCAAACGGGTTGGGCAGTGGATGAATGCGTCGTCGCTCGGGGTCGAGGACGTGGGTGACGAACAGGACTCCGTACTGCTCGCCGTCTGCCAGCGCGCCTGCGCGGCGGACTTCGGACTCGCCGAGGGCGAACTGCGAACAGGATGCACGTCGACGGCATGTCGAAGGCAATTCGAGTGCAGTGGCTTCGTCGACGGTCACGCATACGGATTGATCTGCACAAGCCATGCTTGGCGCCGATGTGCCCCAGATCGACGACTTTCACGACGCCGCCCGTCAGCTAGGAGACGTGAAAGCGGGTGACACCTTCACAACGAAGCGCCGGGCGCGGGAAAGGCGGCGGGGCCGCGCGCAGCTGGTACTCACGAATGACTGGACGGATGGACTAGCCGAGTTAGCTGGGCGTGCGGAGGCTGACGAGCAGTGCTGTCGTCCGATCTCACTAGTCTCGCGATGGTGAGTTCGGTCAGCAGCACCGTGGCGCGGGCGCAGAAGGCACGGATGGGCGCAGATCATGCTGCTGCCGCACGGAGGTGTTCATAGATGGCCAATGACGAAAGCATCGAATGGGCGAAGGGACGCCTGCGCAAGTATCTCGCGGACGCGACGCCTATCTACGTCCCGAGCCCGCCGAACTCGATCGGCTTTCATAGCTACAAGGCGACCGGCGATCGTCACGACGTGGCATCGCAGCAGGTTGTGGTCGAGAAGATCCTCGACAAGTACACGCCGGGCTGGCGCAACGAGGTGTCTGACGCGAAGGACAAGCGGTACGAGTTTCGACAGACCTGGGAAGCCGCCCGCCGGTGTCTCGCGCTTCTAGAGGAGCGGGCCGAAATCGACCAGCACCTCAGCGATCGCGGCCCCACCCTTGATGCAGCTTCGCTCCACCCGTGGGTGTGGGATGCAGCAAAGCCGGCCTGGGAGGCAGGGCAGTATGAAGACGCTGTCGATGCCGCAGCGCGCAACATCAACTCACGACTTCGAGCAAAGGTCGATCGCAAGGACATTGGCGAGGGCGACCTCATCGGCAACGTGTTTAGCCAGAAATCAGGCGACGACGACAACCCGCGCCTGCGGTTGCCGCTGCCTCAGTCGACGGGTGACCCGACCTTGCGCGCGATCTATGGCGGAATCAGTCAGTTCGGGCAAGGCCTATACAGCGCAGTTCGAAACCCGCTTGCCCACGAGGCGCCGGGCCACACCGAGATCGGCGAAGCTGAAGCGCTCGAGTCCCTCGCAGCGTTCAGCCTGCTGGCGCGGTGGATTGACCGCGCTGCGGTGAAGAGGAGCTGACGCGACTTGGCGAGCGGCGCAGACATCGAGCGCCCGGAGCACGATCCGGAGGCACTCGTCACTGCCGCGAGGCACGGACTCAGCTGCTTTGATACACAAGAACGACCGCAGGCGAGCCCATCAACGGGCGAAGGCGGACGGGTCTGCTACACGGATTGGTGACGGTTCGCGGCGGCACGGCCCACTGACCACATCGATCCATATGCGCGACCAAGTTCGAGGGGTTGACGCGCATAGCGACGGCTAAGCGCGCGACTCTGTGGCCGCCACACTGCTGGTGGGCGTAGCCGTGTCGCCGCTGCTTGCACCGATGCCGCGAGCGGCGAACCTCCACATCAGTGCCAGAACCCGCTGAGCTGTTCGGCGAGAGCACGGCCTCGGTCGTAGCCGGCCCGGGCTGCCGCCGGACGCAGCGATAGATCCATCGCGTTGCCGCCGAAAAGGTGCTCGGTGTCGCTGTCCGGGAAGATCGTCTCGACCCTGCTGCCCGCTGCGCGAAGCTCCTCGACCTGGGCTGCGAGCTGCATTCTCCAGCCCAACGGGTGCAGCGTCCTGCCACCGAACGGGGACAGCACTAGCACCCGTTCGCAATCGGCGGCCAGGTCGGCATTCTCGTTGCGCCGGTAGCCGCCGTCGATGTATCGGCCGTCGCCGATCCGGTACGGAAGGCTGCTGGAACAGCTAGCAGCGACCGCGTCCACGAGCTCGACGCCGCTGTGCCGGTCGAACACGACCGGTTCACCGGTGCGGGCATCGACCGCCGTGATGAGCACCGTCCGGTTTGGCCAGTCCTTACGGGGCAGCCGCGCGGCGACGACGGCGCGCCACCGGCTGGGCCAGGAACCGTCCGACGCGGCATCCAGCTCGAGTGCCGCCGCGCCCATCGTGCGGCGCATGTCGGCCGGATCCGCGGCGGAAGCGATGATCGCGGTCACGCTCGCCAGGTGGTTCGCCACCGGCGTGCCGGGGTTGTGTGATGAGGCCGGGCCCTCGGACCGGAGGGGTCCCGCCGGCCCGGGCCGCTGCTGGGGACCGGTGAGGGCAGCAGCGAGAAGCTCAGTTGGGCTCGCGGCGGCGAACTGAGCCGCCGCCGTTGCGCCTGCCGACGTCCCAACGGTCAGCTCGGCACTGCTCACGTCCAGCCCGGCATCGAACAGTCCGGCGACGACGCCGATCAGCCACGCGTTGCCGGTCGACCCTCCGCCGCCGAGGACAAGGGCTCGCCGTTGGTCGGAGGCCGGGACGCGCTCAGTCGTGAAGGGGAAGGTGTCGTGTTCATGGGAAGCGCCTCTCGCGATGTGGGGCGCTCCCGTCCGCGATCGGTTCAGCCGCGCGTTCGTGGACGGCCGGGAGCACCCGGTGTGGATCCTGCATTCACGGGTATCACCTCCTGCCGGTAGTCGCGGATGGCGCACTGTGGCACGCCGACCTCGCGGAACACAACCGATTTCCCGGCAGCCAAGTCCTGGTCGTCGTGCGGTTTCGTCGTGCGCTCGTTGTCGCGGGTTCTCGCCATCCGGTGCCTACGGACTGATCTGCGCTGGTCGACGTCACGATCGACGCGCGCCATATGAGCTGGACGCTCTACGGGCACTGGCCAGCCGTGTCATGACCGAACACACCGACGACGGCAACGGGACGTGCCAGACGTGCGGAAATGCGTTCCCCTGCGCCCGGGCGTGCCTGGCCGAACACGACCTGGAAGTTGCGGCCGCGATTCCTCCTGAGTGCGTCAGTTGAGGTGGAACTGGTACTTCTCGCCGCGGGAGACCGCGTCCGCGTAGGCCACCAGCTCGGCGTCGGACAGGCTCACGCCAATGCGCCGGAGCGCGAGGATGGCCAGTGGCTTGATGTCCTCCGCGGGTTTGCCAGTGTGCTTGTCGCGCAGTTCTGCATCGAGTTCGTTCACCCGCGAGGAGGCCTGGGCGAAGATCGACTGTCCACCGCCGACATTCATGTTGAACACCATCGGTCCAGCATTGCACGGTGTCGCGCGATCGACGTCGTGGTGGCTGCGCAATCAGGAGCACGCTCAGGGCATCGCCACGATGAACAGGCGTAGCTGTTCCACCGCCTCGGCAAGGCGGGCTTCGGTGTCGCGGAGCTGTTGCCGGTATTCGGCGAACTCCTCGTCCGGAGCATCCGAGAGGCGATAGAGCTCGCTGGCCATCGTCTTGAGCTGCGCATCTCGTGCTTCGAGGATCGCGGTCGCGTCTTCGGCCAATTCTGGGGCGTACACGTTCAAAGCCGCCCGCACCTTGTCGAACTGCCCCTGAACCCGGATGTGCCGAACGGCCTGACGATTGCCCAACGACAGGACGCCGGTCTGGTCGTCCTTCGGCTTGTCGTGCCGATACCACTCCAGTACCGACTCGTTCGTGCGGCCCATGTACTCGATCCACGTGGCCATCGCCTCATGCAGGGCCAACAGGTCGTCCTTGAGATGCGCCGAGGGGCTGTGGTCGGTCCGGCGATCCTTGCGCTGCAAGATCAGCGTCACGCTCGAGATCAGCAGGGTCAGCGCTTCGATCATCAGGTTCCGCCTCGTCGACAGAATTCACGGCGATGCTTAGCGTCTCACCTGAGCAGGAGCGTCGCAGCCCGCTTCGATGAGGATCGGCCAGGTCAGTCGACGCCGTCGATGATCTCGCGCAGAGCAGCGACGTGGTTGCGGAGCACCTTCCGGCCGTTCGGCGAGAGCGCGACCCACGTCGTGCGCCGGCCCTCGTGCGTGCCCTTGCGGCTGCGCACGTACCCCGCGTCGACGAGCGTGGCGACATGCTTGGACAGCACAGAGTCGCTCACGCCCAGGCCGTCGCGCAGGACCGCGAACTCGACCTCGGACACAGCGGTCAGCATCGTCGTGAGCTTGAGCCGGGCAGGGGCCAGCAGATGCCGGTCCAACTCCGACGTCAATGTGCGTCCACGACCAGTAGCACAGCCCCGGCCGATAGCAAGACGATCAGGGCCCCCAGTAGCAGTGCAGACTCACCCTTGCTGTGGGCCGCCGGGTCACCGCGGTACGAGCGCATCCAGCGGACGCCGCACAGTGCGTATCCCACGCCGGCGGCGATCGCGCACAGGCCGACCAGCCACCAGCGTTGTTCGAAGGCAGCCCAGATCGCGGCGCCCATGGCCAGGAGGTGCGCCGTGGATGCCGTCGCATCGGTCCCGAAGATCACCTTGCTGGCCAGGCCGCCGACCCAGACGCCGTTGAGCCTTCGGAAGCGGACGAGCTGTATCACCGCGACGAAGACGAAGGGGACCAGGCCGACAGCCGCGAGCCCGATCCCCGCCGAGCTCTGGTCGGCCACTCCCACCGCCGTGGTGGCAGTCTGGACCACGGTCGCCAGGCCGATCGAGGTGTAGAACCACGATGGCAGCATCAGCCGCCGCGAGAGCTGGTCGCGCCCAGCCGCGGCGTCGAGGAGCGCCGCTGCGGCTTCATCGGGCGTTGGACGACTTCCTGAAGTTTCCACATTGGAAAGTATGCATCGAGCTTTCCACAATGGCAAGTAACCGGGCCGTGCTCGTCATCTGCGCGGCCGGCGCTTGGTCAGCCGCTGAACTCGAGCAGCAGGAGGGCCACGGCGACGATGATCACCTGGCGCCAGCGCAGCATGACGAAGCGCTGCTGGTCGAACGCGTGGAGCTTGCGTAGATGCCGGTAGAGCCGCTCGACGCTGATCAGCGGGCCGGCCCGGACAACCGCAGCATGGCCCGTAACTCCGCGACGAGCGCCGGGCCCAGGTCGCCCTCCGGACACAGCGCGCCGTTCAAGCACTCCTCGTTCCCCCTGGGCGGTTCGCAAGGTATCGTGAGAGCTGTAGGACTTAAGATTCATGAATGTGATTGCTAAGTGGTTTAGCCGTCAGAATAGTGAACGCTAACTTCGAACCAAAGGAGCCTGGCATGCCTGCGAAGACGCTACCGGCGCCTGTGAAGCGAGCTATGAGCGAACTCGGCGAAGATCTAGCCACATGGCGACGTTTGCGGAACCTGACGGTCGCCCAGGTCGCTGAGCGCGCCGACGTGGCCCGGGGCGTCGTCGTCAAGTTGGAAGCGGGCGGCGGAACAACGCTCGAGAGTGTGTTGCGAGTAGCCCGCGCGCTCGGTGTCCTCGATTCGCTGGCAACCTCTCTCGACCCCTATCGCACCGACGTGGGTCGACTTCGGTCCGAAGAAGTGTTGCCCCAGCGGGTGCGTCACCGTGCAACCCCGAAGCCTGACCAGCCGTGACGCGCGCCGACTCCCGTCGACCTGGAGCCAGGGTGTCGCAAGATGCAGTGAAGCGGGTCGACTCTGCACAGGTGTGGGTCGAGATCGACGGCCGGGATGCCTTGGCTGGTCACCTATATTCCCACCGGTCACGTGGCGCCGAATCTGCCTCCTTCACATATGAACAGAGTTATCTCGCCGATCGCGACGCGTACGCGCTCGATCCTGCGCTGCCATTGCTTTCGGGCACACTTCAGAGCCCTCTGAATCAGAGGATCTTCGGTGCGTTCTCGGACAGTTGCCCGGACCGTTGGGGACAGCGACTGATCGAGCGGAGCGAGCGACGACGTGCGGAGCTACCTGGAGGCACGGCACGAAGCCTTGGTGCCTTCGACTTGCTACTGCGAGTTCGCGACGATCTGCGCCAAGGTGCGATTCGCTACGCGATCGAGGGCGCATTCGTTGCCGACGACCTATCAGGCGTTCCAGCGATGACTGATCTACCGACCCTGTTATCAGCAGCGGATCAAGTCGCGGCAGACAGCGACGACTCTCAGTCACTTGCACTATTGCTGAGGGCGGGAAGCTCTCTCGGAGGTGCGCGCCCGAAGGCGCACGTACGGAACAATAACGGGCGCGTGGCCATCGCCAAGTTCCCGAGCCCAAGCGACGACTGGAACGTCATGGCATGGGAGAAAGTTGCGCTGGAATTGGCAGCGGCTGCGGGTATCTGGACGCCCGAGAACAGCCTCGTCACCATAGCCGGACGCGATGTTCTCATTGTCGACCGGTTCGACCGGGGCCCTGGCGGACAGCGGCGTGGCTACATGTCGCTTATGACCGCGCTGGAGGCGAGTGATGGCGATGTACGAAGCTATGTTGACATCGCCGAAGCCCTCGAAGAACGGTCGTTGAGAGCTGGCGACGAGCTCGCTCAGCTCTGGCGCAGAGTTGCCTTCTCGATCCTCATCAGCAACACCGATGATCATCTTCGGAATCACGCGTTGTTGCACGTACGCGGTGATTCATGGAGCCTATCGCCTGCCTTTGATCTCAACCCCAACCCGGAGCCTGGACCGAAGCATCTGTCGACGGCCATCAACGGCGACACGCTCGCCGATTTGCGGGACTTGCTGGCAGTTGCCAGCCTGTTTCGTCTAGACGACTCGGAGGCGCTTGAGATCCTGGCGCAGGTCCGTTCGGCAGTGCTCAGCTGGCGTCACGTCGCTGCGCGTCACGGTCT
Source organism: uncultured Actinomycetota bacterium (assembly GCA_963713245.1). Lineage (GTDB taxonomy): Bacteria > Actinomycetota > Actinomycetes > Mycobacteriales > Jatrophihabitantaceae > CAVQKZ01. The sequence continues at coordinate 1,364,084 of CAVQKZ010000005.1, forward strand.
GTCGAAGTCCGCCGTCGCGTTGATGGCGCCTGCGTTCGAACATCCTCAAGCGGAGCTTGCTTCCGCCCTCGCGTCCACGTGACTTCCGATGTCGTTCCGCTCGTGTGCGTAGTTATCCGCTGAACTCGAGCAGCAGCAGGGCCACGGCGACGATGATCACCTGGCGCCAGCGCAGCATGACGAAGCGCTGCTGGTCGAACGCGTGGAACTTGCGCAGGTACCGGTAGAGCCGCTCGACGCTGATCAGCGGGTCGAGCAGGTGCACCGCGCCGTAGGCGAGCTTGGCCAGCGCGCCGAGATGGTGGCGGTTGGCGAACAGGTCCGGAAACGGCGCGAAGGCCAGCGACACCCGCTCGACGCCGCGCGCCGCGCCCCACGTCACGACTTCGGCCACGATGCGCTCGTCGACGCCGTTCGGCGCGTGCGGCGCCCGGATCGGCAGGTCGAGCGAGAGATCGCGGCGACCGGCCCACAGGTAGCGGTGGAAGGCCAACGCGCGGCCGTCCCGGTCGCGAGCGACGGCGATAATCGCGTCGGGCGCGCGGCCGTCGAACAGCCGGCCCAGGATCATCGAGAAGCCCCGGCTGTCGTGCCGGCCCGACAGCCGCAGCAGGGCCCGCAACTCCGCGACGAGCGCCGGGCCGAGGTCGCCCTCGGGGCACAGGTCGACGACGACGCCCGCGTTGCGCGAGCGCCGGATGGCCTGGCGCAGATTGCGGAAGCGCCGGCCGTCCAACGTGAACTTGCTTTCGTGGACGACGACGTCGCGGCCGATGGGCACTCCGCGCAGGCGGTAGGCCGCCCACATCGGCTTGGCCCGCTCGCCGGCGCCGACGACGGCGATGCGCAGCCGGCGGGCGCGCGCATCGGTGACGAAGGCCTCGATCGCCTGCGGCCAGGCCCCGGCCGCACCGACGGGATCACCACTGGCCACGGCGATGCCCAGCCGCACCCGGTAGCCGACCGCCGCGTCACCCGCGGGCGCGAAGACGTAGCTCTTCTCCGGCCGCAGCGCGAACGGAGCCAGCGGGTCGCCTTCGCCGACGGCGACCAGCTCCCGGATCCGGCCCACGTCGGCCGGGTCCGCGGCCGGGGCGGCGCGGCTGGGTCTGCTCATGACGTCCTAGAAGAGGGCGCGGGCGAGTTCGCGACGCGCGGGCGCCACCCGTGGGTCGTCCGGGCCGAGCAGGTCGAAGTACTCGATCAGCCGCTCGCGGACCGGGTCGCGCGCGTCTCCGCTCAACGCCCGCAGCACGCGCAGCAGCCGGTCGAAGGCGCCCTCGGCATCGTTGCCGGCGAAGGCCAGGTCGGCCGCGGCCAGCTGGGCCTCGACGTCGTCGGGCGCGCCGTCGGCCCGGGCGGCCAGGGCGGGGTCGACGGAATCGACCCGCTCGAACAGGCGCACCTGGCGCAGCGCGACCGCCGCCTCGGCGTTGCCCGGCTCTGCATCGAGGATGGCCTGGTAGCGCTGGGCGGCCAGCGGGTAGTTGCCGTCCTGCAACGCTTCTTCGGCTGCGACGAAACGCGGGTCGTCCGGTTCCTCGGGCGGTTGGGCCGCCTGCTCGCCCTCGGGCGCGTCCGGCGGCGCGCCGGCCGCGGACAGCCCGGCGTCGCGGCCGGCCTGCTGCACGGCGGCGATGAACTCGCGCAGCTGGTCGTCGGGCAGGGAACCCTGGAAGCCCGGCACCAGCTGGCCGCCGAGCACGGCGAACACGGTCGGCACGGCCTGCACCTGCAACGCCTGGGCCAGCCGCGGGTTGGCGTCGACGTCGACCCGGGCCAGGATCCAGGCGCCACCGGCGGTCTGCGCCAGCTGGGCCAGGGACGTGGACAGCTGCTCGCTGGCCGGGCTGCGGGCCGAGGTCATCAGGATGAGCACGGGCAGCTGGAAGGAGCGGTCGAGCACCTCGGGCTGGAAGGACGCCTCGGTGACGTCGACGACGTACTGGCCGGCGGCCGGGGCCGGAGCTTCGGCCGCGCGGGCGGCGGCCTCGGCCCGGGCCTGCACGGCGGCGAGGTCGACGGCACCGGCCATGGCCGCGGTGATGGCCGGGCTCGGTGGCGCGGGCCGGCGGGGGGTACCAGGTGGCATGGGCACAGCTTCCCACGTTGACATCGGCGGGGTTGCCGGTGAGGGTCGGCCCGTGACGGTACACATCGATCGGGCCGGCCCGGTATGGACGGTGGTCCTGGACCGGCCCGAGGTCCGCAACGCGGTGGACGGCCCCACGGCGCAGGCGCTGGCCGACGCCTTCCGCGAGTTCGACGCCGATCCGGACGCCCGTGTGGCCGTGCTCTGGGGCGCCGGCGGCACGTTCTGCGCCGGGGCCGACCTGCACGCGATGTCCAACCGGCTCGATCCCGACCTCGACGCGGACGGCCCGATGGGCCCGACCCGGCTGGCGCTGGGCAAACCGGTCGTCGCCGCGGTCAGTGGGCACGCGGTCGCCGGTGGTCTGGAGCTGGCGCTGTGGTGCGACCTGCGGGTCGTCGAGGCCGACGCCGTCCTGGGCGTGTTCTGCCGGCGCTGGGGCGTGCCGCTCATCGACGGCGGGACGGTTCGGCTGCCGCGCATCGTCGGGGCCGGGCGGGCGCTCGACCTGATCCTGACCGGCCGGCCCGTGGACGCCGACGAGGCCCTGGCCATCGGGCTGGCCAACCGGGTCGTCGCGTCGGGTGAGGCGCGCGCCGCCGCCGAGGCGTTGGCGGCCGAGCTCGCCCGGCTGCCCCAGGCCTGCCTGCGCTCGGACCGCCGTTCGGTCTACGACGCGTTCGGGGCCGACGAGCGCACGGCGCTGGGCATCGAGTTCGCCCACGGCCGCGAGGTACTGGCCGAGGCCGCGGCCGGAGCGGCCCGGTTCTCGGCCGGGGCCGGCCGGCACGGCACCGCGGCCGACTGACCGCGTCCACGCTCTGAACGAAACGGTTCGCCCGGCCGTCAGACCGCGTTCATCCGCGGTACCCCTCGTCCTCATAGCGTCGCTCGACGACACCGTCGATGCGAGGGAACGCCGATGACCGACAAGCCCGAACCCACGACCCTGACCCGACGCGGCGCGCTGGGCCTGCTGGGCGCCGCGGGCGCCGGCGTGGTCGCCGCCCCACTCCTCGGCGGCGCAGCCCCGGCGCAGGCCGCACCGGCGAGCCCGGCCTTCGTGCCCAGCCCGGGCGGTGGCGGCGCGACGCCCGTGCAGGGCCTGCACCTGACCTTCGGCCGCGACCCGGCCCGGCAGATGGTGGCGTCCTGGATCACCGACGCCTCGGTCCGGCGGCCGCGGGTCGTCTACGGCACGCTCGACGGCGGCTTCGGCGCGAGCGTCCAGGCCGACACCCGCACCTACGTCGACGGCAAGTCGGGCCGGCGGGTGTGGGTGCACCACGCCACGCTGGAGCAGCTGCGGCCGGGCACCGACCACGTCTACGCCGTGCAGCACGACGGGGCCACCCCCGACGCCGGGACGTTCCGCACGGCACCCTCGGGGCGCGCGGCCTTCACCTTCACCAGCTTCGGCGACCAGTCCGCGCCGCAGGTCACGTGGGCGGCCGACGGCACGGTCGGGCTGGACGCCAACTCGACGCCGGCGACCAAGGACATCGTCACCGGCATCGAGACGGTGGCACCGCTGTTCCACCTGCTCAACGGCGACCTGTGTTACGCCAACCTCGACGTCGACCGGGTCCGCACCTGGAACAACTTCTTCACGAACAACACCCGCTCGGCCCGGTTCCGGCCGTGGATGCCCGCGGCCGGCAACCACGAGATCGAGCGGGCCAACGGCGCCATCGGTCTGGACGCGTTCCAGACCTACTTCACCGTGCCGTCGACCGAGACCGACCCCGAGCTGGCCGGGCTCTGGTACGCGTTCACGGTCGGCTCGGTGCGGGTGATCGTGCTGCAGAACGACGACAACTGCCTGCAGGACGGCGGCGACGTCTACATCCACGGCTACTCCGGCGGCCGGCAGCTGGCCTGGCTGGAGCGGGAACTGAAGGCGGCCCGGCGCTCGGGCGACGTCGACTGGATCGTCGTGGCCATGCACCAGGTGATGGTCAGCTCGTCGGACGCCAACGGGGCCGACCTGGGCCTGCGCCAGAAGTACGGGCCGCTGTTCGACCGCTACGGCGTCGACCTCGTCCTGTGCGGCCACGAGCACGACTACGAGCGGTCGCTGGCCGTGCGGGGCGTGGTCAGCGGCAGCGAGACGCTGACCCCGAACCCGGTGTCGCACCAGACCGATGTCATCGACAGCGCCCACGGGACGGTGCACATGGTCCTGGGCGGCGGCGGGGTGTCCGGGACGACCAACCAGAAGTTCTTCGCCGACGGCACCGCCAAGGTGATCACGGCGGTGTCGGCCACCGCCGATCCGGTGTCCGGGAAGCGCACGCCGACCTACGTCAAGGAGCAGGCCGTGTGGAGTGCCGTCCGCGACGAGGAGCACCCGTACGGCTTCGCGGCGTTCACCGTGGATCCGGGCCGGCACCGGGGCGACACCACGTCCATCCACGTGACGTACTACAACGTCAACAAGCCGACCGGGGAGCTGTCGGTGTTCGAGCGGTTCACCCTGCACGGCGCCGCGCCGACGCGCCGACCGCGCCGCGGCCGCGGCGAACCGGGTGGCGCCGAGTTCAGGCAGAATCGCGCCGCGGTTTCCCGGTACTCGCCCCACATGGGCTTGAAGGCGTTGCAGATCTCGCCCAGGGTCGCTTCGGCCCGGGCCGCGTCCAGCATCGCGGGCACGGTGTTCTCGTCGGCCTCGGCCGCGGCCACCATCCGGGCCAGCGCCGCGTCCACCGCGCCCTGGTCCCGGCTCGCCCGGCGTTCGGCCACCGCGGCCCGCTGGGCCAGCTCGACCTCGTGCGACACCCGCAGGATGGCCAGCTCGTCGCCCACGTCCCCGGTGAGCGTGTTGACCCCGACGACCCGCTTGTCGCCCTTCTCCAGCGCGACCTGGTACGCGAACGCGGAGTCGGCGATCTCGCCGATGAACCAGCCGTCCTCGATGCCGCGCAGCAGTCCGGACGTGATCGTGCCGTCGCCGCCGAGCTCCTTGATCCGGGCGAAGATGGCCTCGGCCTCGGCCTCGATGCGGTCGGTCAGCGCCTCGACGTACCACGAGCCGCCGAGCGGGTCGGCCACGTTGAGCACCCCGGTCTCCTCGGCGATCACCTGCTGGGTGCGCAAGGCGATCTGGGCCGCCTTCTCCGACGGCAGGGCCAGCACCTCGTCGAGCGCGTTGGTGTGCAGCGAGTTCGTGCCGGCCAGCACCGCGGCCAGGGCCTCGACCGCGGTCCGGACGATGTTGTTGTCGGGCTGCTGGGCGGTGAGGGACACGCCCGCGGTCTGGGTGTGGAAGCGCAGCGACAGCGCCCGGTCGGTCTTGGCGCCGTAGACGTCGCGCAGCCACCGGGCCCAGATCCGCCGCGACGCCCGCAGCTTGGCGATCTCCTCGAAGAAGTCGATGTGGGCGTCGAAGAAGAACGACAGGCCGGGCGCGAACTGCTCGATGTCCAGCCCGCGCGAGAGCCCGAGCTCGACGTAGCCGAAGCCGTCGGCCAGCGTGTACGCCAGTTCCTGCGCGGCCGTGGCCCCGGCTTCGCGGATGTGATAGCCCGACACCGACAGCGGCTTGTAGGCCGGCACGTCGTGGGCCACGTACTCCATCAGGTCGCCGATCAGCTTCAGATGGCCCTGGGGCGGGTAGATCCACTCCTTCTGGGCGATGTACTCCTTGAAGATGTCGGTCTGCAGCGTGCCGTTGAGCTTGCTGATGTCGGCGCCCTGCCGCTCGGCCGCCACCACGTACATGCAGAACACCGGGACCGCCGGGCCGGAGATGGTCATCGAGGTCGTGGTCGCGGCCAGGTCGATGCCGTCGAACAGGATGTCCATGTCGGCGGCCGAGTCGATGGCGACGCCGCAGTGCCCGACCTCGCCCAGCGCCCGCTCGTCGTCGGAGTCGCGGCCCATCAGCGTCGGCATGTCGAAGGCGACCGACAGCCCGCCGCCGCCCTCGGCCAGGATCATCTTGTAGCGCTCGTTGGTCTGCTGCGCGTTGCCGAACCCGGCGAACTGGCGGATCGTCCAGGGCTTGCCGCGGTAGCCGGTGGCGTGGATGCCGCGGGTGAACGGGTACTCCCCCGGCCAGCCGACGCGCTCCATGCGCTCGTCGGCGCCGGTCGGTCCGTAGAGCGGCTCGACCTCGGTGCCCGACAGGGTGGTGTAGTCGCGCTCGGCCTTGCGCGCGGCGTCGTAGCGGGCCTGCCAGCGGGCGCGCCCCGCGGCGATCTGCTCAGCGTCCATGTCTGCGACCTCAAGGAATCCGGGAATGGCGACTGATCTCGAATTTACTAGGACGTCCTACTAAACGCCACTCATCGACCCGTGGCTGTGACCAGCGCCTCGATGCGCGCGAGCTGGGCGGCCAACCGGTCCACGTCCTGCTTGGTCGCACTCTGCTCCCCGGGCTTGAGGGTGATGATGAGCTGCCCGCCCGGGTCGAGCACGCCCTCCTCGACCTCACCGATGTCGTCGCCGTTCTGCAGGCGCACGGCGTGGTCGAGTTCGTGGCGGCGCAAACCGACCCGGCGCGCCGCCGGCTGCACGACCTGCCCGGACCGGATCACGGTGGTGTCCGTGCCGTCGAAGATGCGCGACGCGCGGTCGCTGCGGATGGCCGCTCGGTTGACGACCGAGTTGACCACGACAAGGGTCACCGCGCCGATCGCGCCGCCGGTCAGGCTGTTGTCGTTGCCGATGATCGCGTTCTGCACGACGTTCGACAGCAGCACCATCACGACGATGTCGAGGCTGTTGAGCCCGGCCAGCCCGCGCTTGCCGGTCGCGCGCAGCAGCACCGCGATCAGGACGTAGACCAGGACCGTGCGGATCACTTTCTCGGCGAACGGGATCTGCTGGGCGAACATGTCGTGCCACATGGGCGCGCTCCGATCAAGCGGGGTCCGGTTGATCGCAGGCTATGCCAAGGCCGCCGGGGAATGAGTGTCCTTGACGGCTAACGCCGTTAGCTCTACTGTGGAGCTAACAGCGTTAGCCCTATCGAGCGGAAGGATCGCGATCATGAACGACACCACCAACCACTACCAGGCTCCCGGTTGGTTCACCCGCAACGTCTTCAACCGGGCCGTCGGCCGGCTGACCCGGATGGGCGTCAGCGTGCTCGGCTCCCGAGTGCTGGAAACGCGGGGACGGCAGAGCGGGCTGCCGCGGCGCACGCCGGTCAACCTGCTCACCATCGACGGCCGCGAGTACCTGGTCTCGCCGCGCGGCATCGGCCAGTGGGTGCGCAACGTCCGCGCCGACGACGGCCGGTTGACGCTCATCCTCGGCCGGCGCCGGCAGGCCTACCTGGCCCGCGAGCTCGACCCCGACGACGCCCGCACCGCGCAGATCCTGCGCGCCTACCTCAAGCGCTGGAAGGCCGAGGTCGGCGTCTTCTTCGACGGCACCGGCCCGAACTCCACCGACGCCGAGCTGGCCGCCATCGCCCCCAAGCACCCGATCTTCGAGCTCACGGCCGCGTGAGTCCCCGCGCCCGCCGCGCGTTGCCGCCCGTTGCCCCGCGCCCGGAGCCGATCGCGCGCAGCGACCGCGTCAACCAGATCGTCGCGGCCGCACGCCGGCTCGTGGACTCCGAGGGTGCCGCGGCCCTGACCATGCGCCGGATCGGCGACGAGCTCGGCATCAAGGCGCCCTCGCTCTACAAGCACCTCCCCGGCCGCGACGCGGTCGTCGCCCAGTTGGTGGACGAGACCCTGTTCGACAGCGGCGAGCGGATGCACGAGGCCGTATCGGGGGCCGCCGCCGGTGGGCCGGTTGCGGCCCTGCTCGCCGCCTACCGCGACTTCGGGCGCGAGCACCCCAACCTGTATCGCCTGGTGACGACCGGCGACCTGCCCCGCTCCGAGCTCACGCCCGGGATCGAGGACTGGGCCGGCGAGCCGTTCTACCGGGCCACCGGCGACCCGTACCGCGCGCAGGCCCTGTGGGCCTTCGCCCACGGCACCCTCATCCTCGAGATCGACGGGCGGTTCCTGCCCGGCTCCGATCTCGACCGCACCTGGGCGGCCGGGGCCCGCGCGTTCGCGCCGGGGTGAGCGATGCCACTGCTACGACGGCCGGGACAACGCTTCCGTCAACAGTGCGACCAGCGCCTCGTGCTGCACGTCGGCCGATGACCACACCCCCTCGTCCGAGCCGTCCAGCGCCCTGGCCGCGAGCCCGGCTTTGCCGTCGATCAGCTCGGCGATCCGGCTGTCGATGGTCTGCGCGGCGATGATGCGCCAGGCGGTGACGGGTTCGGTCTGACCGATGCGGTGGCTGCGGTCGATGGCCTGGGTCTGCTCGGCGTCGGTCCAGGACAGCTCGGCCAGCACGATGTTGGAGGCGACCTGCAGATTGACGCCGACGCCGGCCGCCGTCAGGGAGCAGACCGCGACGGCGACGTCCGGATCGTTGACGAAGGCGTCGATGTTCTTCTGCCGCACAGTCGGCGTCTGGCCGCCCCGGATCGACGAGAAGCGCATCCCCTGCTTGGCGAAAACCTCCTCGGCCACGTCCATGACGTCGACGTGCTTGGCGAAGAAGACCACCTTGCCCGCGCTGCGGGCGAGCTGGGCCGCATAGTCGGCGGCGAGCCCCGCCTTCGCCTGGCCGATGCGGCGCATCACGCTGAACACGTTCTCGGCCTCGGTCGTGGCGGCATCCTTCTGCTCCCACGTGGCCACCTTGCGCACGAGGTCGTGGTCGATGCCGCCGTCGTCCACCGTGACCCCGCTGCGGCGGTTCGCCAGTGCGGTCTCGTACCGCGCCACCAGCCGACGGGCGAGGTCGCGCTCCGCCGCGCGGATCGACCGGCCGACCTTGTCGTCGAGCTCGACGGGCAGGTCGGCCGTCCGGCGGGCCGGGATGTCGGCGGCCACGTCGACCTTGCGGCGCCGGACGATGCCGAGGTCGATCACGCACTGGCGGGCGGCCGGGTAGAAGCCCGGGTCCGCGGGCGTCAGGCCGGTGTCCTCGAGCGAGTCCATCAGCTCGGCCAGCGGCTCGGTCGCATCGATCCAGCCGAGGAACTGCCAGATGGCCCGGAAGTCCTCGATGTCGTTGATCAGCGGTGTGCCGGTGAGGGCCATGAGCAAGGCCCGCGGGGTGCGGGACCGGATTCGTTTCGAGAGGTCCAGGACGTGCTGCGAGCGCTGCGAGTTCTTGTTCTTGATGAAGTGCGCCTCGTCGACGACCATGCCCCGGAAGCCGAAGTCGCCGAGCCACCCCTCGTGGCGGTCGAGCACCTCGTAGTTGACCACGACGATGTCGGCGAAGCCGTCGACCGTGTGCCCGTCGCCGTGGACGACGGTGGCCGAGCGGTTCGGTGTCCACATCGCCGCCTCGCGGGCCCAGTTGATCTTGACGACACTGGGTACGACGACCAGCAGCGGGTACGCGTTCGCCGCCTCCGCGGCGAGCAGGGCCTGAGCGGTCTTGCCCAGGCCGGGCTCGTCGGCAAGCAAGAAGGTCCGGTGGCCGGCCGCGGCGGTGGCGACCAGCTGCGCCTGGTGGGGCATCAGCTCGCGGTTGCCCGGCAGGCGAACGGCGGCCGGCCCCTTCAGGGCCATGCACGCGGGGGCTCCGCTCTCGGCCCGTTCGAACGAACTGAGCAGCGGCTTGATCAGTTCCCAACTGGCCAGGCGGCGGGCTCCGACCGGGTTCGGCCGGGCGGCCGAGAAGTCGGGGGCGAGAAACGGGTTGGCCAGCTTTCGCGACAGCACCGACTGGGGCACGACCCGGCGCTCGGTGCCGGCCGACGAGGCCGCCGGCGGCGTCGGCGCGCTCTGCTCGACGGGCGCTTCGATACCCACCGACCTCAGCATGTCGCGTTTGAGCGACCGCGTCGCGTCCGATACCGGCGCATCCTCCTCGAGCAGAGCCAGCAGGCCGGGGTCGCGCACGGCGGTGGTGGCCAGGATCGTCGCGATCCCGTCCAGGCGCTTGAGCTGCTTGGCCCGGTCGGTCTGGACGCCGGCGCGCCCGGCCCGAACCCGGGCATGCTCCTCGCGCACGAGCAGGGCGACGACCTGAAACTTCGTGCGCACCGAGGGCGTCACGCGGTGCCGCTCGACCGCTGCTTCGACCTCACGGACGGAGCGGGCCAGCAGCGAGATCAGGTCCTCGGGGGCGCGGACACGCCGCTGCTTCGGCGAAGGGGTGCGTCGAGCGCCCCCCTGCCGCCCGCCTGCTCGAGCCACAAACTCCTCCTCTGATCGCCCGGCACGGTCGCCGGGCGAGAATGCCGCCCACCTGCCCGCAGTTGCACGGCGGACGTTCAGCCCCGAGAGCCCCTGGGCGGCGACCTCCGTGACGCCGGCCGCCCACCGGATCCCGCGAGACTGACACCGCGGGCTCGGACGGGCCGCCCGCTGCGGGCGCCCTCAACCGTCAACGGCAGGTCGACGGCCGCACCCAGGAGGTCGTCGCACGCGGAAAGCGTCCCGCCGGATGAGGGGCGTTCACATCCATACTAGCGCCGACCCGGTCCGGCTCTGCGATTCGGCGGACGGGCCGCTCGAACGGGTTCAGCAGCCGACACCGTCGATGTCGCAGATCAGGCCGGACACCCGGGGCGTGCCCCAGCCGGTGACGTAGTCCCAGCCCGGCAGCGTCGGGTAGAGGCCGTTCGTCGCGGGCAGGCCGGTGGTGAGGTCGGTCGAGCTGACGTCGAAGAAGTCCCGGGCGTAGCTGGCCGCGTTCTTGCCGACGCGGTAGATCGACTCGTTGGCGAAGCCGTTGCCACTCGCGCTCGGTGAAGCCGACTGCACCCGGGCCCACATGCCCTCCCACAGCGGGGACGACAGCGACGTGCCGCCGCCTTCGGTCGCGGCGCCGTTGCTGATGATCGCGTAGCCGTTGGTGAGCACGTCACCGGACTGCGCGGCCACGTCGGGCACGCCGCGACAGGTGACCGCCGCCGTGACGCACGGCAGCACCAGTCCGGCCGTGCCCTGCTGGTAGGCCGGGGCCGGCGTGAACAGCGACGAGCCGCCGCCGGAGAAGGCCCAGCCGTACTCGCGGGTGCGCTGGCCCGAGCCGTTGGTGTAGAGCACCGTGCCGCCGACGGCGACCACGTCCGGCAGCGCGGCCGGCGAGTTGGTCACCGGGACGACCTGGTTGAGCACGCCGTTGCCGGCACCGATCACCGGCAGCGCGACGATCGGGCACGACGACCCGGTGTCACCGCTGGAGGCGAAGATCGTCTTGCCCTCGATGGCGGCCTGCTCGGTGATCGGAGCCAGGGTGGCGTCGTTCTGGTTGCCGAGCCCGAGCCCAATGGGCAGCGCGGCGGCCGACAGGCTCGACAGGGCCTGGCCGACGAGGTCGCTGACGACGGGAATGGTCTCGCACTCGCCGTAGCTGGCCGAGGCCTGCATCGGGCCGCCGGCGTCGTCGGTGAACTGGCTGAAGACCCGGTCGATGTCGGCGTCGGACAGGTCGCTGCCGAAGTAGAGGGTCAGGCTCGCGGCGTCCGGGGCCATGCCGCTGGAGGCCTGGGTATCGATGTTCCATTCCTCGTGGCCGGTGTCGTCGGAGAAGTCGGTGTCACCGGCCGGGTGCTTCACCGTGACCGGCACCTGGGGCAGGCCGTTGGCCGACTCGAACTGGCGCAGGTCGTTGACGACGCCGTCGGTCTGGCCTTCGCCGAACACGGCCAGGCCCTGGCCCTGCCCGGTGTGGGCGGCCGGCTGCTGGTAGGCCGTCCACAGGTCTTGCGGTGTCGTCGCCCCGAGGCAGGTGCCGCCGACGCAGGTGTCCTGGGCCGGGTGCGAACGGGCCGGGGTCGAATAGTGCTGCAGGGTGTTCAGGCCGACGATGTTGGTGATGCCGAGCCCGTACGGGAAGACCGGGGCGGCCGTGTTGGCGACGAACGCCTGGGTGCCGACCCGGTAGGAGCGGAAGGCGGTGTGCAGCAGGCCGGCCACCTGGGCCGCGGTGCCGTCGAGCGACCAGCGGTCACCGGCGGCGGACACCGACTCGACCTGCACCCCGGCATCGGCGAAGAACGCCCGGAGGGCGGCCTGCCGGCCGGCGGGGACACCGAACCGGGCCGCGAACTGCGCCGGCGTGAGGAAGTGGCGGTAGCCGGCGCTGGCCGGGTCGTGCTCGGCCGCCAGGGTGGCCGCCTCCGCCGCCGGGTCGGGGCGCGCCACCGACACGACCAGGTGCAGCGGCGTCGAGGCCGGCGCCGGGCCCAGATCGGTGGCGTGGGCCAGGCCGGGCAGCACGTTCTGGGTGAGGGCGAACAGCCCGTCGGCCCCGGCCGGAGCCGCGCTCGCCAGTGGGACCAGTCCCCCGGCCACCACTGCCGTAGCAGCCAGAATTACCCGAACACGACGACCAGCCATGACGAAACCCCCGGTTAGGCGACTGACCATGTAACGAATCAGTTAGCCCACGGGATACGCCCGGGCCGGCGTCGCGGTCGCTCAGTCGGCGAAGTCGCCGGCGTCGCGGCGCAACTGCCGCAGCACCCGGAACAGCTCGCCCAGGTCACCGAGGTCCAGCGGCGCCGTGCCGAAGCGGGCCGCGTTGAAGGCCTCGGTCGCCTTGCGGGCGACCTGCCGGCCGCTGTCGGTGATCACGGCCAGCGTGCCGCGCCCGTCGTGCGGATTGGGCACCCGCCGGACCAGACCGGCCGCCTCGAGCCGGTCGACCACGTTCGTCACCGACGTCGCATGCACCTGCAGGCGCTCCCCGATCACCGACAGCGGCAGCGCGTCCCTCGCGGGAGTAGGTGAGCAGCACGAGCGCCTCGTAGCGGCTGAACGTGATCCCGAACGGCCGCAGCATCGAGTCCAGCTCGGCGATCAGGATCTGGTGGGCCCGCATGATCGAGGTGACCGCCCGCATGGCCGCGTAGACCTCGGGATCCTCGTCCGGCCAGTGCTGCTTCCCACAGTTCGCCGGCCCGGTCGATCGGGTCGAAGGCGCAGCGGGGACGGCGGTTGGGGCACCAGCGCAGGGTATCGGCCCGGCGTAATCTCGCGGTCATGACCGACGCGCTCGATCGCCTGGACCTGCTCGACCTCGACGACGACCTCGGCGACGAGGACCGCCTGCTGCGCGACACGGTGCGCAAGTTCGCCGACGACCGGCTGCGCCCGCACATCCGCGACTGGTTCGAGGACGGCCGGCTGCCGGCCCGCGAGCTGGCCCAGGAGTTCGGGGCCCTGGGCGTGCTCGGCATGCACCTGCACGGCTACGGCTGCCAGGGCGCCAAGCCGTCGCAGTACGGCCTGGTCAGCGCCGAGATCGAGGCCGTCGACTCCGGGCTGCGCTCGCTGGTCAGCGTCCAGGGGTCGCTGGCCATGTACGCCATCCACGCCTACGGCAGCGAGGAGCAGAAGCAGCGCTGGCTGCCCGAGATGGCCAAGGGCAACGCCATCGGCTGCTTCGGCCTGACCGAGCCCGACTCCGGCTCGGACCCGGGCTCGATGCGCACCCGGGCCCGCCGCGACGGCGCCGACTGGATCCTGACCGGCAACAAGATGTGGATCACGAACGGCTCGATCTCCGACGTCGCCGTCGTCTGGGCCCGCACCGACGACGGCGTCCGCGGCTTCCTGGTCGAGAAGGGCATGCCCGGCTTCACCACCCAGGACGTGCACCACAAGATCTCGCTGCGGGCGTCGGTCACCAGCGAGCTGATCTGCGACGACGTGCGGCTGCCGGCCTCGGCCGAACTGCCCGGCGCCCAGGGCCTCAAGGGGCCGCTGGGCTGCCTGACCGAGGCCCGCTTCGGCATCGTCTGGGGCGTCACCGGCTCGGCCCGCGACGCGCTGGCCTCGACCCTGGACTACGCCACCAGCCGCAGCCAGTTCGGCAAGCCGATCGCCGGCTTCCAGCTGACCCAGCGCAAGTTCGCCGAGATGGCCGTGGCCCTGCAGCAGGCCCAGCTGACCGCGCGCCGCCTCGGCGAACTCAAGGACGCCGGCCGGGTCAAGCCGCACCAGATCAGCTTCGGCAAGTTCGCCAACGTGCGCACGGCGCTGGAGATCTGCCGCGAGGCCCGCTCGATCCTGGGCGGCAGCGGCATCACCACCGAGTACCCGGTGCTGCGGCACGCGGTGAACCTGGAGACCGTCTACACCTACGAGGGCACCCACGAGGTGCACACCCTGGTGCTCGGCCAGCAGCTGACCGGCCTCGACGCGTTCCGCTGACCGGCTGACCGCAGACCCGCCCGGCAGGCTCAGGCCTGCTCGAGGGCCTCGAGCCGGTCGAGCAGGAACTGTCGCTCGACCACGTTCTCGGTGAGCAGGATGCGCCTCCTCGTAGGCCAGGTGGGCGGCGTCGGCCTGGCCGAGTTGCTGCAGGAAGTCGGCCCGCGCCGCCGGCAGGTAGCCGTACCCGGCCAGCTGCGGTTCGGCGCCGAGCCGGTCGAGCTCGGCCAGGCCCGGCGGCCGGCCCGCGGGCGAAGCCGACCGCGACGGCCCGGTTGAGGGCGACCACCGGCGACGGCCAGATCTGGCCCAGCACGTCGTAGAGGGCGACGATCTCGCCCCAGTCGGTGAGGTCCCACGACGGCGCCTCGGCATGCACGGCCGCGATGGCCGCCTGCAGGGCGTAGCGCCCGGGCGGCCGCGACCGCAGGGCCTCGCGCACGAGGGCGACGCCCTCGGTGATGCGCCGTCCGGTCCCAGGCGCTGCGGTCCTGTTCGGCCAGCCGCAGCAGGCGCCCGTCGTCCGCGGTCCGGGTCGCCCGGCGGGCGTCGGTGAGCAGGATCAGGGCCAGCAGACCGGCCGACGTCGGCGTTGCCGGGCAGCAGGGCGCGCAGCATGCGGGCCAGGTCGAGCGAGCGCTCGACCAGGTCGCGGCGGACCAGATCGGCGCCGACCGGTGCCGTGTGGCCGGTCGTGAACACCAGGTGGATGACGGCCAGGATGGAATCGACCCGCTCGGGCAGTTCGGCGGCCGACGGCACCCGGTACGGGATGCGCGCGGCCGCGATCTTCTTCTTGGCCCGGGTGATCCGCGCGGCCATCGTGGACTCGCTGACCAGGAAGGCCCGGGCGACGTCGGCGGTCGACAGGCCGCAGATCAGCCGCAGCGTCAGCGCCACATGCGCCTCCGGCGCCAGGGCCGGGTGGCAGCAGGTGCAGATCAGCCGCAGCCGGTCGTCGGGGATCGCGTCCGACGGCTCGACCGGCGGTTCGACGTCGTCCTCGACCAGCAGCGGCAGGGCCCGGCGCAGCACGGCGTCGCGGCGCAGCAGGTCGAGGGCGCGGCGGCGGGCGACGGTCGTCAGCCACGCGCCCGGCTTGGCCGGGATGCCCGACGACGGCCAGTCGTTCAGGGCCTTGGCGTACGCGTCCTGCACGCACTCCTGGGCCACGTCGAGGTCGCGCGTGACGCGCACCGTCGCGGCGAGCACGAAGGCCCACTCGCGACGGTGTGCGTCGGCGACCGCGGCCGCCACCGCGGCCGGCTCGGCTCAGTTGAACACCATGATCGGCCGGACTTCCACGCCGCCGAACCGGGCCGGCACCTGCTTGGCGATGGCGATGGCCTCGTCCAGATCGGCGGCCTCGACCAGGTAGTAGCCGCCGAGGGCTTCCTTCGTCTCGGTGAACGGCCCGTCGGTGACGGTGAAGCCGCCGGCCCCGTCGGAGCGCACGGTCGTGGCCGTGCTCGTGGGCTGCAGGGCGTTGCCGCCCTGAAGGGCCGTCGCGTTCTTCTCGCCGAACGTGTTGTGGCCCTCCATGACCTCGGTGAAGACGGTCTGGTCGGCGTTCGCGTAGCCGGCCTCGTCCTCGTAGATCAGGATCAGGTACTGCGACATGGCGCTCTCCTCTTCCGTTGCGGCCCGCCGCTCGCGGGCCGTCCAGCAACTACGACGAACGACGACAGCCGGAATCGACAGCAGCCTATGACCAGTCTCGCCGACCCCCTAGGCTGCGGCCCGTGGATTGGAACCTGCGGTCGTGCGCGCGCAAGGGGCACGTCACCTACGCCGCCGACGAGCCGGCCTACCGGGCCCGGCTGGAGGCCAGCACTCCGCTGGGCGAGGCGTGGCGCTGCCTGCGCTGCGGCAGCTACGTGCTCGGCGAGCCGCACGGCAGCGGGCCGGCCGGCGACGCCCCGGTGCTGCTGCGGGGCAAGGCCCTGCGCTCGGCCTTCATCCTGCGCGCGCTGGCCATCGAGCGGTGGGTCCGCGGCCTGGTCATCGTGCTGCTGGGCATCGGCGTGTTCCGGCTCAAGACGACCCAGGTCAGCCTGCAACAGCTCTTCGACCGGGACGTGCGCTCGCTCAAGCCGTTCTTCGACCAGATCCACTTCAACGTCCGCGACTCCAGCACCGTCAACGCCATCGAGAAGGTGCTCAACGCCAAGCCGTCCACGCTGAACCTGATCGCGGCCGGGCTGCTGGGCTACGGCCTGCTGCAGATCGTCGAGGGCATCGGCCTGTGGTCGCTCAAGCGCTGGGGCGAGTACGTGGCCGTCGTCGGCACCACGCTGTTCATCCCGCTCGAGGTCTACGAGATCACCGAGAAGGCCACCTGGCTCAAGATCACGGTGCTCGTCATCAACATCGCCGCCGTGCTGTACCTGCTGCTGTCCAAGCGGCTGTTCGGCATTCGCGGCGGGCACCGGGCCTACGAGGAGTCGCTGCACGAGGTGTCGCTGCTCGAGGTGCAGGAATCCGCCGCGGACGTGGCCTCCTAGCCGCGGGCCTCAGTCCGAGTCGGTCCGAGTCGGTCCGAGTCAGTCCGACTCAGTCCAGCGGTGCGGCGGTGTCGCGCAGCGCGGCCAGCGCCTCCGGGTACATCCGGGCCTTGATCGTGCCGAGCGTCGGCCCGGCCTTGCCAGCCAGGGCCCGGGCCATCTCGATCGCCTCGCTCAGCACGTCGTCCTCGTGGGCGACGGCGTCGACGATCCCGGCGGCCAGGGCGTCGGTGCCGCCGTAGCGCCGCCCGGTCGTCATCGCCTCGTGCGCGGTCTTGCGCGACAGCCGGCCCTGGATCAGGGCCGACATGCCGCGCGTGAACGGGATGTTGATGTCGACCTCGGGCAGGCAGAAGTAGCCGCGGTCGGCCCGCATCACCCGGAAGTCGTGGGCGAGGGCCAGCATCCCGCCGCCGGCGAAGGCGTGGCCCTGGACCGCGGCCACCGTCGGCACGGGCAGGGCCAGCACCCGCTCGAGCAGGTGATGCACCTCGAGCAGGTAGCTCAGCAGTTGGTCGCCGTGTGCGGCCATCCACTCCAGGTCGAGCCCGTTGCAGAAGAACTTGCCGGTGGCGGTGGTGACGAGCGCGCAGGGCGCGGCGGTGGCCGCCACCGTGTCCAGGTGCGCCTGCACCTCGGCCAGCCAGTCCGGATTGAACCGGTTCTCCGAATCGCCGAGATTCAGCACGAAGACGTCGGCGTCGCGGTCCATCGTCGGCACGGTCGGCTCCTCTGCCCGGTTGCGTACGGCCCGGGCCGACGATGTTACCGGCAAGTAGACAGCGGGTAGATGCTGGTCGGGATCGGCGAGAGAGGTGGGCTCCGGCGCGGCCGGCGGCGGCCCCATGAGCTGCGTGGCAGACTGCAAATCCTCTCAGAAACGGCGTTGATCCCGCTCGACGGTGTCCACGGCGGCCGGAACGGGGGTGTTGCGTTGACCGACAACGACCTGCTGCCGCTGCTGCGCGAACGCCTGCTCGGCGCCTACTCGCCGCTGCTGGCCGACACCACCGCCTCGCTGCTGTTCACCGCGGGCGGGATGGCCAACTGGACGGTCGAGATCGACCGCGGCCGGGCCCTGGCCAAGCGCGGCGGCCCGGCCAACCCCACGACCACCGTGCGGGCGCCGTTGCGGGTACTGGACGACGTCGTCGTCCGGGGCCCGCAGCGGCATCGAGGCATTCCTGTCCGGTGACCTCACCGTGCGCGGCAACCTGGCCCTGGCCCTGCAGCTCGACGGCCTGTTCCCCGGCGACGTCGGCGACGACAGCCGCACGTTCACCCGCTCGACCAACGCCGGCGGCATTGAGACGTTCTATCTCGAGGCCGGGCCGGTCGACGCTCCGCCGGTGGTGCTGGTGCACGGGCTCGGCGCCACCAACGCGTCGATGCTGCCGCTGATCGCGGCGCTGTCGCACGAATACCACGTGCTGGCTCCGGATCTGCCCGGCCACGGCGGCACCCAGGCCCGCGGCGACCAGCACCGGGCCGAGTTCCTCGGCAACTGGCTGCTGGCCTTCCTCGCGCGCACCTGTACCGAGCCCGCGGTGCTGGTCGGCAACAGCCTCGGCGGACGCACCGCGCTCGAGGCCGCCCTCACCGCCCCCGATCGAGGTCCGCGGCCTGGTGCTGCTGTGCCCGGCCGTCGCCTTCCGCAAGCTGCGCCAGTTCGTGCCGCTGGTCCGGCTCGTCCGCAACGAGATCGCCGCACTGCCGATCCGGATCCCCCGCTCGATGGCCATGCGCGGGCTGCGCAGCCTGTTCGCCGAGCCGTCGCGCCTGGCCGACACCTGGTACGACGCCGCGCTCGACGAATTCATCCGGGTGCTCAACATCCGGGCCAACCGGCTGGCCATCTTCTCCGCGCTGCGCCACGTCTACCTGGACGAGCCGTTCGGCGAGAGCGGGTTCTGGGACCGGCTGCCCGCGCTGGCCCCGCCCGCGCTGTTCCTCTGGGGCGACCACGACAACCTGGTGCCCGCGGGTTTCAGCCGGTTCGTGGCCGAGGCCCTGCCCGATGCCGAGTGCGTGGTGCTCGAGAGCTGCGGGCACGTGCCGCAGTTCGAGCACCCGGAGCTCACCGCTCGTTACACCCGCGATTTCATCGCGGCGCTGCCCGCCGTCGACGACCGCTCCGCCGCCGCGTCGAGCTGAGGTTGCCCGTCGGCCGCCCGGCTATTAGGCTTTTGTCTACCTTCTAGGTAGGAGAAAGCGAGATATGTCGATCACCGACGAGCTTCTCGAGAACAACGCCAACTACGCGGCCGGCTTCTCCGGCCCGCTCCCCCTTCCGCCGGCCAAGCACCTCGCCGTGGTCGCCTGCATGGACGCCCGGCTCAACGTCTACGCGATCCTCGGCCTGAACGAGGGCGAGGCCCACGTCATCCGCAACGCCGGCGGCGTGATCACCGACGACGAGATCCGGTCGTTGACGATCAGCCAGCGCCTGCTCGGCACCGAGGAGATCATCCTCATCCACCACACCGACTGCGGCATGCTCACCTTCACCGACGACGGGTTCAAGCAGCAGATCCAGGACGACACCGGCATCAAGCCGGCCTGGTCGGCCGAGGCCTTCGGCGACCTCGACGAGGACGTCCGGCAGTCCATCGCCCGGATCAAGGCCAGCCCGTTCATCCCCAAGAAGGACGCCGTGCGCGGCTTCGTCTTCGACGTCGCCACCGGGCGCCTGAACGAGGTCAAGTAGCTCAGAGCGAGGCGACCAGCTCGTCGGCGGCGGTGTACGGGTCGGCCCGGCCGGCCACCACCCGGGCCGCGGCCGCGTCCAGTGCGGCCGAGCCGTGCACCTGGGCGAACCGGGCCCGCACCTCGGCCAGCGCGATCGCCTCGATCTCGCTGGCCGCGCGGGCCCGGCGGCGGCGCTCCAGCTCGCCGTGGCCCTGCATCCAGTCCAGGTGCTTGGCGATGGCCGCGATGACGTCGTCGATGCCCTCCGAGCGGGCGGCGACGGTCTTGACGATCGGCGGGCGCCAGGCCCCGGCTTCGGAGTGCCGCCCGCCGAGCGACTGCATGTAGCGCAGGTCGCGGGCCACGGTGTCGGCGCCGTCGCGGTCGGCCTTGTTGACCACGAAGATGTCGGCGATCTCCAGGATGCCGGCCTTGGCCGCCTGGATGCCGTCGCCCATGCCCGGGGCCAGCAGCACGATCGTGGTGTCGGCCAGCGAGGCGATCTCGACCTCGGCCTGGCCCACGCCGACGGTCTCGATCAGCACGACGTCGCAGCCGGCGGCATCGAGCACGCGCAGGGCCTGGGGCACGGCCGCGGACAGGCCGCCCAACTGCCCGCGGGCGGCCATGGACCGGATGAACACGCCGTCGTCGGTGGCGTGGTCCTGCATCCGCACCCGGTCACCGAGCAGCGCTCCCCCGGAGAACGGCGAGGACGGGTCGACAGCCAGCACCCCGACGCGCTTTCCGGCCGCCCGCAGCGCGGTGACCATGGCCGAGGTGGACGTCGACTTGCCCACGCCCGGCGAGCCGGTCAGCCCGACGACCTGGGCATGGCCGCCGAACGGCGCGAGCGCGGCCGCGACCTCCCGCAGCACCGGCGCGTCACTCTCGACTAACGAAATCAGTCGGGCAACCGCACGCGCGTCGGCCGTGCGGGCGCGCTCGACCAGCTCACCGACGTCGACGCCGCGCCGGGTTGCCGACATCAGCGCTCAGCTGGCAGCGGGCACGTGCAGGATCAGCGCGTCGCCCTGGCCGCCCCCGCCGCACAGCGCGGCCGCACCGGTGCCGCCACCGCGGCGGCGCAGCTCGTAGGCCAGGGTGAGCGCGAGGCGCGCGCCGGACATGCCGATCGGGTGGCCGAGCGCGATGGCGCCGCCGTTCACGTTGACGATCTCGTCGCTGACGCCGAGGTCCTTCATCGACTGGATGCCGACCGCGGCGAAGGCCTCGTTGATCTCGATGAGGTCGAGGTCGGCGACGGTGAGCTGCTCCTTGCCCAGCGCGTCGGAGATCGCGTTGGACGGCTGGGACTGCAGCGAGTTGTCCGGGCCGGCCACGTTGCCGTGGGCGCCGATCTCGGCCAGCCAGGTCAGCCCGAGTTCCTCGGCCTTGGCCTTGCTCATCACCACGACCGCGCACGCACCGTCGGAGATCTGCGACGCCGACCCGGCCGTGATGGTGCCGTCCTTGGTGAAGGCCGGGCGCAGCTTGGCCAGCGACTCGACGGTCGTGTCGCCGCGGATGCCTTCGTCCTCGCGGAACTCGATCGGGTCGCCCTTGCGCTGCGGGATGAGGACGGGCGTGATCTCCTCGTCGAACACGCCGTTCTTCTGGGCCACGGCGGCCCGCTGGTGCGAACGGGCCGAGAACTCGTCCTGCTCGGCCCGGCCGAGCCCGAGCTTGGTGTTGACGATGTCGGTGGACTCGCCCATCGGGATGTTGTCGAAGATGTCGGTGAGGCCGTCGAAGGCCATCGAGTCGAGCATCTCGATCGCGCCGTACTTGTAACCGGAGCGCGACTTGGGCAGCAGGTGCGGCGCGTTGGTCATCGACTCCTGGCCGCCGGCGACGATGATGTCGAACTCGCCGGCCCGGATGAGCTGGTCGGCCAGCGCGATCGCGTCCAGCCCGGACAGGCAGACCTTGTTGACGGTCAGGGCCGGGACGCTGAGCGGGATGCCGGCCTTGTGCGCGGCCTGGCGGGCCGGGATCTGGCCGGCGCCGGCCAGCAGCACCTGGCCCATGATCACGTACTGCACCTGCTCCGGCGCGACGCCCGAGCGCTCCAGCGCGGCCTTGATGGCGACGCCGCCGAGGTCGGCCCCGGAGAAGTCCTTGAGCGATCCGAGCAGGCGTCCCATCGGCGTACGGGCGCCGTCGACGATTACCGAGCCAGCCATGTCAAGCCTCCTAGCGAGCCCGACGGCGCCGCGCCGGAGGATGGGCGGGCCGCTGTCGAGCCACGAACCGGATAGACCGCAACTTTAACTAGAACCCGGCCCGACCGCGTGTGAGCCACCGCACCCCGGCTCGCCCGGCAGCGGTTCCAGTTGTCACGATGACCGAATGCCCGCATCCAGCCTGTTCACCAAGATCGACCACGTCGGCATCGCGGTCCCGGACCTGGACGCCGCGATCGCGTTCTACGCCGACACGTTCGGCCTGGTGAGCGTGCACGAGGAGACCAACACCGAGCAGGGTGTGCGGGAGGCCATGCTCACCGTCGGCGACGGCACCACGATGATCCAGCTGCTGGCCCCGCTCAACGATGAGTCGACGATCGCCAAGTTTCTGGACCGCAGTGGCCCGGGCGTGCAGCAGGTCGCCTACACCGTCGAGGACGTCGAGGCCGTCTCGGCCCAACTTCGGGCCAAGGGCCTGCGGCTGCTCTACGACAGCCCGCGGCGCGGCACGTCGGACAGCCGGGTGAACTTCATCCATCCCAAGGACGCCGGCGGCGTGCTCGTCGAACTCGTCGAGCCCGCCTGATTACCGACCGGTAACATCTGGTCAGCAGCGTCGCCTGCCCGCCCACCCTGGAGGCCCTCCGTGGACGACATCCGTACCGCCATCCTCGCCGACAACCTGGCCGCACTGGCCGACCTGCCGGTACCCGAGAGCTACCAGGCGGTGGTGGTGCGGGCCGACGAGACCGGCATGTTCGACGGCCTGACCACCAAGGAGAAGGACCCGCGCAAGAGCCTGCACCTGCAGGACGTGCCCACGCCCGAACTCGGCCCGGGCGAGGCGATCGTGGCCGTCATGGCCAGCGCGATCAACTACAACACGGTCTGGACCTCGATCTTCGAGCCGGTGTCGACGTTCGACTTCCTCAAGCGCTACGGCAAGTCGTCGGAGCTGGCCCGCAAGCACGACCGGCCCTACCACGCGGTGGGCTCGGATCTGGCCGGCGTGGTGCTGCGGGTCGGACCGGGCGTCACGAAGTGGCAGCCCGGTGACGAGGTCGTCGCGCACTGCCTCTCGGTGGAGCTCGAGGATCCGCAGGGTCACGACGACACGATGATGGACCCGCAGCAGCGCATCTGGGGCTTCGAGACCAACTTCGGCGGCCTGGCCGAGCTGGCCCTGGTCAAGTCCAACCAGCTGATGCCCAAACCCGCTCACCTGACCTGGGAAGAGGCGGCCGCCCCCGGCCTGGTCAATTCCACGGCCTACCGCCAGCTCGTCAGCCACCACGGCGCCAACATGAAGCAGGGCGACGTCGTCCTGATCTGGGGCGCCTCGGGCGGGCTGGGCGGCTACGCCACCCAGTACGCGCTCAACGGCGGGGCCACGCCCATCTGCGTCGTCTCGTCCCCGGAGAAGGCCGCGATCTGCCGGGCGATGGGGGCCGAGCTGATCATCGACCGCAGCGCCGAGGGCTACGAGTTCTGGCGCGACGGCGAACAGCAACCGGCCGAGTGGAAGCGGCTGGGCAAGAAGATCCGCGAGCTGACCGGCGGCGAGGATCCCGACATCGTCTTCGAGCACCCCGGCCGCGACACGTTCGGGGCGAGCGTCTACGTGGCCAAGCGCGGCGGCACGATCGTCACCTGCGCGTCGACGACCGGGTACTGGCACGAGTACGACAACCGCTACCTGTGGATGACGCTCAAGCGCATCGTCGGCTCGCACTTCGCGAACTACCGCGAGTCGTGGGAGGCCAACCGGCTCATCGCCAAGGGGGCCATCCATCCCACCCTGTCCAAGGTGTACGCGCTGGCCGACACCGGTCAGGCCGCCTACGACGTGCACCGCAACCTGCATCAGGGCAAGGTCGGCGTGCTGTGCCTGGCTCCGCACGAAGGACTCGGTGTGCGCGACCACGAACTGCGGGCCCGCCATCTCGACCAGATCAACCGATTCCGCGACCACTGAGGCCGGCTGCGGCTGAGCCGTGCTGGTTGGCCGCGCAGTGGAGTGCGACCATAGGGACATGGCTTCGGAGAATCCCACGGACGTCCTGCCCATGTTGACCGACGCCAACCCTGGCTTCCCGGTTGCGATGCGCGGCTACGACCGCAACCAGGTCGACCAGTTCGTCGCCCGCATGGACGAGGATCTGCGCGCCACCGTCGCCGAGCGCGACACGGCCGCCGCCCGCTCGGCCGACCTCGCCGCTCAGTTGGCCAGCGCGCACGCCCAGATCGAGTCGCTGCGCCGGCAGTTGCGCACCGCGAACGAGGCCGTGACGGCCGACAACATCGACGAACGGGTCCAGGCCCGGCTCGAGGCGGCCAACGCCGACGCGGCCAAGATCCGGACCGCGGCCGAGGCCGACGCCGAGGCCATCCGCAGCGGCGCCGCCGATGCGGCCAGCCGGGTGCGGGCCACGGCCACGGCCGAGGCCGACGAGATCCTGGCCCAGGCCACCCAGCGCCACCTGGAGGCCGACGAGACGTTCCGGCGCCGGCTGGCCGACGCCGACCGGCACCGCGAAACGGTCGAGAAGCAACTGGCTCAGAGCATGGCCCAGGCTCAGGCCGACGAGGACCGGCTGACGATCGAGTCCGAGGCCGTCCGGGTGCGACTGGACGCCGAGGCCGTGGCCGAGCGGGAGCGGCTCGATGCGGAGTCCCTCGCGCACCGCATCCAGGCCGAAGAGGACTTCGAGGTCACGCTGCGGCTGCGGCGCACGGCCGAGGCGGCCCTGTCGGCCGAGCAGAAGGCGGAGGCCGAGGCCGAGGCGGCCCGCATGATCGCGGCCGGCCGGGTGCAGGCGACCAAGATGGTCGACAAGGCAGCCAGCACGGTTCGCGCCCTGGAGCGCGACCGCGACGACGTGCACGCCCAGCTGGAGCGCCTGCACGCCCGGCTCAGCACCGTGCTCAGCCAGACCAAGCCCTCACCGCCCTCGGCGATCGCAGCCGCCGCCGCTCGCTCCGCTGAGGCCGACGCCGACCCCGAAGCCGAGGCCGGGCCGACTCAGTAACGCGGCGCGGACCGGCTGCGCTGCACGCCCGGGGCCCGGCGGTCGCGGGCGGCCCAGCACGCGGTGTGCCAATGGCGGCGGTCGCTGGCCGCGGCGTCGAACTCCGGCCAGGCCACCAGGTGCGGCCGGCCGGCCAGGATCTCCTGGTCGCAGCCCGGGCAGCGATAGGCCTTGGCCGCGCCGGCGGACGTGACGCCGCGCACGACGTAGTCCTCGCCGCGCCATTCCTCGCGCCGCTCGCCGACCGTCGACAGCGGCCGCGCTGCCGGGGTGGGGGCAGCGACGCGTCGGCGGTTCTGGCGAGGCACCCGATCAGCGTAGTTCGCCCCGGTCTGACGGCGCTGCTCGTGCGTTGCGGGGCCCGTTCCGGTTGGGCTCGGTGCGATAAGCTGCGGCGTCTGTTCACCGTGAAGTGAGGCGCCCCCGGGAGGGACGAACGTGGTCGCGATATCCGACGTCGAGCCACGCCAACTCCTCGATTCCGGCAAGAACGTCAACGCCCTGCTGGCCGAGGCCGTGCTGGGCGGCGCCTCCGGCCGCTCGGACGCCGTCCGGGTTCTCGAGGCCGGCTGCGGCCAGCGGTGGGTGCTCACCCCGCACAGCGCGGCCGTGCACATCACCGGCGTCGATACCGACGGCGAGGCCCTGCGCATCCGGCGCGAGGTGCAGGGCGACCTCGACGAGGAGATCCTCGGCGACCTGCGCACAGTCGAGCTGCCGCCCGAGTCGTTCGACGTCGTGTACTGCAGCTACGTGCTCGAGCACGTGGCCGGGGCCGAGGCCGTCCTGGACCGGTTCCTGGCCTGCCTGCGTCCGGGCGGGCGGCTCATCGTCCGGGTGCCCGACGGCAACTCCGTCTACGGCTTTCTGGTCAAGCATTCGCCGCACCGGCTGCACGTGCTCTACAAGCGCTACGTCGAGCGCAAGCCCGACGCCGGCAAGCCCGGCCACGCGCCGTACCCGACCGTGTACGACGAGGTCGTCACGCTGCGCGGCCTGCGGGCCTGGGCCGATCGGCACGAGCTCGAGGTCGAGCACGAGTTCGGCACGAACATGTACCTGAACATCTTCGGCCGGCTGCGCCCGGTCGTGGACGCAGCGCTGCGGGCCATCGGGGCCGTGTCGCGGGGCCGGCTCAGCGCCAGCCACAACAACATCTGCCTGATCTTCCGCAAGCCGCAGGCCGCCGATCAGGTGTAGTCGCGGAAGCCCTTGCCGGTCTTGCGGCCCAGCCGCCCGGCGGTGACCAGGTGCTCCAGCAGCGGCGCCGGGGCGAACCCGGGCTCGCGGAACTCCAGGTAGAGCTCGCGCTCGATGGCCAGCGACACGTCGTTGCCGACGACGTCGAGCAGCTCGAAGGGGCCCATCGGGTAGCCGCAGCCGACCTTCATGGCCGAGTCGATGTCGTCGGCGCTGGCGTAGTGGGCCTCGAGCATCTTCACCGCGTCGTTGAGATACGGGAAGAGCAGGGCGTTGACGATGAACCCGGCCCGGTCGCCGCAGCGCACCGGGTGCTTGCCGATCCGGCGGCTGACCTCGAGCACGGTGGCCTCGACGTCGCCGGCCGTAGCCACGGTCGACACGACCTCGACCAGCTTCATCACCGCGGCCGGGTTGAAGAAGTGCATGCCGATGACGTCGGCCGGACGGGACGTGGCTGCCGCGCACTCGATGACGGGCAGGCTCGAGGTCGTCGTGGCCAGCACGGTGCCGGGCGCGCAGATGTCGTCGAGGTTGGCGAAGAGCACCTGCTTGACCGAGAGGTCCTCGATGACGGCTTCGACCACCAGCTCGACCCGGGCCAGGTCGTCCAGCTTGGTCGTACCGGTGATGCGGGCCAGCGTCGCGTCGCGGTCGGCCTCGGTGACCTTGCCCCGCTGCACGCCCTTCTCCAGCGACCGGGTGACGCCGGCGATGACCTTCGCCGTCTTCTCGGCGCTGCGGGCCACGAAGACCACGTCATAGCCGGCCTTGGCGAACACCTCGACGATGCCGGTGGCCATCGTCCCCGAGCCGACTACGCCGACGGTCGAGACCGGCCGGGCCCCGGCAATCGCGGCATCGGCCGATGGGGTCTGGGCGTCGGCGACCACGTTCGGGGAGCCCGGAGCGTCGTAGGTGTAGAAGCCGCGGCCGCTCTTACGGCCCAGCAGGCCCGCCGTCATCATCTGCTTGAAGATCGGCTGGGGCGCGTGCAGCCGGTCGCGCGACTGCTTGTACATCGTGTCGAGGATCTCGTAGGCGGTGTCGAGCCCGATCAGGTCGAGCAGCGCGAGCGGGCCCATCGGCAGCCCGCAGCCGAGCTTCATGGCCGCGTCGATGTCCTCGCGGCTGGCGTAGCGCGACTCGTAGAGCGAGGCCGCGTGGTTGAGGTAGCCGAACAGCAGCGCGTTGGCGATGAAGCCGGCCCGGTCGCCGATGGTGACGTCGACCTTGCCCAGCTTCTGGGCGAAGGCCTCGACGTCGTCGACGACGTCCTGCTCCGTCACCACGCTGCGCACGATCTCGACCAGCTTCATCACCGGCGCCGGGTTGAAGAAGTGCAGGCCGACGACCTTGCCCGGGCGCCCGGTGGCCACGGCGATCTCGGTGACCGACAGCGACGAGGTGTTGGTGGCCAGGATGGCCTCGGGCTTACAGATCTTGTCGAGCTGGGTGAAGACCTGCCGCTTGAGTTCGAGGTGTTCGGGGACGGCCTCGACGACGAGATCGACGTCGGCCAGGGCATTCAGGTCGGTGCTGTAGGTGACCCGGTCGAGCAGGGCCTGCTGCTCGGCCTCGGACAGCTTGCCGCGGGCCACGGCCCGGCCGGTGGAGTTCTCCAGGTGCCCGCGGCCGCTGGCCACCGCGGCCTCGTCGACCTCGACGGCAACCACGGACAGCCCGATGCGGGCGAAGACCTCGGCGATGCCCGCGCCCATCGTGCCGAGCCCGATCACGCCGACCTGCTGGAAGTCCCGTGCCATGACGCCATCCTCCTGGGATCTCGGTGCCGACCGTCGCCTTACCGTACCGGCGGGTAACCCCTACCTCGCCGTGAGCTTCAGAACAGCCGCTGGGACGGGTCGTCGATGCCCCGCAGCAGGTCGTAGTCGAGGACCAGGCAGGTGATGCCGCGGTCCTCGGCCAGGGTGCGGGCCTGGGGCTTGATCTCCTGGGCCGCGAAGACGCCGCGTACCGGGGCCAGGCGCGGGTCGCGGTTGAGCAGGTCGAGGTAGCGGGTCAGCTGCTCGACGCCGTCGATCTCGCCCCGGCGCTTGATCTCGACGGCCACGGCCACGCCGTGCGGGTCGCGGGCCATGATGTCGACCGGCCCGATCGGGGTCGGGTACTCGCGCCGCACCAGCCGGTAGCCCGGGCCGAGCGTGTGGATGTGCTCGGCCAGCAGCTTCTGCAGGTGGGCCTCGACGCCGTCCTTGACCAGGCCGGGGTCGACGCCGAGCTGGTGACTGGAGTCGTGCTCGATCGACTCGATCGTGATGATGAGCTGCTCGCCGGCCTTGTTGGTCACCGTCCAGATCGCCTGACCCTCAGTCCCTCGGCGGCACCCTCGACGAGCAGGCAGGGCGGGCTCATCCAGTTCAGCGGCTTGTACGAGCCGCCGTCGGCGTGCACCAGCACCGAGCCGTCGGCCTTGACCAGCAGCAGCCGGGTGGCCAGCGGGAGGTGGGCCGTGAGCCGGCCCACGTAGTCGACGCTGCAGCGGGCTATGACAAGGCGCACAGCTGGGCACGTTACCGGGCTCGGCCCGGCCCGCATGTTCGACGGCCACATCGGGTAGGAACCAGGAAGGCGACAATCAGGAGGTAGTAATTCATGGCTGACCAGCCAACCGTCACACTCAACAACGGCAGCACGATGCCCCAGCTCGGCTTCGGCGTCTTCCAGGTCCCGAACGAGGAGACCGCCGATGCGGTCAGCGCCGCCTTCGCAGCCGGCTATCGCGCCATCGACACCGCCGCGATGTACGGCAACGAAGAAGGCGTCGCCAAGGCGATCGCCGACGCCGGCATCCCCCGCGAGGACCTGTTCATCACGACCAAGCTCAACAACAACGGCCACGGCTACGACGACGCGCTGCGGGCATTCGAGACCAGCCGCACCCGCCTCGGGCTCGAGTACGTCGACCTGTACCTCATCCACTGGCCGCTGCCGGCCAAGGACCGCTACGTCGACACCTGGCGGGCCTTCGAGAAGCTGCACAGCGACGGCCTGGCCCGCTCGATCGGCGTCTCCAACTTCCAGCCCGCGCACCTGCAGCGGCTCTTCGACGAGACCGACGTCGTCCCGGCCGTAAACCAGGTCGAGCTGCACCCGTACCTGACCCAGGACGCCGTGCGGGCCTTCGACGCCGAGCACGGCATCGCCACCGAGGCCTGGTCCCCGATCGCCAAGGGCGGCGAGCTGCTGTCCGACCCGGCCATCACCTCGCTGGCCGAGAAGTACGGCAAGACGCCGGCCCAGGTCGTCATCCGCTGGCACTTGCAGCTCGGCAACGTCGTCATTCCCAAGTCGGTGACCCCAGCGCGGATCAAGGAGAACATCGACGTCTTCGACTTCGAGCTGGCCGACGACGACGTCACGTCGATCACCGAGCTGAACCGCGACGAGCGCACCGGCCCGGACCCGGACACGTTCAACCCGTAACCACCTCGGCTAGACCCTGAGTGGTTCGTGGGTTCGGTTGCGTCGTGGGGTCTGCTGGGGGTCGAGCCAGGGTGGTGGGGTCCAGTGTGGTGTGCCGTTGATCATTCGGCAGGTCCAACCTAAGCGTCGGGTGTGCGCGGTGGTGGAAGCCGCAGAGCAGGGTGCCGTCGTCGACTGAGGTGCGTCGGCTGATGGCGAAGTCGGTGATGTGGTGGGCTTGGCACCAGGCCGGTCCGACCGAACACCCGGGGAAGCTGCAGCCTTGGTCGCGGGCGATCAGGGCTAGGCGTTGGCCTTCGGTGAAGATGCGGTGGGTGTCGCCGTAGGCGGTGATCTCTCTGGTTTTGGTGAGGACGACGGGCATGACCCGGGCGTCCCCGGCCAGACTCAACGCTTGCTCGACGGTGATGAGGGCGCCGTGGCCGGTGGTGACGAGTCCGGTCTTGGTCTGGATCTGCTCCGGGGTCATGGTGAGGACGATGGTGGCCGCGACCCCGTTGCAGGCCGGCAAGCTGCTCGGAGCGCAGGGCGGCCAGCATGCCGTCCTGCAAGGCATCATGGCGGCGTTGGCCCGGGGTGCGGGGATCAAGGGTGCCGTCCTCGGCCGGAGCAGGTTTGCCGACCGCGTCCAGCACCGACAACACGGCCTCGGCGCAGACCGCGGTCAACTCACCCGTTACTTGGGCGGAGCCGTCGCGGCGCTGCCGGACCGTGAAGTCCCGACGGCGGGCCCGGTCGCGTTCTTCGGTGTAGATCCCGTCCGGGTTCACCGTGTCGGTGATCCGCCGGGCGACGTGCCGCAGCAGGACCGGGTCCAACTCGGCCGCGTGGGTCAGCAGACGTCTGCTGCACCGACTCGTCGTGTTCGGCCTGAACCGCGACGGGCAGAGCATTCACCGTCTTGGTGACGATCAGGGCGTGG
Source organism: uncultured Actinomycetota bacterium (assembly GCA_963713245.1). Lineage (GTDB taxonomy): Bacteria > Actinomycetota > Actinomycetes > Mycobacteriales > Jatrophihabitantaceae > CAVQKZ01. The sequence continues at coordinate 1,394,298 of CAVQKZ010000005.1, forward strand.
GCGGGCGAGATCACTCCGGCGGCTTGGGCGGCCGCGACGGCGGGAAACACCGGCGGCAACACTTCCCCGCTCAACGCCCGCGGGGGCCGAGATCGGCCGCGGCGTCGACCCGGTCGATGGCCTCCCGCGGGCTGATCCGCAGCACCTGACCGAGCAGGCTCGCCGTGTTCCGGCAGGCCCGCTCGCCGGCCAAGCCTCGCGCGTCGACCTCGCCGATCAACGCGTGATCGACGGTGGCCAACCGCCGCTTCTGGACCTCGAGATCCCGCAACAGGTCAAGGACGTCGTCACCGGGTAGGCAGGTCAGGTCGAGGTGCTGTAGTTCGTCGACGAGCGCGCTGAGCCGCGTCACGACCGAAGCCGTGCCGCCGCCGTCGAGTCGTCGAACATGTGTTCAATATATTGACCGACCATTACGCCCCGCAACCCATTTAAAATACGGCGCTGGCGTCGCGGGCGATCTTCCTGCGCCTACGCAACCTCTGACCCACCAAACGCAGGAAGATCCACCGCCCAGCCCGACCGACCGCAACCACCGAACCGCAAGCCGGCCTCGCAATCCGACCGACCGCCCAACTTCCGCCGTCGCCGCCGCTTTTCAAGAACCGAAGCGAAGCAGCGACCCGGCAGGCCGACCGAAGCTAAGCGCGAGCTTCCTCGATCGCATCGACGATCTGCCCCAGCACATCGGTGATCTCGAAGTCCTTCGGGGTGAACACCCGGGCAACCCCCGAGCTGCGCAAAGTCGCCGCGTCGCCCTCGGGGATGATCCCGCCGACCACGACCGGCACATCGTCCAACCCAGCCGCGCGCAACCCGTCGACCACATCCGGCACGACGGACAGGTGCGAGCCCGACAGCACCGACAGGCCGACGACGTCGACGTCCTCCTCGACCGCCGACGCGACCAGCTGCGCCGGCGTCAGCCGGATCCCGGAGTAGACGACCTCGAAACCGGCGTCGCGAGCCCGCACCGCGATCTGCTCCGCCCCGTTGGAATGCCCGTCCAATCCCGGCTTGCCGACCAGGAACTTCAACGGCCGGCCCAGCTCGGCACCGAGGGCCCGCACTCGCTCCTGCACGTCGCTCAGCCCGCCCTCGTGCCCGCCGCCGCTGGCCCCCGCCACACCCGTCGGGGGCCGGTACTCGCCGAACACCTCGCGCAGCACCCCCGCCCACTCCCCCACGGTCACGCCGGCGCGGGCGCAGGCCAGCGACGCCACCATGAGGTTGGTATCGGACTTGGCCGCGTCCCGCAGCATCGTCGTCGCCTCGTCGACGGCCGCGCCGTCACGCGCCGCGCGCCAGGCCTGCACGGCCTCGATCGCCGCCGCCTCGACCGCCGGGTCGACGGTCATGATGCCGCCGTCGGCCCCACCCACCAGCGGGTTGGGCTCGGACTCGGTGAACTTGTTGACGCCCACGACCACGGCCTCGCCCGACTCCATCCGCCGGCGCCGCAGCGCCAGCGATGACACCAGGGCCGACTTGAGGTACCCCGACTCCACGGCGGCCACCGCGCCGCCGAGCTCCAGGACATGGTCGATCTCGGCCCGGGCGCCCCGCTTGATCTCGGCCACCTTGGCCTCGACCACCGTCGAGCCCTCGAAGATGTCCTCGTACTCGAGCAGGTCGGACTCGTAGGCCAGCACCTGCTGCATCCGCAACGACCACTGCTGGTCCCAGGGCCGGGGCAGACCCAGCGCCTCGTTCCAGGCCGGCAACTGCACCGCACGGGCCCGGGCGTCACGCGAGGACGTCACGGCCAGCATCTCCAGCAGGATCCGGTAGACGTTGTTCTCGGGCTGAGCCTCGGTCAGGCCGAGCGAGTTGACCTGCACGCCGTACCGGAACCGCCGCTGCTTCGGATCCTGCACGCCGTAGCGCTCACGGGTGATCTCGTCCCACAGTTCGCCGAACGCCCGTAGCTTGCACATCTCTTCGATGAAGCGGACGCCCGCGTTGACGAAGAAGGAGATGCGGGCCACGACCTCGCCGAACTTCTCGGCCGGCAACTGCCCGGAGTCGCGGACCGAGTCGAGCACGGCGATCGCGGTGCACAGCGCGAACGCCACCTCCTGCACCGGCGTGGCCCCGGCCTCCTGCAGGTGGTAGCTGCACACGTTGATCGGGTTCCACTTGGGCACGTTGGCCACGGTGTAGGCGATCATGTCGGTGATCAGCCGCAGCGACGGCGCGGGCGGGAACACGTAGGTGCCGCGCGAGAGGTACTCCTTGATGATGTCGTTCTGGGTGGTGCCCGCGAGCCGGGCCCGCAGTTCGTCGCGGTCGATGCCGGCGGCGTCGGCATGCTCGTCGGCGACGGTGAGATAGAGCGCCAGCAGGTACATCGCCGGCGCGTTGATCGTCATGGACGTGTTCATCTCGTCCATGGGAATGCCGTCGAACAGCGCCCGCAGGTCGCCGACGTGCGACACCGGCACGCCGACCTTGCCGACCTCGCCGCGAGCCAGTTCCGCGTCGGGGTCGTAGCCGGTCTGGGTCGGCAGGTCGAAGGCCACCGACAGCCCGGTCTGGCCCTTGGCCAGGTTGCGGCGGTACAGCGCGTTCGACTCGACGGCCGAGGAGTGCCCCGCGTAGGTGCGCATCACCCAGGCAGGATCGCGCTTGTCGTCGTGCGGATAGGGCATTTCGGCACCTCCGGGCGCTTGGACGGAGTCTATTTCAGCCGAGCGGCCCGGGACCTACTGATCAGTAGGTACTGTGGCCGACTTCGCACCCCGCCCCAAGTCGGACGAACCGCCATTGCGTTGAATACGTACCCATGGGCATGTCGGCCGAGCACTACATCTTCCGCTCGCGGTGGCGCATCGCCGCCGACCCGGACCAGGTCTACGCCGCGCTGGCCGACGTCGCCGCCTATCCGGCCTGGTGGCCCGAGGTGCACGAAGCCCGCCTGCTCGACGACGGCGCCGGCGAACTGCGCTGCCGCAGCCTGCTGCCCTACGACCTCGTCTTCGTCGCCCGGCGCGAGATCGAGGACGCCGAGCGGCGCATCCTGCGGGCCAGCCTGTCCGGTGATCTCACCGGCACGAGCCAGTGGACGATCACCGGTGGCGACGGCGCGACCGCGGCCGTGTTCGACGAGGACGTCGTGGTCAGCAAGGCGTTGATCAGATTGGTGGGCCCATTGGCCCGCCCGGCGCTACGGTTCAACCACGACCGGATGATGCGCGCGGGCGAACGTGGTCTGCGCCGGCGTCTGGCCCACCGCGACGCGAAGGAATGACCCCGTGGGCACCTACGGCATCTCGGCGGAGATCACCGCGTTGATCGCCGTCGGCCTGCTGGCCCTGAGCACCCGCTGGGTCTTCGGCTCGTCGCGCCGCCGCCGGGTCGGGCGGCCGGTGGACGCGGCCGAGTCGGCCGAGCTCGGCCTGCTCACCGTGGTCGTCAGCGCGGTGCCGCGGGCCGACGCGCTGGCCCTGCGGGCCACGCTCGGCGAGTCGGGCATCCGCTCGTCGATGTCGCGGCGCCGCGACGGCAGCATGGACGTGCTCGTCTTCCACGGCGACGCCGAACGGGCCCGCGGCCTGCTCAACCTCTAGCCCGGCGACGCGTCAGCCGCCGAACGACTCGGATTCCACCCGCACCACGTCGGCGCCGAGCGAACGCAACTTCTCCTCGAACCGTACGTAGCCGCGGTCGATGTGGTGCACCTCGGCCACCTCGGTGACCCCCTCGGCCACAAGCCCGGCGATGACCAGCCCGACGCCGGCCCGGATGTCGGTGGCCCGCACCGGGGCACCCGACAGTCGCTCGCGGCCGCGGACCACGGCGTGGTGGCCGTCGGTGCGCACGTCGGCGCCCATTCGGGCGATCTCGTCGCAGAACATGAACCGGGCCTCGAAGATGTTCTCGGTGATCATCGCCGTGCCCTCGGCCACCGACAGCAGCGCGATGGCCTGGGGCTGCAGGTCGCTGGCCAGTCCGGGATAGGGCAGCGTGACCACGTCGAAGCTGCGGGGTCGGTCGGCGATCGAGATGCGGAACCCGTCGGCCCGCACGTCGACGTCGGCCCCGGCCCGGACGAGCTTGTCGAGCGCGAGCTCGAGGTGGGCCGCGTCGGCGCCGAGGACGGTGACGTCGCCGCGGGTGGCCACCGCGGCCATGGCCCAGGTACCGGCCACGATCCGGTCGGCGACGGCGTGGTGGGTGGTCGGGGACAGCGCGTCCACGCCGGTGATCTCGAGCGTCGAGGCGCCGATGCCGTCGATCTGCGCGCCCATCGACACCAGCATCTGGCACAGGTCGACGATCTCCGGCTCGCGGGCCGCGTTGTCGATGACCGTGCTGCCCTTGGCCAGGACGGCGGCGGTGAGGATGTTCTCGGTCGCGCCGACGCTCGGGAAGTCGAGCCAGATCGTCGCGCCGCGCAGTTCGGCCGCTTCGGCCACGATGTAGCCGTGCTCGACCCGCACCTCGGCGCCCATCCGCTCCAGGCCGGCGAAGTGCATGTCCAGCGGGCGCGAGCCGATCGCGTCGCCGCCGGGCAGCGCGACCTTGGCCCGGCCGGTGCGGGCCAGCAGCGGGCCGAGCACACAGATCGAGCCGCGGATCTTGCGCACCAGTTCGTAGGGCGCCTCCCAGGCCGGCTGGTCGGGCACGGTGATCCGCACCTGGTCGACCACACCGTCACCGGTCTCGCCGACCTCGCAGCCCAGCCGTTCCAAGAGGCTGTGCATGATCAGCACGTCCGAGATGGCCGGCAGATTGCCGATCGTCGTCTCGCCCGGGGCCAGCAGGGCCGCGGCCATCAACTTCAGAACGCTGTTCTTGGCGCCGCCGACCTCGACCTGACCGGCCAGCCGCGCGCCGCCCGTCACTCGCAATACCTGCACCGACCCAGGCTATCGTCCGGGCATGGCCGTTCATCTGACCCGCATCTACACCCGCACCGGTGACGACGGGACGACGGCGCTGGGCGATATGTCGCGGGTGGCCAAGACCGACCCGCGAGTCGGGGCCTACGCCGACTGCGACGAGACCAATGCCGCGATCGGCACAGCCCTGGCCCTCGGCGCGTTGCCCGACCGGGTCGCGGCCGTCCTGGGCACGGTCCAGAACGACCTGTTCGACGTCGGGGCCGACCTGTGCACGCCGGTCATCCCCGACCCGAAGTACCCGCCGCTGCGGGTCACCGCGGACTACGTCGAGCGACTCGAGGGCTGGTGCGACGAGTTCAACGAGGCACTGCCCAAACTGGCCAGTTTCATCCTGCCCGGCGGCACGCCCGGCGCGGCGCTGCTGCACCAGGCCCGCACCGTGGCCCGGCGGGCCGAGCGCAGCGCCTGGCTGCTCATGCAGGCCGACCCGGAGCGCACCAACCGCGCGGCGCTGCTCTACCTGAACCGGCTGTCGGACCTGCTGTTCATCCTGGCCCGGGTGGCCAATCCGGACGGCGACGTGCTCTGGCAGCCCGGCGGCGAGCGCTGAGCTCAGTCCGATTCCGGCCGCGCCTCCGGAGCGTTCAGGTGGCCCACGACCGTCTCGGCGATATCACCGAGCGCCTTGATCTGCGCAGGCGACAGCCGATCGATCAGGTGGGCCCGCACGGCGGCGACGTGCCCGGGCGCGGCGGCCTCGATCGCGCGCCGGCCGGCATCGGTCAGGGCCACCATCGACCCGCGCCCGTCCGATTCGACCCCCACTCTGGTCACCAGCCCGCGGCGCTGCATCCGGGCGATGTGGTGTGACAGCCGGCTCTGCGACCAGAGCATGCCGGCCGCCAGCGTCGTCAGCCGTTCCTGCTGCCCGTCCGCCTCGGACACGCTCGAGAGCACGTCGTAGTCGGCCTCGGACAGCCCGGCGTCGGCGGCGAGGTCACGGGCCACTCGGGCGTTGAGCAGCAGGAACATCCGCCGGTAGCCGCGCCACGCGCGTTCCTCGGCCGGATCGAGCCACCGGGTGTCGGTCACGAGGCGAGCATACCCGTTACTTGACATGTCATGCACGACTTCTACCGTGAAACATGACACGTCAACAAGTTGGGAATCGATGAACGTCCTGGTTCGCCGGCTGGTCAGCCTCTACGTGGGGCTGGCTCTGTTCGGCCTGAGCATCGCGCTGATGGTCCGGGCGCAACTCGGCCTGGCGTCGTGGGACGTGCTGCACCAGGGCATCGCCGAGCGCTCCGGACTGCGCTTCGGATGGGTAGTCATCATCGTCGCGGCGGTTGTCCTGCTGCTCTGGATACCGTTGCGTCAGCGTCCGGGGTTCGGCACGTTGAGCAACGTCGTGGTCGTCGGCCTGGCCGCTGACGTCGCGCTCGACGATCTGCCGGCGCCGCACGGCCTCCTGGCCCGCAGCCTGCTGCTCGTCGCCGGCGTGCTGCTCAACGGAGTGGCCACCGGGCTGTACATCGGCGCGGGCCTCGGGCCCGGCCCGCGCGACGGGCTGATGACCGGGCTCGCCGCCAGGGGCCATCCCATCGCGGTGGTGCGCACCGCACTCGAGCTCAGCGTGCTCGCGGCCGGCTGGCTGCTCGGTGGCGCCGTAGGCGTCGGGACGGTGCTGTACGCCGTGAGCATCGGCCCGCTCGCGCACTACCTCATTCCCAAGCTCACCATCTCGTCGCCGGCCACGCGCGGCGAGCCGCGCAACCGGAGGAGAGCACCCCATGAGCACTCTGCAGTTCGGGCTGAACGTCTCGACGTCGGCCGCCGGTGGCACCGATCCCGTCGCCACGGCTCGGCGAGCCGAGGAACTCGGCTTCGACTTCGTCTCCGCCTCCGACCACCCGGGCGGTAGCGAGCCGAGCTACGAGACGTGGACGATGCTGACCTGGATCGCCGCGTCAACGTCGCGCATCGGCATCGCCACCCGCGTGCTGGGCGTGCCCGTACCGGTCGCCCGCGATGGTGGCGAAGATGGCCGAGACGCTCGATCGGCTCGCCGGCGGCCGGCTCATCCTCGGCCTCGGCGGCGGCTACTCCGACGACGAGTTCCGCGCGTTCGGGCTGCCGGTGCCGACGCCCGCGCGACAAGGTCGACGGCCTGGCCGAGGCGATCACCGTGATCCGCGGGCTCTGGACCGAGCCCGGATTCAGCTTCGCCGGCCGCATCCACCGCACCGACCGCGCCGACCTCGAACCGAAGCCGGCCCGGCGGATCCCGATCTGGCTCGGCACGTTCGGCCCGCGGGCCCTGCGGCTGACCGGGCAGGCTGGCCGACGGCTGGATCCCGTCCCACGGCTACGCGCCGCTCGACGCAGGTCGCCGCGATGCGCTCCCGCGTGCTCGACGCAGCCAGTGCCGCCGGCCGCGACCCGGCCGAGATCACCTGCGCCTACAACGTCGCCCTGACGGTCGGGCCCGGCGTCGCGACCGACGCCGAGACCGTCAGCGGTTCGGCGGCCGCCGTCACCGACCAACTGGCCAGCTTCATCGACCTCGGCTTCTCGACCATCAACCTCATGCCCCGCGGGGTCCCGATGTCGCCGAGCCAGACCGAGTTGCTCGCGACAGAGGTGATCCCCGCCCTACACAATTGACGCCGCCGGCTCCCGCGCCGGGGCGGCGTGGACCCGATCGGTCGCGAACCGCGAGCAGGATGCCGGCCACCAGAATCCAGACCGGCGCGACGAAGAAACCGATGAACCCACCCGGGCCAGCCAACGACACCACGCCGATGACGAGCGCGACCCAGCCGAGCCACTTCGGTACCAATCCCGTACTGAGCACCGTCATGCCCGCCCCGATCAGGAAGACCGCGACGCCGCCGATGAACGGGATCCAGTTGTCGTCGCTCAGCACATTGAGGGTCTGGGCGACCTGTGACTGGTTGTGGTCCGAGGCGGTGACGAGCGACAGGCTCAGTCCGGCTCCGCTCAACAGGCTGGCCGCGAGCAGCACGGCGCCACCGACCAGCACGGTCGGGCCGGCGCCGCGCTGACCGCGTTCCCGGGCTCGAGCCCGGATCTCGGCGGCGAACAAGACGATCAACGCGGCGCCCAAGGGAGCGAGAAAGGCATCGATCGACGTTCGTCCTTGATGGGAGTTGAAGTGCTTCATCACTTCGGCGCCCGAGGCCTTGTCGCCAGGAGTGGAGCCGTTGAGCACCAGACCGACGACCAGGAAGAGCACGGCGAAGAGCGGGCCGGTCCAGATCAGCCAACGTCGCCAACGCGAATCATTCATGACATCCCCCAGCACTGCCCAGGTCTCGCAACCGTTGCGAGCCGACCCAGTCTGATTGCGACGCCGGGGCGAAACCGATGGTGCGGGCATGCCGATCCGCGGAAGCTAGCACCCCTTTACCTATCTACCTAGTAAGTCTTTACCTATTGTCCTAGGCAAGTTAGAGTTCGGGACATGTTGGACCTACGGATTGATTCGACCAGCGGGCTGGCGCCGTACGCCCAGGTCGTCCAGCAGGTGAAGCAGGCCCTGCGGCTGGGCTGGCTGCAGCCGGGCGACAAGCTGCCGACCGTGCACCAGGTGGCCGCCAGCGTGGCCATCAACCCGAACACGGTGCAGAAGGCCTACAAGGAACTCGAGCACGAGGGACTGGTCGCCGGACGCCCAGGCCAGGGCACGTTCGTGCAGCGCAGCCTGAGCCAGGCGCACGCCGACGACGCTGACAGCACTGACCCGCCGCCTGCACCGGTGGATCGCCGCGGCCCGGGAGGCCGGGCTCGACGAGGACGGCATCATGGACGTGATCCGCGCGGCCATGCGGGATTTTGACATCGAGGCCAGCGCGTGAGCGCGCCGGACGCCGCCGCGATCGAGACCGCGGACGCGGGCCATCGGTACGGGAAGTTCTGGGCCCTGCGGCATTGCTCGGTTTCGCTGCCCGCCGGCTCGATCACCGCGGTCGTCGGCCCTAACGGCGCCGGCAAGACCACCCTGTTGAACATGCTCGTCGGGCTGCTGCCCGCATCAGAGGGACAATTGCGCGTCGCCGGCCACGCGCCGAGCAGCCGCCCGGAGTTCCTGTCGCAGATCGGCTTCCTGGCCCAGGACTGCCCGCTGTACAAGGAGTTCTCGGTCGCGGACCTGCTCCGCTTCGGCCGGGCGATGAACCCGGCCTGGAACGACGCCCTCGCCCGCGAACGGCTGACCGCGGCCGAGGTGCCGCTGAAGCGGCGGGCGGGCAAGCTGTCCGGCGGGCAGCGTGCGCAGGTGGCCCTGGCCCTGGCCGTGGCGAAACGGCCGCAGGTGCTGTTGCTCGACGAACCCCTCGCCGCGCTCGACCCGATCGCCCGACGGGAATTCCTGCGCACCCTGATCGACAGCGCCGCAGCCACCGGAATGACCGTCGTGCTGTCCTCGCACCTGATCGGCGAGCTGGCCCGCGTGTGCGATCACCTCGTCGTGATCCGCGACGGTCAGGTCCGGGTGAGCGGCGAACTCGACGAACTGCTGGCCGAGCACCGCTGGGTCGCGGGCGCGCCGGACGACGTCGCGCGGATACCCGCCGGGGTCGAGGTGCTGAGCCGGTCGCCGCACGAACGGCACACCACCCTGCTCGTCCGCACCCGCGAGCCGTTGCTCAACCCGGCGTTGAGCGTGAGTCCGGTCGACCTGGAAGGCCTCGCGCTGGCCTACCTCGAGCGGCCGACGCCGGCACCGAGACTCGAACTGTCGCGGATGGACCGGCTCATGATCTGGACGACCTGGCGACAACATCGCGCCGAAGCCGGCGTCGGTGCACTGATTCTCGCCGCACTCAGCGCGGTCATGGTCGTGGTCGGCAGCATCGCCCGGGATCGGGCCCGCGCACTGGGTCTGCCCGGGTGCGCCGGCACCAGCACCGGCTGCGGCGACGCCCTCGGCCGGTTGCACGACGACTTCCACTCCATGCCGCCGTTCACCGGCGCCCTGATCGCGGTCCCGCTCATCGCCGGGATGTTCTGGGCCGCTCCCCTGGTCTCCCGTGAGTACGAATCGGGCACCCACCGGCTGGCCTGGACGCAGTCGGTCAGCCCCCTGCGCTGGATCACCGTCAAGATCGCGGTCATCTTCGGCGTCGTGGCCGCCGGAACCCTCGTCCTCGGTCTGGTCGCCACCTGGAGCCTCGACCCGCTCACCGGCGCGTTCGGCGGCCGCTACAACAGCACCTGGTACGACGTCCAGGGCGTGGTGCCCCTGGCCTGCGTGCTGTTCGCCCTCGCGGTCGGTGTCGCGGCCAGCGCGCTGATCGGGCGCACCATCCCGGCCATGGCCGTGACCCTGGTTGCCTACGCCGCCGCCCGCATCCCCGTGCACTGGGTCCGCTGGCACTTCGCGCCCCTGGCCACCCGCACCGCCACCGTCTCGCTGGGCACGCTCCTGGACAATCCGACCGGCGGCCTGCACGACCTGTCGACCTCCGCCTTGCCGGCCAACGCCTGGTTGCACGACATCGTGATGACCGGTCCGTCGGGGCGAGCGCTGTCGGTCAACCAGGGCAATTTCGACGTACTGTCCCGGTACTGCCCCGACCTGCAGTCCAACGCGGCCCGCACGGGTCTGCTCAACGCCGCGGCCTGCCGGGACCGGGTCAGCGGCCTGAGCGTCCGGGAAACCGTCACCTACCAGCCCGCGTCCCACTTCTGGCCGATCCAGCTCGTCGAAAGCGCCATCTTTGTCGGCCTCGCGGCCCTCATTGTCACCGTCGCCGTACTGGCCGTGAATCGGCGGCGCGCCACCTGAGCCCAGCCGTCGTTCCCGCGTATTTCCGGCTATTTCCGGCGTCGGCTCAAGATCGCGTCCACAACGGCCGATATGGAGGCAGACGAGCGCCGCCATGGCGCTGCGACCGCACCAGCCGTCCGGCGGATGCGGGTGACGAAAGGCTGGATCTCACCATGAGAAAGTTCCTCTCAGTCGCGGCAGTCGTACTCGGCCTCGTCCTGATCGCCGGCGCGGCCGTGGTCCGCTGGACGGTCGCCCCGTCCCAGGCCGTCCTGCCGTCGGACACCAACACGACCACCACCTACACCGGCACCGCGGCCGCGCTGTTCAACGCCGCCGCCCTGACCACGCCCGGGGCCAAGGTCCTGGTCGCCAACGTCCCGATCACGACCACCCACACCACCAAGGTGCTCGGCACCAAGGGCAAGAACGCGCTCGTCTCCGACGGCGGCAAGCTCAAGCTCGCCGGTACCACCGTCGGCGGTTTCCAGTACCGCTACGCGGTGAACCGCACCAGCATGGGCCGCGGCAGTGGCTACCCGAACGTGGTGCGCCAGACCGGCATCACTTTCAACTGGCCGATCCGCACCGCGAAGAAGAACTACGAGGGTTGGATCTCCGACACCCAGGGCACCACGCCGTTGCGCTACACCGGCACGGCGAAGCGCGGCGGCCTGTCGACCTACGTCTTCACGGCGACCGCAGCGGCAAAACCGGTGACCGACCCGGCCACGCTCAAGGCGCTGCCGGCCTCGCTGCCCAAGGCCACCCTGGTCAAGCTCGCCGCCGGTCTCGGGCTGAGCCCGACCGCGCTCGGCTCGCTGCAGAAGATCCTGCCCGCGCTGCCCGACCCGGTCCCGTTCAGCTACAGCTACGCCATGAAGGCCACGTACTGGGTCGAGCCCCGCACCGGTGAGGTCGTCGACCTGCAGGAGCGCGAGGTCCGCACCCTCGCGCTGAAGATCGGGGCGACGGTCGTCCCGGTCACGCCGGTCATGGACATCACCTATCACGCGGCGCCGGCCCAGCTGGCCGCCTCGGTGAAGACGGCCCGGCACGACGCCAACCTGGTCACCCTGGTCTACACGACGCTGCCACTCAGCCTGGCCATCGCCGGCGGGGTGCTGTTCCTGGCCGGTCTGGTCGGGCTGGCCCTGTCGCGCCGGCGCGACGAGTCCGGTGAGACGCCGAACTCGGTCGACCCGGACCGCGATCTGCAGCCGGTCTGATCCGGCTCAGGATCGCGGGGCGGACGCCTCGATCCAGGAGACGAAGCCGGTGTAGGCGCCTTCGCTGAAGCCGAACACCGCGGTCGTGTCGCCGTAGCTGCACTCGACGACGATCGAGGTGGCCGGCAGCGAGGGCAGCTCGGCCGGCAGCGGCGCCCGGTGCCCGAGCACGTGCAGCTGGTCGCGGTGCAGCACGGTCGTGGGCTTCGTGCCGACGCCGATGCCGCGGTACCAGCGCAACTCGCCCCCGGCGTAGCGCGCGATCCCGTAGACCCAGCGGTTGCCGCGGACCCGTACCGCCACCGGCACCCCGCCGGCCACCCGCAGCATGTACCGCTGCCGGGCGAGCACGGCCGCGAACAGCACGACCAACAGCCCAGCGGCGACAGCAACGATGATGTCGACGACGTGCACGACTGCCCTTCGTTAGTCGGTGCGGGTCAGTCTCACACCGACTCGCCCACGGCCCGCAGCCGGGCCAGGGCCCGGTCGCGCGCCGCCGCCCCTTCTTCGCCGCTGTCGGGATCGGCCCGGTCGAGCGCGGCCCGAGCCCGGGCGGTGTCGATGTCGTCGGCCAGTTCGGCGATCTCGGCCAGCACCGAGACGCCGTCCTTGCGCACCGAGAGGAAACCGCCGTGGACGGCCACCCTCAGCTCTCCTTCGTCGGCCCGGTCGATGCGCACGATCCAGCCCGGGGCGAGCGCACCCAGCAGCGGCGTGTGCCCGGGCAGGATGCCGAGCTCACCCTCGGTGGTGCGCGCGAACACCGCGGTGGCGTCGCCGGACCAGAGGGCCCGCTCGACCGAGACGAGCTCCACGTGCATCGTCGCCATGGATCAGGATTCCTTCAGCTCGTGGGCCTTGCGCTCGAGGTCCTCGATGCCGCCGCACATGAAGAAGGCCTGCTCGGGGTAGTCGTCGAAGTCACCGGCGGCCAGCCGCTTGAACGCGTCGATCGTCTCGGTGACCGGCACGAACGAGCCCTTGAGCCCGGTGAACTGCTCGGCCACGAAGGTGTTCTGCGACAGGAAGCGCTCGATGCGCCGGGCCCGGCCGACGATGACCTTGTCCTCCTCGGACAGCTCGTCGATGCCGAGGATGGCGATGATGTCCTGCAGTTCCTTGTAGCGCTGCAGGATCTGCTTGGTGCGCGAGGCGACGTCGTAGTGCTCCTGCCCGATGTACTGGGCGTCCAGGATGCGCGACGTCGAGTCGAGCGGGTCGACGGCCGGGTAGATGCCCTTCTCCGAAATCGGCCGCGATAGCACCGTCGTGGCGTCGAGGTGGGCGAACGTGGTGTGCGGGGCCGGGTCGGTGATGTCGTCGGCGGGGACGTAGATCGCCTGCATCGAGGTGATCGAGTGACCGCGCGTGGACGTGATCCGCTCCTGCAGCTGACCCATCTCGTCGGCCAGCGTGGGCTGGTAACCCACGGCGGACGGCATCCGGCCGAGCAGCGTCGACACCTCGGAGCCGGCCTGGGTGAACCGGAAGATGTTGTCGATGAACAGCAGCACGTCCTGCTTCTGCACGTCGCGGAAGTACTCGGCCATCGTCAGCGCCGACAGCGCGACCCGCAGGCGGGTGCCCGGCGGCTCGTCCATCTGGCCGAACACGAGCGCGGTCTTCTCCAGCACGCCGGACTCGGTCATCTCGGTGATGAGGTCGTTGCCCTCACGGGTGCGCTCCCCCACGCCGGCGAACACCGACACGCCACCGAAGTTCTCGGCGACCCGGTAGATCATCTCCTGGATGAGCACCGTCTTGCCGACGCCGGCACCGCCGAACAGGCCGATCTTGCCGCCGGTGACGTAGGGCGTCAGCAGGTCGATGACCTTGACGCCGGTCTCGAACATCTCGGTCTTGCTCTCGAGCTGGTCGAACGGCGGGGACTCGCGGTGGATCGACCAGCGCTCCTTGACGTCGAGCTCGTCGGCGGCGACGTCGAGCGGCTCGCCGAGCGCGTTGAACACGTGGCCCAGGGTCACGTTGCCGACCGGCACGGTGATCGGCGACCGCGTGTCGGTGACCTCGGCGCCGCGGACCAGGCCGTCGGTGGGCTGCAGCGCGATGGCGCGGACCATGTCGTCGCCGATGTGCTGGGCCACCTCGAGGGTCAGCGTCTTGGACAGCTCGCCCAGCGCGATCTCGGTGGTCAGCGCGTTGTACAGGGCCGGGATCGAGTTGCGGCCGAACTCGACGTCGACGACCGGGCCGATGACCCGGACGACCCGCCCGCTGGAGGCGTCGGCCTCGGGCTCGGTGACTTGGGTGTCGGTGAACTGTTGTCATCAGGCGTCACTTCCTGTTGCGGCGAGGGCGTCGGCGCCGCCGACGATCTCGCTGATTTCCTGGGTGATCTCGGCCTGGCGGGCCTGGTTGGCCAACCGGGTGTAGGTCTCGATGAGCTCGGTCGCGTTGTCGCTGGCCGACTTCATGGCCCGGCGCCGGGCGGCCGACTCCGAGGTTGCCGACTCCAGCAGCGCGGAGAAGATGCGGGCGCTGATGTAACGCGGCAGCAGCGCGTCGATCAGCCGCTCGGGCTCGGGCTCGAACTCGTACAGCGCCTCGCCCCGAGCATCGTCGTCCGAGTCGTCGGAACCGTCGCCAGCGTCCTCGCATCGTCGGTCGCGGACTTGACCGGCGAGACCTGCACGGCGGCCGGGCGCTGGGTGACCGAGTTCTCGAACCGGGTGTAGACGACGTAGCAGCTCGTCGATGCCCGGGCTCGCCGTCGTACTCGCCCGGCCGAGGTGGCCGTCAGCGCACCGACGACGGTCTCGGTGGCGGCGCGGGCGTCGGCGAAGTTGGGCTGCTCGGAGAACCCCGTCCAGGCCCCGGCCACCTCGATCCGCCGGAACTGGAAGTAGGCCACGCCCTTGCGGCCGATGACGTAGCGGACGACCTCTTTGCCCTCGCCCTCGAGCCGGGCGGCGAGGTCGTTGGACCGCTTGATCGCGTTGGCGCTGTACCCGCCGGCCAGCCCGCGGTCGCTGGTGATCACCAGGATGCCGGCGCGCCGCGGGGACTCGACGCCGGTCAGCATCGGGTGCTCGAGCGATCGCGTTCTTGCCCAGCGCGGCCAGGGCCCGGGTGAGCTCGTCGGCGTAGGGACGGGCCGCCTTCATCCGGGCCTGCGCCTTGGCGATGCGGGACGCGGCGATGAGCTCCATCGCCTTGGTGATCTTCTTGGTCGACTGGACCGTCCGGATCCGGCGCCGGTAGACGCGAAGCTGGGCTCCCATTCAGTACCTACTTCGCCGCGTCGCCGGAGTCGGAGCCCGAGCCGGCGCCGCCGGCCGGGGCGTCGGCCACTCCGCCCGAGCCGGCCTCGGGCGCGTCGGACTCGCCTTCGTTCGCCGGCCGCCCCGGGCCGTCGTCCTGCGGCGTCGGACCGGAATCCTCGGTCTCACTGGGCTGGAACTGCTTCTTGAACTCCTCGAGCACCTTCTCCAGGGTGGCGACCATGTCGTCGTCGAGGGACTTGGCGTTGGCCAGCGTGTCGAACAGCTCGGGCGTGCTGTGCCCGACGTAGTCGAGCAGCTCGCCCTCGAAGCGGCGGATGTCGGCCACCGGGATGTCGTCCATCTTGCCGGTGGTGCCGGCCCAGATCGAGACGATCTCGCGCCCGACCGGGAACGGCGAGGACGGCCGGCTGCTTGAGCAGTTCGACCATGCGGGCGCCGCGGGCCAGCTGCTGCTGGCTGGCCCGGTCGAGGTCGGAGCCGAAGGCGGCGAACGCCTCGAGCTCGCGGTACTGGGCCAGGTCGACGCGCAGCCGGCCGGCCACCGCGCGCATGGCCCGCGGCTGGGCCGCACCGCCGACGCGCGACACCGAGATGCCGACGTTGATGGCCGGGCGGACGCCGGCGTTGAACAGGTCGGTCTCGAGGAAGCACTGGCCGTCGGTGATCGAGATGACGTTGGTCGGGATGTAGGCCGAGACGTCGTTGCCCT
Source organism: uncultured Actinomycetota bacterium (assembly GCA_963713245.1). Classification (GTDB taxonomy): domain Bacteria; phylum Actinomycetota; class Actinomycetes; order Mycobacteriales; family Jatrophihabitantaceae; genus CAVQKZ01. Next base: position 1,410,125 of record CAVQKZ010000005.1, read on the forward strand.
TGGTCTCGATGACGGGCAGGCCGGTCATCGAGCCGCCGCCGAGGTCGTCGGACAGCTTCGCGCAGCGCTCGAGCAGCCGGCGAGTGCAGGTAGAAGACGTCGCCCGGGTAGGCCTCGCGGCCCGGCGGGCGGCGCAGCAGCAGCGACACGGCGCGGTAGGCCTCGGCCTGCTTGGTCAGGTCGTCGAACACGATCAGGACGTGCTTCCGTCGTACATCCAGTGCTGGCCGATGGCCGAGCCGGTGTACGGCGCGAGGTACTTGAAGCCGGCCGAGTCCGAGGCGGGCGCGGCGACGATCGTCGTGTACTCCATCGCGCCGGCCTCGTCGAGGGTGTCGCGGGCGGCCGCGATCGTCGAGCCCTTCTGGCCGATCGCGACGTAGATGCAGCGCACCTGCTTCTTCGGGTCGCCGGTCTTCCAGTTGTCGCGCTGGTTGATGATCGCGTCGAGGGCAGACCGTGGTCTTGCCGGTCTGGCGGTCACCGATGATCAGCTGGCGCTGGCCGCGGCCGATGGCGGTCATGGCGTCGATGGCCTTGATGCCGGTGAGCAGCGGCTCGCGGACCTCCTGGCGCTGCACCACGGTCGGCGCCTGCAGTTCGAGGGCGCGGCGCTCGTCGGACTCGATCTCGCCGTGGCCGTCGATCGGGCTGGCCGAGCGGGTTGACCACGCGGCCGAGGTAGGCGTCGCCGACCGGCACCGAGAGGATCTCGCCGGTGCGCTTGACCTGCTGGCCCTCCTCGATCTGGGACGCGTCACCGAGGATGACGACACCGATGTCGCGGACGTCGAGGTTCAGGGCGATGCCCAGCGTGCCGCCCTCGAACTCGAGCAGCTCGTTGGTCATCGCGCTCGGCAGGCCCTCGACGCGGGCGATGCCGTCGCCGGTCTCGGCGACGATGCCGACCTCTTCGCGGGAGGCCTCCGGCGAATAGGACGAGACGTAGCTCTCGATCGCGCTACGGATCTCGTCTGCGGAGATCGTCAGCTCTGCCATCAAATGTTCCCTTGCTCTCGTCAGATCGGTGTCGGTGTCGGTTGGTCGTGCGGTGCTAGCCCGCGAGGGCCTTGCGGGCGTCGGCCAGGCGCGTGGCGATGCTGCCGTCGATGACCTCGTCGCCGACCCGGACGACCAGGCCGCCCCGCACGGACGGGTCGATCGCGGTGCGGACGTTGATCGGCCGGCCGTACAGGTCGGTGAGCGCCGCGGCGAGCCGGTTGCTGCTGGGCGCCGGTCAGCTCGACCGCCGAGAGCACCCGCGCGATCGAGCGGTCGCGGCGGGCGGCGGCGAGTTCGAGCAGGTCGTCGATCGGCCAGCGGTCGAGCGTGCGCTTGCGCTGGCTGGCGACGGCGTGCTCGAGCAGCGCCTGGGTGATCGGCTGCACCTTGTCGCCGACCACGTCGTCGAGCAGCGCGACGCGGCGCTCGGCGTCGGCCGACGGCGTCGTCGAGCAGCGGTGGCCAGGCTCGATTCGGCGTCGAGGATGCGCTCGAAGCGGAACAGCTCGTCCTCGACCTCGTCGAGCGCGCCGTCCTGCTCGGCCGCGGCGAACAGCGCCGTCGTCGGCCGTCGTCTCGAGCGCGTCGAGCAGATCCCACGGCGTCGACCAGCGCAGCGCCGACCGCGTCGCGCACGAGCTGCAGCCGAACTGGCGCCGATCTTGCCGTCGAACAGGCCGCCGGCCAGCTCGGCCCGGCCGTCGGCCGGGGTGCGTCGGGTCGGCGAGCGCGCGGCGCAGCCGCGGCTGGGCGACGAGCAGGTCGACGACCGCGTACAGCTCCTCGGCGAGGCCGGTGAGGCCCTCGCCGGTGGAGAACCGGGCGGTCACGGCGTCGAGACGCTCGCGCAGCTCGGCGAGCGCCTCGCGGCTGGCGGCTTGCATCACGACTGGCTACCCGCTGCCTGCCTGAGCCTTGTCCTGGGCGTCGAGGCCGGCGAGGAACGAGTCGACGGTCGCGCTGACCTGGGCGTCGTCGGCCAGCCGCTGGTCGACGATCTTCTCCGACAGCTCGACCGCCAGGGTGCCGATCTCGGCCGCGCAGCTCGCGCACGATCGCGCTGCGCTGGGTGGCCAGCTGCTCCTCGCCGCGGGCGATGATGCGGGCCGACTCCTCCTGTGCCTGGGCGCGCAGGTCCTCGACCGTGCGCTGCGCCTCGGCCCGCGCGTTCTCGCGGATCTGCGCCGCCTCGATGCGGGCCTCGGTCAGCGCCGTCTTGTACTCGTCCTCGGCCTCCTTCAGCTTGCGCTTGGCCTCGTCGCTGTCCTCCATCTGCTTGCGGATGATCGCCTGCCGCTCGCGCGAGCGGTCCCTGGATCCGCGGCAGGATGTAGCTGGCGATGATCCCGAGGATCAGCAGGAACGCGATGAACTCGGCGATGAACGTCGCGTTGGGCACCAGGAAGTTGTTCGAGGCGAGCTCGGTGGGGTGTGCCATGAGGTGGGCTCCCTATCCGCCGTCTACTTGCTGGACAGGACGAAGACGAACAGCACGGCGAAGGCCAGGTTGATGAAGTACGCCGCCTCGACCAGACCGACGGTCAGGAAGAACAGCGTCTGCAGCTGGCCCTGGGCCTCGGGCTGACGGGCGACGCCCTGGATCAGCGAGCTACCGGCGAGACCGTCACCGATACCGGCGCCGACGGCGCCGCCGCCGAGCGCGAGACCGCCGCCGACGAGACCGCCGGCGGTCTCGATTGCCTGATGAGTCGTGTTAGCCATTTCTCCTCAATTCGTTGACGTTGAGCGTAAGTGCATGGTGGTTGGAGGCGCGGAGCCGATCGTGCCCGGTCAGTGGTGCGCACCCTCCTCGGCCGGGGCGACCGAGCTGAAGTAGATGATGGTCAGCAGGCCGAAGATGAAGGCCTGGATCAGCCCGATGAACGCGTCGAACAGCTTCCAGAGGATGTCGGGCAGCCAGAGGATGAAGGCGGGCATGGCGGCGATCAGCGCGACCATGATCGTGCCGGCGAAGATGTTGCCGAACAGTCGCAGCGCGAGCGTGATCGGCTTCATGACCTCTTCGATGATGTTCAGCGGGATCAGCAGCGTAGGGCTTGCGGAACAGGTGGCCGTAGTAGCCGCGCAGGCCGCTGCTTGCGGATGCCGACCACGTGCATCGTGCCGATGACCAGGAGCGCCAGCGCGTAGGTGAGGTTGACGTCCGAGGCCGGCGGCGGCACGTATTCGGGGTGGTGGCCGGTCGGGACGATCGCGATCAGGTTCGCGATGAGGATGAACAGGAACAGCGCCATCGCCAGCGGCACGACGAACGGCGCGGTCTTGATGCCCATCGAGTCCTCGACCTGCTTCTCGACCTGCTCGGTGACGGCCTCGAAGAACAGCTGCAGCTTGGTCGGCTTGCGGGCGCTGGCCTTGCGGCGGACCAGGAACCCGAGCAGCACGATGATCGCGCCGGCGATCAGCGTGGCGGTGATCGTGTCGCCGTTGAGCGTCACGCCGAAGACGTGCCAGTGGATGTGTTCGCCGGGCGTGATGTTGATGGCGACGGTGGTGTCGTGTCACTCGGCAGCGACCGCTCATGAGGTCGGCCGCAGGCTACGGAAGACCGGGAGGGCCGCGCCGACCAGCATCAGGATCTGGAACACGGCCAGCCCGGCGAAGATGGCGAGCCGTCGGGCCGGAACGAGCAGCGCGAGGACGATCGCGAGGATGCGTGATGCCGCCCAGCCGCAGCATCACGCCGCCGCGGAACCGCCCTTGGTCGACGTCGGCCGTCGGCGTACTGGATCACCGACCGCTGCAGCATCCGGTTGTTCAGCGGCGCCGAGGGCGAGCCCGAGCGCAGCCGAACACGCCCGCCAGCGGATGCCCGGCGACGGACAGCACGACGATCGCGATCGCCCCGAGCACGGCGCTCAGGACCGACCGATCTGCGCAGGTTGGCAGCGGCGGACACTGGGGTGTAGCCGACCGGTTCCACGGTGTGTGTGCTCCCCACTCAGTTCTTCAAGTACTTACGAAATTCGGCGACTGTGTAACAGATGCCCCCGGCGATGCCGAGGGCGATTCCAACGAGGACCAGTATCGGAAATGTGTGTAACAACCCGTCGAGCCACCAGCCGAGAGCAATCCCGGCCGCGAGCATCAACGCGGTTCGGGTGCCGATGCTGAGCAAGCCCGACCACGAGAGGCCTTGCGGGTCGTCGTTGCCCACCGACGGCTAGCCGACCGGGGATGCCTGCACGCTGATGCACCTCACAGGCAGCTCCTCGACGGTCGAGGGTAACGTCGTCACCCAACTCGGAAGGCCCTGTTACGGGGCCTGTTTCCTGTGCGTTTCACGGCGCATCAACGAACCTATCACAGCGCAAATGGGCGCTCGGAACGTGCTCCCTGGCCAGCGGTTTCGCGCTCTCACCGACGCCGTGACCGACCGGTCACCGAGCGGCGGCATCGGGCACCGGCCGCCCGGCCAGCGCCGTGCGCCGGCGCTGCCGCTGACGCAGCCGGGGCAGGACCGAGATCAGCACCCCGACCGCCGCGATCGCGACCATCACGGCCAGCACGACCGCGACCCGGAAGATCGACAGGGCGGCGCCGCCGAAGGCGAGCAGGGCCGACCAGAAGTACAGCAGCAGCACGGCCCGCCGGTGGCTGTGCCCGAACTCGAGCAGCCGGTGATGCAGGTGCCGCTTGTCCGGCGCGAACGGCGACTGGCCCGCGGCTGACCCGGCGGATCACGGCCAGCACCAGGTCGACGAACGGCACGGCCAGCACCGCGATCGGGATGAGCAGCGGCAGGGCCAGCGGCAGCGAGCCGAACGCGCTGCCGAAGGCCTGCGGGTCGGTGCTGGTCGTGGCCGTGGTGGCCGCGGCCGACAGCATCAGCCCGACCAGCATCGAGCCGGAATCGCCCATGAAGATGCGCGCCGGTGAGAAGTTGTGCGGCAGGAAGCCGATGCAGGTGCCGGCCAGGGCCGCGGTCAGCAGGGTCGGCACCGCGGCGATGTCGAGGTAGCCGCTGCGGGCCAGGTGGTAGGAGAAGACGAAGAACGCGCCGGCGGCGATGGCGGTGACGCCCGCCGCCAGGCCGTCGAGCCCGTCGATGAAGTTGACCGCGTTGATGGTCAGGACGGTGAGCAGGATCGTCACCGGGATGGCCAGGTCGCGGCCCAGGCTGACCGTGCCGCTGTCGCCCCAGGGCAGGTAGATGTCGGTGAGCTGGACGCCGCCGAGCGTCACCATCACCCCGGTGGCCAGCACCTGGCCGGCCAGCTTGGTCAGCGAGTCGAGCTCGTAGCAGGTCGTCGAGCACGCCGATGAAGCAGATGATGGCCCCGGCGCCGAGCACCCACGGCATCTCCGGGCCGCTGTCGAACGCCGCGCGCAGGGCCGGCAGCCGGGCCGCGACGAACAGGGCCATCGCGAAGCCGAGCAACAGCGCCACCCCGCCCATGCGCGGGATCGCCACGGCGTGCACGTCGCGGTCGCGCGGGCGGGCCACCGCGCCCCAGCGCGATCGCGATCCGGCGGGCCAGCGGCGTCAGCAGGAAGCTGCCGGACGCGGCGACGCAGCGCGACGAGCGCGTACTCGAGGCTCGGATGGTGGACGACCGCCACGATCAGCCCGCGATATCCGCGACGACCTCGCGCAGCGCGTCGGCGCTGACCGCGCCGGCGCGCAGGATGCGCGGGACCTCGGCCGGTGACGTCGACGATCGTCGAGGCGACTCCGGTGCTGGCCGGGCCGCCGTCGAGGTAGACCGCGACGCTGTCGCCGAGCTGCTCGCGGGCCGCCTCGGCCGTGAGCGCGGGCGGCTGGCCCGAGATGTTCGCGCTGGAGACGGCCATCGGACCGGTGGTCTCGAGCAGTTCGATCGCGACCGGGTGCAGCGGCATGCGGACCGCGACCGTGCCCCGGGCGTCGCCGAGATCCCACGACAGCGACGGCGCGTGCTCGACGACCAGGGTCAGCCCGCCGGGCCAGAACGCCTCGATCAGGGCCCAGGTGCGGTCGCTGACCACGCTGGCCAGCCCCTCGATCGTGGCCCAGGAGCCGACCAGCACGGGCACCGGCATGTCGCGGCCGCGGCCCTTGGCGGCCAGCAGGTCGGCGACGGCCCGGGCGTCGAAGGCGTCGGCCCCGATGCCGTAGACGGTGTCGGTGGGCAGTACGACCAGCTGCCCGGACGCGACGCTGTGGGCGGCCGAGGAGATTGCGCTGGCGCGCTCGAGCACGTCGGCGCAGTCGTAGAGCAGGGCCACAGCGCGCCATCCTGCCCTACCCGTCGGTACGCGTGCCTCAGGCCCGCACGGCGGTCACGTAACGGGGCCGGCCGGCCAGATCGCGGTGCTCGGCGATGTCGCCCCAGCGGCCGTCCGCGCCGAGCAGCCGCGGCACCGATTCGCCCTGGCTGTCGTCGTGCTCGATCGCGCACGATTCCCCCGGCGCGCAGCAGTTCGGCCGCCCGGGCGATGACCGCGGGCATGAGCGTCAAGCCCGTCGGGCCCGGCGAACACGGCGTCGGGCGGATCGGCCCGGACCTCGCGGCGACACCACGGTCGCGGCCGGGACGTAGGGCGGGTTGCACACCACCGCGTCGACCGTCCCCCGCAAGCCGGCCAGCAGGTCCGGGTCGCGCACGTCGCCCGGCACGACCTCGACGCCCGTGCCGGCGGCGTTGCGGGCCAGCCACGCCAGCGCGGCCGGTCGAACTCTCGACCGCATAGACCCGCGCGCCCGCCACCTCGTCGGCGATGGCCAGGGCCAGCGCGCCTGAGCCCGAGCACAGGTCGACCGCGACCGGGTCGGCAGCTGCCGAGCAGCGTGGGCAGCACGGCGTCGACGAGCAGTTCGGTCTCGGGCCGCGGGCACGAACACGCCCGGCCCGACGGCGACGACGATGTGGCGGAACGGCGCCTGGCCGACGATGTGCTGCAGCGGCTCGCGCCGGGCCCGGCGGTCGACGGCGGCCGTGAACGCGGCCTCGGCCGGTCGCGGCACGCCGTCGACCAGCGGCAGCCGCGAGCGATCGATGTCCAGGGCGTGGGCCAGCAGCAGTTCGGCGTCGACCCGCGGCGAGCCGATTCCGGCCGAGCGCAACTGCACCGTGGCCGCGGTGAGCAGCGCGCGCACCGTGGTCACCGCGGCGCCGCTCACTCGCTGTCGGCACCGGCGAGCATCGCGTCGTTGTCGGCCCGGGTCAGCGCGTCGATGACGTCGTCGAGCGCGCCGTCGAGCACCTGGTCGAGGTTGTAGGCCTTGAACCCGACCCGGTGGTCGCTGATCCGGTTCTCGGCGAAGTTGTAGGTGCGCACCCGCTCGGAGCGGTCGACGGTGCGCACCTGCGAGCGACGGGCGTCGGAGGCGGCCGAGTCGGCCTGCTCCTGCGCCGCGGCCAGCAGCCGGGCCCGCAGCACCCGCAGCCCGGCCTCGCGGTTCTGCAGCTGGCTCTTCTCGTTCTGCATGGACACCACCGTCCCGGTGGGCACGTGCGTGATCCGCACGGCCGAGTCGGTGGTGTTGACGCTCTGGCCGCCCGGCCCGGACGAGCGGAACACGTCGATGCGCAGGTCGTTCGGGTCGATGTCGACCTCGATGTCCTCGGCCTCGGGCAGCACGAGCACGCCCGCGGCCGAGGTGTGGATGCGGCCCTGCGACTCGGTGGCCGGCACCCGCTGCACGCGGTGCACGCCGCCCTCGTACTTCAACCGGGCCCACACCGTGTTGTCGGGCCGGCGCGAGCGCACCGCGATCGTGGCCGACTTGATGCCGCCGAGGTCGGTGGGCTCCTCGTCGAGCACCTCGGTCGTCCAGCCCTGGCGCTCGGCGTAGCGCAGGTACATCCGCATCAGGTCGGCCGCGAACAGGGCCGACTCGTCGCCGCCCTCGCCGGCCTTGACCTCGAGGATGACGTCCTTGCCGTCGTTCGGGTCCTTGGGCAGCAGCAACTCGCGCAGCCGGGATTCCAGCTCGCCGATGCGGGCGGTCAGGGCCTCGGCCTCGGCCGCGAAGGCCGGGTCCTCGGCCTCGAGCTCGCGGGCGGCCTCGAGGTCACCGTGCGCGGTCTCGAGTTCGGCCGCCACCGCGACGATCGGGGCCAGCTCGGCGAAGCGGCGGCCCAGCGTGCGGGCCTTGGCCTGGTCGTCGTGCACGGCCGGGTCGGACAGCGCGGTCTCGACCTCGGCGTACTCGGCCTGCAGCTCCGACAGCTTGCCGGTCTCGATCGGCCTGCTCATCGGTGCTCCTTCCCGCATTCGACCGGACGTCCCTGGACAACCGAACGGCGCCCGCCGCCACACCGATCGGTGTGGGGGCGGGCGCCGTCTGGAGAGCTAGGAGTTGCGGACGCGCTTGCCGAAGCGCTTCTCGAACTTGTCGACGCGGCCGCCGACGTCCATGATCTTCTGCTTGCCCGTGTAGAACGGGTGGCAGGCCGAGCAGACGTCTGCGTGCAGCGTGCCCGGACTTGGCGGTGCTGCGCGTGGTGAACGTGTTGCCGCAGGAACAGCTGACCTGGGTCTCCACGTAGTCCGGGTGGATGCCTTGCTTCACTGCTGGGTCCCTTCGTTCCGCGGCGAACCGCGGAGCTCATGGCCGCCGGGTCGCCCGCTGTCGTGAGGACAGACGGCCGTGAACCGGAGCCGGGTGGTTAGGCGTCCCAGTCTGCCAGCACTGGGCCGACGGACCAAAACAGCTGTGTAACACCGGCCCGGCGGGCGGTTGTTCCGCGCTCCGCCCGGGCCGGCCGGATTGCGGGCCGGGAACAATCGGCACGGGATATTGCCTCGGACGGCCACCGTGCGTACCGTCCGAAACGCAATCGCAACACAGGCGCACACGCCGGGTTTTGCGTCATAACAGGCGTCGCGTCGCTCGAGCGAACGGGGGACCGCCGGTGCGCACTGGTCGGATGTCGGATGGTCGTCTCACGTCCCGTCAGGTGCTGCACCGGCCACGGTCGCGGCTGCGCCGCCTGCTCGCCGGGCTCGGTGCCGCCGCCCTGGCCGCGGGCGCCCTCACCGCCTGTGGCGGCGGGGGCGGCGGCAAGATCACGCTGAACTTCTACAACTTCCCCGACAACTCCGGTGCCATCCAGCAGGCCGTCAACACCTGCACCGCCGCGGCCAAGGGCAAGTACCAGATCAAGTACAACAAGCTGCCCAACGGCGCCGACGGCCAGCGCCAGCAGATGGTGCGCCGGCTGGCCGCGCACGACAGCGCCATGGACATCCTCGGCCTCGACGTCACCTGGGAGGCCGAGTTCGCCGAGGCGGGCTGGATCCTGCCGTGGACCGGCGCCAACAAGAGCACGGCCACCGCGGGCACGCTGAAGGCGCCACTGGAGACGGCCACCTGGAAGGGCCAGCTCTACGCCGTGCCGTACAACAGCAACACCCAGCTGCTCTGGTACCGCTCCGACCTGGTGCCCAACTCCGCCCAAGACCTGGGACGAGATGATCGACGACGCGCATCAAGCTGGCCAAGGAGGGCAAGCCGCACCTGATCGAGATCCAGGGCGCGCAGTACGAGGGCGTCGTGGTGTGGTTCAACACGCTGCTGGCCAGCGCGGGCGGCAGCGTGCTCACCCCGGACGGCACCAAGCCGTCGATGGGCGCGCCCGCGGTCAAGGCCCTGACGATCATGAAGCGGCTGGCCAGCTCGCCGGCGGCCGACCCGTCGCTGTCGGTGCAGATGGAGGACCAGAACCGGCTGGCCATGGAAGGCGGGCACGGCGGCGTTCCAGCTCAACTACCCGTTCGTCTACCCGTCGATGAAGACCGACAAGCCCAACCTGTTCAAGCACTTCAAGTGGGCGCAGTACCCGGCGGTCAACGCCGGCGAGCCCAGCCACGTGACCATCGGCGGCATCGACCTCGCCGATCAGCAAGTACTCCAAGCACCCCGACCTGGCCTTCCAGGCGGCGCTGTGCCTGCGCAACCGCGACAACCAGAAGATCGCGGCCACCAAGGGCGGCCTGCCGCCGACGCTCGCCGACCTGTACGACGACCCGGCCCTGCAGAAGGACTACCCGTTCCGCAAGGACATCCAGACCGCGCTCAAGAACGCGAGCGTCCGGCCCAAGACGCCGGCCTACCAGAACCTGTCGATCGTCATCTCGCACGCGGTGTCGCCGCCGTCGAAGATCAACCCGAGCAAGACCGCGAAGTCGATCACCAGTCAGCTCAAGGACGCCCTGCAGTCGAAGGGGTTGATCCCGTGACGATCGATGCCGAGACCACCGCCGCGCCGGCGCCGACGCGGGCCGAGAAGGCTCGCACGCGCAAGCAGCTGTCCGAGGGCGCGCGGGCCGAGCGCCGGCTGGGCTGGATGCTGTGCGCGCCCGCGGTCGTCGTCATGATCGCGGTCACCGCCTACCCGATCGGCTACGCGATCTACCTGTCGCTCAAGCGCTACGACCTGCGCTTTCCCGAAGCAGGCCAAGTTCGTCGGCCTGTCCAACTACTGGGCCGTGCTCAGCTCGCCGTACTGGTGGCACGCCCTTGTGGTCACCCTGATCATCACCGTGATCTCGGTGACCATCGAGCTGGTGCTGGGCATGCTGCTGGCCCTGCTGATGCACCGCACGCTGTTCGTCCGCGGCATCGGTGCGCACCTCGATCCTGGTGCCGTACGGCATCGTCACCGTCGTGGCCGCGTTCAGCTGGCAGTACGCCTGGACGCCGAGCACCGGCTACCTGGCCGCGCCTGTTCGGCAGACAGCGCCCCGCTGACCCACACCGTCCAGGCGATCGCCATCATCATCCTGGCCGAGGTGTGGAAGACGACGCCGTTCATGGCCCTGCTGCTGATGGCCGGCCTGGCCCTCGTCCCCGAGGACCTGCAGAAGGCGGCCAAGGTCGACGGGGCCACGGCCTGGCAGCGGTTCGTCCAGGATCACGTTGCCGCTGATGAAGCCGGCCATCCTGGTCGCGCTGCTGTTCCGGACCCTGGACGCGTTCCGGATATTCGACAACATCTTCGTGCTGACCGCGCGGCAACAACAACACCGGCTCGGTGTCGATCCTCGGCTACGACAACCTGTTCACCGCGCTGAACCTGGGCATCGGCTCGGCGATCTCGATCCTGATCTTCATCTGCGTCGCGATCATCGCCTTCCTGTTCATCAAGGGCTTCGGCGCCGCGGCCCCCGGATCTTCGGAGAAGTGAGGCAGCGATGGCCACCACGACGAAGCAGAAGATCGGCTGGGGCACGGCGAACGTCGTCGCCATCATCCTGGCCATCTTCCCGGTCCTGTGGATCGTGTCGCTGTCGTTCAAGCGACCCGGACACGATCACCGACGCCAGCTTCTGGCCGAAGAAGTGGACGCTGCGAGAACTACCGCGGGCATCTTCAAGACCTCGGAGTTCACCCACGCGCTGATCAACTCGATCGGCATCGCGGTGATCTCGACCGTCATCGCCGTCGCGCTCGCCTCGATGGCCGCCTACGCGGTGGCCCGGCTCGACTTCCCCGGCAAGAGCGTGCTGATCGGCATGTCCCTGCTGATCGCGATGTTCCCGGCCATCTCGCTGGTCACGCCGCTGTTCAACATCGAACGGTCACTGGGCCTGTTCGACACCTGGCCGGCGCTGATCATCCCGTACATCGCCTTCGGGCTGCCGCTGGGCATCTACACGCTGTCGGCGTTCTTCCGCGAGATCCCGTGGGAGCTGGAGAAGGCGGCCAAGATGGACGGGGCCACCCCGTTCCAGGCCTTCATAAGGTGATCGCGCCGCTGGCCGCACCGGGCATGTTCACCACCGCGATCCTGGTCTTCATCTTCTGCTGGAACGACTTCCTGTTCGCGATCTCGCTGACGTCGACCACCAGGGCGCGCACGGTGCCGGCCGCCATCGGCTTCTTCACCGGCAGCTCGCAGTTCACCGCCCCGACCGGCTCGATCTCGGCCGCGGCGGTCATCATCACGATTCCGATCATCCTGTTCGTGCTGTTCTTCCAGCGCCGCATCGTCGCGGGGCTGACGTCCGGTGCTGTGAAGGGGTAAGGCAAATGGCCGACATCGTTCTGGACCAGGTGACCAAGCGTTACCCCGACGGCGCGCTGGCCGTCGACCACATCGACCTCGACATCGCCGACGGCGAGTTCGTGATCCTGGTCGGGCCGTCCGGGCTGCGGCAAGTCCACGACCCTGAACATGATCGCCGGGCTCGAGGACATCAGCGACGGCGAGCTGCGCATCGGCGGGCAGGTCGTCAACAACAAGGCGCCCAAGGACCGCGACATCGCCATGGTCTTCCAGAGCTACGCCCTCTACCCGCACATGACCGTGCGCGAGAACATGGCGTTCGCCCTCAAGCTGGCCAAGACTCCGCAGGCGACCATCGACCAGAAGGTCAACGAGGCCGCGCCGAGGTGCTCGACCTCACCCAGCACCTCGAGCGCAAGCCGGCCAACCTGTCCGGCGGCCAGCGCCAGCGGGTGGCCATGGGACGGGCCATCGTCCGCGACCCGGCCGCGTTCCTGATGGACGAGCCGCTGTCCAACCTCGACGCCAAGCTGCGGGTGCAGATGCGTACCGAGGTCGTCGCGGCTGCAGAAGCGACTGGGCACGACCACCGTCTACGTCACCCACGACCAGACCGAGGCCATGACGCTGGGCGACCGCGTCGCCGTGATGCGCGGCGGGCTGGATGCAGCAGGTCGGCGCGCCCCAAGAGCTGTACGCCAACCCGGCCAACCTCTTCGTGGCCGGCTTCATCGGCTCACCGGCCATGAACTTCATGCCCGGCACGCTCGAGAACGGCACGCTGCACACCCGCATGGGCGAGGTCCCGCTCGACGACGAGACCCGTCGGGCCCTGGAGAGCGGCGGCGCCGGCCGCAGCGTCATCCTCGGCATCCGGCCCGAGAGCTTCGAGGACGCCTCGCTCGTGCCGGCCGAGAACCGCGACCGCGGCATCACCTTCCAGGCCGCGATCGACGTCGTCGAGTCGATGGGCTCGGACGTGTTCGCCTACTTCACGTTCGAGGGCGACGCCGAGGCCGTGGCCAGCGCCGACCTCGAGGAACTGGCCCGCGACTCCGGGTCGGCCGACACCGGCGGCAGCGGCGACCAGGTCGTGGCCCGGCTGGATGCGGCCACCCGGGTGCGCGAGGGCAGCGACGCCGAACTGTGGGCCGACGTCCGCTCGATCCACGTCTTCAACCCCGAGACCGGCGAGAACCTCTCCCCGGCCAAGCCCGTCCCCAACTGACCGGCGCTGACCGGTGCAGCCCGCTCAGCGCGAGCCGACGCCCCGTACGTCGAGGCCGTGCCCGCGCAGCGCGGCCTCGGCCCGGTAGATCTCGGCCAGCGGGACGACGGTCCGGCCGGCCGGCTCGGGCGGCGTCACCCCGACCTGGCGGCAGGCCAGGCACAGGGTGTCGACGTAGGCAGCCCGGACGGCGTTGACCCGCAGGTTCTTGCCGAACAGGTCGTTGGCGGTCTCGACGGCGTCCAACTGGGCGTGCAGCCGGCACAGGTCCGGCCCGCAGCCGCTCGATCGGCACCGGGGCCGGCACGACCGGGCGGTTGGCGAACCAGTGCCGGGCCCGGCCCACGGCGACGACGGCGTAGCCGAGCGCGGTCGGCAGCAGGAGTGCCGCAACCAAGGCGAGGGTCGTGCCCACGCCACCAGTGTCGGCTCGCGCGGGCCCAGGATCAACCCTTGACGCTGCCGGCCAGCAATCCGCGGACGAAGAACCGCTGCAGGGACAGGAAAACGATCAACGGGATGATGATCGCGATGAAGCCGGCCGGGCCGAGCAACTCGTTGTGCGCGCCGAAGTTGCCGGCCAGGCTCTGGATGCGCGCAGTGACCGGCTGAGTGGCCGCATCGGTGCCGCCGAACGTCTTGGCCACGAGCAGGTCGTTCCACACCCAGAGGAACTGGAAGATCGCGAACGAGGCGATGGCCGGCGTCGACAGCGGCAGGACCACCGAGTAGTAGATCCGCAGATGGCTGGCGCCGTCGACCCGGGCCGCCTCGATCAACGACTCCGGCAGCTGGGCGATGAAGTTGTGGATCAGGAACACGGCCAGCGGCAGCGAGAACATCGTGTGCGTCAACCAGATCTCGGACAGCTTCCCGTTGACGCCGAGGCTGGGGAAGATCGTCGTGGTGCCGATGTGGGCACCGGACTTCCAGAACCGCTGCAGCGGGACGAGCGCCATCTGGATCGGCACGATCTGCAGCGCGAACAAGCCGAAGAAGATGAAGTCGCTGCCCTTGAAGCGGACCCACGCGATCACGTAGGCGGCCATGGATGCCAGGAAGATCGGGATGATGGTGCCCGGAATCGTGATGGCCAGCGAGTTCACCAGCGGCAGCACGGTGCCGCCGCTGTTGAACAGCACGTCGTGATAGTTCGAGAGGGTGAAGTCGGGATGGGCGAAGAACTCCCACCACCCGGAGGTGTTCGCGTCCAGCTTCGGACGGAACGAGTTCACGAGCAGCCCGAACGTCGGGATCGTCCACAGCAGCGTGATGATGACGACCGCGACCGTGGCGATCGGATGGCTGAAGGCCTGCCGGACGGCCGCCCGGCCGCTGATCTTGGGGGCCTGCGACCGGGATGTCGTCGTCAATCGGGGCCGACGACGATCGGCGGGGTCGACATGGTCATCGCGCACGCTCCTTGCGAAGTTGGGCGACGTTGTAGCCGACCAGCGGGATGACGCACACGAACAGGATCACGGCCAGCGCGGCGCCGCGGCCGACCTGGTTGGTGACGAACATGTCGTTGTACATCGAGTGGGCCAGCACATCGGTGTTGAAGCCGCCGTTGTAGAGCGTCTGGACGATGTCGTAGAGCTTCAGGGTGGCGATGGTGATCGTGGTCAGCACGACCACGAGCGTGGTGCGGATCATGGGCACCTGGACGGTGCGGAACAGCGTGTACCCGTTGGCGCCGTCCATGCGGGCGGCCTCGATGATCTCGTCCGGGATCGCCTTCAGCGCCGCGCCGAGCACCACCATCGCGAACCCGGCCTGGATCCAGACCAGAATGACCATCTCGAGGTAGATGTTGCCGGGCGACGTGGTCAGCCAGGCCGGCGGATTGTGCCAACCGAGCTTGATCGCCAACTCGCTGAGCAGCCCGGTCTGCTGCCCGGGCTTGCCGTTGTTGGCGATGACCGGCGCGTTGTAGACGTAGGCCCAGATCAGCGATGCGCCGACGAACGAGATGGACGTCGGCAGGAAGATCAGGGTCTTCGGCAGCGAGGCGTACTTCATGCGGTCGACGAGCAGCGCGATCAGCAGGCCGACCGCGACCGACACGATCGGCACGATGATCAGCCACTGCAGCGTGCGGATGAGCGTCGAGCGACTGGTGGGATCGGTGACGGCGAAGGTGTAGTTGCTGAACCCGACGTTCTTGATCAGGCTCGGGGGCTGCCCCAGGAACTGCTGGTTCGTGAAGCTGGTGACGACCGTGTTGATCGCCGGAACGACCAGGCCGATCACCGCCAGAATGACGGCCGGCAAGAGGCAGATGACGATCGTCAACGGCCGCTGGAGCCGGCCGGTCGCCCGCCCGGCGACGAAGAAGACGACGATCAGGATGGCCAGGAAGCCGGCGACGGCTTCGAACACCCCGACCAGGCGAGACGCGGCGTCCGAGGCGGTGCCAGCGAGGATCAGGTGTGAATCAGCGGCCACCGGTGGCCCTCATTTCCGAAGCGGCGACGGTCGAGTCAACGGCACAGACGGGTGTTGCGGTTCGCGGGCCGAGACCCGCGAACCGCAACACCCGGTGGAGCACACGCACCAGCGGCCAGGGATTACTTCGGCCAGGCCGCGTCGATCTCCTTGGCCACCGCGGAGATCGACTTGCCGCTGCCGAACCAGTCGATCATGGCCTTCCACTCCTCGCCGGAGCCGACGGCGGCCGGCATGGCATCGGACGCGTCGAACCGGAACGTCGCGTTCGGGTCGGCCAGATACTTCGCCGAGAGCTTGTCGATCGGGTCGGTGTAGAGGCTCTGGTCGACCTTCTCGTTGGCCGAGACCCAGCCGGGTGCGACCTTGATCCGCGAGTCGGCCCACTGCGGCGCTGGACAGGTAGTTCTGCACCGCCTGGGTTGCGGCGTCGGAGGAGAAGGCAGTGAGGAACTCGCCGCCGCCCTCGACCGGCGTCTTGATCTGCGGGTTCACCGGCGGCAGGTAGAAGGCGAACACGTCGCCGGTCGGGCTGACCGTGGTGCCCTTGGGCCATTGCGCCTCGTAGAACGACGCCTGCTGCAGCATCGCGCACTGGTTCTTCAGGATCGGCAGGCCGCGCGTTCTGGAAGGTCGTCGTGGCCAGCGTCTTCACGTCGCCGTAGCCGCCGTTGACCCACGCCGGGTTGTGCATCCAGCCCGCGACCGTCTTCATCGCCGTCTGGATCTGCGGATCGGAGAACTTGATCTTGTGGCTGATCCAGTCGTCGTAGACCTGGCCGCCGAACGTGCCCAGTACGACTTCCTCGAGCCAGTCGGTGGCCGGCCAGCCACTGGCCGTGCCCGAGCTGAGGCCACCGCACCACGGCTTGGCCCCGTTGTTGTCCGAGACGATCTTGGCCGACAGGCTCATCAGCTGGGCCCAGGTGGTGGGCACGGTGTAGTTGTGGGCCGCGAAGTACTTCGGCGAGTACCACACCATCGTCTTCATGTTCGCGCTGCTCGGGGCGGCGTAGAACGTCCCGTTGACCGAGCCGTAGTCCTTCCAGCTCGAGTTCCAGTTGGCCTCGTTGGCCACGGTCTGCGCCGGGGGCTTCTTGGCCGCGCCGGCCTCGACCATCTGCTTGAGCAGGCCGGGCTGCGGGATCAGGGCCAGGTCAGGGGCGTTGCCACCGTTGACCTTGACCGGCAGGTCCGACTCGAACGTGTTCGAGCCGGTGTAGTGGATCTTGATCCCGGTGCAGGACTGGAACTGGGCCCAGGACTTGTTCAGTGAGTCCGACTCGGGGCTCAGGATCGAGCCGAAGATCGTCACCGTCTTGCCGCTGTGGCCCGCGTAGGACTGGAACGCCGCGCACGCCGCCGGTGAGCTTCGGGGCCTTCTTCGACGAGTTGCTGCCCTTGCTGCTCGAACACGCCGCCAGTGTCGCGGCGAGCAGCGCACCGGCGGCACACGCCGCGATCAACTTCTTGCGATGCATGTAGATCCCCTTCTCCGGGTTAACCGTGCAGACGCGCCCGCGCAATAAGCCGGTAACGCTTGCAGCACGATGACACAGGTCACACACGCAGGGATAGGGCTCTTCGCCGCTGATATCGAATTGTTGCCATGCCGCACATACTCGAAATCGGCCGGCAATCCGACGGAATCAGGGGGCATTCCCGGCATTACTTTCAGCGGCGAAATCCCACGTCCGGGCGCTGGCTTTCTCCGCCGCCCTGCCGCACGCTGATGACGTGACCGGGAGCGCGGACTTCCACGTCGAGGACGAGTCGCTCGACGAGCCCGACGACGTCCTCGTGCTCGGGGCCGGCAACCGGCCCTGGTGGTACGCACGACTGGCCGATCGGTTCTCCGCACACCCGGGCCTGACGCGCGCCGGGCTGTGGTTGGCCGGCGCTGCTCGTGGTGGGCGTGGCCGTGTCGTCGACGCTGCCGCAGACGACGCGGACGGCCGCACCGCCGGCCCCCGCCCCGGCGGCCACCGCCAAGCCGTACGACGCCCAGCAGGTGCAGATGGCCAGCGTGCTCGCCCTGGCCCGCAACGACGGGCCGCTCACCGACTATGTCCGGCAGAGTTCCGCAGGTGCCTGCGCAGTCGTCCCGGTCGGGCACTCCCCGACCCGGGTCATCGCCGCGGTCGTACACCGGGGACTGCCACAGTTCACCGTGCTGGGCATGAGCCGGACGCTGGATCAGTTCACCGGTTTGTGCTCGGTCGAACTGCGGGCCACGCACGGGGGCGGCGCCACGCTCACGCTCAGCGTGGCCGCACCGGCGCCCCACACCGTTCACCGCGGCCTACACCCTGGTCGAGACGGGGATCAGGACGAGCGCGGGGGTGACGACCAAGTACGTGTGGACCCTGACCAGAGCGGGCTGGACGATTCTCGTCGGAGCAACCGGCAGGGACCAGGAGCTGCCCGGGGTGCAGGATCTTCTCGAGCTGACCGAACTGCGGTCGCTGACCTGGTGACCTGGCGGAAAGCTATTCCTGGCCGGGCGTGGTCTTGGCGATCTGCATCAGGAATTCGATGTTGGTCGGCGTCTTCTTGAGCCGGTCGAGCAGCAGGTCGATGGCCTGCTGGCTCTCGAGCGCGTGCAGCACGCGGCGCAGCTTGATCGTCACGGCCAGCTCGTCGGGCGAGAGCAGGATCTCTTCCTTACGGGTGCCGGACTGGTCGACGTCGATGGCCGGGAAGGTGCGCTTGTCGGCGATCTTGCGGTCGAGCTTGAGCTCGGCGTTGCCGGTGCCCTTGAACTCCTCGTAGATGACCGAGTCGCCGGCCGAGCCGGTCTCGACCAGCGCGGTGGCGATGATCGTCAGCGAGCCGCCGTGCTCGATGTTGCGGGCGGCGCCGAGGAAGCGCTTCGGCGGGTACAGCGCGGTGGAGTCGACACCACCGGACAGGATGCGGCCACTGGCCGGCGCGGCCAGGTTGTAGGCCCGGCCCAGGCGGGTGATCGAGTCGAGCAGCACGACCACGTCGTGGCCCATCTCGACCAGGCGCTTGGCCCGCTCGATGGACAGCTCGGCGATCATCGTGTGCTCCTGCGGCTTGCGGTCGAACGTCGAGGCGATGACCTCGCCCTTGACCGAACGCTGCATGTCGGTGACCTCTTCAGGCCGCTCGTCGACGAGCACGACCATGAGGTGCACTTCGGGGTTGTTCGTGGCGATCGCGTTGGCGATGGCCTGCAGCACGCTGGTCTTGCCGGCCTTGGGCGGCGAGGCGATCAGCGCCCGCTGACCCTTGCCGATGGGCATGACCAGGTCGATGACCCGGGTGGTGAAGATGTGCGGCTCGGTCTCGAGGCGCAGCCGCTCCTGCGGGTAGAGCGGGGTCAGCTTGGTGAACTCGACCCGGTTCTTGGACTGCTCCGGGTCGGCCCCGTTGATGGTGTCCAGGCGGACCAGCGGGTTGTACTTCTCGCGCCGGGCGTCCTCGCGCGGCTGCTTGATGGCCCCGGTGACGGTGTCACCGCGGCGCAGGCCGTAGCGGCGGACGTAGGAGTTGGCGATGTAGACGTCGTCGGAACTGGCGAAGTAGCCCGAGGTGCGGACGAACCAGGTGTTCTTCTCCTCGATCGCGTCGACGATGCCGGCGACCGGCACCAGGACGTCGTCCTCGAAGACGGTGGGCTCGACGTCGTTGCCGGCGTTGGGCCGGGACTCGCCGCGGGGCCGCGGTCGCGGGTGCGCCCGCGCCGGTCGCGGTAGCGCCGCCCGCGCCGTCGGGTGCCGTCGAACTCGTCGTCGTCGTTGCCGCTGCTCTGGTTGCTCTGGCCGCCGCCCTGCTGCGGTTCTGGTTGTCTGCGCTCTGGTTGTTCTGGTTCTGGCCGCGCGCCCTGGTTGGCCCTGCTGGCGGTTCTGGTTGTTCTGGTTCTGGCCGCCGCCGCCCTGGCTCCCTGCGGGCGGTTCTGGTTGTTCTGCTGGCCCCCACCTTGGCTCTGCTGGCGCTGGTCGTTGCGCCGGCCCTGCTCGGCCGGCTCGCTGCGCTGGTCGGCGGCGCCGTTGTGCGGGTCGGTCGCTCGTGCGCGGCTCGTCGACGGACGCTCGGCCGCGGGGCTCGTCGTCCGCGCGGGCCGCGACCTCGGGCCGGGCGTGCTCGGCGCGCTGCCGGAACCGCTGCGTGCGGCCTGGATGGCGGCGACGAGGTCGCTCTTCTTCTTCTTGGTCGTGCTGATCCCGAGGCCGCTGGCCACCTGCTGCAGTTCGGGCAGCAGCATCGAGCCGAGAGCGAGCCGGCGCGCTTGGCGGCCGGGCCGGCTCGAGGCTGATTCGGGGGCGGCGGTCGC
This sequence comes from uncultured Actinomycetota bacterium, assembly GCA_963713245.1. Taxonomy (GTDB): domain Bacteria; phylum Actinomycetota; class Actinomycetes; order Mycobacteriales; family Jatrophihabitantaceae; genus CAVQKZ01. The sequence goes on from CAVQKZ010000005.1 coordinate 1,430,061, forward strand.
GCGGAGCGCGCCCGGCCGGCTGCCCGCTCGCCGTCCGCGGCCGGCGCGTTGTCGCGCGCGGCCTGGTCCGCGGTGGCGGGCAGGGCTTGTTCTTGGATGTCTGTCACGGTGCTGTCGGATCCTTCCGAGGGGCGGTCGTGCAGGCGTTGCTTACGCTGCGCGACCGATACGACCGGATCGCGTCGGGGACCGACTCGATCCAGCTCTCCCGAGCATGAAACTCAGGGGAAATGCGGTAATGAGTCAGTGGTTCCGGCCGCTTGCCGTACTCATCCGGTTCAGCACCAGAGCGATGGGTGCGAGCGGGCGGGTTGGCGCTTGCGCAATATTGCGACGGCGCCTGGACTGACGAGTGATGAGCCTAGACGCTCATCCATACGGGGAGCAACACCGACGCGGTCCGGCGTGTTCCCCGGGCCAGCAAATTCAGCGGGCGGGCGGCACGATGTGGGCTCCCGCGGGCGTCCACGCCGAGCTCGGGTGGGTCCATCCGTCGGGGGCCGATGCCGCGGGCGACTCTCGACCTCGGGTTCGATCTCGAGCCAGGACCAGGACGCTGGTCCGGCGCCGGAGACCACCGCGGGCAGCCCGGACCGCGCGCAGGCCGTCGAGCAGTTCGGCGGTGTCGCGGCATGGAGGCCGCGCGGTACTGCTGGTGCAGCCGGTCTTCGGTGGCCGCCATCAGGGCTCGCGGGCGCCCCGGTCAGGGCGGCGAGCAGCAGGGCCGACCGACCGGCCGCGAACGCCGCGTCGGCATGCGGCACGGTGGCGGGCAGCACCCCGCGGGCCTTCTTCGTCGAGGCCGAGAACGGCGGAACCAGCGCGACCGGCCGGATCGACGGGTCGCAGTCGACCCGCAACGCGTGGGCCCGGCCGTCGTCGTCGAACCAGGCGACGCTCAGCCCGCCGAGCATTCACGGATGCTGCGGAGATCCAGAAATATGCAGCGGTGGCCCATACCACCCCGTAAGCCTTTCGCGAGCAGCTCGAGTACCTAGTCACGGATGAGCCCCCGCCCCTAGCCTTCGAGTTCTGACAGGAATAAAAGCGAGCCAGCGGACGCTCTTTGCACGGCCGCGAGGCGCATGCGAATTTCCGGAAAACTGACGCTGGGCATGATCGCCGGCATCGTGGTGATTCCTCGCCATCTCCAGCTACCTCACGGTGAACCGTGAGGTAGAGCTGTTCGAGAGGCGAGCGAGTGCGCGGCGTGCGCGCTCGCCACGGCTGGCGACGATGCCGTCGATCGCGCCGACGCCGCGTTCGCATCGACCTGGGTCGAGTGGGTCTGGAACGGGATGGCGCGCGCCTGCGCGAGCCGGCGCGCGAGGCATTGCGTCTCGCCGTCGCCGCCGGTGCGCGCGAGACCGAGGCCCGCGCGCTCCTGCTCGTCGCCGCGATCGCGCTCTGGCACGAACGGCTGCCGGGCGCGGCCGAGCCGCTCTACGTGCAGGCCGCGGCGCTCTTCGCCGAGCTGGGCAACGCGCCCGGCGTGCTGCAGACCTGGCACGGCCGCATGGCCTGCCTGCAGGCGATGGGTCGCCACGACGCGGCGATCCGCGTCGCTCTGGCCAACGAGCCGCGAGCCGAAGCGATGGGCCATGTCGAGGCGCAGATCCTGTTCTGGAACCTGCTCGCGCTCAGCTACGAGAAGACCCGCCGCCATGCCGCGACGCGCTCGATGCCTGCCGGCGCGAGGCGCGTCTCGCGATCCGCCAGCACAAGGTCTACAACATCGCCTACGCGCTCTGGAACCAGTGCCACTATCTCGCGCGTCTGCGTCGTCCGGACGAGGCAGCGCTGCTGATGGCGTTCAGCCAGAAGTACTGGGTGGATCAGTTCGGGCCGCTTCAGGCCGCCGACGAGCGCGGCGTCGACAAGATCCGCCGCCTGGTGTCGGTGCAGGTCGGCGCGGCGCGCTGGCAGGCGCTCTGGCGGCGCGGCCTCGGCATGACGCTGCACGAAGGACTCGCGCTCGGCTGCGGCGAGGCCGAGCCGACGCTCCCCGCCCGCTAGCCTTCGTCGCTGTCACGCACGGGCGGACGCTGCCGACCGGCGGCGTACCGTCCAGCCGAGCGCGGCCAGCCCGGCCAGCATGAGCGCGCCAGTCTCCGGCTCGGGTACCGCGGCGACCGCGCCGTCGCTCAGGAAGACGCCGGAGTCGGACGTGAACGAAACGTTCGTCGGCAGCGTGAAGGTGAGCCGGGCGGTGTGCGAGTAGTCGCAGATGTCGCCGCCGCCGCATTGCGCATTCAGGTTCTCCTGCACGCCGAGGTCCATCGCGGTGCCAGTCAGCGCGTAGACGCCGGTGAAGGTGATCAGGTCGGGCGTCGCCGGCGCGATCGACGAGGCTCACCCAGTTGGCGGCGCTGCTCGCGTCGACGGTCGGGGCCAGGTTGCCGCTGCTATCGATGCTGGCCATGAAGCTGGCGTTGCCGAGGTAGAGGCGCGGCTGGACCTGCGCGAACGCCTCGACGCCGCGGCCGGCGTCGAGGAAGCTGCCGTCGATGGTGTACGTGACGCCGATGAGGGTCACCGTCGACGCGTTGGCGCCGGCGATCGAAAAGTGCAGCAGGTCGTTGGCGATCGCCGCGCTGATGCCGGTGCCGCCGTCCTGGCCGCCGGTGCCGTTGACGTCGAGGTGCGAGCCGCCTGCGAAGACGCCGAGCGTCCCGGTCGCGAGATTGGCGCTGGCGGTGGCGCTGGCGCTGGTGTGGAAGACGACCGTGCCGTCATGCGACAGGTTGTTCGAGTCCATCTGCGTCTGGTCGACGCTCGACGTCGCCTGGCCGGTGATGTCGGTGGTGCCGAAACCCGTTGCGGTGCAGTTCGAGAGCGCGCAACCGCCGCCGGCGGCGAAGCCGTTCGTCGTCAGGTGGCCGAGGCTGTCGAAGTTGTAGCCGTAGAAGATCGTCGAGCCCTCGGCCGAGATGTACGACTGCGCCGAGGTCGCGACGAAGTAGCCGGCGTGCGCCGGCAGCGTCGCCGCCGCGGCGAGCGTGACGGCGACGAAGCCGAGGCGAAAGCGTCGTTGGAGCGAAGGCATGGCGAAAGTCCCGTGGTCGTTGAAGCGATGCGGGACTGTCGGCGCCGAGCGTTAGTCAATCGTCCGTTCGGCGCGCCCGGAAGCAGCCCGGGCGCGACGTTTCGCGTCGATCCTCGGCCCAACCCCCGCGACTGGGGGGTGCCCTCAGCACGACCTTGTCAGCAGCAGCCGAACGAATCGGCCGGGCCCACGGCTTCAGCGTTTGCGCGCCAGGCGCGGATCGAAGATGTCGCGCAGGCCGTCGCCCATCAGATTCAGGCCGAGCACGGTGAGCGCGATCGCCACGCCCGGATAGACCGCGAGCTGCGGCGCCTGGAACAGCTGCTGCTGCGCTTCATTGAGCATTCGGCCCCACGAGGGCGTCGGCGGCTGGGTGCCGAGGCCGAGGTAGCTGAGGCCGGCCTCGGCGAGGATGGCGAGGGCGAACTGGATCGTCGCCTGGACGATCAGGATCGCCGCGATGTTCGGCAGCACGTGCTCGAAGGTGATGCGCCACTCGCCCTTGCCGAGCGCGCGCGCCGGCGGTGACGTACTCGCGCGAGCGCACGACCAGCGCGCTCGCCCGCGTGATGCGCGCGAACACCGGCACGTTGAAGATGCCGATGGCGACGATCGAGGTCACCAGGCCGGGCCCGTAGATCGCGGTCAGCATGATCGCCGAGAGCAGGGCCGGGAAGGCGAAGGTGAAGTCGGCCAGGCGCATCACCGCCTCTTCGACCCAGCCGCGCTGCACCGCGGCGACGAGGCCGAGGGCGACGCCGAAGGCGATGCCGATGCCGACCGCGATCAGGCCGACGGCGATCGAGACGCGGCTGCCGACGATCAGCAGCGAGACGATGTCGCGGCCGAGGCTGTCGGTGCCGAGCCAGTGGGCCGCGCTCGGTGGCTGCAGCTTGTGCGGGATGTCGAGCTCGGTCGCGGAGTACGGCGTCCACACGAACGACAGCAGCGCCAGGGCGACGACCAGCATGACCAGCGTTGCGCCGATCACGAAGTTGGCGCGCCGCCAGCGCGACGCGCTGCCGCCATCGGCACCGCCGCCGCGTCGCTCACGCAGCGCCGCGCGCGCAGGCGCGGGTCGATGACGAGGTAGAGCACGTCGACGACGAAGTTGATGACCACCACCGAGGCCGCGAGCATCATGACGACGTTGCGCACGACGAGCAGGTCGCGGTTGGCGATCGCCTGGAAGACGAGCCGGCCGAGGCCGGGCAGCGAGAACACGTTCTCGATCACCACCGTGCCGGTCAGCAGGTTGGCGAACTGCAGGCCCATCACGGTGAGCACCGGCACCATCGCGTTGCGGAGCACGTGGCCCCAGAGAACGCCGCGCGGCGACTGGCCCTTGGCGCGGGCGGTGCGCACGAAGTCTTCGCGCAGCACGTCGAGCACGGCCGAGCGGACGATGCGGGCGAGGATCGCAGCCTGCACCACCGCGAGCGCGATCGCCGGCAGCACCAGCGCCTGCAGCCCGGCCCGATGCCGCCGCCGTCGGCCTCGTGCCAGCCCGGGAATCCGCCGGCCGAGAACCAGCGCAGCTTCACCGCGAACAGCCAGATCAGCAGGATCGCGAACCAGAAGTTCGGGCATCGCGATGCCGAGCTGGCTGATGCTCATCACGCCGACGTCGCCGGCCTTGCCGTGCCGCGCTGCCGCGAACAGGCCGAGCGAGAAGGCGAGCACGGTGGTGAGCGCCATCGCCATCAGCGCCAGCGGCACGGTGACGACCAGGCGTTCGCCGATGAGCGCCGCGATCGACGTGTCGTAGGCGATGCTGGTGCCGAGCTCGCCGGTGGCCAGGCCCTTCATCCAGTCGCCGTAGCGGACCAGCGGCGGCCGGTCGAGGCCGAGCTGGCCGACAGCGCCGCGACCGATTCCGGCGTCGCGCTCTGGCCGAGCATCACCTCGGCGGCGTTGCCGGGCAGCACGTCGAGCACGGTGAAGACGACGACCGACGCCGCGAGCAGCGTCAGCAGAGGCTCGCGAAGCGCTTGAAGAGAAAAAAGCTGATGGAGTGGACTCCGCGCGCGGGCTTCGGCGAGGTTCTTATGATGGCGCAAAGCCGCCCTGCGGCCGGAGCCGTGCCATGACCGCCTCGTCAATTTCGATTCCCTTCGCCACCGACCGCCTCCTCATCGGCGGCGAATGGCGCGCCGCCGGCGGCGCGCGAACGATCGCGCTCGAGGACCCTTCCGACGGCAGCGAGCTCGCCCGCCTCGCCGCGGCGGCGCCGCCGACATCGACGCCGCCGTCGGCGCGGCACGCGCTTCGCTCGAACGGCGCGGCCGGCTCGTGGGGCGGCTCAGCGCCATCGAGCGCGGCCGCATCCTGCAGGCGATCGGCCGCAAGGTGCTCGACAACGTCGAGCTGCTGGCCCGGCTCGAGGTGCACGACGTCGGCAAGCCGCTCAAGCAGGCGCGCGCCGATGCGGTCGCGCTGGCCCGCTACTGCGAGTTTTACGGCGGCGCCGCCGACAAGGTGCACGGCGAAACGATGCCCTTCCCGCTGGCTACACGGCGCTGACGCTGCGCGAGCCGCATGGCGTCACCGGCCACATCGTGCCGTGGAACTATCCGATGCAGATCGTCGGCCGCAGCGTCGGCGCGGCGCTGGCGATGGGCAACGCCTGCGTGCTGAAGCCCGCCGAGGAAGCGTGCCTCACCGTGCTCGCCTTCGCGCGCATCGCCGCGAGGCCGGCCTGCCGGCGGGCGCGCTCAACGTCGTCACCGGCCTCGGCGAAGAAGCCGGCGCCGCGCTCGCCGCGCATCCCGGCGTCAACCACCTGTCGTTCACCGGCTCGGTCGCGACCGGCGCGCTGGTGCAGAGCGCGGCGGCGCGAACGCCGTGCCGGTGACGCTCGAGCTCGGCGGCAAGTCGCCGCAAATCGTGTTTGCCGATGCCGACCTCGACGCGCGCTGCCCTTCCTCGTCAACGCCGGCATCCAGAACGCCGGCCAGACCTGTTCGGCGTCCTCGCGCATTCTGGTCGAGCGGCCGGTATTCGAGGAAGTGAGGAGCGCATGGCGGAGCGCTACCGGGCCCTGCGGGTCGGCCCGGCGCCGACGACCTCGACGTCGGCCCGGTGATCTCGCGGCGCCAGAAGACGATCGTCGACCGCTTCCTCGCCTGGCCGCGACGGCGGCCCGCCTCGCCGGCGCAGGCAGGATCGTCGCCGACGCGCCCAAGGCGGACACTATGTCCGCCCCGACCCTGATCGCCGAGTGCCGCCCGACCACGCCTGGCCCAGGACGAAATCTTCGGCCCCGTCCAGGTGGTCATCGCCTTCGAGGGCGAGGCCGAGGCGATCCGATCGCCAACGGCACCGAGTACGGCCTCGTCGCCGGCGTCTGGACGCCGACGGCGGCCGGGCAGATGCGCCTCGCCCGCGCGCTCCGTGCGGCCAGGTGTTCGTCAACAATTATGGCGCCGGCGGCGGCGTCGAGCTGCCGTTCGGCGGCGTCAAGCATCGGGCCACGGCCGCGAAAAGGGCTTCGAGGCGCTGTACGGCTTCTCGGCGCTGAAGACGATCGCCATCCACCACGGCTGAAAGAGAGCGGAACAGAGGGCATGAGACTCGAAGGCAGGATCGCGATCGTCACCGGCGCCGCGTTCGGGCTTCGGCGAGGGCATTGCGAAGAAATTTGTCGCCGAGGGGGCGTCGCGTGATCGTCGCCGACCGCGACGGCGAGGGCGCCCCGCGGGCGGCCGCGAAGCTCGGCGCCGGCGCCTTCGGCGTGCGCGCCGATGTCATCGAAGCGCGAGGACGTCGAGGCGATGATCACCGCCGCCGTCGATCGCTTCGGCGGCGTCGACATCCTCGTCTACAACGCCGGCATGGGCCACGTGCCGCAGCCGCTCGAAGCGCTGTCCGAAGACGACTTCGACCGCATCCTCGCCGTCAACGTCAAGGCGATCTATCTCGCGGCGACGGCGGATCGTGCCGCGCTTCA
>CAVQKZ010000006.1:0-66797 GCA_963713245.1 uncultured Actinomycetota bacterium
AGCAAGCTCTCTCTTCCTTTTGGCGGCCTTTGCCTGATGGCAGGACCGCCGGGTTACACCCATCGTCCCGCCTAAAACCTGACCTCTAGACACGAAAGTCCCATGGACACGCCGGGCAAGACGACATTTGAAAAGCCTGCCCTCCCGAACCAAATGGCGCGGGGTGTCGAGGTTCGAACCCAATCCCGCCACCGCCGCAAGCAAGCAGCGAAAAGCAAAATTCGGTCTTCACCCGTCTATGCAGGCAATGGATTAAGCCGTTGAAAAACTTTAGGTTTCGCGCGGGCGCCTGCAGTCTTGGACAGGATCGAGCGTCCGCGAAGCCGGAAGGCCCCTGCTCGTATTCCTCCAGGACGACGGGTCTCCTTTCCTTTCGAGAATCGATGCGGATGTCCTGAAAGGAATGGTCTCCTACCATAATGGGTTTTCGGAATGCGAGCACAGACGTGCCAGCAACGGCCAGCACGCCCGGAAGCCGGTGTTTAGCGAGTTTTTACCGGCTTGCCAAGGGGTTTTTTGGTCTCGGTCGTCCCCGCGCAGGCGGGGAGCCATAACCACCGGCGCTGCGGTTTGGAACCCGCGGTGCAACGGCGTTTTTCAACTGAACAGCACGGCGTATGGGTCCCCGCCTGCGGTGAGTGGGTCACTTCACCGGATAACCCGATGGTCGGACACGTCCGCATGTACGTCTGCGGCATCACTCCGTACGACGTCACCCACCTGGGCCACGCCGCGACGTACGTGTGGGCCGACGCCGCCGAACGCGTCCTGCGCTGGCACGGGCACCAGGTCACCGTGGCCCGCAACGTCACCGACGTCGACGACGTCCTGTTCGCCGAGGCCCGCCGTCGCGGCGAGTCGCACACCATGCTGGCCACGCTGCAGCGCGCGTCGTTCGAGGCGACGATGGCCACCCTGCAGGTGCGCTCCCCCGATCTCGCCCCCAGCGCCGCCCAGCACATCGGCCACGTCGTCCAGCTGGCCGCAGCCCTGCTCGAGCGCGACGCGGCCTACGAGCGCAACGGCACGGTGTACGCCCGCACGGCCCACGCCGCGGCCCAGGCCGGTGTCGACCGCCGCACCGCGCTGGCCCGTGCGGCCGAGTTCCACGACCATCCCGACGACCCCGACAAGGACGACCCGCTCGACGTCACGGTGTGGCAGGCCAGCGGCGCGGACGACGACGTGTCGTGGCCGAGCCCGTGGGGCGACGGCCGCCCGGGCTGGCACGCCGAGTGCGCGGCCATGGTGCTCGCCCTGTTCGGTGCCGGCGTCGACATCCACTGCGGCGGCGCCGACCTGGCCTTCCCCCACCACGCCTGCGAGGCCGCGCTCGCGGAGGGCGCGACCGGCGTCACCCCGTTCGCCCGCGCCTGGATGCGCGCCGGCCTCGTCTCGATCAACGGCGCCAAGATGGCCAAGTCCTCGGGCAACCTCGTGCTGGTCGAGGACCTGCTGCGCGAGCACACGCCCGGCGCCATCCGGCTGCTGCTGCTCAACCGGCCGTGGGCCGCACCGTGGTCCTACGAGCCGGGCGCGCTCGACCAGGCCGAGGCGACGCTCGAGCAGCTCTACGCCGCCGCGGCCCGACCGGGTGTGGCGCCCGGCGTCGCCGCCGTACCGCGGGCGCTGCTCGACGACCTGGACGTGCCGGCCGCGCTGGCGATCGCCCTGGAGGACGGCGGACAGGCCGCGCGCACCCTCATCGAGGTCCTCGCGCTCAGCTGACGACGCCGCAAATCGACACGCAGACCGACGCCGCAAAATCGACACCGCGGACCATATCGTCCAACGTGAGGTTCGCGTTACGGTATGCGCATGTCACGTCACGTTGCGTCACGACCGCGTACCGCGGCCGCGGCCGCGCTCGCCCTGTGCGTGCTGGCGACGGCCCCGGTGGCGCCGGTCGCGGCCGGCGCCGCCACCGCTCGGGCCGCCCGCCCGGTCATCGTCATCGACCCCGGCCACAGCCCGACGATCACCGCGATCGACCGCCGCACCGGGCTGAACGTGTCCGACTACCCCAACGAGCCGGAGATGCGGGACGTGTTCGCTGTGGCCAAGCTGGTCAAGGCCAAGCTGGAGGCGGCCGGCTACCGGGTGATCATGACCAAGACGCGGGTCGGCCAACGGGTGTCGCTCGCCCGGCGGGCCGCGATCGCCGACCACGCGCATGCCGCGCTCGCGCTGAGCATCCACGACCAGGCCGGGGCGAACGGCGGCATCGCCTTCGGCCGCGGCAACAACACCGTCTACCGCCAGAGCGTCGGCAGCTACCGCACCACCGCCGGCGGCCGGCGGTGGCACTTCCGCGATGCCCGCGTCGCCGCGCTGAGCGCGCGCTACGGCCGGATCTTCCGCACGTGGCGCGCGGCCGAGGAGCACCATCGCGTCACCCTGCGCCGCAACGTCGGGTACGACCTCGGCTCCCGCGGGCTGGCCGGCGGCAACATCTGGATGGTGCAGCTGCTGTCGCACGTCCCGTGGATCTACAACGAGGCCGGCGGCAACAGCGCCGGCCGCGTCGGGCTCAGCCTGCGCGACAAGCGCCGCTACGCCGCCGGCCTGGTGGCCGCCGTCGAGCACTGCATCCCCCCGCCGCGCTGAACCGCCGTCGCGCTGCCGCAGCGCGGCCACGATGACCTCGCGGGTAATCGACGCCGCGGCACTGCGCTGCTTGGCTGAAGCCATGAAAGATGACGGTTGGACCGGTAAGTCCCGCTTCGACCGCACGGTGCGCGCGGTGATGTGGCTGGACGCGTTCCTCTCGCTGGCCCTCGTCGCGGTCTGCATCGTCGCGAGTCCCGTGTTCGCCACCGTGGGCGTGCCCGCCGCCGTACGGTTCGGCCTCGGCCTGACCGCGCTGGCGTGCGCCGTGCTGCTGGCGGCGTTCGGCGCGATCACCGCCGTGCTGCTCATGCTGCGCATGCGCGCCGGGCAGTACCTGCTGCCGGCCGACCTGCGGCTTCCGCTGCCGCGTCCCATGCGGCCGAGTTTTTCTTCGCCCAAATCGCATCCAGCGACTACTCGCCGTCGTTCAACTGTTTAGCTGGTGTTCAGGTCGGGCATCAGCTTGGGGACGAAGGAGCTGGTGTTGGTGGGGACATCGGGCGACGAGGGCCGGTCTACATCGCGAAAATCCGTACGCACGGTCCTGCGCGAGCGCAGCGCCGCACTCACGACCAGCCGCCACCTGACGGTGTCGGCGGGGATCGTCGCGCTGACGATCGCGGTCGCCGCGTCGGCCGCGCTGGCCTCCACCGGTGACTCCCCGGCCAAGGACACCGCCGCCAAGGCGCACACCCGGCCGAGCTACCTGCAGCCGGTCGGCACGCTGGTCACGCGCGGGCAGCTGCCCGCGCCGACCCTGGCCGGCGACACCGGCAACGAGGGCGTGCCCAGCGGCACCACCCCGGCCCCGACCACCCCGCCCACCAACGCGCCGACCGGTGACCAGGGCATCGCCGTCTACCAGGGCTCGACCGGCACATTGACCCCCGCCGGCATCGCCACGCTCGCGCTGGAGCACGGCTGCGCGGTGAACGTCGCGCCGGTCGCCACGGCCATCGCGATGGCCGAGTCCGGCGGCAGTCCGGGCGCGCAGGGCGACACCACGCTGATGACCCCGACCTGGGACTGGTCGGCCGGGCTGTGGCAGATCCGCGGCCTGAAGGCCGAGCGCAACACCGGCGGGCTGCGCGACTCGGTCGCGAACCAGAACGCCGCGAAGAACGCCGCCGCCATGTACGTCATCTCGTCCGGCTGCACCAACTGGACGCCGTGGTCGACCTACAACAACGGCGCCTACCTGCGCTTCATGGGCATCGCCGACCAGGCGGTCCGCTACGTGTACTCGTACTACGAGAAGCACGGGCACCGGTTCCCGGCCGTCGCACCGCCGGACCCCAACGCCGTCATCCCGACCGGCGGGGCGGGCGGCGGCGCCGCACCGGCCCCCCAGGCCGCGGACTCCACCACCGCGTCGCGCGCGGCCGCGGCCAAGCCGGCCCGGCACAGCTCCGCGGCGGCGCACAAGGGCCAGCCGGCTCCGGCCCCGGCCGCCGGCAAGCCGGCCCACCCGAGCGCGGGCGGCGGTGGCGGGGGCAACCCGGCACCGGTCCCGGCCGCGACCACGCCGCACAAGCAGATCCTGCCGACGCTGCCGGTCAAGCTGCCCACGCCGAGCAAGACCAAGCTGCCCCTGCCGCTGCCGTCGATCACCCTGCCGACGCTGCCGAAGCTGCCGTAACCGCGGCGGCCGCCAGCGGTCAGGACGCGGGCGCGCTCGCCGCCGGCAGCACCACCCGCGGCCCCAGTCGCACCGGGAGCGTGGCGTAGCCGCGCAGGATGCGGGTCTCGCGTCGCCGCGCTCCGGGCAGCGTGCGCAGGTCGGGGTAGCGCTCGAACAGCGTGCGCAGCCCGACCTCACCTTCCATCCGGGCCAGCGCGGCCCCGAGGCAGAAGTGCCGGCCGGCCGAGAACGAGACGTGGTCCTTGGCGTTCGCCCGGCGCACGTCGAAGCGCGCGGGATCGGTGAAGACCTCCGGGTCGCGGTTCGCGGCCGCCAGCACCGTCGTGATCAGCGTGCCCTTCGGGACGCGCGTGCCGGCGACCACGGTGTCGCGCAACGCGGTCCGGCCGGTCAGCAGGACCGGCGGGTCGACGCGCAGCACCTCCTCGACGGCGTTGGGCCACAGGGCCGGCTCGGCGCTGAGCTGCTCGAGCTGCTCCGGGTGATCGCGCAACAGCGCGACGCCGTTGCCGAGCAGGTTCACCGTCGTCTCGAAGCCGGCGGCGAGCACGAGCCCGGCGGTGGCCTTGAGCTCCCGCTCGTCCAGGCCGACGCCGTCCTCGCGCGCGGCCACCAACTGGCTGAGCAGGTCGTCCCCCGGGTTGGTCCGCAGCCGCTGCAGGTGCTCGCCCAACCACGCGTCGAAGTCGGCCAGCGCCGTCTCGACCCGGCGGAACTGGTGCCACGACAGCCCGAGGTCGAGGCTGGGCGCGGCCGCACCGCCGAACGCGAGGATGCGGCGGCGTTCGCTGACCGGCACGCCGAGGATCTCGGCGATCACGGTCACCGGCAGCATCGTGCAGTAGGCCTCGATGAGGTCGGTCGGTGAATCGGCGTCCAGCCCGTCGAGCAGCTCGGCCGCGATCTCCTCGGTCCGGTGCCGCAACTTCTCGACCGCCCGCACGCTGAACACGCGGGTGACCAGCTTGCGGTACCGGGTGTGGTCCGGCGGCTCGGTCACCAGCAGCGACGGCGGCTCGAGCGGGCCGACGAAACCGGTCTCGGCCGCCCAGGCGAAGGCCCGGCCGACGGCGCCGCTCAGCTGCGAGCTGTCGAAGCCGGCCCGGAAGTCGTTGCTGCCCAGCACGTCGCGCACGGTCGGCAGCGAGGTCGACACGAAGGCGAAGCGCCCGCGGTAGAGCGGGCCGGCGGCCCGCATCTCCTCGAAGATCGGGAACGGGTCGCCGCCGCGGCCGGCGCTGATCAGCCGTCCCTGCAGGTCGCCCTTGCGGGCCGCGGCCCACATGACCGTGCGCGGGACCAGGTGCCCCAGGCCCCAGCGGACCATCGGGCGGACCGCGTCCCTCGTCTTGGTGCGCGCCTGCTGCGCCACGGCTGTCATCCTCGGCAATTTAGTCGCGGCCCCGGCGTCGTGCGCGCCAGGGCGACGACGCTCACTGCGGCCATGGCCGAGTGCGGCGCGGCGGCGCTAGGCCGACTGCAACGCGGCCGCGGCGCTCGCGGCCGTCGTCCCCGGCAACCGGGTGACGACGAGCAGTTCGGCCACGACCTCGACGGTGCAGTTGTCCAGCAGCACGATGTGGTGGGCCAGCGAGCGGAACGGTTCGCGGCGCGCCGGGCCGGCCTCGAGGTCTCCGATCAGGGCGCTGCCCTGGACCGAGCCGACCCAGGCGACGTCGCGCAAGCCCCTGTCCCACAGGCGGTGCCCGGCCACCGCGTACTCGCTGGGCCCGCTCATCGTCGCCGACCGGCTCCCCTGCCAGGTGAGCACCACGCAGCGCCGGTCGGCGTCGTCGGGGTGCGGCTCGAGGGCCAGGACGGTGCGGCCGGTGTCGTCGACCAGCAGCACGGCATGCGGGGTGTTCGGCTCCCACCGAACCATCACGTCCAGCGGCACGACGAACTCCGGCATGATTGCGACCGTAGCCAACGGCGCACGCGGACGGAGGGTGTGGTGAGCGCAGGCGGCCCGGACGCGTCCCACGACCGGCCCCCGGACGAGCCGCCGCCCGCACGCCCGGACCTGCGCGCCGACTGTTCCCGCTGCGTCGGGCTGTGCTGCGTGGTGCTGCGCTTCGACGCGTCCGCGGACTTCGCGTTCAGCAAGCCGGCCGGTACCCCGTGCCGGCATCTCGCTGCCGACCGCCGTTGCTCCATCCACGCCGACCTGCGTACGCGCGGGATGTCCGGCTGCGACGTCTACGACTGCCAGGGCGCGGGCCAGAAGGTCTCGCAGGTGACCTTCAGCGGCCGCGAGTGGCGCAGCGACCCGAAGACCGCCCGCTGGCTGATCGTCGTCTTCCCGGTCGTACGGCAGCTGCACGAGATCCTCGCCTACCTGGTCGAGGCCGCCGCGGTCCCGGCCGCAGCCGAGGTGCGCCCGGACGTCGAGCAGTTGCTGGCCGAGGTCGAACGCCTCACCTACCTCACGCCGGAGGAGTTGCTGCGCGTCGACGTCGCGGCCCAACGCGCAGCGGCGGCGCCGGTGCTCGCGCGGGTCAGCGAGCTGGCCCGGCACCCTGCACCCGGACCGTCGCGCCGTGACGCCGACCTGATGGGCCAGGACCTGCGGGGTAGCGATCTGCGGCGGCTCGACCTGCACGGCGCCTACCTGATCCGGGCCGACCTGCGCGCAGGCCGACCTGCGCGGGGCCGACCTGTTCGGGGCCGACCTGCGCGACGCCGATCTGCGCGGCGCCGACCTGTCCGGCTGCCTGTTCCTGACCCAGGCCCAGGTCCAGGCCGCGCAGGGCGACGCCGACACCCGCATCCCGGAGCACCTCACCCGACCGTCGCACTGGCTCCCCCGTGCCCGGCGAGTGACGGGCGGGAGCCGTTGTCGGACCGGGCCGGATACTCGAGGCCATGGCTTACGACGAGGTGCTCGCCGAGCGCGTGCGCGAGTCGCTGCAGCATCCGGACGGGCTGCGCGAGCAGCGCATGTTCGGCGGGCTCGCCTTCCTGATCAACGGCAACCTGGCCGTCAGCGCCAGCGGCCGGGGCGGCCTGCTGCTGCGCTGCGACCCGGCCCGCACCGACGAGCTCGTGACCGACCCACGGGCCGAGCGGTTCGTGATGCGCGGCCGGGCCATGGACGGCTGGCTGCACGTCCACGTCGACGCCGCGACGGCCGACGACGAGCTCAACCGCTGGGTCGGCCTCGGCCTGGCCTACGCCCGCTCGCTGCCGCCGAAGCAGGTCAGGCCCGGCTCGGCCCCTCCCACAGGTTGACCGTGCCGCTGACGCTGTGCGAGTCGATGGTCGCCAGCTCGTCGTCGGTGAAGTCGGGCGCGTCGGTGGCGGCCAGGCTGCTCTCCAGTTGCGCGACGCTCGACGCGCCGATGAGCGCCGACGTGACGCGGGGGTCGCGCAGCACCCACGCGATCGCCATCTGCGCGAGCGTCTGCCCGCGCTGCTGCGCCAGCTCGTTGAGCGCCCGGATGCTGTCCAGGTTCTCCTGGCTCAGCATGTCCGGGTCGAGCGACTTGCCGGCCGCCGCGCGCGAGTCGGCCGGGACCGAGTCGAGGTAGCGATCGGTCAGCAGACCCTGCGCGAGCGGCGAGAACGCGATGCACCCGACGCCCAGGTCGCCGAGGGTGTCGAGCAGGCCCTCCTCGACCCAGCGGTTCAGGATCGAGTACGACGGCTGATGGATCAGCAGCGGCGTCCCGAGCTCGCGCAGGATCGCGACCGCGGCGCGGGTGCGCTCGGCCGAGTAGGAGGAGATGCCGACGTAGCGCGCCTTGCCCTGGCGCACGGCGGTGTCGAGCGCGCCCATGGTCTCCTCGAGCGGCGTGTCCGGGTCGAAGCGGTGGTGGTAGAAGATGTCGACGTGGTCCAGGCCCATGCGGGTCAGTGACTGGTCGAGCGAGTCCAGCAGGTACTTGCGCGAGCCGAGATCGCCGTACGGGCCGGGCCACATGTCCCAGCCGGCCTTGGTCGAGATGACCAGTTCCCCGCGGTGGCGGGCGAAGTCCTCACGCATGATGCGGCCGAAGTTGATCTCGGCACTGCCGTAGGGGGCCCGTAGTTGTTGGCCAGGTCGAAATGGCTGACGCCGAGGTCGAAGGCGCGGCGCAGGATGTCACGCTGCGTCTGCAACGGCTTGTCGTCACCGAAGTTGTGCCACAACCCGAGCGAGACGGCCGGCAGCTGCAACCCGCTGGCGCCGACCCGGCGGTAGTTGCCGTGCTCGTAGCGGTCGTCGGCGGCGACGTACTGATCCAGGGTGTCCATCGGTGCGAATCCTCACTTCGGCGGTGACCAACACAACCATCCTGCCCACCCGGCGCCGAATGGCGTCGTCCCCACCTGGGTATTCAGAGCACCGGGCCGAGAGCGCCGGATCGCGACTGCATAAGGTCATGGCACCGGCCGATCCGAAGGGACGCACAACAACGATGGCAGACGTGGAGAAGGCTCTGGACGACGCGGGGCTGAACAACCCGCACGTGCGCGAGTACGTGAAGTACTGGGCCGACCTGACCGGCGCCGAGCGGGTCGAGGTCGTGGGGGCCGGCGACGACGCCCGGCTCATCCAGGAGGCGCTGGACGCCGGGGAGCTCGAGCCGGCCGGGGACGGGCTCTACTACTCGCGCAGCTACGAGAAGGACACCGCGCGCTCCGAGGAACGCACCATCGTCGCCACCAACAACCCCGACGACAAGGGCGTCTACAACAACTGGCGCCCGGCCGCCGAGATGAAGCCGCTGCTCGAGCAGCAGATGCGCGGCGCCTCGGCCGGCAAGACCATGTACGTCGTCCCGTACCTGATGGCTCCGCCCGGCTCGCCCCTCGAGCGCTACGCCGCCGGCGTCGAGCTGACCGACACCCGCACCGTCGTGCTGCACATGATCCGCATGGCCCGCGTCGGCGTGCAGCACATCGAGAACCTGCACGACCCCGACAGCTTCGTGCGCGCCGTCCACGTGACCGGCGACCTCGAGAACCTCGGCCAGGGCACCGACGACGACCAGCGCTACTTCGTCACCGTCGCCGACGAGCGCACGATCCTGCACTTCGGTTCGTCCTACGGCGGCAACGCCCTGCTGGGCAAGATCGCCCACGGCCTGCGCCAGGCCGCCTACGACGGATGGGCGTCCGACTCGTTCCTGGCCGAGCAGTTCATGCTCATCGGCATCCAGGACAAGCAGACCGGTCAGGCCTACCACATCTGCGGCGGCTTCCCGAGCGCCTCGGGCAAGACCAACCTGGCCATGATGCTGGCCCCCGACGCGCTGGGCGACCGATACCGCGTCACCTTCTACGGCGACGACATCGCCTGGCTGTGGGTCGATCCGGAGGACGGCAAGCTCTACGGCATGAACCCCGAGTTCGGGGTCTTCGGCGTCGCCAAGGACACCAACGAGAACACGAACCCGACGGCGCTGCGCTCGGTCGCCGAGGGCACGCAGGCGATCTTCACCAACGTCGCCTACAACGAGAAGACGCAGGAGGTGTGGTGGGAGGGCAAGACGCCGCAGCCGCCGGCCGACCTGGACGGGTGGCGTGACTGGAAGGGGCAGCTCATCGCCGAGCGCCCGGCCGGCAGCGACGAGCCGTGGGCGCACCCGAACAGCCGGTTCACCACGACCCTGGCCAACGTCCCGAACATCGCCCCCGACACCGAGGACCCGCACGGCGTCCCGATCGACGCGATCATCTTCGGTGGCCGCACCCGCGACCGCGAGCCGCTCATCCGCGTCATCCACGACCTGGCCGAGGGCGTCTACGACGGGCTGACGCTGGGCGCCGAGGCCACGTCGGCCGCGGAGGGGGTCGAGGGCCAGCTGCGCTACGACCCCATGTCGATGCGCCCGTTCATGTCCTACCCCGAGGGCCGCTACGCCGAGCACTGGCTCAAGGTCATCGGTGCGGCGAAGGACCAGCCGCTGTTCGCCCACGTCAACTGGTTCCAGCGCGATCCCGACGACGGCCACTTCCTGTGGCCGGGCTACCAGCAGAACCTGCGCCCGCTGCTGTGGCTGATGCAGTTCAAGAACGGCGAGGTCACCGGGCGGGACACGCCGGTCGGCATCATCCCGACCGAGGACGAGCTCAACCTCGACGGCGTCGACATCACGCCCGAGGACCTCAAGACGATCCTGTCCCTCGACATCCCGCGGTGGCGCCAGGAGATGCAGCACCGGCAGGAGCACCTGGAGCAGTTCGCCGAACCTGCCCGAGGCGATCTGGGAGGCGCACCGCCGGGTGGCCGCGGCCCTGGACGACGCCGAGGGCTGACCCGCCACGGCGGTCACCACCGGTGGCCGGGCCGTCCCGCCCTCAGGCCGAGCGGCGGGACGGCAAGGGCTCGGCCGCCGGGGCGGCATCGATCTTGCGGGGACGCCCGCGACCCCGTTTGTGCGCGACCACCTGCCCGGCCAGCAGGATCTCGCCGCCCCACACGCCGCACGGTTCGCGGCGCAGCAGCGCGGCGCTGAGGCATTCCGAGCGCACCGGGCACGGCCGGCACAGCATCTTGGCCCGTTCCAGCTCGACCGAGGACTCGGCGAACCAGAGCTCCGGGTCGGCCTGATGGCAGGGCAGCTCGACGCGCGGACGGGTGCGCGCGCGCGACATCGACGAGGGCGCAACCACGCAGGCCACGCTAGGGCGGCGGTGGAGCAGCGGTAAGGTCCAATCCGATGACGATTCCGTGGACCAATTTCGGAGTCGATCTGCATGTCGACACCGCGTCCGGCGCGCAGCGGGCGAGCCTGGAGAACGGGCTGCGCACGGCCGTCCAGACCCGGCGGCTGGTGGCCGGAACCCGGCTGCCCTCCACGCGCACGCTGGCCGCCGATCTCGGCGTCGCGCGCGGCACGGTCGTGGCCGTGTACGACCAGCTCGTCGCCGAGGGCTACCTGGTCAGCCGGCCCGGCGCCGGCACGATGGTGGCCGACCTGGGACCGGTGCCGGCTCCGGCCCGCTGAACCGCGGCGCCGGGCCCGGCCCCGCTCGACCTGCGCCCGGGCACGCCGGACGTGGCGTCGTTCCCGATCGCGGCCTGGACGCGCTGCACCCGGCGCGCGCTGAGCCACACCTCGCCCAGCGCGTTCGGCTACGGCGACATCCGGGGGCGCATCGAGCTGCGCACGGCGCTGGCCGCGTACCTCGGCCGGCGCGCGCGGCGTGCAGGCGGTTCCCGAGCAGATCATGATCACCTCCGGCGCCACGCAGGCGCTGGCCCTGGTCGCCAGCGCATTGGCCGCCTCGGGCCGGGTGATCGGGATGGAGGACCCGGGCTTCGCCATGCACCGACCGGTCGTGACGCAGGCCGGTCACCGCGTCGTCGGCATCCCCGTCGACGACCGGGGGCTGTGCACCGAATCGCTCGCGGCGCGGTGAGCTGCTGGCCGGCGTCGTCGTGACCCCGGCGCACCAGTACCCAACCGGCGTGACGTTGCACCCGTCGCGCCGCCGGGCCCTGACGGCCTGGGCCCGCGAGGCGAACGCGCTGACGTCGAGGACGACTACGACGGTGAGTTCCGCTACGAGCGGCAACCGATCGGCGCGCTGCAGGGCACCGCGCCTGATCAGGTGATCTACGTCGGCACCGCCTCCAAGACGCTCGCGCCCGGCCTGCGCCTCGGCTGGCTGGTCGCGCCTGAGCGGCTGATCGCCCCCTTGACGCGGGTGAAGCTGCGCACGACCTGAGTGCGCCCACGATCACCCAGCTGACGCTGGCGGAGATGATCACCAGCCACGGCTACGACCGGCACATCCGCACGATGCGCCTGCGCTACCGGCGGCGGCGCGACCTGCTGCGCCAGGCGCTGGAGCAGATCGGCTCCGGTCTCGACGCCGGCATCCCGGCCGGCCTGCAGGCGCCGCTGTGGCTGCCGGCCGGCGGCCCGACCGAGGCCGAGGTCGTCGAGGCCGCGGCGGCACAGGGTCTCGCCCTGGAGGGCCTGAGCGAGCACTGGCACGACCCGGCCGGTCGGGCGCAGGGGGTGCTGATCGGCTTCTCCCG
Organism: uncultured Actinomycetota bacterium; assembly: GCA_963713245.1. Lineage (GTDB taxonomy): Bacteria > Actinomycetota > Actinomycetes > Mycobacteriales > Jatrophihabitantaceae > CAVQKZ01. The sequence goes on from CAVQKZ010000006.1 coordinate 12,228, forward strand.
ACCGACCGAGCGGGCCTACCCGGCCGCGGTCGCCCTGCTCGCCCAGGTGCTGTCGCCAGGTGCTCTGACCGCTCGACTCAGGCCGGCTGCGGGTCGCGCCAGCGCTGCAGTGCGCCTCGCGGCGGGATCGTGAACGCGTAGCCCTGTGCGGCGACGATCAGCTTCCAGTGCAGGGCGTCGAGCTGCTCGTCGTCGGCGGTCCGCACGAGCAGCTGGTCGACGGTGCGGACGCCGACCCGGCCGAGGGCGTGCACGATCTCCGGGGTCGACGGCTGGACGTCCGCACCGCGCCGGCCTTCGACGTGCAGGTAGAGCTCGGCCAGCCCGCGCCACTCGGCCAGCAGGTTGGCGCTGACGCCGAGCTGGGTCACCGCCTGCGCGAAGCGCCGGGTGCCGAACTCGGCCGGGTCGGTGAAGCCGCCGGCGCTGCAGGTCGGCTGCGGTAGTCCGCGAAACCGTCCAGGTCGACGAACGTCGCCGGGCCGGGCACACCGACCATCTGCTTGTAGGCCAGCGATGCCCGCCGGGCCGGGGCGCTGTCGACCTCGGTCCACAGCCGCGACATCGACTCGTCCTGCCGGGCCCACTCCCGGTTGCCGGGCGACTGCGTCACGATCGTCAGGTTCCACAGGGCGGCATGGATGCGGCCCCGGGTCAGGTCGAGGCAGGCCTGCTCGAACAGCGCGAGCATCGTGTTCCCGGGCAGTTCGGCGGCCGAGGCGTGCTCGTCGTAGTTCGCCGGGTCGTCGGCCGGGCCGTGCCCGATCAACCCCTCCACCGCGGTGAACGCGAGCTGCATCTCCTCGCGCAGCGCGACCAGGTCCGGCCCGACCGCGGCGAGCCGGGTCCGCAACTCCTGCGCGTGGCGGGTCGCGGCGGCCTCCGCGTCGCTGCACTCGGCCTGCAACTCGTCCCCGCTCGCGGCCGTGTCGGGATCGCGCGCGGCCGGGGTGACCAGCTCGCGCCGGCAGATCAGCGAGATGTTGCCGTACGCGACGACGAGGTTGAACAGCAACCGCAGGTGCAGGGCGCCGTAACCGCGGTGCCCCTCGTCGATGCGGCTTGTCGAGCACCTCGAGCAGGGCCTCCGAGCGCGCCGCGTAGTCGACGGTCTCGCGATGCCCGGCCCCCCGCGCCCGGTAGACCGCCAGCAGGAAGGCGGCCCGGGCGGTCAGGTTGGCCGAGTCGAGGGCGACTGCGTAGGACAGCAGGCGGCGCTTCGCGTCCTCGTCGACGGTCACCGACGGATCGGTGGCGATCGCCTGGGCGGCCACCGACGGCCACTTCGTCGCGCCGCACAGGCCGTCGGAGAGGTGATGGTTGTAGTCGGCCAGTGTCACCAGGGCGTAGGCGGCCGACGCGGTGCACAGGGCGATCTGCCGTTTGTCGAGGGCGGGCGCGGCGTCGGCGCCCGTCGCCTGACCGCCGGCCGGGGCCGCCGCGGTCACCGCGAAGCCGAGCCGCTCGGCGCGGATCACCGAGGAGTCGACGATCGAGCCGTTGCGGGCGACGACCACGCTGAAGCCGCCGTCACCGCAGTCGGCGACGTCGATCGACCACGGCGTCGCCGGCTGGAAGAGCTGGACCAGGAAGGCGATCGCCTTCGACAGGGTGCCGTCGGGCAGCAGCGCCAGCGCCGATCCGGACAGCGAGGACACGTCGGTCTGCTGCACCGTCTGGATGCCGCGCGGCTTGTGGGCACCGATCGCCTGCAGCTTGGTGAGCACCTGCTGGGCCAGCCCGGCGTCGTCGTCGCCCTTGGCGTTGTGACCGCGCAGGCGCACCCCCAGGCTCGTCCCGCGCAGCCAGGCCACCACCGTGATCGCCACCACCGCCAGCGGTACGGCCGTCGCGATCAGCTCGCCGGCCGCGACGTCGTGGTCGGGCGCGTCGAACCGGGCGGCGAAGGCCGCAGTGCCGGCCGACGGGCCGAGGCACGCGGCCAGCGCGGCGACGGCGGCCAGCACGATCGGCCAGCGCTTGAACCGGTGGGGCGTCCGGGCGCGGGCCCAGGCCAGCCAGGCCCAGGCCACGCCGGCGGCCACGAGCACCATGCCGACCAGCGCCCACCCGATGGTGAACTCGAGGCGCCCGGCGGCCTGGGGATGGTGTTCGGACGCCCAGGCCAACCCGACCGTCAGGCCGAGGGCGGACAGCGCGGCCCCGAGGACCGCCGCGGCATAGGCCAGCTTGAGCATGATGCGCGTGGCGAGCCCGCGCGATCGCGGACCGATGACCCTGCGCGGGGTCCACGACGTCATCACGCGGGCAGCGGCCAGCAGCAACGCGAAGACCACCAGCGCCGGGACCCCGTAGCCGACGGCCGGCGAGACCCACGACGCGTAGAACGCATCCCACGCGCCCTGCGCGCGCTGCCCGGCCGACCGACGGGCGGCCGCGACCGGCGCCGTCGCCAGCACGGCCAACCCGCGGGCGGCGCAGTCGCGATCGGCAGGGGTGGACCGGGCGTCGCCGAGCACGACGTCGTACAGGTGCTGCGCCGCGGAGGCGGTCTTGCCGGTCCCGGCCAGGCGGTCGGCCTGGCGGATGATCTCGGACCCGGCGCGCGCGCCGCTCGAGTTGCACAGCGTCGGCGGAGCTGTCGGGTTCGGCTTCGGCGCGGTGCGCGCTGCCGCCGCCAGCGGCGCCAGCCACCCGGCCAGCAGTAACGCGGCGAGCACCGACGCCGAGACGAGCCCGGACCGCCTTCAGCACCGACATCCGGCCTCCAGCCCCCGCGGCCCCCTGTGGGCGGCCTGGCGGTCGAATGATAGGGGCGCGGTGTGCGCGAGCGCGACGGCCCGGGCCCCGAAATCCGGCACTGGCGTGACGGCGCCCGCCGGAAGAGACTGGCCGGATGTTCATCACTCCCGTCGCGGAGGACGCAGCGACCGGCGCCCTCGCCGACTACTACGAGAAGCAGCGGGCCGCCTGGGGATTCCTGCCGAACTACGCCGGCGCCTTCTCCACACGTCCCGACATCGCGCAAGCGTGGAACACGCTGAACGCCGCCATCCGCAACGGCATGGACCGGCGCCGGTTCGAACTCGCGACGATCGCCGCCGCCCGCGCGCTGCACTCCACCTACTGCACGGTCGCGCACTCGCAGTTCATGAAGAAGATCTGCGGCGACGAAACGACCCTGGAGCTGCTCGCCCAGGATCCAACCGGTGGCTTGCTCAGCCCGCAGGACCGGCTCATCTATCGCTTCGCCGCCAAGGTCGCCGCCTCGGCCGAGACGATCACGCAACAGGACGTCGACGAGCTGCGCGACATCGGCCTCAGCGCCGGCGACGTCGCCGACGTGGTGTTCGCCGCCGCCGCCCGGTCGTTCTTCACCCGGGTGCTGGACGGCCTCGGCGCCCAACTCGACCCGGAGACGGCACAGGACTTCGAACCAGCCCTGCTGCAGTCGATGCTGGTCGGACGTCCCGCCGCGTCGCGCTGAGTCGCGGCCGGCCCGGCGGCGTTGGAACGGGATCTCGAACACGGCCGCGAACACGCGAGCGAAGCCCACCGTCGCGGGCAGCAGGATCGCGCAGAGCACGAGGAACGTCGGTGTCCCGGCGGCGACCCGGCCGAGCACCAGCCCGTACGCGACGGCGATCACGATGGGCGCGTGGGTGAGGTACAGGCTGTAGGAGAACGCGTCCGAGGCGGCGCAGCGGCCAGGCGTCGAGCACACCGATCAGGCGGCGCGGGCGTGCGGTGGCGACCGCGGCCAGGAGGCAGCCGATTGCCGGACCCCAGGCGAGGTCGACCCAGAACAGGTGGGTGATCGTCCAGACGGAGCCCGGACGACGATCAGCGTGACGACGGGAGCCGACGCCGCCAGGGCCAGCCAGGCCCAGGGGCGCGAGCGGGTGCGGTCGGCCGCCGAGACGATGCCGGCGGCCAGCACGCCGATCGCGAACAGCGCGGCCAGCTCGGGCGTCAGCATGACCAGGGCGACGTTCATGACCGCCAGATGCGGCGCCCAGGACGCCGACGGTCATGACCACCGCCGTCACCAGGGCGACCATCACGATCGCGCTCACGCGCCGGACGAGCAGGAGCAGCAGCGGCAGCAGGACGTAGAGCTGCACCTCGACGGCGATCGACCAGAAGGCGCGGTTCGGTGTGCCGGCGGGCACGAGGTCCTGCACCAGCAGCCCGTAGACGACGACCGACTTCCCGTCGGGCCGGGCCCAGCCGGGTTGCGCGAGCACGCACCACGTCATCAGCAGGCTGAACCCAGAGCGGCCCAGTAGGGCGGGAGGATGCGCCAGGCCCGGCGCCGGGCGAACGTCGTGACCGATCCAGCTGCCACCCGGACCGCGCGGGCGCGAGTGACAGCGAGAAGCCGGACAGCACGATGAACACGACCACGGCGAAGCGTCCGTAGATGAACGGCGTGGCCCAGAGCGGAGCGCGATCGGCCGGGTAGCCGGGCCACGCGCGCAGGAAGATGTGGTTCACCACGACGAAGAGCGCAGCCAGGCCGCGGATCCCGTCGAGCCCGGCAACGCGCTTCGCGCTCGTCGCCTCGGGGGCCGGCGGCGTCGCCTGGATCGGGGTGCCACGCAGCGGTGCCACAACACGGTTACGGGCTCAGCAGCGCTGCGGTTCAGCCCGGTCAGTAGCTGAAGGTCGTCGCCCCGTCGCCGATCCACTCCCACATCGGGACGGTGCCGCCGAGCCGGGCGTTGTCGACCAGGCCGGCCTCATCCATCTGCCGCGCGTTGAAGCAGATCGGGCAGACGAGCAGTTCACCGCCGGCGGCGACGTAGCGCTTCATCAGGTCGTCGATGGCCGGGCAGCCGTCACACGCCACCCCCACGGCGACGCCGTGGGTCGCGAGGCGTACCGCTTCCTTGGTCAGGAACATCAGCGTGGCGCGACCCGTTTCGGCGGCGCCGACCGCGACGAGCAACGCGACGGTCACCCTCTCGGGGTCCTCGAGCCCGGTCGTCAGGCTGATCGCTGCCTTGTATCGCGCTCATCGGGCGTCACCGTCTGCACGGCGTCGGAATGACGTACTTCGTTCGATGATCATTCGCGATACCCGATCGCTGTGGTGCGGCTTGGTGCACCACTGATTCGACCCTGCGAGGAATACCTAGATGCGGCAACCGGCCTGTCCATGCGCGGCGCCGGACGGTCCGCTCGATGACGTACTTGTTCATGTCGTCCCTCATTGGTGAGGCCGCGAAGAACGGGGCGGTCGTCATGAGGCATTCGCCTCGGGCCGCAGTCCGGCCTCGGACGGGTCATACGATGTGCGCCATGCCCGACTCAGGCGTGCGGCTGAGCGAGGTGCTGGTTGCGTTGTCGACCGCGACCGACCTCGGCCTGGGACAACCGGCCGAGCACATGGTGCGCGCCGCCCGGATCAGCATGCGGATCGGCGGGCGGTTGGGCTTGACCCAGGCCGACCTCGCGGCGCTGTACGACGTCAGCCTCCTGACCTACGTCGGCTGCCCGGTGTACGGCAACGAGGCCGCGGCGCTGTTCGGGGACGACATCGACTTCCGGGCCCGCGCCATCCGGGTGGACCTCGCCGGCCTGCCGGCCGCGCTCTTCCTCCTGCGCCGCGCCGGGGCCGGCACGTCCCCGGTGAACCGGGCCCGCCGGCTGGCCACGGTGCTCCGCACCGGTTCGGCGATGGTCGAGCAGATGGCCAACCACTGCTCGGTGGCCGGCGAGCTCGCCGATCGTTTGGGGATGGGTCCCGAGGTGCGGGCCGGCGTGGAGCAGTCCTACGCCCGTTGGGACGGCAAGGGGGTGCCGACCGGCGTGGGGGGCGACGAGCTCGCCCTGTCCGCGCGGATCGCGCACGTCGCCGAGGCCTGCGAGGTCTACGAACGCACCGCGGGCGTCGAGGGCGCGGTCGCGATGGTGCGCTCCCGGCGCGGAACGCATTTCGACCCCGACATCGCCGCCGCGGTGCAACGTGACCCGAGCGCGCTGTTCGCGGGCATCAACGACGACGCCGCTCAGGAGATCCTCGACGCCGAACCGGTCGAGCGAGCGCCGCTGAGCGATGCGCAGCTCGACCGCGTGCTCGAGGCGATCGGCGACTTCTGCGACCTGCGCTGCCCGTACTTCGCCGGCCACAGCCGGGGGACGGCCGATCTCGTCACCGGCGCGCTGAAGCAGCTGCGAGTGTCCGATGCCGAGGTGCAACTGGCACGCCGGGCCGCGTTGGTGCACGACCTCGGCCGGTTCGGCGTGCCGGGCGCGGTGTGGGACAAGCCCGGACCGCTCAACAGCCGTGAGGCCGAGCGCATGCGCATGCACGTCTACTACGTCGACCGGATCTTCGCGCGGCCCGAGCCCCTGCGCCGCATCGGGCTGCTCGCGGCGACGCACCATGAACGGATGGACGGCACCGGCTACCACCGGGCGCTGGGCGGGCCCATGCTCTCGATGCCGGCCCGGGTGCTCGCGGCCGCCGACGCCTACCACGCGATGACGCAGCACCGTCCCTATCGAGCCGCGCTGGGCGCCGATGCCGCCGCACAGGAGCTCCGGGCCGACGCGCGGGACGGGCGGCTGGACCAGCTGGCCGTCGACGCCGTGCTGGTCGCCGCAGGACAGACGACGGCCCGGCCCCGTGCGAACTCGACGGCGGCCCTCACCGTCCGCGAGACGGACGTGCTGCGGTTGCTGACCCAGGGACTGCCCAACAAGGTCATCGCCCGGAAGTTGGGCATCACGCCCAAGACCGCGGGCAACCACGTCGAGCACATCTACACGAAGTTGGGTGTCACGAACCGGGCCGCCGCCACGATGCGCGCCGTGCAGGACGGCCTCATCTGACCGGTGGCGGGGCGGACGGGCGTTGCCGCGGCTAGCCGGCCGGACGGCGACGGCGGCGGGCCTGCAGGGCCACCGCTCCGGCCGACGCCACGAGCAGTCCCAGCAGCATGAGGCCGAGCGGCCCCGGTGCGGCGCCGCGGTCGGGGCCGCCGGCCGGCACGCCGGTCGGCAGCGCGTTCGCCGGACGGCGCGCGGCGGCCGGCGCCGCGCCGGACGGGTCGGACGGGTCGGTCGAGCGCGGCCGGTGCCGGTAGAACTCGATGACCTGCTGGAACGTCGGCCGGTTCTGCCAGTCGAGGTCGGGCTGGGCCGACGATGCCCAGGGCGCGCAGGTGGATCGCGTCGTAGACCGGCATCGTCTGCTTGGCCGCCTTGGAGTCCGTCGACGCCGTCCACGACGAGACCGTCGACGACCCGTTGGCGGTGACGAGGGCGTCGTAGGTCTTGGTCAACGCCGCGTCGATCGCCGCCCGGGCAGGTCGACGGGCCGCCGGTGCACTCCCGCGAGGTGATCGCGGACCCGAACCCGTCGGCCGGGTGCTGGCCCAGCAGCTGCTGCAGCGTCGCGACGAGATAGCTCTCGTAGCCGCTGTCGTAGGCGCTGCCGAGGTGGGCCCCGCCCGAGTTCGGGGTGTTCACGAACTGCATCGGCAGCGCCTTGTAGGCCGCGGTCACGCGCACCGCCGGGCGAGCCGGCCGCACCCAGGCCGCCGTCCTTGAGGATCGGGTCGTAGAGGGCCTCGATGAGGTTCGGGATGAGCTCGTCGGCGATCGCGACCGCGGCGGCGTGCGCGTACTGGGTGTCGCCCGGCGCGCCCTTGTGCCGGTGCGCCCCGTCGGCGACCCAGGTCCGCAGCTGGTCGAGCATCGCGCTCACGCCCGGCGGCTCGGTGCGCCCGGACAGCAACCTCAGCAGCAGGGGGACGACGGTCACGCCGTCGAGGTCCTGCGAGGCCGCGGTCTCCATGGCCTGCACGACCTGCGCCCGGGTGACCTTGCCGCCGTGGGCGGCCAGCTGCTTGTCCAGCTGGGTCGTCAGCATGACCGAGCGGTAGATCTGCCCGTACCCGTACAGGTCGTCGGCCGCGCCGAACTGCGGTGCCGGCTTGTTGTTCCAGCTGACGAAGTACCCGGTCGGCGGGTTGATCTCGTGCACGTGCTGCGCGACCGGCAGGTAGCCCTGCCATTCCGAGATACCGGTCCCCCACGTCGGCAGGCTCGGGTCGACGTTCGCCGGCCGGACCGGGTCGAGGCCGCTGACGAAGTAGCCGGTGTCGCGGTTGTCGACGTAGAACCAGTTGAACGTGAACACGATCTTGGCCGCGCTGGCCATCCACGACGTCACGTCATGCGTGACCGCGGGCTGCCCCCAGCCGAGGAAGCCGACGACGGAGTCGACGTCGTGGTTGAAGGTCGAGCGCTGGACGACGACGGCGACCGGCTTGCCGCCGGCGGTGGTCCAGCCCTGCACGATGCCGTGCCGGGTCAGGTGGACGACGTGGTTGAGCTGCGCCGGCGCGCCGACCCCGCCCGGCTTGGGGAAGGCGGTCTCGTCGAAGTTCTCGGTCGTCATCGGCCACGCACTTGCCCTTGTACGGGTAGTACGTGCCGTGCGCGTCGGGCGTGCCGCCGTTGGGGTTGCAGATCTTCTCCAGCCGCTGGTCGACCAGGTCGCTGCCGGCCGAGGTCGCCGACCACGCGTAGTCGGCGCCGCGGCCGAGCTCGACGATGCCGGTGCCGGGGAAGGACGCGCCCTCGGCGGCGTAGTCGGGCGAGTGCAGGTCGAGCTGCGAGAGGATCTGCGGCGCGTAGTAGGACACCTGCGGCCCGAAGACGGCGACCGGGTGGCCGTCGCGGCTGTGGTTCGCGTTGACGACGAGCGCGTTGCTCATGTGCTTCGGCATCGCGGCCAGGCCCTTGATGATCGACCAGCGCGGCCGGGTTCGGCGCGGTGAGATCGCAGTTCGGGTCGGTGGCCACGGGTCCGCCGGTGGTGGCGGCGCCGTCGTCGGGCAGCGCCGTCGTCGCCGGGTCGACGGTGCCGGGCTTCTCGTACGGGAAGGCCTTGTCGGCCGTCGTCGGCGCGAGCGGGTCGTTGGACGTGCGGAACTGCTGGAACGCGGCCGCGCCGTCGCGCGGTGCCCAGCTCCTTGCGCAGGTACTGCAGCAGGTGGGCGTTCTGCACCTCGATGCCGCCGCCCTTGCCGAAGATGCCGCCGATGAGCCCGGCGATCGCGACGACGTCGGCGACGGTCCACTTCTGCGGCAGCGCCTGCGGGGCCGCGGCCGCGTAGTCGGCCGGCAGCAGCTGCGGATCGGTGGTGGCGGCGTCGATGTAGCGGTTCACGCCGTCGACGTAGCTGTCGATCAGCGACTTGGCGAGCGGGCCCTGCGCGCCGTACTCGGCCGGCAGCGCGTCGACCTGCGCGATCGCCTGCGCCTTCGTGTACGGCGAGAGCAGCAGCTGGTCGTGGTCCATCTGCTCGAACTCGCACGACGCGCCGAGGAACGAGGCCAGCGTGCCCTCGCCGTAGTGGCGCAGCACGTCCATCAGGAACAGCCGGTCCTCGGCCTGCGCGTAACCGGCGCCGAAGGCCATCGTCTGGTTGGTGTCGCCGTAGACGTGCGGGATGTCGTGCGGTCGCGGTAGATCGTGACGCCGGACTCGGGGGCCTCGGTGCGGGTGATGTCGCCCGAGCGCACGCCGAACGACTCGTCGTGGTAGTACTTGTTCAGCGTCGAGTCGGTGAGCGACGGGTAGCCGTAGAGCAGGTTGGCGTACTTGCCGAGCTGGTCCTGGCTGTTGGCCGGCCGCTGCCGGGTCGTCTCGAACTTGGCGGCGTCCGCCGCGTTGACCAGGCCGTTCTCGCCGGGCGGCAGGATGCTCATCGCCTGGCCGTCGGCGTAGTCGCCGGCGCGGTAGGCGGGCGACGGCGCCCGCCGACGTCGCAGGCCTCGGCCCCCGGCCCGAACGAGGCCGAGCCGGCCATCACCAGGACCAGCCGTCGTCGCCGCCACCAGCGCGCCACGCCTACTCGGCACAAGCCCTCCCAGGCCAGACAGGAACACGTTCTCGGTGTGTATACCTGCGCGTGGCGGCGCTGTCGCCTCGAAGTCGGGCATGATCGGCGCATGGACGGCGAGCAGGAGGGCGTGCGGCGCCGGCGGCGGCGCCGGGCCACCGCGCCGCAGGGCACACCGCCCCCGGCGACCCCGCCGGCGCCGGTCGCGCAGGACGCTCCGTCGCGCCGCGACGGGCGCGACGGCGACGCCGACCCGGCCGGCTGTGAAGCGCCGCACACCGCGCGACAGCGGCGTCGCTCGCGGCCTGCGCGACCTCGTCGGCGCCGGCCCGTCGCAGCTCGGGGTCAGCGGCGCGTTGCGCGGGCGCGACGTCAACCGGCCGACCGACGAGGACCTCGCCGAGGCCGAACGCGACCTGGTGATCGTGCGGCGCAACTGGAAGCCGGACGACAGGGGCTGACGCGCTGATCCGGGGTGCGCCCTGGTCGTCGGCTGGCCGGCGATCGCGCCGGTGGCCTCGTACTCGGCCAGCATCGCGATGCGCCGGGCATGTGCCGGCTCGCCGCTGAGAACGGCGTGCCGAGGAAGATCTCGACGAAGCGGATCGCGTCGGCCTCGGGGTGGTTGCGGGCGCCGATGCTGATGACGTTGGCGTCGTTGTGCTCGCGGGCCAGCTGCGCCGTCTCGTCGCTCCACACCAGCGCGGCCCGCACGCCGGTCACCTTGTTCGCGGCGATCTGCTCGCCGTTGCCCGAGCCGCCGATGACGACGCACAGGCTGCCCGGGTCGGCGACCGTGCGCTGCCGCGGCGGCGATGCACGGCGGCGGGTAGTCGTCCTGGGGGTCGTAGACGTGGGCGCCGCAGTCGACCGCCTCGTGCCCCATGCCGGTGAGGTGCTCGACCAGCCGGGCCTTCAGCTCGAAGCCGGCGTGGTCACTGCCGAGGTAGACGCGCATGCACAGATCATGGCAGCGCGGTCTCGTTCCCGGCACGCGCGGTCGGCCCGGTGCGGGTCGAGGGGCACGATGGGTGGGTGAGCCTTGCGCTGGATCGTCCCGGGCCGTCGGCGGTGCTGACGCACTGGACGCTGCAGCCGGTGGCCATCGCCGTGGCCGTGGTCCTCGCTGGTGACCTACGTGCGCCGCCTGCGCCGCTACCCCGGCCACTGGCCGGCCGGGCGGACGGCGCTGTTCGGCCTGGGCGTCGCGCTGCTGCTCTGGACGAGCTGCGGCTTCCCGCAGGTCTACGCCGGCTCGCTGTACTGGGTGTGGACGGCGCAGACGCTGGTGCTGTGGCTGGCCGTGCCGATCCTGGTCCTGTCCGGCCATCCCGTGCAGCTGGCCCGCGCCGTCGGCGTCCGCGGCAGCCGGCTCGAGCGCGTGCTGCAGTCGCGGTTCTGCCGGATCGTCGCCAACCCGCTCGTCGGGCCGGCGCTGGTCCCGATCCTGTCCGGCGTGCTGTTCTTCGGCCCGGTGCCGGGCTGGGCGATCAGCGTCGCCGCCGGCCGGCTGGGTGCTGCAGCTGCTGCTGCTGGTCGTCGGCGCGCTGATGGTGCTGCCGCTCGTCGGCCTCGACGAGGACGCCAGCTCGCTGGCGGTCGGCCTGTCGCTGGCGATCGGCTCGTTCGAGCTCGTGCTCGACGCGCTGCCCGGCGTCATCCTGCGCCTGCGGACCGGCGCTGGCGACCGGCTGGTTCGACCATCGCGCCACGCACGCCTGGTCGCCCGGCGCGCTGCACGACCAGCGGGTCGCCGGCGCGATCCTGTGGTGCATCGCCGAGATCATCGACCTGCCGTTCCTGTTCCTGGTCTACCGGCGCTGGCTGCGGGCCGACGCGCGTGACGCGGCCCGGGTCGACGCGGTGCTCGAGGCCGAGCGGGCGGCCCGGCAGGGGCTGCACGACGACGAGCCGCGCCCGGCGGTCGAGCGGGACGAGCCGTGGTGGCTCAGCGATCCGGCGATGCAGCGGCGGCTGCGCCACCACCAGGAGTGAAGGTCCAGCGGCCGTCGGCGTCCCGGCGTCAGCGGGCGGACCTCGGTCGCCGCCGTCACCGGGACCGGCCCGTACGCGTGCGGGAACGCCGTCCCCCGGCCGTAGCTGTCCTCGACCCGGATCGGCACCCCGAGCCGCATCGGGTCGACCTCGACGACGGCCAGCGCGTCGGCATCGCGGTAGTGCCGGTTGGCCGACGCCTCGACCTGGTCGGCGAAGGAGAAGTGGACGAACCCCTCGGTGTCCAGCGACGCCGGCCGGTACTCGCCCGCCTGCGGCCACTCCCCCGGCGCGACCAGGTGGAACAGCGGCGCCACCGGGACGAGCTCGGGCCGCTTGGCGCTGCGCCCGTCGCCGGAGGACCGGCCGCGCAACCGGCGCACGGCCCACGGCGCGAGCGTGCCGCCGACCCACCGCGCCTCGGTGCAGCGCGCGGCGCACCGGGTCGGGCGGGCACCCGCGGCGGCAGCGGGTCGGCCCAGTCGCGCGAACCCGGGCACGCCGGCGGTGTCGGCGAACGCCGCCGCGATCAGCGCGTGGCCGACGCGGGTTGGCGTGGATGCGGTCCGGGCTCCAGATCCGCGGATCGGTGCCGGCCCCGTGCCGCGCGAAGTCGACGACCAGCGCCCCGTGGCGCGCGGCGACGGCGCGGATGCCGGCGTTGAAGGCGTCGAAGCGCGGCGCCGAGCCGGCGCAGCAGCGGCGCCACCGCGGCGATGTCGGGATAGGTGTTGGTGAGCACCGTGGCCCCGGCGTCGGCGCAGCGCGGCGAGCATCGCGTCGAGCTCGGCCAGCACCGCGTCGACGTCGCAGTGCGGGCGTGATCATGTCGTTCAGCCCGCCCATCACGGTCGCGAGGTCCGGGCGCAGCGCGAGCGCCGGCGCGAGCTGCTCGGCCCGGATCGCCCCGATCCGCCGGCCGCGGATGGCCAGGTTCGCGTACTGCAGGTGCGGGTCGGGGCCGGCCAGCACCTCGGCGAACCGGTCGGCCCAGCCGCGGTAGCCGCCGTGCCCGTCGGGGTCGAGCAGGCCCTCGGTCTGGCTGTCGCCCAGGGCGACGTAGCGCTGCCAGGTCATAGCGCGCCGTAGACGGCCTCGACCAGGCGGTACGCCCGCGCGGTCGCCCAGCGCCGGCTTGGTCAGGTTCGGGATGTAGGCGAACGCGACCCCGCACTCGAGATCGCCGATGCCCAGCGCGCCGCTGGCGCCGGGATGGCCGAAGGCGTGCGCCGCGGCGTCGGGCAGGTACATGTTCGCGGCCGGGCGCATGAAGCCCAGCCCGAACGCGGTGTCGAGCACCAGCGTGCGGTCCGGTCCGCGCACGCGCTCGCGCACGGCGTCGCGCAGCGTCGCCGGGGCCAGGACGTGCCGGCGACGAGGCGGGCGTAGAAGTCGGCCAGCGCCCGAGCGGTGCACACCAGCCCCGCCGCCGGCCAGCCGGCCGTCAGCACAACGGGCTTGTTGAACGAGGCGGCCGGGTTGCCGGTGCTGCGCAGCAGCGCGGAGTCCGGATCGCCCACGGCCGCCACGAGCCGGGTGACGGCGTCGCGCGACGCGGGCAGGCGTGACGCCCTTGCCCGGCCGTCCGGCGGTCAGCCGGGCCAGCCGGTCGAGCGCCTCGGCCGGCACGCCGAGATGCAGGTCGGGGCCGAGCTCGGCGTGGACGAAGTCGCCGACGCCCGTGCCGGCGTGCCGGCGCACGAGCTCGCCGACCAGCCAGCCGAAGGTGATCGCGTGGTAGCCGTGCGCGGTGCCCGGCACCCACTCCGGCTCCTGCCCGGCGAGCTGCTCGGCCATGGCCACCGGGTCGGCGGCCTCCTCGGGCGTGACCGGCCGGTCGAAGGCCGGCAGCCCGCCCTGGTGGGTGAGCAGGTGCTCGCCGGTCGTCGCGTCCTTGCCGTGCGCGCCGTACTCGGGCCACCAGTCGGTCACCGGCGCGTCGAGCGCGCACCAGCGCCGCGCTCGGCCAGCAGCAGCGCGGCCGTGGCCGTGACCGCCTTGGTGCACGAGAAGGTGACGCACTCGGTGTCGCGCTGCCAGGGGCGCCCGGCGCGCCCGTCGGCCAGGCCGCCCCACAGGTCGACGACGGGCCGGCCGTCGACGAAGACGGCCACGGCCGCGCCGAGGTCGTCGCCGTCGGCCAGGCCGGCCGCGAAGACCTCGCGCACGGCGGCGAAGGCGGGATCGCAGGTGCCGTCGACGCTCAACTGAGCCCCACGTGGCGGGCCATGACCCGCAACTGGTGCTCGAAGTAGGCGTCGAGGTCGTGCACCGCGTTCGTGTACCGGCCGAACAGCTCGAAGCTGATCGTGCCGTACAGCTGCGCCCACACGGTCATGAGCCGAGCCAACACGGTGCTCGGGATGCGCTCGAAGCCGGGGGCGGTGCGGATCGCATCGGCGTCGGCGCGGACCGCCTTCGGCAGCCGGTCGCTGGGGACCGCGACGACACCGCGCTCGACCCCGTCGCTGAGGATGTCGACCGCCACGAGCAGCGGCCGCTGCGCCTGGGCGATCGTGTCCTGCGGGGCCGCGTAGCCGGGCACCGGCGTGCCGTAGAGCAGCGCGTACTCGTGCGGCTGCTCCAGCGCCCAGGCCCGGGTGGCGCGGCCCAGTGCCAGCCACCGGCCCGCAGGTCGCGGCGCGGCGACCGTGGCCTCGGCCTGCTCGATCGCGTCGGCCATGGCGGTGTAGCCGTCCATGATCAGCGCGGTCAGCAGGTCGTCCCGGCTGGCGAAGTAGCGGTACACGGCCGAGGAGACGACGCCGAGATCGCGGGCGACCGCCCGCAACGAGAGGTTCGGGCCGTCACGGCGAGATGCGCCCGGGCGATCGTCTTGATCTGCTCGGTCGTCTCGGCCCGGGCGCGGGCCCGGGCGGTGGTCGGGACGGTCGGCCATGGCCCGAGTGTGCCATGACGTCACCGGCAACACGAGAGCAGTGCTCTTGACAATTGCAATTCGGAGAGCAATGCTCTCTGTTGAGAGCAGTGCTCTCCACAATCGAGAGGACGAGAGTCATGGCACTTCACGTGATCGTCGGAGCCGGCCGGTCGGCAGCGCGCTGGCCCGGCCAATTGCTCGACGCGGCGAGAAGGTCCGCGTCGTCACCCGCAGCGGCAGCGGCCGGGTCGACGGCACCGAGCGGGTCGCCGCCGACGCCGCGGACGCCGAGCCGCTCGCCGCGGCCGCCGCCGGCGCCGACGCGATCTACAACTGCGTCAACCCGCCGTACCACCGGTGGGCACAGGACTGGCCGCCGATCGCCGCCGCCCTGCTGGCCGCGGCCGAGGCGACGGGCGCGGTGCTGGCGACCACCGGCGAACCTCTACGGCTACGGCGCGGTCGAGCGCGCCGATGACCGAGCAGACGCCGCTGGCCGCCACCGGCACCAAGGGCCGGGTGCGCAACGCGATGTGGCGCGACGCGCTGGCCGCGCACGAGGCCGGCCGCATCCGCACGTTCGAGGTGCGCGGCAGCGACTACCTGGGCGGCAACTCGCTGCTCTCGACCGTCATGGCGCCGGCGTGGCGCAAGGGCCGCACGCGCTGGTCCCGGCCGCGCTCGACGTGCCGCACACCTGGACCGACGTGCGCGACGTCGCCACGCTGCTCGCCGTCGGCGCCGCCGACGAGCGGGCCTGGGGGCGGGCCTGGCACGTGCCGAGCACCGGACCCGCTCACCGTGCGCGAGCTGGCCGCCATCGCCGCGGCGCCAACTGGGCGCGCCGCGAAGGTCCGCGCGCTGCCCTACGCGGCGGTCTGGGCCGCCGGCCTGTTCAACCCGTTCGTCAGGGAGCTGCGCGAGACCCAGCACCAGTTCCGCAGGCCGTTCGTGCTCGACTCGAGCGCGGCCCAGCAGACCTTCGGGCTCGAGCCGCACGCCGATCGAGGACTCGGTGCGCTTCGACCTCGCCAACGGCACCCCCTGACGCCGACGGCTCAGTCGAAGCGCGGGGCTCTCGGTGCGGGTGCGCTTGAGCTCGAAGAAGTACGGGTAGGAGGCGAGCAGCCGCGCGCCGTCCCACAGCTTCACCGCGTCCTCGCCGCGCGGGATGCGGGTGAGCACCGGGCCGAAGAACGCCACGCCGTCGATGTGGATGGTCGGCGTGCCGACCTCGTCACCCGACCGGGTCCATGCCCTGGTGGTGCGACTTCTCAGGGCGTCGTCGTACTCGGTCGAGTCGGCGGCGTCGGCGAGGTCCTCGGGCAGGCCCGACCTCCTTCAGCGCCTCGACGATGAGCTCGCGGTCGAACTCGCGGCCCTCGTTGTGCCGGCGCGTGCCCAGCGCGGTGTACAGGTCGCGCAGCACGCCGATGCCGTGCGCCTGCTCGGCGGCGATGCAGACCCGGACCGGGCCCCAGCCGCGGTCGAGCATCTCGCGGTAGTTCTCGGGCAGGTCGTCGCGCCCGGCGTTGAGCACCGACAGCGACATGACGCGGAAGGTCAGGTCGATGTCGCGCTGCTTCTCGACCTCGAGGATCCACCGCGAGGTGACCCAGGCGAACGGGCACAGCGGGTCGAAGTAGAAGTCGACGACAGGGCGCTCGAGAAGTAGTAGTCACATCAACCACTTTAGCTCCGCCGGCGCGAACCCGCCGCCGCGATGGCCACGAGGTCGCGCGCCGGCCCGGACGGCGGGGTCCGCGGACCGGTCCAGATCGCGCGCAGGGACCGGCGCAGGTCGAGATCGGGCACCGCGACCGTGCGCAGCCGCCCGGCCGCGAGGTCGTCGGCCACCACCAGGCGGCTGAGGACGGCCGGCGCGCTGCCGCCCAGGACCGCGGTGCGGATCGCCGCCGTCGTCGGCAGCTCGAGGGCCGGGCGCGCCACCGGGCCCTGGCCCGAGCCGGCGCCGCAACGCGGTCTCGAAGCCTCCCGGGTCCCCGAGCCCGTCTCGCGGGACACCAGCGGCGTCGCGGCGAGCTCGGCCGCCGTGAGCGGGGGTGCGCCGCGTGGCCCACGGATGCCGGTCGGCGACCACGACCACGAGCTCGTCGTCGGCCACCACCCGGCTGCGGCAGCCCCTCGGGGCGGCCGGACCCTCGACGAAGCCGAGGTCGGCCCGGCCCGAGCGCACCTGGTCGGCGACCTCGGCGCTGTTGACGGCGGCCAGCGTCACCGCGACGTCCGGCCGTCGGCGGCCCGCGAGCGCAGCGTGACCAGCCAGCTGGGCAGCAGCCGCTCGGCCACGGTGAGGCTGGCGGCCACGGCCAGGTGCGCCCGCCGGTCGTGGCGCAGCGCGGCGATCCCGGTGTCGACCTCGGCGGCGAGATCGAGCAGCCGCGCGGCCCAGTCGGCCACCGACCACGCCCGACGGCGTGAGGGCCGACCCGCGGGCCGTGCGGCTGGTCAGCACGACCCCGGTCTGCGCCTCCAGCGCGACCATCCGGGCCGACACGGCCTGCTGGGTGCGGCCCAGCTCGCGGGCGGCGGCGTTCAGGCTGCCGGTGCGGGCGACCGTCACCAGCGTCTCGAGGGCGGCGAGAGTCGGGCATCCGCGGGGTCAGCACGGCGTCCATTGTTACAAACTATGCTTGTACGCATACAAGACCTGCTTGCTACCGCCCACGCCGTGGCGCCGACATGCTTCGGAGCATGACCACGCAGCGTCGTGCGTCGACCCACCCGGAGCCCCGGGCTGATCGCCAACCTGACGCCCAACTGGTTCGCCGCGGTCATGGGCACCGGCATCGTCGCCGTGGCCGCCACGTCGCTGCCCTGGGCACGTGCCCGGGCTGCACACCGCGGCAGTCGGCGTGTGGCTGCTGGCCGCGGCGCTGCTGGTCGTTCCTGCTCGCCGCGACCGCCGCTGCACTGGCGACGGTACCCCGCGGTCGCGCCGCGGGCACGCCTCGGCATCCGGTGATGGCGCACTTCTACGGCGCCCCGCCGATGGCGATCCTCACCGTCGGGGCCGGCACGCTGCTGCTCGGCCGCGACCTGCTCGGCGCTGCGCCTGGCCGTCGACGTCGACTGGGTGCTGTGGACGATCGGGCACGCTGGCCGGGCTGGTCACCACGGTCGCCGTCCCCTACCTCGCGGTCGACGCGGCGCCGGCGATCGCGCCGGCCGACGCGTTCGGCGGCTGGCTGATGCCGGTCGTCCCGCCGATGGTGTCGGCCTCGACCGGCGCGCTGCTGGTGCCGCACGCCGCCGCCGGGCTGCCGCGGCTGACGCTGCTGCGTCGCCGGCTACGCGATGTTCGCGCTCTCGGCTGCTCGCGTCGGTCGTCATGATCACCCTGATCGTGGCGCAGACTGCGCCGGCACGGCGTCGGGCGCCGGCCCATGGTGCCGACCTGTGGATCGTGCTCGGCCCGCTCGGCCAGTCGATCACCGCGGCCTACCTGCTCGGCAGCGTCGCCGCCGCTCGCCGTGTCGGCGCCGGCCGCCGCGACCCTGCGGGCGTTCGGGCTGGCCTACGGCCTACCGGTGCTGGGCGCTTCGCGCTGCTGTGGGCGCTGCTCGCCGGCCGCGGTCACCGTGCGCACGGCGCGCGCCGGGCTGCCGTTCGGGCTGCCGTGGTGGTCGTTCACCTTCCCCGTCGGCACGGTGGTCACCGGGACCAGCGCGCTGTACCGGCACACCGGGGCCGAGCTCTTCCGCGCCGCGGCGCTGGTCGGGTACCTGGCGCTGGTGGCGGCGTGGGCGATCGTCGGGACCCGCACCGTGCGCGGCGTCAGGGACGCGACGATCTTCCCCCGCGCGACCGCCGACCTGACCGTCACCCGAGCGCCGACCCGTCACCCAGAACCGACCGCGCGCGCCCAGAACCGACTCTTGCAACCGCCCGACCAAATTTTCGGCCGAATCCTGGTCCGCCGATTGCAAAAGTCGGTTTATGGGCGGACCCGGTCAGGACAGGGCGGCGAGCGCCTCGTCGGCGTGCAGGTCCATGTTCATCTCGCTGTGGATGGCCTTGACGACCTTGCGGTCGGTGCCGATCGCGAACGTCCAGCGCTTGACCGGCGCACCGAGCTTGGCCCCGAAGCTTGCCGCGGGCGACGCCGAAGATCTCGGCGACCTTGCCGTCGGCGTCGGACAGCAGCGGGTAGTCGAAGGTGTGCTTGTCGGCGAACTGCTTCTGCTTGTCGACGGTGTCGCGGCTGATCCCCACGCGCTGGACGCCGGCCGCCTGTGTACTCGGCGCCGAGGTCGCGGAAGTGGCACGCCTCCTTGGTGCAGCCGGCCGTCATCGCCGCCGGGTAGAAGAACAGCACGACCGGGCCGTCGGCCAGCAGGCTCGACAGCGACCGCGGCGTCGCCGCTCTGGTCGGGCAGTTCGAAGTCGGGAACGTGGTCGCCTTCATCCATCCGCCCACGGTAGCTGTCGCCGCCGCCGGTCGACCGGTCGTGAAAGACTTGTCGCACAATGCGCCCGACGTGGATCCGGCGGGCGCTTCGCCAGACGAATTCGACGAGGCCGTACCCGAGAGGCCGCCGACGAGGAGTGGCACGTCGTGGCCGTACCGAACCTGACCCGCGACGACGCGCGCGCCCGCGCCGAGCTGCTGACGGTCGAGTCCTACGACGTCGCCCTCGACCTCACCGACGGCGGCGGCAAGCCGTCGCGAGCGGACGTTCCGCTCGACCACCACGATCACGCTTCGCGGCCGCGGCCGGCGCCGAGACGTTCATCGACGTCATCGCCGACCGCTTCCACTCGGTCACGCTGAACGGCCGCGACGTCGACGTGTCGACGGCTACCGGCCCGAGGACGGCATCGTGCTGACCGGGCTGGCCGAGGACAACGACGCTGGTCGTCGACGCCGACCTGCTCTACACGAACACCGGCGAGGGCCTGCACCGCTTCGTCGACCCGCTCGACGGCGAGGTCTACCTGTACTCGCAGTTCGAGACCGCCGACGCCAAGCGCATGTACGCCTGCTTCGACCAGCCCGACCTGAAGGCCGACGTTCACCTTCCACGTGATCGCGCCCGAGCACTGGCAGGTCGCGTCCAACGGCCGCGTCGAGCGCGACCGAGGAGCTGCCGGCCGGCAAGCTGCTGCACTTCGCGACCGACCCCGCGGATCAGCCCCTACATCACCGCGCTCGTCGCCGGCCCGTACCACGTGGTCACCGAGCCACCACGACGGCATCGACCTCGGGCTGTGGTGCCGCAAGACGCTGGCCCGCCACCTCGACGCCGACGACGCTGTTCGAGGTCACCCGGCAGGGCTTCGACTGGTACCACGCCAACTTCGGCGTCCGGTACGCGTTCGACAAGTACGACCAGCTCTTCGTCCCCGAGTTCAACGCCGGCGCGATGGAGAACGCCGGCTGCGTGACGTTCCGCGAGGACTACGTCTTCCGCAGCAAGGTCACCGACGCGCGCTACGAGCGGCGCGGCGAGACGATCCTGCACGAGATGGCGCACATGTGGTTCGGCGACCTCGTGACGATGCGCTGGTGGGACGACCTCTGGCTCAACGAGTCGTTCGCCACCTACGCGGCGACGCTGTGCCAGACCAGCGCGACCCGCTGGACCGACGCGTGGGCGACCTTCGCCAACGTCGAGAAGACCTGGGCCTACCGGCAGGACCAGCTGCCCTCGACGCACCCGATCGCCACCGACGCCCCGGACGTGCAGACCGCCGAGGTCAACTTCGACGGCATCACCTACGCCAAGGGCGCGAGCGTGCTCAAGCAGCTCGGCGCCTACGTCGGCGTCGAGGCGTTCCTCGCCGGCCTGCGCGACTACTTCGCCGAGCACGCCTACGGCAACACCACGCTGGCCGACCTGCTGCGCGCGCTGGAGAAGTCGTCCGGGCCGCGACCTCGGCGACTGGTCGAAGCTGTGGCTCGAGACCGCCGGCATCAGCACGCTGCACCCGGAGTTCGAGGTCGACGCCGACGGCACGTTCACCTCGTTCGAGATCGTGCAGTCCGCCCCGACCGAGGTCGCGGCGTCCAACACGCTGCGCCCGCACCGGCTGGCCGTCGGCCTGCTACGAGGAGCGGGACGGCCGCCTCGTGCGCACCGCGCGCGCATCGAGCTGGACGTCACCGGCGAGCGCACCGCCGGTGCCCGAGCTGGTGGGCGTCGCCGCGCCCGGCGCATGCTGCTGGTCAACGACGACGACCTCACCTACTGCAAGCAGCGGCTGGACGAGGCCAGCCTGCACCACCCTGCGCAACGGCGGCATCGCCAAGCTCGAGACGCCGCTGGCCCGCGCCCTGTGCTGGTCGGCGGCGTGGGACATGACCCGCGACGGCGAGCTCGCCACCCGCGACTACATCGCGCTCGTCGTGGCCGGCGCCGCGCACGAGACCGACATCGGCGTCATGCAGTCGCTGATCCGCCAGGCGCTGCGCGCGCTCGAGATCTACGCCGACCCGGAGTGGGCGCCGCAGGGCTACGCGCGCTGGCCGACGCCGCGCTCGCCGCGCTGCGCGACGCCGCACCGGGCTCGGACCACCAGCTCGCCTGGGCGCACGCCCTGCTCGGCGCCACCCGCAGTCGCCGAGCACGTCGAGTTCGTCCGCGGCCTGCTCGACGGCACGCACGACGCCCGAGGGCCTGGCCGTCGACGACGACCTGCGCTGGTCGGTCGTCCAGACGCTGTCGGCGCTCGGGCGCCATCGGCCCGGACGAGATCGACGCCGAGCTCGAGCGCGACCCGTCCGCGGCCGGGCAGCGGCACGCCGCCACCGCCCGGGCGCTGCAGCCGACCGCGGAGGCGAAGGCCGAGGCCTGGCGGCTGGCCGTCGACGACGACGCGCTGCCCAACGCGATGCAGGAGGCCGTCATCGCCGGCTTCGCCCACCCGAGCCAGGGCGAGCTCGTCCGGCCCTACGTGGCGCGCTACTTCGCCGACGTCCGCGGCGTGTGGGAGCGGCGCACCAGCGAGCTGGCGCAGAACGTGGTCGTCGGGCTGTTCCCGACCTGGTCGTCGACGATCGACCGGGCGACCGTCGCGGCCGCCGACGCGTTCCTGGCCGACCGCGGCCTGCCGACGGCGCTGCGCCGGCTGGTCAGCGAGGGCCGGGCCGACGTCGAGCGCGCCCTGAACGCCCGCGCGACCGACCAGGCGGCCGGCCGGACGGCGGGCTGACGCCGCCCGGGCCCGTACACGCTCGTTTCCGGGGCGTTACCAACCAGTAGGTTGCCTCGTTGGTGCAGGTGGTTCCACCGACACCCCCGGAGATGAGATGCAGCCTGCGCAGGCCCCGCGACGCCCGCGTCCCGGTCCTCGACCGGCGACGCCCCAGGCCTCGGGACCGCGGCACGCCTACCGGCCCCGGCCGCGCCCGATCACCGCGATCGGCGACGACGACTACGTCCGCGACACCGGGCCCCTCGGCTTCTGGGACGACGAGCGGACCACCCGCTGGTCCCGAATCCTCGACGCTGTCGACGCCGGCCGCGCCGCCACGGTGCAGCGGGCGGCGCGGGTCGTGGCCGCCGCCCGGCGTGACCCGCGCACGCCGCGCCGCGCCGCCACGGCGGCCATCGCGTGCGGCATCGCGCTGTTCGGCGTCGGTGCGAACCTGGCTCCGATCGCCGACGCCAACGCGCTGCAGCGCCAGCTCACCGTGGCCGACCGCACGCCGGCCCCGGCCGTCCTGCCCGACCTGACCCCGCCGGCGCCCGACGACCCGGCGGCCGGCGCGACGCTGCGCAGCGCGCCGACCCGCGCGACCACGAAGGCGCCGGTCACCCGCAGCGTCATCAGCGGGCTGGCCGCCAACGGCATCCCCAGGGTCGCCCTGAACGCCTACCGCGTCGCCGCGGCCCGGATGGCCGACGCCGCCCCCGGCTGCGGCGTCGCTGGTACCTGCTGGCCGGCATCGGCCGCGAGGAGTCCGACCACGGCCGGTTCGGCGGCGCCATCTTGCACGCCGACGGCCTGTCCACCCCGCGGATCATCGGCCCGGCCCTGGACGGCGAAGCACTGGGACTACATCCCCGCACCGGCCAACGGGCTGGCCCTCGACGGCGACGCCCGCTACGCCCACGCGCTCGGCCCGATGCAGTTCATCCCGTCGACCTGGGCCGGCTACGGCGCCGACGCCAACGGCGACGGCAAGGCCGACATCTTCAACATCAACGACGCGGCGCTCGGCGCGGCCCGCTACCTGTGCGCGGCCGGCGGCAACCTGCGCACCCACGCCGGGCAGGTCGCCGCCGTCCTCGCCTACAACCACAACGACCAGTACCTCGCGCCAGGTGCTGGCGCTGGCCGACGCCTACCGGCGCGGCGTCCCGGTGACCGGCATCCCGGTCGGCATCACGAAGGGCGCGCTGCCCGACGGTTCCCCGGCACCGGCCACGTCCCGCCGGCGAACCCGGCCGCGCCGACCGCGGTGTCGCGCAGCGAGGCGAAGGCTCCGGCCAAGCGGTCGTCGACCCGCGGCCGGCACGGCACCGGCGGCGGCTCGATCGCGTCTGGGGGCGGCATCGGCGCGGTGACCACGGGCCGCGGCTCGGGCACGGGTCGGGCGGCGGCCGGAGCGGCAACGGCGGCGGATCGTCGGGCTCGTCGGGCTCGTCGGGCTCGTCGGGCTCATCCGGCTCGATCCGGCTCGTCCGGCCAGTCACCGGCACCGACGTCGAGCAGCAGCTCGCCGGCGCCCACGCCGACACCGACGTGCAACCCGCTCGACAAGCTGCTCGGCCGGTGCCCCTGACCTGCTTAGCCGGGTCGCGCCGCGGGCGGCGGCGCCGGTGCGCTCAGCTGTTGCCGGCGGAGTCGGCCAGCATGCGCAGGCCGGTGACGATGCCGCCGGTGAGGTCGCCGTTGGCGAACGACGCCCGCATCGCCAGCGCCGCGAGCGCGCAGGACCGGTTGGGCAGCCGCTTGGCCGAGACCGGGACCGGTGACGATGTGCAGCGTCCGCTGGCCGGGCGACACCGCGACGAGCACGGCGTCGTCGCTGAGCTTCTCGAACAGCGCCTCGGCGTGCGCGCGGGTCGGCGGCTTGAACTCGCCGACGTAGACGGAGAACGTCAGGCCGGTCTCCCGGCTGGACAGCGTGAGCGCCTCGTCGAGCCGGCTGAGCTGGCGCGCGTTGAAGGGGCCGCCGGCCGCATCCGGCGCCGCGCGGGCCCTCCTGCAGCTCCGGGCGCGCGCAGGGCGACCTCACCACTCACCGCTGGCACCTCCCACCGCGGTCGTCGCCGCTGCTCCGGGCTCGAGCTGGCGCCGCCCCGGCACGACGTCGTGCACGACCGCGTCGGGGTGCGGGACGTACCAGGTGGGCTCGTAGTTCCACGGCTTGCCCGGCCGGTAGCGGTTGGGCTGGCGCGTCATGCGACTTGCCGAAGACGGCGATGGCGATGAGCGCGATGATGCCGGCGGGAATGCCGACGAACACCAGCACGGTCTGCACGACGGTCACGGGAGAACGGTAGCGAATCGCAGCTGAGCAACCGCGCCCAGGTACCCCGGTGCCGCGCCGCCTACCCCCAGATCGGCGGGTGCCGGTCGGCCCACGGCCGGGCGGCCTCGAGCTGCGCCGCCAGCGCCAGCAACGGCGCCTCCCCGCCGGGGCGCCCGACGAGCATCATGCCGATCGGCAGCCCGGCCTGCGTCTGGTACAGCGGCAGCGAGATCGCCGGCTGGCCGGTGGTGTTGTACATCGCGGTGTACGGCGTGAACGCCTTCTGCCGCTCGAAGTCGGCCGCGGGATCGCCGTCGGGCTGCTGGAACCAGCCGACGGGTCGCGGCGGGAGGGCCAGCGTCGGCGTGAGCACGGCGTCGAGGTGGGCGCTGGCCGCGATCCCGCGCCGGGCGTGCACGTTCAGGCCGGCCAGCGCGTTCGCGAACTGCGCCCCGGTGACGGCCGCGCCCCGTTCGCGCAGGTGCCGGGTCAGCGGGCGCAGCAGATGCTCGCGCTCGGGCGGCACCGGCGCCGACGCGGCCGACACCGCCCAGACCGTCTCGAACATGCGGGACGGCCTCCGGCGGGATCGGCGCCGCGACGTCCTCGACCTCGTGCCCCAGCCCGGCCAGCAGGGCGCTGGCCTGCTCCCACGCCGCGCGGACCTCGGGGTCGACGTCGGCCGCGATCGGCGAGTCGAGGTAGCGGCCGATGCGCAGCCGGCCGGGGTCGCGCTCGCACCAGTCCAGGTACGTCTGGCCCGGCGGCAGCGGGTCGCGGGCGTCCGGGTCGCCCGGCTGCGGGCCGGCGGTGGCGTCGAGGAACGCGGCGGCGTCGCGCACGGTGCGGGCCAGGGGGCCGAGCACCGACAGCCGGGTCGAGTCGAGATCCACCGGCCCGCGCGAGATCCGGCCGCGGGACGGTCTTGAGCCCGACCAGCCCGCACACGCTGGCCGGGATGCGGATCGACCCGCCGCCGTCGCTGCCCTGCGCGAGGGGCACGAAGCCGCTGGCCACCGCCGCCGCGGCACCGCCGCTGGACCCGCCGGCCAGCCGCGTCGTGTCCCAGGGGGTGCGCGCCGGCGGCCCGATGTCGGTCTCGGTGTAGCAGGGCAGCCCGAGTTCGGGCGTCGCCGTCTTGCCCACGCTGATCGTGCCGGCGCGGCGCAGCAGCGTGACCACGGTGTCGTCGTAGTCGGGCACGAAGTCGGCGAAGGCCGCCGAGCCGAGCTTGCACGGCACCCCGGCGACCATGTTCAGGTCCTTGATCGCGGTCGGCACCCCGAGCAACGGCGGGAGCGCGGCCGGGTCGTCGGCCGCGGCCACCGCCGCTTCGGCCGCCCGGGCCTGCTCGCGCGCGGACTCCGCGGTCACCGTCACGAACGCCCCGACCTGCTCGTCCAGCCGGGCGATGCGCTCGAGCGCGTGCTCGACGAGCTCGACCGGGCTCACCTCGCTGCGGCGGACCGCGGCGGCCGCCGCCAGCGCCGTCAGCTCGTGCAGTTCGCTCACCCCGCCAGCTTGGCAGAGCGGGTCGCGCACGGGCCGGTGTCGGGTCAGACGGCCGGGGCGACGTCGGCGGCCCCGGTCGGGAGGCCGAGGTACGGCTCCCAGGACGGGTCGCGCACGGCCCAGCCCATGACGACCGCGACGGTCGGCCGGCGGCTGCACCGGGGCCCCGGCCAGGTGCCAGCCCATCTCGGTGAGCAGGCGGTCGCCCTTGCGGTGGTTGCAGCGGGCGCACGCGGCGACGACGTTGGTCCAGACGTGCTGGCCGCCGCGGGAGCGGGGGCGGACGTGATCGATGGTGTCGGCGCGCCCGTGGCAGTAGACGCAGGAGTGGGAGTCGCGGTCGAGGACCGCGCGCCGGGTGAGCGGCACCTCGCGCCGGTACGGGACCCGGACGAAGCGGGAGAGCCGGACCACGGTGGGCACGGCGACGGCCAGCCGTTCGGAGTGCATCACGCTCTCGCCGGCCTCGACGACGACGGCCTTCTCGGCCAGGACGAGCACGACGGCGCGACGCAGTGGCACGACGCACAACGGTTCGTACGTCGCGTTGAGCACCAGCGCAGCGCCCATCGAGCCCCTCCGTTCTGCTACCAGTGAACCGGAAGAGGGCCCGACGTGCACCCAACTGAGCGAAATCGGGCCGCGAACCCGACCGCGGAACCGTCGTCCGGACGTTGCGAGGGCCACACCGCGCGAAGTTGCCGGGCGGGGCGGCCGTCGTGGCAAGGTGGGCCCGATGCGTACCACCGAATCCCTACACGCACTGGCTCTGCCGAAGTTCCTGCACGACCACAGCAAGGTGCTCATCGAGACCCCGATCCGGGTCGTCGTGATCATCCTCGTCTCGCTGCTCGTGCGGGCGATCCTGCGTCGCATGATCGACAAGGCCGTCCGTCCGGTAAGCGGCGACGCGCAGGTGCCGCGGCTGCTGCGCCCGTTCAAGGAGCGCATCGAGGGCAGCTCGTTCCTCGAGTCCGCCGGCCTGCTGTCCGAGCGGCGCAAGCAGCGCGCGGCCACGCTCGGCTCGGTGCTGAAGTCGGCGACCTCGGCCACGATCCTGGTCATCGCGTTCCTGCTGATCCTCAGCGAACTGCAGATCAACCTCGCGCCGTTCATCGCCGGCACGTCCATCGTCGGCGTCGCGCTCGGCTTCGGCGCGCAGAACATCGTCAAGGACTTCCTGTCGGGCATGTTCATGCTCCTCGAGGACCAGTACGGCGTCGGTGACGTCATCGACTTCGAGAAGGCGACCGGGACGGTCGAGGCCGTGGGCCTGCGCTCCACCCGGCTGCGCGACGTCAACGGGACCGTCTGGTACGTCCGCAACGGGGAGGTCGTGCGCGTCGGCAACAAGAGCCAGGGCTTCGCCCAGGTCGTGCTCGACGTCCCGATCGACGCGTGGGCCGAGGTCGACAAGGCGTCGGGCGCGATGCTCGACGTCGCCGGCGAGATGGCCGAGGAGGAGGACTGGAAGTCGGTCTTCCTCAGCGCGCCCGAGGTGCAGGGCGTCGAGTCGCTGACCCGCGAGGAGACGGTGATCCGCCTGGTGGCCAAGGTGCGCCCGCTCGAGCAGTGGCGCACCGCCCGCGAGCTGCGCCGCCGCATCCGCGACCGGCTCGACCGCCTCGACATCGACGCCCGAGCGCCGCACACCCCCGAAGAGGGCACCGGGCCCGACCCGGCCGAGCCGGCGCAGGTCCCGCCCAACGCCTGACCGCAGCCGGCGCGCGCGGGCCGGTGCGGGCGTCAGGCCAGCGCCTGCAACGCCTCCAGCACGCCGCGGTGCAGCGTCGGGAAGACGTAGTGCATGGTCAGCATCTGCTGCACCGGCACCGCGGCGTGCACCGCCAGGGTCAGCATGCCGATCAGCTCGCCGCCGTACGGGCCGGCCACCGTCGCGCCGACCAGCACGCCACGATCGGCGTCCTCGACGACCTTGATGAAACCGTCGTTGCCCGGGCCGTGGATCCAGCCGCGGGTGTTGGCCGACAGCTGCTGGGTGCCGACCCGGACGCGCAGCCCCTGGTCCCGCGCGTCCTGCTCGGTCATCCCCACCCGGCCGATCTCCGGATCGGTGAAGGTGGCCCAGGCCAGACCGTGATAGCCGCCGAACGGCTCGGTGCGGCCCTGCAGGTGGGCGGCCAGCACCCGCGCCTGCCAGACCGAGACGTGCGTGAACGGCCCCTTGCCGGTGACATCGCCGATGGCATAGAGGCCGTCGACCCCGGCGACGCGCATGTGCTCGTCGACGTCGAGACTGCGCGCGTGCGGGTCCAGCCCGACGGTGTCGAGGCCGACGCCGCCGAGGTTGGGGGTACGGCCGGCCGCCACCAGCAGCTTCTCGCCGCTGACCGTGCTGCCGTCGGACAGCGTGACCTCGACACCGTCGCCACCCGGCGCGACCCGCTCGACGCTGACCGCCGTGCGCACCGTGATGCCCTCGCGCTCGAACACCGTGGCCAGCAACTCGCCGGCCTCCGGCTCCTCCCGGCCGAGCAGCCGCGGGCCGCCGTCGACGACGGTGACCGCCGTCCCGAAGCGGGCCAGGCCCTGGGCCAGCTCGCAGCTGATCACCCCGCCGCCGACCACGACCATCGACCGGGGCGCCACGCGGGCCCGCAGGATGTCGCGGTTGGTCCACAGCACGCCGTCGACGCCGTCGGACAGCTCCCCGATGCCGGCCACGGGCGGGATGGCCGGCGACGTCCCGGTGGCGATCACCACGCTGCCGGCGGCGTGGGTCTGCCCGTCGACCTCGACGAGCAGCCGGCCGGCGTCGTCGCGCCCGGCCAGCCGGCCCGTGCCGCGGAGGAACGTCGCGCCCTTCTTCTCGAGGCGCTCGACGGCCACCGTGTCGTCCCAGTCGTCGGTGGCCTCCTCCCGGATGCGGGTGGCGACCGGACCGAAGTCGGGCTCGTCGGTCGCGCGGCCGGCCAGCTGGTTCACCCGGCGGGATTCGGCCAGCACGTCGGCGCCGCGCACGATCATCTTCGACGGGATGCAGCCGAAGTAGGGGCACTCACCGCCGACGAGCCGCTCGTCGATGCCCAGCACCGGCCGGCCGGTCGCGGCGATCGTGCCCGCAACCTCTTCACCGCCCGGCCCGAGGCCGAGCACGATCAGATCGAAGTCCATGCGACGACGGTATCGAGCCGTCGTCCACAATGGAGCGGTGACGGGCTTACCGGACGGTGACGGGCGCGCGGACACGTTCTTCGCCGCCGTCGGCGGCGAAGACACGTTCCGCCGGCTCGTCGACGCGTTCTACGCCGGGGTGGCCGACGACCCGGTGCTGCGCCCGCTCTACCCCGAGGACGACCTCGGCCCGGCGGCCGAACGCCTGCGGATGTTCCTCATCCAGTACTGGGGCGGCCCGACGACGTACTCCGAGCAGCGCGGCCACCCGCGGCTGCGCATGCGGCACGCGCCCTTCGCCGTCGACTCGGCCGCGCGCGACGCCTGGCTGCGCAACATGCGCGCGGCCCTGGACACGATCGCGTTGCCGCCGGCCTACGAGCAGTTGCTCTGGGACTACCTGGTCTCGGCCGCCGACTCGCTGCGCAACCGGCCGGGCTGAGGCGTGGTGCGCCGGGCGTTGACCGCCACCACCACGGCGCAGCCGGCGGCCAGCACCGCGACCCCGGTGAGCATCACCGGATAGCCGGCAACCGCGTGCACCTCGGCCAGCACCAGCGGCAGCGCGAACCCGAGATAGGTCAGGGCGTAGTAGACGGCCGTCAGCCCGGCGAGATCGTCCGGGCCGGCCAGCCGTTGCGTCTCGAGCAGCCCGCTGACCAGGCCCAGGCCGTAGGCCGCGCCCAGCGGCAGCGCCGCCACGAGCGCCAGTACCGGGTTGCCGTACGCGGCGGCGGCCACGGCCAGCAGCACCCCGACGACGGCCGAGCCGAGACCCAGCAGGGCCGCGGTGACCTGCCCGGGATGGTCGAGGTGGCGGGCCAGGGGCTGGATGGCCACGCCGGTGCCGAGGGTCGCCGCCGCCACCACCCCGCTGAACACGACCGCGTACCCGTGCAGGTGGCTGCTGACCAGGCTGGGCATGACGGCGAAGGCGAGCGACGGGGCGGCGAAGACCCACGGCGCGGCCGGGGCCACCACCCCGCGGAACCGGGCGTGGCCGGCCGAGGGCACCCGCAGCCGGCCGAGTAGCCCGCCGGTCAGCGCCGGGGCCGGCAGCGTCTCGCGGACCGTCCACACCGCCGGCAGCGCGACCGCGGCCAGCACGAGGTGCGGGACGTAGGCGAGCACCAGCGGGTCCGGCCCCCACTGCGCGACCACCCCGGCGACCAGGGGGCCGAGACCGAAGCCGAGCGAGAGCGCGAGGGTGGCCCGGCGGGCGCCGGCGTCCTCGGCCGTGTCGCTCGAGAGCTCCTTCACCCAGGCCGTGCCCGCGGCGAAGATGCCGCCACTGGCCAGCCCGGCCACCACCCGTCCGGCGTAGAGCAGCGCGACCGAGTGATCGCCCAGGATCAGCAGCACGCTGCCGAGCAGCGACAGCACGACCGACGGCCGCACGATCCGCCGGCGGCCCCACAGGTCGGCCGCCGGGCCGCCGAGCAGCAGGGCCACGATGAGCGCGATCGCGTAGCACCCGAACAGGGCGTCGTTCACGGCGGTCGAGACGCCGCGCCGGTCGCGATAGACGACCAGCATCGACACGAACTGGTTGGCGCCCCACGCGACCGCGAACATCCCGGCCGCGGCGCCGAGCCATCCGGCGCGCGGGCCGATGCGCATGCCGTCACGCTATCCGCCGGCGGCTGGGCCGGGACGCGGATGTGAGCAACGCCCGCGGGCCCGGACTGGCACCCCGGCCCACGTCCGTGCACACAATGGTGCGGTGACCCGAAGCGCTTTCGGCGCGACGCCCTGGTGGGCCGACGCCGTCTTCTACCAGATCTACCCGCGCAGCTTCGCCGACGGCAACGGCGACGGCACCGGGGATCTGATCGGCGTGCGGGAACGGCTCGACCACCTCGCCGAGCTCGGCGTCGACGCCATCTGGCTCTCGCCGTTCTACCGCTCGCCGATGGCCGACGGCGGCTACGACGTCGCCGATCCCTGCGACGTCGACCCCCTGTTCGGCACGCTGGCCGACTTCGACGCGCTGCTGGCCGCCGCCCACGACCGCGGGATCCGGGTGACCATCGACATCGTCCCCAACCACTTCTCCAGCGAGCACCGCTGGTTCCAGGCCGTGCTGGCCGGCGACCGCAGCACGCCCGAGCGCGCCCGCTTCGTCATCCGTCCCGGCCGGGGGGCCGACGGCGCGCAGCCGCCCAACAACTGGCCCTCGGTGTTCGGCGGGCCGGCCTGGTCCCGGCTGCCCGACGGCGACTGGTACCTGCACCTGTTCGCCCCCGAGCAACCCGATCTCGACTGGACCAACCCGGAGGTCCCGGCCGAGTTCGAGCGCATCGAGCGCTTCTGGCTCGACCGCGGGGTCGACGGCTTCCGCGTCGACGTGGCGCACTCGATGGCCAAGGAGCCGGGGCTGCCGGACATGGACCTCAGCGTCCTGAGCCACGACGACCCGATGCCGTCGCTGCAGGACATCCGCTGGGACCGCGAGGCGGTCCACGACTACCACCGTGCGATGCGGCGCGTGCTCGACTCCTACCCCGGCGAGCGGATGGCGGTGGGCGAGGCCTGGGTGCCCGATGCCGACCGGCTGGCCCGCTACGTGCGGCCCGACGAACTCAACCTCACCTTCAACTTCGAACTCGTCGAGGCCGAATGGGGTGCCGGAACGTTCCGCAAGGCGATCGAGCGCTCGCTCGACGCGATGGCCAGGGTGGGGGCGCCGAGCACCTGGGTGCTGTCCAACCACGACGTCACGCGGGTCGCCACCCGGTACGGCGGCGGTACGCGGGGCGTGGCCCGGGCCCGGGCGGCGGCGCTGATGCAGCTGTCGCTGCCCGGCGCCGTCTACATCTACGCCGGGGACGAGCTGGGGCTGCAGAACGTCGACCTGCCCGACGAGGCGTTGCAGGACCCGCTCTGGGAGAACACCGGGCACACCGTGCGCGGCCGCGACGGCGAGCGGGTTCCGCTGCCCTGGTCGGGCACCGCGCCGCCGTTCGGGTTCAGCGCCACGCCGGCCACCTGGCTGCCGATGCCGGCCGAGTGGGCCGCCTGCACCGTCGCGGCCCAGCTGGCCGACCCGGACTCGACGCTGCACCTGTACCGCGACACCGTGGCGCTGCGCCGGGCGCTGCCCGACCTGCGCGGTCCGGACTACCAGCCGGTGGACGCACCCGTCGGCTGCCTGGGCTACCGCCGCGGCGGGCTGACCGTGCTGCTCAACGCCGGCGACACCGCGGTACCGATGCCGGCCGGCGAGCTCGTGCACGCGTCCGGGCCGGTGGGCTCCGAGTTGCCACCCGACACCGCGGTGTGGCTACGGTGCTGATCACCCCCGGCTGGCCCGCCAGCCGCTGACGTCCAGCCGCGAGAGGAGTGACCGGCGCCATGGCCCGGGTTCTCGTCGCGGACAACGACCCCGACGCGCTCGACCTGCTGCTGCTGGATCTGCGGCTGGAAGGGCACACGGTGCTCGGCGCCCCGGACGGCGACACCGCGGTGCTGCTCGTCGCCGACTTCGCGCCGGACGCCGTGGTGCTGGACTACCGGATGCCGCCGGGGCCGAACGGCCTCGACGTCGCCCGCCGGCTGCGCGCCACCCACCCCGGGCTGACCATCGTGATCTACAGCAACTACCAGGACGCCGAGCTGGTCCGGCAGGCGGGCGAGATCGCGGTGCCATTCCTGCCAAAGGGGAATCTTCGGACGTTACGCGCGGCCGTCGGCTGACGATCGGCGATCGGGGCGGCCGGCTTACTGTCCGTGCCGCCCCGGCCCCGCTACCGTCGCCGCGTGCGTTCCCCCCACGCCACTCCGCGGCTGCTCACGGCCACGGTGACGATCGCGCCGCTGCTGGCCGGCGCGCTGGTCTGCGTCCTGGTGGCGGGCGCGCAGTGGCAGCAGGCCGACCTGCGCGTGCAGCGTTCGGTGCGCGCGGTGGTCGCCGACACGGTGACGCGGGTCCGCACCGAGCTCCGCAACGAGCTCGCCGCGGCCGCCACCCCCACCGCGACCGGCGCCCGCACCGTCCCGGCAACCCGGCTGGCCGCGGCCGGGGTCTCGCCCGACGTCGCCGCGCTGGCCCGCGACTCCGGGACGGCCCTGCTCGACGACACCGCCCGCCCGCCGTCGATCGTGGTCGCGGTGTACCGCGGCGCCGCGGCGCCGCAGACGACCGCGCAGCGCCGGGCGTCGGTCGCGGCCTACCGGGTCGTGCCGCTCATGCTGGAGGGGCCGCTCACCACCCTCGAGCCGGACACCGGCGGGCTGGTGGTCCGCGGCCCCAACCACGTCGTGACGGCCGCGCCGCGGTTGGCCCCGCCCGGCAGCGTCAGCTACTCCGTCGACATGGACCTCACCGGCTCGCCGGGCTGGCGGGTCCAGGCCTGGTCGCCGTCCCCCGGCCTGCCCGGCGTGACCTGGTTCTGGATCGTCGGGCTGCTGGCCGCGGCGGCCGCGGCCTCGGCCGGGTTGCTCACCGTCGCGCGGCGGTACGGGGCCGCGACCGCCCGGCAGCACCAGCTCGAGCGCGACCGCGCGCTGGTCAACGGCCTGGCCCCGGTCCTGCAGACCAGCCTCGATCTGGGCGAGGTCGTGCCGGCCGCGGCCTCACACCTCGTCGACGGTCTCGGCCTGGCCGGGCTGAGCCTGTCGGTGCCGGCCGGCGACCGCGACCGGCAGCTGTTCGCGTGGGGCACGCGGCCCGACCCGGCGGTACGGCCGAGCGCGACCCTGCCGGCGCAGCTCGAGCCGGGGCGGACCTTCGCGGTCGGCCTGACCCGCGGCGGCCGGGCGCTGGGCTCGCTGCGCATCGTCGCCGGCACGCCCCTGGGCCGCGACGACCTGCTGGCCCTGTCGACGGCCAGCGAGCTGCTGGGCTCGACGCTGGCCAACGCCGAGTCGTACTCGCAGCAGCAGGAGCTCGTCGAGCGGATGCGGTCGGTGGACGAGCTGAAGACGGTGTTCCTGGCCACCGCCTCGCACGAGCTGCGCACGCCGGTCACGGCCATCGTCGGGTTCACGACGCTGCTGCTCAAGAACTGGGACGCGATGCAGTCGGCGAGCGGGCGGGCGCTGGTCGAACGGACGCTGGCCAACGGGCGCCGCCTCGATGCGCTGATCGAACAGCTGCTGGACTTCTCCCGCCTCGAGCGCGGGCTGCCACAGACCAGTGACGAGCCCCTCGACCTCGGGGCCGTGGTGGAGCAGATCCTGACCGCGCAACCCGAGCTGAGCGCGACGCACGAGCTGATCACCGACCTGCCCACGGGCTGCATCGTCCGCGGCTCGCACTCGGCGCTGGAACGGATCGTCACGAACCTGGTGGGCAACGCGGCCAAGTACGCGCCGGCCGGCACCCGCATCTGGGTCGGCGTCGACTTCGACGGGGTCCGGGCGCGGCTGCGGGTCGACGACGAGGGGCCGGGTGTCGCGCCCGAGGATCGCGAGCGGGTGTTCAGCCGCTTCTACCGCGGCCGGGGCGAGCCCGTCACCAAGACCCGGGGCGCCGGCATCGGGTTGGCCATCGTCAGCGAGTACGCGGCGACCATGGCCGGTGTCGCCGAGGTGACGGAGGCCCCCGGGGGCGGGGCCCGCTTCGTCGTGTCGTTCCCGACCCTCGTGTCGGCCGCGCACCCCGTGCCGTTAGGAGAACCCGATGTCGCGCATTCGTGATCGGCTGGCGCCGGTGCTGGCCGCGGCGCTCGTGGTCGTCGTCGCGCTCAGCGTCGTGCTGCTGCTGCGCGGGGCCAATGATCAGGGCACGAACGCGCTCGTCGCGGCCAAGCTGGCCCAGGTGCGGGCGACCGCCGACAGCTTCAACGCCCGCGTCTCGACCGGGCTCTCCTCGGTGGCCGGTCTGGGCACCCGGCCGTGGCAGCTGCGGGCCGGCAGCACCGCCGACAGCGCGGTGCTCAGGTCCTACGCAACCGATCCGAACGCCAACTCCGGGCTGTTCCTCGTCGACGCCCAGGACACCGTGACCGACGGCGTGCTGCTCAAGCCGGGAGCGCTCGGCTCGCGCTTCGCGCCGGCGCAGTGGGCGAGCGTGAAGGCGCAACTGGCCTCCAAGCCGGCGGTGGTGCTGCCGGTCTCCAAGAACGGGTTGACCACCGACCTGCCGCAGTACGCGTTCGTCGTCGCCATCCGCGGCCGGGGCGCCCTCGAGCGTGCGCGGGGCGCTGGTCTTCGAGGAGGCGCTGACCGCGCAGTCGTCGTTCGAGCAGGAGATCGCCCAGCTGGGCGTCAAGGCGCCGTCGACGGCGGCGTGGTTCTTCATCGACAGCCGGGCCTCGGTGGTCGCGACGACCAAGGACACCGAGCTCGGCCAGACCGTCGAGGACCGCCGCTACCTCACCGTCCACGTCGGCCAGGTCGATCTGGGCCGCCGGATCGTGTTCATCGCCGACGTGCCGTCCATCGGCTGGCGGGTGGTGTTCCGGCAGGACCGCGCGCAGTTCGTCGACGCGCTGTCGGGGCCGCTGCAGCAGGCCGGCCTCATCCTCGTGCTGCTGCTGCTCGCGGTCGGCCTGTTGCTGGTCGTGGTGCTGGTGCGCCGGCTGCGGGCCGCGCGCGAGCAGGAGCGCCGGCTGCGCGAGCTGAACCGCTCGCAGGCCGAGTTCATCTCGGTGGTGTCGCACGAGCTGCGCACGCCGGTGGCCGGCGTGCTCGGTTTCCTGCAGACCACCGTCGACCACTGGGACCGGATGAGCGAGTCGGAGCGGCTGGCGACGGTGCGCCGGGCGGTCACCAACGCCCGCCGGCTGCAGGCCATGACCCGCGACGTCCTCGACACCGAGACCATCGAGTCGGGCCGGCTGAACTACGCCTTCCAGCCGGTCGACCTCGGCGCGGAGTTGCAGACCGCGGTCGAGGGCAGCGTCGAGATCGATCCAACCCACCGGGTGGAGCTGACGCCGCCGCCGGCCCCGGTGGTGGTCCGGGCCGACCCGGACCGCCTCCAGCAGGTGCTGGCCAACCTGCTGGAGAACGCGCGCAAGAACGCCCCGCCGTCGGAGCCGATCGAGGTCGAGACCGAGCTCGTGCCCGGGTCGCCCGGCCGGGTCCGGGTCTCGGTGATCGATCACGGGGCCGGGATCGATCCCGACTCGGTCGAGCGGATCTTCAACAAGTTCGTCCGCGGCACCGACCATGCCGTGACGGGCACCGGGCTGGGCCTCTACAT
The DNA here is from genome assembly GCA_963713245.1 of uncultured Actinomycetota bacterium. Lineage (GTDB taxonomy): Bacteria > Actinomycetota > Actinomycetes > Mycobacteriales > Jatrophihabitantaceae > CAVQKZ01. Next base: position 48,170 of record CAVQKZ010000006.1, read on the forward strand.
CGTGCGTTCCATCGTCGAGGCGCACGGCGGGCGCATCTGGTGCGACAGCTCGCCCGGCAGCCGGACGGCGTTCGTGTTCGAGCTGCCGCTGGTGGACTCCGACGCGCTGGCCGGCATGTCGGCACGCTGACAGCGCTGCTGCTACTTTCCTGCAATGGGAGCGGACACGAAGAGCAGAGACGGGATCGATTTCGTACCCACGATCCTCGTGGTCGACGACGATCCGGACATGCGCTTCCTCGCCCGCGCGGTGCTGGAGGCCGCTGACATCGAGGTGGCGGCCGAGGCCGCCGACGGTGCCGACGCCCTGGCCAGCCTGCGCGAGCTCGACCCGCCGCCGGTCCCCACCGTGGTGCTGCTCGACAACCAGATGCCGGGCCTGAGCGGCCTGGAGGTCGCGGCCCGCATCCTGGCCACCGTGCCCGACCAGATCATCGTGCTGTTCAGCGCGTTCCTGAGTCCCGAGATCGTCGCCGAGGCCACCCGCCTCGGGGTCGCGGCCTGCATCTCCAAGAGCGACGCGATGGATCTCGCGCAGATCATCCGCGACATCATCGCCCAGCGCCGCGGCTAGGACGGCCCGCGCCGGGCGCGACCTCGACGGCCGGCCCGCTCGCGCAGTCAGCGCACCTGCACGCTGAGCAGGCTCGTCCCCCGTTCGCTGTAGACGGTGCCGTAACCGGCCGACGACGCGCATCCAGCGGCCGGCGACGTCGACGTGGACGCACGCCGCCGCGCGGCAGGAAGCCCATGCGGGTGAGCGCGCTGAGCGTGCGCAGCGTGACCTCGGCCGTGACCGGCGCGGGCCGAGGCACCGTCGTGGTCGTCGGTCACGGTGAGCACGACCGAGTCGAGCAGCGCGTCGGCGACCTCGGCGCGCGGCTGCGCGCCGGGGACGCCCTCGCGCTGCGGCGGCCTGCCTGCAGGGCCGGCGCGCCGCTGCGCACCAGGCGGCGGACGACCTCGTCGGGCACGATCTCGAGCCGGCGCCAGCCGGGCGGCGGCGGGAGGCCGGCACGCCACTCGGCGTCGCGGACGCGGCGGGCGCGGCGGCCGGGTCGTCGAGCCAGGCCAGCAGCTTCGCCGCGGCGCGACCGCGCAGGTCGACGGCGCGCTCGGCGCCGGGCCGGTGCGCCGTCGACGGTGCGCGAGACCAGGACGCCGAAGGGCAGCCGGACGAGGCACCGGATGGCCGGTCGCCGCCGGACCAGCCGCAGCCGGGCGACGCGCGCGGGTCGAGGTCGACCGCCCGGCGCAGCACCGGGGCCAGCTCGGCGAGCACGGCGCGGTCGGCCGGGCTCAGCCGTCGGTCGCCGAGCCGCTCATGCCGGCTCGTCGGCGAAGCCGAGCAGGATCTCGCGCTCCTCGGCGGTGAGCCGGCGCGGCCGGTCGGTCGCGAAGTCGAACGTGACGCAGCGGGTGGCGGCCCGCGCGGCGAGACGCTCGCCGTCGAAGACCTCGTAGCGGACGGTGAACTGCGCGCCGCGCGACCTGCTCGATCCACATCTCGCACCCGCAGCGGCTCGGGGTGGTAGACGACCGGGCGCAGGTAGTCGATCTCGTGCCGGGCGATCACCGTGCCGCTGGAGAAGCTCTCGTGCCGGTGGAAGAACATCGCGACCCGCGCCTGCTCGAGATAGGCGAGGTAGGCCGAGTTGTTGACGTGCCGGTAGGCGTCCATGTCCGACCAGCGCATGTGCACCTCGTGCACGAACCTGCCAGCCACCGTCGTGCCGTCGCGCCGCTCAGTCGCGGGTGAGCTTGCGGTGGGTGACGGCGTGCGGGCGGGCCGCGTCGGCGCCGAGCCGCTCGATCTTGTTCTTCTCGTAGGACTCGAAGTTGCCCTCGAACCAGAACCACTTCGCCGGGTTCTCGTCGTCGCCCTCCCAGGCCAGGATGTGCGTGGCGATGCGGTCGAGGAACCACCGGTCGTGGGAGGTGATCACCGCGCAGCCGGGGAACTCGAGCAGCGCGTTCTCCAGCGAGCCGAGCGTCTCGACGTCGAGGTCGTTGGTCGGCTCGTCGAGCATCAGCAGGTTGCCGCCCTCCTTGAGGGTCAGCGCGAGGTTCAGCCGGTTGCGCTCACCGCCGGACAGCACGCCGCGCCGGCTTCTGCTGGTCCGGGCCCTTGAACCCGAACGCGCCGACGTAGGCGCGCGACGGCATCTCGACGTGGCCGACCTTGATGTAGTCCAGCCCGTCGGACACGAGCTCCCAGACGTTCTTCTCGGGTCGAGGCCGCCGCGGCCCTGGTCGACGTAGCTGATCTTCACCGTCTCGCCGATGCGCGAGCTCGCCGGCGTCGGGCTGCTCCTGGCCGACGATCATCTTGAACAGCGTGGTCTTGCCGACGCCGTTCGGGCCGATGACGCCGACGATGCCGCCGCGCGGCAGGCGAGAACGAGATGTCGTCCCAGAGCAGCTCGCCGTCGAAGCCCTTGTCGAGGCCCTTGGCCTCGACGACCACGTTGCCCAGCCGCGGGCCGGGCGGGATCTGGATCTCTTCGAAGTCGAGCTTGCGGGTCTTCTCGGCCTCGGCGGCCATCTCCTCGTAGCGCGGCCAGGCGGGACTTGCTCTTGGTCTGCCGGCCCTTCGCGTTCTGCCGCACCCAGTCGAGCTCGTCGCGCAGCCGCCGCTGCAGCTTCTGGTCCTTCTTGCCCTGCACCTCGAGCCGCTCGGCCTTCTTCTCCAGGTAGGTCGAGTAGTTGCCCTCGTAGGGGTAGGCGCGGCCGCGGTCGAGCTCGAGGATCCACTCGGCGACGTTGTCGAGGAAGTACCGGTCGTGGGTGACGGCGAGGATCGGTGCCCGGGTACTTGGCCAGGTGCTGCTCGAGCCACTGCACGCTCTCGGCGTCGAGGTGGTTGGTCGGCTCGTCGAGCAGCAGCAGGTCGGGCTGCTCGAGCAGCAGCTTGCACAGCGCCACCCGGCGCCGCTCGCCGCCGGACAGGTGGGTGACCGGCCTCGTCGCCGGGCGGGCAGCGCAGCGCGTCCATCGCCTGCTCGATGCGGCTGTCGAGTTCCCAGCCCTCGGCGTGCTCGATCTTCTCCATCAGCTCGCCCTGCTCGGCGAGCAGCGAGTCGAAGTCGGCGTCGGGCTCGCCCATCGCGGCCGAGACCTCCTCGAAGCGGGCCAGCGTGGCGCGCAGGTCGGCGACCGCGTCCTCGACGTTCTCGCGGACCGTCTTGGTCTCGTCGAGCGGCGGTTCCTGCTGCAGCAGGCCGACGCGTGGCGCCGGCGAGCAGCCGGGCGTCGCCGTTGGAGGCCTGGTCGAGCCCGGCCATGATCTTGAGCACGCTCGACTTGCCGGCGCCGTTCGGGCCGACCACGCCGATCTTGGCGCCGGGCAGGAACGACAGGGTGACGTCGTCGAGGATCACCTTGTCGCCGTGCGCCTTGCGCACCTTGTGCATGGTGTAGATGAACTGGGCCACTGTCCGTCCTTGCTGTCGTTCGGGCTGTCGCGCGGCGCGCGCCGGTCACCGTCCAGTGTCCCAGCCGCCTCGCGGACCGTGCGTCGCCACCGCGGCCCCCGGCGGCGCGTCGCAGATTCCTGGCCCGGTGCCTCGAGGGCTGGCCTGAGGTTCGCCACCCGCGGCGCCGTGCGGCCACGCGCTTCTGAGGCGCCGGCACCCGTCAAGCGGCCAATGGGGCTGCCGACGGTCGTGGCGGCCGCGCGGCGACGCATCGCCCACCGGCGCGTGACTGGCCCACGAGAGCCGCTGCAACGGATTTGGAGCGCCGATCGCCTATGCCACCGTCGCTATCAGGCCGCGCTCCGCGAACCGGGCGAGCGCCGCACCGGGCAGGGATGGTGCGACACACCGCTGATCAGCCACACGACGGCGACCGGCGTGGGGCTGACCCGAGATCCCCGACAGCAAGCACGCGGCCGCCTGGCTCACGGCGGCCACTCGTCCGTGCCGCCGGAATGTCAGACGCGACCGGACGGCACGGGGAGCGATCCGAAATGGCGGCGACCGCGCCGCCGAGGAAGGCTTCAGATGACATCGCGATCAGCTCAGCCCCACGCGGCCGACACCGCGGCGGCCGCCAAGCCGCGGCGCACTCGCGCGCGCGAGCACCGCCCTGGCCACGGCACCTCGGCGCCGCCGCAGTGGTGACCACGGCGTTCGCCGCACCCGCCGACGCCTCGCCGCACCACACGGTCTGGGACCAGGTGGCCAACTGCGAGAGCGGTCGGCAACTGGCACATCGACACCGGCAACGGCTTCTACGGCGGCCTGCAGTTCTCGCCGGCACCTGGCGCGCGTACGGCGGGCACAAGTACGCCGCGCAGGCCGACGACGCGACGCGCATGGAGCAGATCCAGGTGGCACGACGCGTTCTCGATTCGCAGGGCCCCGGCGCCTGGCCGGTGTGCGGCCCGAGCGCCGGACTGACCGGCAGAACGGTCACGCCACCGCGCACGCCGCTGCCGCAGGGACGCCGGCGCAGCCGGCGCGACGAAGACGAGCGCACAAGCACCAGCGCACAACCAAGCACAAGGCCAAGCACCACGCACGCAAGCGCCACGCGCACAGACCTACACCGTGCACTCGGGCGACACGCTGAGCTCGATCGCGCGCAAGCACCACGTGCACGGCGGCTGGCACAAGCTCTACCGGGCCAACCGGTCGCACATGTCGAACCCGAACAAGCTGCACGTCGGGCAGAAGCTGGTCCTGCCGTAAACCGACGCTGCAGCTCCACCTGCCGGCCCGGACCGCGCACACGGTCCGGGCCGGTGTTCGTCCGCGCGCGCCGGCCGCCCTCAGGACGCCGCGGCGTGAGTCGCGGACCTCGCCGGTCGGTCGCGTCGACCCTCGGTCGGGACGTCGTCGTCGCGAGATCCAGGTAGTCGTCGCTGTCGTCGGCCGGGATGCCGTCCCGTCGAGGTCGACGGTGCGTCGTCGCCGGCCGGATCACCTTCTCGAACTCGAGACGCCGCGCGTCAGGTCGTGACCAACAGCGGTCGCCTCGAGCTCGTACGCCGTGCGCACCGTCTCGTTCTGCTCGTATTCGCGCTGGTAGTAGCGGCCGTGAACGATCACCGGCTGGCCCTTGTGCAGCGACTGCGGTCGACGTTCTCGCCGAGCGCCCGCCAGGCCGATGACGTGACGAACAGGGTCGTGCCGTCGACCCACTCGCCCTTCTCCCGGTCGAAGCGCCGCGGCGTGGACGCGACGCGGAAGTTGGCGACGCAGTGGCCGTTCTTGGTGCGGCGCAGCTTGGGCGCGTCGACCACGTTGCCGATGATGGTCATGGTCGTCTCGTTCATGTCTGTCCTCTTGTCGGTCCGGTGTCCGGGCGCCCGGTGTGGGCGTGGCCCCAGCAGACCGAACCGGGGACGCGGCCGCGACGGTCGACGCGGATCTGTGGACGGCCGCGCGCGCTGTGGACAGAGCGGGCGAAGTGTCCGCGACGCCGTGCTAGCGGCGCCCGCCGGAGCCGGTCGCGACGCGGACCGCGGGTAACCTGCCGAGCACGACAAGCCCCCGTAGCTCAGTGGATAGAGCACCCGCCTTCTAAGCGGACGGTCGCAGGTTCGATCCCTGCCGGGGGCGCCGCTGGTTGTGTTGTTCCGGTTGTTGGTTGACGATTCGGTTCCGGCTGATGGGTGACGGTGTTCTCGTTGATGGTTGACGCCGGTTCCGGCTGATCCTTGACGCGAAGGCGTTGCAGGCCGCCACCGGCAGGTGGGCGGCCGCCGTGGCCGGCGACCAGTCGGCGGCCGAACTCGAGCTGGCCACCGGAAAGGCCGTCATCGCCATCGGCAACTGGAGCGGCAGTGACAGCTTTCACCGACGCTGGCGCAGTTCAAGGCCTATGTAGGCGCAGGCGAGGTCCGCTACTACATCGGCGGGACGGGTCGGGGCGGGCAGGGCGGTAGGGGCGTGGCTTCAGATAGCAACTGGGTCGCTGCGCACTACACGGCGACGACGATCGGTGCCAGACGGTCTACGACCTGAGCCAGGTCATCAGCTGATCGCGACCAGCGGGCGCTCCTGAACGGCTCCGGTTCATGTTTGACGGTTCTGGTCCGGTTGATCCTTGCCACTCGTGTGGACGTTACCGGGCCCGTGTCGGGGCCGTGGATCGTTTGACTCTCACCGTCCCTTCGGAGGCGCGGCGTTCGGTGCGCAGCAGTGTGTCGGCGTCGTAGAACTGCAGGACGTCGTTGGTGACCAGACGTCGATGTTGTGGCCGGCGGCGGCGATGCCGAGGCAGACCTGTTGCCAGGAGACCATCACGACGCCGACGGCGGAGGCTCGGCGCGAGACCCAGGTGCCGTTACCGCGGGCAGTGTCCGGGCGTCGGGTGAGGGTCGGCGTTCGGCTGTGCCCGGACTGTGGGCAGGATCAAGCGTCCGCGCCGAACGCCGGCCGGCGGCGCTCGAGGAACGCGTGAATGCCCTCTTGCCCGTCCGGCGACGCCGCGTGGTCGGCAATGCTGCCGGCCTCGGCCTCCAGGTGCTCGTCGAGGGTGTCGCGAGCGGAGGTCTGCACGAGCCTCTTGATCCCGACCATCGCGGCCCGCGGGCCGCCGGCCAGGCGGCGGGCTATCGCCAACGCCTCGGAGTCGACGCTCGCGTCGGCGACCACGTGGTCGACGAGGCCGAGCTCGTAGGCGCGGACCGCGGTCAGGGCCTCGTTCTGCAGCAGGATCGCGCGCGCACGACGGTCGCCGACGATGTGCGGGAGCGTCCACGACAGCCCGCCGTCCGGCGTCACCCCTAGGCCGGGGTAGCCCGGCTGCAGCGAGGCTGATTCTCCGGCCACGACGACGTCGCAGGCGACGGCAAGGCTCATGCCGGCTCCGGCGGCCCAGCCCCGCACACCGACGACCACCGGCGGCGCCGCGCGCACCGCACGCACGACGCGGTGGAACGCGTGGGCCAGGCCGCCGACGAACGCGCGCGGGTCGTCGGCCGCACCGAACGCGCGCACGTCGCCGCCGACGCAGAAATGATCGCCCTCGGCGAGTATCGCGACCGCACCGGCGTCGCCGGCCGCCTCCACCGCCTCGGCCAGCGCGGCCGTGAGCTCCATATCGAGCACGTTGCGCCGCTCGGGCCGCGACAGGCGCAGCGCCACCACGCCGTCCTCGACGGAAACCGCGACCGGTGCGCCCATGGCCGTCCCCTTCACGCCTCGACGGTGCAGGCTCCGGGCGAAGCACTCCGCCCGCTCGTCCGGGACCCGCTCGTAACGTAACCTACGGTATGCTGCCCAGGGAAGGGATCGCCATGACAGTCTCCGCATCGCGCAACCCGGACGTCCGCGATCACGCGGCATCCCCGACACCGTCGCCCAGCTGCGCGCCACGTTCCGCAGCGGCCGCACCAGGCCGATCGAGTGGCGGCTCGCGCAGCTCGACGCGATCGTCCGGCTGGTCACCGAGCGCGAGCGGAGCTCGCCGCGGCGCTGGCCGAGGACCTCGGCCGCCGGCGGTCGACGCCTGGCTGGCCGACCTCGCGCCGGTGACGGCCGAGGCGAAGTACGCGGTCAAGAACCTGCGCTCGTGGATGAGGCCGACGCGGGTCAGGCTGCCGATGAGCGTGCAGCCGGGCAAGGCCTGGTACCAGTACGAGCCGCTGGGCGTCGTGCTGATCATCGGCCCGTGGAACTACCCGATCCACCTCGTCCTGGCGCCGCTGGTCGGCGCGGTCGCCGCCGGCAACTGCGCGGTGCTCAAGCCGTCCGAGCACACGCCGGCCTGCTCGGCGGTGCTGGCCCGGCTCGTGCCCGCAGTACCTCGACCCCGAGGCCGTCGCCGTCGTCGAGGGCGCGGCCGAGGCGACGCAGACGCTGCTCGACCAGGCGCTCGACCACTGCTTCTTCACCGGCGGCCCCGAGATCGGCAAGGCGTCATGGCCGGCGCCGCGAAGCACCTCACGCCGGTCACGCTCGAGCTGGGCGGCAAGAGCCCGGTGATCGTCGCCGACGACGCCAAGCTCAAGGTCGCGGCCCGGCGCATCGCCTTCGCGAAGCTGCTCAACTCCGGCCAGACCTGCGTCGCCCCGGACTACGTCCTCGTCGACCGCAGGGTCCGCGACCAGTTCGTCGACGAGCTCAACGCGGCGATCGACGAGTTCTCGACCGACGCCGACCCTGCCGATCGTCAACGCGCGGCAGGCCGGCCGGATCGCCGGGCTGATCGAGAACGCCGGCGGGCGCACCGTGCGCGGCGGCAAGGTCGACGCCGACGGCAAGCGCGCCGAGCTCACCGTCATCGTCGACCCCGACGCCGACTCCGCGCTGATGCGCGAGGAGATCTTCGGGCCCGGTGCTGCCGGTCGTCAGCGTCGACTCGATGGACGACGCGATCGCGCACGTCCAGCAGGGACCGAAGCCGCTGGCGGTCTACCTGTTCAGCGAGAGCCGCGGCCAACGAGCAGCGCGTGCTCGACGAGATCAGCAACGGCGGCACGGTGATCAACCAGCCTGATGTACCACCTGCTGGTCAACGAGCTGCCCTTCGGCGGCGTCGGCAACAGCGGCACCGGCGCCTACCACGGCAAGTGGGGCTTCGAGACGTTCAGCCACCGCAAGGCCGTGCTGCGCAAGCCGACCTGGCCCGACCCGCGCTCGCCTACCCGCCGTTCACCAAGATCAAGCAGCTGATCATGCGCAAGGTCTTCTGAGCGACCTGCGCGAGAGGAGGACGCCCGTGCGACTGGTCGTGACCAAGGACGACTACTTCGCCGCCGCGCTCGACGTGCTCGCCACCCAGGGGCACGGAGCGCTGAAGATCGGATCGCTGTGCCGGGCGATCGGCGTGACGACCGGGTCGTTCTACCACTACTTCGGCAGCTGGGACGGTTTCGTCGCGCGAGCTGCTCGCGCACTGGGAGCAGGAGAAGACGCAGCGGATCTTCGAGCTCGCGGCCGCGCAAGCCGATCCGGTGGCGCGGGTCCGCAAGATCAAGAAGCTGGCGCTGACCCTGCCGCACGAGGCCGAGACGGCGATCCGCGCCTGGGGCCACATCAACCCGACGGTCGACGAGGTGCAGCGCCGCGTCGACCAGGAACGCTGGACGCGGTGCGCGCGGTCATCCTCGGCGTGGTCCCCAACCGGCGTGAGGCCGAGTTGCTGGCGGTCATGGGCATCTCGCTGCTGGTCGGGCTGCAGCAGTGGCGCTGGCCGGTCGACGTCAGGGAGCTGGGACGGCTGCTCGACGGTACGAGACGATGATCCTGGCGCGGGCACCGGCACTGGCCGGCTGACCCGGTCGGCGTGAAGAGTCCGAGCGGGCGCGCTCGGCGGCTTCCCGCATCTCGAGGACGTCGCTGGCCCACTCGCCGATCTCGCGGGTCACCTCGCGGACGGCGCCGGACACGATGGTCGCGATCCGCCCGACGTGGGCGGCCGCGGACTCGGCCAGCACCTGCACGGTGTCCTTGCCGATCTCGATGTTGCCGACCACTTCGTCCCCACTCTCCGTCACGCGGCGACCGGAACCTGCTGCTCCACCGTAGCGGGGGTCTGGGCCGTTAGGCACGCAAGGGTCAAGGACGGCCTGGCTGCCGCCAGAACGCGTCCGGCAGCTCGGCCACCTCGTGGCCGGATCGTTCCAGGTATGCGGCCCACGGCAGCATGTTCTGGAAGACCGGCTCACCGGCATCGGCGAACTGCCGGATCATCGCGACATTGCGTTCGGCCCGCCTGATGATCGCGGTGCGGACCGCGGTGCGGTCGCCGGGGTATCCGTACGTGTCCAGGAGCAGGTGGAACCGCCGGTGACGGCCGGCCGGGTCACCGAACCCGGCCGACTGGGCGAGTTCCGCCGTCAGCAGCGGTACCCAGGTCAGCGCCGAGAACGCCAGGTCACCCTCGGGCGGCGACGGGCTGGCGGTGTCCCAGTCGATGAAGCCGGCCAGGGCACCGCCGTCCCAGACGGCGTTCCACGGCGACGCGTCCAGATGAGCGATCACCAGTCCCGGCTCCCACGCCCGGCCGGTGAACCAAACGGCGTCCGCGGGCGGCCGGAAGGCCGCGGTCGCGTCGTGCAGCCGCCGGAGCCACTCGCCGACCTGCCGGAGCGCGTCGTCGGTGCGCAGCCAGTCCGGCCAGGGCCAGGTCTCACCCTGGGTCTGGCCGGGCAGGAACGTCAGCCGTTCGCGGCCCTGGTCATCGAAGCCGCGGGCGCGCGGAGCGCCGTCGAAGCCGGCCTCTTCCAGGTGCCGCAGCACCGCGTGCACCGTCGCCGTCCATGGCTGCGCGGGACGGCGGACCTCGTCGCCGACGCGCACGGCGCCGAAACTGAGGCCGCCGGCCAGCTGCTGTTCGGTCATGTCCTGGTTCTACCGTGATCAGGTAACCAGGGCGACTCAATAAACCGGCTTCGCGTTTCTGGAGCGTCTCACCAGCGCGTCACCCGCAAGGTCGGCAAGATCCTTCAGGTCACATCAGGCCCTTCAGTAGGCTGGCGGCATGCGTGTAGTGATCGCGGGCGGCCACGGGAAGATCGCGCTCCTGCTGGAACGCCTCCTCGCCGAGCGCGGCGACCAGGCCGTCGGGCTGATCAGGAACCCGGCCCATGCGGCCGACGTCCGCGCGGCCGGCGCCGAAGCGGTGCTGTGTGACCTGGAGGGCTCCTCGGCCGGTCAGGTGGCGGAACTGCTGACCGGGGCTGACGCGGTGGTCTTCGCGGCCGGCGCCGGGCCGGGCAGCGGCGTCCCTCGCAAGGACTCCGTCGACCGTGCCGCCTCGGTGCTGATGGCCGACGCGGCCGGGCAGGCCGGGGTACGCAGGTTCGTGCAGATCTCGTCGATGGGAGCGGGCCAGCCGCCGCGTCCCGGTTCCGACGAGGTCTGGGCTGCCTACATCACGGCCAAGACCGCCGCCGAGACTGACCTTCAGACCCGGGACCTGGACTGGACCATCCTGCGCCCGGGCGGTCTCACCGACGCCCCGCCCACTGGCACGGTCCGGCTCGCCGCTCCGCCCGTCCCGGCCGGCACTATCCCCCGCGCCGACGTTGCCGCGGTCATCATCGCCCTGCTCGACGAGCCGGGCACCCGGCATCAGACACTCGAGCTGACCAGCGGCGACAGTCCCGTCGCCGCCGCTGTGCATAGCATCGCTACTTGATAGGGCTCGCCTGAGGATCTTCCCGGTGGGCGTCATCGGCAAGGATTCGATGAACTCGACGTGGCAGGGGTATTTGCAGGAGCTCAGCGGCTCACTGGCCTAGTCCATCAACTCCCGCTCGCCCGTGGGACCGGTGCTGAATTGAAGGCGGCCTCAAGGCGATGCCGATCAGCAGTGCTGATTCCGGCCGGTTACGGCACGACTGTCATTGTGCATGGCCGGCGCGGCGGGTATGTCCGTCTCCAGGCGAGCGTTCTGCGTGACGGTCAGGTACCTGTGCTCATTCGTGACGAAGCCGCGTTCGTCCACGTTCCCGGCCAGGATCCGGTTCAGGGTCATGGCACTGGCCAGGGCAGACTGCCCGTCCACGTCGGCGTGATCTAGATCGAGTGAGTTCAGCCAGAAGACCAGCGATTCGATGTCGCGGACTACGTACTCGACGTCGTACTCCAGGAACGCCAGCAGCCGCAGTCCGCCAGCTGCCAGGGACTGCCGCTGGATCGCGGGAGGTCCCGGCGCCTGCCCCAGTGCTGATTTCACGCAGGCCATGTTCCGCTCGCCGACCTGCTGGGTGATGAAGTACCCGCCGGGTCGCAGGTGCGCCGCGATCGCTGCCGGGTCGAAGGGCGCGTGGCGGCTGAGGATCGCGTCGAACGTCTCAGGGACCGATTCGAGCCGGTCGCTGCCAGCCCGGAAGCTGAGATTGGGCATTGCCGAGTTCTCGGCCGCGAACCGCACCATCTCCGGATCTACGTCGATCCCGAGCCCGCTGCCGAACGCGGCGGCGAGGTCGCGCAGCCTCTCGCCGCCGCCGGTACCGATGTCCAGTACGGCATCGGAAGGGCGGAGGTAGCGCAGGACTACCTCGTGGTAGTCCCACGGCACGGGCTGCCGTACCTCCCGCATGCCGGAGAAGTCCCAGCCTCGCCTGCGCTGGACACCAGCGAGAACCTGCTCCAGAGCCTGCTGAGAATACGACTCGAACACGATCTGCCAAGCTAGCAGGCCACCCTGGCCGGCCCAAACGCTTAACTGGCCGGGGACCGCAGCCGAGCTCCGTGACTGCGGTCACTTCTCGCGAACAGCGAGCCCGGCATGAGAGCCGTGACCGCGGTCAAACAGGCCCGGGAAATCGTACTGGTGGGTTCGCAATCGCAGCCGGATGGTAGCCGGGGAATCGTCCGGCTAGTCCGCTAGCAGGATGGTGGGTGACTGGCCCAGTGTCTGGCCGCTGGCGTCGGTGGCGGTCACCGCGAAGTACGGTCCCGGGTGGTTCACCGTGATCGCCGTCTCGAAGCCGTGAGGTCCCCGGGAGCCTGCCTGGGCCAGTTTGTTCGGGCTGCTCCCGGCCAGCACCGTCCAGTTGGCCACCCGGGTCGCTCCGTTCCAGCTCGCGTACACGACCGTAGCCCCGGCCCGGCCCGGCCGGGCTGCGGCGGCGGGCTGGCCGCCCGGCTCCCCGGTCCAGGCGGCGCTGAGGAGCCGGTAGGTATGGGTGCCGGCCGGGTACTGGCCTTCCACGACCAGCGTCCCGTTCGCGGTGAACTCGGAGAAGTGCGGCAGGTCGCCCCATCCGATCAGCACCCGGCCGCCGGGCAGCACCTGCATGCTGCCCTCGAAGGCGGCCAGCAGGTGTGGCGCCGGGTGCGTGTAGCTGCGCTGCAGCGTGGCCCGCATGGTGCTCGTGTTCAGGTGGATCAGCAGGCCGCGGGATTGCGGCTCCCGCCGCGGGATGGCGCCGTCGTCGAAGATGCTCAGCGTGCTCGCGCCCTGCGGGAGGGCGTGGTGCTGGAACCAGAACCTCGTGCCCGGTCCCAGCTGGAAGCTGGACCGCCTTCCGCCGAGCCGCCAGAGAACCTTCCCGCTGTGCCGGTCGATCTTGTAGACCGCGCTGGTATTGCGGGCCGAGATCAGCAGGTCGCCGTCCGGCGCGACCGAGATCGAGTTGACGTGGAAGTAGTCGAACGGCACCTTGCTGGTCCCGCCGAGGAACGGCGTGACGGTGTCGGTGACCGGGACGTGATCGATGCTGCTCCACTCGAACAGCACCCGGCCGGACGAGATGTCGATCTCCTGGACCACGCCGGAAAACAACACCCCCTTGGCCGGGCCGCCCAGCCGGGACAGGTTGGCCGCCACCGGCCGGTAGGCGGTGACGAGCGCGGTGTCCTGCGGACTGATGACCATCTCATGCAGGTCAGCCGTCAGGCCGTGACCGGCGTTGACGGTGGCGATGGTCCGGTAGGTGGAGTCGGCGATGACCACGTGGCCCTGCCCGTGCCCCTGGAAGACCGTTCCCTCCCACCAGGTGAGCACGGGCTTGCCCTGGTAGCTCTGCACCTTCAGGTCCAGCCATTGCGTGGTCTTGCTGTCCGGCGCGGGCGAATACCAGACGAGGCCGCCCGCGCGGTCCAGGATCATCAGGCCCGGCGAGCCCGGCCCGTCATCCGGGGTCAGGAGGAAATAGGGCGGGTCCCCGGCCGTGGACGTGCCCGGGCCGTGACGGGTAATGGTCACGTCGGGCGGGGTCAGGTCGGGGCGGCTGACGAAGTGCCGCACTCCGCTGGCGGCGTCCGGGGCCGCCGGGGCGGCTGGCAGGGTCGCGGCGGCGGCTCGGTCACCGGGCCAGGCGGCCCCCGTGAAACCGGCCAGGGCCAGGCCGCCCGCTCCCATGACCGTTATCCCTCGCCCGAGCATCTCCCGGCGCGTGAGCCCTTGCCGCTCCATCTGCCACCTCCGCCGCCTCATGCCAAACCAGATCTCACTTTTATGTCGTGGCCCGGCCGGATCCGCAATGCTTCTGCCAGCTTGTCGCCGAGATGCAACTGAGCACACCACCGGAACGGTGGCTGTCAGCCGGCGGGGCCGAGGTAGGTCCAGTGCCCGTCTTGACGGACGAACCTGCTCGTCTCGGCGTGGACGCCGCGGTGGCCCTGCTCCACGTAGATAGCGCGGAACTGCACGGTGCCGGTGGTGTCGAAGAGGCCGCCGTCGTGTGTTTCCAGGACGGCGAGACGGGTCCACCGCAGGTCCGGGTCGAGGGTGAGCTCGGGCGGGCGGCCGGACGGGTGCCAGGTGCGCAGCAGGTACCCGGCGTCCCCGACGGCGAAGGCGCTGTAGCGGGAGCGCATCAGCGACTCGGCCGTCGGGGCCGGCTCGCCGGCGTGAAGCCGCCCGCAGCACGACTCGTAGTCGTCGCCGAGACCGCAGGGACACGCGCGTCCGTCCATGCCGGCATTCTCTCGCACGGGCGGGTGCGGGGCGCGGCGTTAGGGTGGCGGGATGACCGGGGAATTGCGCTGCGCGGTAGGGGTGCCGAACGTCGGCGTGTTCGGCGACCCGCTGCTGCTGGTGGAGCTGGCGATGGCGGCCGAGGAGCATGGCTGGGACGGCTTCTTCGTCTGGGACCACCTGCTGTATCACGACCAGAGCTGGAACGTCGCCGACCCGGTGGCGGTGATCGCCGCGGTCGCGGCGCGGACGACCCGGATCAGGTTCGGCGTCTTGGTGAACGTGCTGGCCCGCCGCCGGATCGGCGAGGTGGCGCGGCAGTCGGTGACCGTGGACCTGCTGTCGGGAGGACGGCTGGTGGTGGGGGCCGGGCTGGGGTCGCTGGCGGCTGAGTTCACCGCGTTCGGCGAGTCCGGCGACGCCCGGCAGCGGGCGGCGCGGCTGGATGAGTCGCTGGGCCTGCTCGACGCGCTGTGGAGCGGGGAACCGGTGACGGTTCACGGCGAGTACCTGACCGCCACCGATGTGCGGATGCTGCCGCGGCCGGTGCAGCGGCCGCGGATCCCGGTCTGGTGCGGCGGCCGGTGGCCGGCCAGGGCGCCGTTCCGGCGCGCCGCCCGCTGGGACGGGGTGATGCCCACCCACGCCGGCTACGGCCTGGGCGAGACCATGCCGCCGGACGAACTGCGGGCCGTGGTGCAGTACACCCGCGGGCACCGCACCGCGGACGGCCCGTTCGACGTGATCCTGGAGGGACGCACCGACGGCGCGGCGCCCGGCCGCGGCGCCGGGCAGGTGGCCCCGTACCTGGAGGCCGGGCTGACCTGGTGGATCGAGGCGCTGGGCTGGTGGCGCGGCGGCCCGCAGGACGCGCTGAACCGGGTCCGCCAGGGACCGCCGGAGCTGACCGGCCGCCAGCCCTGACACCGCGGCCCCCGCCCGGCGACGTGATTCAGTCGGCCGGCCGGATCATGCGGACTTCCGTCGGCGCGCCGGGCGGGCCGGCCGGGTGAGGACCGGTACAGCGGAGCGCCGACGCAGGTGAACAGCAGGCCATCGTGAGGCTCGCCCAGCAGGGCGGGTACCTCGCTGTCGAGGAAGGTCATCCCCGAAGCGCTGGCGCCGAGCGCGTAGGCAGCCAGGTGCAGCCGGCCTTCGGCCAGCCCGGCGGCCAGGTGCGCCGCCCGGTATTCCGGGTCGCTGAGCTGGGCCAGGCCACCCGCGGCGATGGCGACGAAGGCGGCGTCGCGGGCCAGGGACTGGTCCAGGCACACCCGGTACAGCTCGTCGCGCAGCACGCCCGCGCGTACCGGGGCGTCCAGGGCCGGCCAGCGGTATACCCCGGGCGGCACGCCCGCCACGTCGTGCACCACGATCCAGTGGGGCAGGCCCAGGCCGCGCACGGCCACGCCCATGGCGGTGCGCAGCAGGTCCCGGGACAGGCCGCGGCTGGCGTCCATCCGCCGCTGCGATCCGCGCGCGGCGATGACGTGCTCGACCGGCTCCGAGGCCAGGGCCGGCACCGAAACCGGGCCGCCCCGTTCCCACGGCCAGCCGAGCTGGTCGCATTCCCCGGCCCGCTGAGCCGCGGTCACCAGCGGGAACTCGACCGGCGCGGCGTCCACCGCGCCGGGCACGGCCGGGCCGCCGGGCTCGATGGCGGGATCGGCCTCGGTCCAGGCTGACCACGGCCACCGGCAGCTCGTGCACCCGGTCCGCGCCGACCAGGGCGGCCACCTCCGCGTCGGGGAAACGGGTATACAGCGCGGCCGTCAGGCCAGCCGAGTCGGCCAGTGCCAGCAGCTGGGCGAGCATGGTGCCGGCGTCCCAGTACACATGCCGGTAGCCGCGTTCGCGGTAGCGCCAGCCCGTGCGCCACGGCACGCCGGTGAGGATCACGGCCGGGCCGCCCGCGCGCGGCGGCGGCCCGACCCGCACCAGCGCGTGCTCCCAGGGGTCGTACCAGTGCACCCCGGCTGGCAGCGGCGCGCCGGCGGCACCGCGACGTAGACCTCCAGCGGGAAACGGCCCCCGGCCGACCCGGCCGCGCGGAACGGGTGGATCCCGTACGGCCGTTCCATGGTGCGCACCACCCCGGCCGACAGGTACAGCAACCGGGACAGCTGGGCCAGGTCCAGCGCCACGCGGCGGACCTCGGCCGTGCCCGCCAGCACGGCCACGGCCGCCGCCGACGTCGGCGGCAGCTCCCGGGGCAGCGGAATGCGAGGCAGGTCCGCCGGGTACCGCTTCACGAACCACGGCAGCCGGCCGAAGTCGTTGACCTGCAGATCCTGGAGCACTCCGGGATCATTCACCGGCGCATCCCAGTCCCGGCCGGGCTCATAGGACGTGAGCCGGTGCAGCCTGCGCGTGGCGGTCTCCATGCTCATCATCATGTCCGCGCCGCGGGACCCGGCGCCGGGCTAGTCGCGCCGGGTGCGCCTGGCCACGAGCCACACGACGGTGAAGACGGCCATCGCGATGAGCCCGATGATGAGGAATGCCTTGAACGTGGCGATGATCCCGCTCGCGGCGGTGACGACCACCCAGATAGCGAGGATCGCGCCGAGGATTGTCCCAATGATCCGGCCCATGTACCCAGTATGCCCCCGATACCCGGGGATGCCGACGGGATAACTGACGCCCGGACGGTAAAGACCGGGTCTCGTTTTCAGGGCTTGCGGCCCACGCCGCCGTAGATCAGCGACCGGCGGGCGTAGGACGGCCGGTCCGGGCGCCAGAGCGTCACGTTCACCAGCCCGGGATCGACGAGCTCCAGGCCGCCGAAGAACCGGGCGATGTCCTCGGATGACCGGGGGGCGACCTGGGCTGACGAGCCGGAGTAGACGTCTTTCATCGCCTCGGTGACATCGTCCGGCACGTCATCGGGCGTGCTGTGCGTCAGGACGAGATAACTTCCCGACGCCAGGCCGTCGATGATGGCCTGGACTGCCTCATGAGGCCGGTCGGCGTCCGTCACGAAATGGAGCACGGCGACGAGCAGGACCGCCACCGGCTGGCTGAAGTCGATGAGCTGCCGCACGTCCTCGTCCGCCAGGATGGCTTCCGGCGAGCGGAGGTCACCGCTGACCGCGATGACATCCTTGCCGCCGGCCAGCAGAGCCCGGGCGTGGGCCACGACGACCGGGTCGTAGTCGACGTAGGCGACCCGCGATTCCGGGGCGGTCTGCTGGGCGATCTCGTGCACGCTGCCCATGGTCGGCAGCCCGGTGCCGATGTCGAGGAACTGCCGGACGCCGGCCTCGCCGGCCAGGAAGCGCACCGCCCGCTGGAGGAAGGCCCGGTTGTCCCGGCACACATCGGCGGTGTCGGGCAGGATCGTCGAGTATTTTCTGCGCAAGCTCGCGGTCAGCCGCGTAATTGTCCTTGCCGCCGAGGAAGAAGTCATAGACCCGGGCCGCGTTCGGGACCGATGCGTCGAGGTTCATGCCCTCATCGTTTCAGCTGCCATGCCGCCCGCGCTCCCCCGGCCGGCCCGGGTCACCTGGCCGTTACCGCGCCGCTGCCTCGCGGGTGAGACGGACGGCTTCGGTCACGCCGTGGTCCCAGGCCGGGCCGTGGCCGGGCAGGACCCAGGTGGCGTCGAGGTCGTCGATGCGTTCGAGGGAAGCCAGGGCCTGCTCGGGCTGGAGCGTGAACGGGGCCGGCTTGGGCCCGGTCACGCCGGTGAGCACGTTGCGGGTCGTCATGGTGTCGCCGATGAACAGCGCGTCGGCCGCCGGGACGTGGACCGCGATGCTGCCGGGCGTGTGGCCGGGGACGTGGATGATGCGGGGCCGGCCGGGGACGTCGAGCACCTGGCCGTCCTCGGCCGGCTGCAGTCCGCCGGCCGGGCGGATCCGCAGGCCGCCTTCGCGGGCGGAGTACCACAGGAAGCCGGCCAGCGGCCCGGCCTTGACCGGGCCCCAGCCGCGGCTGGGCTTCTTGACCTCCAGCCGGGCGCGGTCGTGGTCGGCGGGGTGGAGGTAGGCCGGGATGTTCTTCTCGCGATACAGCCGGGCGGCGAAGCCGATGTGGTCGGTGTCGCCGTGGGTGAGGATCAGCGCCCGTACGTCATCGAGGGTCAGGTTCAGCCGCTCGAGTTCCCTGGTCAGCAGCCGCCAGTAGCGGGGCAGGCCCGCGTCGATGATCGTCACGCCGTCCCCGTCGATGACGAGGAAGCTGCTGACGGTGTCCGAACCGATCCGGTGCAGGCCCTTGGCGATCTGCATGGCGGCGCCTCCCGTGCGAGTCCTTAAGGCTACGATGATTAGCCTTCGAAAGGCTACGATAGTTAGCC
>CAVQKZ010000007.1:0-78282 GCA_963713245.1 uncultured Actinomycetota bacterium
GGGTGGCGCGGATCGTCGAGCCGGATCGACGACGTCGGCCGTGTCGGCCGGCCGGACCTCGGCGTCGTAGCGCGCGGAAGGCCGGCAGCGTCCACGGTCGGTCGGGGTCGGTGCGCCGCCGCGTCCGGCGGCCGACATGGCCAGGTGGACGGTGACGGTCGAACGGCAGGTCGTGTCCGAGCAGCAGTTCGCCGGCCACGATCACGACGGCGCCCTCGGTCGGCCGGGCGGGCCGACGCCCGGGTGGCCCGGTTGGTCCGCGGATCGCGCAGCGAGGGCAGGTACCGTGCCGCTGCCGCCCGGGCCGAGCGGGTCGAGCACCTCGCGGCGCAGGGCGGCGGCGTCGAGCCAGTCGGTGAGCGATTCGACGTCCTCGCGGCCGAACTCCAGGCGCAGCGAGGCATCGCGCCAGAACGTCGGACGCCGCGATCGTGGCCGTGCGGCCGGCCGCGCGCCGCAGCGGTGCTCACCAGCGCATCGGCCAGCGGGCCGGAGCTGCGCAGTACGGCGACCCGTCGACGGCGACCCGCAGCGCCGGTCCCGGCGGCCGGGGCCGAGTCCAGGCGTTCGGCCAGCAGATCGGGCAGCGCCGGCCGCATCGACCGGCCGGTACCGGCCGGCTCAAGCGGCGAGGCGGGCCCCGACGTCGGCGACGGAGGGGTTGGTCAGCGCGGTGCCGTCGGCGAACACCACGGTGGGGACGGTGCGATTGCCGCCGTTGACGCTCATGACCAGGTCCGCGGCGCCGGCCACGCGCTCGATGTCGACCTCGGTGTACTCGATGCCCGCGCGCGGTGCAGGTCGGCCTTGAGGCGGGAGCAGTAACCGCACCAGGTCGGTCGTGTACATGGTCAGCATCTCGGGCAGCCCTTCGTCGCGGGGGGACTATTCGAGGCTGCGACGTCGCAGCGCGACGGACATTCCGGCACGGCCCGCTTGGCCCAGATCTGCACACGAGCTATTGCGCAATGACTCTTGTGCAACTATGCGTCGAGGGTCATGGCCGCACGCGAGAGTCCGGCAGATCACCGACGCGCGCGGTGGTGGCGGCCCTGGCTCATACCGGCTGCGGGGCCGGTTGCTGGACGTGCTGCAGGGTGGACTCGGCCCGGCCGACGGCGAGCATGCTGGCCGAGCGCACACGGGCCAGGCGGTCGGCAACATCAGCCATCATCTGCACACCCTGGCCGCGGTGCGAGCTCATCGAGGAGGTGCCCGAACTGGCCCGCGACCGGCGCGAGCGGTGGTGGCGGCTGGTCGGTGGTCACCCGGTGGTCCAGCCGGGACTTCGGCGGTGATGCCGCGGCCGGAGGCCGCTCGAACTCGCGGCGTCCTCACTGAACCTCGAGCGCCAGGTGGGGTTCGTCGGGCGCTCCGCCGGCGCCGGCGACGAGGATCGTGGATGGCTGGGGCGAAGGGCCGTTCTCGACCGAGAGTTGGCTGCAGATGCACGCGCTGGCCGAACTCGCCGATTCGTCGCCTGGCCATCGCCTGCTCCGCACCTGTCCAGCGCGAGCTCCCCGACGACGGCCAGGAGCGCCGGCCGGTATTCGCATTCGCCCGCGCCGTCCCGGCCACGCCGTGACCGCCCTCATCACCACCGCAACCGCCGCGGGTCCGCGGCCCGGTTCGCTGCCGATCACGACTTCAGGCTGCTCTGGCTCGGCGAGACGCACGTCCAGTCTGGGCAGCAGCGTCACCTCGGATCGCGCTGCCGCTCGTCGCGCTCACCACGTTGCATTCCGGGGTCGTGGCCGTGAGCCTGCTCAGCGCGGCCGCCTGGTTGCCGTGGCTCGGCGGATCGGCCTGCCAGCCGGAGCCTGGGTCGACCGGACGCCGCGCCGCCCGGTGATGATGACCTGCGACGGTGCGTGTCGCTCGTCGAGCCGGATCACGACGTCGGCCGTGTCGGCCGGCCGGATCTCGGCGTCGTAGCGCCGGAAGGCCGGCAGGGTCCACTGGCGGTCGGGGTCGGTGCGCCGCTCGCGTCCGGCGGCCGACATGGCCAGGTGGACGGTGACGTCGAAGGGCAGGTCGTGTCCGAGCAGCAGTTCGCCGGCCACGATCACGATGGCACCCTCGTCGGCCGGGCGGGCCGATGCTCGCGTGGCCCGGTTGGTCCGCGGATCGCGCAGCGAGGGCAGGTACCGCCCGCTGCCGCCCGGGCCGAGGGGGTCGAGCACCTCGCGGCGCAGGGCGGCGGCGTCCAGCCAGTCGGCGAACGATTCGACGTCCTCGCGGCCGAACTCCAGGCGCAGCGAGGCATCGCGCCAGAACGTCGGAGCCGCGATCGTGGCCGTGGGCCGGCCGCGGGCCCGCAGCGGTGCCACCAGCGCATCGGCCAGGGGGGCGGGAGCCGCGCAGTACGGACCATCGACGGCGACCCGCAGCGCCGGTCCTGGGGCCGGCGCCGAGTCCAGGCGTTCGGCCAGCAGATCGGGCAGCCCGGCCGCATCGACCGGCCGGTACCGGCCGCTCAAGCCGCGAGGCGGGCCGCGATGTCGGCGACGGAGGGGTTCGTCAGCGCGGTCCCGTCCGCGAACACCACGGTGGGCACGGTGCGATTGCCGCCGTTGACGCTCATGACCAGGTCCGCGGCGCCGGCCACGTGCTCGATGTCGACCTCGGTGTACTCGATCCCGGCGCGGTGCAGGTCGGCCTTGAGGCGGGAGCAGTAACCGCACCAGGTGGTCGTGTACATGGTCAGCATCTCGGGCAGCCCTTCGTCACGGGGGACTATTCGAGGCTGGAACGTCGCAGCGGTGGACAGACATTCCGGACCCGATCTGCAACAGTTATTGTGCAATAACTCTTGTGCAATTATGGTCGAGGACATGACCGACCAAGAAGTCCGGCAGATCACAGACTCGCGCGTGCTGGCGGCGATGGCCCACCCACTCCGGGGCCGGTTGCTGGACGTGCTCAGGGTTAACGGGCCGTCGACCGCGAGCATGCTGGCCGAGCACACGGGCCAGGCGGTCGGCAACATCAGCCATCATCTGCACACCCTGGCCGCGTGCGAGCTCATCGAAGAGGTGCCCGAACTGGCCCGCGACCGGCGCGAGCGGTGGTGGCGGCGGGCGTCAGCGGCCACCCGGTGGTCCAGCCGGGACTTCGGCGGTGATGCCGCGTCGGAGGCCGTCGAACTCGCGGCGTCCTCACTGAACCTCGAGCGCCAGGTGGGGTTCGTGCGGGCGTTCGCCGGTGCCGGCGACGAGGATCGTGGATGGTGGGGCGAGGGGCCGTTCTCGACCGACAGTTGGCTGCAGATGACGCCGGCCGAACTCGCCGAGTTCTCGCTGGCCGTGATCGACCTGCTCCGGCACTGGTCCGAGCGCGAGATCCCCGACGACGGCCACGAGCGCCGGCCGGTATTCGCATTCGCCCGCGCCGTCCCGGCCACGCCATGACCGCCCTCATCACCACCGCAACCGCCGCGGGTCCGCGGCCCGGTTTGCTGCGCGATCACGACTTCAGGCTGCTCTGGCTCGGTGAGACCACGTCCAGTCTGGGCAGCAGCGTCACCTCGGTCGCGCTGCCGCTCGTCGCGCTCACCACGTTGCATTCCGGGGTCGTGGCCGTGAGCCTGCTCAGCGCGGCCGCCTGGTTGCCGTGGCTGGTGATCGGCCTGCCAGCCGGAGCCTGGGTCGACCGGATGCCGCGCCGCCCGGTGATGATGACCTGCGACGGTGCGTCGCTGCTGCTGTTCACCAGCGTCCCGGTCGCCGCCGCGCTCGGCCGGTTGACGATGGCCCAGCTGCTCACCGTCACCTTGCTCGCCGGCGTGGCCAAGGTCTTCTTCGCCACCGCGTATCGCGCCTACCTGCCGTCGCTGGTCGACGAGGACCGCCTGGTCGAAGGCAATTCGCGGCTGCTGGGTAGTGAATCGGCGGCCCAGGTCGCCGGTCCCGGCCTCGGCGGCCTGCTGGCCCAGGTCTTCGGCGCGGCGAACGGGCTGCTGGCCGATGCCGTCAGCTTCCTGGTCTCGATGCTGTGCCTGAACCGGATCCAGGCCCGCGAACCGCGGGTCGAGATTGTCCGGCGGGCCCTGCGCACGGAGATCGCCGACGGGCTGCGCTTCGTGGCCCACGACCGGCTGCTGCGGGTGTTCATGATCTTCGGCGGCGCGGCCAATCTCGTGCTCACCGGCTTCGGTGCGATCGAGGTGGTCTTCCTCGTCCGCGGCGTCGGCCTCGGCTCCGGGGCGGCCGGCGGCGTGATCGCATGCGGCAGTACCGGCGGCGTCCTCGGCGCGCTGCTTGCCCCGCGGTTGGCCCGGCGGCTGGGCAGTGCGCGCGCCCTGCTGCTGTGCAAGGTCGGCACCACCCCGTTCGGGCTGCTCATCCCGCTCACCGGCCCGGGCTGGCGGCTGGCCTTCTTCGTGCTCGGTGCGGTGGGCATGGTCGGCGGGGTGGTCGGGGGCAACGTCATCTCCGGCGGATTCATGCAGGCGTACTGCCCCACCCGCCTGATGGGCCGCATCACCACTAGCATCCAGGTCGTCAACTTCGGTGCTATCCCCGTCGGGGCCGTGCTCGGCGGCGTCCTGGCCAACGGGCTCGGCTTCCGCGCCGCCCTATGGATCCTCTTCGGCTCGTTCGTGCTGGCCTCGCTGATCCTGCTGGCCGCGCCCATCCGGCATACCCGCGATCTGCCGACCCGCCCCGTCGGGCCGTCAGAGGGCGCTGGCACGATCGGGGGGTGAGCGAACCCGATCCAGCCGACGCCGTGCTGGCCGGGCTCGACCCGGAACAGCGCGAGGCCGCGCTCGCGGTGCGCGGCCCGGTCTGCATCCTGGCCGGGGCCGGCACCGGCAAGACCCGGGCCATCACCCACCGCATCGCCTACGCGGTGCGCTCCGGCGCGGTGCCGCCCGACCAACTGCTGGCCGTCACCTTCACCGCCCGGGCCGCGGGCGAGCTGCGCACCCGGTTGCGCCGGCTCGGCGCCCACGGCGTGCAGGCCCGCACGTTCCACGCCGCGGCGCTGCGCCAGCTCACCTACTTCGCGCCCCGCGTGCTCGGCGGCGGCATGCCCGAGGTCGTCGACCGTCCGCTGCGGCTGGTCGGCAACGCCGCCGCCCGGCTGCGGCTGCGTACCGACCGCACCGAGCTGCGCGACCTCGCGGCCGAGATCGACTGGGCCAAGGCGGTGCTGGCCACGCCCGAGGACTACCCGGCCCGGGCCCGGGCCGCCGGGCGCGAGACCTCGACCACGGTCGAGACGATCGCCAAGGTGTACGCCGAGTACGAGCAGGCCAAGCGCCGGGCCGGCCAGCTCGACTTCGCCGACCTGCTGCTGGTGATGTCCGGCGCCATCGAGGAGTACGCCGACGTGGCCGAGGAGGTCCGCTCGCGCTACCGGCACTTCGTCGTGGACGAGTACCAGGACGTCTCGCCGCTGCAGCAGCGGATGCTCGACGCCTGGGTCGGCGGGCGCGACGACCTGTGCGTCGTCGGCGACGCCAACCAGACGATCTACTCCTTCGCCGGCGCCACCCCCGAGCACCTGCTCGGCTTCCGCCGGCGCTATCCCGAGGCCGTGCTGGTGCGCCTCGAACGCGACTACCGCTCCACGCCGCAGGTGGTCGAGCTGGCCAACCGGCTGGTGCGCGGCAACGCCGGCGGGGCCAAGCTCACCCTCGTCGGCCAGCGCGCCGACGGGCCGGCCCCGACCTTCGCCGAGTACGACGACGAGCCGGCCGAGGCGGCCGCGGTCGCGGCGCAGTGCCGGGCCCTGATCGATGCCGGGACGGCGGCGGCCGAGATCGCCGTGCTGTTCCGCATCAACGCGCAGTCCGAGGTGTACGAGCAGGCGCTGGCCGACGCCGGCGTGCCCTACGTGCTGCGCGGCGGTGAGCGGTTCTTCGACCGGCCCGAGATCCGCGAGGCGCGGCTGCTGCTGCGCGGGGCGGCCCGGGCCGGTCAGGACGGCGACCAGCTGGCCGATGCCGTGCGCTCGGTGCTGTCGAGCCTGAACTGGCACGCCGAGCACCCGCCGCCGGGCGGCACCGCGCGGGAGCGGTGGGAATCGCTGGCCGCCCTGGTCAACCTCGCCGACGACCTGGTCGCGACCACGCCCGAGGCGCAGCTGCCCGAGCTGGTGGCCGAGCTCGACGCCCGGGCCAACGCCCAGCACGCGCCGACCGTCCAGGGCGTCACGCTGGCCTCGCTGCACTCGGCCAAGGGGCTGGAGTGGGACGCCGTCTTCCTGGTCGGCCTCACCGACACCACCGTCCCGATCCAGCACGCCACCACCGACGCCCAGATCGCCGAGGAGCGCCGGCTGCTCTACGTCGGCATCACCCGGGCCCGCGAGCGGCTGGCGCTGTCCTGGGCGCTGGCCCGCAGCCCGGGCCAGCGCCGCGGCCGCCGGCCCAGCCGCTTCCTCGACGGGCTGCGCCCGGCCGCCGCGTTCGACGCCCGGCCGAAGACGGCGAAGAAGCAGGGCCCGGCGCCCGAGGCGGCCGACGCCGAACTGTTCGGCCGGCTGCGGGCCTGGCGCAAGGCCCAGGCCGACGCGCAGGGCTCGCCGCCCTACATCGTCTTCAGCGACGCCACGCTGGTCGCCATCGCCGACGCCCGGCCCGGATCGCCGGCCGCGCTGGCCCGCATCTCCGGCGTCGGCCCGATGAAGCTCGAGCGCTACGCCGAGCCGCTGCTGGCCGTCCTGGCCGGCGCCGACCCGCAGACCGTCGAACCGGTCGAGGTCGGCTAGCCGAGCTTGTCGGCGTCGGCGTCGGCCGCAGCGCGCGTCGGCTGCGGCGGCCGGCTCGTGCGCCGGGTCGTCGGCCGGCACGAATGCGGTGACTGCGGCCGCCACGGCGATCACCACGGCCGAGGCCAGCAGCGCCTGGTGCAGCCCGGTGCGGAACGCCGCGGTGGCCGCGTCCACGATCGGCTTGAGCAGCTTGGGCGGATGGGCGATGTCGAGCCCGGCCCCCTCGCTGCCGCCGCCGGTCTCGACCGCGTTGACGATCAGCGACTGCACCGATCCGGTGATGCCGATCTCGTGCAGCCGGCGGGCCAGGTCGCTGGTGAGATGGGCATTCACCAGCGCCCCGAGTGCCGTCACCCCGACCACGGCGCCGATCTGGCGACTGGTGTTCGTCGCCGAGGCGGCCATGCCCGAATGCGCGGCCGGAACGTGGCCGAGCACCGCGGCGGTCAGCGGCACCACGGCGATGCCGAAGCCCACGCCGGCCACGGCCAGCACCACCGCGAGCACGCTGAACGACGGCTGCGCGCTCAACGCGTGCCGGGCCAGCAGGATGCCGATCGCCGCGACCACGCAGCCGACGATCATCGGCACCCGCGAACCGGCCCGGGCCACCCACCGCCCGGTCAGCACCGATCCGACGACGATCGCGACCGCCATCGGCGTGAACACCGCGGCCAGCCGCCAGCCCGAGTAACCGACGGCGACGTCCAGGTACAGGGCGGTGAAGAAGAAGATCGAGAAGATCCCGAAGTACACGGCGAAGGCCACGAACAGCGCGCTGCTGACGATCGGTTTCGACAGGTAACGCAGCTCGAGCATCGGGCTGCGCACCCGGCGCTCGACGGCCACGAACGCGACCAGGGCCAGGCCGCCGACGACGAACAGCGCGATGATCCACGGCGTGCTGTAGCCGGACTGCTCGCCCGAGATGCCGGCGAAGATGCAGCAGGCCAGCCCGGCCGCGCCCAGTACGAAGCCGCCGACGTCCAGCCGGCCGGGCTGGGGATCGGCGCTGTTGGGCACGAACGCGGCGGCCGCGCCCAGCAGCACGACGCCGAGGGCCAGGTTGAACCAGAACACCGTGCGCCAGTCACCGGCGCCGACGAGCACGCCGCCGATCACCGGGCCGAGGGCCAGGGCCAGGCCGGACACGGCGGCCCACGCGCCGAGAGCCCGGGCCCGCACGGCCCGGTCCGGATAGAGGTGCCGGATGACCGACAGCGTGCCGGGCTCGGACGCGGCGGCCCCGACCCCCATCACCGCCCGCCCGGCGATCAGCGTCCCGACGTTGGGGGCCAGCGCGGACAGCACCGACCCGGCACAGAAGACGACGATGCCGGCCAGCAGCACCCACTTACGGCCGAGCCGGTCGCCGAGCGAGCCGGCGATCAGCATCAGGCTGGCGAAGACGAGGGCGTAGCCGTTGACGACCCACTGCAGGGCGATCACGCCGGCGTGCAGGTCGGACTGGATGCTGCCGAGCGTGACGCTGACGATCGTCGTGTCGAGAAAGGTCAGGAACAGCACGGCGAGCACGGTGGTGAGTGCGGCGCCACCGGGCCCGGCCGTGCGACCGGTGGCCGCCGCGGCGCGGACGGTCGAGATCATCGGGTCGGCTCAGCTGGGCAGAGTGGTCGCCGGGACCAGCTTGCAGACTGCCGGCAACGGCCCCTCGACCGCGAGCAACTCACAGAACGTCTGGCCCGCGACCTTCCACTTGCCGCCCTCGTTCACGGCGTAGCCGGTCTGGTTGCGCAGCACGGGCGAGCCCGAGAGCAGGATCGTGTAGACGACCGTCGCCCGCTTCGCGGAGTTCACCGTCACCTTGACCACCTTGACCGACGCGGCCTTCGCGAAGGCCGATTTCGCCTGCTGGTCCATCGCCTGCGAGAACGCGGCGCCGTCCTGGATGAGGCTGAGCCGGTCGGTCTCGGCCACGGTGGGGTTGAAGAACCGGATGTAGCTGGTTGTGACCGCGGCGGCCGCGGCCGTCGACACCCCGCTCGCGACCTGCGGTCGACGGCGCGGACCCGCTCGATTTCGGCGAACCGCCCTTGGAGCCGCCGCAGCCGGCCAGCGCGAGCATCAGCAGGCCGGTGAGCGCGACCCAGGAATGCCGGTGCCACCGGCCCGAGGTTGCCGCAGAGATGATCACGAAATCGTCCTCTCAGCCCCAATCAGACGTCTGTCCCCACCAGTTCTACGCGCTCGGGCGGCCAAGATCGCCTAAGCCGTCATTAATTCCCTTGCGGGTCTCTCGTAACCTTCGTTAACCTCTGGGGCGACCGAGACGCCGTGCGGGCCTGTCCTGCGCGAAGACTGAACGGAAGGGGGTGGCTGGCCGTGTTGACACAGAAGTACACGACGGCGGCCGCCCTGCGCTCGCGTAGCGGGTCGCCGTTCGTGCTGCCGACTGCATCGCCGAAGCCCTGGCAGCCTGCCGTGTCCATCCCCGCCGACGCCACCAGTGTGTCCGGATCCGCGCATGGCACCCGCTACCAGGATTCGGCGCTCATGGTCGTCAACCCCGCCACGATGGCCGGCGCGGATGCCCGCGTCGCCACCAAGCAGGACCGTCCGCCTCGAGGGGTGCCCCGCTGATCACCGTCAGCGAAAGGCTCTTCGAGGCCGCGGCTCCCAGCTTGGGAACCGCGGCCTTTTCCTTTGTCCAACCACATATCCCGCAACAACGAAGGAGGTGACCCGACGTGTTGACCACCCTCTCTGCGGAGGACGTCACGCCAGACACGATCGGGCTCGGACCCCTGCCTGACGGGCAAGGGTTGCTCGACCCGCTGGCCAAGGAGTGTCCGGACGACGTGCCCTGCCGGGTGCAGAACCCGGACCTCTGGTTCGCCGAGACGCCGGCCGAACTCGAGCAGGCCAAGGCCCTGTGCCTGGACTGCCCGGCTCGGCTCGCCTGCCTCGCCGGCGCGATCGAGCGTCGGGAGCCATGGGGCGTCTGGGGCGGCGAGATCTTCGAACGGGGCACGATCGTCGCCCGCAAGCGCCCGCGGGGCCGTCCGCGCAAGGACGACCGCCGCGAGGTGGCGGCATGACGAGCCTCGCCTCGGACGGCAGCCGCCGAACCGCAGACCCGGCGGGCGGTGCGCCGCGCTGGAACGTGCGCGGCGTACCGAACCGACTGATCACGACCAGCACGACCACGACAAGGAGCACGCTGATGTACACCATGCACGAAGCGCTCGCGCGCGAACGAATGCGCGCGATCAAACGAGACGCGCAGCAACTGCGCGTCGCCCGGGAGCTGGCCGCGGCCCGACGCTGGCATCGCGTGGAGCTACGCGCCAGTGCGGCCCGCCGGCACGCCCGCGACGCCCAGCGGCGCCACGCCCGCCGGGCCGTCTGAAGCACTGGGCAACACTGGACGGCCGCCGGATCACCCGATCCGGCGGCCGTTCACCACCACTGCTGGTCGAGTTTGGCCTCGATCGAGCGCACGTAGCGTCGGGTGCACTCGGCGCAGACCCAGCGGGTGCGGTGCCCGTCGTGGGTCTCGATCACATCGGCACACCAGGTGAGGGGCGGATCGCCGTCCGCGACGGGGTCGGCCACCCGACCACAGATAGAACACGTTTCATGCACCGGTCATTCTTACCGTGTGTCGGACGCCGGCCGCCGCGCGACGCTCGCGGATGCGGCGATCACCACAGCGACATCGAGCGCCGGAAGATGCCGGCGAGATCGTCGGCGCCGGCCGGACGCGGCGCGGTGGCGAGCAGGCGCTGCTGCTTGAGCGCCCCCTCGACCAGGTCGTCCACGTCGCCGTCGCCGAAGCCGACGGCGGCCACGCCGTCGGGGATGCCGATGTCGCGCATCAGCCGAATCAGCACCAGCGGCAGCAGGTCGGCCGGGTTCGCGGGCGTCTCGGCCGACGGGTCGAGCAAGCGGGCCGCCCGCAGGTGGCGCTCCGGCGCGGCCGGGAACGTGAACCGGAACGCCTCGGGCGCGGTCAGCGACACGGCCATGCCGTGCGGCACGAGCGCCGCCTCGCCCGGGTAGTCGTCGGGGTGGAAGTCGCGCACCTGCCCGGCGATCGGGTAGGCGTTGGCGTGTGGAATGTGCACCCCGGCGTTGCCGAAGCCGAGGCCGGCGAACGTCGCGGCCAGCGCCATCGCGCCCCGGGCCTCGGTGTCGTCGCCGTGCGACACCGCGCGACGAAAGCTGGTGGCCATCAGCGACAGGGCGTGTCTCGGACCACATGTCCGAGATGGGGTTCGCACCGCAGTACGGCACCCGCTCGGCCGGCTGCTTGCGTGCGACCGCCGTGTACGGCCGCGCGGTGTAGCTCTCCAAGGCATGGCAGACGATGTCCATGCCGGCCGATGCGGTGACGCCC
This sequence comes from uncultured Actinomycetota bacterium, assembly GCA_963713245.1. Classification (GTDB taxonomy): domain Bacteria; phylum Actinomycetota; class Actinomycetes; order Mycobacteriales; family Jatrophihabitantaceae; genus CAVQKZ01. Next base: position 11,081 of record CAVQKZ010000007.1, read on the forward strand.
GCGGGCTGGGTGAGCGTGAGCGCCGGGTCGACCACGGCCAGCGTCGGGCGCAGCCGGGCGTGGCTGATGCCGGACTTGACCCGCTGGGCCAGCACGTCGAGCACGCAGATGGTGGTGCTCTCGGCCCCGGTGCCGGTCGTCGTCGGCACGGCCACGAGCGGATGCAACGGGTTCGCCGGGCCCTGGCCCCCGCCGACCGGGGCGTTGACGTAGTCGATGAGTTCCCCGGGGTTGGTGAGCAGCAGGTTGACGGCCTTGGCCGTGTCGATGCTCGACCCGCCACCGACGGCGACGAAGGCGTCCCACGGCCCGTGGTCGCGGGCCCAGTCGATCGCGGCCTGCATGCTCGCGTCGGTGGGTTCGATGTGCACGCCGTCGAACACGGCGGCCTCGACCCCGAACCGGTTCATCTGCGCCGCCACCCGCTCGGGCAGGCCGGTGGCCGCGACGCCGGGGTCGGTGACGACCAGCGCGCGGCGGGCGCCGAGCTGGGCCAGGTCGTAGCCGATCTCGTCCGAGGCGCCGGCGCCGAACTTGAGTGCCGGGGCGCCGTAGGTGAAGACCGTCTCCGGCGTGGCCGTCATGCCGTGGGTTCGGCGAAACCGGGCTGCCACCGCTCGGCCAGCGCGCGGTAGGGCGCCGTTGCGCCGAGCTGGCGACAGCACCCCGATCGAACCGAGCGTGACGCGGTGGATGAGCAGGTAGGACGGCGGCAGGTTGAACTGCCGCCCGACCCGGGCCTCTTCGTTGCGCGGGTCGGTGATGCGGGTGGCCTGCCGGCGCATCCACTCGCGGGTGAACGTGAACGTCGGTGTCATCAGGGGTTCGACGATCGGGCCGAGGTAGTCCATGACCTGCTGGGCGTCGACCTGGACGCCGGGGCGCAGGAAACCGTGGGCCCGCATCTCGCGCATCACGCCCGGGCCGTCACCGTCGAGAGCAAGTCGGGTCATCCGGCCCAGTGGCTCGGGAAAGCCACCGGGCAGCCGGGCGACCGCGCCGAAGTCGACCACGCCCAGCCGCCCGTCGGGCAGCATCCGGAAATTGCCCGGATGGGGGTCGCCGTGCAGCAGGCCGGCCCGGGCCGGTGCGGAGTAGTGCAGCAGGGCCAGCAGCGAGCCGGCCCGGTCGCGTTCCTCGGTGGTGCCGGTGGCGATGATCCGCGACAGCGGGGTGCCGTCGAGCCACTCGGTGACGATGGCCTTGGGCGCGCTGGCCACGACCCGGGGGATCTTGATGTCGGGATCGTCGGCGAAGGCGGCGGCGAAGCGGCGCTGGGCGTCGGCCTCCAGCGCGTAGTCGAGTTCCTCGAGTACGCGCTGTTTGAGCTCGGCCAGCAGCGGCTTGATCTCCAGCCCGGGCGAGAGGCGGGCGAACAACCAGGCCATCCGCGAGAGCTGGGTGAAGTCGGCCATCAGGGCCGGACCCGCGCCCGGGTACTGCAACTTGACGGCCACGTCGCGCCCGTCGGCCCAGACGGCGCGGTGCACCTGGCCGATGCTGGCCGCGGCCGCGGGCACCTCGTCGAACGAGACGAAACGCTCGGGCCAGCGCCGGCCGAACTGCTCGTCGAGCACCCGGTGCACGGTGGCGGTGGGCATCGGCGGCGCGGCCTCTTGCAGCTTGGTCAGGGCCTCGCGATAAGGGGCGGCAGTGTCCTCGGGCAGCGCGGCCTCGAAGACCGACAGGGCCTGCCCGAACTTCATGGCCCCGCCCTTGAGCTCACCGAGCACGGTGAACAACTGCTCGGCGGTGCGGGCCTGCAGCTGCGCGGACACCTCGTCGGACGAGCGGCCGGTGATCCGCTTGCCGAGCCCGACGGTGGCCCGGCCGGCGACACCCAGGGGCAGCGATGCGAGTTTGGCCGTGCGGGCCACCCGGCGCTGCGGAATATCGCTCACTGGCTCATTGTGCAGTAGACGCCCGACCACAGTCGCAATCCGGGTGTGCGGGCCAGTTGCGGCGCCGGATGCGCCAGTCGGGCAGGTGCAGCTCCAGGGTGCCGTCGATGACCGCCGGGTCACCGCCGTCGAGGTAGGCCAGCGCCTGCAGGGCCGTGATTCCGGCGACGACCGTGGCCAACCCGACGTCGGAGGCCCGGCCGTGGCGGCGGGCGACGGTGAGCTGGACGGCCAGGGTGGTCCAGGCCGGATCGCGGTCCTGGCGGTGCAGGTCGCCACAGCGCAGGCAGCTGGTCAGGCCCGGAATGACCAGCGGGCCGACCGCGCCGTGATCGGGGCCGAGCCGGACGGCCAGATGGGCGCAGTCGCGGGCGTGCAGGGCGTCGCGCTGGTCGCCGTCGATGGGTTCGTCGATGGCCAGCACCACGAGATCGGGCCGTTCGCCCATCGGCAGGGCGGTCGTCTCGGCCTCGGGCGCCGCCCGCCGCACGGCCGCGTTCGCGGCCACGGCGAAGCGCCGGCCCTCGTCGTCGGGGCCGAGGCCCCCGGGCATGGCCTGGTGCAACCGCACGTCGTCGCCGTCGACGAGGTGGACCCGGCCGATGCCGGCGGCGGCGAGCAGGGCGGCGACGTGGGCCGCCACCCGGCCGGCGCCGTGGATCGTCACCGCGCAGTGCCGGCGGGCGTTGAGGATCTCGGCTGCGTCGGCGCCGTGCCGGGCGGCGAGTGCGGCCAGATCGGCCGCCAGTCGCGGCGCGGGCGGGGCCAGCCGGGCATCGTCGCCGGGATCGCCGAGGTGGCCGGGGCCGGTGCCGGCCTGGTGCCGCGGCCACAGGTAGCCGGCTTCGGTGAGGGCGGCCAGGCAGTGCCGGGTGGTCTCGTCGGGCGGCTCGGCCGATGCGGCGCCCAGTGCCGGCCCGGTCGGGCGAAGCGCGACGAGGTGCCGCATCGTGGCCGCGTCGACGCCCTCGACGACGACCGCGCGGGCGCCGAGTTCGAGCTGGACGACGTCGTCGGCCCGCCACAGCACCCGCACGGCCGGGTTGAGCATGAGGTCGAACCGAGCACCGCGAGCCATGCGCCAACCGTGCCATGGCCGGGCCGCGACCGGCCGGTTATCCACAGTTCGCAAATGGGTTGTTTCCAGGCGGACGCTACCCTCGAGGTCTGCTGCAGCCTAGGCGTCCACACCTGTGGATAACGTTGTGGACAGTGTCCGAATCGCCGGACCTGGGCATGTGGACATCCTGGTCACCCTGTGGACCGGCGACCGTCATGCCGGCCAGGTACGGTGTGCGCCATGCCGGTTCAGGTAGAGGTCCGACGCAGCGCTCGACGACGGCGCACCGTGTCGGCCTACCGCGAGGGCCAGCGCATCGTGGTGATGATCCCGGCGCGGTTCACCCGGGCCGAGGAGGCGCAGTGGGTGGCCAAGATGGTGGCCCGCCTCGACACCGGGCAGCGGCCGGCCAAGCGCCGCAGTGCCACCGACGCCGCGCTCATGCGCCGGGCCCGCACGCTGTCGGCCCAGTACCTCGACGATCGGGCCGATCCGGCCAGCGTGCGCTGGGTGGGCACGATGCGCACCCGCTGGGCGTCGTGCACGCCGATCGACGGCACCATCCGGCTGTCGGAGAAGCTGCGCGAGATGCCGGCGTGGGTGCAGGACTACGTGCTGCTGCACGAACTCGCGCACCTGCTCGTGCCCGGGCACGGTCCGGACTTCTGGGCTCTGGTCGCGCGCTTCCCGCGCACCGAACGAGCCCGGGGCTATCTCGACGGGATCAGCGCGGCCGCCAATCTGCAGATCGCCGACGACCTCAGCGGAGACGTGGACGCGCCGCGCTCGCTATGACGACGCGGGCGGCTCGGGGTCGGTGTCGCCCGGCTGCCGACCCTCGGCCTCCGGCTCGGCCGCGGGCAGATCCTCGAACCCGGTGAGCGACTCCGGGCCCGCGGCGTCGGCGAAGCCCAGCGGATCGTCGAGGTCGTCCGCGCTCGGCAGCAGATCGGGGTGCGACCAGATCGCGTCGCGGCCGGCGACGCCACGCTTCTCGGTGACGCTCCACCACAGCGCGGCCGCCTCGCGCAGCCGGCGCGGGCGCAACTCCAGCCCGACGAGCGTGGCGAAGGTCTGCTCGGCCGGCCCGCCGGTGGCCCGCCGCCGCCGCGATGCCTCGCGCAGCGCTTCGGCCCCCGGCATCCGGTCGGTCGCGGCCGCGGCGACCACCGCGTCGACCCAGCCCTCGACGAGGGCGAGCAGCGTCTCCAGGCGGCGCAGCGCGGCCTGCTGCTCCGGGGTCTCCTCGGGCGCGAACAGCCCGCCGGTGAGCGCGTTCTGCACGCTCTCGGGGTTGGCCGGGTCGACCTCGCTCATGGCCCGCTCGATCGCGGACATGTCGACGGTGATGCCCCGGGAGTACGCCTCGACCGTGTCGAGCAGCCGCTGCCGCAGCCAGGGCACGTGGCCGAACAGGCGCTGGTGGGCGGCCTCGCGCAGGGCCAGGTACAGCCGCACCTCGTCGTCGGGCCGTTCCAGCCCGGCGCCGAACGCGGCCACGTTCTCGGGGATGAGGGCGGCGACGCCGGTCGGCCCGAGCGGTACCCCGATGTCGGTGGACGCGACCACCTCCTGAGCCAGGCCGCCGAGACCCTGCCCGACCTGGGCCCCGAACATCAGCCCGCCGACCTGGGTCATGATCCCGGCCAGCGGGTTGCCGGCGCCGAGTTCGGCCAACTGCTCGGCCGGGATGGCCGAGGACATGGCCGCCACCACCCGGGCCGCGACCGGGTCGCACAGCGCCGCCCATACCGGCAGCGTCTTCTCCAGCCAGTCCAGGCGCGTCCACGTCTCGACCGACGTGACGCCCGAGGGGAGGTCGGTGGCCTCGTCCAGCCACAGATCGGCCAGCCGGACCGCGTCGGCGACCGCGGCCCGCTCGGCCGCCGTGACCGGCTGCTGCTCGCCGCCGAGGGTCGAGACGGCCAGCTGGCGGGCGAGATCCCAGTTGACCGGGCCGCCGGACCACGACATCAGCTTCTGCAGTTCGGCGAACAGCGGCATGGCGCCGGTGAGGTCGTCACCGCCGCCGGAACCGCTGCCGAACCCGAACGGGAGATTGCCGCCGCCACTACTCATGTCTGCCACGGTAGTAGCGACGACTGATAGCCGCCCATTGTTCCCGGCCAGCGTTGCGCCCACGGCGAACGGGGCCGGGCCGGTAACGTCGCGCCCGTGGCCTGGGCGATGTGGCTGGGGGCCCCGGTTTCGGTGACCATGCTCGCCGCGCTGTGGGTCTGGTGGCGCGGGCGCCCGCAGCGCGCACCGACCGTCGCAGGAGGCCATCCGGGCCCACCGCGACTATCTCGACGCGCTGGCCGGGCCGCCGGGCGCCCGTCGCGACTGAGGGTGTTCACGGGCTCGACAGATAAGGTGCCGGAGTGAGTCGTCGCGTGCGCACCCTGCTCGTCGGGGGAGTTCTCTTCCTGGTGCTGTTCGTCCTGGCCCTCACGATGCCGGTGCCGTACGTCATCCTCTCGCCCGGGCCCACGTACAACACGCTCGGCACCGACGAGTCCGGCCACAAGATCATCGTCATCAACGGCACCAAGACGAACCAGACCAGGGGCCACCTGAACCTCACCACCGTCAACGTGTCGACCCAGCCGCTCACCGCGTTCGCCGCGCTCGACGGCTGGCTGCTGCACGACGAGGTGGTCGTGCCCAAGGCGTCGATCTACCCGCCCGGCCAGAGCCAGCAGCAGGTCGACCAGCAGAACGTCCAGGACTTCACCCAGTCCCAGGACAGCGCGACCTCGGCCGCGTTCTGCGAACTCGGCTATCCGCACGGCTTCGGGGTGATCGGGGTCGACCCGAAGGGCCCGGCTCACAACCGGCTGCGGCCCGGCGACCAGTTGCGCACCCTCGACGGCCGGCCGATCGACTCGACCAAGAACGTCACGGCCGTGCTGTCGACGCAGACCCCGGGCACCGTCGTCACCGTGGCGATCACCCGGGCCAAGAAACCCGTGACGGTCACGATCAAGCTGACCACGCCGCCCAAGGGCGCCAAGGGCGCCCGGATGGGCATCACCGTGTCCGACACCTGCCTGGCGCCGTTCGAGGTCGACCTCGGCCTGGGCAACGAGATCGGCGGGCCGTCGGCCGGGCTGATGTTCGCCCTCGGGATCATCGACAAGGTCGGCCCGCGCGATCTGACCAAGGGCGTGTTCATCGCCGGCACCGGAACGATCACGGCCACCGGCGAGGTCGGCCCGATCGGCGGGATCGCGCTGAAGATGATCGCCGCCCGGCACAAGGGTGCGACGGTCTTCCTGGCCCCGGCCGGCAACTGCGCCGACGTGCGCGGGGCGACACCGAAGGGGCTGCAGGTCGTCAAGGTCGACACGCTGCACTCGGCCCTGCAGGATCTGCTCGCCCTGCAGGCCCACCGGGCCGTGCCGCACTGCTGAGTGCGCTCAGGCCAGCGTGGCCAGCAGCGCCCCGACGAGGTTGGGGGCCAGATCGGGGCCGGTGAGCAGGTCGTCCTCGGTGCCGTCGGCACTGCGCAGCCGCAGCACGGCCGCGCTGCTCTGATCGCGCAGCACGGCCACGACGAGCCGGGCCTCGCGCCGGTCGGGATGCTCGGCGGCGGCCACCGGGTCCGCGCCGAGGTCGTCCTCGGCCTCCGGCGGCAGCAGCACGATCTCCTGGCTCAGCGCGCAGCCGGCCACCGACTCGGGCCAGGCGATGCGGGCGAGCGTCTCGTCCAGCGGGCCGTCGGGCAGGTCCTCCTGCTCGATCGGGGTCAGCGCGTCGGGTGCCACCTCGTCCAGCCCGAGCCGGCTGGCGGTCTCCGGCTCCTCCGCGGCCAGCTGCCCGGCCCGCACGAGCGCGAACAGGGTGGGCGCGCGATCCCAGCCCGACGCGCCGACGTGCGCCTCGATCTCGGCGGCCGCTGATTCCAGCAGGACAGGCTCGGTCACCCGCACATCGTGCCCCACCCGATCCGGGCACCGCACCGGAACCCCACGCCCGGCCGGTACGTTGTGCCCAGAGCTGAACGTCCTGCGTCAAGGAGCTGCCCTGTGGCCATGCGGCCGCCGATTCCGAGCCTGGCCCTGTCGCGCCGATGGAAGATCGTCCTCGCCGTCGTGGGGATCCTGATCGTGGCGCTGATCGTGCTCACGTCGCTCACCGGCATCTACGTCAACTGGTTGTGGTTCGGCGAGGTCGGCTACCGCCAGGTCTACCGCACGGTGTTGTGGACGAAGATCATCCTGTTCCTGATCTTCGGGGTGCTGATGGCGCTGATCATCGGCGGCAACCTCGTCATCGCCTACCTGCTGCGCCCGCCGTTCCGGCCGATGTCGGCCGAACAGCAGAACCTCGAGCGCTACCGGGTGATGATCGAGCCGCGCAAGCGGTTGATCCTCGCGGCGATCGTGGCCATCGCGCTGCTGGCCTCCGGCCTGTCGGCCCAGGGGCACTGGCAGACCTGGCAGCTGTGGCTGCACGGCGAGAAGTTCGGCCAGCGTGACCCGCAGTTCCACCGCGACATCGCGTTCTACGCCTGGGACTACCCGACCTACCGGCTGATGCTCGGCTTCGGCTTCGCCGCGATCATCTTCGCGCTCATCCTGTCGATCGGCGTGCACTACCTCTCCGGCGCGATCCGGCTGCAGACCCCGGGGCCGAAGATCACCCTGTCGGCCCGGCGCCACCTCACCGTGCTCGTCTTCATATTCGTGTCGATGAAGGCCGTGGCCTACTGGCTCGACCGGTACGGGCTGGTGTTCTCCTCGCGCAGCAAGTTCACCGGCGCGTCCTACACCGACGTGCACGCCTCGTTGCAGTCGAAGACGATCCTGTTCTGGATCGCGATCCTGATCGCGCTCGGTGTGCTCGCGAGCATGTGGCTGCGCAGCGCGTTGCTGCCCGGCATCGGGTTCGTCGTGCTGCTGATCCTCAGCATCCTGATCAGCGGGATCTACCCGGCGATCGTGCAGCAGGTGTCGGTCAAGCCCAACGCGAGCACCAAGGAAGCGCCCTACATCAAGCGCAATATCAATGCGACTCGGCAGGCCTACGGCATTCGGACTGGCACCGATGTGAAGTATGAGACCTACAACGTCGCGACATCGCCGCCGACGTCCGCGATTGTGAACAGCGATCCGACAGTTCACGACATCCGTATACTCGATCCGAACGTACTGTCCACGACGTTTACCCAGCAGCAGCAGATCCGCAATGTCTACGGCTTTGCGCAGAAGCTCGATGTCGACCGGTACACCGTGAACCGCGTGACCAGCGACTACGTTGTCGGCGTGCGCGAGTTGGAGGCCGCCAACCTTAACGGCAACCAGACCAATTGGATCAACTCCCACACCGTCTACACGCACGGTTACGGCTTTGTGGCGGCTGCGGCAAACGTTGACGTCACCAACGACAAGACCAAGTACACCGAGAGCAACATCCCGCCTCAGGGACCCCTCGGGTTGAAGAACCCGGACGAATACTTCGGGGAGCTGCTGCCCAGTTTCTCCATTGTCGGATCCCAAGGCACGCCGCAGGAGTACGAGGGTAGCGACGCAGCGAAGGTCACCTACGCGGGCAGCGGCGGTGTTTCATTGGGAAGCTTCGTTAACCGACTCGCCTTCGCCGCTCATTACAAGGAAACCAACTTTCTCCTCAACAATGCCGTGAGCGCCAAGGGCGCGAGAATCATCTTCAACCGTGATCCGCGGGTGCGGGTGCAGAAGGTGGCGCCATTCCTCAAGGTCGATGGAGATCCGTATCCGATCGTCGACCCGAACACAGGACGCATTGTCTGGATCGTCGACGCCTACACGACAATCGACAACTATCCGTATTCGCAGCGAAACTCTCTGTCGCACTTGACGTCGGATTCGCTATCGCAGTCCGGCAAGACGGCCAGCCAACCCAACGATCAGATCAACTACATCCGGAATTCGGTGAAGGCCACCGTCGATGCCTACACCGGCAAAGTGACGCTGTACCAATGGGATTCCAAGGATCCGGTTCTCAAGTCCTGGATGAAAATCTTTCCGCATCTGATCCAGCCGAAGGCAAAGACGCCCAAGTCTGTGCTTGCGCATGTGCGCTATCCGGAGGATCTGTTCGAGGTCCAGCGCTCGCTACTAGGCACATACCACGTGGACGATCCGGTCACGTTCTACAACGTCGGGGACAAATGGACCGTGCCGACCGACCCGGCCGACGCGGCAGGGAACCAGCCGCCGTACTACGTTCTCGCGTCACCGCCGAGTGGCGTCAGCGAATCGTCGGAATTCCAACTCACCAGCCCGATGATCGTGAATAGCAAGCAGAATCTCGCTGCGTACATCAGTGTTAACAGCGATTCCAAGGACTACGGCCAGATAACCGTCTTGAAGGTTCCAACCGGCACGGTGACGAACGGCCCGGAGCAGATTGCGAACATCCTCAAGACGAACTCGGTGATCACGAAGGATCTCTCGCTGTTCAATACACCGGGAGGCGGGTCGAGCGTGGTGCATGGCAACCTGCTGACCCTGCCGGTCGGCAACGCCTTCCTTTATGTCGAGCCGTTGTACGTGCAGGCCGCACAGGGCCGAGGCAGCTATCCGACCCTGCAGCGCGTGCTCGTGGTGTACGGCGACAAGATCGGGTATGCCTCGGATCTAGCCGACGCGCTGGATAATCTCAGCCAGGGAGTCGTTGGCGAGTCCATCTCCACCTCCGGAGCAACGAATCCGACGTCGCCCAGTCCGACCCCGACCTCGAGTTCGCCGTCGCCCACGCCGAGTTCGTCGCCGCCGACGTCGACCCCGCCGCTGCCGGCCAGTCAGAAGGCTGCCATCGCCTCGCTCAACACGGCCTTCCAGCAGTTGCAGCAGGCCAACAAGAGCGGGAGCTTCACCGACCAGGCCCAGGCCCAGGCCAAGGTGCTGACGCTGCTGCAGCAGTATCTGGCCAAGTACGGCCCGCTGCCGACGCCGACCAAGTAGCCCGTTTTGCGGGCAGGTGCGCGGGCCGGGTAAGCTGGTGGAACGGCGCGGGGTGGAGCAGCTCGGTAGCTCGCTGGGCTCATAACCCAGAGGTCGCAGGTTCAAATCCTGCCCCCGCTACAACGCAAGGCAGCAAGTACAAGGGCTCCGATGCTTCGGCATCGGAGCCCTTGATCATTTGCCATCCGTTTGCCATCAAGATTTTGCTGTATACGATCCGGTAACGCGTGTCGCGTTCGGGCTCTCCCGCTGCACTTGACCGTGGTGAGGGGTGATTTCGATGGACGTTTCCAACCTGCCGACCGTGCTGGACCTGCCTGCGGCTGCCACGCTGCTCGGCATTGGGCGGACGATGGCCTACGAGCTGGTGCGCGACGACGCCTGGCCGACGCCGATCATCCGGCTCGGCAAGCTGATCAAAGTGCCGACCCGGCCGCTGCTGGATCTGCTCGAGGGCCGCGTTGGCCCCGCGGCCTGACCTGCTCGACTGTGGCTGGTGCGGGCACGTCTTCCGTCCCGGCCGCACCGGACGGATGCCCAAGTGGTGTTCGCCGACCTGCCGGCATCGAGCGTGGGAGCAGTTGCGAGCCGCAGCGTCGGGGCACTGCGCCGTTGAGGTTGTCGAGCGCCGTGTCGAAGTGCCCGTCGTCGTCGAGCGCAAGGTGACCGTCTCGCCTCGCGGCCTGGCCTGGCTGTCCGTGCTCAACGACCTGGAACGTCAGCTCGACACCGGCCGCCTCTACGAGCGCGACCTCCCGGCCGTGGTCACGGCAATCAGCGCGGCGGGCGTCGCGGCAGAACGACGCCTTCGACATCGACCAGGATGATCCGATCCATGAAGTCAGTGAGCGTGTTTGGACCGCCGACTCTGAGCGGGAACTGCGGTGTCAATCTTCTTTAAGAAGGCGCGTGTCCGCTGCTCCCCCAGAATGCGTCGTCGGTAAGTTGTGCAGCGTCGCAGGCGATGTCGTTCACGACCCCTGTCCAGGGCAAGGATGAGACCCGGCTTGAGCCCATGCCCGTGGGCCACGGTCTGCATCTGTGATGCGGGTGTCATCGCACCACGCGCGGTAAGCGATCACGACGATCAGATCGTGCGATCAGTCCGAAGGATCTCTTCCGCGACTTGGATGCCGGGGGGAGCAAACGCACGACGTGACGCGGTTCGTCGTACTCCCACAGGCGCTCCTTATGGCCCGCCCGCAGAACATCTCGGCGGAATGCCGCGGCATTCTTGTGCTCGACCCACCCAAACAGATCAGTTTCTCGGGTCTCACCAGTTTCCGAGAGGAGCAGCAACAAGGTGTTCTGCTTCCATGTGAGACCCGTCTTGAGGACCCGCTTCTTGTCTCCGTAGCGCCACACGTAGGCAACTTGCCGTTCAACGAGCGCTTCAACGACTTCAGCCGCCTCAGCCGGAGTCAAGGTATGGAGAATCCGGACCAAGTCGGCCATGAGCCATTTACTCATGTAGAGAACTGCCGTCGAGTCCATTTCGTTCGGATCGATCTCGCCGCCCGCGTGTCCGACACCGCGGTTGTTACGGATCTCGTACAACGCCACGATCATGCGGGGAATCTGTATCCGAAGAGAGCGGCTCTGCGCTGTCTCGTGCTCCATGGCGATGCACGCGCTCACCATGTTTTTTGGCTTGGACGACCTGGAAGGGTACGACCCGTCAGCCTTGCCACGGATGATGGTGTAGGCGGCTTCACACAACTTCCCGCCATTAAGCGCCGCAGGTTCCCATCGACGCTGCTCGTAGTTGTTAACTATTTCGTTGAAGGCGTCGAGCAGGTCCTTCCGAAGCCCGGCGGGAAGCACCTGCAACGCGTCAGAGGCTGTCGGCATCACTTGCGTCTGAGTCGCGTTTCGACCGATCGAACTCCTTCGCCGCTGAGCTTTAGCGTCTTCCTGGCCTGCTGGGTCGTCCCTGATCGCTTGAGCTGCAGAATCAGCGCCGGCTTCTTCTTCATGTTCGTGATCATCGCCTTGTTGATCGCGGTGATGGCGTGACCGAGGTCGCGAAGCTCCTTGTTGACCTGGCCCGCCATAAATGTCGGTTTGCCCAGGATCACTTGCTGCCAATACCCGCCGATGAGGGCACGTTCTGCGTCGTTCTGGGGGCTGTAGGCGTCGTAGAGCTCCGCAAAATGGCCGAATGTCTTCTTGTCGTTGAGATCTGGGTCCTCATCGTGATCTGGCTCCAGATCCTCGTCGTCAACATCAGGCTTGACCTTCGAAGTCTTCGCGGGTCCGGCTGGTGTGACCGAAACGCCGAACTCCTCGCCGGCCCAACGCAGCACCCGACCGCGTTCGTCCTCAGTCAGAACGTCAAGCGCCTCCGATACCGCGCCCATCGCCTCAATCTCTGGAACTGGCACCGACCCCTCCCAACAAATCTGCGCTTCCATGTACAGCCAATGATAGCTGTAACTGCTTCCGTTGCCACGGACGACACAGGCATTCTTTCCGTGTTGGCTCCTGCATGGGCACCGCGGGCGCACATGCACTTCGACCACTCACCGGTCTGGGGGTGCGTTCAGTGAGCTCCAGGGCTGGCGTCGACGCGGCACCGGCGGCGTCCGTTCCAGTAGTCGGTCGCGACCTGTCCTCACATCCGTGCGATATTGCCTGGGATAAGGCCCGGCCCGGGCTGCAGGCCCACCGGGCCGCCGCCCCCAGACTGACGAGCACCCGTGTCGGCATCGGACTCCTGCGTCAGTGCAAGCTCGCTCAGAATGCCTCGGCTTGGCGACGAACTAAAACTTGGTCGTAGGCCGGGCGGCTGTGTGGCGAGTTCGGTAAGGCGTCGAGTTCTATCAGCGCGCTGCACCTCCGGAACCCGTCGCCGTTGCGAAGACCACCACCGGCCGGCCCGTGAGTTCCTCGAGCGGTTCCTCGACGAGGTCTTCCTGCACCGCTGACCATCGGCAGCGAGCGCTGGCGAACCGTCGCTCGACTCGACCCACTGACCCGCACCCCGGTCCTTGCGACGTCCTCACCACCTCCGTGGCCACCAACCATGCGCTGCTGGATTCGTAGCAACGCAACGCGGTCGGATACGAGAACACCCCATTGCATTACTCAATGTCTGTGGATAACTCGGCGGCAGTCCGATCGTGTCTGGCACAATGAGGACGCCGGGGGCGGTGGCCGCCGGAAGTCGGAGCCCTGAGACCCTGCCGGACGGCGGTGGCGCTCAGGGCTCGCGCATGTGTTCGCGTCACATCCCTCGGAACGTCGGACATCGTCGCTAATCTCGCGGGGTGGCAGGTCGGATCGAGCAACGGGAGCGGCTCCGCGATGACGTGCCACCGACGGACGCCGTCGTCGTCGTACGTGGCGGTTCAGACACGATCGACAAGCTTCGTAGCCACGCACTCCGGACTGCTCGCGCGTGGGCGCTGGACAACTCACCGCTGTTCGGGATCTCGGTGTTCGCGGTCGTGGACCGACCGCTCGACGACCTGCTCCGAGATCGTTTCACCACCTTCCGCCGGGTGCACCTGACCAGCGTCGGAACGCTGCGCGGCGCGGGGTTCGACCTGCTGCCGACCGGCTTGGCGCCGCACTTCACCGTCCGGCTGGACAACGCTGAGGACGGCGAGCTGAACGCTTGCTGGCCGTACTGGGGCCGGCGCGGGACAATAATCAGTACGGCAAGTAGCGGCAGAGCGCGAGGAGGCCAGAACATGTACCGAATCGACATCACCGCCGACCTCAACGACGAGGACGACACCGGCTTCGTCTGGACGTTCCTCGACGAGGCTCTCGAGCCGGCGAGCATCACGCCCGGCGCGCTCGTCGTGGCCGGCGACGAGGACGCGGCCGCTGTCTGCCAAGTCGTCGATCTGGTCCCCGCCGGGGACGGGACCATTGTCCATCTTCGGATGTTGCCCGGTCTGGTCGAGGACTACGTCGCGCTCGCGCACCGCCAGGCGGGCTGACCGCTACGAAGTGCCGCGGATGCGGCGCAGCGCGGCGAGGGCGGTTTCGTCGGCTGTCGGCAGGGTGTGCAGATACTTGCCGGTCGTGGCGATCGAGCCGTGGCCGAGGCGCTCCTTGACGACCTGGAGGTCGGCGCCGCCGGCGAGCAGCCAGGAGGCGTGCGAGTGGCGTAGGTCGTGCAGCCGCGGCCGCGGATCGAGGCCGGCCTCGTCGCACGCGCGCTGCCAGACGTGCCGGCGGAACCAGTCGCGGGGCAGGTGGCCGTCGGTGTCGCGTTCCCGGACGCCGCGGGGCGGGTCCAGGCGGTCGGCTCGCCGGGACGCGCGGTACTCGGCAAACGCAGCGCGGCAGTGCGGGCACCGGCACCGTCCGGCGGTGTAGGCCGACAGCGAGCCGTGCGTGTACGTCCGGCCGGCCGCATTCGGCTCGGTACGGCCGAGATCCTCGACAACGCGCAGCCGGCGCCCGGTCGCAGGCGACTGGAACGTGCTCGCAACCGGAAGATCTGATCCGGTCAGGGCCGAGGCCGTACTGCCCGACGTGGCGCGAGCAGCGCCGACACCAGTTCCGGCTCCAGCTTGAACCGCCGGGCGCGCTTGCTCTGGGACACGGCTTGACCAGGAACCGTCCGCCTTCGGGGTGGAACTTCGGGCTCAGCTCGACGACGTCGCGCGTGATGGTGACGATGCCGGACGCCGCATGCAGGTCGGCGGCGGCAGATCGGTGAGCTCGACCCAGCGCAGCCCCGAACCGATCGCCGTCTCGACGAACAGCTGCGCCGTGTCCAACGGAAGGGCGAGTCAGCAGCACGTCGAACTCGGCCGGTGTGACGATGCGGTACTCCTTCACCGCGACCGTCGGCGTCTTCACACCCTTGCACGGGTGCAACACGATCACGAAGTCGTGAGCGCGGTCGTGAAGACCGCCGACAAAATGATCTTCTGCTGCCGGATGGTCGCCGCGCTCACGCCCGCAGGGTCCAGGTCGTGCACCCACTCGCGCACATGGGTCGGCAGGATGTCGCACATCTTCATCGTTCGAGCTACGGCACGATGTGCCGGTCGAGGCCGTAGCGGTAGCTCTGCCGGGTCGACGCCTCGAGCACGTGGTTCGGGAACCACGCTCGTTGACGTAGTCGGCGAAGCTGACGCGTCCGGCCGTCGGGTCGCCCGGCCGACCCGCGGCCATCAGCGCCTCGGCATGCTGCCACGCCTTGTCCGCCTGCCGCCGGGTCGGGAACGATCCCGCGTGCCGGATCTTGCCGCGGGCGTCCCGGTAGACGGCGGCGTAGGTGGTCGCGCCGACGTCCCACGCCGTTTCCGAACGAAACCCATCGCGCCCACGATCCTTGCCATCGATTTGCCACCGAACGTGATGGCAAACGCCGGTACGAGACGGCACCAGTCAACACTAAACCCCTTATGAAATAAGGGTTTCTAGCACTCAGTGTGGCATGCGGAAGCCCGCTGATAACCCAGAGGTCGCAGGTTCAAATCCTGCCCCCGCTACAACGACGAAGGCCCCGGGATTCCGGGGCCTTCAGTCATTTCTGACGTTACGTCGACTCCGATCAGGCCAGGGCGTGGGCGGCATCGGCGCCGAGCTGCAGGTGATCGTCGATCCCGGCCGTCCCGCCGATCACGCTGACCTGCACGTAGTCGGCACCGACCTGCATGGCCAGCAGACCCTCGGCCGCCACCTCGAAGGCCTCGGCCGCACCCGGCACGGTCACCGGGTGTGGCGCTCGCCTGGGCCCGCGGCCGCCGAGCGAGCGCCGCAGTTGCTCGAGCAGCGTGCTGCCGCCGTCGGCGTGGAACTGCAGTTGCACGGCCGCCTCGCGGTCGCTCGATCCCAGTTGCAGACGAGGCCCGCGGTCGGAGGAGCCTTCGGCGGGCGTACGCCTGTCTCGACGACCCATCCCGTCGCGGCCTTGATCTGCGCCACGGTCAGCAGCCGGCACGGGTCACTCGGGGGCGGCCTCGTGGCCGGGCGTCCCGGCTTCGGGTGGCCGACATGGTCGGGCGTACAGGCCGCCATCAGCAGCGTCGATGCGGCGCAGGCGGCCAAGAGGCACCGGCGCCCTCGGCGCCCTGGTCACGGCTTCTGGTCGATCTGGATGGGGACGACGAGGAATTCCGCGGGGCAGACGGTCGCGACAAAGACGTCGATGTTGATCAGTCCCGCTGCGATATCGGCCGGCGACATGGTCGTGGCGTCGACCATGACCTGGTAAGGACTCTCCATCAGCGCAGGCCGACGAGGCCGCCTTCGGTGTAAAGGCCGTTGAGAAAGACGGTCGCTTCCGCATCGAGAGACGACCAGAGTGCCGGCCCGTCCGGCTCGAAGATGGCCCACCTCGTCGACGGCTCGAGCGAGTGCGCGATGTAGTCGGCCAGCCGCCGGGCGGTCAGGTACTTCCACGGCGACACGAGCGGCTTCGCGCCGGCCAGCGTCCGGGCGGCCCACACGACCAGGCCGAAGCCCGGGAAGTTCACGATCATGTTCAGCCCGGCTGCGGTCAGCTGGCCCATCTGCTCGTGGGTCGGCTCGAACGGTGGTGCATCGATACCTGCGGCCGTGGCCGAGGTGCCGGCCGGCGCCTCCCATACCCCCCTCTCGATATCGGTCTACCCTATGATCCCGGCGACCACGGCCGAAACGGGGACGGCGGTGCCGGCCGGGGCGAAGCCGGGATCCGAGTTGGGGAAGCTCGTCGTGTAGACCGCCGCCCGGGGCCACTGGTCCTTCGGCAGCATGCCCCGCAGGTGGTCGGCGAAATCGAGCAGCGGCCACGTCGTCGGCAGCGACGACCGCCGCAACCATCGCCTGCGGTGGCTCGAGCAGCGCAAGCCCGGTGGTGCGGGTGGCCAAGGAGACCAGACTCACGACAACCTGGTCGTAGTCGGTGCCCGAGAATCCGCCGAGTGCGGGCACCGTCCACAGGTCGGCGCGCTGCGGCGCCGCCGGCCCGGACCAGCGGTCCATCGCTGAGGTGAGGGTGGGCACCGTCTCGTCGGTGGTCAGAAGCAGCCAGGCTTCGGTTCCGCCGTTGAGGAAGAACGCGTACACAGCGGCTGTGAGAGCAGAGCTGGGATTGGTCACCCCACGTTCGAAGTCGCCGTAGTTGAACAGGGATAGCGTGGTTTGCCCAGGCGGCACATTGCCGGCCGCCGTCCCGGACCCGACGAAGGTCGTCACGCTCGTCGTGGCCGGGGTAAGGGATGGACGATCGGCGGGGATACCGCCGCCGACGCGCGCCCGGGCGGTGGGAAGCCAGGCCGATGAGGAGCGCCAGGACGAGAGCCGTGCGGCAAGACGTCGGGAGCGCCCCCAGTCCCGGCGGTGCCGCTTCCAGACTCACCAGGATGCCTCTCGTTATTGCCAGTCAATCACACTCCGCGATTAGGAGCTAACGATATAATCACACGTCGTAATAGGCGCAGTTGGATCAGGGTCGCTGTCGTAACGTCTGAACACCTGGACCGGAGAGTTCGGCCAGGGCGGACTTCCGGCCGGACGCAGCCAGCAGCAAGCTGATCACCGGACCTTCGACGAGTGGACCGGAGCCGACGGAGAAGTCGGTGTCGGTCACCGTGAGCGTCGACGCCCGCGACGCGGTCTCGGCCACCGATGATGGCGTTGCTCTTCGCGTAGAACGCGACCGTTCGGGCGACGAACGTGAAGCGGATAGCTGGGCTTGATGCCGAGTGGCCGGCGGATGTCCTGCGCCATGTACGAACGCCTCCCCGAGCCAGGAGTCCATCGGACCGGGCGGCGCGCTCTCGCGGGGCAACGCCACGCGGAAGGCCGCCAACGTTGCCGCCGGACCGCCGGCTCCTTCGACCGCCACCTGTTTGCCTGCGAACTTGTCGAAATTGAAACCGGCGGCGGCGAACCTGCTCACGAATCGCGCCGGCGTCATCTTGGCCGCCGACACCAGGTGGGCCAGGACGCCGTGGACGTCCCAGTCCGGGCATAGCGAACGCGTGGCCCACTGTTCGTCGGTGAGCTCGGTCGAGATCGTCGGCCAACGCCTGCCGCTCGGCGTGGATGGTCGGCCAGATGCTGTCGGTCATAGCCGGTCTCCTCGAAGGTTGAGTGCTACCACCCATACCGACGAACGAGCTGGCCCCACATCGACAGCGGCCCCGAGCGCCTACCGGCAGGTCAACCCACGACCGGCGTGAATCATCTCACAACGGACTTTTCCGACCTCGATCCCTGCCATCGGCGGCCGGCGTTTGCTGCGATGACACAACGGGATCCGCCGTCGAAAGCGGCGCGGACCAGCGCTGGCCGAGATGATCATTCATAGGGTTTCAATAGCTTTGAGAGGTTATGCAGAGCTCGCCCTGATTGCCTGGTCGACATGAGTGCGCAGACCGAGACACATTCGGTCCCAGACCTCTACAACCACGCCGGCCGCAGCCGCGGTCCATCACCGCATCCGACTACAGGGTGCCGCATCGGCTCTCGCACTGCTGATCGCCGCGGTACACATGGTGGATCAAGGCGGCATTCCCGGTGACAAGACTCCGACGTATGTAGCCGATCGGCTACTGGCTGCTCGAGCTCGTCGCCATCGGCGGTGGCGATCGCGTTCTTCGCCCACTGGCACGAGCGGGTGTGGACGCCGCTTTCGGCGTGGGCGCCGGGCCCGCTGATCGGGCGCGCTCATGCGCGGGCCCGGGCTGCCCAGCTAGACGGACGACAGGGGCAACTGGTCCGAACCGCTCGGCGTCATCAGTCTGGTGGCCGAAGGCCTGCTCGTGGTCGTACGTCCTGGCCGGCGCCACGCTCACCCGGCCGCGGCCGCGGCCGTAGCCGCAGCGAGGTCAGGCCGTCGGTGGTCCAGGTCGTGCCGTCGCGCTCGACCCCGAACGCCCAGAAGCCGGGCCGGCCGTTCAGCCAGTCGCGGGCGCCGGCGCCCATCGCGAACGCCGCGGTCGCATAGGCGTCGACGTCGGACAGTCGCCGGCCGATGACAGTCAGGCTGGCCAGCGCGTCCGGGGCCCGGCCGCTGGTGCGGGTCGAGCACGTGTGGCCCCCGCTCGGCCGGGCCCGACGTGGCCACCGCGATGTCGGTGCCGGTGACGACGGTGGCCAGTTCGCCCGCGCGCAGCGGATGCGCGATGCCGACCCGCCACGGCACGCCCGGGGCCGAATCGCCGACGCACTGCACATCGCCGCCGCCGTTGACACAGTGGCTGGTCGACCCGGCGGCCACGAGCAGGTCGCTGGCCGCCTCGATGGCCCAGCCCTTGACCAGCCCGGACGGATCGAGGCAACCGCCCGCGTAGGCGGAGAAGTAGCCATCGGTCTCCGCCTCGAGCGCGGCGCAGCGCTCGAGGATCGCGACGACCTGGGCCGAGCACTGAGCGAGGGTGCAGCTCACCGCGGCCCAGCCGGCTGATCTCGCTGTCGGCCCGGTAGGTGGAGAACCGGGCGTCGACGTCGTGCAGCAGCTCGACGACATCGGCGAAAGCCCGCTCGTCGAAGCCGGGCGTGCGGACGTCGATGGAGAAGACCGTGCCCATGCAGTGCTCGACGTGCCGGGCCGTCGTCGCGGCCGTCACTTGATGCCGGCCTGGTCGAGCGCGCTCTGCAGGGACTGGACGTAGCCGGCACTGGTGTAACTCGCGCCGGAGACGGTGTCGATCTGGGCGCTCTGCGCCGACAGGGTCTCCTGCAGCAGGATCGGGGCGGCCGCGCTGTTGATCTGCTGGGACCGCCCGTCGAAGGCCGTCAACTGCAGGAAGGACACGTTCAGCGATCTTCTTCCCGCTGACCTTGGCCTGGACCTGGACGATGCCGTACTGCGTCTGCACGGCCGTGCCGGTGAGCGTGCGGGTGGCGCTCGCGGCTGTCGACGAACTGGCCGACGGGTTGGGCGGAGCGCTGGTCGACGTGCCCGGCTGGGCCGGCGTCGAGGTCGAGGAACTGGCCGGCAGGCCGGCCGACGGTAGCGCGCCACCGGCGACCGCGTGGCCGTGCGTCTTGAAGCTGAGCAGGGCCACCAGTCCGAGGACCGTGCCGCAGATCGAGAGCAGTACGCGCTTCATGTTCGTCCGCCTAGAAGGTGAATGACTCGTTGTGGATGTGGCGCCGGGGTACGCCGCTGCGCCTGAGCCCGCTCGTGGCCGCGGCCATCATCGGCTCGGGCCCGCAGACGAACACGTCGTGATGGCGCAGGTCGGGCACCAGGCGCTGCAGCCGCTCGGGCGGAGAGGTGGTCCTGCGGGCCCGGGCCGGGGGGCCGATCAGGTAGTGCACCCGCGCCCCGCGGGCCTGCGCGATGTGGTCCAGTTCGCTGCGCAGCACGAAGTCGGCCGCCGTGTTGGCGCGGTAGATCAGGGTGATCTCGCCCGGCCCGCCGGGCAGCGTCTCGAACAGGGCCCGTAACGGGGTGATGCCGACCCCACCGGCGATGAGCAGCACCTGGCGGCGCCGCGCGGCGGGCGGCCGTGAACGACCCGTACGGACCTTCGGCCAGCACCCGGGTGCCCGGCGCCAGGGCGGCCAGGGCGGCACTGTGGTTGCCGGCGACCTTGACCGTGATCCGCAGCCAGTCCGGCCGGGGCGCGGCCGAGAGCGAATACGGGTTGGCCGCCCACCACAGCTCGCGGGTGAGGAACCGCCACCGGAAGAACTGGCCCGACTCGGCCCGCAGGTCGCCCAGCCGGCGCCCGGTCACGTAGACCGAGACCACGCCGGCGCCTTCGGGCCGCACCTCGACGACCTGCAACTGGTGCCGGACCGCAGCCCGGACGGGCGTGAGCACGCGATACCAGACCAGCAGCGCGGCCACGCCGATGTACATGGCCGACCACAACCAGCGAGCCTTGGCGTTGCTGACGAAATCGGCGCCGGTGGAGAACTGGTGGCTGAAGGCCAGGGCCACCGCGAGGTAGGTGTAGAGGTGGATGAAGTGCCAGGTCTCGTAGCCCAGCCGGCGCCGAGCGGCCCGGGCCGAGGCCACCCCGACGGCCACGCAGCAGCCCGAGCGCGACCGTGGCCATCAGGACGTCGGGGTAGGTCGTCAGCGAGCGTGGCGGTCTGCGCCGACCAGTCCGGTGTGCGCGGTGACGGCGTAGCCCCAGATGATCAGCAGCGTGTGGGCGACGGCCAGGCTGACCGTGTAGCGCCCGCCCATCGCATGCCAGCGGGCCAGCCGGTCGGTGCCGACGCCGCGTTCCAGCGCGGGCACGCGGGCCATCAGGGCGAGCAGCACGATCACCGCGTAGCCGGCCAGCAGCCCGGTCATCCGGCCGGCGTTGGTCAGCCAGTCGCCGAACCCGTGGATGAAGATCGTGTCCTGCCACCACAGCGCGACCACGGCCAGCGCCCCGCCGCCGATCGCCGCGAGCGCCGCGTTCGGGCTGATGCGGGCGCTGGTCACGGGCCCGGGGGCGGCCGGGCGCCGCACGGGCGGGCTCAGCGTGGTGGTCACGTCGGCTCCTGGTCGGTCGTCGAGAATCGGCTATCCCGAGCATGGGCAGTGAACTTCTCGAACCGCTCTCAACGGGGTGTGAACTGCACAGGACTCAGCCGATTGAGAGCTGATTCAGAGGGAATCCGGCCGGGGACCGGCCATGCTGGGTCCATGAGTGCTCCGCGGCCCAAGGCACGGCGCACGCCCTTGACCCGGCCCGACGGCACCGCGATGCGAGCGCTGGTCGTCGACGACGAGCCGAACCTGGCCGACGTCCTGACCAGCATGCTCCGCTACGAGGGGTGGGAGGCCCGCTCGGCCGGCGACGGGGTCGGCGCGCTCCGGATCGGCCGGGAGTTCGCCCCGGACGCGGTCATCCTCGACGTGATGCTGCCGGACATCGACGGCTTCGAGGTGCTGCGGCGGTTGCGGGCCGAGCGTCCGGGGGTGTGCGTGCTGTTCCTGACCGCGCGCGACTCGGTCGAGGACCGGATCGCCGGGATCACCGTCGGCGGCGACGACTACGTGACCAAGCCGTTCAGCCTGGAGGAGGTCCTGGCCCGGCTCAACGGCCTGGTCCGGCGGGCCGGGCTGGCCGCCTCGGCCGGCGCGTCGGCCCGGCTCGTCGCCGGCGATCTGAGCCTGGACGAGGACGCCCACGAGGTGCACCGGGGCAGCGACCAGATCGATCTCACCGCTACGGAATTCGAGCTGATGCGCTACCTGATGCGCAACCCGGGCCGGGTGCTGTCCAAGGCCCAGATCCTCGATCAGGTCTGGAGCTACGACTTCGGCGGCCGCGCGCATGTCGTCGAGCTCTACATCAGCTACCTGCGCAAGAAGATCGACAGCGGCCGCGTGCCGGTGATCCACACCGTCCGGGGTGTCGGATACGTGCTCAAGCCGGTGCCGTGAAGCGCGGGGCCCGGGTGGCCGCGCGGTTCGAGCGGCTGAGCCTGCGCACCCGGCTGGTGGCGGTGCTGCTGGCCCTGCTGCTGGCCACCTGTGCCGTCGTGGCCGTCGTCAGCGCTGTTGCGCTGCATCGCTTCCTGCTCGACCAGCTCGACGGACGGCTGCGGGACGCGGGCCAGCGTTACGCGTTGTCGCTGGAGCATCCCGGCGACGGCGACCCCGACGATCACCAGTTCCAGTCCGTGGTCGGCCAGCAGGCCGGCACGCTGGGCGCGCGGCTGGCCGGCGGCCGGTTGACCTCGATCGGCGTCGTGGGCCGGTCCGAACCCGTGACGGCTGCGGACCGGGCCGCGGTCGCGGCGCTGCGTTCGGCCACGGCCGCGCGCACGGTGCAGCTGCCCGATCTCGGCGACTACCGGGTGACGGTCACGGCCGGCCAGGACGGGGACCTGCTGATCACCGGCCTGCCCGAGCACGGCGTCGACGACACCATCGGCCGCCTGGCCGTCATCGAGGCCATCGTCTTCGGCGCGGCCGTGGTCGTCGCCGGGGCGACGGGGCACTGTGCGTGCGGCTCTCGCTGCGCCCGCTGGACCGGGTGGCGAGCACGGCCCAGCGGGTGTCGGAGCTGCCGCTGGCCAGCGGTGAGGTGTCGCTGCCCGAACGGGTGGCCAACCCCGGTCCGGGCACCGAGGTCGGCCAGGTCGCCGACGCGTTCAACCACATGCTCGAACACGTCGAATCGGCGCTGAGCGAGCGGCAGGCCAGCGAGGACCGGCTGCGGCACTTCGTGGCCGACGCGAGCCACGAACTGCGCACGCCGGTGGCCGTGATCGGCAGCCATGCCGAGTACGCGCTGCACACCTCGCCTGACCTGCCCGCGCCGGTGCGGCAGGCCCTCGGGCGCATCAGCGCCGAGTCGGGCCGGATGGGCCATCTCGTCGACGACCTGCTGCTGCTGGCCCGCCTCGACGCCGGGGCCCCGCCGGCCCGCGACGACGTGGACCTGACCCGGCTCGTGCTCGACGCGGTGAGTGACGCCCGGGTCACCGCGGCTGAACATCACTGGCAGCTGGACCTGCCGCGCCGAACCGGTCACCGTCCGCGGTGACCGGCACTCGTTGCATCAGGCCCTGGCCAACCTGCTCGCGAACGCCGCCACGCACACGCCGGTGGGCTCGACCGTCGTGCTGACCCTGACGACCGCACCGGACGGTGGCGTGAGCCTGCAGGTGCGAGACGACGGCCCGGGCATCCCGCCGGACGTGCTGCCGCATGTGTTCGAGCGCTTCGTGCGGGCCGACCCGGCCCGCACCCGCACTGGCGGCAACGCCGGGCTCGGGTTGTCGATCGTGGCCGCCATCGTCCACGCCCACGGCGGACAGGTCGAGGTGACCAGCGCACCCGGCCGGACCGAGTTCACCGTCCGGCTGCCGGGCGACGGGTCGATCAGCCCGCGGCCACCGGTTGCGACCGCAGCCAGCTGAGCACCTGCCCGGCGTGCTGGTCGGGCGGGAAGATCGGGTAGAACACGTGCTCGATGACGCCGTCGCGGATGACCAGGGTGACCCGCTTGAACAGCGTCAGCCCGTCCGCCTCGAACGTGGGCAGGCCGAGTTCGGTGGCCAGGCTCAGCGTGGGATCGGACAGCATCGCGAACGGCAGCCCGAGCCGCTCGACCAGTTCGCGCTGGTAGTCGACGTCCTGGCTGGAGGCCCCGAACACCCGCGCGGCGCCGGCGTCGAGCAGGTCGGCATAGTGGTCGCGGAAGCCGCAGGCCTCGGGCGTGCAGCCGCGGGCCCCGGGGATCTCGTCCCAGCCGGACGGCAGGTCGGTGCCCGGCCGCCCGCTGAGCGGGTAGACGTAGAGCACCGTCCGGCCCGGGCCGAACTGGTCGAGCGCGACGTTCTCGCCCGCGGTGCTGAGCAGCACCAGCCCGGGGGCCGGGCGCCCGGGCAGGTGGGCGGTGGCCCCGTCGTCCTCGGGCACGGGCAGATCGGCCGGCAGCTGCCTGAAGTCGGTCACGGCTTCAGGCTAGTTCGCGACCTGCAGGCCGGCGTTGGTGCGGGCCAGTTGGTCGGCGGTGCGGGCCTCCAGCTGGGCCACCTGGGCCGGGCTGAGCACGTCGCAGACCCAGTCCCAGTGCATGGCGACGTGATCGCCGGCGGCCACCGGCGGTTGTGCCCCCGACGTCGGCAGCAGCGAGCGCCCGGCCACCGACCAGGCCGCCGACTGCTCGCCCGGCTCACCCAGTTCGAGCCGCCCGTCGCTCAACCCGAGCGACCGAGCCCGCACCCGCACCCGTTCACCGGCGACCTCGAGCACCTCGCCCCACCGGATGCGGCACTGTTCCAGCACCGACAGGGCCACGTCGGTACCGGTGCCGCGGCGCAGCAGGCCGACCCACGGATAGACGGCGAAGACGTGGAAGCCGTGATGCGGGTGCCCCGGCACCCAGCTCGCGCCGGCCTGGTCGCCGAACCGCTCGCGCAGCTGGGCCACGAGCGCGTCGGGGTCGACGGTGTCGAGCAGGTCGTTGCCGATCCAGTAGGCCTCGACCACGCGGGCGTCGAGCGGGTCGGCGATGTGCGCGGCCGCGGCGATGATCTCGAGGTAGGACCACGCGCCTTCGAACTGGCGGGCGTGCTCGGCGATGCGCTCCTCGTTCGCGGCCGGGTCGTCGGCCAGCAGCACCGAAGCGTCGTCAGGGCCGCAGTAGCCGAGTTCGTTGGGCGGGTAGGCGTACCGGGCGAACAGCGCGGCGCCGGCGACGCTCACTCGCCCGGCGCCGCAGGTGCGCGGGCCTGGCCCATCAACTCCAGACCGACCATGGCCTTCTCGGCCGCGGCCGCGTCCACCCGTTCGACGATGAAGCCCATGTGGATGATCACCCACTCGCCCGGCGTGAGGGCGGCCTGCTCGTCGTCCTCCAGCATGCCGATGTTGACCCGGCGCTGGCTGCCGAGCACGTCGACGAGGGCCAGCTGTCCGCCGTAGCCCTCGACCTTCTCGACGAGCCGGCCGGGGATACCGAGGCACATGTCAGACCTCCTGATGGCTGGTGGCGCCGACGGGCTGACCGTCGAGCAGGTCGGCCAGAATTCGGTGGACGGTGTCGACGGCCCGGTCGACGGCGGCACTGACCGGTGCGGTGAGCCCGATCCGTTCGTCGATCTCGCCGGGTTGGCAGCCGACCACCAGGGTGCGCGGCAGCGTCCCGCCGAGCGAGTCCAGGCTGGCCAGCACGGCGACCGGGTCCATGCCGTGGGCGTCGAGTTCGCCGGTACCCAGATCGTCGGGCCCGACCTCCAGCACCGTGATGTCGCCGGGCTGCCCGTCGCCGGGCACGGCATCGACGAGCACCAGCGCCTCGTACCCGTCGAGCAGGTCGTAGGCCAGGTGCATGCCCCGGATGCCGTAGTCGACGACCCGGACACCGTGGGGCTCGGGTTGCCCGGCCATCCGCCGGGCAACCTCCGAACCGAAACCGTCGTCGCCGAGGAAGATGTTGCCGATCCCGGCGACGAGGACCCGTGCCGTCACCTAGCGCTTGTCCTCACTCTTGTCCTGGCCTTGGCCGGTGCCCGGCGTGTGGGCCGGGCCGACCCGGTCGTCGTCGAGGTCGGTCTCGGGCATCTCGCTGGCCGGCTGCTCGTCCGATGGAGAGGCTTCCGCTCCGCGCGGGGTGTCCTCCTTCGGCGTCGCCTTCATTTCGGAGTCCTCTACCGGTCCCGTCGCCCCGCCCACATTGGCGCCGTCCTTGTGCGTGCCCTCCGTGTCGACGTCGCCGCTCTTCTGGCGATCGTCGTACGGCGGCATCGGCCGGTCGGTTGATTCACTCATGTGCGCGCTCCCTCCTGTGCAGCGGCGCTCAGCCGCCCTGGTCTCCCGATGGCATCTGCGGCATGTCGTCGTCCTTGGCGCCCTTGGCGTCCACCGAGCTGTCGCTGTCCTCGCTCGAGGTACCGGCCGGCCGGTCGGTCGGCCCGCCGGCCGGTTCGTCCGAACCGGTATCCCGTGAGCCCGGTGCTCCGCGCTCGCCCTGTGGCTCCTCGCTCAACTGCTCTGCTGGCTTCTCGGTCATCGTCTGCTCCTCTCGTTGCTGTCGTGATGGTCTTCGCTCACATGTTGCGGATCTTCAGGTAGCGCCTGACGTCGGGGATGGACCGCAGGCCCACCACGAGTCCAATCAGCACGACGAGCGCGATGACGGCGAGCGTCACTTCTCCCACGATGCTCATGATCGGCTTTCCTCTCTCTGAACTGGATCGACGCTCGCCTCCGGCGGAGTTGCCAAGGGCTCGAGCTCTTCAGGGGCGAAGTACAGGTAGCGTCCGTACCAGTCGTGGAACTCCGCGGCCGGGTCGTCGACCAGGACGACCGCGACGTGGATGTTGCCGTCGACGTCGGAGTGGACGGCCGAGACCCGGGCGATCTGATCGGCGAAGAACAGATCCTGGGCGTCGGCCCGCCGCGACGGATGCACCCGCACCATGCTCCCGCGCGACACGGGCACGCCGTCTATCTGCACCATGTCGACGTCGGGGTTCACGCTCGCGTCCTGCTCCGGATCCCACCACGGGACCTCGGTCTCGGTGCCGAACGTCGGCGGGTCGACGTTGCGGACGTCGAGCAGCCCCGCGCTCGGGTCGGGCACGGCCGCGACCATGCCCGCGTGCGGATCACGCAGCACGCCGTGCAGCCGGGCCAGCACGTCGGGGGACATGGAGTCGCACCGGTCGATGATCTCGGCCGCCCGTGGGTCGGTGGCCCGGGCCTCCGCCTTCTCCTCGTCGGTGAGAGTCATGATCCGCAGGGTGAGGATCTCGTCGATCTCGGCCGAGTCGAACAGGGCCCCGGCGCTCTCCTCGGCGACCTCCGGGTAGTCGTACAGGATGATCGGCGAGACGAGCACCAGGTCGGTCTGACCGGCCACCCCGGCCAGCACCGGCCACCACCGGCGCTGCTGGCAACCGGCCACCACCGCCTGGGCGTCGTCGGGCGGATCGAGCAGCGAGACGAACTCGCTGCCCTGGGCCTGCAGCA
The DNA here is from genome assembly GCA_963713245.1 of uncultured Actinomycetota bacterium. Lineage (GTDB taxonomy): Bacteria > Actinomycetota > Actinomycetes > Mycobacteriales > Jatrophihabitantaceae > CAVQKZ01. Next base: position 38,333 of record CAVQKZ010000007.1, read on the forward strand.
GCAGGTGGGCGCCGATCAGCGAGGTGCGGATGGCCTGGTCCTTGTCGGTCACCGGTCCGGGCGCGACGTTCTCGATCGCGACGGTCAGGCGCAGCAGGCCGTCGACCGGCTCGGCCGTGACGGACAGCTGCGCCTCGAGCGGCCACCGGCGCCGGACCAGGCGGCCGATCGGCGCGCCCTCGGCGTCGAACAGGTCCTCGACGTCCTCGCCGCCGACGACGCTGACCGGCAGGCGACGACCCGTTCCGGCCAGTTCGCTCAGCGGGCCGGGGTCGAGTTCGATCTCGCGCTCGACGGCTTCGTCCCAGGTCACCCAGGTCTGGCCGGCCGAGCTGAGCTGCTCGACCGGCTCGAACCGGCCGGGCTCGTCGGTCGACCGCTCCACCTCCCGGGTCTGCAGCTGCAGGAAGCGCAGGTGCACGGTGACGTGCCCACTGTCGGCCGCAGTGCCGGCTGCAGTGTCGGCCGTGGTCCGTAGCACGCACTGCCCGGACATCTCGCGCTCCTCCCCGACGCCGGCCTCGGCCGCGCCGGGCGGGCCGAGCACGCCGAACTGCCAGCGGACCTGGTTCTTGCGCGACGTCGAGCGATACGGGTAGAGCAGGTACCCCTCGAACAGCACGGCGTCGGCCACGGTCCGGGCCCGGTCCAGACTCACGAGATCACCTGCGCCTTGGCCAGCAGCGACTCGAACGTCTCTTCCCAGGTCGTCAGGCCGCGCACCGACTTGTAGTGGGCCAGCGACTCGATCGTCTCGCGCCGCAGTCGCAGCCAGCCGGTGTTGGGGAAGTAGTGGTCGATCATGTCGCGCCACACCGAGACCGGGATCTCGTAGCGGGACTCGCAGTCCCACGGCACCTGTTCGACCCCGAACCCGTTCGCGCCCCGGGTGAACACGGTGCCGGAGAACAGGAACACCACTGGGACGGTGTCGTTGCGCAGCGCGTGCAGGTACTTCGACCAGGTCACGTCGAAGTCGTAGGTGCAGGGCATGACCAGGTCGACCTCGGTGATGCCGGTGAAGCCCTGCACCATCGCGTTGCACTGCATCCACATGAACGGCTTGAGGGTGTCGAACCAGCGGTCGCGGGTGCCGAACATGTCGAGCAGTTCGCTCTCCTCGTCGGCGCTGTACTTGCGCCGTTGCGGCTCGATGCGCACCTGGCAGCGCAGCGCGATGGCGTGGATGGTCTCGCCGGTGCTCTCCTCGATACGCAGCCGGGCGGTGAGCTGGGGCGCGGCCGCGTACAGCTCGGCGAAGACGTCGGCGACGGAGAACTCGAGCTTGCTCATCGGCTGGCCTCGTCCACCGCGGGCGCCGGCCGGCTGCGGGCCGCCACCATGTCGAAGAACGCGTCCATGGCCGCGTGGGCCTCGCTGCCGCCGTCGAACCCGCGCCACAGCTGGCGCAGCCGCCCGACCAGCTCGTAGCAGGCGTCGATGGGCACGACGTGGCAGGTGAACTCCCCGCCGTCGCGGCCGCGGGTGTGCCCCGGCGCCCGGATCAACAGCGCCTCGACGTCGGCCGCGAGCACCCCGAGTTGGGGATTGGCGGCGACCACGGAGTCCCAGGCGGCCAGCGGCAGTTCCGACTCGGTGGCGCCGGCCGGACCGGGGTAGAACGCGATGATGCGGTTCTGCACCGAGTTGCGGAACAGGAAGGCCAACCCGACCGGGATCTCGAGTTCGTCCCACTGGCCCGGCCCGAGGGCGAAGTCGGGGAAGGACAGGTACCGCTCGGGGACGGCCTTGTAGCGCTGTTCCGCGCCGTCGACCGCGAAGAGCAGGTAGCAGCCGCGGCAGGTGCACATCAGCCCGCGGCTCTCGAGGTTGACGACGTGCTGGTGCTCGTCGGCGATCGGCTCGGCGCACATCTCGCAGCGCTCGTCGGCGACCGGCGCCGGCCGCGTGGTGGTGATCCGACGCAGCGCAGCCAGCGGTTGTCCGTTACGACCGCCGCGACCGGCTGCGGAGCTGGTCATGTCGACGTGCTTCGCTGGTCATGCCGTGACCGTCGCCGGCACGGCGACCGAGACCAGGCCGCCCCTCTGCAACAGCGGGAACGGATCCAGGTGCAGGCCCTCGTCGTCGAGGCTGGCCCCGGCCCGGCGCACGTCGTAGTGCCCCCGGCAGGCCGGGCAGACCAGCACCGCGTCGTCCGCGGCCCCGCCCAGCCGCCGGGCCACGGTGGCGCCGGTGAGCGGGTGATCGCCGCGGGCACACAGGTCGCGGAAGGCGTACAGCTCCGAGCCGACCCGGCAGGCCAGGATCGGCGTGTCGTTGACGACGTGGTGGGCCACCGAACCGGACGCCAGACTCGGCCAGTTCGGGCACGGTCTCCCAGGCCGAGCCCTGGACCGGCGCCGGCTCCTCGATGCGCGAGCGCAGCGAGTCGATCGAGATGACCGGGCCGGCGGCCGTGGCCGCGCGAGGCCGCGTCGAGGCGGGCTCGACCTCGATGGACGTCACTTCCGGCGCGGCGGCCTCGACCGCCCCCTCGACGGCCAGGGTCAGCGTGACCGAGGACGACGGGCAGCCGTCACAGCTGCCGAGCAGCCGCAGTCGCACGACGCCGTCGTCGGTGACCTCGAGCAGTTCGACGTCGCCGCCGTGCGAGCCGAGATAGGGCCGCACGCTCTCGAGCGCGTTCTCGACCCGGGTGGTGATGTCGTAGGGATGCAGGCCGTGCACGAGCAGCAGGCTGGAGACCGTGCTGTCGGCGGCGAGCGCGGCCAGGACGTCGTCGTCCAGCCGGCCCAGTTCGTGCAGGATGTCGAGGATGCGCTCGATGCCGGCGCCGTACAGGTCGGCGACGATGCGCACGAGTTCCTCGGACCGCTCGCGGGCGATCGCGCCGCCGGCGGCACTGGCGACGAGCAGGGCTTCAATCCGATCACCCGCCGCCTGAAGATCAAGCGGCGGGTGATCGGACTGCTCCGGTTGGACCACGGTTATTCGCCGGTGACCGACTGCGTTGGCGAGTGCAGCTTCTGCACCGACTTGCCCTCGCCGAGATACATGTGCACGCCGCAGGGCAGGCAGGGGTCGAAGCTGCGCACGGTGCGCATGATGTCGATGCCCTTGAAGTGCTCCCGGTCGTTCTCCTCGAAGATCGGCTGGCCCTGGACGGCGTCCTCGTAGGGGCCGGGCGTGCCGTAGGAGTCACGCGGGTTGGCGTTCCACGGCGTCGGCGGGTACGGGTGGTAGTTGGCGATCTTGCCGTCGCGGATCACCATGTGGTGCGACAGCACGCCGCGCACCGCTTCGGTGAAGCCGCAGCCGATGCCCTCGTCCGGGACCTCGAACTTCTCCCACGTCTTGGTGTGGCCGGCCCGGATCTCGACCAGCGCCTTCTCGGCGAAGTGCAGGGCGCAGGCGGCCGCGTAGGCCTGGAAGTACGTCCGGGCGCGGTTGCGCTCGATCGTGTTGCTCCACTGCGGGACCTTCCACTCCAGCTCGACCGGGCCCTTGAGTGCGGTCTTGGGCAGGTTGATCTTGACGCTGGTGCCGGTGGCCTGCACGTAGCCGATGTTGACCAGGCCGGCCAGGGCCGTGGACCACAACCGGGCCAGCGGGCCGCCGCCGGTGTCGAGGGCGAGGTAGTCCTTGCCGTCGTACCAGCGCGGCGACATGACCCAGCTGTACTTCTCGTCGAAGTCGCGCTTCTGCGGCTGCGGGTTGGTGTGCTGGTTCCACGGGTGGCGCCGGTCGACCGGGTTGCCGAGCGGGTCGTTCTTGACGAACATCTCCTGGTCGGTCCAGTCGTCGTAGTACGACGAGCCGAGCAGGATGCGGATGCCGAGGTTGATGTCGACCAGGTCCGTGGTGACCAGCTTGCCGTCGACGACGACGCCCGGGGTCACGAACATCTTGCGACCCCACTCGGTCATGTCCTTGTACTCGAAGTTGCAGAACTCCGGGTCCTGGAACGACCCCCAGCAGCCGAGCAGGGTGCGGCGCAGGCCGGACTGCTCGTAGCCCGGCAGGGCCTGGTACATGAAGTCGAAGAGGTCGTCGTGCATCGGCACGACCTTCTTCATGAACTCGATGTAGCGCATCAGCCGGATCTGGTAGTCGGTCATCAGCTGGATGGTGGCCACCGTGCCCACGCCGCCCGGGTAGAGCGTCGAGGGGTGGACGTGGCGGCCTTCCATCAGGCAGAACATCTCGCGCGTGTAGCGGCTGACCTGCAGGGCCTCGCGGTAGAACTCGCCGGTGAACGGGTTGAGCGAGCGCATGATGTCGCCGATGGTGCGGTAGCCGTGGTCGCCGGCGTGCGGGGCCTCGGTGGTGTTGGCGCGCTCGAGCACACCCGGGTTGGTCTCCGCGATCATCTTCTCGCAGTAGTCCACCCCGACCAGGTTCTCCTGGAAGATGTTGTGGTCGAACATGTACTCGGCCGCTTCGCCGAGGTTGACGATCCACTCACCGAGGTGCGGTGGCTTGACGCCGTAGGCCATGTTCTGCGCGTAGCACGAACACGTGGCGTGGTTGTCGCCGCAGATGCCGCAGATACGGCTGGTGATGAAGTGGGCGTCGCGTGGGTCCTTGCCCTTCATGAAGATCGAGTAGCCGCGGAAGATCGAGGACGTGCTGTGACACTCCACGACTTCCTTCTGCTTGAAGTCGATCTTGGTGTAAATGCCGAGGCTACCGACGATGCGCGTGATCGGATCCCACGCCATTTCGACGAGGTCGCCGCTGTCACTTCGGTGGGAGGGCCTGGGAATCGTCGCCGACATGGCGTACCTCTCTAAAACGGGTTGGTGCCCGGGGACGCCGCGCCTCCGGGAGGTGCGGTTTACCTACCAGGTGCGCTTGGCGCCCGTCGTCAGTTCGCGGCCCGAGTGACGCCACTTGGGCTCCTTGTCGACCGTCCGAGTGGTGATCGTGCGCAGTCGTCGAATGGCCGCGCCGTAGGCGCCGACCGCGGTCGTGGACAACTTGCCGCCGGGCGGCTCGTCCATGAAGGGCATGAACTTGTCGGGGAAGCCGGGCATGGTGCACCCGATGCAGATGCCGCCGACGTTGGGGCAACCGCCCATGCCGTTCATCCAGCCGCGTTTGGGCACATTGCACTTGACCACCGGGCCCCAGCAGCCCAGCTTGACGATGCACTTGGGGGAGCCGTACTCCGTGGCGAAGTCGCCCTGCTCGTAGTAGCCGGCGCGGTCGCAGCCCTCGTGCACGGTCTTGCCGAACAGCCAGGTGGGCCGCAGGGCGTCGTCGAGCGGGATCATCGGGGCCTGGCCGGTGGCCATGTAGAGCAGGTAGGTGAGGGTCTCGGACAGGTTGTCGGGCTGGATCGGGCAGCCGGGCACGCAGACGATCGGGATGCCGGCCTTGGACTTCCAGTCCCAGCCCAGGTAGTCGGGCACGCCCATCGCGCCGGTGGGGTTGCCGGCCATGGCGTGGATGCCGCCGTAGGTGGCGCAGGTGCCGACCGCGACGATGGCGGTGGCCTTGGGCGCGAGGCGGTCGAGCCACTCGCTGGTGGTCATGGGCTGGCCGGTGGCCGGGTTGTTGCCGAACCCGCACCAGTACCCCTCGTCGTGCAGGTTCTCGTTCGGGATCGACCCCTCGACCACGAGGACGAACGGTTCGAGCTCACCGCGGTCGGCCTTGAAGAACCATTCGAGGAAGTCGTCGGCACCGCCGTTGGGGCCGCACTCGAAGTCGATCAGGGGCCAGTGGACCGCGATCTTGGGCAGTCCGGGCAGGGCACCGAGCGCGATCTCTTCAACGCTCGGTTGGGTTGCCGCAGTCAAGGCGACCGAGTCGCCGTCACAACTGAGGCCTGCGTTGATCCACAAGACGTGGATGAGGGTTTCTTCCGCTTTGATCGCTGCCTCAGTGAGCATTCGTCGCAGCCTTCCGGGGGTTGATTTCCCCCTGGTCACCGGAATCGGCCCTCGATCCACCTGCGTGACGTACCTCACGTTGTACGCGCGCTTCCGGCACGGTGTCAAGATCGCTTCTTAGTCGGATTTGTGAGGTTATTTCCATGTGTGGATAAGAGAAGGAAATGATCACTCATGGACGCCTCGGAGCCCCGCGTGTACCGTCGGTCTTCGCGGCGGGCTTCGTGTGAGCGAGGCCACACGCGGCAGATTTCGCCACGCGCGGCAGTACGCGCGCGACGCTCCATTCGCTCGTAATCGGAGGCGAACCCAGTGCGAAAGCTCCTACGTCTGACGGCCCTGGCCGGCGTGGCCGCGGTAGCGGTGAGGTCGCTGCCCGACATCAAGCGCTACCTCAAAATACGGTCGATGTGAGGACCACCTGACATGTGTCTGGGGCTCCCGGGGCGGATCGTCGAGGTCCAGCCGGGCGGGGATGTCGCGCGCGTCGATGTCGCCGGAGTCCTGCGAGAGATCAACATCGCCCTGCTCGACGGCCCGTTCGTCCCCGGGGACTACCTGCTGATTCACAGCGGATTCGCACTCGAGCGGATGAGCCCGGACGAGGCCCGCGATGCCCTCGACGTATTCGCCGAAGGGCCCGGCCCGACCGGTGGAACCGACGGGGCCAGCGCGTGACCGGCCTGCCCGCCCCGGACACGGCGCGCGTCGCGGGGCCGACGCTGTTCGTCCGGTACGCCTTCCCGCCCAACTACCACGGCGCGTGCGGGCCGCCGGATCACCAGGCGCTGTTCCAGTACGGCGCGGCCCAGGTCGTCGACAACGGCGTGCGCGACCTGGCCCGCCAGTTCGCCGGCGCGTGGCCCTACCTCGAACTCATCGCCCAGGCCACCGGCGTCGGCGACCCGCTCGACCGGCGGGTGGTCGAGGCGTACTGGGTCGGCAACAGCCTGCTCGACCGGGTCGGGGTGCGGCCGCTGGGCGACTCGATGGAGGACCGCTTCCGGAGCAAGACCGGGCGGCAGTTCGGCCGGGTCGCCGACGCCGTGCTGGCCGGCGGCATGCCGCACCACAGCTACCACGTGTTCTGCATCTACCCGTGGGTCGGGCTGCTGGGCGACGACCGGCGCTACGAACAGGCCCTGATGGTGCTGGACCGCTGCCGGATCCGCTGGGGCCAGGTGCGCGAGGTCCGCGCCGACCAGCTGGTGGTGCGAGTCGCAGCCGCTGCTGTTCGACGAGGGCCGGCTCTTCCTCGGCCCGCCGGCGCCGGAGACCGTCGAGCGGACCCTGGACGGCGTCGGCCTGGTGCCGGAGTTCGCCGTCGGCGACTGGGTCTCGATGCACTGGGAGTGGGTGTGCGACCGGCTCGGCCCGCGCCAGCTCGCCGCCCTGCGCCACTACACCGCGATGCATCTCGACGTGGTCAACGACCGCCTCGATCACTCCGGCGCGATCGTCGCGCTGGGCTGAGCCGGCTGCGCCTCGGCCGCCGGTCCGGCCGCGTCGATCGACCCAGGCCCGCTCCAGCGTCCAGGCCATCATCCCGTCCGACGGCGTGGCGCGGCGGCCCGGGCAGGCGCAGCAGCAGCGGCCCGGCCGGCGTGCGTGACGCGGTAGTCGGTGTGCGGGCCGCGGAAGTCGACCGCGGTCGTGCCGGCCCAGCAGCGGGCCGCCCTCGCGCACCCAGTCCGGCCGGACCAGGAGCTGCCGGGGCCGGGCCTCGCCCGCACCGGCTCCGCCGCCGAACACGGCCACCGGACCGGAGCCGAAGTCGACCGACAGCACGCCGTCGTCGAGCGGCCCGATCGCGCCGACGACGGCCGAGAGCACCGAGCACGGCCCGCTGAGCACGGCCGCGGCCAGGCTCACCGGCTCGGCGTAGACGGTCGCCGGCGCGGCGATCTGGATCAGCCGGCCGCCGACGAGCAGGGCGACCCGGTCGGCCAGGGCCAGCGCCTCGGCCGCGTCGTGGGTCGCGTAGACCGCTGCCGCGCCGGTGTCGCGCTGCCGGGCCAGCACGGCGTCCTGGAACGCCGCCCGCAGGTGCGGTGTCGAGGTGGGCCGTCGGCTCGTCGAGCAGGTACAGCGGGGCCTCGCGGGCCAGGGCCCGGGCCAGCCCGACCCGCTGCTGCTCGCCGCCGGACAGCTCGGCCGGCCGGCGCGTGGCCAGCTCGGCGATGGCGAGATCGGCCAGCAGGCTCATGCGCGGTGGCGCTCGCCTCGGCGCGCGACCGGCCGGCCCGCCGCAACGGGTAGGCGACGGTGTCGAGCACGGACAGGTGCGGCCACAGCGCGAAGTTCTGGAAGACCATGCCGATGTCGCGCCGTTCCGGCGGCACGTTGCGCCGGGGCGTGGCCACCGGCCGGCCGGCCACCTGGATCTCGCCGCGGGCCAGCGGCACGAGGCCGGCGATGGCCTGCAGCAGCGTCGACTTGCCCGAACCGGACGCGCCGAGCAGCGGCCACGACCTCGCCGGTCGCGACGGTCAGGTCGATGTCGGTGATCGCGGCCACCCGGCCGTAGTCGACGCCCACGCCGCGGCAGCGCAGGGCCTCGTCCGGCTGCGCGAGCCGGACTCGTCCAGCTCAGCCTGCACCGGACACCGCCGGGGCGCGGACGGACACGACCTGCATCTGCGCCGCGGCCCGGCTCGCGGCCCCGGCCTGGTGGCGGGCCAGCAGGCGCAGCACCAGCCACACCGGCCCGGCCGCGACGACGACCAGCGCGGTCAGCACGACGGACAGCGCCGCGGTGGCTCCGACGTCGCCGATCTCCTGCCGGTTGAGCACCGCGACGGCGAGGGTCTCGTTGCCGAACGAATACAGCAGGCTCGACATCGTGACCTCGTGCAGCGCGCTGAGGAACACCAGCACCCACGCGCCGAGCAGGGCCGGGGCCAGCGACGGCAGCCAGATCGTGGCCGACGGCGACGCGGGCCCGCGCGCCGCTGGTGCGGGCGGCCTGCCACTCGGCCGGCGGCAGCCGGTCGACCGCGCCGGACAGCGTGCGGTGGGCCAGGGCCCAGAACTTGGCCAGGTAGGCGATCAGGATCAGGCCGAGCCCGGCGCCGAACCACCGCCCGTAGGCGATCAGCAGGCCGACGGCCAGCGCGGAGCCCGGGTATCGCGAACGTCAGGATCGTGATCGTGCCCAGCGCCCGTCCGGCACCGCGGTGCTGCAGCGCGGCCACGAGCACGCCGAACGCGGTGAGGGCGAAGGCGGCCAGGGCGGCCAGCTGCAGGCTGTGCCCGATCGCGGCCACGGTCGGGCCGTCCAGCGCCGTCCGGAAGTTGTCCAGCGTCCAGTTCGACGGCGTCGGCGGCAGGCCGATGGCCCGGGTGACCGCGGCGGCGAGCAGGGCCAGGGTGGGCACGCCCACGACGAGCAGGGTGTAGCCGGCGATGAGCAGCGCCGGCCCGGCCGCCCGCCAGCTGCGCCTGGCCGGCTGCTCGGCCGCGGCGGGCTGGCCGGTGCGGACGGCCCGCAGCCGCGGGCCGAGGACAAGGTCGGCCGGCACGAGCACGACCGCGGCCACGACGACCAGGCCCAGGGCCAGGGTGACGGCGTCCAGGAACGAGTCCGGGTCACTGGCCAGCGACAGGTCGGCGTAGATCCGCGTGGTCAGCGTGGCGAAGCCGCTCGGCGTGCCCAGCACCTGCGGCACGGCGAAGCTCTCCATCGTGGCGACGAACGTCAGCACCACCTCGGCGGCCAGGACCGGGCGCAGCAGCGGCAGCGTGACCGTGCGCATCGTGCTCCAGCCGCCCGCGCCCGACAGGCGCGCGGCCCGCTCCAGCTCCGGCTGCGCCCGGGTGGCCAGCCCGACGGTGGTGAGCAGGTAGCACAGCGGGACCGCGTCGACGACGAGCACGACCACGATGCCGACCGGGCCGTCGAGCCGGGTCCACCACAGCCCGAGCACGGTGTCGGTGAAGCCGGCCCGGCCGTAGGCCTGGGTCCAGCTGTAGCCCAGGACGAACTGCGGGATGACCAGGGGCAGCACGACGGCCAGCCGCAGGAGCCCCCGGCCCGGCACGTCGGAGCGCCGGAGCACGAGGGCGGCGGCGGTGCCCACGGGCACGGCGATCAGCGGGACGACGATCGCGAGCAGCAGGCTGTGCAGGGCGGCCTGGCCGAGGCCGGGGGCGCGCAGCACCCGCCGGATCGAGGAGCCGCCGTCATCGGCCATGATCTGGCCGAGCTTGACCAGCGGGACGACGACGAGCCCGACGCTGGCCGCGGCGGCGGCCAGCGTCGCGGTGACGACGAGGCGGTCGCGGGTCCACGGCGGGCGGCGCACCGGGTCAGCTGCCGAAGATCGTGGCGTACTCAGCCAGGATCGGCTTGTACTCGTGGGCCAGGGCGCTCCAGTCGGGGGTGGTCACGGGGCTGCCGGCCGGGATCGGCGGACCGCCGAGCCCGGCGATGGGGACGTAGCTGCCCTGCTGGGCCATCAGCTTCTGCCCGGCCCGGCTGGCCGCGTACGCGGCGAACTGGGCGGCCAGCGGATTGGGGTGCTTCTTGGCCGTCAACCCGATCGGGGCGTAGATCGCGATGCCGCCGGGCAGCGGCCAGCCGATCGTGATCGGCGAGCCCTTGTGCTGGTCGGCGTACGCGGCGTTGGCCAGGGTGGCGCCGGCCAGGTACTTGCCCTGCTCGACGCCGGTGAGCACGTCGGCGGGCGCATCGACCTGCACCGCGCCGTTGCGCTTGAGCCGCTGGTAGAAGCCGGTGCCGTACGTCTCGGCCGAGGCGAAGTAGCCGAGCATGCCCAGCGCGGACGCGGCGAAGGTCGGGCTGGGCACCGCCACCCGACCCCGGTACCTGCTCGTCGTCAGGTCCGACCAGGTGGCCGGCAGCGGGGTGCCCTTGTGGGCGACGACGACCATGTAGAGCAGGTCGACGCCGGTGAACTGCGCGGTGCGGTATTCGCTGGGGATCTGGGCCGCGTTCGGCGGGCTCCAGGTGCGCAGCAGTTTCTGGCCGGCGTAGCCGTACATGGTCAGCGGGTCGCAGGCCCAGATGACGTCGGCCCGGACGCCGCCCGAGCGCTGGTCGGCCGCCACCCGCGCGTTGAGCTGCCCGGTCGGCGCGCGGAAGACGTTGACCTTGGTCCCGGCGTGCGCGGCCTGGAATCCCTTGACGACGGCCTGCTCGACGTTGGCCGTCGCGCACGTGTACAGGGTGATGCTCTTGCCCGATCCACCTGACGCGTTGCTGGTGCAGCCGGCCAGGGCCAAGGCCAGTACCACGGCCAGCACCGGCACGGCGAGCAGCGCTCGGCACCTTCGCACGGTCATCGGGCTCCTCTTCGCCTGGCCCGATGACCTTATGGCTGCGCCCGCTCGGGGTCGAGGGTCAGCCGCGGCGCGCGGTCGGGCACGTCGGCGCCGAGGATAAGCGACGGTCGGGGGACGGCGTCGGCGGCCAAGTCGTCCGGGTCGTCCGGGTCGTCCCGGTCGTCCGGGTCGTCGGGGGGCACTGCGGGCGCGGCGGGTGGCGCGGCCGGCCGGGCCGGCCGGCCCGCGGGGTCGGGCTCCCACCGCTGCGGATCGTCGGTCAGGCCGATCAGGTAGGTGACCGTGCAGTCGAGTGCCCCGGCCAGCGCGGGCAGTTTGGCCACGTCGAGGCCGGCACCGTGCTCCAGGCTCGACAGCGCCCGGTTGGTCGTCTGCAGTCCGTGCTCGGCCAGCCGGGCCACGACCTGGTGCTGGGTCAGGCCGAGGTCGCTGCGCCGCTGCCGCAACCGATGGGTGATCAACAGCTGGCGATGGGCCCACGCCTCGTCGGCACCGGTGCTCATCGGGCCACCGCTCAGCTCGTCAGGGTCATGTCGGCGAGGGGGTAGATGTCGTAGCGGGCGAAGTTGAAGATCGGCGCCCGGGCCAGCAGCCGCTCGAACTCCTCGTGCGAGTCGACCTGGTAGATCCAGGCCCCGCCGTGCGCGCCGACCACGTGGTAGCGCACGAGCACCTTGCCCTCGGCCTCGAGCCGGGCCCCGTACGCGGCCATCCGGCCCACGGCCTGGGCCATCTCGCGCGAGAGCAACGACAGCTCCATCCGCCACAGCACGAGGAACTTCACGGCGGCCTACTGCGCGGCGGCCACGTGCTGCCGGGAGCCGGCCACCTGGCTGCGCAGCCAGTCGCACCAGGCGTCCACACCCTCGCCCGTCCGGGCGCTGACCTCGATCGTGGTCACGGTCGGATTGACCTGGCGCAGGTTGGCCCGGAACTGGTCGAGGTCGAAGTCCAGGTGCGGCAGCAGGTCGATCTTGTTGATGGCGACCAGGTCGGCCGAGCGGAACATCACCGGGTACTTCAGCGGCTTCTCCTCGCCCTCGGTGATGGCGTAGACCATGGCCCGGGCGTGCTCGCCGACGTCGAACTCGGCCGGGCAGACCAGGTTGCCGACGTTCTCGATCACGACGAGGTCGAGGTCGGCCAGGGGCAGCCGGGGCAGGGCCGAGCGCACCATCGGCGCGTCCAGGTGGCATTCGCCGCCGAAGCCGTTGCCGGTGTTGACGAGGGTGATCTCGGCCCCGAAGCCGGTGAGCTGGTCGGCGTCCAGGCTGGTCTCGATGTCGCCCTCGATCACGCCGACGCGCACCGAGCCGGCCAGCCGGCGCAGGGTCTCGCGCAGCAACGTGGTCTTGCCCGCGCCGGGTGAGGACATCAGGTTGACCGCGCACACGCCGTCGCGGGCCAGGTCGGCCCGGTTGGCCGCGGCGGTGCGGTCGTTCTCGTCGAAGATCCGCTCCAGCACCTCGACGCGCTCGCGTCCGGTCTCGTAACCGGAGTGGTCGCCGTGCTCGCTGCTGTCGTGGGTGTGCTCGTGATCGTGCTCGTGGCTGTGCCCGGTGCCGTCGTCGTGGCGATGGAAGCGACCCATGTCGGCTATACCTCCGCTAGCTCTAGGGCGGTGACGAGAAATTCTTCACCGGCGAGGATCTCGACGTCGGCGCTGTCGCACTTGGCGCACAGCAGGACGGGATAGTCGCCGATCTCGTGACTGCTGCCGCAGCCGCGGCACTTGATCCGGGCCGGGACCTGCTCGATGTCGATGTGCGAGCCGTCCAGGGCGGTGTCGGCGCTGACCAGCGACCAGCAGTAGACGAGGGTGTCCGGGACGACCTGGCGCAACTGGCCGACGCGCACGTGAATGGTGTCGACCGGACGTCCGTCGGCCCGCCGGGTCACGATCTCGGCAATGGATCCGCAGATGGCCAGCTCGTGCATGCGTTCCTCGCATCGGCTTGAACGTTCGCGGCGGGACAGGTTGCCGACGCTACCTCGCGGGCGGGGTTTGTGGGGGTTTTGCCTCCGGCGGGGGACCGTCCGAGTTGCCTTCCGCGGCCAGGACCTCGCCGGCGATGGCGAAGGCCCGGTTGGCCCGGGGCAGGCCGGCGTACAGCGCGGTGTGCAGCAGCACCTCGGTGATCTCCTCGGCCGTGAGGCCGTTGCGGCGCGCGGCCCGGACGTGCATGGCCAATTCGTGCTCGGCGCCGAGCGCGACCAGCGCGGCGAGCGTGACGACGGAGCGGTCGCGGCGCGAGAGCTGCGGGCGCGACCAGACGTCGCCCCAGGCGTAGCGGGTCAGGAACTCCTGGAACGGCGCACTGAACTCGGTCGCGGCCTGGATCGAGCGCTCGACGTGGGCGTCGCCGAGCACGGCGCGGCGCGTGGCGTACCCGGCGGCGAGGGTGGCGCCACCGCCGAAGTGGGCCAGCAGCAGCTCGGCGATCGGGCCGGGCTGCTCGACCGTGGCCAGGTGGGCGGCCGGGTCGAGCACCTCGAGCCGGGCACCGCTGATGCCGTCGGCGATGACCCGGGCGTGCTCGGGCGGGATGGCCAGATCCTGGCGGCCGGCCACGACCAGGGTCGGCGCGGCGATCCGGCCCAGGTCGGGGCGCAGATCCATTGCCGCAATCGGCCCGCAGCACTGGGCGTAGCTCTCGGCGTCGATGCCCGCGATCATGGTGCGCAGCCCGGCCACCAGCTCGGGGTCGCGGTCGGCCAGCGGCGGCGTCACCCAGAAGCGCACGCGCTCGGCGGCGATGGCGGCCATCCCCTCGCGGCGCACGGTGGTGGCCCGGTCGAGCCAGGCCTGCGCCGGCGGCAGGTGCGCGCTCGTGCACAGCAGGGCCAGCCGGGCCACCCGCTGCGGACGGTGAACGGCCAGCCACATGGCCGTCATCCCGCCGAGCGAGAGCCCGGCGACGTGCGCGCGCTCGACGCCGAGTTCGTCGAGCGACGGCCAGGACGTCGCGGCCGAGGTCGGCCATGGTGGTGGAGCCACCCGGCTCGGCCGGCGGCGAGGCGCCGTGCCCGCGGGTGTCGACCCGCACGACCCGGAACTGCTCGGCCAGCGGGGCCACGCAGGGCGTCCACATCTCGCTCGTCGCGCCGATGGAGTTGAGCAGGACGAGGACGGGGGCACCGTTCGGCCCGTCGACGCGCCAGGCCACGGCGGTCATCGCGGCCGCCGGGACAGGTAGCGGTCGACCAGGTCGCCGGCGTGACCCAACTCGGGGCCGTCGTCGGTGCTGTCGGCCCCCTCGCCGCCACGGTCGGGCAGGTTGACGGCCATGGCCGCGGCCTCGACGCGCAACCCCGACAGCGACGTGCGCAGCCGTGAGACGGCGCCGCCGACACTGCGCAGCAGGGCCACCAGCGGCAGCCACTCGGCGTGCCAGCCGCCCGCGCCGCGCTGCAGTTCCGTGACGCTGGACAGCAGCGTCGCGACCAGACCGGGAGCCTGGGCCGCGGCCGCGCGGGCCGTGATCGCCGCGATCGGGTTCTGCTTGTGGGCCATGGCCGACGACCCACCCGGACTGGCCTCGCGCAGTTCGCCCAGCTCGGTCTGGGCCAGCAGGACGATGTCGGTGGCCGCCTTGGCCGCGGCGGCCGCGGCCTGCCCGAGCGCACCGGCCAGCTCGGCCACGATCCCGCGCTCGGCGTGCCACACGCCGTCGGGCACAGCCAGGCCGAGTTCGTCGGCGAACGCGCCCAGCACGTCCAGGCCGTGCGGATGCAGCACCGACAGCGTGCCGGCGGCCCCGCCGAGCTGCACCGGCAGCGCCGCGCGCAGGGCGTCGAGCCGGACCGCGGCCCGGTCGAGGCCGGCGCCCCAGACCGCGGCCAGGGCGCCGAACGTGGTGGGGACGGCGACCTGCAGCAGCGTGCGGCCGGCCATCGGGGTGTCGCGGTGGTCGCGGGCCAGGTAGGCGGCCAGGTCGGAGCAGTCGGTCAGGTCGGCCAGGATCACGCCCAGGGCCCGCTGGGCGACCAGCATCATCGCGGTGTCGAGGATGTCCTGGCTGGTGGCCCCGAGATGCACCGCGGCGGCGGCGTCGGCACCCGCTCGCTTGTCGACGTTCACGCGCAGTGCGGCCACCAGCGGGATGACGGGGTTGCCGCCGGCCACCGACTGGCGGCCGAGCTCGGCCGGATCGCCGCGGCCGGCCTCTTCGCAGGCCGCGCCGATGTCGAGGGCGGTGGCCAACTCGATCAGGCCGCACCGGGCGCAGGCCCGGGCCAGCGCCGTCTCGGCCTCGCACAGCGCGGCCAGCCAGGCCCGGTCGTCGATCGCGGCGTCGACGGCCGTGGCGCCGAAGATCGGGTCGAACAGCTCGCTCATGCGCGCGCTCCGCGGCCGCCGGTCACCGGTAGCTCCAGCCCTGCTCGTAGGGCAGGCCGGTGTAGTTCTCGGCCAGCGCGGTGGCCATGGCCCGGGACGAGGTCACGTTGTCCAACTGGGCCATGGCCAGGGCCGCGTCGAACGCGTCGCCGGCCGGGTCGACGTGCAGCATCGTCGTCATCCACCACGAGAAATGGGTGGCCCGCCACACCCGGCGCAGCGCCGTCTCGGTATAGGCGGCCAGCAGGTCCGCGCGGCCGTCGGCGTAGTAGCCGCCGAGGGCGTGTGCGAGCAGGCGGACGTCGGCCACCGCCAGATTCATGCCCTTGGCACCGGTGGGCGGCACGATGTGGGCCGCGTCGCCGGCCAGGAACAGCCGGCCGTGCTGCATGGGCGTGGCCACGAAGCTGCGCATCGGGGTGATCGACGTGTCCAGCAGCTCGCCCTCGGTCAGGGCGAAGCCGTCGTCGGTGGCCAGCCGGGTGTGCAGTTCGGCCCAGATCCGCTCGTCGGGCCAGTCGGCGAGATCCTCGTCGGGGACGACCTGCAGGTACATCCGGGTGACGTCGGGCGAGCGCATCGAGTGCAGTGCGAACCCGGTCGCGTGCCGGGCGTAGATCAGCTCGGGCGACGACGGGGGAGCGGCGGCCAGGATGCCGAGCCAGGCGAACGGGTAGTGGCGTTCGTGGACAGTCAGGTCGGGCACGTAGTCGCGGCTGATGCCGTGGAATCCGTCGGCGCCGATCACGAAATCGCAGTCGAGCCGGTGCTGCTCGCCGTCGGTGACGAACCGGATCGACGGCCGCTCGGTGTCGAGGTCGGCCAGCCGCACGTCGTCGACGTCGAAGCGGAGCTCGCCGCCCTGGTCGAGCCGGGCGGCGATGAGGTCCTTGACCACCTCTTGCTGGCCGTACACCATGATCCGGCGGCCGGTGAGCTCGGTGAAGTCGATGCGGTGCCGCCGCCGGGCGAAACGCAACTCGGTGCCGTCGTGGGGCAGGCCCTCGTCGTCCATGCGCTTGCCGACGCCGGCCTCGCGCAGCGTCTCGGCCGTCCCGTGTTCCAGGACGCCGGCCCGGACCCGCTGCTCGACGTAGGCGCGGTCGCGGCGCTCGAGCACGACCGACTCGATGCCCTGCAGGTGCAGCAGCTGAGCCAGCACCAACCCGGCCGGGCCGGCGCCCACGATGCCGACCTGAGTTCGCACTTCGCCTCCTCGTGGTGCTGCTGGCGGCCAACTCTACGAGGTGCACGCTTCTGTCGGACCCCGGTTCTAGATTCGCGCGTATGAGCGAAGCCGGCGTGATGGACGGTGTCGGCGAAGGGACCGACACCACGACAGGCAACGACGGGGATCCATAGCGTGCGCCCGCAGATGCGGTGGCAATCTTGCGATCGTTCCGCAGAGACGGAGCGTCAGCTAACATTCCGCCGTGCCTGCATATCGGTTCCGTGAAGCGGCGGCGCTGCTCGGCGTCAGTGACGACACGTTGCGCCGCTGGGCCGACGCGAAGCGGGTCGCGACGACCACGGACGAAGCCGGCCGGCGGGTGATCGACGGGGCCGAGTTGGCCCGGTTCGCGGAGGCGAACGCGGCGCCGGTGCCCGATGTCGCGACCGGTGCAGCACGAGTCGGCCCGCAACCGCTTCGTCGGGCTGGTCACCCGGGTGGTGCGCGACACCGTGATGGCCCAGGTCGAACTGCAGTGCGGGCCCTACCGGGTCGTGTCCCTGATGAGCCGGGAGGCGGCCGACGAGCTCGGCCTCGAACCCGGCGTCACCGCGGTCGCCGCCGTCAAGTCCACCAATGTCGTCGTCGAAATCCCCCAGGAGCGCCCGTGACCGCCCGCCTCGCCCGTCTCGCCGTCGTCCTCCCCGTCGCCGCCGTCGCTGTCCTGTCCGTTGCCGTGGCCGGCTGCTCGTCGTCCACGAAGTCGTCGAAGAGCGACAGCCTGACCGGGACGATCACGGTCTACGCCGCGTCGTCGCTGACCGAGAGTTTCACCACGCTCGGCGCCCAGTTCGAGAAGGCCCACCCGGGCGCGCACGTGAAGTTCAACTTCGCGGCCAGCGGCACCCTCGCCACCCAGATCAACCAGAGCGCGCCGGCCGACGTGTTCGCCGCGGCCGCGCCGAAGAACATGGCCACCGTGGTCAGCGCCGGCAACGCCAGCGGGCCGGTGAACTTCGTCAAGAACCGGGCCGAGATCGCCGCCGCGGCGGGCAACCCGGCCCACATCGCCTCCGTGGCCGACCTGGCCAAGTCGTCGGTGAAGGTCGCGCTGTGCGCAGCCGACCGTGCCGTGCGGCGTCGTGGCCCAGCAGGTGCTCGAAGAACGCGGGCGTCGACGGTCAAGCCCACGGCCAGCGAGCCCGACGTCAAGTCGACGCTGGCCACCGTGGAGCAGGGTGAGGTCGACGCCGGGATGGTCTACGTCACCGACGTCAAGGCCGCCGGCACGGCAAGGTGGTCGGCGTGCCGATCCCGGACCGGCTCAACGCCACCACCGAGTACCCGATCGCCGCGCTGACCCACTCGAAGAAGCTCGACCTGGCCAAGGCCTTCGTCGCCTACGTCCGCTCGGCCGCCGGCCTGAAGGTCCTCACCGCGGCAGGCTTCCTGAGTGCCATGACCCGCGCGCCGCGCATCGCCGGGGCTGGGCACGCCGGCGGTGCTGTTCCCGCCGGCGCTCATCGGTGTGCTGTTCCTGCTGCTGCCGACGCTCGGCCTGCTGCTGCGGGCGCCGTGGAGCTCGCTCGGGCCGGATCTACGCGCACAGCGACATCAGCGATGCCCTGCGCATATCGCTGGTCACCTCGCTCGAGGCCACCGCGCTGTCGCTGCTGTTCGGGGTGCCGCTGGCCTGGGTGCTGGCCCGCCTGGCCGTGCCCGGGATGGCGGTGGTGCGCGCGATCGTGACGATGCCGCTGGTGCTGCCGCCGGTCGTCGGCGGGGTGGCGCTGTTCCTGGCCCTGGGCCGCAATGGCTACGTCGGGCCGCTACCTGTACTCGTGGTTCGGCCTGAGCCTGCCGTTCACCCAGCACGGCATCGTGCTGGCCCAGACGTTCGTGGCCATGCCGTTCCTCGTCGTCACCGTCGAGGGCGCGTTCCGCACCGCCGACCGCGGCCTGGAAGAGGCCGCGGCCACGCTCGGGGCGGCCCGGCTGCGCATCTTCAGCCGGGTGACCCTGCCGCTGGTCGTGCCGTCGCTGGTCGCGGGCTCGGTGCTGTGCTGGGCCCGCGCGCTCGGCGAGTTCGGGGCCACGGTGCTCTTCGGCGGCAACACGCCGGGCACGACCCAGACCATGACGACGCCTGGTGCTGGACGCGTTCCAGAACCAGCCCGAGGACGCGGTCGCGCTGAGCCTGCCGCTCATGCTGCTCGCCGTCGTGATCCTGGCCGCGCTGCGGGACAAGTGGCTGCGTCCGATCGCCAGTTCATGACGCTGAGCTTCGCGGCGTCGGTCGCGCTCGACGAGTTCAGCCTCGACGTCGCGGTCGAGGCCGCGGCCGGCGAGGTCGTGGCCGTGCTCGGGCCCAACGGGGCGGGCAAGTCGACGTTGCTGCGCTCGATCGCCGGGCTGCTCGCGGTCGACTCCGGCCGGGTCGAACTGGACGGCACGGTCCTGGACGACCCGGCCCGGCGGGTGTTCGTGCCACCGGAACACCGCCGCATCGGCGTGGTCTTCCAGGACCACCGGCTGTTCCCGCACCTGCGGGTGCTCGACAACGTCGCCTTCGGGCTGCGGTCCCGCGGCGTCGCGCGCGGCCCGGCCCGGGCGGCCGCGGCGCAATGGCTCGGCCGGCTCGACCTGGCCGAGTTGGCCCGGCGCCGTCCGGGCCAGCTCTCCGGCGGCCAGGCCCAGCGGGTCGCGCTGGCCCGGGCGCTGGCCTGCGAGCCGGCCGCCCTGCTGCTCGACGAACCGCTGGCCGCGCTCGACGTGCAGACCCGGGCCGAGGTGCAGGGCGAGTTGCGCGAGCACCTGGCCGGCTTCGCCGGGCCGACGCTGCTGGTCACCCACGACCCGGTCGAGGCGTTGCTGCTGGCCGCGCGGATCGTGGTGCTCGAGCGCGGCCGGGTGGCCCAGCAGGGTGCTCCGGCCGAGATCACCAGCCGCCCGGCCACGCCCTACGTGGCCCGGCTGGTCGGCATGAACCTCTACGCCGGTCGGGCCGCCGGCGGCGCCGTCGCGCTCGACGGCGGGGGGACGCTCGCCGTGCCCGATGCCGCCGACGGCCGGGTGCTGGTCGCCCTGCGCCCGTCCGCGCTCACCGTCTACACCCAGGAGCCGCACGAGAGCAGCGCCCGCAACCTGTGGCCGGCCACGATCACCGCGCTGGCCCCGCTGGGCGACCGGATCCGGATCACGGCCGCGTGGGAGCAGACCGTGTTCGCCGACGTCACGCCGCGGCCGTGGCCGAGCTCGGCCTGGCTCCCGGCCAGGCGGTGTGGCTCAGCGCCAAGGCCACCGACCTCGTCGCCTACCCGGCGCCGGTCGGCGGCTGATCCGTGGCAGGCTGAGCGCCGTGCCAGACATCACCGTGCGGTTCTGGGCCGGGGCCCAGCGCGCTGCCGGGCACGCCGAGGAAACGGTGTCGGCCGGCATCGATCCGCGACCTGCGCGACCAGCTCGGCGCCCGGCCCGAACTGACCAAGCTGGCCCGGGTCGCCTCGTTCCTCGTCGACGGTCAGCAGGCCGGCGATCCGACCACGCTCGCGCTCCGGCGCGGTGGTCGACGTGCTGCCCCCGTTCGCCGGGGGCTGAGGCCCGCAGACCGACTCCCAACTCGACTCACAACACGCCACCCCTGGTAACCCTCGCGTCACATCGGCCGACCAACCTGGCCTTACGGCCCGACGAGCCCGCTCGGGCCGCCCAGCACCAGGGGAGGTGTCCGATGACCCAACTCAGCCACGATGACCGATATGTCACCAAGATCAACAGCCTGATCGAGTCCGGCCGGGACGACTTGATCGACGAGGTGGTGGCCGAACGAGGCTGGTCGGCCCCGTCCGGCCGCGACGCCTTCTGGACCACCACCCGCCCGGGGGGCTGGTTCACCCGATCCCTCCTCGATGCCGGCGAGGCACCCGGCCCGGCGCCCGACGGCGACGGGGTCACGCTGCGGCTTTCGGTCGACCTGGCCGACCAGTGGGACCGGCGCGACCTGCTGCGCGACTGACCCGCTGCGGCCGCCGCGACTGGACCCGCTCCGGCCGCCGCGGATGATCGCGGTCGAGTGTGCGAGAAATCGCAGCTCGGCCGGGATCTTCATGTTTGGGCACCGGGCCTGAGCGGGGACGTCACAGGCATGGCTGACACAGTTGCCGACGTCCTGCTCGCCCGCCTCCGCGACTGGGGCGTCCGCCAGGTCTTCGGATATCCCGGCGACGGCATCAACGGGCTGCTCGCCGCCTGGGGCCGGGCCGACAACGACCCGCAGTTCGTCCAGGCCCGGCACGAGGAGATGGCCGCGTTCGAGGCCGTCGGGTTACGCCAAGTTCAGCGGCCAGGTCGGGGTCTGCGCCGCCACCAGCGGGCCGGGCGGGATCCACCTGCTCAACGGCCTCTACGACGCCAAGCTCGACCACGTGCCGGTCGTGGCCATCGTCGGGCAGACCGAACGCAGCGCGATGGGCGGCTCGTACCAGCAGGAGGTCGACCTGCTGTCGGTGTTCAAGGACGTCTGCAGCGACTACGTGCAGATGTGCACGGTGCCGGAGCAGCTGCCCAACCTGATCGACCGGGCCATCCGGATCGCCACGGCCGAGCGCGCGCCGACCTGCATCATCTTCCCGTCCGACGTGTTCGACCTGCCCTACGAGGCGCCCGGGCACGCGTTCAAGCAGGTGCCGTCGAGCCTGGGCACCTACGAGGCGACGCAGGCCCCGTCGGCCGACGGGCTGCGGGCTGCGGCCGACGTGCTCAACGCCGGGGCCAAGCCGGCCATCCTCGCCGGCCAGGGCGCCCGGGACTGCGTCGAGGAGCTGACCGAGATCGCCGACATCCTCGGGGCGGGCGTGGCCAAGGCCCTGCTCGGCAAGGACGTGCTGCCCGACACCCTGCCATTCGTGACCGGTTCCATCGGCCTGCTCGGCACACTGGCCACCGATCACATGATCAAGGGCTGCGACACCCTGCTGACCGTCGGATCGAACTTCCCGTACACCCAGTTCCTGCCCGAACTCGACCAGGCCCGGGCCGTGCAGATCGACCGCTCCGGCAAATGGATCGGGATGCGCTACCCGTACGAGGTCAACCTCGTCGGCGACGCGAAGGCGACGTTGCGGGCCCTGATCCCGATGCTGGAGCGCAAGCCCGACCGGTCCTGGCGCGAGGAGATCGAGCACCACGTGCAGCGGTGGTGGACGATCGCCGAGCGGCGGGCGCACACCGACGCCGAGCCGACCAACCCGATCCGGATGTTCTGGGAGCTGTCCGAACGGCTGCCGGCCGACGCCATCGTCGCCGCCGACTCCGGCAGCGCGGCCAACTGGTACGCCCAGTTCCTCAGGTTCGGCCCGGGCGTGCGCGGCTCGCTGTCGGGCACCCTGGCCACGATGGGCCCGGCCGTTCCCTACGCGATCGGGGCCAAGTGGGCCCATCCCGACCGTCCGGCGATCGCCTTCGCCGGTGACGGGGCCATGCAGATGAACGGCCTGGCCGAGCTGATCACCATCGGCCGGTACTGGCAGCAGTGGGCCGATCCGCGGCTGGTCGTGGCCGTGCTGCACAACAACGACCTCAACCAGGTGACCTGGGAGCTGCGGGCCATGGGCGACGCGCCCAAGTTCACCGAGTCGCAGAACCTGCCCGACGTCGACTACGCCGCCTTCGCCCGCAGCCTGGGTCTGGGCGGCATCAACGTCGACACGACCGCGCAGGTCGGGCCGGCGTGGGAGACGGCGCTGGCGGCCGACCGGCCGACGTTGCTCGACGTGCGCTGCGACGCCGACGTGGCCCCGATCCCGCCGCACGCCACCTTCGCCCAGGCCAAGTCGACCGCGACCGCGCTGCTGCACGGCGACGAGGACACCTGGGGCATCGTGAAGGAGGGCATCAAGCAGAAGGCCCAGCAGTACCTGCCCGGCGAGAAGAGTGACCACGGGAAGGACGGCCCCAGTGCCTGAGTCCGATGACGCCGGCCCAGCCGGAGTCCTGTTCGACGTCGACGGCACCCTGGTCGACACCCCGTACCTGCACGCGGTGTGCTGGGCCGAGGCCCTGCGCCAGAACGGCCACGACGTGCCGATGGCCACGGTGCACCGCTCGATCGGGATGGGCTCGGACGAGATCCTCGATCACCTCCTCGGGCCCGACCGCGACAAGGACGACGACGAGACGCTGACCACGGCCCACCTGGCCCTGTACAAGCAGTTCTGGGGCCGGCTGCGCCCGCTGCCGGGCGCGGTCGAGCTGATGCGGCACTGCGCCAAGCGGGGCGCTCGGGTCGTGCTGGCCTCGTCCGCGGCCGAGGAGGAGCTGGCCGCGCTGCGCTCCGCGCTCGACGCCGACGACGCCATCCACACCGCCACCAGTTCCAGCGACGCCGACGCGGGCAAGCCGTCGCCGGACATCCTCGAAGCCGCGCTGGATCAGTCCGGCCTGGCGCCGCAGCGGGTGCATTTCGTCGGCGACTCGGTCTGGGACGGCGAAGCCGCGAAGCGGGCCGGCGTGCCGTTCATCGGCGTCACCTGCGGCGGCACCAGCGAGGCCGAACTGCGCGAGGCCGGCGCGATCGAGGTCTGGCGCGACCCGGCCGACCTGCTCGACCGGGGCACGTCCGCCCTGCTGGGCTGACGGGCGTGGGCGAGCCGGCCCGGCTGAGCGTGTGGGTGCGGGGCCGGGTGCAGGGTGTGGGCTTCCGGTACTGGGTGCGCGGCCGCGCGCGGGAGCTCGGCCTGCGCGGCTCGGCCACGAATCTCGACGACGGGCGCGTGGCCGTCGTCGTCGAAGGATCCCGGGCCGCGTGCCAGGCCTTGCTCGACGCCGTCGGCAGCGATGCCGCACCGGGCGTCGTCGGCCGGGTCGAGCACACCTGGGCGCAGCCGGCCGGCGAACCGGACGCGTTCCGGGTCGGCTGAGCCGCTCAGCGCCCTCAGCCGCTGACGTTCGGCCCGGCCCGCTCGATCGCGACGCGCACGACCACCCGGCGCTGCTCGATCATCGCCGCGCGGTACTCGGCCCAGTCCGGATGTTCGCCGGCCGCGCGCCGGTAGTAGTCGTCGAGCAGGTCGAGGGCCGCGGGCTGCTCGATGATCTCGGCCGTTCCCTCGACCTGCACCCACTCGCCGTAGAACCCGTCGTTGAGGCCGACCAGCGAGGCGTGCGGATCGCGGCGCAGGTTGCGCACCTTGACCGCGCCCTCGCGGGTGCTGATGATCACCCGCCCCTCGCCGTCGACGGCCACGGTGACGGGGGACAGCTGGGGCCGGCCGTCGATGCGGGTGGTCGCCAGCACGGCGCGGTTGTTGTGGCGCAGGAACTCCTGGGCGGCGGGGATGTCCATTCGTCGGCGTCCGGTCTCAGCGCTGGAACGTCGCGACCAGTTGCGCCCGGCCGAGGGTGTGGAAGGCCAGGTTGAACGAGACGACGGCCGCGCTGGCGTCGTCGTCGACGCCCAGGGTGTCGACGTCGACCGCGTGCACGACGTAGTAGTAGCGGTGCGGCCGGTCGCCGTCGGGCGGGAACGCGCCGCCGTAGTCCTTGCTGCTCCAGTCGTTGCGCACGTGGAACGCGCGGCCGGGCAACGCGGCGCCCGCGGCCCCGGCGTTGGTGTCGAGCGAGGTCGTGCTCGCGGGCAGGTCGACCAGCACCCAGTGCCAGAAGCCCGACGGCGTGGGCGCGTCCGGGTCGTAGCAGGTGACGACGAAGCTCTTGGTGCCGTCGGGGACATCGCTCCACGACAGCTGCGGCGACTTGTTGGCGGCGTTGTCGGCGGCGCCGTCGTAGGCGTGGGCCTCGTCCTGGGGCTGGCCGTCGCTGATGTCGGTGCTCGTCACCGTGAACGAGGCCACCGTCGGCAACTTGGCGTAGGGATCCTGGGCTTCGGGACGGTCGAGCGCCATCGAGTTCCTCCTGCGTTATCGGTGGGTCGCTTCCGACCCTAGAGTGGGTCGCGGCGACTGGGTGAAGGAGGGCTGCGGATGACCGACGACCGACCGCTGATCGTCGGTATCGGTGGCTCGACCAGCGGGTCGTCGGTGACCAGCCGGCTGCTGCAGGCCGGCCTGGCCGAGACCGCGGCGCTGGGCGCCCGCACGGTGGCCTTCACCGGTCCGCAGCTGGCCGCCCTGCCCATCTTCGCCGCCGACGAGCAGCTACCGGTGGCGGCCGCGGAGCCGTTGGTGGCCGCCGTCCGGGCCGCCGATGCGGTGATCATCGCCACACCCGGTTACCACGGCGGCATGTCCGGACTGGTGAAGAACGCGATCGACCACCTCGAACTGCTGCGCGCGGACGAGCGGCCCTACCTCGACGGCCGGGCCGTGGGCGTCATCGTCGCCGCAGCGGGCTGGCAGGCGTGCGGGACGACGCTGGTCTCCGTCCGCTCGGCCGTCCACTCCCTGCGCGGGTGGCCGACGCCGTTCGGGGTCACCGTCAACTCGGCCGAGCAGCATCCGGCCCGGGACGGCTCGTTCGACGAGCGCATCACCGGTGCCCTGCGCATCATGGCCAAGCAGCTGACCGACTTCGCGGGCTGGCGGGCTAGCGCCCTGGCTTCGGTGCGTTGAGCCCGAGCCGGCGCTGCTCGATGATCAGGCAGCGGTTCTCGACGTAGCGCAGGCCGGCGTCCTCGGCGATGCGGCGGGCCTCGGCCGAGGTGATGTGCAGTTGCAGCCACAGCGCGCTCGCGCCGGCGGCCACGGCCTGGCGGGCGATGTCGGGCGTGCGGGCCGACGGGCGGAAGACGTCGACCAGGCCGACCTGTTCGGGCACGTCGGCGAGCGTGCGGTAGACCGGCTGGCCCAGGATCTCGCGCGCCCTCAGGTTGACCGGGATGATCCGCCAGCCGTGGGCCTGCATGTGCTCGGGCACGTAGTGCGCCGGCTTGTGCGGGGCGTTGCTGGCGCCGACGACCGTGATCGTGTCGTAGCTGGTGAGCAGCGTTTCGACGATGGCATCGGTGTCGTCCATCCGTCCACACTAAGGTGGCCAGACGTGACTGGTCCGGGCACGCTCGCATGGCAGGCGGTCAGCGACGATCTGGTCGCGGCGCCGGTGGCAACCGCGCTGTCGTCGTGGGCGCGCGCCGCCGACGTCCTCGTGGCCCCGATCGATCCCGAACTGGCCGACACGGCCGAGTTCTGCGCCCGCTACGACGTGTCGCTGAGCGACTCGGCCAACTGCGTGGTCATCGCCGGCCGGCGTGGGGACGACGTGCGCTATGCCGCGTGCGTGGTGCTCG
Organism: uncultured Actinomycetota bacterium; assembly: GCA_963713245.1. Lineage (GTDB taxonomy): Bacteria > Actinomycetota > Actinomycetes > Mycobacteriales > Jatrophihabitantaceae > CAVQKZ01. The sequence goes on from CAVQKZ010000007.1 coordinate 64,249, forward strand.
CGACCACGCGCGCCGACGTGAACGGCGTGGTCCGGCGCCGGCTGGAGGCCCGCAAGGCGTCGTTCGCGCCGATGGCCGACGCGGTCGAGCGCTCCGGTATGGAGTACGGCGGGATCACCCCGATCGGGCTGCCGTCGTCGTGGCCGGTGCTCGTCGACCGGGCCGTGCTCGAGCGCGACGTCGTCGTGATCGGCAGCGGGCTGCGCCGCTCCAAGCTCGCGCTGCCGTCGTCGGCGCTGGCCGACCTGGCCGGGGCCGAGGTCATCGACGGCCTGGCGTCCTGAGCAGGCGCGGCAGGTAGTTCGCGCCCGGACCGGCGCCCGCGGCCAGGTCGGCCGGGTTCGAGATGGCGCAGCGCTGCAGCGAGAGGCACCCGCAGCCGATGCACGAGTCGAGACCGTCGCGCAGTTTGGTCAGGGCGGCGATCTGGTCGTCCAGCCGGCGGCGCCAGGTGTGCGACAGCCGGGTCCAGTCGGCCTTGGTCGGGTTGCGGCGGTCGGGCAGGGTGGCCAGCGCGGCCGCGATCTCCTCCAGGCTCAGCCCGACGTTGCGGGCGGCCCGGATGAACGCCAGCCGGCGCAGCACGCTGCGCTGGTAGCGGCGCTGGCCCCCCGCCGTGCGGGTGGCCGTCACCAGCCCTTCGCGCTCGTAGAAGCGCAGCGCGGACGCGGCGAACCCGCTGCGCCGCGCCACGTCGCTGACCGTGAGTAGGTCTGTCGCCTGCATCGTCCGCCTCTGGTCGCTTGACTTGAAGTTGACTTCAACTATAACGATGGGCGGATGACTCCGACATCGCACACCACTACCCCCACCGCCCTGGTCACCGGCGCCTCCAAGGGCTTCGGCCGGGCCGTGGCCCAGCAGCTGTCCGACCGGGGCTGGCGCCTGGTCGTCGACGCCCGCGACGAGGCCGCCCTCGACCGGGCCGCGCTGCACTTCGGCGACGCGGTCGCCGTGGCCGGTGACGTCACCGACCCGCTGCACCGCGAGGCCCTGGCCGCGGCCCTCGACGTGCTCGGCGGCATCGACCTGCTCGTCAACAACGCCAGCGAGCTCGGCCCCAGCCCGTTGCCGCCGCTGCGCGACTACCCGCTCGACGCCGCGCGGGCGGTCTACGAGACGAACGTGCTCGCCCCGCTCGCGCTGACCCAGTTGCTGCTCCCCGCATTGACGCACGCCGGGGGCACGATCGTGAACGTCAGCTCCGACGCCGCGGTCGAGCCGTACGAGGGCTGGGGCGGGTACGGGCCGAGCAAGGCCGCCCTCGACCACCTCAGCGCCGTGCTCGCCGCCGAAGAACCGCGCGTGCGGGTGTACGCGCTCGACCCCGGCGACATGCGCACCGACATGCACCAGCGGGCCTTCCCGGGCGAGGACATCTCCGACCGGCCCGCGCCGGACGCGTCCGTCCCGGCCCTGCTCCGCCTGCTCGACGAGCGCCCGCCCAGCGGCCGCTACCGGGCCGCCGACCTGATCGCCGCCGCGGCCGCGGCCACGGTCGGCGAGGCGGCTCGATGAACAACGTCCTGACGTTCGAACTGCCCGACGACCTGTCCGCCACCGCGCCACCACCACATCGCGATCGGGTCCGGCTGCTCGTGGCCGGCCGGGACGGCATCCGGCATCGCCGGTTCGCCGAGATCGCGGAGTTCCTCGCTCCTGGGGACCTGCTCGTGGTGAACACGTCGGCCACGCTGGCCGCGGCCGTGACCGGCCGGCGCCGTGACGGCCGGGGCGTGGCCGTGCACTTCTCCACCGCGCTGGACGACGGCGGCTGGCTGGTCGAACTGCGCCCGCCGGTGCACGCCTCCGGACCGGAGCGTGATGTCGTTGCCGGTGAGCGGGTCGAGCTTGCCCGACGGCGTCACGCTGACCCTGCTCGCGCCGTACCCACCCGGCGCGGCCGGTCCGGCCGGCCCGGCCGGTCCGCGGCTGTGGCACGCGGACCTCGCGGTCGAGGGCGGGGTCGAGGGCTACCTGGCCCGCGTCGGCGCCCCGATCCGGTACGACTACGTGCCGGGCGTGCATCCGCTGGCCGACTACCAGACCGTGTTCGCGCGCCAGCCCGGCAGTGCCGAGATGCCCAGCGCGGCCCGCCCGTTCACCACCGAGATCGTCACCGACCTGGTCACCCGCGGCGTGGTCGTCGCGCCGCTGCTGCTGCACACGGGCGTCTCGTCGCTGGAGACCGGCGAGGCGCCGCTGCCCGAGCGGTTCGAGGTGCCGGCGGCGACGGCCCGGCTGGTCAATCTCACGCGCGCGTCGGGCGGCCGGGTGGTCGCGGCCGGCACGACGGTCACCCGCGCACTGGAGTCGGCCGCGGACGCCGCCGGGACGGTGCACGCGCGGGCCGGCTGGACCGACCTGGTGCTCGGCCCGCACCGCCCGGCCCGGGTCGTGCGCGGGCTGGTCACCGGCTGGCATGCGCCCGGGGCGTCGCACCTGCGACTGCTGGAGGCGGTGGCCGGTGAGGCGCTGGTCGCCCGGGCCTACGCGGCCGCGCTGCGGCAGCGCTACCTGTGGCACGAGTTCGGCGACAGCTGCCTGCTGCTGCCCTGACGGCGCCGGGGCCGCCGCGGCCGCTCTAGTCGGCGATCCGCCGGAGTCGGTGCTGGGCGTCGAGTTCGCGCAGGACGCCGCACAGGTCGGCGATCTCCTCTTCGGTATTGGCTGCGGTGACCTGAACACGGAAGCCGACCTCGGAGCGCGGGACCAGCGGATAGGCGGCGAGGGTGACATAGATCCCGGCGTCGTAGAGGTAGCGCCCGACCGCGTCGATGTCCTCAGGGTCGGCGAGCGCGATCTCGATGATGGGCAGCCCTGACACGTTCGGCACCGCGACCCCGAGCTCGGCCGTCGTGCGCAGCACCTCGGCCGTCTTCGCGTACAGCGCGCCCCGGATCTCGTCGCCGCGCTCGTCGTTCACCCGGAAGCCGGCGAGAACGGTGGCCAGCGAGGCGGTGGGGGACGGGCCGGAGTACAGGTAGGGCGCGGCCGCGATCTTGAGCTGGTTCTTCAACCTGGTCGGCAACGCGAGGAAGGCCAGCAGCGAGGAGTAGGCCTTGGAGAACCCGCCGACCAGGACGATGTTGTCGTAGCTCTCGCCGACGTGTCTCACGATCGAGTTGCCGCGACTGCCGTAGGGGCTGGTTTCGTCGACCGAGCGCTCGCCGATGACGCCGAAACCGTGCGCGTCGTCGATGTAGAGCAGCGCGTCGTGGTCGCGGGCCAGTTCGGCCAGCGCCGTGAGGTCGGGGATGTTGCCGGTCATGCTGTTCACACCGTCGAGGCAGATCAGCTTGGTGACGCCGGACGGCGCGGTCTTGAGCAGTGCGGCCAACGCGTCGAGGTCGCCGGTGGGGAAGCGTCGCATCGTGGCGCCGAGGCCGCGGGCCATCACGCAGCCGTCGTAGATCGTCCGGTGCGCCTGAGCGTCGAGCGAACACCCAGCCGCGGCCGACGAGAGCGGGCAGCACCGACATGTGGATGTGGGTGATCGTGGGCAGCACCAGGCTGTCTTCGGCGCCCAGGAGCTGGGTGAGCTGGTCCTCGATGTCGATGTAGAGGCGCGGGTTGCCGAGCAGGCGCGACCAGCTCGGGTGGGTACCCCACTGCCGGACGGCCGGGTCGACCGAGTCGATGATCTCCGGGTCCAGGTCGAAGCCGAGGTAGTTGCACGACGCGAAGTCCGTCAGCCAGTGGTCGGCGATACGGATCTGTCGGCCCTTGACCTCGTCGATGACCGCGTCGTACATCGGCGAGCCGGCCCGCAGCCGTTCCAGGTCGGCCCACCGATCGTTTTCGGCAAGCCGGACCGGGCCGTGGGATGCAGACATCAGCTGTGTCCTGTCGTCGACGTGCGTGGGGGTGGGGGTGGGGTAGGTCGAACGGCTAGGCCGGGGCCGGCTGGCCGACACCCGGGCCCAATCTGAGGTGGGTGGCCAGCATCGCGGAGATGTCCTCCCCGGTCACCGGCTTGGAGTAGAGGTAGCCCTGGCCCAGCCCGCAACCCAACGACCACAACTCGTCGCGCTGCACCGCATGCTCGATGCCCTCCGCGACGACCTGGAGTCGAAGCGTGTGGGCCAGGGAGACGATCGCGGCCGCCAAGGCCCCGCCGTCGGGGTCGAGCGTGCCCAGTCCGTCGACGAAGGACTTGTCGACCTTGAGGATGTCGATGCGCAGGTCACGCAGGTAGGCCAGGCAGGAGTAGCCGGTGCCGAAGTCGTCCAGAGCGATCTGGACGCCCAGGTCCTTCAGGGCGATGAGTTGCTGCGGCACGACCGTGTCGCCGGACACGAGCACGCTCTCGGTCAGTTCGACCACGAGACTCTGCGCGGGGATGTGATTGCGCCGCAACGCGTCCGCGACCTCCTCGACGAAGCCGGTCTCCTCGAGCTGCCGCCCGGACACGTTGACCGACATCCGCAGGCCGTCGAATCCCTGCTCGGCCCATTCCCGGGCCTGAGCGCACGCGCGTTCGAGCACCCACCGGCCGAGTTCGACGATCAAGCCGGCCTCTTCGGAGGCCTCGATGAACTCAGCCGGCGGCACCAGGTTGCGAACCGGGTGTTGCCAACGCACGAGCGCCTCGACACCGACGATCGTCCCGGTCTCGATCGACACGATCGGCTGATAGTGCAGCACGAACTGGTCGTCGTCGAGCGCTCGGCGTAGCTCGCTGCGCAGGGTGACCCGCGCCAGCATTCCGGCGTTGAGGTCGTTGTCGTACTGGACGTACCTGCCCTTGCCGCGATCCTTGGCCACATACAGTGCGACGTCCGCACGGCGCAGCAGTTCGGTGAGGTCCATCGCCGCGTCGGTGCCGCCGGTGAGGACGAGTCCGGAACTGGCCCGCATCGTCAGCTGCTCGCCTTGCACCAGGAAGGGTTTCTTGAACAGGGCCTGGGTCCGCGCGGCGAGCGCGTTCGCCGCGGCGGCGTCCGGGAGATCCTCGACGAGGACGGCGAACTCGTCCCCGCCGAATCTGGCCACCGTCGATCCGCCCCGCAGGTTGCCCTCCAACCGGCGGGCCACCTGGATCAGCAGTTCGTCGCCGGCGCCGTGCCCGCGGGTGTCGTTGACGATCTTGAAGTCGTCGAGGTCGACCATCACCATCGCGGTGACGGTCGCCAACCGGGCCAGCCGGGCCAGGGCATGCTCGGCCCGGTCCCGGAACAGCGACCGGTTGGCCAGCCCGGTCAGCGGGTCATGGAAGGCCTGGTGTTTGAGCTCGTCCTCCAATGCCCGCCGCTCGGAGACGTCGCGCATCGTCAGCACGATGCCGGCCACGCTCGGATCGCTCAGCAGGTTGCTCGACACCACCTCGAACGACACGTAGCCGCCGTCGTCGAGGCGAAAGCGCCAGTCCGATATCGACTGGGAGCGCGCCGCGCGGACGGCCAGGGCGGCCAGCATCGCCCGGGCGTTCGCGACGTCGTCGGGGTGCAGCAGGTCGGCCAGCCCGCCCTCGAGCACACCGCTCAGCGGGCGGCCCAACGCGCGTTCCAGGGATGGGGTCGCGTAGCTGACCCGCCCCTGCTCGTCGACGACGAGGATGATGTCGGACGCGTTCTGGATCAAGGCCCGGAAATGCGCTTCGCTCTGCTTCAACTGCAGGGCCGAGGCCAACTCGGCGCTCTCCAACGCGAGCGCCACCTGCGAGGCCAGGCTGATCATGGCACCGTGCTCGTCGTAGCTCAGCGGCACCTGGCTGCGGACGACGAGCATGCCGATCACATCTCGGTCGCGCCGCAGCGGGCAGACGCTCACGCTGCCGGCCGGATCGAGCCGGCCGCCATCGACCGCGACAGGCCATAGCGCAAGGTCGGCGTCGGTGTCGAGGGTGCCGGCCGACCCCGCGACGCACGCCGGGTCGTGATCGTCGGCGACGTACAGCGTGACCGCGGTGGCCGCTGGGACCCCGTGGAGCAGCAGCGCGCCGTCGACCGCGGCCCGGTACACCTCGGCGACGTTCTGCGCGGCCAGCAATGCTTCACCGAGCGAGCGCAACACCCGCTCCCGCTCGTTGGAACGACGTTGCGCCGCCACGATGCCCCACAGCCGTGCGGTGACCAGCAGGAACAGGCCCGCCGAGAAGACGCCGATCGTGACACCGTTCGTCACGTTCCCGCTGAGGTCTTCACTGACCAGGACGACGGGCGCGATCAGCGTGGCCGCGCCGAGCACCGCGACGCGAGCCATGCTGGTGACGCCGCTGGGCCGCGCGGCCGTCTGGTTGACCTTGCGCATCGACGGATGCAGGGCCGCGACGCCCCACGCTGCGTAATAGACGGCCCAGCCCACGTCGACCGGGCCGCCGACCTTCCATACGCCGTTGAGCTGGATGTAGCCGTAGCAGACATCGGCGGCCAGCAGGCCGACGGCGCCGAGTGTCAGCAGGCGGACGGCGGCGATCCGCAGGCCGCCGCCGACGACCATGCGGGCCAGCATGGCGAGCACGAGCACGTCGCCGAGGGGATAGCCGACCGACACGATCCGCTGCCACGCCGTCAGACCGGGGGCCTGGAAGTACGGCGTGATCAGGTAGGTCCACGACAACAGGGCGAGTCCGACGGTGATGATGAGCGCGTCGAGCAGGCTGGCCGTGTCTCGCGTGCGCGACCGTCCCCGGATCAGCAGGACCAGTCCGGCGGCGAAGAGCGGATACGTCAGCAGGTAGAACCCGTCGGCGACCGAAGGAAACGGGTTGGCCTGATGCATGACCTTGGTGAGCACCCGGTAGCTCGTGTCGCCGGCCACGAAACACAGTTCGGACGCCGCGAGGAAGTACCACGCGGCCGGCCGTGCGGGACGGTAGGTGCGGATGCCGACCACGGTCGCGATGACCGCCGACAAGCCGATCGGGGGCCACAGCCAGAGGCTGTCCTGCGGGGAGGAGAAGTAGGCGAGGACGAAGACGAGTTCGGCCAGCACGAGGACCAGCCACGGTCGCCGGCCAAGCCATCGTGAGGTGGATGCCTTGCCGGCGACGGCTTGTACCGTCAGCCCTGCCATAGCGCCTCGTTTTCAGTTGCTACTCGGTTCTGTCCGCGCAGCGACGGGGGGCGGTGCCGTCCCGTGACGATGGGACGTACGGACATCGGAGCACGTATGTTAAGTATAGGTTAACAGCTTAACGCCTCAAATGACTGACCGTAATCGAAAGTGACGGCAATGCCTGCGATCCGTATTCGAGCGGCCGCCGCCGGCGACGCCGCGTTCATGGCCTCCATGCTGGTCGCGGCCATGAACTGGTCACCCGGCAGGAGCACGAGCCCAGCCGCCCTGCTGGCCGATCCGCAGGTGTGGCAGTACATCGCCGACTGGCCACAGCCCGGCGATGATGGGCTGATCGCCGTCGATGCCGACGGCCGGTCGCTGGGCGCGTGCTGGCTGCGCTACCGCCCCGCGACCCGGCCCGGCTTCGGGTTCCTCGCCCCGGACGTACCAGAACTCACCATCGGAGTGCGATCGGACGCCCGGCGTACCGGCATCGGGCGGGCGTTACTGCGGGCCGTGGCCGCGCAGGCCCGGGCACGCGGAGTCACTGCGTTGAGCCTGAGCGTCGAGCACGGCAACCCGGCCGCCCACCTGTACCGAAGCGAAGGGTGGCGCACCGTCAGGGCCGAACCCGACGCCGAGACGATGAGCCTCGACCTGACGTCCGCCGACGTCCGGATGTGACCACTAGTCGCCGATCGCAGCCAGGAAGGCCTGGTGCAGCCGGCCGTTGCTCGCGGCCGCGCTGCCCTGGTGCACGCCGTCGACACCGTCCAGGCCGGTGAACCGGCCCCCGGCCTCGGTGACGATCGGGGCGAGCGCGGCCATGTCCCACAGCGCGAGCTCGGGCTCGGCGGCCAGATCGACCGCCCCCTCGGCCACCAGCATGTACGACCAGAAGTCGCCGTACGCGCGGGTGCGCCAGACCTGGTCGGTGAGCGCGACGAATTCGTCGCGGCGGCCACGCTCGGCCCACCCGCCGAGCGAGGCGTAGGACAGGCTGGCGTCGGCGAGCTGGGCCACCTTGGACACGGCGACGGCCCGCGGTGCCCGGCCCGACCACGACGTCCACGCCCCGCCGTCGCGCCCGGCCCACCACCGCCGGCCGAGGGCCGGGGCCGAGACCACCCCGACCACGGCGTCGGTGCCGTCGAGCAGGCCGATCAGCGTGGCCCAGACCGGCACGTTGCGCACGAAGTTCTTGGTGCCGTCGATCGGGTCGATGACCCACTGGCGGCCGGTCGATCGCGCACCGCCGCCGAACTCCTCGCCGACGATGGCGTCGCCGGCGCGCTCGGCCGCCAACCGGGCCCGCAGCGCGGTCTCGACGGCCTGGTCGGCGTCGGTGACCGGAGTCAGGTCGGGCTTGGCCGCCACGATCAGGTCGGCCGCGCCGAAGCGGGCCAGGGTGATGCCGTCGGCGATGTCGGCCAGGGCCAGCGCGAGCTCAAGGTCGTCGGCATAGCTCGTGGGCGCCACGCGAAGCAGGCTACCGTCGGGCCGTGACGATCCAGCCAGTGCGGCTACCGGGCGCATCCCAGCGCGGCGGCGTCCCCGCCTTCGAGGTCATGCGGGTCATCGACGCGGTCGTCGCCCGCCGGGCCCAGGGCCGACCCGTGTACGACCTGTCGGCCGGCCAGCCCTCGACGCCGGCGCCGCAACCGGTGCGGGCCGCCGCCACCCGGGCCATCGCGGCCGATCGGCTGGCCTACACCAACGCGCTCGGCATACCGGCGCTGCGGGCTGCGATCGCGGCGCACTACCGGCACACCGACGGCATCGACGTGCCGGCCGCGTCGGTGGCGGTGACCACCGGCTCCTCCGGCGGGTTCCTGCTCGCCTTCCTGGCCGCGTTCGACCCCGGCGACACGGTCGTGATGGCCCGCCCCGGCTACCCCGCCTACCGCAACATGCTGGCCGCGCTCGGCTGCACGGTGCTCGAGCTGCCGTGCGGGCCGGACACCCGGTTCCAGCCCACCGTGGCCCAGCTGGACGCGCTGCCGGCCGTGCCGCAGGGCCTGGTGCTGGCCAGCCCGGCCAACCCGACCGGGACGATGGTGGCGCCGGGCGAACTGGCCGCGATCACCGCGTGGTGCGACGCCAACGCGGTGCGCCTGATCAGCGACGAGATCTACCACGGCATCAGCTACGCCGAGCCCGCGGTCAGCGCCTGGCGCTTCGGCCGCAGCGCCGTCGTCGTCAACTCGTTCTCGAAGTACTTCTCGATGACGGGATGGCGGATCGGCTGGCTGCTCGTGCCCGACGAACTGCTCGATCCGGTCTACCGGCTGGCCGGCAACTTCACGATCTGCCCGCCGGTGCTGTCGCAGGTCGCGGCCGTGGCCGCGTTCGACGCCTACGCCGAACTGGACGCGAACGTGGTGCGCTACGGCGGCAACCGGGAGTTGCTGCTGCGCCGGCTGCCCGCGATCGGGCTGGACCGGCTGGCCCCGGCCGACGGCGCGTTCTACATCTACGCCGACGTCTCGCGCTGGAGCACCGACACGCTTGCCTTCGCCGCCCGCCTGCTGGCCGACACCGGCGTCGCCGTGGCCCCCGGTATCGACTTCGACCCGGTCGACGGCGGCCGGTTCATCCGGATGTGCTTCGCCGGCGACATCGCCGAGATCGACCGCGCCGTCGATCTGCTCGGGGAGTGGCTGGCCCGCCAGTAGCGCGGGCAAAAAGTCTTATCGCCAATGAGTTGCGATAAGCCGGGGCCCAGGGCTAGCGTCCGAACGGTCCCCATTCGACGCCGACCCACCGGAGCCGCATGAGCGTCCAGACCGCGCCCGAACCGGCCACCCGGGGACGCCTGGCCCAGTTCGGCCAGACCCTGTCGCGCCGCGACCGGAGCTCGCTGGCCGGCATGCTCGGCTTCATCGTCGTGCTGCACGTCGCCGGTTTCGGCATCCTGTTCGGCCTGGTCGTCCCGCACCACTACGACCTCGGCTCGTCGGGCGTGTTCGGCGTGGGCGTCGGCGTGCTGGCCTACACGTTCGGGCTGCGGCACGCCTTCGACGCGGACCACATCGCCGCGGTCGACAACGCCACCCGCAAGCTGCTGGCCGACAACGTCACGGCGACGAATGCTCAGCTCGAGCGCGGCGAGGAGCCGACCGTCCGCAAGCCGCTCTCGGTCGGCTTCTGGTTCTCGCTCGGCCATTCCACGATCGTCTTCGGGCTGGCCTTCCTGCTGTCGCTCGGCGTGAAGACCCTGGTCGGCCCGGTCACGAACGAGAGTTCCGGCCTGCACTCGGTCACCGGCGTCGTCGGCGCGTCCGTGTCGGGCGTGTTCCTGTGGATCCTCGGCATTCTCAACTTCGCCGTCCTGCTCGGCATCCTGCGGATCTTCCGCGAGATGCAGCACGGGGATATACGACGAGCAGCAGCTCGAGGAGCAGCTCAACAAGCGGGGATTCATGAACCGCTTCCTCAGCGGGCTGACGAAGTCGGTGCGCAAGCCGTGGCACGTCTATCCGATCGGCGTGTTGTTCGGGCTGGGCTTCGACACCGCCACCGAGGTCGGCCTGCTCGTCCTGGCCGGGGGCGCGGCCGCGATCAACCTGCCGTTCTACTCGATCCTGGTGCTGCCGATCCTGTTCGCGGCCGGGATGTGCCTCATGGACACCGTCGACGGCGTCTTCATGAACGCCGCGTACGGCTGGGCCTTCGCCAAGCCCGTCCGCAAGGTGTTCTACAACATCACGATCACGTCGATCTCGGTCGCGGTCGCGCTCATCATCGGCACCATCGAACTGGTCTCGGTGCTGACCGACCAGGCCCACATCTCCTCCGGCCCGCTCTCGGCCATCGCCGGCATCAACCTGAACTACGCCGGCTACGGCATCGTCGGGTTGTTCTTCGTGTCGTGGCTGGTCGCCATCGGCATCTGGCACTACGGCGGGATCGAGGAGAAGTGGTCGGCCGAACTCGCGCCGCGGTCGATCGACGTCGTCGACTGATCAGCGCGGCGGTCCGTCGGGTGACGCCACGGATTCGAGCACCTCGACCTCGTCGCCCACGGTGATCCGCACGCCCGGGGTGTCGGGGATCAGGTTCATCGCGAACCAGGTCTTGCCGTCCCACCGGCGGTGCCGGGCCAGGGTGGCGATCGGCTCCTTGCCCTTCACCGCGGTGTCCGGGTCGACGAGGGTCATCACGCACCGGTCGCAGCCCTTGACCGCGCGGAAGACCGCGTCGCCGATGCGCACCCGGCGCCAGCCGTCCTCGGCCCACGCCGGCGCCCCCCGCACGACCAGGCTGGGCCGGAACCGGGCCATCGGGATCGGGCCCTCGTGCTCGTTCGGCCCGACGGCGATCAAGTCGTTCACGGCATCGAGCGATTCCTCGGTGGCCAGCAGCAGCGGATAGGCGTCGGCGAACGACACCCGGTCCTCGGGCGTGCCGAAGGCCGGATTCGGCGCCCGCCGGGTCGGGTCGTCGAGGTAGACCAGGCGGGCCGGCTCGCCCACGATCTTGCTGAACCACTCGTGCCCGGTCTCGGCGGGCGCCGCCGCCAACGGCCCTTCCCACACGCGGATCTCGACCAGCTCGCGGCCGTCGGGCTGGGCCACGACGAGGTCGTCGAGGTCGGGCGAGGCCAGCCGCAGGCCGTGCTCGGTCAGTTCGGGCCGGACGAGCATGAGCCGCGGGTGCTCGCGCGAGGTGAGCGGGTCGCCCGCGGCGTCGACGACCATCCAGCGCCGGTCGCCGGCCAGCCCCCACGGCTCGACCAGCGCCGACGTCAGCGCCTGGCCGCGACACGACTTGATCGGGTAGCGGTTGATGGCGGTGAGGGTCAACTCCACGGCGGTGACGCTACGCTCAGACCCGGGTCGCCCGGCTGACCAGCAGCCGGCGGAACGCGGCCAGGCGCTCCGGGCTGGAGTGGCCCTCGGCCACCCAGGCGTCGAGGCGGCAGCCCGCGTCGGCGCTGAGGTGCTCGCACCCGGGCGGGCATTGCGTGGCGCCGTCCTCGAGGTCGGGGAAGGCCCACAGCAGGTCGTCGGCGGTGACGTGGGCCAGCCCGAACGAGCGCACGCCCGGGGTGTCGATGACCCAGCCGTCGTCGCCGGGCAGGGGCAGGGCGATGGCCGAGGACGAGGTGTGCCGGCCCTTGCCGATCGCGCTGACCACGCCCGTTGCTCGGCCGGCCGTCGGCACCAGCGCGTTGATGAGCGTCGACTTGCCCACGCCCGAGTGCCCGATCAGTACCGACACGTGCCCGCGTAGCCGGACCAGCAGGTCGTCGGGCGGTTCGTCGCGCCGGGTGACCACGGCCGGCACGGAGAGCTGCACGTAGCGTTGCAGCGCGTCGTCCGGCGGGGCCAGGTCGGACTTGGTCAGGCAGAGCAGCGGCTCGAGCCCCGCGCTCAGGGCCGCGACCAGGCACCGGTCGATGAAGCCGTAGCTCGGCTCGGGATCGGCCAGCGAATCGACGATCACGAGCTGGTCGGCGTTGGCCACGATCACCCGCTCGAGCGGGTCGTCGTCGTCGGCCGTGCGCCGCAACACCGTGCTGCGTTCGGCCACCCGCACGATCCGCGAGAGCGTGTCCGGCGCGCCGGACAGCTCGCCGACCACGCCGACCTGGTCGCCGACCGCGATGCCCTTTCGGCCGAGTTCGCGGGCGCGCATGGCCGTGACCAGGGCGTCGCCGACCACGACCCCGTAACGGCCGCGGTCGACGGTCACGACCATGCCGTCGGCGGCGTCCTCGTGCGCGGGGCGCTGCTTGGAACGCGGGCCGGGTGCCGCGCGGGTTGGCCCGGGTGCGCACGTCGTCCTCGTCCATGCGGCGCGCATCGCGCGAGGACGGCAAGGTCAGCTGCCCAGCATCGTGGCCCACATGCCCGGGAAGTCGGGCAAGGTCTTGCTGGTGCAGCCGATGTCGTCGACCTCGACCCCGTCGACGACCAGCCCGAGCAGGGCGCCCGCCGTGGCCATCCGGTGGTCGGCGTAGGCCCGCCAGGTGCCGCCGTGCAGCGGGCGCGGCAGGATGCTGAGCCCGTCGGACTCCTCGACCACCTCGCCGCCGAGCCGGGTGAGCTCGGTGGCCAGCGCGGCCAGCCGGTCGGTCTCGTGCCCGCGCAGGTGGCCGATGCCCCGCAGCCGCGACGCCGAGGACGCCTGGGCGGCCAGCGCGGCCAGGATCGGGGTCAGCTCGCCCACGTCGTGCAGGTCGGCGTCCAGCCCGGCGATCTCACCCGATCCGGAGACGGTCAGCCCGTCACCGTGGCGCACGACGGTGGCCCCCATCTCGATGAGCAGGTGGCGCAGCGCGTCGCCGGCCTGGGTCGTCCATTCCGGCCAGCCCGGCACGGTCACCGACCCGCCGGTGACGAGCGCGGCGGCCAGGAACGGGGCCGCGTTCGAGAGGTCGGGCTCGATGACCCAGTGGCGGCCCAGCACGGTGCCGGAGGCGACCCGCCACACCCCGGGCTCCACGACCATGGCGTCGACCCCGGCCGAGCGCAGCACGGCCAGCGTCATGTCGATGTGCGGCAGCGAGGGCACCGCGCCCGCGCCGGTGTGCACGACCTCGATGCCCTTGTCGTAGCGGGCCCCGGCCAGCAGCAGCCCGGACACGAACTGCGACGAGGCCGAGGCGTCGATGTGCACCGGCCCGCCGGCGACGGCGCCGGTGCCGTGCACGGTGAAGGGCAGCCGGCCCCGGCCGTCGTCGTCGACGACCGCCCCGGCCTGCCGCAGGCCGTCGAGGAGGGTGGCCATCGGCCGCTCGCGGGCGTAGGCGTCACCGTCGAAGGTGACCGGACCGTCGGCCAGGGCCGCGATCGGCGGCATGAAACGCATGACCGTGCCGGCCAGCCCGGTGTCGACGGCGCCGCCGTGCAGGGCGTCGGGGGTGACCACCCAGTCGTCGCCCTCGTCGACGATTCCGGTGCCGAGAGCGCGCAACGCGTCGGCCATCAGCACCGTGTCGCGAGCCCGCAACGGGCGGCTGATCCAGGACGGCCCGTTGGCCAGCGCGGCCAGCAGGAGCACCCGGTTCGTCTGCGATTTCGACCC
>CAVQKZ010000008.1:0-27933 GCA_963713245.1 uncultured Actinomycetota bacterium
GCTCGCGGTAGCCGCGTGCGTAGTTCAGGATCAGGCCGTCCGCCTGACCAGATCGCAGGACCCTCGCCGCACGGTCAGTCCAGTCGCCCATGACCACCACCATGCGCCCCTCAGGAAGTTCCTCGATCAAGAATCCGGCATTTGACCGCAGACCAAGTCCCATGGACCACATCGTCTCAGTACGACAAGAGATCGATGCGAACGCCCGATCATGCCGCATTGTGTGTGCGGTTCCTTCGTTGGCGAGCCCGGGCTGGCTGAACGCGGTCTCGGGCAGGTCCTTCGACCGTGGTGCCGGCTGGCGGGTTCTTGTGTGCAGGCAACCCAATAGCGCGTTGCCGTCGTCTTGATAAGCAGGACGGACGGAAAAGGGGGCAGCCGTGGCAGAGGCGGACCGGGCCGCGTTCGAGCGATTCGTCGCCGAGCACGGGGACCGGCTGCTGCACACCGCCTACGGCCTGTGCGGCGACTGGCAGCACGCCGAGGATCTCGTCCAGCAAGCGCTGACCGCAGTGGCGCGGCGCTGGGGCGCGATCGAGTCCAACCCGCTCGGCTACGCCTACCGCTGCGTGGTGCGCTCGAACATTGATCGGTGGCGGGCGCTGAGTCGTCGTCCCGAGGTACTGCTCGATCCGCACGAGATTGCCGTGGCCGGCCCGTCGGTCTCTGACGCGCACGACGATGGCGCCGTTCTCGCCGCTTTGCGCACGCTGCCGCCGCGTCAGCGCGCCATCGTCGTCCTGCGGTATCTGCAGGACCTGTCCGAGGCCGACACCGCGGACGCGCTCGACATCAGCATCGGCGCCGTCAAGAGCGGCGCGTCCCGCGGTCTGGCCCGATTGCGGCAATCGACCCTTGAGGAGTCCAACCATGAATGACGAACCCGCCATCGCCACGCTGCGGCGCGCGATGAACGCAGAGACCCACGGGCACCGCCTCGACCCGGGCCTGGCCAGCACAGCCTGGACGCACGCACACGCCACCCGGCCCCACCGAATTCGCACCGGGCTCGCCGTCGCGGCCAGTGTGATCGCCGTGGCCGGCGGCGCGGCCGCCCTCGCCCTGAGCCGGGGCGAGGACACCACGACTACGCCGGCCGGATCGTCAGCCTGCACCGGGCAACATCTCGACCGCCGCTCTGCCGACCTGGGCGCGCGCCGGGTTCAGCCCGGCCGCGCTGCACACCCCGCACGTGTTCGGCGCGAACGGAGAAATCGTCGGCATCCTCTTCAGCGAACTGCGCGCGCACCAACCGGAGGGGACCAACAACAAGATCCTCTGGGTCGCGAAGGACGGTGGCGGCACCCTGCATATCAGCGCGCGACTCGAGGGCTCGGACACGACGGCAACCCGGACGGTCGACCTAGGGCCATCTATCGTCAACCTGCCGGCGGCCGGCTGCTGGCAGATGACGCTGACATGGCCGGGGCACAGCGACACCATCGCATTCAGATACCAGTAGCAAGGCAGAGCCCGAGAACCCCGAGCATCCGGCCGTGGTGCCCACCAACGGCCAGCTGACCGCGCAGATCGTCGACCCGGCAGACGGGACAGTTGTCGGCGGTTACGCCGGCGGCCAGAAGTTGCCGGGAATCGAAACGACAGAGGCCCCGGGAGCCCGGGGCCTCTGTCGTCTGGCTAGGTCAGACGTCGTAGTAGAGCTCGAACTCGTGCGGGTGCGGGCGCAGCCGGATCGGGTCGATCTCGTTGGCCCGCTTGTACTCGATCCAGGCGCCGATGATGTCTTCGGTGAAGACGCCGCCCTCCTGCAGGTACTCGTTGTCGGCCTCGAGCGAGTCGAGCACCTCGGCCAGCGAGCCGGGCACCTGCGCGATCGAGGCGGCCTCGTCCGGGCGGCAGCTCGTAGAGGTCCTTGTCGATCGGGGCCGGCGGCTCGATCTTGTTCTTGATGCCGTCGACGCCGGCCAGCAGCATCGCCGAGAACGCCAGGTACGGGTTGCACGACGGGTCGGGGATGCGGAACTCGATCCGCTTGGCCTTGGGGTTGCTGCCGGTGATCGGCACCCGGATGCAGGCCGAGCGGTTGCCGGAGCTGTAGACCAGGTTGACCGGGGCCTCGAAGCCCGGCACCAGGCGGTGGTAGGAGTTCACGGTCGGGTTGGTGAACGCCAGCAGCGACGGCGCGTGGTGCAGCAGCCCGCCGATGTAGTAGCGCGCGGTGTCCGACAGGCCGGCGTAGCCGAGCTCGTCGTAGAACAGCGGCGAGCCGTCCTTCCACAGCGACTGGTGGCAGTGCATGCCCGAGCCGTTGTCGCCGAACAGCGGCTTGGGCATGAACGTGGCCGTCTTGCCGTTCACCCACGCCACGTTCTTGATGATGTACTTGAACTTCAGGACGTCGTCGGCGGCGTGGGTCAGCGAGTTGAACTTGTAGTTGATCTCGGCCTGCCCGGCGGTGCCGACCTCGTGGTGCGCGCGCTCGAGCTCGAGGCCGGCGTTGATCAGCGCCGTGCTCATCTGGTCGCGCAGGTCGGCGTAGTGGTCGACCGGCGGCACCGGGAAGTAGCCGCCCTTGTACCGGGTCTTGTAGCCGCGGTTGCCGCCGTCCTCGACGCGGCCGGTGTTCCAGGCGCCCTCGATCGAGTCGATGTGGTAGTAGCCCTCGTTCTGGCTGGTCTGGAAGCGGACGTCGTCGAAGACGTAGAACTCGGCCTCGGGCCCGAAGTACACGGTGTCGGCGATGCCGGTCGAGCGCAGGTACTCCTCGGCCTTGCTGGCGACCTGGCGCGGGTCGCGGCCGTACGGCTCGCCGGTGCGCGGCTCGACGATGGAGAAGCTGACGTTGAGCGTCTTGGCCGCGCGGAACGGGTCGAGGAACGCCGTCGCCGGGTCGGGGATCAGCTTCATGTCGGACTTGTGGATGGCGGCGAAGCCGCGGATCGACGAGCCGTCGAACATCACGCCCTCGGTGAAGAAGTCCTCGGTCAGACCGGCGGCCGGCACGTTGAAGTGCTGCTGCTGACCGGGCAGATCGGTGAAGCGCACATCGACGAACTCGACACCCTCGTCCTTGATGTAGCTCAGGACCTCTTGGGGCTGGTGAACATCCGTCCTCCGGGAGCAGTTAGTGGTTGGCCGAACTTACGAACGCGCGGTTGCCTGGTCGTGTCCCGCAGTGTTTCGGCGGTGTTTCGCCGTGGCTGCGGACGCGACGCGGGCCGGGGTCGATGATCATCCGCGGACGACCGCGGTGTCGGTGAGCCGGTCGTGGATGCCCCGGCCGTCGCGGTCCCAGATCACGGCCGGCAGCAGCAGGAGCAGCAGCGCGGTGCGGGCCAGTGCGCGCCCCGGGCCGACGGCGGCGGGCCGGTCGACCCGCACCAGCCGCAGCCCGAACAGGTACATGCCCAGCGTGCGGCCGGCGACGAGCACGCCGACGACGTAGTCGATGGCGAACGGGATCAGGCTCCACGAGCCCGGCAAGTGCCCGGCCGTGCCCTGTGCGGACGTGGCCTGCACGAACAGCGCCGCCACCAGTCCCGAGGCCAGGGCGTCGACCACGAAGGCGCCGAGGCGCTGGCCGGTGGTGGCCAGCGAGCCCGGGCCCTGCTCGGGCAGGCCCAGCAGCTCGCCCCGATAGGCCTGCGGTGCGCGCACGGCCGGCGGCCGGGTCATGACTTGCGGCGCACGGCCCGCTGCATGTTGCGCATCTTGGCCCCCTGCGGCAGCGGTCCTTGCGGCAGCGGGCTGCGGGCGGCGCCGAGCGCGGCCAGTCGCTTGTCCAGCGCGCTGACCTCCTGCTTGGACAGGTTGCTGGGCAGCTTGAGCAGGTACCGGCTGAGCCGGGCCAGGCGCAGTTCGCCGTCGCCGGTGCCGACGATGACGTCGTAGATCGGGGTGTCGCCGCTGATGCGGGCGACCTTCTTCTTCTCCTGGGCGATCAGGCCGCGAACCCGGTGCGGGGCGCCCTCGCCGACGAGCACGACGCCCGGCCGGCCGACCAGGCGGTGCACCGCGTCGAGCTGGGTGGTGCCGGCGACGGCCTGGGTCAGCCGCCAGTCGCCGCGCAGTTGCTGCTGACAGCATCCAGCCGGCCGCGCCGGGCTGGCCCTCGGCCTGGGTGAACATCGAGCGCTGGGCCCGGCGGCTGAAGACGAACATGGCCGCGATCAGGGCGGCGAGCACGGCGAACGGGATGGGCAGGATGGCCGAGCCGGTGATGAAGAACGCGATCAGGTAGACCACGGCCGCGGCCAGGACGCCGAACAGGACCAGATAGGGCAGGAATCGCGGGTCGTTCTGCCGGGTCAGGGTGAAGGCCTGCCGCATGTTGCGCCAGGTCTCGCGCCGCGACTGGCGCTTGGCCGTGCGGGCGGCCTTCTTGTCGGCCCGGGTCGGTTTCACGGGCGTGCTCGGCCCAGCAGATTTCGCCATGCGGCCAAGGATAGATGGCTCCCCCGTCCCGGTGGTGGCCTGTCGGCGCCGGGCGAGCGGCGCGCTGTCGATTTGGCGATCGGTCCCGGCGTCCGCATACTCAAGATCCCGACGTAAAATTCATGTGAAGAGGATTGCGTATGCCTTGGCCCGGATCCCGTCACCTCCTGCGCGCCACCCTGGTGGCCACGGCCACCGCGTCGACGGTGGCGCTGCTGCCTGCCGGCGTCGCCGACCGCAGCGACGCACCCGGTCGGCCATATCGGATCCGTCCAAGCAGGCGGCCAACGGCATCGTCTCGGTGCAGGGCTGGGCCTTCGACCGCGGGAGCACGACGCCGTCCGTGCGGGTGGACGTGTAGGTCGACGCGCACTTCGTGGGCCGGCCGACGGCCAACCGGCCGCGAGCCGGCGTCAACACCAAGTACCACGTCAGCGGCAACCACGGCTTCTCGTGGACGATCGCGGTCAAGCACCGGGCCCACGTCGTGACGGTCTGGGCCCGGCCGGCTGGTGCACGGCGAGGCGCGGACCGCTCATCGGCACGCTGTACCTCAACGGCTACCGACCGCCCGCGCCGGCCGGTACGCGCATCATCGCCGAGGCCAGGAAGTTCGTCGGCAAGGACCCTTACGTCGAGGGCGGTACGTCACCGACGAAGGGCTTCGACTGCTCGGGCTACACCCAGTACGTCTACCGGGTGACCAAGGTGGCCAGCCTGCCCCGCACGGCCGAACAGCAGCGGCACGCCGTGCGCATCATTCCGCGGGCCCAGGCCCGGCCCGGCGACCTGGTCTTCTACCTCAGCGGCGGCAGCGCGTTCCATGTCGCCATCTATGCCGGCGACGACAGGCAGTACGCGGCGGCCACGCCCAAGGACGGCATCGTCTATCAGGGTGTCTGGTCTTCGGCCGTCCAGTACGGGACGACCTGGCATTGAGCACTGAGCACTGAGTGCTGTCAGCCGCGCGCGGCGATCGCCTGCTCGTACAGCCGCCCGGCGCGGTAGGACGAGCGCACCAGCGGGCCGCTCATCACGCCGGCGAAGCCGATCCGCTCGGCCTCCTCGCGCAACTCGACGAACTCCTCCGGCTTGACCCAGCGGGTGACCGGGTGGTGCCGGGGGGACGGCCGCAGGTACTGGGTGATCGTGATCAGCTCGCAGCCGGCACTCGTGCAGGTCGCGCAGCGCCGCGCTGATCTCGTCGCGCTCCTCGCCCATGCCCAGGATCAGGTTGGACTTGGTGACCAGGCCGTCGGCCCGGGCCATCCGCAGCACGTCGAGCGAGCGGTCGTAGCGGAAGCCCGGCCGGATCGACTTGAAGATCCGCGGCACGGTCTCGACGTTGTGGGCGAAGACCTCGGGCCGGCTGGCGAACACCTCGGCCAGCAGTCCGGGCACGGCGTTGAAGTCCGGGGCCAGCAGTTCGACCCGGGTGCCGGGGTTGACCTGGTGGATCTGGCGGACCGTCTCGGCGTAGAGCCACGCGCCGCCGTCGGGCAGGTCGTCGCGGGCCACGCCGGTGATGGTGGCGTAGCGCAGGCCCATCGCCTGGACGCTCTCGGCGACCCGGCGCGGCTCGTCACGGTCGAGCGCCTCGGGCCGGCCGGTGTCGATCTGGCAGAAGTCGCAGCGCCGGGTGCACTGGTCGCCGCCGATGAGGAAGGTGGCCTCGCGGTCCTCCCAGCACTCGTAGATGTTGGGGCAGCCGGCTTCCTGGCAGACCGTGTGCAGGCCCTCGCGCTTCACCAGCGCCTGCAGTTCGGTGTACTCCGGGCCCATCTTGGCCCGGGTCTTGATCCACTCGGGCTTGCGCTCGATCGGGGTCGCCGCGTTGCGGGCCTCGATGCGCAGCAGCCGGCGGCCGTCGGGGGCGGCGGTGTCAGGGCGAACGGCAGTCACCGATCGAGCCTACGCCGCGGCGCGGCTGGCCCGGCGGGCTCGCTCAGGCGGTGTCGAGCAGGGCGTGCGCGGCAAGGTACCAGGCCCCGAGAACCGCGACGCTGAGCGCGCCCAGGCCCACGATCCGGCGCAGTTCGCGGTCGTGGGTGAGCACGGTCGCGGCCGTGACGGTGGCGATGACACCGAGCACGATCAGCGCGCCCACCGCCGTCCCGGCCGGGCGGCAGGCCAGCCCGCGGGCACTGGCGCTGCAGCCGGTGTAGCGCGCACCGACGCCGAGCAGGGCGAAGAACCCGGCGCCGAGGCCGCCGAGCCAGACGAGCACGAGCGCGCCGGCCCGGGCGAACCTGGAGCCACCGCGGACCGGTTTGGGTTTGGCATGCCTTCCCACTGACGGATCAGACCGCCGCCGCGATCTGCAGCAGGGCCGGCAGGCGCCGCTCGACGACCGGCAGCACCTCGTCGACGGTGACGTCCCGGCCGAGCTCCTGGCGACAGCGAGGTGACGCCGGCGTCGGCGATCCCGCACGGCACGATGCGGTCGAACCAGGTCAGGTCGGGGTTGCAGTTGATGGCGAAGCCGTGCAGCGTGACGCCGCGCACCACCCGGATGCCGATCGCGGCGATCTTGCGCTCGGGGCGGGACCCGTCGGCCGGCAGCCACACGCCGCTGCGCCCGTCGACCCGGCCCGCGGGTACGTCGAGGTCGAGGCATACGTCGATGAGCACGCTCTCGATGCGGCGGACGTAGGCGACCACGTCGACCGGATCGGGCAGGTGCACGATCGGGTAGCCGACCAGCTGGCCCGGGCCGTGCCAGGTGATCTTGCCGCCGCGGTCGACGTCGATCACCGCGCGTGCCGTCGGCGGGCCGCTCGCATGCCTCGGTGCGCCGCCCGGCCGTGTACACCGGGGGGTGCTCGAGCAGCAGAGCGGTGTCGGGGGCGGTGCCGGCCACCACCGCGGCGTGCAGCTCGCGCTGGCGCTGCCAGGCCTGCTCGTACGCGACCAGTCCGGCCCGGATCATGCGCAACTCGTCCACAGGTCGTGAGATTACGCGACCGCGCTGAGACAGGGGCCGATGCGCTCGGACTGCTGGGGCCGGGCACCCATCCGATGCGTGCCCAGGTTCCCGACAATGCCTGCCTACCTGTGCGCCGGCACGGAAATGTGGGTGCCCGGCGTCAGGGGCTGCCGCTACGGTGGCGGGCGCCGAACAGCCTGAGGAGACAGACGTGAGTCGCATCGACCAGACCGCCCAGGAGACGCGCCGCCCGCGCCGCCTGCGCCACCGCGCCGCTCGCGCGGGGTCTACATCATCGCCGCGCTCGCGGCGTTCTGGTTCCTGTTCGGCGCGGCCGGGGGCTCGTACCAGGGCAAGCTGAGCCAGGTCCAGAAGAACGACCAGGCCGCCTACCTGCCCAACTCGGCCGAATCGACCAAGGTCAACACCGAGTCGCAGAAGTTCCAGCCGGTGCAGACCATCCCCGGCTTCATCGTCTACGAGCGGGCCAGCGGGCTGACCTCCGCCGACAGGACCAAGATCGCCGCCGACGCGCAGGCGTTCCGCGGCGTCAACGGCGTCGCCGGCGACCAGGTTCGGCCGCCGGTCTACGCCAAGAACGGCAAGGTGGCCAACATCGCCGTGCCACTGATCGGCAAACGCGGCGACGTGAGCGTCAACGGCGACGACCTGGTCAAGGTCGAGAAGAAGGTCCTGAAGATCGCGCACGCGAACGCCCCGGCCGGGTTGGTCATCCACAGCGCCGGTGCCGGCGGCCTGCTCGTCGCGTTCATCGACGCGTTCAGCGGTATCGACGGCGCGTTGCTGGTCGCCGCCGGCATCGTGGTCATCCTCATCCTGCTCGTCGTCTACCGCAGCCCGGTGCTGTGGTTCTTCCCGCTGTTCAGCGCGGTGCTGGCCCTGGGCTCGGCGGCGCTGATCATCTACCCGCTGGCCAAGCACGACGTGCTCACCCTCAACGGGCAGAGCCAGGGCATCCTGTCCGTCCTGGTCATCGGCGCCGGCACCGACTACGCGCTGTTGCTGGTCAGCCGCTATCGCGAGGAGCTGCACAACTACGACAGCCGGATCGCGGCGATGACCAGGGCCTGGCGCGGGGCGGCGCCGCCGATCGCGGCGTCGGCCACCACGGTCATCATCGGCCTGCTGTGCCTCACCCTGGGCGAGCTCAACTCCGACCGCAGCCTGGGGCCGGTGTGCGCCATCGGCATCGCCTGCACCCTCGCGGTCATGCTGACGTTCCTGCCGGTGTTCCTGGTGCTGTTCGGCCGGTGGGTGTTCTGGCCGCGCATCCCGCACGTCGACCACCAGGCCGACATCGCCACGCACGGCGTCTGGGGTCGCTTCGCCGCGGCGCTCGGCCGGCACCCCCGGCGGCGTTGGATCGCCGGCACCATCGTCCTGCTGGCCTGCCTGGCCGGGATCACCACGCTGAAGACGGCGGGCCTCACCGTCACCGACAGCTTCACCACCAACCCCGACGCGGTCCAGGGCCAGAAGATCTTCGACCGCAACTTCGACCAGGGCAACGGCGCGCCCGCGAACATCACCGCCGCCGTCGGCAAGTCCGATGCGGTGCTGGCCGCCGTGGCCAAGGTGCCCGGCGTCGACAACAGCGCCGGGCTCGGTGTGCGTGGCGCCCGACTACGCGAAGATCGCCCGGCTGGTGAAGGCCGGGCAGGTGCCGAACCTGTCAACGGCTGCCCGCCCCCGGCGCTGCAGGTACGCCCCGTCAACGGCCGGATCCTCATCGACGCCAACCTCAAGAACCGCTACGACACGACGCAGGCCACCGACACGGTCAAACGCATCCGCGCGGCCGTGCACGCCATACCGGGGGCCAACGCACTGGTCGGCGGGTCCACGGCAGTGAACTACGACACCCAGCAGGCGTCGCGGCACGACCGCAACCTGATCATCCCGATCGTGCTGCTGGTCATCCTGATCGTGCTCGGGCTGGTGCTGCGGGCGATCCTGGCCCCGATCCTGCTGATCGTGTCGGTGGTGCTGTCCTTCGCGGCCACGCTCGGGGTCAGTGCCGTCGTGTTCAACCACATCTTCCACTTCGCCAACGCCGACCCGGCGTTCCCGTTGTTCGCGTTCGTGTTCCTCGTCGCCCTGGGCATCGACTACAACATCTTCCTGATGACCCGGGTCCGCGAGGAGACGCTGCAGCACGGCACGCGCAGCGGCATCGTGCGCGGGCTGGCGGTCACCGGCGGCGTGATCACCTCGGCCGGCGTGGTGCTGGCGGCGACGTTCGTGGTGCTCGGCGTACTGCCGATCGTGTTCCTGGCCGAGCTCGGGTTCGCGGTCGCCTTCGGCGTGCTGCTCGACACGATCCTGGTGCGCTCGATCGTCGTGCCCGCGCTCAGCCACGACATCGGCCGGCGCATCTGGTGGCCGTCGAAGTTGGCGACCGCGGCCGAGTAGAGCGGCGCCGGGCTCAGAGCCGGCGCGGGTCGATGCGGGTCTCGACGGCCCGGCCGTCCGGAGTGCGCTCGACGAAGTACGCGCCCTTGCCGTCGTGCTCGGCCACGGCCTCGACGATCTCGGTGCCGCGGTAGAGCAAGCCGACGCCGTCGTCGGTGGCGTAGCCGGCCGGCAGGGTGCCTTCGGCGACGAGCTGGTGGAACAGCGGACGGCGTTGATCCTCGGTGTCGTAGTGCACCCCGTTCGAGTAGGGCAGCAGGCCAAGCCCGTTCGTGACCGGTCGCAGCTCGGGCCCGAAGGAGTCCGTGGTGCCGCCGATATGCCAGCAGATGGAGCCCGCCGACACGCCGGTGAGCACGACGCCGGCCTGCCAGGCCGCGCGCATGGCCGTGCCGACCCCGTGCAGCTCCCACATCGCGAGCAGGCCGGCGACGCTGCCGCCGTTCACCCAGATCACGTCCTGCTCGAGCAGGTGCGCGGATGTCCTCGACGTTCGGCATCGGGAAGAGCACGAGGTGCGAGCCGGCCAGGCCGCGCAGCTGGGCGGCCTCGGCGAAACAGTTGAGGGTGAACGGGTTGTCGCCGATGGCGGTGGCGACGAAACAGACCCGCGGCGCCCGCCCGGTGACCCCGGCCAGCTCGATCGCGTACTCGGTGAGCGGGCCGAGCTCCCACCGAATGCGCGTGCTCGGGACCATCCCGCCCGAGGTGGCGAGGATCGTGGGTGCGTCGGCAGTCATGATCGAAACCTAACGCGCGCCACGCGGCTAACCGTGCATTCACGCGCTGTGGACAACTCGAGCAGTTCACTTCGGGTTCGCCTAGGGTGGACAGTCATGAACGGCTGGAGGGTGCCGGGCTACACCGTCGAGCAACTGCTCGGCTTCGGTGGTTCTGGGCAGGTGTGGCGCGCCCGCGTCAGCGCGACCGGCGAGGCGGTAGCGCTCAAGCGGATCACGATCGGCGCACCGGCGCAGGTGCGCGCGGCGCAGGCCGAGGCGGCGTTGCTGAGCACGCTCGATCATCCGCATCTCATCCGCGTGCACAAGCTCGTGCCCACGGGCGACGCGGTCGTGCTGGTCCTCGACCTGGCCGACGGCGGGACGCTGGCCGAGCTCGTCGCCGCCCGCGGCCGGATCACGCCCGGCGAGGTCGTCACCGCGCTCTCGCCGATCGGCGCGGCGCTGGCCTACGCCCACAACGCCGGCGTGGTCCACGGCGACGTGACCTCGGCGAACGTGCTCTTCACCGAGGTCGGGATGCCGTTGCTGGCCGACCTCGGCGTGGCCCGACTGCTCGGTGACGACGCGCCCGTGCACAGCACGCCGGCCTTCATCGACCCGGCGGTGGCGATCGGGCACGTGCCCGGGCCGCAGAGCGACGTCTTCATGCTCGGCGCGACGACGCTGCACGCCCTGACCGGCCGGCCGCTGTGGCCGGGTGACGATCCGAGCGACGTACTGGCCGCCGCGGCGCGCGCCGACGTCGACGCGATCGAGCGCCTGGTCGCCGAACTCGACGTGCCGGAGCCGATGCGGGAGGTAGTGGGCCGCGCGCTGTCGGTGCGGCCCGAGGCCCGCGGCACGGCGGCCGAGTTCGCGCTCGACCTGCGCCATGCCGCGACACCGGTGGCCGTCGAGCTCGAGGCCGGCCGGCCCCGCGCCCAGCCGGTCCTGCCGCCCTACGCCGAGCCGCCCGGCCCACCCGACGACGCCGAGCCGCCGACGGCCGCGGCAACTGCGATCGCACCGGCCGCGCCAACCGCGACGCCAACGCCCGCGGTCACCTCGACGCCGCTCCCGCCGGGTGCCGCTGCGGGGGCTGCGTCAACGCCAACGGCACCGGCTGCGGCACCGGCCGTGGCGGCGGGCCCGCCGACGCCGATTTCGGCCGCAACGCCGACGGCGCCGGCTGCGGTCACGTCAACGCCGATCGGGGCGGCGACGCCAACTGCCGCGGCGACGCCAACTGCGGCGGCTGCGACATCGGGGTCGTCCGCGGCGACGGACGTGCCTACGGCGACAGCCATCCCCGCGGTGACGGTCATGCCCGTGGCGAGGGACGCGCCTACGGTGCGGGCCGAGCCCGTGGCGGCGGCAACCGCAACGCTGACGGCGACCGCGACGCGGACCCCGGCCGATCCGGCCCGGCCGTCGTTCGACCGCTCCGCCGATCCAGGGCCGGATCCGGCCGCGCCGCTGCTCACCCACGTGGTGCGGCCCCGCCCGCGCCCGATGCCCTACCCCCGCGGCCGCCGGGCCTGGTGGCTGCCGCCCGGACCGGCCGGGGTGCGCTGGGCCGCCCTCGTGGTGGCGCTCGCGATCGCCACGGTGGCCGCCGTGACCTGGGTCGCGCTCGGCAACGAGGGCGCCAGCCGGGCCGCGCCCGCGGTGTCCTCGACGCCGGCGGTCACCGGCGGGCCGATGGGACAGCTCCCGCCCGGCTCCGAGTCCGACCCGACGGCCGTGCCCACGCCGACCGGTTCGGCCACGCACGGCGTGCTGGACACGGCCGGGGTCAGTGCCGTCCTGATCCGGCTCGACCTGCGCCGGGAGCAGGCATTCGCCGACCGCGACCCCACCTTGCTCCACGGCGTCTACGTGCCCGGGCCGCTGCTCGATCAGGACACCAGGCTGCTGAAGCAGATCGTGCCCAAGGGCTGTGGGTTGATCGGCGTGCAGACCAGCTATGCCGACCTCCGCGTCCTCACCAGCACACCCGACAAGGTGACGATCGACGTCAACGCGACCCTGAGCGATTCGCTGCTCAGCTGCGGCGGCACGCCGCAGGGACGAGCCCCCGGCTCCGGGCCGTCACCGCTGCAGATCGCCTTGACCTGGCACGGAACGGACTACCTGATCTCGGCCATCGGACAGTAGTCGCTCAATGGCGCAGTGCCCACCGCAGCGCCGATTCGACGTCGGCGTGCTGGTGGGCGAAGCCGGCGTCGAGCAGCTTGCTGGGCACGGCCCGTTGGCCGGTCAGGGTGTCCTGCGCGAATTCGCCCAGGGCGATGCGCAGCGCGAACGCGGGCGTGGGCACGATCGCGGGGCGGTGCATCAGCCGCGCGAGCGTAGCGATCAGCTCGGCGTTGCGCACCGGCTGCGGGCCAGTGAGATTGACCGGCCCGGCCAGATCGTGCTCGAGCAGGAAGCGGATGGCGGCGATCTCGTCGGCCAGCGAGATCCACGGCATGAACTGCCGCCCGCTGCCCAGCCGCCCGGCCGCGCCGAGGGCGACGATCGGCTTGAGGCGTTTGAGCAGCCCACCGTCGCCGGACAGCACCAGGCCGGTACGCAGGTGCGCGACCCGCACGCCGGCGTCCTCGGCCGGCCGGGTCGCGCCTTCCCACTGCTCGCACAGCTCGGCCAGGAATCCGGCCCCGCGCGGCCCGCTCTCGTCGACCTCGCGGTCGCCGGTGTCGCCGTAGTAACCCACCGCCGACGCCGACACGAGCACCGGCGGGCCGTCGGTCAGCCCGGCCATCGCGCTGGCGATCGTGCCGACGCTGTCGAGCCGGCTGCGCAGCAGCACCTGCTTGTACGACTCGGTCCAGCGGTGGTCGCCGACGCCCGCACCGGACAGGCACACCACCGCGTCGGCACCGGCCAGCACGGCCGGATCGCAACTCGTGGCCGGCCGGATCCCACCGCGCCTCGCCGTCGGCCGGCGGGCGCCGCACCAGCGCGGTGACGGCGTGCCCGTCGGCGCGCAGCGAGTCGCGCAGGGCCGTACCGATCAGACCAGAGGCGCCGGCCAGGACGACCCGCATCAGCCCAGCCCGAGCGCCCGTTCGAACGCACCGGCCTCGAGACGTTCCTTGATCGTGGCCAGGAACCGGGCCGCGTCCGCGCCGTCGACGATGCGGTGGTCGTAGGACAGGGCCAGGTAGACCATCGAGCGGATCGCGATCGTCTCGCCCAGGTTGTCGTCGGAGATGACGACCGGGCGCTTGACGACCGCGCCGGTGCCGAGGATGGCCACCTGGGGCTGGTTGATGATCGGGGTGTCGAACAGCGCGCCCCGGCTGCCGGTGTTGGTGATCGTGAACGTGCCGCCGCCGAGTTCGTCCGGGCTGACCTTGTTGGCCCGGGTGCGGTCGGCCAGGTCGGCGATCTTGCGAGCGATCCCGCCGAGGTTGAGGTCGCCGGCGTCGTGGATCACCGGCACGGCCAGGCCGCGCTCGGTGTCGACCGCGATGCCCAGGTGCTCGGCGTCGTGGTACGTGATCGTCTTGGCGTCGACGTCGATCGAGGCGTTCACCACCGGGTGGGCCTTGAGGGCCTCGATGGCGGCGACGGCGAAGAACGGCAGGAAGGTGAGCTTGACGCCTTCGCGGGCGGCGAAGTCGGCCTTGGCCTGGTCGCGCAGCCGGGCGATCTTGGTGACGTCGACCTCGACGACGGTGGTGAGCTGGGCCGAGACCCGCAGCGACTCGACCATCCGGCTGGCGATCACCTGACGCATCCGCGACATCGACTCGACGTGCCCGCGCTGGGCGGCCGGGGCCGATCCGGTCGAGCCGGCCGAGGCCGCCGCCGGTCGGGCCGCGGGGGATCCGGCCGGCGCCGGGGCCGGTTGCGCGGCCGGGGCGGGTGCGGCGTGGGCGGGCGCGCTGGCCGGGGCCGGCGCGGCGCGGCGCGGCGCCGGCGGCGGCCTCGCGGGCGGGCTTGGCCGCGGCCAGCACGTCGGACTTGCGGATCCGGCCACCGACGCCGGTGCCCTGGATGCTGCTCAGGTCGACGCCGTGCTCGCTGGCGAGCCGCCGCACGAGCGGGGTGACGTAGGTGCCGGCGACGTCGTCGTCCTCGTCGGCACCGTTGGCCGGAGCGCGCTGCTCGGAGCTGGGCTTCGGGGCCGGCTCGGCCTCCTGCTTCGGCTTGTCCTCGGCTTGGGCCGGCTCCGGCTCGAGCTGCTCGGCCTCCGCCTCGGCGTCGTCGGCCTCATCGGCTTCGTCGTCAGCGTCGCTCAGCGTCGTCAGCGTCGTCAGCGTCGTCGCCGGCGGACTCGGCGTCGGCGTCGTCGCTGCCGCCGGAGTCACCGCCCTCGGCCGCGTCACCGATCACGGCCAGCTCGACGCCGATCTCGACCGTCTCGTCCTCCTGGACCTTGATCGAGAGCACGGTGCCGGCCGCGGGCGAGGGCACCTCGGTGTCGACCTTGTCGGTGGAGACTTCGAGCAGCGGCTCGTCGGCGTCGACGTGGTCGCCCTCTTTCTTCAGCCAACGGGTGACGGTGCCTTCGGTGACGCTCTCACCGAGGCGGGGCATTGTTACGGAGACCGGCATGGTCGGAACGACTCCTTAGCTGTGGGGACGCGGGCGTCAGTCGTGCACGTGCAGCGGCTTGCCGGCCATCAGCAGGTGCGCCTCGCCGATCGCCTCGGACTGGGTCGGGTGCGGGATGGATCAGCTGGGCGACCTCGCTGGGCAGCGCCTCCCAGTTGTAGATCAGCTGGGCCTCGGCGATGAGCTCGCCGACCCGGTCGCCGACGATGTGCACGCCCAGCACCGGGCCGTCGACCTGGGCGATCAGCTTGACCGCGCCCTTGGCGTTGAGGATGGCGCTGCGGCCGTTGCCGGACAGGTCGTAGGTGACGGTCTTGATGTTGTCGGCGCCGTACCTTCTCGGCCGCCTGGGCCTCGGTGAGGCCGACCGAGGCGACCTCGGGCGAGGAGTAGGTGATGCGGGGGACGCCGGCGTAGTCGATCGGCACGACCGGCAGCCCGGCGATGTGCTCGGCGACCAGGATGCCCTCGGCGAATCCGACGTGGGCGAGCTGCAGCGTCGGGATCAGGTCGCCGACCGCGTAGACGCCGTCGACGCTGGTGCGGCAGTACTCGTCGACCGACGACGAAGCCACGGTCGAGGGCGATGCCGTTGCTCCTCGTAGCCGAGGTCGGCCGAGGTCGGGCCGCGCCCGACGGCGACCAGCAGCAACTCGGCCTCGAGCGTGTCGCCGCCCTCGAGGTGGACGCGCACGCCGGCGTCGGTGCGCTCGACGCGCTCGAAGCGGGCGCCGAGCTTGAAGCCGATGCCGCGCCGGCGGAAGGCGCGCTCGAGCAGCTTGGAGTTGGCCTCGTCCTCGAGGGGCACGAGGTGCGGCAGGGCCTCGACGATCGTCACGTCGGCGCCGAAGGACCGCCAGGCGCTGGCGAACTCGACGCCGATGACGCCGCCGCCGAGCACGATCGGCCGAGGCGGGCACGTGGTCGAGCTGCAGCGCGTGCTCGCTCGTGATCACCCGCTGGCCGTCGATGTCGAGGCCGGGCAGGGTGCGGGAGTACGACCCGGTGGCCAGGATCACGTTCGTCGCCGGTGTAGGTGTCGCCGTTCACCGATACCGTCTTCGGGCCGGTGAGCCGGCCCTCGCCCTCGACGATCTGGATGCCGCGGCTCTTGACCAGCCCGACCAGGCCCTTGTGGTTCTTGCTGATGACGCCGTCCTTGTACTTGTGGACGCCGGCCATGTCGATGCCCTCGAAGGTGGCGTTGACGCCGAACTGGGAGCTCTCGCGGGCCTGATCGGCGATCTCACCGGCGTGCAGCAGGGCCTTGGTCGGGATGCAGCCCCGGTGCAGGCAGGTGCCACCGACCTTGTCGCGCTCGATCAGGACGACGGACTTGCCGAGTTCGGCGGCGCGCAGTGCCGCGGCGTAGCCCCCGCTGCCGCCACCGAGGATGACGAGATCGGACTGGTTGTCGGTCACTGCTGCTCCTGCTTCGTTGAAGGGATGCGCGTCGTCCATCTTGGCACCAACCTTTCCCGAGGGTCACAGCGGCCGATACACGGCGTATCACGGGCCGGATCCGTCCCGGCCGGTGGGATCATGGTCGTCCGGCGAGCGCCGCGCCGGCGGACGCCTGCGACGAGCACTGGAGACCGTCGGTGGGTTGGCTACCGCGCAGGAACAAGCACGAGCCGGGGACGTTGCGCACGGCGCGACGTCGGACGACATCGATCATTTGTCCCGGTTCGTGAAGTCCCGGCCCGGGGTCGAGGCCTACATCGAGCCGCGCACCGCGGTCACCGAGACCACGGTCGTGCTGGTCGCGTCCACGGGGGAATGGACCCGCCGCCGCGTCGACGGCGCCGACGCGGCCCGCTCGTTCACCAAGAAGCACGCGATCCCGCTCTACGACGTGGGCGTCGTCGGCTACCCGCAGCGGATGCGGGACTGGACCGCCCGCCGCAAGCAGAACGGCGACACCGGCCCGCCGGGCCTGGCCGGCCCGTCGACGTGACCAGGGTGGACGGCACCGGGCCCGAGCCGCCGGCCGACGGGGCCGAGCGGGCCGACGGGGCCGGCGCGGCCGGCGAAGCCGCGTCCCTGGAGGCCGGGCCGGAGCTGCCGGCCGGCTCGCCGCTCGACTCGGTCGCAGGCCGCCCTCGGGGTCGTGCCCAAGCAGCTCACCCTGCCGCTGCCGCGCTGGCTCGGCCCGCTCGCGGTCTGCTGCGCGGTCGGCATCGTCCCGTGGATCGTCTACCTGGCCATGACGCTGCCCGGCCACCACCCGGGCCGTCGACTACGACATCGCCTGGGTCGGCTATCGACGCGGCGATGTGCGCGGTGCTGGCCGCCCTGGCGTACTGCGCGCTGCGACGCAAGATGGCCACCGGCGCCATTGCGGCGGTGGCCGCGACGATGCTGGTGGTCGACGCCTGGTTCGACATCGTGACCAGCGACAAGCGCGACCAGCTGATGATCGGCGATCGCTCTCGGCCGCGTTCGTCGAACTGCCGCTGGCGATCATCTGCGCGTGGGTGGCCGTCAACGCCGAACGGGTGCGGGCCCGGGCCTACCGCAGTCTGCGGATGCGCTGGGAGCGCGCGCTCGAGATCGCCCGGGCCGGGCGCGCCGTCGCCGGTCACCGAGCCGGCCAGATCCTCAGCCGCCGCGATGATCGTGCGCACGGCCGCGCCCGTGCCGCCCTTCGGCGTGTAGTCGTGCGGGCCGCCGCCGTTCCAGGCCGGGCCGGCGATGTCGAGGTGCACCCACGGCAGCCCGGCGGGCACGAAGTCGGCCAGGAAGTGGCCGCCGACGAGCATGCCGCCGGCCCGGTCACCGCGTGACGTTGCCGAGGTCGGCCACCGGTGAGTCCAGACCCGCCGCGCAGGTCGTCGGGCAGCGGCATGGCCCACACGCTCTCGCCCGCGGCGTTGCCGGCGGCGGCGACCCGGTCGCGCAGGCCGGCCTCGCCCATCGCGCCGATCACCCGGGTGCCGAGTGCACCGACTGCGCCCCGGTGAGCGTGGAGGCCTCGATCAGGTAGTCGGGCTCGTCCTCGACGGCGCGCGAGATCGCGTCGGCCAGGATCAGGCGCCCCTCGGCGTCGGTGTTGCCGACCTCGACGGTCTGCCCGCCGCGCATCCGGAGCACGTCGGAGGGCCGGTAGGCCGAACCGGACGGCATGTTCTCGGCCATGGGCACGGTGGCGATGACCTCGACCGGCAGCTTGAGCGCGGCGACGGCCACCACGGCGGCGATGACCGCGGCCGCGCCGCCCATGTCGCCCTTCATCGAGGCCATGTTCGCGGTCTTGATGTTCAGGCCGCCGGAGTCGAACGTGATGCCCTTGCCGACCAGCGCGATGCGGGCCCGGGGCCGGGCCGGCCGGTAGCTGATCCGCACCAGGCGCGGCGGGCGGGCCGAACCGGCCCCGACGGCGAGGATGCCGCCGTACTTGCCCTTGGCCAGCGCCCGCTGGTCGAGCACCTCGACGTCGAGGGCCTGGGTCGCGGCCAGTTCGCCGGCCCGGTCCGCGAACGTCTCGGGGTAGAGGTCGTTGGGCGGGGTGTTGACCAGGTCGCGGGCGACGCCGACCGCGTCGGCGACGATGCGGGCCCGCCGCAGTGCGCGCGCGTCGCGGCCGCGTTGGACTTGGCCGCGATCGTCACCTTGCGCAGCACGGGCTTGCCCGGCGTGGACTTGTAGGCCGTGAACGCGTAGCTGCCGAGCAGCGCGCCCTCGGCGATGGCACCCGGGTCGGCGTCGATGGCGACGTGCACGTGCTTGTGCCGGGTCAGGCTGCGCAGCGCGGCGCCGACCGCGCGGCGGACCCGCTCGGCGTCGGCCGGGTCGGGGCCGGGGCCGAGGCCAGGCCGGTGCCGACCACGAGCGGGAACGGGGCCAGCCCGAGGGTCGGGATCTTGGTCACCTCGTCGGACTTGCCGGCCGCGCCGGCCGCCTTGAGCGCCGCCACCAGTTGCCGGCCCAGCGCCGCGTCGACCGGCTTGGCCCCGGGCGCGAGCGCGATGCCGTCCGGACCGGCGAGCACCCCGACGACGACGGCATCGGCCGAGAGCGGGGCGGACGGGTCGACGAGGGAGACGGAGGCCATGACCGCGATGGTAGGCGGGCGTCCTGGGCGGCCCGTGGGCGCGCGTTGTCGATACGGTGCCGCTATGACACTGCTGCGCTCACCGCTCTACGACCGTCACGTCGACCTCGGGGCCAAGCTGGCCGACTTCGGCGGCTGGGAGATGCCGATCGAGTACGCCGCGAGCGGCGGCGGCGTGCTGAAGGAACATGCGGCGGTGCGCGAGAGCGTCGGGGTGTTCGACGTGTCCCACCTGGGCAAGGCCACCGTCCGCGGTCCGGGCGCGCGGGCGTTCGTCAACGCCTGCCTGTCCAACGATCTCGGCCGGATCGAGCCCGGGCAGGCGCAGTACACGCTGTGCTGCGACGAGTCCGGCGGCGTGGTCGACGACCTGATCGCGTACCTGGTCGGCGACGACGAGGTGTTCCTCGTCCCGAACGCCGCGAACACCGCGGAGGTGGTGCGGCGGCTGGCCGCGGCCGCGCCGGCCGAGGTCGAGGTCGCGGGCCAGCACGACCGGTTCGGGGTGCTGGCCGTGCAGGGCCCGCGCTCGGCCGAGGTGCTCGACCGGCTCGGGCTGCCGGCCGACCAGGCCTACATGGCCTACGCCGACGCCTCCTTCGACGGCCGGCCGGTGCGGGTGTGCCGCACCGGCTACACCGGCGAGCACGGCTACGAGCTCATCCCGGCCTGGGCCGACACGGTGCCGCTGTGGGACGCGCTGGTCGAGGTCGTGCGCGAACTGGGCGGGATGCCGGCCGGGCTGGGCGCGCGCGACACGCTGCGCACCGAGATGGGCTACCCGCTGCACGGCCAGGACCTGTCGCTGGACATCTCGCCCGTGCAGGCCCGCTCGGGCTGGGCCGTCGGGCTGGAAGAAGGACGCGTTCTGGGGCCGGGACGCGCTCACGGCCGAGAAGGCGGCCGGCCCGGCCCGGCTGCTGTGGGGGATCCAGGCGCTGGACCGCGGCATTCCCCGGGCCCACATGCGCGTGGTCGACGGCAGCGGGGCCGAGGTCGGCGAGGTCACCAGCGGCACGTTCTCGCCGACGAAGAAGGTCGGCATCGGGCTGGCGCTGATCTCGACGGCCTCAGGCGTGGGCGAGGGCGACGAGGTCGCCGTCGACGTCCGCGGCCGCTCCGCCGCCGTACGTGTGGTCAGACCGCCGTTCGTGCCGTCCCACGTCCGGTAGGCCGTCCTACGGCAAGCCTCCGTCGCCGTCGGGTCCACGGGTTCCTTGTTCAGCCCGGCGGTCTCCTTGACCGGGAAGTCGTCCTTCTCGGCCGGGTTGACCGGCGTCGAGCGCAGCGCGTGCACGGTGGTGTTGAGGAAGGCGACGAGTGGCACCGCCATCAGCGCGCCGGGGATGCCGCCGAGCTTCGTCCCGGTGATCACGGCCAGGGCGATGGCCAGCGGATGGACCTCGACGCTGCGGCTCATGATCACCGGCTGCAGCAGGTGGGCCTCGAGTTGCACGAGCACGACGATCGAGGCACCGACGATGATGGCCGCCGTCGCGCCGTGTTCGAGCAGCGTGACCGCCACGCACAGCGCGCCGGTGACGGTGAGGCCGACGAGCGGGATGAAGGAGCCGAGGAAGATCAGCACGGCCAGCGCCGCCGCCAGCGGAACCCGCAGGATGATCAGCAGCAGGAAGATCGAGATGCCGTGGAACAGCGCGATGAGCAGCTGCCCGCGCATGTAGCCGCCGAGCGTGCCCCAGCCGGCCCGGCCGGCGTAGTCCAGCCGCGGCTGGGCCCGGGCCGGGAACAGGCCCAGCACCCATTTCCAGACCCCCTCGCCGTCGCGCAGCAGGAAGAACGTCGACAGCAGGATCAGCAACGTCGCGGCCAGGCCCTCCACGGCCGCGCGCAGGGTCTGCGATCGCCCCGCTGATCAGCTGACCCTGGTGGGACTGGATCGTCTTGGTGATGTTGTTGCTCAGCTTGTCCAGGTCGGCCGACTTCAGGTGCAGCGGGCCGGTGCGCAGCCAGTGCTTCGTCTTGTCGACGAAACTGGTGACCTGGTCGCCGAGCTGTCCCGAGTGCGTGCTGATCTGCCAGATGACGAACCAGCCGACGCCGATGAGCGCGGCGACGCCGATGAGCAGGGCGAGCGCAGCCGGCAGCGACTTCGGCCCGGGCAGCATCCTGCGCAGGCGCTGCTCAAGCGGATGCAGCACCGCGGTGAAGAACATCGCGAGCGATGAACGAGAACGCGACCAGCTCGACCCGGCCGAAGATCTTGACGAACAGGTAGAGCCCGGCCGCGATGACGATCAGCCGCCAGCTCCAGGCCGCGGCGACGCGGATCTGCCAGGTGACCGCCTCGACGGCGTCGTGGCGGGTGTCCGACAGCGGCGGCGTCGTGGGCTCGGGCGGGGTTTCGGGCGAACTCACAGGTACGTCCAGTCGGTCGAGGAGGCGTCGTGACGACGATATCGGTCCGGTCGGCCCGAGCTTGCCGATCGGCCGGCTAGGACGGCAGCGAGTCGCCCGAGCCCGATTTGTCGGCCGGGCCGGCTGGCTCGGCGGCGGCGGCGGCGAGCCGGGCCAGCGTGCGGACGGCCGCGCGCAGCACCGGCACCGCGAGCAGGCCGCCGCTGCCGTCGGCCGGCCCGATTCCCAGGTCGAGGATGGAGCGCTTGCCGAGCTTGGTCAGGGCCAGTTCGTGGGCCGGTTCGGCCGAGCGGTCGGCACACTCCCACCAGCGCACGGCCCGGGGCTGGGCCTCGTAGGCGACCAGGGCGGCCGCCGTCGCCGGCAGCCCGTCGAGCAGGACCGGAGTGCGCCGCCCGGCCGCGCGCAGGAGGAAGCCGGCCGCGGCGGCGATGTCCGGGTCGCCGATCGCGTCGAGCAGCTCGACCGGCTCGGCTCGGTGCGGCATGGCCCGGCGGCGGGCGTCGCGAACCGCGACGGCCTGGGCCATCCACTCCTCGGGCACCAACCGCCCGCCCCGCGGCAGCACCTTCACCGGTTCGGTGTTGGTGAGGACGCAGACGAGGGCGAGCGCCGGGATCGCCGCGTCCGGGCCGGACACGGCCACGATGAGCAGGTCGGCCCCGGCGTCGACCTCGGCGTCGGCCAGTGCCGCCCCGGCCGAGATGGCCTGGATGGCGGACTGCTCTCGCGGCGGCACGGTGCGGATGCCGGCCCCGGCCAGCTCGGCCAGGGCCTCGGGGCCGGCCGCCGGCCCGGGTCCGGCCCCGAACACGACCGCGCGAACCCGGCCGAAGTCGTGCGGCGGATGCTGCCCCTGCACGCCGGCCAGCCACTCGGCCAGCTCGCCCAGGCGGCCCGGGTCATCGGGTGCGGCGGCCAGCGTCGCACGGGCGGCGGCCGCGGCCTCGTTGTCCGGCCAGTCCACGTCCGCGGCAAGAGACAGCAGTTCGCTCGTCGCCGGCGCGCGGGACGCACTGGTCATGGGCTGAACGTACCCGGCGCCGGCCCGACGGGAACGCCCGCCTGTCGCGCCGGCCAGTAGGGTCCAACTCGCAACGGTGGGCAGGACAACGGGAGGCGTCGATGACCTGGATGTGGCGGCTCGAGTCGGTGGACGGCACCGGCCTCAGCGAGCCGGTGTCGGCCGCCCACGGCAGCCAGTCCGACGCCGAGAGCTGGCTCGGCGAGCACTGGCGCGAACTGGCCGATGCCGGCGTCGCGCAGGCCACCCTGCTCGACGCCGGCACCGTCGTGTACGGCCCGATGTCCCTCGGCGAGGACTAGGCACTCGGGCTGCCCGCCAGCGCCGGCTCGCTCGGTGCCACCGCCACGGCCGCCGGGTGGCGAGAACCAGGCACCCGCCCGGGCCACCAGTTCGCCCGGCCGAGCAGCGTCATCAGCGACGGCAGCACGATCACCCGCACGACGAGCGCGTCGATCAGGACGGCCGCCGCGAGGCCGACGCCGAGTTCCTTCATCTCGACCATGTGCAGCGAGGCGAAGATCGCGAACACCGACACCATGACGACGGCCGCGCTGGTGACCGTCCCGGCCGAGCGGGTGATGCCGGCCCGCACCGCCTCCCGGGTGGACAGGCCCGCCGGCGGCGGCCTCGCGGATCTGGCTCAGCACGAAGACGTGGTAGTCCATCGAGAGGCCGAACAGGACCGCGAAGGTGAACAGCGGGATCCAGTTCACCACCGCGCCGGTGGAGTGGAACCCGAGCAGCTTCTCGGCCCAGGTGTGCTGGAACGTCAGCACCAGGACACCGAACGCGGCGCCGGCCGAGAGCAGGTTCACCGCCGCCGTCGTCAGCGCGATCACGAACGACCGGAACACCCAGCCCATCATCAGCATCGTCAGCACGACGACGAAGCCGATCACCCACGGCATCGCCGACGACAGGGCATGGTCGACGTCCAGGTTGGTCGCGGTGTCGCCGCCGACGGCCCACTCCGCCCCGTCGATGCCGCGCAGCGCGCTGGCCACCAGCCCGTCGCGCAGTTCGTGCACGCCCTGCTTCGCCGCCGCGGACTCGGCGTCGTAGGGCGCGCGCACCTCGAGGACGTGCACCGTCGCGTCGGCCGAGGCCCGCACCAGCTGCTTCGCGGTGTCGGCCGCGAACAGCCGGCTGTGGTCCAGGCGCTCGGCCAGGGCGGTCAGCCGGGCCTTCACCGCGGGCGCGTCGGCGGCCGCGGCCCGGACCACGATCACGTCGGTGGACTGCTGGCCCGGGAACGCCGCCGATGAGCCGGTCGAGCGAGTGGGTGGCCGGGATGGACCGGGGCAGCGATGCGGCACTGTCGGACTGCATCTTCAGCTCCAGCGTGGGCAGCGCGAGCACGGCCAGCGCGAGCACCGAGATCGTCAGCGTGCGGCCCGGGTGGGTCATGGCCGGGCGCAGCAGCGCCGGCCACATCCGCGGCTCGCGGGTCGAGGCCGACAGCCGCCACAGCACCGGCACGCGGGGCCGGTCGATGCGCCGGCCCAGCTTGACCAGGACGGCCGGCAGCACGGTCAGCGAGCCCAGCACGGCCACGGCGACCACGATGATGGAGCCGGTGGCGAGCGAGGCGAACACCGCGCTGCGGGCGAGGAACAGGCCGAGCATCGAGACGATGACGGCGACGCCGGACACGATGACCGAGTGCCCCGCGGTCTCGGCCGCGATCTCGATCGCGTCGAGGTGGCCGCGACCGCGCTGCCGCTCGGCCCGGACCCGCTTGACGTAGAACAGCGAGTAGTCGACGCCGACGGCCATGCCCATCAGCAGGATCATGCTCGAGGTCGTGCCCGAGTCGGGGACGAAGTGCGAGGCGAGCGCGGCCAGTCCGGTCGCCGAGCCGACCGCCGACAGCGCGAGCAGCACCGGCACCCCGGCGGCGACGATCGCGCCGAACGCGACGAGCAGGATGAGCAGGGTCACCGGCAGGCTGAAGTCGGCCGCCGCGCCCAGGTCCTGGCCGACCTGGTCGTTGACGGCGTTGTTCAGCGACGCGCCGCCGACCTGCTCGACCCGCAGCGCGGGGAAGTCCTTCTGGACGGTGGCGGTCGCGCTCAGCAGGGCGCCGACCCGGTCCGAGGCGGTGTCCGGGTCGCCGCTGATCGTCACCTCGACCATCAGCGCCTTGCCGTTCTTGGCCAGCACCGGCGCGTCGACGTGGCGACCTCCGGCAGCTTCCCGCATCCGGGCGGTGACGGCCGCGGCCGCCGGCCGGGCCGCCGCGGGGTCGAGCTGCCCGGCCCGCGCGGTGATCAGGACGTCCTCGGTGGCCGGGTCGGACAGGTGGGCGTCGTGCGGCCATGTGTGCGGCCCGGCCGGACTGGCCGGTGGCGCTGTCGAGATCGGACATCGTCTTCAGGCCGGAGGCCTGGCCGATCGCGATGCAGCTGAGCGACGAATACCAGCCACAGGGCGATCGCGCGCCACGGGTGGGTGGCGCTCCAGCGGGCGACCCGGACGGTGACCGGGCGGCGGGCGACGGCGTGTTTCTCGGACACGGTGGTGCCTTTCTGACCAGGATGTCGATGACAGTGCCCACGTTGCCGCGCGCGGCCCGGAAGAACACGGGTGGTGGGTCCCGAGTCGTGGTGGACTTAGCTCCACTAGCCAGGACCGCTTCGTGGGTCAGGATGGACACAACGACGACAGGAGGTGCGCGTGGTGGGTGCCGGGTTCGCGATGCGGCTGCGCCTGCTGCTGTGGGCGTTCGCCGCACCGTGCTCGCCGCCGCGTCGCTGGTGCTGTTCGTCGTCATGGTCATCGGGATCGCGCACGGTCGTCGTGTGGGTCGGGCTGCCGCTGCTGTACGTGGTCGATCCTGGCCGTGCGGCCCATCGCCGACGTGCATCGGCGTTACGTCGGTGCGTTGCTGGGCACGCCCATCGAGTCGCCCTACATCAAGGCGCCCGCCGGCAACCTGCTCGTCCGGCTGCGCGCCTTCGCCCGGGATCCGGCCACCCGCCGCGACGCGATGTGGCTGACGCGTCAACGCGACGGTCGGCCTGCTCTTCGGGCTGCTCGCGCGTCGTCGAGGGCCTGCTCGACCTGATCTTCTGGTGGCTGCCGAAGGGCGTCTTCGTCCACCTGCACGCGTATCTCGCCCGCGCCCTGCTGGCGCCGAACGAGAAGACCCAGCTCGCGCAGCGGGTGCAGGAGCTCACCGAGTCGCGAGCCGAGACGGTGGACACGTCCGGCGGCCGAGCTGCGGCGCATCGAACGCGACCTGCACGACGGCGCCCAGGCCCGGCTGGTCTCGCTGGGGATGAGCCTCGGGCTGGCCGAGGAACTGCTCGCCGCCGACCCGGCCACGGCCAAGGCCCTGCTGGCCGAGGCGCGGGCGTCCAGCAGCGAGGCGCTGGCCGAACTGCGCGACCTGGTCCGCGGCATCCACCCGCCCGTGCTGGCCGACCGCGGGCTGGTCGGCGCGGTCGAGGCCCTGGCGCTGGCCTCGTCGTTGCCGGTCGACGATCCAGGCCGACCTGCCCGACCGGCTGCCCGCCCCGGTCGAGTCGGCCGCGTACTTCGCGGTCGCCGAGGCGCTGGCCAACGCGATCAAGCACAGCGGCGCGACCCGGCGTCGACGTCCGGATGGCCCGCGTCGGCGACATCGCTCGAGATCTCGGTCACCGACGACGGGGTCGGGGGCGCCGCGCCCGAGCTCGGCACCGGCCTGCGCGGCATCGAGCGGCGGCTGTCGGCCTTCGACGGCACGCTGACGGTGGAAAGTCCGCCCGGCGGGCCGACGACAGTGGCTATGGTGCTGCCGTGCGCGTCGTCCTCGCCGAAGATCTCGCCCTCCTCCGAGACGGCCTGATCCGGCTGCTCGAAGCGCACGACTTCGAGGTCGTCGAGGCCGTCGACAACGGTCCGTCGCTGCTGCGGGCGCTGACCACGCACCGGCCCGACATCGCGGTCGTCGACGTGCGGCTGCCGCCCACGTTCACCGACGAGGGGCTGCGCGCGGCGATCGAGGCCCGCGCAGCAGATGCCGGGGCTGCCGGTGCTGGTGCTCTCGCAGTACGTGGAGCAGCTCTACGCGCGCGAGTTGCTGGCCGACCGCACCGGCGGGGTCGGCTACCTGCTCAAGGACCGGGTCTTCGACGTGAAGCAGTTCGTCGACGCGGTGCGCCAGGTCGCCGGCGGCGGGACGGCGATGGATCCCGAGGTGGTCGCGCAGCTGCTCAGCCGGCGCAGCGGGCACGAGCCGCTCGCGTCGCTGACGCCGCGTGAGCGCGAGGTGCTCGGGCACATGGCCGAGGGCCGGTCCAACGCGGCGATCGCGGCGAGCATGTTCATCACCGAGAAGGCGGTGAGCAAGCACACCAACAGCATCTTCACCCGGTTGTCGCTGCCGCCGTCCGAGGACGACAACCGGCGGGTGCTCGCGGTGCTGGCCTACCTGAACGGCTGATCAGATCGGACTCGCCGAGCGACTTCTGCGGCGCCGGCAGCCGCCAGCGGCGCGGCAGGTAGGCGCGGCTGCCGGCGTAGAAGCCGATGGACAGCGCGCTGCCCTCGGCCTTGCCGTTGCGCTCGATGGCGAGCTTGCGGATGCGCGGCCGATGAAGTATCCACTCGACGACGAAGGCGAGGAAGACGAGGATCACGAGGAACTGCATGCACGGGATCAGGTAGCTGGCGATCATCAGCGGGAAGAGCAGCAGCAGGTAGTTGCTGAACATCCGGTGCGAGTCGACGTAGTCGCGGGCCAGCTTGCGGGTCGCGCCCTGGTCGCGGCGCGGCAGGAACGCCGGGTCGCCCTTGCGCAGCGCCGCGCGCCGCTGCTGCGGGGTCATCTTCGCCGCAGGGGTGTTGCGCGCGACCTTGGCCGCCTTGGACTGCTGCTTCTGCCGGGCGTAGGCCTCCTTGCGGGTCTTCGGCGCACTGACCGGACCGCGCTGGATGGTGGAGTCGCGGCGCTTCGGAGTGGGCCGACCCTTCCCGCCGGACGGCGTCGGCTCGACGACGTCGGTCACGACGTCGCCGTTGGGTTCGACATTGCGGCGGGGCAGCAGCTTCACATCGATGAGAGTAGGCGAAAGCTCGCGTGAACGCCGCTACGGGCGGCGCGCGAACGCGGCGGCGATGAACCCGTGTCCGTCCTGCACACGTAATCCAATACACAGGCCGGCATGTTGCAATGAAACGGTTCGCAACCCACGGAAGGAACCCGATGACGGCCACGTGGCGCGAACGCACCCAGCAGGTCGGCTGGGTGCTGCTGCCCCTCCGTGCAACCCTCGCGTTCGTGTTCGTCTACGCCGGGCTGACCAAGATCGCCGACCGGCGCTTCCTCGACGCCACCTCGCCGCTGTCGATGCACGCCTCGGTTGCGGCGGTCCGCTCGATCAGTCCGATCGGCGGCCTGCTCGGGCCGGTGGAGGCGCACAGCTTCGGCTTCGGCCTGCTCATG